>OZ245327.1:0-2345000 GCA_965225805.1 Longimicrobiales bacterium
GATGCCGAAGGGCGTCGCCGCGTTCCCAAGCCCGAAGATGTTGGCGGTCAGGTTCAGGGCGATCATGCCCAGGGCCGGGTGGTCCTCCGGCACTTCGGGGAAGAGCGGCCGCAGCACCGGGCGCACGACCCGCACGATCGCGTAGATGATGCCCGCCTCTTCGGCGATCTTCATGACCCCCAGGAAGAGGGCCAGCACCCCGATCAGCCCGATCGCGATGCCTGCGGCGGTCTCGGCGAAATCCAGCGCCGCGCCGCCGATGGCCATCATCTTCACGAAGCGCACGGGCTCGAAGCGGACCGTCGTCTGAACGAGACCTGGCGCGGCGTCCCCTGGCCCGGGCGCGGGGGGCGCAAATTCACCCGCCGTCCCCTGAAGCTCGTCGTCGTTCGACCGCGACACGCCCCGAATCGTCTCCAGCGGCTCGGGGAGCGCCGCACCGGCGTCGAAGCGCAGTACCGTGCCCTCTTCGGTGCGCAGCAGTACGCCGTCGTAGCTGGCCGCCGGAGGTTCGTCGGTGCCGTAGAAGTTCTGGTAGACCGCGGGGTCGATGCGAATCCGGACCGGCGTGCGTGCGCTTTCTCCCGTGTCGCCCTCGGGCAACTCCAACTCGACCGCAAGCGGCTGCCCGTTGCGGTAGGTATCCCGGCTCAGGTCGCGAATGTCGGAGTATCCCGCGAAGACGAAGGCCGAAATCAGCAGTGCCGCCCAGATGTAGTTGAGCAAGCGGTCGTGTCCCGTAATCGAGTGGCTGGCGGACGATCGAACGGCCGGTGGACCCCTTGGCGGAAGTGCCGGGTTATGATAGCGATGATCTCGGGGTCCGGCACGGCCCCGAGCCCCTTCCTCGCCGGCAAGGCTGAACCAAACCATGCACCCGAAGCTTCTATCGCTCGCGGCCGCGGGCGTGTCGCTCCTCCTGCTGTCCTGTTCCGACGCCCCCACGGGCCCGGAACCCACGGCGCCGGTCGACGTCGGCCCCAACTGCTCGATCAACACCGATCTGGTCTTTGATGGCGGGGTGGGCGTAGACGGCATCCCCGCCCTAACCAACCCTCCCATGGCCGGAATCTTCGACCAGCAGACCGGCTATCCTGTGGGAAAGCGACCGCGTGATCAGCTTCGAGCTGGACGGCCAGATGTTCGCGGTGCCCCATCGCATCCTCTGGTGGCACGAGATCGTGAACCTGACCTTGGGCGCACACCGGCTCGCGGTCACCTATTGTCCGCTCACGGGGTCGAGCATCGTGTTCGACCGCACCGACGTGGCCGGGGCCGAGTTCGGCGTTTCGGGGCTTCTCTTCCAGAACAACCTGATCATGTACGACCGCACCGACGGGGACGGCTCGCTCTGGCCCCAGATGCTGCTCGAAGCCGCCTGCGGCGACAAGGTGGGCCAGCCGCTTCCGCTGGTCGCCTCCACCGAGGTCCGCTGGGACCGCTGGCGCGGCCTCTATCAGGACGGCCTGGTGGTGGTGCGCCCGGATGGAGGTCAGAGCACGATCTACGACCGCTATCCCTACGGCGACTACGAGAGCCTGGACAACAACACCCTCTTCTATCCCCAGCCCGTCAACGACGCTCGGCGCCCGGCCAAGGAACGCGTGCTCGGGGTTCTGGACGATGCGGACGGCGGCAAGGCGTACCCGTTCGGCGAACTCGGGGAGGACGGGTCGGCCGTGACCGTGGTGAACGACATGGTGGGCGGAAGGCCCGTCCTGGTGGTGTGGGACAGCGCCGGCGAGGCGGCGTTCGCCCTCGACCCGGTGGTCGACGGTCAGACGCTCACCTTCGAGGAGACGGGCGGCACCATCGTCGACGCCCAGAGCGGGTCCAGCTGGAGCGTGGACGGGGTGGCCTTTGAAGGCACCATGGAAGGCACGCGTCTGGAGCCGGTCGGTGGCGCCTACATCGCCTTCTGGTTTGCGTGGAAGGCATTCCAGCCCAGAACGGAGTTGTGGGAGGGGAGCTGAGCTACCGCCCAGCAGGCGCGCTCTTGGCCAAAAACCAACCTGATGTCGGTGTCCCGGTGCTGGTCCCATCCCGCCGTTTCCCGGAAGGGACTGGGCTGGCTAGCTCCCATGGTCTGCCAAAATGGCATGAGGTAGCGGATTAGGATCCTGTTGCGGGCTTTGAGGTTAGGAGTTTGGTTGGCTGGATTCCCGCTATTCTGTTCCCGCCAAGTGCATCAGGCGTGAACGCTCCGGCGCTCTGCGAGGGCCTTCCTGAGCCGGTCCTCGTCGGCCTGCTGGTAGCAACGTAGGACCGTCTGGGCCGTCTTCCAGCCGCCCAGTTCGCAGAGCACCTTGAGAGGCTGGTTCATTAGGTCGGAAGCGAACTTGCGCCGCAACGAGTGCCAGCCGCGCCCCAGCTTCGGTTCCAGTCCGGCGAGCGCCTCGGCCTTCCTCCACCATTTGCCGACCAAGCTTCGGTGCATGCACTTCGTGGGGTTCTTTGGCGCGGGCAGCAACGGCGTGTTCCCGATCCCCGGGTTCCGCCTCCGCGCCTCGTCGAGGACGGCGAGCGCCTCGGCGGTCGCCGGGGTCCGGTGCTCGTAGCCCGTCTTCTCAGGGTGAGGTCGCCCTTCGTCTTGCTGATGTTCTTGCGCACCACCACCATCCGGTACTTCTTGCGGCACTTCCCCGGACTGTACTCGTATTCGGCCACGTCCTCGTGGTTGAGCCGGTTGTTGACGTAGTCCCGCTCGTGGACGATGCGCGCCCTCACGTCCTCCCGCATGCTCCGCGTCGTCCCCGTCGGCGACACATGCCGCGGGCGCCGCTCCAAGCGCTTCCAATCCTCCTCCTCCAGCGCCTCGGCCCGCTCGACCATCGCCGGCTGGGCGTCGAAGCCGAAGATGAAGTCCGCCTCCTCGCTCCAGCGGTCGAAGTGGGCCGTCAGCGAGAAGTCCGTGTCCCCGCGCAGGCACAGCCGCTCGACATGCGGCGACACCAGCGCGGCCGCCCGGTCGATCCACTCCCCCGCGCCCGAGTGGCTCACCGCGTTGCCCGGGCGGTTCACGAGGTACAGCACCTCGCCCGTGTTGGCCAGCGAGACGACCAGCGGGTGGTAGCCCCACACCCCCTTGTAGGACCTGTCCATCCCCTCCTTCTTGTCGCCCAGCGTGGGCGCGAGCGTCCCGTCCACGTCCACGTAGGCCACCGGCGCCAGCAGGTCCCGGCCCCGGCCCCGCCACAACCTCGGCCGCACCGCGTTGATGCACTCCATCAGCTCGATCACGCCCGCCTCTCCCAGGCGCCGCGTGAAGTCGCCCGCCGCCGTCGGGCTCGGGATCACCTCCGCGCCCAGGGCGTCCATGTACGCCGCATCGTTGCGCAGGCTCTCAATGTCCCGCAGCCGCGTGCCCCCGCACAGCACGTTGAAGGCGATGTTCAGCACGTGATCCGACTCATGGTAGGGAAGGTGCCGCTTCAACGCCTTCAGCCGCGCGTTCACCTCCCGGACGAGCCCCAGCCTCGAGGCCAGCCGCCGCATCATCCCGATGCCCCCGTAGCTCATCGCGTTGATTCGCGCCCCGATCTCGTAGTGGACCTTGCCCGCCCCGAACACCGGCCGGGAAGAGGCCCGCGACCGCCTCGCCCTGGCCTGCCGCGCCTTGAGCCTCCGCCTCCGCCGGGCACTGTTGCCGCGGCTCTGCCTGTGCGATATCCCGTTCACCGGAAAGGCCTCCTGGTTGAGATTCGCGGCTCGCGCCGGATTCTGCTAACTACAATCAGGATAAGCCTTTCCGGTACCTTTTGGTAGCTACGGCGTACCAATCACGCTTGTTTGGGGGCTAGTTGAGGGCGACAGGGGTCGGTCCCGGAGCCCGAGGGCCGGGTTGCACTGCCAGCAACTCCGGCCCTCGGGTTCCGGGGTGTGGGGGGGCCGGTCATCTTCTACAGGTCCTGTGCGCGCCTCTCGTCGTCCAGCGGGTCGCTGTCCTAAGTTGTTTCCGCCGACCCACCTTCTCGGGCTCCTCAGCGATGGAGGCAGAAAGATGAATGAAGCTCAGCCGCCACACCTGGAGAACCCGATGGCGGTGCGGCGGTTGGTCCGGCCGCGCGGGGCGCGGGTCCTGCCCACCGCGAGCGCGTTCCTGTCGCTGGTTTTCGGCGGGTGCGGCGAAGAGCGCGCCGCGCCGGTCGCTCCCACGGCCCCGGATACGGTCGCTCCCACGACCCCCGACACGGTCGTCGCGTCGATCCGGATAACGCCATCCGAACGAACCATCGGTTTCCTCGGCACCCGGTTCCGCACGGGAGCGGCGGCGCTGGCCGCGGACGGCACCACGCTGTACCACACGGGTCACGATCCCGGCCGTTTTGCGTGGTCGTCCTCCGCGCCCGAGATCGCGTCCGTGAGCGGGGACAGCATCCTGAGCAACGGCGGGTCCACTCGTTCCGTCACGGGGTTGAGCGACGGCACGGCGACCATCACCGCGACCAGTCAGGGGGTGACGGGCAGGCTGACGGTCACGGTGCGGGAGCGGGCGCGTCTCGCCTGGTCTGTTCCGCTCGAATGGTCTTTTCCGGAAGCGGTGGCGCCAGTATTGATAGGGGCCGGTGTCGCGATTGGAGCCGACGGCACGATCTACGTCGGGTGGAATGACGACCCCGCGCAAACAAGCCATTGGTACGCCCTCTCGCCTCAGGGAGGCATTCTCTGGACCGTGGACGTGCCCGGGCTCACCTTCGGGGGGATGCCCGCCATCGGGGCCGACGGGACGCTGTATTTTGGCTCCGGCATCGGCTCCGCCGGCAGCCTCGTCGCCGTGGATCCCGGCGGATCCATTCGGTGGATACTGGACAACCTCGACGCGATCTCGTCGTCTCCCGCTCTCGGACCGGACGGGACCATCCACGTGGCCGGCGGCCGCCACGTCTACGCGGTCGATCCCCAAGGCGAGATCCGGTGGACCTACGAGACCCCCGTCAGAAACTTCTTCATTTCCTCGCCGGCGGTTGCGAGTGACGGCACGATCTACGTCGGCGGGGACGATAATGCCTTGCATGCGATCAACCGCGACGGCTCGCCGCGGTGGACGTTCAAGACGGGGGACCTGATCAGGGCGCCGCCGTCGATCGGCGCGGACGGCACGATCTACGTCGCCTCCTACGACGGACGGCTCTACGCGGTTGACCCCGACGGGAGCGAGCGATGGAGCGTCGTGGTGAGGCGCGCACCCGAGGGCTTCGAGGGCTCCTCTGTAAGTGTCAACTCGCCGCCTTCGATCGGTCCGGACGGCGCGATCTATGTCCTGGGCAGGGGCCTGTTCGCCATCAATCCCGACGGCTCGATTCGCTGGCACTTCCATTCAAGTACGTCCGGGTACAGGACGACGCCGATCCTGGGGGCGGACGGCAACGTCTATCTCGCTTCGGGCCCTGCTGTCACGGCGCTCGACGCCCAGGGCAGGCTCCTGTGGGATTACGAGCCGGGTAGCGTCCCCTGGGATGACCACTTCCTCGCATCGCCCGCCATCGGTGTCGATGGCACGATCATCGCGACCTCCGTCTCCTACACGGACGGGGGCACCATACACGGGATCGTCGAGTTGGAGTCGGCGAACGGCGGCCACGCCGGCTCGCCGTGGCCGACGCAGCGCGGCAATCCAGCCAATACCGGACGGGCCGGTGGATGAACGGTCCCAGTTCCCTCAGCTCGATGGCCTCCAGCCAGCCGCTGGTTTACATCGGCGTCGTGCGCTTGATGGAAGGCGCCTGCCCGCCGGAGGCCTTCGGTCGCTCCGGCGTCGGACTCCCCCCGGTTGTCAATGCCACGACCAAGCCATGCGCCAGATGATCCTGCCCCGCAGGGCGGCAGTCGTGCCTGCGGCGAGCGCGTTCCTGTCGCTGGTTTTCGGCGGGTGCGGGGGGTGAACGGTCCGCGTACCCTCAGCTCGACGGCCTCGACGCTGCTTCTGGCGGTGAGCGTCGTCCCGGGCCTCTCCGCCCAGCTCACCTTCCGCAACTGGAGGACCGGATGGCCGTGGATGTGATCCTGCCTCGCAGAGCGGGGGTCTTGCCCGCGGCGGGCGCGTTTCTGTCGCTGGCCGTCGGTGGGGGTGCGGTGGAGAGCGCGCTGCGCCGGTCGGTCCCACGGCCCCTGACACGGTCGCTCCATCCGGTCCTGACACGGTCGTCGACTCGATCTGGGTACGGCCACCCGAACGAACCATCGGCCTTCTCGGCACCCGGTTCGACACAAATGCGGGGGCGCTGGCCGCAGACGGCACCTGGCTGTACAGTTCGGTGCAGGATCCAGGTCGTTTCTCGTGGTCGTCCTCCGCGCCCGAGATCGCGTCCGTGAGCGGGGACACCGTTCTGGACTGGGGCGCCACCCGTTTTGTCACGGGGTTGAGCGATGGCACGGCGACCATCACGGCGACCAGTCAGGGGGTGACGGGCAGGCTGACGGTCACCGTTCGGGAGCGGGCGCGTCTCGCCTGGTCTGTTCCGCTCGAATGGTCTTTTGCGGAAGGGGCCGGGACAGGATCGATCCAGGCCGGCGTCGCGATCGGAGCCGATGGCACAATTTACGTTGGGTGGGATGACTCCGCTACGCAACTAAGCCATTGGTCCGCCCTCTCGCCGCAGGGAGGCGTTCTTTGGACCCTGGACCTGCCCGGTACCGGCTCGTCGACGCCCGCGATCGGGGCGGACGGGACGCTGTATCTCGGCTCCTGGTCCCACAGCGGCACTGCCGGCATCCTCATCGCCGTGGATCCCGGCGGGTCCATTCGGTGGATACTCGACGACCTTGATGCAATCTATTCGTCTCCGGCCCTGGGACCGGACGGGACCATCTACGGGCCGGCGGCCGCCACGTCCACGCGGTCGATGTTGATGGCGAGATCCAGTGGACCTACGAAACCGCCGACAGAACCTTCAGCCGTTCCTCGCCGGCGGTCGCGAGCGACGGCACGATCTACGTCGGCGGGATGGATGATCACTTGTATGCGATCGACCGCGACGGCTCACTGCGGTGGACGTTCAAGGCGTCAGACCGGGTCTGGTCGCCGTCGTCGATCGGCCCCGACGGCACGATCTATTTCGGCACGTTCGACGGGCTGCTCTACGCGGTGAATCCCGATGGGAGCGAGCGATGGAACGTCTCGGTGAGTCACACCAGGGTCCAGTCGCCGCCGTCGATCGGCCCGGACGGCGCGATCTATGTCCTGGGCACGGGCCTGTTCGCCATCAATCCCGACGGCTCGATTCGCTGGCACTTCCATTCAAGGACCTCCGGGTACTGGACGACGCCGATCCTGGGGGCGGACGGCAACGTCTATATCGGCGTGGGCTTTGCCGTCACGGCGCTCGACGCCCAGGGCAGGCTGCTGTGGGATTACCAGCCGGGTGGCGACGTCTTCTCGGATGTCGACGTCTCCGCATCAATCGCCATTGGTGTCGATGGTACGATCATCGCGACCTCCTTCTCCTTCTCGGACGGGGGTACCATCCACGGAATCGTCGAGACGGAGTCGACGAACGGCGGCTGCGCCGGCTCGCCCTGGCCTACGGAGCGCGGCAATCGAGCCAATAGCGGACGGGCCGGTGGATGAACGGCCCGCGTTCCCCCGCCTCGGCGGCCTCGGCGTTCCTTGTGGCGGCGAGCGTCGTCCCGGGCCTCTCCGCCCAGCTCACCTTCCGCAACTGGAGGACCGGATGGCCGTGGATGTGATCCTGCCTCGCAGAGCGGAGGTCTTGACCGCGGCGAGCGCGTTCCTGTCGCTCGCGATCGGCGGGTGCGGCGAAGAGCGCGCCGCGCCGGTCGCTCCCTCGGCCCCCGACACGGTCGCTCCCACGACCCCGGACACGGTCGTCGCGTCGATCCGGATAACGCCATCCGAACGAACCATCGGCTTCCTCGGCACCCGGTTCCGCACATATGCCGTGGCGTTGGCCGCGGACGGCACCACGCTGTACCGCACGGCTTTTGATCCCGGTCGTTTTGCGTGGTCGTCCTCCGCGCCCGAGATCGCGTCCGTGAGCGAGGACAGCATTCTGAGCAACGGCGGGTCCACTCGTTCCGTCACGGGGTTGAGCGACGGCACGGCGACCATCACGGCGACCAGTCAGGGGGTGACGGGCAGGCTGGCGGTCACGGTGCGGGAACGGGCGCGTCTCGCCTGGTCCGTTCCGCTCGAATGGTCTTTTCCGGAAGGGAGGGCGGAAGCATCGATCAGGGCCGGTGTCGCGATCGGAGCCGACGGCACGATCTACGTCGGGTGGAATGACGACCCCGCGCAAACAAGCCATTGGTACGCCCTCTCGCCTCAGGGAGGCATTCTCTGGACCGTGGACGTGCCCGGGCTCACCGGCTGGGGGATGCCCGCCATCGGGGCCGACGGGACGCTGTATTTCGGCTCCGGCATCGGCTCCGCCGGCAGCCTCGTCGCCGTGGATCCCGGCGGATCCATTCGGTGGATACTGGACGGCCTCGATGCGATCTCGTCGTCTCCCGCTCTCGGACCGGACGGGACCATCCACGTGGCCGGCGGGCGCCACGTCCACGCGGTCGATCCCCAAGGCGAGATCCGGTGGACCTACGAGACCCCCATCAGAACCTTCACCTTTTCCTCGCCCGCGGTCGCGAGCGACGGCACGATCTACGTCGGCGGGGACGATCATGCCTTGCATGCGATCGACCGCGACGGCTCGCCGCGGTGGACGTTCAAGACGGAGAACCTGATCAGGGCGCCGCCTTCGATCGGCGCGGACGGCACGATCTACGTCCCTTCCTACGACGGACGGCTCTACGCGGTTGACCCCGACGGGAGCGAGCGATGGAGCGTCGTGGTGATGCGCAACCCCGAGGGCTTCGAGGTCTCCCATGCAGCTGTCGACTCGCCGCCTTCGATCGGTCCGGACGGCGCGATCTATGTCCTGGGCAGGGGCCTGTTCGCCATCAATCCCGGTGGCTCGATTCGCTGGCACTTCGATTCAAACACGTCCGGGTACAGGACCACGCCGATCCTGGGGGCGGACGGCAACGTCTATCTCGCTTCGGGCGTTGCCGTCACGGCGCTCAATGCCCAGGGCAGGCTCCTGTGGGACTACCATCCGGGTGGCCACGCCCTCTCGGATGTCCACGTCCTCGCATCGCCCGCCATCGGTGTCGATGGCACGATCATCGCCACCTCCTTCTCCGAAACGGACGGGGGCACCATACACGGGATCGTCGAGACGGAGTCGACGAACGTCGGCCACGCCGGCTCGCCGTGGCCGACGCAGCGCGGCAATCCAGCCAATACCGGACGGGCGGGCGGATGAACGGCCGGCGCTTGCCTGCCTCGATGGCCGTGGCGCTATTTCTGGCGGTGAGTTTCGTTCCGGGCCTCTCCGCCCAGCTCACCTTCCGCAACTGGAGGACCGGATGGCTGTGGATGTGATCCTGCCTCGCAGCGCGGGGGTCTTGACCGCGGCGGGCGCGTTTCTGTCGCTGGCCGTCGGTGGGTGCGGCGGAGAGCGCGCCGCGCCGGTCGCTCCCTCGGCCCCGGACACGGTCGCTCTTACGGCCCCGGACACGGTCGTCGCGTCGATCCGGATAACGCCATCCGAACGAACCATCGGCTTCCTCGGCACCCGGTTCCGCACATATGCCGTGGCGCTGGCCGCGGACGGCACCACGCTGTACCACACGGGTCACGATCCCGGCGGTTTTGCGTGGTCGTCCTCCGCGCCCGAGATCGCGTCCGTGAGCGGGGACAGCGGCGGGTCCACTCGTTCCGTCACGGGACTGAGCGACGGCACGGCGATCATCACGGCGACCAGTCAGGGGGTGACGGGCAGGCTGACGGTCACGGTGCGGGAGCGGGCGCGCGTCGCCTGGTCCGTTCCGCTCGAATGGTCTTTTCCGGAAGCGATTGGGGAAATATTGATCGGGGCCGGTGTCGCGATCGGAGCCGACGGCACGATCTACCTCGGGTGGAATGACAACCCCGCGCAAACAAGCCATTGGTACGCCCTCTCGCCTCAGGGAGGCATTCTCTGGACCGTGGACGTGCCTGGGCTCACCAACTGGGGGATGCCCGCCATCGGGGCCGACGGGACGCTGTATTTCGGCTCCAGCATCGGCTCCGGCGGCGGCCTCGTCGCCGTGGATCCCAAGGGATCCATTCGGTGGATACTGGACGGCCTCGACCGAATCTCGTCGTCTCCCGCTATCGGGCCGGACGGGACCATCTACGTGGCCGGCGGCCACCAGGTCCACGCAGTCGATCCCCAGGGCGAGATCCGGTGGACCTACGAGACCCCCATCAGAACCTTCACCTTTTCCTCGCCCGCGGTCGCGAGCGACGGCACGATCTACGTCGGCGGGGACGATGATCACTTGCATGCGATCGACCGCGACGGCTCGCTGCGGTGGACGTTCAAAACGGGGGACCTGATCAGGGCATCGCCGTCGATCGGCGCGGACGGCACGATCTACGTCGCCTCCTACGACGGACGGCTCTACGCGGTTGACCCCGACGGGAGCGAGCGATGGAGCGTCGTGGTGATGCGCCACATGGGGGCCAGCTCTGCAGATGTCAACTCGCCGCCTTCGATCGGGCCGGACGGCGCGATCTATGTCCTGGGCAGGGGCCTGTTCGCCATCAATCCCGACGGCTCGATCCGCTGGCACTTCCATTCAAGGACGTCCTCGTACAGGACCACGCCGATCCTGGGGGCGGACGGCAGCATCTATCTCGCTTCGGGCCCTGCTGTCACGGCGCTCGACGCCCAGGGCAGGCTCCTGTGGGATTACGAGCCGGGTAACGTCCCCTGGGATGACCACTTCCTCGCATCGCCCGCGATCGGTGTCGATGGCACGATCATCGCGACCTCCGTCTCCTACACGGACGGGGGCACCATACACGGGATCGTCGAGACGGAGTCGGCGAACGGCGGCCACGCCGGCTCGCCGTGGCCGACGCAGCGCGGCAATCCAGCCAATACCGGACGGGTCGGGGGGTGAACGGTCCGCGTTCCCTCAGCTCGACGGCCTCGACGCTGCTTCTGGCGGTGAGCGTCGTCCCGGGCCTCTCCGCCCAGACCGGGACCATCATGGGCAGCGTGAGCGACGTCCAGTCCCAGGCGGCGCTTCCAGGCGCCCAACTGATCCTGGAAGGCACGGGCGAAACCCGCCTTTCCGGGGACGACGGACGGTTCATGCTCACCGCCGTGCCCGCCGGCGACCATGTCCTCCGGGTCGAGCTCCTCGGGTACCGCCCTCTCCGCCGGTCGGTGAGCGTGCCGGCGGACGGCGTCGCGGTCGTCGACATCGCGCTGACGCCGGAGCCGCTCGCGATGGACGAGATCGTGGTTACGAGCGAGGCGGGGATCCGGCGCGGGCGTGAGGTCGGCAACACCGTGGCCCGGCTCGAGATCGACGAGGTGACGGATCGCCCGCCGACCCTGTCGGACTTTCTGCAGGGCAGTGCCGTCGGTGTGGAGGTCACGGGAGGCAGCGCGGAGGCGGGCCAGGGCAAGCAGATCCGGCTGCGGGGCAACGGCAGCATGGTCCTGTCCAGCCATCCGCTGGTCTACATCGACGGGGTGCGCATGATGGAGGGCGCCTTCCCGTCGGAGGTCTTTGACCGCCCCGGCGTCGGACTCCCCGGGGGCGCCAACGTCACGACCAGCCCGCTGGATCTCGTCAGCGTGGGGGATATCGAGCGCATCGAGGTGATCAAGGGGCCGGCCGCGACCACCCTCTTCGGGACCGGGTCATCCAACGGGGTCATTCAGATCTTCACAAAGCGCGGCGTGAGGGGCCCTCCGCGCTGGACCGCCGAGGTGTCGCAGGGCACGGGCTGGGTCCCGCGGTTCGGGGTCAACGGCGTGGACTACCTGCATGTCGAGCACTTCCTGCGGGACGCCTGGTGGGGCGGAGGCTACGAGGGAGGCGCCGCGTCCGGGGACTGCGTCACGGACGACCCGCGCTGGGAGGGCGCCAACGGGTCGGCCGAGGGAGGGTGCAGCTGGCCGGGCAGCCAGTGGTACCAGAGATACCGGCTCGCCGTCGACGGCGGCTCCCGGACCGTGGACTACTTCGCGTCGGCGGAATACCAGGACGACACCTACGCCCTTCCACTCGACCGGCTCGAGCGCTACGCGTTCCGGAGCAATCTGGGCCTCGCGCTCACGCCGAGCCTGGAAGCCCGCGTCCGGGCGGCCTACACCAGCTTCTGGACATCGAACACGGCGTCGGGCCGGAGTGTGGAGAGCATCCTCCTGAGCACCATGCGCCAGGACCGCAACCTCTTGGGCTCGTCCGACCCGCGGGACATCGCGAGGCTGCTCGGCAACCACAACGACCAGTGGATCGACCGCTTCACGGGGGGCCTCAGCACGACGTTCAGCCGGAGCGCGCTCGCGTCCCATCGCCTGTCGCTGGGTTACGACTTCTCGCGCCAGGACCTGCGATCCGTGTACCTGCCGGGGGCCTTTCGTCCAGAGGGCGCGACGACGACGCGGGACTGGGACCGTCGCCTGTGGACGCTGGACTACCTGGGCGTCACCGCGATCACGCGCGGCGATACGCGCTCGACCCTGTCGTTCGGCGGTCAGCTGGTCACCGACGACCTCGGGTGGACGACACGATCCCGGGCGGGCCTGTTCGACGAGGTGCCGACGATGTCGGGCGAAGCCGGCGACGGCGAAACGCTCGACCTGACGGGCAGCGCGACGACGGCAGGTCTCTTCGCACAGAACGTGCTCGCGCTCCGGGACCGGTACTTCCTCACGACGGGGCTGCGCGTCGACCGGCACGCGACCCGGGGGGAGGCCTCCCTACACGTCGACCCGCGCGTGGGATTGGCGTGGATGGCGAGCGACGAGGCGTTCTGGCCCGAGGCGCTGGGCGCGCTGCGGCTGCGCGCCGCCTGGGGGCACTCGAGCACCGCGCTGAGCCCGTTCCTGCAGGCCGTCCGGTACTTCGGCGGTGCCGCGCCGGCAAACGCCGCGCCGGGCGGCGCGCTCGAGCCCGAGTCGAACGCCGAATGGGAGGTCGGCCTGGACGCGGCCTTCCTGGAAGGGCGCCTCACCATCGGCTTCACCCGGTACGTCCAGACGACCACGAACGCCCTGGTCCCGGTGACCGTGGATGCCGAGTCCCTCCCCCAGCGCCGGGAGCTCCTCAACATCGGCGGGGTTCGCAATCAGGGGACCGAGCTTCAGCTGGACGCGGCGATTCTGAGCACCGCGGACTGGGCGATCGATGCCGGGCTCGGGATTGGCACGAACCACTCGAAGGTGCTCGACCTGGGCGGTGCGGAGACGTTCAACGACCGGGAGTCCCGCTTCATGGTCGGGCAACCGGCTCCCCTGAGCCGGGGCCGGCGGGTCGCGGACCCGGACGCCGTAAACGGGCCGTGGAGCTCCGACCGGTACCTGACGGACTCGGAGGGCAACGCGCGGCGGCCGCTCGGCCCGCAGTTGCCGACCCGATTCCTGGCTTCCTCCATCTCGGCCCGCATCCCGGGCGGGATCGCGGTCGCGGCCCTCGGAGAGTACCGGGGCGGCAACGTCCGGTTCGTCAATCCCGTCGCGGTCTCGCGGCGCGTCGTCTCGCCGCTCTGTCTTCCGTACTACGTCGACCCGTCGACATCGTTGGACTTGAGAGCCGATGCGCCCGATCTCTGGCAGGAGCGGTGCACTCCGTCCGGGGCCGACGACTACTGGTTCGATGGCGACTACTTCAAGCTCCGCAGCCTCGCCGCCACGATCCCCGTCGGCTTCGCGCTCCCCGACCGGATCCGCGACGCCCTGCTCACCGTCACCCTCTCGAACGCGTTCACCTGGTACCGGGAGATCCCGTGGTGGGACGTCGAGATCCCGGGCAACGACGGCGCGAACGGCGACGGCGTCGGCACTTCAGATCGCGTTCCCTCTCCGACCACCGTCACGTTCGTGTTGAGGTTCATGTTCTGAGCTTACTTCGCGATTCCGCCAGCATCAACGGGGCTTATCGGGTCTTGCCACGGTTGTTCCGTCCGGCGCTGCGCTTTGGAAAACAGATTGGTGAGCGCTTGGGCTGAAAGGGGTTCCCGAGGTGACCCCCGATTCCCGCCAATTGATGCGATTTCCCCGCTGTTTCAGTACGGTCGAATCCGGCATGATCTATCGGCAAGTAGCGCAGATCGTGCAGTCCTGTTTCAACTTTAAGTGTTTCCCCGCCGTGGTTTGTGCCTCCGTGATTCTGCCAAAATGGCAGGACTCCCCTCCGAAGCGGCGCCGTCTGCTTCTTTAGCTTCCCTTCCGCCGCTCCTGAACGGCGGACCTGAGCATGGCGATGGCGGCGTAGAGAACCACCACAACGACCAGCCAGCGCATCACGTTCAGCGGCAGCGACCTGACGATGAACGCCGCGATGAGCACGGCGGGGATGCCCCCGATCGCGAGCCCCAGCGCCGCCTTCAGGCCATAGCGGCCCGCCCGCGCAAAGCGGATCCCCGCGACCGCCATGAGGAACGCGGCGGACCCCATCATGATGGGGAAGGCCACCGCGGGGGTCATGCCCATCGTGCTGACCACGATCATGGTGGGCGCGTACATGCCGATCCCGATGGTCATGAACGCGCCCAGCACGAACAGGCAGGCGGCGGCGACCACCAGGTTGGCGCCGGTGAGGCCGGTTGCCTCCCCGCCCACCGGGACGATGCCGTAGATGGACATCAGGAAGGTGGCAGCGGCGATCAGGAGCGCGATGCCCATGCCGATCTGGATGCGGTAGCGCGGCAGCCGGGTCACCACGCCCGCGCCCAGCCACGCCCCCAGCACCGCCGCGGCGATCAGCGTGAAGAGGGTGAGGGGCTCCACCACGATGATGGTCATGAAGATGAAAGCCTGGATGATGACGGGCGGGGTGTGGCCGGTCATCATCGTGCCCGGGATCTCGTCGTCGGGAACCGTCTTCGCCAGCTTGAAGAGGGATGTGGTCGGCGCGAAGGAGCCGATCCCCAGCGTGTCGAAGAAGTTGGTCCCGAACCCCACGGCCAGCTCGAACAGGTTGGGCCGCCCGCGAGTTCCGCCCTTCCCCGAGCCGTCGCCGGCCGACGCGCGCGCCGTGCTTACCCAGTAGTAGAGGAACAACACGGCAACAATTGCCAGAGCCGCAAACAGATACAGGCGGGGGTCGCTGGTGTCGAACACGTCCGTTCTCCGCTGGGGGGAATCCAGCCTTCGCGCAGAGGCAAGAGGGCGAAATCCGGAAGGCGAAATCCGCCCGCCACGAAGGCTGCCGGTTTGATTCGAGACTGCTCGGTCGCTAAGGGTACTTGAGGAAGTCGCACCGTGCCAGCAAAGAGGAGAGTCGGGGATGGACGAGACCGGAAACCACGGAAAAGACGAGAGAGGTCGCGCGAGAATCGAGTCCCGCTGGCGGCGGGAGGCCGGCGCCGGTTCGTTCCGCCCTCGCCTGCGGGCGGCGGGTTTCGCCCCGGCGCCCTGGTGGCCGGGGCCCCATATCGGCCTGGGGCTGATCGTCGCGCTGGCCACTGCGTGCGCCGCCCCGGGCAGCGAGAGCGGCGCCGAGGAAGGGAGCGCATCCACGCCGGAGATGCGCAGCGCCGACCCGGCTCCCGAGGCCGACCACTTCGTGCCCTCCACCCCCGGGAACGTGAGCTGGGGCTGGTTCCCGATCGACAAGGAGCCCGTCCTGCGGGTCCAGCCCGGCGAGACCGTGCGCATCAACACGCTCACCCACGCCGGCGCGAGCCAGAGCGAAGAGCCGGTCACCTACCTGACCGGTCTCGGCCTGCCGCGCGACGAGGTCCTCCAGGATGTGCTGGACTTCTGGGCCTCGCGCGAGGGACGCCCGCGCGAAGGGCGGAGCGGCCACGTCATCACCGGCCCCGTCTACGTCGAGGGCGCCGAGCCCGGGGACGTGCTCGAGATCGAGATTCTCTCCATCGAGACCCGGGTGTCGTGGGGCATCAACAACACGTCCGCGAGAGGCGGCGTGTTCTCGCTGGACTATCCCGGCGCGCACCCGGAAGACCCGGCGCTGGACATCCCTCCGGGAACCCGTCATGTGATTCGCACCGGGGATGCGGACGGGCGCGAGGTGGCGTTCATCTCCGACGACATTCAGGTGCCGCTGGCTCCCTTCATGGGGATCCTGGCGGTTGCGCCGGACCCGGTGGTGGGGCAGCCGGGCGTGACCGTGCCGGGCGTTCAGGGCTCACGGCCCCCCGGCGCCTTCGGCGGCAACCTGGACGTGAAGGACCTCAAGGCCGGAACCACCGTGTACCTGCCCGTCTTCCACGAGGGCGCGCTCTTCTACACCGGCGATCCCCACGGAGCGCAGGGCGACGGGGAGGTGAGCGGCACCGCGATCGAGCAGTCGCTCAGCGGCGTGTTCCGCTTCGCCGTGCACAAGGACAAGGACCGCGCCCTGACGGCACCGCGCGCCGAAGACGATGAATACTACATGATCATGGGCATCGATCTGGACCTGGACCGCGCCACCCGCCACGCCACCTGGAAGGTCGTGACCTTCCTTGGCGAAGAGAAGGGGCTGTCGCCTGCCGGGGCGCTCTCCCTGGCCAGCATCGCGGTGGACTTCCGGGTGAGCGAGGTCGTCGACCTCACCCAGGTGGTCACGGGGTACATCCCGAAGAGCATTTTTCTGAGGTAGGCCGCCGCCTACCCCTCCATCGCTGCCCGGAGCCGGTCGCGTACCTCTTCCGGCGTCCGGCCCGTGACCCGAACCAGCTTGCGGCGCGACCCGCCGCCGGCCACGATGACGATCCGGTCCTTGCGCGTCGAGAGCATACGGGCCAGGAGCGCCACCACCGCGGCGTTGGCCCTGCCTTTCTCGGGCGGCGCGGAGACGCGGAGCTTCAGCGTATCGCCCAGCCAACCCACGATTTCGTTCGTCCGGGCGCCCGGAGCCACCTTCACCTTGAGAGTCGCCATGAGACGCTTCCTCGCTTCATCTTTTATTGCCGCGGCTCTGCTGGCCGCTACAGGACCGCTTGCCGCGCTGCCGGAGCGCAACGATTGCCCGACCTGTGTCTTCCCGGGAGAGGAATGGGAAGTCGTTCCCCGGGACGGACTGGACGGGTTCGGCTGGGACGCGGACGCCCTGGCGCGGATGCGCGATTTCGTGCGCGACAGCGCCAACTCCACCGGCATCGTGGTGGCGGACCGGGGCCGCATCGTCTTCCAGTTCGGCGACATCGAGGAGTTGTCGTATCTGGCGTCGGTGCGCAAGAGCATCCTGGCGATGTTGTACGGCTACTGGGTCGAGAACGGCACCATCGACCTGAGCGCCACCCTGGCCGAGTTGGGGGTCGACGACATCGGGGGACTGCTCCCGATCGAGCGTCGCGCCATCCTCGATCACCTGGTCACGGCGCGCTCGGGCGTCTACCACCCGGCCTCCAACGGCGGCGACAACCTCTCCGAGGCACCCGCTCGCGGCTCCCAGGAGCCGGGCACGTACATGCTCTACAGCAACTGGGACTTCAACGCGGCGGGCGCCATATTCGAACAGCTCACCGGCCGCAACCTCTACGATGAGGCCCAGGCGCAGCTGGCGATTCCGCTCGAGTTCCAGGACTGGGACCGCTCCATGCACCGCAAGTCCGGCAACCTCTCGGTGTCGCGCAATCCGGCGTACCACTTCTGGCTCTCCACCCGCGATATGGCGCGCATCGGTCATCTGATGCTCAACGAGGGCTCGTGGGACGGGCGCCGGATCATCTCGCGGGAGTGGGCGCGACGCATCGTGAGCGTCGTGACGCCGCTGGATGAGATGAACCCGGAGCGGCGCCGGGACGGCTACTTCGGCTACGGCTACATGTGGTGGGTGTGGGACGGGCCCGACGCCACCGGCCCGTTCGAGGGCGCCTACAGCGCGCGCGGGGCGGTGGGCCAGTGGATCACCGTCTTCCCCGCCATCGACCTGGTGGTGGCCCACAAGACCAACTCGGTGTACGGCCGCACCACCAGCTGGGAGTCGTGGGAGCGGGCGCTCGAACTGCTCTTCGCGGCGAAGGGAATCGAGATGGAGGAGTGGCCGTGGCTGGCTTTCGACGCGCGCGGCGAGCCAGGCCGCGCGTCAGCCGCGACGCCTGGTCGCCCGGCCTACTCCCTCATGATGCGCCGGTAGGTCGCGTGCCCCACCCCGGTGATCTTCCCTTCCTCGTCCAGGCGCACGTACTCGTTCAGAATCGTGTTGCCGTCCTCGGAGAGGGTGTTGATGATGACCTGGGAGACCCGTCCACCGCGGCTGTTCAGGATGCGGGTGCTGCGGTCGTTCACGACTTCCACCGCCGTCTCGGCGTTGTCCTGTCCCTCGACTGCGCGGAAAACGCCGTCGAACAGGGTCACGTAGCCCCATTCCGAATCCTCGCCCCGGGCGTTGGTGGACGCCACCGTGATCCGCATTCCCCCGTCGCCGTAGGGCTCGTACGTCATGACGTTGGAGGCTGGCGGGGGACGGTCCGAGTCCATCAGCCAGGTCCCGTAGCGAGATTCGCCCTGCGCGTACACTGCCGGCGCGTACGCGAGCGCCACCATAATCACCGCGCCCGCACGCCAAACGTTGCGAAGTTGCATCTTCATCCTCCTGGTTTCGGTAAACTTCCCCGAGCGGCCATCGCGGTCGGCCCTTTCGGGCGGCGGCCAAGCTCGACCGTGTTCCCCCGGCGCGAGCGGTCGGCAGCCAATTCGTGACGAGCGCCAACGGACTCGCAACATACGACGCGAAGGGCCTAACGTGAAATGACCGGCCGGGAGAGAGCAGATCGTGAGGGCTGCGGACGGTGCGGCGTCGGGCCGAAGCCGAAAGATTCGGCACGACACGTCGGATTTCCAGGCTCCGATTGACCTGGCCCGCTCCTCCCCGGATCTTCCGGGGTCTCCAACCACCTTGCTCAAGCCTGTCCTCCGGAAGCCCATGCGCAGACTCACACTGCTGGTTACGCTTTTCGCTCTGGCCCTCGCCTCATCCTTCCTCGCCTCGTCCTCCCTCGCCGCCCAGGATCTCGAGCGCCCGGACGGCTGGCGCGTGCGCTTCGACGACCAAAACGCTTCCGAAGATGAGCTGGAGATGTTCGTGTCGATGCCCCCCGGATGGCATGTGACCTCCGGACCCGCAGCCATCTTCTGGGGCCCGGAGATGGAGGCATCGGGCAACTACCGGATCGAGATGGAGGTCTTCCTCTTCGACCCGGAAGGCATGCGCGAAGCGTTCGGGCTGTTCGCCGGCGGGCGCGACCTGGACGGCGACGACATCGAGTACACCTACTTTCTCATTCGCGACGGCGGCGAGTTCATCGTCAAGCGCCGCGAGGGCGCCGATGCTCCGACGATCCGCCCCTGGAGCAGCCACGAAGCCATCCTGGGATGGGCCGATCGCGGAGAAGGCGCCACGGCGAAGAACATCCTCGCCATCGAAGCCGGAGCGGAGACGGTGCGGTTCCTCGTCAACGACGCGGAAGTCGCTGTTCTGTCGCGCGCGGAGGTCGCCATGGACGGAGCCTTCGGCTTCCGGGTGAACCACATGCTCAACCTGCACATCTCGCGGCTCGAGACGCTACCCCTCAGCCAGTAGACGCAAACGGGCACCCGAAACTCAGCGCCGGGTGCCCGACTATGCGGTTCGGTTTCGCCCGTCGGCTCCCGATCAGAAGTCTTGCCGCACCCTGAACATCACGAACCTTCCCAGGGGCGCGGCGCCGATGAACTCCATGTGCTTGCTGTTGAACACGTTGTTCGCCGTAACCGTCAACGTCGTGCCAGTCCGGAGCCGGTAGCTCGCCGACGCGTCCATGACCTGATACGCGTCGATCTTGCCGATGTAGACCCCCGAGTTCACCGGGAATCCCGCAGTCATGCGCACGCGCCCCTGCGCCGAAAACCCGGTCGCCTGGTTGGCATAAGTGAGCCCGAACGATCCGTTGTGGCTGGGCGCGTTCAGCGCGATATCCTCGATGTCATCGCAGTCATCGTCGTCGCTGTTGAAGCACTCGGCGCTCTTCCACGAGAAGTTGCCGTTCAGGCTCAGGCGGTCAGACAGCAGGACCTCGAGAGCCAGATCCGCCCCCGAATACCAGACTTCCCCGAAGTTCCTGTAGGTAAGCAGCAGGTCGTGGGAGCCGGCCTGGTCTGTAGCCACCGTGCCCAGCGGAAGACTTGATATCGCGCCGATGGCCTGGGCAAGGGGGCCTTCGATCAGCGCGGGGGGGATCAAGCCGGCCTGGATGAGGGGGTTCAGTCGACTCAGGACGAAGGCCCGCACCGACGCTGGATCGAAGAAGACATTGGGCGTCTCGACCCGGAGCGAGCCCACGAAGTTGTCGATGCGGGTGCGGTAGAAGTCGGCGGCCAGCAGCACCCGGTCCTGAATCAGTCCCTTGTATCCCACCTCGAAGCTGTTGTGGATGGTGGGCAGGAGGTCCGGAACGTCCAGCACGCCCGGGCCACCGAGCGCGACAAACGGAAATTCGGAACCCGCGCCCGCGGCGGCGACGTCGAAGCGGCGGAAGAGGGTGCCGATCTGAGGGTCGCCGGCCCCCGGGGTCCTGAGCATGGCCGCCAGCTGGGGGAGTAAAGGCGCCAGTTCGGGCGGAAGGAGAGACGCAAACTGCGGAAGGAGCGTCTCAATCACCGGATCCCAGAACAGGGCCGCGTTGGCGGGCAACGGCTGGCCCGGCATCAGGGGCGAATACATGCACCGGGACTCAGCTCCGCCCTGGCACTGGTTGTTGAAGCTATAGCCGCCAAGCGGCACGCCCTGCGAGCGGATGCCGTAGCTGATGCCCGGCAGGATGGGAATCTCCGCTGCCAGGATGTCCAGAAACAGGTTGTTCGTGGAGGGCGTCGAGAAGGCGCGGTTGTAGGTGAAGCGGATGTTCTGGCCCTCTGCAGGCGTAAGCACCAGAGCCACGCGCGGAGAGATGTTCGCCTTCGTCAGGCGGCTGTGGTTGTCCACGCGCACCGCGGCAACCAGATCGACCATGCTTGAGAGCGCCGTCTCGGAATGCAGGTAGGCGCCCACTTCCCGGGAGTCGTCGTCGTCCTCGTTTCGGCCCAGAATCGTGCCGTCGGTACGTGGATTGGTCCGTATGAGATCGACCCCGTAGGTGAAGCTCTGCCTCTCTCCCAGATCGAAACCGTGCTGAACCTGCGCCGACATGACGAACGACTTGTCGACGATGGGCTGGCCCGTGCGCAACAGATAGGTGTCCCCCGCATCGCTCGTGTTGTAGAACGCCTGGGCGAAAAGCCTGTCCTTGGAGAAACGGCCCTGAACGTACGGGTACACCCAGTTCTTGCCCTGGGCGGCTCCGATGCCGGTGAGCGCGATGGCGTTGTTCATGTGGCTCAGTCCACCATTCAGCACGAAGGCGGCCCCGTCTTCACTCCGAATATCGGCGCGGGCGTCGAACGCATAGCGCTCGTAGCCGAAGTCGCGATCGGCGATCTGCGGATTCGCCCCGGGCCGCATGGCGGCTGCATCCTCGATCGGATCCCGGGATTCGAAGTCGTTCCCGCGCATGTACTGTCCCGAGAACTTGATCCCGAAGCGATCCGAGAAAGCGTGGGCCGACCTGAATTGACCGGTGAGGATCGAGCGCTCACCCGCGCCCAGCGAGATGGAAGTGCCGGGACGGTCGATGGGCGACGCGGTGATGATGTGCATCACGCCCGCGGCGGCGTTGGGGCCGTACAGGGCGGAGCCGGGCCCAAGGGACACCTCGATGCGGTCGATGTCCAGGTCGGTGGTGGAGATCAGGTCGAACGAGTTGAACCGCAAGGAGGGTATGCGCGCGTAACGGTTGTCGATGATCGTCAGGAGCGACCCGGAAAAGACGTTGTTGAATCCGCGCGAAACGACGCTCTTGCCGGTGAGGCTCGTCTGGAAGATGTCGAGCCCGGGCTGCATCTGGACATGATCCGCGGGGGTCGTTGCAATGGTGCGGGCGATTTCGGCCGAGGAAACGGAGGATACGGAGGCCGGGGCATCGAGCGCCTTCTCCTGGCGGCGTGAAGCGGTGACCACGATCGGGTTGAGGATCAGGGCCCGCGAGCGGATCGGGATTTCGATGTCGGTGGTCAGGCCGGCGTCCACCCCTATCCCGTCCAGCCGGGTGGTTTCGTATCCGATCAGGGTCACGATGACCGAGTAGGTGCCAGCCGGCACCAATGCGGTGAAGGCGCCCGCGTCGTCGCTGGCCATGAGAGTCTGTCCCATGACCTCGACGGCCGCGCCCGCGACCCCTGAGCCGGTTTCGGCGTCCGTGATCCGGCCGGAGAGGCTGCCCTGCTGCGCCGCGAGAGGCGCGCTGGAGAAAGCCGCCAGAGCGAGTACCGTCCAAGGCACGAATCGCTGTAACCGCGTGCTGACCATTTCCATCGAAACCCTCCTGTAGCGGACGCCGCCCGCGTGCTTGAAAAAAGCGTTTTTTGTCGTAACGACGAGGGAATTTCGTCGCAAATATCGGCTATCCCGAAGACAGGCAAGGTAACGTGTCGCGCATCGAAGCTGCCAGCCCGGTCGGAGACCCTCTTCCGGTCTGGAAACACGACCGTTCTAGGGGATGGCCCACGCCTCCAGCCGCACCCTGGCGCGGTCGAAGCGGGCCAGCAGATTCGGGATCTCGACCTCTCCGTAGCCGGCCACGAGGCGGTCGCGTGCAACGCGCAGCACCTCCGTCAATTCGCGCGCCGCGCGGGTTCTGGCGCCAGGCTCCGTGCTCCCCACCTCCCCAATCCACACCGGCGCGGTGTGTGCGAACGGATAGCTGGCCATGGAGGGCCACTCCGTTTCCCCGCCCACCGCGCGCACCGCGACCCATCCGCCCTCGGGAAGGTCGAGTGCACCTCGGTACCGGCGCGAGCCAGGCCCGTCGAGGCCGTCGGACTGCCACGCCACCTCTCCGTTCACCAGCACATCCACGCTCTCGACCGCGCCCGCGGAGCTCAGGTCGAGGGTCCACGTGGCGCGCCCCGGCGGGACCACCCCGCCCGGCCCTTCCTCCCCCAGC
This sequence comes from Longimicrobiales bacterium, assembly GCA_965225805.1. Lineage (GTDB taxonomy): Bacteria > Gemmatimonadota > Gemmatimonadetes > Longimicrobiales > Gaopeijiaceae > BD2-11. Next base: position 22,991 of record OZ245327.1, read on the forward strand.
CGGAACTCCAGAAAAGGACCGTTGGTGACGAAGGTGCGGCCTTCCCGAAGCGCGTCCATGTAGGTCGGCCAGTTGAGTTCGCCGCCCGTCATCGCATATACCCGCGTGGTGCCCACCGCCATGGTGCGGAAGAAGTTGCTCATCACGTCGGTTCCGGCGCTGGGAGCCACCGGAATGCCCAGGTTCAGGAAGCGGTGCCACACCTGGGTCGTGGTGGTCTCGTCGCTCCACAGGCAGACGACTTCGAGGGCGTCCAGGTCGCCCAGAACAGCGTCAGCCACGAGCTCCACCGGCACGCTGGCGGCCAGGGTCCCAAAGGGAACCTCCGACCACGGCTGCGGGCGCTCGGCACCGCGCGCGTTCACCGGATGCACATAGTAGCCGAAGCCGCCCCGGGAGCGGGCGTGGCCCAGCGCCTCGGCGTTCTCGCGGTCGTCGGCGCCGTACACCTGGTAGCCGGGGCCCCACACCCACGGCCAGAAAAAGTCCCCGATGCCGATCAGGCCGACGTGGCCGAGGAAGTGCGAGCGCACCTCCTGCCCGAAGCGAATCAGGGGGCCCTCGCCGGACCGGTCCCAGCCCCAGAGGTCCTGGTCCTCGAACCGGTTGTGCAGGTTGGCCAGCAGGGGCGTGGCGACGTCGAGCGCCTCCCCTTCCATCATCGGCACCAGGTCGGCGGGAGCCAGGTCGTAGGGGCCCCCGTAGTTGAGGTGGAAGTGGTGCTCCCCCGACACCCATCCCGCGGCGCGCGCGTCCCACACCGGCGAGAGCGTCACCTCCACCTCGGTGACCCGCCCCGCCGCCACCTCGACCGTGCGCGCGACCTCGGGGGTGGCGAGTCCCTGCACGGCCGCGATGGTCGCGCTCCCGGCCGGCACCGTGAACTCCGCGATACCCGGGGAGTAGGCGTACACCCGCCCGCTCTGGCCGTCGAACCAGGGCCGGGAGCCGGCCGGGACGGCCGGGTGGCCGGAGCCGTCCACCACGCCCACGCGGGCAGGGGCGGGCGGGCCTCCCGCCACGAGAGTGGTGCGCACCCGCACCGTGCCCGTCTCCACCCCCCAATCCCACGCGCGCACCACCACTTCCTCGACCGGTCCGCCCGCCGCCCGCACCCGGTACAAGCGCATCAGCCCGTTGTCGGGCGCCCGCGAGAAGTACACCCACTCGCCGCCCGGCCGGCTCCACGCGGGGGTGAGCGGGGTGCCGCCACCCGTGTCCCCGGGCCCCACCAGCAGGACCGACCCGCGCGGGTTGTCCACGTTCACCAGCCGGAGCTCCCAGCCCGCCTGGGTGGGCCAGTTGATTGCCACCGCCAACCCGTCGGGGCTGAGCGCCGGGCGCGCCATGGAGGCGATGCTGCCCTCGACCAGGGTGCGGGGGCCGGCTCCCGCCAACTCACCGGAGGCATCGAGCTCCCGCACCATCACCCGGTCGCTCCCGCCTCCCTTCGCGAGGTACACCAGGGAGTTCGCGCCCGGCTGGGGCTTCAACTCGATGCCCGAGACGTCGGTGACCGGTCTCTTCTCTCCGCTCGCCAGCGTGAGCGCCCACAGGTCGATGGTGCCGGCGGAGGCGGAAGCGAAGTAGAGCCGGGCGCCGTCGGCGGAAAAGGCGGGGTCGAGCTCGATCGCCGGCGTGTTTTCGCGCAGAACCTCCGCGCCGGTCGCGGCGTCCACCACCACAATCCAGGTGTCGCGCGTGTCGTCGCGCACGAAGGCGACGCGGGCGCCGTCCGGCGACCACGCGGGGCGCGCGTCCATCTCCCCGCCGGAGGTAAGCCGGCGCGCGGAGCCATCCACCAGACCCATCACCCAGATCCAGCCGTGGGAAGCGAAAGCCAGCCGGGTCCCGTCCGGGGACGGCGCCGGATCGATGGGACCGTTCGTGAGCGTGGGCATCTCGTAGCCTTCCAGATAGACCTGATGCCCGTAGCCCTGCACTCTGGGATAGCGGTTGGTCCATTGGGCGGAAACCGTCGCCGGCCCCAACGCGAATGCCAGCAGGACCGAAAGAACACGCTGAACCCATTTCGCATCTCGTATCATGCCGAAAACCTCCGAAGGAGCCGGAAACATCTTCTTCCGCCTCTGAAAACCGTCGCTCATGCCCGAAAAGATCCTTCTCTTCTCTCTCCTACCCCCCCATCTCCGCCCGGTCGTGCGTTTGTCGCAGGGGGATCTCCGGGATGCGCGCCGCCAGCAACCCCGCTGCAAGCGTGATGAAGGCGGCCAGCCAGTAGATCCGGTGGGAGGCGCGAGTGAAGGCCAGCCGTACCCGATCCGTCGTCTCCTCGGCCACGCTGCGGCCCTCGGCGCGCAGCGCGCTCGCCCGATCCGCGCTGCCGGCCTCCACGGCCCTCTCGTCGAAGGCCGCCAGAATCGCCTCCGACAGCCCGACGCCTCCCGTGGACACATAGGCCTGCGCCGTCACCTTTCCCCCGGTCCGATCCCGTAGTTCCGCATCCAGCACGCCGAACGTCGCCGCCAGCGTGAAGGTCAGCACGGCGCCCATGGCCGCCGCACCCATGGTTGCGCCGACCTGGCGGAAGAACTGGGAAGCGCTGGTCGCCTGGCCGACGAAACGTACGTCGGTGGCGTTCTGGATGGCGAGAGTGAACAGGGGCATGCCGGGCCCGGCCCCCAGCCCGCAGAGCACCATGTAGAAGTAGATGTGCCAGTAAGCCGTGCCGGGATCCATTCGCGCCAGCAGCACGGCGCCCATGAAGAACACGGCCGTGCCGGCCACGATCTGGCGCCGGTAGCCGATGCGGCTGGCGACGTGTCCCGCAAGGGTGGCCGAGGTCACGATGCCGAGCGAAAACGGGATCAGCGCCAGACCCGCCTGGGTGGCGGAGACCCCTCGCGTCGACACCAGGAAGAGGGGCACGAAGATGTTGACGGAGATGAAGGCGGCGCCGAAGAAGAACGTCGCCAGGGTGGCCCGGCGAAAGACGGGTTCGGAGAAGAGGCGGGGCTCGAGAATCGGGCCGGGCACGGCGCGCGAGCGGCGCACGAACGCCACCAGCAGAACCGCGGCCAGCGCGAGCAGGCCGGGCGTCGCCCATAGCTGCCATCCCGCGGACGCGGCCGATCCCCCTGGAGCCGCGGCCGAAGCCGACGCCAGCCACGGAAGCCATGGGCTGGCCTGCTTGTCGATCTGGAGTCCGAGCACCAGCGGCACCAGGCCGCCGACCAGAAGGCCCGCCCCCGCGAAGTCGGGACGCGTCGCCCCGGGGGCCGCCTCCAGCCGGGGCATCCGGCGCAGGATGCTCCAGAGCGCGATTCCCCCGATGGGCATGTTGACCAGAAAAACCCAGCGCCAGCCGGAGATGCCGGGAATCCAGCCGCCCGCGTGGTCGGACAGCAGCCCTCCCACGAGCGGCCCCGTCACCGAGGCGATCCCGAAGACGGCGCCCACGTAGCCCTGGTACCTGCCCCGCTCGGCGGGGGTGAAGAGATCCGCGATGACGATGAAGGTCATCGCGAAGATGCCTCCCGCGCCCATCCCCTGAATGGCCCGAAAGATCACCAGCTGGCTCATGCCGTCGCCCAGGAGCGGGAGCGGCCCTGCGATCCCCGCGAGGCCGCAGGCAAACGAGCCACCCAGGAAGAGCCCGACCGCGGCCAACGTCACCCGCTTGCGCGCATAGGTGTCGGCGAGCTTGCCGTAGACGAGCGCCAGGGAGGTCGACGCCAGCAGGTACATGGTCGCCACCCAGGTGTAGCGCTCCACCCCGGCCAGGTCCTCCACGATCCGGGGCAGGGCCGTGGCCACGATGGTCTGGTCGAGGGCGGCCAGCAACAGCGCGACCAGGATGGCCAGGTAGACGGTCATCCGGTCACTGTGTGAGATCCTGCCCCCCGAAGGCGCGGCCGGGCCACCCGAGGGCACCCTGCGTACCGTCTCGGTCATGCGGCGCCCGCGGCGGCCCCGGACGCCCGGCCCGACGGCGTCCTGCATGCGGTCATGGTCATGGCACGCCCGAGGCGGCGGCGAACACTCGGCCCATCGGTACTCTGTTCCCGGCTTCGGTCATGGGGCTGGATTCATGTGGCATATTGCGCGGGCCGCTGCTCGCCTGCCTGGCGAGGAAAAGTTAGGGTAGGGAGGCTGGACCAAAGTGAGACCGCCGCGCCCAAGCGGCCAGTGCCCGGCGGGGCGTCCCCGCCTCGCCGGACCCGCATGGAGGGAGCTGTCATGTCGACCGACCGAAGAGATTTCCTGAAGTTGTCCGCGGCCGCTGGAGCGGCACTGGGACTCGGTGTGGTACCGGGCCCCGGGCTGCCGCATCCCGGCCCGGCTCGCCTTCCCGCACCCTCACAGGAGGCGCCGCGGTCGCTCCGCATCCTGATCCTCGGAGGCACGGGCTTCATCGGTCCGTTCCAGGTGCGCTACGCCCTCTCGCGCGGGCATTCGGTTACGCTCTTCAACCGCGGGCGTTCCAATCCGGGGATGTTCCCCGAGGTGGAAACCCTGATCGGGGACCGCAACGGGGAGCTGGGCGCTCTCGTGGGCCACACCTGGGACGTGGTGATCGACAACTCGCGCTCCAACCCCGACTGGGTGCGTCTCGCCGCCGAATTGCTGCGCGACTCCGTCGACCGCTACTTCTACGTGTCGTCCCGCTCGGCGTACTCGGACCTCAGCAGGGTGCCGATGACGTCGGCCGCTCCGACCTTCACCTACGAGACCGCGGGAATCGAACCGGGTTCGGAGAACCTCCCCTACGGCCTCGCCAAGGCGCTCTCGGAGCGGGAAGCGCAGAGGGTGTTCGTCGACCGCGCCAACATCGTGCGCCCCGGGCTCATCATCGGCCCCGAGGACGACACCGACCGCTTCACCTACTGGCCGGTGCGCATCCACCGGGGCGGCGAAGTGCTGGCCCCGGGCGACGGCTCCGACACGGTGCAGATCATCGACGTGCGCGACCTGACCGAGTGGATGATCCGCATGGCCGAAACCGGTCACACGGGGGTCTACAACGGCATCGGGCCGGCGACGCCCCGGCCCATGACCGAGCTCCTCTACGGCATTCGCGCGGTGACCACGGCGGAAACCACCTTCACCTGGGTCGATACCGGCTTCCTCATGGAGAGGGGCATCCGCCCCTACCGGGAGATGCCGGTGTGGCGGCCGCCGGTTCCCGGGCTCGAGGGCTTCGCGCACTTCGACCTGACGCCGGAAGTGGAGGCCGGGCTTACCTTCCGCCCGCTGGCGGACACGGCGCGCGACACGCTCGAATACCACTTCTCGCGCCCCCCCGAGCGGCAGGCGAACCTGCGAGCCGGCACGACCCCGGAGCAGGAGGCGGAGGTGCTGGCGGCCTGGCACCGGAGCGTGCCCGCCGGACGGTAGGGGGCCGGTGCAAAGCTGACCTTTAGTCGGTTTCCTCCGATTCGTGGCCGTCCGCGCCCCCCTCCAGCTGCCGAACCAGCAGCAGCAGCGCGCTGATCATCATGAAGGCCGCACCGGACATCACGGGAATCGAGACGAAGCCGAAAACCGCCACATAGCGGCCGGAGCAGGGGACCCCGGAATCGCAGGGGATCAGCTCCAGGGTCGGCTGGTACTGGAGGGCAACGTGGTACGCGGCCATCCCCAGCCCGATCAGGGGCAGGGGCAGCGCGAAGCGCCACACACCTGCGTCTGCCCGCAACAGCCCCACCCCCAACACCACCACCAGCGGGTACATGGCGATCCGCTGGTACCAGCAGAACAGGCACGGCACGAAGCCGATGATGTCGGAGAAATACAGGCTACCCGCCATCGCGCCGCAGGCGATGGTCCACGCCCAGCCCATGACGTGGCGTTCGTAGCCCGCCAGCGACGCGCGCAGCCAGACTCGGCCGGCCGGCACGAGGAGCGCCGCGGCAAGCGCCAGGGACGCCGCCGCCCCGGCCAGCGAGAGGCCGCCGAGCATCTGAACGATCACGGGGTAGAGTGTCATCGACAGCTTCCGAAAAGCGCGAGAAACGGGTGGGTTCCGAGCCTGTGAACCAGGAGTCCAAAACCCTAGCGTGACCCGGGTGCGAACGCTATTCTTGTAGTTCTTTGAAGTTGGGGCAAAATCCGGGGCAGGCGAAGGGCGTTTTGGTGCCCTCAAGATGCCGATTCCCGGGATACAGCAGCGTGAGGCCAGCATGAACTCTCTTCCCGTCGCGCTCACCACGCTCGGGCTGCTTCTCGTCCTGGCGGACCGACCCGCCGATCCCGTTACCGCCGGACCCCGCGATGTAACGTTGGTTCCAGCCGCGGGGGTGACGGAAGCATCCACACCGGACCACGCCGAGTCCCTCACCGGCGTCGTCCAGGTCTACTGCCAGGTCTGCCACAACGATGCCCTGATGACGGGCAACCTCTCGCTGGAGGCCTTCGAAGTCGAGGCCGCGCCGGATATGGCGGAAACCGCGGAGAGGGTGATCCGCAAGCTGCGTGCCGGCATGATGCCTCCCCGCGGGTTTCCGCGGCCAGCCGGCGACACCCTGCAGGCGCTGGCTGAAGAGCTCGAGACCCGAGTCGACGAGGCGTGGGCGCAGAGCCCCAACCCCGGGTTCCGTACCTTCCAGCGTCTCAACCGCGCCGAATACGCCAGCGCGGTGGAAGATCTGCTCGGACTTCAGGTCGGCGTCGGCGAGTTCCTCCCTCTCGACACGCGTAGCGCCAACTTCGACAACATCGCCGACGTTCAGGCTCCCTCCGCCACGCTGATGGAGGGCTATCTGCGAGCGGCCAACCACATCAGCCGGGTGGCCCTGGGCGACCCCGACGCCGAACCCAACTCGATGCGGTACCGGCTCCCCCGCACGCTGTCTCAGAAGGATCGTGTCGAGGGAGCGCCTTTCGGCACCCGGGGCGGCGTCTCCGTCGTCCACAACTTCCCCGCCGACGGCAAGTACGTCTTCCACATCCAGCCCTATCCCGCCGTGGAAGGGGAAGTCTTCGGGCGTACCTTCGGCAACGAGCAGATGGAGGTGTCGGTCGACGGCCAGCGGGTCGCGCTGGTCACGGTGGACCGCTGGATGTCGGAATCGGAGCCGACCGGCCTGAACATCCTGACCGACTCCATCTACGTGCGCGCCGGCCCGCGTCGGGTGTCCGCCGCCTTCATCAAGCTCTTCGAAGGCGAACTCGACGATCTGATTCGCCCCATCGACCATACCCTGGCGGACGGACAGATCGGGATCGGCTACGGGGTCACCACCATGCCGCACTTGCAGCGGCTCTCCGTTCTCGGTCCCTACGAGGTCACCGGAGTCTCCGACACGCCCACCCGGCAGCGCGTCTTCACCTGCCGCCCGACCTCGCGGGAAGAGGCCCGGCCGTGCGCGAGCGACATCGTGTCCCGCATCGCCACCCAGGCCTACCGGCGTCCGCTCACCGGCGGAGACCTCGAAGGGCTGATGTTCTTCTACGACCAGGGTGAGGCGGAACGCGGCTTCGAGGGCGGCGTGCAGCGGGCGCTGCAGGCCATTCTGGCCAGCCCGCACTTCCTCTTCCGCATGGAGAGGGCCCCCGGCGCCACACCGAGCACCGTCTACTCGATTGCCGATGCCGATCTGGCGTCGCGGCTCTCCTTCTTCCTCTGGGGCGCGCCGCCGGACCAGCCGCTCATCGACGCGGCCGCGCGGGGCGAACTGTCCGACCCGGCCGGGCTGGGAAGGCAGGCCCGCCGCATGCTCGCGGACGTGCGCGCCGCGGAGGGGCTCGCCCGGCGCTTCGGCGCGCAGTGGCTGAGGCTGCAGGACCTGGAGAAGATCGATCCGGACGCGCTTTCCTATCCGTACTTCGACGGCACTCTGGCGGACGCGATGCACCGTGAGACCGAGTTGCTGTTCGCACACATCGCCACCGAGGACCGTCCGGTGAGCGAGTTGCTCACGGCGGACTACACCTTCGTCAACGAGAGGCTGGCGCGGCACTACGGCATCCCGGGCATCACCGGGTCGGCATTCCAGATGGTCCAGTACCCGGACGCCAACCGGCGCGGCATCCTCGGCCACGGCAGCGTCCTGACGATGACCTCGCACGCCGACCGCACGTCCCCGGTGCTGCGTGGCAAATGGGTGTTGGAGGTGCTGCTGGGTACGCCTCCGCCGCCACCGCCTCCGGACGTCCCCGCCTTCGAGGAGACCGAGGACGCCGACGACGGCCGCTTCCTTACCGTGCGCGAACGCATGGAGCAGCACCGCGCCAACCCGGTGTGCATGTCCTGCCACCAGGTGATCGACCCGGTGGGGCTGGCGCTGGAGAACTTCGACGTGACCGGCGCCTGGCGCATTCGCGACGAAGGCAACCTGGTGGATCCGGTGGGAGAACTCTACGACGGCACGCTCCTCAGGGGCCCGGCCGACCTGCGCAACGCGCTTCTCAGCCGGCCGCAGGTGTTCTACCGCATCTTCACCGAGAACCTGATGGCATACGGCCTGGGCCGGCGCGTGGAGTACTACGACATGCCGACCGTGCGCCGCATCGTGCGCGGGGCGGCCGACAACGACTACCGCTTCTCTTTGTTCGTTCTGGGGGTCGTGGAGAGCCCGGCGTTCCGCTCTTCGCTGGTTTCACCGGACGTTGTGGCCTCCCCGGCGGGCAACTGAAGACTTGAAGGACTCTGACGCCACAGAAATCGATTTCAATCGCGGTTTGTACTCTTTTGACGAGGTCTGAACGATGAATTTCATCACCGGAAAAAGCATCTCCAGGCGCACGATGTTGCGGAGCATGAGCGGCGCCATCGGGCTGCCCTTCCTCGACGCCATGATTCCGGCCGCAAGGCTGTGGCCGAAAACGGCGGCCAACGACACCCGGCTCGTCTGCATCGAGCAGGTGCACGGCGCCGCCGGCTGCAACGACTGGGGCGCCTCCCAGAACCTCTGGGCGCCCGCGGCGGAGGGGAAGAACTTCGACCTTTCGCCCACCAGCCTGCGTTCGCTCGAGCCCTTCCGGGACTACCTGACGATCGTCACCAATACCGACTCTCGCATGGCGGACGCTTTCTCGCCCGAGGAGATCGGCGGAGACCATTTCCGCACCACGGCGGTGTTCCTCACCCAGGCGCATCCGAAGCAGACTCAGGGCTCGGATCTGCATATCGGCACCTCGATGGACCAGCTCTTCGTCCAGCGTTTCGGCCAGGAGACCCCGATTCCGTCGATCCAGCTCACGATCGAGAACGTCGACCAGGCGGGCGGCTGCGCCTACGGCTACGCCTGCGCCTACACCGACACGGTCAGTTGGGCGTCCCCCAGCGAGCCGCTGCCGATGGTGCGCGACCCGCGCGCCGTCTTCCAGCAGCTCTTCGGAGCCGGCGGAACTCCGGAGCAGCGCGCCCATCGGCTCCGCACGGACCGCAGCATCCTCGACTGGATGCTGGGCGAGATCACCAGCCTGAAGCGTGAACTGGGACCGGCCGACCAGCATCGCGTCGGCCAGTACATCGATAACATCCGCGAACTGGAGCAGCGCATCGGCCGCATCGAGAAGCAGAACACGGGCGGTGAGGAGCGGGATCTGCCCGAGGCCCCCGTGGGCGTGCCGGATGACTTCCGCGAGCACATGGAGGTGATGTTCGACCTGCAGCTGCTCGCCTTCACCTCCGACACCACGCGGGTCTTCTCGTTCAAGCTCGGCCGGGACGCGTCGCCGAGGATCTTCCCGGAAAGCGGTTCCACGACCCCCTTCCACTCGGCCAGCCACCACGGAGGGCGCGAGGAGCGGATTCTCGACTTCGCCCAGATCAACAGCTATCACGTCGCCACGCTCCCGTACTTCCTGCAGAAGCTGAAGGATACGAACGAGGGAGACGGGAGCCTGCTCGACAAGACGCTGGTCATGTACGGATCGGCGATGGCCGACCCCAACATCCACAACCACGCCCGCTGCCCGCTCTTCCTGGTGGGCGGCATGAACGGGCAGCTGGAGGGAGAGCGGCACGTGGTGGCACCGGCTGGAACGCCGATGGCCAACGTTATGCTCGACCTGCTGCATCGGCTCGGGGCAACCGATCTCGATACGTTCGGCAACAGCACCGGCACCTTCGCGGTGTAAGGACGCAGGCTCGGCCGGGCACGCGCCTGCATTGGCGTCCCGCCCGGCTGCTTCCTTCCCCCGGCGAGACCGGGAGAATAGCGACAAACGAACGGTAGCGGAGCGAGACTTGACGCACGAGCCGCTGGAGGAGTGGGAAATGGTGACACGCAAGCGATTCGGCGCACCCTGGATGAAGCGGACCCTGGCAATCAGCACGCTGCTGCTGGTCGCCGCCACGCCCGACGATTCGCCGGTCGCGGACGCGGCCCAGCGCGGAGAAGTCGAGGAGATTCGCAATCTGCTGAGGCAGGGCGCGGACCCCAGTGAGGCGCAGCCCGATGGAATGACTGCACTCCACTGGTCGGCCCTGAACAACCAGCTCGATATCGTCGAGACCCTCATCTTCGCCGGGGCCACGCTGCAACCGGCCACCCGCGTGGGCGGCTACACGCCCCTCCACCTGGCGAGCCGCAGCGGAAACGCAGAGGTGGTGGCGGCACTCCTGGCAGCCGGCGCCAATCCCGACATTCTGACCGGAACCGGAGCCGCCTCCCTGCATTTCGCCTCCGAGGCCAATGCGGTCGGCGTGGTGAACGCACTGGTCGGGCATGGAGCCGACGTGAACGTCCAGGACGGCTACTCCAGCCGCACGCCCGCCATGTTCGCGGCAGCTCGCAATTCCGCGGCCGCGTTGCAGGCGTTGATTGACGCCGGTGCCGACCTGTCGCTGGTCAGCGACACCCGCGATATCGCCAAGATCGCGGAGGCCGATCAGGAGGAGCGCACCCGGCGGGCGCGCATCCGGGAAGCGGAAAAGGAACCGGATCCCGATGCCGAACCGGGAGCCCAGCGTCCGGGACAGGGCCGCGGCAGGCCTCCGGGGGCTGGCGGCCAGGGCGCAGAACCCGAGCTTCCAAAGACCGGGCCCAAGGTACTCTCCTCCATGGAGCAGATCGGAATACAGGGGGGGTTCTCACCCCTCCACTACGCCGTCCGCAACGGCCACGCGGAGGCTACGCGCGTGCTGGTCGGCGGGGGCGCCGACATCGATCTGTTGAGCGGGGATCAGTCCTCGCCGCTTCTGGTGGCGACCATCAACGGAAACTACGACCTGGCGAGGGATCTGCTGCAGGCTGGCGCCGATCCAAACCTGGTCAGCGATGACGGGGCGGGTCCGCTGTTCGCGTCGCTGAACATCGAGTGGTCGCTGCGCACCTGGTATCCGCAGCCGCAGGCCTTCCGCCAGCAGGAGACGACGTACCTCGACCTCATGGAACTGCTGCTCGACGCGGGCGCCGATCCCAATGCCCGCACCACCACCCACATCTGGTACGCCGCGTACAACGCGGGACGCATGGGCGTGGACTTCGCCGGGGCGACGCCGTTCTGGAGGGCTGCGTACGCCGCCGACGTGAACGCCATGAAGCTGCTGCTCGAGAACGGGGCCGACCCCAACATCTGGAGCTACAACCTGATCAATCCGAGGCGCTTCAACTTCCCCGGCCGACCCGACGAACCCGAAGAAGATCCGTCCGGGCTTGAGCCCGTTCCCCACGGCGGACCCGGCGTTCACCCGCTGCACGCCGCCGCCGGAGTCGGCTTCGGGACGTCACGGGTCGCGCAGACGCACCGGCATGTGCCAGACGGCTGGCTGCCGGCGGTGCGCTTCCTGGTCGAAGAAGTGGGTATCGACCCCAACATCCGCGACAAGGACGGTTTCGCGCCCATCCATCACGCGGCCGCGCGGGGCGACAACGAGACCATCCTCTTCCTTATGGGCAAGGGCGCCGACGTGACCTTGCTCAGCCGCCGCGGCCACACCGTGGCGGACATGGCCAACAGCCCGGAGCAGCGGGCTCAGCCGCATCCGGCCACCGTCGCCCTGCTGGAGAAGCTGGGATCGAAGAACAACCACAACTGCAGGTCGTGCGGCTGAGCGCACATCGCTGCCCGCTTTCTGCCGAACCCCTCGTACTTGTGCGAGGGGTTCGGTGTCGAAGGGCGCCGCTGGTCACGGCCAAGGCGCAAGTCCGCAACTGAAGCCCGCGGCGCGCGAGTAAGCCGCCACTGATCGCCGGACACCAAACACAACCGAACACCCTCGGGGCGCGAGAACGCCTCGAGCGTTTGCTACGGAGCCGGGAATGACACGTTACGCGTCGATGTTGGCCGTACTCGGGCTGATCTTCCTCCCCGCGGGGAGTGCTGCCCAGGACACCGTGTGGAATCGCTACACGCTGGAGGACCTGGGCGGCGTCTTCGTAAGCGCCCAGACGGGTGCCGCCTGCGCCGGCGCCGGTGTCACCGACGAGTCGGTGCGGGTCCAGGCCGAGGCCGCCTTGGCGACGGCGGAAGTGGAGCTGCTGACCCAGGGCGAGATGCTCCGCAATCCCGGCCTGCCCGAACTCCGCATCATGCTGGAGTGCACCCCCGGGGATGGGGTTTCCGTGTCTGGCGCGCTGGCCTACTCGGTGTCGGCGCGAGTACACCAGTCGACGCAGATGACGCGCGACAACCAGATCACGCTCTCGGAGGCGGTGACCTGGTTTGCTACTGAACTGGGGGTTGCCGCGATCGTTGACGCTCAGGCCGCGCTGGAAGCCGCGGTCACGGCCAAGATCGATGAGTTCGCGACCGCCTACAAGGAGGCGAACGGTGGAGGAGGCGGCAGCCCGGGTTGAGGGACGCCAGGCCCGCGCCAAGTCACCGGGTAGCCCCGCGGCGCCGGCACGCGACAGCCCGCCGGGGCGGCAACCCCGCCAGTTGTCATCCCTCCAGCGCGAGCGCGATCTCCCCACGCACCCCGGAGTCGTCCTCCACCTTCAAGCGCGCGTGCAATGCGGCCGTCGCGTCGGGTGATTCCGCGAATCGCCCCAACCCCCACGCCGCGTGGCCGCGCACCAGCGGCGCCCTGTCCTGAAGCGCGTGGATCAGGACCGGGATCGCACCGTTCCCGCCCCAGTTCCCGAGCCCCACGCAGACGTTGCGCAACAGGCCGTCTCGCTTGGCTCGCTTCATGGGAGAGCCGCGAAAGCCACGTGAGAACGACGCGTCGTCCATGGCGAGGAGACGCTCGGCCAGCTCAACCAGCAGAGGGCCGTCGAGCCCGGGCCGCGCCCGGTAGGCCGGTTCACTCGCGGGCTGCTGGAACTTGACGTTCCACGGGCACACCTCCTGGCAGATGTCGCAGCCGTAGATGCGATTGCCGATGGGCGCCCTGAGCGCGCGCGGGATCGGCCCTCGGTGCTCGATGGTGAGATAGGAGATGCACCGTCGGGCGTCCATGACCGGCGCCCCCCGCCCGTCGCGTCCCAGCAAGGCACCCGTGGGGCACGCGTCGAGGCAGTTACGACAGCTGCCGCAGCGGTCTTCCGTGAAGGGTTCGTCCACGGGCAGGGGAAGATCGAGGAGCAGCACGCCCAGGAAGAAGTAGGAGCCGCTTCGGGGATGGATGAGCATGGTGTTCCTGCCCAGCCATCCCAGTCCCGCGCGCGTCGCCAGCTCGCGCTCCAGAATCGGGCCCGTATCCACATAGGCGCGCCCGGAGATGGGGTGGCCCGCATCCTCTGCGATGCCTGCGAGCAGTTCTTTCAAGCGTTTCTTCATCACGTCGTGGTAGTCGTCTCCGCGCGCGTATCGGGCGATTACCGCGCGTGACCTGTCTTCCGACAGCCCCGGGGGATCGGGCTGATAGTAATTGTGGCTCACCAGCACCACGGAACGCACATCGGCCATGGTGAGGCGGAGGTCGCCCCGGCGCGCGACGGAGTCCTCGCGGGCGAGGTAGCCCATCTCGCCGTGGGCTCCCTCCTCGACCCAGCTCCGGTAGTGGTCCATGTGCTCGCTGGAGCGCGGATCGGTAATGCGAACCCGGTCGAACCCAAGGGCGAGGGCACGCTCCCGGATCCGCTCCCGCAGCGCGGCGGCCGACTTCGCGGTGGGACCGGGGACCGCGCCCCGGGCAAGCCTGTCGGGCGAATTGCCGTAAGCCCCCTCTGCGGGCTCTCGCGACAGGCCCCTTGGCCGCCGGGCCCCGAAGGTGGTCGACCTCATTCTCTCGGGGACGCGGGGGTCCAGCGATTCCCGTCGCGCTTCTCGTACTTCTCCAGAACCCGTTCCAGCGCGTCGTCCAGATCAATGCCCCGCTCGTTGGAAAGCGCGATCAGAACGAAGAGGATGTCGCCGATCTCCAGAGCCAGATCCTTCTCGGCCTCGTCGGGTCGCTTCGGTTTCGAGCCGAACCGGTGGTTGAGTTCGCGCGAGAGTTCCCCGACTTCCTCGACCAGTCGCGCCAGGTTCACGAGGGGAGGCCAGTAGCCTTCCTCGAATCGCGAGATCCATGCGTCAACCCGGGCCTGGGCTTCCTTCAGTTCCATCGTCGTGCTTTAGCCTCCTGCTCTCTCCATCGCTGAATCAGGCTCCGTTTACGGCTTCAGCACCAGTTTGCCGAAGACCTCGCCCGCCTCGAGTCGCTCGTGAGCTTCCCGCGCGTTCTCAAGAGGTAGGACTGCGTCGATGGGAGCCCGGATGACGCCGTCGAAAACCAGCTGCATCAACCTGCGGTAGTCCGCGGGGGTGCCCATGGTGCTCCCGAGGATCGACGCCTGCTTCCAGAAGAGGATCGGGAGGACGGTCTGGCCGATGGGACCGGTGGTGGCCCCGTAGCAGACCAGGCGGCCGCTCTGGCGCAGAGCGCGCAGATTCGACTTCCAGGTGGCCGCGCCGACCGAATCCACGATCAGGTCGGCGCCTTCCTGGTGGGTGTCCTTCCACAGCTCGCGCCCGTAGTCGGTTTCGAGGCGGTCGTAGACTACGTGGGCACCCAGGTCGCGGACGCGGGCCACGTTGTCGGCCCCGCTGGTGACGGCGTAGACCACGGCGCCCGCGTGGCGGGCGATCTGTATGGCCATGGTGGACACGCCTCCCGACGCGCCCGTCACCAGCACCCGCTCCCCGGGACGCACCTGGCCGCGCGCCACCAGCGCGTGCCACGCGGTCACCCCGACCAGGCTGGCCGCGGCGGCGTCCTCGAACGGGACATCCGGCGGCACCTCGACCAGGTTGGCCGCCGGGACCACGGCGTACTCCGCGAAGCCGCCGGGGGTGTGCTCCCCGATGATCCTGAGTTCCGGGGACGGGAGGTTCGGATCCCGCCTGGCCCCTTCGTACCAGTCGTAGTCCAGCGAGGGGTCCACCACCACCCGCGTTCCGATGGGTACATGCTCGCCGCCCGGACCCACCGCGTCCACGACCCCCGCGATGTCCGATCCCCCGATGTGCGGCAGCGCAATGTCTATGGGGAGCCCGCGCCGCACCCACAGGTCCAGATGGTTCATCGCGGCGGCGCGGACGGAGATCCGGACCTCGCCGGGACCGGGAACCGGCTCGGCCACCTCGCCGGTATGCATGACCTCGGGGCCGCCGTATTCGTCGAACAGCGCTGCTCGCATGCTTTCGATTCCTCGGTTCTGGTGAGCTTGCGGCCCTCCGCGACCCGCCTGAGGTTGGGAAAGGGAGAAGAATCCGGGGCGCCGACCTCGTCCTGCGTTAGCGGCCTCGTCCCAGGTATGCTTCGTACAATATGCGCGCGTCGCCCCGCCGTTGCAGGATCCTTCGCCAGGCCAGTCAGGGCAAGTTGGCGGACCACCTGTGAACGCCAAACCACGTTGTCGCTCATTCGACAACTGAACCGGTTGGCCCGCCATGTGACCTCGTGGCTTGATCCCGCTGTAGCGGATTCCAGGTTACGGGGGTAGGATCGGGATCGTGCGGCAATCTCGGAGCCAGAGGGAGAAGTCTTGAACAGGATCATCTTCGGAGACAATCTCGACGTTCTCCGCAGCCTTCCGGACGGACTGGCCGACCTCATCTACATCGATCCGCCCTTCAACACCGGCAGGATCCAGCGGCACACGCGCATCAGGACCACGCGCTCCCACAACGGCGATCGCACGGGCTTTCAGGGGGAGCGCTACAAGACCGCGACCCTCGGCACGAAGCGATTTCGCGACAAGTTCGACGACTACCTCGGCTTTCTTGAGCCGAGACTGATCGAGGCATACCGGGTCCTGGCCCCGCACGGATCGCTCTACCTTCATGTTGACTATCGGGAAGTCCACCGTTGCGGGGAGCGGCACGACCGGGATGGCGGCACACGAGCTGGGTCGCGAGTTCATCCTGGTGGACAACAATCCCGAAGCGCTCGAGGTGATGGTCAAGCGATTTTCGGAGGTGCCAGGAGTGCATTGGGAGGGCTGCGACCGGCAGCTCTCGGACCTGGAAACGCCGCCATCGCCAGATCGAGTCCAGACGCGGGACAGCGATTGAGAGTGTGCCGAGGCGAGGGGTACCGAAATGAGCCATGAACCGAACGTCATCCACGGTGACCCGCGTGACGAGGATGACGCGCCGCACACGGATGATGCAGTGCATGCGGATGGCGCCCCGGGCGGCTCCGCCCACGAGCCTGACGATATCCACGGGGTACCCGACGCGACCCTGGGAGGTTATCTGGATACCCACGACCGTCCGCCCGCCTTTGAGGGCACCGACGGACACCCCTACACGGTGTCGGTGGAGGTGGAGCAGACCCCGGACCTGCGCGCGCCCTACGTCGGCTATCTGGTCTTCCCGCGCTGGGCCTCCACCGGGCTCGGCATTGTCGGACATGTGCAGACGCCCATGCTTTGCCGCGAACGGGGACGCGCCGCCGCCGAAGGCTACCTGCGCGAGCTCCCGCTAGACCGGCTGAAGACGCTGCTGGACGAAGGCATCGCGCAAGGAAGCGGAGCAGTGAGCGGTGAACCACGGCCCGATCCGTACTCATTCGGATCGGAATGGTAGGAGGAACCAGGGCGCTGAGATGGCAGAATGAGGCCGCTGGAGTTGCGGGAACCAGAATGCTGAAATGGCCCGGATGACTATGCCCGGAGCCCATGCTTCCGCTGGCGGCGCGCCCAGGCAGCCCCGCGCCCGCAAGGCGTCTCTCCGCGTGACCGAGATCTTCCACTCGATTCAGGGGGAGTCCACCTGGGCGGGGATGCCTTGCACGTTCGTGCGGCTAACCGGCTGCCCGCTGCGTTGCGTCTGGTGCGACACGGCGTACGCGTTCAGCGGGGGAGAGCGCATGTCCTTCGACGAGATCCTCGCCGAGGTTCGCGGCCACGGGTGCAGCCTGGTGGAACTCACCGGGGGGGAGCCTCTGGCCCAGGCGGGCGCGTTTGCCGTGGTGGACCGGTTGCTGGACGAGGGCTTCACCGTCCTGGTGGAGACGTCGGGGGCGATCGACGTACGGCCTCTCGACCCGCGTGCACACAAGATCATGGACCTCAAGTGCCCGGGATCGGGCGAAGTGGGAAGAAACCTGTGGTCCAACCTCCAGCACCTCACCGCCGGGGACGAAGTGAAGTTCGTGGTCAAGGATCGCGGCGACTACGAGTGGGCGCGGGCAGTCATCGCCGAGAGGGGCCTCGCGGACCGCATCCGGGAGGGGTTGCTCGGAGCACTGCTGATGTCGCCCGTGTGGGGCGAGATGAACCTGGAGGAGATGGCGGGCTGGATCCTGGAGGACGCGTTGCCGGTCCGTTTCCAGACCCAGCTGCACAAGCACATCTGGGGACCCGACGTCAAGGGGGTTTGAGGCGGCGGCGGAGCCCGCTCGCGAGAGCCCGGAATGGCTATGGGCGTACGTGGAGTAGCGGCTTGCCTATGCGCCGCCTCCCCCCAGCAGATCAAACTGCGGCGGGGGCGCATCCCCACCGCCTTTCGCGGCGCGGGCGCCCCCACTGGTGGTATCCGAAACCGCAACCGCACCCTCGCCTGCGGAGGCAACAACCCCTGCGGCAGGGGAGCCCGCCGCACGACCACCCCCGGCCGCCCCCGCACCCTTCCCCTCCCCGTCCGACCCGCCCGGTGAACCACCGCCCTGGCTGCGCGTCACCTTTACGACCCGGTCGCCCACGGCCACCTGCGCCAGCCGTTTGCCTCGCGCGGTCTTCGCGGTGACCGGTACGCTCCCCGCCACCACCTGGGTGACCTGGCCGGCGGCGGTCACCAGCATGACCGCATCCTGATCGAGGACTTCGATCGCACCGATCAACCTTCCCTTCCCGCCGCCGGGCGCGGGCATCACCACGCCCAGCCCGCCGCGTTTTCGCAGCGGGTAGTCGTGAACGTCCGTGCGCCGCCCCCAGCCCCGCCCGGTCACCGCGAGCACCGTGCCCGCGCGGCGGATCAGGAGCGCGGACACGACCACGTCGTCGTCGCGTAGCTGGATGCCCTTGACCCCGAAGGCCAGCCTCCCCATCACCGGGACCTGCCCCTCGGCGAAGCGGATCGCCCGGCCAAGACGGGTCGCCAGCATGATGTCGGCGCCGCCCTCGGAGAGCATGACCGTGACGATGCGGTCGCCCTGCCTGACGCGGGAGGCGGCCAATCCGGCCGCCCGGGGGTTCGAGAACTCCGCCAGGCGCGTCCGCTTCACGGTTCCGCGTTCGGTCACGAAGACCAGGTTTCCCTCCGCAGTCAGGCTGTCGACCTGGAGCAGGGCCGCGAACGGATCGGTCCGGTTCCCCTCCGTCAGGGCATACGCCGACTGCCCCCGCGACGCGGGTCCTCCTTCGGGAACGTCGGCGACGCTGAGGAACTGGACGTGCCCCGCCTCGGTGAACGCCAGGATCCACCCCTGTGTACGCGCCACGAACAGCCGCTCCAGGTAGTCGTCCGGGAAGCGCTCCATCCCCGAAAGCAGCTTTCCGCTCGCCAGCCGGCGGCGGTAGAGGTGCACCGGCATCCGCTTGACGAAGCCCTGGTGGCTCACCGTCACCACTGCGTCTTCGTCCGCCACCGTCGCCTCGACGCTGGCCATTGGGGCGGCTTCCCCGTCCAGGATGGTGGTGCGGCGCTCGTCGCCGAACTCGCGCACGCCTTCCTCCAGCTCCCCCAGCATCACCTGCAGCTGCCGGTACTCGCTCGACAGAATGCGGCGTAGCTTCTCGATGCTTTTCCGTAGCCCGGCCAGCTCGTCTTCGAGCTTGCGCCGCTCCAGCGACGTGAGGCGCGCAAGCTGCATGTCCAGGATGGCTCCGGCCTGCCTCTCGGAGAGGTCCAGTTCGCGCTGCAGCCCCTCCGCCGCCCGGGCCCGATCCGGCGACGAGCGGATGATGGCGATGACCTCGTCGATGAAGTCCAGGGCGCGCAGCATCCCTTCGATCACATGCGCCCGATCTTCCGCCTTCTCGAGGTCATGCTGCGAACGGCGCCGGATGACCTCCAGACGGTGGTCCCGGAAACGCTCCAGCATCTCCTTCAGGGTGAATTCGCGCGGTTCGCCCCCGTCCAGCGCAAGCAGTCTGGCGCCGAAGGTCGACTGCAGACTGGTGCGCCGGAGGAGCCGCTTCAGGACCTTGCCAGCCTCGGTGCCCCGCTTCAGCTCGATTACCAGCCGGACCCCGTCCCGGTCCGATTCGTCGCGCAGGTTGGACACCTCGGTGAGGGCTCCCTTGCGCGACAGGCCGGCGATCTGGGCGATGATCCTGGACTTCGAGGTCGCGTAGGGCAGCTCGGTGATCACCAGCTGTTCCTTCCCGCCGCGCACCGCCTCGCGAACCACGCGCGCCCGCATGATGATGCGCCCGCGGCCGGTGCGGTACATCTGCCTGATTCCCTGGCGCCCGACAATGAAGCCGCCGGTGGGGAAATCGGGCCCGGGAACGATCTCCATCAGCTCTTCCAGCGTCGGCTCGACATCGTCCGCGAGTTTCCGGATCGCCGCGACCACCTCCCGCAGGTTGTGCGGCGGCACGTTGGTGCTCATCCCCACCGCGATTCCGGAACTGCCGTTCATGAGCAGGTTGGGCAGCCGGGCGGGCACTACCACGGGCTCCTGCAGGCGGTCGTCGAAGTTGGGGGTCCACTCGACGGTGTCCTTGGCGATGTCGGTGAGCAGATCCGCGGCCACTCGCGAGAGCTTCGCCTCGGTGTAGCGATACGCGGCGGCCGGATCCCCGTCGATGGAGCCGAAGTTGCCCTGCCCGTCCACCAGCGGATAGCGCAGCGAGAAGTCCTGCACCATGCGCACCAGGGCGTCGTAGACCGCGCTGTCCCCGTGCGGATGGTATTTGCCGAGCACATCGCCGACCACGGTGGCGCTCTTCTTGTAGCTCCGGTCCGGGGCCAGGCCGAGCTCGTGCATGGCGAAGAGGATGCGCCGATGTACGGGTTTGAGCCCGTCGCGCACATCCGGCAGGGCCCGCTGAACGATGACGCTCATCGAGTAGTCGAGGAACGACTCCCGCATCTCCTCTTCGATGGGACGCGGAAGGATCCGCTCTCTCGACCGGGCTATCGGCATCATGGCTGCTCCTGCCCAGGGGCTTGTCGGTCGGCGCTGGGGCCGGCGATGACGCGGGAACGGCGGGGCCGCGCCCGGGCCGACGCTTCAACGGGCCCTCCCCGGGGAGCCGGCCAGTCGCCGGGGCGGCAAGAGTGTGGCGGTCAGGCCTCGGCAGCGCCTGTGAACGCGGACGACATCACCCGGAGAGGAAGCGATGCCTGGTGCTCCCCGTCCAGATCCACATCGAATGCGTAGTTGCCCGGCCTCCTGAAGACGATTCCGTCCATGTTGAGGATGTGCGGAATCTTCATTTGCCCGCCTTCGCTCACCGCACCCGGACCGAACTTGACCTTGCCGTCGAGGCGCAGCAACTCCTCTCCCGCCGGCCCGCGCAGCCGAATGCGGATGGTGTGTTCGCCGGCCTGCTCCAGGCCCGCCGAGAAACGCAGCACCAGCGAAATAAGGCCGTGCTTGGCGGGAAACCGGGTGGAGGTGATGGAATCGAAGATGCCGAGGATGTTCAGCTTGCCGGCGCCGTCCACCGTGGCGGCATCCGCCAACAACGCGAGGTCTACGCGCATGCGTCCACTCCTCCGTCTCCAAGGGTGAGCAGCTTCTCGCCGAGAACGAGTCCGGCGACCAGGTCGACCGTGATGTGCGCGGCGATCGCCGGCCAGATGCTCCCCGTCAGGATGAAGGACGCGGCGAATACGAAACCGGCCGCGCTCGTCCCCACGACGCCCCGCACACCCTGGTAGCAATGTAACAACCCGAACGCCGCCGAGGTGACCGTTGCGGCCATCCAGGGGCCCACCGACATCGCCCCCAGCGTGGACATCGCGTACCCCCGGTAGGCGATCTCCTCCCCGGTTCCCGCCACGAACGACAGTCCCGCGAACCACGTCCTCTCGCGCCGGGTCTTCGGGAACAGCCTGGCCAGAAAGGGAGAGTCCGACAGGCCGAGCGCGCGGGCCACCCACTTGAGCAGCACCATGACCCCAAGGACCGTCGCCGCGATCGCCGCCGTCCAGACCAGGAACTCCTGGGGGGCCACCGGCACCAGGCCCATGGAGGCCGGACCCGCCCCGATCCCCCCGACGATCGCGCAGGCGGCTCCCAGAAGGAGGATGACGATCCCCGAACTCACGTAGACGGAGATGCGCGAGATGTCCCGGTTCTTCTTCGCCAGTGCCAGCTGGGCGACGCCGTTGATGGGCGCGAGGACGAGCAGCACGCCCAGCAAGATCCCGTTCACGAGCTGCACGCCACCGCCTTCATCCGCCGGTGCCCGATTTCCTCCACCCGCCCGAGGGTGGCGCGCACGTCTTCCCAGGTGCTCCGATAGTTGAGGATGCACAGCCGCAGGGAGTAGTCGCCCTGAAGCCGCGTCGAGGAGACCATGGCAAACCCGCTCTCGACGATCTCTGCCTGAATTTCGCGGTTGAGCGAAGCCAGCATCGCCGGACCCACGCCGGGCGGGTGATAGCGGTAGCAGACCACGCCCAGACTGGCCGGGCTCAGCAGCTCCAGCTGAGCGCTCTCGCGGATGCAGGCCTCTGCTCTTCGCGCCAGTTCCAGAGCCCGCCTGATGACGACGCGAAACTCGTCCAGGCCGAACATCTGGACCGACATCCATACCCGCAGCGCCCGGAAGGAGCGGCTCAGCTGCAGTCCCCTGTCCGCGAAGTTGACGTGTTCCAGAGTCATGTCCGTGTCCTGCATGTACTCCGGCATGATCCGGAAGGCGTCCCTCAGCAACGCCGCGTCGCGCACCATCAGGCAGCCCGTTTCGTAAGGCTGGAAGAGCCACTTGTGGGGATCCAGCACGATGCTGTCGGCACGTTCGATCCCCTTGAGTTCCGGTCGCGTGGATTCGTCGAGGACGGCGAAGCCGCCGTAGGCCGCGTCGACGTGGAACCAGAGCCCCTCGCGCTCGCACAGATCGGCGATGCCGTCCAGGGGGTCGATGGCGCCCGTGTTGGTGGCCCCCGCGTTGGCGGACACCATGAAGGGCGTCCTTCCGCCCCGCCGGTCGCCGCGAACCAGTTGCTCCAGCGCGTCGACGTCGAGTCGATAGTGGTCGTCGGTGGGCACGTGGCGCAGGTTGTCGTGCCGGAAGCCGCAGATGTGCGCGGCCCGGTGCACGGACGCATGGCACTGGTCGCTCTCGTACAGCACCAGCCGCTCGTCGTTGCCCGCGGCGTGGCGGGCGGCGACCATGGCGTTGAGCGTCGCGGCCGAGCCTCCGCTGGTGAACAGGCCGCCGGCCGTCTCAGGCATGCCCAGCCAGTCCCGGAACCAGTCGAGTACCACCAACTCCACCTGGCTGGGACCCGCCGACTCCAGCCAGGTGCCCTGAAAGACGTTGAAGCCGCTCGTCAGCATGTGCGCCAGAAAGCTCGGCCAGGTGGGCGAGGAGGGGATGAAGGCAAAGAAACGGGGGTGGTCGATGCGCCCGGCGTACGGCAGAATGTCCCGCAAGGCGCGTTCGAGAACTTCCTCCGGGTCGCGGCCGGAGTCGGGAGCGGCCTCGCGCAGCAGAGCCTCGGTGTGTACCCGGTCGGCGGTGTCCCAGGCGCGGTCTTCGCGAAGACCGGCCCAGCGATCCACCACGCGGTCCACCACCAGGTGTCCGAGACGGCGCATCATCTCCGCATCCAACTGGAGCGGGTCCGATGCCCCGCGCGTGTCTTCGGGCTTCGGCCCGGTCACTCTTCCTCCTTCCGGCATTGACGGACACATACCGGCTTCCTAGTGTTTCGGCGCATCGTCCCTGGACCTTCTTCGGCCCACGGCGGCGTGCCATGAGCCCTCAAGCCCGATGAATGTGAAATGGTCGCGAGCCGCGTACAACCAACCCCGGTGTTTCGGGTGATCGACGCTCTGGACGGGCCCCACGGTGGCCGCATTCTACGCTTGCAGCTTCAAGAGGGACCGGTGCCTCGGGTACGCGACCTCAAGCGCTGCCGTCTGACCGCGACGGCTCCGGACGGCACTCGCCGCAGCGTGACGGTAACGGGCTTCGCGGCGTTCGGGGGGAAGGTCAGCGATCGGCGCCTCGCCGATACCGGCCGTATCGACGTACACGTGCGGGAAGAAGCCTCCGACGCCCCGCCGGTTTCGATGAAGTGGGTTCTCACCCCGTCGTGATGCGGCTCCGGCACCTCTCGCCCCCATCCTGGCCTCCAGCTACCTCCCCTCGACGTTGAGCAGCGTCGAATCCTTCTTGAGCCTCCACAGCACAACATACGCCACCGTCCCGGCTCCGAAATAAACCCTCCAGAAGGGCGCCAGCTCCAGGCCCCCGCCTGCTCCGAGGGTTTCGGCGACTTCGAGGGCGGTGGTCGCGGCCACCCAGGCGTAGAAGGCGGCGTGGTCGCGTCCGAGAGCAAAGCGAAGCGAGAACGACAGCGGATGCGGGCGCCAGCGGCGGGGAGACGGCAGCAGCGCCGGCGTGCGCTCCGCCCAGCGAGTGAAGACCGGACCGAAGCGCCCGTGCAGGAACCGCTCCTCGGCGAGCATGATGCGTTCGTTGTAGATCCAGAACACGAGAAGAGTGACGACCACGGCCACCACGCTGCCGGTCGTCATGCCCACACCGGCCCACATCAGGAGATTCCCCAGATAGAGGGGATGGCGAACCACGGAGTAGACCCCGTCGGTGTTCAGCGAGGCGGCTTCCAGCTTGCGGGTTTCGCGGCCGGACGTGCCCGGCGGCGCGTGTCCCACCGTCCACACGCGCAGAGCCAGTCCCGCCAGGCCCAGCAGGAGCCCCGCCAGCTCCCAGCCATCGAGCTGTCCGGCGGTGATCGGGGGGAAGGCGTAGCTCAGCGCGGCCAGGGAAGCCAGGACGGCAAGCGGCAGATAGCTGCGCCAGCGAAACAGCCAGTTCCCGGCGCGGGTCCACTCTTCCACGAGCCCCGCGTCAGGGGATTCGCGACGCCGGGCTTCCGCAGCCGGAGCCGGCGAGACGCTGTCCGGCATCAGCGCAAGCCGGGAGGATTCGTCTCGAAGGCGCCCCGGAACCAGGTGCGGTACTCCTCCAGCGCCCCCGCGCTGTCGTCCAGCCACACGCCCCGCTCCATGGCGAACTCCTCCGCGCGCGCGGTAAGGAGGTAGGCGTCCAGGTAGCCGTTCTCGCTGGAGTAGAGCAGCTCGTCCAGAGCAGAGTATGGAGGCCAGCCGAACACGGACCGGCCGTAGAACCACACGTCCGTGGTACGGGCCACGATCGCCCGCTCGAGCTCGTACCCCTCGAGTCCCACCGCGTCCGGCAGCCACTCGTCCAGCCGTTCCATCTGATGCATGAGGTGCAGGTGCGCGTAGACGAGATACACGGCCCGCGCCTCGGCGATGGTGCCGTCCAGGTTCAGGCGCGCGGTGTCACCCTCGATCACGAAGTCCTCCCAGGGCATCAAAGGTACGTCCTGGAAGCCTGTGACGATGAGGAACGTGGGATCCTCCTCGATGTTCTGCAGCTCATCGCGAATCCAGAGGTCGATGGCGTCCATCCGGTCCGGATCGGGGGGGAGACGCGCCCCGGAGAGGGTGATCAAACCGCGGGAAGCGGGAAGCGAGGAAGCCGCGCAACCGGTGAGGAGCACCATGGCGAGCAGCACCCCGAGGGCGCCGCGATGGGATCTGGACAACTTCTCCATGGAGTCTCGCTTGTGAGTGTGGTCTGTCGTGCCCGAGTGTGGTCTGTCGTGCCTGAATGTGGTCGTCTGGTGCCCGTTTGGGATGCGTACCCGCGAGCCGGCGGTATGCTTCAGGGCGCGGGCCGGGGGTTCGCTCCGGCCCACTTGATGTGTTCAAACGCGGTGTGACAACGGTCGCACCAGTAGGTTGCCACCGAGAGCTGGCTGCCGAAAGGATTGACCAGGCGGGTCTCCGTCCGATCGCAGAACGGACACCGGGGAGCAGCGGGGAGGCCAGCCCCCGAAGTGGACGCCACCTCGTCCGCGCTCATTCGACGAACAGCGCGCGGTTCCGGTCTCCCCGTGCACGCTCGACCGCATCTCCGACGGGTTCTCCGGCGGGTCGGCGGCGGGTCGCGATCCAGTCGGCGGGAAGCGGCGGATCCGTGGCGGGAACCATGTCGAGGGCTGCCAGGGCTTCCGCCAGCCGGCCGGCCAGCTCCGCTCGCGCATCCCGCGGATGTGCAGTGAGCCCCAGCCCGGCAAGCAGCTCCGCTTCCGCGTCGTCGGGGAGCAGGCAGGCGACCGCCGGAGCGAGGCTGGATTCGACCGCCGCGGCCAGACGCTCGCGCCCCTCTTCGGTGCCAGCGCTGATACGGCGCATCCAGGCCCATCCGAAATCGCGGTGAAAGGCCTCTTCGGCCAGCATCTTGGGAATTCGCCGGCGGGCCGACTCGTAGGGTCCGGCCGCGAATCCCTCCAGCGCCAGCGACAGCGTTCCGTCCACCACCACGATGCCGACCACTACCGCCGCCCAGTCCGGGAAGGGCTCATCCAGGCACGAAGCGGAGCAGTATTCGCTGGCTGGCCGGGCATGCTCGATCTCTACGGGGTCGATCCCGAAGTCCTTCAGCATGGCGTAGAGCAGGCGCGCGTGTCCCCATTCGTCCTGGGACATGGAGGCCGCCGCGATGCCGCTCTCGATGGAGGGCGCTCCCAGCAGCCAGTCGCTGTAGCGGATGCCCAGCATGCGCTTGGTGTCGGCCAGCGACAGGATGAGCCGCTCGAGCGCGGCTTGCGCCTCCGGTGGGAACCCGGAGGCCTTCACGCGCTCTTCCCGGGACGGTGCCCCAGCCGGCCCGTCGCGCGCCCCGCATAGGGACCGTCGGTCCGGTTCACCGGGATGATGTGCGAGCGCCGCACCACGCACATCTCGAACCACTTCTCCTCGTCGTAGGTCTTCCAAGCGTAGACGCGCGCCAAGGCGTCGTCGAGCGCGTCCACATAGCCTATGTGGCGCAGGGGCTCGCTCCTCCTCTTGCGCGCGAACACATCGTAGACGGCTTCCTCCATCGTGCTCCCGGTCAGGCGCCCCTCAGGCGCTCACCCCCGCTCCCCGGAGCGCCCGCCGTCCCGCCGGGGTGATGCGCTCGCTCGTCCAGGGCGGATCCCAGACCTGCTCGATCTCCACCGCGGTGACCCAGGGCTCGGCGAGCAGCCGGTCGGACACGTCCTCCTCGATGAACTCCATGCACGGGCACGCGGTGGCGGTGAACGTCAGGCGGACGTGAACGCGCTCGCCGTCCACCCGCACCCCGTAGACCAGCCCCAGGTCGGCCACGCTGACGGGCAACTCCGGGTCGAGCACTTCGCCCAGCGCGCGCCACACCGCCATCTCGGGGTCCGCTGGGCGCTCGGAGAGCGGCTCCGACCACAGGTCGCGCCCGCCGTTCATGTGCGAGCTCACATGCACGGGCAATCCGGCGGCGGGCCACGGCGAGCTTCCAGTCGCACCGCGAAGCAGAGCCCCATTCGCCGCCCGCGCCCTCGGCAGGCTCAGTTCAGCCACGAGCTCACCTGGCCGCGCGACCGCCGGATCGACTCCACGTAGATCTCGTTCATCGGACCGCGCCCCTTCCAGCGCTCGAAGACCCGTCGCCAGCTGATTGCCCCATCCTCGAAGAGCCAGCGCTTCTCGCTCGTGTCGTACTGGCAGGGGAAGGGATAGTCGAGGACGTAGGACTGTGAAGCTTCGTCGAAGTGCGCCGGCACGCGGAGGCCGAGCCGCTCGCACAGAGGCACCGTGGACGACATCCAGACCTGGCGGAGCTGGTCGTTGGTGAGCCCCTTCAGCCTGTACTCGAGCTGGCCGCTGTGGCGCTTGCGGTCGTCGGGCAGCCCGAACCACTCGACGGTCATGGGAAACATCCAGTCGACCGACCGCTGCAGGATCTTCCTGGCTTCGCCCCCGGCCCGCGCCAGGCGCCGCATCCAGACCTCTCCGTGGCGCAGATGGAAGGTCTCCTCCATATCCACCTTCACCAGCGCGCGCTTGAGCGGCCCGTAGGAGGTGTTGCGGTGCACGTCCGACAGGAGACAGATGCCGGCGCGGTCGAAGAAGCCGTTGGCCACCACCAGGTCCGCCCAGTTGTCGAGGGGCTGGTCGAAGCCGTAGGGGTGCTTGAACTCGTGGGGCTCGCGCTCGTAGACCAGCTTCTGCTTCGAGATTCCCATGTCCTCGAGCAGCCGATAGGCGATGTTGGCGTGCGCCAGCTCGTCCTGAATGATGGCGTGCGCGCTCACCTGCGTGTTGGTGGAGGGAGCGTGGCGCGCGGCCATCCAGTAGGACGGCGCGCTCATGAGCTCGGTGTCGGCCTGGACGGTGAGCTGGATGGCGAGCGCCCTCCGATAGCCCTCGGTCATCTCCTCGGGCGACTCCACGATGTAGCCATTCTGCACGCGAGCCTTGATCTCTTCTTCAGTGAAGGGCACGGCTGGCCATCCTTGTCGAGTTCAGAGCCCCAGCGAGGAGCGGATGAGGGGGCTGATGCGCTCCGGGGTCCAGGGAGGATCGAAGGTCAGCTGCACCTCGGCGTTTTCGACGCCCGCCACGCCCGCCACCGCGGCCCGGGCATCCTCCACGATCTGGGGCGCGGCCGGACACATCGGGGTAGTCAGCGAGATGCGAACCCGGACGCTCGAGTCCTCGATCTCGATGTCGTACACCAGTCCGAGCACCACCAGATCCAGGTGCAGCTCGGGATCCTTCACCGTGCGCAACGCTTTGCGAACTGCTTTTTCGTTGATTTTCATGGTTGAAACTTGCTTGGCCCGAGATGGCCTGTCCATACTTCGGGCAATTCCCAGGCCGTCGCCGGGCAGGTCTCCCAGCAAGGGATGACGTGAACCCGGAGACCGGCATGGCCGTGGGCGCGGACGCGCCTGGCCGCCTGTACCGAACCCTTTGCCGGAATAACGAAGATGAAACGTCGCGACTTCGTCAAGACCGCCGCCGCCGCGGGCGTGGCCGGCGCCGTGCCGCACACCTTGGACGGCGCCCCCATCGTGTACACCCCGCAGTCGGTCTCACCCGTGGTGATCTCCGACACAAGCGGCATTCGATTCACCAACGGCGGGCCGGAGAGCGCGGTTGAGAGGGCGTTCCGGATGATCGTCGAGGGCGCGGATGTGCTGGACGCCCTGGTCGCCGGGGTGAACATCCCCGAGCTCGACCCCACCGAGACCGGGATCGGCTACGGCGGCCTGCCCAACGCGGACGGCGTGGTGCAGCTGGACTCGTGCTGCATGCACGGGCCGAGGAAGCAGGCCGGGGGCGTGGCGGGGCTGGAGGGGGTGCGCACCCCCTCGCTGGTGGCCAAGGCGGTCATGGAGTACACGGACCACCACCTGCTCGTGGGCGCGGGCGCTCAGGAATTCGCTCGCATGATGGGCTTCGAGATCGAGGACGACCTGAACACCGACCGTTCGCGCGAGCTCTGGCTGGAGTGGAAGCGGCGCATCGACCCGAGCCACTTCCCGGATCCGCAGCGGGGGCGGCGGGGCGGAACGGGAGGCGGAGCCGGCCTCGACGGCGGGAGCGCATCGGACAGCGGCGCCGGAGCGAACGGCGGTGCGTCGGACAGCGAGGCCGGCGTCGGCGACGCCGGGCCGACCGACGGAAGCGCGATGACACCCGGCCCCGACCCGGACGTACTCGCCAGTGCGCGAGCCGCCCTGAAAGCTCGCCACAAAGCGGGGTATCAGGCCGGGCTGGACATGGTGCGCGAAGGACTCATCGACGAGAACAGCTTCTGGGGCACCATCAACTGCGACGGCATCGGCCCGGGCGGCGACATCTGCGGCGTAACCACCACCAGCGGCCTGTCGTGGAAGATCCCCGGGCGGGCCGGCGACTCCCCCATCCTGGGCGCCGGGCTCTACGTGGACGGCGACATCGGAGCCGCGGGATCCACGGGCCGCGGCGAAGCCAATCTCTTCAACCTCTCCTCGTTCCTCATCGTGGAGAACATGCGGGGAGGCATGAATCCGCTGGACGCGGGGATGGCGGCGCTCGAGCGCATCCGTGCCAACACCGTGGAGGAGCGTCTTCTGAACTCGCGGGGCGAGCCCAACTTCAACGTGCGCTTCTTCGTTCTGAACAAGCGGGCCGAATACGCGGGCGTAGCGATGTACGCATTCGGCGAGGCCGCATATGCCGTGTGCGACGAGAACGGTGCGCGCGAGATGCCGCTGGAGGGGCTGCTGGAAGGCTCTCCCGCCGACTGAGGACGGGATATTATGGCATCACCGAACAAGAACCCGGCCACCCGGCTGCGCGGCCCGGATACCTGGTACGGATCGGAGATGAGCGGCTCCGACCGCTGGATTCGCCACCTCACCGAAGGAGAGATACGCGAGATGCACCGGGCGGTGGCCGAGGTCGAGCGCAAGGGTCTCGCCATCGCCGACATCACGCGAGCCGACTTCCCCCTGCCCGGGCTGGCGCCCGAACTCGCGCGCATCCGCGAGGAGCTGCTGCGCGGGCGCGGCTTCGCACTGGTGCGGGGCCTCCCGGTGGAAGGCCGCTCGATGGGGCAGATCGCGATCGCCTTCTGGGGAATCGGCACCCATCTGGGCGAGGCCATCTCCCAGAACGCCAAGGGGCACCTGCTGGGGCACGTGAAGGACATCGGCCACGACCCCCACAACCCGGAGCACCGGCTGTACGCCACCCGCGCGCGGCATCGCTTCCACACTGATTCGTGCGACGTCGTGGGGTTGTTCTGCGTGCGGCCGGCGAAGGAGGGCGGCCTGAGCAGCATCTCCAGTTCGGCCACCATCCGCAGCGAGATGCGGCGGCAGCGGCCCGAGCTGGCCCGGCTGCTCTCCCGGCCGATCTTCATCGACCGCAAGGGAGAAATCCCCGAAGGGAAAGGCCCCTGGTACCAGATGCCGGTCTTCAACCATCACGCGGGCTGCGTGACGACCTACTACGCCCGCGACTTCTTCGAAGGCGCCCAGCGCCATGAGGGGGTGCCGCCGGTGTCACGCGAACAGACCGAGGCCATGGACCTCTTCGAACACCTGGCGGAGCGCCGGGACATCCGCCTCGACATGGAGCTCGAGCCCGGCGACATGCAGTTCGTGCACAACCACCAGATCGTCCACTCCCGCACCGGATACGAGGACCATCCCGAACCCGAGCGCAAGCGGCACCTGCTGCGGCTCTGGCTCTCCGCCAGCGACGGAAGGGAGCTTCCGCCCGTTTACGCCGAGCGCTACGGGAACATCGCGCTGGGCTCGAAGCGAGGAGGGATAGTGGTGCCGGGGACGAAGCCGTACGCGCCGCTGGAGGCGGAGGGCTGACCACAACTCACCACTGATCGACCCAGGAGAACCCGCATGAAACTCGTATCCGCATCCGCAGCCGTCCTGTTGCTCGTCCTCGCCGCGTCCGCTCCCGCCCATGCGCAGTTGACGGGCTCCCTCAACGGCCTCCACGAAATCACCGTGACCAACCTCGAGGCGACGGCGGAGAAGGTGCCCGCCGATCTCTACGACTTCCGGCCCACGGACGAAGTGCGCACCCTCGGGCAGATCCTGGCCCATGTGGCCAACTCCCAGTACGCCTTCTGCTCGGCCGCCTCCGGCCAGGAGAGCCCGCTCGCCGAGAATCTGGAGGAGACCGCCACCACCAAGGCCCAGATCACCGCCGCTCTCGCCGACGCATTCGCCTATTGCGACGCCGTGTACGCCTCCATGACCGACGAAGACGCCTCCCGCGTGGTCAGCTTCTTCGGCGGCGACATGGCTGTCGGCGGCGTGCTCGCGTTCAACTCCATGCACAACTACGAGCACTACGGCAATCTCGTCACTTATATGCGCATCAACGGGATCGTGCCGCCCTCGTCGGCGGGCGGCTGAGGACCGGGTAAAGCCTCGGGGAGGGCGTGAGGCTTCGCGCGGCTACCCGGTGCCGACTCGGAGCATCCGCACGTCATGGAGTTCAAGGGCGTTGTCGGCGGTCACAAGGACCAAACCCTCGATCTGCGCCTGCGCCACCAACATGCGGTCGAACGGATCCCGGTGGTGAGGGGGTAGGGCGGCGGCGGTCAGCGCATGGGCGGGCGTAATTCCAAGCGACCGAACCCGGTTCAGCCGCATCCGCTCCGCGACGTGGATTGTTTGTCCGCCCGGGTTCCACGCTACGGGGCGAAATCGGGCGAAGCGTGGCTTGCACAAGCACCGCGGCGTCCTGATGCTTTGTCGCCCCCACCGGCCGGGAACCAAGCCATGACCAGACTCGTGCTGCATTACAATCCGGCTTGCCCGGACTGCGCGCGTCAGGCGCAGCGTACGGCTCGGCTGGACTGGCTCGGGCGGGTTGAACCATCGACCGAACGTTCTCCGCTGGGGGACGTTCCCGTCGGAGAGATCGTCGTCGTTGACAGGCGGCACAAGACGGCATTCACGGGCGTGTACGCGACCCGGAAGGTGTGCCTGGAGGTGCCGCTGTACTTCTTCTACGGGCTTCTGCTGTACGTGCCGTTCATCAGACGCGCGGCCGACAGGGGAAAGACGGGGTGCAACGGCGACGCCTGCGAGGTCTGAAGCGCCCGGCCTGGACCACGAGATGCCGGGCCAAGCTCTCGCTGTCAGCCATTCGTCAGTTTTCCGCGAGCATGTCCATGAAATCACGGGAACGAACGACGATCACGTTCTGATAGGGAGAGGTCGCCAAGAGGGCTCTGTCTCCACTCACCACGTACCTGGCTCCCCCGGCCACCGCACACGCGAGAAACTTGTCGTCGTCCCTGTCCTCGCACACCGGTTCAGGTAAGGGGGGCGCCGAGACCAGGGTGGCAGAGGCGGTGACCATGTCCAGTGCGTGTTCGAGATCCACAGCGGGAAACCGCGCCGACAGTCGTTCACCGACCCGAACGTATTCCCGAATGATCTCACGGGACACCACAACCTTGATTCTTCCGTCGTGCCACGCCGCGAGCACATCGCGCGGGGGTCCACGGAAGAACACACCTGGGACAAATACGCTGGTATCGAGTACGACCCTCACGCCGATCGCACGGCTCGGATGGACTCCGCGATGCCGGACTTCCGCCGTCCAGCGCGCCGCGCGTCGTCTCGCGCTCTCGCGACGATTTCGTCGAAGTCCCGCATGCTCAGCGGTAGGTTGCAACGAGCATAGAGGTACGTTTGCAACCTATATAGAGGTACGTTTGCAACCAATACAGGGGGGCGTTTTGCAACGGCCTCGGTCCATTCCGCTGGGGCCCTTGTTCCGCTGGGCTGGTGAGCAGGGGATGTTCGGCGCCGATCACCACCGCGTCCAGGTCAAACCGATGGCCAAGCCGGACCTTGCGTCGCCCGGCCTTCGGCGAACATCCTCGTCACTCCGTCCGCACCCGGAGCACCGAGAATCCCGGAGAACCATGCCGAGCCAACCGGATACCGTCGATCAGTCGGATCGCGTTGTTCCCATCAACCTTCGCCAGAGCGGCCGGACCCCCGTGGAGCTGCTCATCTCCACCCGCGTGCGCAAGTCTCCATACTGGCACCTGTCGCACGAAGCGGGCTGCTGGCGAGCGACGATCTACAACCGCATCTACCATCCGCGCGGCTACGTGCGGCGCGAAGACGGCGGCGCCGCGGCGGAGCACGAGGCACTGACGAAGCACGTCACGTTGTGGAATGTCGCGGTGGAGCGCCAGATCCGCGTTAGGGACCGGACGCCGAGAGGTTCACCGACTACGTCATCACGCGCGACGCCACCCGCATCGAGCCGATGCACGGAAAGTACGTCATCCTATGCAACGAGCGGGGCGGCATCCTCAACGATCCGGTGCTGCTTCGCCTGTCCGAGGACGAGTTCTGGTTCTCGCTGGCGGATTCCGACCTGCTGTTCTGGCTCCAGGGCGTCAACGTCGGGATGGGGATGGCGGTGGAGATCGACGAGATCGATGTCTGTCCGCTGCAGATCCAGGGGCCGAAGTCGCTGGCGCTGATGGCCGACCTCGTGGGCGACGCCATCCGCGAAATCCCCTTCTACGGAATCATGGAAGCCGACATCGCGGGGTGTTCGGTGGTTGTTTCGCAGTCCGGCTTCTCGGGCGAGAAGGGCTACGAGATCTACCTGCGGGACGCCACCTTGCATGCCGAACGGCTGTGGCATGCAGTGCTAGAGGCGGGCAAGGCGCACCAGCTGATGGTGATCGCGCCCGGCCATCAGCGCCGCATCCAGGCGGGGATTCTCTCGTGGGGGCAGGACATGGACCACGAGACCGTCCCGTTCCAGTGCAACCTCGGGTATCAGGTGCCCCGGGAGAAGAAGGGCGACTACATCGGCCGTGCGGCGCTGGAAGCGATGCGGGCCGAGATGGAGGCCGGGCGGCCCCCGTTTTCCATGGTCATGGTGGGGATGAAGATCGGCGGCAAGCCCATTGACGACTATGCGCCCGATTTCTGGCTGGTGTCAGGCGCGAACGGCGGTGACCCGATCGGCTACCTCACTTCGCCCTGGCATGCTCCCGAGCTCCGCTGCAACATCGCGCTGGGCTACGTCCCGGTGGGGATGTCCGAAGTCGGGACGGAGCTCACGGTCTGGTTGCCGGATGAGTACGCGAGCGAGCCGGGCAGGCCCGAGCGGGCGCGGGTGTGCGAGGTCCCGTTCCGCCCCTCGGTCAACCCGAGCGCACGCGAGGTTGCGCATGCGCGCGGCGAGGATGCGACGATCTAGCGGCTACGCCCTCATCCGGGCGCCCGGCGGATCGAACAATGCCCTTCCCACCGCCGCCACGGTCACCGGAAAGCACTCGTTCATGTACATCACCTGAAGCCGCTCGCCGACGCGGGCGTGCTCCACGGGCAGGTAGGCCATCAGCAGATACTTGCCCACCGACGGACCCATCCCGGCGGAGGTCACGCGCGACTCCCTTCCCAGCGAGTCCACGATGCGGTCCCCGTCCAGCGTCAGAACCGGCTCGTTTCCGCCGGTGGGGAAGCGGGCGAGGCCCGACGCGCTTGTGTGGCTGTCGATGATGAGCGTGCAGAGCCTTGCCGCCGGCCCCCGCTCGCGGGCGTTCAAGTAGGCCGCCTTGCCGATGAAGTCTGGCCGCTTCACGCGCGGCCGCGCCAACCCGGCTTCGACCGGCGAGTACTCGGAAGTGAGCTCGGAACCCATGAGCAGGTAGCCCTTCTCCATACGCCCCGTGGTGCCGTAGACGCCGATCCCGACGGGCCGCGCGTCGAACTTCCGGCCCGCGCCCCAGATCGCGTCCCATAGCGCCAGGCCGTGCTCCGTCCGCGTGTAGATCTCCCAACCACCCTCGCCCACGTACGAAATGCGCAGCATCGTGGCCGGGATCCCGTCGATCAGGACATCCCGCACCGTGCCGTATGGGAACTCGTCCTGGCTGAGAGCGGACCCACCAGCCCCGGGGCGGCCGCCAAGTCTGCGGTCCACGGCCCTGGAAAGCAGAGCGCGCGCGTCGGGCCCCCACACTCCGAGGGTGCAGATCCCTGACGACCGGTCCTCGAACTGGACCGACCCGTCCGCCGGAAGGTGCTTGCGGAACCAGAACGCGTCGCGCGCCCCGTCGAAGACGCCGGTGACGATGCGAAACCCGTGCGGCGCGAGCCTCTGGAGGATCAGGTCGGCGCGAAAGCCTCCGTCCGGCGTCAACAACGGCGTGTAGATCGAGCTTCCAACCGGACGGTCGCACTCGTTGACCGTCAGCCTCTCCAGGTACGGGACCACGCCGGGCCCGGACACGTCGAAGATCTGGAACGCGCCCAGATCCACCACGCCGACCTTCTCGCGCAGGTGCAGGTGTTCCGCGTTGATGATCGGCGACCACCAGCGCCGATCCCACTCGTGCGGGCGGTCCGGGACGCCGTAGCGCGCCACCAGATCCTCGTTCGACGCGTACCACTGCGGGCGCTCCCATCCCCGCGCTTCGAAGTACTCGGCCCCAAGCGCCTCCGTCCGCGGGTGGAAGGGCGACCGGTTCATGCCGCGTGTGGACTCCCATTGCTCGCGCGGATGCACGATTCCGTATGTCTTGGTGAAGTGTTCGCGGCAGCGCGCTCGGACGTGATGCCCGGTGCGCTCGTGCGGCTGGAAACGCGTCACGTCGGAGCCGTGCGGGTCGAGTAGTCGCGGGTAGCCATGGGTCATCCACTCGGCGACGAGGCGCGCCGATCCGGGGCCTTCCCGCACCCAGACGGCCGCCGCCGACCAGAGGTTCGCCACCTCGGCGGTCTCGCCCAGCACCTGCTGCGTATCGGGCGTCAGCGAAAGCAGGCCGTTCACGGCGTACTGCATCTCGGTGCCGGACAGGAGATCGCCCATGATCTCGCGCGCCCGCTCCAACTGCCGCGCAAAGTCCCCGGGTGTGAAGGGCAGCTCCGTCGGGGAGCGCTCCGCCTCGGCGACGGAGGGGATGTCGTCGGGGTGCATCAGAATGGGGCGATGCGCGTAGGATCCCACCTCCATCGCTCCGTCGCTCTGGCGTTCGTACATGAACGAGTCCATGTCCCGCACGATGGGATAGCCGATCTCGTTGCCGGTCCCGACCAGGATCTCGACCGGGCCGAAGTCGGCCATCTGGTGCACCGCCGGGGTGAGCGGGATCGAGGCGCCGGCCATCGCGGCGATCCGTGGGCTCCACGCGCCGCAGGCGATGATGGCGTGGTCCACCTGAATGGTTCCGCGGGTCGTTGCCACGGCCCGGATGCGCGGACGGCCGAATGGCTCGGGCTCCACCTCCAACCCGGTCACTTCGGTCTCGTCCAGCACGGTGAGCACGCCCCTGGCCAAGGCGCGCTCCCGCATGATCGTCCCCGCCCTGACCGAGTCGACGACGGACACGCTCGGCGTGTAGAAACCGCCGAGGATCACGTCCGGGTTGACGAACGGCACCCGGGCGGCCACCTCAGTCGGCGTCAGCAACTCGCTCTCGATGCCCCACACCCGCGCCGAGGTCATCCGCCGCCGCAGCTCCTCCATGCGCGCCTCGGTCCGCGCGACCTCGATTCCGCCGCAGGTGGTGTTCACGCCGAGGGTTTCGTACTGGCGCTGGCTCTCGAGGGTGAGCAACGCGATCTCGCGGCCATGATCGGTGGGGAAGATGAAGTTGGACGCGTGGCCGGTCGATCCACCGGGGTTGGGAAGAGCGCCCTTGTCGAGCAGCACCAGGTCATCCCATCCGAGTCTGGCGAGATGCTCGACCACGCAATTGCCGACGATGCCGGCGCCGATGACGGCGACCCTGGCTCTGGGCGGCGCGGTCCGTCGTTCGCTCATGGCACAGCGAGTCGCTGGCTTGCCTACCGCGAATTCTTCGCCACGAGCGCACAGAGAAGCAGGGTTATCACCGGGACCGCAACCGTCGGGCCTACTCCGTCCTGGAAAACCACCGTGAAGATCGCGCCCAGCATGACCACGATCATGGCCGCGGCGGCATGGAAGCGCGTCTTCTTCACCAGGAAACCGACGCCGGCGGCCGTCTCGGCCACACCGATCAGGTACTGGAACCAGCCGGGATATCCCCACATCTCAAACTGTGCGACCATCATGCCGGCCAGCTTCATGCCCCCGTTCAGCAGGAAGAGCAACGCCAACAAAACCGATACCACGGTGATCAACCTGCCCGGCTTCCCCTTGTCCGCCATTTCTTGCTCCTTGCGCTGCAATGGATGAGTGAGAGCGACGAAGGTACGGCTACCTCGAATAGTTCGCTACCACGGCCCCGAGCAGGAGCGCCAGACACGGAATCGCGATTCGATCAGTGTCGCCGGCCCGCCAAAGCGTGAAGAGCGCGCCCAGCATGACGACGATGACAGCCAGCGCACCGTAGAGACGCGTCCGCCGGCGCAGCAGGGCGACGCCCGCCGCCGTCTCCGTCACGCCGATGAAGTAGAAGAACCAGAGGGGATACCCCCACATCTCGAACCGGTCCGACCATCCCCCGGCAAGCTTCATCGCGCCGGTCATGAGAAACACCAGCGCGAGGAGCACCGATACGGTCGGAATCACCTGCGCCGGCACGTCGCGGGTTGACACTTGCTGCTCCATGGCTCCCCTTTGCATCCCGTCAACGGAGGGATAATACGATATGCCCTCGGTTGGGGACATCACCGCACCGTACCCGACGCGCACCGGATGGGGTGCGATGTCGCGGAGCCGCTGCTCACCGACTCTCAGCGCGAGATCACGACCTGGTACGTCGCCACATCTCCGAGGGTGAAGTCCTCTCCCGCTACCTGCAGAAGCCTCACCCGGTACCCGTCGCGATCGCCAACGTGGGGCACCCAGACCTGCAGCAGGGACCCGGCGGCAAGGTTGCCAGCGACGATCACTTCCCGCTGGGTGGAGGACGATTCGCCCGGCTCGATCAGCTCGAAACCGGCCGCCCGCAGCGAATCGATGGCGGGACCTTCAACCCTAAGCATGGCTCCGATGGCATGGCCACCGGGCGGAGCCGTCAGCCGGACTTGCAGAGGGCCGGGATTCAGCTGCGCGCGATCGACCGCAGCAACCTGCGGGTGGACGATGTCGTCGCCGATGCCGCAGCCCCACGCGGCGCATATCGCGACCAGAAGCGCCGCCCGGAGCCAGCTGATAGCGGAACGGGTCCCGGGGAAGCACCTGGTGGCGGAACCGGCCGCCCGGCGGCGGCGAGCCGAATCCGATGTTCGCCATTGCCGACGCCTGCCTCCTCTGGCGCGTCGCTGCGAGGGCAACGCCGGAGACGGGATCGATGAGCCCGCGTCGGCAGCCGAGACGGTTCCACCGCAGCTCGCTTCACCCCGTCCACAGCGCGCGAGCCAGGAAAGCAGGTCGCCGAGGTCGTACTTTCCGTTTCCGTTGCCCAGCAGGTCCAGGGCATCGAGCTGGGCGTCGCTCAGGCCCTCGTTTCCAAAAAACGCGGCGGCGGCGACCTCCGGGGTCACGTCATCCACGAGGGCCACCAGGTCGTCCTCCCCGTCACTGTCACTCGCGCTCGAAGCGCCCGCGCCCGTATCCGTCACGGTAATCACCACGTTGGCGGTCTGCCCGTCGTAGCCTCCGCCCGATGCGGTGAGCCGCAGCGTCACCCTTTCGTCGGTGGTGTTCGCGTCGGCGCCGGCCGTCACCTTCACCACCCGTCCCACCGTCCAGAACACACCTTTGAAGGTCAGGCCTGCCACGCTGGTCGCCTCGAGCGCCGTACCTTCCGTGCCATTCAGCGTCACCGTGACCGTGCCGCTCGGTTTGCCGGTGAGCACGACCATGAATCCGTGCCCCTCGGCATCTCCCTCATCAACCGACAGCTCCGCAGGGGCCACCAACATTCGGTTTGCCGGCAGCTCGACCTGCAGGCTATTGGCCCCCAACTGGTTCCCGTCGCCAGTGGCCACAGATGTCGCCGCACCCGGACGGACAACGATCCACAGACGTCCCAACTGTTCCGGCATCATACTGGCCGTGTATTCCAGGCCCGCTCGAACTTCGGTGTAGTCCCACATGAACACTCCGATATTCGTGGAGTCCACGGTCGTACCCGAGTGCGTCTGCCAGACGATGTCTTCCTCCGTAAACCCCACGACCGGTTCGCTGAAGGTGATGCGCGCGGTGAACGGACCCGTTGTGATCCCCGCATCGTGCTGGTCACGGGGTGGCTGGACCCCCTCGAAGGTGATCTCTACCCCGGGACCCGGGAACCGATCAACGATGCGGATGGTCGCGCGGCCGATTGCGTTGCCGTCGTGGGTCACCGAGAGCCCGATCCTCTCGTCCCCTTCCTCGCGTTTGTCGTCAATGGCCGTGAAGTTCACATCGACAGAGCCGACACCCTCTGGTAGCGTCACCTGGTGGCCCTCGGTCCCTTCGTCAGCATCGGCAGGCGTGACGCGGTAGTCGCTCCCCTGGATTGCGTCGCCGTCAAGCTTTAGGGTCACCGCTTGGCCGGTTGCGAAGGTCTTGCCGTTGGTGATCGAGACGGTTGCGGAGGAGGAGGTCTCGCCCTCTTCCCGGATCTCCTCCTCGCTGACCGATAGCTCCAGTTCAGGGATGTCCTCGTCGTCGGTAATGTGGACCGGGTGCGCACACGGGGGTTCCTGGCACTCGGCGCCGCCGATGTTGAGAAGCTCCAGCTCGCTCGGATGACCGGGGCTGGGCTGCAGGAGCAGATCGAAACTCTCGATGTCTTCCCGGACCTCGTCGTCGAGCAACGATACCGGCACGTCATGCTGCGCCGTCCATACGCCGGCCACCAGTCTGAAGTCCTCCTCCGGCAGGGTTATCATCTCGCTCAACGGCGTGAAGTCATCGCCCGATCTCGCGGTCCCGCTCCTGGAAATCACCGAGAACGTGACGGTCGCCCCGCGCGGCATGCCGGGTGCCGTCCACGCGACCACGGTTACGGTCGGATCCTCCGCGTTTTCGGCAAATGTGTAGGGAAAACCGCTGAACGAAGCCCTTACCGCCGAGTTAAGCTGCGACACGACGTACACGGTCGCGGTCGCATCTCCCGTATCGTAACCGCTGACGCTGCCCATCACTGCGACAATGGTGCCGCTCTCCGTGACTCCTGAGGAGAACGCGCCGGCATGAGCCGTAAACGTCGAGGTCGCCCCGTTCACCGGGAAGTTCAGCTGGATGGAGCCTTGTGACAGCCAGCTCTGCTCCTGCGTCAGCCTCACGGTCACCGTCAGGGCCTCGTCCAGCAGCGCCTCGCGCGTAGCCGTGAATACCAGATCCTCCATCCCCGCGATGATCGTGTCACGGTTCGCGGCCAGGGTGATAGCCGGCATCTCCATGCGCTGATTCATGATCAGGATAGCACGCATTTCGCCGATGGCGGCGCCGTCGTGCGCTGCAGATACCTCGATCTTCTCGTCCGGCTCGTCGACTTCGTCGCTCATCGCCTTGAGCTTCATCTCTACAGACTTGGACCCCGCGGGCAGCGGCATCTGGTGGTCAGGTGCGTCCTCGTCGTCGTCGTCGGGCGTTACCGTGTAGTCCACCCCCTGGATCGCCGCGCCGGCAAACCTGAGCGTTACCACCTGATCAGTTGCGAAGGACTTGCCATTGGTGCTCACAACGGTCGCGTTGGAGGATGTTTCGCCCTCTTCCATGATCTCCGTCGGGTTCACCGACAGAGCCAACGCCGGGATGTCCTCACCGTCGGTGATTTCCACCGGGGTCGCGCAGTTGTTCTGGCACGGGACACCGAGAAGGTCCGAGAGCTGCACCTCGATCGGAGTACCCGGGGCACGTTCAAGGATCAGGTCGAAGCGTTCGGTGCCTTCCCGGATCTCGTCATCGATCAATGTGAATGGCAATTGGTACTGCGTCTGCCACAACCCGTTCTCGAATGCGAAATCCGCCTCCGATACGGTGATCAACGTGCTCAACGCCTCATAATCACCGGGCGATCCCGCAGTCCCGGACCTGGAGCTCACGGAGAACATGACTGTGCTCCCGCGCGGCATGCCGGGCACCGCCTGCGCGACCACGATCACGAACGGATCCGCCCTGTTTTCGGCGAACCGATAGACTTCATGGCTGAAGGAGACCTTGATCGCCGGACCCCGCTGCGACACGACGTATGCGGTCGCTGTCGCGTCTTTCGTGTCGTAGCCGCTGACCGTATCCACGGTCGCTGTGAGATCGCCGCTTTCGACCACGTCTGCGGAGAACTTGTCGGCACGAATGGCCACGCTGGCGGTCGCTTTGTCGGCGGCGATTGTCACCTCGCGGAACATATCGTCCAGCCAGCTCTGCTCCTGGGCCAGCTTCACCGTCAATGACAGGCGCTCGTCCAACGGCGCGGTGCGCGTGATCGTCAGCACCAGATCTTCCATGCCTCCGATGATCGTGTCGCGATTCGTGGCAATTGTGATTCGCGGGTCCATCTCGCCCCGGTTTCCCACGGTCGAGGACATCCTGGTGCCCGGACCGTCTCCCGTCATCGTCGAACCGTCCTGCGAATCGATTTCCGCAAAGGTACCGGGTGCCGCCTGCGCCTGAACGTGCGTGGCGGCTACGGTTGTTGCCGTCACGAAGAGCAGGTATGCCATGACGTGAACCAGGCGGCTGAACCGCCAGAGACGCGGCCATGGCAGCCGCGGGATATGTCTCCGTGTGCTGGGGAACTGTGCGAACTTCCTTTTCCAGTCTACTGCAGTATATGGCGATACTCTCTCTTTCGTCTGCATTCCTTCCTCCCATCTATGTCAAACAGCGCCTGGGTCGTTTTCTCGACCAGATGAATCGCGGCCGAATTCCTGATTCGGCTCGAAACTCCGGGCGGCCTTTTCTCTGGTTTCCTGCAAGAACGGTTCCCACCGGGAAATGGCTCTCCGACGCCACTCGCCGGCATAGTCACGCCAGCGAGCCATACCGTCCCCATGTCAGCGCGTGATCGCTGCCCTGTACCCGGAAAGGTCCCCGAGCGTGTAGTCCTCGCCCGCTACCTGCAGCAGTCCCACCCTCGACCCGCTCGCTGAACGCGATGCGCGTCGTAAACGGGCCGGTCGCGGTGCCCGCATCGTACCCGTTCCGGGTGAGAGCAATCCTTCGAACGTGATCTCCACCTCCGGACCCAGGGGCCGGTTCCTGATCGGGATACTGAGGTTGCCGATCGTCTTGTCGCCGAGATCCACATGGATCTCAAGTTCTTCGCCCGGATCCTCGTCGTCGTCGTCCAGCGCCGTGATCGTCACTGTGACCGGGATGGAGCTGGCCGGCAGCGTCACCTGATGCCCGGGGGTTCTGCTGTCGGCGTCGGACGGGATCACCACAAAGTCGGCCCCTTCGGTCGCGGTGCCACCGAACGTGATGGTGAAGACCTGATCGGTGGAGAAGGTCGTGCCGTTGGTGATCGAAATGGTCACGGTCACCGATGGCCCTTGTTCTTCCCCGATCTCCTCCCTGTCGATCGAGAGGTCCAGTTCGGGCAGGTCTTCGTCGTCGGTGATGTGGACCGGGTTGCGCGCACGGCTCCGCACACCGTGCGCCATCGGGGGTCGAGAATTGCAGCTCGGTCGTCTGGCTCGGCGCCTGCTCCAGGATCAGGTCCAGCATCTCGGTGCCTTCACGGACCCGGTCGTCGAGCAGCGTCAGCGGCAATCGATGCCGTGCCACCCATGCGCCGTTCTCCGCCGTGTAGTCCTGCTCCCGCAGGGTCACCACTTCCCTTACCGGCCTGAAGTCATCGCCCGATGTCGCGGTTCGGCTGCGGGAACTCACCGAGAAGGTGACCGGCGTGCCGCCGGGGGCGCCCGTTGCGGTCCGCGCGACCATGACAACGGCCGCGTCCCGGGGTTCAGGAGCTCCGCCTTGCCGGATTGATTGGTAGGCGGCACCAGGTTCGGCTCGAAGGTTTCGGTGCCTTCCCGGACACCGTCGTCCAGGAGAGGCACGATCACGTCGGTGCGGCCCACCCACCGGCCGTCTTCGAGCTGGTACTTCCCCACCACCATGAGTACCGTTCCCCCTATCCGCTCGTAGTCCTCGCCCGGGGTCGCGCGGGCGTTTGTCGTCGCGTAGCCGCTTACGTCATCCACGGTCGCCGTGAAGCGCACCGCTCCGGGTGACGCGCTCGCTGAAGTCACTGGCGGGAATGATCAGGTAGGCGATCGAGTCGACGGCCGGGAAGGTCACCTCGTGGGACCTGTCAGCCAGCCATTCCTGCTCCTGATCCAGCTTCACCGTGACCGTCAGGCGGTTCCCTGGTGTCTCGCGTTCCAGCAACAGGACCAAGTCTTCCAGACCTGCGAAGATGGTGTTGGTATCGGTGATGAAGATGATCTGCGGGTCGGTTTCGCGGGTGGCCGCGCCACCAGCAGTGTTGTCGATGGCAGTCACTCCGTCCACCAGGGGTGACACGTGAGCCTGAACGGGGGCGGCGGCGAGCACGGCCGCCAGACCGCACAGTGACCGCCTCACCCGGCGTGCGGCGCGACTGACCCGCCACCACCGCGCTGCCGCCGAACGAGACAGTAGTGCGACTGAATTGGTTGATTGTTCTTCCTTCCTTGTCCATTCGGCTTTATAGTCGCCAGAGACTCTTGTCCTCTTGCTCAGCATCCCTCTCCTCCCATCCATGCCAACAGCGCCCGGGCCGCTCAGCGACCAGAAGATCCCGCCGGACTCGGTGTCCGGCCCGGGATTCCACGCGTCCTTGTCCTGCCTCTTGTGCAAGATGGGTTCCCAAAGCGAGCCTGAGTCGCTTGATCGATAACTATGACGTTACGGTGGAGTTACGGGGACGCGAATACCGGTGGAGTCAGGGGGTGGCGCGGTGCCCTTAGGGTCCGGTGTGTATTTGATCCGCTTGCTTTCGCGCGGTGCCAAGTCCGGCTCCCATAGGTCCGTTTCCACCCCCTGCTCATCGAACCGGACGTGCGGGTTTCCCGCATCCGGCTCTCAGTCGGGATCATGCCTTCGCCCACGGAAGGTGTCGTGTCGTCAGCGCAAGGCGCGTGAGGCCGCATTCCTCCCACAGCCACCAGTGGGAAAATCGCACGTATTTTCCTGATTTCACCTTGTGCTTCCGGCAGAACCACTGTCGCAACCGCTGGGCCGCGTACGTATCCACAGCCGCGTAGGCCGGACTGACCTGGCCGAGTGTGAAGTAGTTTGCCCATCCGGATACCATCCGATTGAGGCGCCCTACAACCTCCTCTGCTGGACAGCCCTCGTACCGTGGGGCCGTTTGCGCGCGGATCCTGCGGCGTATGCTTTGAACGCTCGCCT
This sequence comes from Longimicrobiales bacterium, assembly GCA_965225805.1. Taxonomy (GTDB): domain Bacteria; phylum Gemmatimonadota; class Gemmatimonadetes; order Longimicrobiales; family Gaopeijiaceae; genus BD2-11. The sequence goes on from OZ245327.1 coordinate 67,032, forward strand.
TGCTCGGCCGGGTACCGATGTACCGGCTCGCATCCGTCCGACGATAGTTCCAGCCGATGCGATATCCAAGGAACTCGAGAGGCTCCTCGGGGCATCGGAGGCATCGGGTTTTCCGGGCGTTGACCGGTAGCTTCAGTCGTTCCATGAGCCGGTTGACCGCCGCCAGCATCTCCGCCGCCGGGGCCCTTCCGAGCACGCAGAAGTCATCCGCATAGTTCACGATCTCCGCACCGAAGCGCCGGGCATGACCCAGCGCCTTCCAGCCAAGGATGAACCGCCGCATGTAGATGTTGCTCAACAGCGGCGAGATCGGAGCCCCTTGCGGAGTCCCCTTTCTCTCCTTCCGCGCCCGGTTCGTGCGGCGCGTGCCGCCTTCACCGTCCTCCTCGACCACCGGCATCTCCAGCCACGCCTTGATGAGTCCAAGCATCCGCCCGTCGCTCACGCGCCGTGCGATGCTCTTCATCAACTCGGTGTGCGGTATCTCGCCGAAATAGTTCGAGAGGTCCGCATCGACTACCTCGTTGCGGCCCGTGTGCAGCAGGCGGTGGATCCGCCTGACCGCGTCCTTGGCGCTTCGTCCCGGCCGGTATCCGTACTGCTCCGGCTCCAGGTCCGCCTCGAAGATCGGCGACAGCACCAGCATTGCCGACGTCTGCGCAACCCGGTCCCTCAGGCAGGGGATGCCCAGGGGACGGAACTTCCCCGGCTGCTTCTTCGGAATGAGCACCTGCCGCACCGGACTCGGCTTGTAGGTGCCCTCCCTCAGGTCCCGCGACAGTTCCCCGACCCAGCGCTCCACTCCGTGCGCCCCGATGTCCGCGACCGTCTCACCATCCACTCCAGCCGCTCCGCCGTTGCGCCGCACCATCCCCCATGCCGCCAGCAGGAAGTCCTCCCGCCATACCTTGTCGACAAGGGCGTGAAAGCGCTGTCCGGGTTCTTCCTTCGCTTTCGCATGTAGCACGGTCTGGAGTTTCCGAACGCTCACCGACCCTGTTAGGCTCGCGCCAGTGGCCATGTCCCTGCCTCCTTTCCGTACCGCTCCCAACTCAGGGCCCCTTCCCTCGGCGGGCATTACCCCGCGTCCCCGGTACTACGGGCCCATCCGCCACCCTGCCGGCCCGGCCTGCCCCTCGCGGGGTTCCGGTTGCCGCGTGCCACGGCACCGACGGGGCTTCCCGTGTTGCCACACTCTCCATCTTCCACACGTGCCGACGCCACTACCCCGGCGGAAACCAGCCGGTTGTCCCGTCGCTCTTCTTTTCCCGGCCAGTCGGCGGCCTTCCCCTTTCTTGCGGAGGGTCGGCTCCCGCGTTTGATGTTTCGAGGCCTGCTCGGCGTTCACTCGCGTTTCGGCCCGCGTGGTCGCTGAACCGCCTTCCGACTTAGCTCCTCCCTTGGCCGTCTCCGCCGTTTCCAGCTTCGTGCCCGTGTAGGGTGTCGCGTATCGTGCGCGGCCCGTACCGAAGTGCTTCAACCCATGTCGTTACCTCCATGAGCCGCTCCGGTTGCTACCGGCTGGAGCGACAGTTGCCGGGCGGGATTTGCACCCGCAAGGAAGGCGCGCCTTTCCACGGCGCACGCAAGGAATCACGTAAGTTCAATTGGGGCTGCACGATCTGCCGTCCTTGCCGTTCGACGAGATCCGACTCCATCGTGTCCATATGGCCGGAAAATCGGGGTCGATTGGCGGGAATCCTGGCGTCGTCACATTCCATGCCAACCTGTGGAGTGCGTTCCGACCGATGGCGCGCACCCGGAACTCGGTTGGCCGGCGCCGTTATGGCTCGTCTTGGGCGCGCACGGGAAGGGGGCTGCGAGAAGCAGCCCGAAAAGCAATCCGCTCCATGGAATCTTCACCGTAGCTACCCTCCGGGCCCGCTTCAGGGCCTGACGTCCTCCAGGGGATCGGCGTCGGTTACGGTCGACAACGACCCTCCGGGCCAGCCGACTGTCACGGCCAGCTGCACCGAGACGGCATGCACGTTCACGGCCACGGCCATCGACGACTGGACGCCAAGCGCGAATCTGACGTACTCGTGGGACGGGGGCGAGTCCGGCCAGAGCATAACGCGGTCGTACACTACTCCCGGAACCAAGAGGGCGAGCGTGACCGCGACGGACGCGCAGGGCCGGACGTCGCCTAGCGGATCGGGGTCTGGTTACATTCCGGTCCCCAACGAGGCCCCGGGGCAGCCGACCGTCACCGGCAGCTGCGATCCGATGACGGGCACGGCGAACGCGGGCACCGCCCAGCAGCGCTGCACCTTCACGGCCACGGCCACAGACGATTCGACGCCCAGTGTTACCGGCCATGTAAAATTGCACAGAAGTGGCCGTCGAAAATGTCACATGTGGGCAGGGTGACGGAGCGATGGCTGCGACGCGGGGTCCGGGTGTCCATGAGGGTTCCCGGCGGGTTCTATACGATGGCGTCTCCACCGAACGGAGGAGACGCGATGATCGGGAGAGAGACGCGGGTGCTGCTGCGGCACTATCTGGAGCAAGGGATGAGTAAGGCCGCGATCGCTCGGCAGGTCGGGATCAATCCGCGGACGGTGTACCGCTGGATCGCGGCGGGACAACTGGACCGGGAGCTGGACGACGGGGCGGTCAGGTACGGACCGAGGCCTTCGCGGCCCTCGAAGCTGGATCCGTACAGGGGGATCATCGACACCCGTTTGGCCGAGTATCCGGAGCTCAGCGCCGTTCGCCTGTTCAACGAAGTCCAGGCGGCGGGCTATCCGGGCGGCTACGGCCAGGTGAAGCGCTACGTGCGCGAGGTCCGGCCCCGGCCCCCGGAGGAGCCGGTGCAGCGGTTCGAAACCCCTCCGGGCCACCAGGCCCAGGTGGACTTTGCGGAGTTCCGGCTGCCGTGGGGCAAGCGGTACGCGCTGATCGTGGTGCTGGGCTACTCGCGGCGGATGTGGGTTCAGTACTACGAGCGCCAGACGATGGCGGTGGTGATGCGGGGGCTGGAGTCGGCGTTCCGCTACTTCCGCGGCGTGCCCTCGGAACTCCTGTTCGACCAGATGAAGGCGGTCATCATCGAGGATGGCCGCGGGAAGGGCGGTCGGCTGGTCGAGAACCGGGAGTTCCTGCGCTTCAGCGTCCACTGGGGCTTCCGCATCCGGGCGTGCCGCCCCTACCGGGCCCAGACGAAGGGCAAGGTCGAGCGGCTGGTCAGTTACATCCGGAAGAACTTCTTCTACGGCCGGGTCTTCGGGTCGGACGATGACCTCAACGCGCAGGTGCTGCTGTGGCTCGACACCGAAGCCAACGTCCGGATCCACGGGACGCTGAAGGAGCGTCCGGCCGACCGGTTCGAGGCGGAGCGGTCCCACCTGATGCCTTTGCCCCCTTGGCCTTACCGGTCGGTGGCTCCCCGGCCCGTGGAGCCAGCGCCAGAGCGGGCTGAGGGGGCGGCGTTCCCTCCGCTCGTCGAGGTCGAGCGCCGCCCGCTGGCCGAGTACGCCCGGATCGCAGGAGGAGCACCGTGAGGCCGCCATCGCGCAGGGAGCGCATCGCGGCCCAGCTCGCCGACCTCAAGATGCCCGGCGCGCTGGAAGCTCTGGACGAAGTGCTCGCCGGGGTCGACGGCGGCGGGACGACCGGCGGCGAGGCGATCGAGCGCCTGCTGGCCGCCCAGATCGCGCTTCGCAACAGCCGGCGCCTCGAGGCGGCCATGCGCTCCAGCCGACTGCCGTACGTCAGGACGCTGACAGACTTCGACTTCGCCTTCCAGCCCTCGATCAAGCGCGAGCAGATCGACGCGCTCCACGAACTCGGCTTCCTGGAGCGCAAGGAGAACGTGGTCTTCCTCGGTCCGCCCGGCGTCGGCAAGACGCATCTGGCGATCAGCCTCGCGATCACGGCTGCCGAAAGCGGGCGCAAGATCTACTTCGGGTCCCTGACCGACCTGGTCGACTCCCTGGAGGAGGCCAAGGCCGCCGGCCGGCTCGACCGCCGCCTCAAGACCCTCACCTACCCGGCACTCCTGGTCGTTGACGAGATCGGCTACCTGCCCGTGACCCAGAGCGGCGCGATCCTCTTCTTCCAGCTCGTCAACCGCCGCTACGGACGGGCCTCGACGGTGCTGACCTCGAACAAAGGCTTCGAGGAGTGGGGCCGCATCCTTGGCGACGAGGTCATGGCCGCCGCGCTGCTGGACAGGGTGCTGCACCGCTGCCACATCGTCAACATCCGGGGCAACAGCTACCGGATGCGCCGCCACGCCGAGCTCTCAAGGGCGATCCATCCGAGCGCAAACCGAAGACATACTGAACACCCTGCTTCCCGAGAGCCGGCCTCATGAGGGTCACCAGGCTCTTCGCGGGCTCCCCCGCTCCGGTCGCTCCGCTCCCTCCGCAGGTCAGCCCGCGAAGTGTGACATTTTCAATGGCCCAAAGTGCGACATTTTCAATGGCCATTGACACCCAGCGCAAATCTGACGTACCGGTGGAACGGGGGCGAAGTCGGACGCAGCATCACACGGACCTACACCACTCCCGGACGCAAGACGGCGAGCGTTACCGCGACCGACCCCGAGGGGCTGACGTCCCCCACCGGGTCCGGGTCGGTTACGGTTCCCAACGCGGCCCCGGATCAGCCGACGATCGAGGCCAGCTGCGATTCGATGACGGGTACGGCGAACGCGGGCAACGCGCAGGTGGAGTGCACGTTCACGGCCGAGTCGGACGACGACTGGACGCGAAGCGAGAATCTGACGTACTCGTGGTCGGGGGGCGGGACCGGCATGAGCATAACGCGGACATACCGCACACCCGGAGAAAAGACAGCGAGTGCGACCGCGACGGACGAGCAGGGACGGACATCGTCCAGGGGATCGGGATCGGATACCGTACCCAACGAGCCCCCGGGGCAGCCGGCGGTCACGGGCAGGTGCAACCCGATGACGGGCACGGCAAACGGGGGCGACGCGCAGGTGCGGTGCACGTTCAGCGCCTCGGCGACGGACGACTGGACGCACAGCGGGGTCCTGACGTACACGTGGGACGGGGGCGAGACCGGCCTCTTCGTAACGCGGACCTACACCTCTCCCGGAACCAAGGCGGCGAGCGCGACTGCGACGGACCCGCAGGGGCGGATGTCGCCCAGCGGGTCGGGGTCTGTGATAGTCGCCAACGCGGCCCCGAGGCGGCCGACGGTCCGGGCCAGCTGCGGCCCGTGGACGGACACGGGGGTGGAGTGCACCTTCACGGCCACGGCGACGGACGACTGGACCGCGAGCGGAAATCTGACGTACTCGTGGGCTCCAGGCGAAACCGGTCCTGGCATAGAGCGGACCTACACCACGCCCGGAATCAAGTCGGAGAGTGCGACGGCGACAGACGAGCAGGGGCTCACGTCGCCCAGCGGATCGGGATCTGTTACCATCCCTCCCCGCCCCAACACGCCCCCGACGCAGCCGGTGGTCACAGGCAGCTGCGGTCCGATGACAGGCACGGCGAACGGGGGCGACGCGCAGGTGCAGTGCACGTTCACGGCCACGTCGACGGACGACTCGACGCCAAGCGGGAGTCTCGGGTACCGATGGGATGGAGGCGACACCGGCAGTACTATAGTGCGGACGTACGACGAGCCGGGGCCCAAGTCGGCGACCGCGACCGCGACAGACCGGGAAGGGCTGACGTCGCCGAGCGGGTCGGGGTCGGTTACGATCCCCGACGAGCGCCCGACAGCGGGCTTCACGAGTAGCTGCAATGCGTTGACATGCACCTTCACGAGCACCTCGACGGACGACTGGACGCCAACGGCTGATCTGGTCCACACATGGTCGGACCCGCCGGGTGGTGGATCCGGACCGATGGTTACGCACACATACGACGGCGCCGGGACCATCTACGTGGCCTTGGTCGTAACGGACTCAGGGGACAACTCGTCCAGTAGAACGTCCGACAGTTTCCCCATCAACGACAGACCGACGGCGGACATCAGCGTGAGCTGCCTTGGGAGCGGCTACTGTAGTTTTGACGGGAGTGGCTCCAGCGATGACCTCACCCCGAACAGCCAGCTGTCGTTCTCTTGGGACTTGGGCGAGACGACCCGTATGGGAGCGACGTTTAACTACCAATACCAGAACGCCGGAACCTATACGATCACCCTGAGGGTCACGGATGCCGACGGACAGACCGGCACCGCCACCACGGTCATCACGATCCAGAGCGGGCCGAGGTCTCCCGGCAACGCGGCGCCGGTGCCGGGGTTCACGGTGGAGTGCGCCGGCCTGGCATGCACGTTCACGAGCACGTCGACGGACGATTCCGGGATCGTGTCGTGGTCGTGGTCGACGGGCGACGGCGCGCCAGCGGGTACGAAGGCGGTGCATGCGCACCACTACACGAGCGCCGGGACCTACCGGGTGCGGCTCGAGGTGCGGGACGAGCACGGGGGGTTCGGGGTCATCGCGAGCAACGTCGAAGTGTCCGATCCGTGATGCGCGCGCGGGATGGAACGGCGCTGCTGGTTCTGGCGTCCCTCGCCGCGTGCGGGGACGAGCCGGTGGCGCCGGCGCATCCCGTGCCGACCCGGGTGGAAATCGAGCCCTCGGCGGTGACCGTCGAGGTGGGCGAGGACACCGTCTTGACGGCGACGGTCTTCGATGGCGCCGGTCGGGCGATGGAAGACGCGCACATCACTTGGCGTAGTGAGGACACCACGGCGGTCCCGACCTCAGGCGCCCAGCCGGGTATGTTCTACACGAGGGGGCCATCTTTGAAGGTTCGGACTCAGGCCACGGGGACGGTCGGCGTGACGGCGACTGCGGGGGAAGTGACGGGACGAGCGGTTGTCACCATCGAGGCGACACGCGTCCACGAGGTAAGGTTGTCTCCGGCTTCACGGGTGTTGCGAACGCTCGGAGACACGTTGCGGCTGACGGCCGAGGCGCTCAGCGTCCGGGTACTCCCATTGCAGGGACGAGGCTCTGGCCGCGTATTTTCGGTCAGCAGTGCGGTCTTCTCGTGGCGGTCGAACGACGAGACGGTTGCGACGGTGGACCAGACGGGTCTGGTGGCGGCGGCCGGAAGCGGGGTCGCCACGATCTCGGCCGGGGCGCAGGGCTTGTGGCAGGGCACGGACGTGACGGTGGAGCTGGAGGCGTCGAAGCTCAGCCTGTCACCAGCCGCGGACACACTGTGGGCGGCGGGCCAGACGGTTCGACTGGCGGCGCAGCCGGTGGACGCCGTGGGCAAGGCGGTTGCGGATTTGGGGTTCGGGTACGCGTGGTCGTCGTCGGATGCATCGGTGGCGACGGTGGACGCCAGCGGGTTGGTGACGGCCGTCGCGGAGGGCTCGGCCGAGATCACGGCCCGGGATGCGGGTGCGGATCTCGCGGGATCGGTCACGGTGGTGGTCGACCTGCTCGACGACCGCGAGGCGTTGGTGGCGTTCCATAATGCGATCGGTGGTTCGGGCGCCCGCCTGCGAAGCTGGCTTACGGACGCACCGCTGGGGTTCTGGGAGGGGGTTACGACGGACGAGGAGGGCCGGGTCACGGAGCTGGTGTTGCGCGACCGCAACCTGCGCGGCCGCATCCCGGCCCAGGTCGCCGCACTCTCGAGCCTGGTGGTTCTGGACCTCAGCTACAACGAACTGGACGGCCCGATCCGGGCCGAGTTCGGGTGGTTCGGCAACCTCCAGACGCTCGATTTGCGGTTCAACGAGTTGACGGGTCCGATCCCGGGGGAACTGGGGAACCTTGGGAATCTTCGGGCAATTCACCTCGGCTACAACGCCCTGACCGGTCCCATCCCGAGCGAGCTAGGCAACCTTGGAAGTCTTGAGTCGCTTCACCTCGGCGATAATGCCCTGACCGGTCCCATCCCGGCCGAACTGGGCCAGCTCGGGAATCTTCAATCCCTTCATCTCGGCTCCAACGTCTTGACGGGCCCGATTCCACCGGAGCTGGGCAACCTCGGCGCCCTGGCGAGGCTGGACCTTGGTTTCAACCGCCTGACGGGCGAGATCCCGCCCGCGCTCGGCGACTTGTCCGGTCTGACAGTACTGACGCTCCGCAACAATCGCTTGGCAGGCCCGATTCCGGCCGGCTTCGGCAGTCTTGCGAGCCTCAGGAGGCTGGATCTCTCGTCCAACCTGCTCACGGGCGCGATTCCGCCGGAACTGGGCAATCTCGCCCAGCTCCGGGCACTGTCGTTCTACAAGAACTATCTGACGGGCGCGATTCCGCCGGAACTGGGGCGCGCCGACAGCCTGGCGACCCTGAATCTCAGCTACAACCATCTGACCGGTGCGATCCCGCCCGAACTCGGCGGTCTTTGGAACCTGGGGGATCTCAAGCTCAACAACAACCGTCTGACGGGCGAGATTCCGCCCGAGCTCGGCGATTTGTCGTTCCTTCGAATACTCTATCTCCATATCAACTCGTTGACGGGTGAGATTCCGCCCGAACTCGGCAATCTTTCCGACCTCGAGTACCTGGAACTGTATTGGAACGACCTGACCGGTCCCCTCCCTCCCTCCCTGGGCAACCTGCGCAGGCTCAGGGGAATCAATCTGGGCCGCAATCGACTGACGGGCTCCATCCCGCCCGAACTCCAAGGCCTGGAAGCCATCGAGGAGTTCGTCATCGGCCCTAACGAACTGATGGACACCTTCCCGGGTTGGATGGGCCATCTTAGGAATCTCAGGCTCCTTTCGATGACCTTAGAAGGCCTGACGGGCACGATTCCGCCCGAACTCGGCAGCCATCCCCGCCTCGAGTCGCTGATTCTCCAGCAGACAGGATTGTCGGGCTCCATTCCGCCGGAGCTGGGGAGCCTGGAAACCCTTGTCCGCCTGCAACTTGCCTATACGGACCTTTCGGGTCCGATCCCGCGCGAACTGATGAATACTCCCCTGGAACGTTTCTGGTGGAGCGAGACCGGCTTGTGCGCCCCCGCCGACGACGCGTTTCAGGCCTGGATCGCCACCGTTGGTGGTGGTGATGGCGGCGCGACCTGCCCGCTGGACGAACGCGAGGTCCTGGCGACGGTATACGAAGAGACCGGCGGCCCGGACTGGACGAGCCGGGAGAACTGGCTGACCGATGAGCCGCTGTCGTCCTGGCACGGGGTCGAAGTCGACGATGAGGGGCGCGTTACCGGGCTGGACCTGCGCGCGAACGGGCTTGCGGGCATGATTCCTGCAGAGATCAAGGGGTTGGAGCATCTGAAGCGGCTGGATCTTCGGGACAACTTGCTGTCCGGTGCCCTTCCGACCGAACTGGGGCTTCTGGCTGGACTGGAGGAACTCTACCTCTCGGGTAACCGGCTTACCGGCAGGATCCCGAGCGAGCTTGTGGACCTGTCGGAGCTCAAGACGCTGCACCTTTCCGGAAACGGGTTCGACGGAGCGTTGCCGGGTTGGCTCGTGTCGCTCGCGAAGCTGTCCGATTTCCGGTGGGACGCGAGCGGCCTGTGTGCGCCGGAGTCGGAGTGGTTCCGGGCGTGGCTGGACGCGATCGAGAACCAGACGGCGGGAGCGGCGTGCGCGTCGGCGCTGTTACTCTCCGTGGTCTCGGCGCACCTGAACCAGGCCGCCCAGAACATGGCCGGCGACGTGCCGCTCATCGCTGGACGGGACGCGCTGCTGCGCGTGATCGTGGCCGCCGACCGCGCCAACGACCACCGGCCCCGGGCCCGCGCCGTGCTATTCAGCGGCGGGCGCGAAGTGCACCGGGCGGAGATGGAGCTGACGTCCCCGCGCGGGATCCCCGAGCAGCCCGATCCCTGGCAGCGGGACCAGTCCTTCGAGGCGAGGATCCCCGGAAATCTGATCGTCCCCGGCCTCGAACTGGTAGTCGAGGTCGATCCCGCTGGCACGGTGCCGAAAGCGCACGGGAGCCAGGTCCGGGTGCCCGCCACCGGAAGACTGGCGCTGGACGTGCGCGAGATGCCGCACATGCAACTGACGGTCGTGCCGGTGAGGGTGAAGGGTCACACGGGCGCAGGCTTCCAGGTCTGGAATTCGTTCATGGACGGGTCCGCGGCCCAGTACATGGCCCAAGTACTTCCTGTATTCTCCTATGGGGTGAACGTGAGCGAGGAGTTCACCACGTCCCAACGTCCGTCGACCGGCACGCAATGGGTGCGCCTGCTTCAGGATATCAACCTGCTCAGGCTGACGGACGGGGCGCAGGGCTACTACTACGGAGTCATCGACATTGATGTCGATTCCGGCCAAACCGGGTTGGCCTACCTCTCCGGCCGCACCTCCCTGGGGGTACCCAACGCCGAGACGATGGCCCATGAACTGGGCCACAGCATGAGCCTTGAACACGTGCCGTGCGGCTTCCTGTTCGACGCGGATCCAGACTATCCGTACAGGGACGGCACCATCGGCGCGCCGGGCTACGATGCCCGCTCCGACAAACTGCTGCCACCCTCGACGGCGGACCTTATGAGCTATTGCTCTCCGCGCTGGATCGGCGACTATCACTTCCGCAAGGCCATGACTCACCGGCTCGAGCACGATGTCGATCCGCCGTCCTCGGCGGCAGCCGCTGCGACCGACACGGGCCGCGCCAGGAGACTGCTGCTGTGGGGCGGTGCGAGCCCGGAAGGCGACCTACACCTTGAGCCCGCGTTTGCGATCGAGGCGCCCGCAAAGGCGCCCTCCCGCCCCGGACCCTACCGGGTCGAAGGCTTCGCCGCCGACGGCACGACCGAGTTCGCCCTCGACTTCGACATGGACGAGGCCGGCCACGGCGAAGGCGGCGGTTTCCTGTTCACGATTCCGTTCGAAGAAGACTGGACAGACTCGCTCGCTCGCATCGTGCTCACTGGGCCCGAGGGAACAGCCGAGTTGAACGGCCAGAGCAACCGGGCCACGGCGCTGGTGCTGGACCGTGAGACAGGGACGCTCCGCGAGGTCCTGCGCGGCGAGGATGCGGTTGCCGCGGTCGCGACCGTGGCCGCCGAGGCGGCCAGCACCGGCCGGGCCGACTCCGACACGCGGCTTCTGGTCAGCTACGGGTTGCCGAATAGGGTGCCGTAATAAAGGGGGACTGCTGGCCGGCTATCGGGCGGGGCGAGCGGTAGGCCTGCGACCGCCGCTGGTGGTGGTGGTCGGAGAGCGTCTTGGAGCCGTCCGCATGGCTGGCCCGGAGCACCGTAGGGTGCCCCAAGCAAGCAAGCAACCAAGCAAGCCTGGGTGGGCTGATCGTCCGCTGCCCACGCAATCGCCGACCGACCTGAACTTGCGCTCGATTCGAGCGGGAGTTAAGGATTTGGCTGGCCCTTGGGTTGATGACCGGAAGGGAGCCATTGGGCGTATTGCAGGAGGTTCTTGATCTCAAGGTCACCGGGACGGTGTCTTGATCAGATTCAGGACATCGGCGGGGGTGAGGTGTGCTTGGTGGGCAAGCTTGTTGCGAACGTGCCTCAGGCGTTGGAAGATCTTGCGGAGCGACTGGTTTGTGCCACGGAACATTAAGGCTAGTCAGTCGTATGCTCAAACCGCTGTTCACTAGGTCCTGCTCGTCCCGGGCCTGCTTCGTCACCGGGGCGCTGGCGAAATCGCACATGGCAGCCTCCTTACGACGCGGGTGTGAACTGACTGAATGGGGGGTAGCAAGCCTCCTTGGGTTTGGCGTGAAGCGGGGTGCTGGTACACGGGGATGATGCGAAAGGATCTACCCAAGACGGGGGGAATCCTGCGGCGCTCAGCCTTGGGGATCGATATCGCGCCGAACCACCGTTCATCAAATGGCGTTCGAGGCGTGGCCAGTTTCCAGAACTTGGACCTGGACCGACGTGACGGTCCTCGTGGATGTCGCGCGTGTAGCTGAGCGGCGTTCGGTACAGACCCGCCGCCCCTTGATGGATCGCTTCGGGGCGTGTTCGTCACGGCGGACGAGCGATGTGTGCGCTGCGCTTCGGAAGCCGGGGGCATTGGTCCTTGAGCCTCTGGAGAATGCCGTGATCGACCGTTGCCGGCGTGCAAACGCGGTTCCCGCCGTTTAGCGCGGTTTCCCCGCCATTTCAGTACGGCGGGAGCAGATGCGGGTCAACGGCAAGAAACGCAGATCGTGCAGTCCTGTATGACTTTAGAAGATTTTCTGCCGTGATTTGCGCCCTTGGTAGCCTGCCAATCGAGAGAGGTATCGAACGATGGCACGCACGAAACGAAGTCGGCGCGCATACAGCGCCGGCGAATGGGACCGGAACCGGGTGAGGGTGTTCCCCGATCCGAAAACCGGCCTGTACCAGATGGAGTGGCGCGAGAACGGGCGCAGGCTCACCCGGTCGCTGAAGCAGCGTGATTGGAAGCGGGCGAAGCGGCAGGCGGACGAGTTCGCCGCAGGGTTCACCGGGCCGGAGCTGAACGGCAAAGCGGAGGCCGAGCCCGAGCCGCTCACGCTGGGGAAGCTGTTTGACATCTACGGTGAAGAGGTGACGCCCACCAAGGCGGAGACGTCTCAGCGGTCCGACCGGGCGGCGACGAGGATGTTCCTCCGGTTCTTCGGAAGGGGCCGCAGTCCCGCGACACTATCGCAACGGGACTGGGATCGGTTCATCCGAGCGCGGCGGGCAGGCAAGGTCGGCCCGAGCGGAAAGCCGGTGTCCGACCGGACGATCGAGCACGACCTGAAGTTCCTGATTGCCGTGCTCAACTGGGCTGCCAAGTCCAGGGACGAGCGGGGGAAGCTCTTCCTCGCGTCGAATCCCCTTGTGCTACCGGGGAGGCGCCGGACCCGCCGGACCGCTCGTCAGGCTCACGCTGACGGTGGAAGCCTCATCCGGCGCAGACCCGTCTCCGTCCCAGGTGTAGTTGGCGGTAAAGCCGTGGTCCGAGGGTTCGTTTACGCTGGCTTCCGCCAGGCCAAGGCCGGCGTCATCGAGATGGAGGACCAACGTTGCCACGTCCTCGGCGGAAAGGGGGCGGTCCAGGGTGAGGTGGACGTGCCCCTCCCCGCCAACCCCCCAACGGATGCTTGTGACGGTGTACTCCGTCTCGCCGATCGAGAAGCCCGGTTCGCTCAGCGAGCCGTAGTGCGCGGCTGCCGCGGGGCAGTTGGCGGCGCCCTGACAATAGCCCAGTGCGTCCGATCCGGAAGCCGGCCGGCCCACGGTCAGCGTCGCCGACCAGATCGTGGTCTGGTCCTGGGCACTCGCCGGGGAGGCGAACAGTGCGGAGAGGGTCAGGAGGACGCCTGCCAAGGTGATTCGCGCCGGAAGAGCGAGTGCGCGAAGACTCGAGCCCTGTTCGACCCTTCGGTTCCGGCCGGGGGCGTAGTCTGTCCAGGAGTCCGGGTTCAAGAGCATGCTGCACCCCCGATGGTTCAGGGTTTCGGGTCGCGCGCGGTCTGACCTCTATCCAGTATCCGGGAACAGCTCTTCGGGCAAGCCCCGGTTGGGCTACGGGTTCGCATGTGCGGTGTCGCTCCGGTCCCGGGTTGCGGCGCTGACCGCGGTGCCGACCAACAGTACCGCGAACGTGCCGACCACGTTGTAGTACAGGTAGGAGATGTCCGTGGTGACCCACACGACGGCGACCGAAGCCATCCCGGCCAGCAGGCCGCAGAACGCGCCGGTCCCGTTCGCGCTCTTCACCAGGAAGGCGAGCAGGAAGACGCCCAGCAGGGAGCCGTAGAAGAAGGACCCCACCTGGTTCACGGCCTCGATGAGCGAGCCCAGTTGCCCGGCGTAGAGCGCGATCACGCACGAGAACAGGCCCCAGAAGAGGGTCGCGCCGCGGGATACCCGCAGATAGTGTGCATCGGAGGCGTCCTTGCGGAACCAGCGCCGGTAGAAGTCCACCACGGTGGCGCTGGAGAGGGCGGTCAATTCGGAGTCGAGGGAGGACATGGCGGCCGCGAAGATGACCGCGATCATGAGTCCCAGAATCCCCGCGGGCACATACTGGATGAGATACGACGGGAAAACGTAGTTCACGTCGTTGGACGACGCGCCCCGCACCTCTGCGATCAGGCCTTTCGATTCCTGGCGAAGGTCGGCCATGGCCTCGTCGTAGTCCCGGATCCGGCCCTGGAGCGGCGCCAGGTCCCGGCCCGCCTCCCGCGCCGCCAGCAGCTCCAGGGTGGCGTCCCGGCGCTCGCCGTGCAGCGCCGCGTGCTCGGCCTCCATCTCCCGGAACTCGGCGCCGCGCGGGCTCTCCTGCACCTGCTCGACTTCTGCGGGATTGAACACCAGGGGAGGCCGCTCGAAGTGGTAGAAGACGAAGAGCAGGACGCCGATGGCCAGGATCATGAACTGCATCGGCACCTTGACGAAGGCGTTGAAGATCAGCGAGAGCCGGCTCTGCTTGAGCGAGCGAGCGGTGAGGTAGCGCTGCACCTGGCTCTGGTCGGTGCCGAAGTAGGCGAGCGCCAGAAAGAACCCGCCGATCATTCCCGTCCAGATGGAATAGGTGTTGGACGGGTCGAAATCGAGGTCGATGCTCGACCACATCTGCTGGATGCCGCCGATGTAGACCACGTCCCCGACGCCCACTTCGGGAGGCAGCGTGCCGAAAAGGACGAGGATCGCCGCCGCGATGCCGACGAACATCATCAGCATCTGGATGACGTCGGTCCAGATCACCGCCGTGATCCCCCCCACCATCGTGTAGAGGATGGTGATGGCGCCCATGATCAGGATGGTGACGGTCTCGTCCCACCCCATGATCACCGAGAGGACGATCGCGGGCGCGTAGAGCACCAGCCCGGCGGCCATCCCGCGGGAGACAAGAAAGAGGAAGCTCGTGAGCGAGCGCGTCTTGGGGTCGAAGCGGCGCTCCAGGTACTCGTACGCCGTGTACAGCTTCGCGCGGTAGAAGAACGGAACGAAGAGCGCGCACAGGAGCACCATCACCAGCGGCTGCGGCAGGTAGACCTGGATGAACTCCATCCCGCTGTCGAACGCCTGCCCGGTGGTGCCGATGAAGGTGATGGCACTGGCCTGGGTGGCCATGACCGAGAGGCCGATGGCGGCCCAGGGGAGGCGGCGGTTGGCGAGGAAGAAGCCTTCGACGCCGACGTTCTTGCGGCTCTGGTAGAGCGCGAGCGTCACCACGCCGCCGAAGTAGACGGCGAAGACCAGCCAGTCGGCTGCGGTCACCGGGCGCTCGTGTCCAGAAGGACGGTGAAGACGCGCAGGAGCGCGATCAGCCCCGCGGTGTAGACGATGACCGCGATGTAGAGCGCCCTCCAGCTGGGGAAGATGCCGATGCGGCCGTCTTCAGCCTCGTCGGGAGGGGCGCCTTCGGGGACGCTGGCGGGGCCCGGGGATGGACCGCGACCAGGCGTTCGCTCCCGGTCCCGAGGGTCGGCTGTCACGGCCCCTCCCGCCTCCGACGAACGCTTGCGCCCGGCTCGCTCAACGGGAGCCGCTGTCCAGTTGGCCGGCGGGGTCCGGGATCGGCGCCAGATACTCTCTCCAGGTCCGGCCGTCGAGCGACACCAGGTTGGCGAAGAGCCGGTAGGCGCCGGGGACGCCCTCCGGGAACTGCCGGAATAACGCGAGTCCCGTGTAAATGTAGACGCCTTCTCCCAGAGGTGCGATCAGAAGCGAGCCCTCCTTGGGCGCTTCCCCCGGATCGGCCATGGAGAGCACCGGGGTGAAGGCCGGATCCCAGGTATTCAGGAAGTAGAGGCCGCGCTCCTGTCTCCAGCCCTCGAAGTCGGCATCGGTGATGCGGTTTGGCGCGTTGAGCACCGGGGCTGCGGGATGCAGGAAGGTGACGGCGGCGTTCTCGTCGGTGATGCGGTCGTGCGGCCTGGAGATCGAAACCGGATAGGGCGCGTGCCCGCTTGCCGGGAACGTGTACTGATTGTACTGGGTGACCACCGTACCCCCGGCGCGGGCGAAGTCGAGGACCGCGCCGTTGGCCGCGGCCAGATCCCCGCGGGCTTCGTAGGCACGCACGCCCAGCACGAGGACGTCGAAGCGCGCGAAGTCGCCCGCCAGGACGTCGGCCGGCCCCAGCATTTCGACCTCGAAGCCCAGGGAGGCGAGCGCCTCCGGGCCGGAGTCGCCGGTGCCCATGATGTATCCGACGCGGCGGCCTTCGGGCACCGTCACCGGGAAGATGGAGGTCTGGAGTTCGGCGGGATGGAACTGGGCCGCCCGTTCGATGTGCGGGTAGTCGATGATGTCGACGCGCTCGCTCCAGGAGCGGCCGTCGGCGGCGCGTACGGTGGCGCTCAGACGGGCGCGACCGACGCCCTGACCTGCTTCGGGGGCGACGGTGAGCATGTAGGTGCGCTCCGTGCCGGGCGCGTCGAGCTCCACCGGGACGGAGGCGGGCGCGACCGTCCAGCCAGGTCCTTCCAGGGCGAGTTCACCGGTGACCCCCTCCTGCGCCTCGTTGCGGACCCGCACGGTGACGGTGCGCGCCCCGGTGTCTCCGAGCGGCCACACCATCTGTTCGGGGGCGACCGTTACGGAGACGGCGGGCACGACCAGGAGCGGGCGGGTGAACTCGCCCTGGGCGGGATCCACGCCGTAGTAGCGCCCCTCGTCCTCGGTGGCGAGGGGCACCCTCATGGGGGAACCCATCGGGTCGCCATTCATGACCAGCTCGAAGCGGGTCCCGCCGCTCAGAACGGGCGGGTCGTGTGGCAGGCCGCGCAGCTGCCGTTCGGGCGGCCAGGCGTAGGCGTCGCCGACCCGGGGATCGCGCAGGTAGTAGCGGCGCGAAGGATCGGCGTCCGCGGGCACGTTCACGCGGAAGACCCAGCGGCGGATTTCGCCGGACGCAATCGTCTCCGAGGTCCCGGAAACCGTCGTCATGGACGATGACCGACGGGGACCGAACCCCCCCATGTCGATGGTTCTGCCTTCGAGCAAGTCCGCGCTCCAGCCGTCCGGCAGCGCCAGCTCCGGTCCCGCGCCCTCCACGCGATAGGGGCCCGCGTTCCACAGCTCGATCCGCACCTCGAAGGGCTCTCCGGGGACGACCATGTCGTCGCTCGCGCGCACCTGCATCACCACTGCGGAAGACGCGAGAAGGGCCTTGCGCAGGAGGGCGCGTCTGCGCTCCAGCACTTCGGTGACCTCGCCGGACGCATTCGGGCCAGCGCGCTCGATGATGCGCTCCAGCGCCCCCAGGGCGTCCGCCAGCGCCGGAGTGGACTGCTCGGGTGTGAGCGCGTCCAGCGAAGTCTTCGCGACCTCGATGGCGGCTCGATAGCTGTCGATGTCTCCCTGCCCATCCGGGCTGGTCGGCACGACCTGGCCGACCAGGCTCGCGAAGGTGGTATCCACCCCCGCGAAGAAGCCACCCAGGCCGTTGACGCCGGCTGCGGCCTTCACCAGCGACAGAATGGACTGCCGGGGTCCCATGGGCTGCCCCGATCCCATGTCCTGGGAACGGTGCTGGCTGCGCGAATCCATCGAGACCTGCAGGTAGGAGCGAGCCATGAGCGGATCGAAGGCACCGGCTTCGAGTGTAGCCGTTTCCCCTCCGCCGAAGCCGCCTCGCGCCAGATAGAGCTTGTCGGTCTGCCAGGCCTCGATTCCGTCACCGAGCTGTTCCGGAAAGCGGTTCGGATCCGCGGCCACATCGAACGCCTCGTGCGCGAGCATCCCCGCCACCTGATGCTGGCCGTGGCCGTCCCTGGGGGTGCCGCTGAACACCGATACGATGACCTGCGGCCGAAAACGGCGGACGGCCCAGACGACATCCGCGAGAATCTCCTCCCGGGGCCATTTGGAGAGCGTCTCGTCCGAGGACTTGGAGAAGCCAAAGTCGATGGCCCGGGTGAAGAACTGCTCGCCGCCGTCGATGGCGCGCGCCGCAACGAGTTCGTTGCTGCGGATGATCCCCAGCCCTTCCCACAACTCCGTGCCGATGAGGTTCTGGCCTCCCTCGCCTCGCGTCAGCGCCAGATAGGCGGTGCGCACGCCCATCCCGCGCGCGAGCGTGGTGATTGTGTTGGTGTCCTCGTCATCCGGGTGCGCGGCGACCATCAGCACCCGCTTCACCCCGTCCAGCTGACGCAGCAGAAGCCCCACCGCAACGGCGCCCCGGTCATCAGGCGGGGCCTGGGCCTGCGCGGGGACGGCGGCCGACAAGGCTGTGGCGGCCAGCAGGACAACGAGGGTGAGAAGCGGAAATCGACGCATCTTGAACACATCCTTTGGTCATGCGCGCTTTAGTTACGCGCGAAACCTAGCACCGTGGACGCTGGCCGGGAAAAGCGCGAAGCATTCCCTCACGCCCCATACGGACACGGGAGGCGAGGAATGTGCGGGAAAGGGGTGGTTAGCGCTGCCCGGATCCGGGGTTGCTACCGCCCCGGATCGATCTCGAACTCGGCCGCGCCCAGCTCTTCGAACCAGGCGTCGACCTGCTCGGGATCGTCCGTGAAGGCGAGCGACAGCAGCAAAAGCAGCCGCGCCTTCTGCGGGTAGAGGTTGTCGCCGCCGGTGCGGAAGCGATGGGTGCGCCGGAAGATCACCCCCATCTCCTCGGCCTCCTCCTGCACCTCCTCGGAGCCCCGTCCCCCGGCGAGCACGATGCCCCGGACTCCGGCCTCCGCCCACGCCGTGATGGCCTCGTCCAGCCCGGCGTCCTGGTATCCTATGAGGACCTCGGTCCGGGGAAGGTCGTCCTTGGATATTCCGCTCAGGTCGAAGGGAGTCATCCAGCGCCCGGGATCGGCACAATGCTGCGCCCTCGGGGGAGCCCGGTAGGTTTGGACGTCCAGTTCGTCGATGTAGCCGAGGATTCCCAGCTCCCGTGACACGAAGGTGTCCATCCGGTAGGCGTCGCCCTTCCACGCCTCCTTGGCGGCGTGGAACTCGTCGTTCAGCATGAGGACGGTGCCGAAGCAGCGCGTCTCGCCGCTCGAGGCCAGCACGATCGCGTTGAACAGATTGGCCTGCGCGTCGGAGCCGATCACGGTCCATGGCCGCATCGCCCCCGTGATCACCACCGGCTTCTGACTCTGCACGGTCAGGTCCAGCCAATAGACGAACTCGTCCATGCTGCCCGTTCCCGACGTGACTACGACGGCGTCCGCCGTCTCAAGTGCCTTCTCGACGGCAAGGGTTAGGTCGTAGAAGTCCGCGATCGCGTAGCCGCCCGAGGGCCGGTTGCCGAATTGGACAGCCGTGACGTCGGCGACCTCATCGATCTCGGGCCTCAGCTCGGCAAGCATCTCGTCGATGCCGACCTCGCCGGCCTCATAGCTCTGAAAGCTGGTGCGCGTCTCGGACACACCCGCGATCGTTCCACCCGTGGCCACGATCGTTACCCGGGGGAGCCCCGGGGCGTCGGCGGGCGAATCGGCGGCAGACTCGGTCTCGGTCTCCGACTGAATCGCTGGAACTGGCCCCGCCATCGCGACCGTCTCCGGTCCCGCTCCCGCGCACGCCGTGTGCACCGCAATGATCGCGACCCCTTGAATCCAGCCGACTGTAAAGCGTCTCATGGACCTCATCCCTCCAGATTTCCAGATGCTCGGGCGATCCGTGTCAGGCACGGGTACCCGGATCCTTCAAGGATACGCAGTCCGGGGCGTTTTGCCGACCTTGGCCTCCTCGGGAAACCGGAACCGCTACTCCCCTGCCCGTGGCGGCCAGGGTCGGGCGAGCGCCGCGGGAGCCCGGGACCGGCCGATCCACCCCGCGAGGGCGGCGAGCGTCAGCACGTAGGGGAACGCCAGCAGGAGTTGGTAGGGAACGTTCGCAAACACTGCCTGGAGTTCGAATTGAAGAGCCGAGGCCGCACCGAAGAAGAGGGAAGCGAGAAGTACGAGCAGAGGATTCCAGCGGCCCAGCACGACCACCGCGATAGCGATGAAGCCCCGCCCCGCCGACATCCCCTCCGCGAAGGTGCCTGCGTGCGCGAGCGCCAGATGGGCCCCGGCCACCCCCGCCAGGAAGCCCGCTGCGAGCACCGCCAGGACACGGGTTCGGCGCACGCGGATTCCCGCCGCTTCCGCCGCGGCCGGTTCCTCGCCCACCGCCCGCAGTTCCAGTCCCCAGCGGGTGCGGAAGAGGTAGTACCAGAGGACCGGCGCCAGGAGGTAGGCCAGGTAGGTGGTCCAGGCCTGGCTGAAGAGGGCCGGCCCCAGGGCGGGCAGTGCGGACAGGGCGGGCACCGCCAGCGGGGGGAGGGTCGGAAGGGTAAGGGCCGTGCCGGTCGCGCCGAAGACGCTCTGGTATACGACGCCGGTGATCCCCAGCCCCCCCAGAGTCACCGCCGTGCCGACGATGATCTGGTCGGCGCTCAGGGCAATGGCGAAGAGCGCGAACACGGCCGCGATCGCGGTTCCGGCCATCGCCCCGGCCAGAACGCCGGCGCCCGGCGATCCCGTGAACAGCGCCCCGAGCGCCCCGCCCAGAGCGCCCCCGATGATGGAGCCCTCCAGGCCGATGTTGATGACCCCGGCCCGCTCGCTGATGGTCTCGCCGAGGGCGGCCAAGGCGAGCGGGGCGCCCAGGCGGACGGATGCCTCAAGGAAGGCCTGGAGAGCGGCGACGTCCACGGTCAGCCCCCCCTCCAGGAAGACCCTGACACCGCGCCGCAGAAAGCCGTCCGCCGCCAGCACCGCGAGGATGACGAGCGCTTCGATGGCGCTGACCCAGACGGCCGGCACCCCCACGTCCCGCTGCATCGCTGCCGCGCCGGCCTGCAGGACGCCGAAGAACCCGGCCGCCAGGAGCACTGCCAGCGGGTTCAGGCCGGCGAGCAGGGCGACCGCGATGGCCGTGTAGCCGTACCCGGGGGAGAGGTTCTCATAGAGCGCGAAGGTCACTCCGGCCACCTCGACCCCCCCGGCCAGGCCGGCGAGCATCCCGGAGAGCACAAAGGCCCCCAGCACCACCCGGCCCGTCGCGATCCGGCCGGACACGGCGGCCGCGCGGGGAGAGGCGCCCACCGCCCGCACGCGAAAGCCCCACGCGCTGTGCTTCAGCAGCCACCATAGCGCCACCGCCAGCACGACCGCGACCAGGAAGCCGGCGTGGAAGCGTCCGGAGCCGATGCGCGGGAGGTGCGCCGCCAGCGCGATCGGGTCGGTCTGGGGGAAGACCCCGCGCGCTTCCTGCAGGGGGCCGTGCACCAGCCACGCCACCGTATGAATGGCGACGAAGTTCATCAGGATGGTGGTGATGACCTCCCCGACCCCGGCGCGGAACTTGAGGGCCACCGGGACGAGGGTCCAGAGCCCCCCCGCCACGGCCGCGGCCGCCATTGCCGCGGGCAGAAGCAGCCACCCCGGCGCGGACGGGAAGGTGAGCCCCACCCACACGGAGGCGACCGCCCCGGCGTAGAGCTGCCCCTCCGCCCCGATGTTCCACACGCCGGCCCGGAAGGCGAGGGCCACTGCCAGCCCGGTCAGGATCAACGGGGTCGCACGCACCAGGGTGATGGACGCGAACCGCTCCCCCGAGCCGAACGCGCCCCCGACCAGCGCCCGGCCCGCGGCGACCGGGTCGTACCCGGCCACGGCCAGCCCCGCCGCCGCCAGGAGCACCGCGGCCAGAAGCGCCACCATGCTCGCCGCCAGGGGGCCGGTCCAGCGCGCCCGAAATCGCGCCCGAAATCGGCGGCGGGTCATCGGCAGCCGACCGCTCGAGCCCGCTTGGCGGCACCGACCGAATCTCGCTGGTAGTCCACACCGACCCGCCACCGCGCTTCCCTCATGAGGTCGACGGACTTTCCGAGCGATCGTCGCCGGAGGACACCCTGGCCGCCCCGTCCGATCCCAGCATCAGCCGGCCCATTCCCCACGGCGTGCAATCCTGCTCGGGCACCGCGATCAACCGGCCGCGCACCAGGACGAAGACCCGGTCGGCCAGGTCCAGCACCTCCTCAAGGTCGGTCGAGAAGAGGACGATGCCCGGAGGTTCGCTCCCGGAGCCCGTCTCCTGGTTCCTCAGGCCCGCCAGCCTGCCCCGCAGGAACGCGGCCGCCGCGATGTCGAGTCCGCGCATCGGGTTCTCCGCCACCAGCAGGTCCGGTGAGCGCGCCAGTTCGCGGCCCACCAGGAGCTTCTGCCGGTTGCCCCCCGACAGGGACTGCGCCGTCGCCCGCCAGCCCGGGGTGCGCACATCGAATCGGGCCACGATCTCCTGCGCCGTGCGCCGCATCGCCCCCCAGTCGATGAGCGGCCCGCGGCGGTGGGCGTCGTCGTCGTGGAAGGCCAGCGCGGTGTTCTCCGCGAGATCGAAGCCCGGGACCAGCCCGCCTTCCGATCGATCCTGCGGGATCAGGCTGATGGTGGCCGGGAGGCTCACGCGGCCAGCCGCGGGGCGCAGCCTGCCCGCCAGCACAAGGGCCAGCTCGCGCTGCCCATTGCCCTCCACTCCGCCGATGCCCACGATCTCGCCGCGGTGCACCTCCAGCGTGACGTCCCGCACGCCCATTCTGCCGCCCGCCCCGCGCGCGCCCACCCCCTCCAGCCGCGCCACCCGTGTACCGGCGACGACCCGCGCAGCTTTGGCCGGCGGCCGGGGTTCCCGGCCGAGCGCCGCTCCGCCGATCATCGCGCGCGCCAATCCGGACGCGTCCACTTCCGCGCGCCCGGCGGCGAGGACGGTTCGTCCCCGCCGGAGCACCGTCACCCGGTCCGCCACCCGCAGGATCTCATCCAGCTTGTGCCCGATGAACAGAACCGTCCGGCCCTCTCGCGCCAGTTCGCGCAGGACGCCGAACAGCCACTCCACCTCGGGTGGGCTGAGCACCGTCGTCGGCTCGTCCAGGACCAGAACGCGCGGATCACGGTAGAGCGCCTTCACGATCTCCACCCGCTGCTTCGAGCCCACCGATAGGCCGGCGACCGGTGCATGCGCGTCCACCGGCAGCCCCGTGACGCGCTCGAGTTCCGCCAGGCGCTCGCACACGAGCTCCAGGCGCAGCGCGAGGCCGCTTCCGTCCCGCGTCCCCAGCGCCACGTTCTCGGCAACCGTCAGGCTCGGAACCAGGGTGAAGTGCTGGTGGACCATGCCGATCCCCGCGGCGACCGCCTCGCGCGCGCTCCCGGGCCCCAACCGACCCCCGTCGACCCGCACCTCTCCCCCGTCCGGGCGGAGCGCGCCGCACAGCACGCGCATGAGCGTGGTCTTGCCCGCGCCGTTCTCCCCCAGCAGTGCGTGGATCTCCCCGGAGTATGCGCAGAGACTGGCGTCCGCCAGAGCATCGACGGACCCGAAGCGCTTGCGCGCCGACCGCATCTCGACCGCCGCTCGGCCGGGGCGGTCGCCGTCGGCTACGGACATGACTCGGACCGGAAACATGAGAAGCACACACTGCGCGCCAGCCACCCGGCCCCCGCATCAGCGGGTGCCGCCGCACGGCCCAGGAGCTTCAAGGCCCGCCGGGTTCCTCCTCCAGGAACCGGATCCGGGGCACGTCCAGCACACCCTCGCGGATGGCCGTCCTCGCTTCGTCGATGCGGGCGAGCAGCTCCCCCGGGATGCGGTCCAGCGCCGCCGGATTGACGATGAAGTCCACCACGCTCTCGTCGAGGCTGAGGTCCAGGGCCCCGGGAGGCAGCGTGCCGGCCACGAACCGGGTCGCGACGTCCAGCAATGCCCGCGGGATGTCGATGGCGGCGCTTCCCGCGATGACATCGGGGGCGACATCGTTCTGGTCGCGGTTCATGCCGATGGCCCACACGGGATCCTCGTCTCCGTGCGCCTCCCGAGCCGCCTGAAAGACGCCGAAGCTGGCCGCGTCGGTATTGTGCACCAGCACGTCGGCGCCCCGGTTCAGCTGGGCGGTCGCCGCCTCTCTGGCGGCCGCCACGTCGTCCCAGCTGCCGATGAAGGCCTCCAGCACCCGAATGTCCGGGTCGATCGCGAGCGCGCCCGCCTCGAAGGCCCGGAACGTGCCCTGGGCGGGCGGAATCGCCACGCCTCCGACCATCCCCACCACCTTCGACCGGGTGAGGCCGCCGGCCATCATCCCGGCGAGATAGCTTGCCTCCTCCAGGCGGAAGATGAGCGAGCGGACGTTGGCCGAAATCCGCCCCCCGCTGGAGACGACGATGTTCATGTCGGGGAACTCCTCCCCGGCCCGCAGCGCCGCGTCCTGGTATTCGAAGCCGTGGGCGAAGACCAGGTCGTAGCCGGACGAGCCGTAGGAGAAAAAGGCCTCGTCGAATTCCGCCGGGGAACGGGTCTGCTGGTGGCTGATGCGGGCGCCCAGCGATTTCTCGATCAGCAGCAGCCCCTCGTACGCGCCCGCGTACCATCCGGCGTCGCTTACCGGTCCCGAGGTGAGGAGCGCGACTTGCAGCGCCGCGTCGCCGGAGCCGTTCTCGGCGTCTCCGCAGCCGATGGCGGCCGCGCATGCCAGGCTCGCCGCCGCAAATGCTCGAGACACACGCCGACGGGTCATCTTTCCTCCTTGTGAGGTGGCCCGGACCCCGAATGCATTTGCCTCCTCCCGGCGCAAAGGGCCACCCTCGGGAACTGGCGCACGGCCTTGCATCGCGCGCAATATAGAGCCGTTTGGCGGCAACTTCGACCCGACCCTCGTCCCGCTCCAAGGGACGGCAGACCCGAGCAGACACCATGTCACAGCAACGCGACCACTGGAATTCGAATCTGGGATTCGTCCTGGCGGCCACCGGAAGCGCCATCGGATTGGGCAACCTGTGGAAGTTTCCCTTCATCACCTGGGAGAACAACGGCGGCGCCTTCGTGCTGGTGTACCTGGTGTGCATCGCCGCCGTGGGACTGCCCATCATGATGGCGGAGCTGCTGATCGGGCGAAGGAGCCAGAAGAGCGCGGTCGGGGCGCTCAAGGACGCCGTCGGCCCCGTATGGGGCGTGGTGGGCGGCTGGGGCGTCATCTGCGCCTTCATCCTCCTCAGCTACTACACGGTCATCGCCGGCTGGTCGCTCTACTACTTCGCCCGCACCATGGAGTGGTCCTTCAGCGGCTTCCCGGCCGGGCTGGCGACCGGCGACCTGTTCAACGAGCAGGTCGGCAACGCCTCCCTCCAGCTTGCTCTCTCTCTCGCCTTCAGCGTGGGAACGGTGGCTGTCGTCTACTTCGGGGTCAGCAAGGGCATCGAGCGCATCGCGCGCCTCTTCCTGCCGATCCTCTTCGTGATTCTCCTGCTCCTCCTGATCAGCGCCCTGGGGATGAGCGGCTCGGGCGAGGCGCTGCGCTTCATCTTCCGGCCAAACTTCGCGGAGCTGGAGCCGGACTCCGTGCTGGAGGCGCTCGGCCACTCGTTCTTCACCCTGTCGCTCGGCATGTGCGCGATGATCACCTACGGCTCCTACATCGCGCGCCATCACTCCATCGTGAAGGCGTCGGCGATGATCGTAGCCCTCGATACGCTGATCGCGCTCGTCGCCACCATCGTGATGTTCTCGGTGATCTTCTCCGTCGTGGGCATGAGCGAGCAGGTGGGCGGCTCGACGGTGGGCATGCTCTTCATCTCGCTCCCGGAGCTCTTCTACAGCGAGGTGCCCTTCGGCGTGCTGCTGGGACCGCTCTTCTATGTGCTGGTGGCCCTGGCCGCGCTCACCTCGACCATCTCGCTGCTGGAAGTCGTGGTCAGCTACCTGATCGACGAGCGCGGCATCGCCCGCAACCGCGCCACCTTCATGTGCGGCGGGGCCATCTTCATCTTCACGATCTTCGCGGCTCTTTCGTTCACGGGAACGCCCTTCCTGGCGACGCTCGAACTCTTCGCAGGCAAGGTCGGCTGGTTCTCCACCGCGGACCACTTCGTGTCCAACTGGATGCTTCCCACCGGCGGGCTCGCGATCACGCTGGCGGCAGGCTGGTTCATGAGCCGGAAGGCGAGCGAGAGCGAGCTGATGGACGGAAACCAGCCCGGGTGGTTCCACTACGGCACCTGGCGCTTCTTCATTCGCTTCGTGGCGCCGATCGCCGTGGCCGCGATCATCATCGCCGTGCTCCTCGGCGTCGACTTCAGCTGAGGCGTGGATGGCCGGTCCGCTGGGTCCACGAGGGCCTGACGCCATGATTGGGCGAGAGCCGTGATGGGCGATCTCCTCACCCGCCCGACGCCCAGGCGGGCCGCCGCGCTGGACGTGCGAGGACGCGTCCTGTACCTGGCCGACGATACCGCCCTCGTGCGCGCCCAGCTCTACGAAGGCCTGGACCTTGAGCTCACCGGCGCACTGCGAGCCCGTCTCCGCGACCAGATCTCCACCGACGAAATCACTCCCGCCTACGTCTGCTTCTTCTACGACGAGACGCTGGGCGAATTCCCCTATCTCGGGCTGCGCACGACGAACGCGGATAGCGGCGCCGAGGAATATCCGGTCCAGCGCGCGAGCGTGAAGAACGGGGGTTTCGTCTGCTCGGTGGCGGGCAAGCGGCGTGGGAAGGGCTCCAGCCGCGAACAGAGCCCCTATGCGGAATTGATGGCCGGAATCCGGGTCGTCGTCAGCGAGAGCATCGAGCGCATCTACAACGAGAACTGCCAGAATCTGGGCGTGCTCACGACCACCGACTTCGGCGTGGCCGGGCGCATCGCCCGCGGAGAGCCGATACGGCTCGAGGAGTTCACGCGCGGGAAGGACGAGATCACCCGCCAGATCATCGAATACGGAGGCCTCTTCGAATTCAACGTGGCCCGCATGCAGGGCAAGGCGACGGTGCCTGCGCCAGTCTGCAGGTCTGCGGCGGGCCGCGAAGAAGGTGCCGCCTCCGCGCGAGGGCAGACGCATGCCGCTTCGCATGATCGCGGCGGGCAGACGCAGGGGGCCCCCCCCATGACCCTCGCCGAGAAGATCTTCGCGCGCCACTGGGTCGTCGATCCCGCGCGAGGGCACACGGGCGTCGACTCGGTCACGCCCGGAGAGGCCGGCTTCTTCAGCACCGACATCCGCTTCTCGCACGAATATGTGACCCCGATGGCGGCCATCTTCTTCGAACAGAAAATGGGGCCCGAGGGACGAGTGCAGGATCCCGGGAGCGTTCTCTTCTTCCGGGATCATCTGACGTTTCTGCACAAAGCCATGAGCCAGGAACGCATTGAGGACGGTCTGCTGGAAGTCGCCAACCAGCTGGAGGTGAAGCAGCGCGAGTTCGCGGAGAAGCAGGGCATCCGGCTCTACGGGGAGCAGCAGGGACATCGCATGGGCTCGGTCGCGATCTGCCACTCCAAGATCCTGGAGGACTACGCGGAGCCGGGGATGCTCATCATCGGCTCGGACTCGCACACGCCGCACGCGGGCGCGATCGGGGCACTGGCGTTCGGGGTGGGCACGACCGCCATCTTCAACTCCTGGATCACCCAGGACGTGCGCGTGCAGGTCCCGCCCTCCTTCAAGGTCGTGATCTCGGGCACACCCGCCCCAAGCGTGACGGCCAAGGACTACATGCTGGAGATCCTGCGCCACCCCTACATCCGCGACGGACACGCGATCGGGCAGATCATCGAGTACGCGGGATCGGCCGTGGAAGCTCTCCCGGTGGACGAACGCGCGACCATGACCAACATGGCCGCCGAGGTGGGAGCCTTCACCGGGCTGGTCGCCGCGGACGGGAAATCCGTGGACTATCTGGTCGAAGAGCGCGGCATGGAGCGGGAGCGGGCGGAGGCGCTGGCCCGCGACATGTACAGCGACCCCGGCGCCGGCTACGTGCGCGTGATCGAGATCGACGCCTCGACCATCGAGCCGATGGCGGCGCTCCCCAACGATCCCGGCAACGGGGTGGCGCTCCACGTCCTCGAGCCGGAACGGATCCGCATCGACATCGCCTATGCGGGGTCGTGCACGGCCGGCAAGAAGGAAGACATGGACATGTACGCCCGGGTGTTCCGCGAGGCGTACGACCGCTGGGGGCTGGGCGTGCATCCGGATGTGGACTGCTTTATCCAGTGCGGCTCCACCGACGTCCGCGAATATTGCCGGGAGCACGGCTACCTCGACCTCTTCCAGCGTATCGGCGCCACCTTCATCGAGCCGGGATGCGGGGCCTGCATCAACGCCGGGCCGGGAATCACGCGGCGCCCGGACGAGGTGAGCATCTCTTCCCAGAACCGGAATTTCCCGGGACGTTCAGGACCGGGTCAGCTCTACCTTGCTTCGCCCTATTCCGTGGCCTCGAGCGCGGTGGCGGGCTACGTGACCGGGTGGAAGCCGGGGGCTCGCCCGCTACCAGCCGAGGTCAGGAGGCGTTTGGGGGGATGAGGGAGGGGAGTGGCCGCTGCTGGACTCGAACCAGCGACCCCTACGATGTGAGCGTAGTGCTCTGCCAACTGAGCTAAGCGGCCAAACGAAACTCGGGCCGAGCACCCGAAAGCGACGGCCCGCGATGCGCTATACCCCCACGGGGAGTCGAACCCCGGTCTCTTGGCTGAGAACCAAGTATCCTAGGCCACTAGACGATGGGGGCGTCTGCCAGCAAAGGGCCGGTAAGATACCAACCCGGCCCGGGTTGAATCAACCCCATCACCCTGAACCCCGACATCTTGTGTCGCTCTCGCAGGCGGGCATCAGAGAAGCGGAGGGGCGGGAGTATCTGAAGGCGAATGGCCTGATGTGAGAAAGCGAATGGCCTAATCTGAAAGATGGGCGACGGTGTGAGCCAGTCTGTCCAGCGCGTGGTCCAGAAGGTCGGGAGACAGGGTCGCCGGCGGGGTCAGCTCGATGACCTGACCCCATTCGCCGGCCGGGAGCACCAGCACTCCCTCCGCGAGAAGGCGCTCAGCCACACGCGCTCCCGCGCCTGCAGCAGGTACGAGTCGCGGCGAGTCCGACGACCCTGCGCGCAGACCGGCGGTGGCCGACACGATCGATGTCACGCCGGCGTCACCCATCCCCCGGAGGCGCCGAGTCGCGTCCGCCGCCTCGCTCCCGTGGCGCACGATCTCGATCCCGGCCAGCAAGCCCAGTCCTCGCACTTCTCCAACGTGCCCGACGCCGTCGAGCGCTTCACGCAATCGCGCGACGATCCGCTCCCCCATCCGCGCAGCGCGCTGGTCGAGTCGTTCCGATTCCACCAGGTCCAGGAAAGCCAGCGCGGCGGCGCAGGCGACCGGGTGTCCCAGAAAGGTGCTCGTGTGCAGGGCCTCGCCGCCGGATTCCGGCCAGGCGTCAAAGACCTGCGCTGTCCCCAGACATGCGCTTAGGGGGTATCCGCCCCCCAGGGCCTTGCCCAGGCAAATCAGGTCCGCATCCAGCCCGAGGGCGGGCCCGGCGAACATGGTCCCGCAGCGGCCGAGACCGGTGAACACCTCGTCGGCGACCAACACCGCACCGTGGCGACGGGCCAGTGCGGACAGCTCTTCGAAGAAGCCCGATGGCGGGATGCGCACGCCCCCCCGGCCCTGCACCGGTTCCACAAGCACAGTGCCGATGGCCGCTCCGCCGGGGGCGCCGTTCGTCAGAGCACGTTCACAAGACGCCAGGCTCATCGATGCCTCTTCCCGCAAGACGGGAAAGGGAACGAACGCCACCCCGTCATACAGACGTCTGCGAAAGGGCCCTCGGAAGTCGTCACGGTGGGTGGTGGCCAGCGCGCCCAGGGTCAGGCCGTGATATCCACCTTCGAAGGCCAGAATTCCCGATCTGCCTGTGTATAACTCTGCTGTTTTCAACGCGATTTCCACAGCCTCCGAGCCGGCGGAGGCCAGCACGGCACGCGCCTCCGGCCACGGAGCGATCCCGGCCAGCCGCTCGAGCAGCTCGACCTTGGCCGCGGGCGGGTGGATGTCGCCCATGCCGTGCACCAGGCGCCGCTGCTGGTCGGCGGCGGCCCGCATCACCCGCGGATGGCGATGTCCCGCGAAAGCGACGCCGAAGGCCCCGGTCAGGTCGACGTACACATTGCCGTCCACATCGCGCACGTTCGACCCCAGCGCTTCCTCCCAGAAGACCGGGAAGCGGTCGCCGATGAAGGTGACGTTTCGGGATTCGGCCCGCCGCAGCCGCTTCGCCAGTGTCCGGGAGCGCGGCCCTGGGGGGGTCACCGCAATGTGCGGCAGGGCATCGCCGAAGTCGCGGCCCCCCCCGCCACCCCCCTCGGCGTCTCTGGAAACGTCGCCCGCGACCTCCGATGGGGAAGGGACCTGGCCCCCGGCCTCGCCGGACACGACGGGGGCCAGCTAGAGCTGCGGCTCGGCCGCGATGCCCATGACGTGGTAGCCCTTGTCCACGTGGATGGTCGCGCCGGTGATCCCCGCCCCCAGCGGCGAGCACAGGAAGGCGGCCGCGTTGGCCACGTCCTCCGCCGTGTTCACCTCCGGAAGGGCGGCGTTGGCCCGGTAGTACTCGACCATGCGGTCGATGGAACCGATGGCGGATGCGGCGCGGCTGGCCAGCGGCCCCGCGCTGATGGTGTTCACGCGCATGCCCCAGCGCCTTCCCGCCTCGAAGGCCAGCACGCGCGTGTCGCTCTCCAGCGCCGCCTTGGCCGAACTCATCCCCCCTCCGTACCCGGGGATGACGCGCTCCGACGCCAGATAGCTCAGCGACACGACCGCCGCGCCCGGTCGCATGAGCGGCCCGAAGCGCTGCACCATGCTCACCAGGGAATAGGAACTGGCGCTGATCGCCGCGAGGTAGCCGGCGCGGCTGGTGTCGATGAGCGGCTTGCGTACTTCAGGCCCGTTGGCGAGTGAGTGCACGAGGATGTCCAGGCAACCGTCCCCGAAATCGGCACGCAGCGTATCCGCCACCTCCTGAATGGTGTAGCCGTCCACCGCACGATAGCGCTTGTCGTCCCGGAACTTCGGCGGAACGTCGTCCGGCGTGTCGAATACGGCGTCGAGGGGGTAGATCCTCTCGATGTCCAGCACGCCTCCACCCGGGAGAGAGCGATCCAGCTTTCCCCTTTTCAGGCTCATCCGGAAGATGCGCAGTACGGGCGGCCAGGTGCCCAGGCAGATCGACGCGCCCGCCGCCGCCAGCACTCGCGCGATGGCCCAGCCGTAGCCACGATCGTCCGCGACTCCGGCGATGAACGCGCGCCGCCCGCTCAGATCTATTCCCAGCATGTCGAAGTGCTCCGTGTCATGTCCCTTTCCTCCTCCCCAGCCGGGTGGCGATCCAGAAGAACAGCGCCGCGGTGAACGCCAGCGCCAGCACCGAGCCAAGCCGCTCTCCCGCCTCGACGCCCAGATACCACGCCCCACTCACGATAGTCGCGCACGAACAGAGCACGAGCGGCCGTGCATCCTCTCGCAGCCCGTACCAGAGCCCGCACGCTCCGGCCCCGGCCACCACGGCGGCGGCGGCCAGCGAGGGCAGGTCGTACAACCCGAGCGTGGTCCCGAACCCGAGCGGGATGGCGAGCAGGACCGACGCCGCGACGTGATAGCTGTAGCGCGCGCTGCGCAGCGCCACCGGGGCCCGATGGATGCCCCAGAGCGCCAGCGCCGTCACCAGCAGGAGCCAAACGTCCAGCGCCAAAAGCGTCTCGTCACCGAGTTCGAGGGGTCCGGCCGCGGTCATGCCGGCCATCGGATAACCCGCGTAGAGACTGACCGCGAAGGCGTAGAACGTGCGCCGCGAGACGGACTCCGCACGACCGGCGTGCAGAAGCAGGCCCAACACCGCCAGCGTCGAGATCAGCGCCCCGTCGAGGACCCATATGATGATGTCGGCGTCCAGATCGAAGGCTCGGAAGAGAAACGCCGCCAGAAAGCCGTGGCCGAGAGCCGTGGCCACCGCCGGCATGACCGGGTTGCGGCGCACGAAGACCGGAATGGTCGCGACGGGAGTCGCCAGGGCGAGAAGGCCGACCACGACGCCCGCCGCCGTCGTGTTGCCCCAGGCCTCCATGGAATAGACATACGCCGACAGGAGCAGGATCAGACCGCTGGTCTGAAGCGCGTAGGTCACCGGCACATAGCGCCGGGCGGACTCGAGGCGCATCCCCAGCAGCACGATCGCGATCCCCGTCCCGGCAATGACGCATGTCCGCGCCCCGGGTCCCAGGTCGGGCCACGACCAGGCGAAGAACGTGATGGCGGCGATCACCAGAAGAATGCCCGCCGTGCCCGAGACGGCGTACTGCAAGAAGCGGGAGCGCGAGCGTCGAACGCTTTGCGCATGTTCCGCCCGCAGCTCGCTGGCCAGCTCGCCGGATATCAGTCCGGCTTCCTCCCAGCGCTCGATGCAGGATTCGACGACGGATTTGCTCATCTGGCTATTCCCCTTAGCTCTGACCCATCCACAGCCAGAATAGTGCGTAGACGGTCAGAAGAAAAAACCCCTCCCAACGGCGGACCTTCAGCGCCGTCCACGCCACCGGCCACACCAGGGCCGACAACACGAGCATCGCGAGAAACTCGCGGCCGAGCACGCCCGAGGCGATCGAGAGCGGTTCGACGACGGCGGCGGTGCCCAGCACCGCCGTCAGGTTGAAGATGTTGGAGCCGATGACGTTGCCGACCGCGATGTCCGCCTCGTTGCGCGTCGCCGCGACTACCGAGGTCGCCAGCTCTGGCAGCGAAGTGCCGATCGCGACCACGGTCCCGCCGATCAGCAGTTCGGAGATCCCCATGGCCGTGGCGATTTGGATGGCGCTCACGACGATGAACCTCCCGCCCAGCACCAGAAGCCCGGATCCGACGAGAATCTGGAGGATGTTCTTCGCCAAGGGCCTCGGCATCGCCTCGATCTCGTCCGAATGCGCCTCGAACTCCCGCAATATTTCTGGTGTCTCGCGGCGCGCCGACTTGAGCAGGAGACTCAGGTAGATGACGAGCATGACGAGCAGAATCACACCGTCGGGACGGGACACGTCCTGGTCCATGATGAGCGGATAGACCAGCAGCGTAATCAGGAGCATGAGCGGAATCTCGCGCACGACCATGCGCCGGTTGACGCCGAGCGGCTGAACGACTGCGGTGACTCCCAGAATCAGGCCGATGTTGGCCAGATTCGAACCCAGCGCGTTGCCGATCGCCAGATCGGAGCTACCCCCGATGGCAGCCAGCACACACACGACGAGTTCGGGCGCCGAGGTGCCCAGGGATACCACCGTCAGCCCGACCACGATTGGCCGCGCCCCGAGCGTCTTACCGAGGCCGGCCGCCCCGAACACGAGCCAGTGGGCGCCGAGATACAGGCCGATCACACCGCCAAAGAGCCCCAGAGCCGGGAGGAGCAAATCCGGTTACCGGGGACGAGCCGCGGAGCGGCGGGTGGGGGTATGATTCCGCAGTCTCATGCGACAACGATAGCCGGGCGCCCGAAATCGCGCACCGGGAATCCGCGCGGGGGTGCGGCGGGCGGGCAATCCGAGACCGCGTCATTCCTGGAGGAGCTTCGAGAACTCTGCCCGGTCCTTCGGGTTGTTGAGATAGAGAATTCTCACATCATCCAGGTCGCCTGCCCGTGCTAGCTTCGACTTCCCTGGGTTGGCTCCAACGACCAGGGCGTAGGTGTTGGAGCTGACGGAGGACACCACACGCCCACCCAGGCTTCCTATGCGCTTCTTGGCCTCGGAACGAGTCATCTTGATGTACTTGTCGGGCTTGCCTGTGAAAACGAAAGATTCTCCTTTCAGCCGCTGGCTGGCCGACTCTTCCGGGAGTATGAACTCGAAGCCCACTTCATCGAGGGCGTCGAGAGAATCGGCGTTGGCGGTGTCGCTGAAGAAGCCAACTATCTTCTCTGACATGATGGGACCGATTCCGTCCACCTCTTGGAGGCGCTCAGCTGTCGCTTCGCGCAGCTTCCCCAACTCCCGGAATGCGGCGGCTAGCTTGCGGGCCACCGTCGCGCCGACCTCCGGGATACCCAATCCGTAAACAAAGCGCGCCAGTTCCACCCGTCTAGCCTTCTGAATCGCCTCCACCAACTTGCGTGATTTGTCGGCGAAGCCTTCCATCTCGGACAGGTCGGCTACACTCAGTTCGGAGCCCCTTGTGATGAGCAAGTCGAGCACAGGGGCGCGGGCTTCGTCTCGAAAGAAGCCGGTGATGCGTTTAGCGGCTACCGGACCGACGCCTTCCACTTGCTCGAGTCGCTCCGCAGTAGCCTCGCGCAGGCTCCGCAGGTTCCCGAACTCGGCGGCGAGCTGGCGAGCGCGGCTGGGCCCGACGCCGGGAATGCCCAGCCAGTTGATGGCGGCATCCAGCCCGATTCGTCCGTCGTCGGCGTTGACCAGTTTGCTCGATTTCTCGGCGAAGCCCTCCAAGGTGAGGAAGTCATGCGCCTCCAAATGGAAGAGGTCGGCCAGCTTGCGCACGGGGAGGCGGCCTTCGCGCTGGCCCTCGTCGGCGGCGGCGCTGGCCTCGCGCTTGCCCTCGCCGACCAGCAGCGCGACCGTCTCGGAGCCGAGGCCTTCGATGTCGAGCCCGGCCCGCGAGACAAAGTGCTCGATGCCGCGCTCCAGCTGCGCGGGGCAGCCCAGCCGGTTGGGACACACTACGAAGGGCCCTTCCTCCACCACCGCCGCCCTGCAGCGCGGGCACTCGGCTGGCATGCGGAAGGTCTCGGGACGCGTGCGGCCGGCTTCCTCGACCCGCTCCACCACCTGCGGGATCACGTCGCCGGCCCGCTGGATGCGCACCAAGTCGCCCTCGCGCACATCCTTGCGCTCTAGCTCTTCCCGGTTGTGGAGCGAGGCGCGCGACACCGTCACGCCTCCCACCTCCACTGGGCGCAGCAGGGCGACCGGGGTGAGTTTGCCCGTGCGGCCGACCTGCACGGCGATGCGCTCCAGCCGCGTGACCACCTGCCGGGGCGGAAACTTGAATGCGAAAGCCCAGCGCGGATGGTGGGACGTGCTCCCCAGCTCAGCACGCGGCGCCAACGCGTTCAGCTTGAGCACCACCCCGTCGATCTCGTAGTTGAGTTGGTCGCGGCGGTCGGCGAACCAGGCGTGATACGCGATGGCCTTCTCGATGTCCGTGACCTTGCGGGTGCGGTCGGGGGGCCTAAACCCCCACGCGCGCAGGGCCCCGACCGCATCTTCGTCTGTGTCAAAGGACACGCCCGAAGTACGCCCGATCGAGCCGACGCCATCCGATGAGGCGTCAGCCACCTTTTCGGCCGCATCCTTCAAGGCAAGAATGTCGTAGGCGAAGAACTCCAGGGGCCGTGTCCGGGTGATTCGCGAATCCAACTGGCGCAGCGCTCCCGCCGCCGCGTTGCGGGGGTTGGCGTAGGGTTCGAGGCTGGCTTCGACCCGACTCCGGTTCAGTTTCTCGAAGGAAGAGAGCGACATAATCACTTCGCCGCGCACCGCCAGCAGGGAAGGGACCCGCAGGTCGTTCTCTCGCCGCCCGGGATCCCCGCCTTCCCCCCCCGGCGGGCCCTCGTTTTCGTGCTCCCGAGGATCCCCCTCGCTTGAGCCAGCTCTCTCACGCAGCCGCAGAGGCACCGAGCCGATGGTGCGT
This sequence comes from Longimicrobiales bacterium, assembly GCA_965225805.1. Lineage (GTDB taxonomy): Bacteria > Gemmatimonadota > Gemmatimonadetes > Longimicrobiales > Gaopeijiaceae > BD2-11. The sequence goes on from OZ245327.1 coordinate 102,301, forward strand.
GCATTCTCGGTCACGCGCTCGCCCTCCAAGCCATTCCCGCGCGTGACGGCGCGCTTAAGGATGCCATCCTTGTACACCAGCTCCAGCGAGGACCCATCCAGCTTGGGCTCCATCAGGTACTCGACCGGCCCCTCCACGGCCTTGCGCACGCGCTCGTCGAAGCGGCGCAGGTCTCCCGGCGATTCCGACGAGTCAAGCGAGAGCATGGGCGCTTCATGCCGCCTCACCCGGAGTTCTGAGAGCGGATCCGCCCCGACCCGCCGGGTCGGCGAGTCGGGCGTGACCAGCTGCGGAAACGCCTTCTCGACGGCCTGAAGCTCCCGGTAGAGCTTGTCGTAGGCGCCGTCCGAGATCTTCGGCTGGTGCTCTACATAGTAGAGGTGGTCGTGACGCGTGATTTCCGCGCGCAGACGGGCGGCTTGGCGCCGAGCTTCCCCCTCGGTGTGGTTCACGGCAAGCGGTCGTCGTCGTCCGGCGGCTGGCCCCCGGACCAGCGAAGCAGCCGCCGCGCCAACGCGATGTCGGCATCATTTCGCCATTCGGCGAAGAACTCGGCGGCGCGCGCGGAGACGATTGCGGAAGATCGCTTTTTCTCCTCACTCATGCCGTTCTCCTCCTGAGCTGTTCATGGAGCGAAAGCAGCGCGATTCGTAGTGCCCCGCGCGCCGACGGTTTTCCTCACTGCCGGAAGATAACGATCCCGACAATGGTTCAATGGGAAGCCGCCCCATCCCGCCATTCGACTTCTCCACCCTCACCCGGCTTTCGGCCACTTTCGTTGGCGAGCACTTGGGCCAACGCCACGCCGACATGCTCTGGAAGATCCAATTCAAGAGCGGAAGATGGGTGTATCTGCTGGTGCTGCTCGAGTTCCAGTCCACCGTGGACCCCGACATGGCGCTTCGTATGCTCGACTACACCGTTCGGGCGCTTCGCGCCATCGACCGTGGGGACCGCGGCCCCGATGGCGAGTATCCCCCGCTCCTTCCCGTGGTCATCTACAACGGCGAACCACGGTGGAAGGCCGCCACCGATACGCTGAGCCTGTTCGGCCCGGCGGGAGAGGACCTCTATGGTTACCTGCCCCGGCACCGGTATCTTCTCCTTGACCTCGGGTCGCTCAAGCCATCGGCCTTGCCACCGCACAACCTGGCGTCCGCGATCGCCTCGCTCGAGCAGGCCCGGTCGATGGAGGAACTAGCGGCACTGGGATCCGCGCTTGGGGATGCGTTGCGGCGGGCGGGAGAAACAGAGCTTATCAGCGCCTTCGGCGCGTGGATCAGCCAGGTCCTCGCGAGGCGTGCGCTGCCGGGTGACGCGAGGCCGGAATCGGAAATCGGAACCGAGGGGGATCCCATGGCAACCCTGCTTGAACGCGTGGAGCGGTGGAGCGAGGAACTCAGACGGGAAGGAATCGAGAAAGGCAGACGGGAGGGCGTCGAGCGACAGCGCGCCCTCGTGGCCCGGCAAGTGGCTCTCAAGTTCGGAGGCCACACCGCCAACGAAGTCCTTCCCTTCATGGCCGGCCTGTCCGAGCCTCGGATCGCCGACTTGGCCGACGCCGTCATCCAGTGCGGATCCAGCGAAGAACTGATCCGCAGGGTGCGCGAGGCGTGAAGGGATACCCCCGGTCGCCCCTCACCCCCGCTTTCCCTAGATTGCTTGCGCTGTACCGGACCCGTTCATCCTGGAGGATACCATGCCGAGTCGTCAGCCATCCCGAGGCTTCTTCTCCGTCCTGGTGCTGTGCGCGCTCGCCGCGGCCCTGCTTCCCGCCGCCGCGCAGACGCAGATGGAACCGACCACCCCCCGCGGCGCCGACGAGGGCCAAGGGCCCTTCGACCGCCTGGTCATCCGCGGGGTCACGATCATCGACGGTACCGGCTCGCCGCCCCGGGGGCCGATGGACGTGGTCATCGAGAACGACCGCATCGCCCAGGTCAGCTCCGTGGGATTCCCGCTGGTCGAGATCAACCAGGAGCGCCGGCCGGACGCCGGCGATCACGAGATCGACGGCGAGGGGATGTTCCTACTCCCCGGCTTCGTGGACATGCACGCCCACACCGGGGGCGCCCCCAAGGCCCCGCAGGGCGAGTACGTCTACAAGCTCTGGCTGGGACACGGGATCACCACGTCGCGCGGTGTGCCCCATGGGGGGTTCGAGTGGCAGCTGCGCGAGAAGGCCATGGCGGCCGAAAACTCCATCGTCGCGCCCCACATGTTCTCGTACGTCCGCCCCGGCAGCGGCGAGGGCTGGGGCGGACGCCCGCTCAACACCCCCGAAGACGCGCGCGAGTGGGTGCGCTGGGCCGCGTCGCAGGAGGTCGAGGGCCAGACCATCGACGGTCTCAAGCTGGGCGCCTACGACCCGGAGATCATGGCCGCGCTCATTGACGAGGCACACCGCTTCGACCTGGAGACCGTCGCCCACCTCGACCAGATGGGCATGGCACGCATGACCGCGATCGACGCGGCGCGCGTGGGGCTGGACATGATGACCCACTACTACGGGCTCCTCGAGTCCATGCTCACCGACTACTCCGTCCAGGCCTGGCCGCTCGACTACAACTACAACGACGAGCAGCACCGCTTCGGCAACGTGGGGCGCCTCTGGTTCCAGTCCGCCGAGCCCGGAAGCGAACAGTGGCAGGAGCTGATCGACGAGTTCCTGGAGCTGGGCTTCGGGCTCGACCCGACGATGACCATCTACGAGGCCAGCCGCGACGTCATGCGCGCCCGCGAGGCGGACTTCCACGAGGAGTACACCCTCCCGTCGCAGGAGGACTTCTACCAGCCCAGCCGCCAGGCGCACGGCTCCTACTGGTTCTACTGGACCAGCGAAGACGAGTACCACTGGAGGAAGTTCTACCAGAAGTGGATGGCGTTCCTGAACGACTACAAGAACGCAGGCGGGATTGTCACCACGGGGTCGGACTCGGGCTTCATCTACAAGCTCTACGGCTTCGACTACATCCGCGAGTTCGAGCTGCTGCGCGAGGCGGGCTTCCATCCCATCGAGGTCATCCGCTCTGCCACCCTCTATCCGGCGCAGATGCTCACCAAATTCGACGACGCGCCCGCGGACTTCGGCATCATCCGCCCGAACACCCGCGCCGACCTGGTTCTGGTGGACGAGAACCCGCTCGAGAACCTCAAGGTGCTGTACGGCAACGGGGCGCCCAGGCTCAACGATGAAACCGGGGGGCCGGGACGCGTCGGCGGCATCAAGTACACCATCAAGGACGGCATCATCTACGACGCCCAGCAGTTGCTGGAAGACGTGAAGGAGATGGTGCGCCAGGCAAAGGCGGACCGGGCGGCGGTGTCGGATGGCTCCGGGCGGTAGGCTGCCCAGGCGCTGCCCGGGGGACCACTCGCGATGACCGCGCGCAACCCGGGCAGCCGAGCGTCCTTCGGCATCGACCGGCTGCGGGCGGACACCCCCGGCTGCCGGGACCGGGTGCACCTGAACAACGCGGGCGCCGGCCTCATGCCGGCGCCCGTGTTGCGTGCCGCCCGCGAGCATCTGGAACTGGAGGCCCGCATCGGAGGGTACGAGGCCGCGGACGCGCGCGCCGAGCAGGTATCCTCCGCCTACGACGCCGTCGCAGAGCTGCTCGGGGTGGCGCCCGCCAACATCGCCTTCATGGAGAACGCCACGGCGGCCTTCAACCAGGCGCTCTCCTGCGTTCCCTTCCAGCCGGGGGACGTGCTGGTCACCAGCAACAACGACTACGTCTCCAACCAGATCGCCTACCTGTCCCTGCAGGCCCGCCTGGGAGTGGAGGTGGTGCGGGCGCCCGACCTGCCCGAGGGAGGCGTCGACCCGGGGGCGGTGATGCGCATCATCCACCGGCGCGGGGCGCGCCTGGTGGCGCTCACCCATGTGCCGACCAGCTCCGGGCTGGTGCAGCCGGTGGAGGAGGTGGGGCAGGTCTGCCGCGAGCGCGGCGTGCTCTACCTGGTGGACGCCTGCCAGTCGGTGGGGCAGATGCCGGTGGACGCGCGCGCCATCGGCTGCGACTTCCTCTCGGCGACCGCCCGCAAGTACCTTCGCGGGCCGCGCGGGGCGGGGTTCCTCTACGTGTCCGACCGCGCCCTCGACATGGACCTGGAGCCCCTCTTTCCCGACCTGCAGGGCGCCCACTGGATCGACACCGACCTCTACCAGCCGGCCCCGGACGCGACCCGCTTCGAGAACTGGGAGTTCGCCTACGCGCTCGTGCTGGCAACCGGAGAAGCGGTGCGCTACGCCACCGGGCTGGGACTCGAGAACATCCGCGATCGCGCGTGGCGGCTGGCCGACTTCGCGCGCGACACCCTCGGCGCGCTGGACGGCGTGACCGTCCTGGACCGCGGCCGGGTTCGCTCCGCCATAGTCTCTCTGCACTTGTCGGGGCTCGATCCCGTGGCGCTGGTGCGCACCCTGCGCGAGCGGGGCATCAACACCTCCGCCACGCCTCACGCCTACGCCTTGATCGACCTGGACGCCAAGGGGGTGGAGAGCACGCTGCGCGTCTCCCCCCACTACTACAACACAAGGGCGGAAATCGAGGCGCTCGCGGACGCCCTATGACCAGGAACGGACAATGAAGCACGACCGACAACTCGCCACGCTGGCCATCCTTCTCCTCGCGTTCGCCCTTGCTGCGTGCGGTCAGAGTGGCTCCGGCTCGGGGAGCGCACCCGCGGACGACGCCTCCGCCACGGACGCGGCTCGCCCGCTCCCCGAAGGTGCGCAGGCCTTCTCCCTCTTCGGCGAGCCTCTCCATCCCAACCCCGCTCCCCCGGAGATCGCGTCGCAGCAGATCGAGGCCGACGAGCTGTGGAACCCCGAGGAGGAGGATCCGTCGGGCGTCGCGATCGCCTGCGGGGTCGCGACCTGGCACCTGTACAACGGCCGCGAGGCGCAGGCGGAGGAGATGTACCGCCGCATCCTGGAGGGCTCGGGATGGGCCGGCTTCGGCTACATCGCCGCTGAAGCGGAAATCGCGCGCATGGAGGCCGGCTGATCCACCGAGACATCCCCGGCCACGGCGGTGCTCTGCTTGACCCTTGTGGCGGTCAATTCTAGATTCCTGAGACGGAGAATCATTCTTGATTACGAGCCCCCAAGGGGGCTCCATTCATCTTTCGCGCCGGCGCCCTCACCCCGGGGCCCGGAATCCCCGACAAAAGAAACCAATGAGCGACTCGCCCATTCTCAAGACCGCCGGCCTGCGGGCCAGGGTCACCGAAGAGGAGATCGAAATCCTCAAGGGTGTCGACCTGGAGATCCGCCCCGGCGAAATACACGCGATCATGGGCCCCAACGGGTCCGGAAAGAGCACTCTCGCCAAGGTACTCGCCGGTCATCCCGGCTACGAGGTCACCAGCGGCAGCGCCTTCTTCGACGGTCAGGACCTGCTGGAGCTCGAGCCCGCCGAGCGCGCCCGCGCGGGCGTCTTCATGGCCTTTCAGTATCCCGTGGCCATCCCCGGCGTCTCCATCGCCAACTTCCTGCGCACCGCCCTCCAGGCCCGTCTGGAAGAGGGCGAGGAACTCGACCTGTTCGACTTCCAAGACATTCTGCTGGAACGCATGGAGCTGCTCGAAATGTCTCCCTCCTTCGCCGAGCGCGCGGTCAACGACGGCTTCAGCGGGGGCGAGAAGAAGCGCAACGAGATCCTGCAGATGGCGGTTCTGGAGCCGACCCTGGCGATCATGGACGAGACCGACTCCGGGCTGGACATTGACGCGCTCAAGGTCGTGGCCCGGGGTGTGAACACCCTGCAGGAGGAGCGGCCGGAGATGGCGGTGCTGCTGATCACGCACTATCAGCGGCTGCTCAACTACATCCAGCCGGACTTCGTGCACGTCATCGTGGACGGACGCATCGTCCGTTCCGGCGGCCCCGAAGTCGCGCTCAGTCTGGAAGAAGGCGGCTACCGCGAGTACCGGAAGCTGCAGTCGTCCGTTCCCGTCGCCTAAGGCGCGGCGAGCGGCACAACCCGAGAGGTCCAGCATGCCCAGCAACGAAGCCGTACAAGACATCGGACTTGACGACTACAAGTACCATTTCATCACCGAGGACGAACCCGTTTTCCGCAGCGGGCGCGGCCTGAACGAGAAGGTCGTGCGGGAGATTTCCGCGCAGAAGAGCGAGCCCGGGTGGATGCTCGACTTCCGCCTCAAGTCGCTCGCCATCTACAACGCCAAGCCGATGCCCACCTGGGGCGGCGATCTCTCCCAGTTGGAATCCGTCCTGGGCGACATCTACTTCTACGTGCGGCCCCAGGAACGGATGGAACGTTCGTGGGACGACGTCCCGGCGAACATCAAGGAGACCTTCGACCGGCTGGGGATCCCCGAGGCGGAGCGCGACATCCTGGCCGGCGTGGGCGCCCAGTACGAGTCGGAGATGGTCTACCACTCCCTGAAGGAGGAGTGGGAGTCGCAGGGCGTCATCTTCGACTCCATTGAAGACGGTCTGCGCAACCATCCGGAACTCTTCCGGGAGCACTTCGCCACCGTGATTCCCCCGGGGGACAACAAGTTCTCGGCCATGAACTCGGCCGTGTGGTCCGGAGGATCCTTTGTCTACATCCCGCCCGGCGTCGAGCTGGAGACTCCGCTGCAGGCGTACTTCCGGGTGAACCAGGAGCAGATGGGCCAGTTCGAGCGCACCCTCATCATCGCCGACGAAGGCTCGCGCGCCCATTACATCGAGGGATGTACGGCGCCCGTCTACTCGACCGAATCATTCCACTCCGGGGTGATCGAGATCGTGGTCAAGCCGGGGGCGCGCTTCCGTTACACCACCATTCAGAACTGGTCCAACAACATGTACAACCTCGTGACCCAGCGCTCGATGGTGCACGAGAACGCGACCATGGAATGGCTGGACGGGAACCTCGGGTCCAAGCTCACCATGAAATACCCGTCGTGCTTCCTGGTCGGAGAGAGGGCGCACGGCTCGATCCTGTCGATCGCGTATGCCGGCAACGGCCAGCACCAGGACACCGGCGGCAAGGTCATCCATGCCGCGCCGCGCACGACTTCCTCGATCGTCTCCAAGTCCATCTCCAAGGGGAGCGGACGCTCCAGCTACCGGGGGCTGTGCAAGGTCTACGAGGGATCGACGGGCGCCAGGTCGAACGTCGAATGCGACGCCCTGCTCATCGACGAGGCGGCTCGCACCGACACCTATCCCTACATCGAGATCGACGAGAACCAGTCCACGATCGGGCACGAGGCGCGGGTTTCCAAGGTGGGGGAAGAGCAGATCTTCTACCTGATGAGCCGCGGGATGTCGGAAGAGGAGGCCATGGCACTCATCGTGCGAGGCTTCATCGAGCCCATCGCCCGGCAGCTGCCCCTCGAATACGCCGTGGAGCTGAACCGGCTGATCGATCTGGAGATGGAAGGATCGGTAGGATAACGCGTACATGCGCGCCCCTTCGCGGGCGTTGAAGATCGAAGCCAAAGGCATGCCCCAGACAACGACACTACCGGCTCCCGCCGCAGGGCCGCTGGAAGGAGTGACGGCGACCATCAACGCGGAGGCCGTGGAACGGCTCTCGGCGGGCGAGCCGGACTGGCTCGCGGGGCGGCGCTGGCGCGCGTGGGAGATCTACCAGCGAACACCGCTGCCCACGACCCGGCTGGAGGAGTGGCGCTACACCGACCTGTCGCGCAGGCTGGCGCTCGACTCGTTGCGCCCCGCCGCTTCGAAGGCGCGCGGCATCCCCGCCCGCGCCTATCCGCCCGCGTTGCGCCAGGCCATGCGCGAGGACTGGGACGCCACCGGTCACATCGTCGAGATCGACGGGCGCGTCGTGCATGCCGATCTAGTGCCCGAGCTGGCTCGGCAGGGGGTGGTGCTGGCTTCGTTGCGGGACGCCGTCTCCACGCACGAGGACCTGCTGCGCGAGCACCTCGCGACGGAGTCCATCCCCCCCGAGCAGGGCAAGTTCTCGGCGCTGAATGCGGCTCTCTGGACCGATGGCGCCGTGTTGTTCGTGCCGCGGGACGTGAGCCTGCCGCTGCCGGTGCGAGTCACGCGCTGGGTCTCAGATCCGGCCGCCGCCTACTTCACCCGGACCCTGATCGTGGGCGGGGCCGGCTCGAAGGTGTCCTTCGTGGAGGAGGTGCTCTCGCCGGATTTCGACGAGCAGACTCTTTTCCTGTCCGCGGCGGAGGTGCTGGGCGGCGACAACAGCACCATTCAGTACGCTTCCCTCCAGCGGATGGGAATGGGTGCCTTCCACATGGCATTGCACCGGTCTCTGGTCGGCCGGGATGCGGGGACGGATTCGCTCCACGTGACGCTGGGGGCCACCACTTCGCGACTGGACCTGAACGCGGAACTCGGCGAGCCCGGTGGTCGCAGCCACATCCTGGGCCTCTACTTCGGCAACGAGGACCAGCACTTCGATCACAACACCAGCCAGAACCACGCGGCCCCGTACGCAACCAGCGATCTGCTCTACAAGGGAGCGCTGGACGACGCCTCCGGGTCGGTGTTCCGCGGCATCATCCGGGTCTCTCCCGGAGCGCAACGCACCGACGCCTACCAGACCAACCGCAACCTGCTGCTGTCGGAGGAGGCCTCGGCGCATTCGTTGCCGAATCTCGAAATCGAAGCCGACGACGTGCGTTGCTCCCATGGAGCCACAGTGGGGCAGCTGGACGAAGAGGCTCTCTTCTACTTGCAGAGCCGGGGACTGTCGCGCCGTCGTGCGGAGCGCCTGGTGGTGCGCGGATTCCTCCAGGATGTCCTGCAGCGGCGCCCGCCCGGGGGCGTGACCGAGAAAGTGACGCGCGCCATCGAGGAGAAACTCCGTGGGTAGGAAGGAGAGGCTTCGTGCTTAGGAAGAAGCCCGAGTGGCACTGCGTGGCGGACGTGCAGTCCTGCCCCCCCGGATCTCTGCTCGCGGTGATGGCGGGCGACACGCCGGTGGTGCTGGCCAATGTGGACGGCACCTTCTACGCGCTGCGGGACCGCTGCTCCCACGCCGACTATCCCCTGTCGGAAGGCGCGCTGGACGGCGACCAGATCGAGTGCATGTACCACGGGGCCCGCTTCGACGTCGCCAGCGGACGGCCCCGCTGCCTGCCCGCGATCCGGCCGGTCCGCTCCTACACCGCGGAGGTGAAGGGATCGGCGGTATTCGTCCTGGCGGGAAAATGAACGGCCCGGCGGCGCCGGCCGGAGTCCGCGCCAGCGACCGGCGTTCGCGCGCGAACGCCTTCGCCGCCGCGGCCCGGCGCGACTTCCCGGCCCTCCAGCAGGAGGTCAACGGGCAGCCGCTGGTCTACCTGGACAACGCCGCCTCCACCCAGAAGCCCGACGCGGTCATCGACGCGATCGCGCGCTACTACCGGCACGACCACGCCAACGTGCACCGCGGCATCCATGAGCTGGCGCGCCGGGCGACCGAGGCCTACGAGGGCGCGCGCCGCAAGGTCGCCCGCTTCCTGGGTGCCCGCGATCCCGCCGAGGTGGTCTGGACGCGCGGCACCACCGAGGCGATCAACCTGGTCGCGAGCGCCTGGAGCCAGACCTTCCTGCGGGAGGGCGACGAGATCGTGCTCTCGACTCAGGAGCACCACTCCAACCTGGTGCCGTGGCAGCTCGCCGCCGCCCGCGCGGGGGCGCGCCTGCGTTTTTTGGAAATCGACGGGGAGGGCCGCCTCCGGCTCGACCAGCTACCCGGGCTGCTCTCGCCGCGCACCCGGTTGGTGGCGCTCTCGCACGTCTCCAACGCGCTGGGGACGGTGAACCCGGTGGCCCGGATCGCGGAGCAGGTTCACGCGGCCGGGGCCCTCCTGCTCGTAGACGGCGCGCAGGCCGCCCCGCACCTGCCCATCGACGTGGCGGCGCTCGGGTGCGACTTCTACGCCGCCTCGGGCCACAAGATGTGCGGGCCGACCGGGATCGGCGCGCTGTGGGGGCGGCGCGAGCTGCTCGAGCAGATGGAGCCCTACCAGGGCGGCGGCGAGATGATCTCGGTGGTGGAGCGCGAGTACAGCACCTGGGCGGAGGTGCCTCACAAGTTCGAGGCCGGCACGCCCAACGTGGCCGGCGCGGTGGGGATGGGGGCGGCGGCCGACTACCTCACGGGCATCGGCCACGACGCGCTCGCGGAGCACGAGCACACCGTTCTCGAGTACGCCCTCGAGCGCCTCTCGGCGGTCGACGGCATCCGGCTCTTCGGGCCACCGGCCGGCGAGCGCTGCGGCGTGGTGTCCTTCCTGCTCGACTACGCCCACGCCCACGACGTCGCGACCATTCTGGACGCGGACGGGGTGGCGGTGCGGGCGGGCCACCACTGTGCCCAGCTGGTCATGAAGCACTTCGGCGTGCCCGCCACCACGCGCGCCTCGTTCTACTTCTACAACGACACCCAAGAGGTGGATCGGCTCGTCGAGGGGCTGGGCCGGGTGAAGGCCATCTTCGGCTGAGCAGCGAGACCGCAGAGCGCGCACCATGACCCAGATCGCCCTGAGTTCCCTTTATCAGCACCTCATCCTCGAGCACTATCGCAAGCCGCGAAACAAGGGCGAACTCCCCGCTCCGACCGTCCACGTCCACATGAACAACCCGGTCTGCGGCGACGACATCCAGCTCCATCTGCAGATCGACGAGGATCAGCGCGTCAGCGCCGCCACCTTTCTCGGCCACGGCTGTTCGATCTCGCAGGCCTCGGTCTCGATGATGACCGTGCGCCTCAAGGGGAAGACGCTGGACGAGGCACTGGCGCTCGCCGGCCGCTTCACCGAGATGATGCACGGGAGCAAGGAAGCCGCCCGCGACAGGAAGCTGGGCGAACTGCGCGCGCTTCAGGGGGTGAGCAAGTTCCCGGTGCGCATCAAGTGCGCGCTCCTCGGTTTCGACGCGTTGCAGGAGGCGGTGCGGCGGGTCAGAGCTCGGGAGAGCGCCTCCTGAGCGGCACAATGACCGCCACTGCCCAAAGCAACCCGAAAGCCAGCACCCACGTCCTTCCCTGCGTTCGCCCGGCTTCGCGCTCCGCGATCTACGGCTCCAGCAACACCTTCACCGCCCTGCTGCGGCGATGGTTCGCCGCCGCCGACAACGCTGTGCGGAACTGGGCCAGCGGGAAGACATGGGTCACCATCCGCTCCAGAGCGGTCCCCGTTTCCTCCATCAGCTCGTGCGCGATCGCCATGGTGTGGCGGGTCCCGCCCCTCCAGCTCTCCCGGCCGTAGCCCACGTATCCCTTGAGATCCAGCTCCCGGGCCCACATCACGGTGAGGTCGAGCTTCGACTGACCCGCGCACCCCAGCATCACGATGCGGCCGCGCGGAGCAGCGAAACTCAACGCCTGCGACAGGCTGCCGCGACTGCCCACGCAGTCGAAGATCAGGGGGAACCCCCCGCGTTCGAACACCTCCGGGCCCACGATGGGCTGATAGGCCACGGCTCCGGTATCGACGAGCGCGTTGCGGGCTTCCAGGCCGGGTGACACCACGTCGGAGGCGCCAAACGCGCGTGCCAGCTCGGCCTCGTGGCGCCGCTTGGTCTGACCCAGCAGAAAGCCGTCGAAGCCCAGCGCGCGCAGCGCCCAGATGGTGCCCAGCGCGATGGGGCCGCTGCCGATCACCAGCACGGGCTCGTCCGGGTGCGGCGAATTGCGGAGAGCGGCGTGCAACCCGATGGACACCGGCTCGGTCAGGACGGCGCGGCGATCGGGGATGGTGGCCGGCACCGGGAAGAGCTGGCTCTCGTGCGCCACCATGCTCTCCCCCCAGCCCCCCGGCAGGCCGGCGTGGTAGCCGATGGTAAGCCCGCGCCCCAGACAGCTGCCGTCTGCGCGCGGCGGGCCCTCCTCCCCTGCGCGTTCGCAGGTGGAGTGGAGCCCCGCGTCGCAGGATCGGCAGGGGTCGTCCGCGGGAAAGCCTCGGGCGGCGCAGGAGATCATCGGGTCGACCACCACTCGCTGGCCCGCCTCCACCCCCCGCACCTTCGGCCCGGTCTCCGCCACCCGGGCGAGGATCTCGTGCCCCAGCACGGCCGGGAACGAGCCGAAGGGCTCCATCGACGGGCTGGCGGCGAAGGTCACGTTGCTGATGTCCGAGCCGCAGATGCCGCTCTGCAGCACCTTCAGCCGCACCCACGATGGCCCGGGCAGGGAGGGAGCGGGCAACTCTTCCAGCTTCACCCCTCCGGCGGCCCCGAAGAGGGCCCAGTCGGTCACCCGACCCAGGGACTTGGCGATCAGGTATCCGGGGATGGAAACGTGAAAACGGACGGCGCGCATATCGGGTTCCAGGCGGGTTGGCTCAGGGTTGGTCCTTGTCACGCAGGGCCTCGAGGGCGAGACGAACCTGCACCGGCACCATCGCCCGCCGCCAGTCGGGGTCCACGATCGTGTTCTCCAGCGGATGGCACTGGTGATGGGCTCGCTCCGCGAGCGCCTCGATGACCTCGTCGGAAAGCATTTGACCGGTGGCGATGCGCGCCCATCCGGTGAGCAGCCGCGGGCGGGCCCCCAATGCGCTCACGACACCCATGATCTGGCACACCCGACCCGAGCGCTGAAAGTCGGCGGACACGGCCACCGAAAGCAGCGGGAAGTCGATGGAGCGGCGCTGGCGCAGCTTCGCGTACGCGGCGCGGCTGTCGCGCGAGGGAAACGGAATGCGAACCCGGGTCACAATCTCCCCCGGCTTCCTGCGGCTGTTCCAGATGCCGTCCGCCAGGAAGAAATCGTTCAGGCTCACGTGCCGGCGCCCATCGGGCCCGGCCAACTCGACGCTCGCGCCCAGCGTCATGAGCACGGGCGGGGTGTCCGCCGAATGCGCGGCCACGCACTTCTTCCCGACCCGGGTGACATGGCACGCGTCCCCACCTTTCTTCAGGCAGTACCCCAGGGCGCTCCGCCAGAACTCGGTCTGGTTGTAGTAGGTGCAGCGAGTGTCGAGGCAGATGTTGCCCCCGAGGGTTCCCATATTGCGCAGCTGGGGCCCGGCCACCTGCCCGGCGGCCGCAGCGAGCGAAGGGAACCGGCGACGCACCTGGGGATGTCGCGCCACCGAGGCCAGCGTCTCCGCCCCGCCGATCACGAACGTGCTGCCCTCGCGCTTGAAGCCCCTCATTTCAGGGATCTGCTTGAGGGCGACGAGGTGCTCGGGAGTGAAGAGCCGGTGCTTCATGTTGGGGATGAGATCGGTGCCACCCGACACCGGCAGGGCGCGGGCTCCCCAACGGTTCAGCAGTCCCACGGCGTCGTTGACCGTTCGGGGCCGGTGATACCGAAACGGGGGCAGGCGCAGCATTCAGCGAACTCCCCTGGCGCCCACCGGATGCCACTCCGGGGTGCCGGGTGCCAACCCCGAGCGCGTCGCGCAGCGCATCATCCATCCCCTCGCATTTCACCGGCGGCTCCCGGGCCCAGGGACCGCGCGACCATGATCCCGTCCTGGCCTGCGATGCGCTGGACCCGCTGTGACAGCGGGACCTCGCTGATCTGCACCTCGGATCCCACCAACGGGGCGTGCAGCAGAAACACGGTGCCGCCCCGCACGAGCGCCAGCCCGGTGTGCGCGATGTCGAGCCCCTCCACGGTGGAGGTCGCGGCGATGATGTCTCCGTCGGCGATCCCGGCGGCCGCGTCCTCGATGTGCTCCTCGCCGATATGGTAGCGAGGCCGGGAACTCAGCCGCGCCTCCGTGCGCGCGATCTCTTCGACCACCCCGGGCTCCGACAGCTGGCGGTAGGCGTCCGCGTGCGTCGACATGAAGTCGATGGGGGTGTCGTCAGCGACTCCACCCAACTCGCGGGAGATGTCTCGTACCAGCCCCCGCACCTCGTTGTCGGCGATCCACTCGGAGAAATAGTGGAGTCGGCTCGGGTAGCCGTCGAGCTTCCCCTCGCGATAGCGGATCTCGGTGAGCAGTCGTCGGTATTCGCCACGCAGCCACTCCTCGTCCTCGAGCACCGAGGGGTCGTGGAGATGTACGAACCGGCCAAGCGCGAGCACGTTCTCCACGAAGGTGACGCAGTCGAGTTCCCTGAGATTGATGACCAGGCGCTCCCGTCCCGGCACCTCCAGCGTACGCGGCACGTACGCGGTGCCCACGAAGGAGACCCCGATGCCCGCCATGGTCTCCCCCAGGGGCAGGAGGTGCAGCTCTTCGTCCCAGGCCCGGGCGAGGGTCGAGCGCACGATGTCCCAGTCCTCCGCCGTCCCCTCGGACATCGCCAGCAGGCGGGCTTCCCCGGCGGACCACCCGGAATCGCAGGACACGATGACGAGAACGGCTGCGAGAGCCGCGATGCTTCTCTTCCGGCACCTCCCTGTCAACTGCTTCATCGGCCAACTCCCCCGGCGGCCATCGCGCCAGGCTCAAAGGGTTTCCGTGGCGGCGCCGCAAACGGGCGAGGCGGTTTCAGCGCCTCCGGTCCCCCTGCCAGCTGGATGGCCTTCCACACATTCGCGGGAGAGAAGGGAAGACGGTCCATGCGAACCCCCGTTGCGTCATGGATGGCGTTGGCGATCGCCGGGATCGAGGAGTGGAGCGGCCCCTCGCCCGCCTCCTTGGCGCCATAGGGGCCCTCCGGGTCGATCGACTCGACGATCAGCGATTCGATTTCCGGCGTGTCCAGGCTGGTCGGGATGCGGTAGTCGAGCAACGAGGGCGCGTTGTGGAGTCCGGCGCGCCCCTCCCTCGCGGACTTGAAGATCTGTTCCTCCATGAGCGCCTCGCCGAAACCCATGTAGACCGAGCCCTCCATCTGGCCTTCCACCAGTACCGGGTTCAGGGCGCGCCCGCAGTCGTGCGCCACCCAGATCCTGACCACGTCCACGACACCGGTCTCCACATCCACCTCGACCTCTGCCACATGGGCCGTGAAGGAGTATGCCGGCGATGCGCCGATGGTCCCGCCCCGGTAGTCGCCGTGGTTGTCCCGCGGGGTGTTGTACCACCCGGTCGCCCCCAGCGTGCCGAAGCGAGCCTCCGCCAGGTTGAACGCCTGCGCGATCGGCATCCGGTGCCCGGTATCGCGCGCGAAGTACGCCCATCCGCCAGCCAACTGCACCTGGCCCGGCCGGCAATCCCAGGCCTCCGCCACCGCCGTCTGCACTTTCCCCCGCAGCTTGCGTGCGGCGTCGATACAGGCGTTGCCGAGCATGAAGGTGATGCGCGACGAATAGGCGCCCAGGTCCACGGGTGTGAAGTCCGTGTCCCCGGACAACACCCGGACGTACTCGAGAGGCACACCCAGCTCCTCCGCGGTAATGTAGGCCACCATGGAATCGCAGCCCTGCCCGATCTCCGACGCCCCGCTCAGCACCGCCACACGCCCCGACCGGTCCACCTGCAGCTGGATCGCCGACTGCGGCATCTCGTTGGGATAGACCGGATAGTTGGTCCCGGAGATGTAGCACGAACCGGCCACCCCGAGTCCCCGCCCCGGGGGCAGCCGGCGAAAGCGCTCCCGCCAGCCGCTCGCCTCCTCCACGGCATCCAGGCACTCCGGGAAGCCGTTCGAGGTGACACGCAGCTCGTTCACCGTGCGCGTGTTGCTGCCCATGAAGTTGACGCGCCGCAGTTCGATCGGATCCATCCCGAGCTTCTCGGCCAGCTTGTCCAGCTGCACCTCGAACGCGAAGCGCGGCTGTACCGAGCCGTGCCCCCGTTTCGGGCCGCACGCCGGTTTGTTGGTGTAGACCCGCGTGGAATCGAAGCGATACGCGGGCATGGCGTAGGGCGCGGTGAGCAACTGGCCGGCGTAGTAGGTGGTCACCAGGCCGAACGACGCATAGGCGCCCCCGTCCAGCACGACCTCGGCATCCACCGCCTGAAGCTTCCCCTCCCCATCGACGCCCGTCCGGTACTTCATGTGGAAGGGATGCCGCCCGCGGTGGGCGTAGAACACCTCTTCGCGGGTGTAGAGGATCTTTACCGGACGGCCCGTCACCATGGCCAGCCGGGCAACGCAGAATTCGAGGTCGAAGGGCTCGGACTTGCCGCCGAAGGCCCCGCCCACGGGGGGCTGGATGACGCGGATGGTCGCGGGATCCATGCCGAGAACCGATGCCAGCTCACGGTGCAGGTAGTGTGGCACCTGGGTGGCTGACCACACCGTCAGGCGCCCGTTTTCGTCGTAGCGGCCGATGGCGCAGTGCGGTTCGATGGCGGTATGGGTGGTGCCCTCGAAGAAGTACTCGCCCTCCACGACCACTTCCGCTGCAGCCATGCGCGCGTCCACCTCGCCGAAGCCGAGCTGGACGCGCTTGGTCACGTTTCCGTTCCGTCCCTCGCGGCGGGGGTCGTGGATGAACGGAGCCTCCTCGCCCCCATCGGCCGCCAGTGCCTCCGCCGGATCGAGGTACGCGCGCAGCTCCTCGTACTCCACCCGGATGAGAGACACCGCCTGGTTAGCGGTGTCCTCGTCCACCGCAGCCACCGCCGCAACGCCATCGCCGATGTAGCGCACCCGTTCCACGCAGAGCGGGTACTCGTCCGGCGTCCAGGGAATGATGCCGTAGCGGACCGGCATGTCCCGGCCCGTGATCACGGCGTGCACGCCTTTGAGCGCGAGCGCCCGGGAGGCGTCGATGGAAACGATGCGGGCGTGAGGGTGGGGACTCCGCAGAATCTTACCGTGCAGCATGCCCGGTAGCGAGATGTCGTCGGTGTACGCGGCCTTGCCGGTCGCCTTTCCCAAGCCGTCCAGCCTGCGCTGTGGTCTACCAATTAATGTGAGGTCGGACTTGGTGTTAGGCTCCTCCGCTTCCGTCCATAGGGCGAGTATGTCGGGGACCCGGTCAGGCCCGGGGCGTCCGCTCATCCGCCTGTTTCCCTGCGCAGGGTGGCGGCCGCTGACTCGATGGCGTCGTATATCTTGGTGTAGCCCGTGCAGCGGCAGAGGTTGCCCGCAAGGGCCTCCTGGATTTCAGTCCGGCTCGGAGCATCGTTGCGATCCAGAAGGGCGACGGCCGAGCACAGAATACCAGGCGTGCAGAAGCCGCACTGAGCCGCCCCGTTGAGGTCGAATGCGTCCTGCACCGGGTGCAGACGGCTCCCGCTGGCGAGCCCTTCGACAGTACGAACGTTGCGCCCTTCCGCCTCCCAGACCGGAGTGATGCAGGACAGATGGGGTTCCCCGTCCAGAATGACCGTGCACGCGCCGCAATCGCCCTTGTCACAGCCCTGCTTGGAGCCGGTGAGGCCGATGGCGTAACGAAGCGTCTCGAGCAGCGTGTAGTGCGAGGGAACGCCCTGTGCGTAGTCGTCGCCGTTTACGCGCAGATGGACGATTTCGCTCGTGCCCTTCCCCATGCGAGTCCAGCAGCCTCCCGATTCTTCTGAGTGCTCCTCGTCGATCGACCCGTACGAGTCGCCGATGCCTCGTCTTCGGGCAGGTTGGGGAGTTTTCGCGCAAGTCCCCGGGAACCCGGCGATGGGTTCAAGAAGCCCGGATGTTCAGTATAGGATGGCCAGGCTGTCGCGCGCACGGTCGTCGCGACCGGGACGACTGCCCTACAAGACAGTACCAGGACTTGAGCCAACGGTTCGCTCCTCGTTACTTTTCGCCCACCAGGGATGTCCGGGGCGGCGGCGGCGACTGCCTTCGCCTTCCCGTGTCCTGTTCTGTGTTGTCTCCAGCGATCGGAGTGATTTCGCGATGCCATACCCCGAGATGATCGTTGCCCCCATGCGCGCGGAACTCGTCCGCATGGGCTTTCAGGAACTACGCACCTCCGACCAGGTGGAAGCCGTCGTCGACGGTGAGGATCGCACCCTCCTCCTGGTCGTGAACTCGATCTGCGGATGCGCGGCCGGGGCCATGCGTCCGGCTGTCGCCATGGCGCTGGAGAAGGAGAACCGGCCCGCGATTCTGACGACCGTCTTCGCCGGCCAGGACATGGAGGCCACCGCCAAGGCGCGCGACTACATCGCGGGCTATCCGCCCTCTTCACCCTCTGTCGCTCTGTTCAAGGACGGCGAACTCGTCTACATGATGGAGCGCCATCAGATCGAGGGGCATTCCGCCTACCAGATCGCCGCCGAACTGGGATCCGTCTTCAACGAGCACTGCGCGTAGGCAAGGCCGCCACTACCTGACCGCCGGGCCGGGGTCCACAACCTCCGGGCCGGGGTCCGCGGCCCCGGTCAGAGTATCGTCTGTCCCAGCGCGGAGGCGATCAGTCCCACCGCCATCTGCGCGGTGCGGTTGCGGGCGTCCAGCACGGGGTTGAGTTCCACCACCTCCAGGCCGAGGAGCCGTCCGGACCGGGCCACCTTCTCGCAGATCAGATGTCCCTCGCGGAAGGTCAGGCCCCCTGGCACGGGCGTGCCCACTCCAGGCGCGATCATCGGGTCGAGGCTGTCCAGATCGTAGGACAGGTGGAAACCGGCGGTGCCCGCGCTGGCTCTGGCGATCGCCTCGTCCACGCAGGCGGCGATGCCCCGCTCGTCGACTTCGGTCATGGTGAACACGCGCACGCCGGATGAGATGACCACCTCTCGCTCGGCCGGATCGATTGCGCGTACGCCGATCATGCTCACATTTTCCGGCCGCACCGCCGGGCGCCTGTCCGCCAGCGACCTGAGCACCTGTGGTCCGTGACCGGTGAGCACCGCCAGCGGCATCCCGTGCACGTTGCCGGACGGGCTGGTGCGGGGGGTATTCATGTCCGAGTGGGCGTCCACCCAGATGAGGCCGATTCTCTCGCGGCTGCGCGCGTAGAAGCGGCTGACCCCCGCCACCGATCCCATGGCGATGCTGTGGTCGCCGCCCAGCACCAGGGGGAAGCACCCCCTAACAAGCCCATCCTCCACCAGGTCCCGGGCGCGGCGGCATACGTACTCGACTTCGGGTAGGTAGCGCGCGTTAACGTCCCGCTGCTCCGAGCGCTCGGGATCGGTGGCCACGACCGTTCCCATCTCGCGAACGCGATAGCCGAGTCCTTCCAGCGTGTCGCGCAGGCCGGCAATCCGGATCGCGGGCGGTCCCATGTCCACACCACGCCGCCCGGCACCCAGGTCCATCAACACGGACACCAGCGCCAGCTCCTTCACCATCCGCGGAGTTCCTTGCGCCGGGCCTTCCTGGCCAGTTTTCGGCGTCGGGCCGCGTCTCTCTCCGATTCCCCCGGCAGGCGCGCGCTCACGTTCACCCCGCCCATCAGGGCCACCCCGTTGACTCGCAGGACGGGAGACCTCGGATCGCCGGAACCGGCGGATGCCTCGGAGAGTTGATCGCGCTGGTGGACAAACCCCCCCAGGATGCCCGCGCCGCTGCATTCGACCTGGAGACCGGGGGGAACGATGATCTCCACACCACCCCACAGGGCGAGGGCGGTCAGCTCGGTCAGGCCCGGTCCGAAACGGGCTTCCCGAAAGTCGAGCTCCACGCCGCCCATCACCGCGACGGCATAGGTCTCCCTCGGCACGATCCACGGCCCGGCCCGCGTGCTCGCCCCCAGAACACCGGTCATGAACTGTCGGTTCGGCACCATCTCCCGAGGAACCGTCCTGGCGCGAACCCCCGGGCCGGTCGGGCTCGCGGCTGCAACCGCGTCCTGCTTCCAAAGGGGCGGCGGCGCGGCCGCGGGCGCAAAATCGGCTACCAGCGACGCGAGCTCCCGGGTCGAGGACGCCCCATGCGCGAGATCAAGGCGGCGTTCGAAATCCTGCATGGACAGGCCATCCTCGGCGAAACGCGCACAAAGCCGGTCTATGATGGCCTGGCGCGCAGCCTTCAGCCCGTCGTCGCCCGCTATAGGGGTGCTCGTCATCGCGGATCCTCGGAAGTGCGCTCTATTCCAGCCATCTCCCGTCTCGGCGTCGTACCCGCAACAGGCCCGAATCGTACCGCACCCCGACCGACCTACGTCCCTCGGGACAGAAACCTCCGGCCGAAGCCTTCCAGGATTCGCGCGCACGCCTCGATCTCATCCACGACAATCCATTCGTCGGCGGAGTGAGCCTGCGCAATGGATCCGGGCCCGAAACACACGGCCGGGGTTCCGGACTCGTTCAGGAAGGCGGCATCAACCCACGCGGTCATGCCTTCGATCGTCGCATCCCGTCCGGTCGCGGCGATCGTCTCGAGCAGGCCCTGTACCAGAGGCGATGCCTCCAGCACTTCGGTGCCGGGACGCGCCAGCGTCATCCGCAGTGCGGCACCCCCCCGCGCCTCATCGCTGAGCCCCGCCACCAAGGCGGCGAGCTCATGCATCACGGTCTCGGGTGTCTCGTGCGGGAGGGTTCGCCGTTCCACCACCACATCGCATCGGTCGGGGTAGACCGAAGGAGCGGACCCCCCGGAGATGGTTCCCGCGTGAATGGATCCCCAACCCAACAGGGGATGAGGCGCTCGTTCGAACAGGCCTTCCTCGTGTTCCGCCATGGCAACAAGGAACTCGGCAGCGTGCAGGATCGCGTCTACGCCCTGCTCGGGCCTCGAGCCGTGCGCCGCGCGGCCGCGGAAACCGGCCTCGACCCACACGAACCCCTTGTGGGCAGGCATGACCGCGAGTTCGGTCGGCTCGCAAACCACTGCGGCGTCCGCCTGCACTCCGGCCTCGGTCAGCGCCGCCATTCCGGTGCTCGCGTGCTCTTCGTCGGAGGTGAGGGCGACGATGAGTTCGCTCGGCGGGCCCGAGCGGGCCAGCGCGGCAGCAGCGCTCAGGAGCGCCGCCACGCCACCCTTCATGTCGCACGAACCGCGTCCCCACAGACGCCCGTCCCGAACTTCCGCGCCGAACGGGTCGATGCTCATGTCTTCCACGCCGACCGTGTCCAGATGGCCGTTGAACATCAGGCTGCGTGGACCATGACCCATGCGCGCGACGACGTTCGGCCGGCCCGGCTCGGGTTCGCTCAGAGAAACCTTGAATCCCCAGCCTTCGAGCAACTCTGCCGAGCGAGCGGCAATCTTTGCCTCCCCACTTCCAGACGGCTCGATGCGCGGATTGACCGATGGAATGGCTACCAGCAGGCGGGCAAGCGCGAGCGCGTCTCCGTCCTCGGCCCGGCTATTGGCCTGGTCTCGCAGGGTCATTCTGCATCCCCTTTCTTGCGGCTGTCAGGAACTCGGACGGGCGTCAGTTTTCGGTGGCTCGCGGCGTCCACCGTCAGTTTTCCGACTCCATACCATGTCGTGACTCACGGAATCGGATCCCTGGATTTGGAATATTCCCCTTTTCGAGGCGAAATGGAGCCGTCATTCGGCGAGGCACGGTTTGTGCTATGAGATGCTATTGAACGCGAATCAGACGACTCACAACGCGGGAGGAATCATCCGAGCTTTCACCGTTGGTCTTCTGAGTGCCGCGGCCGTGGCTACGCTCATCCTGGTCGGCACTCGTTCCCGCCACCGCTCCCGGTCCCGGGAGGCCTACCGGCGGGCGCTTACCCGGAAGCAGTTGCGCGAACTGGGTATCTAACGCCCCCCCCTGCCCGCCGCGTTGCGTTGGTCCACGGACGCGGCAGGGCAAGCCGGCTCATATCAGCCGAAGTAGTCCTTGTTCTTCTCGATGTAGTTCGTCCACTCCTCGGGCACATCCGTGTCCGGGAAGATGGCCTGCACAGGGCATTCCGGCTCGCACGCTCCGCAATCTATGCACTCGTCCGGGTGGATGAGATACTGCTCCCCGGCTTCGTAGATGCAATCCACCGGACAGACTTCGACGCAGCTTGCGTCCGTGGTCCCAATGCATGGCTCCGTGATGATGTATGTCATGGTCCCTCCTCAGAGTCGGATGATCCCCGATACCGCGCCATGCCGACGACACCCCCACCATTCCACACAGGCTTGGCTACTACGCGACACCGCGCTACATGATGCAGGAACCCCATACGGGTTGCAAGACCGAATCTTTCCTGGTTGGTGCCCCGGTCCTGCCAAGCTGTTCCGCCGCGAATCGCTTGGAGGCGTCGGCTCACTTCTTCCAGGTCTGGTCGGTCTCTCCCGCGGCGTGGTTCTCGACCCGCGCCAGCACGAAGAGCAGGTCCGAGAGTCGATTGAGGTACGGAAGGATCCCGTCGCCGACCTGTTCCCGGGCGGCAAGCGACACGGTAGCCCGCTCCGCCCGACGGCACACGGCGCGGGCGAGGTGGAGCGCGGCGGCTCCGGGCGCCCCCCCCGGCAGGATGAAGTTCCGCAGCTGAGGCAGGGCTCGGTCGGCTTCGTCCATCCAGGCTTCCATTTCGGCGATTCGCGCAACCGGAACTTCGGACGCTGGCGGCTGCTTGCGACCCTTCGCCGGCACACGACGCGCCAGCGAGGCGCCGATGGCAAAGAGATCTCGCTGGATCCGGACCAGGCGAGCAGCGGTAGCCGGAACCCGGGTCTGGCTGCGGGCGGCGCCCAGGAAGGAGCTGAGTTCGTCTACCGTGCCGTAGGCGTGCAGTCGGGGATGATTCTTGGCGACCCGACCGCCACCCAACAGGCCGGTATCCCCTTCGTCGCCTCTTCTGGTATAGATCTTCATGAACGTTCTCCGTATCCGAGCAGAGTATAATATGGGTGTCCCTCCCTGCTCCGGGCAGACACCCGCGGGCCCCCTTCAGGAACGGTGATGTGAGGATTACCGATCTCGGCGCGCAGCCCCAGGTGATTCGGCGCCAGGCCACGGCCCTGCTGGTCGAGGGCTTCGACAGCCACCCAGAAGGGTGGCCGAGCCTCGAAGCGGCCGCCGCGGAGGTGGAGCGTGTGATTCACCAGGGCTTCGCCATCGCCGCCCTCGCCCTCGATGATGCTCTCCTGCTGGGGTGGATCGGTGGCCTTCCGCAATACGACGGGCGCGTGTGGGAACTGCACCCGCTCGTCGTCAGGCGGGACAACCGGCTTCGTGGCGTGGGACGCGCGCTCGTCGCCGCCTTCGAGAACGAGGCGCGCCGCCGCGGCGCACTGACTCTGACTCTCGGCACCGATGACGATGGGGGCCAGACGTCGCTCGCCGGCATCGACCTCCACGATCACATTCCGCGCCCCATCGCCGAACTGCGTGATCTGGGCAGCCGCCACCCGTTTCTCTTCTATCTTCGCCTGGGGTACGTCGTGACAGGAGTCATGCCCGACGCCAACGGGCCCGGCAAGCCCGACATCTACATGTCCAAGTCCGCCAAGCGGTAGAGCGGGGTCTGACGGGTGCGTCGGGCCGCCGGGGCGAGTGTGCGGGCGCCCTCGCAGCCCCCGGGCGCCCCCGCAGCCCCGCCGGCGAGTGACCGGGCTACCTCAGCTTGACGACCCGCTTGAGGACCCTGGCCTTGTCGATCAGGCTTGACGCCTTCTCCACACTCCCTTCAGGTTCGGGCAACAGCAGGTCACGAATGTCGAGGAGCGCTTCCAGATACAGCTGGTCGCGCTGGAAGGCGAAGTCGAGCCGATCCATCTCTGCGCGGTCGTTCTCGCGCTCGGCTCTGGTGAACGCACTCGTATAGATGGATTCCAGGTTGCCGACGATGCGGTTGCGATCTCTCATCATGTCTTGACCCGCTTCTGTTCCAGCGCCGCCGCGACCGCCGGGCGGGCCAGGAACCCGCGTACGGCGTGACGCAGTTCGTCGAAGTGCCCGTGAAAGTAGTGGTCCGCTCCGGCGATGACGACCGCTTGCACCCGGTCGCCCAGGCTCCGGGCGAATTCGACCGCGCGGGCACCGGAACCAAACTCGTCGTGTTCGCCCTGGACGATCAGGACGGGGCACCGGGCGTCCGCCAGAAACCCGTAGTCGTTGAGAGTGAACGCGAGCCCCACGCCGACCATGGCGGCTACGCGTGCGTCGGCGGTTCCCGCCCTGAGCGCGATCATCGAGCCGAACGAGAATCCGCCCGCCACCAGAGGCAGGCCCGGGAAGCGACCCGACATGTGCCGGAGGGCGGCGAGCATGTCTTCGGTCTCGCCGACCCCGCCGTCATAGGACCCGGTGCTGCGGCCCACGCCGCGAAAGTTGAAGCGCAGCGCAGCAAGCCCCGCTTCGGTCATGGCCTGGGCAGCGCGGTACACAGCCTTGGTGTGCATGGTGCCCCCATGGAGGGGGTGTGGATGGCACATGACCGCGGCACCACGCGCAGCCTCCGTCGGCTGCCGGAGGATGGCCTCCAGCAAACCGTGCGAGACGGGTATCGAGAGGAAGCCTCCCGTCGATACAGTGGGCATGGGGATCTGGTTCGTTCGCATGTTGATCGGGGCGGCGCTATTCTGTCCGCGTGAGGCAATCCGGGTCAAGGGCAGTGCAGGAGTACGATCGATGATCGTCGGACAGGCTGAGCTGGCGAAGGTCGTAAACCGCATGTATTGGGACTCCGACGAAAGCGTGAACCAGATCGCCGAGAGCCTCGATCTCTCCAAGGGCGCCCTCTACGGCCTGATCGAGCCGACGCCCGCCAATGGCACATGCCCGGATTGCGGTTCACGCCTGAGCTTCCCCAACCGCACGGCCCGCGACCGTGGCCTGGCCGAATGCATCGCCTGCTCGCTTCCCGACGCCCCGGCGGACCAGGTTCCGTCCCCGGCACTCTCCTCGGATCCCCCGGAGTTGGCCGCAGTCCGCTCGCCCCGACGATGGAGCGGGCGCGCGCTGGCCGGTTCCTTGCTGCTCGGGGTGGTTGCGGGAGTACTGATCGTTCGCCTGGTACGCCGCCGGTGACAAGTCTTGCGGAACGAGGCGGGCCCGTTCCACCGTATCCATCCCGGGTTTAGCTTTCGCGACGCCGACCAGAGTGCTTTGTGGCCGCCGCCGCAAGTTGTCACCCCGCCCACCTCGGACGAAACCGGTAATTCAAGATGAAGCTACAGCACCCCACACCGCTTGCCAGGAACAGGCTCGCCGCCCGGTTTCGTTGCCGGGCTTTGCTCCCGGTCATCCTCGCTGTGGCAACGGGCTGCGCGGGCGGAGAAAGCGACACGAATCCTCCTTCGGAAGGCGCGTCCACGGAGTCTCTCACCAGAAGTCTCTTCAACAACCCTCCCGAAATGCTCATGGGAGAGACCGTCGACTTCGCGACTCTCGGCTACGACTTCGGCAACCCGGAGGCGCCGCTTCGTATCGTTGAACTCAGCGACTTCGGCTGTGGCTACTGCCGCAAGTTCCACGAAGAGACCTTCCCCGTCCTTCAGGAGGAGTACATCGACGCCGGAACCGTGTTCTGGAAGTACATCCCCATCGTGACAGGCATGTTCCCGCACGGAGACCTGGCGGCGCTCGCGGGCGAGTGCGCCGGTGAACAGGGAGAGTTCGAAGGGATGCTCGAGCGGCTGTTTCAGGATCAGGGGGCGTGGAAGGGCAGCGATGACCCCATGCCCCACTTCCTCGGCTACGCCGCCGAGCTGGGGTTGAATGCGGAACAGTTTCAGTCCTGTGTCTCGGAGGAACGACCTGAAGAGCGCCTCGCTGCGGGAGGGCAGGCCGCCAGGGCGATGGGTGTGCGCGGCACCCCCAGCTTCCTGATCAACGGGTTTCCCGTACAAGGGGCCCTTCCCACGCAGCTCTTCCGCGACATCCTGGAAAACGAGCTGGCGGCGCTGGCGCAGGCTGCCGAGTCCGGAAACTAGCCCCCCGGTCGCCGTTGCACGCGAGCGAGCGGACGAGCCGTTGCAGCGGGCCGCCGGGCTTCCCTCGTGCCCATGTTGAAGCGGTCTCCGGGCGCCAGGAGGTAGAACTCGCCTCCTGAGTCAAGTTGAGCCCCGCTGTCGTAGATGGCGACGTAGCTCTCGCCGATCACCTCGAATTCATCGCCCTGAACAACGATCGCGGTGTTCTCGTCGATTCCGATACCGAGGAGATCCGGCATCGCCTCGATGACCTCGAGCATGTCGAACTGGCGGTTGCGCTGCAGGAGGTGCTGGTCGACGCCCACATTGCGCAGGAATCCAAACCCCTCCACGTGATCCCCCATCATGATCGTGTTGGCCTGGGTGTCCCCTCGGACCAGGTACGATCCCTGGATCGAGGCACCCGCCGACGAACCGCCGATGACCCCGCCTCGTTCGAGCACGCGGTGTAGTTCCTCCTCCGTGCGCGTATCCAGATAGGAATCCGCAATGCGCCACTGCCTCCCTCCCGGAAACCAGACCCCTCCGGCTTCCTGGATCGGCTTTACGAAGACCTCGCTGTCGGCTTCACTGCGGTCGTTGGTATGGATCACCGTCAGGTTGGCCGCTCCCGCCGCTCGGAACTGTCGAAGGCCGGGGTAGAACTGGTCATACTGTGCCGCGCCTCCCGCGGTCGGTATGACAACAATGGTGGCGTCGGGTCCACCCGCCAGGTCGATGAAGCGCCGCACGATATCCAGATCCCGCATCGCGCCCCCCACGACGACCAGGGAGCCGTTGGCCGGACCCACCTCCTGAGCCCCCAGATGCATCGTCGCTGATCCCCTCACGCCACCGGCGCCGATGAGAGCCACCACCGCAATCACGATCATACTCCGGTTCATCTTCGAACCTCCTTTGTGCACATCGCCTGCCATTTCGGCCTCCCGCAAAATGCCTGACCCCGCCTTTAGCCTGAACTGGAATCATTCCGTCCGTCAACCGGTTTCGCCAGAGCCCCGACGTTCCTGCGCGAACCAGTCTCGATGGATCGACCCGGGCATGTCTGTGCCGCTCCGTGCCCGGCACGGGCTGATTTTCGCACTGCCGCAAGTCGGCTCATCGCGGAGGATGTTGCTCATGTATAGCCCTTGCAAAGAGTTGCGTTATCGCGTTTGCTGATCGGCTGCTGACACGGGGGAACTACTCTTGCTCAGTCCATTCTTACCTTGGAGGAAGCCAGATGCCCAACAAATCGCGACCACCGTTTCTCCTCTTCACTCCGCCGTACCGGAACCTTGTTCCGCTCACGGCCCCGCTGGAGTTCCTGGAGGACGCGATAGGACTCAAGGGGTCAGCCGTGATCTGGCTTCTGGGGGCAGGAGAGTTGAGCAGCGACATGGAGATTGTGTGTCAGCGACCGGCGGGCGTCGTCCTCATCCTGATCCTCCCCCCCGCTTCTTCGTTGAGCATCGAAGTTGATCTGCTCGAAATCATCGGACGATGTCGGCCTTCGGCAATCGTTCCCCACCACGAGGATGTCGATCCGGAGGACGTCAGAACCCTCATCCGCCGGCCGCCATCGGACCTGCCGGTTGAGTTTACCGAGTACCTGGCCTGGAGGGGGATCCGCGTCGACCGTGGGACACGCCGCATCATTCACAGGACGGTCGAACTGTCGAAACACGTGACCACCATCGCAAGCCTGTCCCGGGCGGTCTACTTGTCGCGGCGTGCTCTGGGTCGCCGCTTCGTATCGCGGGGGCTGCCGGTTCCTTCCCACTGGCTGCAGTTCTCCCGAATTCTGCGAGCGGTGCTTCGGCTTCAGAACTCTTCCGAGAGCCTGCACACCGTCGCCTGTGGGCTCGGTTACCCCGATGGCTTCGCCCTGAGCAATCAGATGAACCGACTCACCGGAGTCAGGCCCTCAACCGCCCGTCGGTGTCTGGGGTGGGAGTGGCTGATCGAGTGCTGGTTGCAGAAGGAGCGGAAGAACGGGGCACTTATGCATGCTCTGCGTGAAACCGGCCTGAGGGATGGATCGTCAGGACGTAGCCGCATCCGCCGCAGGCCGGCCCGAAGGTACCGGAAGGCGTTGATCTTGCGTTCCTCCTCCACTCGAGCGTCCTCGCAATGATCAGAATGACTCTTCATGGCTGGTGAGCGAGAAGATGGCCGCGGAAACAGGCGTTCCTCTCTGCAACTGATAACTTTCGGTGGACCCGCGTTGATCCTCGGCTCCACGAACAGGTCGCTGTCGCCTCTTCAAGGGGCGCTGCTCGGCCTGCTTGCGAGCAAGCCGGGCGACGGCATGTCCGTTGCCCGCGCCATCGAATTGCTCTGGGAGCCTGCACCTCCCGATCGGCTGAGACATCGGATCAGTCAGCTCGTCTATTCTCTGAACCGGGGTTTCCCCAGGCCGATGGTTGTGAAGAAGCGTGATCGCTATTGCTTGAGTGGGGCGATTGCGACCGACTTCCAGGCTCTGTCCGCCGCGATTGCGAACGGACAACCGGCGGAAGCCGCGGAAATCTTCCGCCGGGGGCTTCTTTCCGAACTGACCACGCCTCCCACCGACGCGTTCTCCGACTGGCTGGATGCCAAGGGACTGGAGCTGCGCGCCAAGATCCGACAGGCTTCCGCCGAACAGTGGGCCCGCCTGACTCGTCAGGGCCGCTGGAAGGAGGCGCTCGCGCCGGCTCGAGCACTGCTTTCGGTGGACCCCTACGACGAACGGGCTCTGCGAATGCTGATTCGTTCGGGGGCCATGTGCGGAAGCTTACGCGAGGCGGAGGCGGCTTTCCTCAGTTTCGCCGAGCGCTCCGAACTCAACGACAAGGACTGGGCTCCCGCGGCCGAGACGCTGTCGCTGGTCGACCGCATACGCGACATGGGTTCAGAGGCCGGTGCGAAGGTCGCCGCTCACTTCGAGAGCAGAGCGCCCCTGATCGGGCGCGCCGACGAAGTGACCGCGCTCCCGGCCGCGATGCGCCCTCGCCCCGGAGAGGGGTTGCGCCTGGTTGTCATCCGCGGGGAACGCGGAGCCGGCAAGACGCGCCTCGTCGAGGAATCCCTGGCCAGGGGCCTCGTCAGCGGTGTCCGGGTACTCCGGAGCCGAGCGTCGGAGTTCGAGCGCGGTGTCTTCCTCAACTCCGTTCTGGACGCCCTGTCAGCCTCCGATATTGCAGCCGACATCCACAAGCTCACGGATCCGTGGCGCTCGACCATGCTCGAGCTCCTGCCGGAATTCCACACCGGGCCGGGGCCTCCTCCCGAACTACCCGCGGTTGAACCTGATCAAGTCCCGCGTCGACTTCTGGAAGCCGTTCGGCAGCTGCTTCTGGTGATCGCCGAAAACGACCCGACCATCCTCTTCATCGATGACTTCCACTGGGCCGACCGGAATTCCGTTGCGGCCCTCCGATACGTCGGCGAGCGATGGCCTTCCCTCCCGCTGGCCATCGTACTCGCAGTTCAGACCGAGTGCTTGCGGGCAGAAGATCCCATCACCCGGTTTCTGGACAATCCCACCATGCAGTGCGAGCCGAGCCAGTTCTACCTATCGGAAATCTCGCTGGACGCCGCCAACGAGTTGGTCGACACCGTTGCGGCGACTCCGATCGAGGTCGCGACGCGGGACCGAATCGTCGAGCTTGGTGACCAGAACCCGCTCTTCATTCTGGAGCTGACCAAGCAACATCTGGCGGGACAACGCCTGCCAAACCTGGATCCGGAAGACTTCGTACCGCTCCCGGCCTCGCTCGCGCGGGTCTTTGCGGACCGACTAGCGCAATTGGACGACGACGCCGAGCGCACATTGCAGGTGCTCAGTGTCTGCGGACACCCCCTGCACGTTCCGCCGCTGTCGAAACTGGCGGGCCTGACGTCCAAGGAGTGCATGGAAGCACTCGACCAGTTGCAGCGCTGTCAGTTGGTCGGATGGGATCCGCGTGGTTTCGTCGTGCGCAAACAGCTGATCCGTCACGCGGTTTATGATCGAATGAACGCGGTGCGCAGGACATGGGTCCACGGTCAAGTAGCCTGTCATCTGGAGGAGGTAGAGCCCACCGCCACTCCGGGAGAACTGGCGGTACACTACCACCACGCTCGCATGCGGGGTCGGGCTCTCCAACACGCTCTCGCCGGAGCCCGCGTCGCAGAGAAGTCCTTCGCCGTCGAGGAAGCCTCCAGATTACTCTCGCTCGCTCGCCTGAATACCGACGATCCCCTGGCCCAGGCAAGGATCGCCGTCCGTCTCGCTCGCCTCCACTACGTCCGCAGGGACGTCGCTGCCGCCCCGGCGCGGTTGGCCGAGGCGGCATTGCAGCTCCGGGAGATCAAACGGCCCCAGAGCGCGCTGGTCGCGGAAATCCAGCGCATCGAGCTGCTCGCGAGCTGCGGCGCCTGTTCTTCGAGGAAGGCCATCGTCCGGGCCCGTGAGTACCGAAGCAGCGCCGAGCAGGCGAGGCACTGGAAGGCGTTCGCCAAGGCCGTCGACCTGGAACTCCAGATCCACAGGAGCGAAGGGCAGGCCAGCCAGGCAGACAGACTCGTGGCTCGGGCAGGAAAGCTACTGGACAAGGTTGAGCCGAGGTCGCGCGGCTGGTTGCATGCCAGTCTCGCGCTCCATCCTCAAGGTGATTTCGACGCCGCGCTCGAGCATGTGCGCCAGGCGATTTCCATCGCCCGGCAGACACGCGCGCAAGATGAGCTTCTCCGGGCTTTGGGACGGCTGATCGCGATTCAGGGCGTAAGGGGACTCATTAACGATCCCGAAGCCACGGCGGCGGCGGAAGAGGGCGAAACCCTGGCCGCGGAAGGCGACGATTTCGTCGAGCGCTACAATCTGCTGGCCAATGTAGGGGCGGGGTACCTCGTGATTGGACAGCTGGACCGCGCACGGAACTGGTTTGCCTGGGCAGAGACAGTCCTGGCCAATGTCAATACCTGCGAATCCCATGTCGCTCTGGCTTGCAGGCTGGGAGAGCTGGCGTTGGAGGAAATGGAGTTGGAGGAAGCAGCGGAGCACTTTACCCGCGCACGGGAATGGTGGACACCCGGAATGGGCCGCCATCTCGGGATTGTCAGCCATTCCGGAGCAGGGCTGGCGGCGCTACGATTGGGCAAGCTGGAGCGAGCCCGCAAGATGGAAAGCCGCATGGCCAAGCCACCCGCAAAATGGTTTGCGGATCCATGGACGTTCGCACTGTTCAAGGCAAAGATGAGTGAATGGCGCGGATTCATCGGCCGGGGCGCGGATTCGATCAGCGACATCGCAGGACTGATCGAAACCTCTCAACCGGCCCCTTGGGCGAGGCTCAAGTTCGAGGAGGCGCGCCTGCGATTGCGCCATTCCCTTCCGTTGCGGGATGAGGTTGCGGAGACCGCTGCGAAAGCCGCGGCCAACCTGGGAATCCACCGCTGGATCGAGAATCTCAGGGCATTGCAAAGAAGGGGAAGATAGAGTGAGCCCCGGGTAGGGCCCCGGTATTACACCCCAGGAAAGGCCCCGGCAAGGCCACTGGCTGGGCGAGAGCGACTTCCGCTAGGGCAGCAGGTTGCGGCCCGGCAAATCCGCCGGCGCCGGGATCCTCCCCAACGCGGCCAAGGTGGGTGCGACATTCACGGTGCGCACCCGTTCGTCCGAACTCCCGCCCTTGACTCCCGCTCCGAGCAGGATCAACGGCACGTGGCGGTCGTGCCAATACGGCGACCCATGGTTGGTTCCGCCCCCTGTACTCGACCGTTCCCGGCGCCAAACGGATTTCCAGATGCACCCCGTAGCGGTGCAGAGGCCCCGGCATGCGCCCGGGATAGTAGGAGTTCTGCTGCAACCTGATCAGCGAGTCGGCGGAAGGTTCGCCCGCGAGTTCCGCTTCCGTTACGGCGTCTGCGACGAAGTCCAGTTGTTCGAGGGCCTCGGCGGCGAGCCTCGCCGCCGAGGTCGATTCCACTGAGTACTCGACCGTTCCCGGCGCCAAACGGATTTCCAGATGCACCCCGTAGCGGTGCAGAGGCCCCGGCATGCGCCCGGGATAGTAGGAGTTCTGCTGCAACCTGATCAGCGAGTCGGCGGAAGGTTCGCCCGCGAGTTCCGCTTCCGTTACGGCGTCTGCGACGAAGTCCAGTTGTTCGAGCCTCTCGCCGCCGAGGTCGATTCCACATCACCCGCGCCCGCAACAGCGTCTCGCACCCTCCGGGCGGCTGCCCGAAGCTCTGCGCGTCCGACGCGGCCTCCCGGCTGTCCGATCCCCTGCTGGTATTCCGGGACCGGTTGGACTCCGTGGTCCGAACTCAGCGCGAGCACCCAACCTCCCGGACCCAAGCGGCTGTCAAGAAAGGTGAGAAACGTATCGAGCAGCCGATCGAGTCGAAGAAGGGTGTCGAACTGCTCCACGCTGAGCGGCCCGTAGCGGTGGCCGACATAGTCGACCTGCGAAAGCGAGACGCTCAGGTAGTCCACGACGTCATCATCCCCCATGCCCAGTTTGCGCACCGCCGTCATCGCGAGTTCAAGCGTCGCGGCGTCCACCATGGGCCGCTCGGCCATCCATTCGTTGAAACCCGAAGCCGATGACGGCTCGCCTTCCAGGGCGAATCGATGGGGAAAGGTCGTGTGGATTCCGTCTCCCTCGTAGGGCGCTTCATCTCCGCGCGGCACTGCCTGCTCCAGTCCCGGCGGAATGGTGCTGTTCCACACCGAGTCGGACAGAAAACGTGTCCGCGCCTCCCGGTTGAACTCTTCGAGCCAGTCGGGAACTTCCTGCCGGTACCAGGTCGACGTCACGTAGCGCCCCTGTTCAGCATCAAGCCAGTACACATGGCCCGGGGCGCCTCCCGCCATCGATATCGCCGCTCGATCCTTCTTGGAAACCGAAACCACGTGCGCACCGGAGTCGGCGCCAAGAACCCAGTCGGCCAGGCCTGCCCGCTTCAGGTTGAGTGGAGAGCGGCCGGGTCGCCCCGGAATGCCGACGATGGGAGAAAGGCTGTCGGCGACAGCATACACGTACGTTGGTTCGCCCACGCTGTCGAATTCGTACCAGTCGTTGGCGACGATTCCGTGGGTCCTGGGCAAGACACCCGTCGAGAGGGTGGCATGTCCCGGCGCGGTCTCTGTCACCCCGTGGTCGTGCGCGGCGTTGCGGAAGTGAAACCCTTCGTCGAGCAACCGGCGAAGCCCGCCCGAAAAATGTTCGCCGTAACGGACCAGCAGATCGGGAGTGAGCTGATCCACGACCACCATCACCATGAGACGGGGATGCGGCTCCGGTCCGGGAACGGCACAGGCGGCCGCAAGAAAGAGCACAACACACGCCGCGTAGCGGCGCAGAACAGGGCGCGACATGGGTAGCAGCTCTCCTTGGACAGATTGGTCCTGTATTTAGATCGCTCATCCCGGAGTGGAGGGCAACCGCTGTCCTTCGACTCCGCCCGCGTGACTCCCAAACCGGCAGAAGCGCATCTGCACGTCGCCTGGGGCTCCTCGCCCCATCCCGCCATTCCATCGCCCCCGGGTTCCCGCTTGATTAGCGCATGGAAGCAACGTACAGCGAACTCATACATGACCGGTCCCGCAGGAATCTTCGGAAGGCCTATGGCGACCTCGCCGGGGAGGCGCGACAAATCGATGCAGCCGTGGACCGAGTCCGGCTGTCGGGCATCGACCTCGCCTACGAAGAGCTGGCCACCGTCGAGAAGCTGCGGGTGCTCGTAACCGAGATAAACGCCGCGTCGCTGAAATTCGAGGCGGAAGCGATGCTGGCCGACCCCCAGCGAAGCGACAATCTGCGTGTTGTGATGCGCCTGCTGGCCGAGGAACGCCTCCGGGTTCGGTGCGCGCCTCTGCTCGACTGGGCGCCCAACTTCTCCATCTTCGTTTCTTCCGACGGACGCCCCACAGTGCTCGTGGGTGCCCACTGGTTCCAGATCCCCTATCCGTTCCGGGGTCCTGCGCTCGCCGTGCTCTACAGGGGCCGACAAGTCGATCGCGTGCGATCGCGGTTTCAGGAGATGTGGGCTCTCGCCCACGATATCGGCCCCGCCGTGCGCGGCGTCTTCGAGGCTGCCGAGCACGCAACTTGACACGTTGGCTGGCCTACGGTACGGTTTTCGGCTATCGTAGACAGTTTTCCGGCGTAGCTCAGTTGGTAGAGCAGGTGGCTGTTAACCACCGGGTCGCAGGTTCGAGTCCTGCCGCCGGAGCTATTGTTCCCAGCGCGAACTCTGGTTGCCCAGTGTACGCGATGCCCCGGAGGGCGATGCCTCCGGGGCATCGTCGTATCTGGCCTTCCTTCAGGGTCCTGCGCTCGACCCCGTCCATGTATCGAGGTCCGCCTGGAGGCGCCTGAGGATTCTACCGGATCCGCGCCTCAGGGCCGATAGCGAAGAAAGACGGTCGTGCCGTAGCGCACGAAGTAGGCGTCGCCGATATCCGTCTCAGCTCGAGTCCAGCCGGCACGCACCGCGGCGCTAACGGTGTTGCTCAGAAACCGGCTCACTTCCACGTACACCGTCGACGCATTGTCTGCTTCTTCGCCCGGGATCAGGCGGGCGAACTCCGTCTCGGTCAGGTAGTCCTTCGCGGTGAGAACCGCCCGGACGTTGAGGCTCATATCCGCCGGCAGGGGCGTCGACACACTGGCGTTCAGCGAAACTGCGTTGTATTCCGTGCGACCCGCGTTGGACCTGTTCATGGTGCCCTGGATTCCGACCTCTGCCGTGATCCCCGGCGACTCCGGTGACTCCAACTCCTCAGACGACTCCCGTCCATCGTACGCCCACAGCGCGCCCGCCTGGTAGGCCTGGTCCCGCCGAAAGGGATCGGGGGCATAAGCGGTACCCTGCTTCGGATACCGGAACTCGGTGAACGATCCGTAGAAACGCATCGTCAGCCTTCCTCCGTTCCACGCCCGCACCTGTGACGCGCCCAGTTCGACTCCAAGCTTGTTGCGGTCGAGCAGATCCAGTTGCGGCACGATATCCTGCGCGTGGTAGTCGGAGCGACCGCCCTGGACGCCCACATCCCAGTAGGCCCCGCCAATTGCCTGGGTGCGGAAGAGAACCGAACCCTCGTAGTCTGCATAACCCGGCTGCAGGAAAAGGGGAATGGGCGTGCGGTCCACCACCTTGCGGCCTCGTGCCAGTCCGCGGAGCTGGAAGACGCCCAGGCCCGTTGTTCTGCGGAAATCGGCGTTTACCAATCCGCTCCACACTCGGGGCGCGTAGTCGCGCAGCTTGAAGCCATACGCGTCGAATTGCCGGACACCTCCATCAAACCTGACGTTGAAGCCGCCGGAACCGTTGGGATTCGAGTTCAGGACCCCCCGGAGCCCGAATTCACCGCTTGCGGCCGAAGCCGCGTCCACGCTGTCGACCACCGGAAGCGTCACGGACGGGATGCCCCCACGATACAGCTCCCCTGTCATTCCACCGGTGAAGACGATATCCGTCCAGCGTCCCTGGGCAGAGAGCGCCGTAGGCCATCCCGGCCCCATGAGGATGATCAGAGTCGCGATCCGGATGGAGCGGCTCATACGCGCGCATCTCCGATCCGTTGGCGAAACTCCACGGCTCGAGCCAGCGCGATGTCTCGCCTCTCGATCACAAACTCCCTGGACCGATTCAATTCCTCAAGGCGTTGCGACAACTCCTCGGGTCCGGTCAGGCCCTCCGAATGTTCGGACGCCGCGTCCGGGGCGCCCACAGGCACCCGCAGGTCGTCGAAGCGGGAGAGATCCGCCCCGAAGTCCTGCGCCATGCGTGCATGGCGCCGCCGCTGCTCAAGCAAATCGATCTGAGCGTCGATGTCGAGCAACAGCTGTCCATAACGCGCCGCATGCCGCTCGAGCAGATCCGCCTTGGCTCTGATGTCATCCCGAGTGTCCCCCGGGTCGATATTGATTTCGGGAAATGGGTCGTCGTTGATCTCGACGGGGCGGGCAAGCTGGTCGGCCTCGTCGTACAGGTTGTCGATACGGCGCGCGAGGAGGTCTCGCTCGCGCTCATCCGTTGCCTGGGCAAACTCCTCGAAAAGCCCGTCGAGCTGGGCGAGTACGCTTTCCAGGTAGGCGCGCCGGGCCTGGTCCAACCGGCCGGCGGCATCGGCTAGAAGCCGGTTGCTCAGTTCCAGCTCCTCCGCCCTCTCCTGATAGATTGCCAAGGCACGCCCGTACCGCGCCTGATCACCCGATTCGCGACCCTCGGTTGCCTGGTCCATGGCGTCATCGAGCAGGTCGCGCGCGAGATCGCGAGCCCTCAGGGCGGCACTGTAGGCACTCTCGGCCGCGAGATACCCGGAGCGGTCGACATCCTGTGCCTGCGTACCCGCCGGAAGGATCGCGGACAGACCCGCCGCCAACATGACCAGCCGGAACAAGCTTCCCGGCCTTCGTCCGTTACCCCGTGCGGCCGATGAGGCCATGACTCGCCTCGGTTACGCGTCGATACCGTATTTCTCGAGCTTGTAGTAGAACGCGCTCGACTTCAGCCCTAGCAATCTGGCCGCCTCGGCCTTGACGCCTCCGGCCCGCTCGAGTGCCTGCCTGAGCAGTCTCTCTTCGATACCCTCGACCATCTTGTTCAGGTTCATCCCGTCGGCCGGCAGGGGCTGGTCGCCCGGGTCGGGCAAAATGTCGCCGGCGCTCATGGGGGGCAGATCCTCCACATCGATCACGGGACCGCCCGCCAGCACGAGCGCCCGCTCGATCACGTTCTCCAGCTCGCGCACATTTCCGGGCCACGGGTAGCGGGTCAGCATGTTCATCGCTCCCTTCGCAACTCCGTCGGCCCTGGAATTGGTGCGATCGCGCAGCTTGCCGATGAAGTGGTCCACCAGGAGAGGGATGTCCTCGATCCGGTTTCTCAGCGGCGGCAGCAGAATCGGGACGACGTGGAGGCGGTAGAAGAGATCCTTGCGAAAATCGCTGGCCAGCAGTTCGTCCGCGGGGGTATTTGTCGCCGCGATGATGCGCACATCAACCGAAAGCGTCTGCTCTCCGCCGACTCGCTCCAGCTCGCGCTCCTGGATCACGCGCAGGAGCCTGACTTGCGTCATGGTGGAGATGGTGGAGATCTCATCAAGAAAGATGGTCCCACCGTCCGCGAGCTCGAAGCGTCCCCGGCGCTTCCGGTCCGCACCTGTAAATGCACCCTTCTCGTGTCCGAACAACTCGGAGTCGAGCAGGCTCTCCGCGAGAGCTCCGCAGTTGACGCGGATGAAGGGACCGTCCTTGCGGGACGAACTGGCGTGAATGGCGCGGGCCACGAGCTCCTTGCCCGTTCCCGACTCACCGTAGATCATCACCGTCGATTCG
Organism: Longimicrobiales bacterium; assembly: GCA_965225805.1. Lineage (GTDB taxonomy): Bacteria > Gemmatimonadota > Gemmatimonadetes > Longimicrobiales > Gaopeijiaceae > BD2-11. Next base: position 139,111 of record OZ245327.1, read on the forward strand.
CTCCGAGCCACTCGTCGGATCCAGCGAAACACCTGCTTCATCGCCGGAGCTTCTCCGATGATCTCCCCGTAGCGGGCCTCGGTCTGCTCCTTCAGGGAAGTGTTCTCAACCCGCAGCGCCACGTTCTCACGGCGCAGCTTTTCGCGCGCTGCGCGCTCCCGCAGCAGACGCCCCGCCTTTACCGCGAACTCTTCCGGAGAAAACGGTTTGGTGATGAAGTCCACCGCCCCCAGCTTCATCGCCTCGACCGCCCGGTCCACCGTGCCGAAGGCCGTGATCACCATCACGTCGGTCTCGGGCGCTCGCGCGCGTATCTGCCGGAGCACCTCGATGCCGTCCATGCCCGCCATCCTGAGGTCGGTGATGACCAGGTCGGCTCCGTGTTCGTCGAACAGATCCAGGCCCCGCCTGCCGTTTTCGGCCGAGTAGGTTCCATGACCGTGTTTCCGCAGGAGCAGTTCCAGTCCCTCGCGGATCGTATCGTGATCGTCGATAATCAGCACTCGCGCCATGGCATCACGAAGCTGGCCCCTGCGGGCGGTGGGAGGAAACTAAAGGCGGGCAGAAGCCCCGGCGGCGTAAGCCCGCTCCCTTGGGGAACGATGTGCCCTGCCAGCGCCGCGACTCCCGGATGGCCGGTAGTGATGTGTGCGCGGCGGCGGACGCTAATGGGCATGCGCTCCGCCGCGCGCGACCGGGAACTCCTCTGAGCCCGGCAAATATAGGCGGAACTCGGCGCCATTCCCAGCAGACCCGTCGTGGGAAACCAGTTCTACCCGGGCATCGTTCGCCCGCGCAACGCCACCCACGATCGCGAGTCCCAGCCCCGCGCCCTTCTCCTTGCTCGTCACAAACGGCTCGAAGATGCGCGCGCGCATGGACTCCGCGACTCCAGGCCCGTTGTCACGAACGGAGATCACCACCTCCCCGTTGCGCCATTCGCCCTTGAGCCACACCCGGTCGCCGGCGTCGGCCGCATTTCGCAGCAAGTTCAGAACCATGCGCTTGACTTGACCGGGATCTGCAACCGCTTCCAGCTCCGTATCCGGAAGCTCTATTTCAAGCCCGCCACCCGCCGACGCCAGTTGCGTCGCAACCAGCTCTGCTGCTTCCCGCAGCGGCGCACGGATGTCGTGCAGCTTCAACTCGGCAGCGCGGGGCCGCGCGTACATCAGAAAGTCGGTGATGATGCGGTTGAGAGCATCCACCTCGGCCTGGATCTTTCGGAACAGTCGGGCGCGCTCCTCCGGGTCGGTGCTCTCTGCCGCGATGGCCGCGAAGAGCTTCAGACCACCCAGGGGATTACGGATTTCGTGCGCGACCTGTGCGAGCATGAGCCGGAGGTACTCGTCGCGCCGAATGATGCCTTGGCGCATGCGTTCCATGGCCCGCGCGAGACGACCGATTTCGACGCCTGCCTCTCCCGCGACGGGCCGGTTGATTCGGCCCCGCTGGATGCGAAGCGCCACTCTGCTTAGCCGCTCCAGAGGTTTGGCGATGCTGCCGGCGAGAGCGACAGCCACCAGGACGGAGAGCAGGATCGCCAGTCCGGAGCCGATCAGCACCGACCTCCGCAGCCGGGCCAGGGGCGCGAGGTAATCGGCGCTCATGAGCACGGCCAAAGCGACATCGGAGTCCTCCAGGCGCGCGAAACCGTACTTGTACGAGCGTCCGTCCGTACCTTCGAAGAGGGTTGTGGTGGCCGACCCATCCCCCCAGAGTTGGTTCAGCTCGGGACCGTACACGGAAAAAATCAAGATCGGGTTTCCGATGATCGGTACGGAGTCGGCCGACTCCGTCGACACGATGGCCCTATAGGCAGGTGATTGATCGATGCCTCTCTCGCCGCCGCGCACCGCGCTTGCTTCGGGAGACGGCGAACTTTCGCGGCGAATGATCCAGGCCGCGTCCACAATACCGCGCTCGACCAGGCTGCGCAGGCGATCGTAGGCCCCCCGCCAGAACTGGTTTCCTTCGTCGCCGGGGACCAGAAGGAGGAGGTCCCGCGCTTCGAAGCCGGTCTCCGCCGCTACCCCCGCGGCGACCAGCAGCTTGGCGTCCAGCTCGTCCTCAAGTGCCCGGCTGGTAACGGACAATGCTATCCAACTGCTCGTGGCCGTGAAGATGACCGCGAAAGCCACCAGAACCAGCACGTACAGGCGACGAAGCGGCACCGTTTACGATCTCCTCTCCGGATTTGCGGGCAACGCATGGGCATGCGTTCTACGTGCAATCTTCGCCGGCGCTGCCCTCACAGGCCACAGGGGACGCGCTCTTCCGTCAGGTCGGCGAACTGAACATGTTGGAGCGTCCTCGGCGCGACCACCATGTGGTAGGGGGTCTGCACCACCGCAGCCGGCGAACAGAAATCTCCGGGCACCAACTCCACGAGCCTCACGAATGCGCCATCGAGAACGGGCACGATTTGCCTGATCTCTACGGTGTTCCCCGCCTCATACCGCGCTCCGTCGCCGGCGAACACCACCATGTCCGTTGACCAGTCGATATCCGGAGGCGGCGCTCTGCCGGCGTGCCACCCCCAGAAGCCCCTCCAGTCGCCCGGCTCGTCGTCCGCACCGGGTCCCCCGAAGAACACCCGGGGGGCCACTTCCAGTTCGCCCGGCTTTGCCCCCTTGTCGAGGGTTGCGAACGGTATGCTCTCATGAAAGGCGCTGGTGGTTGAGTCTCCCAGGGTGTAGTCGTGAATGAGTTTGGAAACGTTGATCACTCGGCTGGCATGTAGGTCCGGCCCCGACCCCGAAGGGTTCAGCGATCCAAGCGGCCCACGCGAACACCGGGTCCAGCTTCTCTCGACGCGTCGCATTTCATCCTGAATCCAGAGCGTTACCCGGGCCTGGTCGTCGGCATCGCAGTCCGGGTTGAGGCCAGGATCGAGGACATCGATGAACAGACCGAGAGGTCCCGTGCCGTTGATGTGAGTGATGACCGACGCGAATGCCGACGCGAATGCCCCTGGAATTCCCGGACTCCGGGTGGTGGCTTCGCTGCCGATCTCGCCCCGATAGGCGATGCTCTCGAACAACTGCCAAGCGCCGTTCGACCGCCAAGTGAGGATCTGTCGGAGTTCACCCTCGACCGAAGCAGGGAATGGGGCGGACACCGGACTCTGCGTCGGAAACGCGGGTCGGGGAGTAAGGACCTCCACGACGAGTTGGCCGGACTGACCAAAGCGCAGGTTGGGCTCCACGATCGTCGCATCGCACGCGGACAAGACCGCCGCGCTGGCGGCCGTCCAAACCCACCACGTTTTGAACTTCCCCGTCACGCCGGTCCCCCTGTCGACTTCTGCCCCTGGATTGACGATGCAGAGCTGGCCGCATCAATATACGGCCCTGCCAGCTGTCAGTCCTGTACACTCCGGTCCGCCAGAGCGCGTCGCCGCAGTTACCATCCCCACCGCCACTCCACCGGGAGCCGTCTGCGATGGAAGCCCGCAACTGCTTGCTTTCCCTGCTCGTCGAGCGATCCGTCCGGCTCGGCAAGTTCACCCTCGCCAGCGGTGCCCACTCCTCATACTACGTCGACGCGCGGGCAACTACGATGACCGCCCACGGACAGGCCCTGGTCGGCCGGGTATGCCTCAGTTACCTCCGAAACGCCGCACTGGATCCCACCCACGTCGGTGGCCTGACAATGGGCGCAGACCCGATCTCCTACGCCATCGCCCGCCAAAGTTGGGAGGAGGGCCACCCCATCGATGCCTTTTCCGTCCGCAAGGACGCCAAGGAATACGGGACTCGCCGCCGGATCGAAGGTGGTCTTCCAACGGATGCGCGCGTGGTCATCATCGAGGATGCCATGACGACCGGTCGCAGCACGCTGAAGGCAATCGAAGCCTTGGAGGAGCACGGCGTCCGGGTGCTCGCGGTGCTTGCGCTCGTTGATCGCGAGGAAGGGGCCCGAGAGCGAATCGCCGCCGCCGGCTACGCCGCGACATCCGTGTTCCCCGCCAGCGAACTCCTCTCAGCCGCTCGCCAGGCCCGGGACGGGTAGAAGGAGCGAGCAAGGCGATCAATCATCCCCGCCGTACAGCGCGTCGTTACCCTGGTACAGCCCGTCAGTCCAGCAGCCGCAGGGGCATCACCAGACAGAGGTAGTCGATCTCGCTTGCGTCCTCCGCCGGGACCGGCTCGACCGTCGCGGCGCGCTCCGGTGCCTTGAACGCCAGACGCACTTCGTCCGTGGGCATGTGCTGAAGGACTTCGATCAGGTAGCTGGCGTTGAATCCGATCTCGATATCGTCCCCTTCATAGCCCAGACCCACCTCGTCGTATCCCTCGCCCAGATCGGGAGTGCTGACGCTCAGGTTCATCCGGCTACCGCAAAAACTGAGCTTGATGCGATGCGTTTGGTCGCTCGCGACCACGTCCATGCGCCTGACTGCGGCCAAGAGACTGCTCTTGTCTACCACCGCAACCTTGTCGTTGTCCTTGGGGATGACCTGCTTGTAGTTCGGGTATGTCCCGTCGATCAGCCGGGTGTAGATCTCAGTCGATCCCGAACGGAAGCCCAGAAAATTGCCGTCGCGGCCCAGCTCAAGTTCGTCCTCGTCGCCAAACAGGCGCTGGACCAGCCTCAACGCGGCGGGGGGAACGATGAGATTCGAGGCAGGGGGCGCGGAAGATTCAGTCTTCACCGACATCCGAGCCAGCCGATGGCCGTTGGTTGCAACCATTCTCATCTCGTTTCCCCGGAGTTCCCAGAGCACCCCGCTCAGGATCGGGCGGCTCTCCTCAGTCGAGACCGCGAAGGAGGTGTGCCGGATGAGAGACAGCAGATCGGCCCCGGAGGTGCGCCAGGCACGATCGAAATCGAGGTGGGGCGCAGTGGGAAAATCGTCCGCGGGCAGGCCGTTCAGCTTGAAGCGGCTTTTGCCGCACACCAGCTCCATCTGACTCCCCAGCGTGCTGGCCAGCACCGGCTGATCCGGAAGCGCCCGGACGATTTCCTGGATCTTCTTTCCCGGCACCGTCAAAGAGCCTGCTTCCTGAACCTCCGCGGGGACGCGGGTGCGGACGGTGACATCCAGATCGGTGGCGGTGATCCAGAGGCCCTGGTCCGTAGCGTCGAAGAGAATGTTCGAGAGAACCGGCAGGGTCGTCCGAGCCGGAACGGATTGCGAGACGGCGGTGAGTCCCTGGTACAGGTTCTGCCGAGTCAATGCGAGTTTCATGTAGATCGCATCCTGAAGCTTTGGTTGTGGTTTTGAACGAATCCACGAGGGGTTGGTTTGAATTCTATCCTGTTATGAGAAACAAGTCGTAGTAGTAGAGGCTGTGAAATTGTCGAAAACCCTGTCTCCAAACCTGTAACCTGGTTCAGACCAAAGGTATCAGGAATGGACGCATGCCGTGGATTCCGGTTGTTGAAAAGCATCGGGTTTCCCACGAATCCACGGAGGAGCATCCCGGTGCGGGGTAGTCCCGGAGGTTTTCCAGATTTGTGCCCGAAGTATGAACAGCTTTCAAACTCCTCTCCTGAGGATCTCCGCGCGCAGTTGTGAAACGCGTTGCGCGAAGTCCTCGTCGGCCTGCAAATCCCGATCCACCTTCCGGATCGAGTGAATGACGGTGGAGTGGTCACGTCCGCCGAAGGCCTCTCCAATACGGGTCAACGGGGGGTCGAGAATCTCCTTGATGAGATACATGGCGACCTGGCGCGGCACGGTTAGGTCGCGCGTGCGCCGCTTCGAGACGAGTCCCTTGGGCTCCACCCCCCAAGCCCTCGCGGCTGCTCTCAGGATGTCCGTCAGGGACATGGACGGAGAGGGCGTGTCCGTCGGGAGGCGGGTTTCCTTCAGAGCTTCGTGCGCAAGCGCGAGAGTGATTTCCTGGTTCGTCAGTGATGAGAAGGCCAGAAGCTTGATGATGGCGCCCTCCATCTCCCGCACCGATGAGGTACAGGAACGGGCGACCAGGTCGATGACGTCGTCCTCGAGAAAGAGTCCGTCGTACGCGGCCTTCTTCCGTACGATGGCGATCCTGGTTTCGTAGTCCGGTGGCTTGATGTCGGCGACCAGGCCCCAGGCAAACCTCGATACCAGACGATCTTCCAGGCCGGGTAGGCTGTTGGGGGCACGGTCGCTGGTAAGGACGATTTGCTTCTGCGCGTCGTAGAGGGCGTTGAAGGTGTGAAAGAACTCTTCCTGGGTCCGCTCCTTTCCCTCGAGAAAGTGGATGTCGTCAACGAGCAGCAGGTCGATCAGACGGTAGCGCCGCCGGAAACCTGGCGTCGCTCCCTCCTGTATGGATGTGACCAGCTCGTTGGTGAATTGCTCGGTGGGAACGTACGCGATGCGCAGTTCCGGAGCGTGCTGCTGCAGGTAGTTGCCGATCGCGTGCATCAGGTGGGTCTTTCCGAGCCCCACGCCTCCATAGACGAACAGGGGGTTGTACATGCGGGCCGGCTTATCGGCGACCGCACGGCACGCGGCGACGGCGAGCTGGTTGTTGTTGCCCACAACGAAGCGATCGAAGGTATAGCGTTCGTTCAGCTTGTCGGAGGGGAAGCCCGCCTTTGCCTCGGCGATGCTGTATCCATAGGAGGTAGAGGGATACGAAGGAGAACCCGGGGCGAGAGTAAAGGCTGGCGGGGCAGCGTGCGCGGTCGACGAACGATAGGACACGGACAGCGGTCGACCGAGTCTCTGCTCGATGCTCTTGCGCAGAAAGGCGCCGTATTTGTCCTCGATCCACTCCACATGGAACTGGCTGGGAGCCTCGACGAGGAGCTCGTTGTCCGAGAAACCGACGGCCTCGGTACCGGAAAGCCAGGTCTGGAAACTCTGTTCGGGAAGGTAACTTCTCGCGGCCGCCAGCGCGTGAGCCCAGATTTCGGAAGCCGATAGTTCCATCAGAGGAGGAGCTGACGCCGGGAAGCCAGAACCGGGGGTGTCCGGGTACCCCTGGATCGAAGAAGATGCAACGGTACCCCCGAGATGTGGAAAAGTCAATTGCGCTTTGACCCAAAACATGCTGAGGCAGCTCTCGGAGGAAGGAGCACCGGGGTTGACGGCCCACGCAGATTTCCGGTAGGTTGCTCGCCCGTGCCGTGTGTTCATCGACCGCGCTCACGGGTCGCGTATCGGAGGCGCGTAGTTCCAACCACGAACGTTCTTCATGAGACCGACATACAGACCACGGAATCGAAAGAGAAAGAACACCCACGGATTCCGCGCGCGAATGAGCACTCGGGGAGGCCGCAAGACATTGGCCAGGCGGCGGAGAAGGGGTCGTCGCCGGCTGATCGTGGAGGTCGGCTCGAAGTAGCCGGCTCACCGGACAACGGGCCGTTGCCCTCGACGAATGTTCGCTTCCCGCCCTTGCGGCGGATTCGGCGGTCCGGCGACATTCGGAGGTTGCTGAGGCGGGGGAAGCGACGAAGGACGTCCGAGGTCGACGTCTTCCTCGCGACTTGCGCCGCTTCTTGTGCCCGCTTCGGGGTGGTCGTGCCCAAGTACGGGCACACCATCGTGCGCCGCAACCAGTTAAAGCGTCGGTTGCGGGAGATCGGGCGGCTTGATGTGCTGCCGCGCCTGGACACCCTTCCCGGGGGATTGGACTTCCTCGTCAGGGCGAGACGTGAAGCGTATGGCGTGTCGTTTCAGCGGCTCAGGAATCAACTGGTGATGCTGACCGAGGAGCTACTCTGAAGTTCTTGGTAAGCGGCATTCGGTTTTATCAGGCGACCATCTCCCCTCTCACGCCGCCGGCCTGTCGTTTTGTGCCGAGCTGTTCCGCGTATGCCGTGGAATCGCTGGAGCGCCACGGGACGCTCGGTGGATGCTGGCTGACGTTGCGGCGGATCTGCCGGTGTCACCCCTTCGGCGGACAGGGATTCGATCCAGTGCCGGGGTGCGCATCCCGCGAGAGGAGTGGCAGCGAAGGTGTCCTGAAGACCCGAGATGGGTCTGTAGGAAACTCGACGATATCAGGAAGGGGGCGATGAGACCGGAACTTCGCTTCGTCCTCGCGATCGTTCTCATGATCGGAGTGCTCTTCGGCACGAATCTGCTGTTCCCGCCTGGTCCACCCCCGGAGCAGCCCGATGCTGCCGGGGGCGAGAGTGACATCCCGGCCACGGTACGCGAAGAACCCACGGGTGAGGCTGCCGGGGCCAGCATCACCCGAGCGCCGCCGGATCCACCTGAGGTGCCGGAGCGCCGGATCCGCGTGAGCGGACCGCTGTACGAATTCGAGTTCAGCAACTACGGGGCACAGTTGGAGTCCGCGCTGCTATCGGAATTCAGGTCGTTCGCGGACGATGGTCCGGTCGAACTCCTCCCGCGTGGCGGGCCGGGGGCTTTCGGGAACCGGATCGCAGCCTCCTCGGACACGCTCGATTTCTCCGTGGTGCCGTTCGAGGTGTCTCCGGCGGATGGACTCGCGCTGGTCAAGGGAGGAGATCCACAGGAACTCACTTTCGCCTTTCGAAGCGCCGATGGGCAACTGGGCTTCGAGATCCGATACCGGTTCCATCCCGACTCCTACCTGGTGGGGGTCCAGGGTCGCGTCCACGGGGTTGAACGCGGTCTGTTGCTCACAGAACTGGGCGACGGGCTGGCGTTCAACGAGGCCCGCCCCGCAGACGACGAACAGGCGCTGGCCTACGTCATCAACCATACCCAGGACGGGATCCGGCAGCAGCCGCTGCGGAGGTTCGAAGACGACCGGGTGGAGGATGGCCCGCTCCTCTGGGCTGCCTTCAAGAGCAAGTACTTCCTGCTGGCGCTGATGGCGGGAGACGACTGGGAGGCCGGGCGCTTTCTGGGCGGGGTGTTCGCCCATCGCCCGCTCGATGTACGCGACGGGGAGGAACCCAGGGTGTCGGTAACTGCGGCCCAGAGCCTGCTGCCTGACGATTCGTTCGCGTACCGGGTCTATCTTGGACCGCAGGACTTCACCCGGCTGACCGCGATCGGTGGAGACCTGGAAGATGTAAACCCGGTTGGCTGGAGGTGGTTGCGGCCGGTCATCCAGCCCTTCGCAGCCATCATCACGACCATCCTTATCTACCTGCACAACCAGCTTGGCTGGGGCTATGGGTGGGTGCTGATCCTGTTCGGGGTCATGATGCGCGTCGTGCTTTTTCCGCTGAACCAGAAAGCCATGCGCGCGCAACTCAGAAATACGGCGGTCGCGCCTCTCGTCAAGGAGATCCAGGCCAAATACAAGAACGATCCCGATCGGCAGCAGAAGGAGATGATGAGGCTGTACCGGGAACACGGATTCAATCCGCTGGCCGGATGTGTGCCGATGCTCATCCCGTTCCCCGTGCTCATTACCCTCTTCTTCGTATTCCAGAACACCATCGAGCTACGGGGTGTCTCCTTTCTCTGGCTTCCGGACCTCTCGGCGCCGGATCCCCTGTATCTGCTCCCCGTGTTTCTCGGCGTCTCCATGTTCCTGCTTCAATGGGTCAGCATGCGTTCGATGGAGCAGGTGAATCCTCAGATGAAGATGATGCTGTGGTTCATGCCGATCTTCATGGTCTTCATCTTCTTCCGGTTGGCATCGGGGCTGAACCTCTACTACGCGACCGCCAACATCGCCACGTTGCCCCAGCAGTACTGGATCGCCAAGGAGCGGCAGAAGGCCAGAACCAAGCCGTCCTAGGCGGGAAGCAAGCCAGCCCGAGCGTGGCTGGGCGGGCGCAAGGGGGCAGATTGACGGATACCATTGTGGCGCGCGCCACCCCTCCGGGCCCGGGGGCGCTCGCGGTTGTTCGGATCTCGGGGCCCGGCGCGTTCTCCATCAGAGACGCGCTCGCGCCGGCTCTCGGCGACGCGTGTGCCCGGCGAGCGATACTGGCGGCCTTGCGCGACCCCGAATCCGGAGAACTCCTGGACCGCGGGATCGTCACCAGCTTCATGGCCCCCGCCAGCTACACCGGGGAGGACATGGTGGAGATTTCCTGCCACGGCGGGTACCTCGTCCCGGGCCTCCTGGTGGAGTGCGCGCTAACGGCAGGCGCTCGTATGGCCGAGCGCGGAGAGTTTACCCGACGGGCCTACCTGAACGGGAAGATGGATCTGCTTCAGGCGGAAGCAGTATGCGACCTGGTGGGCGGTGGCAGCCGGGCATTGCACCGCGTGGCTGTTCACCAGATGGAGCGGGGGCTGTCGGCAAGGATCGCCGCGGCGCGTGCCGCTCTCGTGAGGTTGGAGGCGCTTCTCGTTCACCATGTCGACTTCCCGGAGGAGGACGAACCGCCCACGAGTCTCGAGGAGGTGGCCGGGGAAGCGCGGGCGGCTCGTCGCCGATTGCAGGAGCTGCTGGCTACGGCACCCGAAGGCGAGTTGCTCAGGGAGGGGGCGCTGACTGTTTTGGCGGGCCGTACCAATTCTGGTAAGTCAAGTATTTTCAATGCATTAGTGGGATATGAGCGTGCCATCGTAACCGAAATTCCGGGGACCACGCGAGACGCGCTCGAGGCCACGGTGTCGTTGGGTGGCTATCCATTCCGGCTGGTGGATACCGCCGGACTCCGGGAAACCGGGGAGCGCGTCGAGGCGCTGGGGATCGAGGTCGCGCGCCGCTATCTGGCACGCGCGGATCTGATTCTGTATTGCATGGAGGAGGGCGAAGGGATCTCGGACGCCGATCTGGAATTCGTGGGTGAGCGGAATTGCCCGGTCGTGGTTCTGAAGACCAAGGCCGATCTGGCGCGGAACACCACCGTGGAAAACGGAAGGGACGGGACGGGCAAGACGGGTTTTGGGCGACCGGATTGCTTGCCCGGAGCCGCCACAGGCGGGAGAACGAGGGTGCTTCGGAGGGTCGCCACCTCCGTTGTGACGGGAGAGGGGCTCCGGGAGCTGAGCAGGGTCCTGCCACGCGTGGTCTATCGGGGGCTGGTCACGGCGGATCCGGAAATGCCCGTCCTGACCCGTCAGCGCCACCGTCGCGGGCTCGAACGGGCGGTCGAGGAACTGAACAACTTCGCGCGCGCGCTGGAAACAGGTGTTCCGGCGGAGATGGCGGCGACGCACCTGAAGCCGGCGGAGACAGCCCTTGAGGACGTTGTCGGGTTCATTACCCTGGAAGAGGTATTGGATCAGGTGTTCCAGGACTTCTGTATTGGAAAGTAGGTCGGGGCTACCTGGGAGACCGCGGACGCTGTGATTGGTTGGGGGCGATGATGGATCTGTGAAGGTAGCCAGCGATGATGGATGTGACGCATGCCCTTGCTGAAGGGGGCCGGAATGGAATGGCGGGTGGAGAATCGTGGATAGGAACTACGACGTCCTGGTGATAGGAGGCGGGCACGCGGGTGCGGAGGCTGCGGCCGCCGCGGCGCGCCTCGGAACTCGGGTGCTGCTCATTACTCCGGATCTGGCGCGAATTGGTCAGATGAGCTGCAACCCGGCGATTGGAGGTATCGCCAAGGGTGTGGTTGCGCGCGAAGTTGACGCCCTCGGCGGTGTGATGGGACGGGCGACGGACGCGGCACGCATTCATTTCCGCATGCTGAACCGGTCCAAGGGGCCGGCGGTCTGGGGCCCGCGCGCCCAGTGCGATCGGACCCTGTATTCGCTGGCGGTGCGGCGCGTGCTGGAGGAACTGCCGACGCTGAACCTGTTTCAGGACATGGTCTCCGACCTGACGCTGCGAGACGGACGGGTCACTGGTGTGCGGACCCGAGCCGGGCTGAAAATCAGGGCGTCGACCGTGGTCATCACCACGGGCACCTTTCTTCGCGGACGCATTCACATGGGCGTGGGTGCGGGAGTCGAGGGAGGGCGTGCCGGCGAGGAAGCTTCCGTGGAACTGGCGTGCTCGCTAGAAGGTCGTGAGTTGGAGGTGGCGCGCTTCAAGACCGGTACTCCCCCCCGCGTCGATGGACGGTCGGTGGACTATCAGCAGCTACAGGAGCAGCCATCCGAACCTGGAGGGTTTCGCTTCTCCGCTTACACGCGGGAGGAATTTCCAGGCGAGCGCCTGTGCTGGATCGCCTGGACCGGGCAGGAACTCAGGGACATCGTACAAGAGAACCTTGAGAGGAGTGCACGGTTTGGTGGGTCCATCGCGGGCCGCGGACCCCGGTATTGCCCGTCGATCGAGGACAAGATCGTTCGGTTTCCCGATGCGCGCAGACATCAAGTGTTCCTTGAGCCGGAGGGGCTGGATACCACGGAACTCTACCTGAACGGTTTGTCGACCTCCTTGCCTCCGGAGGTGCAACTCGAATTCCTTCGCACGGTGCCGGGCTTGGAGCGTGTGCGCATGACTCGCTGCGGCTACGCGATCGAGTACGACTATTTCCTTCCTCATCAGTTGCGACACACCTTGGAGGTCAAGTCGGTAGAGGGACTCTACTTTGCGGGGCAAATCAACGGGACCACCGGCTACGAGGAGGCCGCCGGCCAGGGATTGGTAGCAGGGGCGAACGCCGGCTTGGCCGCCTTGGGGGAAGCGCCCTTCGTCTTGGAGCGTGACCAGGCCTACATCGGAGTTCTGATAGACGACTTGGTGACCAAGGGGGTGGATGAGCCCTACCGTCTTTTCACTTCGCGGGCCGAGTTTCGCCTGCTGCTCCGACAGGACAACGCACTCACCCGGCTGGGTCCGATGGCGCGGGAGAGGGGTTTGTTGTCTCCAAGGCAGATCCGAACGCTCGAGGAGCGCCTTGAGACGGAAGCACGACTTCTTGAATGGTTCCGATCTACCCGCCTGCGGCCGGAACAGGTGAACGGAGCGCTCGCCGACGTGGGATCGAGCCCGGTGCGCACAACCGTACGAGCGGTGGACTTGTTGCGGAGACCTGAGGTGAAGTCGGAGATGCTCGTTCGGGCGGCGAATGTGCCGTTCCTTGACGAGGGCTGGGCGGACGCGCTGCTGGCGGTCGAAGTCGAACTGAAGTACAGTGGATATGTGCAGCGCGAGCGGGACCGGGCTGCGAAGCTTCGCGCGCGCGCGGAATTCCGTATACCGCCGGATCTCGCGTACGCGGAGCTGTTGACACTCTCGCACGAGGCCCGGGAGAAACTTGCCCGGATTCGGCCCGCTACTTTGGCGCAGGCCTCGAGAGTCTCGGGAGTTTCGCCGGCGGACCTTCAAAACCTGATGCTGGAGATCCGTAAGCGGACGCGAGTTCCGCCAGAACGTTTCACGGGAAACATGACGGTGAAACAACTCGATGAAGCCAGCGGTGTTTCACGGGAAACATGACGGTGAAACAGGAACAGTCATCAGGCTTTAACGTCGGCTTCCTGCTGGGAGTCCTCGTCGGCGAAGGACACTTCGGGGGAGATGGGCGACAACCCCACATTACCCTCCGAATGCACACCGATCACAAGGCGCTATTCGCCTGGATCATGGAGCACTTCCCCGGAGGAAAGCTGTACGGTCCCTACAACCACGGTGGGCGGACATACTACCAGTGGATGGCGCGCGGAGTCTTTCTGAGGGAACACCTGGTGCCCTTGCTGGATAAACACCTCAGCGAACGACTCGACCAGAAAGCAGCGCGTCGGTACCAGGAAATGAAGGTCCGGTACTCACTTCCGGCATCCACCGGAGGTAGCTGAAAGCCGGCCCGTGCAGAAATCCCGCGGGATCCCGAGGGGGCTCGCGCCAGAAGTAGCGAGCGTGACCGGCGCCGTTCCGGGAACCGGCGCGATGTCTGCCAGCCCTCGAAACAGGCGCGGTCTCACATCTGGCCGGTACGCGGTCACCTTTTCTGAAAACCCGGGGCCGGGTAGCTTTGAGGTGGCCTTCAACGGGACCCGCCCGGTGTGACCGCACTCGTCGGTTTGTGGAAAAGCTATCCTGCAACGGTCTGATCACTACTTATGTCGAGAGTCATTACCATCGCCAACCAGAAAGGAGGTGTGGGGAAGACAACAACAGCGATCAACCTGGGTGCCGGGTTGGCGGTGGCCGAACAACGGACGCTGGTCATCGACATGGATCCGCAAGCCAACGCCAGCAGCGGAATGGGCCTCTGGAGCCATGACCAGGTGTCCAGCATCTACGACGTTATGATTGGCGGGCGTCCGATCGCTGAGTCCCGGGTACGCCAGGTGCACTTCCCCTATCTGGATATGGTTGGCACGACGCGGGACTTGGCGGGTGCCGAGATTGAACTCGTAGGGATGGAGGCTCGAGAAACCATTCTGCGTACCGCGCTTGAGCCGATTCGCGACGAATACGACTACATCCTGGTGGATTGCCCCCCCTCCCTTGGCCTCCTGACGCTGAACACTCTGACAGCAGCCGACTCCGTACTCATTCCGATCCAGTGTGAGTTCTACGCATTGGAAGGCCTGAGCCAGCTTCTCAACACCGTGCGTGTCGTACAGCGGGGGCTGAACACGAGCCTCGAGATCGAGGGCGTGCTGCTGACGATGTTCGACCAGCGGCTCAACCTGTCGAAGCAGGTCGCCAGAGAAGCCCGCGAATACTTTGGGGACAAGGTGTTCACGAACGCGATCCCCAGAAACGTTCGCCTCGCGGAGGCGCCGAGCTTTGGAAAGCCGATTATCCTGTACGATGTCCTATCCGCGGGTGCGCGCTTCTACCTCCGGTTGGCCCAGGAAGTCATCGAACGAACGGACCGGCGACGGGCTACGACCAGGGCATCTGTGAGTTCATGAGCGTCGCGCAGAAAAACCGCCTCGGGAGAGGCCTTAGCGCCCTCCTCGGCGATCACCTCGATCGGCCAGGGGCCGGCGAGATCACCAAGCTGCCCCTCGATTCAGTAGTCCCCAATCCGTTCCAGCCCCGCCGCGAGTTCAACGAAGAGGAGATTGAAGAACTCGCAGCCTCCATCAGGACGAACGGATTGCTCCAGCCCATTCTGGTCCGGACCGTACCGGGGGCAACCAAAGGGTGGGAAGTGGTCGCGGGAGAACGGCGACTCCGAGCCGCCACACGACTCGGTTGGGATGAAGTCCCGGTAATCGTACGCAACGTCGACGACGAGACCATGCTCGTGCTTGCACTTGTCGAAAATCTGCAGCGCCGCAACCTGAGTGCACTGGAGGAGGCGGAGGGCTACAGGGTGCTTGCGGACAGGTTTCGCCACACGCAGGAGGACATCGCGCTGGCTGTGGGGAAGAGCCGGGCCGCCGTAGCCAACATGCTCCGTCTCCTGAAGCTTCCTGGGCCGGTGCGGCGGCTGCTCAGAGAGGCCAAGCTGACGCCAGGTCACGCCCGGGCGCTCCTTCCCGTGGCAGACCGGGGATGGGCCACCAAGATCGCTCGCATGGTGGTCGAGGGACGCTGGTCCGTCCGTAGATTGGAGGACTACGTACGAACCAACCCGATTCCCCCGCCCGGCAGGAGCGGAATCCCCGACAACCGGCAAAGCCCGGTCCGGCCATCGATCACGCGGGATCCCGTCACATATGCATTGCAGGAGGAGCTGCGTGCCGTACTCGGGACGCGAGTCATGGTGAAGCGCGGAAGCGGGAGCAAGGGACGTATCGAGATCCACTTCCACGACGACCAGGACCTTGAAAGACTGTTCGGTCTGGTGTCTGGCAGGGAGGCGTCGGATGTTCTGGAATAGGAAGACGGGAAATCGCCGGCTCCTGACGGTCGTCCTGCTGGCCGACGGATCCACGAATTCGCGATGCTATGAGTTGACTGCGACGCACGTTGTGCTGGTTTTGGGTACGCTCGTTGGACTGCTGGCGGCGGGTTACGCTGCTGGGGTCGCCACGACAGCGCCTCGCGCAGAGATTCTGGCGGACTCGCTCGCGGCACAGGCTGAGGGGATGCGCACGCTGATTACGCACATCGACACGTTGCAAGCGCGCTATGGCCGAATCGCGGAGCTGTTTGGCGCCCGCGCGACAGCTCTCTCGGACCTGTGGCTGCCTCCGGTCGGCAGCGGTGAAGGCTTGAACCGACGCGTTCAGAACGAAACGACACCAACCAGTTGGCCACTCACGGAGAGAGGATTTGTGACCCAGGCCTTGATGGAAGGAATGGTGGGCGAACATCCGGGCCTGGACATCGCCGTGCCTACAGGCTCATACATCCGCGCCTCGGGCGCCGGCGTAGTTGCCGATGCCGGCGAGGATCCCCTCTACGGACACTTCGTGCGCCTTGACCACGGCGGGGGATATCGCAGTTTATATGCTCACGCTTCGGCCACGTTTGTGAAGACGGGAGACCCGGTACACCAAAATGAAGTGATCGCGCTGAGCGGATCGACGGGCAGGTCGACCGCCCCGCACCTTCACTTTGAAATCCTGCTAGACAACGAACCCGTCGATCCGTTGACGATTCTCCAGCGACCTTGAAAGTTGCGCGGAGCCAATCCCCACGACGCCTCTCAGCAAGAAAAGGGAAACACGACGATGAACAAGCAGCGACCGGCACAGAAACCCCCCGCGGCTCCGGACAACACGATTTCGATCATCGGCCCCGGGATGAGCGTGGTGGGTGACTGCAAGACCGAGGGAACCATCCAGATCGAAGGCCGAATACAGGGCCAGGTGGAGGCCGGGAAGGCCATTGTCATCGGCAAAGAGGGTGAAGTTGTCGGTGATATCGCCACCCAGGACGCGATCATTTCGGGACGAATCAAGGGAAGCCTGGTGATCGGCTCGCGGCTGGAGCTCCAGGCGTCCTGTGACGTCGAAGGTGAGATCGACACCCGTCGGATCGTGCTGGAAGAGGGTGCAACGGTCAACGGGACCGTCAAGATGGGAAGCCGAGGCAGCCAGCCGTCTTCTTCTCCGGCCTGACCACGTCGGGGCACCGAGAGATCGGTTGGGCAAGGGGGCCGGTATCACAGTTTGGCGAGCGGGGATGCCTCCAGGTCGGTTATCTTTCCAGCGCTGTGCAAAACAAGCCAAATCCCCCTTGGGATCCCACTGAATGCCCCGTCTGCCGTCGACGCCGGGGAAAACCTCCGATGTCCTTGCAGCACTTCACCTTCCGCAAGTCATCGGCACCCCCTTCCGGGGCTGCTTCAGGCATACTTATCCACAGGCCGCTTCCCACAGTCCCCAGCTGTGGAAATCGTGACCTATATCTTCATCGTCAGGCCGTTGCACGACCCTTGCGAAGTACCGACCCATGAAGCTTGAGTCGCTCGTCGGATACGTCGACGACTACCTCCGGGTGCCCGACTTCCCCGACTACCCGAACGCCTACAACGGCCTGCAGGTTCAGGGAGCGGTCGAAGTGCGGGGAATCTCTGCAGCTGTCGATGCCAGCGAGGCGGCCATCAATGCGGCGGCGGAGCGCGGGAGCGACCTGCTGCTCGTGCACCATGGGCTTTTTTGGGATGGAGGGGCTCCCGTCACCGGAAGACGTTTCCGAAAATTGGCCACTCTGCTACGAAACGAAGTGGCACTCTACTCGGCTCACCTGCCGCTCGATGCCCACCCCGACGTAGGGAACTGTGCCTTGCTTGCCCGCGCACTGGAGATCGACATCGAGAGCGGGTTCGGGACTTTCAAGGGAGCCGAAGTGGGTTGCATGGGAACGACCTCAGAAACGCGGGAATCCCTGCGGGCCAGGTTGTCGGACGCGCTGCAAGTCGCAGTCCGACTTATAGATGGAGGACCTGCACAAGTAAACCGTGTGGCCGTCGTAACGGGTGCCGGGGGATCCATGATCGCCGAAGCTGCACGATCAGGCGCGGACGCCCTCATTACCGGCGAAGGCGCGCATCACACGTATTTTGACGCGATGGAGTACGGGATCAACGTGTATTATGCGGGCCACTACGCCACCGAGACCCTCGGGGTCCGCGCGCTCGCGGCTCATCTGGAGGAGCGCTTCGGCATTCCCTGGACGTTCCTGGATTTTCCGACGGGATTCTAGAAAGCCGACGCCCGAATCCCGTCTGCACCGAAGGAGGACACACTCATGACTACACGCCCACCCAACAGCCTGCTTTCCGTGATTCTGCTGCTCCTGTGCGGCGCACCGGCGCCAATGCACGGCCAGGAGATCCCAAGTCCCGCGTCCCACTTCGGATTCGAGCCGGGAGCCGACCGCAAGCTGGCCGAATGGACCCAGCTGGTTGCGTATTACGACGCCGTGGCTGAGGCCAGTCCCCGGGTTACCATCGACACCCTCGGATTCGCCGTGCGGGGACAACCCTTTGTCATGCTCACCATTACGAGTGAGGAGAACCACGCCCGGCTCGAGGCGCTGCACGAGATTCAGATGCGGCTTGCCGATCCCCGGCGCGTGTCCGGCGAGGAGGAGCTGGAACGACTCGTGCGAGACGGCAAGACGGTCGTTCTCCTGACTCACAACATCCATGCGCCCGAGGTGGGGACCGCCCAGGTGGCGCCCGTCATCGCCCATCGCCTGGCGACGTCGACCGACGAGCGCGTACGGGAAATACTCGACAACGTGATCCTGCTCCAGATCCCCTCCCTCAACCCCGACGGGACGCAGTGGATCACCGAGTGGTACAACCGGTGGGTCGGTACGCAGTACGAGGCGGCGCCCCTGCCGTGGCTGTATCACTTCTACACCGGGCACGACAACAACCGCGACTGGTACTCGTTCACCCAGCCGGAAACGCGCCTGACGGTTACCGGGGCCCACAATGCGTGGCACCCGCAGATCGTTCACGATGTGCATCAGATGGGCAATGGGGGCGCGCGCATCTTCTTCCCGCCTTTCATCGACCCGTGGGAGCCCAATGTGGATCCCGCTCTGATCGGGGGCGTGAACCAACTGGGTTCGTACATGGCGGCGGAGCTCATGGCCCAGGGCAAGAAAGGCGTGGTAACGGGAGCGATCTACGATGGATTCTCGCCCGCGCGCGCCTACATGCACTACCACGGAGGCGCGCGCGTCCTGTCCGAGACGGCTTCCGCCCGCCTGGCGACGCCGATCGACCAGAGTCCCGACGATATCGGTGGCGGGCGCGGATACGACGCCACCCAGGCCACCTACAACTACCCTGAGCCATGGCGAGGCGGCCCCTGGGGGCTCCCTCAGATCGTGGAGTACCAGGATGCCGGCGTGATGGCGGTGCTGACCAACGCGGCCAAGAACCGCGAGTACTGGTTGCGCAACTTCTACGGGGTCAATCTGAGGGCCGTCGAGAAATGGGACCGGTGGCCGGACGCCTGGGTGATTCCCTCAAGCCAGGACAACGACCTGGGGGTTTCCACCGTGCTGGACATCCTCACGACCGGGGATGTCGAAGTGCACCGGGCGCAAACCGCCTTCCGTGCCGGGGGGAGGGACTTTCCGGCGGGGAGCTGGGTGGTTCCCATGCGCCAGCCGTACGCTTCCTTCGCGCAGACGCTGCTGGAAGTCCAGGAATATCCTGACCTGCGCCTCTATCCCGGGGGTCCTCCTCGTCCTCCCTACGATGTGACCGCCCACACGCTCCCGCTGCTGATGAATGTGGAGGCGGTGCCGGTGGACTCACCGGTTGAGGACGTGCCCCTGTCCGCCCCCATCGACAGTCCGGAGGTCGAGCACAGTTTGCCGGCCGGCCTGTCCGGCGCCGGCGCCCCAAGGATCGCGCTCTACAAGTCCTGGCAGGAACCGATGCCGGAGGGCTGGACCCGATGGGTGCTGGACCAGCACGAACTGGCTTACGACACCATCCACGATGCGGACGTGAGGTCTGGAGGACTCGACCGGTATGACGTGCTGCTGCTGGAGAGCCAGGCGGCAAGCTCCATCCTGGAGGGCTTCCCGGCCGGAGTGCTGCCCCCCGAATACACCGGCGGCATCGGGGAAGAGGGTGCGCGCGCGCTGGAATCCTTCGTCCGCGAGGGAGGCCGTCTGGTGGCGATCGAGAATGCGACCGAGCTCGCCATCGACCTCTTCGATCTGGGGGTGTCCGACGCCACCGGCGACTTGCCGAGCCAGGAGTTCTACATTCCCGGCTCCATTCTGCGGCTGACCCTCGACGAGGATCACCCAGTAGCCCAGGGCCTGGCCTCCGAGGGCGTCGCGTGGTTCCGCAACAGCCTGGCCTTCGACGTATCCGATCCGGCGTTGCGCGTAGTCGGGCGATACGGCACGGGGGATCCGCTGCTGTCGGGCTGGGCGCTCGGAGCCGGCCATGTGGCCGGCAGGGCCGCCATCGTGGAGGCGCAGGTGGGCCGGGGGTCGGTCGTCCTGTTCGGCTTTCCTCCCAACTATCGCGCGCAATCGATTGCCACCTGGCCGCTGCTGCTCAACGCCTTGATGGTTCGACCGGCGCCGCAGACCCAGGGAGGATTCGAAGAGCAGGGCAGAGGACTTCAACAGGAAGCCGGAACGGGAAGAAGATGACAGAGAACCGAGACACCCCATGAAATGCCCGCATTGTGGCTCGGAAGCCGTCGGCAGGTTCTGCGCGGAATGCGGGGCAGCCGTTGAAGGACCGTCGTGCCCCTCGTGCGCGGCTACCGCCCAGCCCGGAACATCGTTCTGCATCTTCTGTGGGACGCGCCTCCGGCGGCGGCCGGCGACCGCGAACACAGGCGGAAGAAGGGTGTTGTGGGCGAGCGGCGCGCTTGCGTGTGTACTGCTTGTCGTCGCCGGGTATTGGGCACTGGGCCGGGACGAGCCGGAGGATCCTTTGCCCGCAACCCCCGCGGCGGGCCTGGCCCCGGGCGCAGGGCCGGCGTCACGGGTCGATCTGACTTCCATGACCCCCCGGGAGGCGGCCGATCGGCTGTACGACCGGATCATGCGGGCCGCGTCGGCCGGCGACACCACCGAAGCCCTCGCGTTTCTGCCGATGGCCATCAACGCCTACGATCTCGTCGTTCCCCTGGATGCGGACGGACACTACCACCTGTCGCTGCTGCACGCCCTCGGCGCGGACCACCAGGCGGCCCGGGAGACCGCCGATGGGGCGCTGGCCGACGCCCCCAACCATCTGCTTCTGCTGGGCGCGGCGGCGCGCGCGGCCGCTGAACTTGGCGACGAGGTCAGTGCCAACTCGTACTACGAACGATTCCTGGAGGCCTGGGACGGCGAGCAGGCGCGCGCGCTCGAGGAATACTCCATGCACGCCATTCCCCTGACGGAGATGAGGCAGGCGGCAGAGACGCGCCTCGGTGCGTAGCGCCGAGCGGCGTTGGCCATCGACCGATCCGGGAGGGGGAGCCCGCTCTTTGTGATCGAATCACCTCTCGCGTTGATCGCTCTGATCGCCGCGGTGGTCGTGCTGGCCTTGTGGCTGGAGCATCGCCGGGTGCCCGGGGTCTGGAAGCTCGGCGCAACCCTGCTCGCCATCGCCATCGGAGCAGTTCTGTCCAACCTGAGGCTCGTGCCCCCGGCCTCACCCATCTATGAGGCGATGACCGGCACGGTCACCGATCTGGCCATCGTGTGGCTGCTGTTCGCCGTCAACCTGTCCGACTTGCGCAGAGCCGGCACGGCCATGCTTGTCGCCTTCGGCATAGCCGTCGCGGGAACGGCGCTGGCGGCGTTTGCGGGGGCATTCCTGTTTGGCGGGGCCATCGGCGAGGAGACCTGGAAGCTGGCCGGGGCACTTACCGGGACGTATTCGGGAGGATCGCTGAACTTCACCGCGGTGAGCCGGGCGGTCGACATGTCCGACGCCCTTTTCGTGGGGGCGACCGCCGCCGACAACGTCGTCACCGGACTCTGGATGGCGTTGTGCGTGGTGCTGCCCCGGTGGATCGGGCGATACTACCCGACTCCGGTGCAATCAGAAACGGCCAAGAGCGACTCGCCGGCAACCCGAGGCGCCGGGCAACCGAGTCCCGCGGACAGCGAGCCCGAACATCCTCTCTTCGCCGGGGCGTCGGTCTCCACTCATCAGCTGGCGATCCTCGTCGCGGTGGGGCTTGCAATCGTGGTCGCGGCCCGGGCGGCGGCGTCGGTCACGCCCGGAATCAACTCGGTGCTCTGGCTCACGACCCTGGCACTCGCCACCGGCCATTTCGCGCCACCAAGCGCGCAACGGGGCGCGCTCCAGCTCGGCAACTTCGCTCTCCTCTTCTTCTTCGTGGTGATCGGCATCTACTCCCGCATCGCCGAAGTACTCGCCGTCGGTCTCCAGGTTCTCTTCTACGCGCTCTTCGTCGTGGGTGTCCACGGCGCTCTGGTCTTCGTGGCGGGCCGGATCCTGCGCCTGGATATCGGCACCCTGTGCGTGGCTTCCCAGGCCTCCGTGGGAGGACCCGGCAGCGCCCTGGCGGTCGCGGTGGCAGGAGGGTGGCGATCCCTCATCCTGCCGGGCATTCTGGTGGGTCTGCTCGGCTATGCCGTGGGCACGTACATCGGGATCGGTATCGCAGGAGCCCTGCGCGGGATCGGCTTCTAGAGCGCGATCCGACGCCCGGCAACGGCGGGCTCCGTTGCCGTAGAAAGCTCAGGGGTTTTATGATTCCAAGCTACGCACCGGACCACGCGCGCTCGCCCAAAACGCTGGGCCCGGAGCCTTCGCAAGCCCGCATCGTCGTCGGACATCCACCAGCGAAACATCGCGATCCCCGGGGCGGATTCCGGATCCGGTTCCAGGGAACGAGCGACGGAGAACTCGAGGTTGAGTCAGCCCCTCAAAGCCTGGACAGGGTATGCGCCGGCGCACAAGGATACGGGTGCCGTCAAGCCCAAGGGCCACTCCAGCATCCGCGCCCACGAGGGCCTCGTCACGATATCGCCGCGGGACCGCAAGCCGGGCTGGCTCAAGGTGCGTTCGCCCGGCGGCCCCAACTACCTGCGTCTCAAGCGTCTCATGCGCAGCCAGGCGCTTCACACTGTGTGCGAAGAGGCGGGCTGCCCCAACATCGGAGAGTGCTGGGAGGCCGGCACAGCCACCTTCATGATTCTCGGCGATGTCTGCACGCGCGCATGCAAGTATTGCGCGGTTGCCCACGGGTTGCCCACGGTCCTGGATCGTGACGAGCCACGGCGCGTCGCTGAAACCGTGGCGGCCATGCAGCTTGAGCACGTCGTGATCACGAGCGTGAATCGAGACGAACTCCCCGATGGTGGCGCCGCCATCTATGCCGAGACCATTCAACGCGTCAAAGGCCGGCTGCCCGAGTGTTCGGTCGAAGTGCTGATCCCGGATTTCAAGGGAGACGAAGCCGCTCTGGCGACGGTCCTGAAAGCTGAGCCGGCGATCCTCGGGCACAATCTGGAGACCGTGGAGCGGCTCCACCCCGAAGTCCGGCCGGGGGGCCGCTACTGGCGCTCGATCTCCTTTCTCGGGGCCTCCAGGCGCTTGGCTCCGCACATTCTGACCAAGACCGGGATCATCCTGGGAATGGGGGAGCGCGCCCCCGAGATTCGGCGGGCGATGAGGGATCTTCGCGAAGCGGGCGTCGACATCCTCACGCTTGGCCAATACCTGCGCCCCTCGCTCCAGCACATTCCCGTGGCTCGCTGGGTGACCCCCGAGGAGTTCCGGGACTGGAAGCACATCGGTGAAGACGACTACGGCTTCCGGCACGTGGAGTCCGGGCCCCTGGTCCGCTCCAGCTATCATGCCAAGGACCAGGCCCGCCAGGTCTCCGCAGGGGAGCCGGGATCCATTCGCCGCGTGCTGGAAGCGGACCTCCCGGCGCCGGCCGAGGTTCCCGGACTCAGGCTGGTCCAAATCGAAGCCAGGCGTCCCTCGGGCGACGGAAGGGAGGGAAGGGAGGTGGCACATGCCCGATAGCGCAGTCCGGCACGCGTCCAGGTCTGCCCCTTCGCCTCTCATTGAGGGATTTTCGGGCGAGCAGCTGCTCGGCTTCCTCCGTGAGATGCTCACATACCGGCGCTTCGAGCAGAAAGCGGAGGAGGCGTACGCGCTCGGCAAGATCGGAGGCTTCTGCCACCTTCATACCGGGCAGGAAGCGGTCGCGCTGGGCTTCATCGGGCCACTGCGCCCCGACGACTACGCGCTCTCCGCGTACCGGGAACACACGCTGGCGCTCGCAAAGGGCGTCTCCGCACGCGCGGCCATGGCTGAGCTGTACGGACGCGTCGACGGATGTTCGGGAGGCATGGGGGGATCGATGCACCTGTTCTCCGCGAAGCACAACTTTATGGGCGGATGGGGTATCGTCGGGGGCCAGATTCCGCTGGCCACGGGTCTCGGCTGGGCGATCCGGTACCGTGGCGAAGACCGGGTTTGCGTCTGCTTTCTGGGGGACGCCGCGGTGAACCAGGGCTCCTTTCACGAATCGCTCAACATGGCGGCCATCTGGAAGCTGCCGGTCATCTACGTCGTCGAGAACAACGGCTACGGCATGGGAACAGCCTTCAGCCGGGTGACCACCACCGCCATGGTCGAGAAACCAGGGGCGCACGGCATCCCCGCGCACTATGTGAACGGCCAGGATGTGCTCGCCGTCTGGCGACTCATGGAAGACCTGACCGCGCGTGTGCGCGATGGCGCCGGGCCCCAGTTCGTGGACGCCGAGACCTATCGCTTCAAGGGCCATTCGATGTCCGATCCGGTATCGGGCACCTACCGGAGCAAGGAAGAGGTGGAGTCGCGGGTGCGCGAAGACGACCCCATCGCCCATGTGCGCAATCTCCTGATCCAGAGTGGGCATCTCACCCGGGAAAGCTTCGAGGAGATGGACGGGGAAGTTCGCGAGCTGGTCGAGGATGCCACCGACTTCGCCGACAGGTCTCCGGTCCCCCCCGAAGAAGCCCTCTACGAGTTCGTCTACAGCGACACAGCCGTGCACGGAAGGCTCTTCCTCGACGGGCGAGGAGGCTGACATGGCCGTCATGACCTACCGGGACGCCCTGAACCAGGCTCTCGCGGAGGAGATGGAACGAGACGACTCCGTCTTCCTCATGGGTGAGGAAGTGGCGGAGTACGACGGAGCCTACAAGGTGTCCCGGGGCCTGCTCGATCGCTTCGGCGAATCCCGGGTGGTGGACACGCCGATCAGCGAACTCGGCTTCGCCGGGCTGGGCGTGGGAGCGGCCATGGCCGGGCTCCGGCCGGTCATCGAGTTCATGACCTTCAACTTCGCCTTCCTCGCTCTCGATCAGGTCATCAACAACGCCGCCAAGACCCACTACATGACGAACGGACAACTGCATGTACCCATCGTCTTTCGTGGGCCCAACGGGTCGGCGCTCCAGCTCGCCGCGCAGCACTCGCAGGCGTGCGAGACCTACTACGTACACGCCCCCGGGATCAAAGTCGTGAATCCGGCTACGCCGGCGGATGCGAAGGGGCTGCTCAAGGCGGCGATTCGCGACGACGATCCGGTGGTTCTGATGGAGTCCGAGTTGCTCTACAACGCCCGCGGCGACGTTCCGGAGGGCGAGCACGTGGTGCCCCTGGGCGTAGCCGATGTGAAGCTGGAGGGTACGGACGTGTCGATCATCTCACACGGCCAGAAAGTCCATGTTGCGCTCCAGGCGGCGCGCATGCTGGAGAAGGAAGACGTCTCCGCGGAGGTGCTCGACCTGCGCTCGCTCCGTCCCCTGGACGTGGAGGCGATCCTGCGCTCCATCCACAAGACGAATCGCGCGGTGTATGTGGACGAAGCCTGGCCGTTCGCGGGCATCGGGGCGCAGATCGTCGCGCTTATCCAGGACGAGGGCTTCGACGACCTCGATGCACCGGTTCAGCGGGTCACGCAGGCCGACACGCCCATGCCCTATGCCAAGAGCCTCGAGAACCTGGCCAAGCCCGGCGCCGCGCAAGTCGTCGAAGCGTGCAGGAAGGTCTTGTACCGCAACTGACCCTCGTCACCCCCAACCGACCCACCCGAGGCTAGTCGATGGCCACCAAAGTTCACATGGAAGCCCTCTCTCCCACCATGGAGGAAGGGCAGGTCGTCAGGTGGCTCAAGGCAGAGGGTGACCCGGTCGAGGCCGGCGAACTGCTGGCCGAGATCGAGACCGACAAGGCAACCATGGAGCTCGTAGCCCGCGGTGACGGCGTGCTGCGGGCCATCCTGCTGGGTGAAGGCCGGACCGCGCCCGTCGGAGACGTGATCGCGGTGATCGCGGCCGAGGACGAGGATGTGGCGGACCTGCTGCAGGCTGCCTCCGCGACGCCGACCACATCCTCGGCCACGGCGGTGGAGGAAGCACCGGTCCGGCCGGCTCTGCCGACCCCGACTCCGGGGCCCGCGCCACCCCCCTCGCCTCCCTCCCTCCAGCCGGGTGCCACACAAGTCTCGGCCGCCGCCGAGCGGACGGATGGTGACCGGTTGAGGGCGTCGCCCGTGGCCCGCCGCCTGGCGAGGGAAGCCGGCCTTCGCCTGGAGGCGGTGGTCGGCTCAGGACCTCGCGGAAGGATCGTCAAGCGCGACATCGAAGCCGCGCTCGCTACCGGAGCGACAACGGCTCCGGCACCCTCCCCGGCGGTGTCAGGCGAGGACTTCGTGGATATCCCGCTGACACAGATCCGCAAGACCATTGCGCGCCGGCTCGTCGAGTCCCTGGGCCCGGTGCCCCACTTCTTCCTCACGATCGACGTTGACATGGCTCGGGCGAGCGAGTTGCGGCAGCAGTTCAACGAGCTGGAGCTCGGAGCGCGGATCTCCTTCAACGACATCGTCATCAAGGCTGCGGCGCTCGCGCTCGCCCGCCACCCCGAGTGCAACGCCTGGTGGGGCGGCGACCATGTGCGAAGGCATCATCGTGTGCATATCGGCGTGGCGGTGGCGATCGACGACGGGCTCATTACGCCGATTGTGCGGGACGCGCACGCGCGGGGAATCGCCGAGATCTCGAACGAGGTGCGGGAGTTGGCCGCGCTGGCCCGGGCGAAGCGCCTGGCTCCCGAGCAATACACGGGCTCCACCTTCTCCATCTCGAATCTGGGGATGTTCGGGATCGAGCAGTTCACCGGGGTGATCAACCCGCCCGAGGCCGGAATTCTTGCGGTGGGTGCGGTCGAAGAGCGGCCGGTGGCGGTCGACGGGCGGGTCGTCGTGCGACCCCGCATGCGGATGACCATGAGCTGCGACCATCGGGTCATCGACGGAGCCCAGGGGGCACGCTTCCTGGCGACCCTGCAAGACATCCTGGAGAAGCCGCTGAGCGTGCTGCTCTGAGGCGTTTCTTCAGCCGCGGGCGGGTGTCCTCCTGAGCTTCCGGAAGAACTTCGCCCGCGCCTTTGCCACCTTGGGGGCCACCACCGCGCGGCAGTATCCCTGGCTTGGATTGCGCGCAAAGTAGTTGCGGTGATAGGCGTCGGCGGCGAAGAACTGACCGGCCGGGGCCAGCTCGGTGACGATCGGCGACGTCCAGAGCCTTTGGCCATCCAGCTTGGCAATCATCTCCCGGGCGATGGCTTCCTGCTCCGGCGAGTGGTAGAAGATGGCCGAACGGTACTGGGTTCCCACGTCGGCCCCCTGGCGGTTCAGGGTGGTGGGATCGTGGATCGTGAAGAAGATCTCGAGCAGCTCCCGAAACGAGATTTCGTCCGGCGAAAACAAGAGGCGGACCACTTCGGCGTGTCCGGTGGCGCCTGTGCAGACCTGCTGGTAGGTGGGGTAGAGGACATGCCCACCGGCGTATCCCGAGTCCACCCGCTCGACGCCCCGTAACTCCAGATAGACCGCCTCCAGGCACCAGAAGCACCCTCCGGCCAGGGTCGCGATCTCGTGTTGTTTTTCGCTCATAGCTTCCTCCGCCTCCTTCAAGAGCCGCCTGTTTGTAGCTATTATTCGCCGAACTCGTTCCCCTCCTCACGATCCGGTGCCGTTGCATCGTGTACACGAGGCCGCATGCTGGTCGGGCCCCCAAGACAGGAAGCGGACCGATGATCTCTCGAGCAAGCATGAAGCCGACCGCAGAGCAGCGGTCGCACAGCTTCGATTGCCTTCGTCGGGTGAGCGCCGTGTGGGTCGCGCTGACTCTCCTGGCCACCGGATGCTTCACCGTGCGAGAAGCAACCGAAGCCGGCCGCCCGGAGTCTTCGGGGGTTATCGCAACGGACCGGGCACCGGGAAGGAACGCAGCCCGCCATCTGGACAAGCCCTACATCGTGCTGGTGTCGTTCGACGGCTTCCGGCACGACTACATGGAGATGTTCGCCACGCCCAACTTCGACCGGGTGGCGGCCCAGGGCGCGCGTGCCGCGGGGCTCATCCCCGTCTTTCCGTCGCTGACCTTTCCCGCGCACTACTCCATCGCGACCGGCTTGTACCCCGGAAGCCACGGGCTCGTCACCAACACCTTCTACGACCGGGAACTGGATCGCACCTATTCCCTTTCGGACCGCGAGACGGTGGAGGACGGACGGTGGTACGGGGGCGAGCCCATCTGGGTGACTGCGGAAAAGCAGGGCATGGTGAGCGCGGCCTTCTACTTCGTGGGCTCCGAAGCGGACGTCCAGGGCATACGCCCCAGCCACTGGAAGCGCTTCGACCCCGAAGTCCCGAACGAGGAGCGGGTTGATACGGTGCTGGCGTGGCTCGGCCTGCCCCCGGAGGAGCGGCCCCACTTCATCTCCATGTATTTCGCCGAGGCCGACTACGCCGGACACAGATACAGCCCCGAGGTCGGGGCGGAGCTGGCCCAGGCGGTCGGCCAGGTGGACCAGGCGCTGGGACGCCTGCTCGACGGCGTGGAGTCACTACCTCACGGGCGGGAGGTCTACGTGGTGCTCGTGTCCGACCACGGGATGAGTCACGTTCGGCCAGAGGGACACTACGCGCTCGACGACATCGCGGACATGTCCGGAGCTCGACTGACGTCCGGGGGGACCGTAGGCATCCTCTTCGTCGAAGGGGGGGAGGCGCGCATCGAAGAGCTTCGAGCCCAGCTCGACGCTGGGATGCCTCGCGCGCGGGTCTACCGCAGCCGGGAAGCTCCGTCGCGACTTCACCTGAACGGCCATCCTCGTTTCGGGGACCTCGTCGTGGTTCCGGAAGAGGGTTACACGATCGGCATCGGGCCCCGCCGGGGAAGCAGCCTGGGGATGCACGGATGGGACCCGGGCTTCACCTCCATGCACGGCATCTTTCTGGCGATGGGACCAGGAATCGATCCTGCCACCCGGCTTCCCAGAATCGAAGGGGTGGACATCTATCCCTTCATGGCCCGTGCGTTGGGCCTCGGCCCCGCCAACGGAATCGAGGGAGACCCGGAGGCCCTGGCGGCGCTGGCTCGCGAGTAGGTTCGCCCCCGCCCCACCACCACTGAGCCTCCCTTCCGCTTCCGCGGCGCGGCATGTCCGGCGTCGAACCGGGTGCCGGCTAATGAGTGTCGCGGGCTCGGGGTTTGCACCGGGGATTTGGCCGGAATTTGCGCTTGACATCCTTCAGGGTTTTCTTTTACCTTCTCTTTCTCGCTGCGGGGTGGAGCAGTCTGGTAGCTCGTCGGGCTCATAACCCGAAGGTCGCGGGTTCGAATCCCGCCCCCGCTACTTGGAGGCGCCGCCAGAAATGGCGGCGTTTTTCCGCGTAGCAGGCCAGTTTCAGGAAAACGCAACGGGGCAGGAGACGAGGCGAAACCATGATGGATGCGAACGATACGCGTCGACCGCCGGCTAGCGATCGGGCAGCCCGCGTGCGTGCGCCTCACTGGTTTCCGTCCGATACGTGGTCGAGCCCTCGCGGGCGGGGAAGCGGGAATCGCCGTTAGCATCCCGGCGAACTCCCGACCAGCCGCCCGCACCGAACAGGTTCGGGCGTTTTTTTGGCCAGGTAGCTCAGTTGGTAGAGCACGCGACTGAAAATCGCGGTGTCGGCGGTTCGATTCCGCCCCTGGCCATCTACCGGCTCGCCGGCCGGGTGGCCGGCTGAGTGCACGGGGGTCCGTAGCTCAACTGGTAGAGCACCGGTCTCCAAAACCGGGGGTTGGGGGTTCGAGTCCCTCCGGGCCTGTACAGCTGGGGGTAGAGCCCTCATCGTCTAACGGTTAGGACACCACTCTTTCAAGGTGGCGGTCGGGGTTCGATTCCCCGTGAGGGCGTTTTGGCAGGACGCGCGAAAAGCGCGGAGCAGGGGCTGTAGCTCAGTTGGTTAGAGTGCCGGTCTGTCACACCGGAGGCCGCGGGTTCGAGTCCCGTCAGCCCCGCTGCTTTGTTTCTTGACAAATCGGGTCATCGGCGAAGGATCGGGGCCGTAGCTCAGTTGGGAGAGCGCCTGAATGGCATTCAGGAGGTCAGGGGTTCGATTCCCCTCGGCTCCATTGCGCAGATCTTTCTTGTGAAGACGAGCGCTCGGATGGCGGAATTTGGTAGACGCGCAGGATTCAGGATCCTGTGGGGGTTAACCCCGTGAGGGTTCGAGTCCCTCTCCGAGCATGAGGATGGTCCGTGCGGCAGCGTGTTCGGATGCTGACGCCGGCAGGAGTTGGTGCAGTACAGTTGCCCACGTGCTGGAATTGGTAGACAGGCTGGTTTGAGGGACCAGTGTCGGAAACGGCGTACAGGTTCGAGTCCTGTCGTGGGCATTGGGAGACACCAGGATCGACGATCGGCATCTTCTCGCGGATGCGAGATGGGAAGCAGGCGCCCGTAGCTCAAATGGACAGAGCGCTTGACTACGGATCAAGAGGCTGGGGGTTCGAGTCCTCCCGGGCGCATTCCCTTTCCCGCGGGCGAAGCCGCGGACAGTCTCCATCAGGGGCGCGTAGCTCAGTTGGTTAGAGCGCTACGTTGACATCGTAGAGGTCAGAGGTTCGAGTCCTCTCGCGCCCATCCGCTGTAACTGTCGTCCGTAACGGGCAACGAGGGGCCGTAGCTCAGTTGGGAGAGCGCAGCGTTCGCAATGCTGAGGTCAGGGGTTCGATTCCCCTCGGCTCCACTTCGGGCTGGCCGGCGATGCGAGATGGCCGGCATGGTCGCCACCATAGCTCAGCTGGTAGAGCACGTCACTCGTAATGACGGGGTCGTCGGTTCGAATCCGACTGGTGGCTTTTGGCTTGCCAGCTTGGGTGGCGAGCGTACAAATTGGTGGCAAATGCCCCGTGGTGTAACTGGCAACACGTCTGACTCTGGATCAGAAGAGTCCTGGTTCGATCCCAGGCGGGGCAATTTCGGAGGGGTGGCCGAGTGGCTTAAGGCGGCGCCCTGCTAAGGCGTTGACCCGAGAGGGTCTCGTGGGTTCGAATCCCACCCCCTCCGCTGGCGAGCGGCGCTCGCCCCGGAAGGGGGTGGGCCTTCGAACCCAGGGTTGAGCCTTGCGGCGCTTCGCGTCCTCAGGCTCGCCTTCGGGCCGGCTGGCGCCGGACCTCGGCTGCGAATCCCACTTCACGCTGTTAGCTGGCGAGCGGAGTTCGCCCTGGAGGGGGTGGCCTTCGAGCCCAGGGTTGAGCCTGCGGCGTTTCGCATCCTCGGCCTCGGCTCGCCGTCGGGTGGCTGCGCCGGCCTTGGCTGCGAATCCCACTGCACTTCCGGTGGGTGGAGGGAATTCGTGCCGGTAGTGACTCCCCTTCCCACGGTGGCGGACACGGCTTCTGTTTGTGGTCCGCTCCAGGGTTTTTCTTTCCGGCGGGCCCTTCCTCGCACGTGGTGGTCGCGGTCGTGAATTGTTTGGACGGGTGGCCGAGTGGCTTAAGGCGCACGATTGGAAATCGTGTGGGCTCACGCCCACGTGGGTTCGAATCCCACCCCGTCCGCTGGCGAGCGGAGCCCGCCCCGGAGGGGGTGGCGTTCGAACCCAGGGTTGAGCCTTGCGGCGCTTCGCGTCCTCAGGCTCGCCTTCGGGCCGGCTGGGCGCCGGCCTTGGCTGCGAATCCCACCGCGCCCGGTGGCGAGCCCACGGCGCGGCACCTTGCTGGATGGCGGGAGAGGCCGCCAATTGCCTTGCATCGCCGTCTGCGGGCGGCAATCCAACTTTCGGGGCGTGGCTCAGTCCGGTAGAGCGCTGCGTTCGGGTCGCAGAGGTCCCCGGTTCAAATCCGGGCGCCCCGATTGAAAAAGGTTGAAGCTTGGCTTTCCCCTCCCAAAGCCGATCGGCCCGGTTCGTCCGGAGGCGTAGTCTAATTGGTAAGGCACCGCACTCGAAATGCGGCGGGCGAAAGCCCTTGGGGGTTCGAGTCCCCCCGCCTCCGTCTCGGGCTGGCATGGTCGCCAGGTAGAAGATAAACTTTGCGGATGACCTCGCAGATACTGAAGTACGCGAGCGTACCGGCACTGCTGGTATTGCTTGCCGGCTGTTTCAGCTACGTTCCGCTGGCTTCCGTCCCGCAGCCAGGAACCGAAGTCAGGCTACGTCTGACAGTCGGGGGTGCGCTCCGCCTCAGCGAGCTTGACATGACGGCCGAGCGAGAGTACGAAGGAGAGCTTGTGTCCGTCAACGAGCGTGAGATCCTTCTTTCCGTCGCTCGGGTAACGAATGCTGCCGGCATCGGACGGAGCCGCGTTCTTCAGGATCACATGGCGTTCCTGCGGGATGAGATCGAACGCGTCGAGGAGCGGCAGGTGTCCGTTTGGCGCACGAGCCTCCTTACAGCCGCCCTGGGTACTGCGCTCGGCATGCTCATCCGCGAAGCCGTGGGTGCCGGAGGAGGGGAGAACACCCCACCCCCCGGCGACCCCGGAACCATCGGGGCTGCGAGCCTTCCGGGGTTGGACCCCATGCCGTTCGCGATACCAGGGCACCATGGTGGTCGCGGATACGCCAGTCTCGGCACTCCCGTTCGACGTGACCCTCGAGTTCGGATCAAGCCTTCGCGTCTTCGCCCAAGCTTGCCTGTCTGACACTCATCTTCGGGTAGGACCGGGACCCCGGAGCCACTCCATGTGTCTGTCGGGTGTACTGGCTGGTGCCACCGTGGCGGCTCCCTTCCGGACCGGGCAGGATGCTTCGCCCCGGCGTGTGCTGCCGTCAGCCCCCCCTTCGTCCGCAAGCCCCTCTTGCGCTCACAACGCGCCTCGCGGTAATCTGAGCTTTCTTTCCGCTGGATCGCTCGGAATTTCCGCCGAACAGCGCAAGCTCCAGGCGCCTTTGATCTTCCCTCACGGCACCCGCCGTTCACCATCCTCGGGCGGAGGTTCGGATATGCTCTGTACTCGTCAAGTTTCTTCTTCGGCGGCGGGTTCCGTCTTGCTTCTGCTGGCGCTGGCCAATCCGGTCCAGGCGCAAGAGGGCAGGATCACCGGCCGCGTCACCGCAGGCGGCACGTCTCTTCCCCTCGTCGGCGTCCAGGTACACCTTCCGGGGACGGGACGGGGAACGCTGACGAATGCCAGCGGAGCCTTCGTAATCATCAATGTCCCCGTCGGCGAGGTGGCGGTCCGCGCCGAGAGGATCGGGTATCATACGGGGGAACAGACCGTTACCGTCGTACTTGAGGAGACCGTTGTCCTCGATTTCGAGCTGACCGTGTCGGCCATCGGACTGGACGAGATCGTCGTGACCGGTACCGCCGGTCAGAGTCTCCGCCGGTCCCAACCGGCGCAGGTATCGGTCATTGATGCCGCGGAAACGATTGAGTTGGCTCCGATCAACAGCGTCTCCGAGGTCCTCCAGTCCCGGATCCCCGGAGTGTCCGTGACGCACGGATCGGGTGTTTCCGGCTCGTCACAGAAGATTCGAATACGGGGCTCCTCCTCGATATCTCTCTCCAACGAGCCGCTCATCTTCATCGACGGGATTCGTGTCAACGGAACGATCGAATCGGTGAACCGGCCGGGGGAAGGCTCCGGCAGCGGCACCGGAACGGGAGGACAGGCAACCAGCAGGCTGAACGACCTCAACCCCGAAGACATCCAGAGCATCGAGGTGGTGAAGGGACCGGCCGCCGCAACGCTCTACGGTGCGGATGCCTCGGCGGGTGTGATTCAGATCATCACGAAGCGCGGCTCGCCCGGCGGCTTCCGGCAGACGATCACGGCGGAATACGACGCGATCTCCCATGCCAACTTCACGCCATCGTCCAATTGGGGAGTGTGCGCCCAGGCCAACATCGACCGTGGCGCCTCGCTCTGTCAGGGAGTGCCCATTGGTACCGTGGTATCGGACAATCCTCTGCAGCGCTACGGCGCTTTCCGCACTGGCAGCAACAAGTCCCTGAGTTGGTCCGGGAGAGGGGGCACGGCCACGGGAGACTTCACATACTATCTTTCCCTGTTTGGGTCGGGCGAGGACGGCACCCTCCCTGCCAGTGACTTCGACAAGCGGTCGGGCCGTGTCAATGTCACGTGGACCCCGCACCCCGTCTTGACGCTGAACGCCGGCTACACACTGTTGACGACGTACAGCCGGCAACCCGACAACAACCATAGTCTGTACGGGATGCTGACCAACGCGCTCCTCGGTTCCCCCCTGACAGTGGGTACGGAGCCGAACGACGGTTGGCTCGGTCCACGCCAGGTCGACGCCATCGCGGCCATCAAGAACGAGGTGGATGTCGTCCGGCACATGCCCACTCTGCAGCTTGGCTTCCAACCCTTCGACTGGCTCTCGAATCGGCTCATCGTGGGCGGCGACTACACGTCCAACGAGAAGGTCCGCCACATCCCCAGGACCGATCAGAACT
Source organism: Longimicrobiales bacterium (assembly GCA_965225805.1). Taxonomy (GTDB): domain Bacteria; phylum Gemmatimonadota; class Gemmatimonadetes; order Longimicrobiales; family Gaopeijiaceae; genus BD2-11. Next base: position 173,442 of record OZ245327.1, read on the forward strand.
TCTATCGATCCACGCACAATCCGGGGTTGGTGCGGGAGACCCGCAGAAGCCTCCAATTTGTCACCCTGGACTACCTTACGAACGCGACTTTCCGGTTCGGCGAAGCCAGCCAGTGGTCGACAAACGGAGCAGTCGGAGTGCAGGTGGTCGATATCAGGGACGACTTCCTGTGGGGTGACGGCCTGGGCCTCGCCACCAACTCCGCCAGCGTGGTTTCTGCCGCTGCCGAGAGCGCCGGCGGACAACGCTTCCTGCGAGAGAGGTCGCTCGGATACATCGGGCAGGGGGAGGTCGGCTACCAGGATCGGCTCTTCTTCCAGGTCGGCATGCGCGTCGACCAGAACTCTTCCTTTGGAGAGGAAGTAGGCGCCGTTTATCTGCCGAAGGCCGGAGCTTCGTGGGTTCTATCGGAGGAACCGTTCTTCGGAGACGGGCTGGGCTTCATTAACACAATCCGCCTGCGGGCGGCGTATGGAGCAACGGGACGCGCGCCGCCACCGGGAGCTACGCTGGAGACACTGGATCCGGTTCCGTACGCCACCAGGGCCGGGAATGTCGAGGTGGGGCTCGGCCTTCTGAACCCGGGGAAGCTCGAGCTGAGACCCGAGCGGGGGACGGAATTCGAGGCCGGGGTGGACGCGAGCTTCATGGACGACCGGCTGGGGCTCGAAGTCACCTACTTCAACAAGGTGACGAAGGATCTGCTTCTTCGGAGGGAGCTCCCGCCCTCGATCGGATTCCGGGAAGACCCATTCGACAACGTCGGCGAGGTGCACAACCGCGGCATCGAAGTCTTGCTGAATGCTCAGGTGATCACCACACCCGACTTCTCCTGGGACGTGACCCTGTCCGCCAGCACCCTCACCAATGAGCTCGTCGATCTGGGAGATCTTCCTGCCTTCGGACAGTTTGAGCGGTTCGTCGAGGGGCGTCCCCTCTCGTCGTTCTTCTCGCCGAAGATTCGCCGTATCGACGTTGCGAACAACCAGGTCACCGTTTCGGACACGCTCGAGTTCATCGGCGGGAAATTCCCGGGGCATGAGGGCAGCATCTCCTCTGCCATGACGATCTTCGGCGATCTCCGAGTGGCCGCGCAGCTGGATTGGAAGGGCGACTACTACATGAACAACAACCAGCGCCGCTACCGCGAGATCCAGCTCGTCCGGGCTCGGGCAGCGTTCGACCCGGACTTCCTCTCGCCAGAGGAGCAGCTCCGCCGCTTTGGCCCCTTCGTGAACGAGTCGGGACAGGAAGTGAACAAGGCGGAGGTCCGGGAGGCCTGGTACGAGAAGGCGGATTTCGTCCGGTTCCGGGAACTGGCGCTAGTGTATTCGCTTCCTTCCCAACTTGCAGAGCAGCTTGGAGCCGATCGTGCCACGGTCACGCTCTCGGCACGCAACCTTGCCCTGTGGACCAACTACAGCGGGCACTCTCCCGAAGCCATCTCCGGCCCTGCGAGAGACCTCGGAGAGGGATTCCAGGTCTATGACTTCTTCAACGTGCCCCCGGCACGCCGCTATGGCATACGGGTGAATCTCGGATTCTGAGGGGGAACCATGATAGAGAATGGAACGCGAGGCCTGGTCACGATCGCACTTGTTGTCGTCAGCCTGGGGCTTTCCGGGTGTGAAGACTTTCTGACGGTACCTAACCCCAACGCCGTGAATGCCGGGGAAATCGACCCGGTGAGTGACGCTCGTGCATTGGCGTTGTCCACCCAGCAGGACTTCAAGCAGGCATGGGGAGACTTCATAGTGGAGGGTGGATGGTTCACCGGAGAGATCCTCAGCGCGGACATCAACGCGCCGGGTAATCTCTGGGCCACGCGCGTCGTGGACCAGACGCTCTCGAGTGAGTTCCCGGAACTCGCCCGAGCGCTAGCTCTCGGAATCCGGGTCTCCGAGCAGCTCGAGGGAACAGAGGTAGCCACCAGCATCCACGCGGCAAGGGCCGCGTTGTTCACGGGCTGGTCCTTCATAGCCATGGCGGAATTCTACTGCGAAGGAGTCGTGAACGGTGGGCCGGCACTCAGCACGGCCATGATGCTCGAATCGGCAGTGGATCGCTTCTCTCAGGCCATCGACATCAGCAGGGGACTCGGGCCCGGGGAAAGCCAGGAGTTCGTCAATGCCGGTCTCGTGGGACGAGCCCGGGCCAATCTTCAACTCGGGCGGACGAGCGAGGCCAGCGCGGATGCCGGTCAGGTAGAGGAAGGGTTCGTTTACAACCTCACCTTCGTGGATGACCTGGCCAATCGCACGCGCCTGTCGAACCGGGTGTGGGATCGCACCTTCGGACAATCGGTAGTCTCGGTGCAACCCGACTTTCGCGACCTGGACGATCCTCGCGTGACCACAATTCCGCCGGAAGTAAACAAGCATAATGCGATGGATGGGCAGACCGTGATCTGGGGCCCGGGGAAGTACACGAGCTACAACGATCCCATCCGACTCGCATCCAAGCTTGAGGCCGACTACATCGAGGCGCATGCCCAAGGGCCTGCTGCCCAGTTGAGCCTGGTCCAGGCGCGGCGCGAAGCCAATGGCCAGCCGCCGTACGACGGTACAATGGACGATCGAAGCGTCTTTATCGAGTTCATGGACCAGTACTCACTGGATTTTTATCTCGAAGGGAAGCGGATGCTCTATTTCCGCACCGACCCCTTTGTCCTGCGGGGAGTCCAGCCTCCAGGGACGCCATATCACAAGGTCGGATACGAACCGTACTCCGCGACGACGTGCTGGCCGTTGCCATTCAAGGAGCTTGCGAACAATCCGAATTTCCAGGGAGGGTAGGGTTCTACCGCTCAACCCACTGAACCCATCGAAAAACGTGGACGGGAAACTTGTGCGACCGCTCGTCTGGTTCCCCCCACCCGGGATCGCAGCGGCATCATACGGGAAACGCCCGGGCTGCGTGTAGCATCTGCGAAACAGCACTTCCGAGGAGCGCACCATGCGTACGGCGCTAGCAGGCACCGCCAAGACCATTCTGCTTTGTATTCTCGTCCCAACATCCGTTGGAGCACAGATGCGAGGCATCGAGCCAGCGGACTTTTACCGGATGACCCTCGTCGGGGATGTCGCAGTCTCCCCGGCAGGTGACCTCGTTGCCTTCGTGGCTACCACGATCGTGGAGGAGGAGAACCGGCGGCACAGGGAAGTCTGGATACAGCGATTGGAGGAAGGAGAGCCGGTCGGGGATCCCCGCCGGTTCAGCGACCCTACCCAGGAATCCTCTTCCCCTGGCTGGTCTCCGGATGGTGGCGTACTCAGCTTCCAGTCCGAGCGTGGTGGCGAGGCGAGCTCGACCTGGTTCGTCCGCGTGACCGCCCCCGGAGGCGAAGCCTACCGAATCGAGGGAGTCAACGGAGCGCCGACCTGGTCGCCGGACGGGCAGTGGATCGCGTACACGCGGGCGGAGGAGCAAGAGGACGAGAACGGACGCGCGGGGTGGATCTCTCCGAGCGCGATCTCCAACACTCTCGACCCCGAACGGTTCGACGGGCGGGTGATCACCCACATTCACTACAAGAGCGACGGCATTCTGCCGCTGCAGCCCGACCCCCCTTCCACTCCGCAACAGCAACTCTACGTCGTGCCTGCGGAGGGAGGGACGCCGCGCAAGCTCACCGATCTCCCCGTCGACGTGGGCCAGGTGACGTGGTCGTCGGACAGCGAGACCCTCTTCTTTTCGGCCGACCTGGGTCAGTTCGAACCCGAAGTCGAGGTGGTCCGGGACATCTATGCCGTCGCCCGTTCGGGGGGGCGGCCCAGTCCGATCACCTCCAATCCGGGGTCCGAGTCGAATCCGGCGGTCTCACCGGACGGAAGATCTCTCGCCTATGTATCGACTGCCGCGTACGGGGGGGAAGAGGAGCTCATGGTGGTGGCGGTGGACCCCGGCGGCACGTTCCAGGGTGAGCCCCGCAATCTGACCCCGGACTGGCGGCTGACGCCCGGTCCTCCGACCTGGACCCTCGACGGCCGAGCGATTCGGTTCGAGGCCTCCATTGGGGGGAATAGTCATCTGTTCGAGGTGGCCGCGGCGGGAGGCGCGGTCCGGCAAGTGACCACGGGCGACCGCCGCGTAAGCTCGGTCTCAACGTCGAAAGACGGGCGGGTCATGGCCTACACGTCCACGGACGCCGCCACACCGGCGGAGGTCTACGTTGCCCGGACCGACGGAACGGGTGAGCATCGGACCACCTCGTTCAATGACTCCTGGCTCGCCGGGGTAACCCGTATGCCGGCGGAGCGCCTCATGTGGACCGTATCCGACGGGACCGAAATCGAGGGATGGGTCGTCAAGCCGGTAGGATACGAGCCCGGCCAGAGGTATCCAATGGTCCTCAAGATTCACGGTGGACCACACGGCGCGTACGGAAACACCTTCTTCCAGACCTTTCACGTCCTGTCGGCTTCCGGTTTCTTCGTCCTCTATTCAAACCCCCGCGGCTCAGCGGGATACGGACACGACTTCGAGTATGCCACACGAGGCGACTGGCATATGATGGACGAGGAGGATTTCCTGACAGGCGTGGACGCCGCCACGGAGAAGTATCCAGATATCGATCCGGACCGGGTCGGCGTGTCCGGAGGAAGCTATGGCGGCGTCAGCACGAACTGGCTCACCGCGCACACGGACCGGTTCGCAGCTGCGGTGACCAGCCGATCCATCTCGAACTGGTACAGTTGGTGGGGCACGTCCGACATCCCCAACATGACCGAGTTCGAATTCTACGGACCTCCCTGGGAGCAGCGCGAGCTATACGATCGTCTGTCACCTCTTTCATACGTGGAAAACGTGACGGCACCCACGCTGATCATCCACTCCGAGCAGGACTGGCGCACTCCCATTGCGGACGGGGAGCAGTGGTTCATGTCGCTCAAGAAGCTCGACGTACCTGTGGAATTCGTGCGCTACCCAAGGTCGTCACACGGCCTGTCACGGACTGGCGAGCCGTGGCTGCTCGTGGATCGCCTGGAGCGTCTGAGGTCCTGGTTCGTCCACTGGCTGATAGACAACCCCGAGGGCGCGGACGATTAACCGAAATCAAGGCCAGGCCCAAGTGACCATGGAAGAAAGGGGTGGATCATCTCCACCCCTTTCAGGCTCTTTTGAGCGGACCCGGAGATCAATCGTCGATGCTTGCATCGATTTTCCACTGCCCCGGAGGCCCTAATGAAACCGTCTGTCGTCCTAACGGCGCCGCTTCGCACCACAATGCACGCTACCGCGCTCCTGGCCATGTGCGCCCTGCCGATCCCGGCAGAGGCTGGAGCCCAGGATCTCTCGGACCGCCTCACCGTGGACCGGTACCTGGACTGGGAGTTCGTGCGAAACCCCCAGCTATCTGCAGACGGGCGACAGGTCATCTACGAGCGGGAGTGGATCGACAAGGTTCACGACACACACGTTTCCGATGTCTGGGTCATGAATGCCGACGGGACTCGGAACCGCTTCCTGGTGGACGGCTCCTCTCCGCTGTGGTCGCCTGACGGAACGCGTATCGCCTATGTTGCGCAGGGCGAGCCGTCGGGAGCCCAGATCTTCGTTCGCTGGATGGACGCCGAGGGCGCCACCTCGCAGATCACACGGCTCACGGAGAGCCCCTCCGGCATCACGTGGTCGCCCGACGGCCAAAGCATCGCCTTCAACATGCTGGTGGACGCTTCCCCCGACGCCACATGGCGCATTGACATGCCGGACCCTCCCGACAACGCGGAGTGGACGGCCCCGCCGCGCATCGTGGAGCGCCTGGTCTACCGGCGAGACGGGCAGGGCTGGGCACCGATCGGATTCCGGCACATCTTCGTGGTCTCCGCCGACGGCGGGACCGCCAGACAAATCACCGACGGACCCTACGATCACGGCTCCCCCACGTGGACGTCCGACGGCTCGCGCATCCTGTTCTCCGGCCTCCGCGCCGAAGACGCCGAGCACCAGTACCGCGAATCCGAGGTCTACGTTGTAGACGTGTACACCGGTGAAGTGGAGCAGCTCACCAGCCGTCGCGGACCCGACGGCGATCCCGTGCCCTCACCAGACGGGCGATACATCGCCTACCAGGGCTATCCCTTCACCACCGACACGTATCGGGAGAACGGGCTGTGGGTGATGGATGCGGACGGCTCGAACCCGCGCCTGATCGCCGACGAACTCGGAAGCGCGCTGGGGACCCTGACCTGGTCGAACGACAGCCGCGGCCTCTTCTTCACGGCGTCCATCCTGGGCACCGCGAACCTCTGGTACGCGTCGCTGGATGGAGAGTCGCGCCCCGTCACCGAAGGCAATCACATGCTCTCCATGACGGACGTCGGCTCCGACGGCAGCGTGGTGGGGACACGAACGACGTACCACGAGCCGGGCAGCATCGTGCGTTTCGACCTGGAGCGCCCAGGCGACATCGAAGTGCTGAAGTCCACCAACGACGCGGCCCTGACCGAGGTCGAGCTGGGTGAGGTGGAGGAGATCTGGTATCCGTCCGTCGACGGACTCGCGATTCAAGGGTGGATCAACAAGCCGCCGGGGTTCGACCCCTCACGGAAGTATCCGCTGATCCTCCGCATCCACGGTGGTCCGCACTCGATGTACAACGCGGGGTTCGACTTCAAGAACCAGAACCACGCTGCTCACGACTACGTTGTCCTCTACACGAATCCCCGCGGAAGCTCCGGCTACGGGAGCGAGTTCGGAAACGCGATCAACTACGCCTATCCGTCCATGGACTATGACGACCTCATGGTGGGCGTGGACAGCCTGCTGGCACGCGGCTACATCGACGAGCGCAATCTCTTCGTGTACGGCGGCTCGGGCGGGGGCGTGCTCACGTCCTGGATCGTCGGGCACACGGATCGCTTCACCGCCGCTGTGGCCAAGGCTCCGGTGACGAATTGGATCAGCTTCGTGGGGACGACGGACGGGTCGAGCTGGTACTACGACTTCGAGCGGCTCCCGTGGGATGATCCGACGGAGCACCTCCAGCGGTCATCCCTCATGTACGTGGGCAACGTCACGACGCCCACCATGCTCATGACGGGAGAGCGCGACCTCCGAACACCCATGGAGCAGACGGAGCAGTTCTATCGCGCGCTGAAGCTCCGGCAGATTCCCACGGCCATGGTTCGCCTGACGGACGGCTGGCACTCCAGAAGCCGGCCGCCTACGAACTTCATACGGGTACAGCTCCTGCTCCGGAACTGGTTCGAGCGCTTCATGGAGAAGGACGGAGAGGTGGCAGCCAGCGGAGGCTGAGCGACTCCATGGCCCGGCTATCCCCTATCCCGATCCAACGGGTCTGATCGGTTCGCCCGGGACCGGATGGATATCATGATCGTTGAGCTGCCTGTAGAGGTTGGGCAGGGTGCTGCTGATGGAGGTATTCACCCGGCCGACCACATCGTTCAGCTCCTCGAGGGCAAGCTCGTGTCGACCCGATTGAATCACCGTGGGCAGCGACTGCGATCCCATGAGTGCGGCTTTCAAGCGGTCGATGCGAGCGCTCAGAGTTTGCGCCCCGAAGCCTCCGCCTCCACCGGGGCCGCCGGTTCCGATGAGCTGCGTGCGGAGATCCGTGATCTCCTCGTTCACGTCTTCGGCGGAGGCCTTCACCGCATCCGGAGGGCTCGGATGTTCCGCGAGCATCCCCGAAACCCGCTGGACCTCCTCATTCATCTTGTCGATCGCGTCCGCGGCAGATTCAGCCGTCCTCTGCATCTCGGTCAGCGACAACAACATGGTGTAGAGCCGCCTGCGGTCGGCGTCTGTCATCTCGACCCATGGATCGCCGAGGACGCGAACGGTCTTCGTATGATCCTGCCCTTCCGCCGACAGATGGACGGAGTATTCGCCGGGAACTACGAACGGACCCAGGTCGGTTAGATTCAGGGCTCCGGCGAGGCCTGTGGCCGGAGGCCCGCTGGGCTCTGCACGCAGGTCCCACACGACGCGATTAATTCCGGCGTCTGCCGGTCCCGTGAGTTCGCGAACGACCGTGTCCGCAGCGTCGCGGATCGTGATCTCGACGTCGTCACCGACTGGCTCTCCCAGATAGTAATGCACATTGGTGCCGAGCTCGGGGTTCTCCGCTCTGTAGCTGCGCCCCCCCAGAAACCATCCGTTCTCGTTCGGAATGAACTGAGTGCCGGATCGCATGTCGAACAGATGGGTGCTGGACGCGAGAACCGCGTCGTTGAGCTGCTGAAGCGGTGAGATGTCATCGAAGACAATGATGCTGCGGCCATGCGTCCCCAGAACCAGGTCATTGTCGCGAGGGTGGACGACCAGGTCGTAGACGGCAACGGTCGGCAGATTCTGCCACCGCGTCCAGCTCGAACCTCGATCGATTGAGGCGAAGAGCCCGAACTCCGTGCCAACGTAGAGAAGGTTTGGACTCTTCGGGTCTTCCTCGATCACGTAGACGGAGCCCGTGGGCAAGTTGGACGCAATGGACCTCCATGAGGCACCATAGTCCGTACTAACGTAGACGTGGGGTCCGAAGTCGTCGCTGCGATGCCCGTCGAACGACGCATACACGGTTCCTTCGTCGAACGCCGATGGCCTTAGCCGACTCACGTAGATCATTTCCGGTACGCCCGAGATCCTGCCGGTCAAATCCGTCCACGCCTCCCCGCCGTCCCGGGTCACGTGCACCTTGCCGTCGTCAGTACCGACATAGATCAGGCCGGCTCGCCGTGGAGATTCGGCGAGTGCAGTGATATTTCCGAACGAGGACACGCCGTCATTCCCCGAAAGCGTGATGTCCTCGCCCCGGACGCCCATCAACGTCAGCTCGTCGCGGTCGGCTTGTCCCGTAATGTCCTCGCTGATGGCCGTCCAACTGTGGCCACGGTCGGTGGACTTGAAGAGTCTGTTGGCTCCCGTGAACAGGGTTGTGGGATCATGAGGCGACACGACAATCGGCGTGGTCCAGTTCCACCGCAGTGTCTCCTCGCTAGAGACCGGTTGCGGTTGAATCGCCTTCCGCTCGCCCGTCTCCTGGTCATATCGGACGATACGGCCGTTCTGGCAGTTGGTGTATATCGTCCGCCCGTCGCTGGGGTCGACAGTCACGTACATGCCGTCGCATGCCAGCATCTGCTTCCAGTGTTCGTTTGCAATGCCCTGGCGATCGCGAACCATGCTCGGCCCACCCCATGTGGCGTTGTCCTGCATGCCGCCGTAGATGTGGTAGGGCTGCTGCATGTCCACGGTGACGTGATAGAACTGGCCCATCGCGTAGTTGTTCAGGTGTTCCCAGCTTCGCGAGCGGTCACGGCTGACCCAGATGCCACCGTCGTTGCCGTCGATCAGGTGACGGGAATTTCGTGGGTTGATCCAGAGCGCATGGTGATCCGAGTGAACTTCCGGGTCGCCCTCGAAGAACGTCCTGCCCGCGTCGTCGGAGACGGACAGTTCGCCGCCGAGAACATAGATCCGCTTTTCGTCATTCGGATCGATGCGGATTTGGCTGTAATACATCGGCCGCGGATTCAGGCTGTTCACCTTTGTCCAGGTTTCACCCTTGTCTTCAGACCGAAATATGCCGCCTTCCTCGTGCTCGACGGTCGCAAACACGACGTTGGAGTTGTTGCGGAAGATGTCGAGGCCGATTCGCCCCACAGGACCTGCGGGAAGGCCGTTGCTCAGCTTCCGCCAGGTGCGTCCACTGTCGACGGTCTTGTAGATCCCGCCATGGGGACCGCCGCCGTTGAAGCCCCACGCACTGCGCCGACGTTGATAGGCCGCGGCATAGAGCACCTTGGGATTGGCCGGGTCCATCGCCAGATCGACCGCGCCGGTGTCTTCATTCAGGCCAAGCACGTGTTGCCAGTTCTGTCCGCCGTCGATCGTCATGAACACTCCGCGTTCGGGGTTCGCACCCCACAGGTGTCCGAGCGCGGCCACGTAGACGATATCGGTGTCCTGCGGATTGACGATGATTCGGCCGATGTGGTGCGATTCACGAAGACCCATGTGTTGCCATGTCCTGCCGCCGTCGGTCGACTTGTAGATGCCATCGCCCCACGAGGAGCTCTGCCGATTGTTGGCTTCCCCCGTGCCGACCCAGATCACGTTGGGATCGGTCGGGTTGATGGCCACGTCGCCGATGGACACTGTTGACTGGCGATCAAAGACGTTCTCCCAGGAGTTGCCTCCGTTCACGGTCTTCAGCAGACCCCCCGATGCCGTTGCGGCGTAGAAGATCGCCGGATCTTCCTCGTAGACCGCCAAATCCACGGTGCGCCCCCCCATGAAGGCTGGTCCGACTTCCCGGGGCCTGAAGTTGTCGAGAAGCGCCTCTGGCATCTGGGCCAGGACTGGTGTCGCGGAGACGACCATGAGGGGGATCAGCGTTCGCAGCGTCGTCAACATATTACCTCCAGCGAATAACGGATCAAGCGTCCCAACAGGCGCTTGCGCTCGAGCGGAGCGTCCCGGCACGGGGATGCATGCCTTTCAGGAAAGTGCGCATTGCTCTTCGGACTTGCCGCCGGACTTCCGCGACGCAGGTGGCTCGCGACCACCCGCCCGGTGGGTTCTGCGAACGTAGCGACGATGCGCTTCAGCGCCCGCGGATCACCACCGGCCCGCGCTAGCCGGGGCGGTTACTCAGGGAACCTCTTGACGCGCCTCAGCGAGGGTCGTGAAGGGATAGCCGGCGAGGCTCAGGTCCACAAATTGAGACTACCCGAAACCGCCGGAGAACGCAAAGATTCCTTGTCCGGCGATGCAGGCAGCGAAGCGCGCCGGAGGCGTTTGGATTAGCGGCGCTCGTCTGGCGTTCCAGTAGCGTTTAGCCTGTGCATACTCGGAGGTTCACGCTGCTCTTCATTCCGTCCCTGCGCATGACCGAATCGATCTCCGCCGACAAGTATCCCGGCTACCGCGACTACCAGGCCACCACCCCGGCACTGGTCCCACTGCCACGGTCAGGACGCGCGACGCAGCCGGGCTGAAAGCAGTCGTCGGCCCCCACCCTCGCCCGCTCCGGGCTCGCGGGGTAAGTTGACTGTTCGGGTCAATTCGCTACCGGGAGGTGCCCTATGTTCGTGACGGACGACTCCAAGCTCGCCATCTCACTCGTCATGGTTCTCGCCATTGGAACGGGGGCGTGTGCTCCAGCTGACAGCGGAGGGGATGAATCCGCTCCGGCCGAAATGGCTGACCCCGCCGCGGTGGCCGATCCCGCCATGGCGGGCGACCTGCCCAACCCCACTTCAGAGGTGATTACCGGCTTTGGTCCTCTGCCGGACGGGCGGGAGTGGGGTTCTACCGCGGGGGTGGACATCGGACCGGACGGGCAATTGTGGGCCTACGACCGTTGTGGCGGAAACGCCCTTACGGACGGCTGCGGCACCTCCGATGTGGACCCCATCCTGAAGTTCGACCGCGACACCGGCGAAATCCTGGTGAGCTTCGGAGCCGGGCTCTTCATCCTCCCTCACGGGCTCCACGTGGATCAGGACGGGAACGTCTGGGTCACTGACTCGTCGGGCGACGAAGAGCAGGGCAAGGGCCATCAGGTCTTCAAGTTCAGCCCCGAAGGGGAGATCCTGATGACGCTCGGAACCGCTGGCGTTCCCGGCAGCGGGCCGGATCACTTCAACCAGCCCTGCGACGTCATCACCACGCCGGAGGGCTACATCTTCGTCTCCGACGGGCATAGCGGGCAGAACGAAAACCCGCCTCCGGGCTCCGCTGGACGCATCGTGAAGTTCAGCCCCGAGGGCGAGTACATGATGGAATGGGGCCAGATCGGGACGGGACCCGGGGAATTCCGGACGCCGCACGCCCTCGAGTTCGACTCGCAGGGGCGCCTGTTCGTGGCCGACCGCGGCAACCACCGCATCCAGATCTTCGACCAGGACGGCAACCTCCTCGACACCTACCACCAGTTCAGCCGCATCAGCGGGCTCTTCATCGACGACAACGACATGCTGTACGCGATCGATTCGGAATCCAACCCGGGTAACCATCCCGACTGGATGACCGGCGTTCGCATCGGCAGCGCGAATGAGGACCGGGTCACGGCCTTCATTCCCCCGCACCCCGTGGAAGACCGGCCCCACGGCGCCGCCGGAGAGGGCGTGGCGGTCGACGCCGACGGCAACGTATATACGGCCGAGGGACCGATTTCACGTCCGTTCGCGGGCGGCGGGCTGACGAAGTACGTGCGCTCCGGAGGGTAGCAGGAAAGGCCGAAGACCCGGCGCTGGGCCGGCTGCTCAGCGTCAGCGCCTGCCGGAATCTCGCCGGCCACCCAAACTCTCCCCGGGCAGGGCGGCGCGTGTGGACCGGATCCCGCCGCTCGTCCGGGGCCCTCCAGGTCTATGGAGCGTCCCGCAGCCCCGCGATCTCCCGCGCCACGCCCGTCAACTCCAGCACAACCAGGCCGGTCGAGGCCCGGTCGACGGCGTAGATGTAGCCGCGGTCGTCCAGATCGACGTTGTTCGTTTGAATCGCCGTGTCACACTCTTCGACGCGCGATATCTCGATGCACGAAAGTGTCGTGTTCGCGGTCGTCTCGGGGATGAAGTGGCCCACTTCCACGGGTGCGTAGGGATTGCGGATATCCACCACGCGGATCCCGGCGTTGAAGTAGGCGAGCACGACGAGCTTCTTGTCGAACCCTGGATGGTAGGAGTCGTTCAGGGAGTGGGGCCCGAAGCGGCCGCCTACGTTACAGTAGTCACCGGCTGCCTCCAGAACCTGGAACGTCGAAATCGGAAGCGGGCGTGCCTCGACGGTGATGTCGAAGATGAACATCGCGTCGCGATTCTCCTGGCAGCGGAACGCACCGGACTCCGAGACGACGAGGAGCAGGTCGAGCGCCCTTACATCGCGATTATCCGCGTAGTCGGTGATCTCCACGTTGTAGACAGGCTTCGCCGTATGGACCCCGTAGTAGGGCGGCATGTCGAAGCGAGCGATCTCTGGATAGAGAAGATTCGCGGGCGTCGGGGCTCGCGAGTCCGATGCGCCGGGGTCGCCCGAAAGGAATCGGCCCCTGTCGAGTATCTGCAGCACGCCGTCCCCACCGCTGTTGTAGCCTAGGTACATCCGGTCGCCGTTCGCGAACGGTTGATGGAGGCCGGCCACCTGTGGTTCGGGAAAGGGACCACTGGCCGTCGGCTCGTGGCCGACGAGACCGAAGTCGCGAATGTGCCTGGGTTGAGTGGGATCGGCGAGATCGAACGCCTGGAGGACGCGGGTCACACGCCATCCCGCGGGCGTGCCGTTGAGGTACGCGATGCCGGAATCGCAATCCCACTGGCTCTTGTGGGTCTCGCGGTTGCCCCGCTGAGACTCGGGACGCGAGGACACGCCGGTCGTGGCGATCGTCGTTACGAACTGCGGCTCGCGTGGGTCCGTGACGTCGAGGACCTCGTAGCTCAAGGTCCCGTTTGTGCGCATCAGGTAGACCCTGTCCGGATCGGCGCGGGGCAGAGCGCGCCCGCTGCACACCTGAACGTGCTGCGTCCCGTTTGCCTCGGCACCGGTAGGCGGCACGTGAACGAGGTACTCGGGAACCGCCGGGTCCGTCACGTCGACAATCGACAGGCCGTTGACCTCCACCTGTCCCGTGGCCGGATTGAGGGCTTCGCCGGCATGGTGCCCAACGAACAGGATTCGCCGGTCGCCATAAGGATGGATGACCGGCTGATAGGCCGAACGCCCGTGAAGGTCGTCGTAACCGACCAGACGCAGATTCTCAGCTCTCGGATCGGCTGTCGCATCGGTGGTCCCGGCGGGGCCGGCGCACGAGGAACCGATCGTTGCGGCTACCACCAGGAGCGTTGCAGCGCGGGACCTCACGATGTCTTTCATCCGTGTCTCCCGTCGTCACGACTGGTCGGTGCCATCCTTCCCGGCAAGACTCACAATTGGTCGCGTGGGAGTGTGACCGTCAAACCGGCGTCGCGGGGATGAAGGCTCGGATGACAATGGGGATGGGCAACCTCACCGGCGGATAGCACCGGTCCGTCACGTCGTTGCATATCTGATAACGGAGCATGGCGGTCACGCCGGCGCCGGGTTCCGGTCCCGGGACGAGTTCAAACGCAAACTCGCCGCGGCCCCTCAGCACTTGCGCCCCTACCCGGTCATCTCTCGTGCCGGAAGGCGCGGAGGTCATCTCGACCCCGACATCGGTCCCATCAAGGTCCGGGAACGAGAACGAAAACGGAATGAAGAATCCATCGTCGCCCTTGTCGAGGTACCCGTGATGCTCGCTCGGGACCTCCACCGAGACTCGAAACGACAGTGCATCCGCGCGCCGCACCAGGCTTCCCGGCACCACCTCGGCGGCGATGGAAGGACGCCTCGGGCCGGTCCTGCTTCCAGGCACTTGTGCCTGAACGGGCTCCGCTGTCAGGATGATGGCCGCGAACATCAGGGGAACGAGCGTCTGAATCGGCCGGATCCGCGACAACGACTTCGGCCGGATCGGTGATAACGACTTCGGACCGATCATGTGCCCTTCTCCTGGTCCTCGAGCAGGACGCGAAGCTCCGAGACCGACGGCGGCCCCCAGCGCACGAGAAGCACCCCGCCTTCGGCGTCGGTGACGACGGCTGCGGGGAGCCCTTCGACGTGCAGGGCATCGAGTGCCCCCTTGATCACGGCATCGCGCTGCTCGAGGGACAGTTCGGAAAGGATGCGATATGGCGGCTGGTAACGCTCCGCCCAGGCACCGAAGGTCTCAGGCGTCTCTTCCGAATCGTAAGGAACCCCGAAGATCTCCAATTGCTCGCTCGTGAACGTGGCTCTCAGGAGGTTGAGGCTCGGCAGCTCGTCGAGACAGGGTGCGCACCAGGTGGCCACCGTTGTATAGAGGATGAGACGGGCGCGTTCGCCGGGAAGAACGTCTTGCGCGGCCCGAATCGACGCGTTCGAGACCCTGACGGAAGCGGCGGCCGCGCGGTGCTCGCCGGGTGCCCGGTACGGTGCAAGGACGAACGGCGCTCCGGTGGGCGAGGCCGCAGGATCCTCATAGGCGGTGACCAGCGTTCCCGCAGGCACGGCAGTGGTGTCCGACCACCGGCCGGACGGCCAGCGCACTTCGAGCCTGGTCACCTCTTCCGCGTTCCCGATGCCGGCGCGCATCGTTGCCGAATTCTGCGCGGCGAGACCTTCGCCGGCACGATGCTCGCGAAGCAGCTCACGGCCCTCGATCTCGAGGAGTACGCGGGCTCCGTAGGCATCGCGGGTGCTCCATTGGCTGTTCGGGGCCGCGAACCGGTTTCCGCCCTCGAAGCGAACAGCAACCATCGCGCCCGGATCACCCCGCTCACCCATCTGATTCTGGAACAGCTGGAACAGCGGCGCGTTCGCGTTGACCACGGCTATATCCTGCCACCCGTCACGATCGTAGTCGAGAACGGCGAAGGCTCTGCTGTCTCCCGGATGATCCAGGCCCGAGATGCCTGAGATCTCGACGTAGTCCTCGCCGTTCTGGTTGAGGAACACGTGATTGCGCTCGTGTCCGCTGAACGATGCGCCCGACTTGAGTCGCTCCGTGGCCTTCGAATAGCCATCCGTTCGGAGCAGGAGCGCCTCTGGATGCTCGTCCGAGCGCACAACTGCGCGCCAGTAGTCAGTTCATATGTCGATCGGGAGCTCGACCGCCGATGGAGCGGTGTAGAATCCGCTCAGGGCATGGATGTCGAGGTCCGAATCGTTGTCCAGATCGACGAATTGGCTGCCCCAGCCCCAACCCGCTTCCTCGACGAGCAGCCCGGGTCGCTCAAGACTGGAGACCCGTTCGAACTCCGCCATCCGGTTTCGGAACAGCGTATTGCCGCGGGCCATGCGCCTGAAATTTCCATCGACATCGTTCAACTGGGCGGCGATGCGAAGGCCGGCCTTGCTATGCATGTTGGTCACATAGAGGTCCTGGAGGCCGTCAGCGTCGAAGTCTCCCCACGATGCCCCCATGCCGAAGCCGAGGTCAGGTGTCCCGGTCGCTTGCGTGACGTCTGTGAACCCGTCCCCTCCGTCGTTGCGGTAGAGGTTGTTGGGCGCGAAATCGTTCACGACGTAGACGTCCATGTCGCCGTCATTGTCATAGTCGGCCCAAGTGGACTGGTATGTGTTCTTGAACAGATTGAGCCCGGTGTCCTCCACGCGCGCGAAACGCCCGCCGCCCCGGTTCCTCAAGAGGACATTGGGGGGTCCGAACCGATTCTTGATGACGTGGTCTTCGTCGGAGGCCTTCAGCGCCCACAGGCGCAACCCATCCAGCTGGTCGAGGAATGCCAACGTCTCGATCGGATGCAGGGCGGCGGCAAAGGTGGAAATGTAGAGGTCTAAAAGCCCGTCCCGGTCGTAGTCGACGGCCGAGACCGACGAGACGAGTGTCGGAAGCGGGCCGTCGAACAGGTCGAGCGAACGATCGACGAAATGGCCGTTCTCGTTCACCAGGTATACGCTCGGCTGCAGGGTCCGGCCAAGGAAGACGTCCTGGTCGCCGTCGTTGTCGAAGTCGGCGAACAGCGCCGACGAAGTGAAATGAGAGACGTCGAGGCCGATTCTCGCAGCGACTTCTTCGAACGTACCGTCGCCCCGGTTCTGGAAGAACTGGTTCGGGCCCCAACGCGCCATGACGTACACATCGTCGAAGCCGTCCCCGTTCAGGTCCGTGACGGAAATCCCGGGGTGGCGGTCCGCCGACTGCGGATCGAAGTAGGGCGTGGGAGGCTGGAAGGCCTCCGGATCGAGCAGGTACCCGAGGACGAATTCCTCGTGTATCGAACGACGCGCCGGCCCAATAGCCTCGGGCTCCAGAACCCGACCCAGGACCTCGGCGAAATGGAGACGGTCGACCGCCATGGTCCCGAGCTCCCCGGTGCGCCACTCCACGATGCTCCATGTGGGCGGCCCGTCCTTCTCCAGCGGGGGCCCGGCCGCCCAGGTGACGCTCAGGTCGCCCCGCACCCAGAGCCGACCGTCCGGGACATGGGCAAGAGCTTCAAAGCCGAGGTCGGTCTCGAGGCGGTCCGGGTTATCCGCGAGCAGTTGTCCGCGGATCACGTGGAATCCGGCATGGTCAAAGTATTCGACGCGGTCCAGAAGCGGCCGCCACAGGGCCACATCCCGTCGGGTGATGTCTCGCCCTACTCGCTCGTACGAAGCCTCCGCGACCACGCCGGGCGCATTCCCGCTGTAGGGCTCGACCGAGGCGAGATCGACAACCTGAACGAGGTCGCCGAACACGGCCCGAGTCGCCTCATCGGGGAGAAGGAGGTTCAGGGTCGAGTGGCTGAGGCGCTTGAGCTGAACGGAAATCTGGATGATGGCCTCTTCGGAGGCGATCATCGCGTCCCACCCGGCTGGAGGCTCCTGAGCGCTGACGGCGGTCGCGCAGCTCAGCGCTGCGAGGAGGGAGAGGCCAGCTTTCAGGCGTGAGCGAGGGGTGAAGCCGCGAGTCGTCCGACGTGCTTCTGCATTCCTCATGATCGTCCACGCCAGTACCCGGGAGTCGGCGTCAGTAGCGGCTACAGGACCGGAATCGAAAACAGGGAGATCAGCGCTCTCACCCCCGTGAAGCCGGCGGGATCCTCCTCCACAGGTGGAAGCTCGGGATTCGAGACTCCCTGGCCGAAGCTCGTGAGAAGCGCCGCCACAACAGCGGCACCGACCCCGGCGGTCAGCCAGGTTCGCCTGCGGTCGAGCTCGCGTCGCTCGACTCGAGCGATGCGGCTGGCCGGGATCGTCAAGTCCTGCCCCAGGGATCTGGTCATGATCCCCACCGTCTGGTCCATGACCCGGACGCGCAGAATGAGTTCATCGCCGTCGGCCCGGAGGAACGTGCCGTCCATCCTGAGGCCGGGCGCGAACTCGGCCAGGTCGCCGAGCCCCTCCTGCGTCAGGTGCACGCGCACATCCTCCCCGGGCGGCACCGTACCCGGTTCCGCCGCAACGTAGGCGAAGCATCCCGAGCAGAGGAGCTGGGCCGCTGTCATCAAGGCGCACTTTCGGACCAAGGTGTTGCTCGCGAACGACATTGCAATTCGGTCAGGAACGGGGCACGCCGCCCGCCCCGGCGTTCAGCGGGACCGCGCGACGCGCCTCGCTCCACACACTCATCCCGACAGGCTGGGGTTGTTGAAGCGCTCGACATTGGGGAGCGGCATGCATTCGTTTCCCCCATAGGTAATGGGGGTGAAGGGGTGCGTGCCCTTGGTCCACTGGTCGAACCCGCCGTAGCGGCGCAGGTCACCGAACCTCTTTCCCTCAAGGAAGAACTCGCGCCGCCGTTCCTCGATGACGTGGTCGCGGATCTCGGCCTGCGAGCCGCCCTCATAGGCAGGGATTCCCGCGGCGGCGTGGATTTCGTTGATGATGTCGACGGCTCTCTGGCCTCCCGCGGCCTCGGCGATGATGAGCTGGGCTTCCACATGGCTCGCGAGCCGGTAGGGCGAGGAATCCGAGCTGTACTTGGTCTGGAGCCACAAATCCGTCACCCCGTCGGTCGTCTTGCCACCCGTGTTGACGACGGCCACCCTCGGATCGGTCGCACCCATCCACGTCACGTCCCAGTAGTGCGGATCCATCGAGATCCTGCGATTCTGGTTGTTGTTCAGGTAGATGATGTTCCGCCGCGAGTTGTTGGCGGACGAGCGGGTCACGTCGTAGCTGAAGCCGGGTGAGACCTGTTCGGCGGCGGATAGCGCCCCGGAGTTGTCCCCCATGGAGAGGCTGGCGCGGGCGAGCCCGACGTAGGCGGCATTCCTGGTCTGGGCGTCGCTCGCGAGCGAGACGGCCTCGGTGAAGCGGTCCCTCGCCAGTTCGAACATTGCCGGCGGCTGCAACTCCGGGCCGTTGTCGAAGGCCGCGCTGCACATTGCGTCTCCGAATATGACGTAGTTGAAGCCTGCGTAGAGGTTGGCCTTCGCGAGCAACCCGCTTCGGCCCGCCACCTCCTGGTCCGTCCAGGCCTGGAGCCGCCCGATGACGTCGTCCGCGAGCGCGCGGGCAGTCGCCATCGGCGCGTACACGCCGGTACCGCCACAGCCACTCCCGACGTAGTCGCTGCTCGCCGGGGTGACGTTGCGCTGCAACCACTCGGCGCCTCCCGCCTCGACGAACCCTCCGATGATCTCGCCGCCCAGGTGGGATGTGCCCCACATGAAGCTCGAGTACGCGCACTCGAACTCGCCCTGGACGCTGGTGGTCAACAAGGTGGCGAACCCCGGATCATCCAGTGCTTCCGCAGTCGTTGCCCCGGGAAGCTCTACTTCCAGAAGGTTGTCACACCCGGACAGTGTCAGCGCCCCAGCCAGGATCAGTCCACTTATGACTCTTTGATGATAATTGTGATGGCGATGATGATGGCGCATGGGATCCCCCGTTCGATTTGGCACGCGGTTGCTCGGTTGCCGGCGTCTCATCAGAACCTCACCCGCAGCGTGGTGATGACCGAGTGCGGCAGAGGTGGGGGATTCAGCTGCCAACCATATTCCCGATCCCGCGTGTGCTTCGATTCCGGATCCAGGTCGGTGAAGCTCTCGTGCACATACGGGGTCCAGAGATTACGCCCGGTCACGGTGAGAGTGGCCCGCGACATCCCGAAGCCCTCGACCAGGCCGGTCGGCAGGCTGTAGCTGAGGGAGATGTCGCGCAGCCGGATGTGGTCTTCCCTCTGGTGGTGCGGCCATTCCACGCCAGCCGTCAGGAACGAGGCCGCCAGGACCGGATCGAGCTCACCGATGCGCGCCTGGGCGCCCTCGAGCGAGTTCCCGAACGAGTTGTCACGCTTCCACTGCGTCGTGCTGAACCGGGTACGGTCGCCGTACCACGTGAACAGCGCGTTGAGCGTCAGATTGTCGCCGAGCGTCAATTGCGGGGACAGGCTGCCCAGCCATCCGGGTCCCGCCTGGGCAGTGAAGAAGTAGGGGGCGTTTCCACAGGGGACGGGCGGGTGCTGGCCAATCTCCGACTCGTCCATGTTGAAGACGCCCGGAGGGCCACCGTGGCACATGATGTTGACCAGATTCCGGCCCTGCGATCCACCCCACTGCGCCGAGGCGACGTGCCGACTCCAGTTTGCGCCGAGGGGCCAGCCCTCGATGTGCTGGAAGCGACCTCTTCGGTCGATCTGCAGTGGTGGGAGACCCCCGTTGTCCGCCAGCAGGTTGGTATTGTGCGAGACGGTGCCGGTCACACTCAGGCCTACCGCCCGCGTCTGGATCGGACGGGCGGTCAGCGCCAGCTCCCAGCCGTTGTTCTCCACCCTGCCCGCGTTGACGAAACGGCTGCTGGAGAACCCGCCCGAAGGCGCCGATGCCGCGATCAGGATCGCGTCGTTCGTTGTCTGCCGGTAGTGGGTCACCTCGAGGTTGACATGGTCCCCGAGAAGGCTGGCGTCGAACCCTACTTCCAGCTCCGATCCGACCTCGGGCTTGAGGTCCGGATTGCCCACTTCACCGGGCCTCACGGTGGGCACGTCTCCCGGCCCCACAGAAGGGACATAGGTCCGAACCGCCGCGAAGGCGTCCGGCTGCATTCCCGACCTTCCCCACGCGGCCCGCAGACGCAGGGTCTCGACCGCCGGCACGGAGAAGAAGTCGGCGTCGCTGATCACCCAGCTGCCACTCAGCTTGGGGTAGTACGCCGCCTGGAACGACTCTCCGAAGGCGCTGTTGGCGTCGGCGCGCAGCGCAGCGGTGAGGAACAGCTGTTCCCGCCATCCGACCGTCTGCTGGGCGAAGACCCCGAAAGTCTTGTTCGCAACGTAGGACTCTCCGCCCGTCGCGACCGATCCGGACGAGACCGTGGACACGGCCGGGGTCGGCATCTGGATCGAGCTCGCGGTAGTCACCCGGAACTCACGCGTGAAATACTGTATCCCGAACGACGATGCCGCGGTGACCTCCGAAAACGGCTCGAACGACGCGGTCAGGTTGTAGTCGAATGTCTGATTCACGTCGCGCTTCTCTTCGACACCCTTCGCACCCTGGCCACCGCCCTCGGAACCGTGGAAGCCGAAGTACGAAGCTTCCTCGGTGTCCGGCATGCGAGGCACGAATGTCGAGAGTCTGGAGTCGGTGAAGTCCAGCCCCCATATGAGCCTCTGGCTCAACCATTCGGTTGGACGGTGGCTCATCGTGGTCGAAACGGTCCCCCGGTTCAGACGGTCCTGCCAATCGCGCAGCGCCGTGATTTCGGGGGGAGCGTTGGAAAACCCGCGTAACGGCGTGTCCTGGGTGACGGGAGAACCGAATTGGTGGGTCGCGATCAGCCCGAAGTCGATGTCTCGCGCCGTGTGCCTGAGGCTACGGACGACACCGAGATCGACGGACATGTCGAGTTCGTCCGTCACGGCCGCCTGAACATTCGCCCGCACGTTCGTGCGCGTCTTGTCGTTGTTGGGCAGGTAGCCTTCCTCATCATCGAAGGCCCCCGAAAAGTAGTACGTCAGGTTATCCCGTCCACCCCTCACGTTGACCACATACCCCTGGACCATGCCGGTTCGGAAGACGTCGCGGCCAGCCGCGGCCTCGTCCTGGTACGGATGCTGGGAAATGATGGTCCTTCCGTCCGAGGCGATCCCGTAGTTGGTCGGGAGCCTTCCCCCGGGATTGTAGAACCAGTTGGCTCCCTGCCGGGCGACGACCTCTACCGTCGCGCGACCCGGAACACCCTTCTTGGTGATGACCTGGATCACGCCGGCCGAGGCTTCGGTACCGTAGAGCGTAGCGGCCGCTGGCCCCTTGATGATCTCGATCCGCTCGATCTCCTCCGGATTGAGGTCGTTGAGACGGGAAGTGCCGTCGCTGGCCCAGGGGCCGAAGCCGACGACACCGCCGTTGGCGCGGACTCCGTCGATGTACAGCAGGGGTTGTGTGCCAAGGGCCACGGTGCTCCGCCCGCGGATCATGATGCCGCCGCCGGACCCCACCGAACCGCTGCCAACCTGGACGGACACCCCGGGGATCTGTCCGGTGAGCATCTGCTGGATGTTCGTGGGCGCGCTGGTCTCGAGCTCCTCGGCGGCATTCATCGTCCCGACGACGTTTGCGACCGCACGGCGTTGAATGGTGCCAACCGTACCGGTAACGACGATCTCGTCCAGGCCGAGGGCTTCGATGTCGAGCGCGAAGTCGACCGTGGCAGTTTGCCCGGAGGCCACGGTAACGGTCGTCTCCTGCGTGCCGTACCCGATCATCTGGACCCGAAGGGGGTGCGTGCCGACCGGCACGTTGAGGAAGAGGTAACGGCCCTGGCTGTTTGCCACTGCGCCGATCCCGGTTTCCGGGATCGAAACCTGCGCGCCAGCCAGCGGACGCAACGTCTCGCTCTGCACGACGCTTCCGGTGATGGTGCCTCCTCCCTGTGCCAGCGCGGGAGTCGCCACGATGAGAAGGAAGGAAGACAGACCAATACCAACGAAGAACCGACGACTACTCATACAGCACCTCCCTCAAACGGATGGCCCCGAGAGCGTCGACCCGTGTCGACAGGAGTAACCTAGAGGGGGACAGGGGACCAGTTTCCACCAGTTAAATCGAAAACTCTAGCGCAACAGGAACATTGGCACAAGATGTGCCATTCTTGCTGTCAGAAGCAAATGACCATGTCCGGTCTTGGCAGCACGTAATCTGTCCACTTTTCTCGTCCCGCCCGAAGCCACCCGAGCGG
This sequence comes from Longimicrobiales bacterium, assembly GCA_965225805.1. Classification (GTDB taxonomy): domain Bacteria; phylum Gemmatimonadota; class Gemmatimonadetes; order Longimicrobiales; family Gaopeijiaceae; genus BD2-11. The sequence goes on from OZ245327.1 coordinate 196,089, forward strand.
AGCGAGGAGAGTGAGGGGCGGGAGCCCCCTCTACGCGGCCTCCCGGGCCGAGCTGTCCTTCAGCGCCCGCCGGGGCCAGTCTACCGGGGGAGCACTTCCCCCGGTAGAGGTGGCGTGTGGACCGGATCCCGGCGGGCGCGGGTGGCCTGTTCGAAGGCGTATCCGAGCGCGAACAGCCTGGCCTCGCTGAAGGCGCGGCCGATGAACGATATTCCGACGGGGAGGCCGCGCGGGGTGAAGCCGGCCGGGACGATGAGGTCGGGAACTCCGGCCAGGCTCACGACGTCCGTGCCCGAGAGGCCGCCGAACTGATCGTCGCTGGAGAGCAAGCTCGGAGGGGTGGTCGAGGTCGGGTAGACGATGGCGTCGAGGTCTTGGGCGTCGAGCATCCCGTGCACGATGGCCTGCACCATCGGGAAGCCGTATTCCCGCATGGCCAGGTACTCGTAATCGGTGAGCTCGCCGCTGGCTTCCTCCTGCCTGAAGAGGGTCCAGCGGGCAGGGTTCGGGCGGGATCCGTCCGGCATGAGAGCGACGATCTCCTCCGATCTCTCGATCATCTCCCTCAGCGTCTTCGGATACTCGGGACCGAGGGTCGCGAGATAGTCCTCGATCTGGGCCCGGAAATCCGGCCAGCGAACGGTCGTGTACCAGACGCCCTTCACCTCCAGCAGCCACGGTGGGTAGCGAACGTCCAGGATCGTCGTCCCCTGGCCCCTCATGGTCTCGAGCGCCCCTTCAATGATCCAGTCGACCGCCTCATTGCCTCCCATCAGGTCACGCGCGATCCCGATCCGGGCACCCTCGAGCGCGCCGGCGTCCAGGAACTGCGTGTAATCGGTCTCAAACCGCCCTTCGCTCTTCTGCGTCGTGAGGTCGGCGGGATCGACTCCCGTCATGGCCCCGAGCATGGCCGCGACATCGTACACGTGACGACCCATCGGACCGGCCATGTCGAGATTGATCGAGAGGGGAATGATGCCGTCGTGGCTCAACAGGCCGTGGGTGGGCCGGAGTCCGACGATTCCGTTGGCCGTGGAGGGTCCACGCACCGAGCCACCGGTGTCTGTTCCGATGCCGATCTGGGTGAAGGCTGCCGCAACGGCGGCCGCCGTCCCTCCCGATGATCCCGAGGGCGTGCGAGCGAGGTCATGGGGGTTCTTGGGGAAGAAGTTTCCCACGGAACTGAGGATGCCGCCGGAAGCGAGCTCGCTCAGGTTGACCTTGGCGAGAATGATCGCGCCGGCATCACGCAGCTTCTTGACGATGAACGCGTCGTCGGGAGGTATCGAGCCGGCGAGCAGGGCCGATCCGCCGGTGGTCGGCATGTCTCCCGTATCGACGTTGTCCTTGAGCACCACGGGGATGCCGTGCAGCGGCGACCGTGGTCCGTTCTGCCTGCGCTCCTGATCGAGTTCCCTCGCCCTCTCGAGGGCGTTCTCGTTGAGCCACAGAACGGCATGGAGTTCGGGTCCGGCGCGGTCGTAGGCGGCGATTCGCGCCAGGCACATCTTGATGAGTCGTTCCGAGGTCAGCTGCCCGGAATCGAAGGCCGCGTTCAGGTCCTCGATCGTGGCCCACGCGATCCCGCGTGCCTCCGCGGGCGTCTGGGCCTCGGCCGGCATCACGCCGGCGAGCAACAGGAGAAGTGAAGGCGCCCACCGTTGGACGAGCGACTGCATGATGCGCGGCTTGGGGAGCATCAGGATGAGCATCGTTCAAACCCTCCATTCATGGCATCCAGAGTCATTTCCTGCGGTGCCGCCGTCCTCGCTGACGCCGACATGGCGAGGCGCGGTTGCGGCCGATGGCGAGCAGCCCGCATCCTCGTAATGCGTGTCGCCGTACGCAGACGCCGCTTCGCTAGAGGTACAGAGCCCCCTGCCGGGCTGCAAGAACCGGTTATGCCGAGGTGGGGACGCCCGACCATACGAGAAGCATGGTGCGTAGCGCCTTGCCCGGCTCATTGGAGAATCGGCTGGGGCCGAAGGCTCTGCACCGCGGGCGAACGCTACGTCAGCCCCCAGGATCCCAGATCCGGAACCGGCCGCCCCGCGCTGAGCGCGCGCTCCAACCCGGCGGCACCCGCAAGCAGCGCCAAGTCCGCGCCGTGGGGTGTGAGCAGCTGAATGCCGAGTGGCATCCCGCCAGCGTCCCGGCTGGTTGGGAGAGCGATCGCCGCTGCCCCGAGGAAGTTGGCGGGGCGCAGGAAGGCCCCCAATCCCGCGTGGCGCTCGTCCTCGGGATCGAGGATCCGGGCGCTCTGATCCGAGCCGGGCATCAGCAGTCCGGCAGAGGAGCCAACCTCCTCGGCGAAGCACGTCTTGACCGCCTCTCTTCGCTCGAGAGCGGCCTCGTATTCGGACTTGCCGACGTCGGCGCCGGCCCGGATCCGCTCGCGTATGACGCGCCACAGGGGCGTGGTCTCATCCTTGGCCAGCACGGCGTAACGTTGGTAGGCCTCGTAGGCGAGGACGGTGGAGTTGTCTCGTCCCAGGCGGTCGAAGTCGAGGATCCGGGGTGGAGACCAGGGCTCCAGGGTCCAGCCGGAGCGAGAGATGTGCCCCAATGCCGCACGCCAATGGTCGGCGGTCTCCGGCTGCATCGAGAAGGGCCACGACTCTTCGGCCAGCACCGCCAGCTTGCGTGTGCGCGGAGGCATTGACGTCGGCGGCGGGGTAAGCGTGACGGGGTCGTCGAAGTCCGGGCCCGTGAGGACGGCGGTCATGGTGCGTGCATCCTCGACCGTGCGCGCGATGGGACCCAGCACATCCAGCGTCGGACTGAGCGGGAGGCAGCCGGCCCGGCTGATCAGGCCGGAGGAAGGCTTGTATCCGACCAGGTGGTTCATGAGCGCCGGGGCGCGCACCGAACCCCCCGTATCCCCTCCGATCGCGATCGGCGCCAGGCCCGCGGCGACGGCCACCCCGGAACCACTGGACGACCCCCCGGGTGCTCGAGCGTGCAACGCGTCCCACGGATTGCGGGCGGTCCCGCACGTCGGGTTCTGGCCGGAGAGACCGAAGGCGAACTCGGTCATGGACGTCTTCCCGAGCACCACCATGCCGCTCGCGATGAGTCGGCGAACCACGGCGCTGGTGTGGTCGCTGATGCAATCGCTGCGGGCCAGGGATCCCCCCGAGAGGGGCGTGCACGCCCACGCGAGGCTGTCCTTGACCGCCACCGGAACGCCGTGGAACGGGCCGAGGACGATTCCGGCCCCGAACAGGCGGTAGGCTGCCTCTGCCATCGCTTCGGCCCGCTCCGCCGCGACATGCGTGAAGGCCCTCAACTCCGAGCCGCGCTCTATCCGATCGAGGAACAGCCGTGTGAGCGCGCGCGAGTCGGTCTCGCCAGCCCGAATGGCTCGGGCGAGCTCTCGGGCGCTGCGAAAGTGTAGCGGGGTCTCCGGCTCTCTCACCATACGCGAGGGAATCGTCAGTCCAGGGGCTCACCGACCTTCTCGGGCATTTGCACGAAGGTCACGAGCGAGACGACCGCGCCTGCCAGCACCACGAGGAAGAACGACTGCTCTCTCCCGATGCTCTGCAGCCAGGTCAGGAGGTACGGCGTGAGACCCCCCAGCAGAGCGACCGTCAGGTTGTAGGGGATGCCGATGCCGACGGCGCGCACGTTGGCGGGGAACTGTTCCGACATGATCGCGGGCGCGATGGAGGAGTACATCGCGTAGAGCACCAGGCCGAACAGCTCGAGCATGAGAATCGAGCCGAAGGTCGGCTGGATTCCCGACATCAGCGGGTAGAAGAGGACGAGGTAGCCGAGGGCAAAGAAGATCAGCTGGGGCTTGCGCCCGATGCGATCGGAGAGTGCCCCGAAGAGGGGCTGCAGGAGCATGAACACGATGAGGCCCACGGTATTTGCCGCGAAGGCGACGGAAGCCTCGGCGCCAACGGCACGGATCGCATACGTCGGCAGGTAGGGGACGAAGATGTAGAAGGCGAACGTCGTGAGGGTGGCGAAGCCCACAATCCGCAGCAGCGCCACCGGATGCTCGCGCAGGAGCACCTGTAGCGGCTGCTTCACAACGTCCTTGCCGGCTGCGACCGGCGATGCTTCCGGCTCCGGCACCGCGCTACGAATCCAGAGGCCGATCAGCCCGCCGACCCCGCCGAGGATGAACGGCACGCGCCAGCCCCACGACTGCATCGCTTCGATGGTCAAGTTCGTCGTGAGACCCCAGCCGAGCGCCGAGGCGACCAGGATGCCGGCGGCCAGGCTGAAGAACACGAAGCTCGAGTAGAAGCCGCGTCGCCTCGCGGGCGCGATTTCCGCGAGCAAGGTGGTGGCCGAAGCATACAGTCCGCCCAACGAGAGCCCCTGTACCAGGCGAGCCAGGGTCAGGATGATCGGCGCGACGATCCCGACGGCAGCGAACGTCGGAGACAGGCCAATGACCAGCGAGCCGCCCGCCATCATGAGGATGCTCAGTACGAGCGCGGCCTTGCGCCCCCGGCGATCCGCGAAGATGCCGATGATCCAGCCGCCGAGCGGACGCATGATGAAGCCCACGGCGAAGATTCCGTAGGTGGCCAGCAGTGCGGTCGTCTCGTTGGCCGGGGGGAAGAACTGGGTGCTGAAGAAGATCGCGAACGTGGCGTAGACGGTCCAATCAAACCACTCGAGCGCATTGCCCACGCTGGCGGCCACGATGGCGCGGCGGCGCGAGCGCTTGGGGGCCTGAGAGGAAACAGCCATGCTCGCGCCTATTCGGGGACCCGGGACTTCATAACGAAAGCTGGCCCGTTCGCGGAAGGTGTCACGAACGGGCCGCTTGTCTTTACCACGCGAGGGTGCGCGCGAGAATCAGCAGAAGACGCAGAGGTGGTTGTTGATGGCTCCCATGCTCTCGAGCAACTCGATCGTGTCATAGAACGGCGTCAGGCCATTCGCGGGACCGTTGGCGAGATCAATGGTCGTACGTCCCGACCGCCCGACGATGAGGGGATCGGCGCCCTGGTCGACGAGATAGAGGATGACATCGTTCATGCCGCGCCCCGCCGCGCCGTGGATGGTACCGTAACCGAGGTGGTCGCGCAGGGTTACGTCGGCGCCCAGCCCTTCGACCAGATACTTCAGGGCAGGCAGCCAACCGTCAGGTACGTGCCGGTGGAAGTTGCCCGCGCGCCCGGCGCCTTCGCCGGAATTACCGGACGCCGCGTGAATCGGATAGGTGCCGGGGCCGCCCGGGGGAATGGGCGGGACACCGGACTGGTCTGCCTCGGGCTCTTCGATTTCAAGGCCCACGAAGAGATTCCCGGCCGGCGCCTTGGTCGGCATGTGGGGGTCGGCTCCATATTCCACCAGAAGCTTCATCGCGGGAATGTCGAGCCCGTGCGTCGCCCGCCAGAAGGGTGTGGCGCCCCAGGTGTTGATGCCGATCCCGCCGAAGTTGTATGCCAGGTACCAGTAGTCCATGGTGAGCCGGGCATTGACATCGGCTCCCGCCTCCAGCAAGGCCTTCATCGTCTCGATGTGGCTCGCCTCCTGCTGTTCGAAGGCGCGCTGCTGTGGATAGCGGGACTTTGACGCCCAGCGGGTATTGATGACGGCGTAGAGCGGAGTAATGCCCGACGGGTAGTTGGCCATGTCCGGGTCGGCCCCCCGCTTCAGCAGCTCCAGGCCAAGATCGTAGTGCCCGTTGATCATGGCGCTGTTGATGGGCGTGCTCAGGTCGCCGCCGCTGGGCTGGTTGATGTCCGCGCCGCCTTCCAGAAGCGCGATCGCAGCCTCCGGGTGACCTTCCCGCACCGCGTGCAGAAGGGCGGTGAGGCCGCCCTGATAGCCGGCTTTCTCCTGTGAGGTCGGGGCTCTACCGGCGGTCTGCGCCGAATCCCAGTCGATGCGCACCACCTCCCACGCCTCGACCGGCTCCACCGGTTCATAGGCCCGTGCGGCCCGAAGCGCTTCCTGCGTCTGGGTCAGGGTGGGTGCCCAGGTCTCCGGATCCGGCGACTTCGCGCGGTAGATCGACAACACCGAGTCGCGCACGGCATTTGCGACCTTGTCCTGATCCGACAGGCGCTGGAGCAGAACCACCTTGCTGGTGATTCCCACGTCCCCGCCCCGGTCGATCAACGCTTCGATGGCGGACACGCGGTTGCGGGAGGCCGCGAACATCAGCGGGGTCTGGCCCCACTTGGCCTCGCGAAGGTTGACATCCGCCCCGTGGTCGGCCAGCGCCACCACGGCCTCCACGCTCCCGGACATGGCCGCGAAGTGAAGGGGGGCGGAACCGTTGGCGTTGCGCGACTCCGCGTTTGCGCCGGCTTCCAGCAGAGCACGCACGGTACCGCTCTGACCCACTTCCGCGCCGATGTGCAGCGGAGTGAGGTCGCCGATTCGGGTGGGGGCCTCGAGGTCGGCTCCCGCGTCTACGAGCAGCCTGACCAGCTCTACGTTGCCGAGTTCGGCGGCCCAGTGAAGCGCGGTCATGCCGTCGCTCTGGGCCACGTTCACCGCGGCGCCTTCTCTCAGCAGTGAACGCACCGCATCGATGTCCTCGCGCATGGCGGCATCGGCGATCGGGGAATCCGGCGGTGGCGCAGCCCAAAGGAGGGCGAGCATCACCGCCGGAATCCACGCGTTCACACGGGCCTTGCCCTTCACCGGACGCCTCAGCTCGAAGAGGAAGCGTCGGCGGCCAGCCCGCCCGAGTAGCCCAGGCTGAAGGCTCCGGTGCTGTCGCCGAAACTGGTCAGGTCGGTGTGTCCCAGCTTGTGCAGCAGGGTGAGCATCACGTTGGCCAGAGGCGTACCCGTGGGCGCGTTCAGGTGCACGTTGCCGTCCATCTGCCCGTTGGCGCCGCCCACGACGATGAACGGTACTCTCAGGTGGTTGTGCACGTTCGGGTCACCCATGGGCGAACCGTAGATGATCATGCTCTTGTCGAGCAGCGTGCCGTCGACTTCCTCGACCTTGTCCAGCTTCTCCAGCAGATACGGCAGCATGCCGACGTGATAGCCGTTGATCACCGCAAAGTCCGCGATCGCCTCTTCGCTGTCTCCATGGTGCGAAGCCGGGTGGAACGGGGTGTCGACGCCGCTCTCCGGGAAGGTGCGAGCGGAGGAGTCACGCGACAGCTTGAAGGAGAACACGCGCGTCATGTCGGTCTGGAAAGCCAGCACCTGCAGGTCGAACATCATCTGCATGTGCTCGCTGAACGAATCCGGCACACCGGCCGGAGCCTCGGGCATGTCGCGCGGATCGCCGCTCGTATTGCGTGCCTCGACCATCTGAATGCGCCGCTCGATCTCGCGCACGTTCTCCAGATACTGGTCCATGCGCAGCCGGTCGCCGGGTCCAAGCGTGTGCCGCATCTGGGCAACCCGCTCAGCGATCCAGTCGAGGATGCTGCGGTTGGTGGACCGCCGCGAGAGCCGCTCTTCCGCTGTCGATCCGGCCCCGAACAGCTGTTCGAAGGCGACGCGCGGGTCACGGATCACCGGGAGGGGTTCCGTCGCGGAGGCCCAGCTCAGCGAGTCCGTGTACACGCATGTGTAGCCGTACGCGCATCCGCCGGCCTGGTTGATGTTCTCGATGCAAAGCTGCATCGACGGAATCGGCGTGTCCTGACCGAACCGGTCCGCGTAGATCTGGTCCAGCGAAGCGCCGACATAGACGTCCGAGCCCTCGGTCTGCTTAACGTGCGCCTGCGTCAGGAAGGTCGCCGTGGAGCGGAAGTGGTCACCGCCGATCTCCTCGGGGATGAAGGCCTCGGCCATCTTCACGTCGGTGTTGCTGACGATGCTGAGATACCGGCGCCACGGCTCCAGGCTGCGCAGGGACGTCGGAGCCAGATCGAAGTCGTGGCCGGTCGTGGAGGGGCTCCAGAAGTTCTGCCTCGAGCCCCATGTGGTGCAGCCGGCCGCCCCGTGCGACATCTCCATCGCGATCAGGCGGGTGGCGTCCAGCTCCCGGACCGTCTCCGCCCCCCGCAGGCCGGCGGGGATCATGGCGTCCAGCAAGGGAAGGGCCACGGTCGCCCCCATGCCCTTCAGAAAGATGCGCCGCGGAACGTGCTTGCCCGTGATCAGTCTCATCGTCTTTCTCCCTCGGTCCTACGATGTGAGCTTCGCGGTCGGCGAAGCGACTCTTTGTCTTATCTCATGTCACGCGACCCGCGGAATTCACGCCGTTTCCGGCGCCCATCGCCATGCGGGTGCGATTGCGATTCAGGCTATCTGCTCGACGACTCCTCGACGACGACGTCCGGTACCTGGCTGTAGAGGAAGGCCTCGCTCTCGATCACCCCCGTCAGGAACGAGGACATCCTGTAGTCGTTGGCCTCGGCCGCCGCCGTGATCGCCCGGATTTCAGGCATGTCGTAATGCTCGACCCGCCGGCCCAGGGCGTACGCCATGAGGTTCACGGCGAAGTTGCGAATCAGCGGGATGGGCCGCTGCAGGAGCGCTTCCTGCAGCTGGGCCGGGCTCTCCACCGGCGTGCCGTCCCAGAGCGTCCCCCTCGTGTCGAGCGGCATGCTGTTTTCGCGGATGCGCCACTTGCCGGTCACGTCGTAGTTGTCCAGGGCCAGTCCGATCGGGTCCATGAACTGGTGGCAGGCGGCGCACACCGGGCTGGCCCGGTGACGCTCCATGCGCTCGCGGGTCGTCAGCATGCGGCCGCCGTCGCTGCTCTCGGTCTGATCGAGATCCGGAACCCCGGGCGGTGGCGGCGGCGGCGGCGTCCCCAGCATCACCTCCATCACCCACTTGCCGCGCAGCACCGGGGAGGTGCGGTTGGCATGGGAGGTGAGGGTCAGGATGCTGCCGTGCCCGAATAGCCCGCGGCGCCGGTCGTCGGGATACTGGACCCGCCGGAAGGCCTCGCCCGCGACGCCGGGAATGCCGTAGTGCCTGGCGAGCCTCTCGTTGACGAACGTGTAGTCCGCCGCAAAGAGCTCGAGGGCGCTGCGGTCCTCCTGGACGATGTTGTTGAAGAAGAGCTCGGTCTCGGCGAGCATGGCGTTGCCGAGCTGTTCGTGGTAATCAGGGAACAGCAGGCGGTCGGGATTTACCTTCTCCAGGTCCTCGAGCCGCAGCCACTGGGCCGCGAAACGTGAGCCGAGCGCATCCGCGCGCGGGTCGGCGAGCATGCGCCTCAGCTGTGCGCGCAACATGGCCGGATCGGAGAGCTCGCCCCGGTCGGCCAGTTCGACCAGAGTCTCGTCGGGCAGCGTGCCCCACAGGAAGTAGGAGAGCCGCGAAGCCAGATCGAGGTCAGAGATGGGATACAGGTCGCCCGCCCTCGCCCCTGCCGGCGTTTCCTCCACCCGGAACACGAAGTCGGGGCTGGCCAGAATCGCCTGCAGCGCCGTGCGAACGCCGTCCTCGAATCCCTCTTCGGCCTTAAGGTCGTAGAAGGTCATCAGCGACTCGACTTCAGAGGAATCCAGCGGGCGCCGGAAAGCCCTGCCGCCGAGCCGCTCCACGATCTCGCGGGCGCAGGGGCGTGCCTCCGCCGGCGACGACGGCATGCAGCTGAAGATGGCGCGGCGGCTGGGCGTTTCCGAAATCCCGGTCGGGTTGTCGGGGCCGAGAATGACGAGGTCCTTCAGATGCGCCAGAACGGTGATGCCGTAGCCCCCGCCGCTCCCGATCTTGCGGTCGCTGAGCGACCAGTCGTGGGGCGAGAGGATATCCTCGACGGGGCCATCCGTCTTGCGAATGAAGACGGCGCTCACACGATGCGGTCCCGCGGTCACAGGGAATGGCTCGGTGGTGAAGCTCATTCCGTTGGGGTCGGCGACATGCATCCAGCGGTCCACCTCGAGCAGGACCAGAGGCTCGCCGTCGAGGGAGATCTCGATCTGCTCGCCGGGCGTCACGCCGCCGGTGATCTCGCCGGTGGTGGTGTGCTCGAACCAGAGCTGGAAGGTGTACTCGCCGTCCGCCGGGAAGTTATGGTCCACGCTGACGCCCCCTCGGGTGCCGCGGGGCGCGCCGGGCACCCGGTCCCACTGGGAGGCGTAGCCGGAATTCGTATAGGTCACCGAGTTGCTGGGCGCGTCGGGTATCCCGACCGCAAGGCGGCTGATCTGATCGGCGGCGCGCAGGTAGGCGTCCAAGTTGGTGGGGGAGAGCATCTGAACGTCGGCGATATTGTCGAAGTTCGCGCTCTTGGTGTCGAGCGGCAGGTAGTCGCCGCCGTCGATTTCCAGATCGAGCAAGTCGCGGATGGAGGCTGCGTACTCGGCCCGGTTCAGGCGCTGGAAGGATCGGTTGCCCGGTGCGGGGTTGCTGGCCGCGGCCTCGTCAATGAGCTGCTCCAGAGTCTCGACCAGCATGACCAGGGTATCGCCGGCAGGGCGCGGCATCCCGGGCGGCGGCATCATGCCTGCGCGCAGCTTGCGGATCATCTTTTCGGCGGTCTCCGCCAACTCCGGAGCGTTCTCGACGTGGAACGCGGCGAGGCTGAGGTTGCCGGTGAGAAGGGCGTCGTTGTGGCAGACCTGGCAGTAGGTGCGGACCACGCCGGTCAGTTCTTCCGGAGATACGTCGGAAGAGGCGTATGCCGAACTGGCAGTAGCGATCGGTTCGAAGCCGTCGTGGGGAACAGCCAAGGATTGCTGCCCGGCTGCCGCGGCGAGGCCGGCGAGCGCCATCAGGCTGGCGATGGATAGTCTCATGGCATCCGCTCTTCCACGTATGAAGCCCGGTGACTCGGACCGGTTCCGCGCGCCTCCGGCCATCGCCGTCCTGCCCGGGAGCAGTGACGAGGAGGCAGAAGACGACTAACCAGCATACACAGTACTGCCCCATGAAGAGGTTCCGCAATAGTCTCGCGCGCGCTTCGGTAGGGAGTTGCGCACGCGCTGCACGCGCACGGCCCTCCTCGCACGGATGAAGGCCGAGTGCTAATGTGCCAGCATGCCCACCGGCATCCGGGGCGACCGGTCCGAGCGGGCTGGTGCATGTCTTCCGCGCAAGAAAGGAGTTACGAAGATGAAAGCATGGTCGGCTCTACTGATTGTTATCGTGGCAGCGGTCGCATTCATCGTCATGCGACCGGGGCAGGACTCGGCTTCGCAACCGCCCGCAGCCATGCAGGCGACGACCCAGGCCGAGCGGGACGCGGCCTTCCAGGCGGAGATCCGCATGGAAAACCCCATCGCTCCGCTGAACTCCGTGTGGATCGAGGAGCTGACCTGGATCGAGGTGCGCGACGCGATGGCCGCGGGCAAGACCACGGCCATCGTGCCCACGGGTGGCATCGAGCAGAACGGTCCCTACGTCGCACTGGGCAAGCACAACTACGTGCTCGATGGCGCCTGCGAAGGGATCGCGCGAGAGCTCGGCAACGCCCTCTGCACGCCGATCGTCAAGCTCGTTCCGGAGGGCGGCTTCGAGCCGAAAACCGGCCACATGCGCTATCCGGGAACGCTCACCGTGCGTGACGAGACCTTCCAGATGATGCTGGAGGATGTGGGTCACAGCCTGCACGTGCATGGCTTCGAGCACATCATCTACATCGGGGACAGCGGCGGGAACCAGGCGGGCATGGCCGCCGCGGCCGCCGCCCTGAATGAGCGCTGGGGCGAGACCAAGGCGCACCACATCGCGGGCTACTACGACAACGCGGGCGTGATGGCGCGCATGAACGAGCTGGGGGTCGAAGAAGGGCCGAGCGACGGATACCACGACAGCTACTGGCTGACCGCCATGCAGATGACGGTGGATCCCTCGACGGTGCGCTACGACGAGCGGGTCGCGGCCGGCAAGGCCACCATCAACGGCGTCTCGGTCGCTCCCAAGGAGGAGACCATCGCGCTGGGCCGACAGCTGATGGAGTGGCGCAACAACCAGACCGTGGAGCTGATTCGGGCGGCCATCGCGGGAATGAACTGAGCCCGCGCCGGCGGCTCAATCGTCGTCCTGGCTCCCGCATCGTGGTCTAGAACTCGAAGCCCTCTCTCTGGAAGGCTGGGCTGCCATCCACCAGCGTGAGCAGAACCCGGTCGCCCATCTCCAGAATGCGGTCTGGATTGCGCTCCAATTCCCGGAAGTCCTGCAGATCGAGCACGACCATATCGGCAACCTTGCCAGGCTCCAGGCTGCCGGTCCAGTCGTCCGAGTAGGTCAGGTAGGCGTTGTCGATGGTCATCCCGCGCAATGCCTCCTCGAGCGTGATGGTCTGCTCCATGCCGTGCTGGTCTCCCCAGAGATCCGTTCGTGTGAGCATGGCGTAAAGGCCGATCCACGGGCTGTAGGGGGAGGTGCCGTAGTCTGAGCCCACCGCGATGCGCACGCCGGCGTCCAGGTAGCTGCGCATCGGCTTCAGGCGCGCCATGCGGTCGACCCCCAGGTTCGCCGAGAAGGAGCGGCCCTGGTGGTAGATGAAGGACGGGTTGACGGCCGCGATGATCCCGTGCTCCGCCATCTTCTCGAGCAGGTTGGTCTCCTCCTCCATGGGGAGGTAGGCGTGGATGACGCTCCAGCGCAGGTCTGCGTCAGGGTCCTCGGCCCGGATGGAGTCCATCAGCTTGGCGTAGATGTCGACCGTCTGCTTCATGCCCAGGTCGCCGGTCGAGTGGATGTGGGGCTCCCAGCCGCGGTCGACCGTGGCGCGCAGTTGTGCTTCGCGAACGTCGTCCTCGACCCAGTGGTACCCGTGGTTGGGTTCGCCCTCGATGTCCTCCCAGTGAAGGAAGGGCTGTGAGACCCACGAACTGCGCGTGCCCGCCCCGCCGTCGATCTGCCACTTGGTGCCGCGCCAGCGCAGGAAGCGGTCGCCGATGTTGTTGAAGGGAAGGGAGGCGAAGTGGGCGTCGATCTCCTCGGGGGACTGGGTGTTCCACATGCCCTCGTAGACCTGAAGGATGCGGAAATGGAGCAGGCCGCGGTCGCGGGCGTCCTGGTAGGCGCGCATCACCCGCCCGCCCCCGGCCGGGTCGACGATGCTGGTCACGCCCAGGCTGGTCATCTCGCGGCTGCCGTAGTCCACCGCGCGCACCTGCGCCTCGTAGTCCCGCTGCGGGGGACTCACCGTGACCAGCCGCGTCGCGTTGCCCAGGAACATCCCGGTGGGGATCTCGACCTCGCGGGTCTCCCCGTCCACGGTCAGGGTGCGTGATTCGCGGAAGACCCTGTCCTCGTAGTTGAACCAGTCCAGGTCCTGCAGCCACCAGTCCGGCCAGGTGGAGGAGTCGGAGTCGTCGATGCCCATCAGGCGGAACGCGGCCGTGTTCACTGCGACGCCGCGGTAGACGCGGCCCAGGCGGACCGGATTGGCCGGGGTGTGCTCGTCGATCTGCCAGCGGGTGAAGGGCTTCTCGTACTTGTGCTCGTCCCATCCTCGGCTCGTCACCCACGCACCAGGTTCCGGATCGAGACGTTCCATGAGATCGGCGATCAGCTGCACGATTTCGCCGGTGCTCATCGCATAGCGAAGGTCGTTCTCGAATTCCGCCTCGATTCCCAACAGGGAGAAATGGAGATGCGAGTCGATGAGGCCGGGCAGGACGACGCGTCCATCGAGGTCGGTCACGCGGGTGTCGGGGCCGGCGAGGGCGAGAACCTCCTCGTCGCTCCCCACCCGCATGATCTCCGAGCCGGCGGGGCCTTGGCGCCAGGCGATGGCCTCTGCCATGGAGAAGGCGCCGTCGACGGTGACGACCTGGCCGTTGTGCAGGATGCGGTCGGGGGTGAGGGCTCCGGTAGACGTGCCTGGATCGCAAGCCACCGCGCCGAGCAGCGACGCGACGGCCCAGGCGCCCGCGACACAGGCGAGGATGCGGCTTGGCGAAGGACGGGCGTCAGGGCGACCGGAGGACGGGTTGGTTCTGGATGCGCGCATGTGTCGTTCAGGGTGGGGGGATCGGTGCGTGAGACCTGCCGACAATATTAGCGCGCCGGCTCCCTTCCCGCCCGGCGGCCCGCCATCGCTGGTCGCGGGGTTCGTCCGTTTCTGCAGCGCAGTGCGGCACCCGCGCGCGGGAAGGAGCGACATGATGCGGGGGGAGGGCCGCGCCACTGTCCCGGTCGCCGGGAGATGCGCGCATGTGAGGGTGAGGGGAGCAGCCCAAGCGGTGCCGGACGGACGGGACCCTCCCCGAAAGCAGACTTGGGGAGGGTCGCCGAATTGCCGAAGTCCTTGTTCCGTAACGCGCTACCCGTGTACGTGAACGTGAACCGGGGCGGTCACGAAGTCCGCGTGTCCAGAGCCCACGCTCCCGTGCATCAGCTTGAACACGGCCGTGGTCTCACCCTCGCCTTGACCGTGAAGGTGCCCCCCGAACTCACCTGGGGTGTCTTGCTCGAATTCGGCGATGGACTCGTCCGCAATATCCACCTCGAGATAGAAGTGGTCATCCAGCTGGACCGCAAGACCATCGTGATCCACGAACTGAACGCTGATGTGAGCGGTCTCCTCGCCGGGCTCGACCTCGAGTTCTCCGGTCCAGGATCCCGCGTCGCCATCGTACGAAGCGATGGTCTGGCCGCTGAGGACCAGGACCACGCCTTCTACTTCCTCTCCGTGTTCTTCCTCGGGCTCCGTGGAGCTCGAGCATGCGTTGAGGGCCAGCGTTCCGGCGGTGAGCAGGAGCAGTGGCAGATTCAACCGAAAATATGTCATTGTCATGTACCTCTATGTTGTTCGAATGTCGTTTTGTCCTGTCGCGTACCATTTCTCGACCTTTCGCATGGCGGTCTAGAAGACGACGCGATAGGTCACGCTGACAGATCGGCCCGCCTCGGGCATGATCTCCTTGACGCGTGACAGGTGACTTCTGTATTCGGTGTTTCCGAGATTCTCTCCCCGCACCGTGATCACGTTCAGCCGCCCTCCGACCGTGATCCGGATTCCCGCGGAGAGATCGAATACCGCATATCCATTGGTAGGGGTCTCGAAGGGACCGGTCCTGTCCTGGCGCGCCGCAACCCGTGTTTCCGCTTCGGCAAACCAGTTGCGAGGCGCGTAGCCGATGGCGAATCGGCCCTGCAGCGGCGGAATCAGGGGAAGCGGCTCGCTGCTGGACTGGATCGTGCCCCGCACGTAGGAGCCCACCGCTTCGACCTTCAGGTCGCCCACCACTACCCAGTCGAGGGCACCCTCGAACCCGGCAAGCACCGCGTCTTCGCCGTGAAACTGGAAGATCGGCAGCCGCACCCGGCTCAGTTCTCCGGTCTCCAGTGGGAAGACATATCCGTTGATGGCGTTGCGGAAAAAGGTCGTTTCCCCGCTGACCCGCTCGCCCGTATACCGGATGAAGACATCGGTGCCGGTTCCTCTTTCGGTTTCGAGGGAAGGATTTCCCACCTCGAACGCGTAGGCCGCGAGGTGAGGACCCTCGGAGTACAGTTCGTTGATGCTCGGCGTACGGAAGGCGCGGGCGAAGCTGGCGCCGATGATGACGTTTCCGCTGATGCGGCCGAGAGCGCCCAGCGATCCCGATGCCGCGCCGAAGGATCTCGCGCGGACATGTCCGATGTTGGAATTGGGGTCTTCCTCCAGGGGCCAGGCCTCGACATGGTCGTAACGCAGACCGACTTCCAGCCGCACCGGGTCCAGGTCGATTTCTTCCAGCATATAGGCCGCGAGCCCGGTGCGCCGGGAGTCGGGTGTGTACAGTCCGCCTCCGAAGCCGAGGCTTTCCCAGGAACCGCGCGTTCCCACCGCGCCTGACGAGAAGGGACCCCAGGATCCGTGGCGGGCGAGCACCTCGCCGCTCACAGTCTGACGTTCGAAGAGCGTCCCGAGGATGTCCGGAGGTTCAATCTCCTTGTGCCGGTACCAGGTGTGCCCCCCGTCGATCTCGATGATCTCGAAGATTCCCTGATTCAGCAACACGCTGCGCACGCGGGTCGCGCTCCGCTCCATCTCGATGCGAACCCCGGACGTATGCCCTCCGACGAAGCCCCCCGGGATGCCGTAGTGATTCCTGTAGTAGCGAAATGCGGCGCCGGCGTGTCCCCAGTCGTCCACCCAGGAGGTGCCTCCCGACAACTCCCAGAGGTCGGTGTCGGTGTTGAGCAGCGTGCCGACAGGGGTCTTCAGGTCGTTGCTGGTGCGCCGGGAGATCTCCATCCGCAGCGGAATGTGCTCGGAGAGGGCGTAGGTGGCGTTGAGGCTCGCGCTCGCGGCCTCGTTGACGCTCTGTCCCTGAACCGTGAAGGCTCCGGTGAAATGGTGGGGGACCGAAGAGGGCACCTCGTCGCGGACGACATTGATGACGCCGCCCAGCGCGTTGCTTCCGTACAGGATCGAGCCGGCTCCCCGGATCACCTCGATGCGCCGCGCCGCGGAAGGGTCCAGCGCCGTCGCGTGATCCGATCCGGTGCTGAATACGTCACCGACCCGTTGCCCGTCCTCGAGCATGAGAATGCGGTCGCCGCTAAGCCCGCGGATG
Source organism: Longimicrobiales bacterium (assembly GCA_965225805.1). Classification (GTDB taxonomy): domain Bacteria; phylum Gemmatimonadota; class Gemmatimonadetes; order Longimicrobiales; family Gaopeijiaceae; genus BD2-11. The sequence goes on from OZ245327.1 coordinate 212,458, forward strand.
ACCGGATGCGCGGCGCCCGGGCCCATGTTGGTCACCGTCACGCCCGGCTCGGAGGCCAGCGTCTCGGCGACGGTCCCGGTCAACCGTCGTTGCAGGTCTTCGCCCGCGAACACGCTGGTTGGATGCAACGTCTCGTTTGCGGCGCGCGCGACTACGGATCCCGTGACCACCACTCCGGGCAGGGAAAGGGGATCGGCCTCCATCTCCACCACCAGCAATTCCTCTCTTGCGGCGTCGATCTCGATCGAGACCGTTCGATAACCCAGGCGTTCGACCCGCACGGTATACGCTCGCGGGCCGGGCACGACGATGTGGAACGATCCGTCGCCGTGGGTGACGGCCCTGCGGCCCGTCCCCATGATGGACACGACGGCACCCGCAAGCGGTTCGGCCGAGTCGACCGCGCGCACCAACCCCTCGATCTCCCCTTCATGCTCGAGCTGCGCCGACAAATCGACGGATCCGGTAGCCATGAAGAGGACGGTCAGGAATGGGATAACTGAACGCAGTGTAGTCATGCCGGGCCTTGGGTCAGGATGGTCCCTGGGTCACCGCTTCTCGCACTTGTCGACACCCGTCACCGGAAGAGAGACTCAGGCTCTCATGATGACTTGCAGATGGATGTCCCCCGGTTGCCCGGGGGATCGATCCGTGATGTCTCAAGCGCTCTGAGGAAGTCCGGGTACTCTGGAAGAGTGAGCTGCGGGAGGAGCCCTTGGGCCGCTTCCACCCAGGAGGATCGGGCGGTTTTCCTTCGCAGTTGCGGCCGGAGTGCGGAGGCTGGCTTCGAACACCAGCCGGTGATCGACGTGAAGCGGGGCAGGAATGCCCGACGAAAGCGAGCGGGTAAGCTGACACAGCAGGTGGCTGTGTCCGGTGTCACAATGCTCGCTGTTTTCGTTCTCGATGTGAACGTCCGCGGCCCGCCCTCTGGCCTCCAGCGCCGCATCGGCCGCGGGGAGCGCGGCGAAAACGGTGAACTGGAGCAGCGCAAGGGCGAGTGCGCCGAAGCGGCGAGGATCCCGCGATCGAGGAGAAATCGGCTTCACTGATCTGCCGTCCACGGTATGTTTGCGGACAATGCCACAAGCTGTCTTCGGCGGCAGAGGCTGTCAAGCGAAAGCGACCGGCTCGATCCGGGAGGAATTGTCAGGCTCCGGAGCACTGGGGACCGGCCGGAAGCGTTTGACCCCCTGCCCCCAATGGGCCCAGAATACTTCGGTACCCCGGGCCCCGGGGCTGCGACGAGGGATCTATTCAGCAGGAGCAGATGAGATGAAGACGGCGAAGTGGATACTCGGTATGCTGGTGCTCACCCTTCTCCCGGCCTCTCCGGCCGAAGCCCAGGGCCGCCGCAACCTCACCCCTGAGCAGATCGCCGAGCGCCAGCGGCGCCAGGAGGAGATGAGAGTCGCCCCGCGGCCCATCGAGGGCATCAACTCCATCTGGATCGACGAGCTGACCTGGATGGAGGCGCGCGACGAGATTGCCTCCGGGAAGACGATCGGCATCATCGCGACCGGCGGAGTCGAGCAGAACGGCCCCTACGTGGCGGGCGGCAAGCACAACTACGTGCTGGAAGCGATGTGTGACGCGATCGCGCGCGAACTCGGCAATGCGCTCTGCGCGCCCGTCATGAAGTACGTGCCGGAAGGAGACCCCGAGAACATCCGCTATCCGGGGACCCTGAGCGTGCGGCAGGAGACCTTCCGCATGGTGCTGGAGGATGTCGCGAACAGCCTCAAGAGCCAGGGCTTCACCGACGTGGTCTTCATCGGAGACAGCGGCGGGAACCAGAATGGCATGTCCGAGACCGCGGCCAAGCTGAACGAGTATTGGAGTGGGGACGCCCGCGCCCACTACATCGAGGAGTACTACCGGGAAGACATCTGGAGCTGCGAATACCTGAAGGAAGAGCTGAACATCCACCAGAAGCCGGATATCTGCTCGGCCACCCGGGACCTGTACCACGACGATGTCCACTACTCGTCGATCATCGCGACCATCGACCCCGATCGCATTCGCGCGCGCCAGCGGATCGAGGCGGGGCTCTACTCGATCAACGAAGTGGAGCTGGGGCCCGTCGAGAACACCGTGGAAATCGGCCGCAAGCTGATCGAGTACCGCACCGGGATCACCGTGCGCGCGATCAGGGCAAGCCTCGCGAGGTAGGCGGGTCGGCAGCGGCTTCGCGGCCGCCGCTTCCGGGAGTTGTCGCTGCCTTCGATCCGCCGCAAATCGGGAGAGTCCGCTTCGCCGCTAGCCCAGCGTCGGGGCGAAGGTCGGGGCCCTGCGGTGCTGCGTGGCCTGCTCGAAGGCGTAGGCGAGGCGGATCAGCACGGGCTCGCTCCAGGCGCGCCCGAAGATCGAGATGCCGGCGGGCAGTCCTGATACGAATCCCATGGGCACGCTGATGTCCGGATAGCCCGCGATGGCCGCCGGTCCGGCGCTGCTCCCGCCGTCCAGGCGGTCCCCCTTGATATGGTCGGTGGTCCAGGGCAGGTCGCGGGTGGGGGCGACGATGGCGTCCAGCTGGTGCTCGTTCATCAGGGCGTCGATGCCGTCCTCCCGGTTGCCCCGCTGGATGGTGCGTACGGCGTTCAGATAGACCTCGTCGGTCAGGGGGCCGCGGGCCTGCGAGGCGATCATGCGCTGCTGCCCGAAGAACGGCATCTCCAGCGAGGCGTTCTGTTCGTTGAACTCGATGATCTCCGCGAGGGTGCGTACCGGCGCATCCGGTCCCAGCGTGGCCAGATAGGCGTTCAGGTCCGCCTTGAATTCGTATTCAAGGACGAGCAGGGGCAGTTCGTCCCTCCAGGCGGACGGGGGCAGGTTGGCGGGGTCCACGGTCACGGCGCCGGCGTCGCGCATCGCCAGGACGGCTTCCTCGAAGAGCGCCATGACGCGCGGATCGAAGCCGGTGAAGGAGCGCGCGACGCCGATGCGCGCTCCCTGAAGGCCGGCGGGGTCCAGGAACTGCGTGTAGTCGGTGTGGAAGTTCCCGTCGCTGCGGGAGGTGGCCTCATCCCGCGAGTCCACGCCCACGGCCCCGCCCAGGAGGATGGCGGCGTCGCGCACGCTGCGGGTCATCGGTCCGGCGGTGTCCTGGGAGTGGGAGATGGGGATGATGCCGGAGCGGCTCCACAGGCCAACCGTGGGCTTGATACCCACGATGCCGTTGCTGGACGAGGGGCACATGATGGAGCCCCCGGTCTCGGTGCCGACGGTCAGGGCGCACAGACTGGCCGAGGCCGCCGCCCCGGAGCCGGAGCTGGACCCGCAGGGATTGCGGTTGAGGGCGTAGGGATTTCGGCACTGGCCGCCGCGCGCGCTCCATCCGCTGGTGGCTCGCTCCCCGCGGAAGTAGGCCCACTCGCTCATGTTGGCCTTGCCCAGCAGGATGGCGCCGCCGGCGCGCAGGCGTTCGGCCACGAAGGAATCGCGCGGCGGGATGGAGCCCTCGAGCGCGAGGGACCCCGCCGTGGTCGTCATGCCGTCGTGGGTGTCGAGGTTGTCCTTGAGCGCGACCGGGATGCCGTGCAGCGGCCCGCGCGGACCGCTGGCACGGCGCTCGGCGTCGAGTTCGTCGGCGATCTCGAGCGCATCCGGGTTGATCTCGATCATCGAGCGCAGCTCGGGACCCTGCTGGTCCATCGCCTCGATGCGCTCGATATAGGCCTGCGCGATGGAGCGGGCGGTGTGCTCGCCCGACTCCATCATGCGCTGCAGGTCGTCAACCGTGACTTCGTCGAACTCGAAGGGTGGGATCTCCCCCGGCGAGTCGGAGGGCGAGTCCGAGACCGGAGGGGAGCACGCGGTGGAGGTCATGGCCACGGCCGCGCTCCCGGCCGCCGTGGTGCCTATGAATGTCCTTCGGTCCATTCTCGTTCTCCTGAGTGCATCGCCTCGCCTTCGCTACCGGTTTCTGATCCTCTCCGCGATGAGGCGCGCGGTGCGCTCGGCCCGGGCGTCCGAGATCTGGCGGGCGATCTCGAGCGACTTGCCCAGATCGGCGATGGAAACGCCGTTGATGACCGCCTGGCCCGTCTTCACTCGTGCCGCCCAGCGCACTGACGCCGGGTCGTCGAGCATCATGTTCAGCGTGATGCCGGGGCTGTCGTGCAGCCCGTCCCGCGGCATGTCGTCGGTGACGATGCCCAGGTCGCGGAGCACGTTGGGGGTGCCCGGCGGGGTTCGGTAGTACTCCGGGATGAAGATCACGGAGGCTTCCCCGCCCCAGGCTTCGGTCAGCGTGTTGGCCACGTTCTCCATGCCGCGCTGGTTCCCGCCGCTGTCGCCGATCAGGATGATGTTCTCGAAGCCGTGCGTCTTGAGGCTGTGGGCCACGTCCGTGAGCACCGCCTCGAAGGTCTCCTGGCGCAGGCTGATGGTTCCCGGGCTGGTCATGTGCCCGCTGGGCGGATCGATGTTGCCTTCGGGAACGGTCTCGATCACGGGCGCGCAGAGCGCGTTGCCGAGTTCGCGTGCGATCGCGGGGCAGTTGGCGCGCAGCACGTAGTTGTGCTTGCCCGTGACCAGCCACGGGCCGTTCGGCTCCACGCCGCCGGTCGAGATGATGGCCGTGGTCTTGCCGGCTGCGATGGCGTCTCGGACGTCCATCCACGTCATCTGCTCGATCCAGACCGTGTTCACCTCGGGGAGCGGGTTGGGGGTGTCCGCGCAGTTGTAGGTGTTGGCGCGGCAGTCGCCTCCGCCCATGGAGCGGGGATCGGGGGCCGGGCGCTCACCACCACCCGCGGCCCGCATGGCCGCAAAGCGAGCGCGCGTCGCGGACCTGTCGGGGGCGGGCAGGGTGCCCCGGTTGGCGATCGCCGTACGGATCGCGCCGGCGGTGTGCTCGGCGCGGAACGCCACGATCTCGCGGGCCTGCTCGAGCGACTGGATCCGGTCCTCGATGGAGACGCCGTTGATGGTCGCCTTGCCCGCCGCCACCCGCTCCTCGTAGCGCACTGAGAACGGGTCGTCGTAGAGCATGTTGAGGGTGATGATCGGGTCGTCGTGCAGCCCGTCGCCTTCACCGTCCTCCAGCCCCCGGAAGGCCATGTAGCGGGTCACCGAGTTGTAGTCGTAGTACTCCTGGACGTGTGCCACGACGGCCGCGCCAGCGAACTTCTCGTTCAGCCTCTCGGCCACGGCGCGCTGACCGCCCTGATTCCCTCCGCTGTCGCCGATGAAGATGATGTTGCGGAAACCGTGCATCTTCAGGCTGTGGGCGACGTCGGTGAGGAGTGCCTCGAAGGTCTCCTGGCGCAGGCTGAGGGTGCCGGGGCTGGTCATGTGCCCGCTGGGCGGGTCGATGCTGCCTTCGGGCACGAGCTTCACGATCGGGGCGCAGAGGGCGTCGCCGAGTTCCCGGGCGATGGCGTCGCAGTTGGCGCGCAGCACGAAGTTGTGCTTGCCGGTGGCGAGCCAGGGACCGTTGGGCTCAACGCCGCCGGTGGGGATGATGGCCGTGGTCTTGCCGTCGGCGATGGCGTCGCGGACGTCCATCCACGTCATCTCCTCGATCCAGACCGTGGTTGCCGCGGGCAGCGGGTTGGGCGTATCCCGGCAGTTGTAGACGTTGGCCGCGCAGTCGCCGCCACCCATGCTGCGCGGGTCGCGCTCGGGGCGCTGCTGCGCCTGGGCGGCGCTCGAGGTGAGAAGCAGAACTCCGATGAGCAGGGGGGTCTTCATGGTCCTTCCTCCTGGTTCCGATAGGTGCACGAGCCCGAAACGAACCATGTGCACGAGCGGTAACAATCGTACGTCATGGCCGGCGTGGGTGCGAGCCCCGCGCGGGACGATCATCCTTCGTGAATCTCCGCGGCGGCACGGAGACCCGACTCCAGGGCGCCGTTCATCCATCCCCGGGCTCCGGAGAGGTGCTCGCCCGCGAAATGGAACGGTCCTTCGGGCATGGCAAGCGCGCTGCTGAGCTCGTTGTCCTGCGTCGGCGTGGGCTCCGCCCAGGCGGCCCGGCTCCAAGGATCCCGTTGCCAGGAATGGGATGTGCCCGACAGGAAATGCTGGGAGATTCCCGGCAGGACCCGTTCCCAGTGGGTGAGTACGCGGGCCACGCGGGTTGTGTCATCCAATGCGTCGAGTTCATTGGCGCGCGCGCCGCGCACATACGTGAGCAGGGCGCTTTCGGGTCCCGGAGCGTCCCAGGTGGGATGCCAGAGTTCCTCGGGCCAGTCGGTCGTCCCCCAGCCGTTCAGGTTCTCGGCCTCCCAGAACCGCGTCCGAAAGCGGGCGAACACGCGCGTGGCGCTCTGATAGCGGAACCCTCCGCCCGTCGCCTCCGTCTTCGCAGCCGAAAGAGCCGGAGAGAAGCGGATGCTGGAAAGAAGAGGCACCGGCACGGTTACCAGCACCCGGTCCGACTCGTAGCTTCGGCCATCGCGACAGGTGGTGCGGGCGGTGTTCCCGGCGACGATGTCGGTAACGGGCGATGCCGTGACCACGCGTCCGCCCAGCGCGGCTGCGAGGGCCGCGGGCAGGCGGTCGCTTCCGCCCCGGATCTTCACGAAGTCCGGGCGTTCCGAGAGAAAGGACTGCGGGGGAACCAGGGTCCGATCCGCGCTCTGGACGTGGAGATAGAATCCGGATTCCGGGTAGAAGCGGTCCAGTTCCAGTCCGAAGTGGCGGGCGTATCCGAAGGTCAGGTCGTGTTGCGGGGGAATGCGCGCGGCGCCCGCCTCGGCCGAGTGTCCGGGCGCGAACGGCGAGCGCAGGGTGAGGACCCGTCCTCCCACGCGGTCGCGAGCCTCCAGCACCGTGACGTCGTGCCCGGCCCGGAAGAGCTCGTACGCCGCCACGAGACCGGACATGCCGGCGCCGACAACGACGACCCGCAGCGGCCGGGCAGCCGAGGTCAGGGCTCCGGGGGAGTCTTCCGGTCCGACCAGGTCCGAGCAGGAGGCCAGGCCGAGCCCCGCCAGACCGCCCGCGCGGCGAAGGAACTCGCGTCGATTGATGCGTTGCATCGCAGTAACTTGCCTCCCATATCGTCAGCGCGCACGATCCATGCGGGTTTGCGCTTTGCATGCGTCCACTTCATGCGTCCCGCGCCGCCTGGCCGTCCGCTTTGTCCACTACCCCTTCAGGAAGCCATCAGATGCACGGTTGTCGTCTAGCTCCACTCGCCAACGCACTTCTCCTGACGCTCGTCTTCGGTGCCGCCGCGACCCTCGTGCCCGAGGGTGTGCTCGCGCAGGATCCGCCGGCCGCGGACGAGGATGCCGCCGCCCCGCAGAACGAGGACCTTCCCCTCGCCGTCGACCGGACCGTGCCCATCGACATGACGGAGGGCAGCTGGATCTCGCTGGACCTGAGTCCGGACGGACAGACCATCGTCTTCGACTTCCTGGGCGACCTCTTCACCATCCCGGTGGAAGGGGGCACCGCGACCCGGCTCACGTCCGGGATGGCGTTCGACGCCCAGCCCCGCTTCGCGCCGGACGGTGACCGCATCGTCTACATCTCCGACTACGACGGGGGCCAGAACGTCTGGATCATGTCGCTGGACGGCTCCGACACCGTGCAGGTGTCCAGCGGCGCGGCGAACCGCACCGAGTCGCCCGAGTGGATGCCGGACGGGGACTACGTGGTCGCCGCGATCGGCAATTTCCGGGGCGGGAATCTGCCCAAGCTGAAGATGTTCCACGTGGACGGAGGCGGCGGCATCGAACTCGTCTCCGAGCCCGAAAACATGAAGGTGACGGGGCCCGCGGTCTCGCCGGACGGACGCCACATCTGGTACGCGCGCCGCACCGGCGACTGGCAGTACAACGCGCAGTTTCCGCAGTACCAGCTCGAGGTCTACGACCGGGAGGACGGCGAGCGTTACACGAAGTCGTCACGCTACGGCTCCGCGGTGCGGCCCACGCTCTCGCCGGACGGGCGCTGGCTGGTGTTCGGGACGCGCCACGACGACCATACCGGGCTCGTGATCCGGGACCTGGAGACGAGCGAAGAGCGCTGGCTGGCGTACCCCGTGCAGCACGACGATCAGGAGTCGCGCGCGACGCTGGACGTCCTGCCCGGCATGTCCTTCACGCCGGACTCGCGTTACCTGGTGTCCTCCTACGGCGGCAAGATGTGGAAGCTGCCCATCGACGGAGGGGACGCGGAGGAGATCCCGTTTCGGGTCCGGATGGAGCTGACGCTCGGGCCGCGGGTCGATTTCGACTATCCGATCGAGGACACGCCCACCTTCACCGTCCGTCAGATTCGCGACGCGGCGCCATCGCCCGACGGCGAGCGGCTCGCCTTCACCGCGCTCGACCGGTTGTGGGTCTCGGAAGCCGATGGCGCCAGCCCGAGACGGCTCACCGACGCCGACCGCTCCGAGCACTTCCCGGCGTGGTCGCCGGACGGGGAATGGATCGCGTACTCGACCTGGGACGGGGAGGCCGGGCATCTGTACAAGTCCCGCTCGGACGGCGGAGGAGCGCCCGAGCGCCTCACCCGCGACGCGGCGGCCTACTTCTCGCCCGCATGGGGTCCCGGAGACCGGCTGGTCGCGCTCAGGGGCTTCATCCGAGCCTACGAGAGCCAGGGCGAGGCCGGCACCCCGGGCAACGAGATCGTCCAGGTGTCCACCGAGCCCGACGGCGATGAGGGAGAACCCGTGACCGTGATCGCACCCAGCGACGGCCGGCGCGACCTGCACTTCGTCGACGGCGACGATCGCATCTACATGTTCCGCCCGCCCGACCTGCTGGTGTCGATCCGCTGGGACGGCAGCGACGAGAAGGAGCACGTGCGGGTGCGTGGGGCCACCCTCACGGGCGCGACCCAGGGACTCGCGCCGACGACCGTCCAGATGGCGCCCCGCGGGGACCAGGCGCTGGTGGAGCTTCAGCGCCAGATCTACAGCGTGACCGTACCCAGGATCGGGATCACCCCCACGCTCAACGTCTCAAACCCCGACAACGCGGCGTTCCCGGCCCGCCAGCTGACCGACATCGGCGGCGAGTTCCCGATCTGGAGCGGCGACGGCCGCTCTGTGCACTGGTCGCTGGGGAACGCGCACTTCGTCTACGACCTGGATGCCGCCGAGGCGTTCGAGGACAGCGTGGCGGCGGCGGAGGAGGAAGAGGAAGAGGAAGAGGAGGAAGCCGAAGAGCAGGAGGAAGGGGACGAAGAGGGCGAGGACGACGAAGAGGGCGAGGACGAGTACCGGGCAGCGGAATTCCGCGTCATCGTCGAGGCGTCGCGGGACATTCCCGAAGGCGTGGCGGTGCTCCGGGGCGGGCGCGCGATCACGATGAACGGCGACGAGGTCATCGAGAACGCCGACATCGTGGTGCGCAACAACCGGATCGAAGCGGTGGGCGCGAGCGGGTCGGTGACGGTTCCGGAAGGCGCGACCGTGATCGACGTGTCCGGGCGCACCGTCGTGCCCGGCTACGTGGACGCCCACGCCCACCTGCGGGCGCGCGACGAGCTGCACCGCACCGACGTGTGGCCCTACCTCGCCAACCTGGCCTACGGAGTGACCACCACCCGCGACCCGCAGACCGGCAACACGGAGGTGCTGTCGTACGCGGACATGGTGCGCACCGGCTCGGTGCTGGGGCCGCGCATCTACTCCACCGGGCCTGGCGTCTTCTGGCAGGACCGCATCGACACCGCCGAGGAGGCCCACGACGTCCTGAAGCGCTACTCGGACTATTTCGACACCAAGACCATCAAGATGTACGTGGCCGCCGCCCGCAAGGGCCGCCAGCACATCATCATGGCGGCGCGCGAGCTGGGGCTCATGCCAACCACCGAGGGCTCGCTCAACATCCGGCAGAATCTGACCGAGACCATGGACGGATATCCCGGCCTCGAGCACTCCATCCCCATCTTCCCCGTGTATGACGACTACGTGCGGCTCTTCGCCGAAACCGGACGGGTCTACACGCCAACCCTGCTTGTGTCATATGGCGGGCCGTGGGCGGAGAACTACTTCTACAGCCGCGAGAACCCGCACGACGACGCCAAGCTGCGGCGCTTCATCCCCCACGACGAGGTGGACAGCCGCACCCTGCGGCGCGCGCAGTGGTTCCGCGGCGACCAGCACGTCTTCGCGCGCCACGGCCAGTTCGTGAAGGATCTGGTGGAGGGCGGAGGCAAGGCGGGAGTCGGCAGCCACGGCCAGCTTCAGGGACTCGGGTACCACTGGGAGCTTTGGGCCATGGCGGCGGCGGACATGGATGAGCACGACGCGCTGCGCATGGCCACCGTCTTCGGGGCCGAGGCGATCGGGCTGGACCAGGACGTGGGCACCATCGAGGCGGGCAAGCTGGCGGACCTGGTCATCCTGGAGGGCAACCCGCTCGACGACCTGCGCAACACCAACACCATCGACCGGGTGATGCTGAACGGACGCCTCTACGACGGCGACACCCTCGACGAGGTGTACCCGCGCGAGAAGCCGCTGGACCCGCTGTGGTGGTGGGACGACGAGCCCAACGGGGTGCCGGGGGTGGGGCGCTAGCTCTTTTTCTCCATCCAGCGCATCGGCGGGACCACTTTGCCCTGGGCGCAGGACTCGATGAGGATGCCGAGGCGGTGGCGGCGGGTGTCCTCGCGCTTGGCGCTGACGACCCAGCGGGCCACCTGCCTGCGGTACGACGGGCGCGCTCGCCGGAAGTAGTTCCAGGCTTCCGGCTCGGCCTTGAACCGGCGCTCATACTCGGGTGGTAGCGCGGTGACTTCCGGTTCATTAGCCGCACGGTCCCTGGTTTGGTCGCGCCTCCGGTATGCGGCCAGCCCCGGTTCGGCGACGAGTCCCGCCGTAAGCAGTTGCTTCATCCGCGCCAGGTTGCGGGCGCTCCACCGACTTCGTCGTCGGCGCGGGGTGAAGCGAATCTTGTAGGCCTTGTCGTCGACGGAACGCTTCAGCCCGTCGATCCAGCCGTAGCAGAGGGCGGCGTCGACGGACTCGGGAACGGTGAGGCTCGGGAGCCCCGTGGCCTTCTTGTAGTACCCCACCCACATCACGTCGACCTTGTCGTGGTTTTCCGCGAGCCAGGAGCGCAGATCTGCCGGAGCGGGGAAGAAGAACGGGCTTTTGTCTTCCATTGGATCTCTCCGTTAGATTTCTCCGCGCCGGGACGCCCGCACCGCGTAGTGGCTCGCCCGCGCCGCGAGCGCCATGTAGGTCAGCGACGGGTTCTGGCATCCGGACGAGGTCATGGCGGCGCCGTCGATGACGAAGAGGTTGGGCGCGTCCCACGCCTGATTGAACGCGTTTAGCACGGAAGTGGCCGGGTCGCGGCCCATGCGTGCCGTGCCCATTTCATGGATGGCCAGCCCCGGGGGAGAGACAAGCCGCTGGAGTTCGATGTCGCGGCCGCCCGCCGCGTCCAGCATCTCGCCGGCGCGCTCCACGGCCTCGCGCATCATCACGCGTTCGTTCTCGCTCCATTCGCAGCTGATGCGGAGCGTGGGGATGCCCCAGGCGTCGACCTGCTCAGGGTCGAGGGCCACGTGATTCTCCTCGCGGGGGAGGCATTCTCCGAAGGCGTGCAGCCGGAATTCCCACGGTCCCGGCTGCGTCAGTTCGCGCTTGAAATCGGCTCCGAAGCCGGCCATGGAAACCCCGCGGCCCCACCCTAGGCGCTCCGCCGCCCCCTGGAAACCGTAGCCGCGCACAAAATCGGAGGCGGGCTCGGTGACGTTGGCGAAGCGGGCGATGTAGATGCCGTTGGGACGCCTGCCGCGCGTGGTCCGATCCTCCCAGCCATCGAAGATGGCGCGCGTGTCGTCGCACATGGCGTGGTCCATGAGGTACTTGCCGAGCACGCCGCTCGAGTTGGCCAGGCCGTCGGGGAAGTCGGACGATTTCGAGTTGAGCAGGATCCGCGTCGATTCGAGAGCGGAGGCGCCGAGGAAGATGGTGCGCGCGTGGAACTCCATCTCCTCATGCGTCTCGCGGTCGATGACGCGCACGCCGGTCACGCGCCCCCTGGCCGGATCCCGGATGACGCTGGGCACGACGCTGTTGGGGCGGAGGGTAAGGCGGCCGGTCGCCTCCGCCGCGGGCAGGGTCGCATTGATCGAGCTGAAGTAGCTGCGGGTGCGGCAGCCGCGGTGGCAGGGACCGCAGTAGTGGCAGGCGCGGCGTCCCTTGTGATCGCGGGTGAGGACGGCGGCACGCCCGATCGTCATGCGGCGGGTCCCGCCGAACGCGCGGTCGATGGCGTCGCGCATGTGCTCCTCGACGCAGGACATCGGCATGGGCGGGAGGAAGACGCCGTCGGGGACCTGGGGCAGCCCCTCGGCTTGCCCGCTGATGCCGACGAAGGCTTCGACGTGGTCGTACCAGGGGGCGAGGTCGGCGTGGCGGATGGGCCAGTCGATCCCGTTGCCATCCCGGGCGTTGGCCTCGAAGTCGATGTCGCTCAGCCGGTAGCACTGCCGGGCCCACATGATCGAGCGTCCGCCCACCTGGCGCCCGCGGATCCACAGGAAGGGCTTGTCGGGGTCGGAGGTGTAGGGGTGCTCGTTGTCGTTGACGAAGAACTTGCGCGCGACCTCGTCGCAGGCGTAGCACTGGCTCTGGATGGGCTGATCGGCGGCCAGGGCCTTGCGATCGTTCCAGCCCCGGTAGGGCATTTCCGATGTGCGGATGTGCTCCCCGTAGTCCTGCTCCGGCACGATCATGGGACCGGCTTCGAGGACGAGCACGGTTGCACCGAGTTCGGTGAGTTCCTTGGCGGCCCATCCGCCGGACATCCCCGAGCCGACGACGATGGCGTCGTATTCCTGGCGCCTCTGGCGGATGTTCATGGGCCGGTCTCGGGGGCCTGGGCGGCCGCCGCTTGTGCGCCGGGCGCTGGGCCGGCGGGCTGGGCACCTTCAGCCCCGGGCGCGGGACCGGCGGAGCCGACACCCTCGCGTCCCGGCGGCGAACCGTTTTCGGTGGCCGTCAGGGGCGCGCACCCCTCGAAGGCGCGGAAGCTGGTGCGATAGCCGAGGGCCTCCAGGCCGACCTCCGAGGTGAAGTATCCGGTCAGGGTGAACCGCTTCACGTCGTGGAAGAAGTGTTGCGTCTGGTCGGTGGCGGGGTCGTCGCGGAGGCGGGTCAGGTCGGCGTCGAGGGCGCCCACCAGCTGTGCCTGTTCGCCCGGGCTCGAGTCGGCGAAGTCGGTGCCGAAGCGGTCGCGGGCCGCCGGGTCCACCGTGTCGAGGCCGGCGAGGAAACGGTCGCGGTCGTCGTCGTCCAGCCATCCGTCCACGAGGGCGGTCACGAATTCCGTCACTCCGGCCTGCGCGGCGCCCGGGGTGCCGGTCGCGGGGATGATCACCTCGGCCAGGGCGGCCATGACGCGCGCGCGGGGCGGGGTGAGGAAGGTGGCGGCCGACTGGGCGGTGCCCGCCTCCTGTCCGCCTGGCACCAACACAGAAGCGCGCACTCGTTCCGCCCAGGCCACCAGCTCGGCAAATGCGCCCGACGGCATCAACAGGGGACCGCTCGCGATCCCTCCCAGCACGCCGATAGCCCGTCGTCGCTTCATGCGTTACCGTTTCCGCCGCCGGATGCGGCTGTGCTGCGGTGGATATTTCCCTCCAACAAATGGATGCTCGGGAAGATGCCCAACCTTACGCGCCGCCAAGTACTGAAGGCAACCGGCGCCGCCTCGCTGGGGCTGATCGTCCCGGGAGCCCTCGGGCAGGCCGATTCGCTGGCCGCCAGCACCACGACCCGGGTGCCGGCGGAGACCTCGCTGCACCGGCGTAGCGAGGGTCGGCATGCGCCGGACGCCGAGAACCACGCGCGCGCCGAGACAGTCGGCCAGACCGGCATCATCCAGTCCGTGGCCCGATGGTGCTTCGAGGACATCCCCCTGCGCCCGTTCTGTGCAGCGGTCGCGGAGATGGGGCTGACCGCCATGGACCTCCTGCTCGTGGAGGAATGGGCGATCGCGCACGACCACGGCCTGGTGGTTTCATGCGGCGATGTCGGCGCGGGCACCATCGAGGACGGGCTGAACGAGCCCCGCAACCATGCGGGCATCATCCGCGCGTTCGAGCAGCACATCCCCCGGGCCGCGCGCGAAGGCGTTCCCAACGCGATCTGCTTCTTCGGCAACCGCCGCGGCATGGACGACGCCCCCGCCATCGACAACTCGATCCGCTGTCTCCGCGAATGCGCACCCATCGCGGAAGCCGAAGGGGTCACGATCCTGGTGGAGGCGCTGAACTCGAAGCCGGGTGGTCACGTGGACTACATCGGCGACCACATGCCCTACGCCCTCGAAGTCATTCGGGCCGTCGACTCGCCCCGCGTGCGCATCCTCTACGACGTCTACCACATGCAGATCATGGAGGGGGACATCATCCGCACCCTGACCGATGCCCGCGACTGGATCGGCCACTATCACACCGGCGGCGTCCCCGGACGGGCGGAGATCGACGAGTCACAGGAACTCAACTATCCGGCGATCGTGCGCGCGATCCGGGACACGGGCTTCAGCGGATACATGGCCCACGAGTTCATCCCGAGGAGCGGCGATCCCCTGCGCTCGCTGGCGCAGGCCGTGGAGATGTGCGCGGGGGCGTGACGTGATCGAGAACGATGGCGGCTACGGCCTAGGCAGGGCGTGGTCGTACCGACCGAGCCGCGCTCGCCAGATCTTGGGCGAGTGCAAGTTGCACGTCCTTTTCCTTCGGCCATCCGACGATGTTGGAATGTTTCGGCGGTGGTTCATCGTCCTCTAGTGTCAGGGGACCACTCGAGGTTACCGCTTCAAGCGTCAAGTCCGCTCGGCCATGAATGTTACGGCCGGGAGGAAGAGCGTACCTGCGGGCGTGTGTCCAAATCTCTTGATCGCTCAAACCGTCCACTCGGAAGACCGAAAGCTCCAGCGAGCGACCATGAGCCGATCTGGGTATGAAGGCTTGGTACTTGAGCCTGAAACCTCCATCAATCTTGGAGATCCAGCGTCTAGTAAATGCGAAACGTGAAAGGGGGAGCATACCACGCATCGCGGGATACTGGAGCCTAGCCCATCAGGTCGTAAGCGGTTTCAACGAGACGCTTTGGCAGCCCGTCAGCGAACACTTCGGTCCCGATGACCCTTACCGCGTTGAGCCGAGCGGCATACCGGAGTTCCCCGTTTCGCCCGATACTGACGGACAGGACTCTGTTCGGCCCTCGCCACCACTCAAGGCCCGCGTCTCCATCAGGCTCAAAAGCGATTTCTGGAACACCTAACTGGCTGGGAAGCGCTGCCAGTACTTGTTTCGCCCACCACATGGAGAGTTTACTCGCTGGCGCTGCGCCGTAGCCATCCCAATCAGGCTCAGAACAGTCGCGGAAGGCTTCGCTAAGGGCGATCTCGCGCTCACGCCGGACATGGCTCTGCTCGGTGTGCCATGTACTTCGCTCGAAAGCCCTAATCCTTCTCGGAACCGTCCAGGCTTCTCTTATCGTTCCCCGGTCCGTGCTCCATTGCGGAATTCCACCGGTCGGCATGACTACGGTCATCGCGTTCGGCGTCACTTGAACCTCTCTATCGCCTGAGACGTGAGGGCATTGAAAAAAATCCGGTTTTTCGCATCCCGAACCTTGGGGAGCTGGAGTCGAAGCGATTCCGTGTCGGTCGGGTAGGATTTCCTCAAAAAACAATCGATGTCCAGTATCACTGATGCGTCAGAACCGTCTTCGGTTGCCAAGGAAACGATCGCCGTTACGCCATCCATGGGTGCCAACTGGTACCGGAACAGAAAGGCTTCCATCCTGCCGTCCGACACACCAGGCGGTACCCTGAAGACCTCCGCGAGTTGCCCCGAAGACGGAAGCACGATCCCGTTGATGAACCGGGTGGCAATCCGCTCGATACCGAGCGGCCTCAAGTGTTGTCTGTAACGTTGCCAGGCGACCCACGCTGCCTCGACCATCCGGTCCCAGGACTCGTACGGCGCCAGCCGGCTGAACGTGAATCCGTCGATCCTGATCTGGACGACGTTGATTCCATCGGCACTTTGTAGCCGGTAGCCGAGAAGCTGTGGATCCTTCTGGATCGCTACTGGGCCCTCGTCACCAAACTCGATGTGGCCTTGCAGCTGATGGATGGGGCCCAGTTGGGGATACTCCGCTGTAAGCGAGTCCGCTAGGGCGCGCAGGGTTTCCTGCGAAAAATCCGCCGGAAGGCGAACACGGAAATCGATCAGCGCCTCACGAATCGGAGCGTTGCCGAGATGGGGGTAGTCGCTCATCATGCCGAAGATAGGTTGTCGGTGTCAGCAGGACTAGCGCGATCAATCAGGAGCCAACCTCACGTCTAGCATCAGCCGCCGCTCCGAAACGCCCCTACCTCGGCTCACGCGCGTCCAATCACCGCCCTAGAAAATATGGAAGGGCCGGCCCCTGCCGGCTTATCGTGGGTTAGCGCCTGCGGTGAGCGGAGGTGCCAGAGCCACATGCGACGTAGAGTCGCAACCGGAACAGGAGACCGGCCCTATGAAGAACGAGACCAAGATGTACGTCGGGATGGACGTCCACAAGGACACGGTGATGATCGCAGTGCTACCGGAGGGAGCGCGGGAGCCGACGCTGGTGAAGCGGATGTCGCACGATCCGCGAGGCCTGAGGCGGTTGCTGGACCGCTTGGCCCGGCAGGGAGAGGTTCATGCCTGCTACGAGGCGAGCGGGGCGGGCTACGTGCTGGAGCGGAAGATGCGGAGCTGGGGTCACGCGTGCGAGATCGTGGCCCCGTCGCTGATTCCGCGGCGCCCGGGCGATCGGCGCAAGCACGACCGGAAGGACGCCGAGGAGCTGGCGCGGCTGTACCGGGCGGGAGAGCTGGTGACGATCCGGGTGCCGACGGAGCGGGAGGAGCGGGTTCGCGACCTGGTGCGCTGCCGGGAGGCGTTTCAGCGAGAGGCTCTGAAGTCCCGCCACTACATCCTGAAGTTCTTGGCACGGCGCGGGTTGGTGTACCGCGAGGGCCAGAACTGGACGGGCAAGCACTTCGCGTGGCTGCGCGCCATCCAGCGTGACGAGGTGCTGGAGACCGAGGACCACATCGTCTTCGGCGAGTACCTGGCGCTGCTGGACTACAAGCTGGACCGGCGCGACGAGCTGGACCGGCAGATCGAGGCCCTGGCGCTGGAGCCGGCCTACAAGGAGACGGTCGGCCGGCTGTGCTGCCTGAAGGGGATCTCGACGCATGCGGCGATGGTGCTGGCGACGGAGATCGGGGACTTCCGGCGCTTCGAGCATCCGGGCAAGCTGATGGCCTACGTGGGCCTGGTACCGAGCGAGCATTCGAGCGGAGGGAGTCGGCGGCAGGGCCCGATTACGAAGGCAGGCAACAGCCGGGTGCGGCATGTGCTGGTGCAGGCGGCGTGGAGCTACCGCTTCCCGCCTCGGCGAGGAGCGGTGCTGAAGCGCCGGCAGGAGGGCCAGCCGCCGGACGCCGTCGCTCACAGCTGGAAGGCGCAGCACAGGCTCCACAAGGTGTACAAGCGGCTGGCGTTCCGGAAGAACAGCCAGATCGCGGCGGTGGCGGTGGCGCGGGAGCTGGTCGGATTCATCTGGGCGCTGATGCAGGATCGCGCCCCGGACATCGAAGCAGGGCGGAAAGCCGCCTGAGACCCATAGACGAGGAACCGAATCCGCAAATGCTGAAGGAAGAGGTCGTTCGAGGCACGGCAGGAGAACGCTCGAGGCTCCTATGTGGCCGGATCCGGCGACGGACCCGAGACCCACGTCATCTAGATCGAGCCAGCTCCCGACGAATCCGAATTCTTGCCGCTCTGGCCCCGGCTAACCGGCGTATATCAGGAGGATTCACCGTCGAAGCGAAACCTCGGGCGACTTCTTCCCTCGGCTCACTCAGGACAACGAAAACCCAACCTTGACAGATGGCCCTTCCATATCAGGAGTCTGCGCCGCAGAAAACCGCAGCGGTTATCTTTCGGGGTAGCGAAGGCATTTGGAAGGTTGCGGTTGTGCGAGGGGGGTCAATGGGAACGACGTTTCGTCCGTACGATCCGGATCAGATTCTGATGCTGCCTCCAGATCTTCGGGAGTGGGTGTCGGAAGGTCATTTGGCGCACCATGTGAGCGACCTGGTGGACGCGGTGGACCTGAGCGCGTTCCACGCGCCGTACCGTGGGGATGGGCGGCGCAACTCGCCGTACGATCCGCGGATGATGGTCAAGGTGCTGATATATGCGTATGCGACGGGCACCTTAAGCGCCATCTTGGGGATTTCCGGGCGGTGTTCGCCGAGGTGGTGTTGCTCGCGCGGGCCTTGGGGTTGGCCGGGCTTGGCAGGGTATCGGTGGACGGGACGAAGGTTCGGGCGAACGCGAGCAAGCCCGCGGAGACGAGCTGCCGGACGAACTCAAGCGGCGCGAGGACTGGCTGGCGGCGATCCGGGAGGCGAAGGCGCGCCTGGAAGCCGAGCAGAGAGCGGCGGACGACGCGCGGGGCCGCAAGCCGGGACAGAAGCGCAACCCGAAGGGCGGCAGGCCCTACAAGCGGAGGTACGGGGAGCCGGACGAGGCTGCGCAGAGCAACTTCACCGATCTGGAGAGCCGGATCATGAAGACGAGTACGGAGGGGTTCCAGCAGTGCTACAACGCGCAGACGGTGGTGGACGGGGATAACCAGTTGGTGGTGGGGACCGAGGTGACGGACAACGCGAGCGACCAGGGCCAGCTGATCCCGATGGTCGATGTGGCGGCGGAGGTGCGCGGCAACGCACCGCGCAGATGCTGGCGGACGCGAACTACTGCAACGAGAGGGACCTCGAGGAACTGGAGGCGCGGGACATCGACGGGCATGTGGCGGTGGGCCGGGAGGGCAAGGCCGCCGTCAAGGTTGATCCGAAAAAGCAATCCGCGAAAGCGCGCATGGCCGAGAAGCTGGCGACCGAAGATGGCCGAAGACGGTACGGGCACCGCAAGTGGCAGGCGGAGGCGCCCATCGGCTGGATCAAGGAGGTGATGGGCTTTCGACGATTCAGCTTTCGGGGCCTCGAGCGGGTCCACGCCGAGTGGACCCTCGTGTGCCTGGCGCTCAATTGTGAAGCGGTTGCACACGCTTCAGGCGGCATGAGGCGGCGATCGTTGACCCGCAGCCGCGGGCCCCGGTGCCTCCGCAGGTCTCCGCGATCCCCATTCGCGACCGCACGGCCCTGCCGGTCCGTCATCGACCCGGATCCCCAGCCTCTCGCTCCTCGAATCTCTCAAGCCGCCGCCGGCTCTCCCACAATCCTATCACGTCCGCTGCGCTTCTGCGGCGCAAGCTCCTGATATGGAAGGGCCATCTGTCAAGGTTGGGTTTTCGTTGTCCTGAGTGAGCCGAGGGAAGAAGTCGCCCGAGGTTTCGCTTCGACGGTGAATCCTCCTGATATACGCCGGTTAGCCGGGGCCAGAGCGGCAAGAATTCGGATTCGTCGGGAGCTGGCTCGATCTAGATGACGTGGGTCTCGGGTCCGTCGCCGGATCCGGCCACATAGGAGCCTCGAGCGTTCTCCTGCCGTGCCTCGAACGACCTCTTCCTTCAGCATTTGCGGATTCGGTTCCTCGTCTATGGGTCTCAGGCGGCTTTCCGCCCTGCTTCGATGTCCGGGGCGCGATCCTGCATCAGCGCCCAGATGAATCCGACCAGCTCCCGCGCCACCGCCACCGCCGCGATCTGGCTGTTCTTCCGGAACGCCAGCCGCTTGTACACCTTGTGGAGCCTGTGCTGCGCCTTCCAGCTGTGAGCGACGGCGTCCGGCGGCTGGCCCTCCTGCCGGCGCTTCAGCACCGCTCCTCGCCGAGGCGGGAAGCGGTAGCTCCACGCCGCCTGCACCAGCACATGCCGCACCCGGCTGTTGCCTGCCTTCGTAATCGGGCCCTGCCGCCGACTCCCTCCGCTCGAATGCTCGCTCGGTACCAGGCCCACGTAGGCCATCAGCTTGCCCGGATGCTCGAAGCGCCGGAAGTCCCCGATCTCCGTCGCCAGCACCATCGCCGCATGCGTCGAGATCCCCTTCAGGCAGCACAGCCGGCCGACCGTCTCCTTGTAGGCCGGCTCCAGCGCCAGGGCCTCGATCTGCCGGTCCAGCTCGTCGCGCCGGTCCAGCTTGTAGTCCAGCAGCGCCAGGTACTCGCCGAAGACGATGTGGTCCTCGGTCTCCAGCACCTCGTCACGCTGGATGGCGCGCAGCCACGCGAAGTGCTTGCCCGTCCAGTTCTGGCCCTCGCGGTACACCAACCCGCGCCGTGCCAAGAACTTCAGGATGTAGTGGCGGGACTTCAGAGCCTCTCGCTGAAACGCCTCCCGGCAGCGCACCAGGTCGCGAACCCGCTCCTCCCGCTCCGTCGGCACCCGGATCGTCACCAGCTCTCCCGCCCGGTACAGCCGCGCCAGCTCCTCGGCGTCCTTCCGGTCGTGCTTGCGCCGATCGCCCGGGCGCCGCGGAATCAGCGACGGGGCCACGATCTCGCACGCGTGACCCCAGCTCCGCATCTTCCGCTCCAGCACGTAGCCCGCCCCGCTCGCCTCGTAGCAGGCATGAACCTCTCCCTGCCGGGCCAAGCGGTCCAGCAACCGCCTCAGGCCTCGCGGATCGTGCGACATCCGCTTCACCAGCGTCGGCTCCCGCGCTCCCTCCGGTAGCACTGCGATCATCACCGTGTCCTTGTGGACGTCCATCCCGACGTACATCTTGGTCTCGTTCTTCATAGGGCCGGTCTCCTGTTCCGGTTGCGACTCTACGTCGCATGTGGCTCTGGCACCTCCGCTCACCGCAGGCGCTAACCCACGATAAGCCGGCAGGGGCCGGCCCTTCCATATTTTCTAGTACATTCTCCCGCTCTGAAAGATGTTGCGCATGTCGTCGTAGCGCCCGTCCAGGTAGCAGCGCAGGTTGTGGAGAAAGATGTCGGTGATCTTCCGGTTCTCGCTGGCCGCGTTCGCCGAGGAGTGAGGGCTGACGATCACGTTGGGCATGTCCCAGAAAGGACTGTCGGTGGGGAGCGGTTCATCCGCGAAAACGTCGAGTCCCGCGAGGGCGATGCGTCTGTCGCGCAGGGCTTCGAGCAGGGCCAGCTCGTCGAGGACTCCGCCGCGGGCGATGTTGACCAGCACCGCCCCGGGCTTGAGGGCTCGCAACGCCTCGTCGTCAATGAGCCCGTCGGTCTCCGGCGTGTGAGGGACGCTGAGGATGAGGGCGTCGGCTTCCGCGAGCATGTCGTGCAGGGCGTCGTTGGGATAGAGCGCGTCCACACCCAGCTCCGCGGCGGATCGACGCGATTCCGGGCTGGCCAGCGCGACCACCCGCATCTCGAAGCAGCGGCCCACCGACGCTACCCGGCGGCCGACCTCTCCCGCTCCCACGATCGCGAGCGTCCTGCGCTCCAGTTCCTCGCCACAGAAGCGTTCCCACAGATGCCGGCGCTGTAGTTCCGCGAGGCGCTCCAGCTTGCGCACATGCACGAGCAGGATCAGGAAGACGAATTCTGCCAGGGGGCCGACGTGCACTCCGCGCGCGGTGGTGATCAGGAGATCGGAGCCGAGCAGGCCCAGGGCTTCGACTCTCCGGCCCACTCCCGAGCTGGTCGCCTGGATCCAGCGCACGTTGGGCGCGTATGCGAGTCCCCCGCTGCCGTCCGGGTTGCGTGGCGGAAAGTCCCAGAGTATGTCGGCGCGCCCGAGGTGCGCTCGCCAGCGAGCATGCTGCTCCGGGGTGCGACGGAAGTTGGCCGGACCGGTGTGGTCGGCCTCGTAGCGCTTGGAAGGGAGGACGTCCGGGTCGTACACGACCTCCAGGCGTTCGGGGTCGACCGCGCGGAGGCGGTCCACCTGCTCGGGCTCGAGCGGGCTCGCGATGAAGATGTTGAGGGGTTTCGGGGTCATCAGTGCTTCTCTGTCTTGGGAATGTCAGAGGCTGGGCGTGAGGTTCATGAGTGGCTTGGGGTGCATCATCACAGGGTCCCGGGGAAGCCCATATAACTTAACCGGGAGAGGCGCTCGCGCTGACAGCCGCGGCAGTTGCCCGACAAGCCCACTGAACCTGACTCCCGCATCGCGCCCCAGGAACGGGCCCGTGCATGTTCCGGTAAACCCGCCACCTCCTTAGTATCATCCGGTTCCGTCCCCGCATCCTCCGGTGCCGATCCATCCGTCCCCGCATCCTCGACGAGAATCATGCTTGCCACCATCGCCCTCGCCGCACTCCTCCAGCTCCCCGGTCCCCAGGCTCCTGCCTCCCCCGGTGAGTTCGTTCCCGGCACGAACTACGATCCCGCCATCCCGACGCTCGAGTCGGTTGTGGGACACGAGGTCTGGGAGGTGGTCACGCCCCCGGATCAGGTCGTGCGCTACTTCCAGGCGCTGGCCGAGGCGGTGCCGGACCGTACCCATCTGATCCACTACGCGGACAGCTGGGAGGGGCGGCCGCTGGTGATCATGGTGATCGGGTCGCCCGAGAGGATCGCGTCCCTCGACGAGGTCAAGGCGGGGCTGGCGCGGCTGGCCAACCCCGCCGGGCTGTCGGACGCGGAGGCGCAGGAGCTCATCGCGGGCCTGCCGGTCGTGACCGCGCTCATGCACGGGGTGCACGGCAACGAGATCAGCTCCAGTGGCGCGGCCATGATGGAGGCGTACCACCTGCTGGCGGCCCCAAACGACCCTGACGTCGACCTGATCCTCTCCGAATCGCTGGTGCTCATCGATCCGGTGGAGAACCCGGACGGGCGCAACCGCTTCGTCCAGGGAAACACCATGGCGGCGGCGGTCTGGCCCAACGTCGAGGCCTACTCGGCCGAGCACGACGAGCGCTGGCCGGGCGGGCGGGTCAACCACTACCTCTTCGATCTGAACCGCGACCTCTTCATCCAGAGCCAGGCCGAGACCCGGGGCAAGGTGAGGGTCTTTCTGGAGTATTGGCCGCACATCGTGGCCGATCTGCACGAGATGGGCGGGGACGCCACCTACTTCTTCCCGCCCACCGCGCCCCCGGAGAACCCCTGGTACGGCGAGCGTCAGATCGCGCTGATGGATGTGTTCGGGCGCGCCAACGCGGCCGCCTTCGACGCGAGGGGCTTCGCCTACTTCAACCGGGACGTCTACGACCTGTTCTATCCGGGCTACGTGGACATGTGGCCCATGAACCACGGGGCGCTCGGGATGACCTACGAGCAGGCGTCGGCGCGGGCGCTTGTGCTCGAGCGGTCCGATGGGGACATGCTCACCTACGGGGACGGGATTCTGCACCACTTCACCGCCGCCATCGCCACGGCGCACACCTCCGCCGTGAACCGCGAGAGCATCCTCTCCGACTATCTGGAGTTCCGCCGTGAGGGGGTCGAGCTGGGCAGCCAGGGCGTCGCGGAGTACGTGCTTCACTCGGCGCACGACCCGGGGATGGCCGAGCGACTGGCGCGCATGCTGGTGCGGAACGGCATCGAAGTGCGCGAGGCCAGCGGGCCGGTCAACCTGCAGGGCCGCCGGCTTCCGGCCCGGGGCACGTTCATCGTCCCCATGGACCAGCCGACGCACCGGTTCGCGCGCAATCTGCTCGATGCGCACGTGCCCATGGCGGAGGCGTTCGTGCAGGAGCAGATCGAACGCCGTGCCCGTCGCGAGCCCGACCAGATCTACGACCTCACCGCGTGGAGCCAGCCGTTGCTGTGGGATGTGGAGGCGATCACCGTCGACCGGCCCACCGGAGCGGCCGGCGCCCCCCTCGCCCCCACCCGGCAGCCGGAGGTGCTGGCCCTTCCGGGCGCGACCGTCGGCTACCTGCTCCCGTGGGGGACGAACGCGGCCGGCGCGGTCACGGAAGCCCTGCGCGAGGGCGTCCGCGTGCGCGCGGCCGGAGCGGCCTTCACGCTCGGCGGGCGCGAGTACCCGATGGGCACGGCCATCGTCCGCACGACCGAGAACGGACCCGACCTTCGCGAGACCCTCGGGCGCATCGCCGGGGCGCACGGCGCCGAGGTGGTCCCGATCGACGACGCCTACGTGACCGAGGGCGCCTCGCTGGGCAGCCGGTCCACGAGGGCGCTACGGTCACCGGAAGTGCTTCTGGTCTACGACGAGCCGGGCCAGACGTACTCGGTTGGCTGGACCCGGTACGTCCTCGAGCGCCGCTACGGCCAGGCTACCACGGTCGTGCGCGCGTCCAGCCTGGGACGGGCCGATCTCTCCCGCTACGACGTGATCGTCCTCCCCAGCGGCAACTACTCGGGAGCCCTCGGCGGCGGTCTGCTGGACCGGCTGCGCGACTGGATGAGGGGTGGCGGCACCCTGGTCACCATGGCCGAATCGACCCGCTGGGCCGCCCGCGCCGAGCTGCTTGCAACCACCGCCGAACGCCGCGGAGGCCGCGCCGAGGCCGACGACCCCCCGGATTCCGGGACTCCGGACCAGCCCATCGAGTACCTCGATGCCATCGTCCCACCCGACGAGGCTCCGGCGTCCGTGCCCGGCGCCATCCTCAGGGTGTTGCTGGACGACGAGCACTGGCTTGCCTCCGGAACCGATGGCGAGATCGGGGTTC
Source organism: Longimicrobiales bacterium (assembly GCA_965225805.1). Classification (GTDB taxonomy): domain Bacteria; phylum Gemmatimonadota; class Gemmatimonadetes; order Longimicrobiales; family Gaopeijiaceae; genus BD2-11. The sequence goes on from OZ245327.1 coordinate 236,967, forward strand.
TGGTGGAGGGATCGAGGGTCTTTCGCCCGGTGACGCTGGACGACGGAACCAACGTCGGCCGCTACGCGGACGAGGATGACCTGGTGCTCTCCGGGATCGTCTGGGACGAATCCCGTCCCCAGTTGGCGAACAAGACCTTCCTGATCCACCAGTCCGTGGGGGCGGGCCAGATCGTGGCCTTCGCGGAGGATCCCAACTACCGTGCGTACACGGAAGCGACCCAGCTGCTGTTCATGAACGCGGTGCTGCTCGGGCCTGGACGCTGAGAGCCAGCCGAACGCTGCAGGCCGGTCCTGGCACGGAGGAGAGGGGCGGGCGTGCACTCGAAGCACGCTGAACCCACAACCTGAACAACCGGAGAAACGACCAGATGAAGATCTGCGTGGTGGGCGCGGGAGCCATCGGCGGGCTGCTCGCCGTGAAACTCGCGAATGCGGGCGAGGACGTGACGGTGATCGACCAGGGCGCGCACCTGGAAGCCATCCAGCGGAACGGGCTCAAGCTGATCATGGCCGACGGCTCCGAACATCATGCCGTGCTCGACGCCCGGGGCGAAATGGACGGGGTGGGCGAGCAGGATCTCATCATTCTGGCCGTCAAGGCGCAGGTCCTGTCGGTGGTGGCGCCCGGGGTTCGCAGCATGGTCGGTCCCGAGACCATGGTCGTGCCCGTCCAGAACGGACTTCCCTGGTGGTACTTCGAAAAGCACGGCGGGGAGTTCGCCGGACACCGGCTGCAGTCCCTGGACCCGGACGGGATCCTGGCCGGGAGCATCGACGTCGATCACGTGGTCGGCACCGTGACCTTCCCGGCGGGCGAGATCGCCGCCCCCGGGGTGGTGCGCCACACCGAGGGCAACCGGTTCCCGATCGGGGAACTGGACGGCTCCCGAACGGAGCGCGCCCAGCTGCTTGTGGACACGCTGACGCGAGCCGATTTCAAGTCGTTCGTGATCGAGGACATCCGCGCCGAGATGTGGCTGAAGCTGTGGGGCAACCTCTCCTTCAACCCCATCAGCGCCCTGACCCGGGCCACTCTCGTGGATATCTGCCAGTACCCGCTCACCCGCCAGCTGGCGCGCACGCTGATGGAGGAGGCCCGGGAGGTGGCGGGCCGGCTCGGGATCACCTTCCGGGTCGGGATCGACCGACGCATCGCGGGCGCGGAGCGCGTGGGCGCTCACAAGACCTCGATGCTCCAGGATGTCGAGGCGGGTCGCTCGCTCGAGATCGACGCCATCATCGGCGTGGTCTCCGAACTCGGCCGGCTGGTCGGGGTGGCCACCCCGAGCGTGGACGCGATCCAGGCCTTGGTGGCACTTCTCGACAAGGGCGTGCGCGAGGGAACCGTTTAAGCCAACAGGCCTGGCCGGGCTACAGCTCCAGGTTCTCCAGGCAACAGCCGCAGGGTTGCCAGGCTAAAGCCCGAGCGCACTCCAGGCGTCCATCCGTTCCAACATCCTGTTCACGGTCGCCGAGTCGCCCCTGAGGCTGGCCTCGCGATAAAGTGCGAAGTAAGCGAGAGCGTAGTACGTGGGGATCCCCCGGCTGCTCGGGTCGCGCCAGTAATCCCACTCGTCGGGAACGCCGCCACGGTGAATGAACACTTCATCCACCAGGGTGCGCGTGCGTTCGGTGTCCATCCAGACCCCGACCCCCGACGCCTGGGCCGGGTCCGCCACCTGGGCGATCCCCTCGGCCTGGAGCGGCGCTGGATCTCCCGGCCAGAGTCGATACGCCACGCCGTGACGCACGAGATACGTCCGCAGCCCCATATCCTCGGTGGCTCCTACGGCGGACGCGAAGTAGACGGGGCGGTCCTCGATGGAATTGGCGATAAAGGACAGTGCGAACTGCATCCACGGCTCCATCTGTCGGCCGCGCGCGACCGTGGCCGTGACCGGGCCCAGGCGGAAACGGCGATCCTCGGGCAACGGTGCGACAGCGATGGCCACAACCCGGTCGATGATGCTGTCGGTCAGTTCGGAGCTGACCACGGAGCGCGTCGGGGGCGAGACCGGCTCGGAGACGACGAGCGGCACCAGGCCGGCGGCTTCGGCGGACCTCGGATCGGTGGTGTACAGGGCCCCGGTACCCACCGGCGTGTAGGGGCGCTGGCAGAGGATTCGGGTCGGATCCACGTCTGGATCCTCGTCGGGACCGCAGGGGCGGCTCAGCCCCCGCAGCTGCTTAACGTACCAGTCGGTATTGAGATACGACGTCACCGCCACGATGACATCGCGCCGGATCCCCTCCACTTCCTGAAGATACCAGAGCGGGAAGGTGTCGTTGTCCCCGTTCGTGAATATGAGCGCGTAAGGTTCCACGCTCATGAGAAGGTTGTACGCCCAGTCGCGCGCCGAATAGTCGTCTGCGCGGTTCGCGCGCTGGAAGTTCAGGACGAGGGGCACCAAGGCCAGCAGGAGCACCGGAGAGGCGACCTTCATCGACATGCCCGGTTTCCTGGATATGGACCTCCACAGGCTCGCGATGCCGATCCCCGAGATCAGCCCCCACGCCGAGAATCCGACTATGAAGAAGTAGTCGCGCTCGCGGACCTCCGGCTCATTCCCCTGGCTGGGGAAGGAGTAACCATGCCTGAAATTCAGGTAGTAGACGAGCCCAACCGAAAGAATCCCGAAAAGCGAGGCCAGATAAAGCCAGCTGGCGCGATCCCTCCGATAGTGCTCGAGCAGGCCGAAGGCGCCCAGCGCGAGGAATATCATCGTGAAGACGAGGCGGCTGCCGGGGAACAGGGGATCTCCAAAGGAGAGTCCCCGCGCCCACTGCCAGTCGAAGTACTGGAGCCAGTTTCCGTACTGGTCGAAAAGCGGCGCTTGGCGGGGAATCAGCGGAGGCTTGGCGTACTGGTCCCTCCGGAGCGCGGACGACAGTTCCTCGCACCCTGCGTTGCCGTAGGTGGCGACGCTCGCGAGCGCGTCCGGGACCCCTTCACAGGTCGGCTGCCCCTCGTTGATGACCGGATCCAGCTCGGAGCGGATCGGCAGGAAGAGGTGGATGCTCAGCCCCAGGAGGACGGCCACCAGGGAAGTCGCGTAGAGGCGCGGATTGAGCAGTGTACGCGCGCGCACCGCGAGAATGAAGAGGAAGAGCGAGGGCAACATCAGGAGCGCCATGAGGTGGTTGCCCACCGAGAGCGCCAGGATGAAGGCCATCAGCACCAGAAGGTTGTCTTCCCTTCCCTTCCCGAGGTTCTCCTGCCAGCGGAAGGTGAGCCACGAGAGGAGGGCGATGGCGAGGAGAGAGACCGTGTAGACCTTCTCGTTCACGTTCGACTGGTTCCAGACGGTGAAAGCCGTGGCACTGACCAGAACGGCCGCGCACGCTCCCACGATCCGGAACCGGCGGTCGGGGGAGAAGTGCCGCAGGATGTGGTGGACGACCAGGAACCAGAACCCGTGGGCGGTTGCGCTGACCGCCGCCGAAAGGAGGTTGATGCGGACCGCGGTCGAGAGGCCCAGGGGAGCGAGCAGGATGTCCCAGGCGCGGGCGAGAACGACGAACAGCGGGTTCCCGGGCGGATGTGGAATGCCGAGCATGTGCCCGGTCGCGATGTATTCGCTGGTGTCCCAGAAAGCCGTCGTTGGGGCCAGCGTAACCGCATAGAGGAGGAAGACGACACCCGCGGCTCCCGCTGCCCAACGGTAGGGAGGCTTGTTGCTCTGTGCTCCGGGGACTTCGGAGGACGCGGTTGGGGAGGCGATCTTTCGGGCTCCTTGGGAGTTCGTGATGAGCGCTGGGCGGCGCGACTGGCGACGTGAATCCAACGTCGCCCGGACTCGTGATGGCGCGGCGCTAGCTGGCTCCGGGGACGAGCGTAATGCCTCCTGCCTGCTTGCCCACCTCCGCCAAACCCACGCGGGCGTAGGTCGAGAGGTCGATGACCTCGACGATGCCCGGCTGCCCGCCGATGCCCTCGACCGTGACGAAAGCGTAGCGGTCGTCGGAGGTCACTGCGACACCGTGCGTCACTTTCTGGGCGCTCTCGACCGTCGCCAGCTGCTCGCCGGTCTCCAGATCCCACACCGCCATGTGGCCGCTGCCCTTGAGGGTAGCGAGGAGGCGTAACCCGTCGTGCGTCAGCGCAAGATTGTAGGGTGCACCGTCGGCCGGGATGCGCCGGGCGACGCTCCACGATTCGATGTCCACCTGGACGATCTCGTTGCCCCGGTTGCAGGCCACGTACACGAAGCGCCCGTCGCCGGAGAGGCTGGTCCAGGTCGGCGAGCAGGCGGCCATGCCCGAGCCGCCGCCCATCCCGCCGGCCATCCCAGTGGCCAACCCACCGCTCATCCCCGCGCCGTGCGCGGCCGGATCAACGACGGCCTCTCCCGTCACCAGGTTCAGCCGCCGGGTCACCTCCAGCGAGAAGGTGGACATCTCCACCAGCTGGTCGTCCATCATGCACGCCGAGTAGTGCATGGTCCCGTCCGGCGACAGCCGGGACCCGTGCGGCATGGTGCAGGTCGTGACCCGCTCGATCTCGTACATTTCCTCGGTGTCCACGACCGACACGGTGCTGGGGACATGGTCCCCGTAGAAGTTCGAGTTGACCGCAAAGGCCAGCACGCCGTCGGAGGTGAGCGACACGGTCGCCGGAAAGAACCCGAGTTCCGTCGCGGCCACCACCGTGTCGGGGCCGGTCTCGTACTTGAGCAGGTAGCCGTTGGGGAAGCCGTGGCCGAGCGTCAGGTACCAGTATTCCCCGGACGGATCGAAGAACATGCCGTGCGGCCCCTCGATCTCGGTGGGCCAGCGGCCCACCCGGATGACCTTCTCCACAGCGAGCCCGCCGTCCGGCGTGAACTCCAGCACCGCGACCTCGTCCTCCGACTCCGCGGCCACATACGCCCGGTAGGATTGCGCCTGGACAGGACCCGCGGCGGCGAGGACGGCCATCAGGGCCATGCTGGCGAGGCGCTGATGAATCATGTCGGTCCAACCCTGCCTATGGGCCGGAGCAAACGACGGCCACCCCGCGCCCGGTATTCCGTCCTCCCGGCCTGGGCGGGTTCGGGGATTGGCGACGCGCGCCCGAGCGGCCCTCGACCTCCCATCGGCCGGCCTTCCCTCACGGAACCAGCGTTCTCCTCGGTTGCAGCCGCACCGACCACAGACCGGAGTGGTGCTCGGCGATGAACAGATGTCCCTTGTGGATCTGCGGGCCCCAGCTGAAGGGCGCGTTGGGCACGAAGGCGTCGGGGTCGTTGGCGGCGTAGTGCGCTATTTCGCGGCCCTGCTGGGTCAGGTTGCCCTTGAGTTCCCCGGAGATGTCGATGACGCGGGTCCCGCCGTTGTAGAAGGCGGCGTAGAGTCGGTCTCCGTCGATCCACATGTTGTGCGACCCCGCTTCCGGGATCTCGTAGCGAGCCACCTCTTCGGGGTTGTTCGGGTCGGTGAAGTCGACGACGTGGATGTAGCCGGCCATGCGCGGGGGCGTGCGCTCGGCGTCCAGGTCGTTGAAGCCGGGCCGCCCGATCTCGTCGCCCATGAAGATGTAGAAGCGCCCGGTCGGGCTCCAGTACGGGAAGGCCGCGTGGGTCGCTCCGCCGATGTCGGCGAACCTGGTCATGAGCACCGGGTTGGAGGGGCTGCCGCCCCGATCGCCGCCGCCCACGTCGATGACGGCCACGCCGTCGGCCCAGTTGGAGGTGTAGGCGATCCCGTCCACGATCCAGATGTCGTGAATCCCGTGCCCGGGGGTGTCCAGCTCGAAGCGGCCCACCCGGTGAGGGCTGGTCGGGTCCTCGATGTTGATGACGTCGAAGCGCACGCCGTTGTTCACCGCGTACACGTGGTTGTCGTAGACGAACACGTTGTGCACGCCGCCGGTCAGCTCGTCGTCGAAGGTAGAGAGGATCTCTACGTTGTGCGGGTCCGAGCAGTCCACGATGACGATGCCGTTACGCCGGTTGGACGCGCCCTCGCGCGAAATGACGCAGATGCGGCCGTCCTCGGAGACCTTCACGTCGTTGGTGGTGCGCGCGTCCACCACCAGGGAGTCGACCATGACCGGCGCCGCCGGGTCGGTCACGTCCCACCAGTAGGTCGCACCGAACGCGCCCCAGGTGCCCGTGATGGCGTAGTCGCGGCCGTCGATCCCTTCCCACACCCAGAGGTCGGAGGTCGGGACGTCCTGCACCGCGCCCTGACCGATGAACTCCACCGTCTCGCTCACGTTGCGCGGCTCGATGCGGATGGTCTGGTTGGCCGAGTGGCCGGGCACGGCGGCCATCACGGTGTAGACCCCCGGACGGTACGCGACGAAACGACCCCGCTGGTCGATCTCGGCTGGCGGAAAGTCCGCTGTAGCTTCGACGTCGGCGTAGGGAACCACCGAGTAGGTCACCGGGAGGTCGGCGGCGTCATCCCCGGCCATGGGCGCGGCCTCGAAGTGGATCACGTCGCCGGTGCGGCCGACCTCCTGGCTCCCCGACAGCGAAATCGAGGTGACCGGGCTCGCGACCACGTCGTAGACCACTTCCCCGGAAACCCCTTCGGCACTGGTGGTCAGGGTGACCTGGCCGGGCGCGTGCGCGCTGAACACGCCGAAGCGGTCGACGGTGGCGACCGACTCGTCGCTGGTGCTCCAGCCCAGCTCCACGCCGCGCATGTCACCCGCCGCGTCGTACACGGTGGCCCGGTGGCGCATCACCGTGCCCACATGGAAGCGCCCACTCTCCCCCGGCGAGATCTCGACCCGGTCGAGCGCGGGGAACGGCACGGAGACGGTCATCTCCGCGCGGATGTTGCGGTCGGTGGCGACCATGAGCGTGACCAGATACTCACCGCCGTATACAGCCTGCACGGCGCCGGTGGTGCGGCTCACATCCAGGCGCCCGCGGGCGCCCCGGGCCATGTACATGATGGGGGCATCGACGGGGTTTCCGCCGGCATCGACCACGCTCGCCGTGATCTGCCCGCTTTCCCCGGGTTGGAGGGTGAGCGTGCCCTCCTCTACGACGATGCGCGCCGGGGCCTGCGCGGCAAGGGACGAGGCACTGAGCGCGAGCAAGGCGACGGACCAGAAGGCGGCGACGGGACGAATCTTCATTTCTCTTGACTCCATGGGGCGAGTACTTCGTCGAGCATGAATAAGTTGAGCAAAGCGCGGGTTCGCGCAAATGGAAACCGGGGACTTCCGCGTGCCGATGCGGCGCGTCTCATGGGATCGGCGCAGGGCCGGGACGCCAGGTCCCGACTGCGGCATTCGCGGGCCAAACCGCGGGAATCCGGGGCAAACGCCCGGTCAAAGCCCGGGAGGCACTCAGGGAACCGGCGTCCGCCTCGGCTCCAGCTTCACCGTCCACAGTCCGGAATGCTTCTCCGCCATGAACAGGTGCCCCTTGTGGACCTGTCCGCTCCAGGTGAAAGGCGCATTGGGGATGAAGCCGTCCGGGTCGTTGGCCTCGTAGTGCGCGATGTCGCGGCTCTGGAGGGCCAGATTGCCCTTGAGTTCGCCCGAGATGTCAATGACGCGCATGCCGCCGTTGTAGAAGGCGGCGTAGAGCCGGTCGCCGTCGATCCACATGTTGTGTGAACCCGCGCCGGGGACATCGTAGCGGGCGATCTCGTCCGGGTTCTCCGGGTCCGTGAAGTCGACGACGTGAATGTAGCCGGCCATGTGCGGAGGCGTCCGGGTTCTCGCCGCGACGTTGAAGCTGGAGCCCACGATCTCGTCGCCCATGAAGATGTAGAAGCGTCCGGTCGGGCTCCAATATGGAAAGACCGCGTGGGTGGAGCCGCCCACGTCGCCGAACCGGTACATCAGCACCGGATTGGAGGGACTGCCTCCGCGGTCGCCCCCGCCCACGTCGATCACCGCCACCCCGTCTCCCCAGTTCGACGTGTACGCGACCCCGTCCACCACCCAGATGTCGTGCGTGCCCTCGAAGTCGCTGATTTCGCGTCCGAGGGTGGGCAGGCGGAAGTCGCTGACGCGGTAGGGGTTGGCGGGATCCTCGATGTTGATGACGTCGAAGCGGGATCCACGGTTCACGGCGTAGACGTGGCCATCGTGGATGAAGACGTTGTGCACGCCGCCGGTAAGCTCGTCGTCGAAGACCGACAGGATCTCGACGTTGCGGGGATCCGAGCAGTTCACGATGACGATGCCGTTGCGACGGTCCGACGCTCCCTCGCGGGAGATGACGCAGATGCGGCCGTCCTCGGAGACCTTCACGTCGTTGGTGGTGCGCGCGTCCACCACCAGGGAATCGACCAGGACCGGCGCAGCCGGGTCGGTCACGTCCCACCAGTAGGTGGCGCCGCCTGCGCTCCAGGTGCCGGTGACGGCGTAGTCGCGGCCGTCGACGCCCTCCCACACCCACAGGTCCGACGTGCGCACGTCCCGCACTGGAGCATGCCCCACGAAGTGCACGGTCTCGCTCACTTCGCGCGGCTCGATGCGCAGGGTCGCGTGGGCCGAGTGGCCGGGCACGGTGGCCATGACCGTGTAGACCCCCGGCCGGTACGCCACGAACCGCCCCCGGGGGTCGATCTCGGCCGGCGGGAGATCCGCGGTCGCCTCCGCGTCCACATAGGGGATAACGGAATAGGTCACCGGCACGTCGCTCGCCTCGTCCCCGGCCATGGGCGCGGCCGCGAAGCGAATCACGTCGCCGGTGCGCCCCACCTCCTGGCTGGCGTCGAGCGAGATCGAGGTGACCGGGCTGGCGACCACGTCGTACACCACCTCCCGCCCCACCCCCTCGGCGGTGGCGGTCAGAGTGACCCGCCCGGTCCCGTGCGCGTTGAAGACGCCGTACCGGTCCACGGTCGCGACCGACTCGTCGCTGGTGCTCCAGCCCACCTCCACGTTGGTGCGGAGGTCGCCGGCCTGGTCGTATACCGTCGCGTCATGCCGCACGACCGTCCCCGCGTAGAACGACCCGCCCTCGCCGGGGGATACCTCGACGCGCTCCACAGCCGGGTACGGCACAGTAACCGTCATCACCGCGTTCATCCTGAACATCTCGAGTATGCCGACCTGATCGAAGAAGCGCTCATCGAAGACATGCACGATGATCCGGTACTCGCCACCCTTCACCGCCAGCAGTGCTCCGGTTCGCCCGTTGATGTCCAAGCCCCGCGTTCGCCGCCCGATGTAGCCATACATGAGCTCCGCATCTACGGGATTTCCCTCGGAATCGACCACGGTGGCCACGATGAGCGCGCTGTCTCCAGGCTCGAGTGTGATGTGGTCTCGCTCGAGCACGACCCGGGCGGGTACTTGCGCGGCCAGCGAAGAAGCGCCGAGCGCTGCCAGGACGAGAGACATGGAGGCAACAGATACGGATGCAACGCGAGCCATCACTACCATCTCACGACTCCTCAGTCGGGAAGATCACCTGAAGGGCTGGAGTCCCTGATGATATGCGCCAACCGAACCTCGGGATCCGCAGCCTTGGACCCCCGCCTCAGAAATTCACCACCAGCGCCATGGTCAGAACGCGATCCGACTTGTCCAGCGGGACGGGCACCTTGCCGGCGGATTGGCCCTCCTCGCTGGTCAGCGGCACATCGATCAGGGAGGGCCGGTTGTCGAACAGGTACTGGAACTTGGCCTGCAACCCGAAGTGGTCGTTCATCGACACGCCCAGGGTGCTTACCCAGTCCGCGCGCAGATCGGCGAGGTTGAAGCCGTTCTCGTCCACCACCAGAGTGCTCTTCAGCTCGGTGTTGTCGGTCAGCTGCACCTCGTATTCCCCGGATACCTGGAGTCCGATGAAGGTGCTGGCGGCATCCGGATTGGGCACGACATCGTCCTGGGCCGTAAAGGTGAGCCCGTACGAGCTGCGCAGCTGGTGAATCTCGTCCTCCAGCCACCGGGTCGACATGCCCCCGACGAGGACATAGCGGCCATCGATGCCGGTGAAGGTGTTGCGGGTCCATCCCAGCTGGCCGAAGATCGACGATCTCTCCGTGTACTCGCGGTCACCACGGAAGCGGATGTGGTAGTTCTCCGCTGAAACCCGGGTCTCGCTCGTCTCTTCGAGCCGGTAGTTCTCGGCCGTGCCCACCGCCGCGCGCCTGAAACGGGTGGTGTTCGTGCGCAGCGCTCCCACTTCCAGTTTGGTTTCGGTCCTCTCCCACTCCGTGATCAGCTCGTTGGCGAGCCCGAAAGTGGTCGATTCGGTGTTGCCCCGCGTCTGGATGAAGCTGAACTCGCTGGAGTTGGACCACTCCGGGGGCAGGGGAATCCGAGGGAGCTGGGCGCTCGCATGCGCCTTCGGGCCAAGGAGAAAGGCGAGAACAAGGCAAGAAATAGCGGGGACGGAGCCCGGACCGGGGATGGGACCCCGGCCCGCGATACGTCTGCGCAACGGCACCCGGCCTACCAAACGCCCTCGTAGTCGTCCGCGGCGAGATTCCACTTGGGCCCGAAGACATGGACCCTCCTGGTAAGCGACGATCCGTCCATGAGCTCACCGCCCGCGTGGGTCCACGCCAGCAGGCTCCCTTCCAGGTTCAGGACCGGGACGCCTCGCCGGCCCATGCGGCGCGCATACGCCGAACTGCGCGCGCCGACCGTACAGTAGGCGACCACGGTACAGTCGTCCAGCTCGTCGAGCCGGGCCTCGAACTCCTCGGGGGCGATGGCTCCCGGAAGCGTGGACACCGCGCGCTCGGCGGGTGTCCTGACGTCGACGAGGACGGTGTCATGGGCGGGCAGCCGCTCGCGCAGGGCGACCGCGCTGATGGTCTCCACATCCGGGAAGCGCCGGCTGACCTGCGCGATCATCCCGTCCAGTTTGACTCGCTTATCGTTCCTTGAGACCGTCATGTGCACTCCCCTAAGCGAATAGCACGCCCTTTCTCAGCCCTGCCGACTCCGCCCATTCGCTCGCCGCCATCTTCTTACCGCCCTCGGGGCGCACCTTGGTAACCAGCAGCTGGCCCTCCGGCGCCGCGACGCGGATGCCCTCCGGGCCGATCCCGGTGACTTGCCCGGGCCTCACCGACAGCGCTTCGTCGATCCGCGATGCACCGTAGAACTTGACCCACGCGCCGTTGAAGCTACTCCAGGCGCCCGGCTGAGGATCCGCGCCGCGCACCAGATTCAACGTCTCGCGCAACGGAAGATTCCAGCGCACCTGGACGTGCTCGTGCTTGCACCAGCCCTCGTAGGTGGCCGCCGAATGATCCTGCAGGATTCTCGGGGCCTTGCCCGCGCGCACCAGATCGATGCTCTCCAGCATCGCGCTCACGCCCATGGGGAAGAGGTGGTTGAAGTAGAGGCTGCCGAGGGTATGATCGCCGATCCCTACCTTCTTCTGAAGGAGGATGGGGCCCTCGTCTAGGCCGTCGTCGGGCCAGAAGATCGACAGGCCCGTCTTCTTCTTCCCCCAGATGATGGGCCAGTTGATGGAGCTGGGGCCGCGATGGAGCGGAAGCAGGGAGGGATGATACTGGATGGTCCCGTGCGTCGGGATGTTCAGCGCCTGCCCGGGCACGAACAGGGTGACGTAGGCCATCACGCCCAGATCGGGGCGGAGCGACCTCATCTGCTCCCAGGTCTCCTCTCGCCTGAAGGAGGAGGGCTGGAAGAGGCGCAGGCCGCGTTCGCGGGCCGCGTCCGCGAGCGGATCGGGGCGATGCCCGGGCTTCTCGGGACGGGTGTAGACGCCCACGATCTCTTCGCCGCGCTCCACCAGCGCCTTGAGGACGCTCGCGCCGAAGGCCTGCTGGCCGTTGACGATGATTCTCATGAAGGGTTCTCTGTGAGGGAACGTGGCGTCCGCCGAGGATTCAGCTCACCGGACGGTTCGCGTTCATGACCCAGCGATCGTACCAGGCCAGGTAGCGCTGGTAGCGGTCCTTCTGGTAGCTCGGAAAGCGCAGGCCGTGGCTCTGGTCCGGGTAGACCACGAGCTGGGTGGGCACGCCGCGCCGCCGCAGCGCCTGGTAGAGCTGCTCGGAGTTGAGGATGGGCACGTTCCAGTCGTCCTCACCCCCCATGACGAGGGTCGGGGTGGTGACCTCGTGCACCTTGTTGAACGGGCTGATGCGTTCCCAGTTTTCGCGGTTGTCGCCCTCCCACGGCAGCCCCAGCTCGGCCTCCCACTGGCGCTGGTAGTGGTCGTGCCCGTAGTTGGCGATGTAGAGCACCTCGCTCGCCCCGGTGATGGCGCCCTCGAAGCGGTCGGTCTGGGTGATGACGTAGTTGGTGAGGATGCCTCCGTACGACCATCCGCCCACGCCCAGCCGGTCGGGGTCGGTCCAGCCCTGCTCGATGGCATAGTCGATGCCCGCCATCACGTCCTTGAAGTCGGGGTTGCCCCAGTCCGCCCACAGGGCCGCCGAGAATTCCTGGCCGTATCCCGACGACCCGCGAGGGTTGGTGCGCATGACCACGTAGCCGTGCGCGGCAAACAGCTGCGACTCGAACTGGAAGGAGTGACTATACTGGGAGACGGGCCCGCCATGGATGCGCAGCAGGGTCGGGTAGCTCTGGTCTTCCTGGTAATCGGGCGGGAAGGTGACGAACCCCTCGATCTCGATGCCCCCCTCAGAGGGGAACTGGATGTTGCGGGTCTCGGCGATCCGGACGCTCGCGAGGAAGTCGTCGTTGTGGCCGGTGATTCTGCGAAGAGCCGCGTCCCCGTCGTCGTGGTCCTCGATGGCGTAGATCTCACCGGGACGATCCAGATAGTTGACCCGGGCCGCGAAGGTGTCGCCGCTCCAGTCGAAGCCCGAGGCGGAGAGCCCTCCGGCCACCGGCCGCTCCAGCCGCGAGCCGTCCGGGCGAATGCGGGCGATGTGGTTCTCCGACGAGTCCTCGAGCCCGAACCAGATCCATTCGCTGTCCGGGGAGAAGCGGGGTGAGCGCACGTTGCGGTCCAGGTCGGTGGTGAGCAGCCGGGGCTCGCCCCCGTCCGCCGAGACAACCGCCAGATGCGTGGTGGCGTACCAGATCAGGTCGGGGCGGATGCCGGTGGTGTAGGCGATCCAGCGCCCGTCCGGGCTCCACGCGGGCGAGCCGTCGGAGCCGGGATTGGTCGTGAGCCGTCGGGGCGCGTCCGTGGGTTCCTCGAGGTCGGCGGACACCACCCAGATGTCGCTGTTGGCGTTGAGGTCCGGGTCCTCGGTGCGGTTGGAGGAGAAGGCGATGCGGGTTCCGTCCGGGCTCCAGACGCCCAGGGATTCGCTCCAGCGCCCGGTGGTCAGCTGCCGCAACTCGCTGGCATCGATCTTGTAGACGTATAGGTGCGTCATACGTGAGCCGGTAAGGTAGCCGGCTCCGTCCCGCTTGAACTGGATGCGGTCGATGACCCATGGATCCCGCGGCGCGTTGGGCTTCTCATCCTCTTCCTCCTCTTCGGGGTCGCGGAGGGTGAGGAGAAGGCGCGTGCCGTCGGGCGACCAGCGGTATCCGCCGACGCCCTGCTCGATGTCGGTGAGGGGGAAGGCTTCGCCGCCGCGCCGGTCCAGCGCCCAGACCTGGGTGGCATCGCCGTCGCGGGCCGCGGTGAAGGTGAGGTATCGGCCGTCCGGGCTCCAGGCGGGGGAGCCGGCCGACTGCTTGTCCTGGGTGAGCGGAACGGGGTCGCCGCCCGCGACCGGCGCCATGTAGATGCGGGTATGGGAGCGTTCATCCTCCAGAGAGGTGCGAGAGACCGTGTACGCGACCCAGTCGCCCTCGGGGCTGACGACAGGGGTACCGACGTTCTCGAGCTCGAAGAGATCGTCGACTTTGATGTTGCGCCGCTCCTGCGCGAACGTGGGCTGCGGCGCAAGCACGACGTTGACGAGCGCGAGCCCGACTGCTGCTGTGAAGAGAGCTTTCATGATGAACTCCTGAACCGATGAACGATCATCCCGAATGAGGAGGGAACGAAGATGCTTGGTAATGGCAAGGGAATCCGGACGCACGCAAGAATAACAGCGAGTGAACAAGGGGCGCGACCCGAAACGGTCGCGTACCCGCAGGGTGTGGGGGTAGCGATGAGCAGGAGAGGAGCGAAAGTGTCCGTTGAAGTGGACAGGTTTGGACCGGAAGGGATCCGCCGTGTGGCGAGCTTTGTCGCGCGGGCCATGATGGTGATTGCGGTTACGGTGCTCACCGCCGCTTGCGCCGCGCGCGCCGGGGAGGGGAATCCGCTCCCCGCGCCCGGCCTCGAAGATCAGATCGAGATCCGGATCATCAACAACAACTTCAGCGACGCCCGGCTGTACGCGGTGCATCCCGGAAAACGGGAGTTCATCGGCATGCTCACGGGAAAGACCGAAGCCAACTACACGCTCGACTGGGACTTTTCGCAGACGCTCTCGATCGAGATCTCGCTGCTCGCGGGCGGCACCTGCACGACCGAGGAGCTGATCGTCGATCCCGGGGAGGCGCTCTTCCTGAGCATCGACTCTACGCTGAGCACGATGGCGAACTGCCGGCAGGTCTGGACGGGGCTGGGCGGGCGCTAGCCCCAACTTCGAATTCCCAGAAGCGGGCAACTTAGTGCAGTGCGGCGACATAGCCGTGGTCCGGGGGTGTACGCTACTGGGTACGGGTCAGGGGCGGACGCCGAGGAGGCGGAAGGATTCGGCCTGGAGCGGGGTGGGGCGGGTGAGGACATCGGCGGCCACGGCCCCCTGTGCGGCGGGCTGAACGCGGTTGCGGGTGAGCGTGGCGAGGTCGGCCAGCAAGGTCTGGAAGCTGTGGACGGGCAGGCCGCCGGGGGTGCGTTTCCTGCCCGCCTTGGCGTGGGCCGAGGGAGAGGGACGGGCGGGGGCGACGGGCGAGGATCTGGCGGCCTCGGCCGCGGCGGGATCGTCGTCGTCGAAGAGCAGCGGCGCGAGCGCGCGGCGCATGTGCCACTCGACGTAGTAGGCGAGCATGCAGAGGAAGACGTGGGCCCGGACCCGGCCTTCGAGGCGGTGGTGGACCGGGCGCACCTTGAGATCCACCGTCTTGTAGCTGCGGAACGCCCGCTCGACGCGGCTCAGGCTCTTGTAGGACCGGACCGCCTCTTCGGCCGGGAGCTCCTCGGCGGGCACGTTGGTGCGGATGACGTAGATGCCGTCGAGGGCGGCCTCTACGGCGATGCGGTCCTCGTTGCGCACATACGAGAAGCCGTCGTCGGTGCTCTCGGTGTCGAAGTGCTTGCCGACCTTGAAGCGGCGCAGCGCCCGGTCGGCGCGCACGGCGATCTTGTCCTTGCCTCGCAGGGGCCGCTGCTCGCGCCGGGTGGCGGCCACGACCTTGTCCAGCTCGCGTTCGGTGGCCGCGAGCAGGTCGAGCCGCTTGCGGGCCCGCTCGGCGGCCAGCAGCGGGTTGCGGCACACCACCAGGCGCTCCCCCGGGAACAACTCGGGCGCGGTGATCTCGGCCAGATCCTGTTCGTCGAAGAGGGAGAGCTGCAAGGTGCCGCCCTTGACCAGCTTGCGGATCGCCGGAGCCCGCAGCGCGGTGATCCACCCCAGGCCCGCGGGCCGGACCTCCTCGCGGATGCGGGCGTCGGTCAGCAGCCCCCGGTCGCCGACCAGGACGATGCGCGACAGGGAGAAGCGTTTGCGCAGCTTCTCCAGCTGGGTGGCCAGCGTGCCGGGATCGGCGGTGTTGCCCTCGAAGACCTCCGCGGCGACCGGGCAGCCCTCGCGGTTGCACAGCAGCGCGAAGACGATCTGGAGCTTGCCGCGCTTGCCGTCGCGGGAGTAGCCGCGCTTGGCCAGCGGACACTTCGAGCCCTCGAAGTAGACCGAGGTGACGTCGCAGAGCACCAGGGCGCCCTCTTCGAGGTGCCGGGCCGCCAGGTGGCGCTCGATGCGGGCCTGGCGCTTGAGCAGCCAGTCCATGGCGCGGTAGAGCTCGTTCTCGCCGGCGTCCTCGACGCCGAGTTCCTCGCCCAGCGTGTGGGTCAGGGTCTCGCGGGACAGGGAGCGGGCGGTGGCCAACTTGGAGCGGGGATCCAGGATGCGGGCGAGGATCATGGCGGTGGCCAGGGCCCGGTCGCGCGAGGGGCGGCGGTCCAGGAGCTTCTCGAGGCCGAGGCGGCGGGCGGTTCCCAGCACGGCGGCGGCGTGGCCGTGGGGCCGGGAGCGGAGGATGGCGAAGGCGTCGCCGAGGGAGGGCAGCGCGACGCCGCCCTTGAGCAGGACGCGGAACCCCTCGACCAGATCGTCGGGCCACTTCGACAGGTTGGCGAGGGTGCGTTTCTTGACCTTGCCGTCTTCGCGGAAGGACTCGCGCAGCAGCACGGCGGGCGGGGAGCTCCGGTTGGGCACGCGTTCGACATACATGGGTATTATAATAACGACTACAATGAGTTATGGCAAGTTGATATCTCTTACACTACATGGGTACGCCAGACACCACGACAATCCCGCCAAAACACCCGCCTGCCAATGAGTTACAGCGTCAGGAGGCCCGGATTCCGCTGGAAGTTGGGGCTAGCAGCTAGGCCTAGGCCGGGGCGGATTCTCCTTGCCGCGCCCGGTGGGGTACTTGCCGTCAGGCGGATAACGGGCTGCCTTTTTCCAGGCCGAGATCCTTCAGATGACTTCGGCCCGCCGAGGTAAGGCGAAACCGCTGGTTGATGCTGCTTGGCTTCTCGGGAATCGTCATCCGCCCTCCCTGCGCTCGCGCACTCTCGAGGCGTCGGCAAGAGAAAGGGCGTACTGTCCCAACCTGGATTTGGAAGGAGCCCGATTGCGCAAAGCGTCCTGGCGTAAAATCCGTTGCAATTCGTCCGGGGTCTTCGGGTTCGGCCACGCCTCGGCGCCAAGATCAAGCAGCCCCTCAAGGCCCTTGCAGCGCTCTCCACTGGCGCGAACGTATACCGACACGAATTTCAGCTTACCCAGCTGCTCCGTGGCACCTGCCCATGTGCCCCCATGCCCACGGTCTGAATTCACTACCAACGCGGAGTCGGACAGCGCGTAGATGAGTTTGTTGCGCTGCATGGCATATCCCGCCAAGAACCGGACCGCAGGATCATAAGGACAGACCAGAGCGAGCTGTCCGTCCATGAGACCGCTGCGGTTGCCCCGGTTCAGAGCCGCCCGTTCAAGACCGTTGGCCAGGATGCCGACCGACCGGCCGCCGGCCTCCAGCGCGCCTCTCATTGCGGCTAGGTCGGTGCCCCGCGCCGCGCCCGATACGATCGCCCGCCTGGCTCCCGCGGCCAGCCGTCCCACATCCCTGGCGTACTTGATGAGATCTTCGTTTACGTTTCTCGAACCAACCACCGCCAGCCCGCCGCCGTTCAGAATCGTGGGATCCCCGCAACCGTAGAGGACCGGCGGGGCGTTTCCTCGCATCCGCGCCTTAAGTCTCCGCGGATAGTCCGGATCAGCCCGGGTTACGATCCACAGAGCGCGGGCACGCCAACGTTCAACCGCCTGCGCCAAGAGAAACCCGCGCCCAAGAAGCCGTTGGATTCGCTCGCTGTCCAGGTTGGTGCCGGACTCGCGCAATGCTGCCATCGCGTCGCTACCGAGCAGATCGGCTGGCTCCCGCAGAACTGCCCGAAGCTGCCGGGCGAAGTCGCGGTACTCGGCGCCGCTCAATGGCCGCGGGTTCTCGGAATGGGCGTTTTTCCCCCCGGTCTTCGGTCTCGCGGGACGCCCGCGCCCGCTCGCGAGCAAAGGCGCGGTCAACAACAGGATCGCCTGCGCGTTCGGACTGAGGTCGGCGTTCATCAGCTCCCGGTCAGTGAAGAGACGGCGAGCGGCCAGACCTCACCGCTTCCGAGGCGGCGCAAGAGCCACGCGGTCACGGTGAAGGTCCAGCGCGAACCTACGATATCGTCCACCAGGAGGACGGGCTCAGGCAGCGGCTGCCCGCGAACTTGCAGCGAACCGTCGACATTGAGTGCTTGCTGGGCGCTGCTGGCCATCGACTTCTGCTCCGGGCGCTCCCCGGTCTGTTCGAGAACTGCGTGAAACGGCAATCCCAGAGCCCTTGCAAGCCGTTGGGCAAAGTCCGGAACCAGATGTGGATGCCGGCGGGAGGGTATACAGGTCACCCACCCCGGAGTGGGTCGCGGTTTCCACCGTTCCACCAGCTGCACGCAGGCGTCGACGAGCTGATCGTCGAGTCGCTTCCCGTGTTTGCCCCGCCGAACCATCTTGCCCCATCCCGCGTCGCGCCATACGCACAGCGCCCTTCCTTCGTTCGCACGATGCTCTTCTGGAATCTTCCCCTTGATCTCGTATTGAAGCAATCCGCCCGCTGGCCACATCTTGCGCGGCTCGATCGGCAAGTCCCGGCCGCGGAGGAACTCAACGGCCTCTCGCACGATGGCAGGGGCAACGGTTGTAGGAAGTGGCGGCAGGTCCGGAGGTTCGTACACTGCCGTGTCATCATCCAGCGCCCGAACCAGGAATTCCATGTGCCCCGACTCGAGTCCCGCGTATTCCTGCATCTGATCTTGCTCCTCTCGTCGCAAGCGGGTCAATCGTTCCGTGCGCTCCCAGAAGGTGTCTCCAAGGGTCGCTGCGGTCAGCTGCCACTTTGAGCCCTGCTTCACGACGGGTGGCGGTGACTCCAGAGAGAGCAGTTTCATCGTCTGTTTGATCCGGCCGCCGCTGAGGTTCAGGCTGCGACGCAGGCTTGTAAGCGACAGCCCCTTTGGCGACCCCTCCAACGCAGCGATCACTTGGTCCACTTGATAGCGGGTTGGGAACGCGCTGTCGATGAAGTAGTCCGTGATGTCGGTTTCCTCGGCGCCGCTCAGAAGCACCCCGTGGGCGGCCTCCAGAGCTCGACCGGCGCGGCCCACCTGCTGGTAGTAGAACACGACGGACCCCGGCGTCTGGTAGTGGATCACGAAACCGAGATCGGGCTTGTCGAAACCCATGCCCAGCGCGGGCGTCGCCACTAGGGCCTTCACGCGGTTTTCGAGCAATGCCGTCTCGAGCTCCTCTCGCTCCTCTGGTGGTGTCCTGCTCGTATAGGACCAGACGTCGAGATATCGTGACCGGAGCCACGCCGCAACGAGTTCGGCATCACGGATGGTGAGCGTGTAAATGATGCCGTGCCCCAAGAGCTGCGGGAGCATATCCGCGAGCCATGCCAGCCGCTCTGCCTGACTTGGCAGCCGTATGGTCTGCAAAGCGAGGGACGGGCGGGCCAAGCCGCCCCGGTAGACCTTCAGATCGGGTCTGAGGACCTTCCGCAAGTCGTCCATCACGCGGTCGTTCGCCGTGGCCGTCGTCGCGAGGAGCCTCAGGTTTAGCGGGAGCGTCCGGGCGATGCGTTCGATAAGGCGATAGTCGGGCCGGAAATCGTGCCCCCAGTCGGAGATGCAATGCGCTTCGTCGATGACGAGCAAGGAAATGTGCTCTGCGATGTGGGCGAGGACTTCGTCACGAAAGTGCTCGTTGGCCAACCGTTCCGGGGCAATGAGAAGGATGTCCACGCTGTCGCGCACCAATTGCTCTTCCACCTCGGACCATTCGTTCACGTTGTCCGAGGTGATCCTCTTGGCACGGACTCCCATCCGCTCGGCCGCGGCGATCTGGTTGCGCATGAGGGCGAGCAAGGGAGACACCAACAGGGTTGGCCCGGCCCCCATTTCCCGCAGCAGCCTGGTCGCGATGAAGTAGACGAAGCTCTTACCCCAGCCCGTCTTCTGCACGACCAGGAGTCGGCCATTGCCCTCCACCACATGGCGGATGGCGTCTTCCTGCCCCAGGCGAAATCGGGCACCGGGAAGACCGGTACCGATTCTCAGTAGTTCAAGGGCTCGGTCGCCGTCGTATTTCAATCGTTGCATGTCAGACCTCTCGCCGCCGAGGCCAACCCCGAAACTCGGGTGTGCTCGAATACGGGATCTGAGACGGAATCGCCGCCTTGCGACCGCGTCGACTCCCTACCGCATCGGGGAAGCCAGCGCCGGGGTCGTGGCCGGCGGCCGCCGGTGCCCCGTAGCCTGCTCGAAAGCATAGCCGAACCGCATCAGCATGGCTTCAGTGAAGGGGCGGCCCAGGAACTCGATGCCTACCGGCAGCCCGTCCGGGGTGAAGCCGGCGGGCACGGTGAGCGCGGGGAAGCCGAGCACCGGGCTGAGCAGGCGGTTGTCGCCGAGCCCGTAGTCGTCGGCCGGAGCGGGGTTGGTCTCGACATCCGGCGCGATCAGGGAAGGCGGATGGTCGAAGGTGGCGTGCACCAGCGCGTCCAGGCCGTGGGCGGCCATCACCTGGTAGACATCCTGGCGCACCCGGTCGCGGGCCAGCATATGGGCCAGGTAGCCCGGGTCGCGGGTGGTCTTCCCGAGTGACCCGGCCAGCCCGCGCGCCCGCCACGGCGTCACCCGGCCGGAGAGCAGGATGGAGCGGAGGGTTGTGTAGGGCGCGCCGTCGAGCTCCGCCAGGTAGGCGTCGGTGGCGGCCTCGGTCTCGTGGGAGTTCATGGAGTAGACGGCGTTCACCCCGTCGATTCCCGGGATGGCGACGTTGTCCACCACTGCGGCTCCGAGCTCGCGCAGCTGGTCCACGGCCGTGTCGACCACGGCGCGCACCTGCCGGTATCCTTCCGACGCCGTATCCACAGAGCCGTCCATGGGGTCGCGGACGATGCCGATGCGGGCCCCGTCGAGCCCGTCCGCGGAGAGCCCGTCGCTGTAGGAGTCGGGAACCTGGCCGACGGAATACGCGGTCACCGGGTCGGTGGGGTCGTACCCTGCGATGACGCCCAGCAGGATGGCCGCGTCCCTGACCGTGCGCGTCATCGGCCCCATGGTGTCGGTGGTGGGGTTGGCGGGCATCATCCCGAAGCGGCTGACGAGTTGCAGGGTGGGCCTGAGGCCGACCAGCGAATGCACCGCCGCGGGCCCGCGGATGGAGCCGCCGGTATCCTCCCCGATGCCGATCATCCCCAGGTTGGCGGCCACGCCCGCGCCCGTCCCTCCTGAAGAGCCGCTCGGGTTGCGTCGCGGATCGTACGGGTTGCGGATCACGCCGAAGCCGGAACCGACGTAGCGGGAGGCGAACTCGCCCATGTTGGTCTTGGCGAGGATGAGTGCGCCCGCGTCCTTCATGCGGGAGGCGATGGTCGCGTCCCGCGACGACACGAAGTCGCGGAAGAGCGCCGACCCATAAGTGGTGGGCAGATCGCGGGTCTCGACCTGGTCCTTGAGGAGGACCGGGATACAGTGCAGCGGCCCGCTGAGTCCGCCGGAGGCGAGAGTCTGGTCCATCCGGGCGGCTTCGTCGAGGGCCGCGGGGTTCATGTTCGCGATGGTGTTGAGCCTCGGTCCCTGCTGGTCGTAGGCCTCTATGCGGTCGAGGTAGCCCTGCACCAGGTCCACGCAGGTCAGTTCTCCGGACAGGAAGGCGGCGTGCACCTCCGCGATGGTCGCTTCCTCGAGCTGGAATTCCTGGGCGGTCAGGGCCGCGCCCGGGGCGGCGAAGAGCAGGCCGACAGCGATCAGGATGGTCATCTGTGTGGAGGCGAACCATCTGGAAGTCATCGGCGTTCTCCTGCGGGTTGTATGTAGGGGATGTGCGGCCTCTACGTTCTCCCTGCGCTTCCGGCGCCGCAAGCGAGGTGCCTTGCCTGGCTTAGTCCGTGACGGACCATGTCGATGCGGATCCGAAACCTGCTTGCATCCCGCTGGTCCCGGGCCCATGGTGAGACGCTTTGCCTGGTATGACTACGAAAACATGGTAGACATCAGAAATATGGGAGATTTCGACATTCAACCCGGAAAGACCCGGATCGGCTGGATCGGGCTCGGCGTCATGGGCCGCAGCATGTGCGCGCACGTGATGGACCACGGGTATTCGGCGACCGTCTTCACCAGAACCCGCGCTACGGCGGCGTCGCTCCTGGAGAAGGGCGCGGTGTGGGCGGACAGCCCCCGGGCCGTGGCCGAGCAGAGCGACGTGGTCTTCAGCATCGTCGGCTTCCCACGCGACGTGCGCGAGGTGATTCTGGGCGAGCACGGAGCTCTGGCGGGATGCAGCCCGGGGAACGTCCTGGTGGACATGACCACGAGCGAACCCTCGCTCGCGGTCGAGATCTACGAGGCCGCGCGCGCGAGGGGGGTGGCGAGCGTGGACGCGCCGGTGTCCGGAGGTGACGTGGGGGCCCGCAAGGCACTCCTGTCGATCATGATCGGGGGTGACGAGGACGTGGTGGAGGCGCTGGGGCCGTGCTGGCGGGTGATGGGGAAGACCATCGTGCGCCAGGGAGGGCCCGGCGCCGGGCAGCACGCCAAGATGGTCAACCAGGTGCTGATCGCGTCGTTGATGATCGGGATGTGCGAGGGCCTGCTCTACGCCTACCGGTCAGGGCTGGACCTGGAGACCGTGATGAAGTCGGTGGCTTCGGGGGCCGCCGGCAGCTGGTCGCTCTCCAACTACGGCCCGCGCGTGATCGCCAACGACTTCGACCCGGGCTTCTTCGTGGAGCACTTCGTCAAGGACATGGAGATCGCGCTGGCCGAGGCGAGCCGCATGAAGCTGGCTCTGCCGGGCCTGGCCCTGGCGCACCAGCTGTATACGGCGCTGCGCGCCCAGGGGAAGGGGCGCAGGGGAACCCACGCTCTCCAGCTCGCGCTGGCCCATCTGTCCGACATCGACTGGGCGGGGCGGGGAGAAGGCTGAAGGCCGCGCGTGACGGCGCCTGTGGTCTCGGCGCGTTATCTGGGGCTTGCGTGAACCCTGTGGTGTTGGCTGACCCCGGCGGATTCAGGAATTCTCGACAGTCCTGAACTTTCTTGGCCCCGGTGACGCCGGATGTGAACAGCGCCGTTGTAGCCGCGACCATGAACGCGTCCAGAATAAAGTCACTGCCATATCCATCGACCAACATCCTGACCGTATTGGCGCCCTGGATGGCGCCAAAAGCCACGTCCACGACGGGAACGGCGTAACTCGTCGTACAGTTCGACTCGGTGGGCCGGGGAGCGCCGGGGCGGGCTACCGGGGGGCCGTCAACTGCAATGAACGAGCAGCCGGTGGACAGGACGGCCAGAGTTCCGACAGCGAGCAATCGACTAGGCATCTGGAGTTTCTCCGGGTGCACAGGGAATAGTTTCCGCCGGTAGCGGCAGCCACTCAACGACGCAGGATCAATCTGTCAACCTACGGGCACCAGCACCAGCCGGTTTTCGGCCCTCGCCTCCACTGCCTCTCGCGAGAAAAGCATAGGGAAGTACTCCCGGTTGGCCCAGCTCTCGGTGAGGTTGCCGTAGTAGGGGCTTCCCGGCCGCCCGGACTGCCCGGGCGCGTTGGTGAACAGCGACCCGTCCAGGTCGCCGAAGTCGACGATGTGGCGATAGGTGGCCCCCGTCGCCGCCACCGTGCCCGCTCCCCCCGACCGCTCCCCCGCGGGCAGGTCGTAGACGGTCACCAGGGAGTGGGGAAATTCGCTGCGGTGGTCGCGTCCCCAGCGCCACTCGGCGGGGTCGTCTCCCTGGTCGCGCGCGATCTGTTCGAGGGCGGCGGCCAGAGCGGCTTCCAGCACGGCCGCCGCGTCCCCGCCCGATTCACTCGCCGCCTGGTCCAGCATCTCCGTGTCGAGGCGGCGATAGATCGCGGCCGCCCGGCTGGCGCGGTCGAACACCCCGTCCCACGCCCCCAGCTCGGCCCGGTAGAGCTCCACTTCCGCGTCGCTCGCCGTCCATCCCTCGAAGAGCGCCGCGTGCGCCGCACCCGAAGCCGAGTACGCATCCTGCTGCAGCTGCCGCGAATCCTCCCGGGTGAAATTGCCGCCCGCGTTCAGAAGCCCCTGCACGCGCGCGAAGCGGGCAAAGGGGCCGGCGGTCTTGAAGAAGAGCGGCGGGTCGTAGCCGGGCGGATGGATGTCGTGATTGGCGGTTCCCACCCAGCCGCGCTCGGGGTTGAACTCGGTGGGAAGGTCGTCGCGGAAGCCGTCCCACTCGTATTCCCCGGTTCCGGGCGCCGGGAGCCGCCCGTGCCAATTGGGGCGGCTCGGCGACAGCGCGGCAGCCTGCCAGGCGATGTTTCCGTCCGCGTCCCCGCAGATCATGTTCTCGGTGGGGGCCTTCCAGTAGCGCATCTCCTCCAGGAAACCGGTGCAGTCGGAGACCACGTTCAGCCTCAGCCCGGACAGGTATCCCGTGGTTCCGGGCTCGTGCATCGTGGAGCGCATGGCGTAGGCGAGGTTGTTTTCCGGGTCCCGGTGGAAGATCGGGCCATGGCGCGAGAACTCGAGCTCGATGGTCTCGGGCTCCCCATCCTTCACCTGGACGGTCTCCGTGATGGTTCGCACCTCCTCCCAGCCGTCCCCCCAGCGCACCTGCTTGGGGTCGTCCGGGTTGACCTGCTCCACGTACACGTCGGACTGGTCGGTGCCCACGATGGTGAGCCCCCAGGCGATGCGTCCGTTGTGCCCGATGGCCACCCCGGGCAGCACCGGCTCGGTCGAGCCGATGGTGGTCCAGCCGGGCGCGTCCAGGTGCACCACGTAGCGCAGCGACGGATTGGTCACCCCCCGGTGCGGGTCGTTGGCCACGATCGCCTGGCCGCTAGCAGTACGGCTTCCGTGAATCGCCCAGTTGTTGCTGCCGGGGGAGGTCTCGCGCGCCCCCAGGTTCAGCGCCATCTCCGCCCCGCCCCACTCCCCGTAGGGCGCGACCAGCGTCGGACTGCTCATGGCGTTGCGGAAGCCTGTAGCACCGGCCAGCACCTCACCCGAGATCAACGTGAGGTCGACGCCGTCCGGGACGACCAGCTCGCGCCACGGCGTGGGCCGGGCCTGCAGGTTGGCTTCCTCGGCGCCGAGCTCGGCCACCCGCCCGGCCAGCTGCAGCTCTCGCCGCACATCCCCCACCGGCATCGCGGTCTGCATGCGCAGAAGGGGCGTCTCGGCACTCCAGTACTCGGGCTCGATCCCCGTAAGCAGGAATTCTACGGGCAGTTCTCCCGCTGCCGTCGCATGATCGATGTAGGCGTTGATCCCCGAGGCGAAGGCCTCCAGGATGCGCCGGCCCTCGGGGTGATAGCTGGTGAACTCGGCGTCGTCGAAGGGGCCCCGGAACTTGAGCAGGCGCGCGACGCGGTCGTGCTGGAGCGCCTCCGCCCCCAGCACCTCGCTCAGCCGGCCCTCGCCGGCCCTCCTGTACATCTCCATCTGCCACAGGCGGTCCTGGGCCTGGACGAAGCCCTGGGCGAAGAAGAGATCGTCCGGGTTCGACGCGTAGATATGGGGTACGCCCCAGGGATCCCGCAGCACTTCGACGTCCGCCTGAAGCCCGGGGACCTGGATGCGGCCGTCGATCTGCGGGAGCTGCGCCTGCGCCAGGTCTTCGAAGCCCCCGGGAGACTGTTCGGCGCACGCGGAGATGAAAACGAGGAAGCCGAGTGTGGCGGCGGCCACGACGCGGCCGGGGCACCGGGCGAATCCAGAGGCTCGGATGGGGCGCATGGGTTCCTCCAGGGGAAGTTCGTTCCGTTCGGGGCGGCAGAGCGGCCGAAACGCGGGTCTCTGCCGGGTGCTCGCCCCGGGTCCATCGATTGCCAGCGCGGAAACGACAATGTTGCGACTGGACGCGGTGCCGGAAAGCACACAGGGTACTAGCTTCGGGATGTGAGGGAATCCACGCAAACAGGAACACGTCGATGAAACGCATTTCCACGTCGATGAAGCGTATTTCGCTGGTGTTCGCGCTCGGTGCCGGGTTCGCAGTCGCGGTCGCTGTGCCGCGTGCGCTGAGTGCCCAGGAGCCTCAGATGGGCTTCGAGCATCTTGAGGGCATCGATGTCGTTGTGGCATTCGACGATCCCACCGCCAATCGCGTGCTGGAGCAGGCGTTCCAGGAAGCGATCGGGGGCCGACTCGGGATCAACCTGCTCGCCACCGCACAGCCCGACGCCATCTCCGTGGTGGCGGTTGCGACCTGCGTGCCACAGGACTGCGCGAGTGCGCAGCTGTACTCTGTGGCGCTTCTGCTGTCGAACCACTACGACGCCACCTGGGCCATTGAGCTGCTGTCGAACGAGTCGCAGGAACTGGCCGACCTCTACGCCCCACGGGTCGCGGAGCTCATGGAGCCGCTCGGGATCTGGGCGGAGGCCTGGCGCCCGGGTGAATACCGTGAACAGGTCGGCGCCTTCGTGGACGATCTGGAAGCCAGATGCTTCGGACCGCGCCTGGCCCGGCGAGGGATCGTGGCGGCGCTGGCGCTGGGGGACAGCGCGCGCGCCCGGCGGCTCGACGAGGTGGCCAACGACGAGCGGGCGCTCTGTTAGCGCGGTCGGGCCGCGTGGCGCTTTCAATCGCTGGCTGGTCCATGAGGTAGAGCGTCGGCGGAGCCGCGCGTTCCTCAAGGTCTGTGAACGGACCGCCCGGCTATCGGAGGCCTGATCCCCCTCACCGTCCCATATTGGCTCATGGGACAACCGGGCTATTACGGTTTCTGCAATAGCCGCACTCGCTATTCTGTTTTTAGCCCTGACTCCGAATAGCTATCCGCGTGCGGAACCACGGACTCCCCCTACGCTCACGACCGTGGCTTAGCGTCCGGCGCAGACAGTGGATGGTGTACGCCTAGCCCCGCGCCTCCCGCCACGCGTCCAGGACCTCGCGCTCCCGCTCCCGGCTGATCCCCGCGCGGCGATCGCGCCGTTCGTCCTCGGGACGGGTCTTGTCCCAGTCCACGGTGTCGCGGCTGGTCATCGCCAGCGGGCGGAAGGTGAGCCCGGTCTCGAGCGCGCGATCGATGTCCACGTACATCAGGTCGCTTCCCGGGGCCCACGCCGGAAGGTCGCCGAAGGGCCTCACCCCCTGTGCCTCCAGAAAGTCCTCGGGCACCCAGGTGAACTCGACCGGCGCGGAGGTCGCGGCGCGGATTCCGTAGAGCATCTCGGCCATCGACATGCGGGTGCCCGGGCCGGTGGCGTTGAAGTCGCCGGCGACTCCGTCCTCGGCCAGGCGCACGATCCACTCGGTGATGTCGCGCTGGTCGATGATCTGGTTGGCGTGCTCCGGGTTGCCGGGGGCCAGCACTTCGCCGCCGTCGAAGATGCGCACGGGCCAGTAGGTGAAGCGGTCGGTCGCGTCGCCGGGTCCCACGATCAGGCCGGGACGCACGATGGTGGCGCGGCCCGGGAAGGCGGCGTGGACGATGTCCTCCGACAGCGCCTTCATGAGCCCGTAGGGCGCGTCGTCTCCGTCCTGCCAGCCCTCGGGGGGCGTGAACCGCTCCGAGTCCTCGTCAATGAGATGCTCGTACAGGACGCGGTCCTTGTGCTGGTACGCAAGTCCGGTGCTGATGTAGGCCGAGATCGAGGAGACGAAGAGGTACTGTTCGGCGGCGTCCCGGAGCAGCTCCGTGCTCAGTTGGGCCCAGCGATAATCCTGCGTGTTGTTGTCGAGGACGACGTCCCAGGTGCGGTTCTCGAGGGCACTCAGGTCGTCGTTTCGGTCTCCGATCAGGTGCTCCACGTCGGGAAGGTCGGCCTCCGCGCGGCCGCGCGTGAAAATGGTTACCTCGTGGCCGCGCGCCACGGCGTAGCGAACCATGTGCGGGCCGATGAAGCCCGTGCCGCCGAGGATGAGGAGTCTCTTGGGTGCGGGGGCCTGCTGGGGCTTCCGCGCGGGTTCAATGCCGGCCCGACCCGGGTGGGTGCCGCTCAGGGAGGCGCGGCCGATCACCGGGGCGCCCAGTCCCAGTCCCAATCCGGCCCCGGCGATTCCGGTCACGCGCAGGAAGTCTCGGCGGGTTGGGGTCATGGTGTGTTCTCCTTCGTCATTGGCGCGTCAGCGAACCCGAGAGGATTATGCGCCCGCAGAATTCGGTGTCGGCGTGCTCGGAGATCTCGGCGCTGCGGCTGAAGAACCTCACGGTTGAACTGATCGTTCTGGTATTCCCGCAGAACTCCTGGTTGACGGATCCGGAGAAGCCTCCATCCGTCAACTCCAGGAATCCGGTGGCGTCCAGTGTTCCGGTAGTGGTGGGAATCGGCACCGTCGCGCCCGAGACGTCTATCGACCCGGTGAGGGTGACGCTTTCGCCGTCTTGTTCGATGACCACGCGTATCGACCCGAGGGTGGCCTGCGAGTTCACCAGGAACTGAACGATAAACGATCCTTCGTAGGTGCCGGCGACCTGAGGGATGGGCCCGGTCGGGTCATCCTCGCCGCATGCCGCGGCGGCAAGGGTCAAGAGAACGAAACCCAACTGTCGTCGCCACGCCAGCGTCATGACCATGTCCGGCCTCAACCTGTTAGGCCCCACGCGACGGGGCACGGAAAGGCCCACCGGTGGAGGCGTGTATGGCGGCCATCTCACGGGCCGCTCCGGCGGGTGGATCGGAGCGCAAGCTCACGAGCACGGTGAGCAGCAAGCCCGCCACGAAGCCGGGAATCATCTCGTAAAGGTCGTAGAAGCCTTCCTTGAAGACGAGGACCCACACGATGGTGGTGACGAAGCCCCCGGCCATTCCGGCCACCGCCCCGGCGAGCGTCGTGCGCTTCCAGAAGAGCGAACACAGCACTACCGGGGTGAAGGCACACGCGAGCCCCGACCAGGCGAAGAGCACGAACCAGAATATCACGCGCACCTCCGCGAGCGCCAACAGGATCGCGCCCGCGCCGATGACCGCCGTGACCACCTTGCCCCAGAACGCCACCCGAGCCCCCGCATAGCCCGGCCGCAGCACCTTCTGCACCACGTCGCGCACCACCGCCGACGAGGCCAGGATGAGCAGCGAATCCACCGTGGACATCATCGCGGCCAGCACCACGACCAGGAAGATGCCGGTGAAGAATGCGGGGAAAAGTTCGGCGCTCATGACCGGGAGGATGGTCTCGGGGTCGGCGAGGCCCGGAAAGAGCACGCGCCCGGACATTCCGGCGAAAACTGCGCCCACGTCGAAGCAGATGATGCAGATGACGGCGATGAAGCTGCCGCCGACGATATCGTTCTGGCTGCGCGCCGCGATGAAGCGGGTGAGGAGCTGGGGCGAGCCCAGGAACGCGAGCCCGATCCCGAGGAAGCCGAGGGCGCTGGCCAGCCCCGCCCCGCTCATGCCCATGCCTCCCATCGGCTCGATCAGCGCGGGATCGGCGGCCCCCAGGGCGCTGGTGAAGCTCGACCAGCCTCCCGCGGCGGCGATGCCCGCGATGGGAAGGGTAACCAGGCATGCGAGCATGAGAACGCCCTGCAGCAGATCGCTGTACGCCACCGCCTTGAAGCCGCCCACCGTGGTGTAGTAGAGGATCACTGCGGCGCCGATCAGCACGCCAGCCTCGTAACTGGTGCCCAGGAAGGAGTTGAAGGCCTTGCCCGAGGCGGTCAGCTGGGCCCCGGTGTAGAAGACCACCATGCTCACGATGATCCCGGCGCCCATCAGGCGCAGAATGTGGCGAGAGTCACGAAAGCGCGACTCGAGGTAGTCGGGGACGGTGATGGAGTCGTAGCGGTCGGTGTAGGCCTTGAAGGGCCGGGCCACCCAGATCCACGCCAGCGTCACCCCCAACACTTCGCCGAGGATGACCCAGAAGGCGTGCGCCCCGACCGCGTATCCCATCCCGGTCAGCCCCAGCAGCAGCCACGCGCTCTCACCGGTGGCGTTCGAGCTGAAGGCGATGACCCACGACGGCAGCTTCTTCCCGGCCACGAAGTACCCGGCAACGCTCTTCGACTCGCGGCCGCCCCAGACGCCGATGCCAAGCAGGACGATCAGGTAGCCTGCGAGCACGGCGATGATGGTGGCGGATGCGGTCATGGGTGGTTGGAGTTGGGAGGAGGCCTGGGTGCGTCCGTTCCGGTAGCATCGCACGGGGGTGGGGGTGGGGCAACGTGTTGGCGCAGTGGCCGCCGTGGCGATACGGCTCATTGCCGTACCGTCCCGGGCGCGAGCAGGATAACTTGATTTGGTCCGTCGTTCGTTCCCGACTCGGCAGAGTCGCGGCATCCGACTTGATTGAGGGAAAGCGACAAGGGTGGAAGGAGCGTTCAGGTTTCCGCGCTACGCCGCAATCCGCAGGCTTGGCAGATGGTAAGAGGACAACCGAGAAGGCCGCGATCAGGGCCCGGCGCCGTAACGGTGGTCAATGTGGGATTGCCAGGACCTGGAGCACGTAGGTCGTGAGCATCGACACGACCTTTCTGCGTCGGTGCCTGCGCACGCTGGAAC
This sequence comes from Longimicrobiales bacterium, assembly GCA_965225805.1. Taxonomy (GTDB): domain Bacteria; phylum Gemmatimonadota; class Gemmatimonadetes; order Longimicrobiales; family Gaopeijiaceae; genus BD2-11. The sequence continues at coordinate 267,035 of OZ245327.1, forward strand.
TTGCTTTCGAGCAACTCGGCCAAGCCCTGGACTGATCGAGACGGATGCGGTCGGGCGCTGGCTGCTCTATCGAGACACCCGCAACTACACCGCGCACGACTACGGTGCGGGGCTCTCGGAGGACGTTCTCGAGCTTATGCCCGGTTTATGGCGGACGCGAAGACATTAGTTGACACCATGGGCGCGCCTGCCGAAGCGGTTTCGCGCGGAGATCGAGCGCAGTCATGTCGTGTTGGGGGAGTCAAGCGACCAACCGGTGGAGTGACGACTTCGCCGCGCTCCGGGCCGCGATGCGGTTGGGGATTCGTAATCGCGCTCGCGGCTCTCGCAGCATGCGCCGAGACGGACACGACAACGCCACTGGGCGGTCCAATCGCCCGCTGCCCCGACGCCGGCCAGGGCATCGAAATCGGGGGCCTTGCGGGAACCGGAGACGACACCGAGCAGGCCCCGCTTCGCCGGCTGGTGCTCATGGGGGGCGGTCCGGAGGAGGATGGCGCCGCTCGCCGCTTCGCCGAGTCAGCCGCCGGTGGCGACATCGTCGTGCTGCGCGCAACGGGGTCGCTTACCAGCTATCCGGACTACTTCTCGTTCGAGCTGGCCCCCAGTCCTTCCCCTGCTTCAGTGGTGACCATTCGCACCAGCACGCCACCGCTCGCAGACCATCCAAGCGTTGTTTGCCGCCTCGCCAGGGCGGAAGCGGTGTGGCTCGCGGGCGGAAGCCAGTGGGACTATCTGGGACGGTGGCCTCGTGCGGTGCACCTGGCCCTCGCGGAAGCGACGCTGCGAGGGGCTGCCATCGGCGGCACCAGCGCGGGCGCGGTGTCGCTGGGTGAGGCCGTGTTCGATGCCCGGCACGGCACCGTCACGTCGGCCGAGGCACTCGCAGACCCTGCCCAACCTTCGGTCAGTGTCGGCCCGTCAACCCTTCCTCAACCCGAGCTTGCCAATGTGATCGTGGACTCCCACTTCACGGAGCGGTCCCGCGAGGGTCGCCTGCTCGCGTTCCTGGGGCGTCTCCTCGCCCGGCACCGCGGGGGCCCGGTCATCGGCATCGGCATCGACGAAGGAGCCGCGCTGGAAATCGAGGGCGGGGAGTACCGAGCATCGTCGTCCGGAGGCGGAGCGGTCTGGATGTATGAGGCCTTCGGTCCGGCCACGGTCCAGTCGGGCACACCGCTCACGCTCCAGGGCGTCCGCCGCGTCCGGGTTGCGGATGGAGCGTCGGGGCGCTGGCCGTTTTCCTTCGAGCAGGCTGATGGCCTTCAGGACGTGGTGGTTGAAGAGGGGGTCGTGCGGGTCGGCACCAGTACGACTCGGCAGAGCCACTGACGAGCCGCCGCAACCCGCCGCGGGGACGAAGACCGGCGCAGGTGCCGCCGGGCTGCGGGACAGCGTAGTCGAGCAGACCGGGAGCGCTTGGCAGCTCGATGGCTGCCAGCCCGGCTATCGCCCCTCGCGCCCCCGCCTATGGGTCCTGTAGAACGCGACTTCCAGCCCTAGTCCCACCCCAACTGCAACCGCCAGCAGGAGCCACGCGCCGACCGGCAACCCCGCGATCATGACGGCCTCCTTGTCCGGCTCACCTCTGCGCCTCCACCCGCGCACAGGCCCGCCGCAGACGCTCCAGCCCCTCGGCCACCTCCTCGCGGGAGATCAGCATGGAGGGCCCGATGCGGATCACATGGCCGCCCATGCCGCCGAGGCCGATCAGCACGCCTTCCTCGCGGGCGGCTTCCAGGAGCGCTCTCCCCAGCCGGGCGCTGGGCTCCTTGGTAACCGGGTTTTCCACCAGCTCCAGGGCGAGCATCAGCCCCATGCCGCGCACGTCGCCGATCCAGGGATAGTCGCGCTGGAGGGCCTCCAGCCCCTCGCGCATCTGGTTGCCGCGCTCGGCGGAGCGGGCGGGGGTGTCCTCCTCGACCATGACGTCCATGGTTGCGCGCGCGGCCACCATGGAGACCGGGCTGCCGCCGTAGGTGGAAAAGGTGAGTCCCGTCCAGGCGGCCGCGATCTCCTCGCGGGCCAGGGTGCCGCCCACCGGGAAGCCGCTCGCCACACCCTTGGCGACGACCATGATGTCGGGCTCGACGTCCCAGTGTTCGATGCCGAACCAGCGGTCGCCCGTGCGCCCGAAGCCCGCCTGGACTTCGTCGCAGATGAACACGCCCCCGTAGGCGCGAATCACTTCGGTCGCGCGCCTATGGTATTCGGGTGGTGGGACGATATAGCCGCCCAACCCCTGGATGGTCTCGACGAGCAGGGCGGCGGGGCGCCCGGTGGTGGTGGTCTCGATCACCTCGACCAGCTCGTCGATGTAGCGGTCCACATTGTGGCCGTCGGCATGCCGATACGGGTACGGCGCGATCGCGTGCCGGATCGGGGCCATCGCCGGGAGCGGCTTCCACTGGGCCTGCCCGGTCAGGCTCGTCGCCAGCGTGCTGCGCCCGGAGTAGCCGAGACGCAGGCCGATGATTTCGCTGCGGCGGGTGTGCATCTGCGCCAGCATGACGGCGGTCTCGATGGCCTCCGTGCCGCTGTTGGTGAACATGACCTGGTTGAGGCCGGCGGGCGCGAGGCCGGTAAGCCTCTCGGCGGCGGCCACATAGGGTTCGGTGACGTAGAGGTTCGAGGTGTGGCCCAGCCGCGCGACCTGGTCCTGAACCGCGGCCACCACCCGCGGATGGCAGTGCCCGATCGAAGTGGTCAGGATGCCCGCGAAGAGGTCGAGGTACTCCCTGCCATCGGCGCCCTTCGCCCGCACCCCCTCCGCCTCCACGACCACCAGAGGCTCGGCGTACAACGGCTTGACGCACGGAAAGATGCTGGCCCGCTGGCGCGCGATCAGTTCGGCGCCAGCCGAAGCTCGGACTTGTGCGACCTCGCCTCCGGGGTGAGTCCGGGGCGGGGTCTGATCGGTTCGCGAGTCGGTTTCGGCCGATACCGTGTCCGCCGGTGCCTCTCCTACCGCCGCTCCCGGATGGCTACGCGTCATGTGTGGACTCCGGTTGCAGGGTGACTGCGCAGCATCCTCATGTGCCGGGCAAAGGCCTTACCAGCGGGTGATCACCACGCGCTTGTCGGTGAAGAACTCGACCGAATCGCGGCCCTGGGCCTTGAGGTCGCCGAAGAAGGAGCCACGCGACCCGCCAAAGGGGAAGAAGGCCATCGGCGCCGCCACGCCGATGTTGATGCCGATCATGCTGATGCCGGCGTGGTAGCGGAACTCGCGCGCCGCCCGCCCGCTGGTGGTGAAGAGCGAGGTCGCGTTGCCGTACTCGCTCCTGTGCATGAGGTCGATGGCGTCCTCCACCGTGTCGGCCTTGGTGAGCCCCATCACCGGCCCGAAGACCTCTTCCTTGCCGATCGCCATGTCGGGGTGCACGTCCTCGAAGATGGTCGGGCCGACCCAGTTCCCGTCGGGGTAGCCGGGCACCCTGGCGTCGCGTCCGTCCATCACCAGCGACGCGCCTTCCTCCACCCCGCTGTGGATGTAGCCCATCACCCGGTCGCGGTGGCGGGCGGAGATCACCGGGCCCATGTCCACCCCGTCCTCGAGCCCGTTGCCCACCCGCAGCGACGCGGACCGGTCGAGGATCCGCTCGCGGATGTTCGCGTAGGCGTCGGCCACCCCCACCACGACGCTGCCCGCCAGGCAGCGCTGCCCGGCCGAGCCGAAGATCGACGACACCACCGCGTCGGCGACGAGGTCGTAGTCCGCGTCCGGCAGCACGATCATGTGGTTCTTCGCCCCCCCGAGCGCCTGCACGCGCTTGCCGGTCGCGCCCGCCTTTGCGTAGAGGATGCGCGCGACCTGGCTCGACCCGACGAAGGAGACCCCCGCGATGCCGGGATGCTCGAGGAGGGCGGTCACCGCGTCCCGGTCCCCGTGCACGACGTTGAGAACGCCCGGGGGCAGCCCCGCCTGGGTGGCGAGGTCCACCACGCGCTGGTGCGTGAGCGGATCCTGCTCGCTGGGCTTGAGCACCACCGTGTTGCCGGCGGCCACGGCGTACGGCCAGAACCAGAGCGGGATCATTACCGGGAAGTTGTACGGGGAGACAACCGCGAACACCCCAAGCGGCTGCCGGATGGCCTCGCAATCAATGCCCGGAGCCACATCCTCGAGCACATCGCCCATCATCAGCGTGGGAATGCCGCAAGCGTGTTCGACGTTCTCGATCCCGCGCTGAATCTCACCCTTGCACTCGGCCAGATTCTTGCCGTGCTCGATGACCAGCGAACGGGCCAGCGCGTCCTTGTGTTCGTCGAGGAGGTGCTTCAGCCGGAAGAACACCCGCGCCCGCTCCACCGCCGGCGTGCTGCGCCAACCCGGAAAGGCCGCGGTTGCGGCGGCGACGGCGGCGTCCACGTCCGCGCCCGTTGAGAGGGGCACGCGCCCGAGCGGCTGGCCGGTCGTGGGATTGAGTACCGGCAACGAGCCCGTTCCGGACGGCGCCGTCCAGCGGCCCGCGACGTAGTTGCAGACGGGTTGAGGAGAAGCGTCGATCGTGGCTGTATCGGCGGACATGGCATCAACTCCCGCTGGTGGCGGGGCCGGAACGCACGGCGGGCGGCGGCACCCGATTGGAAGGTTGCTTCCCGGGCGAAGGACAGCTTTGAAGTGTCCGAATTTGCCCCAGTGGTGTCAAGGGATTATCAGGGCAGAACTTGAAGATCCGCCAGGACCGCGTGGCGATTCGAGATCGGCGATGACCCGGGCGCGGAGCGTCACGATTTACCGGGTAGCCGAATCCTTAGCGACGGCTGCCAGGAGGCGATCCGCGTAGACCGCCATGGGCGTTCGCCCTGTTCGTAGATCGGCGAGCTGCTCCCGCCATCGGTTGGGCATGCCCTCGACCCCGAATCGGGCTCCGAGCACGGCTCCTGCAGCGGCGCCGTTGGTGTCCGTGTCGCCGCCGGCCTCGATTACGTCCCGCAGCCCCCGCTCGAAGCTCGGCGCGCTCCAATACGAAACCAGAGCTGCCCTCAGGGTCAGGAGCGTGTATCCCATCGATGACCCGTCCAGGCGAAGTTCGTCAATTTCATCTTTCCGGGCTACCTCCACAGTGTCGCGGACCCGCCGGGGAGGGAACCCGATTCTCGACGCCGTAGCGTTCGAGCTCTGGGAGGGAGCCCCTCACGCCCTCGAGGCTTGCTTGGAGCAACTCATGGGCAGGCACCCATTCGCCGCGCAACGCACTCGCGATGGCGACGTTCAGCACTACGCACGACCAGCCGCAGCGCCGGTCCCAGTGGGTCGGCACGGCGCTAAGATAGCTGTTGCGAGCCAGGGCCAGCGGATCTTGGTGCCAGCGAATCGCGATCGGAGCGCAACGCATCACGGCACCGTTCCCGGCGTCACCGCGGTATCTCGAATTCTCCCAAGCAGTTCGTGAAGCCTCCTCGATAGATGTGCCAATGGGTTCGCGAGCTCGCCCGGTGCGCCGGTTGCGCATCAGCCGCTGGGGATAGCTTCGTCCGTACAGGGACAGTACCCGCCCAGTCAGCCCTCCCATGCCGGCGCCGTTGATCTCCGCCCAGTCCCAGAAGCGCCGCCCCACATCATCCAGGTCGAGAGGTCCCTCGGCGGCCGCCTCCGCGAGCGCGATGGCCTGCGCGATATCATCATCGTCGGGATAACCCGGCTTTGCCGTGATCTCCCGGATGCCGTCAGGGTACCGGTGGGCGATCGATTGCCGGGACCAGCCCTCATGTACGATGCCGAAGAGATTGCCCACGGCGAGCCCGACCATCACGCCACGGGCGCGGTCAGGAGGCACGGAGGCACCGTTGTCCTGTGTTTCCGTCATGGTCTTTCCTTACTCAGTCCGCCTTTCGCGGAAGAAGTCGATCCGGCAGCGCACCGGGCCCTCGACGGCCACGCGGTGACGTGCTTGGGGGTGGATCGTGATGAGACCTGGTGCCGAGATCACGCAGTCCTCGCCGGTCTCGAGATTCACAAACCGCAGACTACCCTCCAACACTTGGAGCACCCCCCAGCGTCCGGGGGCGAGCGCGTGTTGCGCCTGAAGCGCGTCCGGAATCGTGTCTTGCGTGAAGATGGGGGAGGCGCCGCTGGGAACGAGCCCCTCAGGCAAACGATCGGTCATGGTGGTTTGGTTGGTTTGGGTTCGGGACTTTCGCCATGTGCCGGGCAGGATGGATAGAGCCCCGTCTCCAGCGACTGCTCGCGCGCGCCAGGGATGTCGTTGCCCCGGTACACGCAGCCGGGCCATCTTGCTGAAGCAAACCATTTCACCGCATCGGAGGAAGGCCATGCGGCCGTCAGCGCTGTTTCCAACACGACTCGCGATGTCGTTTTTCCTGTTGCTCCTGGCCCCGATCCCCGGTCTCGCCCAGGAGGCGCCGAGCGCGCTTACCGCGGAGGACTACGCCAGGGCGGAGCGTTATCTCGGCCAGAACATGGATCCCCTGGTGTTCAACGGGGCGGTCGAGCCCGAATGGCAGCCGGACGGGCGCTTCTGGTATCGTAACGAGACTCCTCAAGGCAGCGAATACCTGGTGGTCAACGCGGCAGCCGGCACCCGTCAGCCTGCCTTCGACCACCAACGGATGGCGGAGGCGTTGTCTGCGGTGGCCGGCGCCGACGCGACGGCGTCGGGCCTGCCCCGCGGACAGTTCGTCATGGAAGCCGCGGTGGTTCTCTTTGCGCCCGACGGTCAGGGCTTCCGCGCAGAGGGGCGCGCCTTCCGCTGCCGCACGATCGACTACCGCTGCGAGGAGCTGGGGGGCGACCCGGACCAGCGCAGGGCCAACTACACGGCGATCTACTTCGGATTCGCGGCCATGTCCCGCAACTCGGCCGGAGTCGTGTCACCGGACGGTGAGCGGGAAGCCTTCATCCGCGACCACAACCTCTGGGTGCGCGAGGCGGAGACCGGGGAGGAGACGCAGCTGACCTTCGATGGCGAGGAGGACTTCGGCTACGCCACGAACAACGCGGGCTGGGTGCGCAGCCCGCGCCCGGTCCTGCGCTGGTCTCCGGACAGCCGCAGGATCGCCACCTTCCAGCACGACGCGCGCGGCGTGGGAATGATGTACATGGTGAACACCCAGGTGGGCCATCCCGAGCTGGACGCCTGGCGCTATCCCCTTCCCGAGGATTCGGTGATCTTCCGCATCCACCGGGTGGCGCTGGACCTGGACGCGTCCCCCGGGTCGCGCCTGGTACGTTTGGACATGCCCGCCGACCAGCACCGCTCGACGGTATGCGACCATGTCGCCTGCGGGGGCACCTTCGCGGATGTGGAATGGAGCGACGACGCCACCCAGCTGGCCTTCGTGTCGAGTTCCCGCGACCACAAGCAAGCCACCCTGCGCGTCGCCGACGCCCGAACCGGAGCGGTACGCGACATCCTGGAAGAGCGGGTGGAGACCTTCTTCGAGTCCGGCGACGGGGCCCACAACTGGCGCGTCCTCGAGGAGAGCAACGAGGCGATCTGGTATTCCAGGCGCGACAACTGGGGGCATCTGTATCTGTACGACCTCGAGAGCGGATCGCTGAAGCGCCAGATCACCTCCGGAGAGTGGAACGTCCTGGAGGTGCTGGAGGTCGACACCGGCGCGCGCACCGTGCTCTTCATCGGCAACGAACGCGAGGACGGGGACCCCTACTTCCGCTACCTCTACCAGACCGGCCTGGACGGCGGGGACGTGCGCCTGCTCACCCCCGACAGCGCGGACCACACCATTTCGCGCTCCCCCGACGGCGAGTATTTCGTCGACACCTGGTCCACACCTGTCATCCCGCCAACCAGCGTCGTGCGCGACATGAGCGGACGGGTCGTAGTGGAACTCGAGCGCGCCGACATCTCCCGCCTGGAGACGGCCGGCTGGCGACCCCCCATCCCCTTCGAGGTGAAGGCGCGCGACGGCGTCACCGACCTGTACGGGCTCATGTTCCGCCCGTCCGACTTCGATCCGTCGATGAAGTACCCGATCGTCAACTACCTCTACCCGGGGCCGCAGAGCGGGAGCGTGGGAAGCCGCAGCTTCCGCACCGCGCACCGGGATCTGCAGGCGATCGCGGAGCTGGGATTCGTGGTGGTGGAACTGGACGCCATGGGCACGCCCATGCGCTCGCGGTCCTTCCACGAGGCGTACTACGGCAACATGGGCGACAACGGCCTCCCCGATCAGATCGCGGGAATCCGCCAGCTCGCCGCGCGGCACGAATGGATGGACGTCGAGCGGGTCGGCATCTTCGGGCACTCGGGCGGAGGTTTCGCCTCCACGGCCGGCATCCTGCGCTACCCGGACTTCTACACGGTGGCCGTGTCACAGGCCGGCAACCACGACAACCGCAACTACGAGGACGACTGGGGCGAGAAGTGGCAAGGGCTGCTGGAGGAGTACGGCGACGGCACCACCAACTACGACAACCAGGCCAACCAACTGGTGGCGGAGAACCTGGTGGGCAAGCTGCTCATCGCCCACGGCACCATGGACACCAACGTGCCGCACTCGAACACCATGCTGGTGGTCGACGCACTCATCGCCGCGAACAAGGACTTCGACCTGCTCCTGCTCCCGAATCGCCGTCACGGCTTCGGCAACGAGCCCTACATGATGCGGCGCCGCTGGGACTACTTCGTGCGCCACCTTCTGGGCGCGGAGCCGCCGGCGAACTACGAATTCGGGCAGCTGCGTCGTCCAGTGGGGTAGGGACTGCCTCAGAACGCCAGCATCTGGGTGACCTTGATGGTCAAGCCACGGCCGGGGATGATCCCCTCGCCGGTCATGAAGCGCTGCTCGTTCCAGACGATGTAGAGGTCGGAGAGCGGGTGGTGGATGAGGTTGAAGCGGACGTTGGAGTTGAAGCGCCGGGTCACCGGATCGTACTGCACCAGCGCGTCCACGAAGGTGTTGGTGTTGAACGAGTAGTTGGTGCGGAACGTCCAGTACGTCTTCACGAAGGAGGCGTCGGGCAGCTCCAGATGCGCCGACGTGCGCGTGACTCCGGCTGACAAGTTGAACTTGTAGGACGGCTTCAGCGAGAGGTTCAGCCGCCCGCTGCGCTGGGTGCCGGTCCAGAGGCCGCCCCAGGTGTAGCCGAAGCTGCCCGAGACCCTGCGGCTGCGGTCCGTGCTGCCCGTGAGTTGATAGTCCGCCCAGTGGTACACGCCCGCGGGGATGGGGTCGATGCGCGAGTCGATGCGGAAGGGCTTCTCGATGCGCTCAGACGCCGGATTGGTTGCCAGCTGCCAGTTGCCGCCATTGGAGAGGAACGCGGTGATGCCGCTGTGGAGCCGCTTCGCGGCGATGCGCCCGGAGAGATCCTCGTAGTAGTTCCAGGTGATGTGGGGATGGATCTCGCGGATGCCCAGGGCGGTCGCCCATTGCGGGCGGGGCCGGACGCCCCAGTCGACGAAGTACTTGGTGATTCCCGTGCGCCGGAAGTAGCCGATGTCGGCGTTGAAGTTCTCGCCCAGGCGCATCGCCCCGAACTTGATGTGGTGGAAGTTGCCTTCGCGATTGACCGACCAGCGCCAGGCGTACTGCCCGTCTCCCAGTCCCGGGGTCTCGGATCCCACCAGGTAGGCGCTGACATCGATTTCGCCCGGGAAGCGGATATAGGCGTCGGCGCCGTACACCCGGTTGAAGTCGCCGTCTTCGTCCACCGCCCGGCGCTCCATGTAGATGGCGCCGATGTCCGAGGCCCGCAGGATGTTCTTGCGCACCCGCGCGACGGCGTAGTCGTTGGCGGGCGTGTCCCCCAGCCCGCCGGTGCGCATCGCCAGACCGCCAACCACCAGCCCAAGCGCCTGCCCGCTCAGGCGCGCGCCGCCCCGGATGGGAATCGCCCGCCCGCCGGGGTCGATCCCGATTCGCCGTGAGAAGAAGAGCAGCAGATCCTCGTCCCGCCCGGGAGTCAGCCGGACCCGGATGTTTCGGGCGGCGTCGCCCACGTAGAAGAGGCCTGAGTTCTCGAGGAAGAACTCGCGTTTCTCTTGATGGAAGAGGGAGAACTGGGTCAGGTTGACCCGCTGTTCGTCGGCTTCGACCTGCGCGAAGTCGGGGTTCACGGTCACGTCCAGGGTGAGACTGGGCGTGAGCCCGTACTTCACGTCGACGCCCGCGTCGGCTGTTCCCGCGAAGCCGTCGACGCCCGTTTCGCGCACCCGGTTGCCCAGCACGAACGGCTTGACGCGCAGGTCGCGTCCGCCCGCGGTGCCGCCGAGTCCGGTCAGGTCCCCCGCCAGCGAGAGTCGCGTGAGCGCGTAGGCGCGCGGAATCGGGGCCCAGTAGGCGACCTCGTTATTGCGTCGGATGTTGCGCCGGAAGTTGATGCCCCAGCGGTCCGTGCGCGGATCGGAGCGGATGGCCCGGAAGGGGATCTCCATCTCGACCGTCCAGCCCTCCGCGCCTTGCTGCGTCTCCACGTTCCAGATTGCATCCCAGCTCGTGTTCACCTCCCGTCCTTCGCCCGCGACTTGCTGATCGGCGCGCGCGCCTTCCGGGTTGGTCATGAAGACGTAGCCGTTGCGGCGGTCCAGAAAGGTGTCGAGGATGATGGCGAAGACATCCTGATTGGTGTCGCTGAAGTCCTTCTTGATGTCGTTCACGACGGGAAAGGGCCCCGAGTCGTACAGCCTGGCGGCGATGTAGAGGTTGTCCGAGTTGAAAGCGATCCAGACCTCGGTGCGTTCAGTGGCGGGCTGGCCCTCGAACGGCTCGGCCTGGATGAAATCGGAGGCTGCGGGGGTCTCCTGCCAGATCGCCTCGTCGAGACGGCCGTCGACGCGGATCTCGCTCGCGGTCGCCGTTGCCGGCGCGGACGGACGGACCCGGCCTCCGGTGTAGGAGTCGGGCAGGTCGGTGGCCTGCTGGGCCTGGATGGCGGGGGCGAGTGTGAAGAGGGCCGTGGCGAGAAGGAAGACGGCGCGCTCCGGGAGATGACGCCGGAAGCTGTCGCGCCCGGAGAGGCCGTCGAGGAAGACGGCCGTGGCTACCCTGGACCTTTCCGGCTGGCGCCCTGTTCGAGGTTCGATGTGGCTCTACCTGCCGGCCGTCGTCGCGGCAGCCAGGATGTCGCCCACCACCTTCACGATGTCCTGCCGGGGTCCGATGCCGGTGTAGGCGACCGTGCCGTCCGCGTCCAGAATGACCACGTAGGCGGTCGCCGGGGCCAGAAAGGCACGCGTGGCGTTGCCCCGGGTGTCCCACAGCATGGGGAAGGGGATGGCGTGGCGCTCCAGGTGCCGGCGCACCGCGCGCTGGGTCTGGGCCACCGCCACCGCCACCGCGACGAATCCCACTTGGTCCCCGTAGCGCTCGAAGGCTGCGTCCATGCTGGGCTGCAACGCCTCGCACTGTTCGCACCAGCTGGCCCAGAACTCGAGCAGGAGGGGGCGCTCGCCGACGTAGTCCGCAAGATCGACCGGCTCTCCGTCCAGGTTCTCGATGGTGGGGGTTGCCGGCGTCTCGCCCACCGCGATACCGACCTCGCCCCGTTGCTGCGCACTCAGGCCGCTGAAGAAGCTGAAGACGGCACCGAGCACCGCCACTGTCGCCAGGAGATTTTGTCTGACCGTAGTCACATCACCAGTCCCGTCTGAATCAAGTAGTACTCCGCGACTCCAAGCATAATGATACCCGCCAACCTCTTGATCCACACCATCCAGGCTCCGGATCCGGGCAGCCACGCCGCGGTGCCGGAGAAAAGCCCCACCGCCACCAGCAGCGAGGTCATCCCCATCGAGAACACGAACAGGTAGACGAACCCCATGGCGCCGGCCTGGGTCGCGGCCACCCAGGTGAGCACCACGGCGAAGGCGGGAGCGCCGCAGGGCGCCGCCACGATGCCGGAGGTGGCGCCCAGCAGAAAGACCGCCGGATAGGACCCGCCGCCGAGTCCGCCGGCCCATTCGAGCCACCTGCGCGGCGCGCTCACCGGAATGACGTCAAGCATCGCGAGGGCGAAGATGATGAGCAGGTTGGCCGTTGCAAAACGCACCCAGGGATTCGCGCTCACCGTACCGAAGAGGGTGCCGCTGAGTCCCGCGAGCAGGCCGAGCAGCGCGTAGAACATCGCCAGCCCCACCACATACGTGAGCGTGAGCCCCACAATGCGCGCGCGAGACGCCTTGTTCTTCGAGGCTCCGGCGATGACCGAGGCGGTGATGGGGATCATCGGGTAGACGCACGGCGTCAGGCTGGTCAGAACGCCGGCCCAGAAGAGCAGCCCCATCGCCAGGAGGGGGCTGGAACTCAGGCTCTCGGAGAGTCCCCCGGCCTGCGCGGCGATGGTCCACATGGAAGACACCTCCTGACTCTCGGGTGCGGCGGCCTACGAGCCCGGCCGGGAAAGCACTCCGGCGGGGTCGAAGCTCTCCACGATGCCGCGCGTGAGCGCGAGCACGCCTGAGGCGGTGGCGGGCTCGGGCCCGGGCCACCGTGAGACGCTCGCGCGCGAGACGCGGAAGGTCGCGCCGGCCCGCACCACATCCTCGCGGAGGCGGGTGAGCGCGTCGAACACCGCGGCCTGGTCGGGGGCGGTCGCGCCCGTCCCGCTTGTGTCCACGGCCACCCGCAGCACTCCGAGCGACACATGCGCGGCCAGCACCCCGCGCTCCGCGCACGGCTCCGCCAGGTCGCCCAGGTGGGACGGCAGGTGGCTGATGCGCGCGACGGCGGCGGCATCGTCCTCGAAGCGCTCCAGCGCCCCGAACCACCGCGCGGACGCTTCACCCTCCAGGCGCTGGCTGGCTTCCCGGCCCACGCGCCCGCTGAGGATGCGCTCCGATTCCTCCACCGCCTCCAGGGACCCGAGCAGGCGCACGGCGACGGTGGGACCCTCCCCACGGCCCGCCACCAGCTCCACCGCTGGAATGCGCACCGGCGCGGTGGCCAGCGAGCGGGCCAGCACCACCGCCAGCGCCAGCCGCCTGGTCCGGTAGAGGAGGGTGACGTCCCGGACGGGCAGGGGATGCAGGCGGACGGTGGCGGAGGTCATGATGCCTAGCCGCCCGCCGCTCCCCACCGCGATCTTCACCAGGTCGTAGCCGGCCACGTTCTTGACCACCCGGCCGCCCAGCTCGAGAACCCGCCCGTCCCCCGTCACCAGCGTCAACCCGAGCACGTGGTCGCGGGGTGTTCCGAACTTGCCCTGCAACGGCCCGTACGCCCCGCTCGCCAGCACCCCTCCGAGGCTGCGCAGCCGCCGCCGCGGGGGGTCGAGGGGGAGCCACTGGCCCTGTTCGCCGGTCAGCCGTTCCAGCTGGCCGAGGGTGACGCCGGCGTCCGCCGTGAGGGTGAGGTCGGCGGGGTCGTAGGCGTGGACTGTGCCCAGCGCGCGCGTGCCCACCACCAGGTCCACCGGTCCATCGAGGTAACCGGGGGGGAGGGAGGTGGCGTTGCCGATGCAGCGAACCCGCCATCCGTTGCGGGACGCCCGGGCCATCAGGGCGCTCAACTCCTCGACCGTCTCCGGGACGGCCACCGGGGCGCCGAGGGTGTCCGCCAGGCGGGCGTCCAGCGCGGCTCCGCCGTTGATTCCGTCCATCAAACCGGAGCGCGCCTCTCCGTCGCCGTCCGCCCGATCCGGTCCGACATCGTCATCGCGCAAGGCGCGCGCCGACTCCTCCAGTTCCTGAACAGTCATGCGTTCGCCCGCGCGGCCGCCGCTTCGCGAAGCGGCTCTCCATTCACGATTGCGGCGGGCCGCAAGTCCTCGTTGCGGATCCGGTCAGGGAGCACCTTGCCGGGGTTGCAAACTCCCTCCGGATCGAAGACGCGCCGCACCGACTCCATCGCCCGCAGGGCGTCGTCGGAGTGGATGAGCGTCATGTAGTCGCGCTTGTCGAGCCCCACACCGTGCTCGCCGGTGATCGTGCCCCCCGCCTCGACGCAGATGCGCATGATTTCCTTGGAGGCGCGCTCGACCCGCTCCATCTCCTTGGCGTCGCGCCGGTCGAACAGGATGTTGGGGTGCAGGTTTCCGTCTCCGGCGTGGAAGACGTTGGCGACGCGCAGGTTGTAGCGTTCCCCGATGCCCGCGATCTGCGCCAGCACTTCGGGAAGCCGTGTGCGGGGGACGGTGGCGTCCTGAACCAGCAGGTCCGGGGCGATCCTCCCCATCGCGCCGAAGGCCTTCTTCCGCCCCTGCCAGAGGGCCGCGCGCGCATCCTCGGAGGTGGCCTTGCGCACCTCGCGCGCCCCGCACTCGAAGCAAGCTGCCTCCGCGCGCGCCGCTTCCGCCTCCAGCCCCGCCTCGATGCCGTCGAACTCCACCACCAGCGCCGCCGCCGCATCGGTAGGGTAGCCGGCGGCGAAGATGCTCTCCTCGACGGCCTGGATGGTGGCCTGGTCAATGATCTCGAGCGCTGCCGGGAGCAAGCCGCCGGCGATAATCGCAGTCACCGCCCGCCCCGCGTCCTCCAGCCGCTCGAAGATACAGAGCAGCGTGTGCGTCGCCTGCGGCAGCGGGAGAAGCTCGACATCGATTTCGACCGCGATGCCGAAGCAGCCCTCCGACCCGACGAACAGGCCCGCCAGGTCGAACTCGCCGGTGTCGTGCCCGCGATCTCCCAGATACACCCGGCTGCCGTCCGGCAACACCACGTCCAGCCCCCGAATGTAGCGGGAGGTGACGCCGTACTTGAGACAGTGGGGGCCGCCCGAGTTCTCGGCGACATTCCCGCCGATGGAGCAGGCGCTTTGGGAGGAGGGGTCCGGTGCGTAGTACAGGCCGTGGGGCAGGGCCGCTGCCGTGAGATGGGCGTTCACCACCCCCGGCTGGATGCGCGCCCGCCGGTTGTGCAGGTCGAGCTCGAGGATGCGGTTCATGCGCGCCGTGCACACCACCACCGCCCCGTCGGTCGCGAGGGCGCCCCCGGAGAGGCCCGTCCCCGAGCCCCGCGGCACGAAGGGCACACCCGCCCGGGCGATGGCCCGTACCACTCGGGCGATCTGGTCGCCGTCCCGGGGCAGCACCACCGCCCGCGGCGGATAGCGGTAGGCGGTGAGCCCGTCCGACTCGTACACCATGAGCCGGGCCGGGTCGGTGATGACCCCGGACTCGCCCACGATCTGGACGAGTTCCGCCGCCAGTTCGGCGGACAATCGAGGTACGGGAGCGATCATCGGGGTACGGGAGCGTTCAAGGCGTGCTCGCAACTGAGGGGACAGCAGCCGTTCGACGGGACCGGGCAGCCGCCGGTAACGTGTGCTACGCTAACGAAATACTACCCACAGCCAGCCAGATAGTCGAGCATGGCGGCGATGCTGGACTCGGCGGCGGCGCGCAGCCGGGGCGGCAACTCGTCTCCGTAGATCCTGGTCACCAACTGCGCGCGCGTCGCGCCGGGATGTGCGCGCTGCGCCTGCTCCGCCTGCTCGATGCGCGTGAAGCGGTGCTCGCGATAGGCGCGGAGTGCGCCCGGCACATCCTCCAGGGGAGGCCCGTGCGCCGGGTAGATCACGCCGGGCTCGAGCGTCTCGACCCGCCCGAGCGACGCCAGATACTCCCCGACGCAGCCCGAATACTCCCCCACCCACGTCGTGCTGCCCTCGCCCAGCACGAGATCTCCCGCGAAGAGCGCCCCGCCCCGGGGCCAATGAAAGCACAGGTGCTCGGCACAGTGTCCCGGCGTGTCGACAGCGACGAGAGTCCCCTGGTCCGTCTCCACCTTGTCCCCGTCCTTCAGAGAGCCATCGGCGTCGCGGCACGGTCCGAGAAGTCGGGTCCCCAGCGCGTCCGCCAAGGCGCGCGCGCAGCCTGAGTGGTCGGCGTGGTCGTGGGTTGCCAGCACGGCGGTGCAGCGTGCGCCGGCGACGGCGCCCCGTAGCGCCCGCAGGTGGTCCGGGTCGTCGGGTCCGGGATCGATGACCGCCAGCGACTCGCGCCCGACGATGTATGTCCGGGTCCCGTCCAGGGTAAACGGCCCCGGATTGGGTGCGATGACGACTCGAGGTCGGGTCATGGCACCGGACGGACGCCCGCGCCGATCGGGCACGGCCACGGTTACGGCGGCGTGACGCGGTCGATGGCGGAAGGGGCTAGCGGCGCTCGTGCAGGAACTGGTCGGCGAGCTTGTCGGCGATCATCTGGACGGCCAGCTCATCGTCCTCGCTGAAGGCCGCCGGCGTGTGGCTGTCGATGTCGATCTGCCCGAGGATCTCCTTGCCCGCCCGAACCAGGACCACCAGCTCCGAACGCACGCTGGGGTTGCAGGAGAGGTAGTTCTCGTCCGCGCCCACATCCGGCACGTTCTGATTCTTGCCGAGCGCCACCGCAGTGCCGCATATGCCCGTGCCCACCGGAATCTTCGCATGCTCGGTGCTGGCTCCGATGTAGTTGTGGAGCCAGAGTTCGTCCCCGTCCTCTCCCAGCAGATAGATACCCACCCAGTCGAAGTCCGGGGTCTTGGAGAGGCCCCGAACCGCGTGGCGCAAGAGGGCGTCGGACAGATACCCCTGCTCTCTCAGGCGCTGCAGATCGCCCAGCAATTCAACGGTGTTCACCATCTTCTCGATCTTCTCCGTGATGCGGAGCCTCGGGCCCCGCCGGTTCCTGGTTGTCCTTCCTCACATGTCCGCGTTCCCCGAATAAGATGAAAGGTAACGCGATCGTCCGCACCTCAGGCGCGGCATCCGGCCTGCTCGTGTCCTCGAGCGGAAGAGCCGGCCTGCTCTTCGACTCCGGTGCAGGATCCGGCTTTCTCCCTATCCTCGGGCCGAGACCGCCGCGGCGAAGTCCGACCCGCTGGGCTCCTGAAACGCCCGCAGCCCGAACTCCGGCAGAATGGCGATCAGGTGGTCGAAGATGTCGGCCTGGATGCCTTCGTAATCTGCCCACGCGATGTCGCTCGAGAAGCAGTAGAGCTCGATGGGCACGCCCTGCGCTCCGGGTGCAAGCTGGCGGGTGAGCAGCGTCATCTCCTGATGGATCCGGGGATTGCCCTTCAGATAGTTGAGCACGTAGAAGCGGAATGTCCCCAGGTTGGTCAGGCGCCGGATCTCCGGGATGATCCCGGGATCGCCGCTGGCCTTGGCGGCGTTGTAGCGGTCGATCTTGCGGCGCGCCTCGGTCATGTAGTCGAGCAGCTTCTCGTAGCGGGACAGCCGTTCGATCTCCTCGTCGGTCAGGAAGCGGACGGAATTCATGTCGATGCGCAGCGATCGCTTGATGCGGCGACCCCCGGATTCCGACATGCCGCGCCAGTTCTTGAACGACTCGCTGATGAGCTTGTGGGTCGGAATGGTGGAGATGGTCTTGTCCCAGTTCTGGATCTTGACCGTGTGGAGCGCGATCTCGATGACGTCTCCATCGGCATTGGCCTGGGGGATCTCGACCCAGTCGCCGATCCGGATCATGTTGTTGGACATGATCTGAATGCTCGCCACCAGCGACAGGATGGTGTCGCGGAAGATGAGCATGAGGATGGCGGTCAGCGCGCCGACGCCGGAGAGGAAGACCAGTGGGCTCTGGTCCGCCAGGATGGCGATGGCCACGATCCCCGCGCCCAGGTAGGCCACCAGGCCCACGCCCTGGAGGTAGCCCTTGATCGGCCTCGAGCGCGACTGCTCGAAGGCCTCCACGTAAATGTCGTTGACGGCGTCGAGGAAGGCGCTGAAGGTCGTGGCCGCCGTGATCACCACGAAGGCGGCCGAGAGGCGGCGCGCCAGCGTCCAGGCCAGAACGAGCGCGGCGGGCGCGGAGCCGGCCGCCGCCTCCACGGGCGTCACCCCCAGCACCGGCCCGATGCCGTAGTAGACGATCACCGCGGGGACGATGTGAGAGAGGCGCGCGAATACCCTGCGCTCGATGATGCGATTGTCCCAGGTCGAGCGCGTCCGGGCCGCGACCCGTCGGATCGCGCCGTGCACGACCCGGGTGGTCACCCAGTCGGCGATCCACGCCGCGGCGACGAGGACCACGAGCGCACCGACCAGGCTCAGCCAGTTTTCTGGAAGGAATAGCATGGTTTTGTTCGACCGCTCCCGCAGGACCTAGATTTTCTTGCGCAGCCAATCCAGGATCAGGCGAACGACGTACTTCAGAATCCGGATCATGCGGAGCGTCCTTTTCGGTTCTCGGTTACTTCAGCTGCCGGCTTTCCGGCATCGGGATAAGGACGTGTACGTTGGGAGACGGGTCAAGTGTCCCCACTCAACGGGCTTGTTCATGAGCGACCGAATTCTTGCCGTTACCCAGTGGCTGCCCCGCTCCCTCGACGAAGTCTTCGGGTTCTTCGCCAATGCACGAAATCTGGAGCGCATTACGCCTCCCTTTTCTTCGCTTCCGGGTCGTCACCCCCGGACCCGGCACTTGGAGCGTTGGGGCGATGTCATGTCATTTGGATGATCGTGTCATCAATTTGATACGCCTCAGGTCGTGCGCCAGACTTCCTGCATGATCGCAAGACACCTGACTCCCGCCCTTGTACGAGCGGCGGAGCACTACCCCGTCGTCACCCTGACCGGGCCGCGCCAGTCCGGGAAGACGACCTTGGTGCGGTCCGTCTTCCCCGGATACCGGTACGCTTCGCTGGAGGCGCCTGATGTGCGCGCCCGTGCGCTCGCCGATCCGCGCAGCTTCCTGGGACGCGGCGACCCGATGATCCTCGACGAAATCCAGAGGGCGCCCGAACTGCTGTCGTACGTGCAGGGACTTGTGGACGCGGACCCGCGACCCGGCCGGTTCATCGTCACGGGGTCGCAGAACATCCTGCTCATGAAGTCGGTGTCGCAGACCCTGGCGGGTCGGACCGCGCTTCTGCTGCTCTATCCCTTCTCCCTCGGCGAGCTGCACGGTTTGCCTCCCTTGGACCCGCGCGACCTGGATCGGGTGAGCAAAGCGTCATCTGTGGATGCAGCCTCGAGCCCCCTGGCCGCGGGTATGTGGGAAACGCTGCTGACCGGCTTCTATCCGCCGATACACGACCGGGGTCTTTCGGCGGGCGAGTGGATGGCCGACTACTTCCGTACCTATGTCGAGCGCGATCTTCGCGAGGTGACCCAGGTTCTCGATCTGAGAGCATTCGAGACCTTCGTGCGCCTGGCGGCCGCGCGCACGGCCACGGGCCTCAACCTCAGCGGCCTCGCCAGCGACGCGGGAATCACGCACCAGACCGCCCGCCGCTGGCTGACCGCGCTGGAGATCGGGTATGTCGCAACGACGCTGCCGTCTCATCACGCCAACTATCGCAAGCGGCTGCGCAAGCGTCCCCGGCTACACTTTCTGGATAGCGGCATGGTGTGCTACCTGCTGGGCATCGAGGATGCCGTCACCCTGGAGAGGCATCCGCTGCGGGGCGCCATTTTCGAGTCGTTTGTGGTAGCGGAGCTCATCAAGGCTTTTGCGGCGATGCGCCGCGATGCACCGCTTTTCTTCTGGCGCGACGCGACGGGACACGAAATCGACATCCTCATCGACGCGGGGAGCCGCCTGATTCCGGTCGAAGTCAAGTCGGGTCGGACGGTCCCTCCCGACGCTGTGTCGGGGCTCCGGTGGTGGACCTCCATTCCGTCCAACCCGAATCGGGGCGGTGTGCTGGTCCACGGTGGAACGGAGAGCTTCGATCTGAGCGGATTCCGGGTGTTGCCGTGGTTCCTGGGCGGCAGTCAGGCCTTGGGCGTCGTCGACCCGACTATCTGAGGAAGCAGGGTTCGGCGTCGGCCAACGCGTCCGGGTAGATGATGCGCTGGACCAGTCTACCCGCGCCATCGTCCTGCCATTGAACCTGAAGGGACGTCAGGGCGCGCTGGCCGCCAGCCTGGTTGCCACCCAGGGAGTAGACGCTGTAGGGGCCGAGCACGGTTTGGGTGGACACCGAGAACAGGTAGTCCCGGACCGCCTCGGGGTCCAGCTCCCCCGCCCCGGTCAGGGTGGCCTCGATGGCCTCGGCGAGGAGTTCCACGGCTCCGAACCCGCCGGCGGCGTGATAGCCCGGCAACGATCCGTGGGCCTGCTGGTAGCGCCGGACGAAAGCCTCGCTGTCGGAGATGAACCCGGAGGTGTGGACCGTCGGAATCCAGGACGCGGGACCTGTCATGCAGCGAGCCAGATCGCCGACGTCCCCGAGGAACTGCGGGTCGGCGGGGCCCAGGGAAAGGCTGGCCATGAGCGGGGTGTAATTGGCCGCGGCCATCGCCCGGGTGAAATCGACGGCGTCCGCATAGTAGCCCCCGCCGATGAAGAGATCCGCGTCGGCGTCGCGGGCAGCCGCCGCGAGCGCCGCATGGTCCGCCCCGCCCACGGGATAGGGGCGATCCAGCAAGATGGTCAATCCATTGGCCCCGGCGGCCTCCCGTATTCCCTGGGCGAGGGACAGGGGATAGGCGCTGTTCTCGTAGATCAGCGCCACCGTCCGGGCGCCGTGCCGCGCGGCCAGCTCGACCGCGCCCTTGAGGCGACTCGGCCCCTGCTCGAGCAACTGCACGCTCCACCGGCGCCCGCGGCCGCTCCACAGCTCCGGGGCCGACGCCATGGGCGCGATGAGAGGCCAGCCCGCCGCTTCCGTCACGTCCAGCACCGCCTCCGTGATCGGGGTGCTGAACGGACCCAGAAGCGCATCGATACTGTCGGCGGCGACGAACTCCCCGTACAGACGGGCGGCGGTCCGGGGGTCACTCCCGTCGTCGCGAATCACCAGGCGCACGGGTCTCCCGGCGATGCCGCCCGTTTCGTTCAACAGCTCTGCAGCGAGGCGATATCCCCGGCCCATCTCGCCGGCGGACTGGGTACGAATCCCGGTTTCGGAGACCGTTGCCGCGATCGTGAAAGGCTCGGGTTCGTCCGA
This sequence comes from Longimicrobiales bacterium, assembly GCA_965225805.1. Taxonomy (GTDB): domain Bacteria; phylum Gemmatimonadota; class Gemmatimonadetes; order Longimicrobiales; family Gaopeijiaceae; genus BD2-11. The sequence goes on from OZ245327.1 coordinate 287,803, forward strand.
CGGGGCAACGGCGTCACGGCAACCCGCCGCGGCCAACACCGCCGTCCACGCCGCGACCCGGAGCGCAGTATTCCGCATTCTTTCCCCTCCCGTCGCTCTACGGCTGAGAGTTTCGCGCGCGGTCTCGCGACAGCGTGTCTCCCCGCATGTGTGACCGCTTGTCATCGTCACATCAGACTTCCGCCAACGTCGCGAGTACGACCGTCAACGTCGGGAATATGACCGCAGCATGACGGTGTGCAAGGTGCGCGCCGGACGTGAAGCCTGGGCATCTTGTGATCGATGTGGGGAGCACGATCCGTCGGGACTGCCGCCTGAGAACGTGCTCTCGATGATCGCCAGGCTCGAGCAAGCTGGAGCTCGAGATCAGGACCGGGGAGGAACGAACAATGACAACGTTGATCGATCGGGCACGGAAATGGGGCGAGGAGCGGGATCAGCACTGGTTGGAGAAAGGGATCGAACAGGGGATGGAGAGGGGCATCAAGCGGGGTCGGCTGCAGAGGGAGCGCGAGCTGGTGTACCGGCTGGTCACCCGAAGGTTCGGCACCGGTGCCACAGAGCAGCTCGTCCCGGTCCTCGACAGGCTTTCCGACCCGGAACGGATCGCGGCCATCGCCGATGCGGTCGTCGAGTGCGACACGGCTGAGGAATTCGCCGCCAGGGCGCGAGAGGCTTGAACTGAGTTCCTCGTTATCCGATCAGGCGGCGAAGGGCAGCGATGTCGTCCTGAATCGAGCGCTCCATTTCGTCCGCTAGCCGGTCCCCGTCCAGTACCTCGATCTGCGCCTCGATCTCGCGGGTCTTCCCTTCCACGTCGTATTGCTCGATCAGCGTCTCGATCTCCCGAACCTTGCCATCGAGGTCGTATTCCTCGATCACCGTCTCGATCTCCCGAACCTTGCCATCGAGGTCGTATTCCTCGATTTGCGCCTCGATCTCGCGAACTGTTCCGTCGAGGTCGTAGGCTTCGATTTCCGCTTCCAGTTCGGCTCGCCGGGCGTCCAGGTCGTGCTCGATCTGTTGAAGGTCTTCCGCCAAGGTGGTCCGATCATCGGCTGCCGCCTCGAGTGCTTCCGACAAATCCGCCAGTGTCCTGAATGCCTCCTGCACTTCGACAGTTTCGAGCGCCTCGGTGGCTGCTTCGAGGGCTTCCTCCATGTCGACCGATTCCAGGGCCGCGGTCGCTGCTTCGAGTGCCTCGCCCATGTCGACCGCTTCCAGAGCCTCGGTTGCTGCCTCGAGTGCCTCGCCCATGTCGACCGCTTCCCAGGCCTGCGTCGCGGCTTCATGGGCTTCGTGGAGTGCGACCGCCGCAGTCGCCGTCGCGTGTCGGTGGGCGGCACGTCCCATTTCGGAGGCTACGTGGCCGCGCAGGCTAGCCACATGCCCCCTGTGGGACGCGATCTCGCCGCGCAGGCTCGCCACATGCCCCCTGTGGGACGCGATCTCGCCGCGCAGGCTCGCGACGTGTCCTCTGTGCGAAGCGACCTCGCCGCGCAGGCTCGCCACATGCCCCCTGTGGGACGCGATCTCGCCGCGCAGGCTGGCTTCTTCGCCGCGGACTTCCTGCACCTCCCGGTAGCCGCTCATCACGGTCAGCATCAGGTCGCGCCATTCGCGAGCCTCGGCGTCGAAGGCCTGGGAGCGGCCGTCGATGCTCCAGTCGTGTGCGAGGCCGCTGGGGCCGGGGGTGATCACCAGCCGGTGCAGTCTTTCCGCCTGCGATTCGAGCACCAGCCAGCTGTCGTCATCCATGCTCTCCACGGCGGTGCCATCGTACACCATCTCGACGTTGCCGCGGTTGCGCATGCACAGGCGCATGCCGCCCACGCGTTGCTGGAGGGTCCACTCGCCGCTGCGGCGAACGACGACGATCGAGTTCCCGGGATTGCATTCGAGTTCCTGGGGCCCTGCGTCTTCCGACACCTCCGGCGTGGCAGGCGGTGGGTCCGGGACTGAAGCCAGCTGCGTCAGGAGCGTTGAGATGCGAGTCGCTGGCGGCGCTGCATCCGGCACCGGAGAGTCCGGCGGAGGCACATCCCGTAGCGAAACGCCGATCCCGGAATCCTCCTCCGCCCGAAGGCTGTTGGCTTCCGGTATCGGAGGCCTTGGCGGAAGCCGATCCCGCAGGGAGCCGTCTGCTGTCGGGCCGACCGTCGGCTGATCGCCGGGCTCCGGAATCTCAACCTGAGGAAGGGGCTGCGCGGCGCGATCCCTGGGAACCGGATTGGCGCACGCCGCCAGGACGCCCATGACGCTGATCGCCGCCAGCGCGGCGATCGTGCGGATCGCAGAAAAACTCGGCCGGGAAGATCTCAGAATAGACATGATCCTGCTCTCCAGTTGCGACTGTTGTGCCATGGACAAGGCCAGTGGTACCGGGCGGAGGGTCATCTCCGACGCCAACGAGAAGAGGTGCCGGGCGTACTCCGAGGGGCGGGCGCCCAGCGCCAGGACCTCCTCGTCGCAGGATTGCTCGCTGGCGACCGTCGCGAGGCGGGACGCCAGCCAGCTGAGAGGGTGGAACCAGTAGAGTGCGACTACGGCGCGGCCCATGAGCTGCCGGAGCGCATCGCGGCGTTGGATGTGGATCAGTTCATGGGCCAGCACGACCGCGCGGCGACCCGGCGTCCACCTCTCCGCCGCCGACGGAAGCAGAATCGCCGGCCTCCACAGGCCACCGGTCATCGGGGTGGCCGCATCCGCGCTCAACCGGACTCGGACTTTCCCTCGCAGGCCCATGCGCCGTTGGGTCGCGTCCCTCTGCCGGAGCCAGGCCGGATCTCGCACGGATGCGCCTCCGCGGACCAGTCTCCGGAAGCGGAAGACCCCGACCGCGAGAGACGTGAGCGTGGCACCACACCCGAGCGCCCAGATAAGAAACGCGACAGCAGCGGGGGTCAGCGGGTCCGAAGTGCGCTCCGAGCTGGCGGGGGACGGGGTGGGTCGTGCTTCCCGGGAGGTCGGTTCACGCGAGCCGGACAGGCGGGAGCCGGACCCGGCCGGAGAGTCAACCAGCTCCCCCGCGGGACCACCCGCCGGCGCCTCATCGGCGAAAGCCTCGAAACGCGGCGATTCGGCCACGGCGTCCCGGGCCGGAAGAATCGGCACCGCCCACGACGGACCCAGGAGGCTCAGCGCCGGCAACGCGAGCAGAAGCGCGAAGGTCGTCGTCCACAGCAGGTGGAGGGTTCGGGCGGATCCCCGGCGAGCGAGCCACGCCAGGACGAGCGCCACGCACAGAATCAGGGTGGCCCTCATGACGAGCGCGGCCATGCCGGCGGCGGCGATCGACGGCCCGGTCAACGTCCGTCCTCCGCAGCTTCATCGATCATCGCCTTGATGCGTTCGCGCTCGGCTGGGGTCAGGTCGCCTTCCTGAAGCTTCAGGAGCATGGCGACCGCGCCCTCCACAGACCCTCCGAAGAATGTCCTCAGGACGTGGTTCATGGCGGAGCGGCGCGCTCGCGGGGCGGGCATGGTCGGCGAATACACGAAACGAGGACCGTTCAGCTCCCGCGTCAGGTGTCCCTTGTTGACCAGGATGCGAAGGATTGAGCGGACGGCCGAGTCCGTCGGAGGGTCGGCCATGCGTTCCCGGATCTGGACGGCGGACGCGCCACCCAGCTCGTAGAGGATGTCCATCACCTGGCGTTCACGTCTGCTCAGCGGTGGGAGTTGGCTCACGTTGTCTTGTGCTCCGGATGGGTAGTTTTCCGGCAACGGGCACTCCGCGCGGGGCGGGCGTCCGACGCTGGAGAACACCATATCACATGATTGCTGAAAATTCAACACCGTGGGTCTCGCACCAAGGCGCGAAAGATGTGAGGTTGGGGCGAGCTACGGTGCCGGAGCATCCGTTGCGCCAAACCGACGTCCACCTTGCAGGAGCCTGCGAAGACATGATCTCACTCGAGGGCAGGAGCGCCATCGTTACGGGAGCGGCGAGAGGCATCGGTGCAGCTTGTGCGCTGGCGTTCGCGCGCCATGGAGCGAGCGTGGTGCTGGGCGATGTGCTGGAGGAGGACTGTGCCGATACCGTGCGCCGCATCCAGGGGGAAACCGGAGCGTCCGCCGTGGCCGTGCGGGCGGACGTCAGTCGCGAGCAGGACTGCGCCGCGTTGCTCGCCGCCTGTACGGAGCACTTCGGCGACTGCGACATCCTCCTCAACAACGCGGGCATCATCGTGCCCGGCTCGATTCTGGACAGCGCCGTCGAGGACTTCGACCGGGTGCTTTCGGTGAACCTGCGCGGCACCTACCTGATGTCCCGTCTGGTGGCGCGCCACATGGTGGAGCGGGGGGTCGGGGGCGCCATCGTCAACATGTCTTCCACCAACGCGGTCGTGACCATCCCGAACCAGCTCGCCTACGCGGTCTCCAAGGGTGGGGTGGCGCAGCTCACGAAGGTCATGGCGATGGCGCTCGCGCCGCACGACATCCGGGTCAACGCCATCGGACCGGGCTCCATCGCCACGAACATGCTGGACGAGGTGATGGCGGACGAGGAGGCGCGGCGGACCATTCTTTCGCGGACGCCGATGGGACGGATCGGCGAGCCGGAGGAGGTCGCAAGCGTGGCGGTGTTCCTGGCCAGCGACTATGCGTCGTACCTGACCGGCGAAACGATCTATCCGGATGGTGGGCGGTTGGCGCTGAACTACACGGTGCCGTTACGCGAGGATGGCTGAGGGAGCTGTGGCGCGCCTGGCCATCGATATCGGAGGCACCTTCACCGACGTGGCCCTGGAGGCGGGCGGTGCGCCCGTGACGACCAAGGTGCTCACCACTCCGTCGGCGCCCGAGCAGGGGGTGCTGGCCGGCGTGCACAGGGTGCTCGAGATCGCGCGGGTTCCGCCTCTGGCGGTGCGGCTCGTCATCCACGGGACGACGCTGGCGACCAACGCCATCATCGAACGGAGAGGGGCGCGAACGGCGCTGATCGTCACATCCGGACATCGCGACGCCCTGGAGATGGCGCGCGAGAACCGCTTCGAGCAGTACGACATCAGCATCGACCGGCCCGTGCCCCTGGTGCCGCGCCGACTGCGTCTTCCGGTGACCGAGCGCGTGGACCGGAGCGGGCGTGTGCTGGTGCCGCTCGACGAGAGTTCGGTGCCGGATCTGCTTCCGGCGCTGGACGAGCACGGTGTCGAATCTGTCGCCGTGGGGCTCATTCACGGCTACGCCAACCCGGCCCACGAGCGGCGTATCGGGGCGATCCTGGCGGAGGCGCGTCCGGAGCTGCCCGTGACGCTGGCGTCCGACGTGTGCCCGGAAGTGCGCGAGTACGAACGGCTCTCCACCGCCTGCGCCAACGCGTACGTCCAGCCACTGATGGCCCGCTACCTGAGGGGGTTGTCGGCGTCGCTGCGGGAGTCGGGGCTGGCCTGCCCCTTCCTGCTCATGACCTCGGGGGGCGGGCTCACGACCCTCGAGACCGCGATGGCGGCCCCGGTGCGGCTGGTGGAATCCGGTCCCGCGGGGGGCGCGATTCTGGCGAGCCATCTGGCGCGGCGGCTGGACCTGGGCGACGTGCTCTCCTTCGACATGGGCGGCACCACCGCCAAGCTGTGCGTGATCGACGGGGGCCGGCCGCTCCAGTCGCGCGCCTTCGAGGTGGCCCGCAGCTACCGCTTCAGGAAGGGAAGCGGGCTGCCGGTGCGCATTCCCGTGATCGAGATGGTCGAGATCGGGGCCGGGGGCGGCTCCATCGCCGAGGTGGACGACCTCGACCGCATTCAGGTCGGGCCCGCGAGCGCCGGGTCGGAGCCGGGGCCGGCGGCGTACTGCCGGGGCGGGGGGCACCCGACGGTTACCGATGCGGATGTGGTGCTGGGGCGAATCGACCCGGCCTTCTTCGCGGGGGGCGCGATCCGGCTGGACCGGGGGCGGGCGGCGGCGGCCATGCGCGCCGGGCCGGGGGCGAAATTGGGGCTGGATGAGACGGGCGCCGCGCTGGGGATCAGCGAGATGGTGGACGAGAACATGTCCAACGCCGCTCGCACCCACGCCATCGAGTGGGGGAAGGGACTGGCGGGCCGCACCCTGGTGGCGTTCGGGGGCTCCGCGCCCATTCACGCGGCCCGGCTGGCGGACAAGCTGGAGCTGGACCGCTTCCTGGTGCCGGCCGACGCGGGGGTGGGGTCGGCCATCGGGTTCCTGCTGGCGCCGATTTCCTACGAGGTGGTGCGAAGCCGCTACATGCGTCTGTCGACCTTCGATGGCGGGGTAGTCCGGGAGGCGGTCGAAGGGATGAGGGCGGAGGCGACGGCGGTGGTGTCCCGGGGGGCGCCCGGGGCCGAGACGAACGAGAGCGTGCGCGCCTACATGCGCTACGTGGGGCAGGGCCACGAGATCGGGGTCGAGGTGCCGGGAGAGGTGGTGGCGGGAACGGGTTCCGCGACCGTCCTCCGGCGGGCCTTCGACCGCGCCTACCGGACCGTGTACGGACGCGTGATCCCCGGACTGGACGTGGAGGTGCTGAGTTGGACGTTGGTGGTGACGGCTGAAGCGATGGAGGGGCGGGTTGCTTCGGCGCCGCCTTCGGTCGCGGCCCCGGAGCCGGGCCGCGTGGGTCGTGACCCGGTGCCGCCGACCGCGCCGTTGCGGGGAGGGGCGGTGCTCGTTCCGCAGGACGCGGCGACACCTGAGCTCCCGGACGGGGGGCCGGCGGAGACCACCACGGTCGGCAGGTCGACGGCCCCGACCAGCGGGATGGCCGACTCGGGTGGGTCAGCCCGGGAGGTGGTTGCGGGGCCGCTCGACCAGGCCGAGGGTGGTCCGGGGGGTGAGCTGGACCGTGAGGCGCCGGCAAAGCCGATCGCCCCGCGTGACCCGCGGTCGGATGCTCTTCCCGCCCTCGCCACACCCCCGCCTCTCCGGCGGGCCGAACTGGTCGACGGGCCGGCCGGCGGTCCGGTGGCGGCGGCCGTGCACGACCGCCGCGGGCTGGGGGTGGGCGCCCGGGTGGAGGGTCCGGCCCTGGTCGTGGAGACTCAGACCACCACGGTCGTGCCGGGGGGGTGGGGGGCGGAGGTGCTCCCCGGCGGCCACCTGATGGTCCACAGAAACGGGGAGCGCACACCCGCGTCCGCCCGTCCCGAAACCGCGTCCGCCCGTCCCGAAACCGCATCCGCCCGTCCCGAAACCGCATCCGCCCGTCCCGAAACCGCATCCGCCCGCCCCGAAATCGCATCCGCCCGCCCCGCAGCCACATCTGCACGCCCCAATCTCGCGTCGACACGCCCCGCACCCGAAACCAACCGTCCCAACAGCACATTCAGCCGCCCCGACACGGCGGGCACGGCCGCGACGTCGATCCACAGGCTCGTTCACAACCAGATCATGTGGAGCCGTCTGCTGTCGGTCGTGGAGGAACAGGCCCGCACGCTGGTGCGCACGGCCTTCTCCACCCCGGTGCGGGAGGCTGGCGACCTGTCCGCCGGCGTCTTCGACCTCTCCGGGCGCATGCTCGCCCAGGCGGTAACGGGCACCCCCGGCCACGTGAACGCCATGGCGGAATCGGTCGGGTTCTTCCTTCGCGACCATCCGATATCGACCCTCGTGGACGGGGATGTCCTGATCACCAACGACCCGTGGGAGGGGACGGGCCACCTGAACGACTTCACCGTCGTCACCCCGGCCTTCGTGTCCGGCCGCCCGGTGGCCCTGTTCGCCGCCACCAGCCACATCGCCGACGTGGGTGGCCGCGGCTTCGGAGCCGACGCCAACCAGGTCTTCGAGGAAGGCATACGCATCCCCATCGGGTACCTGATGCGCGCCGGCCGCGTGGACGAGACGCTGATTCGCCTGGTGCGCGCGAACGTGCGCGATCCCGACGTGGCCCAGGGCGACCTCTACTCCCTGGCCGCCTGCAACCGCGCCGGCTGCGGGCGGCTGGCGGCGATGATGTCGGAGTTCGGCCTCGATTCCCTGGACCGGCTCGCCGAGATGATCGTCTCCGTGTCCCGCCGCGCCATGCTGGAGCGCGTCCGCGCCCTCCGTCCGGGCACCTACCGCAACCACATGAGAATCGACGGCTACGACCACGACCTCGACCTGGCGTGCGCCCTCACGGTTTCCGGGGAAGGCATCCGCATCGACTTCGATGGCACCTCCCCCATGTCCCATCGTGGCATCAACGTGCCCCTCACCTACACGCGCGCCTACGCCTCTTTCGGCGTCCGCTGCGTGGTGGGCTCCGAGATCCCGAACAACGCGGGCTCGCTGAGCACGATCTCCGCCGGCGCCCCGCTGGGGTCGATCCTGAACGCGCCTCCGCCCGCCGCCGTCGCCGCCCGCCACGCCATCGGACAGATGCTCCCCGATGTGGTTCTGGGATGCCTGGAGCAAGCGATGGCACCCCGATCCGTTCCCGCGGAGGGAGCCTCATGCCTCTGGAATCCGGTTCTGCTGGGTGGACCGGGCCTGACCGGCACCCACCCCTACGGCGCCTCCGAGGCCTTCGTGGTCAACCCCTTCCACACCGGCGGCACGGGCGCGCGGCCCGGGAAGGACGGACTCTCGGCCACCGCCTTCCCCTCCGGCGTCCGCAGCACGCCCGTCGAAATCACCGAGACCGTGGCGCCGCTCATCTTCTGGAGGAAGGAGTATATCCCCGACTCCGGCGGCCCCGGCGAGTTCCGGGGCGGCCTGGGCCAGGTCATGGAGATCGCCCACGCCTCCGGCGAGCCCTTCGCCATCTCCAAGATGTTCGAGCGGGTCCGCAACCCGGCCCGGGGCCGCGCCGGAGGCCGGGACGGGGCGCTGGGCCGGGTGTACGTGCCCGGCGTGCAGGAACTCCGCGCCAAGGGCCGCGAGATCGTGCCCCCCGGGCACCGCATCGTGCTCGAAACACCCGGCGGCGGCGGCCTCGGCGATCCCCGGCAGCGGTCACGGGAGCGCGTCCGGGAAGACGTGCTCGACGGATACGTCACGGAGCAGGCGGCGACCAGGAAATACGGACTCAAGAACGCCGCCGACCAACCCGGCTGACGCGGAGAGGCTTGACAGCCTGCCGCCGGTGCCTCCGGTCCATATTCCGGCCCCGTAGCCGGGACAGGCTTCAGCGCCATCGCGTACCGTTCCTCTCCGCGATGAGCATGCTCGATGCCCGCGACAACGATCCGCGCTCCTACCTGGAACTGGCTGACTCGCTGCGTCACCACGGAGCGGCGGCAAGGTCGGATCTCGCCGAGCTCTGGAGACGCGTCGTGTTCAGCATCCTGATCTCGAACACGGACGACCATCTGCGCAACCACGGGTGCCTCTACGAGATCGGGCAGGGCTGGCGCCTCTCCCCGGCCTACGATCTGAATCCCGTCCCGACCGACGTAGGTCCCCGCGTCCTCACGACATACATCGATGAACACGATGGGACCGCTTCGCTGGAGAGCGCGTTGGGCACTGCGGAGTACTACGGCCTGAATCTGGACCAGGCGAAGCAAATCGCGGGCGCGACGGGCAGAGCCGTTGCCGCCTGGAGAGAAGAGGCGGCTCGACTCGCTGGGTCCGGTCGGGAAATCGATCGCATGGAGTCGGCGTTCGCCCACGAAGATCTTGCGCAGGCCCTCCGCTTCTAAGTGGTCGACGAACTAGATCGCGTCGAGAATCTTCCAGAGCATTCGAAGGACGAACTTGAGCGCTCGCCAAGCGTAGCTGCACGACCGCCTGAGCAGACCTGGAGGTTTCCTCCTCCGATCGATCGAGGTGGCTTCTCCCGCCATCAAGCCTCCCTATCGCGGCGTAAAGTCCTCGTCCTGGGTGAGGCTGCGCACGAACGCAGCCAGCAGGTTTGCGGCGGCGTCCAGGTCGCTTACGCTCACGATCTCGTTGGGCGAGTGCATGTAGCGGTTGGGAACCGACACCAGCCCGGTCGGCACGCCGGTGCGCACCAAATGGATCCCGTCCGCGTCCGTGCGGGTCGCGCGCGGAGCCGCCTGGATCGTGTACGAGATGTCTTCGGCGTCCGCAACCCGGGTCAGGCGCCCGAAGACGATCGGGTGGGCCGCGGAGCCACGGCTGAGCACCGGTCCGCCCCCCAGCCGGTGCTCCCCGATTTCCTTCTTGTTAATGGTGGGAGCATCCGTGCTGAAGGTGACGTCGACGACCAGGGCCACATCCGGATCCACGGAATAGGCGCTGGTGCGGGCTCCGCCTCCCGAGTAGCCGATCTCCTCCTGCACCGTCGCGACCGCCACGGCTACGGCGGAACCCGGGGACTCGGCCAGCCGACGCAGCGCTTCGAGCACCACGTAGGCGCCGATGCGGTTGTCGATGGCGCGCGAGGCGATGCGGTCGCCCGCCAGCCGAACCAGCGACGCGTCGATGACCGCGGGGTCCCCCACGCGCAGCCCCAGTTCGCCGGCGGCCTCGCGGCTTTCGGCTCCGACATCGATCCAGAGATCCCGGATCTTGCTGGCCTTGCGGCGGTCAGCGGTCAGCATGAGGTGGATCGGCTTCTTGCCGATGACGCCGGGCACCTCGCCGGCGAGGCCGAGGAGGCGCACCCGCTGGCCCACCAGCACCTGCGCGTCCCATCCCCCGATGGTGTCGAAGTAGAGGAACCCATCCTTGTCGATGTGGGTGATCTGGAGGCCGATCTCGTCGATGTGTCCGGCCATCATCACCCGTGGCCGCCCCTCGGGATTCACGGACGCGAAGGAATTGCCGGTCACGTCGGTCCAGACCTCGTCGGCGAAGCCCTCGGCCTCCTGCCGCCAGACCTTCGCCGGCCCGACCTCGAAGCCCGACGGGCCCGCCGCGTTGAGCAGTCGTTCGAGGAAGTCGATCTGGATCATCGATCGTTTCGTCTCTCTTGTTGGATGATCTCTCCGGGCGCCGGGCCGGAGCGGGGCACCTCTTCCCGGGGTTCGCTCTTGGACCCGAATCCCCATGCCGACGCCCCGCCGACGCCGGGATTTGCGCCCAGGGTGGTCACCCGTATGGATCCGTCGGCAAGCCCGCGCGCGATTCGGCGCTGCATACGCTTCTGAAGCCAGCGTCGGCTCGGGGGCAGCAGCAGGGCGAAGCCGAGCAGGTCCGTGAGCAGGCCTGGGGTGAGCAAAAGGGCGCCGCCGACCAGTATGCACAGCCCGTCCATGAGCGAGCGCCCCGGCAGCCCGCCCTTCGCCAGCCGTGCCCGGAACGACCAGAGCGCGCGCAGTCCCTCGCGCCGAGCCAGCCACGCGCCCGCCACGCCGGTGAGCACGCACAGCGTGAGCGTGGAGAACAGGCCGATCGCGCCTCCCAGGCGGATCAGGATGAACAGCTCGAACAGCGGTACCAACACGAAGAGCAGCGCGAGCCTGGCCAAGATCGACATTCTGGCCCCTACCCCGGGCAGGCCCCTCCGGTGCCGCGGGCCGTGGATCGGCGGCTTGATCGCAGCCCGTGCCTACGCTTATTTCAAGGACGCCCCCGGTGGCTATTTCTTCGCATCATTCACCTGGATGCAGTATGGAGCAGACCTATTTTCGGAGGGGCTTCGGTCTCAAGGCCGAGGTCAAGCCTCTCATCGACGCCGAGTATCATTCGCAGCTCGTGGAACGCGTCCGTGCTCGCGGATATACCGATGTCTTCGGCGACATCACCGTGCGTCTGGCGTCGGAGTTCGGGTTCTGCTACGGTGTGGACCGCGCCATCGACTACGCCTACGAGACCGTGCGCAAGTTTCCCGGGAGGCGGATTCACCTGGTCGGGGAGATCATCCACAACCCTCACGTGAACCAGCGCATGGGCGAGATGGGCATCCGCTTCATCTACCCGCGCGAAGACAAGACCTTCGATTTCTCGCACATCACTTCGCAAGACGTAGTGCTGATTCCCGCCTTCGGCGTCACCCGCCATGACTTCGCCACGCTACGGGAGATCGGCTGCGTCCTGGTCGATACCACATGCGGCTCCGTGCTGAACGTGTGGAAGAGGGTCGAGAAGTATGCGCGCGACGGGTTCACCGCCATCGTCCACGGCAAGTACACGCACGAGGAGTCCCGCGCGACGGCGTCGCAGGTGACCCTGTTCGACGGCGGCAAGTACCTGATCGTGCGCAACATGGAAGAGGCGGAGATCGTGTGCGACTACATCGCTCACCGCCCGGCGGCCCTCTCGACCGAAGACTTCAAGGCGCATTTCCGCGAGAAAGCCTCGCCCGGGTTCGACCCCGTTGTGGACCTGTGCAAGGTCGGAGCGGCGAATCAGACCACCATGTTGGCGAACGAGTCGCTGGCGATTGCCGCGAGACTGCGCGCGGCGATGGTGGAGGGACACGGGGAAGCAAACGCCGGTGCGTGCTTCCGTTCCTTCGACACGATCTGCTCAGCGACCCAGAAGAGGCAGGACGCGATCGAGGCGATGATGGACCGGCCGCCGGACATCATGATCGTGATCGGCGGCTACAACTCGTCCAACACCAACCACCTGGCCAGTCTGTGCCGCGAGCACACCGCGACCTACCACATCGAGGACGCGGTGTGCATCGACACGGGGACGGGGACGGTGCGCCACAAGCCGACACTCGACCCGCACGCGGCCGAAGTGCTCGCGCACGATTGGCTCCCCCCAGGGCCCCTCGAACTCGGGATCACCGCCGGCGCCTCGACCCCGAACAACAAGATCGGCGAGGCCCTGGCGCGCGTGCTTTCGATCCGTGGCGTCCTTCCGGGCCAGGATGCGATTGCGGGAGCCGGGCCCGGCAGAGCGTTGCCGAGGGCTTTGCCGCAGGCCAGGTCGCGAGTCCGGTAAGTCGGGCGGGAAGGCCGCTGGGTGACGCGAAGCCGGCGGGCTTGTGGAGACCGACAGAGGGGGACCGCCGCCTCCCGCAGCTCAGATATGAATCGCGCGCCCGAGCGCTGAGAGGGCTCCTTCGGCGACCGCTTCGGACAGCGTCGGGTGCGGATGCATCGCCTTCTCCATCTCCTCGACGGTCGCCTCCAGGTGACGGCCCACGACGAACTCGGCGATGAGCTCGGTGGCGCCGGGGCCCACGATGTGCGCGCCCAGGATCTCCGAGTAGCGCTTGTCGCGGATCACCTTGAGGAATCCCTCCGAGTCGCCGGCCGCCAGCGCGCGCCCATTGCCGACCCAGGGAAACTTGCCCACCTCGATGTCGTGGCCTGCCTCCCGGGCCTGGGCCTCGGTCAGCCCCACGGATGCCACTTCGGGGTGGCAGTAGGTGCAGTTCGGGATGTTGCCGTAGTCGACGGTCCCGTGTGCGGCTCCGGCGATGTGCTCCACCGCCACGATGCCCTCGTGGGAGCCCTTGTGGGCGAGCAGGGGCGCTCCGGCGCAGTCGCCGATGGCGAAGATGCCGGGCACGCTGGTCTCCATGTGCTCGTTCACCTCGACGAAGCCGCCGCCCGTGGTGCTGACGCCCGCCTTCTCCAGGCCGATGTCCCCGGTGTTGGGGACGCGCCCGACCGCGGACAGGACGTAGTCCGCCTCGAGGGTCCGCTCCTCGCCCGCACCATCCTTCACCGTGAGCCTGACCCCCGAATCGTGGATCTCCGTGTTCTGGAGGGCCGTGCTGGTGAGAATCTCCATCCCGCGCCGCTTGTAGCTCCGGGCCACCGCATCCGAGACCTCCTCGTCCTCCACCGGCAGGATTCGGTCGAGCATCTCCACCACCGTGACCTTCGAGCCGTAGGCGGCGTAGATGTCGGCGAACTCGATGCCCACCGCGCCCGCGCCCACGATCACCAGCCGAGCCGGGGCTTCGTCCTGGAAGAGGGCGTGGGTGGACGACCAGACCCGCTCCCCGTCAATGACGAGCACGGGGATGTCGCGGGGCCGGGAGCCGGTGGCGATGATGACGTTGCGGCCGTGGTATCGGGTGGGGGCGCCGTCCCCATCCCGCACCTCCACGGTGCCGCCCCCGGCCAGCCGGCCGTAGCCCTGGATGTGGGTGACGCCGTTCTTCTTGAAGAGATGGCCGATACCTCGCGTCAGACGCCCGGCGACGCTGCGGCTCCGCTTCTGAGCCGGAGCCAGATCGATCTGCATGTCTCCCAGCTGGATACCGTGTTGCCTCGCCTTCTTGAGCTGGGTGACCAGGAGCGCGCTGGACAGCAGCGCCTTGGTGGGGATGCAGCCCACGTTCAGGCAGACGCCGCCCAGTTCCTCGTATTCCACGCAGGCGGCGCTCAGTCCGAGCTGGGCCGCGCGGATGGCGGCGACGTAGCCTCCCGGCCCGCTGCCGATGAGGATCACGTCGAAATTCTTTCCGGCGCCGATCACTTGTTCACCTCCGATGTTGTGCGGGAACCCCGACGAAGTGTAGGCGAGCGGATACGGGTGGCAACCCCGTGCCGGCTTCTTTGTGCGTCCGGGCAGGCTGGTTATATTCCGCGTTCTTCGGGACGTGGCGCAGTCCGGTAGCGCACCTGAATGGGGTTCAGGGGGTCGCCGGTTCGAATCCGGCCGTCCCGATTCGTACGGGTTAAGAGTGTCGCGAACACGACGTTACTCCTTTGGCAAGGGGCGACCCATGCGCCTGCACCTGAGCATTCTCCCGGCTTTCCTCGTTCTGTACCTCGGATCGCCCGCCCTCTCCTTCGTCGGCGACCCCCCGCCACCGCAAGCCAGCCCGGGCGCGGTTGCGGTCGGCTTTGCCCACGTCTGCACCCTCGAGGGGGACGGGGCGGTTGGCTGCTGGGGAACCAACGCCTACGGGCAGCTGGGCGACGGCGGCACCGACAGCCGCGCCGAGCCGGCGCCCGTATCCGGGGGGCTGACCTTCCAGTCGATGTCGGTCGGGCACGGGCACGGTTGCGGCGTGGCCGCCGGCGGGACCGTCCACTGCTGGGGCACAAACGGGTACGGCGAGCTGGGCGACGGGTCCACCACCAACCGCACCGCACCGGTTGCGGTGGCCAGGGAGCTGACCTTCGTGTCGGTGGCGGCCGGGACCAGCCACACCTGCGCGCTCACCGGCGACGGCGAGGCGTATTGCTGGGGGCTGAACAGCTCGGGCCAGCTGGGCGTGACAGCAGGGCCCCCGAGCGGCACGCCCGTTCGGGTTCCGGTCGATACCCGCTTCGAGTCCATCGCGGCCGGGGTCGACCACACCTGCGCGCTGGCCTCCAACGAGCGGGCCACCTGCTGGGGGTCGAACGACTTCGGGGAGCTCGGCGACAGCACACGCGCCCTGGGAGCGGTCCAGCCGGATCAGGTCCTGGGCGGCAGGCGATTCGAGATGCTCTCCGCCGGGAACAACCGCACCTGCGGCGTCACCTCGGGGGACGACGCGTACTGCTGGGGCAACAACAACTACGGCGGGCTCGGCGACGGCACCGAAGAGCACCGCGGCGGGCCGGCCGAGGTGAGCGGCGGGCATGACTTCTCCACCATCAGCGCGGGCGGAGTGCACACTTGCGCGCTGACCGACGACGGGGAGGCCTACTGCTGGGGACTCAACACCTTCGGCCAGCTGGGCGACGGCACCACCGACTCCAGCTTCGAACCGGTCGCGGTGGCGGGCGGGCATGACTTCGAGTCCATTTCCGCGGGGTCGTACGGCACCTGCGCGTTGACGGGCACCGGCGAGGTGTACTGCTGGGGGCGGGTGGCCGGGATGGCGGGCTACGAGGAGGCCGAGGGGATGACGACCGAGCCCACGCTGGTGGGGAGCGAGTCATCCCTCGGGGAGACCGGCGACGCTTCGGGAGAAGGTCCGGAGTGGGCCGCGGTGGTCGCGTCACTCGGCGCGCTCCACGCGCAGACCCCTCCCCGCACGATTCAGCCCGGAGCGCCGGGGGAAGGCACCCAGGAATCCCGGCTCACCAACCAGTGCCACGACATCACGGTCTTCCCGGAGATTGGCCTGGCCGCGGGAGCCTGCGCGGGGAACGGCATCCTGCTGGACATCTCCGACCCGGTGAACCCGATACGCCTGGACGAGGTGGTGGACCCCAACTTCGCCTACTGGCACTCGGCCACCTTCAACAACGACGGCTCGAAGATCCTCTTCACCGACGAGTGGGGCGGAGGGGGCCAGCCGCGCTGCCGCTCCACCGATCCGCCCGACTGGGGTGCGAACCCCATCTTCGCCATCGCCGACGGGAAGATGGAGCTGGCGGGCTACTACAAGCTACCGGTGCCGCAGAGCGAGCTGGAGAACTGCGTGGCCCACAACGGGGCCATCATTCCTGTGCCCGGCCGCGACATCATGGTGCAGGCGTGGTATCAGGGGGGCTTGTCGATGCTCGACTTCACCGACGCTTCTGACCCGGTCGAGATCGCCTTCTTCGACCGGGGCCCGCTGAGCGAGGAAGAGATGTACACGGGCGGCTACTGGTCCACCTACTGGAACAACGGTTTCATCTACGGCGCCGAGATCACGCGCGGCCTGGACATTTTCCAACTCGCCCCGAGCGAGCACCTGTCGCAGAACGAGATCGATGCGGCCAACATGGTGCAGGTGGAGGAGTTCAACGCGCAGCTGCAACCGCTGTTCACGTGGCCCGCCCATGTTGCCGTGGCGGGATCGTACCTCGACCAGCTGGAGCGCGCGGGCAACATCCAGCCTTCGCTGCTGCAGAGTTCGCGGGCCGTGCTCGCCGCGGCCGAATCCTCTCCCGGGGCCGACGTGGCCGTGCAGCTGAGAGACGCCGCCGCAATGTTGGACGCGAACGCCGCCGAGGTGGATGCGGGCGAGCGGCTGGGCGACGCGCCCCGGCAGCGCCGGCTCGCTCAGGCGATGCGGGAGCTGGCGGAGGCGATGGAGTAAGGCCTATCCGCCACGCGGTCCGTCGAGAGGTATCCACGGCAAGGGGCGCGGCCGGACCTCGCCTGCTGCCGCTGAAACACTCGCTGGCAGGCGAGGTTCATCGTGCCTGATCCGTATCCCGTTGTCACCGTACAGGAGGAATGGCTTCTTGACGAACCCGAAGAGGAGATGGGAAGCAAGAAGAAGTTTTGGTATCGTCAAGAAGAAGGCGGACCTGACTGGCTGTTCAAGTTTCCTCGGCTAGACTCTGGCGAGCACTGGGCAGAGAAGATCGCGGCGGAGGTAGCAAGCTTCCTCGGAATTCCACATGCGAGGGTCGAACTGGCGCGATTCGGTGACGAGTCCGGGTCGGCTTCCCTATCGTTCACCCCAAGCGGCATGGAGTTGGTTCACGGCAACCAGTTGCTGGGGTGGGTGTGCTGCGAGCAAACACCCCGATCTGTGTCACCGAGCGTTGACGAGACTTGACAGACTGAGTGAAGACACCATAATGGAGAAGGTACACCGCGTGCCTGAAGATTGGATGTCCGGTTCAGCAAAACAGTTTGCTATTGCTGTGATGCAGTATAGTATTAGACAACTAGGGATGATTGATAGATGAGCAAGAGAACGTTGTTCTTGGCGTGGCGCGACGCTGGGAAGACCAGAAAATGGTTTCCCGTGGGTCGGTTGGATGCGGATGTCCGGCGTTCGAGCTACCGGTTTCGCTACATTGCAGGTGCGAAGCGCGCGAAGGAGGATGTGGGTTTTCCCGAGTTGGTAGAGTTTCCGAACCTGAAGGGAGACTATAGATCCGCGCAGCTGTTTCCTCTGTTCCAAAACCGCGTAATGAACCCGGGTAGACCGGATATCGTGGACTACTTGCGCGGACTCGATCTAACTGGACAGGCGGATGCCATTCAGATCTTGTCCGTTAACGGCGGTACTCGTGTTACGGACGCCTACGAAGTCTTTCCAAGGGTTGCGAGAGACGCAGAAGGCCGGTTTACATGTCGTTTTCTGTTGCATGGCCAGCGACATGTGACTCCAGCGGCCAGAGAACGGATCCGCGATATCAAGGACGGGGAAGAGCTGTACGCAACCTTGGAGTTCACCAATCCTGCGACGCAATTGGCCGTGCAGATGCAGACGACGGACTATCATATGATCGGTTGGGCGCCACGCTATCTCGTTCACGACTTGGCGAGGGCGATGGCGAAGGAATTGGGTGAATACGGGGTAAGAGTGGTCCGCACTACGACGCGATACACGTCGGCGAAGCCCAGTGTGCTGATTGAGATGAACGCGCCCTGGCCCTCGCACGAGCCGATGAGCGGCCCGGACTTCAGACCTCTGACTGGAAGCTCGGAAGCGGAACGCGGACGCCGAGCCGGCACTGGGTTGACATGACGCTTCGACCGGGATTGTCGGCGCTAATCGTCGTCACCGTTCCCCTCAGCAGCGCGTGTGGCCAACCTGCGAGTCAGGGTGGCACGACTCTTTCCCCGGGCGAGGCGGAAGCCGCGGCCACGCCCACCAACCTCTGGCAGGACGCCACCGAGGAACTCCTGCCCGCCACCGGCGAGTGGACCAACAAGGTCGAGCTCGCCGACATCGACGGGGACGGCCGGATCGACCTGCTGTTCGCGAACGGAGGCAACTACTCCGACCCCGGCGATCCGGAACTCAACCGGGCGTTCCTCAACCGCGGCCCGGGGCAGCCCTTCGAGGAGGTGACCGCGCGCGTGTTCGGTTCCACCCCGGACCTGACGCGGGTTGTCAAGGCGCGTGACTTCGACGGCGACGGCAATGCCGACATCTTCGTCGGGACCACCTATCAGAGCCAGAGTCGTCTATTTGTGGGTACGGGCGGCGGGTCGTTAGAGGACGCGGAAGGCAGCGGGTTCGAGGACGCGGAAGGCGGCGGGTTCGAGGAGACGGAAGGCGGCGGGTTCGAGGAGCGGACCTCGAGCCACCTCCCCCAGCTCCCGCTGAGCCTGGGGGACGTCGAGCCCGGAGACGTGGACGGCGACGGCGACCTCGACCTGGTGCTCGCGGACTGGGGGCCGGGCAACAACATGACCAACGAGGGCGGCCGCACCCGCCTCTGGCTCAACGACGGCGCCGGCCGCTTCACGGACGCCACTGACGGTCGCATGCCGGCGACCCTGGTCCGCTTCTCCTGGGACCTGGAACTCGTGGATGTCGACAACGACTTCGATCTGGACGTTCTGGTGTCCTGCAAGCGCTGCGGGGGCAGCCTGCTCTATCGCAACGACGGGACCGGCACCTTCGAGGAAGACCCGCGCGGGCTGCCGCCGTACACCAACAACTACGAGTTCGAGGCGATGGATCTCGACGGGGACGACTTCCTCGACCTCGTGACCATCAACGACGGGGAGATCGTCGGCGAACGCGGCTCCCGCCGGCGCGAACATGTCTTCCGGAACGACGGGGAGGGCCGGTTCGTCGACGCCACGGATGCCTGGTGGCCCGATTCCGAGAACGTCGGGGAGGACGACAACGTCGTGGCTTTCCTCGATTTCGACTCCGATGGCGATGCTGACTTCCTGATCGGCTCGCTGAGCGGCCCTGATCGCCTGCTGATCAACGACGGCAGCGGCCGCCTGCGCGTGGCGCCCGATGTGTTCACCGGCGCAGAAACACCCGGCACCTTGGGCATGGCCGTCGCCGACCTGGACGGAGACGGCCGGATCGACGTGGTGCAGTCCCAGGGCGAGCACCCCACGGCCATCCAGGAGCGCATCTTCCTGGGGCGGGGGCTCGCCGCCGATACCGCCCCGCCGGTAGTGGGCACCCCGGCTGCGGTCCGCGATGCCGGCGGCATCCGGGTCCTGGCCCGCATCCACGACCGCAAGAGCCCGTCTCTCGCCGCGGAGTGGGCGAGCGTCCAGGTGACGTGGGAATCAACAGACGGCGAAGGGTCGGTCCCGATGAGCTGGTACGGCGGGTATCTCTGGCGGACCCGCATTCCTGCGGAAACGCAGGAAGCGACGGTGTGTGCCTCGGACGCGTCCGGGAATCAGACCTGCGTCGAAGTTCCGCTTCCGCGCTGACTCCGGGTATTGCTCCTCCCGGTATCCGCGAGGATCCGCCCTCGATCGATCCAAACCACGCGGCGTCGGTCGGCTCCTCTCGGTACCTGCAGGGAGCCACCCCTTCTCCACTTCCGCTCAGCTTCAACCTGGGCCCGTGCTCTTTGCGTACGCTCGATCGGTAGAGCGGATTTCTCATTCTACCCTTCGCGAGTTGATGCTTGCGACTCCTTGGTGATACTTGACTCCTTGACCCGCGAGCAGCGCTTCCCTCATGCGCTGGCGGTGATCCTGATCGGCCGCCGGCGCGCCGAGACTCGATCGTTGACCCGCCTGGAAGGACTCCCTGCTGACGGTCGGCCAAGTCCGCATTTGCGAGTCCCATTCTGCCATTGAGGAGTTTGAGGCTCCTGAACCCGGAGTAAACCAGGAACCGATCGCCCGACTTCACATTTGCGAGTCCCAATCCGCCATTGACGGATTCGAAGCTCGCGGTTCGGCGAAGTCCGGCATCCCGGATTCTCCAGCCCGCCAAAGCGGCTGGCTGGCCTCCTGGAAGTGTTCGCGGGCTTCCTCCTCCTTCGAAGGTCTCCCGACCCGACTTCAGCCACTACAGACCATCCTGAGAGGCCGATTTGGGAGCCGTCATATTTGTACATAACTCGTTGTACACTCTCGTGTTAGGAGGAACGATGGTCGCAGCTGCAGACTTCCGCTATGCCACTCGCCAAAAGCTGTCCCCGTGGCCCGCGATAGTGCGGGAACCGGTTGGCGCCCAACCCGCCGCCGCCACGAACCCCAGCTCCAGCGGTGTGTCTCCCGATGCCATCTTCGCGCCCTCCGGTCCCAGCCCTTCCGAAGACGGCGACGACGAACTCTTCCTGCTGGGCGAGCGCATCGCGGAGCTGGCCGCGCGCATTAACGCCGCCGAGTCCCGGATGATGACCCTCATCGCCGACTTCGACCGCCGGGGAGGCTGGAAGGACGGCTTCTCTTCCTGCGCCGAGTGGCTGGCCTGGAGGATCGGCATCAAGATCGGTCCCGCCCGCGAACGGGTCCGGACCGCCCGCGCGCTGGTAAATCTGCCCCAGACCGCCGATGAAGGGACTGGAACTGCGGAGCCCTCAGGTGGCGGGGGTGTTCCGGGACCTGGGCATCCCGAGCTCGGTGCACGGGCTGCGCAGCTCGTTCCGCGACTGGGCCGCGGAGACCGGCGTCGACCGCACGGTCGCCGAGGCGGCGCTGGCCCACACGGTCGGCGGGGTCGAGGGAGCGTACTTCAGAAGCGACCTGTTCGAGCGCAGGCGCGAAGTCATGCAGGACTGGGCGGCGTATCTCGCGGGCAGGTGAGCGAGCACCGAGACCTGACTAGACCCCGCGACCGGGCCAAGAGACCATTTCTGGGCGTTCTGGGGGCATTTCGGGGAACCTACGAGCCGTAGGTTCGTCCAGGATCGACGACCGCCGGTGTCCGAGGGGTATGGGTAGGGCGGAACGCGGCCGCGCGGCAGAGCGCGCCAGCGCCGACGGGTCGCCGGTCGCCCTCTCCGACCGAGAGGCTCGCGACCGGGAGGCCGAGGAGCTTGCCCGCGACGGCTCGGTGGGCGTTGTTCCGGGCGGTGCCCGGAGAGGCGTTTTGGGCGGCTCCGCCGGGCTGACTTGAGCCACTGTTAGGTGGCTAAGCCAGCACACGCAACGTTTAACGTTGCGGCTGGCAAGGGGACGCTGCGCCCCCCTTCGATCCCCCAGCTTCGCGCGCCGCTGGCCGAGCAGCGGACGGGCGCGAGACGCCGCGCCCGGAACCCCGTTGCGAGTGCGCCCGTGCCTGAGCGCCGCATCGACATGGTCGCCGCCCGCGTCACGCCTGCCGAGCGAGCCGCTTGGCCGGATGAGGTGGCGGCCGTGGGCATTGCCGTCCGCGCTTGGTGCGGCCAGGCGATGGCACCCGCAACCCCAGCGGCTTGCGACTACACGGAAAGAACGACCAAGCTCAGGATGGCTGCCCCGGACAACGTCGTCAGGAAACGGCTCCAAGTGACCCGCCATCGCCGAGTCATGAATCCTCCCGCGTCGACTCTTGGTCGTTGTCCCGCATGTGTCCCAACAGCTTACGGCCATCAACAAGCACTACGGATGGGATGAAACCCCACGTCCCCCTTGTCGAGAAGGAGTTGCCGAACAGCAGATCTCCCTGGGGTCCATTGCCTAGGAGTTGGTACCACCCATCGATAGTTACCCGGAGACGTGCCCCGTCCGACCCGTATGCCGTGATCGAAGTCGTCGAATCACCCTCCTGCACAGCCCACAGCAACCGGTCATCAACCAGCCCGAGTCCTGCTGGGAACGGAGGCTCTGCTGGGGTGACCTCGATCATCCCCGACTGCAGCACCTCAACCCTCTGACCGTGGCCGAGAGGATCCAAGGTGACCTCGCGGAGTACTTCGCCATCACAACCGACCCGAAGAAGACGAGGACGCCCAGCCTCTTCAGTGTACACCAACAGCCCGAACGCGTCTCCGCGGCTGAACCATGTATGATGTGCCCTGCTATTCAAACGTGACGGGGCGAAGACAAGGAGGGTGTCAAGCAATCCTCCCGGCATGATCTTCCCCAAAACCGCAGCAGATTCCGGGAAGGTGGCCCGAGTCACAACGAAAAGTCGGCCTGAACAGGCCTCCACGGCTCCCAGGGGCGCGTATGCTGTACGCCGGGCGAATGCAAGCAACTGGCCCTCTCGGTTGAGGCGAGAGACTCCGAGTCGGTCGGTTAGGAGGAAGCCGTCACCACTGGCGGTTGCAAGCGAAGACGGACGCACGGCTTCACCCGGTCCTTCGCCTGCCGGGACTAACGCCTCTAGAAACTCGCCATCGCGCTTGAAAACGCGAATCCATGGCGGCGACTCATCGAGAATAAGGACATGTTCTCCACGAATGACCGCGTCGCGAGGCCTTCGCAGAAGCGACAACCAACCGGCTTGTTCGACTTCCCCGAACGTCGAGATCACTCCGACGTCATCCCAGGTCAGGGCCGCTTGCGTCTCAATCCGTCCCTCTTCGGAAGTGCAGGACGCCGTGCCAAGGAGACCGGCGACCATCACCAACAGGGGCGCCGAGGAGCGATATTTCAAGAGCGCCTTCTCGCCGGGCGAGGCACCTGAGGCGGGGACAGGACCGGGAGGAAGTTCATCTTCCCCGGTCGCCCTCCTGCTCAGAAGCAGCCCGAACCCGAACAGCTTGCCGGCCAGATCGAGAAGCCAAGTGAATCCTGGTCGGTGTCGCTAACAGGGGCTGGCCAGGCCTCCTCCTGTTTGTCGTCCTCATTTAACCGCTGGCCCAGAGTTGGCGGCAAGCGCGATGCCATTGCGACCAAGCTCGCGTCCGGGGCTCGGACGTTAGCCTCAGTCCTCCGTCAAGAGCCGGAGCTTAGCGACCCGCCAGGGCGGAAAGTCCCTGTTCAGGAGAAGGTACAGGAACCGGCCTCCGCCCAGGACCCTGGATCCGTCTGGAAGCGGGACATCCTCATAGAGCTTGGTTCCGGTGTGCCGGTCGTAGACCTCGAGCGACGTGTGCAGAAGCCGGAAGGGAGGCAATGGCCGTTCGGGGTCATACCGGGCGCGCGTCAGAAACAGGTGCTGACCGACCGCGTCGATGCGGTCGATGACGTCAAAGGTCCCGAGAAACTCTCCCAGCGTAGTGGCGTAGCTCCCGAGATCGGCAAACGCACCCCGTTCCAATACGGGAATCGGCCGGAAGGAGGCGGACGGGGCCCCAAGGGTGCCCACGGTCTCTCCCGCGCCGTCGATAATCGTGACCGGGTACTCCAGCCCAGACATCACAAATGTCGAGTCGCCGCTGACCGCGATCGGATAACCCGCGTAGGAGCCCCAATAGGGCCTCTCGGAGTTATTGAACGGGAGTTCGTAGCTGCTCCATACCAACTCCGGCGGCGTCACCCGGTGAAGGAGTGGTGGATGGCCGAAGCGGCGTTGGTTAGGATCTCCCACCATCATCCGCGCGAGCAGGTCAGGTCCGAGCGTTAGGACATCCAAAGGAGCCCCCGGCAGCGTCATGAAAGTATCCGGAGCCAAGGAACGAGTCAGGTAGGTCACCCGGGACCGGCGCGAGTCCGCCACCACGATCTCCCCTGACGGTGTCTCCGCCACTGCATTGATCCCCCGAAACTCGAAAGGACCGTCTCCGAACCTCCCGAAGGCTGTCTCGAGCTGGCCCGCCTCGTCGTAGCTCCGCACCCGGGGCAGCAACCGGTCACCGATCACATAGCCGCCGCCCCGCCGCTCGACGAAGTCGCCGACCTCGGCAATCGAGTCGGCAGGGTCTTCGCCGAGCTGCAGGACGGCTTCGACGACGAACACCTCGTCGAGGGTAGCGGCCACGGGAGCCGAGGCGGGACCCTCCGCCTCCCCGCAGGCACAGAGAAGCAGGACTGACAGGAATGCGACGGACGTGGACGCCGGACGCGATATGCCGTTGCCGCTGGTCATGGCTCGTCACATCCCCTTAAGGTGAAGCTACGGAAGACAGCAAATCTGTGAGGTAGAGTAGCACCTCAAACGGGGAAGGCCGACTCCCGACCGCGCCACCGGCTAGCGCGGACCCGCGATCCGACATCGAGTAGACGCGTGTTCCTGCGTTGCTACCCTGCGACAGGAATGTCACGGATCATAACCGAGTAGAATGCCCGCCAGCGCTAGCACGGATGGCGGCACGGGATACCGACCGCGCCGCGGCCTGACTCGGAACAACTCGGCCGAGGAAGTTGCGACAAGGACGCTCGCCTATCGCGGGCGGCAGAGGATCAGGCCATCGAACAAGACGTCATTCAGCTTTCCGGCCTGAAGCCCTGCAAGGCAAGACTCCAGGCTTTGAGAGCAACTTCAGGCCCGCCAAGGATCCTCGGATCTCTCGGCCGCTCGGCCTTGGGAGTCCCTCGATTGATCGCTCGAACTCGTCCGCGGACCTCTCTTGCGGTCCAATGGATTCCGTCGAAGACGAGGGATACCAATGGTGATAATATCTCCTTGTGATTCGGTATATATGGTTGTCACTATGTCACTTACAAGATATCGATGCCGCACGATCCCACCGCACATCCGGCGGGCGCTGGAGGAACGCGACCGGGGATGCCGCTTTCCGGGCTGCGCGGGCCGTTTCACGGAGGCGCACCATGTGAAGCACTGGGCCGACGGGGGCGAGACGAGCCTCGGGAACACGGTGCTGCTCTGCCGGCGGCACCACCGCACGGTGCACGAGGGGCGGGTCAAGGTCTGCACGAACCGCGACGGGACCGTGCTGTTCTTCACGCCGAAGGGAAGAATCCTGGCGGATGCACCGACGGGTAGGGTCCGGGCGTCCCCGGTCCCATCGGCCGCGCGTGCGAACCTCTCCAACGGAGCCGCGCTCTACCGCGATTCAGCCATCCCGTGGGTGATCGAGGCCGCTGCCAGGGAAGCCTTGGAGGATGCCTGGGAAGACGAAGAGGGTGCTTTGAAACGCTGACGCGTCGGAGCCAGGAGGCCCGAGATGCCACCGGCCAACTCTCGCCAGCCGAACCGGTGTGAGAACAACCCCGGAGCGGGATGCGGATGGCCGCCTGCGACCCCGAAACCGCTTTGCGCAACCGCATCTCGCGTTGCATTATGACAGACTGGTATCCGGTTTCATCAGGCACGTGTCTGATGGGCACATGTCTGATTCGCGGGAGCCCTGCGCCATGAAGCTCAGCCCCTGGTCTCTCCTGCCGATCCTGGCAGTTCCGCTGTTCTTCTCCGAGCCTGCCTCCGCGCAGTCCCCGGAGGAGTTCTTCGAGACCCGGGTGCGTCCCGTGCTGGCCGCGAGCTGCTTCGAGTGCCACGGCCGGCTGCGCCGGGGGAATCTTCGCCTCAACTCCAGAGAGGCGATGCTTCGTGGCGGCGACTCCGGCCCCGCGATCATCCCCGGAGATCCCTCGGGAAGCCTGCTGATCCAAACAGTGCGTCACGAGATCGACGGACAGGAGATGCCTCGCGATGAAGATCCGCTCACCCCGCAGCAGATCGAGGGACTCATCGAGTGGATCCGCATGGATGCGCTCTGGCCGGTAGTGGCCGAAGGCGCGGAAGAAGCCGCGGTCGTAGCCCTCGCCGACGAGGGACTTTCGCCCGGCGCGCGCATCTTCGTCGACAAGGTGCGCCCCGTCCTCGAGCGCAGCTGCTTCTCCTGTCACACCGACGACGAGCGCAGCGGCCTCAGGCTCGATTCCCGGGAGCGGATGCTCCAGGGGGGCAAGCGGGGACCCGCGATCATCCCCGGCAACCCCGAGCAGAGCCGCATCATCGCCGCGCTCCGGCATGTGAACGACGACCTCCAGATGCCGAGAGACGCGGACCAGCTGCCCGACTCCGAGATCCAGGGCTTCGTCGACTGGATCCAGGCCGGGGCGGAGTGGGCGGAGCTCACCTCGCCGCTGGCGATCCCCCGGCGGGGAGTGACGGCCGCCGAGCGGGACTTCTGGTCGTTCCGGCCGCTGGCCCAGCCAGCCGTTCCCGAGCCCGAAAGCACGGACCGGGTCCGCACCGACATCGACCGCTTCGTGCTCGCCAAGCTGGAGGAGAAGGGGCTCGAGCCGCTGGGGATGGCCGATCGGCGCCAGCTCATCCGGCGCGCCACCTTCGACCTCACCGGCCTTCCCCCGACCCCGGAGGAGGTCGAGGCCTTCGTCAACGACACGTCGCCGGACGCTTTCGAGATGGTCGTGGAGCGGCTGCTGACCTCCCCCCACTACGGGGAGCGCTGGGGCCGGCACTGGCTGGACGTGGCCCGCTTCGGCGAGGACGACACCCGCGGGCTGGCGCCGGGAGGTTCGGGACGCGAGCGCTATCCCAACGCCCACATCCAGCGCGACTGGGTGGTCGAGGCCTTCAACCGCGACATGCCCTACGACCTGTTCGTCAAGGCGCAGATCGCGGGAGACCTGCTGGAGGAGGCCGAGCGCGAGCAGGCGATTCGCGGGTTGGGCTTCCTCGGCGGCGGCCCCTGGTACTACGACATCGCCGATCCCCCGGTGGCGCGCGCGGACGAGCGGCACGACCGGGTGGACGTCACCTCGCGCGGGTTCCTGGGCCTCACCGTGGGGTGCGCGCGCTGCCACGATCACAAGTACGACCCCATCGGGACCCACGACTACTACGCTCTCGCCGGCATCTTCAACAACTCCGACTACTACGAGTATCCGATTGCGGAGGAGGATGAAGCCGAGGCCTACGAGAAGGAAAAGGAGTTCATCGACGGCCTGAAGAAGAGCCTCAACGAGTACCTGAGCACCGAGGGCGACCAGCTGGCGCGGGTGCTCTCGCTCCAGGTGTCGCGCTACATGATGGCCGCGTGGCAGGTGACCGGCAGGCCGCAGCTTCCGCCCGAGCGGGCCGCCGGGCAGGCCAAGGTCGACCTTGAGACGCTGCAGCGCTGGATCCGCTTCCTCGGCAAGGAGCCGAAGCACTATCCGTTCCTGATGGATTGGCAGGCGATGATCGCCCGCGGGGACGCGGAGGAGGACGAAGCCCAGGAGCTGGCGGACGGTTTTCAGCGTCTGGTGCTTGAAGTGGTCGCGGAGCAGGACAGGCTCGAGGAGCGCAACCGGCGCATCATCGCCAAGGGCACGCCGCTCGAGGAAGTGAAGTCGACGTCGATGCCCAACGGCTTCGAGAGCTTCTTCGACCGGCACCAGCTCGAGCTGGAGACCATGGAGCGGGAGCGCTTCAATCTCTACTCGGACATCTTCCGGAGCGATCTGGACAACGAGCTGGACACCTTCTTCCCGGCGCCGGGGCTGTTCCGATTCCGCGGTTGGGGCCTGGAGCGGCAGCTTGGCCGGGTGGCAATGGATCATATCTCGACCATGCGCGAGCGCCTCGAGGAGCTGGAGGAAGAGCTGCCGGACCTCCCCTTCGCGATGGGCGTGCGCGACAAGGAGCCGGAGGACCTGACCGACATCGCCCTGCACATTCGCGGCAGCCCCACGAATCTCGGGGAAGCAGTGCCGCGCGGCTTCCTGACGGTGCTTTCCGAGGAAGGGGCCGAGCCGTACACGGATGGGAGCGGCCGTCTCCCGCTCGCGGAGGCCATCGCCGAGCACCCGATCACGGCGCGCGTCATCGTGAACCGCGTGTGGCGCTGGCACATGGGCACGGGCATCGTCGACACCCCCAGCAACTTCGGCTTGATGGGAGAGCGGCCCACGAACCCCGAGCTGCTGGAATACCTGGCCTCGCGCTTCGTCGAGGGCGGGATGTCGGTCAAGCAGCTGCACCGGGACATCATGCTCTCGACCACCTACCAGCTCGCGAGCGGGCGGCATGCCGGCAACGAGCAGATCGACGGCGCCAACCGCTACTATTGGCGCGCAGACCGGCGGCGGCTCGACGTGGAGAGCATCCGCGACGCGATCCTGCATGCGTCCGGGGATCTGGACCCCGAGGTGGGCGGGCCCTCGCTCAGTCTGCGCGACGAGGAGAACAACCGCCGCACCCTCTACGGCGAAGTGAGCCGCTTCCAGGTCGACGAGTTACTGCAGACCTTCGACTTCCCGAATCCGAGCCTGTCCGCGGAGCGACGCTACACCACCAACGTCCCCGGCCAGAGCCTGTACTTCATGAACAGTCCCTTCGTCCGGCGGCAGGCCGAGCTGCTGGTGAAGCGGCTGGTGGAGGAGACGGCGCCGACTGGTGTGGTTGCTGAGGGAGAGGCGGAGAATGGGAATGGACGCTTTTCGGGAAGCGACGAAACCGAGCAGTCAAGCGACGAAAACGGACAGTCGGGCAACGGCGGGAGAGGGAACGGAGGCGAGGCGACCGCTGGCGCGGACGACAACGGAGAAGCCAGCGAGGCGCCAATGGTCTTCCCCGACCGCGAGATGATCGAAACCGCCTATCTGCTGCTCTATTCCCGCGAAGCCACCGATCCCGAGATCGCGGCCGGACTGGAATTCCTCGAGGAGCGGCGCGCAGCCTTCCTTGTGGAAGAGATGGAAAGAGCCGAGAGCGAGAGCAGTGAGGATGCCGGGACGGATGCGTCGGCAGGAGATGCGTCGGCAGGGGATGCCTCGGCCGCAGGCGCCGGCGCGGAGGATGAAGACGCGGGGGATGAAGAGGCAGTAGACGCAGAGGCGCAAGACGATGCCTCTACAGAGGAAACTGAGAGCGATTCAGCTGAGCAGAGAGCGTCCATGCGGGCCTGGGTACAGTACGCCCGCGCCCTGTTCAGCGTCGCCGAATTCAGGTTTGTGAACTGATGTCTGATCATCATTACGGATGCGGGATGACCCACGGGCCCCCGCGCACTCGCCGCGAGGCTCTGAAGACCATGGGCGCGGGCTTCGGCATGATGGCCTTCGCCAGCCTGGTGGGCACGTCGATGCTCGAGGCCTCGAGCGGGCTCGTGTCGTCGATGGGCACCCCGATGCCCAGGCCCGATTTCGCGCCGCGCGCGAAGAACATCATCTTCCTGTTCATGAACGGAGGGGTCTCGCAGGTCGACACCTTCGATCCCAAGCCGGAGCTCGAGAAGTACGACGGCCAGCCCCTGCCGACCGGCGAAATCAAGACCGAGCGGCGCACCGGTGCGCTCATGAAGTCGCCCTTCAGCTTCAGCCGATACGGCGAGTCGGGGCTCCAGGTCAGCGAGCTGTTCCCGCATGTGGGCGAGTGCGCGGACGACATCTGCGTGATCCGCTCGATGCACACCGAGATCCCCAATCACGAGCCCTCGCTGCTCATGATGAACACGGGGCACATCCAGCCGGGCCGGCCCTCGCTGGGGTCGTGGCTCACGTACGGGCTCGGGAGCGAGAACAGGAACCTTCCCGGATTCGTGGTGCTCTGCCCGGACCAGCCCACCGTCGTGGGCCCGCCCCTCTGGAGCAACGCTTTCCTGCCGGCCATCCACCAGGGCACCTACATCTCCGACAAGGTGCCGAGGATCGAGGACGACTTCGACCCGGAGCGCCTGATCCCCAACATCCGCGGCGAGGAGAAGGACCTGGAGGGCCAGCGCCGCGAGGTGGACCTGGTCGAGAGGCTGAACCGGCTGCACCTGGAGCGCCTGGAGGAGGAGGATCCGCAGATCGAGGGCGCCATCCAGGTGATGGAGACCGCCTACCGCATGCAGACCGAGGCCCCGGACGTGTTCGACATCCGCGGCGAGAGCGTGGCGACCCAGAAGCTGTACGGGCCGGGGAGCACCGCGCGCGGCTGCCTGATGGCGGTGCGGCTGGTGGAGCGGGGCGTGCGCATCGTGCAGGTCTACTACGCCAAGGGCGATCCCTGGGATGCCCATGCGGACATCTTCCAGCACCGCAAGAACGCGAGGGATTCGGACCAGCCCTTCGCGGCCGTGGTCAAGGACCTCAAGTCACGGGGCCTCTTCGACGAGACCTTGGTGGTGTGCGGTACCGAGTTCGGGCGCACGCCCGTGCTCGAGACGGGGGGCGGGGGCGCCGGGGGCCGCGTGGTCAACGGACGCGACCACAACCCGTTCGGCTTCAGCATCTGGCTGGCCGGCGGCGGCATCAAGGGCGGCATGACCTACGGCGCCACCGACGACTTCGGCTTCAAGGCCGTGGAGAACCCGGTGCACATCCACGACCTGCACGCGACCATCCTCTACCTGATGGGCATCGATCACGAGAAGCTGACCTACAACTACAGTGGGCGTGACTTCCGGCTGACCGATGTGCATGGAAGGGTGGTTCACGACATCATTGCGTGATCGTCGGGACAGGAAACCAGTAGCCGGAAGCACTCCAAGATGCCCAAGTCCACCAGAGCATCGCTGCCGCTAGCCGTCGCACTATCGGGCTGGCTCTCCGGTTGTGGCGTCCCCGACGCCCGCCCGGATCTGACCACACTGCAGGACAGCACCGCCACGGTGGACATCCTTGAGAGTGCGGCAACGTGCGGAAGCTGCATAACCGTTGATCGCGTCGTGACTCTTGGTGACACGATAGGGCCGGGGTACATCGAATGGTCGAGGTACGTGGCGATAGATGATTCCGGCAACTACTGGGTAGGCCAGCAACAGGAAGGCACAGTGAAGGTCTGGGATGCTGAAGGAAGATTCCTGAGGCAGGTCGGCCGAGCCGGGGACGGACCCATGGAGTTCTACCGTCCGGCTCCAGTCCGCACCGACAGCGAGGGACGGGTTCATATCGTCGACCTCGATACCGGAAGGGAGACCGTTGTGAACGCCGACTTCTCCCTCTACTCGGACAGGTATCTTCACCCAGGAGGGCTCCACCTCGCGGTACCGCTCGGCGAGGAAGGGAGATACGCCGTAAACACGAACCGGATGACGGCTGGGTTGGTGGGCGTGCCTCTCCATATCGTCGATGGATTGGACATCCTCCATTCGTTCGGCATGGAGACGGGCGCGCACCTGCGGGCCGACCGAGGTCGGGTATTGGCGGCCGATCAACAGGGACGGATCTACAGCACTCCACCCGACGACTACCTCATTCAGGTGTGGAGCGAGAGTGGCCGCAGGATCCTCGGCCTCAGAGGACCGAGGCTGAATGAGAGAGAAGCATCATACGAGCCCTGGTCGCCCGACAACCCCCCGCGCAATGAGATCTTCGCAATGCAGGTCGACGACGAACAGCGACTCTGGGTGATCAGTGACGTTCTGAAGGACGACTGGCAGGATCACATGGAAGAGCGGGTCATGCGGAATGGGCGGATGGCCTATGGGCCGACCAACGATGACTTCCGTCAGATTTTCCAGAGCCGCATCGACCTGATCGATCTCGCCAGCGGCTCGCTCATCGCCACCGGCCTTCACGACCCGTTGCTCGAGGCCTTTGCCGGAGATGGGTTGGCTATCGAGAATGTGGATTCCGAACTACAGTATCACCCTCGGATGGTCATCTGGAGGCTCGATTTCAACCCATTTGCGGAGGCCCGGTGAACAAGAACTTCCTGATGGCAACGGTCGCGGGCGGGGTCACACTCCTGGTGCTGGCCGGCCTGCTCTACGGGTTCCTGGCAGACTTCTTTGCCAACGACATCGACAGGGCCGTGCCCATCCTGTGGGCGCTGATCCTGGGCGAACTCGTTTATGCGGCAGTCCTCACCGTCGCCCTGGGTTGGAAGGATGTCGCCAACGCCAAAGAGGGTTTCCAGGCCGGGGCCACGATCGGGGCTCTGATCGGTCTGTCAATGGCGCTGATGGGGTACGCGACGATGGAAGACGTGCAGACGATCGCCACTGTTTTCGGGCACACCTTGATTGCGGTCGTCACCAGCGGGGTGGCCGGCGCATTGATTGCGACATTGCTCAACAGGGGCAGAGGCTGAGTTCTGCCGAGGTCAGTGTCCGAAGCTGTTCGGATCCAGGATACGGTCGACATTGGCGCGGACCGTTCCGATGATGGCGCCCATCCCCGACGTCACCTTCCGAGACAAGGCAACGCTCGTGGCATTGCCGATCGCGCCAGGCACGATGCATCTCATCTCCAGTGCCCGTGGTCAAGGTGACGTCGAGCGCTGTCGCGAGTTACTGGCCGAGCCTGTAGAAGCAGCCGCGCCATCGGCCCGCTCCAGGGCATCCGGCGCCACCGACGACTTCGGCTTCAAGGGCGTGGAGAACCCGGTCCACATCCACGATCTGCACGCGCCCACGTGAACATCGCGACAGGAAAACAGTAGCCGGAAGCGCTCAGCCAAGATCGAGTTGGCGAGGCAGGGATCGCCCGCGTACATCGGCGAGGAGAGGAGATACCTGCTGAACAAGATCAGGATGACTGCCGGGTCGTTGGGCCTGCCTCTCCACATCGTCGATGGATCGGGGATCCTCCATTCGTTCGGCATGGAGGCGGACGTTCGTTCGCCGACCGGCTCGCACCGGGTATTGGAGGTCGATCGACAGGGACGGATCTACAGCGCTCAGCCCGACGATTACCTCATTCAGGTATGGAATGAGAGTGGCCGCAGGATCCTCGGGCTCAGAGGACCGAGGCTGAATGAGAGAGAAGCATCATCCGAACCCTGGTCTCCCGACAACCCTCCGCGCAATCAGATTCTCGCAATGCAGGTTGACGACGAACAGCAGCTCTGGGTGATCAGCGTGGCTCGAAGGGATGACTGGCAAGACCACATGGAGGAGCGCGTTATGCCCAATGGGCGGATAGTCTATGGACCGACCGACGATGACCCGCGGAAGATCTTCCAGAGCCGCATCGACCTGATCGATCTCACCAGTGGCTCGCTCATCGCAACCAGCCTTCACGACGCGTTGATCGAGGCGTTTGTCGAGGACGGGTTGGGTCTGGAGAATGAGGCCTCCGAACAGAATCATCCTCGGATGGTCATCTGCAGTCTGCACTTCAACCCATTTGTGGAGGCCCGGTGAACAAGAACTTCCTCGTGGCAACGGTCGCGGGGGCATTGATTGCGGTGATGCTCAACAGGGGCGGAGCTCGGTAGTCGGCCGACACTCAGGTCTGCGCGTCGATGCTGCGTCTTCCAGCACAACCTGGGTCTACGGGCGCGAAATGGACATGCGATGGCATCGGTTGGGGACGGGCTGTGGCATGGGACTTGCCATCAGGGCTGGTGACCGCGTGCGATTCGGTACCGCGAGCCGCGACACCAGGCTTGGAATCCGGAGGAGCGCAGTCGATGGTCTCAGCAATTCATTCCAGGAGAATTCGAACGATGTTTTCAAGAAATAGTGGCAGCACGATGCTGTCAGCGCCTCTACTCGTCTTGCTGGTTGCGCAGGTCACATTCGCCCTGACAGCGTGCCGGGAAGACTCCACAGGTACGGACGATGATGAAATGACCCAGGCCGAAGCGAATGCCTTCGTTCAAGGACTGTTCGGGGGCAACCTTCTGGTGTACGGAAGCAGCCTCATCGAAGGCGATTCGCCGACGGTCACGACAGATCCGCCCGCTGGGCGCGTCCGCCTGGACGCTACCACCCCATGCACCGGAGGGGGCCAAGCCGTGTTCCAGGGGGAAGTGAGATTCTCTCAAGACGATGCACAGGGCGCGGCGGGAATAGAGTTGTCCGGCACCCTGGTTGCTGACGGTTGCACCTTCACGGGCGATGAAGTGACCTTCACGCTGGACGCCGATCCGGGCCTCGCCCAGTCGATTTCGTTCACGACCGTCCCGGAAGAATTCAGTTTCTCACTCGAGATTACGGTTTCCGGATCTTTCAGTTGGACGAACGGACAGAGGTCCGGCAGTTGTAGCCTGGACACCACGATCACGTCGAAGCTGTCGCCAGTCGATGCCGCTCTCAGTGGTTCCGTTCCGACAGCGAAAGTGTCGGGATCCGTATGCGGGCTCAATGTCGACCGGGAAATCAGCCTGGGCACCTTTTCTATATAAACACGTCTCTCGAGGTTGGCCGAGATCCCCCCATCCTCCGCGCGCGGTCTGTTGTTTGCTTCACGCGCTCAGACCGCGACGCGGTGGTGCTGATCGCCGATTGTCGAAACTCAGAATCGGCACGGAACGTAGCACAATCCGCATTGGTGATGCGGCCAGGAGAGAGTTTGCCACGGCGAGCTCCCGCAGCGAAGGCTGCCCTGGTCGCTTTCCTTGCTCCTCCACTTCCGTCGGATCCCTCTGGGGCCCCAGGGCTACATGCCGCGGATGACACACTCTTTCGAAGAGGCAGCGTCATCGCGTGCTTACCTCGGGCATCCCCATCCCCCCGCCCATCATGCGGCCCATCGTGGTCATCGGGTCCAGAATCCCGTAGCTCCCCATTCTCATGGGGCCGCCTCCAAGAAAGAGTCTTGCTCCCAGGGACAGCACCCAGAACGCCGAGTCCGTCCCGGGGAACTCGCCCCGCGGGACATTCCCTCTTTCGGCGCGAACCCTGTGGTACTGAACTTCCAGGAAGGGGCGCACATTCACCGAGTGGGAACTGATCTGCCGGGCGTAGGCCGCCGTTGTGATGAACCATCGGGTCGCAGCGGTCGCTTCCTCGTCGTGATCGTATCGGAAGAACTCGTCCGAGCCGGCCGGCCCCGTCCGTGCGTACTCCGGCCGCGTCGCGTATTCCAGCCGCAGATAGGGTTGGTGACGGTTCGCATCGTAGCGCATCTCCGCGAGGAGGCTGAAGTATCCCTCGGAGTCCTCGGGATCGTTGCGCGATGCCTCAGCCAGCCCGTAGAGCATCCCCGGGCCAGCCGGTCCCGAACGGCGCAGCGCCGCGTTCAGCAGCCTGGTGGTCGTCTCTTCGTCATGGTGCGGCTCGGTGACGCGGGCGTGGGAGACGGAGGCCTCCCACTCGGTGGCGGAGCCAGCTCCCTGCGTCCATCTGCGCGCCAGGCGGCCCGACCAGGAGTTGGGGAAGCCGCGGATGTTCGAGAAGTCATACGGCCCCTCGGGTTCGGTGCCTCCGAAGACACCCGCTTCCAGGCTCCATGCGGCGAGACGCCAGATCCCGTTCACGGTCCAGCGCTCGAGAACCTGCGAGAGATGATGGTTTGTGGGATACTTGAGCCCGGGGCGGGACATGGGATCGTCGGTGCCGTAGGGAGCGAAGCCCTTTCCCGCGGACAGCGACAACCCTCTTCCGGCGATCTCCCAGAGGTTCCAGCTGAGCATGAACTCGTGCAGCAGCGTGTGCGGATGCCGCTTGTCGATGAAACCTTCTCCCCATCCCCCGTAGGTGAGTTCACCGCTTCCCAGGGTGACCCCCTCGAAGTTGAGCGTCGTGCGAAGGACAAGCCGCCGGGACGGGCTCTCCAGGTTCGCCATGAAGGCCGGCTGGGTCAGATACCATTCCGTGCGGCGAAGCTCACGGCCTTTCCCGTTGTCGGGGCCCCCCGTAGTGACCACCGGAAAGATCTGGCCCATCCCGGCGACATGCCAGTCGCCCAGCGAGAGCTGGAACATCCGGTGTTGCATCCGGTTCCCCGCTTCAGCCTCCATCGGGGGCTCCGCCTGTTGCGCGGGCACCTGCCGCGGGAGGAGGAGCAGGAAGAAGAGTGCTGACGTGACGACGGCGCGGGCAGTCGCCACGGATCGGTATGTGTACACGGATACCTCGCCGTGGGGGTGAACATCCGAGAGAAACGCCCGGGACGGGCGCTACCGAGGCTCAGATGTGATGGCGAGGTGGCGGCGGATCGACGCTCCACGCGACGATGGCGAGGGCTTGCTGGACGAAGCGCTCGGCGTGCAAGGCGACGCCGGGGAGCGACCGGATTTCGGCCGGGCGCAAGGGTTCAACCGAGGCGAAGGTGCAGACCAGCATCATCGTGCACTCTCCACGCCCGGGATCTTCGTGCCGGTGGGAGTGGGAGGATTCTCCGCCCGTGGGTTGCGAGGCTCCGTGGTGGTGTGCCATTGCGGCTTCGGCCGGTTCCCGGATCGTTGATCCGCCCGTCGCACACCGAATCGCGGCGACGTGGGACCAGGAGAGGGCCAGGAAGGCGAGGAGGGCGAAGAGGCGATGCATGAGGCAAGATGCCTGAGAGGGGCGGGGGAGAACAAGTATTCCGCCAGGGTTCGGCTTCAGCATCCGCCTGGCCGGCGGGGGCATCGAGGGCGGCTTGGGCCGGATTCGAGTTGCGAGCCGAGGAGCGGTCCTCGGTGGACCCGCAGTTGTCGCTTGGGTAGATTGTTCGCCATGCCCGCCAACGTCACCGCTCGCCGGTCCCTTGCCTCGGCGCTCGAGTATAGGGTGCATCCGCGCGACGATCTTGGATGTGGCGTCGCGCTCCGCGCCCTGCGGATCATGGTCTCGGATGAGTGAGAGACACCGTGACGCCATCGTCGTGGAATTCGGGCGACCGACGGCTACGGTCGCGACACTATGAATGAGTCCCGCGCCGCTCACGATCGGGCGATGGACCTCGCATTCCTAGCGGATCGATCCAAATCAGCAGGCAATCTGGATGAAGCTGGCCGGCTCTACGCGCAGGCCCTGGAGAGCGAGGTAGCGGCACTTGGCGCTCTCCATAGCCCGTCCCCAATGACCTTCGCGGTTATGCACCGGAGCGCCGCTTGGCTCGCTCTGGAGTGCAGGGAGATCCGGCTAGCAGAAAAGCTTGCGTCGGCTGGGCTAGCTGGGGACCCGCCGCCTGAGATTGCCGACGAACTGCGCGAAGTCTGGGAACAATCCAACTTCCACCGGCACCTGCACGCGCGAGGGGTAGTCCTCGCCGACCACGAAATTCAGATGACCCTTTCAGGCCCTGGAGTGGGGTTGGGAATCACCGAATGGACGGGCTATCGAGCCCGTGTGGATGATACCTTGAAGATGATCACGCGTATCACCGAAAGAAGAGCAGAGAGACCGTTCAGGCACCGGGGGCCTCCCGAGGCCGCGATCCGGAACTATCTTGAGTCCGCATGTCTCCCTGCCGAGGGCGGCGAGCTACTCGGTGTCCATCCGATTGGGTCATGGTCAACTGCACCTTCCTGGGCTCCTTGACCTGCCGGAGCTACCGGCAGTGATTCACGACTTCTTGACGATTGTCGAGAAAGTGAACGGATCTGTTGAAGATCAGCTTGAAGAACTGATCCCAGACGACTCCTATCGTCAAAACGCCCTCGCGCTTGCGAAAAAGATCGCACCCGATGGCGCTAACATCAAACAGGTCGGATTCACGGCCTCTGGGATTGACGGGCCTCGCATGATTGGATTCACTCGTACCAAGAAGGATGTCCGGCAGTCTGCCGCCGACCGCACCCCAAAGGAGGAGCGTGTTGTGGAGATCCACGGCACCCTGCTTTTTGCGGATGCGCGGGGTACAAGCAACGAGATTAGAATCGTTGCTGATGACGGTGAACACAAGGTGAAGGTTGTACCCGAGATGATGGACGACATCGTCCGTCCGCTGTGGAACTCGGTAGTTTCGGTGCGGGGCGTACGGCGCGGCAGTACCGTTACACTGACAGAAATCGATCCCGAATGAAGATGGTCTCCGATGAGTGAAGTAGTCTTGGCGGCGCCACCGCGTTTGCTCCATCGCCAACGCGTCCTTCTTTCTCTCCTGCGCGCCTTTGGGGGAGAGATGCGAGACTGCGACTTCCAGCGCCTCCTCTTCGACTACAGCCGCCGGTGCCGGGAGCGAGGCGTTGACGCACCGTATGACTTTGTCGCCCAGGAGCACGGTCCTCGTTCCTTTACTGCCGCAGCCGACCGGGACAGGCTCGCGCGACACGGCATCCTCGCCTCCGGTGCCTGGCATCTCACCGCGGAGGGGCGTCGGCTCGCGGGTAAGCTCAAGAACCGCGATGTGGCCGTTTTCGCGGCTCGTCTACGGAGGCGAGGCGACGCTTCTGGAACCGATGGGAATCGCCAAACGCCAGTCGGCGGTCACGATCGCAGCGAAGCTCCCGAAGACAGCGGCAGCCCGAATGGCGGCCTCCTCGCAACGATCGGCTACGAAGGACGAAGCTACGAGGCCTACTTCGAATCCAAGCACCGCGCCAGCCTTAGCGACCGGGCAGCGTACAACCGCCTCTTTGCCCGGTACGAAGCCACAACTTTGCCGCGCTGTCGGGACGCCGTGGTCTGAATCGCCGGATGGATCGACGCGGGAGAACGGGTGGCGATCACCTGCTATGAACGCGATTCACGGGACTGTCATCGTTCCCGCCTCGCCACAGCCATCGTCAAGACCGCCTCCAGGCCCCTGTTGCCAAGACACCTGTAGGACGGCATGAGAACCGGGGACCGCATACTCGTTACCGTCAAGACCTACCCGGAGCTCTCGAAGACATACGGAGAGACCGTGTGCACTGCGGGACTCCGCGAAGATGGAACCTGGGTGCGTCTTTATCCGGTGCCGTTCCGGCGATTGGAAGAACGGGAGCAGTACCGGCTATACGATTGGATCACGTGCCCGCTGACCAAGCACTCTGGCGACGAGCGCAAGGCTCTCGCGAAGTCGGGGTCCTTCCGGTTCCGCATGAGAAGCAGCGAGACCTGTTCGCGATCCCAGTGCCGGACGAGCCCGACGGAAAGGGATGAGAAGCCAGTGAGCGGGCAGCCCACAGGGGGCCTCTTCGACGAGACCCTGGTGGTGTGCGGCACCGAGTTCGGGCGCACGCCCGTGCTCGAGACGGGGGGCGGGGGCGCCGGCGGACGCCTGGTCAACGGCCGCGACCACAACCCGTTCGGTTTCAGCATCTGGCTGGCCGGCGGCGGCATCAAGGGCGGCATGACCTACGGCGCCACCGACGACTTCGGCTTCAAGGCCGTGGAGAACCCGGTCCACATCCACGACCTGCACGCGACCATCCTCTACCTGATGGGCATCGACCACGAGAAGCTGACCTACAACTACAGCGGTCGTGATTTCCGGCTGACGGATGTGGCCGGCGAGGTGATTCACGACATTATCGCGTGAACAAGAACTTCCTGCTGGCAACGGTCGCGGGGGCGGTCACGCTCTTCGTGGTGGGCGGTTTCTTCTACGGATTCCTGGCAGACTTCTTCGCCAACGACGTCTCAAAGACCGTGCCCATCTGGTGGGCGCTGGGCCTGGGCGAACTCCTCTATGCGGCGGTCCTCACCCTCGTCCTGGGTTGGAAGGGTGTCGCGAGCGTGGGATCCTGTCCCTCTCCTCCTCGGTTAGTCCCTCGAAGACCCACTTCTCAAGCAGCCTTCGATGCTCCGCTTCTTCGAGCAGGCGCAACCCGTGCCGCACCACTTCACTGGCAGTCCGGTAGCGTCCCCCCGAAACCAATCGTTCGACGAAGGCATCCTGGTGGGGCGGTGAGCACCGTCCAGACCCGCCTGCGCTACTTCCTCATCGTGCCATGGGTCTACCGCGCTCTGGAGGAGGAGGGTGTCGCGGGCGGCGAGATCTGGGCCAGGGGGCGTGATCTCGAACTGGAGATCGCCGAGCATCTTCGAGCGACCGGCACAGCCGGTGTCTTCGGCAGACGAGCCGGTCGCCGACTAAGGCGGCTCCCGAGATCGGTCTAGGTCAACAAACGGACATCGTAGGAGAAGTGACGAGACCCGATAAGCCTGACCCCGACAGCGCCCGGATGCATCGGATTCACGAGCACGTTGCTCTCTTCGGGAACGAGCACGGATGGAACCCGTAGTAGTAGCTTTTTCCCCCCCCTGGCCCATTCGCTACCGATCGCCTGGCATTGGGGCGGTGACGGAGTCTGCTGCCAATCGGCGGGCAGAGAGGCAGGCGCGTAGGCCAGTTCGGTCACATCGTCCGGAACGCTTATGCGCAGAGCAACCAGATCGTCCGGTGCGTCTTCCGCGTCGATGTGCACCAGGTATTCCAGGGCTGCCAGCGAGAGGTGGGAAGCCGCGTAGACCGCGGGCGTTCCGCGAGGAGTCCACCGTGCCCCGTAGAGGCGGGCTCCCTCGCCATCCAGTGCCGCGTAAGCCTCGCGGGTGATCCGCCAGAGTTCCAAGCGCGATTCAGCGTGTCAGGGAGTGTGGCCTTCGCGCTACGCGCCCAGCCCATGCTCGATGCGCCCCAGCACCCGCTCCACAAGGCGGGCGCCGACATCGCTGGCCAGAAGATCCAGGGGCCGTTGTCCCCGGAGGGCGCGGTTGGGCTTGCGGAGCCAGCGTTTTGCCTTGGCACCGTCGCCGATGGCTTCTTCGGCCGACGCCACGACGCGGACCACTCGGGTGAGGCGGTCCGACTGCTCGCTGCTCAGCCGCCTCCCCAGGCGCTTCCTGTGGGCAAGCGTACGCCGTGGGATGACCAGTGTATGAAGTTCGGATGCGCGCAGAGCACCGGTCTTCACTACGCTCTCAACGGCTTTGACAGGCAGCCCGGACCGGATCGCATCGTCCAGGTCGAGGTCGGACCGGATGTCACGACCGAGAGCCTGCCGTCCGCCAAGGTATTCAGCCAAAGCCTGTGTGGTCATTCATCCTCCTGTGCAATATTGCACATACACGATCGGCAAACGCCCGTGCCCTGGCAAGGATTCCCCCTCTTTCGAATCCGGTCCCAGTCGTCCTTCGGCCGGTCGTCGCTTAGCAGCGCGTCCTCGTCCACCCAGAAGGGGTCGCCCAACGCATCTCACGTTCTTCATATCAGCGTTGAATCAGAGGGAAGTCGGTCCGCACCCAGTCTGAACCTTTCAGCTCGAACAGGGTGACGTCCAACCTTCCGATCTTTTCGTTTGCATCATGTGAAGAGCGAACCACGCAGACGTGATCCTCCTCCACAAATCCGAACGAACCGCGCCATCTCGACCGGAAGCCTTCTTCCATGTTGAGGTCGAACATGAAGTAGCCGCCACGATTCAGGACCGCGAATACGCTTTCAACGACCTTGGCCGAGCCGTGGCCTATCCTCGGCGGGCACAGCTGGCGCTGCGACGGGGAGCGGGCCGGAGTTCCCGTCAATCGGTTCCCGCTGATTGGGCCAGCGTGCGCTTCGAACCGGGATCAGTCTCAGCAGAGATCAGCGCACTCGCCGCGCACCACGCCGTAGAGCCTCACCCAGAGCATCTCGCTTGGGTAGTTCTGCTCATCCTCGCGGATGGTTAGGCCCCACGCCTGCTCGCACCACCACCACCAACACTCGGTGCTCCCGTCAGGACGGATGTCGACCTCGAACGGAATCGGTCCGCGCGTGATGGTCAAGTGCCAATCGACGCCCTCTCTGTTGAGCCAGGACCCCGAGCCCTGCGCGACGGCTGTACCGTCTTCGCCCAAGAGCGTGAACACGGCGCGGGCCGTGCCGGAAGTTGGCACATCGAACACTCGGGTCTTCCAGTTCTCCCCGAGGTCTGCGGCCGTGATCTTGTCGGGTATGTCGAGGCCGAAGAGCTCGATCTCCAAGCCGGCGAAGCCCCGGAAGTCGTCCAGCGAGTTGTTGAGTTGTATCACTTCGCCGGTCTCCGGGTGCGACGCGGAACCGCTTCCGGTGACCCTGATATGGAACGACGACGACCCGTCAAGCGCCTCAAGTAGGGTGCAGCCCTGAAGGGCCACCAGGAACGCGATCGCCAGACGCATCATTTGTCTGTCCTAGTACCCCAGCGTGAGGTCGAAGCGGCCTCCTCCAGCGTCATCCGCTGATGCGACCGCCAGGTCGCGCGCCAGAGCCTGCGCGGCAAGCATCCGGTCAAAGGGGTCGCGGTGAGGTCCGGGCAGCCGTCCCGCGCGTTCGGCGTCGACGACACTGATCGGAAGGTGTCCGAAGCCCTGAGCCGAGATGGCGCCCGCAACATCGAGCGCCACCGGCTCAGCGCCGGCGAGCTTGCCGATCCTGTACCTGTCGTGATTTCCCAGGCGGACGCAGCACTGACGACGATGTCGTTCGCTTCGTCAGCAATCACCTGGCGCGCTGCCACGGACGGG
Organism: Longimicrobiales bacterium; assembly: GCA_965225805.1. Taxonomy (GTDB): domain Bacteria; phylum Gemmatimonadota; class Gemmatimonadetes; order Longimicrobiales; family Gaopeijiaceae; genus BD2-11. Next base: position 329,882 of record OZ245327.1, read on the forward strand.
CGCCCGCTGTCGGCGATCCACCAGAGGAAGGCATGGGTATCCAGCAACACCCGCATCGTGACGCTACTCGCCTTCCCATGATTTCAGCTCTTCCTCCGGCAACGGATCGAAGAAGCTGTCGGGGATGATGACCTTCCCCTTGAGGACGTCGGGGCGCCGTTTGCCGCGGGGCTCGAAGGTTACCAGCCGCGCGACGGGTTTGCCCCGGCGGGCGACCACGACTTCCTCGCCTGCCTCGACTTGCGCCAGCAGCCGGGAAAGCTGCGTCTTGGCCTGGTGGACATTGACGATGACCATGTTCCGCGCGCTCCGCTCGTTGCCCGTAGATATGACTAGCAATCTAGCTATTTTGGCATCCCCCGCCCCATCACCGTCATCGGGTCCAGCAGCCCGTAACTCCCCATCCTCATGGGGCCGCCTCCAAGGAATAGCCTCGCTCCCAGGGACAGCACCCAGAACGACGAGTCGGCCCCGGGAAACTTGCCCCGCGGCAGATTGCCTCGCTCGGCGCGGGCCCGGTGATACTGCACTTCCAGGAAGGGGCGCAGACTCACCGGATCCGAGCTCAGCTGCCGGGCGTAGGCCGCCGTGGCGATGAGACATCGGGTCGCGCCCGTCGCGTGCCCGTCGTGATCGTAGCGGAAGAAGTCGTCCGAGCCGGCCGGCCCCATCCGCGCATACTCGGGGCGCGTCGCGTATTCCAGCCGCAGATAGGGTTGGTGACGGTTCGCGTCGTAGCGCATCTCCGCGAGGAGGCTGAAGTATCCCTCGGAGTCTTCGGGATCGCTGCGCGACGCTTCGGTCAACCCGTAGAGCATCCCCCGGCCAGCCGGCCCCGAACGGCGCAGCGCCGCGTTCAGTAGCCTGGTGGTCTCCTCGTGGCCATGGTGTGACTCGGTGACGCGCGCGTGGGAGACGGAGGCCTCCCACTCGGTGGCGGATCCGGCTCCCGATGTCCACCTCCGCGTCAGGCGGCCCGACCAGGAGTCGGGGAAGCTGCGGATGTTCGAGAAGTCATACGGCCCCTCCGGTTCGGTGCCTCCGAAGACACCCGCTTCCAGGCTCCATCCGGCGAGACGCCAGATCCCGCTTACGGTCCAGCGCTCGAGGACGACAACACTCCTCCGGCGATTTCCCAGAGGTTCCAGCTGAGCATCGCCTCGTGCAGCAGCGTGTGCGGATGCCGCTTGTCGATGAAGCCTTCTCCCCATCCCCCGTAGGTGAGTTCACCGCTTCCCAGGGTCACCCCCTCGAGGTTGAGCATCGTACGCAGGACAAGTCGGCGGGACGGGCTCTCCAGGTTCGCCATCAAGTCCGGCTGGGTCAGATACCACTCGGTGCGGCGAAGCTCGCCGCCTTCCCCGTTGTCCGGGCCTCCGGTGGTGACCACGGGAGAGACCTGGCCCATCCCGACGACGTGCCAGTCGCCCAGCGGCAGCCGGAACATCCGGTGCTGCATCTGGTGCCCCGCTTCGGGCTCCATCGCGGGGTCCATCTGTTGCGCGGGCGCCTGCCGCGGGAGGAGGAGCAAGAACAGGACTGCTGACGTGACGACGGCGCGGGCAGTCGCCGAACGGGCCGGCCCGTTCTGGCCACCGTCCCCTTCGCGGCACATCTGTCAGGTGATTACTGTTCTACAACACCTTGTTGCACCTAGAGGCGCATCGCTCCGCCTACGTGACGGCTGAGTCCCTTTGCCGGGGCCGAGATGAGCCACGAGTGGCGCGGAACGCACCCGAAGGCTTGCGGGCCCCCGAAACGCTCCTCAAGTATAACGAGCCCGCCAATCCAGCCACGATTTTGCGGGAGTGTCCAGAATGCCGACTATGCCGCTGAGCCAACTAGCATTGGGGAGCCTCTTCGCTCTCGGCTCCCCGGCCCTCCTGGCTCAGGAAGTGATCGAGCTTCCCGCCGAAGACCGGATCCTCGAGGCGGAGTTCGAGGAGGTCTACCGGGTGGGGTCCGTTGATGGTGACGAGTGGGAGCTGTTCAGCCGGGTCAGCGCGGTCGGCTTCGGCCAGTCCGGCGACCTGTATGTGATGGACGACCAGGGCGGACGGATTGTGGTTGTGAGCAAAGAGGGCGAGTTCGTGCGCGAATTCGGGCGGATTGGCGATGGGCCCGGGGAGTTTGCCGCAAATACCAACACAGCCGTCGGATTCACCGTGCTTCGCGACGGACGCACGGTGGTGTTCGATCCGGGTCATAGTGTATTTCACGTGTTCGGACCGGACGGCGAGTTGGACCGCTCAGTACGCATGCCCGGCAACTTACTCTACGGGATGCGGACCCTGTTGCCTGCCAGGGACGGTCGGAATGTCATCACGACAAGCGTATCAGCCTTCGGCAGGGGAGGCCCCGCCGGCGGCCCCGAGCCAACGTTCCGCCCCGTCTACCGATTGGTGCTGACCGGCGATGAGGCTGTACAAGACACGGTGATCAAAGCGTGGCGGCCATCGGGAGATCCCGACGGCTTCGGGCCGGAGCTGGTGGCCGGGGCGCTGCCGGGCGGTGGGCTGGTCTACACCGACTCTTCCGCCTATGCGATCAAGGTGGCTACGGGAAACGGGGAACTTGCCCGGGTGCTCACCCGGCCGTTTCGGCCTGAACCTGTCACCGGCCGCATCAGGGATCGGGAGATCGAACGCCAGTTGGAGGAAAACGAGGAGCGCACCGCCAGATCGGATAGTCGGTTTGCCGCCGCGCTGGCCGAAATGGGACGCGAGCGGATCAGGAACATGGAGTTCTACCACGAGGTCCCGGTGGTCCGCGATCTGCAAACCAGCTGGGAGGGTACGATCTGGGTGCGTCGGCGCGGGGAGGAACCGGCCAGCGATGGCCCGATCGATGTGCTGACCCCGGACGGCCGCTACATCGGGACCTACGCTGCCGGCGCGACCGAGATGCCCGACGCGTTCGGGCCGGATGGGTTGGCGGCGTTCATCGAGCGTGACGAATTCGACGTGGCGAGCGTGGTGGTGCGGCGACTGTCGGTCGACGTGAGGTGAGAACTGGCAGTAGGGCTCATTGCGGCCCGGTCGCCGTGCTGCTGGACATCCGAGACCTGCGGTCCGAGGAGCAGGGCGAGGATGGGTAACGTGACAAGAGTGCGGGGTCGGGATCAGCCCTCCCGGCAACCAGGAGGCGGTACCTGACAGTGTGGCGCATTCGGACCCCACGCGGTGACGATCACAGCGCTCATTGCTACCGCCGTCATGGCCGCACTCGCGTGCGACAACCCCGGGGACGGTGCGGCAACCGACGCCGAGTCGCTCGCTCGGAGGGCCGTGATTCGGGACAGCGCGGGGGTCAGGATCGTCGAGAATCCCCGCCCGCCGGCGGATTCCAGGCTTGGTTGGCAGGTCGGGGCGGAACCATCGGTTTCGATCGGGGCGCTCGAGGGTGAGGAGCCGTATCTGCTCGACCGCGTACGAGGGGCGCTTACGCTGGCCGATGGCCGGATCGTAGTGGAAAACATCGGCGCCAACGAGTTGCGTGTTTTCGATGCATCGGGGCGCTACCTGGCGACGTGGGGAGGTACCGGAGACGGGCCCGGCGAGTTCGACGACCTGATCGGGTTGGCTCCCTGGCCGGGTGATTCCCTGATTGCCTGGTTTGCACAGGGCCGCCGTCTCACGGTCTTCGACAACCGCGGGAACTTTGGCCGTACCTTCGCGCTGGAGGGATTGGTCCACCGGAACCCCGAGGTGACTTTGCCGACGGGTCGGATCTTGGCGAGTGAGAGCATTCCTGAGACCATCATTCGCGATTCGCGGCAGGATGGGTTGCACCGTCGCGAGGACCTTTACCAACTGCACGGAGCCGAAGGAGAGCAGCAGGCGCGACTTGGCACGTTCTTCGGCGCCGAGCGATACACTGCGTACAGCGGCAACCGGATAGGCGTCATGTCGATCATCTTCGACCACGACATTGCCAGCTTCATGTGGGGAGACCTCGTGGTCGTCGCTCCAAACTACAGCTACGAGATCAGGGCATTCGATGCCCACGGAACGCTGAAACGCATCGTGCGGCGCGACCATGAAGTGGTCGCCCGGACGGACGCCCACTTGGACGCCTACATCGAGGATCGGGTCATGCACGAGCCCGAGCGGCTGCGGGCTGACACGCGGCGAACGTTGCGTGAACGCTACGAGGGCATCCCGCTCCCCGAGACCCACCCCGCATTCGTCACCGCAATCGCCGATGCCCTCAACCACCTCTGGGTTCAGGAATACCACCCACCCGGACAAGGCGACGCCAACCCGGTGTGGACGGTATTCGATCCGGACGGATGGGTCCTGGGCTTTGTGGAGACGCCCGCGGGACTCACGGACATCTACGAGATCGCCGAGCACTCAATCCTCGGGCGCGTGACCGATGAATTCGGCGTGGAGTACGTGCAGGTGTGGCCGCTTCGCCGGTGGGGAAGCCAGGGAGAGCCGCGCTGACTCGCGCCCCCCTGATTCCGACGTTACGTCAGAGTCAACGGGACGTGAATCACGGCAAGGGATCACGTAAGTTCAATAGGGGCTGCACGATCTGCCGCTCTTGCCGTTGCGTCGTATCTGACTCCACCGTATCGGAACGGGCGGAACAACCGCATCAAATGGCGGGAGTCCCAGGGGGCATGTCCGGTCTCCATCCGGGACAGACGGACCGACCCAACGATTCAAGGCCGCCATGGCGATCATGGAACGGAAGAGAGTCAGCACCGTCGGCGTCAAACCGGGTTTATCATATCGTGGCGCTCTCGAAAGCGCATGACTCCGGCGCTGCCGCGTGGACCAAGAACCCGGAAGAACGCCCTTGGGCGCGATCTGGACAACCCTGACCCTTGCTTTTCTTGGAACCAATACGTCGCAGACAGGCCGGTCCCGGCACCCGCCAAGCAACGCCGGATCGACTTCAAGCCCGCTTCGGCGTGACATGAAGTTCACCAAGGGGGCCCGGTTCCTGGTGGTCCGAATGTAGAATGACGAAGAGATCGCGCATGTGATCAGCGTCCCCTCCGGGCAATGTCGCCCGGAGGGAGCGATTCGCTTCAATCCTCCGTCAAGAGCCGGAGCTTCGCGATCCGCCAGGGCGGAAAGTCCCTATTCAGGAGGAGGTACAGGAACCGGCCTCCGCTCAGGACCCTGGATCCGTCGGGCAGGGGGACATCCTCATAGAGCTTGGCGCCGGTGTGCCGGTCGTAGATCTCGAGCGACGTGTGCAGAATCCGGAAGGGAGGCAGTGGCCGTTCGGGGTCATACCGAGCGCGCGTCAGGACCAGGTGCCGGCCGACCACGTCGATGCGGTCGATGACGTCAAAGGTCCCGAGAAACTGCCCCAGCGTAGTGCCGTAGTTCCCGGGATTGGCAAACGCGCCCTCTTCCAATACGAGAATCGGCCGGAACGAGGCGGACGGCGTCCCGAAGGTGCCAACGGTCTCTCCCGCCCCGTCGAGAATCGTGACCGGGTACTCCAGACCCGACATGACATACGTCGAATCGCCTCCGACCGCGACCGGAAAAGCCGCGAATGAGATCCAGTAGGGCCTCTCGGAGGGAGAGAACGGGAGTTCGTAGCCGCTCCATAGTAATTCCGGCGGCGTCACGCGGTGAAAGAGTGGTGGATGGCTGAACAGGCGTTCGTTAGGGTCTCCCGCATTCATCCGCACGAGCAGTTCGGGTCCGAGCGCCAGGACATCCCTGGGGGGTCACCGGAAACGCGACCATGGTATCGGGAGCCAAGGAGCTGGTCAGGTAGGTCAGATGGGACTGCCGGGAGCTCGCTATGACGATCCTGCCCGACGGTGTCTCCGCCACCGCCGTGATCCGCCGAAACTCGAAGGGTCCGCCTCCGAATCTCCCGAAGGTAGCCACCAGCCTCCCCTCCCCGTCGTAGCTTCGCACCCTAGGCAGGTGCAGGTCGCCGATCACGTAGCCGCCGTCCCGCCGCTCGACGAAGTCGCCGATCTCGGCAATCGAGTCGGCGGGGTCTTCACCGAGCTGCAGGACGGCCTCGACGGCGAACACCTCTTCGAGGGTCGCGGCAACGGGAGCGGCGGCGGGACCCCCCGCCTCCCCGCAGCCATGGAGAAGCAGGACCGCCAAGCAGGTGACGGAAGCCGGACGCGATAGGCCGTTGCCGCTGGTCATCGTGATAACATGCCTGTCACGGCGGAATTCACGGAAGGCAGCAGATGTCCGTGGTGGTCCAGCATGGCTCGGTCTCGCAATCGTCGCCGCTCCGATGGCCGTGGCGCAACCCCAAGCCGTTCAGCAACTTGCGGAATCGGTGCCGTGCACGCGGCGGCCGCGAGAGCGCGTCGTTCGAATACGATGCGGCGTGGACGGACCACCCCCTGCGCTTCGCCCTCGGGCCCGCGCTGACCGTTGGACCGGGCCCATACCACACTCGCGGGAGACTCGTCGGATCCATCGGCGATTCGGTGCCGGACCGCTGGGGCCGGGTTCTCCTCCGCCGTGCTGAAGTCAGACGGGCGAGGTCGGAAGGGCGAGCACCCCGGACTCTGTTCGAATCCGATTTCCTTCTGCGCGTGGACGACGAAATCCGCATCGGTGCGCTCCGATTCTCGACGCGGGGAGAAGGGCCGTTTCTCGCCGAGGCGGGCGCGGTGCGCGTTCCTCCGCTGGTCGATCTGCGGCGGCTCATGGCGGCTTCGAGGAGGGTACTCCGCCGCCGCGAGAAGGACGACGATCTTCGCTCGCTGGTCGGTCCCGGCGGCGATGAGCATGCTGGATGCCCGCGACAATGAGCGGCGGTCGTATCTCGAGCTGGCCGAGGCGCTGCGAAGTCACGGAGCGGCGGCACGATCCGACCTCGCCGAACTGTGGAGCCGCGTCGTCTTCAGCGTCCTCATCTCGAACACCGACGATCATCTGCGGAACCACGGGTTCCTCTACGAGATCGGAAAGGGCTGGCGACTCTCGCGGGCCTACGATCTGAATCCCGTGCCGACAGACGTGGGCCCCCGGGTCCTGTCGACATACATAGACGAATTCGATGGCACTGCTTCCCTGGACCAGGCGCTGGCCACCGCGGAGTACTACGGCCTGGGCCCGGAGCAGGCGAGACGGATTGCGGGCGCCGCGGGGAAGGCGGTTTCCGAGTGGCGAGAGGTCGCCGCACGACTCGGCGGGTCCAGACGGGAAATCGACCGCATGGAGTCGGCGTTCGAGCACCAGGACCTCGCGCGGGCTTGCCGGCTGGGGGCTCCGTGACCGCCAAGCCCCCCTGTCAAAGGTTCTGTTCCTCCGGCATCGACCTCAGCAGTCTCCCTGGTTCAGGATGGGTCGCTCTGCGAGCCTGTCCCGTGCGTAGACGCGAATGCGTTCGATGCGGTCGGGATCGGTGAACCCGAGTGCGGCCACCGCCTCCGGATCCGCTGCGAGAGCCTCGGCCAGCGACACCAGTTCCGGATCGTCCGTCGCGGCGGCAAGAAGGATCGCGCTGTTCACGATCCGCTGGCGCTGCGCCGGGGCCGCCGTCGCGAACGGTTCCAAGGCGCCACCGTCAAGGTATCCGCGGGCGGTTGCAACCACCGTTTCGACGAGATCGTCGGGGAATTCCCCCGTGTGGTTGTCGCCCACCTGAAGAAGTGCCAGGTCGTAGAGCCCCGCAGCAACCCACCGCAGCGGAGCGCCGGGCTCGGTGATCGCTACCACAACCTCGCGAGCGATGTCGACCGCGAAATCCCCGGTCATATGCGTGTTGCAATTGAAGCCCCAGCCGCTGCGGGCGAGGGGCGGGATTCCCCGCGGGTCTTCCAGCGCGCCGACAGCATAGACCAGGCTCCTGTGGAGCGAGAAGACGGGCGAACGGGGACGGGCCGCCCGGTCGTCGGCCAGTGCGCCGTTGGCGTGCGCCAGCGCAGCGATCATCGCGAGGCGCAGGTCTTCGCCGAAATCCTCAAACCGCCGCGCAAAATTCACCGCAAGAGACTGCTCCGGGCCGTATTCGCCCGCCGGAATTGCGCGGATCGCCGCGAGAGCCCTGGCCGAGGAATATCCCGCGCGCAATCCACCCGCCAGCGCCGACGTCATGCGGTACCAGTCGCTATCGTTCGTAGCGCGCGCGGCGTGATCCCAAGCCTCGATCATTGCCGATCGCAGAGTGTCCGAAAGAAGGTCCGGGTCGATCCGCGCGGCGAGCATCGCGGCCTCCTGCTGGGTGAGGCTCACTCGCGTGCTGCGCAGGACCGTCCTCAGCTCAGCCGCAATCTCGGCCTGGGACCTCGGGGCCGGCATCCAGCCGATGTTCCGGCGCACATTCCACACGACCTCGTTGGCATTCCTGGGCGCGACCCCGGCCCTAAGTATCTCGGCCGGGTCGGCAGCGAGGCTGCGAGCCATGTCCAGCAAAGCCGGGTCATCGAGTGCGACCGCAAGATCAATCGCGACGCCAAGCACATTGCCCCGGGGATCGGTGATCTGCATGGCGCGCAACGTCTCGCCGCTCAGGAACCCTTGCGTGGCTGCGGTCACGGCGTCTCTGCTCTCGACCGACAGTCCCTCCGTCGCGATCCCTGCCAAGTCCGCCAGGAGCCCGGTGATCTGATCGCGATAGGCGTGGGGGCCCGTCAGGGCCATCAATATGGGCGACACCGCGGCTTCGCCGAAGGGGTCCAGTGTGAGACCGACGCCACGTGCCTCCGCCAGCAGGCCGATCGTGGCCGGATCTCTCATCCACCACACGATCCGAGCCAATGTCTGACGCAGGTTTCCGGGCGGTCGCGATTGTCTGCGTTCCTCAGCCCAAAGTGAGTCCAGTCCTGCCCGGTCGCCGATGGCCTCGAGACGGTTCCGCTCCCGTTCGCGCCGGTTCTGGCTCTCGTTCAAATGAGCCAGCGCTTCGACCACGGCCCTGCGGAGCCCCGGATCGGTCACACCCGTCGAGTCCATTCCGGAAGGCGGTTCTTTCCAGTATCGTCCGCCCTCGATAACGCGGGCTGCGGCGGCCTGCTCCGGTCGCTCGGCACCGGTGAGGATGGAACGGATGAATCCCGCCATGTCCTCCGCCGAATGGTGCTTGGCCCACGCGACCGCCAGTTCATCTCGAATGCCGAGCATCGGGTAGTGGTCCGATGAGATCGACGTGAACGCGTTGGCAATAGCCGCGCGCAGGTCATCGCCCGCTTCGCCCGCTTCCAGTCTGGCCACCAGGCGAGCCGCAACCGTTTGGCGAGCGGTGGGAAGTCCCATTTCCAGCGGGATCTCCCGAATCGTGGCTGTCAATTCCTCTTGGGACCAGGCGGTTCCGAGGGCGTCCTCCAACGTGGAACCCAGCTGCCGGAGCACGCTGTCTTCGACCTCGATCGACAGCGCGAGGGCGTGCGTCATAGCGTCCCGCAGGTCGTCGTCGAGGTCCTCCGGTGCGATCCGCGCCGCTGCGGCGACCGCCTCGGCCAGTCCCGCCACCTCCTCTCCTACGCGAGTGCTGCGGATAGCGCCAGCGAGCGAATCCTGAGGTGATCCCTCGTAGCCGGGATCCTGCTGTGAGGCTGTGGCACACGCCCATTGAATCGCGAGAACCACCGCGAGTAGTCTGCCCAGAATCTTGATTCGGCTCCCTTGTTGAAGATCCTTGAGCGATGCCCGACTTTGGCATTCGAAGGGTACGGCTCGCCCGCTTCCATCGCCAGCAAGTGCAAGACCGGCCTGACAGGGGGTGTCGCGGGCGCTGTCCCGCTTGGTGGACACCACGGGTTGCACTTCGGAGTCGCGTACGCGCGCAGGGGCGAGACACCGTGCGTGCCTTCGGTTCCGCCGCCTCCCCCTCCCGAACCAGATGCCAATGCCGATTACGATGCGGGCTTTCCGGCAGCTGTGGCATTTGATACGCCGTGTAAGACGAGACCGGAGCTGCGCAGGTTACGGGACTACGCTGAACTCTCCGTGTTGTGGAAGATGGGCTTGAGGACGGCGGCCGGGCAGTCTGCCCACCTCATCGTCGGACCATTCGCCGGCGCACCGATGCGCTGCCGCCAGGAGAACCGGGCAACGGGCGCACGTTATTCCTGCCCTTCGCCAGGCGGCGTTGCTGCCGGACTGGTGCTCGGGGCCGAGCTGGGCTGGGAGATGAGCGAGCGGCTTGATTTCACTGCTGGATACCGGTATGCTCGAGACCTTCCAGACCAGAATGAGTACATGTCGTTTCTTGGTGGGCTGAGATACCGGCGGTGACCGGAGGGCGGATGATAAGGCCGATGCGGGCGTGGTTACCAGGCGGGTCACCCTCCCGCCGATACTGTAACGTCCAGTATCATGTACGCTGATGATTTTTGGATATGCGTTACTGGACTGTACAGGAAGGCCGTTCTGAAGTCAGACGGGCGAGGTTGGAAGGGCGAGCGCCCCGTACCCGCTGTCGCTTGGAGACCTTTCGAACCGGAAATGCGACTGGGAATGCGGATTCGCGCATTCCGGGTGCATTTCGCCGGATCGACGGCGAGCCCCGGACGGGCTAAGCTGCTCGTCCCTCAGCGCCCAATCCCGCCGAAGTCGCTGGGGTTGAGGATTCGGTCGAGAGCTCGAGCGCCGTGGATGACTCGCAGGATGGTGATGGACGAACTCTCCCGGGCGTAGAGGACGATCCAGTCGAATACCCGCCACCACCGGACTCGCAAGCCGGTGAGCTCGGTGCGCTTCGAACCGGAGGCCGGCATTTCCGCCAGGAGTTCGAAGGCCGCTACGAACTTCGCGTGGACATGCAGAGCACGGCTTCTGCCGGAACGTTCCGATACGTAGAGGAGGATCTCCTCAAGTTCCTCCAGCGCAGTCTGGCTGAGCCTGTAGCCTGCCGGCACTCAGGTCTGTGCCTCGATGCGTTTCCTCAGCCGCTGCATGGCGGTTGGCCCATCTGCCACACCGCCTTCCTCGACTTCCTTCAGAGCCGCGTCAGCGAGCTGTCGGAAATGGGCTCGCGTACGGTCCACGAGCGCAGGTGGGATCCTGTCCCGCTCTTCGTCGCTCAGCCCCTCGTAGATCCACTTCTCAAGAAGCCTTCGGTGCTCTACTTCCTCCAGCAGGCGCAAGCCGTGCCGAACCACTTCGCTGGCGGTTCGGTAGCGTCCCCGCGAGACCAACCGTTCGACGAAGGCGTCCTGGCGGGGCGGTAGCGAGATGTTTCGAGTTTGCCGTAGAGCCATGGTGTGAAAATGGTGTTGACCGCGCTGTGTGTCAACTAATGCCACAGGAGCCCTTTCCACACCTTCCTGTCGAAGCTCCTATTCCACAACTGCATACCGGCTGGGCAGATAGGGAGGAGCGTACTCGAGCGCTGGATCGTCCATGCGCGCCAGCACGCTCCTGTGGATGAGCGCACTTGACGGGATGGTTCGCGGCGCCGGCCTCCACAGCCGCCACAGGCCGGTTCTTGAAGCGTGGAGGCGACCTGCGGGATCGACTCCTCTCCCAAGGCTGTGAGGAGCTCGGCATCCGGTATGAGCCCTTTCCACAACTAGGCATCGAGTCCAAGCGCCGCGCCGGCCTCAGCGGCCGGACAGGGTACAACCGCCTCTTTGCCCGGTACGAAGCCACGACTTTGCCGCGCCGTCAGGCCGCCGTGAACCGAATCGCCGGATGGATCGACGCGGGAGAACGAGTGGCGATCACCTGCTATGAACGCGACTCACGGGACTGTCATCGTTCGCGCCTCGCCGCAGCCATCGTAAAGACCGCCTCCGGGCCCCTGTTGCCGAGACACCTGTAGGACGGCATGAGAACCGGGGACCGCATACTCGTTACCGTCAGGACTTACCCGGAGCTCTCGAAGACATACGGGGAGACGGTGTGCACTGCCGGACTCCGCGAAGATGGAACCTGGGTGCGGCTCTATCCGGTGCCGTTCCGTCGACTGGATGAAGGCGAGCAGTACCGGCTCTACGATTGGATCACGTGCCCGCTGACCAAGCACTCTGGAGACGCGCGTCCCGAGTCCTACCGGCCTACCGGCGAGATCGAGCGCGTCGACCACGTCGGTACCTCGAACAACTGGCGGGAACGACGGGAACTACTCCTCGGGCGACCCACGGATACACAGGTCACTTGATGAGATCATCCACGCTGCGAAGAACAACGTCATGTCTCTGGCGGTCTTCAAACCCGCGCAGGTTATCGACTTCGGTTGGGAAGCAACGGATCGTAAGTGGGATCCAGCCAAGCTGGATGCGGTGCGCGGGATCACAGCTCAACCGGACCTGTTCGACGATCAATCGTGGCGCCGGACCTTCCAGATCGTCGACAAAGTGCCATACAACTTCCATTACCGCATCGAGGATGCCAACGGACGGACGAGTCGCATGCTCTGCCTCGGGAGCCGAACTCGCTTATTATGGGTAGTCCCATCCCAACGCCTCCGAGCGGGCTCATCATCATGAAGACATCGTTTGCCGAGAACACAGTGCCGAGGGCCATGACCGCGAGACGGATTCTTCGGAGCCTCTGGCTGGTTGGAGTCCTCGCCGTCCCGACCCTTTTCCCACCTCCGGCTTTCTGCCAGGTCCCCGCAGAGACGGAAGCCCGCCTCCGTTCCATCTTCGAGGCGAGGGACTTTGACGCCCGTTCATTCCAGGCGACCTGGCTACCCGACGGATCCGCATACACGACCCTGGAGACCCCCTTGGGCGCGTTGCAGCCGGAGTTGATCGGTTACGATGCCGCCAGCGGCAACCGGACAGTCCTCGCCTCGCTCTCCCACCTCACGCCCGCCGGTCGTTCGGAGCCCTTGAGTATCTCCACCTACCAGTTCGCCCCGGGCGGCACCTGGGCGCTCCTCCAGACCGACACCGACGGCTTCTGGATGCTCGAACCCGCCACCTCCACGCTTAAGAAGGTGGAGGCGGGCCCCGGAAACACCATCTCCCCGGAAGGAGGCCGCATCCTCTTCAGCCGTGACGGCGACCTTCACGTCCACGACCTCGCGGCCGCTCAAACGACCCGCTTGACCCACACCACCGCCCAATCCGTCTCCAACGGCCGCGCCGTATGGAGCCCCGATGGGAACCGGATCGCCTTCGTGCAGTCCGACGCCTCCGGGGTGCGGATGAGGTCCATGCTCGTCCCCACCGATCCCTCCTATCCCGAGCTCCAACAGGTCCGTTTCGCGCGGGTGGGCGAGACCATCACCAAGCTCCGGGTGGGCGTGGTGGACGCCGAGGGCAGGGAAGTCCGCTGGATCTCCATCCCTTCCCCGACCGAGGGCTTCTATCTCGGGCAGGTGAGTTGGGCCGGGAACTCCGAGGAATTGCTGGTGGAGCAGTTCAGCCGGTTTCGGGACGAACGGGACTTCTTCATCGTCAACGTGAGCACGGGCGAAGTGAACCGGATCTACCACGAGTCCGATCCGGCCTGGGTCATCGCCAGTTATCGCCTGAACGCCGGTCTGGAGTGGATCCGGGGGGGCGACTCCTTCCTCTTCCTGACCGAGAAGGACGGGTGGCGTCACTCCTACTTGTACTCGCGAGAGGGGCGGGAGGAACGCCTGCTGACCCCGGGACCCAGCGACGTCATGGAACGGGGACCGGTCGATGAGGGGGAGGACTGGTTCTACTTCTTCGCCTCGCCCGACAACGCCACCCAGCGGTACCTCTACAGGGTCCGGCTGGATGGCGCCGAAGAGCCCGAGCGAGTCACGCCTGAAGACCAGCCGGGGACCCACTTCTATGACTTCTCTCCCGACCTTCGGTGGGCCTTTCACACCTACTCCAACTTCGATACCCCCCCGGTCACCGCGCTGGTCAGCCTCCCGGAGCACGGCGTCGTTCGAGTCCTGGAGGACAACGAAGAGGTCGGGCGCCGGGCCGAGGCCACGATCTCGCACCCCACGGAGTTTCTGGAGCTGGATATCGGGGACGGGGTAGTGATGGACGCGTGGATGATCAAGCCGCGGGACTTCGATCCTTCCCACCAGTACCCGGTGTTCATCTACGTCTACGGGGAACCGCACGGCCAAACCGTCCTCGACCGGTGGTCGACCCGAAACAACTACCATCGCGCCATCGCGGACCTCGGGTACCTGGTCGTGTCGATCGAGAACCGTGGCACACCGGCGCCGAAGGGTGCGGCGTGGCGGAGGGCGCCCTTTCCGACAATCGGTGTGCAATCGACGGAGGAACATGCGGCGGGAGTTCGGGAGCTCGGCAGGATGCTCCCCTACGTCGATGTGTCCAGGGTGGGGATCTGGGGGTGGAGCGGCGGCGGATCGAACACCCTGAATTCACTGTTCCGCAGGCCCGATGTCTACCACGTGGGGATCGCCGTGGTCCCCAAACCCCAGCCGCACCTCTACAACGCATGGTTCCAGGAGATCTACATGGAGACCCTGGAGACGAACCCGGACGGTTACCGCGTGTCGGCGCCCATCAACTACGCCGAAGGGCTGGAGGGGGACCTGCTCATCATTCACGGAACCGGGGAAACCAACACGCACCTGGAGATCGTTGAGGGATTGGTGGACCGACTGGTGGAACTCGGGAAGACATTCGACTACATGACGTATCCGAATAGGAACCACGGGTTGTCGGAGGGGGAGGGGACGGCGGTCCATGTTCGCATGCTGATGGTGCGCTATCTGCTGGAGCACCTGCCGCCTGGGCCGAAGTAGGCAGCCCGGCGCGGCCACGGCGGACCTGATGTCCGCTGCCCCACTTCCCCTGGCTCCGACAATCCCCTTGTGACCCTGCCTTCGCCTGATCAGACACGGTACGGCTACGAATCGTTTCACCGTCGGGACGGCGCCGATCGGCGGGCTGCTGTCGAAAACGCTGTCGGGACGCGGACCGTCCCCGCCGAGACTCCCGTTGCGTGGGTGAGGAGGAGGGATGAGGGGAAACCCTGGCCAGAGCCTGTGCGGCAAGCATCCGGTCGAAGAGTGTTGCCGTAAGGTCTGAGTCCTGTCGAGGCCGGTAGCAACAGCACCGCTTGTCGGCACGACGCTTGCACCCGATCTTGGCTTAGGACCACCACGTTGACACAAGTTGATCGGTTGCGGTAAGATTCGCCCCCAATAAAAACAAGGCCCCTACGCCACGTCCCTGATCCAAAGCGGGGTTTCCCCGCTACGTGGCGTAGGGGCCGAACACTGTCCTGCAGGATGGGGCGGGAGGATGGATCCCGTGGTCGAACGTGTGGCGGTGCTCCTGGATGGGGAGTTCGTCAAGAAGGTCCTTCAACGGCGGCTCGGCAGGTTTCCGGATGTGGCCGACGTCATGGCGGAAGTGGACCTGCCCCGGTTTCACGGACGGTTAGTTCTTGGGGTTGATGGTGTCTGATGTGGTTTCTTCTTTGCCCCCTGCAACGGTGGAGAGGGGAAACGAGCGACTCTGAAGAAGCGAGTGAGCAGGAGAAGCCCGGAGAGCTTCCTTCGCCCCGGTGCTGCAGGTTCGCTTCAGGCCGCATGGTTGAGTTTCTCGACGTTCGCGGGCGACGTGTAGCCGAGCGCCGAGTGGAGCCGGCGGGTGTTGTAGAAGCCTTCGATGATGCGGAAGATTTCGCGCCGTGCCTCGGGGAACCGGTCGTGAGCATGTGCCAGATCGCCACCAGGATCGCGTGCTGGACCGCCACGATCGCCTTCTTCGGTCCGCCTCGCGCCCTCCTGCGGTAGTACAGCGCTCGGTAGTAGCTCCCCTTCGTCCGCGCCGCCGCCCACGCCACCTGCGACAGCCCGTCCCTCAGCCACGCGTTCCCCCTTCCGGTGGATGCGGACTCGCGCTTTCCGGCGCTCTCGTGGTTGCCGGGGCAGACCCGGGCCCAGGACGCGATGTGTGCGGCGGTCGGAAACTTCGACATGTCATCGCCGATCTCCGCCAGGATCGCCTCGGCCGATCGCCGCCGGACCGAGGCGGCCGCAGGCACGCCACCACCGTCTTTTTGTGCAGGTCGAGGCCCGCGCACCGTTCGATCACTACGTTCATGGCTCCCTCCGGGGCTGATGATGTCCCGGTGGGGGCGGGGCGCTTGTTCGAATGCGATTTTTCCGTCCGCGATGTCGGCCCTCGCGGGCCTTCTCAGCACTGCGGGGTTCCCCGAAGCGCCCCGGACCATGTTGACAATCGGGCTCCAGGCACCATGAAAGCAAAGACGGCCTCTGCCCCCGCCGCGCACTGACCTATAGTTTCAGATCCGCGGGGTGGCCAGCCCCGGATGGCCATGAGAGTTGACATGAACCCTATGCTGGCATAGCATTCGACTGGGTGTGACTGCGCGAAAGCGACGCGGGGGCCAACTTGGCGATCCTCGTCAGCAATCTCACAAGAACTCGGTTTCATATCTTGGTTTTATTTACCCCTGGAACACTCTAGCTTCTTTTTTCTGGCTTGAAATGTTTTTCTCACGCTTAAATGACAGATTAAGAGGGGGGGGGTTCCTAACTTACGGCAACTACCGTGTTGCTCCAAGCCTCCTCCCGGAACCCAACAAAAAGACACACTTCACAATAAATGGGATAAGAAATCCCTTCCGCAAGAAGAGGGGTTGTCCTGTGATCTGAAGAAAAGGTGGTGGTGAAGAAAACGCTAGACCAAGTAGTATTGGGTTAGACCGAGAATTCCATAATTAGTGTGTAGCTTCATCCATTACTAAACCCGGTCTCTTGAAATGCGGTCTTTTCAAGATCTTCGAGAAAGCCCCACCTTTTTCGTGGCACTTGGAGTTTTCCAGATTTCTTAAGGAGAAATAACATGAACGAATAACGTAAGGCAGTTAGTAGAAGCATCAAAAACAACCCCAATTCCAGGAGGGAGAGACTATTTCATCATGAGAGTCCAGAAAGCCAAGACTCGAGCGAACCATTCACCTCACCAACGGAGGGAGACATGTACCATCAGAACAGGGAGGAAAGCATGGGCAACCAGAACAGGAACAATCGGCCGAAGGATCTCGCGTCGGAGCTGCGAGAGGTTGGACGCGAGAGGGGGATGCACGAAGTGCGACTCGACTCGCTCGAAGAGCTAGGTGACCTGGAGAAGGCCCGCCGTCGCAGGAAGCGCGGAGAGCTTCGGCAGGAAAAGATCCTCCTAGCGACACTGGATGTTCCCCACAGCAGCCGGCGATCGATGGTTGAGGACTGCCGATCGACCACGATCCGGTGGGTCGAGGAGCGTCTGAACACCAAGCTGCCGGCCAAGGTGTCTCGCCGTCGGTTCTTCGAACACCATGTTGCCGCTGCGGGATGCGAAATGGTGCGCGTGAGGAACAACCGAGGCGATTCCTGGGCTGCGCGGGTCAGGTTCAGCTCTTGTACGAACCAAGTGTCGGTGACAGAGATCGTTGTCGCAAACCCGCGGGAAAGAGTGGCTATGGTAAGCGTTGCGACATGGAGGCCTTCATCCATCGACCCATGGCCCATCGCATCCCTTCCCACCGAGTTGCTGTATGGAATGGTGTCGCGTGCGCCTCTCTTGCAGGGTGGGCAACACGTGATGACCCGATCGATTACCGTGGACTCGGCGGATGCGTTCGATCGATTCCTCGATCAGCTGATCGATCCGGCTCGGGAGATCCCGATGGTAGTGCTGTCGGAGCTGCGAAACCCGGAGAATCCTGACCTTCTCCAGTCGCAAGCGAACTCATTGGCCCAGGCGGCTACCGCTCTGGCTCTCGTCGCGGTATTGCCCTTCGAGTACACGTTCCTCCTGAGCAGCCGGGTGAAAAAAAATCTATCTGTCTTTGCCGGCGGCTGGAGGGTGTACAAGCCGGGCTTCCGACCAGGTGCCGACCAGCGGGATCATCCGCTGTTTCTTGCGAAACACATGGCCGACGCCGCCGGATTGAAAGATACTAAGACGCGAATCCTTCGGGTGCTGGCCGAGGAGAGTGTGAAACGGGGCCGTGGGTCCACGGATTCGATTACCTACGCAACCCTGCACGAGGAAGCCCACAAAGCGCGTCCACTCTCGCGGTTACCAAGGCTATTTCGTCTCCTCCTTACGCGAGCGGATACTGTCCCAAAGCCCTCCGGGGTAGCCGCTTCGCCGGTGACCGAGCGTAATGGTTCCGACTCCACGGCGAGAGTACTCACCAAGCGAAGGCGGGCGGGTACGAGCGACGATGCGCCGACCGTGCGCCGCAAACTGCGCCAAGTGCGAGAGACCCTCCGAACTCAGAGGGACAAGTACAAACGCGCCGCGCGTAGGGTTGGTCCTCGCGCTAGGGGGGGATCCAGGCGGGAGGGTTCCATTCCCTGCGACGTGGAACGAGGTGCCTGCCTGGTGCGAGGAGAAACTCGCTGGCCGGATCGTGTTGACCGGTGCTGCCAAGAGAGGGATTCGCGACGCCGCGTTCGAGGATGTCGGGCTGGCGGCGAGGTGCCTGCTTTGGCTCGCGACCGAATATCGCGACACTCGCTTGAAGGGCGGCAACGGCCATCTTCACGGTCCCATCCAGGGCCGACCCGACGGGGGTGTGAGCAACGCACCCTGTGGCGCCGATAGTTTCAACTTCCTCTGGGGCTCACGGCGACATCAAGTTGGGTGGCACATCAAGAACGGCGGAAACAGCCGCGATCCCCGTCGCTGCCTGCGCATCTACTACTTCTGGGATTTCTCGTCCGAACAAGTTGTAGTCGTCTCGCTACCAGTTCATAGGAGGACGGGAGATACCTGAGAACGGCAGACTACTCTTCTGCGTGAAGAAGCCGACCCCGACGTCGCCCGTACCAAAAACCGGGCGCGCCGGGGTCGGAGAGGCTTGGCCGCCGACCGCTCGCGCCGCAGTTCCCAACCGCGCCGACCGATTCCACGGCGATGACCGATGTCTGTCAGCGCGCGTGCGAGCATCCGCGTGCGCGCTGCGTGCCTGGGCACCGGATCGCATAAATGACAGACTGCTATCCCGTTTCGTCAGGCACGCCTCAGGAGTCGAGGGAGTCCGTGCGATGAGGCCAATCTTCCGCCTCGCGCCCCAGCGTCCATGCTCCGCAGACGGAGGCTTCCGATCCCTGCGTCTGCGGCCCCGCCGGGCGCGTCGCTGGCGTGCCCCGGGCTTGGCGCGCTGCTGCTATTCGGCGGACTGGGCGCGCTGCTGCTGTTCCCCGCGCCCGCCTCCGCGCAAACACCCAAGGAGTTCTTCGAGAGCCGGGTGCGTCCGGTGCTGGCCGAGAGCTGCATGGACTGCCACGGACGGCAAGCCTGCTGATCCAGACGGTGCGCCACGAGATCGAGGGACAGGAGATGCCTCGCGATGAGGATCCGCTGACCCCGCAGCAGATCGAGGGCCTCATCGAGTGGATTCGTATGGATGCGCCCTGGCCTGAAGTGGCCGAGGATGCTCAAGGCGAGGAGGGAGCCGCGGTCCTGGCCCTCCGGGCGGGCGGGGCATTCAGCACCATCTTCCCGGAATACTCTGCCGTCTCTCTGTTCCAGTCGCGGACTGTCAATGGCCGTTGAAAATGTCCCACTCTTGGCCATGGAAATGTCCCACTTTTCGAGCCGCCCCGCGGAGGCGCTCTCCTACGGATTTGATGTCATGTTCATGCACGGTCTCGGCGATCTAAACCCTTACTACAAACACCGTGCCTTGCTGCTCACGGCAGGTATCGGGATTCCGTTGCGCTAGCGGCTCCGGGCCCGTAGGGGGGATCCCATGTACGTCAAGACCAGCGCCAAGGTGGTGGGGGTGGGAGCCCTGATCGGGATGCCCGCAATGGCTGCGTACCATACTATCACGGAAGCCAAGGCCGAGGACACGGAGGCCGAGTTTCGGGTCGGGCGAGCCCCGTACCGACCGGACGCGCTCGCCGTCGATGTGTTGCTGGTCGTCCTGGCTATGCCACCGGGCAATGGAAACCCCGGACGAGGTGTTTGACAGGGAGCGCCCCGGGGATCCCTCGCGTGCGCTGGGTGCGACAGCATCACCGACCTCTTCGACATCACCACGCAAGAGACAGGAGAATGCCATTTCTGACTTCTTCCCCGTCCTCATCGTCTTGACGCTGTTCGGCTTCGCGTTTCGGGACGAGATGTCTGAGGTCAGCGTAGATCTCGGGGCGCACCTGTCCCCCAGCATGACCGGCCTGACAGGGGGGATCGCGTGCGCCGTCCCGCTTGGTGGACACCACGGGTTGCACCTCGGGGTCGCGTACGCCCGCAGGGGCGAGACACCGTGCGTGCCCTGGGCTCCGCCGCCTCCCCCTCCCGAACCAGATGCCAATGCCGATTACGATGCGGCCTTTCCGGCGGCTGTGGCATTTGATACGCCGTGTAGGACGAGACCGGAGCTGCGCAGGTTACGGGACTACGCTGAACTCTCTGTATTCTGGAAGATGGGCTTGAGGACGGCGGCGGGGCAGTCTGCCCACCTCATCATCGGACCATTCGTCGGCGAACCGATGCGCTGCCGCGAGGAGAACCGGGCAACGGGCGCACGTTTTTCCTGCTCTTCGACAGGCGGCGTTGCTGCCGGACTGGTGCTCGGGGCCGAGCTGGGCTGGGAGATGAGCGAGCGGCTTGATTTCACTGCTGGATACCGGTATGCGCGAGATCTTCCAGACCAGAATGAGTACATGTCGTTTCTCGGTGGGCTGAGATACCGGCGGTGATCGGGAGCGCCCGTGACGCACCCGACTCGCGAACGGCGATTCTCGTCAAGTGGTCGCTGGCCGGATTCGCCGCCGGGGCGCTTGCCATATTGCCCCACGAGCTCGGGCACTACCTGGTGTATCTCGCCATGGACGTCCCCGATCTGGCGTTGCACTACGAAACCGTCACCTGGGATTCGCAGGAGTTCTGGGACGCCGTCCGTCGCGAAGACTTTGCGGCCGCCGCGGCCGTCGCCCCGGTCTGGGGCGTGGCGCTCGCAAGCGCCGGCGGCCCGCTCGTCACGTACGCCATGGTCGCGGCTTGCTGCTACGGTTGCGCCCGGTGGCACCCGTACCCCGTACTGGTCACCGTCGGTTACCTGTCTCCGCTTCGCATCCTGGTCGCGCTCGGGCACGGCGTGCGCGTCCTCCTGGGCCACGATCCGGCGGCCAGCTACGACGAAGTCCGGGTCGCGGCACTCACGGGCATCCCGGTACAACTCCTCGTGGCGCTCGGCATCATCGTCATCGCCATCTCAGGCGTGTGGCTGGCAAGGTACCTGCCACGCGGCAGGCGCACGGTGGCGGTCGTGTCGATGCTGGTGGGTGCGGTCGTCAGTACGGGGCTGTACCTGGGTTGCGTCGGCCCGTGGCTGTTGCCGTAGCGACAGCCGGCCGGCTCAAAGCAGGTGGGATCACCCACGTCGAGTGCCTTGCGAGTTTCTTCTTAGTCGAAGCCGTCTTCTTGCCGAATATCCATAGATGGCCGGGATCGTCGGTCGGGGGTTCCGTCGCAACACGGAGCTTAAGGCCGCGCAAGAAGCGCACATTGAGTCCCACCATCAGATGGTCTCCGACGTTGGCCTCCTCGGGGCTGTCGTAGCATCTCGCTCGGTGTGCCGACATCGGCGAACCGGCGTCGCGTCGGCGGAGGTCAAGCGACTTCAAAACGGCTGCAAGCCGGCATTAAGCAGGCTCACGAAATCCTCGAAGTCGCCTTCCGATTCAGGCTCTCCGGGGGATCGTACGCGAAAGAGAACTCCTCGATACCGTCCAAGTCCACGGTTAGCACTCTTTCGGATTGCTGCCATTCCAAGAGGATGCCACCCGACGACTCCGGGCAGACCTCAGGTCGCGAGAACCCACATATGGCCATGAGTTCCGCGACCACCATTGCCTCGTCCAGGATTCTCATCGACACCGGCCCACCGCCGTAGGAATCCCAGTTCGAGTCGAGCTCCAAATAGCTGCTCATCTCATCCTTGACATCGGCGAGCCAATGAGCTTCGTGTGAGCGCACTGGAGATGCGGAGAGCCGAGGAGCGGTCAGAAACAAGACAGGTTCCGCCGGTTCGGCGAACCAGATGCGCTTGGTCCGTCGAGCAGAATCCGTTAAGCCCCCGGTCCAGGAACCGGCCGCGGGTTCTGCTACAAGCTGCTGAATCGTCACTTCTCGCGCTCCCAGTGTCGGTGCATTGTCTTCGAAGTCACTTCCGCAAAGCCTCGTACGATCCATTCGCGACCCACATCCAACCGAGATAGCAGCGAGCCCGCCGCACCTTGGCCCAACCCGCCGCGTGCGGTAAGCGTGAGTGCGAGAATCGGCCTGCCAGACTGATCGAATCCGGGGTTAGCTACGACATAGAGCCGGGAGACTGCTCCCTCTCCGTCCGGTATTCCATATCGAGCTTGCAGCGCGATGTCCTCGGGCTCGGGCAGGAAGGCACCCTTCATGCTCCGGACGAGCGATGGAATAACCGAGCCCAGTTCACCGTGTCGTTGCCATCCATCCCCGGCCGGAATGTGGTTGACGTAGGTGAGTTCCCACTGGTTGAGTCTAAGCTTGCCCAGTTTTTCGTCCGCGGCGAACTCCTGAAAGATACCAAAGTTCTTCTCAAACGAGGCCCGCACATGCTGATACCTGGGGTAGTCCTCGCCCGGGATCCTGCGCCAATTGAAGACGAATCTATCCTGTTGAATCTGAACCAGATGTGCCTCGTTGCTCCCTATGAACCACGCTCGAGGCGTAGGGACCCGTTCAAGCTTGACGCTGGGTCCCGTCGTTCCCAGAGTAGCCCCATGTGAGGGCCGGTCAAGCCGCGGAACTCGCCAAACTGCGCTGCGATCGCTACTTCGGTAACGGGCGGCTTTCTGAACGAGGGTAGAGGGTTCAAGTAGCCTCCGCGTGAGGGCTGGTCTGTCTGTCCTTCCCCCTCCCGAGATCCAACGTCCTCATTTGCGCTTGCCGAAGGAGATAACCGCTGCTCTGGTATCTCGGAAATCGCCTCTCGGGTTCCTCTTCCGGGGTTGGAACATCACACCGGTACTACTTGAGGTTCACGCGGGAGTGTTCCCAGCCGCACAATTCGCGACGAAGATGCTTGCCTCATCGGCGGCGCTCTCGACCGCGACGAGCATGTGGAAACCGGATTGCGGCGGGCCCTCGGTGGCACCGGTCGCGTCGGCGGAGATGGTCGATGGCGGTCAGCATGAGGCGAATCTAGAACGGCCCGTCGAGGCATTCAAGACTGTTGGCGGTTGGCGAGTCCTACCTGGCTGCCATTCCCCCAAGCATCATCCGTCCCATGGCGGTCATCGGATCCAGCACCCCGTAGCTCCCCATCCTCATGGGGCCGCCTCCAAGGAATAGCCTCGCTCCCAGGGACAGCACCCAGAACGACGAGTCTGCCCCGGGAAACTCGCGCCGCGGCAGATTGCCTCTCTCGGCGCGGGCCCGGTGATACTGCACTTCCAGGAAGGGGCGCAGGCTCACCGGGTCCGAGCTCAGCTGCCGGGCGTAGGCCGCCGTGGCGATGAGCCATCGGGTCGCGCCGGTTGCGTGCCCGTCGTGATCGTAGCGGAAGAAGTCGTCCGAGCCGGCCGGCCCCAACCGCGCATACTCGGGGCGCGTCGCGGATTCCAGCCGCAGATAGGGTTGGTGACGGTTCGCGTCGTAGCGCATCTCCGCGAGGAGGCTCGTGTATCCGTCGGAGTCTTCGGGATCGCTGCGCGACGCTTCGGCCAACCCGTAGAGCATCCCCGGGCCAGCCGGCCCCGAACGACGCAGCGCCGCGTTCAGCAGCCTGGTGGTTTCCTCGTGGCCATGGTGTGACTCGGTGACGCGCGCGTGGGACACGGCGGCCTCCCACTCAGTGGCGGAACCGGCTCCCGATGTCCATCTCCGCGTCATCCGGCCCGACCAGGAGTCGGGGAAGCTGCGGATGTTCGAGAAGTCATACGGCCCCTCCGGTTCGGTGCCTCCGAAGACACCCGCTTCCAGGCTCCATCCGGCAAGACGCCAGATCCCGCTCACGGTCCAGCGCTCGAGGACCTGCGAGAGATGATGGTTCGTGGGATACTTGAGCCCGGGGCGGGCCATGGGATCGTCGGTGCCGTAGGGAGCGAAGCCCTTTCCCGCGGACAGCGACAA
Source organism: Longimicrobiales bacterium (assembly GCA_965225805.1). Taxonomy (GTDB): domain Bacteria; phylum Gemmatimonadota; class Gemmatimonadetes; order Longimicrobiales; family Gaopeijiaceae; genus BD2-11. The sequence continues at coordinate 353,829 of OZ245327.1, forward strand.
CCCTCCTCCGGCGATCTCCCAGAGGTTCCAGCTGAGCATCGCCTCGTGAAGGAGCGTGTGCGGATGCCGCTTGTCGATGAAGCCTTCTCCCCAGCCACCGTAGGTGAGCTCACCGCTTCCCAGGGTGACCCCCTCGAAGTTGAGCGTCGTGCGGAGAACGAGCCGGCGGGACGGGCTCTCCAGGTTCGCCATCAGGGCCGGCTGGGTCAGATACCACTCGGTGCGGCGAAGCTCGCCGCCGTCCCCGTTGTCCGGCCCCCCGGTGGTGACCACGGGAAAGACCTGGCCCATCCCGACGACGTGCCAGTCGCCCAACGGGAGGCGGAACATCCGGTGCTGCATCCGGTGCCCCGCTTCGGGATCCATCGCGTGGTCCATCTGTTGCGCGGGCGCCTGCCCCGGGAGCAGGAACAGGAAAAGCAGTGCCGGCGCGGCGACGGCGCGGGCGGTCGCCACGGGTCGGTGCATGTGCATGAGTACCTCGCCGTTGGGACAAACGTCCGAGAGAGACGCCCGGGACGGGCGCTACCGAGGCTCAGATGTCGTGGCGAGGCGGTGGCGGATCGACGCTCGATGCGACGATGGAGGGGGCCTGCTGGACGAACGGGCCGGCCTGGAAGGCGACCCCCGGGAACGATCGGATGTCAGCCGGGCGCACGGCTTCACCCGAGGTGACGGCGCAGGCCAACATCATCGCGCACTCTCCACGCTCGGGATCTTCGTGCTGATGGGAGTGGGAGGATTCTTCGCCCGTGGGGTGCGAGGCTCCGTGGTGGTGTGCCGTCGGGGCTTCGGTTGGCTCCTGCAAGATCGATCCGCCCGTGGCGCAGCGGGTCGCGGCGACGTGGGACCAGGAGAGGGCCAGGAAAGCGAGGAGGGCGATGGGGCGGTTCATGGGGGAAGATGCGGGTGGGGGGTGGGGGGGGGACAAGTTTCCGCCGGGGTCGGGTTCAGCAGCAGCCTGGCCCGTTGGCGGCATCGAGGGTGGCTTGGGCCGGATTCGAGTTGCGAGCCGAGCGAGCGGTCCTCGATGGACCCGTAGCTGCCGCCTGGGTAGATTGCTCGCCATGCCCGCCCCCACCGCTCCAGCAGGAATCGATCCCGAACGAAGGATGGTCTCCGATGAGTGAAGTAGTCGTGGCGGCAGCACCGCGTTTGCTCCATCGCCAACGCCTCCTTCTTTCTCTTCTGCGCGCGTTTGGGGGAGAGATGCGAGACTGCGACTTTCAACGCCTCCTCTTCGACTACAGCCGCCGGTGCCGGGAGCGAGGGGTTGACGCGCCGTATGACTTTGTCGCCCAGGAGCAAGGCCCTCGTTCCTTTACTGCCGCCGCCGACCGGGACAGGCTTGCCCGCCACGGCATCCTCGTCTCCGGTGCCTGGCATTTCACCGCGGAGGGACGTCTGCTCGCGGGTAAGCTCAAGAACCGCGATGTGGCCGTGTTCGCGGCTCGTCAACAGAGGCGAGGCGACGCTTCTGGAACCGATGGGGATCGCCAAGCGCCAGTCGGTGGTCACGGTCGGAACGAAGCTCCCGTAGACAACGGCAGCCCGAATAGCGGCCTTCTCGCAACGATCGGCTACGAAGGACGAAGCTACGAGGCCTATTTCAACCAGCTGCTTCGGGTGGGAATCTCTCGTGTCCGCGAAGATGGAACCTGGGTGCGTCTCTATCCGGCGCCGTTCCGTCGATTGGACGAACGGGAGCAGTACCGGCCCCCAATTGGCTAGATTGATGCCCGTCACCTCCTGCGAGTACCTTCTGTTCGGCGAACGCCACAGCCGGGACAAGCTGCGCGATGTCCTCAGACACCTGCTCCCGGAGCTAAACCGCATGAACCCGGATGGGTTGCGCAAGTGTGCCGCGTCTGACCGGTTCCCGTGGCTGATCTGGCGCGGCGGCAAGCGCTTTTCCTTGAAGCCGAGCTACCGAGACCTCCTACGGCTTGCCCCGGACCTGTGGGCGAACGTTCGCTGGGTTACGCGTGACAACCTTCAGGCGTCGTGCCGGGAGGTTATCGAGCAGATGGGGTATCCAAGTGCCTCCTTCACAGTGATCAGATTCGGTGAGCGTGCGAAAGACGCTCTTGGCCGCAAGACAGCTGGGGAGGCAGTCAACGTAGAAGGATTGACTCCGGAAGGGTTTGGGCCGAGCAGGAGCGGCGGTAGAAGCATGGATCTGGTCGAAGAGATGGTGAACCAGCTGGAAGAGCGCTACCTGGAGTTCTTCGAGGACATGGGGGTACATCCCGAGACCGGCTTGTTGAAGGGACGGGAGGAGTGGAAGATCGCTTGCTACCCCCATGTCGGAACGAGGTACGGCTCAAACCCGCAGGTGAATCGCGTCCTCGTCTTCGGTCTGAACGTCGGGTACGACATGAATCCCGACGGGATCTGGACGACCGACGAATGGCAGGAAGGGCTGGAGCCTCAGGAGAAGGTTCAGACAGGTTTCAACCCTCACATAGCCGGAACCTACTTCACCATGCTACGCTACGGATGCCCTCCCAAGTGGGGCTGGGAGAGGTTCCAGAATTCCAAGGACAGCTGCCAAGTCCTGCTACGGAAGGGCGAGGGCCTACCCTCGGAAAATCCGCTCTCCTACCTGGCCTTCTCCAACATCTATAAATGGGTATGGCACGGGGCCGAGAACACTATGCAGCAGAAGAGCACCCAGAGGTTCCTGGACCGGACGAAGGAGATAGAGTTCATCCTGGACGAAGTCCGACTCCTCGGTCCAGACATCGTGATTCTGCAGAGCTCCCGCTTCGCGCGCCACGATTTCGGGCCGATCCTGAATGCCATCGACCACCTCACAGGAAAGGCCTACGTTCTCGTCCACCCCTCGCACCACGACGCCCGTCACCCAGAGCGGATAACACGGCCCTTGCCCTATGCGGCTCCAGCCGGAAGGTATGGAGTGTAATCTTGACAGCGGCGTTCGAGGATGCCGTGGAGGGCGTCGAGGTGCTGCGGGGGAATCGCCATCGGTGGTCGACATGAGTCGCAATCAGCATTCGACAAGCGCTGGTCGTGGTGTCGCTTACGCAGCGGCTCTTGGGTCCGAACTCAAGAGGAGCGGAATGGCCCCAGCTTCCCGCGTCATTTCAACGGCAGGGGCCGGAACTTGGTCCCGGAGGGCGGGACTTGAAATGCGAACGGCACTGGGGTCTTGCGAGCGAGTTCCTTCATCCGCGGCCAATTGCGGACGAGTTGCTGAATCAGTTGGCACCGATTGCGGTTCTTGCCCCCCATGAAGAACGCCCCGACCTGGTGCTCCTTCAGGGCCGTTTGCTCCGCAGGTCGGTAGCGGATTCGGTTGTCGCGTGTAACGAGGAACCAACTCTCTGAGCCGACACGGGGCAGATAATCGGTGTCGTCGATGTCATCGGGGAAGATCTCCGTGATGTGGATGACGTCTTCGCCGAATGCCTTCATTCCATTCGCCAGCTGCGGGCTGAGGTTGTTGTCAACGAAGAACCTCATGCCGCCCAGCGGCGTTCGAACTCTACCGCCGCCTCCACTTCACCTTCGGTAAGGTCCCACCAGGCACGAACCGCCGCCAACTTCTCGTTCTCGGCAACGAAGAGATCGTGAACGTTAGCGGTCTTCACGCCGCGCCCGACGACGGTAGGCGCACCGAATGACACGAAAGGGTCAAGCACGACGGGTCTGTTTCGGCCCAGGGGAAACCACCGGCGCGCCAAGCCCTCTGGAGACCCGAAATCGATCTCCGTGGCGAGTTGCCGAATGACCGGTGCGATCACCCACTGCCCACCTGAGAGCAGTTCCAGGATCGCTGCTCCCTTTTCTCGAACTTCGAGGTAGACGTTCGCGCCGTCGGTAAAAAACAGCTGGCTTGCAAAGTGGCTCGTACCGAGAATCTCGTGGGCTTCGTCAAGCGCACGGCGCACCTTCTGCAGCGAAACGCCATCATCCAGAAACCGCTTCACAAAAAGCAAATCCACGAGATCCAGGAAGGACGCATACGAGCCTGTGGTCTCGCCACAACGCAGCACCGGAGGTTGGTGACGCATGGCGTCACGGTAGCTGTAGCCGTACCCACCTAACCAGCGCCGCACCCTACTCGCGGTGAGCCCAACCAGACGGCCGGCCTCGGCCGCCGGGTAGGATGGACGATCCAGTTGAACGGGGAAGGACGAGTGGGTCACCTCTGGCGTATCTCCCGGATAGATGGAGGGGTCAGGAATGTCGAAGGGCGGCGCAGGCCCGCAAGGATAAGAACATGAAGGCATTCGAGAAAGGTAGCCGCTTCGCGACGCGCTTGGATTGGCGAGCGCTCGAGCGCAAGCTTCACGTTACGTCAGGGTTTGTGAGGCGCTGGCGTCCTTGCTTCGCGGCGATCTCTCACTCGGTTGCACTACTTGGGCAGCGTCTGCGTGCGCGTCGCCCTTAGAGTCCCAAGAACCAGTTCGATCCCGTCCCCGTCAACCGAGAACCTCACCTCCCGCCCATCCTCGACATCGAAAAACGTCGAATCGTTGAGCGCCCACAAAACCGCTTGATCGTCGCTCCACGAAAGCGCCAGCCCTCGCCCCTCCAGCGCCACCTCGAACGCAATCCTCAACTCGGCCGCCACATATGTCCCGCGGTATCGCTCCAGGACATCGGCGGCGAGATCGACCGGCATCAACTCCCGAGGCCGAGGCCCGGACCATCCGTAGGCATCCGCCACGGTGATCGCGATCTCGTCCGCCAGCTCGGACCCGGAATCGGAGTTCGTCATTACGAAAACACCATCGTCGCCGTCGATGTGCGCCGTGAACGTGGAACGGAATCCTTGGTTCGAACCCCCGTGGCGAAAGCGCTTGCCGTCCTCGAAGATGCCGGGACCCAGACCCCAGCTGTCCTCGTCCGGCGCTGTTCGTACGTTGAACGGACCATGCCGATCGGGTCCAGCACATGTCCGCGCATGACAACGGTGAAGGGTTCGCGGCGCACGTCGGCGACCAATTGTTGCATGACGGTGTAGCCGCCGCCCGAATACCGCCAGCGCTCACCCAGCGTCATCACGACGCGCACGGGATCGGTGTTGCCGTGGCCGTCCAGAACGCCCGGCGCGTCCGGGACCGGTTCGTTCCTTCCGTACCCGGGGAAGCCCGACACGCTTAGCCCGGCCCGGTGCGTGAGGAGGCCGCGCAGCGTGACGGGCGCCTCGGTCGTCAACTGGTTGAAGGGCAGCAGCCAGCTGCTCAGGTACGTGTTAACGTCCGCGTCGAGGTCAACGCGGCCTTCCTCCACCAGTTGCAGCGCCGCGAGTGCGGCGACGGGCTTGGAGATCGACGCGGCCTGGAAGAAGGTGTTCACGGTGACCGGCCGTCGCGATTCGACTTCGGCGAAGCCGTACCCGCGCGCCCAGCCGATCTCGCCATCGGCCAACACGGCCACGCTGACCCCCGGCGCACCGAGTTCATCCATGCGGACGGCGAGGGAACGGTGGGGCGGGGGCTCGCCGCGGATGACGAAGGTGGGGAGCAGAGCCGACACGATGCGCGCTGCGGGGTCGACGGGCATCGGCGCATCGGGGCGCGGCCTCAGAGCAGGCGGACAGCGCGGCAAAGCCGAGGAAGAGAAAGCGCTTGCAGCCAAGTCCGGATTGCGTGTGGCCGGTTCGAAACATGTATGTCCTCTTTGCCCAGGGTGACGGCAGAGGCCATGGAGATCCGCGGGGGCCATGGGGCAGTCCTACGAGGTGGGGCGAGGCGGAGTTCCCGGTCGATCTCCCATCCACGCTCCCCGCGCACCGGGGCGATCCGGTCGTACGAGTCGCACATCGTCGTGACCAACATCTAGCAGCTCACGCCCAGCCGCTCCGGCCCAAGGCATCTCTTAGAAGCGTGATCTTCACTTCCTTCTTGCCCAGTAGCTGTTCCAGATGCCGGAAGCAACGCTCGTTTGCCGAGCCTGACGCGGCCGGTAGACCACTGAAAGCCTCCGCGATCACCGCCGCGACGCTCGAGCAAACGGTTGACGATGCTCAATCAGGTGCGATAATGTCCGTTACCCGATTCACACATACCTGAGGTCTGGACAACGATGGGATCCGCAGTCGCAAGGCATACCGCGGGGCGCGAGGCCCTGGCCGCTCGTTTAGAGGCGGGCCAGTCCCCGGCCATGGCGCGGCTGCTGGCCGGGTTCCGGCTTGAAGGACGTACCCGGGGCCTCGGGCAGGTGGTGGGTGTCCGGTGGGAGCAGGCGAACACCGCGTCCGCGGCGGGCGAAAATAGTGGCCGATCCCTGCGGGCGCTCCAGGACGCCGCCCTTCTCGCCGTCCTGTTTGATGACCTCCGCCCCGTGGACACTGGCCAAGAGGGCGAGGGTGCTGTCCAATACATCGGAAAGAGGACGGTGGAGGGGATTAGGGCGTGGCTGGTCGCCAGCGCGCCGGTATACCAGTGCCTCGACAAGGATGGTAGGCCAACCAGCCGGCCAGGCAACATGTGTGTTCGGGTGTCGTCCAGAGAGGCGCTGTAGTGGCCGACATCGAGGGACACCTGTCCGGCCACTCGCAACGGGCCGGAGGGGCGTCGTCCCTAGCCGTTGCCGTGGCCTCGGTCGTCGTCCTCTTGTCCAGATGACCGCCACCGGTTCAATTGGGACGCCCCCAGCGTCAAATCCTCAGCTGCGGTAGGAGTGTGCCCATGGTGTTGACGATTCCGGACGCTTACAAGCAGTCGCTGAAGAAGCTTCTTTCGCTGAGCCCGGAAGTGAGGCAGAGGTTTCTGGAAGCAATCAAGGCGTCGAAGCCCACTCTCATGCTGCCCCACTTCGCGAAGCTGGTTGGGCAGTCGGCAGGCATCTCCGTCCCTGACGCCGTCGGTTACCTGTCTCTGTTGGGATCTCTTTTCCTCTACGGTGAATCGCAGGGCTTGCGGCCCGCAGCTATCGCCGCTGCTGTTTCGAAAGGCATAGATGCCGACGCCATTAAGGATTGGTCCGACGATTCCGAGCGGGAGCAGTTCGTTGAGTTCCTAACTGAGGCGCTTGGCCTCCGCCCAGGGATCGGGGTATCAGCAAAGGCCTTGGACGTCCTTCTCCAAGACCCGCACCCCCTTACCTCGGCCCGCATCATCACAGAACTTCGCCCCGTATTCCTAGAGAAATCGGAGGCCATGACCATCGAAGCTGGGATGATCGTGCACAGCTTGAAGCTATCATCCTTCAGATCGGATGGTTCCGAGGAGGATTATTATGTATCGATGGACTCCCTTGACCTCCGAGAGTTCAAGCAAGTTATTGATCGCGCGATGAAGAAGGAAGAATCTCTGCAAAGAATGTTCGACGCCAGCGATGTCCCTTGCATTCGACGCGGCCTCAGCGAACCGGAGGCGTAAGTGGTGACTGCAACGCACAACAAGTCTCGGATATCCCGCCAAGAGTGGCAAGAGAGTCGATCATACGAGAATCGGAGCGAGGCTTGCCGGGCCATCGACCCCACGGCGTGGCAAGCTCTCACGAAGCTGCGGTCGGCCTCTCCGGCATTCGGTTGGCTAGCGACGCTTGACGATGTGGTTGTCGACACTAGTACGAGGGCGACGTTATTACGTGCCCTGGCGGCGCGTCGTGTTCGCGTGACAGTCGATGTCAGTGCGACGGTGGCGCCACGAGAATGGGATTGGGAAGGCGCAGATTCCTATGATCGGAGGACGATTGAGCGGGTTCGTGACCTCCTGAAGAGCTTAGCGTTAATAGCCCGGGATACCTTTGGCTACCAGCTTGAAGTACCTCATCCTGCACCGGCAGATGAGGGTAGTATCGATGTCTTCTTTGAAGGCGCTGAGAGAAACCTTCTGATCAACACCCCTCAGGGTGACGAGCTTGTCACCTATTTCGGAAGTGATCGATCTGGAACCACGTTGGGCGGTAGTCTTTCGAGGAGAAAAAGTCACCGCGATTTGATGGCACTCGCTGCATGGATCATGGAGATTCGATAGAGGTGTGGGATCCAGAGGAAATACCTCCCGAAGATCACTTGTACTATCGGGTCCCAGCCGAACGTACTCCCCAACGTCGCCTGCAGCCCTCCATTTTTCATGAGCCCTCGGGCTCAGGCTCGATGTCAATGGACTGGAATAAGTATCGGACTCCACGAGCGACTATCGAAGCCGGTCGTAGGCCAGCTGACACATATGGTATCGTGACACTTGCGGTGGGTCACGTTCGGAGTGTCGGATTGGAGGTAAGCCACACTCCAGATGTGAAGCGCCGAAATCGAGCTCATTGCGACGTGTGTGGGCTGTATGAGGATAAGACCAAGTACCGGGTGCGCCTGTATGAAGGGTTGGTCAGAAACGGCGACCAGCCTGAACCCCGATGGACGATCCCCCCTCAAGGAGACGCCCCGGGGATTCACCAGAGGTAAGCCGACGGTGTTGATTCACGCCAACGCTTATGATCTCCGCTCACCCGCGCAGAGTTGAACGTGGTCGTCGGACTGACTGTATCGTCGAGTTCTAGATTCTAGAGATCGTAGGTCGCGCAAAGACACATGGCCGATACTTCGCAAACCGCATTCTCCCCGGGTAACGCAGTCGGGAGGAGTGACCAGGATTCGTCCCGACCTCTCAATGCAAGGCCATGCTTCTTGGGTCGTGACATGAAAGACCCGCTCGCAGAGCTTCGGCAGGTACTTCTCCCAGAGATCAGCCTTGTTGAGGGTAATCCGCTTCACCTCATACATTGAGCAGTTCCTCAACCGGATGCCGCGAGCAGTTTCTCGCATCGCAAGGAACGCTCATGCCCACTTACGATGGCGAAACCACTCGGCAGACGCCGGGCGCTGCGCGCAGCCTGATCGAGGACATTGCGTAGTCGGCCCCCGCTACACCCGGAAGACCTTCATGACCTCGTCGCCGAGATGGTTGATGATCTTTACGGCGATGCGGCCGGACTTGGGCTTCGCAAAGGGTCGGGAGATGGATCTGCGGAGTGACTCCCAAGCCTCCCGCGCGATTTCGGCCTTGAGCGATGTCTTCAGGCTCTTATAGGGATCTCGGGCACCGAGGAAGTAGGCGTGGCGGACGAAGAAGCTCTCTTCGTTGTAGTCGGTGTCGATGAACCAGCAGGCGATGCCCTCCCGGTTGTCGCTGCGGACCTCGCCCTTGGCTGGGTCGAAGATATCGACCCCGAGCACCTCGACAGAGATGAGGCCGTCGCCCTCGTCGCGGATGTTGATGTCGGGTTCCCCGAAGATGACGAAAAGGTTGCCCTTGTCGGTCTGCTTGAGATCGGTCGCCATGTGGAGATCGGCGTTCATGCGGGCCTTGAGCACGGGCATGCGTCCGAGCTTGGAGAAGTCGGAGGCACCGGCGTCGTAGGCGAATGCGCAGGCGATGAGCGCGTCGAAGCCGAAATCGAGCGCTTCCTTGGCCGCCGCCGCCAAGTCCGGGCGCGAGACGGTGCCAAATTCGGGGCCGATCAGGATCCCGGCGCGGCGCACGCGGTTGGACCGCTCGTAGCGGCCTTCGGCGCAGATGTACTCGCCACCGGGCCATCCTGAGAGAGAGGAGAAGTTGATCCGGTCGCCCTTGCGCGCCTGCTGGACACCGGCCGTGCGGAGATTGTCGAGGATGTCGGTGGCGAAATCGCGGGTGGGGCTGTAGTCGACGGTCGAGGGCTCGGCCACCTTCAGAATCAGCTCGTCGTTCTCGTCCACCGCGAGCAGTCGGTGCGGCGACAGGCTCTCCACCGTGAAAGGTCCGGCCACGCGCACGACCTTCTTGTCCTCGTACGGCTGGTCGTAGAGATACTCAAATGGGGCGTTGGCGGCGATGGAAGCGTCGATGTCCTTCTGGCGTGCGATGCGGGCGCGCCACCACATGGCGTGCAGGCGCTTGGCTTGGGCCGGCCAGTCATCGGCGGTCTCCCTGGGAATCTGCCACTCTTCCCAGGATTCGCCGAGTGCCGCGTTCAGGTCGTGGCGGAGAGATTCGAGCGTCTCTTGGTACCGCTCCCAGATGATGTCGATCTCAGCGTTGTTGGCGATCTGCTTGAGGGTGATATGGGGGATGCGCTTGTAGACGAATCCATGCCGGACGCGACCGTGCGTGGTTTCGGTGGACGGGGCCTTGCGGGTGATCTGGGTTTCCTTCTGCTGGCCTTCGGGGCTGTCGGCGAGCAGGTAGTAGGGGTAGCGGGTACCCATGATGCGGGCGCGGGCGAGCGCGAGCGCGACGCGCGATGTGTCGATGGTGATCCAGCGGCGACCCCACTGCTCGGCGACGTAGGCGGTGGTCCCAGCACCGCAAGTCGGATCGAGAACGAGGTCGCCGGGGTCCGTGGTCATGAGGATGCAGCGTTGGATGACGGTAGTTGACGTTTGGACGACGTAGACTTTGGGATCAGAACGACTGGTTACTCCACCTGAGACATCGGTCCAGGAATTATCGAGTCGAATAGCGGGAAAATCATCAAAGTACTTCCTGTAGCTGATGTTCTTGCCAGTCTTCAATACGCGATCGCCTCGGATTACCCGTCGCATTCCGATCTCGGAAGTGCGCCATCCGCCGACGGATGGCTGGTACTGATTGGACTGGAACGCGACCGTGAACCGCGTTGTTGATGATCCTGTGCGAGAAGTGAGCCCTTGGTCACGGTATACCCGCGCTTGGGGCGGCAGGGGTTCCGCGCTACGTAGTTCCGCGGGGGTGACTCGGCGCTCTGAAAGGTCCGGCAACCGAACGCGCTTGTAACGGGTCGCACCTGTCTTCCAGGGCTCAAGTCGCTTGTAGTGGCGCCGGAACTTGGTTTGCGTTCGGTCCTTAGCGTACCAGAGGAGATAGTTTATGGTGTTGTCTAGGTACTGAGATCCTAGTCCAATAGAAGTCTTGTAGCCAATCGTGCTTATCGCATTATCGTGTCCGAACACTTCGTCAAGAAGAGCTCTAACGCGATGCACGTTCTCTTCCCCGATCTGCACGAACACCGACCCGCTCTCGGTCAGCAGATCCCGCGCCACCGTCAGCCGGTCGCGCAGATAGGCCAGGTACGAGTGAATCCCGTCCCGCCAGGTGTCCCGAAACGCCTTGACCTGCTCAGGCTCGCGCGAAATGTGCTCTTTCTTCCCGTCCCTCACGTTGCGGCTGGTCGTCGACCACTGGAAGTTGGAGTTGAACTTGATGCCATAGGGCGGGTCCATATAGATGCACTGCACCTTGCCTCGCAGTGCCTCCCGTTCCGCCAGCGACGCCATCACGTGCAGGCTGTCGCCCAGAATCATCCGATTGGCCCAGTTGGCGTCGTGCTGGTAGAACTCCGTGCGTGCGTCCCCGTCGGGTACACCGTTGAAGTCGGCGAAAAGGTCGATCGTTCCGTCACCCCCGTCGCCATCCTCCTTTGAGTAGCGCACCAGCGAGTCCAGGAGCGCCTTCGGATGAACCTTCTCCTGGATGTAGAGAGGCGGCGCCTGCGCGACCAGCGGCTCCTCGTCCTGCTTGTCCTTTCCCCGCCACACCAGCTGCGGATCGAGGTCCCGGTTCCGACGCGCGTAGGCCACTTGAACGGGGTGGCGCTCGTCGTGCTTCATCGCGCTCTGGTACTCGGAGGTCGGGAGGTTCTTGCGCCGGTCCGGGTGCGTGATCGTCTTGATCGCTTTGGGCTTCTTGCGTCGTGCCATGTTCTACTAGTCTCTCGCGGGGGCTAGTTCAGGCTCGGATGCTCCACGCCGAATTGGGTGGCCAGCGCCTCAAGCCGCTTGTCGAACGTCCACAGGCGGGTCCCTGGTCGGCTCAGCGTCGAGTACAGCAGGTGGGCGTCGATGAAGCCGATGCCCCGGCCCATCAAGTGTTCGGATTCGATCCAATCGATGACGGCATCGTGGGGATGGTAGTCGATTTGAGGCAGCCCGCGCCAGAGTCGGAAGCGCTCTTTCCTCCTCGCAAACATTCCGCACGCGAGTTCTCCAAGGACCATCGGATGCATCATGGCGGTGCGCTTCCGCGTGTACACATCCAGCACCGGGTTGTGGCGCTGGAAGTGTCGGATCCAGACGGACGAATCCACGACCGTCATCCCCACGGGCGCTTCCTGGGACCAGCCTGCGCGGTGGGGTCGGAGCCGCCGGCCCGAACTAACCCCTCCGCAGCGACCGCTGTAGGATCACCGGAGTGGTAGCGAATGACGTGGCCAAGGTGGATCTCCAGGATGTCGTCGAAGTCCTTCCCCATCTCCAACGCATCCTTGAACTCGGCGAAGGCCCAGCGGCCGAATGTGCCCAGGTTGTTGACCGCCGGCACCCATCGGCTTTCCATGGTCAGCTTCTTGTCCTTCGCATCCTCGCCCCGGTAACCCTTGATTTCCACCACCAGGTTGAGCGGATCGTCCGGGCCGCGCCCGTCATCGACCACAACGATGAAGTCCGGCACGTAGGTGCGGGTCTCGGAACCCTGTGTGTAGGGGACGTTCAAGCCCAGGCGGTGGTTCTTCACGTAGCGCAGCACCTTCGGGTGCCGCTCGACGACCTGGCAGAACCTCCCCTCCCAGCTACTGTCCAGGATGGCCCAGTTGATGTGGCAGCGACGTGGGTCGGTGCGGTGGCGCAGCGTCTTGGAGGTATGAAAGTTCACGTTGGCGGTCGTGCCGATGGGGTCGTAGGGGTTGAGGATGGCTCGCACCGTGCCCGAGTCGGCCTGCGTCTTGACGATTGCGGCGACGATCCTGTCACAGGCCCAGTCCAGCAGTTGAACGTAGAGGAGCTGGCCTGGGAACGTCCCGCCCTTGCACTGAAGGGACGTGTCCAGCCACCGGCGCGCAATGCGTTTGAGCTGTCCAAAGAGGTGGACGCGCGGCAGATCGCCCGGATCGCGCCACCTCTCTGCCAGCCTCTGGGTCAGGTGGTAGAGCACATGGTTCGGCCGCACCGCCCCGAGGTGCTCCACGCCGAGCACCTCCGCCTCGCCCACAATCCCCGAGTTGAGAACCTCCGTCGCGCCCACCAGCTCGGGCGTCAGCTCCAGCACGTGGTCGGGCGTGAATTCGGCCTTGAGGCGGTCGTTGGGGAGCTCCACCCGGTAACCGGCCAACTTGGGGAACCGGATCTCGCGTGCGTCCCGGTCCGGGCGAACGGCCTGCACGCGAACCGTCTCAAGCGGCGGCGTTGGCGGAGCGACCACGGGCTCGGCGGTGAAGTCGAACGGGATGCCCAGCACGTCCGCGTACTCGACGTCGAAGAGGTTGTGGTCGTTGAGTTCGTACGACATCCGGCGGAGCGCCCGTCCGACCGCCTGCTCGCAGAGCAGCTGGCTGCCGAACGCCCGCACGCCGAGCACATGGGTGACGGTGTTGGCGTCCCAGCCCTCCGTGAGCATGGCCACCGAGACGACGCACCGGATCGACTCCCCAAGGGTGCCCGGCTTGCCCACCGTGTTCATCACTTCGCGGAGCAAGTCGTGGTCGGTGATGTCGTCGCCGTCGCCGAGATTGCCAGTACGCTGGATGCGCTCCTGCCGGAAGCGCTCGATCTCCTTGGCTGCCATCTTGCGAAACGACGGGGCCAGCGCGTCGCCCGACTCCAGCTGGCGGCTGTCGATGAGGAGCGTGCGTGGGCGACCGAGTCGATTGCCAGCGTCGTCGAAGTTGCGGAAGAGCTCGAGGCGCCCGCTGTGGATGGATGGCTGTCCGTTCGCGGAGGCGCGTTCGAACCCCGAGACGTACTCGTAGACGAGTTTGGAGGAAGCCGTGTTGTTGCACACGATGATGAAGCAGGGCGGCACCGGAATGCCTTCATTATCCCATAGATGGAAGGTCTTCTCATAGTGTCCGTACAGTGCCTGAAGCGCCGTCTGGAGTGGAGCGGGAAGCTTGAGCGGGTCCAGCTTGGCGGCTCCGCGCGGCCCCTTGGGCATGTCCGTCCGGATATGGTCCCACAACCTCCGGTACATGGGCATGTCGCTTCCGGGGATATTGTCGGCCACCGGGATGCGCGGCAGCTTCACGATGCCGCACTCGATGGCGTCCATGAGCGAGAAGTCGCTCATCGTCCAAGGGAAGAGCGTCCCCTCGGCGTAGCCCGAGCCGCGCAGGAAGAAGGGCGTGGCGGAAAGGTCGATCACGCGGTTGACCTCGAGTCGGCTGGCTGCTGCCTCAAGGCCCGAGATCCAGAGCCTCGCGGCCTCGGTGTTCTGCTTGGCCTCCTTCCTCTCGTATCCCTTCAGCTTTTCCGCGTTGCGCGATGCGGGCTTTTCGCGGTAGCAGTGGTGCGCCTCGTCGTTGAAGACGATGATGCGCTTCAGCCGCAGGAGCTGGGGCATGACGCGCTGGAGCATCTGCCCCTCGCTCTCCAGCGTTTCGGGCTTGGCTCCCCCGCGGCCGGTTAGCAGTGCGCGGCTCCCCTTGGGCAGAGAAATGCGCTCGCGCCGCTTGAACGCGTGATAGTTGGTAATGACGATCCGGGCTTCGTTCAGGTCGCGCAGCATGTCGTGAGGGATGAGCTCGCGCTTCGCGTAGTACGCGTCGGGATCGTTGGGCTGAAGGACACGCAGCCGGTCGCGGATCGTGATGCCCGGGGTCACAACGAGGAACCCGCGGGTGAACTTGGGGCTGTCGGGGTGCCGGACGGCGTTGACCGCCTGCCACGCGATCAGCATGGCCATGACGGTCGTCTTGCCCGATCCCGTGGCCATCTTCAGCGCCAGGCGGGAAAGCCCGGGATTGGCGCTTTCGTTCGCCTGCCGAAGGCGGCGGAGGATGTTGCGCACGGGCTTGGCGCGCAGCTGGGGTGCCACCTCGGTGAGCCATATCGCGGTTTCGGCCGCCTCAACCTGGCAATAGAAGGGCCGAATGCCGGTGAACTCGTGGGAGCGCCAGTATCGCAACAGCCGAGCCGTTGTCGGCGTCACGCGCCAGCTGTTCGGGTTGGGGGTGTCCCGCCAGCGGTCCACGTGGCCACGCACTTCGCCGATGACGGCCTTCAGGTCCTCCATGGCGAGGAGGGACTGGTTCTCCAGACTCCCCTCTCCGACGCCGAGCACTTCCTGCGCGGGGGAGGCTCCTCCTTGCTGCGCGGCGGCTGGAAACGGAGTGACGAAGTTCGCGGGGCGCCGACCCTCGACGATCCGATGCGTCGGCTGTCCCTGGTCGTCGAGCTCCCAGTGACGTGCCGGGTACTCGTAGGGATTGTTCAGGATGGGCTGTTTGAAGAACCGCTGGATCGTCGATTTCTCCGGGGAATCCCCGTTCGCGCCCTTGGTCATGATGGCTGATGCCCTCCCAGGTGACAGACAACGGACGCTACAAGCCGAAGCCAGCCTCCCATGCTAACGGGAGTGATTCTTGGGCGCCAACACGCAGCCGTGATCGAGGCTCCGGGCGTGTCCGATTGCGTGTCCAACGGCTTCATCGAGCGCTCCCACCGCACGCTCCTCGAAGAGCATTTCCGCATCAAGGGAAGGATGACTTGGTACGAGACCGTCGAGGAGACGCAGAAGGACCAGATGCGTATCTTGAAACCGACAACCAGCGGCGGCCCCACCGCGGCCGCGGCGTGGAGGGATGGACGCCCTACGAGGTCTTCAAGGCCGGGATCTCCCGTAAGGGCACCCGCAAACCCTCAGCCAGAAAGAAAGCGAAGAAAGCAGCGTAGGACCTGACCTCGGTGAGGCCGGGTGTCAGGTGACTACCGTACTTGTGCACCTTGGGCATCAATCATCGTCCGCCCACACCCATGGGGCTTCATCTGTGAGGGCTTCAAAACCGCAGACATCGCACTTCCATACGTCTTCTTCGCGTTGTTGCAGAACGCTTAGTTGGTGACCTTGGTCGAAGCATGTCGGGCACAGCCAGTGCCCATCATCGTCCGTGCCGGCGTCCTCCCTGACCTCGTACACGAAGTAGCCACCCACCCCGATGAGGCGGTAGTTGTCGCGCTCCTTTTGCCATCGCGCCTGCCGTGCGTCTGGCGGCGTCACCGCTTGGATACGCTCGGGCATGTTGATATGCTTGGCCATGGACTCGGCCAACAGCTTTGTCGTTTGGACACCCAGCCATCGTGCGACCCGTGCAATGGTTTTCTTCATAGCTGCGCCCCTCGTCGTTGCTAACTCTTGCACTACGGGCATCGTACGATATCCGCTTTGCCCGCCGGGTGAAGGGTTGGGCGAAGGGCGGAGAACAGAGGGCGGCATCTGCCCGAGTACCGGGAGCAGATCGCCGAGCCGCCGGGCGTAGCGCGCTCCGCTGGCCCGGTGAGTAAGCAGGATCTGACCGGCGCCCCCATCAAGTAGGGCGCTCACTTTCGCCAGCGCCATAGCCAACGACAGCGAAGTACGGCACTTAGCCATAAGCGAAACCGCCGCCTCCGTGGTTGAGATACGATCATCTGTCTCCGTTCGATGTCCTCATACACGGCATGACGATCTGGATCGATGCCATCCAACCAAATGACGGCATTGTTTCTGATGAGGTAGTGGCTGCCACAGCCGGAATTGGCCCAAACCGACCCGCCCGTGGGACCCTCAAGAGAGACTGATTTTCCATCGAAATGAAGGTGCCACCGGCTTGGATGGAGAGACAGGACGGTCAGATCGCCGCAACCGCATGGGCAGCGCAAGTTGACGGTCCTGTGCTTGAGACTGAACCAGATTTCGCCGGCGGCGATCCTGTCAAAATCGGGCAATTCGTCTACGAACAAGGGGCGCAGTTTCGCCGTCATGACTTCGTCACGTCACCGCGGTATGGCACGATGCGCGGCCCCTCGAGTCGCAACTTGTGGAGGAACGAAACGGACTCCGAAACATACTGCTTGGTGCGCCGCCGCCACTCCATCACCGCAAGCGCAGCTGCCAATGCGTTCACCTCCGGTAGCTGCACGTTACGATAGCCGGGCGCATCGCCCCCGATTCTGGCGTTCGGTATGGCATCCTTCCATTGCAGCGAGCCAGGGGCATAGGCACTTGTCGTCACCGCGCCGCGAACCGAATCGTTCTCCAGCGTTATGCTCACGCCAGAATCTATGAACGGGATCCTTGCCTCCGTGAGCGCGGCGTACACGACGTCTTGGCGCGGCGAATCACAGTCCTTCCGCTGGTCGATACAAACGAAGGCATAATCCACAGGATGCTTGGCGAGGAACTCGGCAAACCCGGTTGAGCTGTCCACGCGGACGGGATGCGCGTGGATGCCCTCCCGTAGGGAGTCGTATTTTGCGCGATAGTACACCACTTTATCGACCCTGTGCTTCTTCAAACGCTCGATCTCGTCGTCGGTAGGCGCGGCCGGTGCTCGCATGAAGGTGTGCCAATCAACGTGATCGGAATCCAACAGATGGATGTCCCTCACGGGCGTCTTGGCGACGAGATCGAGGATGTAGGCACCCGTTCCGCCTAGGCCGATGATCGCAATCCGCTGATCGCGGATTCGATCCTGAACCGGGCCTATTGCCGCTCGCGCCTCGAAGGTGTTGGGTATCTTGAACGGACCCTGCCTCGCCAGAGAAACCGTCTCGGTGTAACCAGCCGCCGCCACGGCACCGACGATGTGCTTTGCATAACGGTGCACCGTGTCCCGCGCCGACTTGTCGTCCTCTGGGCTATCTTGGCTGCCCCTGTGGATGGAGATGTTGGACCAGGTCTTCCCATTTCCGCCGATGTGGTTCCCGATAGGTTTTCCGTCCGTGCCGTACACGCAGCCGTCGTACTCTCCGTCGGTAGTGATCCGCACCCCATGGACTGCACCGCCGATGCGGCCATCCGGTTTCCCGCTCGCTGGATCGAAAGACTTGCTGATGGTGCAGAAGCCAACGATGCCATCCTTCAGCAGGCAGGGGACGTTCTCGGCTTCCACCACCCCGTGGCGCGCAGTGACCGAAAACCCGGCTTGGTCCGCGAAGATGGAGAGGCGGTCCTTAGGAGACATGCTCAGGGTCTACCGAGAAACTCGTCCCATCCTTGACGTAAACATCCTTGCCCGGGAGGAGAACACCGTCCTCACCCTTCAAATCGTCATCGTAGTCAATTCCGGGCGTGCCGATGATGTGCTTGTTCTCCGCCTTATGGAGTTCGTTCCAGATCTTCACGATCTGCTCGTAGGTAACAAGATTGCCAGGAACCTTGTAGGGACGACCGCTCACGTAGATTTCCGTGCCACCATTCATGATTCACACCTTTGGTTCGTCTCGAGGATGGCCATTCGACTCCTCCGTTTGTTTGCCAAGCCACGCTACCACATGTAACGTTGGTTGTGCGCCGTCTCCAGATGTCGTACCAGATGGCGCACACCGAACGGTAGCAGTCCGGAGGGTGTGCGTCAACTGATAACCTGTATCAACTCAGAGACAGGAGGCTTCGTGCGAAGACACGGCGAGATCCTACGGGTCGAAGACTTGGCGAAACTGCTGAGAGATCGGAGAGCTACGAAGGGTCTCGGCCTCCGGGCCGCAGCGGCAGAAGCAGGTGTTTCGTTCAACACGCTCGCCCGAGTCGAGAGGGGCCATATCCCGGACATCGAGACATTCAGCCGTATCGCGCGGTGGGTTGGCCGCTCCCCGGGCGATTTCCTTGAGCCGGGGAGTGTCACATCGGATTCGACCCCAGAGGTGATCGAGGCCCACCTGCGCGGCGATCCCGCCCTTTCTTCGGATGCGGCAGAGGCAATCGCCGGCATGGTGAAGGAGTTGTACGACCGTCTGGCTAGACCTGCCGAGGTTGCGACGGCATTTCACCTCCGCGCGGCTTCCACCTTCAGGCCCGAGGCATCGCTCCTCTTCGCCGAACTGCTCAACGAGATGCATCGAGCACTCTTGGACGAGGTCTGACGGTGCCTCTCCGCCGCGGCTTCAAAGCGGAGGCTGAGCGCCTCGCGAAGGACATCTGGAGCGCCATGAGCTTTGCGCCTACAGACAAGATGGATGCCATCAAGCTGGCCAAACACGTGGGCTGTATCGTGCGCCCCGCAGACGCCCTCGTGGACATCGTGAAGTTGGAGAAGCTCTACCGGATCCAGAAAGACGCGTTCTTCGCCTGCACGTTCAAGTTGCCCGGCGATCGCTATGCCATCGTCTTCAATCCGTTGATGTCAGATAAGAGGCGAAACAGCGATGTCGCTCATGAAGTGGCTCATATCGTCCTCGGCCACAGGCTCTCGCGTCTCGAACGACTTGGTGATGTAGCGTTCCTCTCCTGCGACAAACAGCAGGAGGACGAGGCCGCATGGCTTTCCGGGTGCCTTCTCCTTCCGCGGTTCGCTCTGATTCACGACCTGAGGAGGGGAACAAAGCCTAGCGGCGTCGCGAGAAGCAGGACGTTGAGCAGAGACATGGTGGATTATCGCATGCGGGTCACCGGGGTCCAAAGACAGCTCGCCGCCGAACGCCGTAGACGCGCTTCCTGAGGGTTGCGCCCCTCCCGTCCCTCGTTCCAGTGTCTCCACGACACCGACTCCCCCTACTTGTGAGATCGCCCAGCTGGACACCGAGTTTCTCTACCAGATCTCGATGGGATCCGGGCTCGGGAGCAATCCGGTGGGGATCGACCGGGGGCAGCTGCGCGGGACGCACGTCTTCGAGGCGCGGCGCATCGGGCCGCGGGTGCTGCTGATCGAGCCCAACTACGAGTTCCGGGCCATCACCGACAACACCGCCGAGGCGCGGGCCGTGCGCGATGCCTTCGCGCCGTCGGTGCCCTAGGGCTTCGACATTGTGGCTCGCACCCGTGATCGCGTGCTGGTGGACGTGACCGAGTTCTTCATGCGCGACGCGCGCGGGGCGGTGAACCAGATCGCGCAGCCGGGGCAGGGGCAGTTCCAGCTGGACGCGTCCGGGCAATCCGGTAACGCTGTCTCATGTGGTTGATGAACTGCCGGGTCCGGCACGCCGCGTAATCCGGCACGGCTTCCAGCTCCGGGTCCAATGTTCGTCGGTCTGCACATGGCCGACGCGAACGCTCTTGCACACGTTGTCCTGGAATTGCACCGCCGGAAACCCTCGCGCCAACCGCAACACGACACCCTCCCGCTCGCCACCGAGAACGGACGGCTCACTGTGAGCGTGATTCACGAACGCACGTATCTCAGCGACCGACCTGAAGCAACCCTTGAACAGGACCGGCACCACGGGGATCGCCAGACTGTTCGCATACGTCTCGACCTCTTCAAAGGCGGCAAATGCGCCTTTGCCGTCCCGGAGCGCAAATGCATGGAATGTCTCGTGTCCCGCCACGGGTTCGTAGGTGATGCTGTGTACCCCGTAGATGTCCTCGCCGTATAGATAGACGTCCGGGTCGTTCACCTTCCATGCGTGGTGCTTCTTGACCATCGCCATCCACTTGCCGCCGGAAGGGGCCGTGACGCTACGCGCGAAGACTTCGCCGGCATGCAGGAGCGTGTTGCCGCCGTCGAGTTTTTCCGTGACCACCACGGACTCGCCAACAAATCGACCTGGATTCGGGTGAACGGCGTCGCCCCGGCCAACGGTCGGCGACCACGGCCAATAGGACGTACTGGGGTATTTCAAGTTCTGCGACACCCTGGAACCACTCTTCGCGATCATGGCCCGCCTCGATCCCTCGATGCGTGTTGGGGACAGAGTTAACTGACTTCCACTCCCAACTTGTCCATCAACGCGTTGCGTTGTCGTCACCGCGAGCCTGCACGGCGGCGCGCTCACTATTCACCGCAGGGTCCGCCGGGCGCAACCGTTCAACCGAGACGAAGGTGCAGGCCAGCGTTGTCACCCATCCGCTTGCGCCCCTCCCGCACGGCGTTCAGTCTCTCCGTATCCGGGCTGAGTGATCGCCGGTGGTCGGAGA
This sequence comes from Longimicrobiales bacterium, assembly GCA_965225805.1. Classification (GTDB taxonomy): domain Bacteria; phylum Gemmatimonadota; class Gemmatimonadetes; order Longimicrobiales; family Gaopeijiaceae; genus BD2-11. The sequence goes on from OZ245327.1 coordinate 374,585, forward strand.
GCGGCCAGCCAGTTCCTCTTCGGCCCGGCCCGCTCGCCCACGCGCAAGAACGAGCACCCCCGCTAGGCCGAGGTACCTGACATGTCAACCCGACGAACCCGCCCGCCCCTCCTCGTCACCGTATTGGTCACCGTCGCCGCCGCGACCGCGTTTGCCGCAGCCACCACCCCCTCCCCCCTCCCCGCCCAAACCCTCCCCACCATCGAAGCCCACACCGAGGGCACGACCACCATGGAGGGCTTCTTCAACCTCTACTGGGATGACGACACCGGGTCGCTCTACTGGGAGATCGCCGACCTGGACTCCGAGTTCCTCTACCAGATCTCGATGGGGTCGGGGCTCGGGAGCAACCCGGTGGGGATCGACCGGGGGCAGCTGCGCGGGACGCACGTCTTCGAGGCGCGCCGCATCGGGCCGCGGGTGCTGCTGGTCGAGCCCAACTACGGGTTCCGCGCCATCACCGAGAACACCGCCGAGGCGCGGGCCGTGCGCGATGCGTTCGCGCCTTCCGTGCACTGGGGCTTCGACATCGTGGCGCGCACCGGCGATCGCGTGCTGGTGGATGCCACCGAGTTCTTCATGCGCGACGCGCGCGGGGTCGTGAACCAGATCGCGCAGCGGGGCCAGGGACAGTTCCAGCTGGACGCGTCCCGTAGCGCCATCTATCTGCCCAACACCAAGTCCTTCCCGGAGAACACCGAGGTCGAGGCGATGCTCACCTTCACGAGCGACCGCCCCGGCAACCTGGTCAGCGGCGTCGCGGCCACGGGAAGTTCGTTCACCGTGCGCCAGCACCATTCCTTCATCCAGCTGCCCGGCCCCGGTTACGAACCGCGCGTCGCCGATCCGCGCATCGGCGTGAACGGCCCGACCGTGCGCGACTACGCCACGCCCATCGACGAGGACATGCGCATCCGCTGGGTGGCGCGCCATCGCCTGCAGAAGGCCGACCCTGACGCGGAGCGCTCCGAGGCGGTCGAGCCCATCGTCTACTATGTGGATCCGGGCACGCCCGAGCCGGTGCGGAGCGCGCTCATCGAGGGGGCGAGCTGGTGGGCCGACGCCTTCGAGGAGGCGGGCTTCATCGACGCCTACCGGGTCGAGGTGCTGCCCGAAGGGGTCGACGCGCAGGACATCCGCTACAACATGATCCACTGGACCCACCGGCGGACGCGCGGCTACTCGTACGGCAACTCGGTGACGGATCCGCGCACCGGTGAGATCGTGCGCGGGGTGGTGAACCTGGGGAGCCTGCGGCTGCGGCAGGACTACCTGCACGGGCAGGGGATGGTGGCGCCGTTCTCGGGCGGGATCACCTCCGACGACGGGGGCGGCTACTTCGACATTCCGGCCGACGCGGCCGAGCGCGCCTACTGGGAGACCTGCATGCTCGCGGGGGCGCCGGACTTCGAGTACCTGGCCCAGGTCGCCGGCAACTCCGACGCGGTGGAGATGGCGCTCGCGCGCGTCCGGCAGCTGTCCGCGCACGAGGTGGGGCACACGCTCGGCTTCCCGCACAACTATCTCGCCAGCACCTATGGCCGCGAGAGCGTCATGGACTATCCCGCGCCCCTGGCCACCATCGACGACGACGGCAACATCGACCTCTCCGACGCCTACGTGCCCCGCATCGGCGAATACGACAAGCTCTCCGTCAACTGGCTCTACCGGGAGTTCGCGGACGGGACCGACGACGCGGCCGCCCTGAACGCCATCGTCATGCAGGGGATCGACGACGGCCTCATCTTCATGGCGCACACCAACAACAACTTCATGGGGGCCGCGCATCCGGGGGCGAGCGTATGGGACAACGGGGCCAACCTGGTCGACCATCTGAAGCTCGAAATCGACGTGCGCGAGATCGGGCTCGAGAGGTTCGGCACCGACGTGATCCGCGCCGGGGAGCCGATGTCGACGCTCGAATACGTCCTGCTGCCGCTCTACATGCACCATCGCTTCCAGCTGCGCTCCGCGGCGCAGACCCTGGGCGGCGCCGACTACAGATACGCGCTCATGGGAGATGGGCAGACGCCCCTCGCCATCATCCCGGGAGAGGAGCAGCGGGACGCGCTGGAGACAATTCTCTCCACGCTGACGGTCGATTTCCTGACGCTGCCCGAGGAGATCGTGTCGATGATTCCGCCCCCGGCCTATCGCCACGACGAGGGGGAGGCCTTCCCCGGCTACACCGGGCTGATCTTCGACCCGGTGGGCGCGGCGGAGGCGGCGGCCGACTTCGCGGTGGGGGAGATCCTGCACCCCAACCGCATGGCCCGGCTGCTGGTCTTCGGCAGCATGGGCGACTACCCGGGCCTGGAGGAGGTCGCGGACCGGGTGATCGAGCACACCTGGGGTGCGGACGCGGCCCCGGACGCCTACCGGCAGCGGGTGCTGCACGCCATCCAGCGCTCGGTGGCCGACCGGATGATGCAGCAGGCCAGCCAGGACGGGAACGCGGCCGAAGTGCGCGCCGTGCTCTCCGACCGGCTGGAAGGCCTCGCAACGGACCTGGAGGCGATGTCGGACCCGTCGCCCCACCAGCGGCTGGTGGCGGCGGACATCCGGCGCTGGCAGCAGCGCATCGAGAACACGGTGCCCGGCGGCGCGCTCGTGATGCCGCAGGGTGATCCGATCGGCGGGAGCAGCCGGGGAGGTGGGCCGCCGCGATGAGGCGCCGGACAGGCCCGAAGGTGAGCCGGCGGCGCGGGTCTCGCGGAGTCGACGCGGGATCCGCGTGCTCCGGGCATCGAGGGGCCCCATGAACCGCGATCTCTCCCTCCGGAGCATCCTCTCCGAATGGGTGCGGGAGGTGGTCGGCATCGAAGGCCGTCTCCCGCGCACGCTCCGGAAGCTGTTCGCGCATCCGGGCTTTCTGACCCGGGCGACGCTGGAGGGAGAGCGGGATTCCTACCTGTCGGCGCTCAAGCTGTTTCTGGTGGCGAACCTGGTCGTCTTCCTGGTGGGTCCGTACGTCGGCGCCGTCGCTTTCGGTCTCGACGGGTATCTGGATGAGCGTGTCGCCTCCTCTGCGTTCTTTCGCGCGTTCGTGGAGCGGGAGCTGCTCGACCTGGGGATGAGCGCGGAGACGTATGAGCTGCGCTTCGATTTCACGATCGCGCAACATGCACCCACCTTTTTCTTTCTGATGATCCCGGCTATCGCCAGCCTTACCAAGGTGTTACTTCCAAGTCGGCTATTCGGAGAACACCTTGTCTACGCAACGGATTTCGTTGCGTGGGTCCTTGTCGTGATCCTCTTCGGCAACATCTTCATGCGCGTGATGGGGATCCCTCTGGACTCGCTCCTCGAGGACCCGATGGTTTCCCGGGTAGCCACGTTGGCGGTTGTGGCCGCGCTGATCGGGCTGACCACATGGTACCTGAGCCGGTCGCTGCGAACCGTCTTCGGGCTCCGGGGCGCGGGGCTCTGGACGCGAACCGCGCTGATCGCCGCAGGCCTGGTCGGCTGGCTGAATGCCTACTCGTTCTTCCTGTTCTGGAGCACGGTTGTGGCGGTGCGGTTGAGCTGACCCTTCGGCTTGCAGTCCCGCAAGGCCTTGACCGGCCATCCTGGCTACTTGACCGTGTATCCGCGCCGAACTCCCCCGCTAGGGCAGCGATTCCGCGGCCACCCTCAGCGCGCGGTCGAATGTCTGTATGCGGGTGACGCCGCGGCGCTGACAGCTGGCGAGGTGGCACAGGTCGCGGGCGCCGAGCCCCGGGTGCCTGCCTGCGAGCTCGATGCCGAGGATCACATCGTCGCGCTCCAGGGGCCACACCTCGATCCGGGTCCGCTCGATGAGCAGCAGCGCGGCGGCGAGGGCCTGCGTACGCTCAACGGGCAGATACGCGTGGGCCAGCTCCTGAAGGACTTCCGACGATGTTGCGAGCGGTTGCTGGTCCGTCGTCGCCGTGGCGAAAAAGCGACGGGCCTGCGGGCGGAGCGGGTGCTCTCTTCCCACGGCGTACATGAGGACACTGGTGTCGACGAAGACCATGGTCCGGAGCGTCAGGTTCCGGCCGCGCCCCGGCTCCGGGACGCGCGTATGACGTCGAGGTGCTGCTCCCAGTCGGGCTCGGGGCCGCAGTCCATCTCGGCGTCGCGGTCCGCGAAGAACCGCCGCACGTCATCCTCCGTGCGAAACGGTTCAGCGCCTGTACGATCGTCCAGGCGGTCGGCAGCGGCGGCGCGAAGCCACGCGCTCAGCGAGAGGCCTTCGCGGCGGGCAGCGGCGGCGTAGCGGGTGCGGTCAGGCCCCGAAACGATCAGGTGGATTCGCGGCATCAACTGGCTCGCGGATGGGCATGGACAATGTGTAGTCACATATACCATACACACGATGGCAGCGTCCTGCAATCCCAAGGTGCGAGCCTGCTGGTTCACAACCACCAGCGCGTTGATCGGATGGAGGACCGCGCAAAGGACTGGTTGCGGGGTTCCCGTGTCGCCGTCTACGCCCTCCTCCAGAACGGCGCAATGAAGTGGCCCTTGCGCCCGGCCCGCACCAGGAACCAGACCCCCGTCCCCACCCCCAGCACCAGCGCGAAGATCGACGCCTCCACCCCGAACTCCCCGCCTGAAAACAGCGTGGGGCCGCTCAGCTGCGACTCGAGCAGGCCGTCCATCGTGATCCCGGAGACGCGCCCGCCGAAGATGCCGCCCTGGGTGAAGTTCCAGGCGAAGTGGATGCCGACCGCAAGCCAGAGCCGCCGGGTGAGCACGTAGGCGGCGCCCAGCAGCACACCGGCCTCCATGGCGATGGCGAACGAGCTGAACAGCGTCGCGTTGGGGTTCATCATGTGCGCGAAGCCGAACAGCAGCGAGGTCAGCGCCAGGGCGATCCAGGTGCCCAGGCTCTCCTCGATGATCCGGAACAGCACCCCGCGGAAGAGGACCTCCTCCACGTACCCGGAGGCGATGGCCATGGCGAACGTCGGCAGCATCACGCTCGCGGGGTTCGACCCGGTGACCTCGTAGTATCCCAGCACCGCGATGATGGTGATGCTCACAGCCAGCAGACCCGCACCGACCGCAATCCCCGCGCCCGTCTCCCGCACCGCCCCCTTCCCGGACAGCTCCTCGGCCCGGCGCCGCTCCACCAGACGTACGAAGCCGATGTAGGCGAAGTGAACCGCGATCACCAGCGGAATGACGTACTGAAGAGTGTCCGTGCCTAGCGGACCGGCGCCCAGGCCGCCCAGCACGCCCCCTACGACAAGCTGGACCAGGACCGTGGCAGCCAGGATGGCCACGACGGCGAGAATGATGCGGGTGAGCCCGAACTGGAGGATGCGGTCACCCAGCGACCGCAGTTGCGGCGCCGAAGTCTGCCCTACCCCTGCACTGCCTCCCTTTTCGAAATCATCCATCTGCCGCTCCCGCTGCGAATCGTGTTGTCAGTCTTCAGTGGATCAGCAAACGGGAAAGCACGTTCTTCACGCGCTGACCATCTCGCGGATGCATCGTGCCGATTCTTCGGATGATCAGCGCATGGTCGAGAGTGAAGAGCTTGAAGCGGACCTTGCATGGGACGATGAGCCCCGCATGGTGCCATTCCTCGATCACCACATCGCTCGGCCATGTGAGCCGGGACGTGGTGATCATCGCCAGGACGGACTGTCGATGGACGTCGTTGAAGTTGGCCGACGAAATGACCAGAGCCGGTCGGCGCTTGACGGTGGGCTGGTCCGTGAAGGGAAAGGGAACAACGATCACGTCGAGAGCTTCATAGGTCACGCCAGGCCTCCTCGTCCTCCGGCGATACCCATTCGCTCATCACCTCTGAAAGGCCCTCCAGATAATCATCCTGCCCCGGCTCCACCTTGCGTAGCCGCAGATGGTCACCCGCGATTTCGAAGGCGACTATGTCACCGGGGCGCAGGTTGGCGGCTTCACGGATACGTTTGGGAATCGTCGTCTGGCCGCGCGATGTAATCCTGGACATTTCCATCTTCAGTTTCTCGCAGAAGTTCTTATGATCAGAATTTCTAACATTTCAGAATAACGAAAAGCTGAACCGAACGCTATCGCGCCTCAGATGCGCGACGCGTTCAGCCCAGCTTCTCTACTTCCGTGGATCCGGGCCGGGCGATCCCCCTACGGCAGACTCATCGCCATCAGCATGTTCGGCGCCTGAATCACCACCCGCTGCTTGCCCTCGTGCATGTAGGTCATCATGCCGTAGCGCGGGTTGCCGGGGAGGTCGACCTCTCCCAGCCGCTCGCCGCTCGCCTTGTCGACGGCGTAGAGCTTGGGCGTGCCGTCGCTCGCGTTGCCCGTGTACATGAGCATGTCCGGGGTCACGATCTGGGTGGCCTGCCGGCCCGAGCCCGTGTTGGGGATGTCGATCCCCTCGAGCGCCGGGTTGTTGAGCACGTTGTTGGGCGTGTCACCCACCGGAATCCACCACAGGTGCTCGCCGGTGTTCATGTCGATCGCGGTGATCTTGCTGTAGGGGGGCTTGTACATCGGCAGCCCCCGCACGCGCCCGACGCGATTGGCCCCGGCTACCGCGAAGTCGTTGATGGTCACGCCCGTGGGCATCTCCACCATGGCGTCGACCTCGTGGCCGGGCACGACCCGCCGAGCTGAGCATCCCTTCTGCGAGGTCACGAAGATGACTCCGCTCTCGGGATCCACGGCCGGCGTGCCGTCGATGTTGGTGCCGCCCACGTCGCCGGGGCACCAGATTGCCCCGATCTTCCCCTCGTCGTTGTCGCGATGCAGCGGGGGCTGGAAGAATGGACCCCAGTCGTAGTCCCCGAGGATGTCGAGCGCGGCCTGCCGCAGCTCCGGCGTGAAGTCGATGAGGTCGTCCACGGTCAGGCCCTGCATGTCGTAGGGCGCGGGCCTGGTCGGGTGCGGCTGCGTCTCCGCCAGCTTCTCGCCCGGCACCTTCGACTTCGGCACCGGCTTCTCCTCGATGGGCCAGAGGGGCTCGCCCGTCGCCCGGTTGAACGCGTAGGCGAAGGCCTGCTTGGTGATCTGCACCACGGCGGGGATGTCTTCCCCGTCGACCGTCACGTCCACCAGGATCGGCGCGGTGGAGGTGTCGTAGTTCCAGATGTCGTGATGGACGAGCTGGTAGTGCCAGGCCCGCTCGCCGGTCCGCACGTCAAGCGCGATCAGGCTCGTGCTGAACAGGTTGTCGCCGGGGCGGAAACCGCCGTAGAAGTCTTGCGTGGCGCCGTTGGTGGGGATGTAGACGAGCCCCAGCTCGGGATCCGCCGAGAGCGGCGCCCACGAGGAGATGTCGCCGGTCCACTGCCAGGCGTCGTTCTCCCAGGTTTCGTGTCCGAACTCGCCGGGGCCGGGCAGCACGTTGAACTTCCACAGGAACTCGCCGGTGCGTGCGTCATAGGCGAGGATGTCGCCGGGGACGTTTTCCTGCCGCGACTGATTGTAACCCTGCTCAGCGGAGTTGCCCACGATGATCACGCCGTTGACCACGATGGCCGGTGACGAACTGGTGATGTAGCCCTTCTCCAGCGGGACGCCCTTGTACGGATCGTATTCGTGGCCCAGGTCGGCCAGCAGATCCACGGTACCGGTCTTCGGGAAGCCCTCGACGTCCACCGAGCCGCCGAAGCCCTCGATGGGCTCGCCGGTCTCGGCGTCCAGGGCGTGCAGGAAGAACGCGGGCGTGACCACGTAGACGATGTCGCGCCCGTCGACGTTCGCGTACGCGACGCCCTTGCCATGGTTCTTCCGCATCGAGTACTCCCAGCGGAATGTCTCGGGCTCGACCCAGTCCCAGAGCACCTCTCCGGATGCGGGATCGGTGGCGATCACGTGGCGCTTTTCGCCGGCGACGCTGATCAGCTTGCCGTTGACGTAGATGGGCGTCGCGCGCGCGTTAACGTTGGGATACGCGGAGCCATCCCAGACCCAGTCGACTTCGAGCTGCTCGAAGTTGGCGGGATTGATCTGGTCGAGTTCCGTGTAGCGCTGGCTGCCGGCGTTGCCGCCGATGTAGACCCAGTCGCCCTCCGTAACGACGCCCCCGGCGGGGCCCGCGTCCGTTGGAGCGCAAGCGGCGGCCCCAATCGAAGCCAGGGCCAGCCAGCAGCAGGCGCGCACGGTCGACATCCATGTTTGGCGGTCCTGTCCCTTCATCTTCCGCGTCCCCCTTCGAACAGATGGTAATGACTCGCATACCGAAGCGAGTTTCAGAACATGAAGATGCGCGCCGATGTGGGCAAGCTGCATCCGAGGGCGGGGAGGATTGACGCAAGGGTACCGCGCTGGGGCGGGCCCTCCCCAGGCTTCTCACCGTCTTCGCTCATCGATGAGTTCGGGAGGATACTGCCGCCGGATGAAATCGCCCAGAAGAGGGACCGCGAAGGAGTACTTCCCGTGCCGGTTCTTGAAGACGATCCCCGAGTTGATTAGCGCTGCAAGGATCTGGCTCGCGTGACTGGGGCTGAACCCCTTCACCGGCAGTTCCCTGGAAAGCTCCACGATCTCCTGAACGCTGAATTCGGATTCGGGGTCCAGCCTGGACACGACATAAAGGAGATCGCGCTGCCGGTCGGTCACCCTCGACCACCGGCCCGCGAAGAAATCGCTGTCAAGCTTTGCCGTGATCTCCTGGATGGGGACGCTTGGGTTGCTCGATCCAGTGGTGATCTGCGACACGAACACGTCGAAGGCCTCATGGCAGATGAACTGGATGAAGTACGGGTATCCGCCCGAATGCTTCTCGATCTGGCGGATGGACTCTTCGGTAAACGTGATCGGGCAGCCATCCTCCTGTATCGGCTTGACGATCGCCTCTCGAACATCGGGGGGATCCAGGCGATTGAGGAAGAGCACGCGGAACATCCGTTCCGAGTAGGTTCTGGCCTCAACCAGCTTGGGAAAGAGCGTGGGCAGGCCTGTTAGAGCGAGGAGAAAGGGGACCTGTTGCCTCTGGATGGACTGGAACACGTCGAGCATCACCGAAAGCGGGTACTCGTCCTTCTTGGCATGGTCCGCCATGTTCTGGGCTTCGTCGTAGGCGAAGACGATTCCCCGGGGTGGGTTCGGCGATGCGCGCAGAGCCAGCCAAACGAATGTCAGCATGGCCTTCAATCGATCAGCGACCAGTCCGCCCGTCTGTTTGTACACTGCGCGAACCGTCGGATAGTTGAGGGTGGCGTCGAAAAGATCCGCCTGGTGGCCGAAACCGGGACGACGAACCTCCCGCCTGTCGTAGACGAAGTTGGACGTCGCCAGGGCCACGTCAGTGAGGATCCTTGTGGCGAGACGCTCCTCGTCGACCGTCGTACTCTCGGAAAGGTCGGCGCCCACCCAGAGCCAACCTTTCTGCACCGCCAAGGGCTTGAAGGTGTCGAGAAGGACCGTCTTGCCGACACCGCGCAACCCGGTGAGGAGGAGGTTGGAAAGAATGACGTCCTGGCGCAGGAGCTTGAGGAACTCCCTTCGCTCCTCTTTCCTTCCCGCAAGATACGGGGGCGTGTGGCCAGCTCCGGGGCGAAACGGGTTCCGATACAGATTTGAAGCCTCCATCGGGACCATCCTGTTGTTAGATGTTGTTAGATGGAACACTAAATTTAGCTTATTACCTAAATTTAGGTCAACACCTCTCTCCTTCTTAATTCTGCATCAGCGGCATAGGGTAGCAGCACGCCTGGGATGCCCTCCGCGTTCCGTGTGGAAGCATCCCGAGCAGCGTCCCCGGGCTGGATGAGGCGTCTGGAAGACGGCGGGATTGGAGTCGTGCCGAGAATCAGGCCGGGGCACTTGCCGCCCGTCTGGCGGTTGACGCAACCGGCGCCTACCCTTCCGGTTAGTATTGAGGTGCTTCTATCATTCCGGTCCGGGCAGCGCTGCGGCTGACGCGGCTGCCCGTTTTCGCTCCCCCACCGCAACGACATTCGGAGACTTGACGATTGGCTATCGAATTGAGCGGATTCGCGCGGTCGCTCACGGCGGAAGCCGCCTTTACGGTGCTGGCGGTCGCCAAGCGGCTTCAGTCCGAGGGGAAGGACGTCGTCGAGCTTGAGATCGGCGACAGCCCGTTCGCGACCACGAGCGCGGCCGCCGAGGCGGGAAGGAGCGCCATCGCCGCCGGCCAGACGCGCTACTGCGCCTCCCTGGGGCTCCCGGAGCTTCGCGACGCGGCCGCGCGCTACGTGCATGCGCAATTCGGCATTCCCGCGACGCGCGCCAACGTCGTCGTCGCCACCGGCACCAAGGTCTTCGAACAGTATTTCTGCGAAGCCTTTCTGGACCCGGGAGACGGGGTCCTGGTCTTCAGCCCGTACTTCCCGACCTACGTTCCCAACATCCTGAGGCGCGGCGGGCGCCCGGTGTTCGCCCCGCTGCGGCAGGAAGAGGCCTTCCGACCCGGCCTGAACGATGTCGAGCGCTTTCTCGCCGAGGATCCCCGGCCCAGGGCCATCTTTCTGAATTCTCCCCAGAATCCCACCGGGGGCGTCGCCACCGAAGACGACTTCCGCGGCATCGCCGACCGGGTTCGGGGGACGCGGGTCGCCGTCTTCAGCGACGAGCCCTACTGCCACATGGTGTGGAAGGGGAAGCACGTGTCGCCGCTGGCGCAGCCGGGGATGATGGAGCGCTCGGTGGCCGCCTATACGTTCAGCAAGTCCTATAGCATGGGCGGCTGGCGGCTGGGGTTCGCGGTGTCGGCCCCGGAGACCGTTCAGGCGATCGGCAAGATGATCAACACGAGCATTTCCTGCACTCCGCCCTTCATCCAGCTGGCGGGGGTGGCGGCGCTCGAGCGGGACGCGGACGAACGCGCCGTGGCCATGCTCCGGTTCCGCCGCAAGGTGGAGCTGCTCACGCGGGGGCTGAACCGGATCGACGGTTTCTCGTCGCTGGATCCACATGCCACCTTCTACGTCTTCCCCAACGTGGCTTCCGTGTGCAATCGCTTCGGCATCACCAGCCACGGCCTGGCCCTGTACCTGCTCGAGGGAGCGGACGACGACTTCGGGGTCGCGTGCCTGGGCGGCGAGTGCTTCGGAGACGCCGGCGCCGGGTTCCTGCGCTTCAGCTGCGCCGCTTCCGACGATCGCCTGCGGGAGGCTTTGGACTTCATTCCCGAAGCCTTGAGCCGCGAAGACCGGGTGGCAGCCTTCCTCGCCGCGCGCCCGGAGTTCCGGCTGGACTCGCCCTATCCGGTCACGGCGTCCGCTGCCGGCGGGCGCGTGCCGGCGGCGGTCCAGGCAGGGTAGTCGGATGGCGGGGCAGTCGGTGGCGGAGCAGTCGGCGGCGGTTCGGTTCCGTGTCCGGGACATGGACTGCTCGCACTGTGTGACCAAGATCGAAGACGGTCTGCGCAAAGTCGACGGCGTGCTGGGGGTGGGCGCCAACCTGGTGGGTCGCACTGTCACCGTCGAGATGGATCCCGGCCGGCTCGCGTCCGACGAGGTCCGCAGGGCGATCGGCCGGCTGGGGCACCTCGCCGAACCGGATACGGGGCCCCGCAGCGAGCCGATCCCCGCGACGTGGACGAGCCCGGATGCCCGCCTGACCTATGCTTCGGCGGGGATCTTCGCGGTCGGGCTCGCTCTTGAACTGAGCGGGGTTGCCCCCCTGCTGCTGGCCCTTCCGCTGAGCGAGCTCCGGCTTCCGTCCCTCTTCTTCATCGTCTCCGCCTTCGTGGGCGGTTGGAGGTTCATGCCCTCGGGGCTGCGCGCCGCGCGCACGCTCTCGCTGGACATGAACTTCCTGATGACGGTGGCGATCCTGGGCGCGATCGCGATCGGCGAGTACCTGGAAGCGGCGGCGATCGCCTTCCTCTTCTCGACCGCCGAGTTGCTGGAAGCCTACGCCGTGGACCGGGCGCGCGCGTCGATGGAGTCGCTGATGGATCTCGCCCCCAAGACGGCGGTGGTGCTGCGAGACGGAGTCGAGGAGACCGTGCGGGCCTCCGAAATCGTGGTCGGCGATGTCGTGGTGGTACGCCCGGGCGAGCGCATCCCCGTCGACGGAAGCGTGCTGGAAGGCGGATCGGCGGTCGACGAATCGCCCATCACCGGGGAGTCGCTCCCGGTCGAGAAGGATCCCGGCGACCCGGTCTTCGCCGGCACCATCACGCGCGACGGCTTCATGCACATCCACACGGAGAAGCCGGCCGACAGCAGCTCCCTGGCCCGCATCGTGGAGCTGGTGGAGAAGGCGGGGGCGGAAAAGGCGAAGACGGAACGGGTCGTGGCCCGGTTCGCGCGCTGGTACACACCCGCCATCGCCATCGGAGCCGTGCTGGTGGTGGCCGTGCCGACCCTGCTGGCCGGCCAGGACTTCGTCACCTGGCTGGTGCGGGGGCTCACCCTGCTGGTGATCGCCTGCCCGTGCGCGCTGGTCATCTCCACCCCGGTGGCGGTGGTCAGCGGCATCACCGCGGCCGCCCGCCGAGGCGTGCTGATCAAGGGCGGGGTCTATCTGGAAGCCATGAGCGGCGTGCGGGCGATGGCGATGGACAAGACCGGCACGCTGACCGTCGGGCACCTGGAAGTGCGGGACGTGAGGTCAACCCGGGGGGCTCCGCCGGAAACCGTGCTGGCGCGCGCCTCCGCCGTGGAGGCCCGCTCGGAGCACCCCATCGCCCGCGCGATTCACGAAGAGGCGGTCAAGCGCGAAATCTTCACCCACTACGCCGTGCGCGAGTTCTCCACTCGGCGGGGCGAGGGCGTCACGGCCCGGCTGGACGGCGTCCGGCACTTCGTGGGGAAGCCGTCGACGCTCGGCGTTGAGGAAGCACCCGGGGGCATGGCGGGAAGCGGCCGCACGGTGGTGGCCGTCGCGGACGAGGAGGGGCCGCTGGGGTGGATCTCCCTGGAGGACCGCGCCCGCAAGCAGGCCCGGGCGGCGGTGGGGCAGCTGCAGAGCATGGGCATCCGGCCGGTCGTGATGCTCACGGGGGACGCCGCCGCGACCGGTCGCCGGGTGGCCGAGGAGACCGGCGTGGACGAGGTGATGGCCAGGCTCCTGCCGCACGAGAAGGTGGAGGCCCTCAAGGAACTGGAAGGGGAGTACGGGCATGTCGCGATGGTGGGCGACGGCGTGAACGACGCGCCCTCGCTGGCGGCGGCCTCGGTGGGCATCGCCATGGGGGCGGCCGGAAGCGACGCGGCCATCGACAGCGCCGACGTGGCGCTGATGGGCGACGACCTCACTCGCCTGCCCTACCTGTTCCGGTTGTCGCGCCGGTCGCGCAACGTGATCCGCCAGAACATCGCCACGGCGCTGCTGGTGAAGCTGGTGCTGGTGGTGGGTGTGCCGCTCGGGATGGTCTCGCTCATCATGGCGGTTCTGGTGGGGGACCTGGGCGTCTCGCTGCTGGTGACGGTCAACGCGCTCCGGCTCGCCCGGGTGAATGTCTGACGGTCGGAAGCGGCGGGCGGCCGCCCGGGTATTGGACGGGCGGGTCGCGGCGCGTGCTTCCGCTGCTGCTGCCGGGGCATTGCCATCCGCACGGGCGCTGCCGTCCGCACCGGTGTTTGCTTCCGCACGGCTCTTCGCGGTCGCAGCGGTCGTGTGGGCCCTGGCGCCCGGTCCGGTCCGTGGCCAGGAAGGCACGGACGACCTCCCGGTTCCGCGGAGCCTTGTGGAAGCCGTAATGCCGGGCGCGACATCGTTCGAGGTGAGGGACGGGGACCCGAGGGTGATCGTGGGCTACGCGGCCGACGCCCCCGACGAGGATGCTCTGGTCGGATATGCCTTCCTCACATCGGACGTACCCCCGGAGGAACTCGGCTACAACGGGCCCATCGAAGTGCTGGTGGGCATGGACGCCGAAGGCGTGCTGACCGGAGTACGGGTCACGCACTACGCCGAATCCTACATGCGTACCCGGGGGGATTTTCTGCGCATCCCCGGCTACGAAGCGCAGTTCACGGGCAAATCGATCTCGGACCCCTTCCGCGCCAAGCGCGATGTCCGGGTCGTGTCCCGGGCCACGATCTCGGTCTCGGCCATGTCGCGCGGCATCCGCGCCTCCGCCCGCCGGGTGTACGCCAACTACCTGGCCACCCGGCCCTCAGCCGAATCCGGCGGCTCGCTCCTGACCATCGGCATGGAAGAGCTGGACGAAATGTCGTGGTCCGACGTGGTCGCGGGCGGCCTCGTGCCGCAGGTTCAGGTGCTCGACAACGGAGTCACCCGGATCGTGCTCTCCTTCGCGCACATACGCAGCGATTCCGTGGGCGAAATGCTGATCGGCAGGCGTCTCTACGGGGAGGTCGCGGACACGATCGGGGAGAGGGCGCAGGAAGACCATCTGATGCTCGTCGGCGTCGACGGCGCGCTGGCTCTCCTGTTCTATCCCCGCACGCTTTCGCTGGTGCAGGGCGCCGACACGATTCACATGGATGACGAAGACGTCTTCATGCTGGGCGAACCGCGCACCGGAATGGTGGGGGGACAGTTCCGCAACGTCGGGGTCATGGCGGTCCGCGGCTCCCTCGATCTCGAGCAGCCGTTCGGCATCTACTTCGATCTTCGTCCGGGGATGGGGCTTTATTCCACGGAATATCCCCCTCCGCATATTCCCGAAGTTGTGGTGGCAGACGCGACTCCCGCCGATGCTCCGAGTCCCGCCGGACCTGCGCAGGAGCCGGAAAATGTCGCAGCGGAGGAAGAAAGTGTCGTAGCGCAGTCCGAAGATGTCGCAGACGATCCGCCTGAGTCGACTGGAGATCCGGCCGCCGCAGCCGAACAGCCCCCCGGGGCAGCGCGCGATCCTTCCGCCGCCGCAGGCCAGCCACCCGCATCGACCGGGGCGCCGCGGGAGCGGGGATCAGGGGTGGAGGCATCCGGGGACGCCGCGGCAGCCACGGCGGCCGGAAACCCGCCGCCGTCCGGGGGTCGACCGGACAGCCCGGCTGCGTCCAGCGAAGCGGATGCCCCGGATGAGGCGCCTCGGCCCGCGGGCACGGCTCCCCCGGGTGAGGAGCCCCGGCCGACCGGGGACGCGGTTCCCGGCGCGGCTGCCCTTGCGGGCGGGCCTCCCTCTCCCGGGGATCCCGGTGCCGCGCCAACCACCGTGGCCGGGACCGAACCCGCGCCACCCGCCGCCGCAGCCGCGAACCTCTCCGAAGCGGCCTCCCCCGCCGCCCCGCCGGACCTGGATTTCTCCCTCGCCGAAGAGCAGACCGTCCTGGAGCGCACCCTGGAGCGGACCTCGCCCGCCGAAGTCGTCTGGATGCTGGCCCTGCTGGCGCTGGTCACGGTGGCGTTCTTCCTGAAGCGCGACCGGCTGCGGTGGGCGGCCCTGGTTGCGACCTTCCTCTATCTGGGGTGGTTCGACGGGGGCTTTCTCTCGGTGTCGCACATCACCGCGGCCATCTCCGTGGGACCGGCCGTGTTTCTGGAGGACATCCCCCTCCTGCTGTTCGTGGTATTCACCGTGGTCACGACGCTCCTCGCCGGGCGCGTCTTCTGCGGCTTCCTGTGCCCGTTCGGGGCCCTGCAGGACTTTCTGGAGAAGGTGGTTCCCAGGAAGTTCAAGCGGGAATTGCCGCGCGCCCTGCACGAACGCCTCTGGCTTGTCAAATACGTTTGTCTGGCGGCCATCCTGCTTCCGGCCCTCGCGGGCAGCCGGGCCAGCATCTTTCCCTTCCTCGAGCCCTTCGGGACCGTCTTCTTCCTGAGTTCGTCCATCGTGCTGTGGAGCATCGCTGCGGCGATCCTGGTCGCCTCCGCGATCGTGCCGCGCTTCTACTGCCGCTACGCCTGCCCGCTGGGAGCCGCGCTGGCGGTCGCCTCCACGGTGTCTCCCTTCCGCATCCGCCGGGTGGAGCACTGCGACCACTGCAAGGTGTGCGAGCAGGCCTGTCCCACGGGCGCCATTGAGGGCCCGCGCATCGACTTTCGCGAGTGCGTGCGCTGCAACATCTGCGAAACCAAACTGATCGAGCAGGCGGGCGTCTGCCGGCACGACATCGACGTCGTACGCCAGCGGCTGGTTCAGCTGAAGGTGGCGCCGAGTGCCCGACCCGCGGCTGGTGCCTGAGCCGGCACGGATGACTTCCCGCCGTAACGCGCTCAGGATCGGCGCAGCGGCCGGCTTGCTGCTGGCGATGGGAGGCGGTCTCGCGACCGCGGTTCTTCGCCGGGCGCGGCTGCATCGCGCGAGCGACACGCGCACCCGCATGGGCACGCTGGTCAACGTCACGGTGGTACATCCGCGGGCCTCCGGGGCGCGCGAACTGGCCGCCGACGCCTTCGACGAGATCGACCGCCTGGAAGCGATCTTCAGCCGCTACAGGCCCGACACGCCGGTCTCGCGCCTCAACCGGGACGGTGTCCTGCTCGACCCGCCGGCCGAGCTGGCCAGGGTCGTGGGCCGCGCCCTCCACTTCGCTGAACTGACCGGCGGCGCCTTCGACCCCACGGTGGCTCCGCTGGTCGAACTCTACGAGACGACCTTCGCCGAGACCGCCGCCCCTCCCGCCGCCGCCCCCCCGCCGGCCGCCGCCGCCGTGAAGGCCGCGATGTCGCGCGTCGGCTATCGGCACATCGAACTGGACGCGCACCGCATCGCGTTCGGTCGGCCCGGCATGTCGGTCTCGCTCGACGGCATCGCCAAGGGGTACATACTGGACCGGGTGGTCGAGGTGGTTTCGGGCGCGGGCGCCGCGGGTGTGCTGGTCGACGGGGGCGGGGACATCTCGGCCGGGGAGGGTGAGGTCGCGGGGTCGGGCTGGCCGGTGGGGGTCGAGCACCCGCGCGAGCCGGGGAGCGTGCTGGGGGTGATCGAGGTGCGCAACCAGGGGGTCGCCACCTCCGGCGACTACATGCGGGCGTACACCGCCGACCGCCGCCATCACCATATCGTCGACCCGCGCACGGGCGCCTCGCCCGGCCACACCAGCGCCGCCACGGTGGTGGCCCCGTCCGCCATGGACGCCGACGCCCTTGCCACCGCGGCGATGGTGCTGGGTCCCGTCCACGGCCTCGAGCTCCTCGAACGGCTGGACGAAACCGAGGGCCTTCTCGTCACCAGGGAACTCGACCTGGTGCGAAGCTCGGGCTTCGGTGCCTGAGCCGCCGATTTCCATGTCTCAGCCGCCGAGCTGAGTCGCCGATTCCCGCACCTGGGCCGCTGATGTCCGCACCTGAGCCGATTCCCGCGTCCGAGCCGCCGAGTCCCGTGCGCGCATCCCTCTTCGTCACCTGTCTGGGCGACCACTTCTTCGCCGATGCCGCCGCCTCGGCCGTGCGGCTGCTGCGGACACTGGGCGTCGAGGTCGACTTTCCGGAGGCGCAGACCTGCTGCGGGCAGCCCGCCTTCAACGCGGGCCGCGACGCCGAGGCTCGCCGCATGGCCGCGCATACCCTCGAGGTTTTCCGCGAGAGCGAGTACGTAGTGCTCCCCTCGGGAAGCTGCGCCTGCATGCTCCGGCGCTTCTACGCCCATCTGTTCGAGGACGACGAAGAGCAGTCGAAGCAGGTGGCCGCTCTCGGCGAGCGCACCTTCGAGCTGTCGGAGTTCCTGGTCCGGGTGCTTGGGGTCACGAGCCTGGGGCGCGGACTCGAGGGACGCCGGATCGCGTACCATCACGGGTGCCACGCCCTGCGGGAGCTGGGGATCCGCGAGGAACCGCTCTCGCTGCTGGCCAACGCGGGGGCCAGCGTGGTTCCGTGGGAGGCGGCGGAGGAATGCTGCGGGTTCGGGGGCCTGTTCTCGGTGAGCTTCCCCCAGGTTTCGGCGGGGATGGCCGACCGAAAGCTCGACACGCTTCCCGGCGAGGGCAGGCTCGACTTCCTGACTTCCGCCGACTGCGGCTGCCTGCTCCAGCTCTCGGGGCGCAAGCAGAAGCGGGGTCTGAACCTGCGGGTGCGCCATCTTGCCGACGTTCTCTGGGAGGCGGCCGGTGGAGATTCATAGCCGCGAGTATCCGGCGCGCGCGCGCCGGAGCGCCGATGTGCGCGAGTCCGTGACCGGTGCCACGCTGTCCTTCGACGCCCGCCGCCGGGCCGCGTACGCGGAGGTGGCCGCCGAAGAATGGCGGCGATGGGCGGAGGGGGTGAAGACGCACCTGCTGACGCACCTGGACCGGTATCTCGAGGAGGCCGAGACCCGTCTGGAGGCCAACGGCGCGCAGGTTCACTGGGCCGAGTCGCAAGAGGACGTGCACCGGATCCTCTCGGGCATCATCGCGCGCCGGGGAGCGCGCCGCGCCGTCAAGGGCAAGAGCATGCTCTCCGAGGAACTCGAGGTGAACGAGCTGCTCGAGAAGCGCGGCGTTGACGTGCTCGAGACCGATCTCGGGGAGTACATCCTTCAGCTGCTCGAACAGCCCCCCAGCCACATCGTCGGCCCGGCCATCCACCTCAGCCTGGACCAGATCCGCCGGCTCTACCACGAAACCCACGGCACGGAGCTGGATGCCTCCCCCGACGAGTTGGCAGCAGTCTCTCGCGTGATTCTCCGGGAGGCCTTTCTCGCGGCCGACCTGGGCATCACCGGCGGGAACTTCCTGGTGGCGGAAACCGGCACCGTGGCCCTGATCGAGAACGAGGGCAATATCCGGCTGACCACCTCGGCGCCGCCGGTGCATGTCGCGCTGGTCGGCATCGAAAAGCTGCTGCCGCGCTGGAACGACCTGGCGGCGTTCCTGCAGCTCACGTCGCGGGCGGCGACCGGGCAGCCGGTGGGGGCCTACGTGTCCATGATCCATGGCCCGAAGACCGCGGAGGAGCGCGATGGTCCCGAAGAGGTGCATGTGGTGCTGGTCGACAACGGCCGCTCCGACGTGCTCGCCGACCCGGAGGCGTGGGAGGCGCTCCGCTGCGTCCGTTGCGGCGCCTGCCTGAACGCGTGTCCGGTCTATCGCCAGACCGGCGGGCACGCCTACGGCGCCGTGTACTCGGGCCCCATCGGATCCGTGCTCAACCCCGGGCTCGCGGGGCTGCACGCGGCGATGCCCCTCCCCTTCGCGTCCAGCCTGTGCGGTGCCTGCTTCGAGGCCTGTCCGGTGCGCATCCCCATCCCGGAGCTGCTGCTGAGCTGGCGCCGGCGGGCGGTGGAGGAGGGGATGGATTCCCGGGGCAAGGCGGCGCTGCTGAAGGCATGGACGGCGGTCGCGACCCGGCCCGGGCTCTACAAGGCCGCGGGAGGGCTGCTTCACGCTCTGCCCGACCCCGCGCGTCGCGTTCCCCTCCCCGTCGTCGGCGGATGGCGCGAAGTCCGAGCGGACCCGGAGCCGGCTCCGTCCTCCTTCCGGAAACTCTGGCGCGAGGGCATCGAGTGAGGGAGCGGATTCTCGAGCGGGTGGGGCGGGCGCTTCAGGACCGCCCTCGAGTTCCCCATCCGGGTGCGCTCGACACGGCGGTTCCGGATGTTCCCGCCCCGGTGCAACACTTCGAGGACTGTTTTCGGGCGGCGGGCGGGGAGGTTCACCATTGCGCCGATGCCGACGAGGCGAGGCGATGGCTGCACGGGTTCGCCGGCGGGTTTGCGAGTGTCAGCCACGGCGCCGACACCCCCGGGTATCTGGCGTTGCCGCTTCCGGAGGCCCCGCCCCGGGAAGCCGCCGTGGGCGTGTCGGTGGCGCTCGCCGCCGCCGCCCAGTCCGGCTCGCTGGTGCTGAGCAGCCTGGGCGGGCGGCGCACCCAGCTCCTCCCGCCCGTCCACCTCGTCCTGGTGGACGGGGCCACGGTCGCCGCCACCCTGGGAGAAGCGCTCGCCGCCTGCCGCGACGACGGGGGCTCGGCGCTGGCACTTCACTCCGGTCCCAGCAAGTCGGCCGACATCGGCCAGGTCATGGTGACCGGAGTCCACGGGCCAGGCCGGGTGATCGCGGTCGTTCTCGACACGTGGCCGGCGACCTGAGGCCGACACCCGCCATGGCGATCCAGAGCGGCCCCGACGCCCAGGCTGACTTTCCGATTCGAGTCGCGTGCGTCGACACCGGGTCGAACGGAATCCGGTTCCTGGCGGTGGAGTTCTCGAGCCCGAAGAAATACACCACCCTCTACTCCAGGCGGGTACCGATTCGGCTGGGACACCAGGTCTTCCTCACCGGGCGTCTTGCGCCGGAGACCATGGACGCCACCGTCCATGCCTTCGAACGGTTCCGACAGTACCTGGAGGAATTCGAAATCGAGCATTACCGGGCGGTCGCGACCAGCGCCGTCCGCGAAGCGCGCAACGGGCCTCTCCTCGTCGAACGAATCGAACGGGAGACGGGAATTCGCCTGAACGCCATTACCGGCTCGGAAGAGGCAAGGCTGGTGCACCTGGCGGTGGTGGCCCGCATCGACCTGGAGGGCGGCCGCTGGATTCTCGTGGATCTGGGCGGGGGCAGCGTCGAACTGTCGCTGGTGGACGACTCGGGAATGCTGTGGAGCGAAACCCATTCGATGGGATCGGTTCGTCTGCTGGAGCGGCTGGCGGAACCCGGAAGCGAGCCCGGGGCATTTCAGCGACTGCTCTCCGAATATGTGGCGGTCTTGAACATCCCGGCGCCCGCACAATACTGGCAGCCGACCGGCTTCATCGGCTGCGGAGGAAACATCGAGGCTCTGGCCGAGCTGGCGGCCCCGGAGATGCCGGACGACGGCGTCAGCAGACTTCCCGTCTCGGGCCTCGATTCCGCCATCGACCTCCTGGCGCGGCTGTCCTATTCGGAGCGCATCGAACAGCTGGGGCTCAGGCACGACCGCGCCGATGTCATCCTGCCCGCCGCCATGGTCTTTCGGCGGCTGGCCGAGCTCACCGGAGCCGAAGAGATCCTGGTGCCGCATATCGGGGTCAAAGAGGGCGTCACCCTCGATCTGATGGCGGACCTGACTTCCCGGGCCACCAAAGAGATCCGGCAGGAGAAGCAGCTCACGCAGGCTGCGGTGTCGTTCGGGCGCCGGTACATGTTCGACGAGGCTCATGGTCTTCATGTCGCGAAGCTGGCGGTCAATGTGTTCGACCAGCTCGGATCCCTGCACGGACAGGGGTCCCAGGAAAGACATCTGTTGAAAGTCGCGGCCATCCTGCACGATATCGGCCTATTTGTCGCGATGAAGAAACACCACAAGCACACGCGCTATATTCTCACCCACTCGGAAATACCGGGCCTCTCCGCGCGCGAGATGTCGATCATCGCGAACGTCGCGCGCTACCATCGCAAGAGCCACCCTGCGTCCCACCACCGCGCGTACGTGTCGCTGTCCCCCAAGGACCGTGTGCTGGTCGACCAACTGGGCGCCATCCTGCGCCTCGTGGACGGAATGGACCGGCAACGCCGTCAGTTGATACGCTCCGTCAAGGCGACCGTGGACGGACTCCGCCTTCGATTGACGGCCGAGTGTGACGGCGACGTGCTGCTGGAACGGTGGACCGTCTCACAAAAGAAGAACCTCTTCGAGGAGACCTTCGGGCTCCGCGTCGTTATTGGCTTCTGAACTTCGGCGGATTAAGACCTCTTCGGTGTTCGCAGGATTGCCGTGGGTGCAATGGCGGCTGGCGCACGCAGGTTACTGATTTCGATGGCAAATCATATTCTCGTCAGCACTGAGAGATATTGCGTACCACATTCCTATACCTTATTGTCTGCTTCGATAACTTGATGGGTCTGCTGGTTCATCGTTCCACATGGGAGAGGGCTGACTGATGGTCGCAACTGACGCCGAGTTGATGAGTTGGGTTGAGGAGCAGCTGCAGAACAATCCTGAAGTCACCGTGGATGAGTTGTTCGAAGGCGCGAAGGTCTTGAACCCTGACGTGGCCGAACTGAACAAACGCCAATTTCACGCGCGCTATCCGTTGCAGGTGAAGCGCCGGGCCATGCGAGCCGCCAAGGCTGCGGAATCCGGGGCCGAGGAGGTCAAGGCGCCGGCCAAGCGCGGAGCCACGACCGATGCCGGGGTCATGAGCTGGGTCGAGGCGGAACTGAAGAGCAATCCCCGGGTTTCGGTGGACGAGCTGATAGCGGGCGCGGTGAAGTTGAACTCCGAAATCGCAGAGCTGACCAAGCGCCAGTTCCATGCGCGCTATCCCCTGCAGGTAAAACGCGCGGCTCGCCGGGCGGCGGATGCCGCGGCCGGCATCAAGCCCCGCCGTCGCCGCCGTTCCGCTCCGCCGGCCGAGGCCGCGCCCGCACCCGAGGCGGAGGCCGCGGCGCCCGCGGAGGAAGCGCCTGCCCCCGAGGCCGCTCCGGAGCCCGCGGCAGAAGCTGCTCCGGAAGCCCCGGCCGAGGCCGCACCGGAGGCGGCACCCGCACCCGAGGCCGAGCCGGCCGCTCCGGAAGCCGAGCCGGCCGCTCCGGAAGCCGCCCCGGCGGGACCCGACCGCGAGGCCATCCGCAAGGTGCTCTTCACCTTCGCGGCCGACATCATCGCCGCGGAAGGCACGACGGGCGTCGTACGGGTCCTTGCGGCCCTGGACGACTACATCGACCAGATCGTCTAGCCGTCCATCGCCTCTTTGTCCCCGGCCAGTTCGCTGAGCGGCTGGCCGGGGGCGACTACCGCCCGCCCGCGCCCTCCTTCGTCCGCTCGGAGAGCACCATGATGGCGCGAACCGCCACGGCCAGCGCCGACAGCGTGAGCGTGCTCTCGGCCCGCAGCTCCACCAGAAGCCCGCCGAAGTAGGCCACCTCCCGGCTGCGCAGCGCGGTCAGAACATGCACCGCGCCACCAGCCTGCGCGTCCCGCCGGGCGGCCGCGGCGGCCGAGAAGGTGGCGATCCGGTGGTGGGCGCGGGTCAGATCGTCGTTGAGCACCCGCGCCGCGCGTTGCTCCCAGCGCTCGTCCCGCGCGCACTCGCGGATCGCCTTGCGGAGCCAGGGAATCTCGAGGAGTTCCGAGACCGCGTAGTAGGCTCGCGCCGCGTAGACCGGCGCCGTATTGGTGTCGCGCGCCACGCGCAGGATGTCCATCAGCTGGTCGAGGAAGCGCAGGGCGGCCAGCGCGGGCGCGATCTCCGCTCCGGGCCCGGCCCGCTGAATCTCCGACACCAGGCGCTCGAAGGTCAGCCGGTCCTCTCCGCTCACCACATCGGGGAAGATGCGCTGCAATTCGCGCAGGGTGCTGAAGTTCTCGCCGACCAGGCTGTCGATTTCCTCGCGCTCGGCGTTGCCCAGCACCCACCGGGTCGTCCGGTCCAGCACCCGGCTCAGCCCCACATACCACCGGTACACGACTGCGGTTCTGGCCTCGCGCTCGCGCTCCCGGAGGTCCGCCATGAGCTGGCGATGGCTCGCGAGCCGGGAAGCCACCAGCCAGGCCCGCGCCACTTCCTCGGCGGAAGAGCCCGTGTCGCGCATCATGCGATGCACGAACCCCGACCCCATCAGATCCACGAGGTCGTTGGTAAGCTGGCTGGCGACGATTTCGCGGCCCAGCCGATGCGCCGCGAGCCCCGGCTCTCCTGCGGCGTTCAGGGCCGCCTCCGGGAAGTAGCGGACCAGGTAGCCCGTTGCGACCGCGTCGTCGATGAGCGTGCCCTTGAGCAGGCGCCGCATCAGATGGAGCTTGGCGTGGGCCAGCAACACGCTCAGCTCCGGCCGGGTCAGGCGGGTGCCGGCCTCGGCACGCTCCAGCAGCTGCTCCCAGGACGGAAGATGCTCGCGCGAGCGGTCGAAGAAGCCGTCCCTCTCCAGCTCCGAGATGAGCTGGCGAAAGTCGTCCACTCCCTCGCGGGCACGCACCAGATCGAGCGACACCGCGAGGCTCTGCGAGGCGTTGTCGAGCAGAACCTGCTCCGACACGAGGTCCGCCAGGTCGCGCAGCGTGCGGTTGCGCTCCGGCACCGTCATACGCCCGTCCTCCACCACCGAGTTGAGCAGGATCTTGAGGTTGACCTCGCGGTCGGAGAGGGAGACGCCCCCCGAATTGTCAAGCGCGTCCACGTTGAGGCGGCCCCCCGCCAGCGCAAACTCGATGCGCCCCCGCTGGGTGAGCCCGAGATTGCCGCCTTCGGCTATGACTTTGACGCGAAGCTCGCCCGCATCCACGCGCACCGGGTTGTTGGAGGGGTCGGCGACGTCCGCATGCGTTTCGTCCGACGCCTTCACGTAGGTGCCGATGCCTCCGTTCCAGAGCAGCTCGACCCTGGCCTTGAGCACAAGCCGGACCAACTCTTCTCCGCTCACCTTGCCCGGATCCCCCGAGATACCGAGGGCCGCGCGCACCTCGGGAGAGAGTTCGACCTCCTTCGAGCCGCGTCGCACGATGATGCCCCCTCGGCTCAACACCCGCGCGTCGTAGTCCGCCCACGAGGAGCCGGGCTGACGGAAGAGCCTCTCCCTCTCCCCAAAGGACACAGCCGGATCGGGATCGGGGTCGATGAAGATGTGCCGGTGGTCGAAGGCCGCGATGAGCTTGATCTCTCGTGACAGCAGCATGCCGTTGCCGAACACGTCGCCGCTCATGTCACCGATGCCGACCACCGTGAACGGCTTCGACTGAATGTCCTTGCCCATCTCCCGGAAGTGGCGCTTGACACACTCCCAGGCGCCGCGCGCCGTGATCGCCAGCTCCTTGTGGTCGTAGCCGTTGGAGCCTCCGGAGGCGAAAGCGTCGCCCAGCCAGAAGTCGTAGTCGCCCGCGACCGCGTTGGCGACATCGGAAAAGCCCGCCGTACCCTTGTCGGCGGCCACCACCAGATAGGGGTCGGGGTCATCGTAGCAGACCACGTTGTCGGGCGGAGCCGGCTGGCCCCGGCCCAGGTTGTCGGTCAGGTCGAGGAGACCGCGCATGAGGGTGCGGTACTGCCGTTCCACCTCGCTGCGGGTGGCTACCGACAGGGTCGGCTGGTCCAGAATGACGAACCCTCCCTTGGACCCGGCGGGAACGATGACCGAGTTCTTGACGATCTGCGTCTCCGCCAGCCCCAGCACTTCGGTGCGGAAGTCGTCCGGGCGGTCGCTGTAGCGGATGCCTCCCCGGGCGACGCGCGCTCCCCGCAGGTGCACGCCCTCCATCCTCGCCGAGCGCACCCACGCCTCGTAGAGCAGCCTGGTCCTTGTGAGCGAAGTCATGGCGCGCGCCATCACCTTGAACGACATGTACGGGACGCCGCCCGAGCGACGCGTCGGCTTGCTGCCTCCGGTCGCGTGGTAGTTGGTGCGCACGGTGGCGTCGACCAGCGTCAGCAGATGGCGCAGGGCACGGTCGTCGCTCAGCAGGTGGACGTCGTCCAGGGCAGCGAACAGCTCCGCGCGCATCTCGTCCGCGGCAGCTTCCCGGCTCTCCCGGCTCTGTTTGCGGGGCTGGAAGCGGGTCTCGAAGAAGTTGAAGAGCAGCCGGGCGATGCGCGGATACTTGAGTAGCGCGTCGACGCTGGAATCCCGGCTCGGCACCGCGCCGAGCTGAAAGGCATAGCTCGAATAGGCCCGCAACACCTCGACTTCCCGCCACGCCAGCCGCGCAGCCGGGACCAGGCCGTTGAGGCGGTCGTTGGTGGCGTCTCCGGCGCTGACCGCCAGGATCGTGTCCACCAGCGGGGCGCCCGCTTCGCCGAGGTCGAGCGGCGACTTGCCGGAGGTCTGGACGGCGAAGGTGTAGACGGCTCCCTCAGGGACCCCGGGACCCCTGAGCTTTGCGGGGGTCACGGCGATGACCCGCAGGCCGGCGTTCTCCAGAATCGGCATGAAGTGCGAGAGCACCAGGCGCGGCCCCAGCAGATAGAGGCGCAACTCGGTCACCCGGTCTCCCGGCGCGACGGCGCTGTTCTCCGGGTTGGAGAGAGCGATGGAATGGCTGCGTCCCTCGGCGATCATCGTCTCCAGCTGGAGGATGTCCCGGGCCGCCACTTCGGGCTCCGCGACGGCCCGGTAGTCGGCTCCGAAGCCGGTGGCGTAGCGGCCAGCAAGGCGCCGCGCCTCATCGCGGGTGCGCACCTGCGCCAGCTCATCCCGAACCCGGTCGCTCCAGTCGCGCGTGAGCTCCTGCACGATCCGCTTGAGTTCCAGGTCGGTGACTACGTCCAGCAGCGCGGGGCGCACCCGCAGGTAGAAGTGGAGCCGGGCCTGCTCTCCGCCGCCCATCGCCAGATGGTAGTTCAGGACTTCGCCATCGAACACGTCGACGAACGCCTTCTCGATCGCCTTGCGCGCCTTGGCGGAGAACTTGTCGCGCGGGATGATGACCATGAACGAGGATCCGTGCCGAAGGGGGTCCTCGCGGCGGGTCACCTGAACTCCGGTCGTGTGGTACGAGGTCAGCGCGGTCCGGACATCCTTGCCGATTTCCCGTGCCGAGCTGAGGAAGAGCTCCTCCTTCGGCATCGAGTTGAAGATCGTGTTGATCTCCTTGTAGTCGTACGATTCCTTCTGAGCCCCGGCATCCTCCAGGATCCGGCCGAGCTTCTGGCGCAGGATGGGGATCCTGTCGGCGTGGTCGCCGTACGCCTTCGAGGTGAAGAGTCCGATGAAGCGCTCCTCTCCGACCTGCCTTCCCTCGGAGTCCAGCTTCTTGACGCCGATGTAGTCCATGTGCGCCAGCCGGTGCACGGTGGAACGGGCGTTGGTCTTGCCGATCAGCAGCAGAGGCCCGGCGGCGAGCAGCTGCCGCAGAGTCTCGGGCATGGAGGCGAGCAGAACCGGCTTCACGTAGCCCGAGCGCGCTTCGTCACGCAGGATGCCGAGCCCGGAGCCGGGCTCCACCACCACATGGGGCTGGCCCGTGTCGGGGTCGCCGGTGATGTCGTAGCGCCGGTGCCCCAGGAAGACGAAGGCGTCGTCCCGCAGCCAGGCGAGAAAGGCCCGAATCTCCTCGAGCCGGTCCCGTAGCTCCGGCAGCTGGCGGGACCGGGTCTCGAGGCCTTTCATCGTGTTATGCAGCGCCGAGAGCATAGGCTGGAAGTCGTCGGTGGCGCGCACCACGTCCTCCAGGCGACGCTGCAGTTCCTCCTGCAGCGACTCGAGGATGGCCGGATCGGTCACGCGCGCGATTTCGCAGTGGATGAGGGATTCGCGCTGCTCCGCGTCGCCGGGCCGAACGACCCGCAGGATGCGGCCCTCGTGTCGCACGATGCCCAGCAGTGGATAGATGAAGTGCTCGATGGTGAGGTCCTGCGAGTGCAGGTACTCGCGGATCGAGTCCACGATGAAGGGTCGTTCTCCGACGTTGGTGCGGATCACCGTCACGGGAGCGTGCCACCCTTCCGCGTCCATGGCGGGGTTGAAGACACGCACGTCCACCCGGTCGGGCCGGCTCTCCTGCAGAAACGCGAAGGCATCCGCCGCCACCCGCGCGAGCGACACCGGTCTCCGCTCGCGGAGGTAGTCGGCCGGCGCTCTGGCGAGGAAGAGGGCCGCGAAGCGGGCAGCGAGCTCGGCTTCCCCATAGGGGAGGATGCGTCTCAGGCGGCGGCATACGTCGTCGATGACGGGGGATGCCTCCCCTGCGCGGGACATGGCTTCACGATCTGCCTTGTTCATCTGTCCTCGTTCATCTGTATTGTCCAAGGGGAATCGATCTCTCGCGGGCGAGAGTGTAGAACATTTTGATGCCGGCCTTGAGTGAGCCGCTCAGCGTGCCGCTGATCTTCGAAACGCCCCCTGCCCGGCGAGTGTACGGGACCTCGATTTCGACGATGCGCTGCCGGAGTCGGCCGGCGCGGATCTGCATCTGCAGGGTCCAGCCCCAGTCGCGGTCATCCATGTGCAGCTCGCTCAGGCGGTCGTGGCGAATGGCGCGGAAGGGAGGCATGTCGCGGAAGCGGAGGCCGAAGAGGAGGCGGGCGCACATCAGCACTACCTGGTTGCCCATGCGCGCGTGCAGGGGCACGCCCGGCGGGTCGCCGGTGCGCACGCCCAGCACCATGTCGGCCGCGCCCGAACGGATGGGTTCGATCAGCCGCGCCAGCCCGGAGGGGTCGTCGCTCCCGTCCGCGTCCAGGAAGACCACGATGGCGGGAGGCCGCCGGGCCAGGTGCCGGAGGCCGGCCAGGCAGGCGGAGCCGTATCCCAGGCGCGGCTCGACGACCACGGTGGCCCCCAGATCGCGCGCAATCCCGGGGGTGGCGTCCCGCGAGCCATTGTCCGCGACCACGATTTCGTCCACCAGTTCGGCCGGCAGCGCGCGAATCACGGACGCGATGGTCGGCTCTTCGTCGAGCGCGGGGATGAGCACGGCCACGGCGCCGGTGACAGGTGCCTGGGGCGAAGGGGAAGAAGACATGGCGGAAGGGAAGTCAGGAGAGCGGAGGCGATGAGCCGGTTCCGGAGCGGACGCCGAGCGCCGCTGATCGTCCTGGGCCTGCTGGAACTCGCCTTTCTGGCGGCTCTGGGCTGGTGGCCGGAAGCCGGGGTTCCCTTTCCACGTCTGGCTCTCCTTGCGGGTGCGTTCGCCGCCTACTGGGGGGTGGCGTTCACCGCATTCGACGAGTGCTCCGACACCCGCCTGATCTGGGGCTTCGCCATCCTCTTCCGTCTGGTTCTACTCCCCTGCGTGCCCTTTCTGTCCGACGACATCTACCGCTACCTCTGGGACGGACACGTCCAGCTGCAGGGAGTCAACCCCTATCTGTACCCGCCGGATGCGCCGGAACTGGAATCGATTCGCACAACCTGGCACTCGCGGATCAACAATCCGTCCATCTCCACCATCTACCCCCCCTTCGCACAGGTGGTTTTCGCGGCGGGTGCGTTCGCCGGAGGATCCATCGTCGCGCTCAAGGCGATGTGGACCGTCGCGGACCTCGCGGCCTGCCTGCTCCTGGGAGTGGTGGCCCGCCGGACGGGCCGCTCGGTTCCCGCGACCCTCATCCTTTTCGCCTGGTCGCCGCTGATGGTGGTCGAGACGGCCTGGAGCGGACACTTCGAGGCGCTCGGCATCCTTCTGCTCACGGCTTTGCTCTGCCTGTCCCTTCCCGTGGCGCGGACCGAGCCGGGCGCCGGAGACGGCCCCGGGGAGGAACGCCCCGGTGTCCCCGGCTATGGCAAGAATGACGCCAGCTCGCGGAGCGCGCTTCCCGCGTGGAGACGACTGGCGCCGTGGGCCATGGGCACGGTGCTCGCCCTCGCGACCCTCACCAAGTTCGCGCCGATCGTCGCCCTTCCGGCGCTTATCCGCCGCTATGGCGTGCGCGTGCTGGCGGCGTGCACGGTCGTGCTGATCCTCTTCCATCTGCCCTATGCCCAGGCGGGAAGCGCACTCTGGGCGGGCCTGGCCACCTATGCGGAGCATTGGCGGGCGTACGAAGGAGCCTTTGCCGTCGTCGAAGCCATTCTGCCTGGGCCGCTTGCTGCCCGTTACCTGTCCGCCGTGCTGGTGCTCGCGGTCGTGGCGTGGGCAATGCTCCGCAACCTCGACGCTGAACGGGCTCTGTTCTGGATTCTCGGGGCGGGGCTTCTGCTCTCGCCGACATTCCATCCCTGGTACGCGCTCTGGATCCTGCCCTTCGCGGCCCTGCGTCGAAACCGCGCGTGGATCCTGCTAAGCGGCCTCGCATTCGTCACGTACTGGGGGCTGGGGCCGTACCTGGAGGCCGGGGAGTGGCCGCGGCCACTCTGGAGCCGGCTCCTTCTCTGGCTGCCCTTCTACGGGCTGCTGCTGTGGGACGCGCGGCTCCGTCCGGAGAAGCTTCAGCCCGCCGATACCCAGGCTCCAGTAGCCCACCGCGAAGAGCATTAGAAACGGGATGGACGCGTAGAGCCCGGCCCGAATGGCCGCGCCCACGAAGAAGCTCATCACCACGGCCATCGCCAACTTGAACAGGGTGTCCGGCGTCTTGCTCCCGGGAAGTTCGCGAATCGCACCCCCGGTTCCCTTTTTGGGCGTGCGCGCGAAGCCGTCCCTGCGTCCGGCCAGGCCCCGCAGCACCGCCCGTGTCGCCGGCGCGGTCAGGCCGACGCCGGTCGCGAGGGTCACCGCAACCGCCGGCACCAGGCGCCGCCAGGGACGGTTCCGCTTGCGCCCCGCCGCCGTGTAGTAGATGACGAAGGGGATGGTTGCCAGGAAGAAGATGACCAGGTCGATGAAGAGGAACTCGTCGCCGCTGAGCGAGCGCCGGGCGAGAGCGGACGGATAGATGAGGAGCCCGAGGAGCAGCGTGAGCGGGTAGGCGACGTGCCCGCACAGATGGATCACCGCCTCCTTCTTCACGGCCAGCGGCCAGGGTCCGCGCAGCAGTTCGGGCAGGAGCTTGCGAGCCGTCTGAATGCCCCCCTGGGACCACCGCCGCTGCTGAATCTCGAAGGCACCCGTCTGGTCCGGGAGTTCCGCGGGCACCCCGATGTCCTCCCTGAACACGAAGCGCCAGCCGCGCATCTGGGCGCGGTAGCTGATGTCGAGGTCCTCGGTGAGGGTGTCCGACTGCCATCCGCCCGCGTCCTCGAGGCATTCGCGGCGCCACATGCCCGCGGTGCCGTTGAAGTTGAAGAAGAGGCCGCCCCGGTAGCGGCCGCCGTGCTCGAAGAAGAAGTGCCCGTCGAGAAGGAGGCTTTGCGCGCGGGTGAGCCAGTTGGTGCTCTCGTTGAGGTGATCCCAGCGGGCCTGCACCATCCCCACCCGGGGCAGCTGGAAGGGCGGCAGCAGCTTCTTGACGAGGTCCGGTCCGGGCACGAAGTCGGAGTCCAGCACGAGCAGGAACTCGCCGTGAGCGCGCCGGACGCCCGCAGCCAGCGCTCCCGCCTTGAAGCCCGTGCGTTTGCGGCGGCGGATGTGGCACACGTTGACGCCCCGTGCACGCCAGCAGGCCACCCGATGGGCGACGAGCTCCACGGTCTCGTCGGTGGAGTCGTCGAGCACCTGGATCTCGAGGGCACGCGCCGGATAGTCGAGCGAGCAGGCGGCGTCGATCACCCGCCGGGCGACCGGGGCTTCGTTGTAGAGAGGCAGCTGGACGGTCACCCGGGGCCACGAACCCGTCCACTCGCGCGGAAGCGCCGGTCCGGGGCGCCGGCTCAGCAGCAGCAGGTGGGTTCGATGGAAGGCGAACGGCAGCAGCAGGGCCAGGACCGCCAGGGAGAGGCCGATGATCGTGTGCGCAAGATAATCAGGCACGGGATCGTTCAGGCGGGGGGCGGAGAGCGCCGGGCGGCCCGGTGCTCCGACCATCCATGGTGATTCCCCGATCCGCCAGCTGGCGGCCTGGGCGCGGGCAATCGCCGGCTGTGGTCATCCCGCCGGCACCCGGTCACCCGTCAGCCGCGGCCTGCTCGACGATGTCCGCGCTCCAGGTGATGTCGATGGCGTCGCGCAGGCTCGCGGCCGTAGGGCACTTGTCGACGTGGCTGGTGAGGGCCCGGTCGGTGGGCGCTCGCGACCCTTCGGGGATGGACAGCTGATAGTGAACGTGGATGCGTTTGAGCACCGGCACCCTGCCCGCCATTTCGTTGAAGCCTTCCGCCCGGGCGCTGATCTGGTCCGGAGTGAGGCTGATCCCGCGCACTTCCAGTGCGCCGTTGAGGGTTCCCAGCAGTCACCCGCCCGCGGCGGCGACCACGTAGTCCACGGCGAGCGGCAGGTCCGGTTCGGCGTCGAGGCGGTAGAGACTCTTTACCGGCCCGTGCACACCGAGTTCAACGGTGGTTCCCGCGGGAAGCCGGCCCCGCCTGCGCGCGCCGGCCACCTTCTCGACCTCCACTCTCGAAACGTAGAACGGTTCGCTCATCCTCGCTCCTCCCGGTTCAGCTGCGTCGTCATCCGATTGTCCAGGTCACGGCGTCGCCCGATCGTCCAGGTGGCGCCGTCACCGATCGTCACGCCGATCCATCCTCACATCATCCATCCTCACGCTTGCCCTGCCCGTCCGATCCTCTCCTCCCATTCTCCGCTTGCTCCGCCGAGGATGGCTCGAACCCCGGGCAGCGCACCACCGGAAGCCGTGGGTAGCGCCGGAAGCGCGCATCGTCCCTCGAGAGCCGGCAGAGCCAGAAGATGGAGCCTCTTCGGTTTCCGGTCACCCTGCTGTGCGCGCAGACGGAGCAAAGCCCCACCGACGGGTCCGCGCGCAAGTCCTGCAAGGAACGGTCCACCAGGTCCTGCCGGAAACGGTTCACTGGATCTGCTCCCGGGGATTGTCGCCGAGCCGCTCCATGGCTTCGGGCGCCGGGCCCTCCGGGGTGATGCCCAGCACGGCGATCTGGCGGCCCGCGTCCCCGCCTCGATGCGAGAAGAATGGCGTGTCCGCGCACCGGGTGCAAAATGTCGAGATCGTTACATGTGCCGGATCGGCGCCGGAGGCGAGCGCCCGGTCGGCCAGCACGCGCCGCAGGTCGACCGGCAGGGCGGGGGAGGCGGGCCGCGGCAGCCCCAGCGCCTCGTGTACCTCCCCTCCTACTTCGTAGCAGCGCCCGCAGATGGCCGGCCCCATGTGAATATGGGTATCCCGGGCGTGGGCTCCCAGCCGGCTTTCGAGCATCGCAAGGCCCGCCTCCAGGATGCCGCTCGCCACCCCGCGCCACCCGGCGTGCAGCAGCATGACGGCGCGGACTCGAGGCGCGACCACGAAGATGGGGACGCAGTCGGCCACGGAGACCGCCAGGAGCGTTCCGGGTTGCCGGGTGGCGTGTCCGTCGCACGCCGGAACCAGCAGAAGGCCTGGGGGGGTCGCCCCGTGCAGGGCGATCTCGCAACCGTGGACCTGGCGGGCGTGAACCACGCTGCCACATCCCGTGCCCTCCGCCAGAAGTTCCCAACGTTGCATCGCAGCGCCCGCCGGTGCGCCGGTGAACAGCCCGAAGTCGAGATCCTCGTCTTCCGTGCAGCCGGTTCGGTCATGGACGGTTCGGCCGCGGACGGACTGGCTGCGGACGGACTGGCCGTGGACGGACTGGTCGTGGTCGGTGCGGTGGTGGAAGGATTGGGCGTGGCCGGGTCGCGGTGCGACGGGTCGGCGTACGGTTGTCCCCTGGACGACCCACGGAAAGGCGCGCACCCACTCCGGATTCGCCCGCAGGGGAATTCGCCCGCCCCGCAGCTCCTCGGTCACCTCGCGGGTGGATCGCGTTCGGGCGCTGCCGGGGTGCAGGTCGA
This sequence comes from Longimicrobiales bacterium, assembly GCA_965225805.1. Taxonomy (GTDB): domain Bacteria; phylum Gemmatimonadota; class Gemmatimonadetes; order Longimicrobiales; family Gaopeijiaceae; genus BD2-11. The sequence goes on from OZ245327.1 coordinate 407,483, forward strand.
GCAAACTCTCTCCGGGTGTGGTTGCGGCATGTGGAGCGCTGCCGGCAGCGCGCTGGCGTCGGAAAGAAGGGATGATGCCCGCGGGACGAGGTTGCCGGCCCGGCCGTTGCGGTCGTCCGTGCCGTATAACTTGGAAGATGGAAGGGTTATCTTCCACTTCCCAAGCCGCCATCAGCACGCGAAGACGTCGCGATTCATGCCTTCGTCCGAATTCTTCAGCGGTCCGAACGCCGGATACGTGGAAGAGCTCTTTCAACTGTATCTGGCCGACCCGCACTCCGTTTCTTCCCAGTGGCACCCGATCTTCTCGAGGGAAGCCGCGGAGCGGGGCAGTCCCGGTCGGGCACCCGGCCCGCACCCGGCAGGTCGATCCGGTCCGCCGCCTCCGACCCGTGAGGCGCGTCGCCCCGCTTCGGCTTCGCGTCCCGATCGTGCATCGGAGCGCCCTTCCCGGGGCCCGTCCCCGCGATCCGCTCCATCGCCCCCACCGGAGAAGCGCCGCAGCGCCACCGTGCGCGCCATGCAGGAGCTACTCCACCTCGTCGCCCGGGCCACCGCTCTGGTGCAGGCCTTCCGCGACCACGGCCACCAACTCGCCCGCATCGATCCTCTCGGCAGCGATCCCCCGGGGCATCCGCAGCTCGACCCCTCCTTCTTCGGAACCAGCATGGAGCAGCTGGAGGCCCTGCCCGCCTCCACCATCCTGGGCGAGGACGGCGACCAGCGGGTTCCGGACTATCTGAAGCGGCTGGAGCGCGCCTACTGCGGATCCATCGGATATCAGTTCGAGCATCTGGAATCCCCGGATCGGGTGCGCTGGCTCTGGAACCAGGTGGAATCAGGCACGCACGCACAGCCGCTGGAGCGTGAAGAGCAGGTCGAGCTGCTACTCCGCCTGGCGCAGGTCGAAGGCCTCGAGCAGTTCCTGCATCGGGTCTACCCGGGGCAGGTGCGCTTCTCGCTGGAAGGGAACGACATGCTCGTGCCCATGGTGGATCTGGTTCTGGAGACCGCCGCCGCACGAGGATGCCGCGAAGTCGTGATGGGGATGGCGCATCGGGGACGGCTCAACGTGCTCGCGCACAGCGTGGGCGTCGGATACGACGAGATCCTGCGCCAGTTCGAAGGCGTGTCCCCGGCACCGGACGGCATTCTGACGCTCCCCGAGGGCGAAAGCGGGATCGGGGACGTGAAGTACCACCACGGCGCCACTCGCGACCACCTCCTGCGGGACGGAAGCAGTGTGCGGGTCACGCTCGCCCCCAACCCCAGCCACTTGGAGTTCGTGAACCCGGTGGTGGCGGGGTTGGCCAGGGCACGCCAGTTCACGGGTCCGGGCCAGGAAGACGAGCAGGACACGGCGGCGGTGGTGCCGCTGCTGATCCACGGTGACGCCGCTTTCGCTGCGGAAGGAGTGGTGGCGGAGTCGCTCAACCTGGCTCGTCTGCCCGGATACGCGACGGGCGGCGTGGTGCACCTGATCGCCAACAACCAGATCGGCTTCACCACCAACCCGGACGACGGCCGCTCCACCCGCTACGCCTCCGATCTGGCCAAGGGCTACGACATCCCGGTCCTGCGCGTCAACGCCGACGATCCTCCCGCCTGCCTCACCGCGATGCGCCTGGCGATGGCCTACCGGGCGAAGTTCCACGACGACGTGGTGGTCGACCTCATCGGGTACCGGCGGCACGGGCACAACGAGGGAGACGATCCCGCCTACACCCAGCCCCGCCTGTACGACCGCGTCAAGGCTCACCCTACCGTGTTCGCGTTGTGGGCGGACGGGCTGGTGAAGGCGGGAATCCTCACCGCCGAGGAGGTCGCGGCGGCGCGGCGTGACGTCACCGACCGCCTGCGCGAGGCGCTGGTGGCCGCGAGCGCGGAAAAGCCGCGGGATGGCGCCGAAGCAGGCCGGCAGCCGACTCGCGCCGCCGAGGAACCATCCTTCCCGACAGCCGTCCCCTTCACAACGCTCGCCGAGATCAACACTGCCTCCACGGCGGTTCCTGACGGGTTCGCCATCCACCCCAAGCTGCGCCGTCAGCTGGCGAAGAGCCGTAGCGAATTCAACGACGAATCATCGCTCGACTGGGCTCATGCCGAGGCGCTGGCGCTGGGCTCGCTGCTCCAGGAGGGGATCCCGGTCCGCTTCAGCGGCCAGGACTCGCAGCGCGGCACCTTCAGCCACCGCCATCTCGTGTTTCACGATGTCGACACCGGCGCGGAGCACACGCCGCTCGCCGCCATGGGCAACGCCCGATTCGAAATCCATAACTCGCCGCTGTCGGAGACGGCGGTACTGGGCTTTGAATACGGCTACAGCGTCGGAGCGGACACCGATCTGGTGCTATGGGAAGCGCAGTTCGGCGACTTCGTCAACGTGGCCCAGCCCATCATCGACCAGTTCGTGGTGTCGGGGCAGGCGAAGTGGGGCCAGCTTTCGCGCATCACGCTGCTGCTGCCGCACGGATACGAGGGACGCGGTCCGGAACACTCGAGCGCCCGCCTCGAACGCTTTCTGCAGATGTGCGCGGCCGGAAACATGCGCGTTGCCTACCCCACCACTTCAGCGCAGTACTTCCACTTGCTTCGCCTGCAGGCCCACGCCCCGGAGCGTCCGTTCGTCGTCATGACCCCGAAGAGCCTCCTGCGCCACCGTCTGGCGCGGTCGCCGGTCTCGGAGTTCACCTCCGGCGCATTCCGCCCCGTGCTCGGGGAAGCCATCCCGACCTCGGCGCGCGCAGCGGCGACCCGGCTCATCCTCTGCAGCGGCAAGGTCTACTACGACCTGTTGGCCAGCGAGGAGCGCGCGAACGCGAAGGGTGTCGTTCTGGCCCGAGTGGAGCAGCTCTATCCGTTTCCACAGCGGGAGATCGATAAGCTGCTGGCGGGGCTTGCGCAGTTGAGAGAAGTCGTCTGGGTCCAGGAAGAGCCGCGCAACATGGGCGCTCTTTCCCATGTCGAGCCGCTGCTACGGGAGCTGCTGCCTCCAAGGCTGACGTTACGTCAGGCTGCACGCCCCGCGTGGGCCAGCCCGGCGGAAGGGAAGACTTCCGATCATATGAAGGGACAGAGGCGAATCATCCGGGAGGCGTTCGGAGAGTAGCGCTCATCGTCTCGCCAGAAGTTCGAGGCTGTCTGCCGAGCTGTTGCGGCATCGAGCTCTATCCGTCAGGCACCTCCGGGAACGTCCCCGTCCTGAGGAAGCTGATTACCGCTTCGGCGCTGAAGCGGCTGTTCATCAGGAAGGTGTGGGACGCCGGCACTACGATGATCGGCACGCCCTCGATTCTGGTATGCCCGATGCCGACCATGCCGTCGTCGGGGCCCGGGATCAGGGCCGACCCGATCGGGTTGAGGCTGCGGTTGCCCGCGATGATTCCGACCTCGTATTCCGGAAGAGGAAGGTTTGCCGGAATGTCTCTGTCGCTGGTGCCGAGGGCCTTCCCGGCGGGTCCGAGGAGGTGGCCGAACGGCAGCTCGCGCAACCAGTCCGCCACCTCGCTGCCCCGATTGGGAGGCGCAAGCAGGACGACCCGTCCCAGGGCGTCAAGGGGAGAGTCGGCCAGGTACTGGCGGATCACGAGCGCGCCGAGCGAATGGCCGACGAAGTGAACGCGCGAAGCCGTGACACAACAGCTTGACACCTCGGTCGCGAGCGTCTCCACATGCTCGGCGAGGGATCCACGGCGCGAGTCGTAGCCCACGCTCGTGACATTGTAGCCTGCCCGCTTGAGCCGCTGGGCCAACACCGCCATGGAAGTCTGGGTGCGGCCGAGCCCGTGCATGAGGACCACGGAGTCTCGTCCCTCCTGTACTCCAGCTTCACCGCCAATGGCGGCGGTTGCCGCGAGAGGGAGACAGAGTCCGATCAGCAAGGCTGCCGGCATCCGCGTCCGGAGTCCTCGAGCCATCCGGTCCCTGCCCTCCGTCACGATCAGGTACTCGTAGTTGCGTTGGTGTCCGTACGCCGGAATGCGGGCCGCCGTTTCTACGCGGCCGATCACGACCGGCACGATGGCGAAGGCGGGGAAGGCCGCGCCCGTCATCTCGGCGACCCCCACGGCGGAGTCTCCGTCGCCTACCTCCTCGGCGCCACTCCGCCCGGGAACACCACCGGGCTCTCGTTACCGTCCCGCGCCACCGATGCCACCCCGAACAGGTAGTTGTCGATCACGAGCCCCTCGAAGGTGTACTCGCCAACGTCGCCGACGAAGCGCGAGTGCTGCCACTGAGGCGCCGTGGTTTCACGCCAGTAGACCTTGTAGCCCGCCAGGTTGGGGTGCTCCACCCGTTCCCAGACCAGGAAGGCGGAGGCCCGCACCGCACCGCCGATGGCGACGTTGGTGGGCGCCGGCGGGCCCCACGCGATGGACGCCATGGTGGCCGCGTTGACCGCGGTCAGCCTGGCCGCGTACTCGAAGTTCACCCCTTCGATCACGTCGCCGTACTCGACGCCGTCCTCCACCCGGACATCCTGGTGCTGGCGCGGGTAGTACTCGTGCGTCTCCATGATGCGCACGCCCGGGAACCCGCGGTCGTTGAACGGCCGGTGATGGCCGCCGCGTCCGAAACGGTCCAGCCGGTAGATCATGATCGCGTCAAGGTTGGGGATGTACCGCTCGGCGACTCCCGCCACGTAGCGGGCGATCTGGCGCGAGGGGCCGTCCACCTCGCCGCCGGTGGTGCGCCGCCGCCGGTGGGCCTCGAGGTCGTCGGTGAACGGGGTGGGCTCGGAGAAGACGCGGAAGGTGTTGTTCTCGATCACGCCGTCGACGCCCTCGATGTTGCCGATCATGTCGTTGTTCAGCACGCCGACGATGTCCCAGCCCTGCTCCACCGCGAGGCCCGCGATGTGCTGCCCCCCGAAGAGGCCCTGCTCCTCGCCCGAGAGCCCCAGGTAGACGATGCTCGAGGGGAAGGTGTAGCGGGTCAGCACCCTCGCCGCCTCGATCACCCCGGCCATCCCCGAGGCGTTGTCGTTGGCGCCGGGGGAATCCGTCACGCCGTCGGAGGCGTCGGAGGGTCGCGAGTCGATGTCGCCCGACATGATGACGTAGCGATTCGGGTGCTCCGTTCCGCGCTGGATCGCCATCACGTTCACGACCCACGTGTCCTGCCGAATACGGCCGCTCTCGTTCCCAGGGACCCGCGCGCCCTCGAAGCTCACTTCCAGACACCCGCCGCACGCCGCCGAGATCGCGTCCATCTCGCTCTTGATCCAGCGCCGCGCCGCGCCGATGCCGCGCGTGTCGGAGAGGGTGTCGGAGACTGTGCTGCGCGTTCCGAACCCGACGAGGGTCCGGATGTCCTGCTCCAGCCGCTCCGGAGACACCGCGTCCACGATCTCGTAGATTCGCGAATCGGACTGAGCCGGGGCTGTCTGCGCCCCCGCAGTCTCCACGCCGCCCGCGGCCAGAACCAGCAGGAGTGCGCCCTCGAGCACGCGGTTTCCAATAGCGATTCCCGAATACACGATGCCCCCCCGGTTCGGAGAAAATGATGATTTCCTGATACACGAATCGGATATTGCCGTTGCCAGCTCCCGTCCCTCCGGCGGAGCGGACCGCCGCCAATCTGGCATTCCCTCTCCCGGGCTGCCAGACTCATGCTTCCCGACCTCACATGCCCCGCCCATGGATCCTACCCTCCCAATCAGTCTGACCCGGCCCCTGGCCTTCATCGATGTCGAGACCACGGGTCTGAACCGAAACGAGGACCGCATCGTGGAACTGGCGCTGCTCGTCCTGTATCCCGACGGGCGCGTCCTGGACAAGGTGCGCCGCTTCAACCCCGAGATCCCCATCCCTCCCGAAGCCACCGCCGTCCATGGCATCAGCGATGCGGACGTCGCCGGGGAGGCGCCCTTCCGAAGCCGGGCGCGCAGCCTCGTCAACCTGCTGGAAGGGTGCGATCTGGCCGGCTTCAACATCCGCGGTTTCGATCTGCATATCCTCCTCGAGGAGTTCAGGCGCTGCGTGATTCCCTTCGACCTGCAGGGCCGCCGGCTGATCGACGCCCAGGTCATCTTCCATCGAGAGGAGCCGCGCGATCTGGGCGCCGCCGCCCGCTTCTATCTCCAGGACGAACATGTCGGCGCGCATAGCGCCCGCGCCGATGTCCGGATCACCGCCCGTGTCCTCGCCGCGCAGCTTGCGCGCTACGCGGAGCTCCCCGGGGACATGGATGGGCTGCACGCCTATTGCGACGAAATCAGGCCCTTCCAGACGGAGTTTCAGAGATGGTTCTCGGGAAGCGAACTCGAGAGCTACGTCTTTGTGCGCGGAAAGCATCGAGCGAAACGCCTGGCTGAAGTCGCGGCCAGCTCCCCCGATTACCTGGACTGGATGCTGACGGCGAACAACATGCCCAGCGAAGTGCTCGAAGCGGTGCTCCAGGCTCTCGAACGCTTCGCCGGCCGCAAACCGCCCGGGGAGACCACCGATCCCGGGTAGCTCCGTCGGCTTGCACCGCACCGACCGGGATACGATTCTCTTTCGGGCCATCCACAAGTGCCGGAAGGGCGTTCCCGGTCTCATCCTCGCCGTCCGGCCGGGTCTTTTCGTGTCAGGAGAATCAGCCATGTGCGTCCATTTACGGAGAGTCGGCGCAGGCGCTCTCGGGGGCTTGCTCTTAGCGCTCTCGCTTCCGTTTCCGGGTGCCGCGCAATCCGCACCCGTCTCCGAATCCCAGCTGGAGGCCTTCCGGCCCAGGTCCATCGGTCCGGCCGTGACCGGGGGACGGGTCCACGACGTGGAGGCGGTTGCCGGCGATCCCTCCGTCCTCTGGATCGCCACTGCTTCCGGCGGCCTCTGGCGCAGCCTGAACCGCGGGCACACCTGGGTGAACGTCTTCGAGGGGATGGAAGTCAACACCTTCGGGGACGTGGCCCTCGCTTCCTCCAACCCGCTGGTTGTATACGCGGGCACCGGAGGACAGAACAACCGGCAGAGCACCTCCTGGGGCAACGGCGTCTATCGCAGCGAGGACGGCGGCGACAGCTGGGAACACATGGGGCTGGCCGGGACGAGACATATCGCCGAGGTGCAAGTCCATCCGCGCAACCCCGATGTCGTGTACGTGGCGGCCAGCGGAGACCTGTGGAACGCCAGCGAGGACCGGGGCGTCTACCGCAGCTTCGACGGCGGCCGCAACTGGCGGAAGGTGCTCTACGTGGACGAGGACACGGGCGCCATCGACCTGGTGCTGAACTACGACGACCCGGACATCATCTATGCGGCGATGTACCAGCGCCGCCGCCGGGCCTGGGGCTTCAACGGAGGCGGTCCCGGCAGCGGCATCCATCGGTCCACGGACGGCGGCGACACCTGGACCGAGCTGACCGAGGGCATCCCCGCGGGGGACAAGGGGCGCATCGGCCTCGCCATCTCGCGCTCGAATCCCATGGTGCTCAACGCGCTGATCGAGCACGCGGAGGAGACGGGGACATACCGTTCCACGGACGGCGGCGATACGTGGGAGAAGGTGAGCGACCTGAACGGCCGCCCCATGTACTACTCGCACATCTACATCGACCCGAGCAACGAAGACGTGGTCTACACCGTGGCGACGTCCTCCTACCGGAGCCGCGACGGCGGACGCACCTGGGAAGACGTCTCGGCGCGCCCCACCTACGACGTCGGCGTGCACGCCGACATGCACACCATGTGGATCGACCCGGAGGATCCCGAGCACTACTACCTGGCCGGCGACGCCGGGCTGCACGAAACCTATGACGGCGGCCGCAACTACCGGCGCATCAACAACATCCCCATCTCGCAGTTCTACGCCATCGGCGTGGACATGCGCGACCCCTACTGGATCTACGGGGGGCTCCAGGACAACCACTCCTTCGCCGCACCGTCGCGTACCCGCCGCTGGGCCGGCATCCTGAACGACGACTGGCGCCAGACCGGCTTCGGCGACGGCATGTACCAGCAGCCGGATCCGCACAATCCCCGCTACGTCTACGTGAACTCCAACGGCGGCGGCTACGTACGCGTGGATTCCGAGACCGGAGACCAGCTCGACATCCGTCCGCAGCCTCCCGAGGGAGAGGACGGATACCGCTTCGACTGGGTCTCGCCCTCGCTGGCGTCCAGGCACACCGAAGGGCTCGTCTACGCCGGAGGCAACCGGCTCTTCATCAGCCGCGACCACGGCAACAGCTGGACGCGTACCGAAGACCTCACCCGCCAGATCGACCGCGACGCCCTGGAGATCATGGGGGTGCGCGGTTCGGACATCCGCCTCTCGCGCAACGATGGCACCGGCGGCTTCGGCGAGATCACCATCATCGCGGAGTCACCGCTCGACGGGCGCGTCCTGTGGGTGGGGACGGACGACGGCAACGTGCAGCTGTCGCGCGACGGCGGTTCCACGTGGACGGAGCTTTCCGGGAACATCGACGGGGTGGCGGACGGCACCTACGTGAGCCGCATCCTTCCCTCGGTGCGGGGCGAGGACGTGGCCTACGTCGCCTTCGACGCCCACCGTAGCGGCGACTTCGCCCCCTACGTGTTCCGCACGGAAGACGGAGGCGCCACCTGGCTGAACCTGAGCGTCGGGCTCGAGGCCGGGGGGTCGGTCAACTCGCTGGCCGAGCACCCGGACAACCCCGAATTGGTCTTCGCGGGAGGTGAGCACGCGCTCTTCGCCTCCACGGACGCGGGTGCCACCTGGGCGAGGATGCCCGTCCCCACCACCGCCTACGACGACCTGGTCATCCATCCCCGCGACAACGATCTGGTGATTGGAACCCACGGGCGCGGCATCTGGATCCTGGACGACCTCCGCCCCCTCGCCGCATGGGATGCCCGCGTGGCTTCGGCGCCCGCGCACATCTTCCCGATCCGGTCCGCGGCCATCTTTCAGTACTGGAAAGACACTTCTTACCGGGCCCAGGAGGCGTACGCGGGCGACAATCCCGCCGATGGCGCCATCATCACCTACAGCCTGGGCGACGGCAGCGGGCCTGCCCGAATCGTCATCGAGGACGAGCGCGGAGATTTCGTGCGTGAAATGATTGTGCCGAACTCCCCCGGTGTACACCGGATCAACTGGGACCTCCGGCATCCTCTGCCCGGCAGCTCGACGGAGTGGCGGCCCCATGATGAAGAGGGGCTGGCGCGCACCATCGAGAACCGGGGCCATTTCGTGTCTCCCGGCACCTTCCGGGTGGTGCTCGATGCGCGTGGCGTGACCTGGGAGCAGAGCCTGGTCGTGACCGGTGATCCGGAACTGCCTGTCACGTTGGCCCAGTACCGGGAGCGCGAAGAGTTCCTCTCGGAGGTGCTCGCGCTGGGCCAGGAGGTGGAGCGGGTACGGGACGAACTCAGCGCCCTGAGCCGGGGTGATGCCGGAAGGGCGGGCCGAATCGAAGAGCTCGACCGGGCTCTCAACCAGGGCCGCGCGGCGCTCGCGGGCATCTATCAGTCGATGAACGGCGGGGGCGTGCGCCAAGGCTCGCTCTATCCCCCGACCGCGACCCACCGGGAGCGGAAGGAGCGTGTCGCAGCGCTGCTGGCAAGCGCCCGCGAGGAGTTTGAGTCCCTGAGCGGCATGCGCTGAGGCCGATCCCCCTCTACGAGAGCCAACAAGGAGTCCTGTCCACATGTTCATGGCCCACTCGGGAATTCGCTATCTGGTTCTGCTGTTCGGAGTGGCGTGCGCCGTCTACGCCATCTTCGGATGGGCGACCGGCCGCTCGTACGACCGCACCATGCGTGTGATCGCTTCCATCTTCGCGGGAACACTTCACCTTCAGATCCTGCTCGGGGTGGTGGTCATCTTCACGCGCGGTTTCTATCCGGCGCTGATGGGACACATCCTGACCATGGTGATCGCCGCGACCGTGGCGCAGCTCCCGGTATCCGTGATGCGGCGCCGGCCCGAGGATCAGCGGACGTACGCGCCTCACGCCGTGTCCGCCCTCATCGCCCTGGCTCTGATCTGGGCGGGCGTCGCCGCGATCGGCCGCTCGCTGCTCGGAAGCGCCGCGTAGCCCTGGTACGGGAGTTGCGGGGCTTGAGGCCCCGATTCGCCGGAGCCGCATATGCCAGCAACACGAACACAGGGCACCGTTACCGAGCGCGAAGCTCGAGAGGTAGCCGAGAGCGCGCGGGAAAAGCGCTGGGAGCGCAAGAGCTTCGTCAAGTCGCTCTTTTCGGGACGTTTTCATCTGGACTGGGTCCATCCCCACCCGCTGCCCGAGCTCGAGGAGCGTGCCCAGGCACGCGACTTTCTCCATCGCATCGAAGAGTTCACGCGCACGCGCATCGACGGCGACGCCATCGACCGGGAAGGCTGGGTCCCTGAGGAAGTGCTCGACGGCCTGCGCGCCCTGGGCGCCTTCGGCATCAAGATCCCGCGGGAATACGGAGGACTCGGGTTCTCCCAGGTCACGTACAACCGCGCTCTGGAGATCGTCGCGAGCCGTTGCATCTCCACCGCGGCGTTTCTCTCCGCGCACCAGTCCATCGGTGTCCCCCAGCCCCTCTCCTATTTCGGAACCGAGGCGCAGAAGCGGGCCTACCTGCCCCGGCTGGCGGCCGGAGCGCTCTCCGCCTTCGCGCTGACCGAACCGGCGGCCGGCTCCGACCCCGCCAACATGTCGACCACCGCCACGCCCACCGAGGACGGGAGCGCCTACCTGCTGAACGGGGAGAAGCTCTGGTGCACGAACGGTCCGCGCGCGGAACTCATGGTGGTGATGGCGCGCACGCCGCCGCGCGAGGGGGTCAAGGGAAGGCGTCCCATCTCGGCCTTCATCGTGGACACCGCCTGGCCTGGGGTGGAGGTCGTGCACACCTGCCACTTCATGGGACTGAAGGGACTCTCCAACGGAAGCCTGCGCTTCACCAACGTACGCGTTCCGCGCGAGAATCTGCTGTGGGGCGAGGGCCTCGGCCTCAAGCTCGCCCTCATCACGCTGAACACCGGCAGGCTGTCGCTCCCGGCGCTGTGCGCGGCGGCCGGCAAGACCGCCCTGCACATGTGCCGGCGCTGGTGCAGCGACCGCATCCAGTGGGGCGCGCCGGTGGGCAAGCACGACGCCGTCGCTCAGATGCTGGGCAGGATGGCGGCGAACGCCTTCGCCATGGAAGCGGTCATGGAGTTGTCCTCGGCGATGGCGGACGCGAAGACTTTCGACATCCGCATCGAAGCCGCCATGGCCAAACTCTGGAACAGCGAGACCGCGTGGGCCCTGGCCGACGACGCGTTGCAGATGCGCAGCGGGCGCGGATACGAGACAGCGGACTCGCTTCGCGCCCGGGGCGAGACGCCGATGCCCGTCGAACGCCTGCTCCGGGATCTGCGCATCAATCGCATCTTCGAGGGATCGAGCGAGATCATGCGCCTGTTCATCGCTCGCGAGGCCGTGGATCAGCACCTGAAGACAGCTGGCGCGCTGGTGGACCCACGAGCATCGTTCTGGGCGCGGATGCTGGCGCTGGTGCGCGCGGGGTTCCACTACGCCTGGTGGTATCCGACCCGCTGGGTGGGCTGGGGGTACTGGCCCAGGTTCGCGGAATTCAGACGCCTCGCGCGGCACATGCGCTTTGTGGACCGGAGTTCGCGCAAGCTCGCGCGTTCCCTGTTCGCGTGCATGCTTCGGTTCGGAGCCGGACTCGAGAAGCGCCAGGCGGTGCTGGCTCGCATCGTGGACATCGGATCCGAGCTCTTCGTCATGACCGCGGTCACGGTCCGGGCAGACATGCTGGCCGCCAAGCACCCCGAGGATTCTTCCCCGGAGGACCTTGCCGACCTCTTCTGCAGGCAGGCGAGACGGCGCGTCCGGGCGCATTTCGCCGCCCTGTTCTCGAATGACGACGCGGCGGCCTATGCGGTTGCCGGCAGGACCATGCAGGGGACCTACGGGTGGCTGGAGGAGGGCGTGGTGACATTGGCGGATGTCGAGGCGATGTTGGAGGCGGCGGCGACCGCGGCCTCCGCGCACCGCGAGCCGGCCGCGGAGAGAGCCAGGGCGGCCGCGGGAATCCTACTCCTTTGAGCCCGCGTCTTCATCACATCGCCCTCGCTGTCGTCCTGGTATGGACGCTCGGGCTTCTCCTTCTGGGAAGCATCGTCCACGCGACCGAGTCGAGCCTCGCCTGCCCGGACTGGCCGACCTGCTTCGGCACCATGATGCCCGAGATGACCGGCGGCGTTTTCTGGGAGCACCTGCACCGGCTGGTCGCGGGCGCGCTGGTGCTGCTCTTCGGGGTGGCGGCCTGGCTGACCTGGAAACGGCAACCGGGCCGCCGGTGGCTGCAACGGGCGGGGCTGGGCGGCCTGGCGCTGCTGATCGTCCAGTCGCTGCTGGGCGGCCTGACCGTGCTGATGCGCCTCCCCGACGCCATCTCCTCCTCGCACCTCGCGCTGGCGTTCATCTTTCTGGGGCTGACCACGGTCATGACGGTCAGCACGGCGCGCGGCTGGGGAGGGGGAGCGCGCCTCGCAGGCGCCGAGCGGGTGACGGTGGGGAAGTTGGCGGGCGGTGTGGCGGCGCTGGTGCTGGCGCAGTCGGTGCTGGGCGCGGTCGTGCGCCACACCGACGCGGGCATGGCCTGTCCCGACGTGCCGCTGTGCCTCGGCCAGGTGGTGCCTCCCCTCGAGCACCCGCTGGTGATTTTGCACTTCGGCCACCGGCTGCTGGGGGTCGTGGTGGCGCTGGCTACCCTCGCGCTGGCCGTCTACGTGCTACGGAGGAGGGTGGCCGCCCCGCTGCCGGTGCTGGCGGCCGGTTCGCTGGTCACGGTGTTGGCCCAGGTGACGGTGGGGTTCCTCTCTGTAAGCAGCTCCCTGACCGTGGTGCCGGTCTCGCTGCACACACTCCTCGCCGCGCTGCTGTTCACCCTGACGGTGGCGCTCGCCACCTACGGCCGGGAACCCGAATTGCGTCTGACAGGTGACGCGGTGGGCACGGCCATGGGTGCCACGGGCCTGGCGGGCCTCACCCCGGGCGAGCCCGCGCCGGCCACGGGTTCCGATGGACGCTGAGGCGCTCGGCAACTTCCTGGCCCCGGTAAACGCCTCGCTGAACCTGCTCAGCACGACCTTCCTGCTGGCCGGGTTTGCCTTCATCCGGGCGCGCAACATCCCCCGCCATCGCCTGTGCATGATATCGGCGGCAAGCTCTTCCGGGCTCTTCCTGGTCTTCTACGTCATCCGCTTCTCCCTCACCGGCTCTCACACTTTCGCCGGAGAGGGAACCGTGCGGGCCGTCTACCTCGCCATCCTGTTCTCGCACATGGTGCTCGCCGTCGTGGTGGCTCCCCTGGTCATCCGCCTGCTCTTCCTGGCGAGCCGCGAGCGGTTTGCCGAACACGCCCGTTTGGCGCGCTGGACGTTTCCGACCTGGTTGTACGTGTCGGTGACCGGGCTGGCGGTCTATGTCATGCTCTACCACGTGTACGGGTACGTGGAGTAGCCGAGATCGAGTCGGACGATCTCTGAGAGCGCTACGCGGAAGCAGTCCCTTTCAGCCATTCCAGCGCCCCCGAGTTTCCCGGACATTGGGTAGCGTCCGGGCCGCATGGCGCCGCCCGCTGATCCCCAATCCGGGTTGTCCGTGCACGATGCTGCGTTCAAGAGGATGTTCGCCCATCCGCTCATGGTCGAACTGCTGGTGCGCCGCCAAGTTCCTGAATGGGCGGAGAGGATCGACTATACAACGCTGGAGCGGCTATCTCCGGAACTCGTTACCAAGAGCCTGCAGCGGCGCTACCCGGACATGATCTGGCGAGCCCGCGACAGGGACGGCAAGGCGGACGTGTTGATCCTGCTGGAATTCCAGGCCCGGCCCGACCGCTTCATGGCGCTGCGTACGACCACCTACGCCTGTCTCGTACTGGAAGGCCTCGTCGAACGCAAGGAACTGGGTCGCTCCGGCCGCCTCCCGGGAGTGGTGTCCCTGGTTCTGCATCACGGGACCAGGCCTTGGAACGCACGGACCCGCTTGACGCAGCTGTTTCGGGATGCTGCCCCAGGCGCCTACCGGCTGGTCTCCCCGAAGCCGCCGAAAGAAGCGGAGCCTGCGCCCTCTGATCTTCCCTCGATGGTGCTGGGGCTCGCAAGGGACTGGACCCCCCAGGAGTTGAGAGCGGAGCTGCCGCTGTTGGGGCGTGCAGTCGCGGCGTGTGGAGACAAGGATTTCGACCGGTTCATGGCCGGGTGCGTTGGGGCGATGTTAGTTTCGAAAGGCTACTCCGAGGAACAACTGGCGGAGGCGATCAACATGAAGTCAACCATGACGGCGTTCGAGAGGGGACTGGCCGAGATGGTTCAGGAGGGACAGATCTTGATTCTGCGCCAGCAGGCTGCCAGCAAGTTTGGTCCAGAGACTGCGGATAAGCTGTCCCAGCTGCTGGCTGAGATGTCGAACCCTGAACGCATTAACGGAGTTGCGGACGCGATTCTGAAATGCGACACGAGCGAGGACTTCATCGCACGCGTCAGAGAGGTTCAGTAGACTCGTCGGGCAGTTGATGTCACCCCTCTAACCACCCGGATCGTCCCTCTCACGCCACTGCGGCGGAAACGGTCGTGACAGCCTGCGGAAGCCGCCTGCCGCCTCCCAAAGCCGCGCCGGACCCTCTTCCGGTCCGGGCGCCTCCACTTCTTGAGCGGGGCCGCGAATTCAGACACTATCAACCACAGAAACCAACCGTCCGTGAAAGCGGGGCAGGTGCAAGGTGCGACCTATTGCTCCGGAGGCTCCAGACGGCTGGCTCGCTTCCAAGCTGCCCGCAACGTTGCCCCAGGCCGGCTGGCCCCAAGCATGCGTCCTCGAAACACTGGAGTCGTCCAGGCCTCGAACACGCCACGGCCGGCGAGATGGGTCAGGTCGACCTCGCCAGCCGAGCCGTATCAGGGGATGGAGCGCAACGATTCGCCACCGCCCCAGTAGACATGTGGTCGGAACCATTTCCCGGAACCGGCTGGCCACCCGCCACGACACCCCGGCAGACATTCCGAGGTAGACGCCAGGTTCGCCCCCTTGTAGCTTGCCGCAATCGCGTCCCGCACGCCGCCCTTACACTCCGCCAGGAGCCGTATCCCCATGCCCCCACGGGTCACCTACCAGCTCAGAATCGCCATTAGGGGAACGAAGCCTCCGATCTGGCGGCGCATAATCGTGCCGCCGTCAATGAAGCTCGACCGCCTGCACGATGTCATCCAGACGGTCATGGGGTGGGAGGACTGCCACCTCCACATGTTCATCAAGGGCAGGCAGCGCTACAGCATCCCCAGCCCGTGGGATGACGACTTCAGGATGCCGGGAATGCCCCGGGATATCGATGAGAGGAAGTACCGGATCTCCCAGCTCCTGAAGCGCGCAAAGGACTGGATCACCTACGAATACGATTTCGGCGACTCGTGGGAGCACCGGATCACGCTTCAGAAGATCCTTCCGTACGACCCGGCCGTCCGGCTGCCGGCGTGCATTGGCGGCAAGCGGCGTTGTCCGCCTGAAGACTCCGGAGGGGTCTGGGGCTACTACGACAAGCTCGACATCCTGAAGGATCCAGGCAACCTGGATTACGAGCACATCAGCGAGTGGATGGGCGAGGACTTCGATCCGGAGGTGTTCAGCGCCCACGCCGTCGACCTGGTGCTTGGCCGGATGCGCTGGTGAGATCCGCCCAATCACGACAACGGGTTGGATTCCGGCCAACCTGTGATGCTCTATCACGCCTATGAGGGTACGTGGCCAAGATAACCCTGACGCAACGGCGGAGGCCCGAAGAACAGCCAGATAGCGCGCATAGGTGAAGACCTTACCTCGCTGGCGGCCCGTGATCTTGCGCACGGTGTCAAGTTCTTCGAGGAGCCGGAGCACGGCAACCATGGCCGGTGCCGACAGGCCGGTTCGCAACGCGAGGTGGGGAATGCCTGGCCCAGTTGGCTGACTGCCCCAGGACGGCGCCTGGATCCGCACCTCACAATTGACTGTTGACGATGCGTGTGCCTTGCCGTGTGCCAGCATCGGCCGAACGGCGCGCGAACCAGGAACCACGAGCGACGGACTCTCTTCCGTAGCACATGCAAGATGCATATCCACCGCTTTTTGCATGTAAGGCAACATTCAAGAGCACTCGTTCGAGTGAACGGAGCGGCAGATTGTGGATTGCGCCCAGGTTCCGGATTGCGGTCTCGGTATATTGGTAGGCGGGCTCCGGCACGCCCATGCCTGCGTAAATGTGACGAATGTATTGCGCACGGACGTCAGTGTTGTTGCCGGCGAGCAGCAAGTCAATGTCGAGTCTGAGGTGAAAGAACTTGTCCAGATATCGCGCAGCAGCCTTGAGACCATAGGCGTGCGTTACCATCTCAGCGAGGGACTCCAGGTGTGTCACGAGCACAAAGCAGACGCCGTCCGCCGCGAAGATATGCTTCATTCGTTCGAGCACGCGTCCGCGCATGAGGCCAGCCCATTGCTTGACGAAAACGGACTTCCCGCTCCCCCACTGTCCGTCGAGTACGATGACGGAGTGCTCATCAAGATCGGCCACAACTCTGGCGAGCCGCTCCCCGGCATCCTTGGCGCCAAACGTGTCGTGCTTCTCGAATCCGTCTTCATCGCCGATGACGGGCTGCGGCGGAGAGAGTCTCATAGGAATGGTGTCGCTTTCGTGGCTCTTTCGTCCCGAAACACGGGGATTGAGTTTCGGCCGGCTGCGGATCGATGTGGAGTCATGTCGCAGGCTTTCCAATGGGCCTGGTTGCAACGCGGTCTCACCCCTCTCCGACCGGCAATCCCACCACCACCTCGCCACCCCCTCCGACCCGGTTCCCTACCTCCAGCGTCCCCCCATGCGCCTGGACAACGTAGCGCGCGTGCGTCAACCCAAGTCCCAGCGCGCCGGACACCGTACTGAAGAAGGGCTCCGTCGCCCGCGCCAGAGCCTCCTCCGAGAAGCCTTTCCCCGAATCGCGCACGGTTAGCCGCGCGGTAGCCCCGGCATTGCGAAGCGAGACTTCCAGCGGCTCCCCGCCTCCGTGGTGCCCTCCGTTGGCCAGGATCGCGTAGACGGCATCCTTCACGGCGTCGAGGTTGAGGCGACACGACACCGGTTCCTCGGGCAGATCCAGCTTCACCTCGACCTTGAACGTCTTTGCATACTCGCGGCCCACACTTTCCACCGCCGCGGCCAAGTCGGTTGGAGTTCGCTCCAGGACCGGGGTCTCCGCATAGAACTCGATGTCCTCGATGGCGTCGAGGGCCTGCTGGATGCGGGGACGAATCGCGCGGCCGCGGGCGTGAAGGGCCTGGACGAGCGGTTTCACGACCGCGGTCTGGAGGAATTGCGCCAGGCGGGAGAGGATCTCCGATGACTCGCCCCGGACCGGCATCCAGCCGCTCGCAAGGCGCTGGCGGACCGCCTCCACCTCCGCGGGCGACTCCGCGTCGTCGTCGCCAGCCCTGCCCGAGCGCAAATCCGCGTCCAGCCGCTTGAGCGCGCGCTGGTACCGAGCCGCGGCTCGCTGGCCGGACATGCGCCAGGCCACCGGCACAGCCGCAGCTGCAATCAAGAACAAAATGTAATCGGCCATACCGAGGCAGCCTCCCTCCGGGACTCTTCGATGCCGAGGATCATCCGGCATGCAGTTGCCGGGCATGATGGCGATGCGGCGAACTACGAGCAACAGGCGGGCGGGAGAATGAAGCGTGCTCCGCGCCCTGACGGAGATGCCCCGGGGACTCCCCGCGCCGCTGGCCTCCCCCATGCGCAGGGGCGACGACTGACCCGCGCTCGGCCGATTGGTCCCCACCGTTGCTCCCTCCGTCCCCATCCCGTATCCTGTCGCCCTACCCGCCGACCCGACTTCCTCCATACTCGATCATGACCGACCTGACGGCGCTCGAAGTTCTTCTGCAGAAATCCTCGGATCCGGACAATCCGGATGCGGCCGAGCTGCTGGACATCGTTCGCTCGGTGCGCACGATTGCGGTCGTGGGCCTGTCCAGGGATCCGGCCAAGGCCGCGCGCCGCGTCCCGTCCTACCTCGCGGCCAAGGGCTACGACGTCCTCCCCGTAAACCCCTACGCGACCCGCATCTTCGGGCGGCCGGCCAGGAAGACGCTCGCCGAGGTGACCGAGCCGGTGGACATGGTCGTCGTGTTCCGGCCATCCGCCGAAGCGGGCCGCCACCTGGCGGTCGCCGCCTCCCGGCCCGAACGCCCGGTTGTCTGGCTACAGCAGGACATCCGGGACGACGAAGCCGCATCGGAGGCGCGCGCCCGGGGCATTCGGGTCGTGCAGGACATGTGCGCGTTCCAGGTTCATCGTGCGGCGATGGCGGCGGGTTCCTGAACCATGAAACGCTACCCGGCCTTCGACCCACCCGAGTACCAGGACTGGGAGCCCGACCCGGAACGGGTGCGCGAGTTCGAACATACCCTGCGCGAGCCCTCCCGCGCCGCGCTCATCGCCGAACTCAGCGAGGATGACCTGCTCGCCTTCTACCGCGATCTGCTCACCACGCGTCTGCACGACATCGGGCTCAAGCGCTGGGTGCGCCAGGGCGTCATCTCGAAGGCGTGGCTGAGCACGGGCGAGGAGGCGGTCACGGTCGGCAGCGTGCGCGCGCTGGACCCCACCCGCGACATGGTCAGCCCGATGATCCGCAACGCGGGGGCGTGCCACATGATGGGGATGCCGGTCGCGGACATCTTCCGCGGCTATCTCGCCACCGAGGATGGGCCCAATGGGGGACGCGACCTGCACATCGGCGCGATCGACAAGGGCGTCATCCAGCCCATCAGCCACATGGGCACCAACGTGCCCGTGATGGCCGGCGTGGCGCTGGCTTTCCGCAACCTGGGCCAGGCGCGCGTCGCCCTTACCTGGATCGGCGACGGCGCCACCAAGACCGGCGAGTGCCACGAGGGGCTCAACTTCGCCGCCGTCCAGCGGCTCCCGGCCATCTTTGTCATCCAGAACAATCAGGTTGCGCTCGGTACTCCGCTCGACCAGCACGGCGCCGGCGACCTGGACGCCTGGCCGGAGATGTACGGAGTGCGCGGCTGGAGCTGCGATGGGAACAACATCCTGGATGTCTACGCAGTCACCCGGATGGCGGCGGACGCGTGCCGGGCCGGCAAGGGTCCCGCCATCATCGTCGCCTCCACCTTCCGCATGGGCGGACACGCCACCCACGACGAGCGCGAAGCCCGCGAGACCTTCGCCCCGGAACTCTTCGAGCGCTGGGGACGCCGGGATCCGGTGGGCCTCTACGAAGCGTACCTCGAGGCCCGCGGCATCGCCCGGGAGCAGCTGCGGGTGATCGAACGGGAGGTGACCGAAGAAGTTGCGGCTGCCGCCGAGGAAGCGCTCGCGTCCCGGTCCCGGCAGCCCTCGCCGGAGCAGGCTCTCTACGAGGGAATCTCCCCGGGCGGCACGCTGCTTTCCCTGGAGCTTCGCCCCGTCTGAGGCCGCAGGCTTCCATTCGCCACCCCGGAAACGCCGATTCGGGACAGTCTGCGTCCGATCTGCCTCGATACTGTCGTCACACTTGAGTAACAGCCGGCGAGCGGACATATTCGAGGGTGAAACACTCTCGCGCGCATGTACGGTCGCGCATGTACGGTGACGCATCGGCGTCTCGCGCGGATTTCGTCGGGGCAGTTCACCGGTGACCGGCCGGGAGTGCGGGGTGCACGGTGGAGGTGTGAAGGAGGAGCCGATGGCGGAATCGATTGTCCGCGAACCAGACCTGCTCTCCCAACTCCCGCTCGACTGCATGAGCGACGAGGAGCTCGTGGTCTCGCATCTGAATGAGCGCCACGGGGCCTTCACCAAGCTCTTCGACCGGTACCGCGAGCGCCTGGTCCACTTCATCGTCCGCAAGACGGGAGATCCCGACCGCGCGCAGGATCTGACCCAGGAGGCCTTCATCCGCGTGGCCCGGCACCTCGAGCGCTTCGACACCACCAAGAAGTTCTCGACCTGGATCTACACGATCGCGAGCAATCTCTCCAAGAACGAACTGCGCAATCGGTCCCGCAGCCCAGTGGTCCTCTTCCAGGTGCTGCGCAGCCGCTGGGAGGACGATCCCCGGCCCCTCCAGTTCGAGGATTCCTCCATGTCCCCGGACGGGCTCTATCGCAAGCGCTTCCTGAAGAGGCTCGTCGAGGATACGGTCGCCAAGCTGCCCGAGCATCATCAGATGGTCTTCCGCCTGCGGGAGCTCGACGGCAAGAGCTACGACGAGATCGCCGAAATCACCGGCGTGAACCTGGGTACCGTAAAGAGCCGCCTGCACCGGGCCCGGAATTCCTTCGCCCAACGCATCGAACCCTACCTGAACTGAGCGGCGGCAGCCGCGGCTGAGGACAAGGGCCACCCGGGAAGGACATCCACCTCTCATGTTCGCCAAGCTCCGAGCCGCCTTCCGGGAAGCCGTCCAGAACTTCAAGACCGAACTCAACCGCGACCAGATCCCCGAGACCGTGGACAGCCTGCTGGCCGGGATGTACCGCGAAGCGACCGACGCCAAGGCGTACGTGAGCAAGCTGGAGAAGGATCTGGCCACGGCCCGCGCCCGGGCCAGGGAGGAGTCGGGGCAGGCCGAAGTCTGTCGCCGGCGCCAGAATCAGGCCCTCCGTATCGGCGACGAGGAGACGGTTCGGGTGGCGGAGGAATTCGCGGTCCGGCACGATCAGCGCGCTCAGGTGATGGAGGGGAAGGCGGAGGCGATTCTGCGCGAACTGACGGTGTGCCGGAGCGATCTCGACGAGATGCTGGAGAAGATCAAGGTCTCCCGCCAGGAGGGCGAGGCCCTCGGCGCCACCGCGGGACGCACCCAGGCGCGCGAGTCGCTGGGGAAGGCGGACGACCTCTTCCACGATTTCGACCGCATGGGAGAGAAGGTCTCCGGCACCGAGTCCGATGCAGAAGCCGCGGCGGCGTTCGACCGGGAGTTCGGGTCCGGCCCCGCGCGGGCGCAGGACAACCTGGAGGAGCGACTCGCGGAGCTGAAGCGCCGGATGCGCGAGAGTTAGATCGGGCGCGTTCGAAGGCATGCGCACGCGGGGTGGCCCGCTGGAGTGCAGTCGCGGTCAGGCCGGACGCGCAAGCGGGCGTTGCCCATTTCCCGTTCGGGTCCTGCGAGGGCGATCGGGCGCCCGGGGTGGCCCCGTGCTCCACTCGCCGGTAGATTTTTCGCCGCCTGACGAGAGTCCCCCAAGGAGATTCGGGATAACGCTATGGAAAACTGGATCGGCGTCGGTGTCTGGATCATCCTCGGCGCCTTCATCGGCTTGATGATGAAGGCGGTGTTGAAGAGGCCCGAGGAAACCGCCGGCCACACCTGGCTGCTCGCGGTGTTCGGTGCTTTCGGCGCGGTCATCGGCGGCATGCTGGGGGTGGGCATCCTCGAATTCGAGGACCCCGTGGCGCTCAGCGCGGGGGGCATGATCGGCGCGGTCGTGCTTGCCGCCATCATGTCCTTGACCTACCGCTGGGGCACCCGGGGGTGGATGTGACGGCCGCCGAGCACTTCACCGCTGCCAACCTCGACCGTTTTCTGACGGAGCTCTTCGACTTCCTGCGCATCCCCTCCATCAGCGCCAAGTCGGAGCACAACGGAGACACCCGCCGCGCCGCGGGATGGCTGCGCGACCGCATGGAGGATGTCGGCCTGGAGGCGGAGATTCTGGAGACGCCCCGGCATCCCGTGGTGCTCGGTGAGTGGCGCGGGGCCGGGGCGGACGCCCCCACGGTGCTGGTGTACGGCCACTACGACGTGCAGCCGGCCGAGCCCCTCGACCTGTGGACGGCCCCGGCCTTCGAGCCGGACGTGCGCGACGGGCGCATCTACGCGCGCGGGTCGGCCGACGACAAGGGGCAGCTGTTCCTGCACGTGAAGGCCGCCGAGTCGCTGCTGGCCACCGCCGGCCGGCTGCCGGTGAACCTCGTTGTGCTGGCCGAGGGGGAGGAGGAGATCGGCTCCCCCAACCTCATCCCGTTCGTGGAGGCGCATGCGGACCGGCTCGCGTGCGACGTGGTGGTCATCTCCGATTCCGCGATGTTCGCGCCCGGCCTTCCCTCGGTGCTCTTCTCGCTCCGCGGCCTGGCCTACTTCGAGATCACCGTCCACGGGCCCGCCGGCGATCTGCACTCGGGCAGCTACGGCGGCGGGGTGGTCAACCCGGCAATGGCGCTGGGCCGCATCCTGGCGACGCTGCACGACGACGACGGCCGCATCGCCATCCCCGGTTTCTACGACGATGTCGTGGACTGGGGCGAGCAGACCCGCGCCGAGATCCGCGCGCTGCCCTTCGACGAGGAAGGGTTCCGCGAGGGCGTGGGCGTGGCCGCGCTTTCGGGCGAGGCAGGCTACTCGACCCTGGAGCGACTCTGGATCCGCCCCACCTGCGAATTGAACGGCCTGTTGTCCGGCTACACCGGCGAGGGCGCCAAGACGGTGCTCCCCGCGCACGCCATGGCCAAGCTCAGTTTCCGGCTGGTTCCCGACCAGGATCCGGCGCGGGTGGCGGAGCTGCTGCGGGCGCACATCGCCCGGGTGGCGCCTCCCGAAGTCCGGGTCGAGGTGGAAGAGCTGCACGGCGGGATGCCCTGGAGGGGACAGGTCTCGGGCGGGCTGATCGACGCGGCCAGCCGCGCGCTGGCGCACTCGTTCGGCCGCCGGCCCGTGCTGACGGGCGAAGGCGGCTCGATCCCCATCGTCGGGGAATTCGAGCGCATCCTCAGCGCTCCCGTGCTCCTGCTGGGGTTCGCGCTTCCGGGGGCCAACATGCATGCCCCCGACGAGTGGTTCCCGCTGGAGAACTTCGACAAGGGCATCGTGGCCCTCGCCGCGCTCATGGAGGAGCTGGGGAGCGGGGCGTTCGCGGCCTGATCAGGCCGCTGCGTGCGCGCTCGAGTCCGGTTTGGGCGAGGGAGCGGCTCAGTCCTCCGAGTCCGCTGCGGGAATCATGCTCGCGGCCTTGAGCAGCGCCCGCGCCTTGTTCAGGGTCTCCTCGTATTCGGCTCCGGGGTCCGAGTCCGCGACGATGCCGGCTCCGGCTTGGACGTAGGCCTGACCCCGGGTCGCCAGCAGGGTGCGGATGGCGATGGCGGTGTCCATCGTCCTGCCCCCGTAGGCGAGATAGCCGACGGCGCCGCCGTAGGGGCCGCGGCGCGCGGGTTCCAGCTCGTCGATGATCTCCATGGCGCGTACCTTGGGCGCTCCCGAAAGCGTGCCCGCGGGGAAGCCGGCCAGGAGCGCGTCCAGGGCGGTGAGCCCCTCCTTGAGGTCGCCTTCCACCCGGCTCACGATGTGCATCACATGCGAGTAGTGCTCGACCGACATCAGCTCGGAGACCCGCACGGTGCCGGAGCGTGCCACACGGCCGACATCGTTCCGTCCCAGGTCGACGAGCATGCGGTGTTCCGCCAACTCCTTCTCGTCCGCGGCCAGCTCGGCCGCCAGGCGCGCGTCCTCCTCGGGAGTGGCGCCCCGCGGACGCGTCCCGGCGATGGGGCGCACGGTCACGACGCCGTCCTCCACCCGAACCAGCAATTCCGGGGAGCTCCCGACCAGGGTCACGCCGTCCAGCTCCACAAAGTAGAGGTAGGGCGAGGGGTTGAGGGAGCGGAGCACCCGGTACAGCTCGAAGGGCGACCCCGCGAGCGACATCTTCAGACGCTGGCTCAGCACGACCTGGAAGGCGTCGCCGGCGAAGATGTAGTCGCGGATCGTTTGCACGGCGCTCTCGAACTCCTCCCGGCTCATCGTGCTCTCGAAGTCCGGGTCGGAGGCGGGTTCGGGGAGAAGCTCCATGGGCGGGGGCGCGGGAGCCGTGCGCAGAGTGTGGACGACCGAGGCGACCTTGGCCAGCCCGCGCTCGTAGCACGCGCGCAGGTGCGCCTCGCCGCCCTCCGGCTCGACGGGGACGGCGGCGATCACCATCGCTCGCCCCAGCAGATTGTCGATCGCAAGGACGACGTCGGTGAACATGAACACCGCGTCGGGGATGTCGAGATCGTCGGGAGGAGCATCGGGCAGCCGCTCCAGCTGGCGCACCACGTCGTATCCCAGATACCCGACCGCGCCTCCCCAGAAGCGGGGGAGTTCCGGGACGGTGGCGGGCCGGCAGGCCTCCAGTCGCCGGGACAGGTCGGCCAGCGGGTCGTCCGTGCCCACCGGCTGCCAACCGGCATCGCGCGTCCACCATGTGGCTCGGCTGCCGTGCAGCCGCCAGACGGCGGCCGGGTCCGTCCCGAGAAAGCTGTAGCGCGCCCATCGCTCGCCTCCAACCACCGACTCCAGGAGGAAGCCGTAGGGGGGGCGCGCCAGCCGCGCGTAGGCGGTGACCGCCGTATCCACATCGAAGAGCAACTCCGTCCACACGGGCACCAGTCGGCTGACCCGGGCGAGTTCGCGGAAGCGCTCGAAAGAGAGGGCAGGATTCATGCGACCGAACCTGACGCGCACGCGAAGGACTAGCAACACCTCCGGGGGCGGGCTGTCCCCGGATCCCGGCACTTTGCCTCGGCACGAGCCATCGCCGACGCCAGGCGACGCGTCCCGAGGACTGTCATCGCCAGACCGGCTTTCCGGCCTCCCCGTGCTGGCCGTGGACACCGGCGGCACCTTCACCGACTTCGTGCTCTACCGCGGTGGGCAGGTGTCCGCCCTGAAGCTGCCCTCGACTCCGGCGGATCCCTCGGAGGCGGTGCTGGCGGGGGTGCGGCAGCTGATGGACGAGGATGCACCCTTCCTGATGGTGCACGGCTCGACGGTCGGCACCAACGCCCTCCTGGAGCGCAAGGGCGCGCGCGTCCTGCTGGTGACCAACCGCGGCTTCGAGGACGTCATCGAGATCGGGCGCCAGAACCGCCCGCAGCTCTACGCGCTCGCCGGGCACCGCCCGCCGCCGCTGGTGGCCCGCGGCGACCGGGTCGGCATCCGCGGGCGGCTTGGACCCCAGGGAGAGGAGATCGAGCCGCTCGACGCGGCCGAAGTGGAGGGCCTGGCCAGCCACGAGGCGGAGGCGTGGGCGGTGGCATTGCTGCACGCCTACGCCAATCCCGCGCACGAGGCGGTGGTGGCCGAGCGGCTCCGGTCAGCTGGCCATCTGGTCTCGGTGTCGTCGGAGATCCTCCCCGAATACCGCGAATACGAGCGCACCTCCACCACGGCGCTCAACGCCTACATCGCGCCCGTGGTGTCCGGTTATCTGGGGCGGCTGGAAGAGAGGTCGGGGGCGCGGGCGATCCGCATCATGGGGTCGAACGGGGGGGCGCTGCCGGTCGCGCGGGCGCTCGAGGAGCCGGTGCACACCGTCCTGTCGGGCCCGGCGGGCGGGGTGGTGGGGGCGCTCGCCTGGGCTCGGCGGGCCGGCTTCCGGGAGATCGTCACTTTCGACATGGGCGGGACTTCCACCGACGTCTCGCTCTGTCCAGGACGTCCGTTGCGGACCCGGGAGTTCATGATCGGCGGGCAGCCGGCCGCCATTCCGGTGATCGACATTCACACGGTGGGGGCCGGCGGCGGCTCCCTCGCACGGGTGGACCCCGGCGGCGCGCTGCGGGTGGGGCCCCAGAGCGCGGGTGCGGTGCCGGGACCGATCTGCTACGGTCGCGGGGGGGAGGGGCTCACCGTCACCGACGCCCATGTGTGGTTGGGCCGCCTGCCCGCCGACGGCTTCCTGGGCGGTAGCACGACCCTTGACCGTGCTGCGGTGGAGAGCCCCTTGGCGAAACTGGCCGGCCGCCTGGGGTCCACCCTGGAGGACGCGGCGGCGGGCATTCTGGCGGTGGTCAACAGCTCCATGGAGCGGGCGTTGCGCGTCATCTCGGTGGAGCGCGGCCACGACCCGGCCGCCTTCGTGGTGGTCGCGTTCGGGGGGGCGGGGGGCCTCCACGTGGCGGAACTGAGTGAGCGCCTGGGCGCGGCCGGTGCGATGATCCCGCCCGACCCGGGTCTCCTCTCCGCCTACGGCATGCTGGCCGCGCCGGTCACCAAGGAGGCCTCGCGCACCGTGCTCATCACCCACGATGACGCCGCCTGCGGCACCCAGCTCGGCGAGGTGTTCGCCGAGCTGGAGGGGACCGCGACGGCCCGCATGGCCGAAGAAGGCTACGGCCGCGCGTCCCTCACCGTGGAGCACTGGGTGGACGCCCGCTACCTGGGACAGAGCTACGAGCTGCCGGTCCGGGCGGACGACTGGGTGGAGCGATTCCACCAGGCCCACGCGAAGCGCTACGGCTACCGCCAGGACGACGCCCGGGTGGAGGCGGTGACGCTCCGGGTGGTGACGCGGGCGCCGGGCCTCTCGCTGGATCCACCCGCCCTCGAGCCCGCTAACGAGGCAACCCCGCCCGCCCAGTCGGCCCGTGTGCACAGCGGCGGCCAACTCCAGTACGCCGCCTGCTGGTGGCGGCACGACCTCCGTGCCGGCCACGACCTGCCGGGCCCGGGCCTCGTCCTGGAGTACAGCTCGACCACCTGGATACCGTCCGGGTGGCGCGCTGAAGTGGACGAGCTGGGGAACCTGCTGCTGCGGCGGGAGAGCTAGCCTGGCGGCGCCCCTATTCGAGACTCCGGGGCCAGAGCGGCTGTGTAGCCGCGTCGGACCGGATCCAATATCTGCCGTTTTGGCAGTCTGCCAATTTGGCAGAAGTCCGCTACGGCACCATCTCCCCCCGCGCATCCCCGAATCGGCGCGTCACCCGGGATGAGGGCACCGCTGTTATCACCACGCGCTCCGTCACCTCGACCGTGTACTCGCCGCCGGTCGACACGTACAGGCTGCCCTGCGCGCGCAAGATGGCTAGCTGCCCACCCCCGGTGTCGCGCACATCCTCGAAGTTACCTTCCAGCCGGAGACGGAGTGTGTCCGCGGGGGTGACCGTGCCGTCGATCCAAACCATGGGGTCCCCGAACTCGCCGGCGCCGCGCCAGGCCAGGTCGTCGTCCCGGCGGTAGTTGGTAATGACGGTCGCGCGGAAGGCGATCCCCTGCTGCAGGGAGATCTCCAGCAGCCCGTTTGCATCGTCCTCGGTGATCTGGATGTCCTCGGGGGGATCGCGCGGCGGGTAGAAGTCGAACCCTGTGACCAGGGCGCCCAGCGCCAGATCCACCAAGCGGTTGGGGATCTCCGATTCGTCACCGGGCTCGAGCACCAGCGAGCGGGTCAGCTGGCGCACATCATCACCCGGAATCGTCCAGGTGGAGTCGATGGCACCCCCCTCGAACACCGACCCGTCCGCCGCGGTGGCCGTGACCTCCAGAATGCGTACGCTGAGCCGCCCGTCCCCGTCCTCGGGGGCGCACGCCGCCAGCGCGATCGACACGAAAAAGGCGAAAGCCGCCGCGCCGATTCTGCCGGCAAGCCCTGTGCTCCAGATCTTGTTCATCTCCTCATGTCTCCGAGTTCCAAAGGATTTGGGTGATTGACGACGCCTGGTGCTCCCGCGTCTGCGACTCTCCGGATTCCTCCGGTTCCTGTAGTGTGACGCCCGCGTGCGGGTCGCCGGATGCCTCCTCCCATTCCTCAGTCGACTCCTGGGCCTCCGTCGACTCCTGGGCCTCCGCCGACTCCTGGGCCTCCGTCGACTCCTGGGCCTCCGCCGACTCCGGCGCTTCCCCCGGCGGCCTTTCCTCCCCGTCGGAAGTCTCACCGGCCGGCCGGCGCGCTTCCTCCGACCCGTGCAACAGGGCGGCGCCCGACACTGCAGCCATGCACAACAGCACCAGCACCGGCGGTGCCAGGCGGGGAATCAGGAACAGCCCATAGATCAGGAATCCGGTCGCGGCTCCCAGCAGCGCCGGCCCGCCGACGGCCACTGTTCCTTCCTCGGCATCCCGGCTGCCGGCCCGGCACACCAGCCCAAGCACCGTCCCCGCCAGGTACAGCGGGAGCGCTGCCAGGATGGCGAGTGCGGCCGCCTGTCCGCCCCGGACCACCGAGAGGCCGCCGAAATAGGCCCACATCGAGGTCAGGATGCCGGCGAGCCCCAACGATACCAGCGTGAGATGCAGGTGCCGGCGCAGCTGCCGGGAAACGTCCTCCCGGGGTACGCGGGTGGCGATAAGCAAGCCGGCTCCCGCGGCGGCGGCCTCCATGGCGAGCACGAGGGTGGTCGCCCGCAGCAGGCCGGGTCCCTGGTAGAGCATCAGTCCGGCGGCCATCTCGGCCATGATGCCCATCACCCCGCCGATGAGGAACGCCGCCAGGTGCGTCCGGCGGATACGGGTTACCAGGCCCATCATCTGCCGTACTCGCTTCGGAAGAACACCAGCGGGTTGCCTTCGCCGGCGCCGCACCCCAGCACCTCGCCCACGACGATGGAGTGGTCGCCCGCGGGATGGACGGCCCGGATGGTGCAGTCCAGCCAGGCGAGCGCGTCCGGCAGGACGGGACTCCGGGACGCGCCGACGCGAAACTCGACCCCGTCGAACCGTTCGCGATGGATTCCCCGCGAGAAGCGGTGCGCCAGTTCCTCCTGGTCGCTCGCCAGCACGCTGACTGCGAAGGCCCCGGAGGCGATGATGGGATCGTGAGACTTCCCGTTTCGGTCGAGACAGACCAGAACAAGAGGCGGGTCCAGCGAGACCGAACTCACCGCGTTGACGGTGAGGCCGTGTACCGAGCCGTCGAGCCGGCCGGCGACCAGCGTAACTCCGGTCACCAGGCGGCTCATGACGTCTCGAAACCGACTCTCATCTGTCATCGTGTCGCCCAACCGGTCTCGGGTCCCCGCCGTCCCCAGTTGCTCCAAGTCCGGTTCCCATCGCCTCTCCGCCCCGCCCCATTGCATTCAATCGGCCTCTTCCAGCAACGCCTGATAGTGCGCGTAGCGGCTCTCGGCGACCTCTCCCGAGTCCAGGCCTTCGCGCACGGCACAATCAGGTTCGTGCACATGGCTGCATCCGCGAAAGCGACACCCGTCTCCGAGCGCCCGAATCTCCGGGAAACATCGGTCAAGTCGGCCCGCCGGGACACCCCAGAGTCCGACATCCCCGAAGCCTGGCGTGTCCGCCACCAGAGCGCCGTCGGAGAGTGGGAGGAGGCGGCTCGCCACCGTCGTGTGCCGGCCGGTGCGGGTCTTGCGGCTGAGTTCGCCGGTGCGCAGCCCGAGGGACGGATCGAGCCGGTTGAGCAGGGTTGACTTGCCTGTTCCGGACGGCCCCACGAGGGCACAGATGCCGCGGAGGGCAAGGCGCAACTGTTCGAGACCCAGGCCGGATTCGGCGCTGGTGAGGAGGACGTCGTAGCCGATGCTCCGATAGAGGTCGCCAGCCGGGGTCGAGGCGGCGGGAGCCCCGGGGAGGTCCTGTTTGTTGATAACCAGCGAGCAGGGAAGGGCGTTGGCTTCACAGACCGCGAGCATGCGATCCACGTACACCAGGCTGAGATCGGGATCGCGCGCCGCCGTCACCACCACGACATGGTCGAGATTGGCGGCCACCACCTTCGCCGTCCTGGCGTACGCCCCGCGGCGCAGGAAGGCGCTCTTGCGCGGGAGCACCTCCTCGATGGTGGCGTCGTCGCCCGCCAAAGCCACCTTGACGCGGTCGCCGATGACCACCCGGCCTCCCTTCCAGGGCCGGCGCTTCAGGCGACCGCGGAGCGAGGCGTCGACCGAGGCGCCGTCGTCCAGGCGGACCCGGTACACGCCCCCGAGGATTGCGTGAACCCGCCCCGTACAGATCACGGATCGGCGGGACGGGGGGTGACGAAGTGCGGTGCCGGGTACAGAGACCTCCGGCGGGCGCGGGAGGGTGCGAGGCGGCGCGGCGCCCCTGAAGTCACGCCGCGAAGGATTCCAGCGCGGATCCCTTCTCGCCGTCACGCAGCCGGCGCAGCGCCCGGTCGCGCAGCTGGCGGATTCGCTCGCGCGTAACGCCCAGCATGTTGCCGATCTCCTCGAGCGTGTGCTCGCGCTCTCCCTGGAGACCGAAATAGAGGCGCAGCACCTTGGCGTCGCGGGCCTCGAGCGTGGTAAGCGCCATGTTGACCGACTCGGCCAGCAGCCGGGCTTCCACGCCCAACTCGGGCTCAAGGGCTTCCTCCGTCAGGAAACGCTCCACCAGCTGGGAGTCTTCGCTGTCGCCGATGGGGGCGTCGAGACGGATTTCCGCCGCGTTCAGGGTCTGGAGCGACTCGATCAGCTCAGGTGTGAGCCGGGTAGCCTTGGACAGCTCCTCGGGCGAGGGCTCGCGACCGCGCTCCTGCCGCAGCCGCTCCTTCTCGCGGAAGATGCGCGCGAGATCGGAGGCGCGGTTCAGGGGAACGCGCACCGAGCGACCCTGGTTGGCCAGCGAAGCCAGGATGGCCTGGCGAATCCACCACACAGCGTAGCTGATGAACTTGACGCCCTGATCGGGATCGAACTTCCGGGCGGCCGTGACCAGACCGACGTTTCCCTCCTGAATGAGGTCCGTCAGCGAAACCCCGCGGTTCTGGTACTTCTTGGCGACGCTGATGACGAAGCGCAGGTTGGCGCGCGCCAGCTCCTGCACCGCTTCCTCATCGCCCAGGCGAGCCCGGGCCCCCAGCACCTTTTCGTGGTCAGGAGTGATCAGTTCGTGTCGGCTGACGTCGCGGAGGTACTGATCGAGCGCACTCTGCTCTTCCACGCCGGTATCGAAACCGACGAGCAGATTGGTCGAACGCTTCTTTCGTCGACGAACCGCCTTCTTTCGACGAACCGCCTTCTTTCGACGAACCACCTTCTTTCGACGAACCACCTTCTTTCGCCGCGTAGCGGGCATTCTGAAACTGGTCTCCTTTCAGCCTCGGCACCTGTCGGTCGTGCTGAAATCGCGTTGGTGTCGGACCCGCATACCCATGCCCGATGCGGAAGATCCGCAGCCATCAAGTATACTGATATTCCCGGGATTGTCCAGAACCCCGGAGGGGGATGCCACGCTTCCTAAACCCCGCCGCCGCCGGGGTTCCTTGGCCCTTCGCAGGGATCGGCTCGAGCGTTGCGGCCGGCCCCGAGAGTGCGGGGCATTTCATGAGCCTGAACAGGCTCAGCTGTCGACGCCCGTGGGGGATTCAGGCCGGTTCCGTAACCAGATCGATGACCTCGTCCGGAGAAAGAGATCTCTTCTCGAAGGTGAAGACGCGCAGCACCCGCGAGGTCCGGTACAGTTCGCGAGCCACCCTCGGAAGGTCGATGACACCGGGGATTCCGGTCTGGCCGAGCCTCTCGACGCACCCGTTCCGTCGGCGCACCAGGAGGTCCAGCTGGAACATGGCCGGCTTGCAGGGGAAGTCGATGACCACTTCGCCGGGCTGGAGCGAGAGCGCTTCGGCGAGCTGGTCTTCCAGCCGGCGGCGTTCGGGGCCCGGGGCCTCGATCCAGGGAAGCAGGTTCCTGCCCGCCAGGTCGGCGGCGGTGAGCTCCGCGGCGCGCTTCGGGAGCCGTCTCGCGCGCAGGGCCGGCAGCCAGCGCCCGCGAATGCGGTCGGCGACGGGCCTCCCGTCGGCCTCCGCCCGTCGGCCGATCAGGTGGAGGAGTTCGTCATCCGTGGGGCCCGCCAGCTCGCTCCCGCCGACCAGCCCGGACGCCACCGCGTCGTTGACGATGCGTGCGCAGAGCACCGTGCCCGCGCGCACCCCGTGGTGCCAGTACACGTTGCGGAACATCTGGTACTTGGCGAAGAGGAGGGACTCGAGGGCGCTGACCGCCTTCTCGCCCACACCCACCTCGAAGGCGCCGCTCTCCGGGTCCTCCAGAATCAGCAGGCCCTGAAGCAGGCGCTCGACATCCACCTCGCCGTAGGGCACACCGCACGAGCGCGCGTCCCGCCTGAGGTAGTCCATCTTGTCCATGTCGAGGCTGCCGTGCACCAGCCCCCGCAGGGGCGCGGTGCTCTCGCCCCGGATGAGCGCGCCGATTTCGGCCGCGGCGCCCGGCCCCAGGCCGTCCAGCGTCTCGCTCACGCCGGGTGACTCCAGGAAATGCGCCGCCAGCGCCTCGTGGTCGCCGGGATGATCGTCGCCGCGCAGGTCGTCGAGCGCATGCGAGAAGGGGTAGTGGCCGATGTCGTGCAGCAGTCCCGCGTACGGCACCAGGTCGGCCGCCCTCCACACGCGGTCTGGGAGGGGCTGCCGTTCCTTCAGCGCACGCAGGGCGGTGCTCACCAGGTGGTACACGCCAAGCACGTGGGCGAAGCGGGTGTGGGTGGCGCCCGGGTAGACCAGGTGGGCCAGACCCAGCTGGCGGATGTAGCGCAGCCGCTGGAAGGCGGGGGTGTCCGTGATGCGGGCGGCGGCGGCATCCAGCCGGATGGTGCCCCAGATCGGGTCGCGAATCAGGGCGGGCGCGTTCCGGGAGGACATGGGGGAGTCTAGCGGCTCGCGCGCGGGCGGAGCAATGGCGCGATGGGGCGGAGCGATGGCACGATGGGACGTCGTGGAGGATGGCGCGAGAGGACGCCGTGGAGCGGGGATCAGCCTCCGCTGCGGCCAATGCCGCGGATGATCTCGAATTCCTCCTTGCGCACCGGCTGGACCGAGAGGCGCGAGTTCTTCACCAGCACCATCTCGCTCAGCTTCGACACCTGCCGGATATCCTTGAGCGCGACCACTTCGGGGAACTTCTCCACGAACTCCACGTCGACCATGTACCAGCGAGGCTTCGCCGGGTCGGACTTGGGGTCGTAGTAGTGCTCCTTCGGATCGAAGGCGAAGTGATCCGGATAGGCTTCCTTGCACACGCGGGCCAGCCCCGCGACTCCGGGCGGCTTCGCCATGCTGTGGTAGAAGAGCACCTCATCGCCCACGTGCATGGCCCGCATGTTGTTGCGTGCCCCGTAGTTGCGGACGCCTTCCCACCAGGTATGCCCGTCCTGCTCCAGGTCGTCGATCGAATAGACGCCCGGTTCGGTCTTCATCAGCCAGTACTTCTTTGCCATGCGGCCCCCCTGTCTCGGCGCTATCTCCACCCTCTCACTCTCGGCCCTGTCTCCGCCCTCTCACCTCCTGGCGCTATCTCCGCCCTCTGACTCCCGGCGCTATCTCGGTCCGCGTGTCGACGCTCCCTCGGTCCGCGTCGCGACCGCTATTCTCGGTCCCGCCGCCCGCACATCCTCCGGACAGGCGTCGGCGAAGCTTGAGAAGTTGTCCTGGAACATGGCCGCCAGCCGGGCAGCGGCGCGGTTGTACGCCTCCGGGTCGGCCCAGGTCGAACGCGGGGTCAGGACCTGCGCGGGCACATCCTCGACCTCCAGCGGCACCGCCAGCCCGAACACCGGATCCGTCCGCGTGGGCGCGTCGTCCAGCGAACCGTCGAGGGCCGCGCGGATCATCGTGCGCGTGTACGGCAGATCCATGCGTTTGCCGGTGCCGAACCCGCCTCCCGTCCAGCCGGTGTTGATCAGCCACACCTGCGACCCATGCCGGCGCAGCTTCTCTCCCAGGATGCGGGCATAGACGCTCGGGTGCATCGGCAGGAAGGGTGCGCCGAAACAGGCGCTGAAGGTCGCCCGCGGCTCGGTCACGCCCCGTTCCGTGCCCGCCACCTTGGCGGTGTACCCCGACAGGAAGTGGTACATCGCCTGCTCGGGAGTCAGGCGCGCGATGGGCGGCAGCACGCCGAAGGCGTCGGCAGTGAGGAAGAAGATGTTCTTCGGATGGCCGCCCCGGCCGTCGGACACCGCCCCCGGAATATAGTGGAGGGGGTAGGAAGCGCGCGTGTTCTCGGTGAGGGTATCGTCGTCCAGATCCACCTCGCGCGTATCCTCGTCGAAGATCACGTTCTCGAGGATGGTCCCGAACATGCGCGTGGCGCGGTAGATCTCCGGTTCGTTCTCCGGGGAGAGCCGGATCACCTTCGCGTAGCAGCCGCCCTCGAAGTTGAAGACGCCGTCCTCGCTCCAGCCGTGCTCGTCGTCGCCGATGAGGCGCCGCGCGTGGTCCGCGGAGAGCGTCGTCTTGCCGGTGCCCGAAAGCCCGAAGAAGAGCGCGGTGTCCCCGTGTTCACCGATGTTGGCCGAGCAGTGCATGGGGAGCGAGCCCCGGCTCGGCAGGAAGAAGTTCATCGACGAGAAGATGGACTTCTTGATCTCGCCGGCGTAGCGGGTGCCGGCCACGAGCACCGTCCTCTCGGCCAGGTTCACGACCACCGCGGTGCCGCTGCGGGTGCCGTGGCGTGCTGGATCGGCCTGTAGCAGCGGCGCGTGCAGCACGACGAAGTCGGGACGGATGGTCGCCAGCTCCTCGGGAGGAGGGCGCAGGAACATGTTGTGGACGAAGAGCGTGTGCCAGGCGCTGGGGCTGACCACGCGCACCGAGATGCGGTGGGTCGGGTCGGCTCCGCAGTGGGCGTCCCGCACGAAGAGCTCCCGCCGGTTCAGGTATTCGATGACTTCGGCTTTGAGCACGCGATAGTGCTCTTCGCTCATGGGGCGGTTGATCGAGCCCCAGTCGATCTGTGCGGCCGTGGACGCCTCCTCCACCGTGAAACGGTCGTTGGGGGAGCGTCCGGTGTGCGGGACGGTGACGGCGGCGAAGGGGCCCATGTTAACGAGGTGGCCCTCGTTGCGGGCGAGGGCGGCCTCGTAGAGCTGCGCGGGCGAAAGATTCCAGTGCACGTTCCCCGCGGGGGCCAGGCCGTGGGCGTCGAGCGCGACGGCTCTGGCTGAGGGAGCTGGGGACGTGTCGAGGGCTGGCAAGGTCATGAGATCCGGGAGACTCCGGGCTGGATTGGCAACGTCCGCGGCAAAAAAACACAAGCCTCCGCGGGCTTCTCGAATCACGACGCCGCGCGGAGGAGACCGCAGCTCCAATTTTATTTGCTGTGACGTGCGAGGGTCAACGGGGGGCGGCGCCAGCGGGGAACATCGCGCCTGCGCGGACCATAGCATGGAAGACCGACTTCGGGCAGATTACCGGTGTTCGGGCCCACTTCTTGCTAGTTCCGAGTCAAACTTCCCTCCAAGCGACATCTCACGGCTCCCTTGCGTCATATCGCCGTTCCTGCTCCGCCTCCGGGCGTGGCTTCCGTCTTCGCCCGCTCCTCCGGCTGCCTTCGGGTCCGCCGCCTCTCAATGCGCCGTCTCTCCGGGTGCCATCCGCTCGCGCCTCTCTCCGGATGCCTTCTGTTCGGGCTCCTGACCGCCGCTCCGGCTCGCGCCCAGCTTCCCGGCGGTGATCCCGCCTGCGAGGCGGGAGCGGTCTCGCGCATCGTCATCGACAGCCAACCCATCTTCGACCCGGGTCCGGAATCGAGCGGAGGACCGTTCCGCTGGGTACGTGAGCTGGCCAATTTCCTGCACGTCGACACGCGCGCCGACTTCATCGCCCGCGAGCTGCTCTTCGAGGAGGGCGATTGCCCCGATGCCTTCCTCCTCGAGGAGTCCGAAAGGCTTCTGCGCGAACACCGCTTCATCGCTTCCGCCGAGGTGAACGCGGTTCCCCAACCCGACGGGACCCGGCAGGTGGAGGTCACCACCCGCGACGAGTGGACCACCAAGATCCAGATCGACGTCACCGTGGACGATGGGGTCCAGTTCGAGGGCGCGAGCATGGTCGAGGAGAACTTTCTGGGCACCGGCAACCTCATCGGGGCCTTCCTGCAGCAGCGCAAGCAGCGCCAGGACTACGGCGTCACCCTGGAGTCCGCGCGACTCGCGGGCACGCGTCTGGACGGACGCATCAGCGCCGGCCGCACGCGTGCGGGACGCTTCGGCGACGCCATGCTCGTCTATCCCTTCGTGGGAGAGGTAGGGCGGGTCGCGGGCCGGCTGCGCTTCTACAGCCGGGAATCGCTGTTTCCCTACGTGCTGGATCCAGCCCTGGGCCACAGCTACGCGGTGCTCCCGGAGCTCCGGCAGCGCATTGAAGCCACCCAGGCCTTCCGCTTCGGGGAACCGGGGGATCTGACTCTGCTGGGTCTCGGGCTGACGCGGGAAGTGCTGCGCTTCAACGAGTATCCGGGCTCCGTTTCGCTTATCAAGGGCCAGGATTTCGGGAACCTGCTCGACGACGCGCTGGACGTGGGCGCGCGCCTGGCACGGCAGACCCGGGGCTACGACCTGACCCGTGTCAACCTGCTCCTGTCGAGGCGCAAGGTGCGCTTCGAGACGCGGCGCGGGCTGGACGCGGTGAGCGGGGAGCAGAGCGTTCCGCAGGGCCTGGATGTGGCGCTCACCGTCGGGCCCCGGCTGCCGCTGGGAAGCTGGTTCGGGTCCGCGGGGGAGCCCGCGTCTTCGGCGGCTTCGGGTCCGGCCCGGCTCGCGAGCGACATCATGGCGCGCGTCTCGTTCTTCGGCGGCGTGGGGTC
Organism: Longimicrobiales bacterium; assembly: GCA_965225805.1. Taxonomy (GTDB): domain Bacteria; phylum Gemmatimonadota; class Gemmatimonadetes; order Longimicrobiales; family Gaopeijiaceae; genus BD2-11. Next base: position 443,743 of record OZ245327.1, read on the forward strand.
GGAGTCGGCCGTACTGCTGGTGGACGCACAGACCGAGGGTCGGCGGGTGCGTTTCGAGGATGAGGCGGGAGCGCGCTGGAGGGACATCTATTCGGAGGCGGATCTGCTCGCCTACTGGCAGCCGGGTGTCGCCTTCGCGAAGACGCTTGTCGCTCGAGTCTCGGCTTCGGGGGGCTGGAGCACCATCACGCCCTTCCAGCTGACCCTGGGAGGCCGCGAGGTGGTGCGCGGGTACAAGGAGGAGGACTTTCCGGCGGGCCGGCGGGTGGTCGCTTCCCTCGAGAACCGCGTCGATCTGCGGTGGCCCGCCCCCTCGCTGATCGACTTGGGGCTCACCTTCTTCGCCGACGCCGGAAAAGCCTGGGCAGGCGATGTACCCTTCGGCGTGGACACCGGCTGGAAGACTTCGATCGGCGCCGGGTTGCGCGTCGGTTTCCCCGTGGGCAGCAGGCGCGTGACGCGCATCGACGTGGCCTGGCCGGTTGGCGCGGATTCGGGGCGCGGACCCATGTTTCGCGTCAGCACCGGCGACTTCATCGGCCTGGTGCGCGGCTTCGCGGATGCCCAGATGACGCGCAGCCGGCGGTCGGGGGTGAGCGGTAACTTCGAAGGGGTGTCGAACTGAGGAGACAATTCACCGCCGTGGTCGAGCAGGACTTCGAGACCGGTTTGTTCGTGGGCTATGTGCCCGGGTTTCGTGGGGCGCATTCGCAGGCCGAAAGCCTGGACGAGATTGCCGAAAACATGAGGGAGGTCATCGCCATGCTTCTCGAAGACCGCTTCCCAGAGCTGGAAGCCGAATTCGCCGTGATCCAGACGGTAACGCGATAGAGTGTCACGGGGCACGGCTTTCGCAGTTGCAAGAGCGTAGAACTCTAAAGTGCGTCCAGTTCCCACCGCCTCGCCCGTCGCTTCATGCCTCCAGCACCCTAATGAAGTCGTCCAGCGCCCGCTGCAGGTCCCGCGAGAGCGATCCCACGAGCCTCACCGGATATCGTGCATACGCATCGGCGTGAGCGGCGGCGGTCGTCAGTTGACACGCCGCCCCAACCGTCACGACCACGTCGAACGCCCAGCGAATCGCCGGGTCCGATATCGGAGTGGTCGGACGTCCCAAGACCGCCACGACAGACTCCGCATGGCCACCAATGTCAGCAGGAACGACTTGGAGCGCCTTGGCCAGGCACTTTGCCAGCTGGTGCAGCTCACTTGAGGGCTTCTCGACCGTAGCTCGCCAGAGGCGACTGATCGCGGTGGGCCCGGTGGAGCGCGGCCTGTAGTGCCGTGGATTGCGAACGGCCTGCAACTCACGGCGCGCGACCCCAAGCAACTCATTGATGGCCAAGGTGCTCTCGGATTTGGCACGGACCCGGTCCAGGAAACCCATCTGCAACCGACGGTCCAGGTCCTGCTCCCCAACCACCCGCAGCCTTTCCAGCAACGCGCCATCCAGCTCGTACAGCAGTCGTTGCAGATTGCCCAAATGCGCCTCGCGTGCCGATAACGGGACGCGCGTGGTCCAAGTAAGGTCATCGATCCTTGCCATCACTTCCTGCCCCGCACGCAGCGGAAACCAATCCGGCAAGACCAGGGGAGATGAAGTAATCGCCAGCTTAAGCTCCCTTCGGGCGATCAGCGCAATGTCGAGATGTCCACTTCGTCCGATCCGCCCAATCATTTCCGCACTCAGGAGATCGCGCCTGCAGCCCTCCAATACCTCGGCCAAGTCGTTCATCACCGAATTCGCGTCCATGAAGCCCGGGGTACGGAGAATCACCGCGCGCACCGGGTTGGAACCCGCCCGGTCGTGTAGTGACCGCACGAATCGGTTTCTGTCTCCTCCTCCTTCCTTGCTTATGTCGATCCAGTAGAATCTGACGGGGTCGTCGGACCGCTCGCGCCGTCGTTTGATTTCCTCGAATACGTTATCGGGCGTGAGCATCGGTCAAGCCAACCCCGGCCGAACCGCGGCCGCCAAACGACCCAGCGTCCGAACCTTCACGCCAATCTCCTCGTCGTCGTATTGCAGGAAGTTGGCTTGCGTGGCGGTTCGTAGGACCTCCCAGGGATCGTCCAATTCGCCCGGCGCAGGAATCTTCATCATAAGGTCGGGCAGTCTGTCCCGAGGGATCGACAGGTATTCGGGGTCGCGGCGGCTGATCTTCCGCAGCACCCAATAGACGGTGAACAGCCAGCGATTGTTCTGGTATCCTCTGTTGCTCATGGCTTGCTTGATGGTTTCCCTGAAGAAGTTGTAGTCTCCGCTCATCGCCATCTGGCTGGGCTTGAGCTTCGCCGCTCGAAATCCGGTGAAGTCGGCTTCGCCGAGTGTTAGGCCCCGGTACGGACGCTCTTGTTCGATGAGCCAATCGACCAAAGCGCAAAGGACGTTCACGGTGAGGAACGGATGACCCGCCGTTTCGCGATGGAGAGCATCGAGGAAGCCGGGATCACAGCCTATTCGTTCGGTCAGAACCTTTCCGACCAATTCACCGAACTCGCCCGCCCGCGTCCCGGTGTCGTGTTCGAATAGGGGGAACGGGTCCTGTCTGACGTAGGGCGCCAGCTGATTCTGGTCCATAAGGATGAAATGGGCGTCGGGCTGCTGTCCCAGCAGCACCAGAAGGTTGTCGCGCGCGAATTCGACCAGTTGGTTTAGCAGCGGCTGCACCACCGTGTACCGCACGTAGCTGTTCTCCTCGGCTGCAGCCCGAAGGAAGGCGAACAGCGTTTCGTATTCGTCAACTATGAGAACCTTGCGCCTTCCGTCAGCGGCTACAGGCGAACACTCGGCCACGCGTGCTTGCACGAACTCCCCTCCGAGAAGGGATCCGGACGCCGCCGCCGCGCACACCTTGTCGAAGAACAGCCGGGCGTTATCGGTGGGTCCGGTCCCGCAGGTCTGGGATATGATGACAGAGTCGGCGGCGGTGTAGTCCAGACCGAAACAGGCAGTCGTCTTGCCGCTCCGTCGCACGCTGCACCACAGCCGGACGCCGTTTGTCCGGTCGAAAGTGCGCAGCAGATCGCGAACGCTGGTTCGCTGCACGCGGTAGAACGGCATCGGGTTGGGTGTGTTAAGCGGAAACTCCCGTGCGATGTTGTGGGAGATCGCCTCGCCGGTCCGCTTGCTCCGCAGGGAGTAGATCGTCCGACCCCAAACCTGTTCCGCCTTGTCGGCGATGGCCCGCGAGTCCGCACTGTCCGCCTCCACGACCATGTCGGCAAGCGCCTTCCGCTCCCGCACGAATACCCTCGCGTCCGGCTTGAGCGGCGCGACCACCAGGGTCAGGTTGCGAGCGTGGGCCTCCGTGAGTGCGTGGGAGAACGCGTGCTCAGCGTCAAAGTAGGCGCGGGCCTCCATCAGCGGGCGCGAGGACGCCGAGCGGGGAGCGCGAAGCCCGACCTCTAGAAACCGGTCTCTCCATGAGAAGCGGCTGGAGAGAGGAAGCGGGAAGTAGTCTTCCCGTCGCTTGTTGATCAGGCGGTCGATCGATTCGAGAAGCGGAATGACCGAGCACTCGATCCCTTCGGTTAGTGGACCGGATTCCACTAACTCGGCGACTGCCTCTGCGGCGGCCGGGGTCAGGAAGGCGAGATTATGCCCCCAGCGGGGTGAGAACTTCGGCAGCAGCGAATCACCACGCTCCTGGCCGAAACGGACGGCTGCATACCCTTCCAGGATGCCCAGACACGCGGCGGAAAAAAGGGCCCGGAGCGCTAGAACGGGCTGTCGCCGGTAGGTGTTCGAAGCCCGGATGGAGTAGTAGTCCAGCGGCAGGTCCAGAAAACGCGCCAAACCGCCGACGGACTTCTGGAGGGCCCCGAAATGGGGAGTGTCCTTGGCGTCGCGCTCGTGCCCGTATCCCTTGGCGAAGATTTCGTGGGAGTGTTCGGACAGATGCCGCCGGATCGCCGCCACCGAAGCGTCCGCTTCCGTCTCCATCTGCGACAGATACTGGTCGAAGTGGCGGAACAGGCAGTCCCGATAGCTCGTGGCCCATTGGAAGATGTGCTTCCGGCTAAGCTCGCCAAGTTCCTCGCGGAACTCGGCGTCATGATCGGTCTTCTCAGTCGGAGGGCTCACCTCGTAGACCGAGCTCGCCGCAGGCTCCCGCACTCCGGTGGGCCGGCCCGAGATCCGTGCGTCGAGGAACTCCTGCAACAGCTGCTTCCGCTTTGGCTGAAAGCAGTCGATGACGGGTTCGAGCGTCGGCCTCCATTCGGAGAGGGTCTCCTTCCGCATGTCGAGCATGAGTTGCTTCAGCATCTTCTCCGGCTGCTCGGCGTGGCCCAGGCGGAGTTCCCGCTCGATGTCCCTCAGGCGTGCCTCAGTGTCCACTGGTGGTATCATCCTTTTGAGCCACAATGATCGTGTTCCGGCATCATGATGCCATCATCGCTGACAAGCCTCGCTAATGCCAATCACCTCTCCACGCCCCTCGCGTCAGCGCCAACTTGGATCGCCGGCTTCCGTCGATCTCGCGCCGCTGCCCACGTATCGTCGCAGCATCCAGCCCAGCCCGGCTGTGGTGTGTTCGGAGAGGTTTGGCACTAGCTTGGATTCCATGTCCAACATACGCGAGGTATCCGAATCCGAGGCCACCGGCCTCCTGCGTAAGCTCTACGACGAGGCGCTGGCGAGGGCCGGCCGGATCTGGAACATCGTGCGGGTGATGAGCCTGAACCCCCGAGTCATGCAGACGACCATGGGGTTCTACCGAACGCTCATGTTCGGGCCCTCGCCCCTCACGCGCTGGCGCCGGGAGATCCTCGCGGTGGTCACCTCGAAGGTGAACGGCTGCTTCTACTGAGAGCAGGCGCACGCGCATGATCTCCGGGAAGAGATCGAGGAGTTGTTCGAGAGCGACGAGGAGCGGGACGCCTTCGTGCACGCGATCGTGCGCGGCTGGCGCGAGGCGGGACTGTCCGACGCCGACCAGGCACTATGCGACTACGCAGAGAAACTGACGCTCCGACAGTCGGAAGTAGGGGCCGACGACCTGGACGTGCTCCGGAGCCACGGCCTTGACGACCGCGCGATCCACGACGCGACCCAGGTGATCGGGTATTTCAACTACATCACCCGGGTGGCGGATGGCCTGGGGGTAGAGCCGGAGACGTTTGTTCGGCCGTGGGGGAAATAGAGGCAGATCATCAACCCGTCGACCTGCCAGCAGTCTGCCAAAATGGCAGAGCGCGAGTGGCGCGAATCACGGCAAGGAGTATTCTAAGTTGAACCAGGACTGCACGATCTGCCCTTCTTGCCTTTGGACTGCATTTGGTTCCATCGTGTCGCGATGGCGGTAATCTCACACCAGATTGGCGGGAATCCTAAGCCTTGTCATCGGCACCTGGCGGTGCCCCGTCTTCGAGAGCGACCGCACGCAGATACTCGGCCACATCATCGTGGCCCCGAAATGCCGCGCATCAAGACCGAACACCTGCGCCCGGGGGTCCGCCAGTGGCCGGATCCGGTGCCGGACTTGCAGGAAGCACTCGCAGCGGGACAACGAGCGTCCTAGAAGAGGAGGGAGGATATGAAGCCGCAGCCGAGGCGCTTGTGGACTTCATCGTGGATGCCGAGGGTGCTCACCATCCTCATCGGGATCGCCATCGCGGAAATCACCGGCTGGCCGTGGAGGGTGTTCCTCGCGCTCGCCGCAGCGGTGGTCCTCGTGGGATGGGTGATTGAGTTGTTGACCAAGAAAGGGAGATGACCCGCTTACCCCTCCTCCCCCCGCCTCCCCTAGAAGTACTTGAAGGCCAAGCGACCACCGAACATCGCGACAAGCAACAGCAGCGGAAGCGACGCGTGCCGTGGCACGCCCAGCCAATCACCGTAACCTTCGTACCTTGAGGCGGCGGCAGTGTGCGCTTCGGGGTCATACAACGCTGCGATGTCTAATCGATTCTGTCCCTCAGTTCCTCTCGGCAGGCTTCGCACAACGCAATTCCTCCGCACGAATCCACTCGTTGCACCACGCGAAGATAGCGTGATTTGTACGGGATGCGGTCTCCGCATCGCCAACAGTCCCATTTGGGATCGTCCCAAGAGGGAGCCCCGGAGCGTGTCAGCTTCTTGCTGACGACCGCCTGTTTCACCGCGCTCAGTTCATTCCGAAACGCTCGGCGATCCACCAGCGGTCTCACGCAAACGCCGTTTGCGTCTTCAATAACGGTCAACGCCACGGAATGACTCTGACAGACGGACAAGACACACCCCTCTTTGTCCAGCACCATCCACGGCCCCACTACGTTGCGCTCCGCTGTCGTTGGTGTCTTCTGGCCCATTAACGAACTCCTCCGTGCCCGCTTCTTGCGGCTCGCTTCGAGGCCGCGCCGGATTCTCTGGAGCAGGTGGACGGGGACGTCCGCCGAGTTCTCGCTCATGCCTCACGCTCCACTGGAGTACCGAGGCTGGCGCATGCGGCCTCGTTGACGCGCAGGTATTCGTCGATGAAGCCGTCCATCGCTTGGGAGAGGGTGGAAATCACATAATTGCCACCGTCGCTGCCATAGGTGCCGACGCCGACTCGATGCCATGTGACGGCGAAGCGCACCATGCCGGAAACGGCATCGCGAACTGGCTTGAGGAAGTACAGTTGGGTGGTGAACGCTCGCTCCACCGTGAGGACGCGAACCGACAACAACCCGTAGCCGGTTTCCCGGTAGAGGCGGGCCGCGCGCAAACGACTGCGGACGGCCTGTTCAATCTGGCCGGTGGTCAGGTCGCCCAGGTCGTCGTCCTTCCGATCTAGCTGCACCTGCAAACCCATCTCGGCGCATCGGGTGTAGAGTTGGAACCTCTCCCGAGATTCATCTTGGGCGAGCGCGGGAAGCGGGGCCGCGAGAAGTAGCCCGAGCAGCAATCCGCTCCATGGAATCTTCGCGTTCCCACCCTCCGCCAGTTGCTCAATCTGGTCGGTGCTCATTGGGTTCCGTCGTTCGCGAATGGCCTCCTCCGATTGGGGAGTAGGCAGGTTTTTCGGCTCCTCTGGAAACATCTTGCCTGATCGCTTGATGCCAAGCAGAGACATCAGACCTTTTCTGGGGACAGTCGCTTGTCTGGTAAGGGAAGGAGCAGGCGGGAGTTTGAGTAGTGATTTGAGTCCGGCAGTGCGAGGGAACATGCGCGTTCTCCCTATTGGGATGGGGAATGATGGGGCACTTGGACGTTGCATGGTGGGCGCAGGTAGTAGAGCCAGCGCTTCTCTATCTGTTGCCGCCGCCGGGCATCGTCACTGAAGTTCCCACCCGTCAGGCCCGGTAGCGGCTGGACGCGAGCGGTTATCGGCTCACCGATTTCCCATGCGGGCTTTCGCTCCAGCCAGTCCCGGCCCTTGTTGCAATGCTTGTGAATCCTGAACGCGCAGTCCCGGCTCTGCCCCATGTACTTGAGAACACCATTCTGGTAAAGCGCGTAGATGCCCGGTGTCGTCGGATCGCTGGGCTCGTGGGGACGGGATGCGGCCATCCACTCGTCGTGCGGGTCCTCGGTGTTCGGACGGCCCTTCATGGTGTCCCCCTCGTGGTCTGGTCTGTGGCGGTGCTCATGTACGGAATCCCTTGACTTGACACACCCGCTAGAATGCGCGGGCGGCCCGCCGAGACGTTGCGGGGGTGTTGTTCCGCCGCGTTGGCGACGGCGACCGATGGCTCTGACACCTTCTGAAACGTCCTGACACACTAGGACGTTTTCCAAGGGTTGACTGTCTTGCAAGCGGCTCTTCAGCGTTCCAAGCATGGATACACCGAAGCAGCAGTTCAACCCGCGCGCGAGCGGGACGCTCCTTCATTTGTGGCGGGCACGAACAGACGTTCGAGCCGTTCGGCTGGACGGGCTGCCCGGGCCGAGCGGATCGCGCTCGCGTGCCCGCACGGCGGGGTGCTCACCCGCCTCCGGCGGGCGCGTTTCATGGACGTGCACCCCGAGCAGGTCCGACGCCGCGTGCGCGCGCCGGGACTGGATCGAGAAGGGCCGGCATGAGGGCGCTTGGGCAGTACGGTGCGCGAGGGAAGTTCAAGCCGGGATTGGTGGGGCGCGCGAGGACGCTGACGAGGTGGATGCGGACCGTCCGACCGGAGCATCCGCGGCTGCCTAGCACGGGCTTGTCGGACGCCGCTAATGTGGGGGAGCCAGCCGACGCGATGTTGAACATCGCGGTCTGGCTAGGGGATGTTACGCCCCCCTTAGAACCCCCAGCGTTTCGGGCCGCTGCTAAGGCAGCGGACGGTCGGGGAGCACCGCCCCCCGAACCCCATCGCCGATGCGGCCGTGACTGAGCTCCGCACCGCCACCGTCACCGCCCGTGTCGGCCGCCGAGCTCGCCGACTGGCAGGCCTAGGCCTTCGCTTGGGGGTCGGGCGGCCGACCGACCGGCGAACGCGTCGCGGAGATGACGGGCGCGGGGGGCAGGATCGGCCGAAGCGGCCCGGTCCACGGTGCTTGGAGCCGCATATACTCATCCAGTGTTTCCTAGGGCTGGTGGTAGCCCAGCTCGCCTCCCGCCACCAACTTGTACACTGCCACGCTCTGCTCATCGAATTCGCCGCTCTCTAGCAGGAGCAGCCAGTCTGGCCCCGCGTCTAGGAGCGCCGACCGGGCAAGGATGGTGAGGCGGCTGATCCAAACGCCGCTTGGGTCTAGCAGATGGAGTTCGTTGGCCGGCGCCCGCCACGCAAAGGTCGTGACCCACAAGCTGCCGTCCGAGAGCGCCAGGAGCCCATCCGATTCGTAGGCCGGGAACCGTCCCGGCAAGTCGTCACGAATGACCGGCCATCTTTCCCGTTCGAAGGCCCGACGTTCCGCAGGCGTGTCGTACCGGGCGAGATAGGCACGCAGGTATCGGTCCAGATGCTCCGACGTGACATCGAGTGCCGGCCCGGCCCACCGCGCGACGCGCGTGACGCGGCCCGTCCAATCCACATGTTCGAGTTGGTAGTCGTCGGCCGACCCGTACCACACACCCGTGGCCACAACCGCGAACGCGATGTTCCGTCCCCAAGTCACGGGTCCGGAGCCACCGGGGTAGGCGAAACGCTCCGCTCCGGGGATCCCAGAGCGCAGAGTGACCACGCTGTCGCCAGTCATCCACTCCAGCGCCGTCTCCCAGCGATAGCGTTCATCTTCGGCCCTTGTGCCATCGAATTCGGCATCCGGCCATCCCGTGAACACCAGATCGCCAGTCGGCGAACAGGCGGGGCGCTGGTACGGATTCACTCCGGCCTCGGTGAGCGAGCTTACCTCGGTCACGCTGCCGTCCGGACCGAGTTCGGTGATCCGATCCAGACTCCAGTCAAATACGGTGATCTCGGCTCCCGGACAGCTCCGAAGCAACCGGAGTCCCCTGTACTCGCCGGGTCCCTGGCCCTGTCTTCCACTCGTCCATACGTGTTGGCCGGAGGCGTCGAATTTGCGGACGTTGTAGCTCTGTTCGTCTGCGACAACCAAGCTCCCGTCCTGCAGCCGAATGGCCCCGGCCACGTTGCCGAATAGGTACTCCATTGGACCATCGAGCATGCCGACCCGCACCAGGGGCTCGGTTGCCAAGGTGAGGGCGGGATCCCTGGGGGCTTCGCTCTCGACGACCGCTTGCGCGGCCAGCGCGCTGGCCGGCACCGCTAGGTGTGCGGCCAAGACCAGGGCGCGGTGGGTAGCTCGGCTCAGGAAGTTGCAGTGAGTCATTCGAGAAACCTCCCTGACTGCGGGATCGCTGTGCCCGTCGGGATGCGCTGCCAACCCTTGGCCTAAATGGATCCAGCGGTCTGTAGAGCTGTCAAGAGCGGTGGCGGGCAGGGCCGCCGTAGCCGTTGGCCCAGAGAGCGATCTGGTTGAGATTGTTGCCAATGCGCGTCAACGGGCGAGTGCGCTCGCGCTCCATGGCGGCGTGAGCCACGGTCCAAGTGCGGGCCCGGCCAACCGACCGGCGCGGGAGATGCGACAGCGTCAGGCCCGCGGAGCGCGCCTTGGCGTGCCACTCGGCACGCTCCGCCTCGCGGGGCGCGGATCTTCATCCAAACGGCGCGTCCGGCGCTCATGGCGCGCCGTTTGACGTTGGGGGGTTAGAGGGGGCAAAGCCCCCCGCCAGCCCCTGCCGGAGACACGCGAAGTGTGGCCACGGGGGGTAGGCAGGCTCGCTCGCTCGCTCGCGGCCAAAACCGGTCGGGAGCCAGCCTTGGCGGACGCTCTCGAAGCAGGCCGCCGAAGGACACCGGGCGGACTGGTCCTCGATGGCCAAGTCCGGGCTCGGAAGCGGCTCGGCCGACCCGTCGAAACTTGATCGCCTCCGACGCCGTAGTACTTGTCGTGGATCGTCCGACCGAATGGCCGACCAACCGTAGAGACACTTCGGCTTGCCCGCCGTCGTCCGAGCCACGAAGCGCCGTTTCGTCTTGGAAGTCGGTCTGAATCCCCACGTGTGCGGGCGGAACACGGCGGTGCCGAACAAGAGGTGCAGCTCGCCGGAGTCGGGTTGGAGGGTAGTCGGCACTACGACTTAGAGCCGTACTGAAACGCGCAAACGACACGGGGGGTCGATGCGCACTTTGGCCGTCCGGCGATGCGCACCGGCCTTCCTGCTTATCCGCTGGCGCGGCAACGTCTTTCGGCCTCGCCGCCCCGTTCGCTCGTGGCGTACGGGGCACCAAGGCCGTGACGCTAGCGACCCCCCAGTCCGAGGGCCTGGTACGGGTTCGGGGCCGGGTGTGCTTGCGCACCCCTGCCCCCGCCCCCTTGGGGTCGCTAGCGTGCCAGCAGTCCCTCCGGGAAGGGTGTTTCCAGCGCCACTTCGAGGCGGCGGAGCACCCGCCCGCCGAACGGCTGGCCGTCGGGCGCTCCGGCATCGCCGACAAAGTACTGTGACGAGCCCCGTCACGGCCCGCCCTGGCCTTCCCGCACGGAATAGCCCGGTGCCGCACGAGTATCGAAAGGGAATTATGTCGCTGATTTCAGCCTAACCTACGATATTACAACGGAATGCAGTGATGACGACAAAATTGTTATCACCATTGGTATCCCTATTCCTGAACGGGATTCCGTTCGCTCTTGGTGGACGTTGGCGGACCTCGCGGATGCCTTACCCCTCCGGTTCCAGCGCAACCAGACGGACCACGCGGACGGTCGGAACGTCCAAGTCGTCGCTTTCGATGTAGGCCATGAGCCCGCCTGGGCCGAAGGCGTCCGGCGTCCGCAGCCCCTCCGGCGGCAGGGTTCCGATGTAGTCTCCATCGGGCGTCACGATGTCGGTCGGTCCGTCGTCGTCGCCCGTCGGTCCCCGGCGTTCGACCCAGATTCGGTCCTCCCAGTCCACCTTCAAGCCATACAGCACCGGCACTTTGTCGGCGAAGGTGCGCCCCTCGACGCCCTCACGCTCGATCTGGATGGGCAGGGTGGTGTTGCGTGCGCTGGCAAGCGACGCCTCCTCGCCTCCGCGGTAGCGTTCGCGTTCGGCGTCCATGATCTCGTTGTCGACCGGGAGCGGCGCGATCGGCCGCTCGATCGTTCCGGTGACGCTTCCGTCGGGGCCGATGAGCTTGACGCGGTATCCGATCGAGTCGATCAAAGCGAGGTGGCCATCGGTCAGCACGTCGATATCGAGGCGGGGCTCGAAGGCGCGGCCCGCGGCAAAGCGCATGCGCATGCCGCTTTCCAAGTCCCCGCTCAGCTCGGAGTCGTCTTCGTCCTCCTCGGGCAGTTCCCAAGCGGTGTAGTGGAGTTCCGGCTCGGTCCCGTCCAGCGCCATAAGGTGTATCGTGCGACCGGTTTCCTCCGGCTGTTCGCCTTGGCCGAAGCGCACGATCTGCGTGACCACCAAGCGGCCGTCGGGTAGCGCCATGCTGGCATTGACGATGCCCGTCGTCGTCGGATCCATGGTGATGCGCCGCACGAACGCGCCATCGGGTTCGAGGAGGTCGATCTGCGAGAATCCCATCACCGTGTAGGAGCCGTCGCGCCCGACTATCGTCTGGACCACGTTGTCGAACTCGCCGGGTCCCTCTCCCCGTCCACCGACCGTACGGACCAACGACCCGTCCGGCCCGACCACCAGAATGTGATCGAGCTGGCTATCGAAGATGTGAAGGTTAGCCTGCGAGTCGAAGTGCACCGAGCGGACGCTGCCGAACGTGTCCCAGGTGTCGCCCACAACCGACCCGACGGTGAAGACCTCCTCGGTGACGACGTTCACGATTACGTCCGGGCCGTCCAAGGTCCCGGCGGCGCCGTCGGCCGATCCGTCCCCGGTATCGCCGCAGGCCACCGAGAGCGCGAGAGGGAGGAGCGGGGCAAGATATCGCGGTCGCGCTGTCGTCGTTCTCGTCCATCTCAGCTTCGGCATTTCGATCCGTCCTGTCATCGGGCACGTGGGAGTCGTTCACGGGCTCATGGAAAGCCCTTGGAGGCAGCCGATCGGCCTTCCGCGCCGAGGCAACCAACGGGGGAATACGAACGCTCGGCACTAATCGGGTTCGTCGCATTCAATCTACGCACCGTAGCGATCCTGCAAGGGTGCCTCCTGTTGTCGCGATTGCCCGCGAGAAGCGAGCGTTGCAACAAGCGGCGACTCGCACGCGGACATCGTGACGCAGGGCACGAGAACGATGGAGCGCTCGTGGACGTGCGGCAAGTGCAAGGTGGTGTGAAGCAGCAGCCCATACTGGCTCGTTGCGGCCAATGGCTGTTCACTCGATCCATGAACCGATTCCGCGCACGTCCGAACGATCCTCGAAAGCCTCGTCGCCCAGCGCGGGTCCCGGGCGCGTCACCGCCGCGCCCGACCGGGCCTCGCCGAGTTGGGAAGGGGGCTCGGCGCCGGCGGAGGGACGGGCGGAGTCCGTCCCGGAGGCCGGGGGGACCGGCGCCGAAGCGGTGGCGACGCCGACCACGCCGCCGCCGGTCACGACGCAGACTCACGCGCGAAACCGACGGCCTCGACCGGCGGTGATCGGTGGTAGGCGGGAGAACATCCGGCGCCTGGCCGCCGGGAACGTTCGGTCAGGCGGAAGCCGGGCGAACTCCCTAACCGCGAACGCTGCCTGAGCGGAGATTTTCCGGGGGGATCGAAGGGGGCGGAGCACCCCTCGCCAGAGCGCGAATGTTTTACATCGCGTAGGCTGGCTTGACCACCTTAGCCTTAGCGTGGCTCAAGCCAGCCCGGCGGACGCCCTCCGAGGCGGACGCCCAAGGGTTCGTGGGGGACGACCCCGGAGCAAGGTCCGAGTCCGGCGAACCCGGTTGCGGGCGACGGTGTAAGGGTTGAGGGACAGGCGTCCAAGGCTGTGGTCCGGTACCGCCCCGAAAAGGTGATCCACCACGCGGAGTAGGGAGGAACGGATGGTCCGCAAAACGAAACGAACCGTTGCGCTCTACATTGCCTCGATTGTTGTAGTCTGGCCGCAGCCTGGTTCCGCACACGCTCAGCAGAAACCGGAATCCTCGTTGAGCGCGCTGTTCCCCGTCGCCGGCCATGCGTCGGTCGATCCTGGCAGGCTAAGGGGGGTACGCACCGACGCGGCTACGCTTTCCAGCGACCCGCGACCCGGCAGGCAGCTTGTCGACAACGACGCTGACGGGGGTAAAGTCTTCGCCGTGACCGCGCTCGTTGCCGTGGCCGCGGACATCGCCGCTATGTCCATCGTGGACGACGTGTGCGTGGACAACTGCTCCCATGGACCCGGCATCGGGGAGGCGGTCGTCATTTACTTGGCCACTGGCCTGGGCGTTCCCCCGCTGGCCGCGGAGGCAAGCGGAGGTGATGGCCGTTGGGCACTGCTGGGATCAGCCGTCGGACTGGTCGGTGCAACGTTGATCGGCGGTAAGGTGTACGATGCGGTGAATGATAAATGGTCGGTTGATAATTCGAAACCCGGCAAATTGCCGAGCCTTGCCGTTGGCATTGGCATCCACGCCACGGTGGCCGCTTTGTTTGCACTGAAGTAGGAATTTTGCTGGATCCTCGCAGCGTCGAGCGCCGTTCGGTCTATCCTCGCCGGCACAAACCTCGCGATCACCGGCAGCGCCCCGGCGGGCGGACCGGCCCTCCGAGTCTCGATGTTCAGCGGGGAAAAGGCAGCCTCAAGGACGGCGAGGGCGTACCCCGGCGCTCCTCCCGCGCAGCCGCTTTCCGCCTACCCATACCCCTCGGGGACCGGTGATCATCGCCCTCAGGCGATCCTACCGCCCGTAGGTTACCCGAAATGCCCGCGAAACGCCCCGAAACGGCCTCCGAGCCCGGTCGCGGGGTCAAATCAGGGCTCGGTGCCTGCTCTCCCACCCGCGAGATACGCCGCCCAGTCCTGCTTGACTTGGCGTCGGGATCACCTCCGTCCCCGTCCCGTACGTGGACGATTGACGCGGGACAGCCGGGGTCCTAGTGTAGTGTCCGAAACATAATACCGTTATGCGGAGGCGGCGGCGAGCGCCTTCCGGGCGCGGTCCACCTTCTGCAGGATCTGCTCGGCCGACTTCGTCCAGACGAAGGGTCGGGGGTTGTCGTTGTACGTGGCGATGTACTGCTTCAGGCAGGACTCCAGATGGCCGACGGAGTGGAAGACCCCGCGCCGGATCTGCTTGCGGGTCAGCGTGCTGAAGAAGCGCTCGACCAGATTGAGCCACGACGAACTGGTGGGGATGAAGTGGAAGTGGACGCGCGTCGTGCGTTCGGCCCACTCCCTGACCTTGCGGTGCTTGTGGGTCGAGTAGTTGTCCAGGATGATGTGGATCTCCCGGCCCTTCGGCACCTCCTTCTCCACCTTGCGGAAGAACCGGAGAACCTCCTGGTGCCGGTGCCGGCCGCGTTTGGACAAGCGATCCGGGGAGCGAACCAGCTTGAGCACCGAAAGGTTCAGCAGAATCCCGTGTTCACCCGCAGGTACTCGTCAATGAAGATGTCCATCACCTCGGACAAAGCACCAAGAACGAAGCTGGCATCGTTGCCATTCCGTAGCGCTCCATGCGACCACGTCCTCATCCAATCTCGCAAACCAGAAGACTCGTCCAAGAGGCGCTTGTGGAGCCCAACGGAAACATGAAATGCGGCATCCCCCATGATATCGACGTCGACGTACACGAAGGGCGACAGGAGCTCCTCGAAGGATTGAGCCACATCGGCGTAAACACGAGCGGCTCTGAGGCGACTGGTAATCGCACGGCGCACGGCTGCTTCGGTGAGCCCGATGCGTTCCCAAGACTCATCCTCCCCGAATGCTGACTCGAGCAGGACAACGCTTAGCGGAGCGCATTCGGTGAACAGTGAGAAGCGCTCGTGTAACGGAGCCGCATCTTGTTGAGTCCCTAGCGGCAGGGCAAGCGAGATCATCGCGATCACGAGCAGGCAAGTGCGCTGCACCCTATTACCGGCTGACTCTGATGTGGTTTGGTTCATCGTACAATTCAGACACAGCGTGGATGGCTTTGGAGATGCTGGCTAGCGTCTTGTTGCTTGCTTCCAAGGCCGTCAGGATTCGCTGCAACATCTCCAGAATCGCGTCAAGTTGCTCATCTCAGTGGGTGCTCGATCTCGGCTCCTGTTCTGATGTCCATCCTCGTGGGATCGGAAGGCCCATCTTACCGGCCTGTGGTCATAGGGCGCAACGATAGCTGGGAAGCACCAGCACGGAAGAGGGCAGGCATCGTCATTCGTCTCCCAAGCCGAGGGCTTCGTACAAGCTCGGGACCAGGTGTGTTCTCACCTTTCCCCACCTCGTCGGCGTCCACGGCTTCCGGCGGCCGAGCACCCGGTCGCCGGTCATGCGTCCGTCCATCTGCCGAACACCTGTTGGGCAAGGCCGAGGCCCCGATGGCGTTGAGCATGGCCCGCGCCACTAAACTCAGGACTCGACTGCCCGGTGGCCTTCCTGCCAAGGACTGATGGAACGGGAGCGACCCTCCGAGGAGGGTGGGATGGAATGCACATCCCAACCCTCCGCGATGCACGCACTGGGCATCGAAAGAGGGGGGTGCTCCCGTCCACGGCCTGGAGGCCCGGATCGGCATCGGGCGCGTCGAAAACCGCCTCCGAATCACGGCCTCCCGCTCGAAGATCGGCAAGCTCCGGGACGGCGGCCGAACGCATCGCCGCCGAGGCGGTTTCCGCCAAGATCCCACCGCCCCGAGCCTCACATCTGGCGGAGGCGGCTTCTCTCCGCGAGCTTTCCGTTGCGCAGGTCGTGCAGTCCATCATCGGAGGAATCGAATGATGGCACGCACGAAACGAAAGCGCCGGAGCTACAGCGCCGGCGAGTGGGGCCGGAACCGGGTGAGGATCTTTCCCGACCCGAAGACCGGCCTCTTCCAGATAGAGTGGCGCGAAAACGGCCGCAGGCTCACCCGGTCGCTCAAACACCGCGACTGGGCGCGCGCGAAGAGGCAGGCGGATCAGTTCGCCGCCGGGTTCATCGACGCGCCGAACGGCAAGGCCGAAGCCGAGCCCGAACCGCTCACGCTGGAGAAGCTTTTTGAAATCTACGGTGAGGAGGTGACGCCCGCGAAGGGCAGGCACACCCGGCGGCACGACAGGGCCGCCCTGGCGATGTTCCTCGAATGTTTCGGCAGGGACCGGCAGCCCGGAACACTCTCGCAGCGCGACTGGGACCGATTCATCCGGCTGCGCCGCGCAGGCAAGGTCGGGCCGAGCGGCCAGCCCGTGTCCGACCGGACGGTCGAACGGGACCTGAGGTTCCTGCTCGCGGTCCTCAACTGGGCCGGGCGGTCGAGGGACGAGGAGGGGAGGCTCCTCCTCGAAGCGAATCCCCTGAGGGGTCTCGAGCCGCCCAGGGAGAAGAACCCGACGCGGGTGCTGCTCAGCGCCGCGGAGTACGAGGCCCTGCTGGAGGCGTCGGCGCAGATGGACTGGCGCTTCCGCGTCGCGCTGGTCCTAGCGCACGAGACGGGGCACCGCATCGGCGCGATCCGCCAGCTCCGGCGGTCTGACATCGACCTCGGGACCGGCGTCATCCGGTGGCGCGGCGAACATGAGAAGACGGGCTACGAGCACCGGACGCCGTTGACGGACGAGGCGCTCGCCGTCCTCGACGAGGCCCGGAGGCGGAATCCGGGCATCGGAGACACTCCCCTGCTGCCCGCGCCGAAAAACCCCGCGAAGTGCATGCACCGATGCCTGGTCGCCAAATGGTGGAGGAAGGCCGAGGCGCTCGCCGGGCTGGAACCGAAGCGGGGGGGCGGCTGGCATTCGCTGAGGCGCAAGTTCGCGTCCGACCTGATGGACCAACCCCTCAAGGTGCTGTGCGAGCTTGGAGGCTGGAAGACGGCCCAAACGGTGCTTCAGTGTTACCAGCGGGCCGACGAGGACAAGCTCAGGAAGGCTCTTGCGGAGCGCGGGCGGATGGCCTCCTAGCGCAATCAGCGGGAACAGAATAGCGGGAATCCGGCCAACGATCTCCGTAAGTTCATTGGTCGCATAAGATGTGGATTCGCGACCCCATGCCAAAATGGCAGACCGTCGCCACAACCGATCGGAAACCCTCAGAACGCCTTCAGATACGTCATCTTGACCACCCCCGTGCGGCGCTGCCAGCGGGGCTCGCGCGGGTCGAGCAGGTCCCCGGCCAGGTAGCCGGTGTCGATGACCACGAAGAGATCGCTGCCGGGGGTGTGGATCCAGTCGATGCGGACGTTGGCCTGCAGTTCGCGGGAGTGGTTGTCCCACTGCACCAGCGCGTTGGCGAAGAGCTTGCGGCTGACCGCGCCCTGAATGTTCAGGCTCACCAGGTGGGTCGAGAAGTCCCCGTCCTCCACCGGCAGCGAGACGCCGTTCCACGCGTATCTCCCGCCCATGGTGAGGTGCGGGCCGGTGATCCAGGTCGCGCCGCCGCCGATCTCGGTGCGCGTGCCGGACCAGAAGTCGCCGATCGATCCGGAGAGCGCCCCCGAAAAGGTGCGACTGTCGTTGGTGCGCATGCTCGCGGACAGAGAGCGGAAGACGTAGTCGCCCGCACGTAGTCGGCGCCCGCTGATGCGCGCCGCCGCCTCCAGGCTCTCGAAGCGCTCGCTGAAAGCGATGTTGGCGAACTCGCCGCTGTGGAAGTTCAAGCCGGCGCTTGCCCGCAACTGGTGAGTCTGCTTCGTGCCGTCTCTGCCTCGGATGTGGTGGCCGCCCACGTCCATCATCAACTGGCGAGCCCACGCACTGGATTCGAACCGGGGTGTGAAGCCGACGCGGCCCCTCCAGCGGTCCTGGTCGGCGCGGGGCACGAACCCCAGAGCTGGGTGGAAGGCCTCGTCAATGAGCAGACGCGAAACGCCGACCGCGTACAGATCGTTCTGAAGCACCAGTTCGACGAAGCCGGCGTTCGCGCTGCCCGCTTCGCGCGGACCCGCGGACGCCACGTCATCTCCGGTGGATCCCGGCGCATCCGCCGCGGGTCCGCTGAACGCCGGATTCCACACCCGCGCCGCCCATACGGTGAACGCGCTGCTGCTCCAGAAGCGGGACGAGAAGTCGACTCCGGCGGTACGGTCCCACCCGTTCTCGTGGTCCATGCTGGTGATGATCCCGCCGAGTGTCGTGCGCGGCCGCAGGTCGGTCCGGAGCCGCACGACCGAGGTCCAGGCCGCCGGCAGCTCCACCGCATCCCGGGAATACCGGCGCGTGCGGAGCCCCATGGCTCCGATCGAGAGCGGTCCCGCCTGCCCGGTGAGCCGCCCGCCGCCCGCGATGTCTCCCTGCAGCCCCACCCGCCGGCTGAAGAAAACTTCGGTGTCGCGCGGAGAGCCGAACTGGAACAGTCCCGCCCGCTCCAGGAAGAACTCCCGCTTCTCGGGATAGAACAGGTCGAAGCGGGTGAGGTTGATCTGGACATTGTCGGACTCCACTTGCGCGAAGTCGGTGTTCCAGGTGAGGTCGAAGGTGAGGTTCGAGGTGAGGGCGTACTTGACATCGAGCCCCACGTCCGCCTCCTGCTGGAAGCTGGCGTCGCCGGCCATGCGCTGCGTCCCCGCGGTCGCAAACGGCTTGACCTCGGCGTAGCGCCCGCGGCGGAGCCCGCTGAGCCCGTCGAGGGTGGCGTAGCGCGACACCTGCGAGATACCCGAGCGATATTCCTGCCCGATGTGCGGCCAGAACACGCTCTCGTTCTTGCGCCGGATCGATCGCATGAAGGCGATGCCCATGGTGGGCTCGTCCTCGTCCGCGAAACGGATGGTGGTGAAGGGAATCTCAAGCTCCAGCACCCAGCCGTCCTCGGTAATCCGCGTCTCGCTGGTGAAGACCCCGTCCCAGTTCCAGTCGGCCAGGGTCATGCTCTCGTCGGAGATGAGGGCGTCGTCCTGGGTTCCCAGCGCGCCGATCTCGAAGATGTAGGCGTTGCGCCGGTCGTGGTATGTGTCGAGCGCGACGATGACGCGGTCGTCCTTGTCGATGCGCCCGCCCCGATGCAGGATGCTGCGGCGGATCAGCCGGGGCTCGGAATCATGGAAGACGAAGCCGAAGTAGAGTGCGTTTTCGTCGTAGCCGATGCGCACCTCGGTAGGCTCGCTGGCGGGCGCCCCGTCCACCGGGTCGCGCTGGCGGAAGTCGGTCACCGGCTCGATCATGGCCCAGAAGGGCTCGTCGAGGACCCCGTCGATGGTGGGCGGGCTGGGCACGGGCGTCGCGGTCGCCCGCACTTCGGGCAGGGTGCCCTGTGCGGCGACCGGCGAGGAGTCCACAAAAGTGGCCAGCACTGTGACCGCCAACGTGGACAGCAGCGGCGTCGCGGTCGCCAGCACAGTCGCCCCCGGACGAGGAGGGCTCGGGGACGCGAGGACTGTGGCCCGGGGGTCCGCCCCGGGCCCGCGCGGGTTCATCCTGCCGAGCCCTCCCGCGTCTCGTGCACCGGTCCCCGGATCCAGCGCCCGGGCTTCTCCCCGGTTACGTCCCCGTCCAGAATCACCGGCACGCCGTTCACCAGCAGGTGGCTGATGCCCTCGCTGTACTGGTGGGGATCGGTGTAGGTGGCCCGGTCCGTGATCGTTTCCGGGTCGAAGACCGCGATGTCCGCGCGCATCCCCTCGGCGAGGGTGCCCATGTCGTCCCGGTTCAGCCAGCGTGCCGGCATCGACGTCATCTTCATGACCGCCGTCTCCAGGGTGATCACGCCCAGCTCGCGCACGTAGCGCCCAAGCACCCGCGGAAAGGCTCCGTAGCTGCGCGGATGCGGATACCCGGCGCCGAATTCCACCGCGTCCCCGTCGGTCTCGATCATCGCCAGGGGATGCTGCATGATGCGGATCACGTCCCCTTCGTCCATCGCGTGGTAGATGGCGCTGAAGCCGCCCGCCAGCTGCAGATCGATGGCCAGGTCGATGCCGGTCTCCAGGTCGTTCGGGAGACCGCGGTCCACGGCGTAGTCGGCCAGTGTGCGCCCGTTGTAGGCTTCGTCTGACGGGAGCACGCGGAACTGGATGCGCGAGATGTCGTTCCCCACCCGGTCGGTGGTGAAGATGCCACGCATGTCCTCTTCCATGCGCGCGCGGGTCTCGGGGTCGGCCACGCGCTCCGCGAAGGCGTCGGGCCCGCCGGCGAGCGCCCACTGGGGGAAGAGGATCACGGAACCGGTGCTGGACGCCGCATACGGATACAGGTCGTGGGTGACCGTGAGCCCGGCCGCGTTGGCCGAATCGATCATCGCCAGGCTCTGCTCGCTCCATCCCCACTGCGCGGCCCCGGCGGCCTTGTGGTGGTTGATCTGCGCCGGGATTTCCGCCTCGTCGGCGATGCGGATGACTTCCGCGATCGACTCGAGGAGCCCGCTGGCCTCGTTGCGCATGTGGCTCACGTAGATGCCGCCGTGCCGCGACGCCACCTTGGCGAGTTCGATGACCTCCTCGGTCTCGGCGAAGTTGGCCGGAACGTACAGGAGCCCGGTCGAGAGCCCGAGCGCGCCCTCGCGCATGCTCTGCTCGACGAGCGCCTTCATCTCCTCGAGCTCGTCCGCGCTCGGGGCCTGGTTCTCCAGCCCGAGCACCTGCTTGCGGGTCCAGGTGTGCCCGGCGAAGAAGCCCACGTTGGGGGCCATCTCCAGCCCCGACGCGTACTCCTCCAGCGGCCAGGGCTGATCGCCCGAGTGCAGGGAGGCCATGATGGTGGTGATCCCCTGGCGCAGGAAGTTCTCCGCCAGGGGACGCTCGGCGATGGTCTGCTGGATGTGTGCGTGGTTGTCGATGAAGCCGGGGGTCACCGCCTGGCCCGAGGCATCGATGACGAGGGTCGCGTCCCCGGGATCGAGGGGTTCGGTGGAGACCGCGGCGATGTACCCGTCACGCACCCCCACGTCGGCAACGAAGCCCGCGCTCCCGGTCCCGTCGATGACGGTGCCCCCGGTGATGAGCACATCGTAGTTGCCGCCTGTCCCCGGAGCGCATGCCGCGAGGACGAATGCGGCGAGAGCGAGTACTGGAACTACGAAGCCCTTTCGCACCCGTTACGCTGCCACGGGAGTGGCAAAGGGTGTTTTGCCTGGGTGGTGCCGGTGCCTATTCACCTCCGCTCCGCGGCCAGAGCGCCCCCTGGTGCTCCGCGGTCACTGCCCCGGTGCCCATGAAGACGAACTTCTGCAGCCGCTTGCCCTCGTAGGTCTCGGTCGTGTAGAGGTTGCCCTGCGAGTCGGTTGCGATGCTGTGCACCCCGTAGAACTGGCCCGGCTGACGCCCTCCTCCGCCGAAGCTGGTGAGCACCTCGAGCGTCTCGCGGTTCAGCACGTGCACCTTCTTGTTCATCCCGTCGGAGACGTAGAGGAAACGCTGGTCGGGGTCGCGCGAGAAGGCGATGTCCCACACCGATCCCCCGCCCAGGGTCTCGTTGGCGATGAAGACCTCGCTCACGAAAGTGCCGTCGGCCTGGAAGACCTGGATGCGGTTGCCGGCCCGGTCGCATACGTAGACCAGCCCGTCCGCCGACGGATCGGCGCAGTGCACCGGGGTGCGGTATTGCTGCTGAGCCGGTCCCCCCGGCGTGTGCGAGGGCACCGGATCGTCGCTGGGCGCGTTTCCGTAGGCGCCCCAGTAGCGCTTGAATTCGCCCGTGTTGGAATCGAGCACCACCACCCGCCGGTTGCCGTAGCCGTCCGCGACGAAGGCCTCGTCGGTGGTGCCGTCGAAGGAGATCTTGGCCACCCGCGAGAAGTGCTCGGTGGAATTGCTGTTGGGCTCGGCCTCGGCCACCCCCACCTGCATCAGGAACTCACCGGCGCGGGTGAACTTGAGCAGCTGTCCGTCCGGGCCGCCGTTGCCCCCGATCCAGATGTTGTCGTGGTGGTCGAGGGAGAGGCCGTGGTTGGAGCTCGGCCAGTCGTAGCCCTCGCCGGGGCCGCCCCAGTAGTTCACCAGATTTCCCTCCGGGTCGAACTCGAGCACGTTGGGTGCCGGCACGCAGCACTCGCTTGTGGGCGGATCGAGGGTCGCGCCGATCTCGTTGACCTCGCTGAAGGTCGTCTGGCGGTGGATGATGAAGACGTGGTCGCGCGAGTCCACGCCCACGCCGATGGTCGAGCCCAGGATCCAGTGGTTGGGCAGGGGCTTGGGCCAGAGGGGATCCACTTCGAAGATGGGAGCCTCGCCCGACATGTCGGCGGCGGCCTGGCTGGCAGACTCCAGGGTGCAGGAGGAGAGCGCCACGATGCCGGCCGTGGTGACGGAGATCAGCGCGAGGGAAAAGGTGCGTGAGTGGTTCATGCCTTGACTCCTTTCTTGCGGGCCGCCCCGGTCATATTTTCGGCCGGGTGAATTCCCGTTGTTGCGGCACCTTTCATGCGAGTGCCTTACCGTTCTTGGTACGATGCTTGCAATGTACGAACCCCATAGCCCGAAATCGTGTAGGACAACGTTCCCGATGCGCAAGTACCAGGAGTTCGGGTCGGCATCCAACTTATCGGGAGACCGCCATGAATCGACAGGCCATCAGGCCGTTTCTTGTGATGCTCCTGGCGGGCGCAACGTTCCTGCCTTCCGCATTGCACGCCCAGGAAGGGGACGGTTTCCTGTTCAGCCGCCCCGGCGCCACTTTCTCCTTCCGCACGGGATACGACCTTCCCCGCGCTGGCAGCGATATCTTCAGCTATACCAGCGAACTGCTCACGCTGGAAAAGAGCAACTTCGCCGCCCTGGCGATTGCGGTGGACATCGGAGTCCACCTGACGGAGAGATTCGAACTGGTCGCGGGCGTGGCGTACGCGGAGAGCGAGACCTCCTCCGAGTTCCGCGACTGGGAAGACACCCAGGGCGAGCCCATCGAGCAGGTTACCGTCCACTCCAAGCTTCCCTTCACGTTGAGCGCCCGCTACTACCTGCGTGATCGCGGCCGCAGCCTGGGCCGGTTCGCCTGGGTGCCGTCGCGGCTGGTGCCCTACGTGGGAGCGGGAGCGGGCGGCAACCTGTACAAGTTCGAGCAGGACGGGGACTTCGTCGATGTCGAAACGCTGGACATCTTCCATGACGAGCTGTTGTCGGACGGCACCGCTCCCTTCGTGCACGTCTTCAGTGGGGTGGAGTTCGCCGTGGGGCCGCGATTCGTGCTGACGGCCGAGGGACGTTATTCTTGGTCCAGCAGCGCCATGGATCGCCAGTTCGAAGGTTTTGACAACATCGACCTGTCCGGCTTCCAGATCCTCGCGGGATTCGGAATCCGCATGAGCGGCTGACCGCAGCACAGTGGAGGTAAGGAACATGAGAAGAAACCATGGAAACCCGGCTCGCCTGGCCCGCCGATGTCCTGGCGTTGCGTTGCTATTTCTGATCGCTGCACCCCTCGCGGGTCAGTCTCCGAACGGCAGTTGGCTGGCCTTCACGGGATGCTGGACACCCGATGTCCTCGAAGCGGAGGAGGTGGCGTCCACTCTGTGTGTCGTCCCCGGGGATGATCGCTTTTCGGCGGAGTTCGTGACCGTACGCGGGAGCGAAGTCGTCTCGCGTGAGGTGGCGCGGGCCGACGGACGCCCCGTCAACGCCACCCAGGAGGGGTGCGAGGGCACCACCACCTGGCGCTTCTCGCAGGACGGCCACCGCGTCTACCACCGCTCCGAGCACGTCTGCGACGGCGCCGTGAACCGGAAGGGTTCGGGCATGATGGTCCTGGTGAACCCCACCGTGTGGATGGACGTCAGTTCGGTGGAGGTGGAAGGCCAGGTGACGCCGTGGGTGCAGCGCTATCGCATGGCGACGGGGGAGGCGGCGGAGGCCGCAGGGTACGCCGACCTGGGCACGGACCAGGAGATGGCAGTCCGGGCCGCGCGCATGTATTCGACCACGTCGCCCGCCATCACGGCGATTATCGAGGCTGGCCAGATGCTGCACGCGGAGACGGTGCAGGCCTGGCTCGTCGAAAGCTCGCCGGACTTGAACGTGAATGCGGAGCAGCTCATCCGCATGGCTGATGCGGGAGTAGCTTCGGAGGTGATCGACGTGGTGGTCGCGGTCGCCCACCCGCAGCGCTTCCAGTTGCAGGACGAAGACCGGACCGGTGCCGCCATCGCGCAGCGCGGGCAGGTCCGCGAAGGCGGCCGCTACGGCTGGATGGGCAGCCGCTATCCCCGGTACTACTCGCCCTTCGGATTCGGATACGACGGGTACGGATATTCGCCCTACGGGTACGGCTATTCCCCGTACCGGTACGGGTATTCCCCCCGGTACAGCTACGGGTACGGCGGCTACGGACTCGGCTACGGCAGCTACTACGGCATCGGCTACCGCCCGGTCGTGGTCTCCGTAACGCCCCGCGTGGAGTCATCGCAGCCCGGCAGGCTGGTCAGGGGCCGGGGATACACGCGCGGCGGCAGCGTGCCCCGGGGGGCCACCACAGTAGGGCGCGACCGCGGAGGCTCGTCGGTCGGCGTGTCCTCCGGCGGCAGCGGCGGGTCCGGGCGCTCGACAGGGCGCACCGCGCGCCGGCGGGGAGGGGGCAGCGGCAGCTAAGCGGAGGCGGAAGGCAGTTCGGCCTAGCGGCGAGAGAGCGCCGGGAGATACGTTTCCCGGCGCTCTTTCTTTTGACCAAACGGGATTTCTTCGTGAAAGCAAGCTCTGTTGTCCTCGCGCGGATCCGTCGATTGCCCCGCGATCTTTCCTGCATTCGGAAGCGAATGCAAGACCGCGTTCATGCTTTGACGATTATGGCCGTTCTCGCCGTCGCGGCGGCCGCGCCCCTCTCCGCCCAGAACGGCCACAGCGTCGCCGCCTCCCGGGTGGATGAAGCGCCTGTGCTGGACGGGATTCTCGACGAGCCGGTGTGGCGGATGGCGACACCGGCCGACGCCTTCGTGCAGCAGGAGCCCAACGAAGGGGCTCCGGCCTCCGAGCGCACCGAGGCCCGCATCCTCTACGACGGCAAAAACCTCTACATCGGGGTGCGGGCCTTCGACTCCGAGCCGGACGGGGTCATCGCCACCGAAATGCGCCGCGACTCGGACCGCATTCTGGACGAGGACAACTTCCAGATCATCCTCGACACCTTCAAGGACTACCGCTCCGCCTACATGTTCGTCACCACGCCGCTGGGGGCGAAGCTGGAGCAGCAGGTCTTCGAGGAGGGCGAAGGCGGAAGCCGGCGCGGCTTCGGGGTGGCAACCAACATCAACCGGGACTGGGACGGGGTCTGGCACGTCAGCGCGCGCAGAACCGACGACGGCTGGGCCGCGGAGATCGCCATTCCGATGGTCACCCTGCGCTTCCCCGACCAGCAGCGCCAGGAGTGGGGCATCAACTTCATGCGCAACATCCGCCGCAAGAACGAGCAGGCGTTCTGGGCGGGCATTCCCAAGCCCTACACCCTCACGCGCGTGAGCCTGGCCGGCAGCCTCACCGGGCTGGAGTCGCTCAACCGGGGCATGGATCTGCGCGTCAAGCCGTTCGTCTCCGGGGGCGCGGCCCGGATATCGCAGGCGGGCATCGTGGAGAACGACGGGCAGCGGGAGGTCGGCTTCGACATCAAGTACGGAGTCTCGGCCGGACTGAACCTGGACCTGACCTACAACACCGACTTCGCGCAGGCGGAAGTCGACGACGAACAGGTCAACCTCACCCGCTTTGCCCTCTTCTACCCCGAGAAACGCGACTTCTTTCTGGAGAACTCGGGGCAGTTCAACGTCGGCACCAACAGCTCCTTCCAGCGCGTGGCGGACCTGTTCTTCAGCCGGCGCATCGGTCTGTCGAGAACGGGCGATCCCATCCCCATCCTCGGCGGCGCCCGGCTGACGGGAAAAGTAGGCCGCAACAACATCGCGATCATGGACATCCAGACCAACGGCCTTCCCGGCGACATCGGTCAAGGGATCACCGGCCGCGACGGCGAGAACTTTTTCGTTGCCCGCTACAGCCGCGACATCATGGCGCGCTCGAAAGTGGGCGCGCTGATCATCAACAAGCATGTGGGCGACGGCAGCTACGTCAACCGCACCTTCGCCGCCGACATGACGCTGGCCCCGCACCCCGCCTTGCTGGTGAACAGCTTCATCGCCAAGACCTCTACGACGGGGATAAGCGAGGACCAGCTGGCCGGCTACATCCGCCTCGGATGGCTCGACGAGGACTGGAACCTCTACGGCGAGTACGCCGACTTCCAGGACAACTTCAACCCGGAGGTGGGCTTCCTGCCGCGGAACGGAATCCGCGTCAGCAAGATCCATCTGGAGCGAAATCCCAGGCCGGGCCGCTTCGGGGTACGCGTCTTCGACCCGATGATCAACGTCACCTACACCACCGACCAGAACAATCGGCTGGTGACGCGCCGCATCCACCACATGCTGGGGACGAGGCTGCAGAACGGGGCCTACATCAACATCTGGTACAACGCCAACCTCGAGGTGCTGGACGAGCCCTTCGAAGTGCGGCCCGACGTGGTGGTGGCGCCGGGAACCCACCGCTTCGGCGACTGGCGCTTCTCCTACAACAGCGATCCGTCACGCCGGCTGTACGGGACCGTCTATTACTCCCCGCAGACCTTCTTCGACGGCAACCGCACGGACTACAGCGCCAGCGCGGGCTTGAGGCTCACCAGCCAGCTGGCGGCCGAGGGGGCGTTCACCCGCAACGACGTGAGCCTGCCCGGGGGCGACTTCGCCGCCAAAATCGCCTCGTTCCGCATCGACTACGCGCTCTCCCCGACGATGACGCTGCGCACCCTGACGCAGTACAACTCGCTCACCGAACAGTGGAGCACCGCGGCGCGCTTCAACTACATTTACCGGCCGGGCAGCGACATCTACATCGTCTACGACGAGTTGCGCCGGGACGAGTACCAGGACGGGAGGTACAACGAGTTTGCGTCCTTCCGCGAGCGGCAGCTGATCGTGAAGGTGACGTACCTGTTCTCGCGGTAGCCCGGGCTCGCTTGGCGGTTGCAGGCAGGCGCGACCGGGAGCAGCCCGGTGTTTTGGCGCGACCGTGGCGTTCCGGGCTCTACGCAGGGCTGTCGGCGTGTTCCGCGATCAGGAACCGCCAGCGCAGCTGCAGCCCGAACCAGAGCAGGGAGGCGAAGGCCAGGATAAGCGTGCCGAGCGCCGAACTGAGCAGCGCTACCTTGATGCCGCCCCAGACCAGCGCCGCGGAGAGTCCGTCCATGACCTCGATGACCTGAGCGGCGATGACGATGCCGACCAGCGTGCCCAGTACGCCGCTGACGGCCGCGAATCCTCCCCAGAACAGGATGGCGTCTATCCAGGTTTTGGCGTGCCGGTCCGGCATGGCACCGGGCCGTACGAGCCGGAGCGACCAAAGCGCCAGGCCGACGACAGCCAACAGCGAGAAGGTGAGGGGCCAGCGAATGACGCCGAGGGCTTCGAAGGCTTCCATCGTGGTCATGGTAGTTCTCCCATGGATTCAGGGTCGTGTGTGGGCGCGGGATCGATCATCCGCCCGGTTCCGCCTGCCGCGCCCCGGGGGTGGTGGCGCGTGCGTTGGCGAGAGAGCCGGACGGGTGGTGGCCCAGCAGTTCGGAGCGCGCCCCGGCCAGGATGGCGAGCCACTGGGCTGCAATGAACCAGGCCAGCCCTCCGGCGAGGGCCAGCAGCAGTGAAAACGAGAGGAGGACGCAACTCCCTGCCAGCCACTCCGGAAAGAGCGATCCGGCCAGCCCGGGCTCAGCCTCGAGAGCCTCGGCGAGCCGAAAGAAGTCGGCGAGGGCGCCGAAGATGCCGGTGGCGAGCGTGAGGCCGGACAGGAGCAGGATGATGCGGAAGTTGCGATCGGTCTCCTGGTGGTCGTGCTTGACCCACAGCTTGAACGACTGTGCGGCGATGGCCGCGAACAGGAGCGCGCCCAGCCCGAGAACCGGCCACAGGAAGGGCGACGGATTCCGGAGCCAGTCGGCCCGCAGCAGCACGACGGTTTGCGCGAGAAGCACGGCCGCGGTGGTCAGGGCGAGCGCCGAACGCTCGACGGTTCGCAGGCGGCCGGGGCTGAAATGGCGGGTCAGCCGCTGGTAGTGGGACGCGTGCAGCCGGTCCAGTTCGCCGAGCGTCGCCCCGTCGGGCACGAGGGCATCCAGGGCGCGTGCGCGTGCCTCCTTCGCCGGCATCCCCCGGGCTTCGAGTTCGCCGCGCAGCGCCTCGAGGTCGAACTCGAGTTCGCGCAGGATCCTGAGCCGGTCCAGAACGGGAAGCGTCAGGTCCCGGTCCAACCTGCGCAGCGCCGGCAGAAACGCCCTCGTGGCGGCTGGCATCTCATGGGCGGTTGGCGTCTCTTGCGAAAATTCCCACTTCGAGGCCTCGGCGGAATTCACGCCGGGACCTCGCGCGCGCGGCGAAGCATCCGAAGGAGTCCGGACAGGATCTCCTGAACCCGGTCCGTCTCTCCGCTCAGATGCCTGCGACCGATGTCGGTGAGCGCGTAGATCTTCTTTCTCCGGCCCTTCCCGCTCGACCAGCGCCCGAGGATGAGCCCGTTCGCCTCCATCCGGTGCAGGATCGGATACAGGGTGCCGTGCCGGAAGCGGAAGATTCCGTTGCTGTCCGCCTCCACATCCAGGGCGATCTGGTAGCCGTGCCTGGGGCCCTCCCGTAGCACGGCGAGGACCAGCAGCTCGTGGATTCCCCGGGCGAAGCCCTGCGCGTCGAATGCCTGGTCGCCGGAGGGGTCTGGTTCGCTCATGGCTGGTCTTGCCTCCGTGAATGCAGTTCCTGTGCTGAGCCGTCCGCCGGTTCCGATGCGACGGGTCGAACCAGACGGAAGCCGGTCATGGTTTCACGCTCGTTCCAGGGGCCCGGCCAGTAGTAGCGGCGGTAGCCCGGAGGCAATTCGACCATCAAGGGGCACTCCGGGCAGTCGCGAAACTCGTGAAATCCGGACGATACGGGGATCTGAGGGGTGACGGCCGCGCCGCTCTCTGTCGCGGGTCCCGTGTCGGAATGCGGATCACCCAGGCGGTAGAGTGACACGATCGTCTCGCCGGTTTCCTCCAACCGAAGACCCGCGAAGATCGAGTCGGACAGGACCGCAACCGGAACCCCGGGTGCCTCGAACGAGCCCGTGTATTCTCCTGAAGAATCGAAGATGTCGACGAAGCGGGGCGTCATTCCGTCCGTACTGCGACTCACCCACAGTTGGCCGCCGGGAGTTGCGACAATCCCCAGCACGGGCGAGACTCGCTCCTCGTATCCGACGGCGGTCACGATATCCTCCGCCTCCAGCCCGAAACGCCGCATGAAGGTTCCGTAGGGACCGGGGCCGAACTCTGCACCCCTCGCAGCCATCTGCGGCGTGACCTCGATAGGATCCACTGACCGTCTGAAACTCGCCACCACCGAGCCGCCGGCATACTTGTCGATACGGTAGCCTGGCCCGTTCAGGAAGAAGATGGAGTCTCCCCGGTGCGTCCAGATGACCGAGGGAGCAAGCACTTTGGGCCCCGGAAAGGATCCGCCGCCCAGCTCCATCATCGCCAGTTCCATCGGGACTTCATGCAGCGTCGTTGTATTCTGTCCCCTCTCGGCGACGAGTCGCTGCTCCGTGACCATCCCCGATGACGAGGTGCTACTCGTGACCGTGGCGAGCCAATCGCTTCCGATCGCGAATCCCGGACCCCAGTAGTCCAGCTCCGGACGCTGCTCGTCCAGCAGTTCGCCCTCACTTGACCAGCGGCTCAGCATCTGCCGGCCAGCATCCCACACGGTCAGAACTCCGTGCGGGTCCATGGAGACCGCGGAGGCGCTCCGAAACTCTCCGGGTCCGTCTCCCGAGCGTCC
The DNA here is from genome assembly GCA_965225805.1 of Longimicrobiales bacterium. Lineage (GTDB taxonomy): Bacteria > Gemmatimonadota > Gemmatimonadetes > Longimicrobiales > Gaopeijiaceae > BD2-11. Next base: position 473,908 of record OZ245327.1, read on the forward strand.
ATAGCTGCCCGCGTAGGCTCCTGAAGCGTCGAATGCCACGATTCTCTGCCCTGTCCAGTCCGCCACGTAGATCCGGCCTTTCATCGGATCCGCGGCCACACCCCATGGAACCGCCGTGAGCGCGCTGTCGGGAGGTATGAGATCGACCATTCGCACGGCTCGGATGCCAAGCGATTCGTCGGGGCCGTGGTTCTCGACGATGGTCACGCCTGCGGAATCGCGCACGAGTGCGGTTTGGGAGTCACGGCGCGCCGGCTCGCACGAGCTGGTCAGCACCAGCAATGCCGCGATCCATGGAATGCCTGTTTGCGATGGACGACACTGCATGGCGTCGCATGGCTGGATGAAACGCGTGAGCTGGTGCATTTCCGGGAACTCCTCCAGAGATAATATATCGTTGGTCTTTATATCGTGTAGTTATTATAAAGATTGTCGATATGTTATGCAAGAACCCTGGGAGAGAAACTTCAGGAAGGGAAGGACTGGCGCCCTCTGGTCAGCCCTGCGGTTCCGGAAACGTGAAAAGCCCGTCGAGCAGTGGGGGACACCGACGGACTTTTCGTGTCGGCCCGATACGCTTACGGGGTGTCCGGGTCCTGGTATGGCGGTGGAGCGCCGAGGCGCCGGGCGTCGAGATGTGCCCGGCGGGTTTGGCTCCGGGTCAGGAGGTCGTGGCGGTCAGTTCAATGTCACGGTTGACGCTGAGTCCGCATACGGATCCCGACACCGTCGCGGTCGGAACGGCGCCGCTGAGGGCGGCTTCCATCAGCGATATATGGGCGGTGATGGCGTTGTTGAGATCGCAGCTGCCCGACCTGGTTCCGCTCGTCCAGCTGAACGCACCGGAAGACGCAACCTCGAGCGAGAAGCTGAAAGTCTCCAGCTCGATGGTGACCGTGCCCGTCTGGGCCAGGCCGGGATCGCTGTCCAGGGCGAAGGTGACATTATCGCCGGTGAACGTGCAGCCAGCGGCAGCCAAGGTACCGGAAAGCTCCGCCGACAACGAGCTTTGGGCTTCGTTCACCGAGAATGTTGCACTTCCCGAGAACACGGCTTCGCCGCCGCTCGTGCAGGGAATGGTGGCGTCCAGAGGGAAGGGCACTCCCGGCGGGATAACCGTCAGAGCTGTCGGGTCCGCTTGCAGCAGGGTCTCTCCGTACACCAGAAGGTTCCCGCCGTACAATCCCTGCATGAGGGCGTTCGCTTCCTCCTGGGTCATCTGGTCCTCTTCCGGCTCCGTGGCGCTGTCGCAGGCCGTCAGCGCGAGAGTGGTCTGGGCAAGCAGCGATACGAGGAGAAGTCTTGAGAGCACCGTTTGACGACTTCTTCTTGAAACCATCGTTCACAAGCTCCTGATGATGAGGTTGTCGGCGTTCCTCAGCACACTCGGGCAATCACGCGGAGAGCGTAGCAAGCTGCCACGCGTCATCCTACCCTTTCCGGATCCGGATGGTTCGGTGCTTGGGTGTGCGGTCCTTGTGGATCTCATACAACGTTTGCGCATGTTCCATGCCGGGACCGGGATTTGACACTTACGGGTTTTCTTCGGTATTATGTCGGCCCCATGTCTCTTTTGCCGAAGAAGAAACGGCGAGCGCTGGAGGCGCTACGCCAGGAGATCCGCCGGATCGAGATACCGGGCGAAGCCGAGGCGACGTGCCTGTCGCTGGGCATCCCGGAGATCGACGAGGCTCTGCCCGGAGGCGGGCTGCGTGCGGGCTGCGTCCATGAGATCGGTGGAGACGAGGCCGCCACCGGCTTCTGCGCCGTCCTCCTGGCCCGTGCAGGCAGGGCGCCGGGGCCGCTCATGTGGCTGGCGCGCGGGGATGACCTCTATCTGCCGGGGCTGGTCCGTTACGGGATCGAGCCGGGACGATTGCTGGTCGTCTCGGGGCTGCGACGCCAGGCCGACATGCTGTGGGCCATGGGAGAGGCGCTGCGCTGTCGGGCTCTGAGAGGGGTTGTGGCGGAGGCGGATACCCTTGATCGGGCGGCTTCCCGGCGCTTGATGCTGGCCGCCGAAGGCTCGGGCGTACCCGGGCTGGTGCTGTGGTCCGAAGCGGAAAGGAAGTGGACGGGACGGATGAGGGTTCCCACGGCCGACAGCCGGTGGCGGGTCACCACCGTTCCGGGCGACGGGTTGGTGAGATGGCGCGTGGAGGTGCAGCACTGCCGCGGCGGCAGGCCGGGGTGCTGGACTGTTGGATTGGACAATGACCGGTGGCGGGTTCTGCCGTTCGCGGGCCCGGCAGCCTCCGCGCATGTCGCGGGCCGGGTCGCAAGGGCTTCAGGCTGACCCGGCTCGAAGCTCATGGGCGCGTTTTCCACCCCCCGCCGCATTCTTGCCGCCTGGTTCCCCTGGTGGCCGGTCGAGAGGCTCGCCTGGCGCTTTCCCGAGGCGCGTACCCGGCCCTTCGTGACCGTTGGCGAGCAACGGGGCCGGCTGGTGATCGAGGCGGTCAACCCTGCCGCGGTCGAGGCGGGGCTGGCGCCGGACATGCCCCTGGCCGACGGGCGGGCCATCGTGCCCGATGTGATCGTCCACGATGCCGACTTCGCCGGTGACGCCCGTGCCCTGAGGCGGCTGGCCCGGTGGGCGGACGGCTTCACCCCCCGGGTCATGCCCGCTGGCGAGGACGCGCTCTTCCTCGATGTCGGGGGCTGCTCGCATCTCTTCGGTGGGGAGGAAGCGCTGCTGGCGGCGCTCGCGGCGGGGCTGGAACGGCTGGGGCTCACCTCGCGGCTGGCTCTGGCCGGCACCCCCGGAGCGGCCTGGGCGCTGGCCCGCCATGGAGGGAAATCCCCGGCCGTCGTGCCCCGGTCTGCAGGTCCGGACGAGGTGAAGGAGGCGCTGGCCGGGCTCCCCATCGCCGCCCTCCGGCTCGAAGCCGATGTTGTGGAGGCTCTGGTGTCCTTCGGTCTGGACAGGGTTGGAACCCTCTATCCCTTCGGGTCCGGGACGCTGGGGAAGAGGTTCGGTCCCGCGCCGCGCCGCCGCCTGGAGCAGGCCCTCGGTTTCGTCGAAGAGCCGGTCATCCCTCTTCCGCCCCCGCTTCCGCGCGAGGCTCGCCGCGCCTTCGCCGAGCCCATCGCCGCCCTCGACGGCATACGCGCGGCGGTGGATGCGCTGCTCGACGATCTGTGCCGGAACCTGAGCCGGGCAGGCGAGGGCGTACGGCGCATGCGCCTCGTCTGTCACCGGGCTGACGGCGGGAGTTCTGCTCTGGCGATCGGCACCAGCCGTCCTCTGCGCCGCAGAAAACTCCTCATGAACCTGCTCTCCGAGAAGCTGGAGCGGATCGACCCGGGTTTCGGGATCGAGGAGATGGTGTTGTCCGCGGATGTGGTCGAAGTCGTCGAGGAGGAGCAGGAGGACTGGTTCGCGCAACGCGGAACTGCAGCGGCGAGAAGCGGCGGATGGGCCGTAGAGAATGTCGAACCGGGCAGGGGCGAGGAGCTGGCAGGCCTCCTCGACCGGCTGGGGAATCGCTTCGGGTTCGGAAGCATCGCCTGTCCGGTCCCGCGCCAGAGCTGGCTGCCCGAGCGCGCGGTGCAGCTGCGTGAACCCCTGTCCGCGCCGCGGACACCCGGCCCGGGCTGGCCGGAGGGACGGCATCGGCCGCTGCGTCTGCTGTCCCCCCCGGAGCGGGTGGAGACCGTCGCCCGCGAACCCGGCGGAGCGGAGCTTGCGGGCGCACCGGTCCTCTTCCGCTGGCGCGGGCGGCGGCACCGGCTGCGCGCGGCCGAGGGGCCCGAGCGGCTGGAGTGCGAATGGTGGCTGGAGGACGCCCCGTCCCGCGACTACTACCTGACCGAGGACGAGGAGGGCCGGCGCTACTGGCTCTACCGTGAGCAACCCCTCGACCCCGCCGCTCCGCCGCGCTGGTTCGTGCACGGATTTTTCGCGTGAGCACGGCCGGGCGCGAACTCGCGGGACGTCTCGCCGGCAGCCGCCTGGAGGGAGGCCCGGCGGCCTGGACGGGTGGCTACGCCGAGCTGCAGGTCACCAGCAACTTCTCGTTCCTGCGTGGCGCCTCCCACCCCGAGGAGCTGGTGGAGCAGGCGCACGCCCTGGGCTACCGCGCCCTGGCTCTCACCGACCGCAATACCCTGGCGGGCGTCGTGCGCGCCTACCACGCCGCGCGGGAGACCGAGCTGCGCTTCATCGCCGGGGCCCGCCTCGACCTCGTGGACGGGCCGTCCCTGCTCTGCCTGCCCGTTTCCAGAAAGGGCTACGGACGGCTGGCCCGCCTGATCACCCGCGGACGCCGGCGCGCACCCAAGGGGGAGTGTCGGCTCCGGCGCGAGGATGTCGTGGAGGCGGCCGGGGAGCAGGTCTTCATCGCCCTGCCGCCGGAAGTGCCCGGCCCCGGTTTCGCCGAACGGCTGGCGTGGTACCGGGAGCGGCTGGGCATACCTCTCTATCTGGCCGCCACCTACATCCACCGGGGCAACGATGTCCGCCGCCTGGCCGATCTCGCTTCCCTCTCTGAAGCGGAGCATGTGCCCCTGGTCGCGACCGGCGACGTGCACCAGCACATTCCGGAGCGCCGCCGACTCCACGATCTGCTCACCTGCATACGCGAGCGCTGCACCATCGACACCGCCGGCTGGCGCCTGGCGGCCAACGCGGAACGCCATCTCAAGTCCCGCGCGGAGATGGCCGTGCTCTTCCGCGATCATCCCCGGGCCCTGGCCAATGCAGTGGAGATCGCCGACCGCTGCCGTTTCTCCCTCGAAGAGCTGCGCTACGAATATCCCGAGGAGGTGGTCGGCAAAGGCCGCACGCCCCAGCAGGAGCTCGAGATCCTGACCTGGCAAGGCGCGGCCCGGCGCTATCCCGAAGGTATTCCGTCCAAGGTGCGGGCGACCCTCGAACACGAGATGGCGCTCATCGGGGAGCTGGAGTACGCCCCCTATTTCCTCACCGTGGCCGACATCGTCCGGACCGCCCGCGACATGGGCATCCTGTGCCAGGGGCGCGGCTCGGCCGCCAATTCGGCGGTGTGCTACTGCCTGGAGATCACCTCGGTCGACCCGGACCGCATCGATCTGCTGTTTGAGCGCTTCATCTCCGCCGAGCGGGGTGAGGTGCCCGACATTGACGTCGACTTCGAGCACGAACGCCGCGAGGAGATCATCCAGTACATCTACCGCAAGTACGGCCGCGAGCGGGCCGGGCTGGCCGCGACAGTGGTGACCTACCGCGTCCGCAGCGCGCTGCGCGACACCGGCAGGGCCATGGGACTGGGCAAGGACACGGTCGACCGGCTGCTCTCCATGGCTTCGGTCTGGTCGAAGCCGGTGGGCGAGGAACGCGCCCGGGAGGAAGGGTTCGATCCCGCGGACCGGCGCCTGCGCCTGACTCTGGAGCTGGCTCGGGAACTGTACGGCTTCCCCCGCCATCTGTCCCAGCACACGGGCGGATTCATCATTTCCCGCGAGCCGCTGTGCGAGATCGTTCCCATCGAGAACGCCGCCATGGAAGACCGCACAGTGATCGAGTGGAACAAGGACGATCTCGAGGCGCTGGGGCTCATCAAGGTGGATGTGCTGGGGCTGGGCATGCTTTCCTGCATCCGCCGCTCCTTCGCTATGCTGGAGTCGCACTACGGCATCCGCCACACCCTGGGGGACGTGCCTGCGGAGGATCCGGGGGTCTACGAGATGATCCAGCGAGCGGACACGGTGGGTGTGTTCCAGATCGAGAGCCGGGCACAGATGGCGATGCTCCCACGCCTGAAGCCGGCCACCTTCTACGACTTGGTAATCGAAGTGGCGATCGTGCGCCCGGGGCCCATCCAGGGGGACATGGTTCATCCGTATCTGCGCCGGCGCAGGGGCGTGGAGCCGGTGTGGTACCCGTCCGAGGAGCTGCGTGAGGTGCTGGGGAAGACCCTGGGCGTGCCCCTCTTCCAGGAACAGGCGATGAAGATCGCCATCGTGGGGGCCGGATTCAGTCCTGCCGAGGCCGACCAGCTGCGCCGCGCCATGGCCAGCTTCCGCAACTACGGCACCATCCACCGCTTCCGCGCCAAATTCGTGGAAGGGATGGTGGGGAGGGGGTACGAACGGGAGTTCGCCGAGCGATGCTTTCAGCAGATCGAGGGGTTCGGCGACTATGGCTTTCCGGAGAGCCACGCGGCCAGCTTCGCGCTCCTGGTCTACATCTCCTCGTGGCTGAAGCACCACTACCCGGAGATCTTCGCGTGCGCTCTCCTGAACAGCCAGCCCATGGGTTTCTACGCGCCCGCCCAGATCGTGGGCGACGCGCGTAAGCATGGAGTGGAGGTGCGTCCGGTCGATGTCAACCATTCGGAGTGGAATTGCACCCTGGAGCCGGTGGGGGAGCAGGGTCCGGGTGCTCCGTGGCGTGAATGTGCCGGGGAAGGCCGCGGTGATGTGGTGGATCCGGTGTCCGGAAGATGTCCGGCGTCGAGGCCGCAGCTGCCGGGTCGGGATGGGTCGCCCGCGCCCCCGCGTCCGGCGCTGCGGCTGGGGCTGCGACAGGTCCGCGGCCTGAGGGAGGAGGACGCCGCCCGCATCGTGGGCGCCCGGGAAGGGGGGTACCGCTCCCCGGCCGATCTGTGGCGGCGGGCGGGGACCAGTCCGGCCGTTCTGGTCCGTCTGGCCAGGGCGGACGCCTTCAACTCCACCGGGCTGGACCGCCGCCAGGCCGCCTGGGCGATCAGCTCCCTGGACCGGGCGGGGCCACTACCGCTCTTCGACTCCCCCGACAGGGGAGAGCCGCCACGCCCGGAGCAGGCCCTGCCCGCCATGTCCACGGGCGAGCAGGTGGTGGCCGACTACCGCACCACCGGGCTGTCCCTCAAGCAGCATCCCGCCGCCCTGCTGAGGGAGCGGCTGGACGGCCGGGGGGTGCGCCCGGCCCGGCAGCTGGAGGAGCTCCCCGCCGGAGCGCGCGTCACCGTCGCAGGCATCGTGCTGTGCCGCCAGCGGCCGGGCACGGCGGGCAAGATCGTATTCGTGACCTTGGAGGACGAGACCGGAACCGCCAACCTGGTGGTGTTCCCCTCGGTTCAGAAACGCTGCCGCCGCGCCCTGCTCACCGCGCGGCTGATGGTCTGCCACGGCCGGCTGGAGAAGGAACAGGGGGTGATTCATGTGATCGCCAACCGCATCGATTCCCTCAACGAGTGGCTGGACGGCCTGGCGGGAAAGCCGGGAGGGACGTTGCAGGGCACTTTCGTGGGCAGAGGGAGGTTCTTCCACTAGCAGGGCGAGTCGATTCCCGGGCTCCCGTCACCCCATTCCCGGGCTCTCGTCACCCCATTCCTGGGCTCCCGTCACCCCATGCCCGGGCTCTCGTCACCCCATGCCTGGTTCCCGATCATCCCATCGATGCAACCCAATCGGGTTTTGACCTGTCAAGATTAGTGGTATTAGATTTTCTGACTTGCTGTCCGTAGGCCAGCCATCGCTGTTTTGTAGACCCACCCCCGGTAGGCGCGCACTGGATGTTCTCATCCTCCCGTGGTCTAGACTCCTTCGATCAGTATTTGCAGGACGTAGAGAAGTACCCGCTCATCCGGGATCCCGAAGAAGAGCGCGAGCTGGCACGGCGGGCTCGGACGGGAGATATGGAAGCGGCCGAACGGCTGGTGACCGCCAACCTCCGCTTCGTGATTTCCTACGTAAAGAAGTACCAGGGTCGCGGGCTCGGCCTCGCCGAACTGGTGTGCATCGGCAACGAGGGCCTGCTGAAGGCGGTCAAGAAGTTCGATCCCGACAAAGGGGTCAAATTCATCAGCTACGCGGTCTGGTGGATCCGCCAGACCGTCCTGCAGGCGCTGGCCGAGCAGACCCGTTCGGTGCGCATCCCCCTGAACCAGAACTCCAACCTGGCCAAGCTGGCGCGTACCGACACCGCGCTGACCCAGGAACTGGGCCGCTCTCCCACCGATCAGGAGATCGCCAAGGAGATGCAGGAGCCGGTCGAGACCATCCGCGCACTGCGCCGGGTGGCCGCGACCGAGCTCAGTCTGGACGCGCCCATCGACCGCCGCGACCGGGACAGCTCGAGCTTCGGCGAACGCTTCGCCGGCGTGGAGGCTGCGGATATCGAGCTGGATGTGGAAGCGTTGGCTCGCCGGGCCTTCATGGAGGACATGTTCGAGAAGTATCTGACCGAGCGCGAGCGCAAGATCCTCTACCTCTACTACGGCCTGGACGACGGGGAGGAGCGCACGCTCGAAGAGATCGGCGTGCTTCTGGGGGTCACGCGCGAACGCATTCGCCAGATTCGCAACCGCGCATTCGAGAAGCTGCGCGACAGCCCCCAGGGGGATTCGCTGTCCGGCTTCTGGAGCGCGAACTGACCGGGACTCCGGTTCACGGCGTTCCCCGCAGGCCCGCTCTTCCGGCACTCCGCCGACATCGCCCCGGAAAACTGCGGATATGTGTCCGTGCGTCCAGCGGCTGGATCTGGATGTCCCTTCCCGTGCGCGCCATCGGCCTGACGCTCTCCCTCGCCGCCGCAGCTTCCTCCGCCTCCGCCCAGCAAGCTCCCCTCTGGAACGGATCCCGGGTTCTGGAACTCCTCGAGCGCGGCACGGCCACCCGGCAGGCCGCCGCCCTGGGTGGCCTCGGTGCGTATACGGCCGACGCGCGCGGCTACGTCTACTACTTCCTCGACCGGCAGGACACCGAGGAGCGCAACCTGGTCAAGACCGATCAGCTCGTGGTGCGGTTGTTCTGGAAGGCCCCCCACTTCACCAAGCAGCACATTCTCGGTCGCCGCGACGAGCGACGGATGCCCACCAGCATCCGCTACCACGTCGACCACCTGACCGTCGTGCAGGAAAACTTCGGCGACATGATCCGCGTCGGGAACGGGGACGAGGTGGCCTCGGTGCTCCATCCCCTCGCTCCGGGCGCGACCGACTGGTACGAGTTCCTCCTGGCGGACTCGGTCACGGTTGCCTTCGCGGACGGTATCGAGCCCGTCCGGGTCTACGAGGTGCAGGTGCGTCCGCGCGATCCGGGCCACCCCGGTTTCGTGGGTACGGTCTTTCTCGACCGGGAATCCGCCGCCATCGTGCGCATGAACTTCACCTTCACGCCCGCATCCTATATCGATCCACAACTCGATTACATCCGGGTGTCGCTGGACAACGCCCTCTGGGATCGCCGGTACTGGCTCCCCTATCGGCAGAGCGTCGAGATCCGGCGGGAGTTCTCGTACCTGGATCTGGCCGTGGGCAGCACCATCCGCGGCCGCTGGGAGATTGGCGAGTACGACTTCGATGCCGACTTTCCGGAGGTGTTCTTTCTCGGACCCCGGATCATGCGGCCGAACGACGAGGCGCTGCGGGCGTTCCCTTTCGAGCGCGATCTTTACGCCCAGATCGACGAGGAGGGGCTCGACCCCACCTCCGAGCTGATCGACATACAGGCCGAGGCGGCCCGGCTGGTGCGCGGTCGCTACCTGAGCGGCCTGCGCCGCCTTCGCTTCGCCCTTCTGCCCGTCTCCGAGACGGTGCGCTACAACCGAGCCGAGGGCTGGGTCACCCAGGCAGGGGTCAGCGTTCGCGCCGCGGATCGCCTGTATCTCGGCGCGCTGGTGGGCTACTCCTACGCCCAGGGCCGCCCGGTGGGTCGCCTGAGCGCCGTGCTCGAGGATCCCGATCCCGCTGGCGCGGGCGCTCTGGGGATCGATCTGTTCCTTCGCGAGCCGCGCGACATCGGCCCGGTCCCGGGGTCGAGCCCAATCATGAACACTCTCTCCTCGCTGCTGCGCCAGAGCGACTGGACCGATCCGTACTTCGCAACCGGAATGCGCGCCCAGGGGGCCCGGTCGCTCGGACCGGTGTCGGCGCGCGTCGAGGTGCGCTATGAACGCCATCTTAATGCGCACGTCGCGGTCGGCGAGGAGCCGGTCGACACAGGCTGGCGCCCGATCCGGGTCATCAGTGAAGGCGACCTCGCTGCCGTCCGGCTGTCCGCCTCGGCCGGGAACCCCAACCGGCTCTTCGGAGAAGCGGGTGCCACATGGGGCAGCTTCGCAGGCGCGACCTACCAGGAAACAACCCTGCACTTCGCGGCCGCCCGCCGATGGCTGCAACACGGCGTGGAACTCCGTTCGACGCTCGATGCCGCCACTGTCTCTGTGGGCGCACCCCTGCAGTCGCTCTACCTCCTGGGCGGTCGCGAGACCCTCCCCGGGTACGACTACCGCTCCCTGGTCGGCGACGCCTTCTGGCTATTCCGGGTCGAGGGCTCGCGCGAACTACTCGGACCGTGGCTGCGGATCCGCGGCGTGGGCGCGGTGGGACGCACGCGCCTCTCTTCCGCCCGGGTGCCGGAGTCGTGGGACGCCCGCCCGCCCCGCATCTCGCGCTTCTCCGCCGGACTGGGTCTCGCCCTCGGCTGGGATCTTCTCCAGATGGACCTGGTACGCGGCTTGAACGGCGGCGCCTGGGAGGTCGTCCTGGATCTCAACCGGCGCTTCCGCGACCTCTTCTAGCTCTGGAGGGTCGGCTTCGCCTCGCGGGAGGCGGGTTGAAGCCGGACGTGACCCTAGGGGTCGTTCCGGGGCGAGAGCAGCACCAGCTCGCGCGCGTTTACGTCGGCTGTGGGAATGGTGATGCCGTCCCGCTCGTAGGAGTCGTACTCGAGGCGGCCCTCTATATAGACCCGGTCTCCCTTCCTCACGTGGTCCTGAACGAACTGCGCGGTCTTGTTCCACACCGTGATCCGGTGCCAGTCCGTCCGCTCTTCGATGTCACCCCCGCCGCGACGGATCCTCTGGTTGGTGGCGAGCGAGAAGTGCGCCACCATCTTTCGTCCCTGGGTCTCATGGATGTCCGGATCTCGCCCGACATTCCCGATCAGGATGACCTTGTTTACCGACCGGCTCATCGGCGTCTCTCCCTCCTTCGCGTGAAACTGGATTGCTCCCGACGCTTTCACGTTCGCGGGAAAATCCGGGCGAAGGAATGACGGAATGGGCCGATCGGAGCCCCGGTCCGGTCAGGCCAGTTTTAACGTGCTCGACGCCACGCTTGACTGTTGCTCGTTAGCCCTTGCACTCGAACCAGCTCTCGCCAGCGCCGGTGTCCACCACCAGCGGCACGTCCAGCACCGTGGAATCCTGCATGTGCGACACCACCAGCTCGCGAATCCCACCCAGTTCCTCCGCCGGCACTTCGAGCACCAGTTCGTCGTGCACCTGCAGGAGCAGCATCGCCCCGGAGCCGGCTTCGTCGAGGGCCAGCTGAACCTCGATCATCGCCTTCTTGATGACATCCGCCGCCGTCCCCTGGATGGGCGTGTTGCGCGCGATTCGCTCCCCGTGGGCACGGATGTTCCAGTTGCGCGAGGCCAGCTCGGGCACGTAGCGCCGGCGCCCCGACAACGTTTCCACGTAACCCCGCTGTCTTGCCAGCCAGACCTGCTCGTCGAGGAAGGCGCGCACGCCGCTGAAACGCTCGAAGTACTGGTCGATGAAGTGCTGCGCCTCGTCACGGGGCATGCCCAGCTGGCGCCCCAGAGAGAAGGCTCCCTGCCCGTACAGGGTGGCAAAGTTGATGGTCTTGGCCTGGTTGCGCATGCGTGAGGTCACCGCTTCCACGGGCACGTCAAAGATGACGGCGGCCGTCTGCCGGTGGATGTCGCTCCCTTCCCGGAAGGCGGTCACGAAGGCGGGATCGCCCGAGAAATGCGCCAGGATGCGCAACTCGATCTGGGAATAGTCGGCCGTGAGCAGAACATATCCCGGGGCGGCGACGAACCCCTTGCGAATCTCCCGCCCGATCTTGGTGCGGATAGGGATGTTCTGCAGGTTGGGGTTGCTGGACGACAGCCTGCCGGTGGCCGCGACGGTCTGGTTGAAATGGGTGTGGATGCGCCCGGTGCGCGGATGAACGATGCCGGGAAGGGCGTCGATGTAGGTGCTCCGCAGCTTCTCCATACGACGGTATTTCATCAGTAGCCGGGGCACCCGATAACCGAGCGCCTCCAGCTCCTCGAGCACCGCTGCGGCCGTTGAGGGCCCCGTCTTGGTCTTCCGGATGACCGGGAGCCCCAGGTCTTCGAAGAGCACGGTCCGCAACTGGGGCGTCGAATTCAGGTTGAATTCGGAGCCCGCCTCCTTGAAGATTTCCTCCTGCACCAGCCGAAGTTCGTATTCCAGCTGGCGGCTCATCTCGCTGAAGAAGAGGGGATCGATACGGACCCCGTTGCGCTCCATGCGCGCCAGGATCGGCACCAGATGCATCTCCACGGCCCGGAAGAGTTCATCGAGAGCGTGACCCTCCAGTTCAGACCGAAAGCGATCCCGCAGGCGCCCCGCACAATCCGCGCGTTCGCAGGCATGGGAGAGGATCTGCTCGGGAGCGAGCCGAGTGAGCGGAACCTCCTTCTTTCCCGTTCCGACGAGTTCCTTGAGCGGTGTCGTCTCAAGTCCAAGGATGTTGGCCGCCAGACTCTCAAGCTCGTGGCCTCGAAGCTCGGGCTTGAGGAGGTACGACGCCACCATGGTGTCGAAGGAAGTTCCCTCAAGGGTGATGTCGGCGTCCGCCAGCGCGACCATCCCGTGCTTGAGGTCGTGTCCGATCTTGCGCACCCCGGCGTCCTCGAGCAGATCGCGCAGAGGAATCATGGCAGGGGAATCGAGTCCGGGAAGGTTGATCGCCGACCCCGCGGCGAACGCCTCCATCTCCAGATCGAGCGCGGGCTCGTGTGCCAGGGGGAAGTAGCGGGCCTTGCCGGGCTGGGTGGAGAGGGCGATCCCCGCGATGGGTCCACGCATCGGATCGGGGGACGCGGTGAGTACGGCCAGGGCCACTTCGCCTAGCCCGCGGATCTCTTCGGCCAAGCCCTCCACTTCACCCGCGTCGAGCACCAGTTGGTAGTCGACGCTCTCTGGTCCGGACGCCGATTCGTCGACTGCCGACAAGCTGGCGAAGCGCTCCAGCAAGGTGTAGAACTCGAGATGTAGCAGCAGATCGCGGATCCGCTTTCGATCCGGCGCGCGCACGGCCAACTGATCAAGGTCGAGTTCCACCGGCACGTCGGTGAGGATGGTCACCAGGCGCCGGGACAGGCGAATCTGGTCTCCGTTGTGGAGCAGCGACTCGCGGGGACGCTTGGCCCGCACCTCTTCCGCGTGCGCAAGTATCTGCTCCAGGTCTCCGTACTCCCGGATGAGCTTGACCGCGGTCTTGGGCCCGATGCCCGGGGCTCCGGGCACGTTGTCGGAGGAATCTCCGATCAGCGCCAGATAGTCCACGATGCGGCCCGGAGGGACCCCGAAGCGCTTGCCCGCATTCGACTCGTCCACCCACTCCGCCGCCACGCCCGCTTTTCCTCCGCGCGCAGGCCGGAACAGGCGAAGGCCTGGGCGCAGGAGCTGGTAGAAGTCCTTGTCCCCCGAGACGATGACGGCCTCGACACCCTTTTCCAGGGCGAGCACTGCCAGCGACGCGATGACGTCGTCCGCCTCGAAGCCTTCGACTTCGACCACGGGGTTGTGGAGCGCGTCCAGCAAAGTCCGGATGCGGCCCAGGCTTTCGCGCAGATCCTCCGGCATCTTCTCCCGCGTCGCCTTGTATGCGGGGTACCACTCCTTGCGCTGGCTCGAGCCGGCGTCGAAGACCACCGCGAGGTATTCGGGCGCGAACTCGTCGCGGATCCGGAGCAGGTAGTTGAGGAAGCCCCACTCCGCCGAGGTATTCTCCCCTCTGGAGTTGGTGAGGGGTCGGCTGGCGAAGGCGAAGAACGACTGATAGATGAGCGCGTAGGCGTCGATCAGGAAGAGTGTGGGCGAGTTCATGACCCGTCGCCATACAGCCAGCGATAGATCCGGGCGTTGCGCGCGACGCTCTTCACGTAGTTGCGGGTTTCGAGGAACGGAATCCGCTCCGTGAAGCGCTGGAGATCCGAAGCTTCCGGCAGGCGGCTCCAGCGCGAGGCGCGGGAGGGACCCGCGTTATAGGCCGACAGCACCAGCGGAAGCTGGCCGTCGTAGCGGCCGAACATCTGCGCGAGGTAGCGCGAGCCCAGGTGCAGGTTGACGTCGGGGGCCTTGAGGGCCGCCGACGTGAAGGGGCGCGGTCCCTCCCGGCGCGCGAGTTCCTGTCCGGTTGCGGGAATCACCTGCATGAGCCCGATGGCGCCTGCCACGGAAACGATTCCCGCGTCGAAGGCGGATTCCTGCCGGATGAGCGCGGCCATCAGGAAGGGGTCCACTTCGTGTTTCGCCGCCTCGTCGAAGATGATGTCGCGGTAGGGGAGCGGATATGCGGCTCGCACGAGGCGGGGCGAGCGGGGGTATCCAGCGTTCTGGGCTTGTCCACCGATACGGATTCCTTCGATGTACATGCCCTCCGCGATGAGTCCCTCGGCCAGCCTGAGCAGCGCCCCCGGGGATCCGCTCGCTCGCTCGGCCAGCCGCTCCATGATGTCGCGCCCGGCCGAGGTCATCCCCGCGCGCCTCAGCAGTCGAGCTTCCCGCAGTTCTTCATACATCCAGAAGACGCTGGCTTCGTCAAAGGGCGGGTCGGGGTCCAGAACGGGGTCGTAGGTTTCGCCGAGGAGTTCCGCTCCCAGGAACGCGTAGTAGGAGAGGGGATCTCCTCGGGTGGCGAGCGCCACATGCTCGGCCGCGCGCTCGTGGTCGCCCAGCCGAAGGCGGTTCCAGGCCGCCCAGTACGCGGCTTCCTGCCACCGCCGCCCGTCGGGGAAGTCTGCGAGGTAGTCTTCGAAGACCGCGGCGGCGTGCTCGTGATCGCCAGCGCCGATGTGGAGCTGCCCGAGGCGCATGCGCGCGAGGCTGGCGCGATCCATGGTCGGCGCCATCGACGCGGTTCGACCGTATCCGTCCATGGCCCGGGAGAAACGGCCCGCATCGTGGTCTGCGTCGGCGCGGAAAAAGATGAAATCGACCGCTTCGCGGCTTCCCGGGAAGCGCTCCACCAGCTGCTCCTGCGACGCCTGCGCCTCTCTGCCCGCCCCGAGCCGCCGCTGTACCCGGGCCAGGTTGTCGAGGGCGGGCGCGCCGACGGCGGGGTCTTCGCTCTCGGCGAGGCGGGCGAACTCTTCCCTGGCTTCGGAGAGCCGTGGGGCGCCGGCAAGCAGACGCGCGCGAGCGAGGCGGAGCGTGACCGGGAGGGTGGTGGGGGCCTCCTCCAGGTAGCGGTCGTAGACCTCGAGCGCCAGCGCCGGCTCTCCGCCGCGCTGAAGCACCCGTCCCAGCGCAGGCAGGTCTCTGGTCGGAACCGTGCCCGACTCGGCCAGGGCGGTGGCGGCCAGAGTGGCGGCGCTGCCCCGGTCGGCCGCCTCCAGCACCTCCCGAAAGGCCGAGAGCGCGCCCTCTTCGTCCCCGCGCGCCCGCCGCAGCTCGCCCAGTGTTGCCCAGCCCCGCGCACGGCGCCCGCCGTCGGAGATGGAGGCCACGGTCCGGTCGAGGAACCTCTCCGCGCCGACGCTGTCACCCGCGGCCAGGTAGGCGTCGGAGTAGAGCAGCCAGCCGCGTTCCCGGACCTCCTCGTCGGTGATCCCGGCGCTCGCAAGCCGGACGCCGGCTGTGTCACCCAGCGGGGCGAGGATGTCCGCGACCTCCAGCCGGATCCGGCTGTTGAAGAAGTCCGTACGGCCCGTCGCAATTGCCTCGAGCGCCCGCAGGGCATCGCCGGGGCGGCTCAAGCGGGCAAGAACCCGGATCAGGCGCAGAACTGCTTCCTCGTCCCGGCCTCCGCTGGCAAGATACGCGCTGAACGCGCTCTCGGCGGCGGCCCAGCCTTCCGTGGCCTCCGCCGCCCTGCCCAGAAGGAACCATCCTGCCCCGCCGTTTTCATCGTCGAGCCACTCGGTATCCTCCAGCAGCTCGTTCACCTGCGTCCAGTTCTGCCACCCAGCCTCCGCACGGGCCAGCTCCAGGATCGCGGCGGGTTCGGGCGAATCGGTTCGGGAAAGCGCCTCTCTCAGCGCCAGCGCGGTGTGCCAGGGCCGGTCGAGGCCCGTGGCGGTGCCTGATCCGGCGATCTGAGGGGGCTGCAGCTCCTGGATGAGGGAGGAGACCGGGGCAGGAACGACGACAGCCAGGCCCGCTGAAGCGAGGAAGGTCAATGCGAGCGCGAAAAACGTCTTCATCGTCAGCCCCCAGACCCAAAAATGACGAAAGGCCACCCCAAGGGGTGACCTTTCGCGTGCGAATTCCGGTTTCCGGCTATATGGATGCTCTCCCGGTTTCCATCGCGTGGAGCGCGTCGATCATCTTCTGTGCCGACTCTTCCATGTCGATGACGAGCGAGTCGATGCGCGATACGAAGAAGTTGTGGGCGATGCTCACGGGGATCGCGATCGTGAGGCCTGCGGCGGTCGTGAGGAGCGCCACCTTGATGCCGCCCGCCACCAGCGTCGCCTCGACCTCGCCGGCCAGCTCGATGGACTGGAAGGCGATGATCATCCCGATCACCGTCCCCAGGAAGCCCAGCAGCGGGGCGATGTTGGTGAGGGTCGCCAGAATGACCAGGCCCCGCTCCAGGCGGCTCAACTCGATGAGACCCTGGTTCTCGATGGCCTTCATGACCCGATCGGTGCCCTCCTCATGCCGCTCCAGCCCTGCGTAGAGGATGTTGGCCGCCGGAGTGTTGGACTCGCGGGTTACCTCGATCGCCTCCTGCAGCTGCGCGTCGGCGAGAAGCGCGTCGACCTCGGCGAGGATCTTCTTGGTGCGGCCGCTCTTCGCCATCAGGTCGAAGAACTTCCAGATGATCACGATGATGCCGACGACGATACAGGCGGCCAGCGGGTAGCGCATGAAACCCGTCTGCTCCCAGATGAATCCCATCTGCTCACCGAGGGTCTGCTCGGGCGCCTCCATCCCGGGAATCTGCAGGAGCGCAACGTAGAGGTAAGTAATTGCGGCCAAGGGAGTGCCCTCCATGAGCTGGTTTCAAGGCATACGGAATGACTGCCCACAAGCGGACAGCCCACCCAGTTGTCCAGAGCTTATCCTAGCACCGGAGCAGGTAAGGTGAAGGCAGGCTCGGGATGTGTCAAGGGTTGTCGGACGCTGATCTCAGGCGAGAGACCGGATCCTAACTCGGGACCTGTCCGAGACATCCGCGGGGGTGCCGGAGCCGTGCTCTCCATGGCGACGCGCTTCATGCTGATCCGGTTGCTGCGAGTCAGGGGAAGTCGCTCGCCGAGTCGGGCCTCAGTCCTCGTCAGCTTCCTGCCGCACCCGTTGCAGGATCGCGCGGTCGAGCACGGCTCTAACCGTCGGGGACACCCGCTGCAAGTTGACAGCGTTCATGAACCGAAGTGCTCCCATGCGTACGAAGAGCTTGCCGAGCAACTCGTCCGCGAAGCTGCTCGAGACGATGTAAATGTCGCTGAAGTCGATGTTGACTGGATAGCTGGGATACATCTTCATCAAGTTCTCAAGCTTGGTCCGCGCGAACTTGCCCGACGATCTCGATCCGACGGAACTGGCCTCGCTTCGCACGACGAAGTGCAGAACATCGTCGCCGTCACCTTCATAGCGGTTCTCGATGTAGTCGCCCGCCGGGTCGGCGCCGGTATCGTGGATGTCGAGGGCTCGCCACAGCGCTTCCGGATCCGAATAGTCCAGCGTGACGATGACCAGGGTACCGGCGACGGGCAGGGTCTCCTCGCGAACTTTGAGGTCGGAGTGGATGCCTGCGTATCCAGAGTGGATTGCGAAATCACCCCTGCCCACCCTGGATGCCCTGTGTGTTCCGAAAAGGCCGTTTCCCTGACCTACCTCCTTGTCACGGGTGATTCCGCGCTGGATCGAAAGCTCAAGGGCTTGGGAGTCGGAGATCTCGCGCCTTGTCGTTCGCATCGTGTCGGGAATGCCCCGGCCGGCATCCGCAACGGCGAATTCCAACCGTTTTCCGTCAGGATAGTGGTTCAGCTGGACCAACCCGCCCTGCGCCGAGTCAGCATGCTGCAGCACGTTGTCGGTAATCTCGTTCACCGCCCATTCGAAGGCTGCGAGACTCGAACGCCTAAGCCCCGCGGGAGACGCGAGGACCGCGTCGATGATTTCACTTACGATCTCGTATTGCTCTTCCGGTGAACCGAATCGGCTCGCAGGCAGCCCGGAGGTCGGGTGCCACGTTGACTTCGGAAACATCTGCGGAGCCATCAGGTGTGCCCAGTTCGCGTTCGAGAAGAGGCGCCGCACACTACCCTTGGTCGGTCGAACCAGGGAAAAGTCCACATCGGACTCGTCGCGAAGCCGCGTGCAGGCCGCAAGGACGGCTAGCATCGGGCCCGGGAACACCCAGGTCGTGTCAGAAAAGTCGAGCGTGACCTCAGTGAACCCATTCTCGGTCGTGGCCTGATGTATCGCTGCGAGCAGGCGGCGAAATGACTCAAGGCCCAAACCACCTGAGATGCGGAGGTACCCTCGGTCCTGGTTGACGTACAGGTTGCTCGGAGTCATTGCGCTGGCCCGAAATGGAGAGGCATAGCCGGTTCGGGAGGAGCGAACCGGTAGCGAAATCTGATGTTTCCGGGGCAGCGGTCAACTTGACGAGAGGAAGCGAGCAACGCTCGACGCCGCATGTTTCTCCGCTTCCGGTGGAAGCGTTGCTCGAAATGGAAGGCTTGCCTCGACGGTCATCGTACGGTCGAGATCCGCTACCCAGCCGTTCTTCACCGTCCCGGACACGTAGCCTCGGGCAGGCTGCCTGGGACAACGGATGGCTTCCAATGCGGTCCGACGAAACGGGGATCAACGGAGCAACTTCAGGTCTGGGTCAACATCACAATGGATCCTCCGTCCCTGGTGTGTCTGGGCCGCAGGAGGGGAGTTTTTCACCGACGCAACGTCCACTCGCTCGATCGGTAGCGCTGCTCAAGCGAGTGGATCAGCCGCATCGCCGGCTGCGGAAGCTCTCCTTCGGCCATTTCCGTTTCCAGTTCGGCGGCGAGGCCGTCGGCAACCGCGGTCGCGACTTCCCGCCACGAGGGCGCGCGACCGAGTTGTTCGCGCAGGGTCGTGGACGCGGGTGCCGTGCCCGCTTCGACCGGCTGCCGGCACAGCTCGCGGGCGAGCTCCTGGGTGCCGTCGATCAGGACGGACCCGTGCTGCAGGAAGGCGCGGCCGATGCGGGCCTGCGCGCTGCCGGTGAGCTTCCGCCCCCCCGCCACCACCTCTCCCCCCGTGGTCACGTCGAAGCAGGCTCCCGCCCGCGGTGCGGCCGCTACCACGCCCGTAGCCAACCGGGCGTCCGCCCCGAGGGAACGCAGCGCGGCGGCCAGGCTGTGCTGCACCACCAGGTAGGCCGCCCGCAACCGTCCGACCGCGGCGACCGGGGCGACCACCGCGTACGTCAGCTCGGAGTCATGCAAGACGCCCCGGCCGCCGGTGGGACGGCGCACCACGTCGACGCCCAGCCGCCGCGCGCGCCCGAAGTCGTAGGCGCCCGCGGCCGGTTCGTTGCGGCCCAGCGAGAGGGTGGGGCGGGTCCAGCGGTACAGGCGCAGCCACCCCGCGTCCGGCTCGGCCGTCTCGGCGAGGGCGTGGTCGACCGCCATGTTGACCGCGCCCTCGCGGGGCGGATCGAAGACCACCGTCCAGCGGAGACGGCCCATCAGCGCCGCGGTCCCGCGCCACCCTGCCCCGCCGGCCACCCCGCGGCGGACCGAAGAACCCGTCAGCGCCGCGGGCAGCCCGCTCATGTCCCGCGCCACCCTGGTCCGCCGGCCGCCCCGCGACCGAAAGGAAATCCCGCGCGCGTCAACGGCGCAGAAGCGGGACGGGGATGAGCGCAACCAATCGCACCGAGGCGCGCCTCGGAGGCGGCGGGACAAGCCGGGGGATCAGCGGCCTGGACGTCAGCCACTGGGGCGCCCGTAGACCTCTGCAGAGCCATCGCCTGCTCTCCGGGGCACCACGGTTGCGCTCTCGCCCGTCGGGAAGATCCAACTCGCGGACCCTGGACAGCTCCGCCGCCGCCGGCTCGCTCAGGGCCTCTTCCTCGGACAGCCGCCCGCCGGCCATCGCCTGCGGACCTCGGGCGGAAGACCTCCGGGTCGAGGGTCAGCAGACCCCCGTCAGGATTCCCTCCGACAGCGCGCATCGCCCGACACGGCAGGGGACCGTGAACCGCCGAATTGCCTGTCCCGATCAGGCGCCCGCCAGATCCAGCACGTCCCCCGCCGCCATCACCTCGACCCGCGCGGCGTCCCCCACCAGCGCCCGGAACGCCTCCGGATCCTGCACGATGGGCGGGAAGGTGTTGTAGTGGATCGGCACCACCACGGACGGCTGGATGAAGTCGACCGCGATGGCCGCGTCGTCCGGGCCCATGGTGAAGTTGTCGCCTATGGGCAGCAGGGCCACGTCCACCTGGCCGCGCAGCAGCTGCATGTCCGTCAGCAGCGCGGTGTCGCCCGCGTGGTAGACCCGGGTGCCGTCGGCGTCGATGAGCAGCCCGCCCGGGACCGTCGTGTAGGCCCCGGTGGTGTCGCCGTGCACCTGACCGCCGTGCAGCGCGGGCGTCATCTTCACGCGCCCGAAGGGGAAGTTGTAGCCGCCCCCGATGTGCATCGGATGCGCGTTCTCGATCCCCTGGCTCTGGGCGAACGCCACGATCTCGAAGGTCGAGACCAGCGTGGCGCCGGTCGCGCGCGCGAGCGGGATGGCGTCCGCGAAGTGGTCGAAGTGCCCGTGAGAGCACAGCACGTAGTCGACGTTGCCCAGATCCGCGAGGGACAGGTCGTTGGCGGGACTCTCTTCGTACCAGGGGTCGATCGAGATGCGCGTGCCGTCGTTCAGTTCGAGAAGAAAGGTGGCGTGTCCGTGATACGTCAGCTTGGCCATGATTAAATCTCCGAGTAGCTCTCTACGGGAGGACAGACGCAGACCAGATTGCGGTCGCCGAATGCATTGTTGACCCGGCCCACCGAGGGCCAGAATTTCGCCTCTCTCGTCCACGGAGCGGGAAATGCGGCCTGCTCCCGGGTGTAGGCGTGATTCCACTCGCTGTTCACCACCACCACCGCCGTGTGCGGGGCGTTCTTGAGGGCATTGTCGTGGCGATCGGCGAGCCCCAGCTCGATCTGCTGGATCTCCGCCCGGATCGAGACCAGCGCATCGCAGAAGCGGTTCAGCTCCTCCCGGGACTCGCTCTCGGTGGGCTCGACCATGATCGTGCCCGCAACCGGGAACGACATGGTGGGGGCGTGGAAGCCGTAATCCATGAGGCGCTTGGCCACGTCTTCGTCGGTGATCCCGGTGGCCCGCTTGAGCGGCCGCAGGTCGAGGATGAACTCATGCGCCACCCGCCCGCGCGCGCCCTTGTAGAGCACCGGGAAATACTTCTCCAGCCGGTT
The DNA here is from genome assembly GCA_965225805.1 of Longimicrobiales bacterium. Lineage (GTDB taxonomy): Bacteria > Gemmatimonadota > Gemmatimonadetes > Longimicrobiales > Gaopeijiaceae > BD2-11. The sequence continues at coordinate 495,244 of OZ245327.1, forward strand.
CGCCATGTGGTTGGCGTTCAGGATGGCGATCTCGGTCGCCTTGCGAACCCCCACGCGTCCGAGCAGCGCGATGTAGGCCCAGGAAATGAGCAGGATGCTCGCGCTTCCCCACGGCGCCGCGGACACGGGTCCGATCGCCTTGCTTCCCCCCGTCTTCACCAGCGGATGACCGGGAAGGAACGGCGCCAGGTGCTCGGCCGCGCAGATGGGCCCCATCCCGGGGCCGCCGCCACCGTGCGGGATGGCGAAGGTCTTGTGCAGGTTGATGTGGCACACGTCGGCGCCGTAGTCGCCCGGGCGCGCCAGCCCCACCTGGGCGTTCAGGTTGGCGCCGTCCAGATAGACCTGCCCCCCGCGCGCGCGCACGATGTCGCAGGCCTCGCGGATGCGTTCCTCGAAGACCCCGTGGGTGGACGGATAGGTGACCATGAGCGCGCTCAGACGGTCGGCGTGCCGGTCCGCCTTGGCGCGCAGGTCGCCCGTGTCAATGTTTCCGTCCGAGTCGCACTTCACCACCACCACCCGCATCCCCGCCATGACCGCGCTCGCCGGGTTCGTCCCGTGCGCGGAGGAGGGGATGAGGCACACATCGCGCCCGGTGTCGCCGCGGTCGCGGTGGTACGCGCGGATGACCAGGAGGCCGGCGTACTCCCCCTGAGCCCCCGAGTTGGGCTGCAGGGAGGTGGCGGCGAAGCCGGAGATCTCGGCCAGCCAGCGTTCCATGTCCGCGATGATGTGGCGATATCCCCGGGCCTGCTCCGGCGGCGCGAAGGGGTGCATGGCCCCGAACTCGGGCCACGACACCGCCGTCATCTGTGCGGTGGAGTTCAGCTTCATTGTGCATGAACCGAGCGGGATCATGCTTGTGGTCAACGAGAGATCGCGACTCTCCAGACGGCGGATGTAGCGCAGCATCTCCGTTTCGGAGTGGTAGCTGTTGAACACCGGGTGATCGAGGAACGCGCTCGCTCGCGCAAGCCTGGGGGGCAGGGGCGGGACGTCCGCTTCCCGCGCCAGTCCGCAGGCGTCGAATCCGGGACTGCCCTCGACCGAGAAGGCTCGGAAGAGGTCGTCCAGGTCCTCGGGTCCCACCGTCTCGTCAAGCGATACCCCGACGCATCCGGCGTTCTCGCGCAGATTGATGCCGCGCTCCCGGGCCCGCTCCACGACCTGGCGCGCGCTCATGCCCGCGGGTTGGACGGTAAGCGTGTCGAAGAAGACATCGTTGACCACACGGTGTCCCAGCCTGCGTACGCCCTCCGCCAGCACACCGGTGAGGTTGCGCACGCGAGTGGCGATGCGCCGCAGCCCGTCCGGTCCGTGGTAGACGGCGTACATGCCCGCCATGACGGCGAGCAGCACCTGGGCGGTGCAGATGTTGGAGGTGGCCCTCTCCCGTCGGATGTGCTGCTCGCGGGTCTGCAGCGCCATGCGCAGCGCCGGGTTGCCGTGGGTGTCGACGGAGACCCCGATGATCCGGCCCGGCATCTTGCGCCGCATGTTGTCGCGCGCCGCGATGAAGGCCGCGTGCGGTCCGCCGTAGCCGAGCGGGACACCGAAGCGCTGGCTGTTGCCCACCGCGATGTCGGCGCCCATCTCCCACGGCGAGGTGAGCAGGGTGAGGGCGAGCAGGTCGGTGGCCATGACGACCAGGGCGCCGGCCTCGTGAACCGCGTCCGAGAGCGCCCGGTAATTGCGCACCGTGCCGTCGGTGGCCGGATACTGGACCAGCGTGCCGAACACGCTCTCGTCCAGCGCCCAGTCGCGCGGGTGCTCGACCACCACCTCGATACCGAGCGGAATCGCCCGGGCCCGCACCACCTCGATGGTCTGCGGGTGGCAGTCGGAGGCGATAAGGAAGCGGTTGCGTCCGCGGCCTCGGATCGACGCCAGGCACAGCGTCATGGCCTCGGCGGCGGCGGTGGCCTCGTCCAGCAGCGACGCATTGGCGACCGCGCAACCCGTCAGGTCCCCGACCATCGTCTGATAGTTCAGCAGCGCCTGCAGCCGGCCCTGCGCGATCTCGGCCTGGTAGGGGGTGTACTGTGTGTACCAGCCGGGGTTCTCGAGGATGTTCCGGAGAATCACGGGAGGGGTGAGCGTGCCCGAATAGCCCATCCCGAGATAGGAGCGGAACACCTGGTTGCGGGCGGCAATCTCCCGCAGCCGTTCGATCAGCTCGTGCTCGGAGATCCCCTCGGGAAGATCCAGCTCCGGTCCCAGTCGAATCGATTCGGGTACGGTGTCCGCGACCAGCCCGTCGAGGGAATCGTACCCGAGCCCCTTCAGCATCGCGCGCACATCACCGGGACCGGGCCCCAGGTGCCGCCTGGCAAAGCGGTTCTCACGCGCGATGTCGGGCATCATTCGAGCGATGCGCGGAGCGCGGATCCGGGGTTCTTCACCCTTCGATGTGGGATTCGTAGTCGGTGGCGCTCATCAGCCCCCCGACGGCGTTGTCATCATCCGCGCGCAGGCGGATCATCCAGCCGTCGCCGTAGGGGTCGGTGTTCACCAGGGCCGGGTCGAGGTCGATGGTCTCGTTCACTTCAACGACCTCCCCGGCGATGGGGCAATACAGGTCGCTGACCGCCTTCACCGCCTCGATGACGCCGAATACATCCATCTCCCCGAAATGCTCGCCGACTCTGGGCAGCTCCACGTAGACGATGTCGCCCAGTTCGCCCTGCGCGTAGTCGGTGATGCCGACGACATAGACGCCCTCCTCGTCGGTTTCCCCTACGTACTCGTGCTCCTCGGTGTAGTAGAGATGCTCGAGGATGTCGGACATGGATGCTCCGGGCGCAGATGGATTGGCGGTGGATTTCGGTTCGGGACTATAGAAAGCGCGTTCGTGCCCCGTCAAGTCCGGCGCCGACATCGCTCCCGAGGGCCCCAGCGGGCTCCGTCTCGCGGGTTTCCGAGTGGAACGCGAGCAAGCGCGCGGGGGTTTGTATGGCGCGCCGCATCCCCGCCAGGTGTCGTGTGCGGGGCGGGGCTTCCCCGGCGGCCGCTCCCGGTGCCGGCCATGGACCCCGAAACGGTCCGGGGCCTGTGCCGGAGGACTTGACCGGACGATGAAACGGATTCTTCCATGCAAGCACATTTGCCGAGTGGGAGGCGTTCCGCGCTGACCCTTCTGGGCGAGGAGGAACGCTTCTTTCAACAGGCAGTACGGGACTTCGCGCGCGATGAGATCGCGCCGAGAGTGTCGGCCATGGACGAGGCGCACGCCATGGATCCGGCGCTGATCGGCAAGCTGTTCGAGTTCGGGCTCATGGGGGTGGAGATCCCCGAACGCTTCGGCGGAGCGGGAAGCTCGTTCTTCGCGGCGGTGCTCGTGGTCGAGGAACTCTCCGCGGTCGACCCGGCGGTCGCGGTGCTGGTCGACGTCCAGAATACCCTGGTCATCAACGCTCTCCTGCGCTACGGCACGGAGGACCAGAAGAGCCGCTTTCTACCGCGCCTGGCCTCCGAAACCGTGGGGGCCTACGCCCTTTCGGAGGCGGGAAGCGGGTCCGACGCCTTCGCGCTCCGCTGCACCGCGGCGCCTGAGGACGACCACTGGATTCTGAACGGCCAGAAGCTGTGGATCACCAACGGGGCTGAAGCCGGCCTCTACGTCATCTTCGCGAACGTGGACCCGGATTCCGGCTACCGCGGCATCACCGCCTTCCTGGTGGAGAGGGGGACGCCGGGCCTCTCGGTGGGCAAGAGGGAGCGGAAGCTGGGGATCCGGGCGTCGTCGACGACCGAGGTGGTGCTGGACGAGTGCCGCGTCCCCGCCGGCGATCTGCTGGGGGAGGTCGGTCTGGGATACAGGATCGCCATCGCGACCCTCAACGAAGGGCGCATCGGCATCGGCGCCCAGATGGTGGGGCTGGCGCAGGGAGCCCTCGACCACACCCTGCGATATACGCGGCAGCGGGAGCAGTTCGGGCGCTCGGTCTCCGAGTTCCAGGGGGTGCAGTTTCAGCTCGCGCAGATGGCCACCGAAGTGGAAGCGGCCCGCCTCATGGTGTACAATGCGGCGCGGCTGCGTGACGGCGGGCTACCCTATATTCGGCAGGCGGCGATGGCCAAGCTCTTTGCTTCGCAGGTGGCCCAGAGGGTGGCGTCGGGGTGCGTCGATCTGCACGGCGGATACGGTTTCTCGAGCGAGTACCCCGTGGAGAAGCTCTATCGCGACGCCAAGATCGGTACCATTTATGAAGGTACGACCAACATGCAGCTTCAGACCATCGCGAAGCTGTTGCTGCGAGAGGCGGGAGCCTAACTCGTACAGGTTGACCCACGACATCGAGGCAGGAAACATGTTCGGTCCAGGATTCGACGTTGTCCTTCTGGCGCTGCCCCTTTTCCTCGGATTCAACGAGATTCTCCTGGCGCTGGGCCTGCTGGTCCTCTTCTTCGGAGGCCGCAAGATTCCCGAGTTCGCCCGCGGGGTGGGCAAGGGCATCCGCAACTTCAAGCGCGGCCTGATGGAGGGACAGGCGGAAGAACTGCCGCAGCTTCCCGAGGCTCCCGAGGAAGAAGTAGCTCCCGAGGCCTAGCCCGCCCGATGCAGGAGGATGTGTCGGCGGAGACTTCTCCGCTCTCCAACGTGGTCATCGTTCTGCACGAACCGCAGAACGTCGTCAACATCGCCGCCACCATGCGGGCGATGATGAACATGGGCCTCGACCGCCTGCGCCTGGTTCGCCCCGCTGAATTCGATGCCTGGCGCATCACCGGCATCGCCCACCGCAGTGACCCCCTGGTCGAACGCACCGAGATCCACGACACGCTTGCCGGCGCCCTGGCCGACGCCGTTTTCGTGCTCGGCACCACGGCGCGGGCCCGGACCGCGCACCGTAACTACGGGCGGCCCCGGGAACTGGCGGAGCAGGTGGTGGAACGTGCGTCGCTGGGCACGGTGGCGGTGCTCTTCGGGCGCGAGGACCGGGGACTCTCCAACCGGGCGCTGGATCTGTGCAACCGGGTGGCGATCGTCCCTACGCTGCCCGAATACAGGAGCCTCAACCTGGCCCAGGCGGTGCTGATCCTCGCGTACGAGATCTTCCTGGCCGCGCGCGACACGGCCGTGCTGCCCCGGGGACGGCGCGCCACCGAACACGCCACCAGCGCTGAGCTGGAAGAAACCTATGCGGTGTTGCAACGAGGCCTCGACCGCATCGACTTCTTCACCCGTCGCGCGCCCGAAGGCGTGATGCGCACCCTGCGCACGATCATCGCGCGCGCCGAGCCGGACACCCAGGAAACCGGAATCCTGCGGGCCATCGGCTACGAGATCGGGCGCTACGCCGACCGCGCCGAGGCATTGGCCACCCTGCGCGACGTGGCCGAATCCGCCGACGCGACCGAGGCGGCGGCCGCGGCTCCGCTGGAGCAGGCGGGCTGACGCGCGTTGCCCGCGAAGACGGGACCTGATCGGTCCCAATCTCCCATTCCTGCCCACGGCGGTGTCGCGGTAGCCTCATGGGTCGCCCGTTCGCCCACACTCTGTACGGAATCACGCTCTTGGGACATCGCCCTGGGCCCGATGCGCGCCGCAATGGGCGTTTGGAGCCGCGACCTGTGCGGATCTTCCGGCGGCAACGGAGGACGAGCTTCGACGCTCGCTACCTTCGAAAGCTGGAGTTGAGGCTGCGCAAGGCAAAGCGGGCCGCCGAAGCAAACCGACGCCTCGCTCTGACCGATCCACTGACCGGACTCCCGAATCGCCGTCACCTGCAGCGCTACCTGAAGCGCGCCCTGGCGTCCGGCTCCCGGCGCCCGGTCTCGCTGGCCATCTTTGACGTGGACGATTTCAAGAGCTTCAACGACCGGCACGGATACGTCGCGGGGGACCGGGCGCTGGCCGCGGTGGGCGGCGTGTTGTCGAGGATCTGTCCGGAAGCGGTAGAGCGCCCGTGCTGCCGCCGCTCGTCCCGGCCGTGGTCGGGAGGGTCGCGTCCGGAGCCAGGCGATTTCGCTCACCGGCGGGAGCGTTCCGGACTCGGCCGGTGTTCAGGGTTCGCGGCGCGGCTGGGCGGCGACGAGTTCGTCGTCGTCTTTTCCGGCACGACGGCCGGCCAGGCTCGAGACGCCGCACGCCGCATGGCGAGGACCGTCGCGCGGCATCCGGTGCTCTCTTCGCACGGCGTTACGGTCAGCTTCGGAATCGCTGCGCCGGATGCCACCATGCGCCGCTCCGCCATGCGCCGATTCCACGAACTTCTGGCGGCCGCGGACCGGGATCTCCACCGTCGTCGCCGTCGATGGTGCCGTCCGAGTCGCACTCGACGCTCGCTCAACCGGCCCATTCCCGACAAACTGCTGCCTTCGGTACCTTGGCGCTGCGCGCCCGCACGATCTGCACTGCACCGCGCGACTCACACGAACCTGCGCTCCCGCCCGCGGCCCACACCCCCTCCGCCATGAACCCGTCCCGCAAGACCCTCGTTGATCTTCGCGAGCTCGAGCACACCGCCGAAGAGCTCGCCCGCGCCGCCGGCGAAGTCGCCCTGGGGTACTTCGGAGCTCGAATCGGCGTCGAGACCAAGGCCGACGGCACTCCGGTCACCATCGCGGACCGGGAAACCGAGAACCTGCTGCGCGCGGAGATCCAGCGGCGCCATCCCGAACACGGCATCTTTGGGGAAGAGTATGGCGAAGTCCGCCACGGCGCCCCGGTGCGCTGGATACTGGATCCCATCGACGGCACCAAGTCGTTCGTGCATGGTGTGCCGCTCTGGGGCGTCCTCATAGGCATCGAGGTGGCGGGCGAGCCCGTAGTAGGGGTCGTCCACCTTCCGGCCCTCGGCGAAACCGTGACCGCCGCCAGGGGCAGGGGATGCCGCTGGAACGGCGAGCCGTGCTCGGTTTCTACCGAGAGCCGGCTGGACCGGAGCCTCGTGCTCACCACCGACGAGACCACCTTCCACGGTCACCCGGCCGAGGCAGGATGGAGGGCCCTTGCCGCCGCCGCGCGCATGACCCGCAGCTGGGGCGACTGCTACGGTCACGTGCTGGTAGCGACGGGTCGCGCCCAGGTCATGGTGGATCCGGTGCTCGCCCCCTGGGACGCCGCCCCCTTGCTGCCCATCCTGACCGAAGCGGGCGGGTGCTTCACGGACGTGTCGGGCGAGCCCACCATCCACGGCGGCTCGGGGGTTTCCAGCAATCCCGCGCTCCATCCGCGGGTGCTGAAGTTGCTGGCTGCGGACCTGTAGCCGCCGGCTGGCGCCAACTGCCGCTCCAACGGCCTCCTCAGAAGCTCCCTCCGCTCATTCGTGCCCGGTGGAGTGACAGGATTGTCTCTCCGAACTCCTCCAACCGAAGCGCCACGAAGGTTGAATCGGACACGAACGCAACCGGAACCCCCGGCGCTTCGAACGTGCCCTCGTACCTTCCGGAAGCGTCGAAGACATCAACGACGTGGGGAGTGATCCCATCCAGGGTGCGTGTGACCCAAAACCGTCCTCCAGGGACCGCGGTCACGCTCAGGACGGGCGAGATCCGATCCTCGTATCCGACCGAGGTCACGATTTCCTCCGCCTCCAGGCCAGTCCGGCGCATGAAGTCGCCGTATGGCCCCGGACCCGACTCGATGCTCCTGACGGCCATCTCCCGCGTCACCTCGATGGGATCCACCGGCCGCCTGAAACTCAGCACCAGCGAGCCACCGACGCTCATGTCGATACGATAGTCCGGCCCGTTCAAAAAGAAGATGGAGTCTCCCCGGTTCGTCCAGACGATCGAGGGAGCGAACAGTTTCGCGGCCGGAAGGGACCCGCCGCCCAACTCCATGATGGCCATCTCCACCGTGGCTTCGTGCAACGTCGTGGTGTTTCCTTCCTTGTGGACGACCAGTTGCCGCTCCAGGGCCATTTCCGCCGCCGTGACCGTCACCGTCACGAGCCAGTCGGTTCCCACCGCGAACCCCAGGCCCCCGTCGACCAGATCCGGACGCTGTTCGCCCAGGAAATCCCCCCCGCTCGACCAGCGACTGAGGAGGCGACGACCGGTATCCCACACAACAAGCGATCCAGAGGGATCGACGGACACCGCGGTGGGGTTGCGAAACTCTCCGGGCCCGTCTCCCGAGCGTCCCCGGGTGCCCGCGTACCTTCCCGAGGGGTCGAACACGACGATCCGGTCGTTTGGTCGGTCCGCCACGTAAACCTGCCCTGTCGCCTCATCGGCCGTGACACCCCAGGGAACCACCGTGAGCGCGCTGTCGGGAGGTATGAGATCAGCCAACGGCGTGACTTCGACACCCAGCGGCTGGTCGGGCCCGCGGTTCTCGACGATGGTCACGTCGGCGGAGTCGTGGACGACCGCTGTGCGGACGTCACGCTCCTCGGGTCCACACGAGGCTACGGCCACCACCGCCAGCGCAACCGACATCTTCATCCATACTGGAGAGCTCGAGCGCTCATGCCGCGTGAGTGGCACGGTGCGCCACAGCCCGTCCGCGTCAAACGAGGTGCCATTCATCGGCTTGGAAACCGGGTGGCCACTCCAGGAAGCCGAAACTGGAGAGTGTCGACAACCGTTGCCCGGGGCGGCCTAATGAATATCGGCCGTCTCCCGGGCAACCTCCAGGTCCACCATCTCCAGCTGTTCCGGCGGCTGCCACACCTGCACCACCGGGAAAGTGCTCATGAACCAGCGCAGGCTCCAGAGCAGCGGGCCGAGGAAGACCAGCGTCACCAGCCCTTCCCAGACCCCGATGGTGGGTCCCTCGAGGCGCAGAGAGGGAGCAATCAGCAGGTGGTGCTCCAGCCAGAGCCCGCCCAGGATCACGACGGCGAAGGTCCCGAGGATGGCCGGATTCAGCTTGGGCCGGCGCCCGATCAGTCCCGCGAAGGGAATCACGAAGCACATCACGACCAGGGCGAGGGAGAACGACCCCCAGGTCTCGCCGGTCCGGTGCACGACCCACGCCTGCTCCCAGGGAAGCTTGCCATACCAGATGACGATGTACTGGGCGAAGAAGATGTAGGTCCAGAACACGCAGAAGGCGAAGGTCAGCTTGCCCAGGTCGTGCATTTGTTGCACGCCCATCAGCCGGTTCAGGTCCGCGTGCCTGCGCTTCAGCAGCACGACGATCAGGGCGGTTGCAGCAATTCCGCCCCAGAACCCTCCCATGAAGTACCAGACACCGAAGATGGTGGAAAACCAGTGGGGCTCGAGCGACATGGCGAAGTCGTAGACCACCATGCTCATGACGGCGGCGTAGACCAGCACGAAGACGGGCGCCAGGCGGCCCATCCTGCGGGCGCTGGCGGTTTCCTCCGCCTCCTGTCCCAGCCATCCCGCGGTAAGGCTGGCACGCCAGCGCTTGCGCCCCGGATCACCGTCCTGGCCGTCCACCAGCCCCATGTCCGGGCGGACGGCCTGATACGCGAAGTAGAGGCTCAGCCCGATGAGGAGCAGAAGCCCGGCCACGTTGCGGGCGACCAGGAACGGGATGTTCAGGTACGCGGCCTTCTCCTGGACGAGGGGATCGGTCTCCATCATCTCGATCCAGGGGAAGTACGACTCCCGCAGACCCAGCATGGGGAGAAACAGGATGAACGCGATCGGAAGGTAGGCGGCGAAGGCGAGGCTGATGCGCCTTACCGACCAGTTCCACCTGGCCTTCACGATGGTGGTCACCACGCACAGCAGCATCGCGCCCTCGGCGATGGCCAGGAAGAAGAGCCAGTTGGCGGCGTAGGCCTGCTCTGCCCGTGCGGGGTCGGCGGCGCGCAGCACGAAGAGGGAGATCACGCCGAGGAGGAAGAAGGCCCCGCACAACATCGAGAAGCCGCGCGAGCGCTCCAGGTGGCGCACCGGGATGTCGCTCGGGACGTGGATGTGTGCCATTCCGCTACTCTCCCGGAGCCGTGTTGCCCGCCTGCGCCTGCAGCTGCCGGACGTGGTTGACGATGTGCCAGCGGTCGTAGTGCGGAATCTGGTGTCCGTACGCGGGCATCAGCGCGCGACCCACCCGGATGACCCCGTAGATGTAGCCGTCCGGGCGCACGGCGGTGACTGCACTCGAGAGGTTGTAGGCCGGGAGCACCGGATGCACCGGGCTGAGGGCGGCGTTGGCCCCCACCCCATCCACGCCGTGACATGGGGCGCAAAATCGATTGAAAAGCCTCTCGCCACGCGCCAGCGATTCAGGTGTGGCCTCCACGGGGTTCACCATTTCCATCACCACCGGGGCCTGGATAGCCACTTCCGTTGCCGTGAAGAACGGGGGCATCTCGACCGACGGGTCCGGCTGCCCCACGGAGACCTGGTCCGGGCCGGCGGAGAAGTTGCCGGCGGAGAAGGGCACGGAGCCCTCCGGCGGCAGCAGCGTGTTCTCGTAGGGGTCGAACGAGCGCTGGTCGCGCATGCTGCGCCCGAAGATCCGGACCATGAGATCGTCGAAGGGCGAACAGGCGCTCACGAGCCCGGCCAGAAGGGCCATCGCGACGAAGCGGACGGGGGTGCGCGAACGAGGTCGGTCAGCCATGGGTCGCTGGGGCGGGATCTTCTCTGAGTTCGGCCGGATCACTCCCGTTGAGAATCCGGCGGGCTTCCTCGATGCGGTCGGCGGGGGCGCTCACGTGCACGCCGAAGCGTCCGCCGCTGAACTCGGGATCGTAGACCACGGGCGGGCGCAGGCGGGGGAGCCTGGCGTTGATGAAGACGCCGATCACGGTGGAGAGCGCTCCGAACAGCACTGCCAGCTCGAAGGCGATGATGAAGTAGGCCGGGATCGACACGATGGGCTTGCCCCCCGTTACCAGGGGCCAGTCCATGGATGTCCAGGTGGTGAAGGCGAATCCCGTTGCGGCGCCGGTCAGACCTCCCACCAGCGCGAAGACGCGCACCGGGCTCTGGTCGTACCCCAGTGCCTCCTCCAGATGATGTTCGGGGAGGGGAGAATACGCGGTGATCTTGCGGAACCCCGACTTGCGCAGCGCCTTGACGGCGTCCACGGCGCCGTCAAGGTAGTCGAAGGAAGCCAATAGACCGGCGGGTGCGCTCATCGGACGGCCTCCTTGCGGGCACGGGGACGGAGCGGCGCCGGCAGCACTTCCTTGAGCTCCGCGATCGCCACCGGCGGCAGCAGCCGGGTGAAGAGCAGGAACCAGAAGCAGAACCATCCGAAGCTTCCCAGGACGATGCCCATTTCCGTGATCGAGGGACGGTACATGCCCCAGGCGAAGGGCTCGTATTCGTGCGAGAGCGATGTGACGATGATCACGAAGCGCTCGAACCACATGCCGATGTTGACGAAGATCGAGATCACGAACAGCGCCGAGATGGAGCGTCTCACCCGCTTGAACCAGAGCAGGATGGGGACCAGGCCGTTACAGGTCAGCATGGTCCAGCCAGCCCACCAGTAGGGGCCGAACAACCGGTTCCAGAATACGCCGCGCTCGGCAGCCTCGCCCGAGTACCACGCCATGAAGAACTCGGTGAGATAGGCGTACAGCACGATGAGCGAGGTGAGCAGGCACAGCTTCGCCAGTGCGTCGAAGTGCTTGTTGGTGAGGTAGACCTCGAGCCCGAAGAACTTCCTCATCGGCACCGCCAGGCTGATCACCATGGCGACGCCCGAGAAGATGGCGCCCGCGACGAAGTAGGGCGCGAAGATGGTCGCGTGCCAGCCGGGAACGATCGCCATGGCGAAGTCCCAGGACACCACCGAGTGCACCGACAGCACCAGGGGGGTGGCCAGCGCGGCCAGGAAGATGTAGGCCTTGCCGAAGTGGTGCCACTCGCTGTCGGTGCCGCGCCATCCCAGCGAGACGACGCTGTAGAATCTCTTGCGCAGCCCGCGGGCGTGGTCTCGCGCCGCGGCCAGATCCGGAATGGCTCCCAGATAGAAGAAGACGGCGGACACCGTGAAGTAGGTCGTGACCGCGAAGACGTCCCAGACCAGCGGCGACTTGAAGTTGGGCCAGAGGAAGCGCGAGTTGGGATAGGGGATGAGCCAGTACGCGTGCCACACGCGGCCCACGTGGATGAGCGGGAAGAGGCCGGCGGTCATGACCGCGAACACCGTCATCGCTTCCGCAAGCCGATAGACGGATTGCCGCCACGGCGCGCGGAAGAGGAAGAGGATGGCGGAGATGAGGGTGCCCGAGTGGGCGATGCCGACCCAGAAGACGAAGGTGGTGATGTAGGCGCCCCAGCCCACGGGGGCGTTCAGTCCGGTAAGGCCGATGCCGTTGATGATCTGGTTGGCCCACGAGCCGGCGAAGACCGCCAGCCCCAGCGAAGCCAGCCCGAAGAGGATCCACCACCCGCGCCCAGGCCGTCCCAGAATCTTGAGGACATCGTCGTTGACCTGCCGGTAGGACCCGACATCCGGGTGGGCCACCGCGCCGCGGGGTGCTTCCGTCGCTGTTGCCATCCTTCTCCTGGGAGGCTCTCCTCCGGCCAGCGGGCCGAAGCGCGTCCTGTCTCTAGTGCCCTGCAGCCGCCGGCTCGTGGAAGGTCACCTTCCGCTGATAGGTGACCGCCGGCTGCGTGTTGATCAGATCGTCGAGGACCCGGTACGATCGCTCGTTCGCGGTGACCTGGGCCACCCGCGAATTGGGATCCCGGATGTTGCCGAAGACGATGGCCTCCGCCGGGCAGCTCTGCTCGCAGGCCGGCACCACCTCGCCGTCGGCGACCGCACCGCCCTCGATCGCGGCGCGGTTCTGCGCCTCGCGAATCCGCTGGACGCAGAAGGTGCACTTCTCCATGACCCCCTCGCCCCGCACGGTGACGTCGGGGTTGTACTGCCAGTTGAGGGGCTCGGGCACGTCCGAGTACTCGTACCAGTTGAAGACGCGCACCTTGTAGGGGCAGTTGTTGGCGCAGTAGCGCGTGCCCACGCACCGATTGTAGACCTGGGCGTTCAGCCCCTCGGGGGTGTGGTAGGCCGCGAACACCGGGCACACCGGCTCGCAGGGCGCGTTGCCGCAGTGCTGGCAGAGCATGGGCGTGAAGCGCACGTCCACGGGGCCCGCGTGAGAGGCATCCATCGTCTCGAAATAGTTTTCGATGCGCATCCAGTGGATGTCGCGGCCCATCAGCAGCTGCTCCTCACCGACGACGGGCACGTTGTTCTCGGCCTGGCAGGCGGTTACGCAGGCGCTGCACCCGGTGCACTTGTCCAGGTCGATGGCCATCGCCCAGCGGGGCGTGCTCTCGGGATCCTCGTATTCTCCGTATTGGGCTCCGGGGAGAGGGAAATCCTCCGGCCGGCCCTCGGTGGTCACGGGGACGAATCCCCCCCCCTCCTGAATCTCGGCCAGCTCGTGCTCGTCGTGCTCCTCCTCGGCGTGGCCGACATCGGCGAGCGCGATGGCGGGGGCGATGTTGCGGTCCTCCTGCGTGTGCCCCGAGCCGTGGATGCTGGCAAGCCTGCGCCACTCTCCGGTCGGCTCGACGGTGACCCGGGTGGCCAGGTGAACCATCGCCCCCGAGGGCTGTTCGGACTCGGCCGGGAGCAGCGTCATGGGGTTCACGCCGTTGCCGTCCGCATAGCGGCCGTAGCCGGTGTGTCCTCCTCCCATGGCGATGGCGGCGATGTCCTCGCGCACGCCCGCATAGGGCCAGATGGGCAGCTCCAGCTGACCGTGCGGCGAACTCACCCGCACCACGTCGCCCTCGCGGAGTCCCAGCCGTTCGGCCGTGGCCGGGTGCAGCTCCACCCAGGAATGCCAGGTGATCTTGCTGACCGGATCGGGGAGCTCCTGCATCCAGGACCGGTTGGCCTGACGTCCGTCTCCGAAACGGGCCGAAGGGTACACGACCAGCGCCAGTCCATCCGAGTCGCCGTCCAGGGCGGGCACGTCGAAGTCCACCCCCGGATCCGGAGGCAGCAGCGTGGCGGGGGCCTCGTCCTCGGCGGGGTCGGAGAAAACCACACCCCGCCGCAGGGCTTCGCGCCAGAAGTCGTCGAAGTTGTCAGAGCCCGCCAGCGCCGCCTCCTGCCAGCGGGCGCGCACGTATCCCTGGAAGTCCTGTGCGCCCAGGTTCTGATCGAGGGCGTTCGCCGCGGAGAGGAGCACGTCTCCCGTGGGTCGGGCGTCGAAGAGGGGTACCGGGCGCATGACCGGCTGCTGCAGCGCGTGGACGCCCGGACGCGGATGAGAATCTCCCCACGACTCGAGCGAATGGGTGTCGGGGAGCACCAGATCCGCCAAGCGCGCCGTTTCGTCGAGCGCGGAAGCGAAGGAAACCTTGAACGGCACGGCCCCGAACGCGTCCGCAAAGCCCGCGGCTGGCGGAAGCGAGTAGGCGGGGTTGGTGCCGTGGACAAGCGCGACCGCAACCTCCCCCGCGCCCATTGACGCAATGGCCGACTCGAGCGACGCGTAGGGCCGGGATGCGGCGGACTGGTCGGGCACGTTCAGGTGCACCGAGCGGCCGACGTTGCCCGCGACGTAGTTGAGGACCAGAGCCGCCAGGTTGGCGCCGGTGGCGCCGCGGTGCTGGCCGCTCACGCCGGGGCCCACCGCCAACCCGGGGCCCTCGGCAACGAAGCGCCGCGCCAGGTCCGCGATCTCCTCCGAAGACAGCCCCGATGCGCCCGCCGCCGCGTCCACGTCGAAGCCGCCCAGCAGCTCCCCGTACGGGCCGGCGTCAGCTCCGTCGCCCGCAATCACCGCAGCCATGGCGAGCGCGACCGCCGCCTCCGATCCGGCCTGGATCGGGAACCACTCGTCCGCGTTCTGTCCGGTCAGCGAGAGTCTCGGCGCGACGAAGACGAAGCGCCCCTTGGAGCCCACCTGGTCGATGGTGCTGGTCCGGGCGAAGCCGCGCCCGTACGCCGTCGGCGAGAGCCAGGTCTCGAGGAAGTCGGCACCGAAGGAAATCACGAAGCGGGCGGCCTCGAAGTCGTAGCTGGGAACCACGTCGCGGCCGAAAGCCAGACGCGCCGCCTCTCGCAACGGGGCTTCCGACAGCGCCTCGTACTCGACGCGCGTGCCGCCGGTGACCTCCGCGAAGCGATCGAAGAGGTGGCCCAGCGCCCTTCCCACGCTTCCGGTGACGAGCAACAGGTTCCCGCCCGCGGCCCCGAGCCGCTCGACGAGCTGGGCTTCGGCATCCTCCCAGCTGACGGGCGCGAAGCCGTCCCCGTCGCGCATCATCGGGCCCGTGAGGCGGTCGGGGTTGTAAAGCCCCTGCAGCGCCGAGTGCCCGCGCGCACACAGGGCGCCTCCCGAGACGGGATGCGCCGGGTTGCCCTCGATCTTGATCGCGCGTCCCTCGCGCGTGCGCACCCAAATCCCGCACCCCGCCGGGCATTCCCCGCACACCGAGGCGTACCAGGTCGCTACCCCGGGGGTGATCTCCTCGGGCGGGACCACGTACGGGATCAGCTTCTCCACGTTCTCCGTGGAGCAGCCGAACATGGTGGCTCCGGCCCCGGAGGCCCCCGCCACGCGCAGGAAGTCCCGGCGTTTGATGCCGACGTTCATGTGCTCTCGCTTCTCACTGTTGTCCCGCTGTTCGTCATGGGCTTCGCGTCCTCGATCCCCGGGGGCGCTGGCGGCGGGTGGTTCCGGCTCGCTCAGTAGTGGCAGACCGTGCAGTCCCGGGAGACGTCTCTGTCCACGTGACACTGGACGCACCATCCCATGGAGAGCGGCTGGTTCACCGCCTCGATGACCGGCATCTCCTGCACCGGGCCGTGGCACTCCTGGCACTCGACCCGGGGCTCGCCGGACTCGTCGGGCGCGACATGCCGCATGTGGGGGAAGCGGACGTGGTCCGCCACCTTGTAGATGCGCACCCACGGGATGGCTTCCTGGCGCAGGGCGTAGTCGCGGACCTTGGCCACCTCTTCGGGATTGTTGCGGCCCTGGACGACCAGGTGGCACCCCACGCAGGTGGCCACCGGGGGGATTCCCGCGTCAACCGAGCGCTCGGCGGAGAAGTGGCAATACTGGCAATCGATGCCGAACTCGCCGGCGTGGATGTCGTGCGGGAACGCGATGGGTTGGGCCAGCGGATCGATTTCTGCCGCCACCGGCTCAGCGGCCGTGTCCGCGCTTTCCTGGGGGGCGTTGCTCTCTTGAACGAAGGCGAGGGCCCCGAGCGTCGCGATGGCTCCTGCCAGAACGGTAGTCCGCTGTCTCTTCATGAAACGCGCGGTTCCTTGGCGTGGGGAGGTTGCGAGGATGGTTCGCGCCGTTCGCCTCCGCCGGCGACGGAGCCACGCGGCCCATGTAGTTCGGGCCGCAAGTTAGGGGCAGCGATGGCGAGCGTCAACGGAGCGGGAGGGGTAGACCAGGCGCGGGGTGAAGTCGCCGCTGCACGCGAACGCAAGGTTCCCCGGCCGCGATGCCCGTCTGACCGGCGACAGGCAGTGCGCCCGTCGTGATCGGCCTCCGTTCTGGTCCGTCGCAGGTCGTGCGGTTACGGTTGTCCGAACCCCGATGTGAAGCCGGCTGACGTCGTACCAGTCGATCGCGCGATCCGGGATCCCGTCGGGATCGTCAGGGTCAGCCTGGCGCTCCACGAGAACCACGAGCGTCGAGCCCCGAATGTCGAAACCGTGTGCCCGATCGCGCACCCTTACGGTGCCGGCGTACCCGCCATCCCCGTCAAAAACGTCCAAACAGGACCACTCGTCCCGGTCTCGTAGGGTCAGCACCCAGAGCCGGTCATGATTGTCGAACACGGAACTCTCGAAACAGCTACCGGGTGCAAATCTACGAAGCCGCCTGTCGGCTTCGCCTCGGTACACGAAGCGCAGACAGAAGTCAACGAGAGCAGGGTGGTCAGTCCCGGCGCCGGGCGATAGCCGCGCATTGGCCTCCTCATGACTTCCAATCCCGAAACTTGACGCCCGACAACCCGAAGTACTGGTGTAGCCAGGAGCGAACGCATCAAGCGGTAGGGGGTCGCTGCAAGAGTGAGCAACGGACGGTACCGAGAGACTCTTCGACCTGTTCCGGAACCGGCCCTGCCGGGCCCGGACGTCAGGCCGCCGGGACGCTGGATTTCCGGGCTGTCCCGTAGTAACATAGGCGATCATGATCGACCCCGTTGTGCCATCCGACCTGAGGCCCATGCCAGGCCACCACCTTGCTACCATCACGTTCCAGAACAGGATCTGGGACGTCTACCTGGAGTTCGAGACAAAGCGGTCCACGAAAGAGGAACAGTGTCGCGCGAAGCTCGTTTATTCACCGGCCGATGGAGAGCCCGGGGATGCTGCGCACACTGGCGCGATTTTCGTCGAGGAGAGCTACGAACTGACGGTGCAAAAGGCCCGGAGCTTCAGACGCCATCAACTGGAGGCGCTGCTCCGATCCGTTCTGCCCTGAGAGCCGGGAGCGAGCGTATTACGGCGTCGCGTTCCCTGCTGATGTGCATCCTGTCGGTGGTCCTGGCACCATCTCTTGCGTCTGCGTCCGCAGCACGCGTCCACCCGGCGTTACCCGCGTCCCCGCAGACGGCGGAGCAGGAAGCTGCGCTCCCGCGCGCGGTCGTGCAGGCCACAACCCTTCTCCAAGCCGGAGACACCGCCGCTGCCCTTGGGCTCCTGCGCTCGGCGCGCGAGGAGGACGACCGCGACCCGCACATCGCCTTCGCTTTGGGCACGCTGCTGGCGCGCACGGCGCCCCTGGAAGAAACCGACTTCAAGCAGCGAATGGAGGCGGAAGCGCTGCTGGACCAGGCGTACGAGGGACTCCACGACGATGCCGGCGTCCTGTTGGAAATGGCCCTTCTGAGGCGGCGCCAGTTCATGCGCGTCGACGCGCGCAGGATGCTCGAACGCACCGTTCGGTCCGAGAGTGTCCGCGCCGTGAACCCGCAAGTGCTTGCCGACGCGCACTTTGTGCTGGCGCGTATCCTGACGGAGGAGATGGAAGACTTCGAGCACCTGGTCTTCCTGCCTGCGGGGTGGAGGCAGAGCGGTTCCGTGGGGTCGGACGAGAATGCCGGATCGACCCGTTGTCCGGCAGGTGTCGAATACTTCTGCTCCAACTACTCGGAGCCCCGCACCTTCAACGGGCAATTGGCCAACGCGAACCGTGCCAGCGACCGGGACGTGAACTACCCGCCGCGCATCGAGGCCGAGTATCGGGCCGCTCTCGCCTACGTGCCCGATCACTCCCGCGCGGCCCGCGGGCTGCTGGGGCTGCTGCACCGCCAGGGCCGTTTCGGCGACATGGCCGAAGAGGCCAGGCGCCTGGTCACGGTGAATCCCGACGATCCCTTCGCACACATCTTCCTCGGTCTCGCGTTCTACGAGGCAATGGACTGGGGTGCCTCGCGCGACGCCTTCGACGCCGGCCTCGCGCTCATGTCTCCGGAGGAAAGAGCGCCCTACGACAACATCGCCTACCTCCTGGAGGCGGAAGAAGCGGCCGAATACCAGCAGCTCGGCGCGGAGAATGCCCGGGAGTACGAGCGCATCCTTTGGGCCAAGTCGGACCCGCTCTTTCTGGTTCCGGAGAATGAGCGCCTCATGGAACACGTTGCGCGCGTCACCTATGCCGAGATGGCCTTCGGAGACCCGGAGCGGCGTCGGCCCGGCTGGAGCAGCGACCGGGGCCAGGTCTTCATCCGCTACGGCATGCCGGCGAACATCTGGATGCTGCAACAGGACGCCAGCGGGATGGGGACTGGCGCCGCCGCCCAGCTGGCCGGGTCGAGCATCAGCGGACGCTGGATCTTCTGGAACTACCGGCTGGAGGTGCCCAGCTTCATCTTCCGCCGCCAGTTGGGCTACAATCAGGTAGCCTTCGACTTCTCCGCCAACACACAGCAGTACCTGCGCCAGGTCAGCGAGACCGAGGCCACCACGACCTTCGAGAGCCGCGCGGCAAACCGCTGGACGGAAATCCCGGCGCAGATCGCCCGCTTCCGGGGTGCCGCGCCGAACCAGGTGGAGGTTCTGGCCTTCCTGCGCGCGGATCCCGACTCCTTCAATCTGTTCGAAGGCGATTCCGTCAACGTCGGCATGTTCCTGTTCAACCGGAGCTACGAGGACTCCGCGAGCATTGGCCACGCCGTGAAGGCTGGGGAGTCGGGCAACGTTCTCTTCACCTTCGAGCTGCCCCGCGGCACCTTCGAGTACTCCTTGGAGGCCCTTGCGACCGATTCCCGCGTGGCCGCGCGCAACCGAGGCACCATCAACGCGGTTCCCGCGCCGCGCGTGGGCCTGTCCACCTCCGACATCGTCCTTGCCGGCGGCCTGGTGCCGCGGGTCGAACAGCCCGGCGGATGGCGCGACTTCGCCATGGGTGCCTCGCGCGACCTCGTCTTTGACGCGGACGACGACATCCACGTCTATCTGGAAGTCTACGGGCTCGCCACCGACTTCATGGGCTCCGCGGAGTACACGGTGGAGGTGACGCTGCAGGACGCGGAGCGGCGGAGCGTGGCCGCGCGCCTCCTGCGTTCGCTGGGAAGCCTGGTGCGCGCCGGGGAAGGCGAACTGACGGTGCGCTTCGTGCGGACCGCCGAGCCGGTCGCCGGGGTCGTGCCCGAGTACTTCTCCGTCACCCCGGGGGAGGTGGAGGAAGGCGCGCATCGGCTCATGATCGCCATCACCGACCGGACCACGGGTGCCTCGGTCGCCGTGGAGCGCGAGCTCACCATCCGCCGGCCCGAGGCCGACCCGGGATAGCAGCGGCTGACGGGGACCCACGAGACGGACTAGGGCTGCCGCACCCACCTCCATACTTCCGGAAGCGTCGGCCGCTTGCCCTGCATGAGGATGCCCACGCGGTAGATCTTCCCCGCTACGAACGCCATCCCGAGCAGCCCCAGCACGAGCAGCAGCAGCGACAACACCACCTCCCAGAGCGCGGCCGCGCCCACCGTTACGCGGGCGAACATGAGAATGGGGCTGAAGAAAGGCACTTGCGACAGCCACATCGCCATGGTCCCGTCCGGATCGTCAAGCACGGGGCCCAGCGTCATCATCGGCACCATGACCAGGATGATGACCGGCCACATCATCTGCTGCGCATCGGTCTCGTTGGCGTTCAGAGCACCCACCGCGGCGAAGACCGAGGCGTACATCAGGTAGCCCAGGACGAAGCAGATGGCGAAGAAAACGACGTCTCCGATGCTCGGAATCATCTCGCCGAGGGAGATGGAGCTCGGCAGGGCCGCCGCAACCGCGGGCAGAGCGGGAAGGACCGCCAGCAGAAGCACCATGACGAAGCCCATCCAGATCCCGATCTGCACGAGCCCCACCGCCCCGACGCCCACGATCTTGCCGAGCAGGAACTCCCAGGGCCTCATCGATGAGATGATGATCTCCGCGATCCGCCCGCTCTTCTCCTCCAGAATGGCCCGTAGAATCTGTCCGCCGTAAAGGAGCAGAGCCATATAGAGGAGGAAACCGCCTACGACGGCGAACACTGGAGACCCTTCCTCGTCGTCCCCCTCCCCGGATTCCGTGCTCACGATGTCGATGTCGATTCCGCCTCCGGCCAGCAGGGCTGCTACATCCGCCTGTTCTCCCCCCAGCCGGGCCTCCAGCGCCGATTGGGCGACGGCTCCGGCGAGGGAAACACGGCGCAGCCGGGAAAGGCCCTCCGTACTCCGGTAGGTGGCGGTTCCACCGTTCAGCGTTGCTTCATCGAGCCGAAGGTGGCCGGTCAGATTCCCTTCGGTGACGCGGGCATCGAGCGCCTCCGGATCGGCATCCGCTTCAGCGACCAGATGCGCCTCATAGCCGATCTCTTCCAGCCGCGGCGCCAGAAGGCCGTACAGCACGCCCGTTTCATCCACCACGGCGAGGGTTGGCGTCTCCCCTTCGTCGCGCATCTCCAGCCACACGATGAAGCCGAAGAAACCGGCCACGAGGAGGGGGGTCAGGAGCGTCGCCAGGATGAACGCGCGGCTCTTCACGCGCGTCGTGAACTCGCGTTCGACCACGGCCCCCACGGTGTGCCACGAACGCTTCTCCGTCGCCTGGATTGGGGGGCTATGCCGCGTCGTCATCGACCACCTCCTCTCCCGCGTGCCGGACGAAGATCTCGTGCAGCCGGGGCTCGACCAGCTCGAACCGGCTGATTCTGGCCCCGCCCGCCACGCCCTTGCGCAGCACCTCCTGATGATCGGCGCCCTCGCGCAGCAGCAGCATCAGGCAGTCGGGAGCCTCTTCGACGCTCTGGATCTCGGGGCCTCGGATCCAGCTGGCGTCGCCCTCGAAGCTCACCGCGAGTACTCCTTCGCGCTCCTGCCGCTTCAGTTCCCGCAGTTCCCCGTCGAGAATCTTGCGCGACCCCGCAATCAGGCAAACGCGGTCGCACAGCCGCTCCGCCTGGTCCATCAGGTGGGTCGAGAACAGGATGGTGGTCCCGCGTTCGTGGAACTCGCGCACGATGCTCTCGAGCAGATCCTGGTTGATGGGATCCAGTCCGCCGAAGGGCTCGTCCAGAATCAGGAGTTCCGGCTCGTGAATGACGGTGCCGATGAACTGAACCTTCTGGGTCATGCCCTTGGAGAGGGCCTCGACCTTCTTCCCGGCCCATTTCTCAAGCCCGAGGCGCTCGAGCCAGGCGTGGGCGCGTGTCCGAGCGGCCTTTCGGCCCACGCCCCGGATGGCCGCCAGGAAGACCAGCAGCTCCACGACCTTCATCTTCGGGTAGACGCCTCGTTCCTCGGGAAGATAGCCGACCCGGTGCCGCGCGCGGTTGTCGGGGCGCCGGCCCAGGAGCTCTACGCTGCCCTCGTCCGGGTGCAGGATGCCCATGATCATACGGATCGTGGTGGTCTTGCCTGAGCCGTTGGGGCCCAGCAGTCCATAGATGGAGTTGCGCGGAATGTCCAGATCGAGCGACGAAACCGCGGTGTGACGTCCGAAACGCTTGGTCGCGCCTTTCACGCGGACGGCCAAGTCGTGGGCAGGAGAAGCCATGGGCTATGCTCTGAGGAGAAGGGAAAGTCGACCTTTTAGGCAATCCGGATTTCCAGGAGACTGTGGGCACCCGTTCCGGAACTTGTGCGAAGATCTTCCGTTCTTTCTAGATTATGTAGATTGGCAGACGGGCTTGCGGCAAATCCCGGACCCGGGACGCCGCCCCCCAGGCCGCACTACGGAAGCCGCTTACGGTTTGCTTCGATTCCAACCACAGGGAACGCCATGGCCATCTATCGCTCGCTGTACTACGGTGACGTTGTCGTGGGAGTTGGGGGCAGGATCACCATCCCCCTGGAAATGCGCGCCGACATCGGCATCGTGGAGGGTGACATGCTGAGGATACGGGTGGAGGCTTCGAACGGCTCACGTCAGTTGGTTCTCTGGCGGTCGGAGGAACAGCCGGAAGACCATTAGGGCGGCGCCAGGCACTGTCGGCGCCGCGACCTCATTCCTGGAGGCCCGCACTGCGAGGCGCTCCCGGGACGTCCGCGCTTCTTGCAGTCCTTGGATGCATCGCCGCTCGAATGCCGCGGGGAGTTCGTCCGCGGGCTGCTAGTCCGCCTCCCAGTCGACCCAGCGGAGGAGCGCGCGCAGGGGGTCGCCGCCGTCCTGGTGCCACCACGCGGGCGGCCAGGCCATGCGTTGCAGGCTGGTCACCCGGCTGACGCCCGCCCTTCCCAGCCGCTCCGCCAGGGCGGGGGCGCGTCCGCCCGCTCCGCACAGGCCGACGGTCTGCAGAAACGGGCGCATGTCCGCCAGGAGGGCGGGAACCCGGTCGAGGTCGCGCACGGGCTTGACCCACGCGAAGCGCCCCAGGCAGGACGGCGCGAAGGCCGGGTCGGGGTCGTAGACCACCGTCCACTCCACTCCCGGCGGGCGGAAGACGCGCGCGCCCCCGCCGGTCGCCTCCTTCAGCTCCCAGGTGCCGCGCAGCTGCTGCACCAGCGAGGCGGTGTCCGCGGAGGCGGGGCCGGCGGGGAGATCCTGCTCGACGGCGGCCACGGCGGCGGCGAGGCGACCGGCCCACTCGGCCGGAGTGAGCGTGGCGCCCTCCTCCACCCAGAAGAGATGGGGCGAGACGCACCCCCGCTGGTCGAAGGCGGCGACGGCGCGCGCGGCGGCCAAGGCCGTTCGGTCGGCGCGCGCCGGCGCCAGCGCCGCGCGGCCCACCAGCGCAACCCCCACCCGGTGGGAGTACGCAACGAGGGGAGTGTTCGCGGGGAGGCGGGCGCGCACAGCCTCGACCGTGTCGCCGCCGCCGTACACCACCACCAGGTCGGCGCGCGCCAGCACCACCGCCTCGACCGACCGCGTGCCGCCCGGCCAGTACAGCACGGCCACCGCGGCCGCCAGCTCCGGGTCGCACTCGGCCAGGGCGCGGGCGTACAGCACGGGCAGCACGGCGTCGTGAAGCCCGGGCTTGAGCAGCACCGGCGACCGCGTCAGCAGCGCCCGCACCACTCCGCCCACCGACACCCCCGCCACGTTGCCCGCGCCCAGCTGCACCACCAGGCGGTGCCCGAGCGCGCGCACCCGCGACCGACCGGGCCCGGGCCGGAAGCCGTCCAGCACGCCCGGGTCGGGAAACTGCGCGCGCACCAGCCGGGTGAGGCGGTCGGCGGTCCAGTCGCGGGCCATACCGTCCACGACTTCCCGGGCCATGGCGGGAGAGAGCCCGGCCGCGGCGGGGAGGGACTCGAGCGCCGCCCTCCGGATCGGGTCGGCGGGGTCCAGAAAGCGCGCGCCGGCGCGGCCCAGCGACTCCACCAGCGAGGCGGTTCGGCGGTGGTGCAGGCGGCCCTCCGCTTCGATCAGGTGGTCGCACAGGCGGCGCGCGAACGCCGGGTCGGGGGAGGGGAAGCGGAGCCGCAGGTCGTCGCTCACGGGCGCGGTGGTGAACCCGGGCCGCACGGCCGCCGGGTCCCGCATGGTGGCCGGGGGAGGGACTGGCGTGCCTGCCCGGTCGTCGCGGGGCGGGGGGGGAGGGAGGTCGGACCTGGTTCCGTCGACCTGTTCCCCCGCGGCGGTGGCCGGAGGCGTGCGGTCGGGGCCGGTCACCCCGGGGGGCAGCCAGTAGGCCGGGAACGTCCTCATTGCCGGCTGCCGCGGACAGCGCTCATCAGGTCGTCCATCGCCAGCGAGCAGCCCCGCGGCTCCGCGCCCGGGTTCCTGCCGAGCACCCGAAAGCCGCGTCCCTCCGCCTCCCGCGGTTCGACGCCGATGTCCTCGGTGAGCAGGCAGCACACCGACCCCAGGTTGGCGAGGTCGAAGTGGCAAAGCAGACCTTCGCGGCCGGCCGGCAACGCCTCCAGCGTCGCCGGGTCGAGCACCCGGGTGCGCACCCAGGGGGGCGGGCGATGAAGGCGCGCTTCGCCTCTCAGCACGGGCTCGTAGAACTGGGAGAGCAGCTCCGTCATTCCGTACTCGTTCACGACCCAGCGGGGCGGAATGCCCATTCGCAGCCGGATGGCGGCGTAGAGTCGGTCCCGGGGAACGGTGCGCGTGCGTCCCTTGAAGCCTCCCGTCTCCATGACCCTCGAGCCGGCGGGCAGCCGAAAGCGGGTTTCGTCCGCAGCCAGGGAATCCAGCAGGTGAACGAAGGCGAAGGCGGTTCCGACGATCAGCACAGCTTCTCCGCGGGCCTCGGCCTCGCGCAGGGTGCTGCGTAGCCCGTTTTCGTCGAGACGCCCGTCCTTCCCCACGAAATACCTCGCATCGCGCGCGAGCTCGTCTTCCACGACGCCGATCATGTGGCTGAGCGACGAGTCCGGAACTGCCCGCGGGGACGGGATGAGGGAGATCATCGGCAAGCGCGCGCCATCGGGAAGCAGGTGCGCTTCGAAGTTGGGGAGGAGCGA
Organism: Longimicrobiales bacterium; assembly: GCA_965225805.1. Lineage (GTDB taxonomy): Bacteria > Gemmatimonadota > Gemmatimonadetes > Longimicrobiales > Gaopeijiaceae > BD2-11. Next base: position 519,970 of record OZ245327.1, read on the forward strand.
GGCGTGATACAGCGACAGGTCGGGGACGCGGTGTTCTCCCCGGCTTGCCCCGCCGCTCGTGGTGCCGCTGGTACGGAAGACCACCTCGGCCGCACCCCTGGAGACCAGCCCGCGTTCGCGGAAAGCCCGCGCGGGCACCGGCGGGACTTCGCGCCAGGACGACCACGAGCCGGCACGGACCCCCCGAGCATCGCAGAACCGGGCGAACACCGGGTTGCGGGCCGACTGGTGTTCGAAAATCCTGCGCGCCAGGTCGTTGAAGTGCGCGTCGGGCAGCGGAGTGTCGACCCCCGCCCCCATGGTCGCGATCAGGTCAGCACGGAGACGCGACCCGCTCATCCATTCCGCGCGGAGGCGCGCCGCACGCGCCCGGGCTCGAGGCCTCCCGCCACCAGGATCTTGTGCTGGAGCCGGCGCGACTCCTCGTCCACGAACTCCACCAGCTGGTCGATCCAGGCCCGCGCATCTTCATATGCGTGTACGGGAAAGTCGTCGCCCTCGGCTCTGCGGAGCGCCCCCTCCAGCGCGCCTACTTCTCTGCGCGCCTTCTCCAGTGCGCGCCTCAGTCGATTCGCGGCCCTGCGCGCCTCTGCTTCTGCCTGTGCCATCTTCGACGCTCCCGAGGATGTGGAAATGCGGCTTGGGAGGGCGCTCTCGCCTTCAGGCGCCGACGATGCGAAACCCGCCGGATTCGTCCGGGGCCCGCCCGCCCGGTCCCGGCCCTGAAGCGTGCGCCCGGTACCGCTCCAACGGTACGCTCCAACGGCATCCGCGTTCCCGCGCACCGCATTGCCTCTGGAGTTATGCGTGCGCAGGGTAGATGTTTCTCGGGCCGGCAACACGAGAACTGACGATGTGAAGGAAATGTCCGATACCGATGTGCTTTCCGTCGAAGGCGGGACGGCCATGGAAGGATCCGGGCGCGGAAGCGCAACCGCGGCCGGTGAACAATCGGTGGCCGAATCCGCCGAACCCGAGCGCGGCGCCGTCGAGTCGCGAGGCGCTGTCGCGGAACCGGAGGGCGATCCCGTCGATCTGGTGATCGTGGGTGCCGGGCCCTGCGGCCTGGCGGCGGCGACCGCGGCCAAGGTGGGAGGAGTTTCGGCGATCGTCTTCGACCGCGGCTTCATCACGGAATCCATCATCCATTATCCGCCCTACATGACCTTCTTTTCCACGGCGGAGAAGCTGGAGATCGAGGGCGTGCCCTTCATCCTGGCGTCCGGCAAGCCGTCGCGCCGGGACGCACTCGTCTACTATAGGCGCGTCGTGCGGCATTTCGGACTGGATGTGCGGCAACATGAAGAGGTGCGGGCCATCGAGGGGCAACGGGGAGACTTCGTGCTGCGGACGCGGCGCCGCGACGGCACGACTGCGAGCTACCGGGCCCGGGCCGTGGTGGTGGCCACGGGAGGTTTCCACGAGCCCAACTATCTGGGGGTTCCGGGGGAAGAGCTGCCCAAGGTGCATCACTACTACACCGAGCCGGATCCCTATTTCGATCAGGACGTTCTCGTCATCGGCGGGCGCAACTCGGCAGTGGAGGCTGCGCTGGAGCTATTCCGGGCCCATGCACGGGTCACGCTGGTCCACATGTTCGACACCATCGACGAGGGCGTGAAGCCGTGGGTCGTGCCGGACATCACGAACCGGATCAAGTTCGGAGAGATCGCGACGCGCTGGAGGACCCGGGTCGCGGAGATCCGGCCGCGCAGCGTCGTGCTGCGGCACGAAGAGACGGGCGAGTTGGAGGAGATCACCAACGACTGGGTCTTCGCCATGACCGGGTGGCGCGCCTTGCCGCTGCTGCTGGAAAGCAAGGGTGTGGAGATCGATCCGGAAACCGGCATTCCCAGCCACGACCGCGCTACCATGGAGACCAACACCCTCGGGGTCTACATTGCGGGCGTGCTCGCCGCCGGTCACGACGCCAACAAGATCTTCATCGAGAACGGGCGCTTCCACGGACACCTGATCGTCGACCACTTCAAGGCGTCGAGGAGCCGCTGAGAGCGGTGAGGCCGAGCGCCCCAGGTGCGTGTCAGCGTAGTTGAGGCGGGACGAACCCGACCTCGCTGGTCCGCGCAGGGCGCGGCGGACCGGCAGCCGGTCAGCACGGGCGAGGCGGACCGACAGCAGGGCCCTCGCCGGTCACGGGCCGAGGCGACCCGCAGCCTGGCCCTGGCCGGTCAGCGCAAGTCGCCGGGCTGAAGTTCCCAGCCTTCCTCCCTGAGCGCTCGAACCGCCACCATTGCTCCGTCCGGGCTCCCCAGCCGCAGCTCGGCGGGAGGAACGACCTCCCGGCGCACGTAGCCCAGCGCAATGGTCTGGCCGAAGGCGGGAGACATGGCTGCGCTGGTGATCTGACCAACCGGCTTCGTGCGCGTTCCCGTGTGGAGAGGTGTCGCCGCCGGGGGTGCGGGGGCGTTGCCGAGAAGGAGGCCGCGCAGGTGCCGGTTCACGTGACCCCGGTCACGGATGCGCACGATCACCTCCTGGCCCGCGTAGCAGCCCTTGGCGTGGTCGATGGCGCGGTCGTCGATTCCGGCTTCCGTGGGGATGGTGCGGTCGTCCATGTCCGACCCGAACTCCGGCCGGCCCGCCTCGATCCGCAGTGTCTCGAAGACCCCCATGCCGGCGGGCAGCGCGCCCCGGTGAACCGCTTCCTCGCCGAGCCGCCCGAGCGTCGACCGGTCCCCCAGGATGTCGAAGGCGGTCACCCGCACATCACCGAGGCGTGCCACCAGTACGCCTTCGGGGACGGGGCCGGTCAGCACGTAGCCGCCCTCTTCCAGGGCGGCGACGGCACCCGGCGCGACCCCGAGCGCGGTCTCCAGCAGGCTGGCCGCGTCCGGGCCGGCGACGGTCAGGGTACCGGTGGCGCCGGTCACGTCGTCAACGACGGCGAAGCGGGGCGGCAGGTACTTGCGCAAGTGCGCGATCAGCGGAGCGTGCCCCGCGGCGGGCAGGTGCAGCCACAGGCCGTGTTCGCCTTCGCTGCTGCCCCGCCACGCGACCGTCAGGTCGGTGACCATCCGGCCCTTGGGGATGAGCACCGCGCTGTAGACCGCGCGGCCGGTGAGCAGCCCGGACGGAGCCTCCACCGGGGGCGCGGGGACGCTGTTGGTGATCACCCCGGTCAGCATCCGCACGGGCGCGCGGCCGGAGACGGCCAGCCGGCTGCGGTGCGAACGGTCGAACACGGCCGCCGAGCGCGTCGCAGCCTGGTATTCCAGGTCGGGACGGCCGAAGTGGCGGGGCGTGGGCTGCCCGTGGTGGTGCCCCATGACCGCCCCGGGGGCGAAGTCGAGGGTCGGGGGGGTCAGTGGGCCGCGACCTCGGGCGCACGGGGCACCGGGGGGGTGAGCAGCGGCACAGGATCTGCCACGGCCTGATCAGGCTTGGCTGCCAACCCTCCCTTGAAGGCGACCTCGGCGACGTCGTTGAGGCCGGAAACCAGGTGCAAGACCAGGTTGGCGCGCACTTCGTCGGAGATGTCCTCGAGGTCGGCGTGGTTGTCGGCGGGAAGAACGATCTCGGTGATGCCGGCGCGCACTGCTCCCAGGATCTTCTCCTTGAGCCCCCCGATGGGCAGCACCCGTCCCGTGAGCGTCAGCTCGCCGGTCATGGCCACATCGCGCCGCACCGGCCGTCCCGAGAGCGCCGAGATCAGCGCGGTCGCCATCGTGATCCCCGCCGAGGGGCCGTCCTTCGGCACCGCGCCCGCCGGCACATGAATGTGCACTTCCTTGTCGAGCACATCCTCGACCGACATCCCCAGGCTTGCGTGGTGGCTGCGGGCGAAGGTGAGGGCGGCCCGGCCCGATTCCTTCATCACGTCGCCCAGCTGTCCGGTGAGCACCAGCTTGCCGTCTCCCGGCATGACGCTGGCCTCGACGAACATGATGTCCCCGCCGGTGGGGGAGTAGAACATGCCGGTGGCCACGCCCACCCGATCCTCCTCCGCCATCACTTCGGGATGCACCCGGGGACGGCCCAGCAGTTCGCGCACCATGTCCTGGTCCACGACCACCTGTTCGCATCCGCCGCCGGCAATCCTTCGCGCCACCTTGCGGGCCAGCTTTCCGACCTCCCGTTCAAGCTGGCGGACGCCGGCTTCGCGCGTGTGCTTGCTGATCACGTTCAGGATGGCCTCGTCGCCCAGGACCATCTCTTCCTCGCGCAGCCCGTTCTCCTCCAGCTGGCGGGGCAGCAGATAGCGCTTGGCGATCTCCAGCTTCTCCTGCTCGGTGTAACCGCTGAAATCGACGCGCTCCATGCGGTCGAGCAGAGGCGGCGGTATTCGGTCCCAGTAGTTGGCGGTCGCCACGAACAGGACTTCGGAGAGGTCGAAGGCGATGCCCAGATAGTGGTCGGTGAAGGTCCAGTTCTGGGCCCGGTCCAGGACCTCGAGCAGCGCTGCGCTGGGGTCTCCCTGGAAGGAAACGCCAAGCTTGTCGACTTCGTCGAGCAGGAAGACCGGGTTCTTCGACTTCACCTGGCGCATGCCCTGGATGATGCGGCCGGGCATGGCGCCGACGTAGGTGCGGCGGTGGCCGCGGATGTCGGCCTCATCGCGCGCGCCGCCCAGCGAGATGCGCACGTACTTGCGTCCGATCGCGCGAGCGATGGACTGGGCGATGCTGGTCTTGCCAACTCCTGGCGGGCCCACGAAGAGCAGAATGGGTCCCTGACCGCCCGGTGGGGGAGGCTCGGGTACCGCCTGATCACCGGCGTTCGATCCGTTCCCTGAAGCGGAGGGAGGTGCTTCAGGTGCTTCGGCCTCGACTTCCTCCCCGCCGTCGTCGGCCGGTGTGCGCTCCGCCTGCAACTTGCGCACCGCCAGGAACTCGAGAATGCGGTCCTTGACGTCTTCCAACCCGTAGTGGTCTTCGGCCAGCACGTCGAACGCCGCCCCCAGGTCGATCTTGTCCTCGGTGCGATCGTCCCAGGGGAGTTCGGTGATCCACTCCAGATAGGTGCGGATTACCTGGTATTCCGCCGACTGCGGGTTGGTCCGTCCCAGGCGCTTCAGTTCGCGACTGACTTCCGTGCGGGCGTCGTCGGTCAGCCGCAGGGCCTCGATGCGCTCGCGCAGGTCATCCAGTTCGCCCTTCTCGTCCTCGTCCCCCAGCTCTCGCCGGATCTGCTTCATCTGCTCCCGGAGAAGCATCTCCCGCTGGCGCTCGCCCAGCTCTTCCTGCACCCGGGCCTGGATTTCCTCCTGTGCGCTCAGGCGCACCAGTTCGCGCTCCACCGCCACCAGCGCCTGGCGCATGCGGTCCTCGTCGTCGAGCATTTCGAGGAGCCGCTGTTTCTCCGCGGTCTGCAGATCCAGATAGAAGGCCACCAGATCCGCGAACGCGCCCGGCTCGTCCACGCCCTGGATGAGCTGGTTGAGCGACTCGGCGGGAACGCCGCGCCGGGTGCCCAGCCCGGCCGCCCGGTCGCGCAGTTCGCGGTCGAGCGCCTGGAACGCGGGATCCTGCTCGCTGCGCGGCGGGATTCTGTTGAGATCCATGAGGATGGCGGCCAGCATGGCCTTGCCGCGCTTCTCAAAGGAGAGGACCTGGGCGCGGCTGTTCCCCTGCACCAGGAGCTGAATGCCCGCTCGCACGCGATGAGTCTGAATGATGCGGACGACCGTCCCGACCTCGTAGAGCCCCTCCGGGGTCGGTTCGTCAACGTTCTCCCGCTGGGCCACGGCGAAGAGGCGCCGGTCTCCTTCCAGCGCCGCCTGCACGGCCTCTATGGTGCCGGGGCGGCCGGCCGAGATCGGCACCGCCACGCCCGGATAAACAACCGTGTCCCGCAGTGGAAGCACGGGCAGCCGGTAACGTTCACCCACTCTTCTGATTCCCCATTTGTGTTCCCCGCATGATGCGGTCCGCGTCCGATTGCGCCTGGACTGAATTCACCCTGTCAGGACGGCAGGTCGTCCCGGGTAGCGAGATGGTTGGTCCGCCCGGAGCACGAAGGGAGATGCATGAATCGGGCCCGAACGAACAGCCCAGGACGATGCCAAGGCTGTCAATTTGGCAGAGCTGGCTGCTCGACCGCTAGAATGGCTGGCAGGCCCAGTCCGCTCCCTCTAGCTTGGCGCGGCATGGCGGTTCGCGCCAGCCGCTGGGAGTCCCGAAACCCGAGTCGCCCATGCCGCCACACCCGACCTCCGACCCGACCTCATGACCGGCCGATCCACCGTCTATGCTCCCAGGAGCGCTGCCGCCACCAGCCAGCCGCTGGCCAGCTGGGCGGCTCTCACTGTGATGGAGCGCGGCGGAAACGCCGTGGATGCGGCGGTCGCGGCCGCTGCCATGCTGAACGTGGTGGAGCCCCACATGACGGGGATGGGCGGCGACATGTTCGCCCTGCTGTGGTCGGCGGCGGAGGGCCGCCTGGTCGGGCTCGACTCGAGCGGGCGGTCCGGGTCGGGCATGTCGCGCGAGGCGATTGCGGCGGCGGGGCTGGACGGCGTGCCCGCGAGCGGGCCCGGGTCGGTGACGGTGCCGGGAGCGGTCGCGGGATGGGCCGCGCTGTTGGACCGCTTCGGCACGATGACCTTTGCGGAGGTGTTCGCGCCGGCCATCCGGGTGGCGGAGGAGGGCTTTCCGGTGACGCCGATCATCGCGGCCCAGTGGGGCGCTTCGGTGGACAAGCTGCGCGGTGACCCCGGGGCGGCCGCCACCTGTCTGGTCGACGGGCGGCGGGCCCCGCGCGCCGGGGAATGGTTCCGGCTGCCGGAGCTGGCCGCCAGTTTCCGCCTGGTCGCGGGCGGGGGGGCGGAGGCCTTCTACACGGGCGCGCTGGGCCGCCGCCTCGTGGAAGGGCTGGAGGGGCTGGGGGGCTATCTGGCGCTCGAGGATCTGGCCGGCCACGAGGCGCGCTGGGTGGCCCCGCTGGCCGCCGACTTCGCTGGCTGCACGCTGTGGGAACTTCCCCCCGCCGGGCAGGGAATCGCCGCGCTCGAGATGCTGCGCATTCTGGAGGGGTTCGACCTCCGCTCCATGGGCCACAACAGCCCTGCGTACCTGCATCACCTGATCGAGGCCAAGAAGCTGGCCTTCGCCGACCTTGCGGGCCATGTCGGCGACCCCGACCACATGAGGATTTCGGCTTCGGCCCTTCTCGCCGAGGACTACGTCGGCTCCCGCAGGTCGCTGCTGGATGCGGATGAGGCCGCCGGGCGGGTGGAGCCCGGCTCCGCGGCCTCGGCGAGCGAAACCATCTACCTTTGTACGGCGGACGAGCGCGGCAACATGGTGTCGTTCATCAACAGCCTCTACGAAGGCTTCGGCTCGGGCGTGGTGATCCCGGGGACGGGCTTCGCGCTTCAGAACCGCGGTGCCTGCTTCACGATCGAGGAAGGGCACCCGAACCAGGTGGCGCCCCGCAAGAAGCCTCTCCACACCATCATCCCGGCCTTTGTGACCCGGGGGGACGAACCGTGGCTGGCGTTCGGTGTCATGGGGGGCTCCATGCAACCTCAGGGGCACGTTCAGGTGCTGCTCAACCTCCTCGTCTTCGACATGGATCTGCAAGCCGCCATCGAAGCCCCCCGCTTTCGCCACACCTCCGGACGCGAGGTTGCCGTCGAGCGGTTGAGCCGCGAAACGCGGGCGGCGCTCGCCTTGATGGGGCATCACCTGGTCGACCCGGCGATCACCTCTTTCGGAGGCGGGCAGGGCGTGATGCGCCTGAACCGCGGCTGGGCGGCCGGTTCGGACCCGCGCAAGGACGGAATGGCGGTCGGGCGCTGATGGCCGGGCTTGTGAAGCTGCCTCCCTCGGGCGCGCGGCCCCGTCCCGCTGCGACTGTGGTGCTGCTGCGGGAGAGGGCTTCCGGGTTTGAACTCCTCCTGATGCGCCGCAACCGCTCCGCGGGGTTCGTACCGGGCGCCTACGTCTTTCCGGGAGGGCGCGTGGACGCGCAGGACGCCCATCCGGCCCTCGTCTCGCGCGTCGAGGGACTGACGCCGGAGGAAGCGGCCGACCGACTCACCCTGCCGGAAGGTGATCCCCCCGCCATCGCCTACTACCTGGCGGCCGTCCGCGAGGCATTCGAGGAAGCGGCGGTGCTGGTTGCCCGACCCGGCGGACGCTTCCTGCCGGATTCGTCCTCCGGGCGCGCGCGTCTGGTTCGCCTGCGCGGCAGCCTGTTGGGCGGCGCCATGGGATTCGTCGGCATCCTCGACGATCTCGCCGTGCGCATTGACGGGGCCGCACTCGAATATGTCGCGCACTGGGTTACCCCCGAAGCCGAGTCGCGGCGCTACGACACCCGCTTCTTCGCGGCGCTGGCTCCGCCGGGGTCACGGTCCTCCCCCGATCCGCGCGAGATGACCGATTCGAGATGGCTGGCGCCCGCGGAGGCTCTCGATCGGCATCGAGCGGGGCGGCTCCCGATGATCTTCCCGACAATCCGGACGCTGGAGCAATTGAGCGCCTTCTCCACGGCGGACGCCGTGCTGGCGCACTACCGGGGCCGGGACATCGCTGCCGTCATGCCCGCGCTCGTTCGTACGGACACCGGAGTGAAGGTGAGCATTCTGGACGAGTAGGCCGTTTTCCAGCGGGTTCCCGTCGTGACCCGATGTACGCTGACGTACTCGACCCCCAGCTCGTCCCGGTAGACGCCCGCCAGAAGCCCGTCGCGAATGGAGGTGACGATCATGCCGCCCGGGGTCGAGACCACTCCCAGGTAGGTGCCCGCGGGGTCGAATACATTCCACGATGGCGACTCGCGCGATAGCGGATCGGCCAGGAATCGCCGCGCCCACAGGTTGCCGGCTCCGTCCGCCAGCAGCCTGTCGAATGCCGGCTCGTGAGCGGGAACGTCCATGCGGTCCCTCCAGGCCCGCCAGACCGCCGCTGGAGCGCCCGACTGGCCGAGCTCCACAAAGCTCTCGATCATCTGCCCGATGTCCGACTCCGTCACAGCCTCGAGGTCGCGTGCGATCCTGTATCGAGCCGCCAGCGAACCGTCAGGCTCACGGACCGATACTTCCGGTACGGGTCCGCCGCCGACGGCGAGGCGAGCGCCGACGATCGCCCAGAGCGGTCGGGCGCTGAACGGCACTGGCAGCCTGAATTGGCCCGTCCAGACCCAGCGAACGCCGGGAATCCTCGCCAGCCGAACGTCCTCTTGCAGCACCGGGTCGTAGCGTCCCACCTTGATGGTGTCAGCCCATGCGGCTCCTTCCGCCGGTGACACGGATCTCGGATATGTGACCAGCCAGGCCCCGTCGTCGAACAGCCCCTGGACGATGAGTGCCGATCCGTCGGGGGCGGCCCTGCGCTCGCTGAGGATCACCTCGCCATCCTCTGTGATCACCGACAGGCGGAAGAGGGATCGGTCCCAGACCAGGAAACTGCCGTCCTCTCGCCGCCCCAGGTATCGCGGGCTCCGGAATTCTCCCGGACCCTCTCCGCGTCCGCCGCCGGTCCACAGGTGGCGGCCCCCGGCGTCGTAGCGACGCACCTCGGAGGACCCGCCGTCCACGGCGATCACCCCTCCTTGCGCCAGCAGCGCCACATCCAGGATCTGGTAGAACTGGGAAGCGGGGTCGTCCTCAACGTTTCCGAGGCGGAAGACGGGCTCGGAGTCGACCAGCCACCCCGCTCCCTCCGGCCATGCCGCGGAGTGGTTTTCCACGATGCGGACGCCGGCGCTGTCGACCTGGACGGCAACGCCCGCCCGGCGCTCGGCGCACGCCGTCGCCCCGAACAGTGCAAGCACCGCTGCGAGAGCGAGGCGGCAGATGCTGAATCGATCCAATGGAACCTCCCGACCCGGAGTGCTGGAGTTGGCTCGAGCGCTGGGGTCTTCCGTTGTCACATCCTTCGATATGCCGGTCCGCTGCCCCCTTCCCGCGGCGTCCACCGTGGTCCCAGCACGTCGGTCGCCTTGCAGTCCACGCAGTTGGGGGCGTTCACGACGAGCCTGCCGTCGTCGTCCTCGTACACCCCGGCGGGACACATGCGGCCGTAGAACGCTGCCCCCTCGGGGGGGATGTCGTCGCCGGTCAGCACATGGCTGGGGATGTCGTCGCGGGTCTGATTTCCGGACTTGTACACCGCGTCGACCTTGGAGAAGGTGAGGGTCCCGTCCGGCTTGAATGGCTGAGCCGTCCCGGTGCGCCGTTCTTCCTCCACATCTTCCTGGATCCCGATGCGGCCACCGGGGAACGCGCCTCCGGTGAGCGTCATGAGCCCCGCCTGCATCCCGCCTGCCCAGAAGCCCTTCTTGAAGGCCAGGCGCAGATTGCGGTTGCGGCGCAGATCGCTCATCACGTACGAGCCGTCCAACTTGCGGCTGAAGCCCGCGAGGCCGTCGCCATCGCCCTTGAGTTCCTCGAAGATGGCGTGGGCGGCGTAGATGCCCGACTGCATTGCGTAATGGATGCCCTTGAGGGACGGAACGTCCACCAGGCCGGCCGCGTCCCCCACGATCAGCAGGCCTTCGCCGTGGCGGCGCTCGGGAACCGAGTAGTAGCCCCCTTCGGGGATGGTCTTTGCGCCCCATTCAAGCATCTCGCCTCCCTCGAGCGTCCGCCGGAAGAGCGGATGCAGCTTCATCCGCTGGAAGAGCTCGTGGACATCGAGCGAGGCATCGCGATAGTCCAGCCCCACCACCAGCCCCAGCGCCACCAGATCGTCGGCCAGCGGATACATGAAGCTGCCGCCGAAAGCGTCGCGCGCAAGCGGCCATCCGAGGGTGTGCACGACACGGTCGAGAGGCCGGCGGGTTCGCCAGAGTTCCTTCACCCCGAGGGCGTAGATCTGGGGGTTGGGCGAGGCGATGCCCTGCCGTTCCAGATAGGCCTGGGTGAGTGCGCCGCGGGTGCCTTCGGCGAGCACGGTGACGGTCGCCGAGATGTCCATGGGCGGCTGGAATCCCGCTCCGGGGGCGCCTTGGCGGTCGAGACCGCTCGGCGTGGTGCGTACGCCGACCACACGGGTCCCCTCCACCAGCAGCGAGTCGACCGGGAAGCCCGGGAAGATGTTCACGCCCAGCTCCTCGGCGCGCTCGCCCAGCCAGCGCACCATCTCGCAGATCGAGCCCACGAAGTTCCCGTGATTCCTCATGGTGGGCGGCGTCGGCAGGCGCAGCGCGCGCCGGGCCGTGAGCAGGTAGACGGCGTCGCGGGAGACCGGACGTGCGAAGGGGAAGTCTTCGTCGGAGAGTTCAGGGAAGAGTTCCTGGAAGGCGCGCGGGTTGACCACCGCGCCGGACAGGTTGTGCTCGCCCAGCTCCCCGGCCTTCTCGAGCACTCCGATCTCGAGCTCGCCCAGATCGCCCCCCGCTTCGCCGTCCTCTCGCGCCAGCTTCGCCAGCTGTATGGCGCCGGCGAGTCCGGCGGGCCCTCCGCCCACGAAGACCACGTCGAGCGGGACGGCTTCGGCGTCCGCAGTTTCCTCTACGATGAAGCGATCGCGCGGAAGAGCAGGCTGCCAGGAAGCCGGACGGATGGACACCGGACGTTGTGACATGCGGACTCCTGATGGGGCTGCCGGTTCCGCGGGTGGTCTTGCGCCGGCGCTTGAGCCAGCGTGCGGCCCGCAGGATCCGGGCCCGGAGAGCGGGGTAGTCGGTCGAGGCCGTCACGCCGCCCGGACCGGGCGTTCGGCCTCTCGAAGTGCTACATCCTAGCCAATCCGGCGCCGGTCGTCACGGCGTTTTCCAAACCTCGGCTCTCCCCACGGACAGACATGACCCATCGCCGACCCGCCACCGTTCGGGAGCTGCGCGAGTCCGGCTATCGGCCACGCAGCGTGAAGGATGAGTTGAGGGCCAACCTGGTCCGGAAGCTCCGTCGCAAGGATCAGCTCTTCCCGGGCATCCTGGGCTACGACGAAAGCGTCGTGCCTCAGATCGTGAATGGGCTTCTGGCGCGGCACGACTTCATTCTGCTGGGGCTCCGGGGCCAGGCCAAGAGCCGCATTCTGCGCCAGCTTGCCGATTTTCTGGATGAGGAAATCCCGATTCTGGCGGGAAGCGAGATCAACGACGAGCCCTTTCACCCGGTATCGCGCTACGGACGGCTGCTGCTCGAGGAGAATGGCGACGACGCGGCGGTGGAGTGGATCCCGCGTGAGAGCCGCTACGTGGAGAAGCTGGCGACGCCCGACGTAAGCATCGCGGACATGATCGGGGATGTGGATCCCATCAAGGCGGCGCGCGGGGGGCACATCCTGGCCGACGAACTGACGGTTCACTACGGCCTGCTGCCCCGGGCCAACCGCGGCATCTTCGCCATCAACGAGTTACCGGATCTGGCAGGGAAGATCCAGGTCGGGCTCTTCAACATCCTCCAGGAGGGGGATGTGCAGATCAAAGGCTATCCCATTCGCCTTCAGCTCGACGTCATGCTGGCCTTTACCGCGAACCCGGAGGACTACACCGCACGCGGCAAGATCATCACCCCGCTGAAGGATCGCCTCGGCACCGAGGTGCGGACGCACTACCCCGAGACGCTCGCGGTGGGAAGGGCGATCACGGCCCAGGAGGCGTGGGTCGATCGAGGCGGTTTCCCGGTCGAGGTTCCCGATTTCATCAGCGAGGTGGTGGAGTCGATCGCCTTTCTGGCCCGCCTGGACAAGCGCGTCGACCAGCGTTCCGGCGTGAGCCAGCGCATGCCCATCTCGGTGCTTGAGATCGCGGTGGCCAGCGCGGAACGGCGCGCGCTGCGGCTGCGGGAGGACATCGTCGTGCCGCGCGTCAGCGACATCTACGCGGCGCGGCCCGCGATCACCGGCAAGATGGAGCTCGAGTACGAGGGCGAGCTGCACGGTCCAGACCGCATCGCCCAGGAGCTCATTGCCCGGGCGGCCGGCCAGGTTTTCGAGACATACGCCGGGGGCGTCGATGTGGAGCCGGTGGTGGAGTACTTCGAAGAGGGCGGCGCCCTGCAGATCTCGAACGACTCGGGGGCGAAGGCGTGCGTCAAGGGGTTCGAGACCGTGCCCGGCCTGCTGGAACTGCTCTCGCATGTGGGATTGGCGGCCGAGGACACGGGCGTCGGCCACAAGGCGTCGGCCTGCGAGCTGGTGCTGGAGGCCCTGGTTGACGCCAAGCGCATCAGCCGCACGGACGGCGGCGGCTACAGCCGGGCAGGGCACGACGCCCCGGCGCCCGGGAAGGGTTTTCCGGGACCTGGACCGTTTCAGGAGTAGAGCCCCGGGAGCGGAGACCTGGCTACCCGAATCGAGAACGGATTTGCCATAACACACCGACGTCAACCTGCATTCAGGAGCCCGGCCATGCGATACCCTTCTATTCCTCCCGCTTCCATCTCCTGCGGTGAGAACGCCGTCACGGGCAGATGCGCCCGCTTCTTTCTCTTCTGCATCCTGTTCGCATCCGCCGGGGTCGCGGTGGTGGCCGCCCCGGTTCGCGCCCAGGGGATATCCGGCTTCGGCGAGGAGCTGCTTGGACAATTCGAGGGGTCGGCGGAGAAGCTGGTGGCGCTCGCCCAGGCCATGCCCGCGGAGTCATACGCGTGGCAGCCGATGGAGGGCGTGTACACGGTGGCGGCGGCATACATGCACATCGCCCGCTACAACTACATGTACCCCGACCTGTATCTCGGCGTCGATCCTCCCGCGAGAGTCGGCTACGAGTCGCTCGAAGAGAGAGTCACCAGCAAGCACGAAGCGGTCGAGATCCTTGCAGCCTCAATGGATCACGTCCGTGGCTTGATGAACGCGATGTCCGACGCCGATCTGGCGGCGCCGACCCAGCTATACGGCCGTGAGGTCGAGAACTGGGCGGTCCTGCTTCAGCTGGTGACGCACATGAACGAGCACCTCGGCCAGTCGATCGCGTACGCGCGCATGAACGGCGTGGTGCCGCCCTGGTCACGTTGACCGCCGCTCTCCCATCGCGCCATCGCCTCGATTTCCTCGCGGGTCATTGGGTCTCGCCCCCCAACACCGCCGGGTTCGCCCGGCCCATGGCCAGCGTGGGAACCGCGAAGCAGCGGCGATAGCGATCAAGCCGCTCGTCTTTTCAGCCGCTCCCCGAAATTGGCTTGTGACATGACGAGGGCGGGGACGACCAGCATGAGAAGCGGAGTGGCGACGAGAGTAGCGAATATGCTGATCCAGTCGATACCGTCCGTCGCGGATGTCAACGATCCAGTCGAGCGCAAGAAACTTGTGCGACTGGCGTACCGCCTTTCGCGAGCACTCATCGGCGACCGGCTCGCTACCGCCTTCGGCTTTCCCAAGAAGCGCGCCTGGGAAGTCGCAACGCTGTTCCAATACCGGACGAAACAGCATGTGCTGCGACGCCTGGCGGGGACCGAGAGGGTTCGGGCGCACAACTTTACGCAGCTTCTCCAGATCTCGGTGTACGACGAGGGAGGATTGAGCTACAAGATGCCTGACCACGCCCACACGTCGGAATCGAGCAGTTGGTGAGGGGCATCGCGGCTAGCCGGGCGATTCGCCGAGATGCGCTTCCCGCGCGATCCGCTGCTGGGCCGCCGGAAGGGCCATGTTGGGCAGTTTGTCGGGTCGCACCCAGCGCCCGGCCGGCTCACGCCATTCCGCGCTGACGTTCACCCGAACGGACTCGTATACGGCTGTAAAGTGTGAGAATTGGTGGGTGATCGGTGCGAGCTCCAGGACCGCGGGTGACGCACGTCCGCTCACATGTCGCCATGCCCGCTCCAGTGCCAGAGCGCGGCTGTTGCCCTCTCCGTCCGCCTCAATGGCCGGGAACTCCCACATTCCGCCCAGCAGCCCTTCCGGTGGGCGCCTGATCAGCAGCGTCCTGCCCTGGGGCGAGACCGCGACCAGCACGGCCCAGATTCTTGTCGGCACCGGTCCCCGCCGGCGTCGCACGGGTCGCTCCGCCACCGTTCCCGCCGCACGCGCCCGGCAGTTCTCCGCCAGCGGACACGTCCCGCAGGAGGGCGACCGCGGCGTGCACACCCTGGCCCCCAACTCCATCATTGCCTCGTTGAAGTCACCCGGGCGATTCGGGTCCACCAGGCCGGCAACCAGCTGGCGCGCCTCTGTCAGCGAGGGGTCGGGCCGGTCGAAGAGACGCGCCACCACCCGGCGCACGTTTCCGTCCACCGCCGGCGCCACCTCGCCGAACGCAATGCTCGCCACCGCGGCGGCGGTGTACGCACCGATCCCCGGCAGGGCTCGCAAGCGTGTGGCCGACGAGGGAAAGATGCCGCCGTGCGCGTCGCGCACGATGCGTGCGGTCCGGTGCGCATTGCGGGCGCGGGCGTAGTAGCCGAGCCCCTTCCACATTCGCAACACCTCGTCGCGGTCGACGTCGGCGAAGGCGGAAACATCCGGGAACCGCTCCATCCACCTGCGGTAGTAGGCCACCACGGTGCCGGCCCGCGTTTGCTGCAGCATGACCTCCGAGATCCACACTCCATAGGGGTCGCGGACGCCGCGCCATGGAAGGTCGCGCTTGTGCGCGTCGAACCAGGCGAGCAGTGTTGTGTGGATGGCTTCCATTCTCGTATGGATGGCCGGAAGTGCCGGTAGCCTGCCGGGATGATTCACCGGCGAGCGCGAACGGACGCTGACTCCGGGAGGGCAGAGCAATGCGCTTGACCACCTATACAAAGTATCGGCCCGGCCTGCTCGACGCCCTGAACCTCGAAGCTCTGCTCGAGCACCTCACCGGCTTCCTGATGGACGGGGGCTTCGCCGGGGGCCCGCACTTTCATCCCTATTGGGGATGGTCGGGAACCGAGGACACGAGTTCCTACGAAGCTCTGCAGAGGGCGATCCTCGACGCGCTCATCGAGAGCGGGCAATTCACCCCGGAGATGTTGGAGGAGTTGCGCGGCGAGGGGGAGGGGGACGAGGCGGTCCAGCGCCGAATCGCGGCGCTGATCGACGAAATCGTCCAGAAGCTGGTGGAAGAGGGGTATCTGAACCTCGAAAGTGGTGGTGCCATGCCCGGGCCGACCGAGGACATGACCGGCCAGGGACATGTGGACGAAGCCCGCGACGCCGCCCGCTCCGTGAACTTCGGGTTGACGCGCAAGGGCATGGACTTCCTCGGATATCGGGCGCTGCGCAATCTGCTCTCCGCAAGCGGGACTTCCAGCTTCGGGTCCCACGAAACGCCCAGGCTCGCGACCGGCGTGGAGGCCGACGCCGCCAGCCGTCCCTACGAGTACGGCGACGTGCTCAACCTCGACATTCCCGCCACCCTCAAGAGCGCGATCGAGCGGGAGGGGCTGTCGATTCCGATCGAGCTGGACTACAAGGACCTGATGGTGCGTCAAACCGAGTACCGCTCCTCCTGTGCGACGGTGCTCATGCTCGACGTGTCGCACTCGATGATCCTCTACGGCGAGGATCGTTTCGGCCCCGCAAAGCGGGTTGCCCTGGCCCTGACGCATCTGATCCGCACGCAGTTCCCGGGCGACGTGCTCAAGGTGGTGACCTTCGGCGACCGCGCGGTGGAGATCCCCCTGTCGCAGCTGGCGCGCGCCCAGGTGGGGCCGTTTCACACCAACACCGCGGAAGGGCTCCTGATCTCGCGCCGCCTGCTGAAGGCGCAGAAGAAGGACATGATGCAGATCATCATGATCACCGACGGCAAGCCCTCGGCGGTGACCCTTCCCAACGGGCGCATCTACAAGAACTCCGGCGCGCCCGACGGCCTGATTCTGAGGCGAACCTTCCGCGAAGTGGCCGCGTGCCGAAACGCGGGCATCCACATCAACACCTTCATGCTCGCCCGCGACCCCTACCTGGTGCGCTTTGTGCGCGAAGTGACCGAGATCTCGCGCGGAAAGGCCTACTTCACGAGTTCGCTCACGCTGGGGCAATACATCATGATGGACTTCCTCAAGCGCAAGCGGCGCAGGATCGCGTGAGGCTGAACTCGGACTAGCTCCCGCGCGAATCCCGGGACCGGCCCGCGGGCTTCGGGACCAGCGCCGCCATCACTTCCGCCAGTTCCCGCGTCTCGGCGGCTTCGTTCTCCACGGCCCGCCCGTCGGCCTCGAGCGCCGCGCCAGCGCAGGCATCCAGGCTTTCCACGGTGGACCAGGTAACCCCGAGAGCGCCGGCGAGGATGGTGAGCAGCTCGTCGGCGTAGTTCAGACGCGTGGCACGGCGACCGGCATTCAACTCCTCCCACGACGATTGGCGCTTGCTCCGGGTCGGGTCGCGGGCCTTCTCGCGCTCGTAGATCCCCCGCGCCAGTCGCTCCCGGAGCGTGCGGCGGAGTTCCCGGGCCTGGTCCCTGTCGTCTGCCGGCGGGTTCGCGTTCATCGCTCTTCGGCCGGCCGGGACGGATGGGAGCTGTCCGGATCGGCGCTGTCCGGCCCGGGATCCGTGACCAGTCCGGGCTTGGTGGGGATCGCCACCAAGCGTCCTCCCGTCCCCTGGTAGACGTAGCGGAAGGCCAGGCACCCGGGTTGGGCGCCGGGACAGTAGTAGCCCAGGAGCTGCAGCTTGGCGTAGCGCCCGTCCGCGGTCCTGATCCCGTAGACCACGGGATGGGGTGTCAGGAGATGGCTGGTCCAGCCGTAGGAATACCAGCGGGCGATGGCGACGTTGGCGGAGTCGCGCCGGGCGGTGGTCCCGACGTAGGCCGTATCGGGGAGTTCCGAGACCGCGTCGAAGTCGGTTTCGTCCAGGCGGACGATGCCCCCGGAGCCGGAAAAGCCGGCCCCCCCGTTGGCGATGATGTGGAAGCGCCGGAAGGCCAGATCCCAGTCGAGGGGCCCGGGGTCGGGCACCACCGACCCGCGCGAGAAGTCGAAGAACTGCCATTCGCCGGTGGAGGACGCGTCCACGGTATACGTGACGGGTCCGACCAGGGCGTCCCCGGCCTCGGCGGGTGCCGGAGGCGTCGGGAGGTGGACTTCGACCGCGGGCCGGTCAAACGACATCGCGACCAGCGCGGCGGCCAGAACGACGATGATCCCCACCAGCGCGGCCGGAACCCGGTTCTCCGGGCGGATCGTCAGGCGTCTTCGCGCAGCCAGCGTGCGACCTCCACGGCGTAGTAGGTGATGATGATGTCCGCGCCCGCCCGCTTGATCGCGCCCAGGCTCTCCAGCGCCACCGCCCTCTCGTCGATCCAGCCGCGTTCGCCGCCGGCGCGCATCATGCTGAACTCGCCGGACACCTGATACGCGGCGGTGGGCGCGCGGAAGTTGTCCTTGACCCGCCGGATCACGTCCAGGCACGGACCCGCCGGCTTCACCATCACGATGTCGGCGCCTTCCTCCAGGTCGGCCCGAACCTCGCGCAGCGCTTCATCGCTGTTGGCGGGGTCCATCTGGTGCGAGCGCCGGTCGCCCTGTGACGGTGCGGAGTGGGCGGCGTCGCGGAACGGGCCGTAGAAGGCCGAGGCGTACTTGGCGGCGTAGGACACGATGGGGGTGGAGCCCTTGCCGGCCTCATCCAGCGCAGCGCGGATCACACCCACGCGTCCGTCCAGCATGTCGCTGGGAGCCACTGCGTCCGCGCCCGCCCTCGCGTGGGAGAGTGCGGCCCGCGCCAGAAGGGGAAGGCTGGCTTCTTCGTCCAGCGTGCCGTCCGGCGCCAGCAGGGCGCAGTGGCCGTGGTCCGTGTATTGACAGAGGCATACGTCGGTCCACACCAGCAGCCCGGGATGACTCTTCTTGAGGAGTCGCACCGCCCGCGGCACGAGGCCGTCTTCCTCGTAGGCTCCGGATCCGAGGGGATCCTTCCGGTCGGGCACGCCGAAGAGGAGCACCGCTCCCACGCCTGCCTCCTCGGCCGCGCCCGCCTCCTCGACCAGCAGCTCACGCGAGAGGCGGTGCACGCCGGGCATGCTCGGCACCGGCTGGCGCCGGCCTTCCCCCGGCACCACGAAGAGTGGGTACACCAGGTCGTCCGCTCGGAGAACATTCTCGCGGACCAGGCGCCGCCAGGCCGGTGATTGTCGGAGGCGACGGAGGCGATGCTGCGGGTAGGCCATGAGTGGGGGGGGTGCCGTTCTGCGGGAGCGTGGCCGTCGTGAGGTCAGCCGGTGCCGTTTCGATGGTGGCCGCCGTTCCTCTTCGGGGGCTCGTCCGGCGTCAGCTGGAAGATCTCCTTCACCGCCGCCAGGCTGGAGAGCCCCTCCGCAGTCTCCAGGTCGAGCTCCCGCAGATGGCAGGTGGGCTGGTGCAGCAGTCGGGCGACCAGCGAGCGCGTGTAGCGCTCCAGCCGATCGTGGTTCGATTCGTCGAAGCTCGGCAGGTGCCGGCGCACCTCTTCGTCCGCGATCCGATGGAAGCTCTCGCGCAGCGACCTCAGCACTGGCACGACCTTCAGAGTTTCGTACCAGTCGACGAACTTCCGGAGTTCCTCTTCGACGATGCGCTCGACATGCGGGATCTGCTTGCTGCGGCGGATCAGGTTCTCCTGCACGATGTCGCCCAGGCTGTCCAGGTCGCGCAGGAAGACGTTGGGGATCCTGCCGGCGCTGGACTCGACATCCCTGGGGTTGGCGATGTCGATCACGACCAGCGGGCGTCCGCGCCGTTCCCGCATGATCGCACGTAGCGCCGCGGCCGTGATGACCGGGTTGGGAGCGGAAGTGGCGGTCACCACCACGCTCACCGTCTTGAGCGCGTCGTACAGTTCACCGAAGGGCCGCGCGGTTCCGCCGAACCGGACCGCCACCGCTTCTGCACGCTCGGCCGTGCGATTCACGATGGTCAGGCTGGCGGGCGTCCGCGACGCGAAGTTGCGCGCCGCCTGGGCACCGGTGCGGCCAGCTCCCACCACCAGCACGTCGAGGTCGGAGATGTCGGAAAGGATATTCGTGGCCAGCCGAACGGCAGCGAACGCCAGTGAAGCAGACCCTTTGCTGATCTCGGTCTCCGCGTGAGCGCGCTTGCCAGCGCGCACGGCGGACTGAAACAGGCGGGTGAGGTACGGTCCGCAACAGCCCGCCGCCTCCGCCTGGGCGTAGGCCTGCCGTACCTGACCGAGCACCTGCGGCTCTCCGATCATCAGCGAGTCGAGCCCCGCGGCCACCCGGAACAGGTGGTGAACACCCTCGCGTCCACTGAGAGAGAAGGTGTGGCGATGCGCCGGCACCGCGTCGACGCCCTTGATGTTACGTAGCGTGCCGCGCAGCAGCTCGGTGGCACGGAGGGGTTCGGGCGTCCAGGCGAAGACCTCGGTCCGGGTGCAGGTGGACAGAACCACGCTCTCCCGGACGGCGCGCTCACCGCCCCCGCCGTTCCCGAGGGTGTCGAGCACGGTGCGCACTTCGCCGGACGAGAGCGCCAGCCGGTCGCGGGCTGCTGCCGGTGCGACCCTGTGGTTGGTCCCGAATACCAGGAGTTCCACTTTCTCCCCGGATTGAGGGGCGCTGTGATGAGCCGATCCGTCTCGGGCCCATCCTCGAACATGCCACGGCCATCGGACAGAAGCGAATAATAGTTACCGATACCGGTAGCCTTCAACCTTGCCAGGCTTTGCGGTCGTGGAGATGTTCAGCCGTCCGATGCATGCTCCCCGCTACTCTCCGGCGCCAGGACCCCAGTGAGCGACATTCAGGAACGCCGGGTGCGCGGCTATCTGCTTCAGATCGATCGCGACCTTTGTGTGGGCTTCGGCGACTGCATCGAAGCTGCTGAAGCTGCCTTCGAGCTGGACGACGAGGGCATAGCGGTCTTCAAGGACGGAATCGACGAGGTCGCCCACGAGACCCTGCTGGCTGCCTGCGACGAGTGTCCGGTTGACGCGATTTCCGTGTTCGATCCCGACGGAAGGCAGCTCGTGCCCTGACCCCAGGCACCACAAGGCCGCGACCATGAGGAAGATCCGCACCTACAACCAGGTGGAATCTCAGACGGGCGACCTGCTGGTCGAGCAGATCAGGGGCCAGCGCGCGCGGCTCGCGAGCCGGCTGGCGGGGGTCCGCAACCTGATCGCCGTCGGGAGTGGCAAGGGAGGGGTGGGGAAGAGTCTGGTGACGGCCAACCTGGCCGCCGCCCTCGCCGAGGCTGGCCAAAGGGTGGGCGCACTGGACGCCGATCTGAACGGCCCATCGCTGGCCCGCATGCTGGGGGCTTCCGGGGGACAGCTGGTGGACGGCGCGGAGGGTGTGGCCCCGGTGCGGGCCGCGTGCGGCGTACGTGTGATGTCGATGGAGCTGCTTCAGAACGATCCGGATGCTCCCCTGCGCTGGCGCGCGCCTTCCGGAAGCGGTTTCGTCTGGCAGAGTTCCATCGAGACCGGGACGATGCGCGAGTTTCTGTCGGACGTAGCCTGGGGCGAGCTCGACTTCCTCCTCATGGACCTGCCACCGGGTACCGACAAGATGACGCGCCTGTTCGACCTCCTGCCCGGACTGCAGACGATGCTTCTGGTGACCACGCCGTCCGAAATGTCGCGCCGGGTGGTGGCGCGTGCGGCGCGTCTGGCGCGCGAGCAGGGGATTCCCGAGGTGGGGCTGGTGGCGAACATGACCGAATACGTCTGCCCCTGTTGCGGTCACACGGGTCCACTCTTCCCCGGACACGGCGTTGCCCGCCTGGCCGACGCCACCGGTCTTGAGGTGTGGGCGCGGATTCCCTTCGATCCCCGCCTGGGGGAGACGTCCGACCGCGGGGTCCCGGTCGTGGTCGCGGGAGAGGATTCGCCTCCCGGACGTGCCTTCCGGGCGCTGGCTGGCCGGCTGACCGACATCGGGGAACCGCAAACGGAGCGCGACCGATGAAGTTTCTCTGCCTCCAGTGCGACCACGTCATGGCTTTCGCCGAGCGCCAGTTGCCCGGGGACGGCACCTTGGCGGCGGTGTTCGGGTGCTCCGCGTGCGGCCGTGAGATCGCCATGCTGACGAACCCCATGGAGACGCAGCTGGTGAGCAGCATGGGCATCGAAATCGGGGGCCGCACGGTGCCCGAGCAGCCCATGGAGCTGGTGCGCGGCAACCTGGAAGAAGGCCGGAACGACGCCTTCGTGGAGGAAGAGCCCCCCGTGCCTTCCCGCCCCGTCCGGGTCGAGTGGACTCCGGCGGCGGTACAGCGGCTGGGGCGGGTGCCGTCCTTCGTGCGCGGCATGGTGAAACGCATCTACACCGACTACGCCCGTGAGCGGGGCATCCGCCGCATGACGCCGGAAGTCATGGACACCGCGCGCTCCGACCTGGGACTGGAGGGAATGTGACCGATTCGAGCCGGAATCCAGCTCGTGCTCCTGCGTCCGCCGCCGCGGCGCGGGATGCGGCGCCGGACGCAGGGGCTGCGGGTGCGCGCGCCCGCAAGTTCCGCCAGGCCGCCTTCTGGTACCTGCACGTGGGGCTGCTCTACGAGGCGGCCGTGCTGGCCATGTGGCGAAACGGGCTGGTCAACCCGATTCGCGGGCCCATCGTGCTCTGGTTACTGCTGGGTACGGCGATCGTCGCGCTCGTCTTCTGGGGGCTCTGGTTCCGGCGCAGCGTGTGGCTCGCCCGGGGGATCTGGGCTCTGCACGCCCTGCGCCTTCCAAGCATGATCGAAGGCGCGTTCCTGCCGGGAGTCGACGCCTCGTTGCCCACAGGGTTCTACCTGACGGCGCTCGTCGTTATCGTCATCAACCTGTGGATGCTGGCGCGCGCCGGATGGGATCTCTGATTCGGGGTGTAGACGCCCCACAGAGCGGATTCCCGCCTTTGGCGAAGCAGCCGTCGGGCCCCCGCGCGGCGTTTGACATCGATGAGCGATTTCCGGTATAATTTGCCCGGCTCCGCGAGGGCCGACACATGAGATCTGACGAGCGGGCCCGGGCGCCCGCTTATGTTATGTATGCCGACTTTTCGGCGACCGCTTCCGGGGACTTGGCCCTGCCTGACTTGCCGAACCAAGTGGACCGCTTCCAGCCCGCAGGGCCTACCTCCAGAGGCAGACCTGCGCCTGCCGCTCCCGAGTTGCATGGCTGAACCACAAGCGCCTGGTCCCTCGAAAACCCCCCATCGAGGCAGCTATGTACCGTGAGATCTTCGTTCCCGTAGACAACTCGCCCTGGTCGGACTGGGCGGTGGATCGCGCCATCGAACTCGCCTCCCGTTCCAGCGGGCGCTTAACCGGAAACCACGTCTACGCCGCACGCCTGCACGACATCCGCTTCCGCCAGCTCGAGACCGGGCTACCCGCCCAGTTCCAGACCGAGGCCGAGATCAAGCGCCAGCGCAAGATCCACGACAAGCTGATCGAGAAGGGGCTGCAGCTCATCTCCGACTCCTTTCTGGACCAGGTCGACCGCCGCTGCAAGGACGCCGGCGTACCCCTGGCGCGCCAGCTTCTGGAAGGCATCAACTACGAGGAGATCGCACGCGAGGTGAACGCGGGCGAGGGCCACCTCCCCAGCCTCATCGGCTTCGACCCCAACATCGCCTCCAGCTACGATGGGGGAGACAAGGTGCGCAGCGACGTACGCCTCGACGAGAAAGGGCGCATCGTCGCGGAGGACGAGGAGCACAGCGAGAAGCTGGCCGGATCGAGCGGCCGCGACTACGACCTGATGATCATCGGGGCGCACGGCATCGGCCGCCAGCCGTACTCACAGCTCGGCGGCGTGGTCGGGCGCGTGCTCCAGAAGGTGGAGAAGGACGCCTTCGTGGTGCGGGACGACCGGCCGCTCGCTGGAGGCCGCTTCATGGTGTGCGTCGACGGCTCCGCGTACAGCTACAAGGGGATGCGGCTTGCCCTCGAGCTGGCCTCGGAGTACGGCGCGAAGCTCTACGTCGGCTCATCCTTCGACGTCGAGTACCATCACGCGGTCTTCGGCAACATCAAGGACGTGCTTTCGGTGCAGGCTTCGAAGATCTTCAAGTTCGAGGAGCAGGAGGAGCTTCACAACAACATCATCGACAAGGGGTTGCTGAAGCTCGCCCAGGCCAACGTGAAGCGGGCGCGCATCATGGCGGAGGAGTATCCCGAGGTCGAAGTCGAGACCCAGGTGCTCATCGGCAAGCCCTTCCAGGTCATCCTGCAGTGGGCCGAGGAGATCGATCCCACCCTGGTGATTCTCGCCCGCCACGGCGCGCATCGCATCGAGGGCACGGACCTGGGTTCGCAGGCCACGGACCTTCTGCGGCAGTCGCGCGCGAACATGCTCCTCATCGGCACCACCAACGTTCGTCCCGAGGAGATTCCCTGGATCGAGGAAGACGGGGAGATGGGGCTCGAGTGGGCTCCCGAGGCCGAGGTCCGCATCCTGCGCGTCCCGCCCTTCGCCCTCGGAATCGCCCGCAAGGCGGTAGAGGAATACGTGCTGGAGAACTGGCAGCCGCGGGAAGGCGTGACCGAACCGGCCGCGAACGGGGCGAAAGGGGCCTCCGCCGCCAACGGCAAAGGGGCGAACGGGTCCGGCCCGCCGGTGCTCGAGCCGGGTCGGGACACCGGTGCCACTCTGCCGATGGTGACCAGCGAGTGGCTCGACGAGGCGATCGCCAAGCTCCTTCCCACCCACATGCAGCTCATCATGGGGATCGGCACCGCCGAGGAGCTCGCCCTCGCCGAGGTGAAGGCGGCGGATGCCATGAAGCGCACCGTGGTGGAGGGAAGCGACGCCGATCCGGTGCCCGCCAACCCGACCATCGAGGCGACGTGTCCCTACACCGGGCACGTGCAGGAGCGGGCGCGCACCGCGGCGGACCCGGTGGTGTGGACCGAGGAGGCCTTCGACCGCCTGGGCGCGGTGCCCCTCATCGCCCGCCCCCTGGCCCGCAACACGGTGGAGCGCTTCGCCCGTGACCACGACTTCTGGCGCATCACCACCCAGGTCATGGACGAGAACAAGCAGGCCATGATGGAGGCCGACACCTTCGACACCGACACCATGCTGGTGATGTTCCGGGAGCTGCAGACCAAGCAGCTGAGAGCCGCCGCCGAGGGCGTCGACGGGCTGACGCCCGAGATGCGCAAGTTCATCGAGGAGGCCAGGGCATCGGGCGTGACGCGCTGCCCGATCCGGGATGTGGCCGAGCAGGCGGCCGACTGTCCGGTCGACTTCAAGACCGTCAGCCCCGCGGACGCGAAGGCGGCCGTCGAGCAGTTCATGCGGAAAGAAGGAACTTGATGGCTCCTCCGCGCACGCCGGTTCTGCCCACGCTGGGGCGGAGCGGCCTCTCCGAACCCTCCCCCTCGCCCTCCCTGCGCTGGGTTGCGGAGGGCGTGTCGGCGGATTCGGGCGCGGAGCCGGGGCTCCCGCACATCATCGCGTGGAACCTCACCCGCCGCTGCAACCTGGAGTGCGCGCACTGTTATATCTCCGCAGGCTCGTGGCACCTGGCGGAGAGCGAACTCGGCACAGCGGAATGCCGGCGCGTGCTCGACCAGGTCCTGGAGGTGAATCCCAATCCGGTCCTCATCCTCTCCGGCGGGGAGCCGCTCCTGCGCGACGACCTGGAGGAGCTTGCGGCACACGCCAGCGCCGGCGGGGCCACCGTGGTGGTGGGCACCAACGGCACCCGCCTCACCGACCGCCGCATCGAGTCGCTCATGGAGGCGGGAGTCAAGGGCGTCGCGGTCAGCGTGGACTCGCTCATCGACACGTACCACGACCGTTTCCGGCACGGATCGGGGGCGCTTTCCGACACCCTGGCCGCGGTGGACCGGCTCGCCGCGCACCGCCTGGACTTCATCGTCCAGACCAGCGTGACCCGGGGCAACCGCGCGGAGGTCGCCGAGATCGCGGCCTGGGCGGAGAGCCGGGGTGCGGTGTCGTTCAACCTGTATTTTCTGGTTCCGACCGGGCGCGGCGAGCGCATGCAGGGCCTCTCTCCGGAAGAGAACGAGGCCGTGTTGGCCGAGCTGGTGGAGCTCGAGCAGGAGTACCGGGGGCGCATGATGGTTCGCTCCAAGTGCCAACCGCAGATCATGCGCCATGTGATCGAGGGCGGGGAGGAGTCCCCGCTGCTCAACTACGGCACCCGCTGCCCCTGTGGCGTCCACTACTGCCGCATCACCCCGGAGGGGAAGGTCACGCCCTGCCCCTACACGCCGGTGGTGGCGGGTGATCTGACGAAGACCCCCTTCCGCCAGGTATGGGAGTCGTCGCCGGTCTTCACCCGGCTGCGCCAGGGTGAGCTGGGAGGGCGCTGCGGCCGCTGCGAGTACCGCGCGGTGTGCGGGGGCTGCAGGGCGCGCGCCCACGCCCTGACCGGCGACCTGCTGGGACCCGACGACTCCTGCGCCTACGAGCCGACCGGAGACCGGGCGGTTGTGGAACCGCGGCGCCCCGTCGTGTACGGGGACGAGGCCGCCCCCGCGCTCCCCTGGACCGACGAAGCCCGCGCCCGGCTGGCGGTGGTGCCAAGCTTCGTGCGCGGCGTGGTGTCCCAGCGCGTCGAGTCGTTCGCGCGCAAGCACGGTTATACGGCGGTGACCGCCGAGGTCATGGCCGAGGTGCGCCGCGGCATGCCGGTCGACTTTTCCAGGCGGCTTCCTTTCTTCCTGCGAAACCAGATGTCCGCGGGCGCAGCGCGCGACGGAATTCCGGAGGAGGACGATGTTCCCCGGAATTGACACAACCTCGGAGAGAAACGTGCCGAAACGTGGAATGACCTGGCGCTCGGGCGCCGGACCGCTCCTGCTGCTGGGCGCGCTCGCCTTCCTGGTGATGGCCGAGCCCGCGTTCGCCCAGGTGCCTGCCGGGCGCGACTACGGCGACTTCCCCGTCATCGGCGGGCGGGCCGCGGTGTGGATCGCCGCCCAGGTGCACCTGCTCTTCGCGGCGTTCGTACTCGGCGTGCCGATGTTCGCGGTGGTCACCGAGGCGATCGGCATCTTCGGGGGCGAGGAGCGCTACGACAAGCTGTCCAAGGAGTTCACCCGGCTTCTGCTGGTCGCCTATTCGGCCACCGCGATCTGGGGCGGCATCCTGCTGTTCCTGCTGATCACCATCTACCCCACCCTCTTCAGCTACCTCGCGCAGGTGTTCAGCGTGTCGATGTGGATGTACGCGGGACTCTTCTTCTTCGAGTCCTTCACGCTCTACCTGTACTACTACGGATGGGACCGCTGGAAGAAGGGTCGCGCCAAGTGGTTCCACTGGGGGCTGGGCATCGCCCTCAACGTGTGGGGCACGATCGTCATGTTCATCGCCAACGGCTGGCTGACCTACATGATGAGCCCGCCGGCCGACGTCACGGCCGACACCGCTCCCCAGATGGTGCAGCTGTGGACCGCCCTCACCAACGCGACCTGGATGCCGATCAACATCCACCGGCTGCTTGCCAACGTCGTATTCGGGGGGGCGGTGGTCGGCGCCTACGCGGCCTACCGCTTCCTGGCGGCAAAGAGCGACGAGGAGCGCGCCCACTACGACTGGATGGGCTACGTGGGCAACATGATCGCCATCGGCGCGCTCATCGTGCTGCCCTTCGCCGGCTACTATCTGGGGCGGGAGATCTACGAGTTCAACCAGCAGATGGGCATCACCATGATGGGCGGCTTCATGAGCTGGCTGTGGATCATCCAGGCCTTCCTGATCGGGGTGCTGTTCCTGGCCGGCAACTACTACCTGTGGGTGGGTATGGGCCGAATACCCGGGGCCGAGCGCTTCATGCCCTACACGAAGTACATGCTGGCTGTGCTCATCGTGGGCGTGATCGTGTGGGCGACGCCCAACACCATGATCGCCAGCCGCGAGGAGTTCGCGGCGATGGGCGGCACGCATCACCCCTTCCTGAGTGTCCTCGGGCTGATGAGCGGCAAGAACACGGCGGTCAACTTCATGATCCTGACCACCTTCCTGTCGTTCCTGCTCTACCGGCGCGCCAACAAGGAACCGGTTGTGCCGTGGGCGCGCACGGGCACGATCGTGCAGGGAGCGATCTTCATCGTCGCCGCCGCGGTCGTGCTGTTCTACGGGATATACGGCTACAGAGTACCAACCCAGGTGCGCATCGGCTTCTCGGTCTACCAGGTCCTCACCGTGCTTGCGTGCATCATCAGCGTGATCACGATCGATCTGCTGATGCTGCGCGGCGCCACCTCGCGCGGGCAGATCCAGTGGGGTCGGATGCCGGATCGTTCCCAGTACGCGCTCTTCATCCTGGCGGTGACCTTCACCTGGCTGATGGGGCTCATGGGCTTCGCCCGCAGCGGCATCCGCCAGCACTGGCACGTCTTCGAGGTCATCCGCGACACCAGCCCCTGGGCGGCGACCCCGGCGCTGGGGTACTCGGCCATTGTCATCTCCAGCTGCGTGCTCATCTTCTTCGCGCTGGTGGCCTTCATCTTCTGGCTCGGCTCGCTGGCCGAGAAGCCGGTGATTTCCTCCATGGGGCGGGCCGGCTCGGGGGCGGGGATGGGGAGCGAACTCAAGCCTGCAACCAGCGAGGGATAGCGGAGGGCAGATGCTAAAGACCAACCTGAGTATCCTCGCCGTGGTGATCGGCTGCCTGGGCGTGTTCACCTGGGTCGCCAACGCCATTCCGCAGATTCAGTCGGACGTGCCCTCAGAGCTGGTCTTCACAGGCGACGTTTCGGCGGAGGAGCTGGTCGGCGCGGGCGAGGAACTGTTCAACGGCGCGGGCGCCTGCACCGCGTGCCACGGCCTGGGCGAGCGTGCCCCGAATCTGCTCACCGATCACGCGGGAACGGGGCTCATCGGCGTGCGTTGCGCCAATCGGGTACCCGGACAGAACTGCAAGCAATACCTGCACACTTCGCTGGTGGACCCCAACGCCTATCTGGTGGAGGGTTTTGCTCCCATCATGATAGACGCGAGCCGCATGCTGTCCTCCACACAAATCTGGGCGCTGGTGGCCTATCTGCAGTCCCAGGGGGGAGACGTGACGGTCACGGGAGCGGATCTGGAGGAGGGCGGCGGCGAGGCTCCCGCGGGCGGAGGTGCGGTCATGGCTGGCGCCGGGGCCGCGCCGGCCGCCGCGGGCGGTGCTGTCGTGGCGAGCGGGAGCCTCGATCCGCAGGAGCTGCTGCAAGCGGGCACCTGCATCGCCTGCCACACGCTTACCGGACCTTCGCCCCTGGGGCCGTCCTTCGAGACCATCGGAGTTCGCTTGACCGCCGATGAAATCCGGATGTCCATCCTTGATCCCAATGCTTCCGTGGCGGAGGGATACGAGGCGATGGCGGGCCTGATGCCGCTGATCTTCGGAACCATGCTGAACGCCGCCCAGCTCGAGGCGATCGTACAGTTCCTCGCTTCGCAGCGATAGGAGAAGCGGCAGTGAGGGAGGAGAATCGATGAACAGCAAGCCCTGGAGGCATCCGCTCGGCCAGGCGGCCATCATCCTGGTGCTGGCCTACGCGATCTTCAAGTGGGGCATCTGGCTCCTGCCCCCTCTCGTGGGGATTTCCAGCGCGCCCGTGCCCAGCACCGTCATCCTGCAGTACATGGGAACCGTGGTGGTGGGCGTGCTGCTCTGGGTCAGCGACTCGGAGGAGCGCTGGAAGCAGTTCAAGGCTCCGATCCACCGGGTCATGGTGGATCCGCATCAGAAGGTGCTGCGCACGGTGCTCATGGTCACCATCCCGCTGCTGGTCGCCTTCATGACCTTCGACCGGGTTCGGCCCACGGTCTCCGCGCCGGCGACGCTGCGTTCCATCCACCCCGCGCCTCCCGGCCAGATCGATTTCCGGGGAGAGACCATGGTCCTGAACGGACTCGAGAACCCGCTTCGCGACGAAGGCGATTTCGACGAGCACTACGAGGAGGGCAAACGGATCTACGTCCAGAACTGCATGCCCTGCCACGGGGACGCGCTGGACGGAGCGGGCCACTTCGCGAGAGTCTTCAACCCGGTACCCCTCAGTTTCCAGGACCCGGGCACCATCGTCCAGCTCACGGAGAGTTTCGTCTTCTGGCGCATCGCCAAGGGCGGGCCGGGGCTGCCCCGCGAAGGAACGCCGTGGGACTCGGCGATGCCCGCCTGGGAAGACATGCTCACCGAGGAGGAGATCTGGCAGGTGATCATCTACCTCTACGAACAGACCGGCTGGCAGCCGCGCACCTGGGAGGAAGCCGGCGCCGAAGGGGAGGCGCACTGATGCGGGCGCGAGCGATGGCACCCGGTTTGCTGGTCGCGACGGCGCTGGTGCTTGGCGCGTCCGCCCAACTGGAAGGGCAGGACGAGAACGAACTCGGACGCGAGGTCTACGACCGCTGGTGCGCATCCTGCCACGGCTACGAGGGCCAGGGGGACGGCTATGCGGCGGCCTACATGCTGCCGCGCCCGCGCGACTTCACCCGGGCTCTCTACCAGATTCGCACGACCGCAAGCGGCCAGCTCCCCACGGACGACGACATCCTGCGCGTCATCAACGAGGGCATGCCGGGCACGACCATGCCCGGATGGGAAGAGGAGCTCAGCACCGGGGAGCGGCTTGCGCTGGTCGACTACCTGAAGAGCTTCTCCCGCTTTTTCGCCGCCGGCGAGGCCCCCGAACCCCTCACCTTCGGGCGCGCGGGGCGGGCCGGCGAGGAAGCCCTGGCCGACGGGCGGGAAGTCTACGAACTCATTGAATGCAATCGCTGCCATGGCGCCGAGGGGCGGGGCGACGGTACTTCCTCTCCGACGCTGGTGGACGACTACGGCATGCCCATCTACTCGGCGGACCTGACCGAGAACTGGTTTTACAACGGCGGCGGCACGGTGGAGGACATCTACCAGCGGCTGAGCACCGGACTCGACGGTACGCCCATGCCGACCTTTACCGACCTGATCGACGCGGGCGTCATCACCGCCGAGCAGCTGTGGAACCTCGCCCATTACGTCCGCAGCCTCGCCCCCGAGGATCCTCCGGCCGTCACCGAGGTGATCCGCGCCGGCCTGGTGGAGGAATCGCCCTTGCCCGGCAGCGTCGACGACCCGACGTGGGAGTCCACGGAGGCGTTCTACATCCCGATGGCCGGGCAGATCATCCAGAGCCCGCGCTGGTTCGTGCCGCAGGTGGACGGCCTGTGGGTGCGCGCCCTGCACGACGGCAGCGAGCTGGCCATGCACGTCTCCTGGAGCGACCCCTCCGAGAGCCCCGATTCCGCCTGGGCCGACTTCCAGGCGCGGATCCTGTCGGTGGTGGGACCCGACGAGGGCGACATGGAGCCGGGTCCGAGGCCGGATCGCATCCACGTCCAGTTCCCGATCGAGATACCGGAGGGCATGGACAAGCCCTACTTCCTTCTGGGAGACGCCAGGAACCCGGTGTACGTGTGGAGCTGGGAGAGCGCGGGCGCGGGAGCGATGGAAGGAGATGCCCGCGGGCTGGGGACCCTGGCTCCCCAGGGCAGCGAGAACCAGACGCTCGTCTCCGAGGCGGCGTTTTCGGCGGGGCGCTGGGCTGTTATGTTCCGCCGCGCTCTTGAGACCGAGGATCCGGGTGATCTGCAGTTCCGCATCGGCGAGCCGGTGCCGGTCGGCTTCGCCGCCTGGGACGGCGACAACGGCGAATCGGAGAGCCGGGGCTCGATCAGTTCGTGGAATTACATTTTCTTGCAGGAGCCCACGCCCGCCACGGTCGTGGTCGCGCCGCTGATTGCGACGCTTCTGGCCGCGGGGCTGGGGGTGTTGGTGGTGGCCCGGGCCCAGAAGCGCGAGCGGGAAGGCGCGGGGGACCCGGAAAACGGCAACGGATAGACATCGAAGTTTCAAATAGCAGCACGGAGGAAAGGAATGAGTGACCTGTTTGGATGCGGCCGGGCCATGGTGCTGGCGGCGGCAATGTTTGTGATCGCGTGCGGTGGCGGCGGTGACGCCGGCGGCGACATGGAGGAAGCCGGCGGCGAGGAGATGGCCTCGCCGGTCGATATGGCCACCGCGGGCGGCATCAACGCGATGGTGATGTTCGAGGGCATGGCGCCCGACATGGATGTGATCGACATGGCCTCGGAACCGACGTGCGCGGCCAAGTACAGCGGCACCCCCATGACCGAGGAAGTGGTGGTCGGCGACGGTGGCGGGCTGGCCAACGTCTTCGTCCACGTGAGCGGGGGCCTTGACGGGAGCATGAGCTTCCCCACTCCGAGCAGCGCGGTGGTGATGGACCAGGACGGCTGCCGCTACATCCCCCGGGTCGTGGGCGTGCAGGCGGGCCAGGACCTCACCTTCCGCAACTCGGACGGCCTGCCGCACAACATCAACGCGTCCCCCAGCACCAACCGCGGCTTCAACATCAGCCAGCCGGTCACGATGGACACCAACCGCAACTTCGCCTTGGCGGAGGTGATGGTCCCGGTGCGCTGCGACGTGCACGGCTGGATGAGCGCCTTCGTGGGCGTGCTGGACCACCCCTTCCACGGGGTTACCAGCATGGACGGAAGCGCCGACCTGGGCATGCTGCCGCCGGGTGAGTACGTGGTCGAGGCCTGGCATGAGCGCTACGGGACGCAGACCGCCAGCGTGACCGTCGCCACCGGCGAGACCGCGATGGTGAGCTTCTCCTTCTCGGAGTCGATGGCGGCCAACGCCGTGGTGCCGATGGGCGAGCCGATCGATCCCCACGGCCCCGGGGCCCACACCTCGGCTCCCGAGACTCACTAGACACGAGGCACCGAGGGCGGGCCGGCACCTCCCCGGGGGTGCCGGCGCCGAACTCGGGCCGGGTATCCAGCCCCGCCGGCACCATCCCCGGCAGCGAGCAGGAGAACATCAACATGAGCTGGTTGCTCCCCGAGAGTTTTTCCACCTTTGGGCCGGACGTCGATTTCCTCTACTACGTGATTCTGTGGGTCACGGGGATCGTCTTCGTAATCACCGAGGTGCTTCTGGTCTACTTCGTCATCCGCTACCGGCGGCGCGAAGGACACAAGGCCACCTACATCCACGGGTCTACGAAGGCGGAGATCATCTGGACCGCCGTTCCCTTCATCGCCGTCCTGGCGCTGGCCCTGATCAGCCAGCCCGCGTGGAACACGATGAAGAATCCGGCCAGTGTGCCCGCCGACGCCCTCGACTACATCGTCACGGCCAAGCAGTTCGAATGGGAAGTCACCTACGCCGGCCCGGACGGCGTTACCGGCACCGCCGACGACATCTCCACGCTCAACATCATGCATGTCCCGGTGAACCGGGCGGTCAACATCACCCTCCGGTCCGAAGACGTGCTGCATTCGCTCTTCCTGCCGGACATGCGGGTGAAGCAGGACGCGGTGCCCGGGATGGATATCACCGTCTGGTTCGAGGCGACCGCCGCGGGCGCGTATCCCATCGGGTGCGCGGAGCTCTGCGGAAACCTGCATACGACCATGGGGGGAACCCTCAACGTGTACGAGGCGGCCGACTTCGAGGCGTGGGTCGCGTCCCGGAGCGCGGACGCCGACGACGCTGACGATCAGGAGGACCAGTGATGGAAGCGCACGCGCACGCCCACCACATGCCGTGGATTCGGCGCTACATCTTCTCGACCGACCACAAGATCATCGCCGTCCAGTTCCTCTTGATGAGCCTGTTCTTCCTCGTTGTGGGAGGATTGCTCGCGGCGATGATCCGGTGGCAGCTGGGGTTCCCGAGCGAACCCATGCCCGGAGGCATGCTCCTGCCCGACGCGATGATGGCGCCCACCCCCGACGGCGCCATCATGCTGCCCGAGTTCTACAACTCGCTGGTCACCATGCACGGCACCATCATGATCTTCTTCGCGATCATGCCGCTGCTGGTGGGGGTCTTCGGCAACCTGCTGATCCCGCTCCAGATCGGTGCCGACGACATGGCCTTCCCGCGTCTGAACATGGCCTCGTTCTGGATGGCCTTCCCCGCGGGCCTGCTCATGCTGGTGAGTTTCGCGGTCGAGGGAGGGGCTGCCGGGGCGGGATGGACCTCGTACGCCCCGCTCAGCGCCGACGGGCAGTATACCGGCGTCTACCTGGGGCAGCAGCTCTGGCTGATCAGCCTGACCATCCTCGGGTTCGCTTCACTTGCCGGCGCGGTCAACTACATCACGACCATCATCAACATGCGCGCCCCGGGAATGACCTGGTTCCGGCTGCCGCTGGCCACCTGGGCACTCTTCATCACCGCGATCCTGATCCTGCTGGCGATTCCGATTCTGGCCGGCGCGCTGATCATGCTGCTCTTCGACCAGACCATCGGTACCGGGTTCTTCCTGCCCGCCAGCGACGGTGAGCCGCTGCTGTGGCAGCACCTGTTCTGGTTCTTCGGCCACCCGGAGGTCTACATCCTCATCCTGCCCGCGATGGGAATCACCTCCGATGTTTTGGCCAACGGCTCGCGCAAGCCGGTGTTCGGCTACCACGCCATGGTGCTGGCGATCGTCTCCATCGCCTTCCTGTCGTGGATCGTGTGGGGCCACCACATGTTCCAAAGCGGGATGAACCCGACGCTGGGCACCACCTTCATGATCACGACCATGGTCATCGCAGTGCCCTCGGCCATCAAGGTGTTCAACTGGCTGGGGACCATCTACAAGGGGAACCTCCACCTGCACACGCCCATGCTGCACGCACTGGGCTTCGTCTCGATGTTCATCATCGGCGGGCTCTCGGGCGTGTTCATGGCCTCGACGCCGGTCGACATCTACATCCACGATACCTACTTCATCGTGGCGCACATCCACTACGTGCTCTTCGGCGGCAGCCTGTTCGCGATCTTCGCAGGGGTCACTTTCTGGTATCCCAAGATGTTCGGGCGCCTCATGAACGAGACCTGGGGCAAGATCCACTTCGTGCTGACGATGATCCTGTACAACATCGTGTTCTGGCCCATGCACACGCTGGGGGTCCAGGGGCACATGCGGCGCATCTACGACCCCACGCAGTACGAGTTCCTTGCGCCACTTCAGCCGATAAACCGCTTCATCACGGTGTGCGTGTTCCTGCTGGTGGCCGTCCAGGCGATCTATGCTCTCAACTTCATCATCAGCCTCTGGAAGGGAAAAAAGGCCGGCAACAACCCGTGGAAGGCCAACTCCCTCGAGTGGACCGTGCCATCGCCGCCGCCGCACGGGAACTTCGAGCTGGTGCCCATCGTCTACCGCGGGCCCTACGAGTACTCCGCGCCCGACGTGGAAGAGGACTACTGGTTGCAGGATACGCCCCCCGCGAGCGGTGCCGGGGTAACGGTTCCCGAGCCGCAGCCTGTAGGAAAATGAAGCGGACCGCGCCTCCGTCCGCCTTCGGGCAGAGCCGCAACCGCCCGAGTGACCTGGAACTCTTCGGAGATAGCTGACGCATGAGCCACGCAGCAGCCTCGACAGCCGAACGGCATCCCATGCCGGGCATGATGATCTACAACGTAAAGCTGGGAATGTGGATCTTCCTGCTGTCGGAAGTGATGTTCTTCACAGGCCTGATCGGGTCCTACATCATCCTGCGATTCGCGCACCCGGATCATTTCGCCAATCCCGGAGCGGTGCTGAACGTGCCGCTCACGGCCTTCAACACCTTCGTTCTGATCTGCTCCAGCGTGTCCATGGTCAAGGCGTACGCCGCGATCACGCAGGGTGACCAGAAGGGGCTCAAGTTCTGGCTCCTGGTGACGATTCTCCTGGGCACCTTCTTCGTCGGAGTCCAGGTGGTCGAGTACATCGTGCTGGCCCAGGAAGGCTTCGTGCCGATGCGGGAGCTGTACGGCGTCGGGCACGAGCTCGAGGGGGCTGCCCTGTATGGCGCCACCTTCTACACGATGACGGGATTCCACGGCACGCACGTCACCATTGGTGTGTTGTGCATGTGGTTCGTACTCTATCGGGCGTGGCAGGGGAAGTACTCCAAGGACAACTACGGAGCGGTGGAGATCATCGGTCTCTACTGGCACTTCGTGGATCTGGTCTGGATTCTCCTGTTCACGATCGTGTACCTCATCTGATTTTCAACGGGCGGCAGGACCGCCTGGAACCCAAGGAGAGACCCGGATGGCAGGCAACGGGGAGCAGCCGAGATACTTTCTGATCTGGTTCATCCTTTTTGTTCTGACGATGGCGGAGGTGGGGTATGCCTTCCTCAGCCTCCCCAAGTGGCTTCTCGCCACCGGGCTCATCATCATGGCCGTCTGGAAGGCCCTGCTGGTGGCGCTCTACTACATGCACCTGCGCTGGGAGCCCAAACGGCTCTGGATTCTGGCTGCAAGCCCGCTGCCTCTGGCGGTGATTCTGGTGATCGCGGTTCTGACGGAGTTCTGATCATAGACCGGAAGAGTCGCCCGGCCTGCTGAAGACCCAGGGAGCCGGGCGGCCAACCTCAGGGCACAGCTGTGGACGGGAGCCTTGGCCTCCCCTCCCCGGGATGCGATTCCCGCGACCAGCGTGGTCAGTTACCGGGCCTTGCGGCATCAGGCCTCGCGGGCCCAACCTCACTGATAGCCATGGGCTATGTCATGCGTTCGGGGACGCCGGTTCCCACCGGCCCAACTGAAGGAGGCGGTCCATGTTTGTGAAGCGCTTTTCTTATCCCGGAGCCCTGTCGGGCGTCCTCGGCGCCGTTGCCATGGCCCTCTGGTTTCTGGCCATCGATGCCTTGCGGGGTGAGCCGTTCCGCACCCCCGCGTTCCTGGAAGCCGCCATTCTGGGTCGTGATGCGGTTTCCGTGGGCGCGACCAACATCGTCCTCTACTCCGTGATCCATCTGGCACTCTTCGCTCTCGCGGGCGTGGCCGTCGCTTGGCTGCTCGGTAAAATCAGGGCGGTGCCGAATGTGCTTGCGGGGCTGATCGTCGGCTTCGTGTTGTACGAAATGGTCTTCTATTCGAGCGTGTCGGTCACCGGCGTGGACATCGTGGGGAGCCTGGGTTGGCCGGAGGTGCTGATCGGCAACCTGATCGCCGGGGTCACCATGGTCGGCTACCTCCACATGATGGGGGCGACCCCCGTGGTTCACTGGTGGTCGGTCATGCGCCGCCATCACATCGTGATGGAGGGGATTGTTTCAGGCCTCATCGGCGCCGCCGTGGTGGCCGTCTGGTTCCTGATCTTCGACGCGGTTGCCGGCCGGCCTCTCTTTACGCCGAGCGCCCTCGGTTCGGCCCTGTTCCTCGGAGAAAGCGGGCTCGACGGCGTGGCGATAAGCATGAGCGCGGTGGTGGGCTACTCGCTGGTACACCTTCTGGCTTTCGCGGGGATGGGGCTGGTCGCGTCCGCCGTCCTGACCCAGGCGGAGGAGGTCCCGCCGTTGCTGCTCGGCGCCGTCCTCCTGTTCGTTGCCTTCGAGGCCGCCTTCATGGGCTTCATCGCGCTCAGAGCGGAGTTTCTGCTCGGTCCCCTGGCCTGGACGTCGATCGCCTTCGCGAACGTGCTGGCCGCAGGAGGGATGGGATACTACCTCTGGCGCAAGCACCCGAGGTTGCGCGCCGCCTTCGCCGCGAATCCGCTGGACAGGACCGTCTGAGCGGGTCCGACCTTCTTCCGCGCCGGCCGCGATGGGAGAATCAACACAGCGCGATAGCGACAATCCGCGCTGCGGGTGCGGCTCCTACCGCCCGCGCAGTTCGTGCCGCAGCAGCACCTGCCCGGGGAGGGCTCCGGTCAACTCGCCTACGTCGACCACGGCCTCCCCGTTGATGAAGACATACTCGATGCCCTCGTTCCCGCCACCGGGATTCAGGATGGTCGCGTGGTCCTGCACGCGGGGGTAGTCGAAGATGACGAGGTCGGCTTTCTGCCCCGGACGGAGGTAGCCGCGATCGGGCAGCCCGATGATCTGGGCGGGCAGGCCGGTTGAGGAGCGCACGAAGAACGGAAGCGTGATGGTTCCCTTCTCGCGGACGTAGGTCGCGATCTTGTGCGGGTAGGTCCCGTAATAGCGAGGGTGCTGCCCCGGAGCCGGGCTCGGAACAATCCCCCCGTCCGTGCCCGTGGCCGTAAAGTCCTGGCGCATGTAGCGCTCGACGTCTTCCGGGCTACCCGCCAGCGGACGGAAGCGAACGCCCGAGCGAAGCGAGGGCTCGCTGTCGAGCGCAAACCGGAGGACCTGCTCGACCGGTGTGATCCCGTTCGCCTTGGCCACTTCCGTCAGGGTGCGCCCGACGAGTGACTCGTCCCCGGGCGAGATGACGATGATGTGCCGGTCCGCCCCGCCCTGGAGGTCGAGGATGAACTCGATGTCCGTGATCAGTTCACCGTGGAGTTCGGAGTCCTCCAGATAGTGGCGCAGGTTTTCCTTGTAGTTCCCGAAGAGTTCGTCGCCCCGCCACTTGGGATCGTCCAGCCCTCCGGCCCGGCTCGTCCCCGGTGGCGCGTAGTACCAGGCCGGGATCACTTCCGTCGAGCCTCCGCCGAAGGTCTCGTAGGGATACTGGTCGAGGTATGCCTGAACGCCCTCGGCGCGCGCCCGCCGGATCGCCGCCACGTCGACCGCCGACTGGCCCCAGGTGGTCGGGCCCTTCGCCTTGATGTGGGTGCCGACCACCCGGATGCCGGTCTCGCGCCCGATTCGGATGGTTTCGTGCATGCCATCGGTGGCCGTGAGCCGCCAGCCCGGTGGCCAGGTCGGAGGCGGCGTGTATTCGTCGACGATGCTGGGCGTGAGCCACAGCGGAAGCGGAGACTGGCTGCGCTGGTGGGAGTAGTAGAAGCCGTCGTAGTCGGCGACGACGTGGGCGAGGGCGATGATCTCCTCGGTCGTGGAGAAACGTCCCGGCCGGTATTCGGGGCCCGCGCCCAGGCCCCAGGCGCCGGCCTCCATCCCCTTGCGGACTTCGGCCTCCATGACCGCGATTTCGTCGTGGGTCGCGTGGCGCTCGTAGTCGTCGCCCATCGCCACGGTGCGCACCGTGGCGTGGCCCACCATCGGGATCACGTTCAGCGCGGTCCCGTCGTTCGCATATCCGGCGATCTCTTCTTCCAGGGGCCAGGCAGGGTTGCGGCCATCCGGCCCGAACACGACGGTTGTGATGCCCTGGGCGACGAGGTTGGACGCGCGCCGAATCTCGACTTCTCCGTTGAAGAGGCTCCGGTCCGCGTGCGAGTGCATGTCGATGAAGCCCGGAGTGACATGGAGTCCGGCGGCGTCGATCTCGCGGGCCGCGCTTGCCCCTGCCAGGTCGCCCACGGCGACGATCTCGCCTCCACGAATGCCGACATCCGCCAGGACTGCGGGGTTCCCGGAGCCGTCCAGCACCCGTCCTCCGCGAATGAGCAGATCGAAGGACTGGGCGCGGGCGGCGAAGGGATGGGCGGCGATTGCGAACAGGATGGCGATGGCGAGCCGAAGTGTGATGCCGCGCATGGGTCGTTCCTCCCTGAATTGCCTGGAATGCCCCGGAAGGGCTCGCGTCATGGCCCGACCGGTTGCAGTACAGAGTACTTCTCCGGCAGATCATCCGCGAGACGGGGGGCGGTGCCGCGGCTGATGGCCGAGAGCCGCGCGAGACAGCGACCGGTGCCGTGACTGCTGGGGCAGGGGAGCCTCGAATCGGGAAACAGTGTCGCGGGTGGTGCAGGGAGACCGCGAGATGATCCGGGGAGATCGCCTTACTTCGGTTGCCGCTCTCCGCCCGCGAGGAAGTCCGCCAGCCGCGACAGGTAGTAGGCGAGCAGGATGCCCAGCGCCAGGAAGACGATCCCCAACAGGAGATCGCCCAAGGATGCTGTCCGCGAGTACTGGATGAACTCGTAGCCGGAGAAGGCCAGGCAGAAGATGATGCCCGAGTAGATCAGGAAACGGTGGAAGCCGATCAGGGACATGATCTGGTTTGTGCTCTCCCGGTTCGACAGCCGGAGGCCGGCCGTCGGGTCAGAGGTTGCCGACGGAGACGGCTTCGTCGATGAGCATGATCGGGATGCCGTCGCGGATCGGGTAGAGCACGGCTCCGTCCTCCCTGACCAGGCCTGCCTGCACCGGATCCTCGAGGATCCGGCCACGGCGGTTGCGCACCTCGCCCCCTTCGATGGCCCGGTTGAGCGCCATCAGCAGATCGTCATCCGCCATTCGCACCGGCGTACGGTTGTCAGGACACACGAGGATGTCCAGGAGTTCGGGGTCGAGCATGCGCCACCGGTGTCGAGGTGCCTGGGGATGCCGTGCTCTGCCGCACGGGCCCAGACAAGTTATCATTGCTGGCGAATCGATGGAAACGTTCCGGGGTTCCAAGAAGCCATCAGGATCTTCGGCGCATCCAACAGGATCCCCGGCAGTCATACCCGCATCCTCGGCAGGCAACTGATGTATTCCGCACGCGTGCGTTCTCCTTTTCGCGGCAGCTGGTTGGTGCCACCCGGGCCTGGTCGCCTTCTCGCCGCCTGCTTTCTGGCGATTCCGCTCTGGAGCTGTCAGCCCGGCGGGCCGGCGAACGACACCCAGCCCGGACCCGAGGCATCGCGGGCCGCCACGCCCGCAGGCCCGGATCGCGGCCTTGCCTGGGTGATTCTCGGCGAGGATACGGTACGGGCGGAGATCGCGCGCACGGCGGAGGAGCGCAGCCAGGGGCTCAAGGACCGCGACTTTCTGGCCCCGGGGACGGGGATGATCTTCGTCTTCGATGACGAGGAGGTGAGATCCTTCTGGATGCAGGACACCTTCATCGCGCTCGACATCGCGTACCTGGACGCGAATGCCCGCATCATCGACATTCAGCAGATGGAGCCGCAGACGACCCGCCTGCACACTTCCTCCGGCCCGGCCATGTTCGCGCTGGAGGTGCCCCAGGGATGGTTCGCGGCGATGGAGATCGATGTGGGGGTCGAAGCGGAGATCGTGTTCGGAAACTAGGCGTGTCCGTAGGTCAGCGTCCTCCAGACCCATTCCAGCGGGCCGTAGCGAAATCGCCTGAGGACCAGCGGCGACCACCAGAGCTGGAGCGCCCATACGCCGATCACGATCAGCAACATCTGCCAGCGCTCGACGTGCCCGAACAGTCCGAATCCGTGCCCGTAGAAGAGCGTGGTGCAGATGACGGTATGGGCGACGTAGTTGGTGAACGCCATGCGGCCGGCGTTGACGAGGCGCGCTTGCAGCGAGGTAAGCCACCCGCGGCGGATCGCCAGCATGACCAGGCCGACGTAGCCCAGGGCCATCGCCAGGCTTCCCCAGTAGTTGAACTGGGAGCCCAGGAAGAACGAACGTTCCCAGCTCCAGCCACCGGCGAAGTCATGCCAGATGCCCGCCGCCACCACGGGTACCCCGGCGCCGAATCCGGTGAGGACCAGGCGGCGGTAGAAGGCATCGCTGCGAGCGGCGTCGAGAACCTTCCATCGGTAGAGCGCCATGCCGATGAGCATGACGCCCGCCGCGCGCCAGAAGAGCAGGGAGGGGATCACCGTGGTGTGCATCATGACGGTGTCGGAAACCCGCTGGCTCTGCTGGGCCAGCCAGGTGCCGCGGTAGGCGAGCAGCTGCAGCTCGATGTCCTCGATGGTCGGAGCCCAGGCCGCGGCGATTTCCAGGGCGGCGTCTTCAGGGAGGCCGCGCGCGATCAGGCCGAAGCCGATGGAGAGAAGGCTCGCCACCGAGAAGACCGCCAGTCCCGTGAACAGGAGGGTCCCGGGGGAGCGATTGCGCAGCAGGAAGACCAGGCTGCCGCACACCGCGTAGGTCACCAGGACATCGCCCGACCACAGCAGGTAGGCGTGCGTGACGCCGGCGAGCAGCAGCCAGAACATGCGCCGGTAGTGCAGTCCGGCGGAGCGGCCGCTGCGGGACTCGGCG
Organism: Longimicrobiales bacterium; assembly: GCA_965225805.1. Classification (GTDB taxonomy): domain Bacteria; phylum Gemmatimonadota; class Gemmatimonadetes; order Longimicrobiales; family Gaopeijiaceae; genus BD2-11. The sequence goes on from OZ245327.1 coordinate 561,477, forward strand.
CGATCGGCGAACAGGCACACGCCGGCGCCGAAGAGGAGCGAGAACAGCGTCATGAACTTCTGGTCGACGAGCAGGTGGCTCCCGACCCAGGTGAGGAGATTGACGCCCGTGAGGTCGCCGTAGGCGGTCGGATTGGTGTAGGCCGCCGACGGCATCGCGAACGACTGGATGTTCATGACCAGGATGCCAAGCACGGCAAAGCCGCGCAGGACATCCAGGCTGATGATGCGGTCGCCGGATGCGACCGGATGGGCGCGCTGGCTCAGCTCCCGCCCCCGGTCGTCCGGCTGTCGGGCGAAGCGCCGGCCCCCGGCGGCCGGCGATCGAGCGTCGTTCAGCTCCCGCCCCCGGCCATGCGGTGGTCGAGGGTCATGCGGTCCTCATCCATCGTGCCCCACAGCACGGCTGCGCCGGCCGCGATGATGATCGACGGGTAGAAGAGCACCTGGCCGCCCTCCATGAACCAGCCCCACGGGTCCAGGACGGATTTCCACACGGCGAGCGCGGTGACGCCCAGGATCAGGAACATCAAGGGGTAGGTGCGCTTGCGCCACAGGCCAACGACAACCAGAGCACCGAGCAGCGCCTCCAGCCCGCCGAACACATTCAGGAAGAGCGCGCTGCTGCCGATCCCCCCGTAGAACGAGTCGGCGACCGCCACCCCGTGCTCGACGTTCACGATCTTGTCCAGGCCCCAGAGCACCAACAGCCATCCCGTGCCTACTCTCAATACGAACAGTCCCCAGCGCTTCATGTACGCCTCCCGTGGTGTTCCGATGTGGATGCGGCGCGCGCAGATAACCCGTTTTCGCCAGCACGCAGCGGCAACAGCCGCAAGCTCGGATTGTTCGACAGCGGCGCGCGCACGTCAAGGCACACCAAGCTTGACCGGGGCCGCGACCGCGATGCACCATGAGTCATGTATCGGTGTGTCTCTCTTCTGTCGCTGCTGGTCCTCTCATGGTCCCATGCTGCCGCGCTGCGGTGTGACGTGGGTTCCATGATGATGCCGAATCACAACGACACGGGAATGCCCTCCGACCTCGCCGCCCCGGGTCCGATGGCGGAACATCCGTTTGCACCGCAGGGACACGGCCAGTCCGAGGAAGCGGACTGCCTGCTTATGGTGGCTTGCGGTGTGACTGCGGTCACATCCTCGCAGCTGGTGTCCGCTCGGAGCTTTCCTGCGATCTCAGTGGCGCCGGCGCGAATCGCCGATCTGCCATTCGCAGGTCCCTTGAACGGCGTCGATCCGCCACCGCCTCGCCACGACGTGTAGTCATCCGCCGCGCCCGGGTCGGGCGCGCTCCAAACACGTCATCACAACGGCGAGGTACTCATGCCATTGGTACATGCCAGCGCGGCGACCTGGCTGGTCGCCGTGTCAGCGGCCGCCGGCGTCCTTCCGGTTGCTTCGGCTGGGGAGGCGGCGGCAGCCGAACTCTCCCGCGGGCACGAGCAGGAGGCCCATCCGGGGTCTGCCGGAGCTGAGACCGCTACATGGGGGGGAGACGAACCCGGCGTCGGCCGCCCCGTCGATCCGCAAACCGGGGACTTCCCTCCCCGCTATTCGACCCACAACGACCTGGCGCTCGCCGCGCTGATCGCAGAGGCGCTCGCGAGAAACCCGCGGGTTCGCGCGGCTTCGTTTCGGCACCAGGCCGCGCTGCAAAGGGTGCCCCAGGCCGAAGCCCTGCCCGATCCAACCTTCGCCCTCACCCAGTATGCCATCGCTCCCCAGACCCGTGTGGGTCCGCAGACCACGATGCTGTCGGTCAGCCAGCGGCTTCCGTGGTTCGGGAAACTGTCGAATCAGGGCGACATCGCCGCGGCCGGGGCCGGGGCCGAGGGTCAGCTCCTCCAGGCCCGGAGGGCCGATGTCGTCCTCCAGGTCAAGCTGGCCTACTACGAACTCGGTTACGTCGATCGGGCCCTGAAGATTACGGAAGAGGAAGAACACCTGCTGAGCCACTACGAGACGCTGGCTCGGGCGCAGTACTCTCAGGGCGTCGGTCTCCAGCAGGCAGCGGTCAGGCTCCAGGCGGAAATCACCGGAGTCCTGAACCGCCGCCAGGAGTTGCTGCGCCAGAGAGTCGACGCCGAGGCCGCACTCAACGCTCTCCGGGTACAGCCCGCCGATGCTTCGATGTCGTCATCGGCGCAGCCTGGACGAATGTGGCCGGCCGGCGGGACGAGCCGGGGCAGGCGAATCCGCCCCTGGATAACGGAACCAATGTCTTCGGGATCACCGTCGGCGCGAGCATCCCCATCTATCGGTCGAAGCATGACGCCCGCGTTCGAGAGGCCTCCGAGCGGCTGTCCGCGGCGAGGGAGATGCACCGGCATCTGCTGAACGGTACAGAGCTCGCCATTCGCTCCATCGGGTTTCGCCTGGCGACCATAGACCGCCAGATATCGCTGTTCGAGAGCGCATTACTGCCGCAGGCCACGCAGACGCTGCCTGGCGGCCATCGGCTACTCGGTCGGGGCGCCGAGCATCAAGAGCGAGGGAGCCAGGCCCAACGCCTGGGTCTACGTGGATATTCGCGATACCGATCTGGGCAGCTACGTGGAGGCTGCGCAGCGGGCCGTGGCCGAGCGGGTCACGCTGCCGGCCGGCTATACCCTCGCCTGGAGCGGACAGTACGAATACATGCAGCGTGCCCAGCGGCGACTGGCCCTGATCATTCCGCTGACCCTGCTGCTGATCTCGGCGATCATCTACTTCAACGCCAAGTCCGTTACGGAGACTCTGTTCGTCGTGCTGGGCACCCCGTTTGCGCTAACCGGAGCCATCTGGTTGCTGTATGTGCTTGGCTACAACCTGAGCATCGCCGTCTGGGTCGGCATCATCGCGCTCGCGGGGCTCTACGCCGAAACCGCAATCGTCCTGCTGCTCTATCTGGATATCTCGTATCGCGACTACCGGGACCGGGGCCTGCTCACCAGTCGGCGTGCCCTCGCCAGCGCGGTCAAACTCGGAACCGTCAAGCGGGTGCGGCCCATTCTGATGACAATCGCAACCGACGTGATCGGCCTGCTTCCCATCATGTGGAGCACGGGCGCGGGCGCGGACGTGATGAAGCGGATCGCGACTCCGCTTGTGGGCGGCGTGGTGACCTCCGGCCTCGTCGTCCTGATCGTCTTCCCGGTGGTCTACTACCTCTGGAGGGCGCGCGGACTGGAGTCGGGTGCGCTCGAGTCGATCGCGCTGGAGGCGGCTCCGGCGTGAGACGGCCCGGCTAGAAGCCCTCGTCCGCCGAAGGCCCGTACATTCCAGGCACTTCCACGTCGCACTCGCGCAGATAGACGCCGATCTGGCCACGGTGGTGCACGATGTGGTTCATGACGAAGAACCGGAACACTGCTCCCTTGGGCATGGAGAAGTGGACGGTTTCTCCCGAGCGCAGGGTCCACATCTCCTGAAACGTCTCCGCCGAGGCGGCTTCCAGGGACCCGCGCGCGTCGGCGATGGTCGCGTCGAACGCGGCGACGATCTCGGCTGAGCTCGCGAACTGCTGCGGCTCCCAGGGCTCGGAAAGGTCGATCTCGTCCTGCTCGAAGGTCGGCCGGGTCCAGCCCCCGATTGTCGCGACGTGCGTTGCGAGTTCGCGCAGGGTCCACGACTTCTCGTGGGGGCGGTAGTCGAGGTGCTCATCGGGTATGCGCTCGAGCATCCTGCGCGTGTTCTGGCTCTCGTGATCGAATTCGGGAAGAAGCATGGCTCCGTGCATGTGGCGGGGTGTCCTGGCTGAGGGGTTGGGATGGGGCTGAGGAATGCGGGCGCAATCTAGCGGGCCGGGGGTGGCTGTGGAACGCTGGGGACTATCGCCCTGGAATCAGGGTGGGGTCCGGGGAGGCACGAGCCAACTTCGGCTTGTATGTTCTGAGCTGTCCCGCGACAGCAGGCGCCTCACTTCACAGGGGGGGGACGGCATGTCCTCGATTCACACCAGGCCCGAGGCGGGCGGCCCGCCGGTTGAAGCGGACGCGATGGCGATCACGGTGCGCCCCAGGTACGCGACCGAACATTCCGATCCCGGCGCCTGGCGGTACGTCTTCATGTACGACGTCACGATCGAGAACGTGGGCACCGAGACGGCGCAGCTCCTCTGGCGCCACTGGTTGATCCACGATCCCGTGGCGGGCGATCACGAAGTCGAAGGCGAGGGCGTCGTGGGCGAGTCCCCGGTACTGCGGCCGGGCGACTCGCACCGCTACCAGAGCTTCTGCGTACTCCGGAGTCCGAACGGCCACATGGACGGGTACTACCATTTCCGGCGGCGGGACGGCTCGGTGTTCCGCGCTCCGATCCCGCGCTTCCACTTCCACGCCCCGCCCGAGGCGGCGGGCACCGCGTTCAACTAGGACGCCGGTGGAAGGGCCCGCATTTTCCGGGCCACTCAGTAACGGCGCCTTGCTCCGGCCGGCACCGAGAGCACGGACCGCAACGCGTCCCAGAGCGCGGCGACGTCCGCCTCGTCGTTGTAGACATGCGGCGAGATGCGAAGCGCGCTTCCGCGCAGCGACACATGCACGTTGCGGGCGGCCAGCGCCTCGCTCACCGCTCGCGGATCAAGGCCGGGAGGTGTGTGGAGCCCGAAGAGGTGGGGAGCCCGCCACGGTTCCTCCTCGACCCCGAATCCGGCTTCGCGGGCACGCTCGATCAGACCCGCGGTGAGGTTGCCGCAGTACTGGGCGATGCGGGCGGGTGTCCACTGGAGGACGAGTTCGAGCGCGGCGTTCATCATGGGTACAAGGATGAAGTTGCTGCGCTCGCCGACGTCGAAGCGGGTCGCGCCGGGTTCGTAGCCGTCGGGGTAGTTGCCCGCGAGGCCGGCGAAGTCTCGGCTGCCTTCGCGTCCGATCCAGGTCTCCTCGAGGGGGACCCCATCCAGCAGGCGAGGTCCGAAGTAGGCCAGGCCGATGGAGTAGGGCCCCATCAGCCACTTGTATCCGGAGCAGATGAGCGCGTCGGGCCGGATGCGGGCCACGTCAAAGTCCATCGCCCCGACCGACTGGGTGCCGTCGATGATGAGGTAGGCGCCGACTTCCCGGGCGCGGGCTGCGATGCTGTCGATATCGAAGACGGTGCCGTCGGTCCAGTGGACGGCGCCCATGGTCACGACCGCGGTATTGACGTCGATGGCCTCGAGGATCCGGGTGCTCCATCGCTCGCCGCAGCCGGGGCCGGGACGGGCATCAATCATCCGGAACTCCGCCCCTCGCTCGCGGGCGAGCCGTCGCCAGCTGTGGACGTTGCCGGGGAACTGCCGCGCGGTGAGCACGACGTTGGCGCCGCGCCGGACGTCGATGTTGCGGGCGCAGGTCGCCACCCCGTACGAAGCCGCCGGGATGATGGCGATGTTCGCGGCGGGACCGTTGACGAGGCAGGCGAAGCGGCGGCGGAGCTCGTCGCAGGGGTCGAAGAAATCCGCGGGCGTGATCCCGCTCGGCGCGCACTTGGCGCGGATGCCCTCGATGCCGGCCTGCTCAACCGCGCGCGCGAGCGGGCTCAGGTACGCGCAGTTGATGTAATGGATGTCCGGGTCGAGGGAGAAAGCGGATTTCTGGCAGGTGAGTGGGGTCATGGGGTGCGGGGGTGTGTCGCCGGCCGCGCGGGGCGTTGTCCGGCCTGACGACATGCGTGGTCATGGTTCGGGGCCACCAATTGTAGCCTGCCCCAGCCAGTCGGCATACGTCCGGCCCGGAATGGCCGACGGCCCGTGGGAGGGCGCGCTCCGGGAGTGCTCGGGTCAGGTTCAGATCTCACGCACTCCCGGGCGCGCGATTTCAGTTCGGCCGCACCACCCGCACCACGCGTCCGTGCCGGTCGTAGAAGGCGGCCGGGACGGCCACCACATCTCCGGTCAGATCGATGGCAGGACTGACCTCCGACGCGCTCGCCGACGCGTTGTAGCCCGCTGGCAGGACGAACCCGTCCGCTTCCTCCACATCGACCGTGTAGCCGATGTCCGCCAGAGACTGAATTGTGATTGCGCTCAGCTGGTCCGCGACACCCCGGCGCAGCCCCGAAGACATCAGTTCCGTGCCGAACACCGATTCACGCCAGTGGTGGTCTACCGTGCCACCGTTTGGGTCGTTCTCGACCGGGACCCTGGCCCCGGGGTAGTTGGCGCCCCCCGCGGCGACAAAGGCTCCGATCGCCCTTTCACCCTCGAAGTGCGTGTCGGCGCCGGGGGTATCCCTTGACGAGCCGTCCAGCAGACCCAGCCCGCGCCAGGAGCGGCCGAATCCCAGCATGTGTCCGAACGCGTGGAGGATCAAGTCGTCCACCTGTCCCCGGGGCACGCCCTCCACGTCGAGAATAATGGCCCCGACCAGAGGCAGCTTCGAGGACTCCCGATATCCGCAGACGTTGGTCATTACACCTGTGCCGGGTCCTCCGTTGTAGTCTTGTACGGAGACCATGACGAACACGTCGTCCAGCACATCGTACTGGTGATCGTACTGAAGGCCTCCGCAGCCGATTGTGCCCGGTCCCCACTCAATGTCCTCCAGGTCGCTGCCATCCACGATTCTGGCCCAGCGGTCCGCCTGGGCGAGGATTCGGGAGCGCAGCTCGCGTGCGCCCTGGTCCACCAGAGCGATGTCGAACTGGAATCGGTGGGGAGTATCGCCGTCGCCCGCCACCGGCGGGTCTGAAGCGTCCCGGGAAGTGAGTGCGGCGCGCCCGATCCTCCATGGCGGGCTGGGTCCTGCGTGGAACAGCGAGAGAGCCCTGGGGACTTCCGGGGGCACCCTCGATCCACTCACTCCCTGCCCGCATTGGTGCAAGAGGTGTTCCGGGCCGGGTGTGCACGCAGGTCGCGACCCCGTTCGGCATCCGGTATGGTACCGGGTGCTCCCGCGCCGCTGCCCGCTGCGGCGGCTGGGCCGAACGCGACACGCGGCCCTGACACGCCGCCCATCGACAGAGGCTCCACCATGGACATCGCGCGCGCTCCCCTGGTCCTCGCCCTCTTCCTCGTGATGACCAGTCCACTGCTGGTGTCGGCCCAGACCGACCCGGGCCCCTACGACATCCTGATCACGGGGGGGCGCATCGTGGACGGCACCGGCAACCCATGGTTCTCGGGAGACGTGGCCATCCGCGACGACCGCATCGTGGCGGTCGGACACCTCGCCGAAGCGGACGCGACAAGGGTAATCGACGCCACTGGACTCGTCGTCGCGCCTGGATTCATCGACTTGCACACCCATTCGGACGGACGGCTGTTGGATGACGGCACGGCGCAGAGCAAGGTGCGGCAGGGCGTGACGCTGGATGTGGCCGGGGAGTCAAGCAGCCAGGCCCCGCGCGACGGGCTGGACACTGCCGGTGGCGGAGCCGGGTGGACCACCTTCACCGGGTATTTCGAGCGACTCGAGAGTGAGGGCATCTCGATGAATCTCATTACCCACGTCTCATACCATCAGATACGCCGCGTGGTGAAGGGCTTTGACGAGACCCCGGCGACTCCCGCCGAGCTGGAGCGCATGAAGGAGCTTGCCGCCCGGTCGATGGAGGAAGGGGCCTGGGGCCTCGTGACTCGCTTCGGGAGCGGCGGTCCCGGCCATCCCGAGGAGGTGCTGGAGCTGGCCCGGGTCGTGGCCTCGTACGGGGGCAACTATACCTCGCATCACGGCAGCGAGGGCTACGAGCAGGAGCGGGAGATAGACTTCGCCATCCGCGTGGCCGAGGAAGTCGGCATCCCGGTCCATCTGTTCCACTTCAAGATCCGGGCGCGGAACAACTGGGGCACCATCGATCGTTTCATCGATCAGATCGCCCGGGCTCGTGCCCGGGGTCTCGATATCACGGCAAACCAGTACCCTTACACGGCGATGTTCCACGGCTGGAGCTCCTTCTTTCCGCTGTGGATCCGGGAGGGCGGGCCCGACGCCTTTGCACGCCGCCTCCGCGACGAGTCGCTCAGGGAGCGGATCAAGAGCGACCCCGACTTTATCGCCTGGGCGGAAGAGCACGGTTGGTGGGAGGGCATCGTGCTCGCCCGGGCCAGCCTGCCGGAGGTTCGCCGGTACGAGGGCATGCGCGTGGCCCGGATCGCGGAGTCGCTGGGCGTGGACGACCCCGCCGATGTGGTGATCGATCTGATGGCGGCTGAAGGCGGCAGCATCAGTGGCGTCTTCCACACGATGTCGGAGGAGGATGTGCGCCTGATCATGCGGCAGTCCTGGGTGGCCCACGCCAGTGACGGATCGGCCATCAACCTGGATGCCCCCGGCGTCCCCCATCCACGCAACTACGGAACGGTCCCACGGGTGCTCGGCCACTACGTTCGCGAGGAAGGCGTGCTCGATCTGGAGGATGCCGTGCGCAAGATGACATCGCTGCCGGCGCAGATCCTGGGGCTTGCGGACCGCGGCCAGCTGCGGGCGGGCTTCGTCGCCGATGTCACCCTGTTCGACCCGGACGGGATTGCCGAGACAAACTCGTTCGAGAGCCCCAAGTCCTACCCCGTGGGGATTCCCTACGTCATTGTCAACGGGACCCTGGTGATCGACGGGGGCGAGCACACCGGAGCCCGGCCGGGAAGAGCTCTCCGCGGGAGCGGCTTCCAGCCGGGGCGGTCCGTGAGCGACGGGACCGGGGCGTATTGAAGGGTGGCAGCGGTGACCCAACGGCACCGTGGGATCGACATCCCCTCTCAAAGCCCCGGCGCCATCAACCTGTGCGCTTTCGGCAGGAACCGCGACATCAGTTCCGAGAAGTGCCGATAGTAGTCATCCCACGACATCCCCTCGAAGTCACCCGGATTCGCTTCGATGTTCCCCTGTAGCCTGCGGGCGCACAGCGCTTCGGCCACCACCTCGGCCAAGAGCACCCGGAAATGGAGTGCGTCCTGCCCGGGATAGCGCTCGGACTTGGGCCCCAGATACCGCTTCAGGGAAGGATGCCGGGCCCCGATCTCCAGCACGTTCTTGTTCCAACGATAGCGAAGCGCGCCGTGGTCCACGTCCTCGAGCTTAATCACGACCCCGGCTCCCGCATGGGGGAGAGCGCGAAGTTCGGTCTCGGCTTTCTCGTCGCCGAGGCGCGCCACGAGTTTGGCCGGAGCTGCGTCATCGTCCAGAACCTTAACCGTGAGCTTTGCCGCAGCGATCCCCATACGTGCCTTGAGAACCATCCGTCTTGCGCCGGAAACGCGGAACTCGTCCGAGGTCAGGGTCAGTTCGAAGTCTCTTCCCGTGGACCGCAATATTTCCGTTGGTGCCAGCAGCCGGATCTGCCTGCGTGCGCCCCCGCGAATTCGATATCGTGGCCGCTCAAACTGGAGCTTCTGGATGTCCATATATCTTTCGGCCTCCGACTCCAGCACGGCGATGGTCAACTCGGCCTCGATCGGCCCCGCCCGGACGGCCAGTCCTGTTGCCGGGGTGGCCTCGAGCGCCTTCACCGACCAAGTCGCCCGCAGCACCCCCTCCTGCGCGGCGAGCGGTTCCATCGGGATCTGCGCACGGTCGCACCGGAGTTCATCCGTCAAGCACTCCACCTGGACCAACGCACCCTCGCCGATCTCGGGGAACGCCTCAGTCAGCACCGTTAACCAGCAACCGAACGAATGTCCCCGCACGATCTGGGCGTACTGCGGGGTCAGCGAGTAGCCGCGAATCTGGAACCGGGTCCCCTTCTGTCTGCCCTTCGGATCCCTGGACATGCCCTCATCCGAAAAGTCGTCCATGAACCGGTTCGCGGCCTTCTCCAGCGAGTCCAGCCGTTTCCGGGTCTGGTGGCTTTCGACGCTTTGGGCTCGCTCCCGCTGTGCGCGCGTGCGCTCCTCCTCGACCAGGGGCCGCAGCAGGACGAGCGCCCTTCCGTACAACGCGTCCACGAAGGGGTGCCCCGGCGTCAGTCCCGACTTGCGCGACGGATCCAGAATCGGGACCGGGTTCTCCGGCGGGTGCGGTTCCCCCCGCGCCTGACGCTCGTCATACTCGTTCCACAGATCGTCAATGGCTTCGCAGGTGAGGCGTCCGTAGAACCTCAGCGCGTGGGAGTCCCATTCCAGGCTCCGGTCGAACAGCGTGGCCTCGTGGATTGCATGCCTCGACTTGACCAGAATTCCGCCCAACCTGAACCGGTTTCGGCCAGACTTGAACTTCCTCCTCGCGCGGAAAACGAGGAGCTTGGCTTTTGCTCCCGGATATCCCGGAACTGCGAATGTCTTGGATATCCGCTTGCGGCCGGCCGGTCGATGGAGACTCACCGTCCGTCGCAAGCCGTTCCGCAGCCCCTTGACCACGAGCCTGGTTTTTTCCTGCCAGACGATGTCCCGGAGGCGCACCAGAGTCGCGACCTTCGGAACGAGCGTGTCGATCTTTGGAATCCGGTGGATCGGGTCGACCTCGATGGTCACCACGGTTCCTGTGCCCTCGTCGATCCCCAGTCGCTGCCGGACCTCCGGCGTGACCCGTCGCGAATCGTCGGCCTCGTACTCGAGATTCGAAAAGATGCGGCAAGTGTGCATGCGGCGATCGTTCGCGATCGATTCGAAGGTCACCTTGCCAAGTGCCGCTATGTCCTTCGCGCCCCGCGAGTTGGTTCCCCGGACGGCGTATCCCTCTTCCAAACCGCTGACGCGCCCGCCAATCCGCCCAAGCTTGCGGTTCATCTGATCGGTCGTCATTCCGTCCGCAAAATCCCGCACCCGCAGAATCGAGGGCCGGCCCTTGCCTTGCCTGCCGAGTTCGATTTCGACTCGGCCCTCGGTCCGGAGGATCTGGTAGCGGTCGTCGGCATTGGTGACCAGTTCGACGATGGCGTCGTAGACGTCCCGAATCGCCAGCCTGGCGTCCTGCACGACGCGTCGGGACGCGACTTCCAGTGGTCTTCTCTTTACGGCGGCCATTGGGGTCGGAACCGCTGGTGCACGATGGTTGGACACACATTCTTGAACCCCGTTTGCCGGATTCAAGACCTTCCACGACCCATTCTTACATGGGAACACGGGAGAATGCTACCAGCGGACAAGCCGAGAGCGGCGAACTGCCACATGGCGGAACCCCTCGCGGGGCGATGTTCTATCGGCTGCTGGACCGGGTCCTGCCGGATTGGGCAGGGCGGAAGAAGTGTCGGACGGCATCAAGCAGCTCCGCATCCGGTCTTCCAGCGAACGTGGACCTCCAGCCCGTCAGATCCGGACGCCGGCCAAACAGGACAATTGTCTCGCCGTCCCGCTTCGCGTCCCGCTGTAGACCGCCGTCCACCCGCCATCCGCCGGCCTTGCCCGGCTTGAGGGCGGCGGATCGTGCTCTCAGACCGACAGCTCCGGCGTTCCGCAATCGAACGGCTTCCTCACGGCACGGAGGGTAGGAATCCGCGTCGCCCGTCTCGACATCCGGCGGAAGATCGGGGGAGGCCAGTTGTTCCGTCCCGATGTCAATTGCCCACAGCGAGCGCCGCACTGTCTCCAGGTCGTCCGGGTCGGATATCTCCTCGTGACGCAGGAACTCGGCCCAGGCCCCGTCCGGCGTGTCGCACAGATACTGGACCGGACCGTTGCCGTCCTCGTGCCACCGGGCCCCCGGCTGGAAACCACTCTCCCAGAAGAACGGAAAGCGCGGGTCCGCGTGACGGTAGGCGATCACGTGGCCGGCGACCACACCAGTGAGTGGGCCAGGTCACGAACGCAGCGCGGACCCTCATCCTCGGGCTGCCATCCCGATGCCAGTAGCTCGGCAGGACTGTGGCCGTCCAGCAACGTCCGACGCCTGTCGAACCAGCGCCGCACCCCGATGTCGTTGTAGGCGCCGGAAAGATTGCCCACGACCAGCGCCAGGAAGTGCAACCGCGCCGCCACCGCGTCGGGCATGGCACGTTCGCCCGACAGGTAGCGCTGCAGACTTACGGCCGCGATGCCGAGCAACCTGGTAAGCAGTTTGCGGCTCAACAGCAAATCAAGCTTGGGTCCCTCGGCCATCGGTACCGGCGATGCCACGAGGGCCTCGTCGAGCTGGACCAGCTGACGGGCGAAAGCCTCGCGACCATCGTCGCCTTCCGGAATCGAGAGCGCGAGCCGCCTTCCCACCCTGGCTTTCCTGATCCGGGCCAGAGCGTCTCTCCAGACATTTGCGTCGAGACGAGAGATGGTCTTCCCTCGCTCCAGAATACCCATTGCCGCCGCACGGGTCAGAATCTGGATACCCAGGCGAGCGCACCGCCGGTCGTCAAACGGAGTGCTTACGGAATGTATTTGGATCGTGCTCATGATCCGCAAAGTAACCGTGTGAACGCCGGTCGGCCAGACACCTGGAGCAACGCCGCGGATCTATCGTCGCCCCTAACGCTCGTATACGATTCTGCCGCCCACGATGGTGAGATCGACTTCCATCGACTCGAGGCACGGGTCTTCACACTCGAGAAGATGCTCTGAAGTCACTACCAGGTCGGCGAGCCGGCCGACCTCGAGCGTGCCCTTGTCGGGCTCCTCGAAGGTGAGGTAGGCGTAGCCCCGGGTCATCGCGCGCAGGGCTTCTTCGCGGGTGATGCGCTGGGAGGCGCCGTGGACACCGGCGCTGATGGTGCCGCGCGTGGTGAAGTGGTGGAGGACGCCCCACGGATCCCAGGGGACCACGGGCGAGTCGCTGCCGAGGGAGACCGGGATGCCGGCGTCGAGGTAGGCGCGCACCGGGGTGGTCCAGGCAGCCCGGTCCTCTCCCCAGTACTCGACAAGGCTCGGGGCCGCGACGTACAGGTGGTGCTGGGCGGACACGGCAAGCCCGAGGGCCTGCATGCGGGGGAAGTGGTCGTCGCGCGGGATGAAGCCGTGTTCGATGACCCAGCGCGAGCCGTCGATGGGCGCGTCGGCGTTGGCGGATTCGTAGCCGTCCAGCACCAGGTCGATGGCGGCGTCACCGACGGCGTGGGTCGCGACCCGCCAGCCCTGGCGGTGAAGCTCGCGCACGGTGGCGATGTACTCTTCGGTGGGCATGGTCTGCAGGCCGTGGAAGGTGCCGCCCTCTCCCCACGGCTCCTCGTAGGGGTCGCGCATCAGCCCGCCCTCGAAGCCCCCGTCTACTCCGAGTTTGACGCCCCCGACGCGGAGCCAGGCATCGCCCTCGCCCATGGCAGGCCAGGTCGCGAGGGCTTCGGTCAGCGCCTCGACGACGCCGGCGCGCAGGCCGCGCAGCAGGTAGTTTACGCGCAGGGTCAGCCGGCTCTTCTCCTTCAGGCGCTCGAGCGCGCGATACCGCTCGACCGACCCGCCCGGGTAGCGGATGCTGGTCAGGCCGCGCGCGTTCAGCCGGGCGTGCTCGTCGGCCAGGTCGTCGAGGAGGGTGGCCGGGTCGGGGGTGGGCGGGAGGGTGTGACCAGGCCCTTGGCGCGGTCGACCAGCTCGCCGTTCAGGCGGCCTTCGGGGCCGCGGCCGATGCGACCACCCGGGACATCCGGCGTCGACTCGTCGATCCGCCAATGCGCCAGCGCCGCGCTGTTCAGCACGTACTGGTGGCCGCCGCGCACCACCACCACCGGGTGCTCGGGCGCGGCCAGGTCGAGATCGTCGCGGTACGGGAGCCGCTGCTCGGCCAGCTGGCCTTCGTGCCAGTCCGAGTTGGTGACGATCACCTCGCCCGCGGGCGTTTGGCGCGCGTCGGCGGCGACCCGGTCGATGAGGTCCTGCAGCGACCGCGCACCGGACAAGTCGACGCCGGGGCCGCCCCCGATGCCGTGATAGTGGTTGTCCGTGAGTCCGGGAATGACGGTGCGGCCCGCGAGATTGATCACCCGCGTCGCGGGGCCGGCCAGCCGGCGCACCTCCTCGGACGATCCGGTGGCAACCACCCGGTCCCCACCGATGGCGAGGGCTTCCACCACCGCGGGAGATCCCATCGTCAGGATCTCTCCGTCCAGCAGGAGCAGGTCCGCCGGGGCATCGGTGGACCGCTCGCAAGCGCCTGCCACGACCACGGCCAGCAACGCGATCATCCCAATCGCAAGTCGCGCGGCCGGGAAAGTGTTTCGCGGGGAGGTTGGCTGCATCAGAACTCCCGGCCCGTGACGCACGGGCGTTGCAAAGCCGCTGTGCGCGGGCAGTCCGTCCAGTGCGCGCCGGTCACTTTTCCCCGTCAGCCAGCCACGTCCGACCCCTCGCTATCCCCATTCCGCGAAGCACGTCCCTGCGACTCCTACTCCGGGTCAGCCAGCCACTGTTCGGTAGCCGCGTGGATGGGAATGGGGGCCACATCGAGCGAGGCGAAATCCACCTGCTCGACCATGCGGCTGACGCGGATCAGGATCTCCCTCTCATTCTGCAGAATCCCAAGCACGTGATTCACGACCGGCGCTTCCAGATGATCCATCGAGATGATCCAGTTCATCATGGCGATGGTCTGCACCGGTTCGTCCGCGCCCGGATAGATCCCCCCGGGAAGTTCCCCGCGCGAATAGTAGGGGTATGTCGCGATCATCGTCTCGATGGCCTCGTCCGAGAGGGCGATCAGACGCGCCCCGCCGGTGGTGGTGGCCTCCAGCACGGCGGCGGCCGGGTATCCCACCGAGATGATGGACCCGTCGATGGCGCCGTCCCGGAGCGCGTTCGCCGACTCGGTGAAGGTGAGGTACTGCACGTCGATGTCGTCGTAGCTGATCCCGTGAGCGAGCAGCAGTTGGCGCGAGGACTGTTCGGTGCCGCTCCCCGCCGAGCCGACCGACACCCTGCCGCCGCGCAGCTGCGAGATGTCGGTGACCGTCGATCGTTCGGGCACCATGACATGGGTGACGTTCGGGTAGAGGGGCGCGACCACGCGCAGCCCCGGGATCGGCTCGTCGTAGTCGCCGATGCCGCGGTAGGCCTCGTACATCGTGACCGAAAGGGCGATGGCGAGGTCCATCTGCCGAGCGTTCAGGCGGGCGATGTTCTCGACTGACCCGCCTGTCACTTCCGCCGTGTACTGGCTGGTGCTGTCGAGCACCGAAAGGCGGCTCGCGATGGTGCCGCCCAGCGGATAGTAGATGCCGCCGGTGCCCGCCGTGCCGATGCTTCTGAACTGCCTGCCCCCGCTGGATCCTTCTCCGCATCCCGCGGCCGCCAAAGCCGCGATACAGGCGCAAGCGATGAGGTTTCTTCTGGTCACTGGGTCTCCCGCGAAGTCTGGCCGTCTGGCGCTGGAACGCACAAGCTCGCGACAAGATATCAGCCTGCTGCCCGACTCGCGATTGCGTCAGGCTGTCGGCTGCGGCCGGGAGGCCTCCGATCCGCGTCCCAGCCAGAGCCAGAGACCGATTCCCAGCACGGCACCCACAACATCGAGTATCTGCGACGGCCCGAAGAGCGCCGCACCGGCGATAACCACAGCGGCGCGCTCCCAGACGGCCAACGGCCTTCGGATGTACCCGATGGCGGCTCCCGCCATGGCGCTGATGCCCAGGGCGCCGGTCCCCGAGGTCAGCAGGATCTCCAGGAGAGAACCTTCCAGCAGCAGCGGCGGCGCGTACACGAAGAGGAACGGCACCAGGAAGCCCGCCATGGCGAGGAGCATGGCCGTGAGTGCCGTCTTTATGGGCGGAGAGGACGCCACCCCGGCCGCCGCGTATGCCGCGAGCGACACCGGAGGGGTCACGTTGGAGATGCAGCCGAAGTAGAAGATGAAAAGGTGCGCGGCCAGCAGGGGGACGCCCAGCTCGACCAGCGCCGGAGCCCCGAGCGCGGCCAGCACCACATACGCGGCCGTCGTCGGAAGCCCCATCCCCAGTATGATCGACCCGGCCGCGGTCAGCAGCAGGGCGGGGAAAAGCTGGCCCTGTGAGATGACGACGATGAACTCCGACATGCGCAGCCCGATGCCGGTGAGCGACGCGACGCCGACCACGATGCCCGCCGCGGCGCACGCCGCCGCCACCTGTACCGCTCCCGAAGCGCCCGCCAGGGTCGCCTTCAGATAGTCGCCGCGGCTCATGCGGGTCGAGGGCACGAGCAGCGACAGGGCGAGGGCCGAGGTCACGCCCCAGAAGGCGGCGCGCATGGGTGAGCGGCCCTGGGCGAGCAGCAAGACGATGATCAGCAGCGGTATGAGCAGATGCAGCTTGCCGATCACCGACGGTCGGTCCTTGTCCACCACCGGTACAAGGCCCGTCCGTTCCGCCTGGAAGTGAATGGCGGCGAAGAGGGCCACGTAGTACAGAACGGCCGGGATGGCCGCCGCCAGCGCGACCGTTTGGTACGGGATGTTGGTCCAGGTCGCCAGGATGAACGCGCCCGCCCCCATCACCGGCGGCATGAGCTGCCCGCCCGTGCTCGCCGCCGCCTCGATGGCGCCCGCAAAGAACGGCCGGAACCCCGCTCGGCGCATGAGGGGGATGGTGAAGGTGCCGGTCGTCACCACGTTCGCCACCGCGCTCCCGGAGAGGGAGCCCATGAACGCGCTGGCCACCGCGGCCGTCTTGGCCGGCCCCCCCTTCGTCCGCCCCGCGACCTTGTCGGCGAGCGCGATCAGGAGCGCCCCGCCCCCCGCCATGTCCAGGACCGCTCCGAAGAGGACGAACAGGTAGACGAAGTCTGCCGACACCCCCAGCGGGATCCCCCAGATACCCTCGGTGGAGAGGTAGAGCTGCTCCAGCAGCCGCTGGGGACCGTAGCCGCGGTGGGCCAGAATGCCGGGCAGGTAGGGCCCCGCGAGGGCGTAGCCGATCGAGAGGATCGCGACCGCCACGATGCCCCACCCCGTGGCCCGGCGCGCGAGCTCGAGCACCGCCACCAGCGTGATCGCGGCCGCGATCAAGTCGAGCGTGGTGGGCGAGGCCGACCGGCTCACCAGCGCTTCGTTCTCCGAGACCAGATAGGCGCAGCTGAGGACGGTCCCCACCAGCAGCAGCAGAGAAACCACGTGCCGCACCGGGAAACCGCCTCCGGGATCGTCCACTTCGCCGCCCTTCCGGTAGATCCCGCGAGCTCCGCGCACCCCGAGGCCCAGGAAGCCGAGGGAGGCCATGAGCGCCAGGTGGACGGGGCGCTGAATCAGTGCCGTGAAGGGCGCCACTCCGGCCACGTAGAGGTGGTAGAGCGCAGCGATGGCCGCGATGGCGAGGACGATGGACCGGATCATCGGGGCGGGGTTTCGGGTGAACGCGTTGAAGCCGATATAAGATGGGCTCTCAGGCCAGCGCCGCCAGTAGAGCACGCAGCAGCCACGGCACCATCATGATCGCCAACGCGCTTTCCCAGCGCCTCGGCGGATGGATCCTGCTGAAGCCGAGCGCCAGAAGCACCATCCACCAGAGCGTTATGACGCCCAACTCGCTCAGGAAGTTCAGCAGGAATCCTTCGTCGAGGAAGAAGGCCACATTACCGAACGTGGGCATCAGCAAGCGGTCGTCCGGAGCCGCCAGGAGAACCCATGCCAGGGCACAGGTGGCGAAGACGATGTCGGCGTGAGCGGCTACCGACACATATTGGCGATAACGGCCCTGGTCGCGCAGCAGCTTGGCGAAGAACCAGTACGCGAGGGCGCCCGCGATGAATGGGGCGATGGCCGCAAAGGCCCCTTCCAGGGCAACGTACAGGATCTGGATCAGGGGGGTAACCGTATCCGCCGCCATCTGCTCCAGCATGTCCTGGTCCGGCGCCTCGGCCGCCGTCATCATCGTTACGGCAGTTACGACGCCGATCGCTCCTGCCCGAACCGGCTGGTCACGAAGCTGCCGGAAGAGCGGTCCCGGCGCGATGAATACCGCGAGGACCCTGCGGGGAAGAGAGGGCAGCGGTCGGGTGGAATTGACCGTCATGACGGCTTCCTGTGACGAGGGCACCTGCGACCCGTCCGATCCGATCCGGGCCGATGCGAGCGGCGAGGCAGGCTTGCGCTCAGCTCGCCATGGAGCTGATAGCCGCTATCCCCAGGGCGAAGACGCAGAACAGCCCCAGAATGATCGTGAACGCCCCGCCCCAGCTTCGGCCCGGCTGGATCCTGGTAACACCGAGCGCCATCAGCATCGCCACCCAGAGCCCGAAAAGACCGATCGCGTTGAGGAAAGTCAGGAGGAATCCCTCCTCCAGGAAGGGGGCGAAGGTTCCGAGGCTCAGGGTCACTTCCATGTCTCCCTGGAGGCGCCTGAGGGGCACCTGGACGAGGCCGCCGACGGACGAGATGAGGAGGGCGTGAGCGCAGACCGACAGGTAATGGCGATAGCGGCCGTTATCCCCGAGCAGCGTGCCGAAAACGAAGAACATGATCGCGCCGATGGCGAACGTGCCCACGGCGCCCATCACGCCGGCCATCGCGATGCCGGCGAAGCGACCGACCGTCACCGCCGTTTCAATGGCCGAGTCGCTCATTTCGTTTCCCGCTCCCTCGAGGCTCCTGCGGACCTGCTCCTCGAACAGTTCCGCCGGCAGGAGGAACATCATGACGAGGTTCAGAACCACCAGCAGCAGCATGGCGCCACCCCACACGGGCTTGTCGCGCAGTTGCTCGAACAGTTGTCCGGGGGAGACGAATACCGCCAGGACTCTTCGGGGAAGGCCGGGAAGCGGGCGGGGCGAGGCGTCAGACATGGCGTCCTCCGGCGGTGCGGTGGCGGGGGGGGCTGGTCAGTTTCGTAGCCGAAACCATTATAGCCTGTCATCGCGGGCCCCGTTATCCTCAGATGCCTGAAGAGCAAACGCAGAGGAGAAGCATGAGCTTCAGAACCAATCCGGATCGCATCCTGGAGAACATCGATCGCCAGCGAAACCGCGATCTGAATCTTGAGCACTACGCGCGCTCGGCCACCGGACGGGAACTCGACAGCGAAACCCCGGAAGCCGGCGCAACCTCGACCGAGCGGCTGCGGCGGATCTTCGGCCTGACCAACCGCGGATACATGGCGGCGGCTCAGAGCATGGACATCAAGCGCCTGGCGTCGCGTTTCCGGGCGATCGGCGACATCAGCCACTGCCACGCGCGGGGTGATGTTTCGGTCTCCATCCAGTATCTGGACTCGGAGCGCTACGACGACATCGGCATCGTGCCTTTCGAGATCGTGCCCATCGATCTGGTGGAGGCCCGCAAACAGACGCGGACGACGCGGCCGGACGCGAACGCGCTCAAGCTGCTGCGCACCCACCTGCGAGACGGGGTGATGGCGGCCTACGGCAAGCTGGAGCCGCGCATTCGTGAAGCGGTGCGCGCGCGCGCCGATCTGGGCCACCTGGCGGTGCAGGTCACCATCGATGTGAGGCCGGCGGAGTAGCCTTCGCCGGAAACTCCCGTCAATCAGGGCTGGCTCCGGACCCGGCCACACCACGGGTTCGCGAGGAAGGAGCCCCCTTAGCCCGGCGCATTCCGCCATTCCAGCGCCCCTGAATGGGCGCGAACTTTCGCGAGTGAATACGCGAGGCACTCCGAAGCTTCTGGGCCGGCTCCTGCTCGGCGGCGGCGTGATTACCCGGGAAGCGCGCGCCCGCGCGCTCGAGGAGCAGCGACAGACCGGGGAACGCCTGGGGACGACGCTCGTGCGCTTGAAGGCGTGCGGCGAGGAGGACGTGGCGCAAGCTCTGGCCCGGCAACTCAGTCTGCCCTACGTGCCGCCTCCGCTCGAGGCTGGAAAGGAAGCCCTTCCGCGCGTGGGTGAGAACCTGGCGCGCTCGAACACGGTCCTTCCGCTGCAGATCGGAGACCGTACGCTGCGCCTGGCCATGGCCGATCCTCTGGATCTGGCCACGGCGGACAATGTCCAGTTCCGCACAGGCCTGCGTGTGGAGCCCGTGGTGGCGTCGCGTTCGGCGATCGCGGAGGCGCTGGACCGGACGCTGGGCGACGGCCTGCAGGTCTTCGTTGCGGCACTGCCCGGAGACGGCTCCCGCGCGGACCGTCGCGGCTATGGGCGGGGACGCACCGAAGCGGCACCGGTAGTCCAGCTGGTCGACCGCATTCTGGCCGAAGCGGTGACGATGGGCGCGAGCGACGTGCATCTGGAGCGGCACGGCGAGGACTTGCGCGTGCGCCTGCGCGTGGACGGCGTCCTGCGGGATGTGGTGGAGTTGCCGAGCTGGTCGCGGGAGGCGGTGCTGTCGCGGGTGAAGATCCTCGGCGGGATGGACATTGCGATCAAGCAGCGTCCACAGGACGGAGGCTTCACCTACGACCGCGAGGGCCGGCACTTCCGGGTGCGCGTCTCCATGATTCCGGTGGACCAGGGCGAGAAGGCGGTGCTGCGCATCCTCGATCCGGGGAGGGCCCCCGCCGACCTGGAGGGTGTGGGGCTCGGGGAGGAGGACCTTGCGGTGGTGCGGCAGATACTCGCCCGGCGGCAGGGGGTGATTCTGGCCGCGGGCCCCACCGGCAGCGGGAAGAGCACGACGCTCTTCGGAGCACTGAGCGAGCTGGACCGGAAGCGTCAGAACATCGTCACGCTCGAGGATCCGATCGAATACCGGGTGGACGGCGTCAATCAGGTGCAGGTGCGGCCGAAGGCGGGGCTCACGTTTCCAGTGGCGCTGCGGGCAGTGCTGCGCCAGGACCCCGATGTGGTCATGGTGGGCGAGATCCGCGACCGCGAGACCGCCGAGATCGCCATGGCGGCCGCGGTGACCGGGCACCTGGTGCTGTCGAGCATCCACACCATCGACGCGCCCGGCGCCATCGCCCGGCTGCTCAACATGGGGGTGCCCGCCTACCTGGTGGCGGGAGGTCTGAGCGGAGTGATCGCACAGCGGCTGGTGCGGCGGGCCTGCCCGGCATGCCGGGGCGCGGGCGGCTCCTGCGACCAGTGCGAAGAAGGCTTCAGCGGCCGCATCGGCATCTTTCAGGTGCTGGTCATGACGGACCGCCTCCGGGACGAGGTGAACGCCGGTGCTTCCACCTCGGCGCTGCGGGAACTCGCGGTGGCGGCGGGGATGGGGTCGATGGCGGCGGATGCCCGCAGGAAGCTGGCGGAGGGGCTCACAACTCCCCACGAGGTCGGGAGGGTCATCGGTGGGGGCGCCGCCATCCGGCTGTCCTGTGCGGGGTGCCGGCGGGAGATTCCGCCGACCTGTCTGGGATGTCCGCATTGCGGCGCACCGCGGGTGCTGACGTGCGCCTGCGGCCGAGAACTCAAACGCGGCTGGCGCTTCTGTCCGGACTGCCTGCGGCCGGCTACGCCTCCCCCTGGCTCCAGCGTTCCACACGCACCGTGAGCTGGTCGATCCGGCGTTCGTCAGGGGTCACGCCGATCCCGGGACCCGAGGGGGGCGTCATCATCCCGTCGAACACTTCGAACTCGGGGTCGACGATGTCGCGCGCCCAGTAGCGCCGGCTGGCCGAGATGTCGCCGGGTATGGTGAAGCCCGGCAGCGTCGCCAGCGCGATGTTGTACGCCCTCCCCACTCCGGACTCGAGCATCCCTCCGCACCAGACCGGCACGCCGCGTGCGCGGCACAGGTCGTGAATGCGGCGCGACGAGCTGAAGCCGCCCACGCGACCCGGCTTGATGTTGATGATGCGGCAGCTTCCCAGCGCCAGCGCCAGCTCCGCGTCGCCGAGCGAGTGGATGGACTCGTCGAGGCACACCGGGGTCTCGAGCGCCTCCTGCAGGCGCGCGTGCTGGTGCAGGTCGTCGTGGGCGAGCGGCTGTTCGATCATCAGCAGGTCGAGGTCGTCGAGTTGCCCGAGGCGAGCCTGGTCCGCCAGCGCGTATGCGGAGTTGGCGTCCACCATGAGCGGTGCGTCCGGGAAGGCTTCCCGCACCGCGCGCACCATCTCGACATCTCGTCCGGGCTTGATCTTGAGCTTGATCTTGCGATAGCCGGCGGCGAGGTATCCTCCGACCTTCTCGACCAGGAGGTCGTCGCTCTTCTGCAGACCGACGCTGACGCCCACCGGCACCGGCTGGCCGGAGCCCCCCAGGATTTCCGAGAGGGAGAGCCCCCGCCGCCTGGCTTCCAGGTCCCACGACGCCATCTCCAGGCACGCTTTCGCCATGGGATGCCCGCGAACGTGTGCGAGCCGCCGTTCCACGCCCGCGGGGCCGTCGACATCGGCTCCCAGGAGCACGGGGATGAGGAATTCCGAGAGAACGTGCCACGCGGTCCCCGTGGTCTCGTACGAATACCCGGGGTCCTCGCCCGCGACGCACTCGGCCCACCCGATCTCTCCCTCGGCGTGAAGCTTGATCAGCAGGATGTGTCGTTCTTCGGAGTATCCGCTGGAGATCTCGAAGCGCTCGCGCAGCGGGAGCCGGATCTCCCGCACCTCGATGGCCTCGATCTTCACGAGGCGCAGGCCGGCGTCACCTGCGCCCCCAGCGGGCCGAACACCTCGTCCACCTGCTCCCACCCGACGCGCATGAGGAAGGTGTTGTTACGGCCGTACGACTTCGACCCGAGGATCAGGAAGCCGGGCTCGGGATTCTCCAGCGTGCTTGCTCCCAGGCCTTTCTGGTCCATGCAGTCGTTGCTCCCGGAGCCGGCGAGGAGTGCCGCGGACAGCTTCATCGGTGCCGCGGTCGCGTAACACTCGTGGACCTGTAGCTGGCGGTAGAGGCTGTGATCGCCGACGTAGCCGCACATGGAGACGATCCGGTCGACCTGGCGCGCGGCAGTGGAGCCGTCCCGCCGTTTCAGCCGGACGTGGATGCCATCGCCGTTGCGCTCCATCGCGTTGACGGCGAAGCCCATGAGGACTTCCAGGCCGGGCGCGTCGCTCGTGGCCAGTTCGCGTGCGGCGCGAGTGAGACGACTGCGGGCGGGCAGGCGGTCGTCCTCGATGGGTTGAAGCCGCAGCTCGGGATGCCGCAGCGTCCAGATCACCCGGGTTGCGGGGTTCCGGCTGGCGAGGGCGGCCAGCGACTGCGCGACGGTCTGCGCGGAATGGCCACCTCCGACCAGCAGAATCCGCTTGCCCGCCCATTCGCGCGGATTCCCGTCGATGTCGGGGATGTGGCGCACGATCCGATCCTCGGCGGCCGCCTCGCCAGGGGCGGGAATGCCGCCTTCACCAAGGGAGTTGGGGACATCCCAGGTTCCCGTGCAGTCGACCACCATGTCCGCGTGGTCGATGCGCTCTCTCCCGCTGGAGGTGCGCACCAGCAGCCGGAACGGGAGGGCGGCGCGCTCGGCGCTGGCGATCTCCTCATGCTTGAGCAGTCCTTCGCGTGCCACCGACAGCACCCGCGTGCCGAGGCGAAGGCGCTCGGCGATCCCGGGAAGCTCCGCGATCGGCTCCAGCACCCTGCTGACCAGCTCCTGTCCGGCAGGGGGCTCGTCTCCGGAAGGTATCCTGTGTCCAGACCCTTCCAGCCAGCGGCGCATCCGCGGCGACACGTTCAGGTCCCAGCCGGTGAACAGGCCGACGTGTCCCCACGAGAGCACGCTGCGTCCAACGTGCGCGCCGGCTTCGTACAGCGTGAACGAAAGCCCGGCCTCGGCGGCGGCCAGCGCCGCCTCAAGCCCCACCGGACCGGCACCGATGATGGCCACATGGGTGGAGTCCCGTTTCTTCTCGATCATGGGTTTCTCCATTTCGATACGCGTCGAAGCGGAACCGTCCCCTTTTCGGGCACGTCGGCTCCGTCTCGGCGGAGGTTTGAAGTCATGCGGACGTCTCCCCGATTCTCCTCAGCAGATAATGAGAGACGCGCGCTCCCCGGATGAGCTCGCAAACTTCATACCGGCGCGAAAGATAGCTCTGGAAGACGGCTCGTGTCGCCTCCCGCCAGCTCGCCGCGAGGTCCGGGGCTGCCGACTTGAGCGCCTGGATGTTCGCTGGAATGGCAGCCAGGACTTCGGAGGCGTGCGGCATTCTTCGCGTTTGAGGTTCGGGCCAGGTCGACGACGGCCCTGGCTTGCAACCGAGCACGCGCGGGACACCTGTCAGCTCCTCCATCGCGGCAGGTGACTCCTTCCCCGCTAGCCGGCGCTCCACTCGCCGCGCGTCCAGCTGCCAGAGGGCCACGAATCTGTCGGTGCCGATGCCCCGATGCAGAGGGGAGTCCGTGTGTCCGTACATGTTCTCCACGTACTCGCGTGCTACGATGCCCAGCCTGGCCATGTTGATGTAGGCGTTCTGCGACTCCAGTGGTTCGAAGGTCCAGTACATCCGCCGGATCCCCGTTTCCAGAACCGCGTCGCGCTGGTAGCTCTTGAGGCGAATGCCGAGCCCTCTCCCCTGACAGTCGGGCCGCACGGCGAGCATGTCCGACCAGTGCACCGGGATTCCGTTCTCGAGCCCCGAAAGGCCGAAGACGAATCCCGCGAGGGTTCCGTCGCCGTCGTACGCTCCCGCGGCGACGCCGCCAAGGCGCTGGCTCACGATCATGAGTGCCGCGGGAACCCGTTCGGAGAAGCCGGTGCCCCAGGTTGCTTCCTGGAGGGCGATGCAAGCCTGGTAATCCTGATGGGTCCGGAAGGGACGGATCGACCACCGGGACATGGGGTCAGCCGCTACCCGGCAAGGGAGAAGCGCCGCGCGAGGAGGAGTCGTAGATCCCGGCCGCCCGGTAGCTCTCGTCGAGCAGCGTGACCGGGTGGCAGGCCTCCACCCTCGCCCCCTTCATGCGCACCCCGGCGCCGATCTGCATGATGCACCCGGGGTTGGCGGTCGCCACCACGCTCGCCCCGGTTCCCAGGACGGCGTTGACCTTGTCCTCCCCGATCTCACCCCCGAGGCGCGGATGGGTGATGCCGTAGATGCCGGCGCCCCCGCAGCATTCGTCGGCCCGGGGCAGGGGGATGAGCTCCAGCTCGGGAATCGCTCGCAGGACCTGGAGAGGGGGCTCGGAAACCTGCTGTCCGTGAAGGAGGTGGCAGGGCGCGTCCCAGGTAACCGAGAGTGGTAGAGGCGCGCCCCGGCGCGGTCCGGCCTCGGCCAGGATTTCGGAGACGTCGCGCGCCTTCTCCGTCACTCTCTCCGCCCGGCGCGCATACCGGGGGTCGTCCGCCAGCAACTCCGCGTAGTCCTTGAGCTGCGCGCCGCATCCGGCGGCGTTGACCGCGATGATCTCGGCTCCGGCGCCGAGCATGGCGTCGACGTTGATGCGCGCCAGGCGCCGGGCTCCTTCGAGATCGCCGCCATGAGCGTGCAGGGCGCCGCAGCACCGCTGCCCGGAGGCGTGCACGACGTGCATTCCGTTGGCCCGGAGAACCCGGCGGGTGGCGTCGTTGACATGCCCGAGCAGACCGGCCTGTACGCACCCGTCCAGCACCGCGACCCGCTTGCCGGCGAGCGGATGGCCTCCTCGCTGGTTTCGTTCGGGACGTTGGCCCGGTGCCTCCGCGGCAGAAGCGGACAGCGCCGCCCTTCGGGGGGCACGTCCCCGCCGGGTCGAGGCCAGCATCCCGAGCCCCAGACGCAGGCGGCCGAAGCTCGCGGGCAGGAAGCGCGCTCCCAGCGCGGGAATGCCGGTGGCGCGCAACAGGCGCCCGAACGCCATCATCACGAACAGCGCCTTGCGGCGGGAGAACAGCCAGAGGACGGCGCGCGCCGCAACCCCCCGGGGTCGAGCTTCCGCCGCCGCCTCGCGCGCATGCTCGAGGAGCGAGCCGTACTCCACCCCCGCCGGGCAGACGGGCTCGCAGGCGCGGCAGCCGAGGCAGCGGTCGATGTGGGTCTGAAACGCGTCCGAGGCGGGGTCCAGACGCCCCTCGACCACCGCGCGCATCAGGTAGAGTCGGCCGCGCGGGGAGTCGGCCTCGTCGCCCAGGCGGACGTAGGTGGGGCAGGCGGGGAGGCAGAAGCCGCAATGGACGCAGCTCATCAGCCGCTCCTCCTGCTCGGCCAGGGAGCGGGCGAGGGTCATGGTCCCGCTCCCCGCGCCCGGTTCACCGGCGGCCAAGCACGGCCGAGAGCGTGACCCGCTCTCCCTCCCTCAGCACTATGATCACGACCTGGTCCCCCGGGGCGTGGGCGCGCAGCGCATACGTGTACTCGTACAGGTCGGCGATCTCGCGGCCCGCGAACTCGACGATCACGTCCCCGGCGCGAAGGCCCGCGACCGCGGCGGGGCTGGCCTCGCGCACGCCCGTAAGGCGCACGCCTCCCTCGGCCATGCTCATGTCGGGGATGGTGCCCAGGTAGGGTCCATACCCCGAAGTGGCGGGCTCCGAGGGGGCGTCCTGTGCGGAAGGCGGCGGGGCGGCTGGCGCGCCGACATCGGCGACCGGGGTCAGCGCGACCACCTGGCTCGGGCCGCCGGCGAGTGCCGCTGTGACCTGCGTGACCAGCTGCGTCACCCGTTCCAGCCCCTCGGCCTCCACCCGCTCCCAGTCGTCGGACGGCCGATGGTAGTCCACGTGGGTGTTGGTGAAGAAGTGCAGGACCGGTACGTCCTTGCCGTAGAAGGAACTGTGGTCGGAGGGACCGAAGCCATCCGGGTTGAGCGCCAGCTCGAAGGGCGGGTCGAGCGAGGCGTTGACCCCGGCCAGCAGCGGCGGCCATTCCTCGGCCGTGCCCACACCGAAGATGGCCAGGCGATTGTTCTGCAGGCGTCCCACCATGTCCATGTTGACCATGGCGACGGTGGCGGGCGCCGAGAAGCCATCGCTCTCGACGTACGCCTGGGAGCCCAGCAGCCCCATCTCCTCACCGGAGAAGGCCACGAAGACGACGCTGCGCGCGGGGCGCATCGGCGACCGGGCCAGGCGGGCGGCCACCTCCAGGAGCGCGGCCGTGCCGCTGGCGTTGTCGTCCGCTCCGTTGTGGATCGCCGCGCTGCCCGGGGCGAGCGACCCCTCCCCGCCGAGGCCCAGGTGGTCGTAGTGGGCGCCCACCACCACGACCTCGTCCCGCCGCCCCTCCTCCGATCCGGGCAACCGGGCCACCACGTTCCTCGCCTCCAGCGTGAGGGGCTGGAGCTCGGCCATCAGCTCGATATCACTGCCTGCGCGGGCGGCAGCGCGCAGGGCCTCGGCGGCCGCCCCCCGCACCGCCGCGACCGGGATGGCCGCCCGCGGACGGGTCTCGGTGGCGAGTACCGGCAGGTCGCTTCCGCCGGCCATCAGCACCACCAGGCCGGCGGCCCCCCTTCTTGCCGCCTCGGAGGCCTTGTAGTGCGCCTGGCTCTCGAGCGACGTGCCCTCGGGCGAGAGCGGGTCGCCGTCCTCCACCACCACCAGGCGTCCCTCCAGCGCCAGCTCGCCGTAGCCTTCGCCCGCGCCGCCGGGCCGGTCGATGCCGTGGCCGCCGTAGACGGACGGGCCAGCGGCGTGTCCGGTCGCCGAGAAGCCGTGCGGCCGCCACTCGGCGTCCAGCTCGGCCACGTCTCCCGCCATCGCTCGCAGCAGGTTGTGCGTACCCAGGCTGGCCCCCCCGCGGATGGAGAAGCTCTGGAAGAAGGTGCCGCCGTCCCCGGCGCCCTCCAATCCGGCGGCGGCCAACACCGAGGCGATGTATTCCGCCGCGCAGCGTCCGCCTCCGCTTCCCGAAGCCCTCCCTTCGAGGGCGTCGTCGGCCAGGTAGCGCACGTGCGCGAACGGGGGGACGAGCCCCTCGGTGAGGGCGGCCGGAGCTGGACAGGCAGGCGCGGACTGGCCGCTCACAGGGGACGCGCCCGCCGCGCACAAGGCGAGCAGCCCCGGCACGAGCCGTCTCACGCGCGCACGCCCCGGAATCCCCGGAATCCGGCCGGTGCTGGATTGAAGTTCGAAGACCATGCGTTCTCCGTTGCTGCCGTGGACCGTCGCGCGGGGCGTGCTCCCCCTCAGCGACCGCGACCCTCGTGCGGGTGCGCGTCCCGTACTTGTGCGGGCGTGCTCCGCGTTGAAATTAGCAGATTATCAACGACTTGGCCCGGAGGAGCCCATGAACCGTTATACGCGAGGAGAGTTTCTCGGCATCGGCGCAGCCCTCGCCACCGGCTTCGGGATTGGCGACTTCGAGCTGCGCGGATCGGACGCGAAGCATGTGCGCGCCCGCGCCGGGGCCCGACTCCAGGAGGCGGGCGACGTCACTCCGGACCTCATCCTGGTCGGGGGGCGCGTCTACACGTTGGACGACGACCTCCCCCGGGCCGAGGCCTTCGCGGTCAAGAACTCGCGCTTCATCGCGGTCGGCTCGAGCGACGACATCCGCAACCTGGCCGGCCCCGGCACCGAGGTCATCGACGCCGGGGGCATGACCGTCACGCCGGGGTTCATCGACGCGCACCTCCACCCCGCGTCGGGCGGCGTGCGCGAGCTCACCGAGGTGAACCTGGACGTGCGCTCCATGGCCGAGATCGGCGAGCGCCTGCGCGAGGGGGCTGCCGGCAAGCCCCCGGGCGAGTGGGTGCTGGCCTTCAAGTACGACGACACAAAGGTGCGCGAAGGGCGCCGCATCACCCGCCGCGACCTCGATGGCTGGGTCCCGGACCACCCCGTGCGGGTCTCCCACAGGGGCGGCCACCTCTACTGGTACAACAGCCGCGCCTTCGAGCTCGCCGGGATCACCGCGGAAACCGAGTCGCCCCCGGGCGGCCAAATCTACCTCGATGACGGCGAGCTGAACGGGCTGTTGGCCGAGAACGCGAACGACCTCTTCAGCGGGCTGGTCCCCTCTGGCTCCACCCGCGAGGAGCGCCAGGCGGGGGTGAAGCTGATCTCCGAACTGACCACCTCGGCCGGCCTCACCTCCCTCCACGACACCGGCTGCAGCACCGACTTCGCCATCGCCTACCAGGACGCCTACAAGGCGGGCGAACTGCACTGTCGCATCGCCATGTACTGCCTTGGCGACATGGTCTCGGGCCTGAAGGCGGCGGGCATCCACAGCGGCCTGGGCGACGAGTGGGTCCGCGTGGGCGGCGTCAAGTACACCGCCGACGGATCCGCCTCCGGCCGCACGATGGCCATGAGCACCCCGTTCATCGGCCGACCCGACGACTACGGCATCCTGACCATGACCCAGGAGGAAATCCATGAAGCCGTGGAGGACGCGCACCGGCACGACCTCCAGGTGGGGATCCATTGCAACGGGGACGTCGCCATCGACATGGTGCTCAACGCCTACGAGCGCGTGCAGCGAATGTGGCCGCGCCCCGACCCACGCCACCGCCTCGAGCACTGCTCGCTGGTGAACCCCGGGCTGCTCACCCGCATCCGCGACACCGGCTCGGTGCCAACGCCCTTCTGGACCTACGTCCACTACCACGGCAACAAGTGGGTGGAGTACGGCGAGGAGAAGATGCGCTTCATGTTCGCGCACCGCTCCTTCCTCGACTACGACATTCCGGTAGCGGGCGCCTCCGACTACGTGCCGGGACCCTACGAGCCGATGATGGCCCTGCAGTCGATGGTGACCCGGACCGACTCCGAGGGCCGGGTCTGGGGCCCCAACCAGCGCGTGACCGTGAGCGAGGCCCTGCGCATCGCCACCATCAACGGGGCGCGGGCTTCCCACGAAGAGCATCTCAAGGGATCGATCACGCCCGGAAAGCTGGCGGACTTCGTGATCCTCGCGGAAGATCCCCACGAGACCGACCCCGAAGCGCTTCAGGAGATCGGCATCGTCCGCACCGTGGTCGGCGGGCGCACGATGCACATGGCCTGATGTCGGGCGAAGCAGCGGGTGTGCTGGCGCGGGAAGCCGGCACGGGGGAGGCCGGCCTCGGACTCGCGCACCGGGTGGCGGCCGCCGTGCGCGAGCGCGTGGTGGGGCAGGATGCCGCGGTGGAAGCCCTCCTCATCGCCCTGCTGACGGGTGGCCATGTGCTGCTGGAAGGGCTTCCCGGACTGGCCAAGACGCTCATGGTGCGCACCCTGGCCAACGCCATTCACACCGGCTTCAGCCGCATCCAGTTCACCCCCGATCTGCTCCCCGGCGACATCGCCGGGACCCCGATTCTGGACCCGCGCACGGGCGAGTTCCGCGTGCACAAGGGCCCGGTCTTCTCCAACATCGTGCTCGCCGACGAGATCAACCGCGCTCCCCCCAAGGTCCAGGCGGCGCTGCTGGAGGCGATGGAGGAGCGCCAGGTCTCGATCGCGGGGGAGACCTACCGGCTGGCCGATCCCTTCATGGTGCTGGCCACCCAGAACCCGGTGGAACTGCACGGCACCTACCCGCTGGCCGAGGCGCAGCTGGACCGCTTTGCCATGAAGCTGGACATCGGCTATCCGTCGCGGGATGAGGAGAAGGAGATCGTGCGCTGGGCGGGCGACCGCGCCGGCACCCCGCTGGAGCCGGTGGCGACGGTGGAGGAGGTGTTTCGCGCCCGCGGGCAGGTGGCGGCGGTGCATCTGGAGGAGGCCGTGCTCGACTACATCGTCGAGCTGGCCTTCGCGACCCGCGAGCCGGCCACCTACGGGCTTTCCGAGCTGGAGAGCCTGATCGATTTCGGGACCTCGCCGCGAGCTTCCATCTTTCTCGCGCGTACCGCGCGGGCGCGGGCATGGCTTCGCGGGCGCGGCTTCGTGCTCCCCGACGACGTCAAGGCGATGGCGCCGATGGTTCTGCCCCACCGCCTGCGCACGACGTACGAGGCGGATGCCCGCGGCGTCGGCACCGGCGAGGTCATCCGCCGGGTGCTGGAGGCGGTTCCTTCCCCGTGACCAGGGGCGCGCCGGGTCGGGACTCGCGGCTGGCGGGCTCCATTCGCTGCCAGTAGCAGGGGGAGGCGGCCGTGGCCCGACGCGAGTCCATCGCACGCGAGCACCCGCGGGTCTTCTCGGCGCGGGTGAAGCAGATCGAGCTGCGCACCCGCGGGCTGGTG
This sequence comes from Longimicrobiales bacterium, assembly GCA_965225805.1. Taxonomy (GTDB): domain Bacteria; phylum Gemmatimonadota; class Gemmatimonadetes; order Longimicrobiales; family Gaopeijiaceae; genus BD2-11. The sequence goes on from OZ245327.1 coordinate 592,081, forward strand.
GAATCGCTCTTCAGCGGCGAGTACCGCTCGGTGTTCAAAGGGCGCGGGCTCGAATTCGCCGAGGTGCGCGAATACCAGCCCGGCGACGACATTCGCGCGATCGACTGGAACGTGACCGCGCGCCGGGGCCGCCTGTTCATCAAGCAGCATGTCGAGGAGCGCGAGCTCACCGCCCTGCTGATGGTGGATCTTTCCGGATCGCAGGACTTCGGCACCGGGTTCGCCACCAACGCGCGCATTGCTAGCGAGATCGCCTGCATCCTGGCGCTCACGGCGGCACGCAACAACGACCACGTCGGGCTGCTGGTAGTCACCGATCACACCGAACTCTTCATTCCACCCGACACCGGCCGCCGACACGCCCTGCGCCTGGTCTTCGGGCTGCTTTCCCTAGAGCCCGCGGGACGCCGCACCAGGCTCTCCCCGGGGCTCGAGTTCCTGGCGAAGGTGCTGCGGCGACGGGCAACGGTGTTTCTCATCAGCGACTTCCTGGTGGACTTCGAGGCCGACACGCGCCTCCGGCCCATCGCCAGCCGCTTCAGCTTCCAGCACGACCTGGTGCCCATCCGCCTGAACGATCCCCGCCAGGAAGGACTTCCGGATGTCGGATTGTTACGTGTCGTGGATCCGGAGTCGGGGGAGCGCCGCATCGTCGATACCCGCGAGGTAGCCGTGCGCGGCGCCTATTCGCAGCGTGCCGGAGAGGCGCGCGACCGGTTGACCGGACTGTTCCGCGAGCTGGGACTGGAAGTCGTCGAAGTCGGTTCGGAGGAAGACTATGTGCCCGTGCTGGCGGAGTTCTTCCGGGCGCGCCAGCGGAAGCCGGTTCGGCGGCGCAGGCGGGTTCGCGGTAAGGCTCGCGCTCCGGCAGGCCATGGCGCGCACGCGAACGCCGACCCGCGTTGAATGTGGCCGCGCCTGTAGAGGCGGACCAGCTGTCGGGAAGGTTCATGGGCGCCCGGTCCGGATCCGGTAGCGCACCACCCGTTCCACCCCCAACTCGTCCTCGGTCACGGCCCACACATTGTCGCTGTCGAATACCGGGGCCGGAAAACGGGAGAACCCATCCGGCGCTACTACGACGCCAAGGTAGGTCCCATCCGGTTGGAAGACATCGTATCGGGTCTCTTCCTCCCAGGTCACGGGAAAGGAACCGGGGTCGTCGGGATCGTGATCCTCATTGTCCACGGGTCGTCCCTCGGTCGACAGCCGCACCCAAATGCGCCCGTCCCGGCCAGCCAGCAACTCGTGGAAGAACGGTTTGTGGCTCGGAATCGACGGGCCGTCCCAATCCCAGTCCGGGAGCGAACCGCGTATGCTCCCGACGACGCGTTCGCGCTGGTACGCCCGCTCCGTGGCCGAGGCCGGGACCGGATCGTAGCTGCGCTCAATCCGGAGTACGCCGTCGTCCCGGGCGAGGTCGATCCGGTAGTCGGAGGAGAGACCGGTGAGGAAGTGGCCGCTCGGGTGAATGGTCCAGAGAAAACGGGGAGTGAAGGGGACACCATGACTCACCCTGATTCCGGGGGCCTCAGCCCTTACGAAGGGGGGTTGGTAGTCGCTCGACGGTTGCGGGAGGGTGTCGAGATGCGTCCCGTCAGGGCCCAGAAGGATGATGTGCATGACAAGATCAGCCACGCGTGACAGGTCGCGAGCGAGAAGAAAGGTGCGGCCGAGCGCATCGGTGTACAGAGGCGACATCGAATAGACGCTGGCATTGTACCTCCACTCGGCCGTCTCTCCAGGCCCGGGACCGAATACCGTGACGCGCTGGTTGTCGGGATCGCGAACGATGAGACGCCGGTCGGGTAGCACCGCGATGGCCTCAGCGCGGCTGAACTCGCCGGGGCCCTCGCCTCGGCGTCCCAGCGTTTCGAGATAGACCCCGAGCGAGTCGAAGACGCGGACATGCTGCAGCTGCTGGTCCAGGACGTACACAGTCCCGTCATCGTTCACCGCGATCGACCAGATCCTGCCGAAGAGATACTCCTCGGGCCCGTCGAGCTCGCCGATCGAGACCTCGGGCACCAGCGTGGCCTCCGCGCCCCAGACGCTTCCGGACAGGGTGCGGACGACCGTGGTGTCGCCGATGGTTTCGACGACGGCGTCGAGTGTGGCGTCGGAAGAGCCCGGGTCGGTTCCGCAGGCGGCGAAGAGGGCGATGGTCACTACCGAAAGCAGGCCACAGCAAGCCGCGCCGCGGTGAGGCGGCGGGTCGGGGCAGGTTGGCGTCGGCTCCCCGGGGGTCGTCCGCATGCTCTCATCTGGCTGGGTTGCCGTCCGCGAGTGGTTGGACGGCATATGACTGACAGTTGTCCCACAACCAATAGGTTGCTCGCAGAATCGCGGCAAGGTTCCGATCTTCCTGCTCCCGGTGCGGGATCTTCAGGACTACCTTCATGATGTTCTCGGGTGTGTCCGGGACAGGTCGGCATCGGGTCCTTCACCGGACGACCCCGCGAGCGTTTCTCAGAACTTCGTGAAAATCCAGGCATCACGCCATTTGTTCTTCAGATGGAAGCCCAGAATGCACTCAATTTGGGTATCCGAGCAAAACTCGCTGCCCTGCTGCCGACGCATCGTCCGGCAACATTCTGGGTGCGAGGCGTCCCGATGAAGGTTTGGGTCGGTTGGCTGGCCGGTATCGCGTGGGCGGGGACGTCCGTCCCGGGCGCGCACGCGCAACAGGCCCGAGCCGCGGTTCAGATGGTTCGAGTGTCCCCGGACACGGTGGAACTGGGCGATCCCTTCACCCTTCGGGCGAACGTCTACGTGCCGCCCGGCAGAGATCTTCGCCTGCCCGCAACCCTTCCCGCCGAGTGGGGCGTCGAGAGCCTGGCGCGGGTCCGAACGGAGTCCGTTGAAGCCGGGGACGGGTCCGTCCAGGTCGTGCTCGAATACGACCTGATTCCCTTCGAGATCGGCCTCGCGGCCACACCGCAGCTGGAGATCACGAGCGGGGAGGCGGCACCGGGAGAAGATCGGGTGAGGGTGGAGGACGGGCCGGAGGGTAGCGGCGATCCGGCTGTGGCCGGCACCGGACAGACGCCGGAAAATGCGCAAAGTGCGCAATATGCGGAAAGCACGGAAAATACGGAAAACGTAGTCGGCTCATCCGCTGCCGAGCGCTCCCTGGACCGTCTGGTGGTCGCCGGACGCCGGGTGTTCGTGACGTCTCCGGTGTTGCTGGACGATATCGCCCGCGGGTTGCGGCCCAGGCCGCCCGCCGACGTGGTGGGCTCCAGCTGGAACCTGCCGGCGGTGCTCGGCGCGTCGGTCCTTTCCCTGCTGCTGCTCGGCGTGGTGACGGTGCAGACGCGGGAGTGGCTGGCGGCGCGCGCCGCGGCCGTGATCCCTGCCGATGCCCCGCCGGAGACGCCGGAAGTGTGGAGAAGGCGAGCGCTGGACGATCTCGACCTGCTGCTTGCGCGCGGATGCCACCGGGCAGGCCCGCTACGCGACTTCTACGAGGGGGCGAGCGACGTGGTGCGCGAGTATGTGGAGCACTTCGATCCCGCGTGGAACCGCAGCTGGACCAGCACGGAGTTGATGCGCGACCTGTTCGCCGAGGCGGGTTGGCCCGAACCGGACGCTCTGGAGCGGGCGATGGGGCGGGCGGAGGTGGCGAAGTTCGCGGGGGCCATCGGGGCATTGGAGGGAGCGGAGGCCGCCGCCGAGCACGACTGGAGGGCGATGCGGGGATGGGTCGAGGCGTCGGAGCAGGCGCCGGTCTTCGCGAGGATGCAGGAAGCGATCGCGGGCGAGTTGGCCGGAGAGGCGGCGGATGATGAAGCCATGTCGCTTGGGGGTGAGCCGGGGGGCCCCGAATGAGCATCCAGCTGGCGCGCCCGGAGTGGCTGGTTCTCCTGGCGCTGGTGCCGCTCTGGCTCTGGTGGGTTCGGCCCCGGCGCGCCTCCGGCCTGCTCTTCGCGTCGGCGGGGTCGCTCTGGCCGCGCGGCCGGCGGCTCTGGGCGGTGGTCGACGCGCTGCCCCGGGGGCTTCGCGCGGCGGCGCTGGCCTGCCTGATCGTCGCGCTCGCGCACCCGCGCCTGACGCGCGCCTATGAAGAGCCGGTGGAAGGCGGCACGGGGATCGTGGTGGCGGTGGATCTGTCCACCTCGATGTGGGCCGATGACATGGAGGGGTCGGCCACGCGCCTGGAGGCCGCGAAGATGGCGGCCAAGCGTTTCGTGGCCGGGCGCGACGACGCGATCGGCCTGGTCACGTTCGCCGGGGAGGCACTCACCCGGCTCCCCCTCACCCGCGATCGCTATCTGGTCGAGCACGCCGTGGACGGGATGGAGGTGGGGCTGCTCATCGACGGCACCGACATCGCGGGCGCGATCGCCGCCGGCGCGGCGCTTCTGGACGCCGCCCCCCACGACTCGAAGGTGCTGGTTCTCGTCACCGACGGCGCGCACAACCGCGACGGCCTCGTGCCCGCCACGGTCGCGCGCGCCGCCGCGGCGGTCGGCGTGCGCGTCTACCCGATCGCGATCGGCCGGCCCGACCCGCCCGAACCGACTACCGGATCCGCCGCGACCGCCGTCCCGACCACGCGCCAGCGGATGGAGACCGTCCTCACCCAGGCCGCGCGCATCACGGGGGGGCGCTACTTCGCCGCGGCGGACGTGGCCGCGCTCGACTCGATCTACGGGGAGATCGACCGCCTGGAGACGACCTCCCGGGAGACGCGCCTCACCACCGCCCTGGTTCCCTTCCGCTTTTGGCTGGCGACCGGGGCGCTGGTGATGCTGCTCGGGGCGGTCGGGATGCGCGCCTCGCGGTGGGCGGTGTTGCCATGAGGCGGCGGGCCGGCCTTCGGGCAGCGGCGCGGGTGTCACGTGCGTCCTCGGGGCGCACCGCGGACGCGGCCCAGGGATTGGCGCGGCCTGTTCCACGACGGTTTCGGCGTAGTCGGATTACCGTGCCCGCGGTGCGTCCCGGTTGGGCCTTGGCGCGCGCGGGGGTGGGGCCGAGGCGGTCCTGGTGGTCACGGGCGCGCGCGGTCGCCGGGCGGGAGAGCACGCAATGACTTTCGTGCGCCCGGTCCTTCTGCTTCTCCTGCCGGTGGTGGTCGGCCTGACCGCGTTCGCTTTGGCGCGGACCACCCGGCGGTTGCGACGGCTGGCGGACGGGTTCGGGGGCGGGGAAGCCGCTGGGCGCCTGACCACCCGCCAACTCACGGACTTCCCGAGGCGGCGGCTCTGGATTCTGGGTCTGGCGGGGACCCTGCTGGTCCTGGTGGCCGCCGGGGTCCGATTCGGGCCCGGGATCAGCCTGAACGCCTCGCGGCCGGTCGACGTGGTGGTCGCGGTGGACATCTCCGCGTCGATGGGGGCCCGGGATGTGCCGGGCGGGCGGATGGGGCGCGCCAAGGAGGTGGTCGCCGCGCTCCTGGAGGTTCTGCCCGGTGAGCGCGTCGGCCTGGTGGTTTTCGCCGACTGGCCCCACACGCTCACCCCGATTACCGATGACCAGCAGGTGGTGCGCTTCTTCGCCGACTCGCTGGCCGAGAACTTTCTGGGCGAGCGCGACCAGGGCACGCGTCTGAGCGCGGCCATCGGCGAGGCGCAACGCCAGCTCGACGCGCGCCGCGAGCCGGGTCGGGAGCGCGTGATCCTGCTGGTGACCGACGGCGAGGCGCACGAGGACGAGTTCGCGGTGGCGGACAGCGCGGCCCTGGCGGCGGGCGGTGACGTGCGCGTATGGGTCGCGGGGATCGGCACGGTGGAGGGGGCGGTGGTGGGGGAGGACGGCGCGCGCGCTCCCGTCACGGACGACAGCGGCGCTCCGGTGGTCTCACGGCTGAACGAACGACTACTGCGCGGTGTCGCCCGCGCCGGCGGGGGCGGCTACCTGAACGCATCCGGCGACCGCGGCCTGGCCGAACTGGCCGACCGCTTCCGACGCGTGCCTGAAGACGGTGAGGGAAGCGGCGGCCCGGGCGACGCGGCGACCTGGCTGAGCCTCCTGGCGCTTGTGCTGGTGGCCGCCGACGGCATGATGGACCGGCCGGGCGCCGCGCCCCTGCGACCTCGGCCGCAAGGGCCCCGCGCCCCCCGCGGCCCGTGGCGAACACCCTGGCGGCCCCGCCCCGCCCAGTCCGACGTCCCTGGCGTACCGCCGCCAACCGCCCGCCCCGGCCGCTGGTGGTGGCCGCGGCCCCGGCGCTCGGCCACCCGGTCGGGAACACCGCCCCCCGCCCCCCCCACCCGGAACCTCCGGGACAGCCCCCCGCAACCGGAAACCCCGTCCACCCGCCGCGCCCGCTGGCGCCTGCCATGGGCCCGCCCGTGAGCGCCCGCACCCGCCTGGCGGCCGCGGTGGCCCTGGCCGCCGCCCTCACCGCGGTGGTGCTCGCCGAGCGCGCCAGCGAGGAACGGGCGAACCGGCTGCACCGCCGCGGCGACTGGAGCACAGCCGCCCGCATCTACGGCGCGCGCCTGCAGGAGGAGGTTCCGCCGGCTCCCGGAGCGCCCGACGCGGAGGCATCCGCCGCCGCGGCACCCACCTCGCCCCAGCTGCACTACAACCTGGGCACCACCCTGCTCGAACTGGCCGCCGCGCCCGCCGCCCGCGCGCGGCTCTCCCGTGGCGCCGCCTCCCCCGACGACGAGCTGCGCTCGCTCGCCTGGTACAACCTGGGCGTGGGGAGCCTGCGCGCCGCGACCGCGGCCACCCGTTCCGACTCCGCCCTGGTGCACGTCGTGGCCGCCATCGAGGAGAACCGGAACGCCCTGCGCCTGAGCCCCGGCCGCGAGGAGGCGGCGTGGAACCTCGCCTTCGCGCGGCGCATGCTCGACTCCCTGGACGCCGGGAACCGCCGGGGCGTTCAGGCGGGCGAGGCCTTCACGGACGCCGAGCTGACGGGGGACAACACCAGGGCCGAGGGCGAGTCCGGCGAGGTGATGGCGCCGCCGGGAATGCTCGGCGAGGAGGAGACCGTCGTCGACCTGGAGGGCGAGGAGGTCCTGTCCCTGGCCGAGGCAGCGGCGATCCTGAACGGCATTCGCCTGGACGGAGAACTGATCACCCGCAAACTGCTCGGACTCGCCAGCCGGTCGCTGTGGGGAACCCGCGCCCGAACCCTGGGACGCCGCTGGTAGCAGGTTCCCGCCCACGCATTGCCGCGCCCCGCACCCCCCGTTCCCGCCCGCACATCGTCGCGCCCCGCTCTCCACGTTCCCGCCCACGCATCCCCGCGCCCCGGGCCGAACCCGATACCGCCCGCTTCGTCCCGCGAAGACCGCCGGACGGGCCTCCCGCCTACGGCATGTGACGGGTCTTTTCCTCCTACGGCATATCCGGATGCATGCGGTGCCAGTCGGTCGCCGACTGGTAGGCGTGGGCCACGCTCAGGATCTTGTCGTCCGCGAACAGGTCGCCGATGATCGTCGTGCAGATCGGCTGCTCGTGGTCGAAATCGTCCTCGGTGTTGCCGTCTCCGAAGTCGTAGGGCAGCACCGCCGCCGGATGCCCGGTCTGGTTCGTCAGCCGCGTCTCCCCGGATCCGGTCACGAACATGTCGAAGCCCTCCATCGCCTCCGCCATTTCCTTCATCAGGATGTGTCGCCGCCTGAGCGACTGGACGTAGTCGAGCGCCAGCGTATCACGTCCGCGATGGAACCGGGGCGGGCGCGCTTCCTCTCCCTGCTGGGGCTGCTGGGGCTCGGGGACCTCCTCCAGCACGCCTCCGGGCGCCACATGGAAGTCGAAAGCGGCCGACGACTCGACGCCCAGAGAGTTGGAGCTGCCCTCGGGCAGTTCCGCCATGGGCCTCGGGTCGGCTCCAAGTTCCCCCAGCTTCGCCACGAAGGCTTCGGGCGCATCCTCGGTGAAGCCGATGCGCATCCGGGACAGGTCCGGGCCGCGCTCGAAGCGGAAAGGCGCGGTCAGCGTCGCAGGATCCTTGGGATCGGCCCCGTGGATGGCGTTGAACACCAGCGCGCAGTCTTCGATGCTGCGGCACATGGGACCCGGCTTGTCCATGCTCCACGACAGCACCATGCCGCCGTGCCGCGAGATGCGCCCGAAGGTCGGCCGCAGGGCGCTCAGGCCGTTGCGCCGCGACGGGCTCACGATCGAGCCCTGGGTCTCGGTGCCGATGGAGAAACTCACCAGTCCCGCCGCCGTGGCCGAACCCGGGCCCGCCGACGACCCGCTCGATCCCTGCTCGGTATTCCACGGGTTTTTAGTCTCGCCCCGGTACCAGTTGTCGCCCGACGCGAACTGTCCGGTCGCGAGCTTGGCGATCAGCACGGCGCCCGCCTCGCGCAGACGCACCACCAGCTCCGAGTCCTCGTCGATCACCTGGTCCTGGAAATCGGCGGATCCCCAGGTGGTGCGGGCTCCTCGCACCGTGAAGAGATCCTTCACGCCCCATGGCACCCCGTGCAGCGGCCCACGCCAGCGCCCCGCCCGCAGATCCGCGTCGGCGCGTTTCGCCTCTTCGCGCGCGCGCTCCTCCAGAATCGTCACGGCGCACAGCAGCGTCGGGTCGTAGCGCTTCATGCGGTCCAGATAGATCTCGGTGAGTTCCCCGGACGTGATCTTGCGCTCACGGACGAGCGCCCCCAGCCGATGCGCCGGGAGAAAGGCGATCTCCTGGGGATCGGTGGGAGCCGGCCCCGGCCAGGGCCCGACCTCGATTTCATGGCGCTCGAAGGGCGACCTTCCGGCCTCCTTCCACAGCTTCTCCAGAAGCGATCCCGTCCCTCCGGGATACGCCTGGAACTGGGTCGCCGGCGGCTCGCCGTTCCCGAGGGGCGGCAGCTCCTGCTCCTGTGCCTCCTGAAGCACCCGCGCACTGGCCGGGGGCGGGCGACGCTCCCCCCCGAGGACGATCTCCGGGCGCAGGCCTCCGGCAGCGGCGCCCACCGCAGCCATCCCCAGAAAACGCCGTCGCTCGATTCCGCCTTTTCGACTCTCTGACATCGTGATCCCCCTCCTGAGGGCCAGAAGATGGCGCTCTCACCGGTTCCGTAGCGCGCCTCGACTTCGCTCAGGGCAAGATACGGCTCCCCGCCGGAGTGTGCGACACTCGCCGGTCGGGTGAATTCCCATGCCGCCATCCGCCCGCCCGACGAAGTCTTCTCTCCACGCGCCAACGGAGTCCCGGGCCACCATCCACGCGCCCGGGGTCCACGTCGTGCGCCTGCCCCGCAAAGTCCCGCAGCAACATCCGCTCGCCCTGCGCATCCGAGTAGCACGCCCCGCGCATCCAGGTAACGCGCCCCCCCGGATCCGCGTAGCACGCCCCGCGCATCCGCGCAGAACGCCCGTCGCGTCCGGCTACCAAACTGCCCTTGCATATCCGGGGTTTGCGAATGAGAATGATTCTCATAGCTAAGTCACTTCCTTGCAATCGCGAGAGCACACGTGCCGCCAACCCATGCGCGTCTCCGGTCAGTACCGGAGGAGATGTCGGATTCCGGTCGAGGCCTTCGCGCAAGCCGGCTTTCCGCCGGGGAGTGCGGGCTGATCTGCGACATCGACGGGGACCATGAGGACATCGAGCGCCTGAAGACGATGGGCGTGTGCCTGGGCAGACGCCTTCACGTGGTGAAGTCGGGCGACCCGATGATCGTAAGCGTCATGGGGACGCGTCTGGGGATCGCCGCGAGACTCTCCCGCCACGTCTTCCTCAAGCCCGACGACGACTTCCGATGTCATGAGCGGCACCGGACCGCCTGACCCGAGAGACGCATGACGCCCATCTCCCTGCCCGTTCTGCCCGCCCGGGCCAAGGTTCCGGTCACGGTGGCGCTGGCGGGCAATCCCAACGCGGGCAAGACCACGCTCTTCAACCGACTCACGGGTCTGCGCGGCAAGACCGCCAACTTCTCCGGGACGACCACCTCGGTGCGGTTGGGCAGTTTCCCGCTGGACGGGAAATCGATCCAGCTGCTCGACCTGCCGGGCCTCTACGCGATGTCCGAGCACAAGGTCGAGGAGCGCATGGCCCGGGACGCCCTGCTCGGCAAGCTGCCCGGACGTCCCAGGCCGCAGGCGGCAATCGTGGTCGTGGACGCGACCAATCTCGCCCGCAACCTCTACCTCACGGGCCAGGTTCGGGAGCTGGGCGTGCCCATGGTCATCGCCCTCAACATGATCGACCTGGCCGAGGCGGACGGGCTCGAGATCGACAGGGAGTCGCTCGCCGTCGAGCTCGGCGCTCCGGTCGTCCCGGTCAACTCGCGCTCCGGACGCGGCATCGACCAGCTCAAGCAGGAGCTCGACTACGTGCTCGAGGCGGGGCCGGACGCGATCCCCGCCCTTCCGGAAGGGATCGCCGCCTGCGGTTCGTGCACGACCTGCCCTCATGAGGCGCGCTACGACTGGGCGGAGGAGGTGGGCACGCGCGCTGTCCGCGCGAAGGGGACTCGTCTCATGTCCCTGCGCTTCACCGAAGCGATCGACGGCTGGCTGACCCACCCGGTCTTCGGCCTGTTCTTCTTCGTGGTCATCATGGCCGCCCTCTTCATCTCGATCTTCTCGATCGCCCAGTATCCGATGACCTGGATCGAGGCGGGCTTCGGCTTCGCCGGGGACGTGATGGGGCGCATCCTTCCTCCCGGAGACGTGAACAGCTTCGTCGTCAACGGCCTGATCGGCGGGATCGGCGGCGTGCTCGTGTTCCTGCCGCAGATCTGCTTCCTCTTCTTCCTGATCACGCTCCTGGAAGACACCGGCTATCTGGCGCGGGCGGCGTTCGTGGCCGACCGGCCCATGAGCCGGGTCGGGCTGCCCGGGCGGGCGTTCGTGCCCATGCTCTCCGCGCACGCCTGCGCCATCCCCGCCATCATGTCGTCGCGGGTCATCGAGAACCGGCGCGACCGGCTGGTGGCGATCCTGGTGATCCCGCTCCTCTCCTGTACGGCCCGCCTTCCGGTCTATGTGATGATCACCGCCCTCCTGTTCGCGGACCGGCCCGTGATGGGTGGCCTCGTGTTCACGGGCGCCTACCTGCTGGGCATGGTGGCGGCGATCGTCATGGCCTTCGTGTTCAAGGGCACCATCCTCCCCGGGAACTCCAGCCCGCTGGTGATCGAGCTGCCGCGCTATCGGCTGCCGTTGCTACGCAACGCCCTGCTCACGGCGTACGAGCGCAGCCGGGCCTTCGTCACCCGGGCGGGCACCACCATCCTGGCGATCTCGGTCGTCCTGTGGGTGCTCGCCACCTATCCCAAGCTGGACGAATCGGAGTTCGGCACGGTCGTGCCGGCCGCGACGCTCGCACAGGTGGCGGATCTGCGTGCCGCGGCGGCTGTGGCCGGGGGCGAAGCGGAGTCCGATGCGCTGGAGGCTCAGGCGGATGCGCTGCTTTCACCCCACCAGCTCGAGTACTCGATCGCGGGCCGCGTCGGTAAGGCTGCGGAGCCCCTGTTCTCCCCGCTCGGCTTCGACTGGAAGATCAACGTGGGCGTCATCTCGTCGTTCGCCGCCCGCGAAGTGATCGTGGCCACGCTGGCCATCGTCTACGGGATCGGAGAGGACGCCGCCGGGGACGAGGAGACCCTGAGCGCAACGTTGCGCGCACAGCGCCACGCCGATGGCAGCCCGGTGTTCACCACCGCCACCGCCCTGGCCCTGTTGGTCTTCTTCGTGCTGGCGATGCAGTGCCTCCCCACCAACGTCGTGACCCGCCGCGAGACCGGCAGCTGGAAGTGGCCCGCCCTCCAGTTCGGCTACATGAGCGTTCTCGCGTGGATCGCGGCTTTCGTGGTGTACCGGGTGGCTTCGGCGCTGACGTAGAGTAGAGCTGATCCAACGCGCTCCGCGGCCGCGACCTCGCCCTGTCCCTCGACTATGGCTACGATGCGAGCCACTGCTCAGCGAAGAGGGCCAAAGAGTTTCAGTTGGGGCGAAGGAATTGCCCAGAAAGTGGGATCTGGCCCGAGCTGATCCATCCTCAGTAGCTCTCCTGCCGTATACAGGTGATCCCGCAAGGCCGAGCGGCCGACTTCATCGAGTGGGCCGATTCGGGTTTCCCCGTCTTCCGCGACGACGGCGAGGATCGAGTCACCCGGCACTTCGTCGTTGTCGAGCAGATCGGGACTGTGACTCGTCACTAGCACCTGGGTATGTTGAGCTGCGTCCCGCAGGCTGTCGAAGAGGATCTCCGCAGCTGCGGGATGAAGCGCCACTTCAGGCTCTTCGATGCCAACCAGCGAGCGCTTGGATGCGGGGCGTCCAGCCCCTTGAAAGAGCGCTACGAGTACGCCGCAGGCCCTAAGGGTGCCATCAGAGACATTGCTCGCGTCAAATCGCCACGGGTGCTGTGCGCCACGCACGTGTTGGCGAAACCGCAGAGTCTCTCGCGGGCCGAGCAACACCCGGTCAACTCCCGTCACGCCGGGAACGATGCGGCTGAGGTACTCCTCTACGTCGGCCTTCACCTGGGGGGCAAGCCGGGCGAGCACACTGGCGATGTTGCTGCCGTCCCTGTTCAGGAGTTCCCCCGGATCGGGGGGTTGCAGGTCGCGAATGGCCACCGGGCTCAGGTTGTAGAATCCGGTGTTGGACAAGGCATCGTAGACTGGTCGAAACTCGTCCAGTCCCGAAGCGTTTACGAGATACAACCGATCGGATGAGGCAGCGGGACCCGTGTGCAGAGTGCTCTTGACGACGTGGCCGCTCTCGACTCGGTAGTAGTGGCGAGCGCTGTCTTCACCGCCGGTGGCTACCCAGCATTCTTCCCGCTGAATGTGGTATCCAGCTCGTCTCTTCGCTCCAACGAGGAACGCGTAGTACCCTATCCGATCGGCCAGGCCGAAGTCGAGGCGGATCGCGAAATTGGTTGGGTGACCGCTGGAACGTCGCCGAACTTCCCGGATGCCTCCGCGGTCACGGAGAGCGTGATCGATCGAGAACCGGAGCGAATCGGCAACGAAACGAAGCGCATCGAGGAAGTTGCTCTTCCCGGCGCCGTTGGGACCAACGAGGAAGGTCAGCTGAGCTGGAGAGACATTGCATGCGGCGATGCTCTTGTAGTTTCTCAGCGCGATCCGAGTCAGCAACCTGCGATCGCTGTTCACGAGTCCTCCATCTATCCCCTGGCGGATGGTAGGATGACGAATTCCGGGAACCTGGAAGGCAGCTTCCTGGCGTGTCACCACAAGTCTTCCTCAACAAGATACATCGTCGACCCATTCCCATCCCGCAAACAGTGCGATAGCGTTCGGTGAAGCACAAAGCCGATGTACAAGGCCGCTTTCCACGCTTCCAGAGCAGGAACGCCATGTCGCCAGAACTGATCGGAATCATTGCCGTGGGTATCGTTCTCGCCGGACTCATCCTGGTGGGGGCCAACAGGCTCAAGGCCGACATCAAGCGCATCCGCACTGAGTTCAGGGATTCTCGGGACGGATGATGCGGGCGGTCCTCACCCCGTCACCCACACCGCCACCCCCCACACCACCAGCCCCACCCCCGCGATCCGGCTGGCCACCGGCCCGCCCGGCGCGAGGTTTTCGATGCACACGACCGCCGCCAGTACGGCCATCCAGAGCAGGTTCATCACGCCCAGCACGAGCGCCAGCGCCATCAGCGCCCAGCAGCAGCCCAGACAGTGGAGGCCGTGCCCCCACCCCATCCCCAGTTTCCCGCGCGGGCCGTCCCGCCACCGCGTGAGGAACCAGGTCAGCGGGTTGCGGCAGTGGCGCAGGCAGGCGGCCTTCACCGGAGACAGCTGGTAGAGTCCGGCACCGACCAGGAAGAACCCCGCGACCGGTGTATCGCGGCCGAGCGGCACTACCCCCGCCACCCACAGCTGCACCGCCGCCGCGGCCAGGCTGAAGAGCAGCCACACCGAAAGGTAGCCTGCCAGAAACAGTGCCCCCGACCGGAAGCGGCTCCACGAGGCCGTGGCCGCCGCTCTCCGGCCTCCGTCGCTCAGCGACACCAGCACCCGCACCCACGGAACCGACACCGGGAGCATCATGGCGGCCATCATCCCGAACCACATCAGCGCGACGAGCGGGAACGACGGATTCAGGAGCGGCATGGGGACTACCGGGCTTTGGCCGTAAGGTGATCGGATCGAACATCGCGGGAGTCGGCGAATCTCAACCGATGGAACCTGTCCGGCGAAGGCAATTTCGGGCAAGCAGGAGCGGAGGGACCGAGCATGTCCCCTAAAGCGCGGGCCCCACATCCATCGTGGCAGCGTGTCCGTCGCGAACGACGATCTTTGCCAACGTGTCGCCCGCCAGCTAGAATGCGGAAAGTCGGGTAGCAGACGACTATGAGCGCAAGTACAACTATGGGCTCATAAATTGCACGCCGCCCGACTGCAGATCGAGGCCAACTGCATCAGTACCTTTGGCGAGAGCCGGGAACCTCTTCCGGAGATATCGTGAAGTATCGTATCTGGTTGATTGCTGGGGTGCTTGGCGCAGCGTGCTCGGAATCGGTTCGCGAATCCGTCCCGCGCTGGGATGAGGGGGATGCAGTCTCCGAACGGACGTTCCTGCCCGGAACTGTCGAGACGGAGTGGCGGGGCGGCGGAGCCGATACGACACTGCTGGACCCGTGGTGGCTGTCCGCTGGCCCCGACGGCGTCACGGTCTGGGACGATGGCCGCAAAGCCGTCGTGCGGATCTCCCGCGAAGGCGTCCCCATGTGGAGCTTCGGCAGAGAAGGCCGAGGCTCCGGAGAGTTTCGTTCGGTCCGAGGCGTCGCTCACCTGCCGGACGGAGGCGCCGCAGTGGTGGATGACAGGAACCGGAGGCTCACCGTGATCACACCGGATGGCCAGCTGGCGGGCGAGACCGAACTGGGTCTTGCCAACCCGATGTCCGTAGCCGGTTTGCCCGGGGGCGGCGTGGTCGTACTTACCGATCAGGCGGACCCCTTCCGGTTGTTCGATACGAACCAGTCCCTTGTGAACACAGTGGCCTTCCCGTGGGAACCCTACCGGGACATGCCGTCGATCGCCCGGCAAGGCAGGGTCCTGGGTATCGCGGAGGGGTGGGTCTTCGGCTTTTCCGCTGGTAATGGCTGGTGGCGTTTCGGAGAGAGGGGGGATGCGGAGGGATTCCCCTATGCCGAGCATGTCGACTTCCCCGCGATCCAAACTTCCGGGATCGCCTTCGGTGTCAGATATACCGTCGTCCAACGGCCTGTGGAGTCCAACTACACCTTGTCGGCGATGAGCTTTGGTGCGCGCGGAGACACGCTCTTCGTTCACTTCGATGGTCGTAGCGCCGGCAGATGGCGGCTGCTGGACCTGTTTGATCTGGGCACCGGCGCGTATATCGGTACGGTGCGACTTCCGGTCACGGCACGCCGAATAGCTATCGGGCCCGATGTCATTTACGCTCTCGACGCCAATGCACACCCGACGCTTACGGCCCTGCGGCGGGTTGAGCGGCCCCCGGACCAGGACCAGGCGTCGGGGCGCAATCTCGAACCAGGTACCCTCCCAGCGCGCAGATGAAACGGTGGGACGCGCCCCGCCCCCTCTGCCCCCCTACCGCCAGCTCTGATCCGCTGGCTCCTCCGGGTCCGACAGCAGGAAGCGGACGACCTCCGCGTGATAGCGCTCCGGGTACTCGAAGGCGGGCACGTGGCCGATCCCGGGGAACAGCACCAGCTCCGCGTTCGGCAGCGTCTCGGCCACGTTGCGCGCCTGGCCCGCGAAGTCCCGGCTCAGCCGGTCGTCGGCCCCGCCGATCACGAGCGCCTTGGTCCGGATGTATTGCCACTCGTGGACGACCGGATCCTCGAACAGGATTTGCCGCTGGGCCGCGCGCACGCGGGCCATCCGGGGCCAGTCGCCGCCGAGCGTGAGCCCGTACTGGACCCTCACCCACGGCAGGTACTCGTTCCGCCAGCCGTTCGGGTAGTAGCGCCGGTGCCCGGCCAGAGTCGACTCGTAGGTCGTGCCGTGCAGCACCGACTCGTAGCCGTCCTCCGGATCGCTCCACGCGCGCCCGTGGCGGGTGTCCGTGAGCCCGATCTGGTTCGACATGATCACATGGGTGACCACGTCCGGGTACGTGGACGCGAAGCGCGTGGCCACCATTCCGCCCATCGAGTGCCCCAGGACCGCCACCTGCTCGATGCCCAGTTCGTCCAGCAGCGCCTTCGTGTGGCGCGCCGGCATGTGGAGGTTGTAGTGGATGACCGGTTTGGAGGACCGCCCGAAGCCGAGCCGGTCGACCGCGATCGCCCGGAATCCGGCTTCCGTGAGCGCGGCGATGGTGGGCTCGAAGGCCGCGGCGAAGAAGTTCATGCCGTGGAAGAGGACGACGGTACGTCCGTTGGGCTCTCCCGCCGGCGCCACGTCCATGTACGCCATGCGATGATTCTCGCCCATCAACCGGACGTCCAGGTACTTCACGGCATGCGGGTAGGGGACGTTGGAATAGTCGATCGCCGTCGCCTCCCACTCCGCGGGCGGGCTGGCCGGGGGCTCCTCCTGGGCGCGCGCCGCAACCGCGGAGCCGAGCAACGCCGTCAGGGTAGCAGCGGCCAGCCCGAACTCGAGCATCCGCCGACCGCCTTCGCATCTCGCCTGGCGCATGGTTTCCTCCTCAGGCACCTTCATTTTCGTCCATTTCCCCCGACACGCCACTCGAAGCGCGAGTGCAGGCCGTGCGTCCCCGCATTGCGGAGCCGGATCGCGCCGATGTCGCCGCGGCTCTCGCCCCGGGCGATGGTCTGGGTGGGGGCGTGGATCTGGTTGAACATGTTCTGGAGGGTGACCGGAAGATCCCCGTCCCTCCCGCGAATATCCTCGACGGACCCTTCCAGCAGCGAGACGGATCCTTCCATCGGCAGCCCGACGCGCACCCGCTTCACTTTGCCCTCATCCTCGATCTCGATGGGGACGAAGCGTGTCGGCAGCCACTCGGAGACGAAGCGGGCGAGCACCTCCCAGGGGCCTCCCGCCTTCCCGCCCAGGATGGCCTCCACGGCCTCGCGCTGATCGGGAGCGGCCTCCTCGTCGATCAGCAGCACCTCGGTCCAGCCGCCCGCGATCATGAGCTGCGGGCACTCGAAGGCGACCACGGCGCGCACGCCCTCCAGGCTCGTGCTCCCGTATTGGCCGGCATCGAAGCGCAGCGCCCAGTAGCCGATGCAGCGCTCGTGGGTGCAGTTCTGGCTGAAGTGCACGTGGCCTGGGCAAACCACCTGGCAGTTGCAGCTCTCGAACAGCAGCCCCCGGGCCCACCATCCGGGGGTGTCCGCCGCGGGCGGGCCGGACGCGGCGGCGTCAACGGCTCCCGCCCGCCTGCGGGACACCGGGCTGTGCGGTTCCGGCTTCAGCTCGTCGGGTGGAGCTGGGTGCCCTCGAAGATGTCGAGGCCCTCGGAGTTGCGGTACGTCAGGGTGCCGACGCGCCCGGCGCCTCCCGCCATGCGCGCGCAGCCGATCTCCCCGTCCCTGTTGATCGCCACGAACTTCTCGCTCGGCACGAAGTCGAGGCCGACCGCCCGGTACCTGCCCACGATCATCTCGATCGCGTCCTCGCAGGCCTCCTGCGGCGACCGTCCCTCGCGCATGCGCCCGACGATGAAATAGGACGCGCACGACTTGATCACGTCCTCGCCGCGGCCGGTGGCCGCCGCCGCGCCCACGTCGTTGTCGACGTAGAGCCCGGCGCCGATGACGGGCGAGTCGCCGATGCGGCCGGGAATCTTCCAGGAGAGGCCGCTGGTGGTGGTGATGCCCGCCACGTCACCGTTGGCGTCCACGGCCAGCACGTTGGTGGTGCCGTAGTTGAAGTCGTCCTCGCCCGGGAGCCCGCCGGTCTGCTTGTCCGGCCTGTCGCGTATGTGGTCGGGCGGACCCCAGTCATCCCGCCTCTCGCTGTGGGTCTCGCGCCAGCGCACCCATGCCATGCGTGCGTTCTCGGTCAGCAGATTCTCCGCCTTGAAGCCGAAGGAGAGGGCGAACTCGCGCGCGCCCGGCCCCACCAGCATGACGTGGTCGGTGCGCTCCATCACGAGACGCGCGACCGACGACGGCGTCTTGATGTCCTCGATCGACGCCACGCACCCGGCGCTGTAGGTCTTGCCGTCCATGCAGGAAGCATCGAGCTGCACGACGCCGTCCTCATTGGGAAGCCCGCCGTAGCCGACCCCGGCATCGTTGGGATCCACCTCGATGACGTTGGCTCCGCGCTCCACCGCGTCCAGCGCGCTGCCACCCTGGGCGAGGATGTCCCACGCCTGGGCCATGGCGTTGCGCCCGGTCTCGTTGGTGTGGCTGGTGATGATGAGCGGGGCGCCGGCCTGTTTCCGGCGGATCAGCCCTCTGGGCCAGCGGCCCAGGGCCAGCGCGCCCGCGCCGACGCCGAAGCCCTGCTTGAAGAATCGCCGGCGGGAAGTACCGGAAGCTGCTCTGGCCATGACGTGCTCCTTTCAGTCGATGGGGATGCGATGTCTGATGTTGCCTGCTCTGCTCGCGATGAGCCGGATGTCCGGAAGACTTGGGAGATCGTGAAGATCGTAGATCCCGCACGGAACGCGGGCAAGACGCGAGGCGGCACCGGTGGATCCTCGTCGGCATCCGGCCCGCTTGCGCCGTCACTCCCCGAGCGGTGGGCGCTCCGGAGGGCGCAGGCGCTCGAGGGTGGCGGCCAGGGCGAGCACCGCCTCCTCGCCGGCGGGAGGGCCCACCACCTGGAGGCCCACCGGCAGGCCACGGGGATCCAGCCCGGCGGGCACGGAGGCGACGGGCAGGCCGGTGAGCGAGAGCACGAAGGTGGGTGCGAACCAGTCCACGTAGCTCTCCATCCGGCGGCCCGCGATCTCCGTGGGATGGCTCTGTTCGACGGGGAAGGGGGGCACGGCCGTGCACGGCGTCAGCAGGTAGTCGAAGTCGCGCCGAAGGTCGGCGAAGCGATGCCAGAGCTCGCTGCGGACGCGGTCGGCGCGCCCCAGCTGCCCGGGCGTGGTCGCGAGTCCCGCGCGGATGTTGCCCGCCAGGTTGGGGCCCAGCTCGCCGATACGGTCCAGGCGGTCCTGGTGGTGGGCGACCATCCAGCGGCCGCGCAGGTCCAGGAAGGCGCTGCGGGCGTGGGACAGATCCAGGTCGATCTCCTCCACCGCGGCGCCCGCCCGACCCAGCTCGAACGCCGCCTCCCGGCACACCCCCTCCACCCCCGGATCCACCCCCATCCCCGCCAGGTCCGCGCACCAGGCGACGCGGGCGCCTTGTGCCATCCCCGCCCGGGCGGCGGCCGGGAAGTCCCGCCCCGCGACCGGCTGGCGGAGGGGCGAGCCCGCCGACGGCCCCGCCACGGCCTGCAGCCCGAGCGCCAGGTCCTCGGCCGAGCGCGCCATCAGCCCGGTGACCATGATGGTGTCCCACGCCCAGTCGGTGGGCTCGGTGGGGACCAGTCCGGGGGAGGGCCGGAGCCCCGTCACCCCGCAGAAGGCCGCCGGGATGCGGAGCGACCCGCCCAGGTCGGTCCCCTCCGCCAGCGCGAACATGCCGGTCGCGAGCCCCGCCGCCCCCCCGCCGGTCGACCCGCCCGCCGAGAGCGCCGGGTCCCACGGGTTGCGGGTGGCGCCGAAGACGTCGTTGAAGGTGTTCGCCCCGGCGGCGAACTCCGGCGTGTTGGTCTTGCCGACCACCACCGCCCCGGCCGCCCGCAGGCGGCGCACCACCAGCGCGTCCTCCTCCGGCACATGGTCCGCGAACAGCCGGCAGCCATATGTGGTGCGAAGCCCCGCCACCGGCGTCATGTCCTTGATCCCGACCGGCACCCCCGCCAGCGGCCCGGCATCCTCTCCCCGCGCCAGACGCCGGTCGATCGCGCGCGCCTCCTCCAGCGCACGCGGGGAGAGCGTCACCACCGCGTTCACCCTCCCGTTGTGGCGGCCGATGCGCTCGAGCGCCGCCGAGACCACCTCCTCCGCCGACACCTCCCGCGCCGCCACCAACGCGTGCAGCTCGGCGACCGGGAGAAAGGCCAGGTCGCGGGCGGCGCTCACTTGTGCGTCTCCGGGGCTCCGGTCGCATGCATCGCTGCGGTTCTCCGCGGCGCCGTGCGCCCATGATCGCGGCCCCCGCTCTCCGCCGCGTTCCCCTCCGCGCTTCCCGCGCACCTCCACGCTCCCCGCGCGCGCCTGGATGCTCCCCTCGCTTTGCTCTCCACTCGCCGCTCCATGGTTGGCGTCCTCCAGCGCATGTCCGCGCCTCTCTCGCACACTGTCACGCTCCACATCGAATCCGTATTGTTGCGACTGCGCCCTCCGACGGGAACCCGAAGCCGGGAGAATCGATGAATACCCGCCTGACTCTCATCACCGCCGCCACCTTTGCAACGATCCTCTCCTCCTGCGCTCCCGGCGCCGGAACCGCGGACGCCGCCCAGTCGGCCGGGTCCGACGACGAGCCCGGCTGGCGATGGAGCGACGAGCGCGTCTTCGCAACCGTGAACGCCGTGCGCGCGGGACGCGACCTGACGCCCGCCAGCTGGCCGAACGGGGCCCGCGCCGCGGTGCTGCTCTCCTTCGACGTGGACAACGAAACCATCCCCATCCGCAACGGGCAACCCACCATCGGCGCCCTGTCGCAGGGGGAATACGGTGCGCGCCGGGCGCTCCCGCGCGTACTCGAGGTCCTCGACGAGCACGACATCCCCGCGTCCTTCTTCATCCCGGCGATGAGCCTCCGGTTCAACCCGGAAATGCTGGACGCCATCCAGGCCGCCGGACACCACGAAATCGCGGTGCACGGCTGGATTCATGAAACCAACTCGCTTCTGGAAGCCGACGAGGAGCGGGCTCTCCTGGAACGCGCGGTCGCGTATTTCACGGAGGTTACCGGCGAGCGGCCGGTCGGCTACCGGGCCCCGTCGTGGAACTTCAGCCCCAACACCCTGAGCATCATCCGCGAGATGGACTTCCTCTACGACAGCTCGCTGATGGCCGACGACCGGCCCTACGAGATCGTCGCCGAGGGCGAGCCCACCGGCATGGTCGAACTGCCCGTGGAGTGGATCCTCGACGACGCCCCCCTCGTGAACCCGCGCGGCGGCAACTACAGCGCCCCCCGCGATGTCCTCCAGGTCTACATCGACGAGTTCGACCGCGCCTGGGAGGAAGGCACGATGCTGGTGCTCACCATGCACCCCCACTACATCGGCCACCGCTCCCGCATCCTCATCCTGGAGGGGCTGATCGACCACATCAACGCCCGCGGGAACGTGTGGTACGCGACGCACCGGGAGGTGGCGGAGTACGTGCTGGGAGGGTGAGGGGAGGCGCTGGCCCCGTCCCCTTCCCGGACAGCGACCGTGTCGCATCGACTACTGCTGCTCGCGCGGGCAAATCTGGATCCGGGTGGGTCCCCGCAGGGCCCTTGCCAGTGCCCAGGAGGAGCGGATCCTGAACGAGAGGCGGCGGCATCACGACGCCCCCTTCGATGCCCAACCCGTTCCCACCGCGCGGCTCTCCGACCTGGATCTGAGACGTTTCGAGGAAGAATACCTGCCCCAGGCCTTCGATCGCGAACTGCTCGCCGCCAACGACCGGACCACGGAGGAACGCCTGGCGGCAACCAAGATGGTCACCTCGGTGGATGAGCCGGTTCCAACGGTCGTCGGGTTGCTGATCCTGGGCATCAGGCCACAGGACTTTCTTCCCGGCGCCTATGTTCAATTCCTTCGGATCTCCGGCGCCGAGGTTATCGGAGAGGTTGTCGATGAATCGCGATGCACGGGCCCCATTGCCCGTCAGCTTGCCCGATTGAACGACAAGTTCGACGCCCACAACCGCACTTCGGTAGATTTCACATCGTCCCGACGGGAGGAGCGCCGATCGAGCTACCCCGTAGCGGCCCTGCGACAGATCGCCTACAACGCGGTCATGCATCGGACTTATGAGGCCACCAACTCACCGGTAAGGGTCAGTTGGTTCGACGACCGTGTGGAGATCATGAGTCCCGGCGGTCCCTATGGGATAGTAACTGCTGAGAACTTCGGTAAGCCTTGGGTTGCCGACTACCGGAATCCAAGCCTGGCCGAATCCATGCGGGTTCTCGGCCTCGTGCAGGGGTTCGGCATGGGGATCAGCATCGCGCGCAGGGAATTGCTTCGTAACGGACAGCCCGAACCCGGCTTCCAGATTGAGCCCAACTGGATACTCTGCACCCTGAAGGGCCGGCGATGAGCGGAACCACCCTGACCTTCTTCACCAACAAGGGGGGAGTGGGAAAGACCGCGCTCGTCTATCATGTCGCGTGGATGCTGTCCGAGCTGGACCATGTCGTCCTCGCGGTCGATCTCGATCCCCAGGCCAACCTCACTGCGGCGTTCCTGGATGAGCACGCTCTGGTGGAACTCTGGGAAGACTCCCCTGATGCGGCCACAACTATCCATCGCTGCGTCGAACCACTCACGATGGTCGGCGATATCCGGGAGCCTCGCCTGCAGCGGGTATCCGATCGCCTGTATCTGCTACCGGGAGACCTGACGCTCTCGGACTTCGAGGACCTGCTGTCGGGGGAGTGGCCGAACTGTCTGGGCAACGCACCCTACCGCGCCTTTCGTTCGATAACCTCGTTCTGGCAGGTGATCCGGATGGCTATCGCGACATCAGAGGCCGACATCGTCCTGGTGGATGTCGGTCCCAGCCTGGGAGCCATCAACCGGTCGGCGTTGATCGCCGCGGACTTCGTGGTCGTTCCTCTCGGCGCCGATCTCTTCTCCCTTCAGGGGTTGCGGAACCTCGGCCCGGCGCTTCGTAGGTGGAGAGGAGACTGGACCATGCGTCGCAGGCACTGGAAATCACCCGAATTCGAGCTGCCCGCAGGCGACATGCGACCGATCGGCTACCTTATGCAGCAGCACGGTGTCCGGCTGAGCCGGCCGGTAAGGGCCTACGACCGCTGGTTCAGGCGCATGCCCGCGGAGTATGCCAAAAGCGTTCTCAACGAGCCATATCCTTGCAATTCTGTCTCTCCATACCCCAATTGCAAGGATGAACACGCCTGAGATCCCCCGCATCCTCAGATCTTGCCTGGAAGAGTACCTGAGACTCTTCCCTGCCGTAGCCCTGCTGGGACCGCGCCAGGTCGGCAAAACCACGCTGGCGCGAGCGATCGCCGACGCGGGCGTGGACACCGGAAGTGGCGCACCCCGGCCCGGGCTCTATCTCGACCTGGAGAATCCCCATCATGTGGAGCGCCTGTCCGACGCGCCCGGCTACCTGGGGGCGGTAAGGGACCGGCTGGTGGTGCTGGACGAGATCCACCGCATTCCTGAACTCTTCCAGGTTCTGCGCGGGACCATCGACGAGCGGATCCGGACCGGCGAGACCGCCGGACAGTTTCTGGTTCTGGGATCCGCTTCCATGGATCTCATGCGGCAGTCGGGTGAAAGCCTGGCGGGACGCATCGGCCATCTGGCGCTCGATCCCCTGGACATCCACGAAGTCGGCCGCGAAAACGGGATGCGCCTGTGGATCCGGGGCGGCTTCCCGCGCAGCTTTCTCGCTCCGAACGATGCGGCCAGCATACTCTGGCGGGAGAACTTCATCCGCACCTATCTGGAGCGGGACATTCCCGCGCTTGGACCTCGTCTTCCGGCCCAGACGCTGCGTCGCTTCTGGACAATGCTCGCTCATTCCCAGGGAGGCCTCTGGAACGGGGCCGTCCTCGCGAGAAGCCTGGCGGTCAGTGGCAAGACGGTGGTGCGCTACCTCGATCTCATGGTCGACCTGCTGCTGGTGCGCCGGCTGCCGCCCCTTCATGCGAACGTCCGCAAACGGTTGGTGAAGGCCCCCAGGACATATGTGCGCGACAGCGGAGTCGTTCACGCGCTGCTTCGGCTGGACGATGCCGACGACGTGCTCGGACATCCGGTCGCGGGATCGAGCTGGGAGGGCTTCGTCATCGAAACCCTGATCCGGGCGGCCCCGGAGCGAACTCAGGCCAGCTTCTACCGTACCTCTGCGGGCGCCGAAATCGATCTCATCCTCGATCTTCCGGGGAGCAGGGTCTGGGCGCTGGAAATCAAGCGCGGGCTCGCACCGCGTGTAAGCAGAGGATTCCGCAGCGCGCTGGAGGATGTCGGGCCGGACCGGGCGTTTGTGGTCCATGGAGGGGAGGACCGCTATCCGAAGGGCGGGAGCGTGGAGGCCATCGGACTGCGCGAGATGGCGCGGGAACTGACGCGGCTCCGGAGTCCGGGCTGGTCGTGACTGATCTGGCACGGCTCCTGCAAGATAGGGCCCCGGTTACATCCTCGCGTACAGGGCAGGTCCTGGGACGGGGATTTATGGAGCGCCCGCGATGGTCACGGGTGCCGATAGATGGAGGCCGCCATGAAGAACTCACGCAAACCTCTACAATCCGGCGTGCCCGTCCGGCAGGTCCCCGTGATCACCGGTTCCGGCGCAGTCGTCGCGATTCTCAAAGAACAGGCAGGACGGTGGACTGTGTTGTGTGGCATCACCCCCCGGAACCTCCGAGGTACAATAGCCCGAAACTGACGGATCGGCGGGCGCCGCCCGTCATTCGCCGCAAGTTCTTCCGGCCCTCGTCACGGCTTGCTTCCCTCGTCGTGGCGGGGGCCGATCGCGTCAAGTGGATGGCAAGGGAACTGTCCAAGCTCCGAAGGGTGGTCCCTTCGTGACCCATCATCGTCGTCTAGCTTGCACGTTCCTCGCGCTGCTCCTGGGATCGGTCGGGTGTCGGGAGAGTGTCACCGACCCGAACCAGGCGCCCGTGGCCGCAGCTTCCATCCCGCCCCTTACCCTGACCGAGGGGCAGGTGGTTCTGGTGGAACTGTCCCCGTACTTCACCGATCCCGACGGCGATACCCTGAGCTACGGGGCGACGACGGACGCGGCGGCGGCCGAGGTCACCGTTTCGGGCACCCGGGCGACTGTCACCGCGGTGTCGGCGGGGACCGCGACCCTGTCCGTAACTGCACGCGATCCCGGCGGCCTCTCCGCCGGCCAGAGCACCAGCGTGACGGTCACGCCCAACCTGGCGCCGGTGGCTACGGGGGCGATTCCGGCCGTGAGCCTGGCCTCGGGGGAGACGGTCGCGGTGGAGGTGGCGTCCTACTTCAGCGACCCGGACGGGGGCGCGCTCCGGTACGGGGCGTCGTCGTCGAACACGCGCGTGGCCATCGTTTCTGTAACCGGCCTGACGATGTCGGTCTCGGGGGTGGCGGCGGGGACGACTACGCTGACGGTGGCGGCCCGCGATCCGGGTGGGCTCACCGCCGCGCACGAGGTGGCGGTAACGGTCGTACCCGGGCCAACCGTCGGCTTCCGGGAGGATTTCGACGCTGACAGCCTGGCGGGCTGGGACCTCGGCGAGGCCGAGGCCGAACTGTCCGAGGGCGTGTTGCGGCTGACCCATTCCAGGCCGGGCTACGCTGGCCGCGTCAATCGGGAGCTCGAGGCGCCGATCAATTCCTGGGAGGTGCGCGCGCGCCTGGGTCGTGCCCGGACGGACAGCGTCGTCGCGTCGGTGATCTTCGCCACGGGTCATCCGAGGTACGGGCGGTACGCGCTCGATGTGGGTTCCGGCGTCGGGGTAGAGGGCCAGGACACCAACTACCGCTTCTATGTTCTTGATCAGACCCGGTCGGTGACGGAAAACCCGTGGGTGATCATCGAGGGCGCCTACGGGACCTCGGACGCGGTTCACGATGGCGCCGGCGAGTTCACGGACATCATCGCTTCCCTGGAGGACGGGGTGTTGCGAGTGCAGGCTGGCGACACGGAGCTCGCCACGGTCGTGCTCGACGACGAGTATCCGCTCCGCCTCACCACGATCGGCCTGTGGGTCTTTCCCCTGGACGGGGCGGCGGACAGAACCGCACTCTTCGACTGGGTGGAGGTAAGCGGGACGCAGACGGTGGGGCCGGCGCGGGCCGGAGCTGCAATGGCCGGTGCCACAGGGGTTTCCCGGCCGCTGGGAGATGCACCCGGTGGACGCGGACGCCACGCGGCATACCGTCGCTTTTTCCAGGGGCACCCCCGATGTTCAGGCAACCGGCTTTCGAGGCCGCAGATGAGAACTCCCTTCCTATGGCGCAAAGCGTGGGGTAGATGACAGGCTCACAATTGGTTTCAGACTCGGGTGTCCACTCGTCCGGTGCTCTCCGGAGACGCCTCGTTCGCCCGCTGGCGCTGCTGGCCGTGACCTGGGCCGCCGCCTGCGGCGGTGACGGGGGCACCGAGCCCGCACCGGCTCCGCAGCCCAACCGGCCGCCGGTGGCGTCGGGGTCGCTTCCGGCCCAGAGCATGACGGCGGGCGAGTCCGCTACCGTGAACGTGGCCTCCGCCTTCAGCGACCCGGACGGCGACGCCCTGACGTACACCGCGATCTCATCCAACGCGGGCGTGGCTAGCGTCGCGCTGTCGGGCACCAACGTGACCATCACGGCCGTATCGGCCGGCACCGCGACGGTGACCGTGACCGCCCGCGACCCCGCGGGGCTTTCCGCGGCGGCCAGCGCCAACGTTACGGTAGTGGAGCCCAACCGGCCGCCGGTCGCGGCCGTGCCGGTAGTATCCCCGCAGACGGCCGTCGTGGGCGACACCATAAACCTGGACGTGTCGCCGTTCTTCACCGATCCGGACGGGGACGCGCTGACCTACTCGGCCAATAGCTCGAACACGTCGCTGGTCACGGTCTCGGTGGCGGGCAGCGTGGTGTCCGCCGCGGCGGTGGGTGTCGGGACGACGACGCTTACAGTCACCGCGACCGATCCGGAGGGGCTGTCCGGCTCGCTCAGCGTCCCCGTCACGGTCGAGCCCAACCGGCCGCCGGAGGCGACGGTGGACTCGATTCCGCTGCAGACCATCGAGGAGCGCGATTCCGTGACGATTCGTGCCTCCTCCTACTTCACCGATCCGAACGGGGACGCGCTGACCTACACCGCGGAATCGTCGAACGCGGGCGTGGCGACCGTCTCCGTGTCGGGCGCATCCGTGACGATCACGGCGGTTGCCATCGGGACGGCCACCGTGACGGTGACGGCAGCCGACCCGGACGGGCTGACGGCGTCGCTGAGCGGGAGTGTCACCGTGATCGAACGAGCCAATCGGGCGCCGGAGGCACGAGGAGGGATTAACGACGTCACGCGAACAGTAGGATGGTCGGGATCGCTGGACTTGGAGGATGAAGACACACTCTTCGTCGATCCGGACGGGGACGAACTGACCTACTCGGCGGAGTCATCCGATCCGAGTGTGGCTGGCGTATCGATTTCGGGAAGCGTGCTTGGGACTTCGGCCAACGCTGTGGGAACGGCGGTAGTGACGGTGACCGCGACCGATCCGGGAGGTCTGTCGGCGTCGGTGACTTTCGACGTAACCGTCCTCCCCGCCGCAGGCATGATCTTCCGCGACGACTTCGACGATGACAGCAGCCTGGACAACTGGGAGTTCCCGAATGCCGTGGCTGAAGTCTCGGAGGGCATCCTGCGATTGACGAATGCCACGGACACTCTGTGGGGAATTGCAGGTCGCGAACTGGGCACGCCTGTCACGTCCTGGGAAGTCCAGACTCGTCTCGGGAAGCAGGCCGACACGGTACGAACCGCGTTGGTGGTCGAGACAGCTGAGCCCGGCGACCGGAACGTCGAGGCGTTGCGATTCGAGATCGGGACCCGGGTACTCAACTTTGGTGACGAGACGGAAACCGTCAACTATGCCCTTGTGGTGTTCTTCGAGCCGGAGGACCGGGAAGCAGGCTGGTACTATATCAGCGGCCGAGATGTCAACTTCCGGGGAATCTCCGATGCCATCAATGACGGCTCCGGTGAATTCACGGAAATCACCGTCAGGGTGCAGGACGGGATATTCGAAGCCCTCGCGGGAACCGAAACACTTTTCTCCACACCCTCCCAGGGAATGACTTTCAGTGCGGGGTTGCCGGGAATCGCAGGGGTTCACCTGTGGACTTATGACGCGGCTACCACCGACCCGAGTTTGCTCGACTGGATCGAAATCAACGGTGTCCCAACCGAAAGCAGCTCCGCCAACGCGGACGGCGCATACGGATACCGTCCGACCGTCCCATCGGATTTCACACGGAATAT
The DNA here is from genome assembly GCA_965225805.1 of Longimicrobiales bacterium. GTDB lineage: Bacteria > Gemmatimonadota > Gemmatimonadetes > Longimicrobiales > Gaopeijiaceae > BD2-11. The sequence continues at coordinate 620,108 of OZ245327.1, forward strand.
CGGCGAAGTCAGGGAGGCGTCGGCCTCGGTGCGTGGGCCACCCGCGCAGATCTGCGTGACCCGAAACTGCCGGCAGCAGTGATCGCGGCGACGCGAGACTGCCGGTAGCTGCGAAACGCGGCGGGCCGGAGGCGCCTCAGCCCAGCAGGGCTGGGAGCACCTCCCCCGCCGCCCCCCGCAGCGCCACCGCGGCCGCTCCGGTGAGCGGGGTGTCCTCCAGGTTCACCTCGATGATGTGGCCACCGGCGTCCAGGGTGGCCAGCGGGACCGCCGCGGCGGGGTAGACCACCGCGCTGGTCCCTACCACCAGGCAGAGGTCGGCGCGCCCGGCCAGCGAGTAGGCGCGGGCCAGTACCTCCCCATCCAGCGGCTCGCCGAAGAGCACCACGTCCGGTCGGCGCAGGCCGCCGCACGAGTCACACCGGGGCAGGGCATCGCCCAGCGGCTCGGCGGGGAAGCGCGCCCGGCACCGGTTGCAGCGGTCCCGCCCGACCGCCCCGTGCAGCTCGACCGGAAGTGCCGCGTCGGCCGGCCCCTCCCCCGTCGCCTCCAGCGCCGCCCGGGTGTGCAGCCCGTCCACGTTCTGGGTCACCAGCCCGGCCGCGCCGCGCCCGAGGAAGAAGCGCGCCAGCGCGCGGTGGCCGGGGTTGGGGGCGCAGCCCGCCAGCACCGACCGCCGCCAGTCGTACCACTCCCACGCGGTGCGCGGGTCGCGCGCGAACGCCTGCGGGGTGGCGAGGTCTTCCGGGCGGAAGTTCCGCCACAGCCCGGTCGCGTCGCGGAAGGTGGGCACCCCCGACTCGGCCGAGATGCCCGCGCCGGTTAGCGCCACCACCCGCCCCGCCCCGCGCACGAGCCGCCGCGCCCGCTTCAGGTCGCCCGAAGCGCTCAAAGACCGCCCTGGATGACGCCGCCCGCGGCCACCGCCCCATACGCCAGAATCGCGAAGCGGATGTAGCGTCCCACGAAGCCGATCGCCAGGAAGGCGGCGAAGTTGACGCGCACCATCCCCGAGGCCAGCGAGATCACGTAGAAGGGGGGAAGCCCGACGATCGCGCTGACCAGAATCAGGGACCATCCCGCCTGCTCGATGCGCTTGGCCTTCTCGGATGCGCGCTCGAGATGCCGCACCGCCCGCGCCGGCAGCCGCTGGGGAAGCCAGCGTGCGAATGCGTACAGCAGCGCCTTGGCGATCATCTGGCCCAGCGAGCACACCGCGACCACCAGCCACTGCTGCGACGAAGGCACCGCGACCGCCGCCGCCACGACCACGACCTCCGCGTTCACGAACGGCACCAGCCCGCTGGCCACCGAAGCGACGAACGCCGACGTCAGGACTGCGATTTCCAAGAAGAAGGACCCCTGTGAGCGATGGTTCCGGGACGGCCCGCGGAAACGGGTCGGCGCCTGGAGTACGACCAATACAACCCGCTGGCGAGGACGGTCCCCGCCGACCTTGACCGCCATGAACCTGACGTACGACGTTAAACATTCTATGGTTCAACCAGAACGGGAATCTCTCAGAACGGGCATCGTTGGAGCAAGATATGAAACGGACCGGAGCACTCGTCGCAGCCCTGGCGCTGCTCTCCCTGGCGGCGGCCCAGCCCGCCTTCGCGCAGACCGAGGAGCAGGTGACCACCCTTGACGGCGTGTACACCGAGGAGCAGGCGGAGCGCGGTGCCGAGGTCGTCGAGGACGTCTGCCGCGAGTGCCACGACGACGAAGAGTTCGTCGGAGCCTTCATCCGCTCCTGGGCCGGCGCCAGCCTCGCGGCGCTCTACGACGACATCTACTCGCTCATGCCCGAAGACCAGCCAGGCTCCCTCCCTCCCCAGCAGTACGCCGACGTCATCGCGTACATCCTCCAGCTGAACGGCCTTCCGCCCGGCGAGACCGAACTCGGTATCGCCCGCGAATCGCTGGAAAGGGTGTTGATCGAAAGCAACCGGTAGCGGTAGTGCCCTTCTGACCGAGGGGCGCTATTTTGGGCTCAACAAGGCGACGAAATCCGATTTAAATGCGACAGTTACTGTCACCGTGTCAGGCAGTGACACCGAGTCGGCGCGTGCGACATCGTTCTGAGACGAAGGGGGCCGGAATGAGTGGATGGAGAGCGGGATTCCCGCGGATACCGGGTTCACTGGCACTGTTCGGCGCTCTTTTTGCCGGCACCGCCTCGGCACAGTCCACGGGCACCATCGAGGGTGCCGTCACCAATGTCGCGGACGGGAGTCCGCTGGCGGGCGCCCAGGTCTTCATCGAGGCGCTGAGCATCGGGGGGATCACGGACGAGGAAGGACGGTACTCGATCGCGAACGTCCCGGCTGGTTCGCACCAGCTCTCCACGCGCCTCATCGGCTATCTGACGGCCACCGAAGAGGTCACGGTGACCGATGGCCAGGCCACCACCGTCGACCCGCAGCTTAGCTTCACGGCCCTCGAGCTCGACGAGGTGGTCGTGACCGGCACCAGCGCGGAGACGGCGGCCACGGAGCTGCCCTATTCGGTCGCCGTGGCGGCGCGCCGCAAGCTGGAGGAACAGGGTTTCCCGCTCGTGACCGAGTTCTTCAAGGCGCTGGGTCTCAGCCACGGGGTGGTCGGCGAGCGGCAGAGCTGGTACAATGCCAACGAAATCGCCGCCGTGCCGGAGACCGTGGCCAACGTCAACCTGCGCGGCCTGGGCGCGTCGCGGACCCTCGTGCTGCTCAACGGCCGGCGCCAGGTCTATCTCCCGGCACGTCTGATCGGCGGACGCTACGTCGACATCAACTCCTTCCCGTCGATCGCCATCGACCGGATCGAAGTCCTGAAGGAGGGCGCGTCCGCCATCTACGGGTCGGATGCGGTGGCCGGGGTCGCCAACTTCCTCACCCGCGGCGACTTCGAGGGGACGGAGGTGACCGCCTCGCACGAGTACTTTGCCGGCGGTGGCGACAGCAACGTGGCCGGCATCGTGGGACGGCGGCTGGGCAATAGCGCGCACGCAGTGCTGTCCGCCGAATACCTGACCCGCCAGCAGTTGACCCCGCAAGAACGGGACTGGGCGCTGCGCCCGTACAGCGCGGGAGCCGGCGCATGGTCCTGGACCGGCAACCCGGGTGCGTTCCTCACGCCATCCACGACGGGTATGGAAAGCGCCGAGGCACTGATCTCCAAGCTGTCGGGCGCGCACTTGTCGGAAGACGACATCTTCATGGATCCGCGCTGCCTCGACTTCGGCGGCTACCTCGAAACCTACACCTGCCGGTTCCGCTACCAGCCCTGGGACAACCTGCTGGAGCAGAACAACCACTTTCGTGCCTTCGCGGAAATCAACGGTGAGCTGGGCGACAACTCCAGCTACCACATAGAGGGCCTCTGGGCCGAGGCGGCAACGCCGGACTGGGTGACGACGCCTTCATTTCCGCCCATCAAGCCCTACGACGGGCTTCAGATCGTGCCCTCCGAGAACCCGGGACGGCAGGCCTTCTGCCAGCAGTACGGATCCAGCGTGGGGTTCATGTCCAGCGCCCAGTGCCTGGAGAATGACTGGTACTTCTTCGGACGGCTGGTGGGACACTCCGGACCCGGCCGGACTCTCGAGCGGAACTCCCGGACCCAGCGGCTGTCCGCCTCCTGGGACGGGGGGGTCGATGTCCTCGATGGGCACGACAACCGGCTGAACCTCGCCCTCAGCTACTCCCGTTCTTCGGGCAACGTGAACCAGCCCGCCGAATACGCCTACCGCAAGTTTCTCGCGTTCCGCGGCTACGGCGGACCCGACTGCGGGGTGGATGTGGTCGCGGATCCCAGCTCGCCCTCGGGCATGTCGCTGGGGCCGACGGGCGGAAAAGCCCCGGGCCAGGGCGGCTGCCAGTTCTACAATCCGTTCTCGAACGCTCTCCAGTATTCCCAGCAACCGGGTGCGCGATTCGTCAACGAAGCCAACCCCGATTACTCCGCGGGGCTGGCGAACGACCCCGAGCTGCTCGGCTGGATCAACGAGCAGGTCGATGTGGTGAGTTCGGCCGACATGATGGTCGCCGACGCGACCTTCACGGGAAGCAGCGGTGCCGCCGAAAACTATGCTCTGGGATACCAGTTCCGCTGGTTGGACGTGTCGGCGGACCCGAACAACGCCGGCAACCTGAACGTCAACCCGTGCTCCGTGCTCGGCAGCCGCGCCTGTCTCGAAAAGGCCGGTCCATTCACCTTCACCACCGGAGTCTATCCCTACGGCGCCAGCCAGACGGTGCATCGGTTCTTCGGCGAACTCCCCCTGCACCTCATGGATGAGCGCCTCCACGTGCAGCTGGCCGCGAACTACGAGTTCTACGATGTGGCCAGCAGCTTCAACCCGAAGACCGCGGTGCGCATCAACCTCTCGGACCGGTTCGCGCTACGCGGCTCCTTGCAGACGACCTTCCGCACCCCTTCCGTCGACGACCTGAACGAGGACCGCACGACCGCGCTCGCATATGTGAACGAGGCGGGCGTGTACAAGGCGGTCGACACCTACGGGAGCAAGGACCTCCAGTCCGAACAGGCGCTCACCTACAACGCCGGCTTCGTCCTGACGCTGGCGGACGAGTCCGGCTTCGTCCCGGTTCAGTTGACCGGCGACTACTGGAGCTACGACTTCGAAAATGTGATCGCGGTGGTGCCCTACAACGCGATTACCCGGCTCTATGACGAGGGCGGCGGCGCCAGGGACGCGATCAAGGGATTCGTGACCTGCTCCGACGGACGGGGAACCGGCACCTGCGACGTCACCGGCATCGAGCGCATTCACGTCGATCTCATCAACTGGCCGGGCGTCAAGACCTCCGGCTTCGACTTCCAGCTCACCGCCCGCTCCCAGGCTGGAAGCGGCATCCTGAACGCCGGCCTGGAGGCGACGTACACGAACAAGTACTCGATCGAGGCGGTAAGCGTCGGGGGCGTCGACCTCGCGCCGGATACGGAAGGCGCCGGGCGTCTCAACAAGTACAATCCCATCGCTCCGCCCCTGCCGAGTCTGAAGGGGAGGCTGTTCGGGAGCTACGGCTGGGCCGACTACAGCGTGGTCGGCTACCTGAACTACATCTCGTCCTACACCGACCACGACGAGGCGGATACCGACTACGAGGACATCGGCAGCTTCGCGACCCTGGACGTGACCGCGCTCTGGCGTCCCTCCAGAGGGATGGGCCTCTCGCTCTCCCTGCTGAACCTGATGGATGCCGCACCGCCCTACGTGAAGTGGGAGCAGTCCTTCGACGGCTTCACCCACAGCGCCAAGGGGCGGCGCATCAAGCTGGGCGCGACCTACCGCTGGTTCTAGCTCGTCCCGGACGCGGTCGGGGCCGTCCTCCCCAGGCACAACGGGAGCACGACGCATTTCAGGGCTCTGCCACACCGGCGGGTTGGTGAAGCGATCGCGACGGTGCGCGAGTCGAACACATGGCGGGGGATCAAGCTGGGCTTCGAGTTCATGGTCCTGACTGCCGCCCGCACTGTAGAGGTTCGGCTGGCGACGTGGGACGAGATCGATATGGATGCGGCGCGCTGGACGATCCCGCCCGAGCACATGAAGGCCAAGCGCGAGCACAGGGTGCCGCTTTCGCACCGGGCGGTCGAGTTGCTCGGCGAGGCCGCCGAACGGTTCGGCAGCGAGGGCTTGCTCTTTCCCGGACCGAGGGGAAAGCTGCTCAGCGAGACCTCGGTCTACAAGATGCTGACGAGGTTGGCCGTCCCGTCGACCGCGCACGGCTTCCGGTCGTCGTTCCGGGACTGGGCGGCAGAGAAGACCGACCACCCCCGGGAGGTCGTCGAGGCGGCGCTGGTGGACTACGTCGACTATCACTGAGGGGAGAGGACCGATCATGGTCATGCACGACCCGCCGCATCCGGGCGGCATCGTTAGGCGGCAGTGCCTGGAACCGCTGGGCCTTACGGTGACCCGGGCTGCCGAGGGGCTGGGCGTCACGCGGCAGGCGCTTTCGGAATTGCTGAACGGGCGCACGGGGGTCTCGGTGGAGATGGCGATCCGGCTGTCGAAGGCCTTCGGCTCGACGCCCGAGACGTGGCTGGGGATGCAGATGGCGTACGATCTCTGGCAGGCTCGCACCCGTGCCGGGGAGATCGCGGTCGAGCGCTTCGCGACGGCGTGAGCGGAATCCGGTGCCACTGACGCCTGAACAGCGAGCCCGCGAGAAGATCGACGGGCAACTCGAAGCCTGCGGATGGGTGGTTCAGGACTTCAAGTCCATGAACATCCATGCGGGTCGCGGCGTGGCTGTTCGGGAGTATCCGCTCAAGTGGAAGGAGGGTGAGACCGCCGGGTTCAAGCCCCTTCGATCCCCGACAGCCGCCGCGATGACGCGCGGATGACGGCGGCGGAATCGCCGCGAGCCTGCGCCGGTGTGCCGCAATGGCTGATCGCCGGAAGCGGCGCGGGCCGCCACGGAGCACATCGCCGGACGCGAGCTCCCCGCCTCCTGGGCGGTGAAGGGATCGCTGACCGACGTTCAACGGTGCGAAAAGGACGACAGGGGCCAGCAGCCCGGGGTGAAACCCCGCGTAAGCACCGAAAGCAGTGAGGTGCCGGGTGCGTGGGCGAGCGGCGGAGCGTTCGAGTACCGAATCGGGTTTGCGCATATCGGACCGGGAGAGCGGGGAGGACGAAGGAACCGTGCTTCTACTCCAGGGCCCCGGACCCGGCCAACCCTCGACCCCAGCGCCCGAAGCCGAATCCGGCTCGCGCTTCTCCGCAGGTGGTCATCCTCTTTGTTACGATGATCGAACGACGTTAGACTGCTGACAGATGGACTGCCGGCTGTTGTCGCGGGAGGACGGACATGGGAGGGATGTTCGGAATGGACCTGGAATGGCGCATCGCCGCCGGAGCCTTCGTGATGACCGTCCTGGGCGGCACCGTCGGTGCGTCCGCCCAGGCAACACGCGGCTTCTACATCACGACGGGCGTGGGGTTGTCATCGGGCGCCGCGACCGAGACGGCCGTGTCGGGGATCAACCATCCCACGCGGTGTGACAAGCTGTTGTACGCCAACCCGGCGGACGCGCCCACCGACGCTCAGTGCACCGACAACACCCCCCGGCCCGGCGGCGCGTACGTCTTCGACCCCGAAGCGGGGCTCGGCGGAAGTCTCGCCGTCGGGTACGGGCTCGGGGCCCTGAGTGTCGAGATCGAGGCGTCGCAGAGGCATCAGCTGGTTCAGGAGGCACCCCTGGCCTTGAGTGCGGAAGCGGGGGCTGCGCTGACGGGGAAGGACACCGAGTGGAGCGCATCCCTGCCGCCCTGGGGCGACATCTCCGAGTTCCGGGGGCGGCAGTTGTTCGTCAATCTCTACTACGAGCTGGCCAACGCGACCCGTTGGACGCCATACCTGGGGGTCGGCGGCGGGATTTCGCAGCTTGACTTTCGTCAGTATCTGGGTTTCACCCGCAAGTCCATTGCGGAGGGCTATCTGGAGGTGTTTGGCGGCTCGCGGACCAACCCCGATGCCGCGCCCGAGTGGCAGCGGGCGGCGGCGGGGACGATCAGCCAGCTGGCCCCCTTCGTTTCCGAGCGCGGGTTCGGCTATCAGGTCCTGGGCGGGCTGGACCACACCCTCTTGTCGCAGCTGTCGCTCGGCGTCAAAGGCCGGTGGGTCCGGATCCCGGACATCGGCATCGACGCCGAGTGGAGCACGGTTCGGAGCCACGCACCGGTGCACGTGGATGGCGTCACGCCATTCGTCTCCAGGCTCGATTTCGCCAAGCTGGGCTACCTGGCCGCCACTGCCAGCCTGAAGTACCGGTTCTGAGTTCGGGAGAAAGCAGCATCCATCCGCCCCAATGCGGTTGCCACCCCAGCAGCCCCGGCAGCAACCTCCCCTGCCGCTCCCCGCACCGCCAAGAGCCGAGAGGTCAGCGGGCTCGCGCGAGGTCGCATCGCTGACCCGCGCACACCCCGAGGTTGTACGCTCGGCATTGGTGGCTCATTACGTAACGCGTAAGGCGCGGGCGGAAGGCTGGCCCGTGGGTCGTCGTGGAAGCGCCGGTGGCGAGGAGGATGGCGCTTCGTGAGCGCGGCGAGGGCGCCGCTACTTTTCGCGCGGGTGATCCGTCTCTTCGGCCGCCCAGTCCCGGAAACTGGACCGGAACCCATGCGGCACGGCCGCAATCTCGTTCTGTTGGAGCAGTTGGCGCAGCTGCCTGTCGGCGAGCGGCTTCCCGCCCCCTCGGGTGAAGCCCGATCTTCCGAAGGTCGCACAGCCTGTCGCAGTGTTCCGTCAGAACGAGATGGTCGCGGTCATCGAGATCGTCCGCGGTGCGCCCAGCCAGGCTGCGTTCTCCGTGATCGCGGACAGATAGGCCTTGTCGCCCAGGTTGTTCGCGACAATCGAGAACTCCGTGGACCGGAGCAGGTCGCTCAACGCTTCGCCGGAGAAACGGACGTAGGCGTCCACCAGCCAGTAGGCGTCCGCGTACCAGTCCGCCGCCAGACTGACGCGCCGGGCCGATGTGTACTTGGCCGACAGCCCGCCGCCGAAGGGTCCGCTGCGGTCGAGCGAGAGGACCCACAGTCGAGCCGGCACGCCGGTGACATCGGTCCCTGCCACGATGCCCTGGTTCGCGTCGACGAGCGGATCACCGGACCCGATGTATTCCGAGTCGTTGAACGTGAGGGCCGAGTAGAACGATGTCCGACCCGGCATCTGCACGGTGGCAGCAAACTCGACACCGCTCGTTTCGATCCCGCCCGCGTTGAAGTAGGCACCGCCTCCGGGGATGAGATAGTTGGGACCGGCGGGCGTTTGCGGGCCCAGATAGAAGATCCGGTTCGTGAAATCGATGGAATACCGGGTGACGCTGAACGCGACCCGATCCCCGCCATACTGCAGCCCGACATCCAGGTTCGAGGCGGTCTCGGGCTCGAGGAGGTCCAGACTCCGGCCCGGCACTTCGAGCAGCGTGCTGCCGATCGCCCTGAAGTTCTCGGCATAGCCTGCGAACAGGTCGAGGCCCTCGACCGGCGTCTCGTACGTGACACCGCCGGAGAAGAGCAGATCCGAATCGGAATCGACACTTCGTGACGGGTTCGCGAGGAACTGGTCGTCGCGCGACACGCCGATCCGGTACTGTTTGACGCCGCCGGTCAGGGCGAACGGGCCGACGTAGAGCGTCTCCTCCACGTACCATTTGAAGACGTGCTGCGGGAACTCCCACTCGTACTGGTGCCAGTAGGCCTGCTCGTCCCACTTGAAGCTGAGCATCGGATCCAGCATCCGGTGCCAGTCCCGGCCGAGGTCGCGCCGCGAGTCCTCGTACCAGATGCCGGCGCGCAGCGCGCTGCCAGCCGGGCCCATGGTAGCCAACCACTCCTCGTCGAGGGTTACGCCGAAGCGGTCCTTTCCGTAGTGGCTGTGGCGGTAGGACTGCACTGCCGTGGCCCCCGGGTGGCACGCCGGATCGACCGCCGGGCCGCCTGCTCCGTAGTAGTTGAAGATGTAGGACGACGTGCATCCGGGCACCGGTGCAACGGCAACGCCATCACGGTCCACGAAGCGGATCAGTCCGAGCTGCGCGCCGCCCCGGACCGGTGCGAGGCCCGCCAGCTCCGATTCCGGTCCGCCGCCGTCGTCGGCAACGTCGACGATGTAGGGGGGCAGCCAGTCGCCGCGGCCCCGGTTGCGATGGTAGTAGGCGCCCGCGCTTAGCGAGCTGAGCTCGCTGAGCGACCAGTCCGCTTTGACGTAGGCGAAGGTGTTGTTCCGCCGGGTCTGCCAGCCGGGCCGGTAGAACTGGTTCAGGTACGGCACGCCGGGCCAGTCGCCGACCAGCCGGTCCCAGCGCGGGTTGGCCCTGAAATCGGCATCGCTGTAGAGCCGCTGGTAGGTATCCTCGTGGATGGCATCGTAGGAGAGGTAGCCGGTGAGATCGAGGCGTCCGCGCGACGAAACGAGCTTGGCGGCGACGTGCTCCCGCTCGTTCCTTGCCGAACCCTGCACCCAGTCGGTCGCCTCCTGCCGGACCGCAGCGATCCAGGCGCGCGTCTCTCCGCCGAACAGCGGTCCCGTGTCGACCCGCATGGAGAACCGCTTGCCATCGTACTCGCCGATCGTGGCGGACGCGGTGTAGGTCCGCTCCGCCGCCGGATCGTCCGTCAGGTAGTTGAAGGTGCCGCCCAGCGCCTCGACCGACCGGGAGGCGATGTCGGCCGTCCCCTGCGAAACCTCGACACCTCCAAGATTCATCGGGTCGATGAACCGGCTCGCCTTCGATCCGCTCCAGTAGTCGGACGTGCCGTTCGGAAAGCCGTCGATGGTGGTGCCGATCTGCACGTCGTTGATGGTCACCTGGAAGCCGCGCACGGCGACATTGGTCGACCAGTCGTCAAAGCCGTAGGCGTCCCCCTCCTGCACCGATACGCCGGGGAGGTTGTCGACCACGGCCGTCACGCTGGTGATGTTCGACTGCTGCCGCATCATCGGCTCGGCGACGAAGTTGCGAGCGAAGATCCGGGGTTCCCCGGCGACGACGCTGATTGTATCGAGCAGATAGGCGGCCCGCAGCACAATCGGGACCATTTGCGCGGTGCCCGCCCCGACAGCGACCTGGAGCTCCGCGGTCTGGAATCCCGGCAGCATTGCTGTTACGACGTACTCGCCGGCGGCCAGACCGGCGAACCGGTAGGAGCCGTCGGTGCCCGTCACGCTTTCCTGTTGCGCGCCGGAACCGGTCACCGTCACCAGGACACCGGGCAACGCGTTGCCGTTTGCGCCCACGACCGTACCCTCGATCGCGCCTGTTGTCTGGGCAGTAGCAGAAGCCGCGGCCGACAACGACAAGAGCATGGCAGCGATGGCGAGACGACCGCCGCAGCGCGTGTGGGGGGCCGGGGTCTTCATGCGCTCAGTCCTCCTTTAGCCGCCCTGGCGAGGCCTTGGATCCAAGTAGCGAAGTCAGGGCCGCCGAAATCGGTCGTGCCATAAGCTGCGTGGAGGAAGCCTCCAACGGTCTCCAGAACGGGAATATAGCGATGTCAATCTGGGTATGCCAACCCACTGTGAACGGTACCGGCCGCACGGTCGTCGCGGCGATCGTCTTTCGCCATGGCGTTGCGGAAACGCGCGCTCGTCCACGGCCCCGCGCATCGGCGCGGGTTCAGGGCTGCCGGGCGCCTTGCCGCCGAACGTCGCGAAGTATATCATTCCATCATGACATGGTACGATGCTGAACTGACATGAATAACCGGGATCCATACCGGATTCCTCCCTCGAACGCGCTGATCGCCTTCGAGACCGCCGCGCGGCACGGCAACTTCACCCTGGCGGCGCGCGAACTGCGCACCTCGCAGTCCGCCGTCAGCCGCCAGATCGCCAAGCTCGAGACGTGGCTGTCGGCGCGCCTGTTCGAGCGCTCCCGCGCCGGGGTGACCCTGACCGAGGCCGGAGAGCGCTTCCGGGACGGCGTCGCGGCGGGTCTCGCCGCCATTCACCGGGGCGCCGCCGAGGCGACCGAGCTGTCCAGCGCCCAACAGGTCGTCATCGCCTGCTCGCACACGGCGTCGCACTTCTTCATCATGCCGCGCTACGACGCCCTCCGGCAGGTGCTCGGCGAGGATGTCCGGGTCCGCATCCTCACCTACCACCACTACATCCAGAGCCTGCCGCCCGAGCCGTCCGCCGACATACTGCTGACCTGGGACGCCGCGGGCTTCGCCCCCGAAGACCGGGTGTTGGCCCACAGGGAGGCGGTGAGACCCCTCTGCTCACCCGCCTACGCCGCCGCCCACGCGCAAACCCTCGCCGGGCCTGTCGCCGGCTGGGGCGGGCTGACGTTTCTCGACCTGCTGCGGCCCAACGAGGGCTGGGCGTCGTGGGAGGATTGGTTCGCGGTCGCCGGACGCCCGGACAGAGCGCCGCGCCGCCTCGGACTCGACAGCTACACCTACGTGCTGGAAGCCGCCGCCGCCGGGCATGGCATCGCGCTGGGCTGGCGGCACTTCATCGAGCGGTCGCTGGAGGCCGGTGCACTGGTCGCGCTCGGCGACGGGTTCGTCGAATTCGACAACGCCTACTACGGCGTGCTCACCGAGAAGGGACGCCGCAAGCCGCTCGCGCGCAGGTGCCTCGCCTTCTTCGACCGGTCAGGATAGCCCGGGCTTCCGCGACGCGGCCGCGAAACACGCGGGCGGGCGCAGGTCCGGTGTCTCGCTCGGCCGTCTCTGAAGGCCGAGCGGCCACGTATCGACCAGCGACGCCTTGGCAGGACAGCTAGTAGTGTCGGTTCCCGGAGGCGTCGCGCAGCCTGAAGACGTAGAGCGCGTTGCCGGAGGCCGGATGGCGGATCTCCGGCGCGAGCAGTCGGGGCACGATGCGGGGGCTGCCGCCGCCCAGGCCGGTGCTCACCGCCAGGTACTGCTCGCCGCGCACGGCGAAGGTGACGGGAAAGCCCTGTACGGAGGTGCCGAGGCGGGTCTGCCATAGCACCTCGCCGGTCTCGACGTCGTAGGCGCGGAAGTAGCGGTCGACGTCGCCCGCGAAGGCGAGGCCGCCGCCGGTGGTGAGCGCCGCGGTGAGGAAGGAGGCGCGCTGCTCGACGCTCCAGACCTCCTCCAGCGTCCTCGCGTCGTAGGCCGCCAACTTGCCGAGCCTGCCGTCCGTGCCAGGCATTTCCGCCCAGTCGCGGTCGGCCCCGGTGCCGCCCGAACCCACCTCCATGGCGATCTCGCGGCCGGAGATCTCGAGGCAGCTCTGGGAGAGCGGGGTGATGAGCAGGCCGGTTTCCGGGCTGTAGGCCATGGCGTGCCAGTTGTGGCCGCCCGCCGTGCTGGGGCAAACCGAGATCCACTCGCCGACCCCGGCCTTCATGATGTCGGGGCGGTAGGTGACCTCGCCGGTTTTCGGGTCGATGTGGTCGAAGACGTTCTGGTAGACGGTCTCGCGGTGCTCGAGGAACTCTCCCGTCTCCCGGTCGAGCTTCCAGAAGATGCCGTGCTTGCCGATGGCGAAGAGGAGCCTCCGCCCGTCGACGTCCACCAGCAGCTGTTCGAAGGCCTCGTCCAGGTCGAGCGCCTCCCCGGGCACGTGCTGGCGGTACCAGGCCAGCGAGCCGTCGGCCGCGTTGATCGCCAGCGTGGAGCTGGTGTAGAGCGCCGGGTCGGCGGCGCTCAGGCCGCGGCTGGCGGGCACCCAGGGTTTGGCCTGGGCGGTCCCCCAGTAGATGAGCCCGAGAGCCGGGTCGTAGCTGCCGGTGGTCCAGGCGTCCCCGCCGCCGCGCAGGTGGAGGGGCAGGTCGCCCCAGGTGTCGCCCCCGGGCTCACCGGGACGGGCGATGGTGTAGGTGCGCCACAGCTCCTCCCCGGTGTCCGCGTCGTGCGCGGTGATGAAGCAGCTGTCCTCATGGAAGCGCCCGCAGCCGTTGATGCCGTTGACGACCATCCCCTCCACCACGATGGGCCCCGCGACGTTGGTGTAGCCCTTGCGGGGGTCGGCGACCTGGGTGTCCCACACGGTCTTTCCGGTGCGCGCGTCGAGCGCGACCAGGCTTGCGTCCTTGGTGGCCACGAACACCTTGCCCTCGTAGAGCGCCAGGTTGCGCAGCTGGTCGAAGCCGCCGGGGCGGATGTCGTCGGGGAACTGGCGCCGGTACTCCCACAGCAGATCGCCGGTGGCGGCGTCGAGCGCCTGGATGATGTTGCCCGGGTTGGCGAGGAACATGATCCCGTCGAGCACCAGCGGGGTCGGCTGGTTGGCGCCGTCGGCCATTGCCCACACCCAGGCCAGCTCCAGGTCGGCGACGTTCTCGCGCCGGATCTGGTCGAGGGGGCTGTACCCCCAGGCGTCGTAGGTGCGCCGGTACATGAGCCAGTCGGCGGGGTCCGGGTCCCGCAGCATCGCGTCGGTCACGGGGGTGAGCGGGCCGATGCTGCCCTCCACGGTGGTGAGGCCGGCGGCGCGCGCCGGCTCGTCGGGGGGCTCGGCGCCTTCACCCGCCGGGGTCGCGGGCGCGTCCTCCGCGGTAGCGCCTGTCTCCTCCGCGGGCCGGGCGCGGGCGGCAGCGACCTGGTCCAGCACCTCTCCCACCTCCAGCCCGGACGCCAGCAGGCCCTGGTCGGCCGGGGCGCCGTTGGCGTCCAGCAGGAAGGCGGTCACGGCCAGGTACTGCGCGTCGCTGAGCGTCCCGGGCTCCTCCGGAGGCATGTCGCGCACCACCGCCAGCAACTCGCCGAGCGCTGCCCCTCGCCACGCCGAGCGGAAATTCCGGCCCGCCAGTTCCGGCGCCTCGAAGTCGCCGCTCAGGTCGGCGCGATGACACTCCGCGCACGAGCGCTCGTACACCCCGCGCCCGGCCTCCACCTGGTCCGGAACCAGGCGCACCGTCTCCTGCCCGAGCAGCGGCCCGGCCACGGCCAGCGCCACGCCCAGTGGCACAGCGAGGCAGCCCGTCCAGAGGATACCCGCGGTCCGCATGGTGTCCGCCATTCGCATGAAATCCATGGTCACCCGCCCGTCTTCAAGGGGATCCGCAGTGAGGTCAGAGTGTCAGCGGAAACGTCGGTGGTCAACAGAGAACGTTAATATGTCCCCATCATATGTCAGTATATCACCATCATATGTCAGCGGATCAGCCCATACCGTCAGCGGATCAGCCCATACCGTCAGCGGATCAGCCCATACCGTCAGCGGATCAGCCCATACGTCAGCGGATCAGCGCATTGCGGCTCAGTGGGTCAGCGCATACAGGACGATGTTGATGCCGAGCGCGTAGGATTCGGGCGAGAAATTGAAGAAGAACGCCTCGTCCTCGCCCTCCCGCTCCCACCCGTCCGCGATGTCGGTGTTGTGGGTCATGACCACCATCGCCCGCCCGTCTTCGTCGAAGATGGCGCGAAAGTGCACTTCGGCGCTCTCGTGGCCCCGCTCCGATGTCGCCGAACGCCCCGTCCGGTACCAGTACTGGATCGAGGGCACCTGCGGGACGGCGCGGACCTGGTACAGCCCGTTCAGGAGCAGGTGGTCGCTCGGAACATCCCGGATCACGTGATCGGGGAGCACCTCCAGCATCGCCTGCTCCCAGTGTCGCCAGGCCCGGTCGCCCCAGAAGTCGTCCACATACAGAAAGCCGCCCTTGAGGAGGTAGGTGCGCAGGCGCTCGACTTCCTCGGCGTCGAAGCCCACCGTCCCCACATCCGACATGAAGACGAAGGGGCAGCGGAAGATCTCGTCGTCCTCCAGGGTTACGACCGCGTAGAAGGGCTCTCCGTCCCTGGAGCGGCTGACCGCGGAGGTGGTGAGCTGCGAAAAGCGCAGGGAGAAATTGGCGTCGGAGTTGGGATAATCCGTGCGCCAGCCCTGGCCCAGTGCCTCGCTGCGCACGCTGCGGTAGGCGATGCGGCAGAAGGTGAAGCCGAACTCGGCCGCCTCCCCCGGGTTGGCCATGGGCGCGCGCCGCGAATAGCCGCGTCCCCACCGCTGCGCGCTCGCCGGGCTCGCAAGGACCGCCAGAGCGCCCGTCCAGAGCGCAGTCAGGGCCAGGAGCGCCCCGGCGGCCCGCAGCGGAACCCGGCCGTGCATCAGAAGCGCGACGACATCAGCCAGACGTCCGCGTAGGCCCAGTACTCCATGCGCTCGGCCTGGACCTGGTCGGCTTCGGCGTCCCTGCCCTGGGCCCGGAGCGCCTGCTCCAGCCCGAAGAGCGACCAGCCGTTGTGCGGATGATCCTCGAGCGCGGCGCGGAACACGTCTTCCGCATCCACATGGCGTCCGGCGTCATTGAGGATGCCGCCCAGCCAGTGGCGCGCCGAAAAGTTGAGGGGCTCGGGCTCGTCGTAGCGCAGCCCGTCCTCGGCCTCGATGGCCTCCTCGAGTATCCCCACGGCCCCGTCGACGTCGCCCTCGGCGGCCAGCACTTCACCCTCGAGAATCGCCCCCACGATGGTGATGAGGTCGACCGCCGGGTGCCCCCGGAAGGGAATCTCGTCCTCGAGTTCGGTGCGCGCCCTTCTCAGCCGCTCCACGTAGAAGGCGGCGCTGTCGGGCTGTTCCATGCGCAGATGGGCATAGCCGCGCCCGAAGTCCCAGAACCCGGCGAACAGCGGCTGCTCGGGACGCTCCCCGATCGCCAGAACGTCCTCCCAGCGGCCGAAGCGAATGCCGGTGAGCGACACGTAGAAGCTGCCGCCCGACACCAGCTTGCCGTACTCGCGCGAGGCCTGCATGGCGACCGCGCCCTGGCCCGCCATGGAAGCGGCGAAGAGCAGCATGTGCAGGTTGTGCGAGGGGTAGATGGCGAAGCCCAGGTCGTGGTTGGCCTTCTGGTCGGAGTGCCAGGCGTGGGTGTTGGCGATCACCGCGTCCTGCCAGCGCCCCACCCGGTTGTAGGTGTGCGAGGGCATGTGCTGGATGTGGCTCGCGCCCGGGATCGCTTGGCCGAGATGGTCCGCGCACGCCTCCGCCTTCCCGGGACGGGTGGTGGGCTCGGTCGCGTGGACGTACAGGTGGCACGCGCCCGGGTGGGCGATGTTCCGCGCCAGGACGCCCTCGAGCACGCGGTGGATCTTCTGCACTTCAGGGTTGTCGATGTCCCAGTAGCCGCGCCGGGGCTGGAGCAGCATGAGCGACTCGCCGTAGAAGGTCCCCACCTCGAGGTCCCCGGGGTGCGCCTCCCACACCTTCTCCATGGCGGCTGCGTAGGCCTTGTCCAGCTCCAGGCGCTGCTCGTCGCTCTCGTGCTCGGGCGCGTAGCGCGTGATCATCGCCTCGATGAGATCCTTCTCGAACTGGCTGCCGGACCCCTCGGCCAGCTCCTTGGCCTTGTGGATGGCGGCGTAGGCGGTGGGGGAGTCCTCGGGAAGCATCGCGCCGTTCAGATAGCGGCCCAGCGACCACGCCTCTCCGAAATAGCACATGGCGCAGTCGGGATCGAGGCGCTGCGCTTCCTTGAAGGAGCGGTTCGCGTCCGAGGGGGTGAAGGCATACATGAGCTGCATGCCCTGCATGAAATACGCCTGCGCGTCGTCGGAGTCCGTGGTGATGGCGCGAGAGTACGGCCCGAGCGCGCTGGAGATGAGCAGGACCTGCTCGCCGTCGGGAGCCGTTGCCGGCCCGTGCTCGTCGTGTTGAGCGGATGCAGGCGCCGGTGTCAGGCCTGGCAGGACCGGCGCGGCGCTACAGACGCAGGCGAGAACGAGTCTGAACGAGGGACGACATTTCCGGGTCATGGCGTGATCTCCTGGAGTGAGGTCCGATTCCTCCTCGCAAACTGCCCCGATGAAGGGATGTGCGCCAGAGATGGAGAGGCGGGACGCGCGCTCCCGAGTGAGGCTGGCCGGTGACGCTACCGGTGCCGGCGGCCTGGCCCGCGCTTGCGGGATTCCAGGTCCCGGTCGAACTCCTCCAGGTCCCGGTCGTAGTCCCGGAGGTCGGGGCCGCGTTCCGGGTTGCGGCCGCGCTCCCCGGGGTACCCGTCCGACTCCGCTCGCCCCTCGTCGCCGGGCTGGTCCTGCCGTTTCACGAAGTCCTCCATCCGGTCGATGAGGGTGTCGGCGTCCGATCCCAGCATGCGCCCGCCCGCGGCATCTTCTGCCCCGGTCCCCGACACGTATTCCTGCTGCCGGGCTCCGTCCTCCGCCATGCTGAAGCCCTTCGCACTGTAGAGCCGGAGCCAGCGGTCGAAACGCTGGCCAAGGCGCATGACGGCGTAGAAGCGCCGGGGACGCCGTCTGCCCCCGGAAAGCAGATCGATCAGGATCGCGATGACCGACAGGTTGATCAGGACCAGGTCCTTTGCGCCGTCCACCGCGAGCTTGGCCTGGAAGACCACGAAGTCGCGAAAGGTCACCTTGCGCGTGACGACGGGGAGGGAGGATTTCCTGAGATGGTTCATGAGGGGACTTGGCTGGGGTGAGCACGGGCGTTGGGTCGCATACGGGGGTATGGAACTGCGGGTGTCCCGGATTCGGAGACGCACTCGGAAGGTGCAGGCTAGGCAGCCAGAAAGCCAAGGCACCCGCCCTCTTGGTGGTCTGATACGGAGGCTTGTGAGCCCCAGCCCCCCGACTTTACTTGCAAGCATCCGGGGTAGCGTCCCAGTTTTCTTCGTCCTTCGCCATGGCTTGGAGCCTACCGCGCGATTCTGGAGACGCGAATGCCACTGCTTGATACGATTGACCAGATCCGGTCTCGACCCCATCCTCCCAACGAAGAGAGCACGAAACTACAAGCGGTCCTGCCAACTCTAGCCGACCTCGGATGGGATACAGCCGATCCGGAACGTGTGAAATATGAGTACGAGATCGGTGCCAAGCACAAGAAGCGTCGGGTTGACATCGCGCTCATCGGGGAACGCCATGTCGTTGCGTTCATTGAGGTAAAGGCGCCCGGCCAGAAACTTGATGACCACTTGGATCAGGTGCTTGAGTACGCCTTTCATGTCGGTGCGGACATCTGCGCTCTTACGGATGGTCTCGAATGGTGGTTCTACCTCCCGCGTGAAAAGGGTCCGCCCAGTGACAGACGATTTGAGATGTTCAACCTCAAGTCGCATTCAGTCGATCAGGTAGCGGACCGCTTGCAAGCATACCTCGCACGCGAGGAACTCCTCAGCCATCGGGCCGAAAGGCGAGCCAAGGAAGCGCTCGGTTCGCTCCGCAATCTGAAGAAGCTACAACAGAAGATTCCGCAGATTTGGGGCGAAATGCAGGACCGGCCCGATCCAGAACTTGTCGAACTGGTGACACGGCGGGTGTCCGCGAGCACCCGCCTTCAGCCAGCCCCAGAGCAAATCATCGCTGTTCTGCGTGGCGAAGCCGTGCCCGATGCCCATGGGCTTGCGGGAGATCCGACGAGTGGTCCGCCCAAACGGAGCTCATCGAAACAGGACTCGAAGCGTTCATCCCACCACGAGGAGCGACAGAAGCGCAAACGGCGCAAGGCAGGTAGAAGCCCTACAGGATTCCGACTGTGGGGCAAGCGGCACGGTGCGACAACTCATCGAGCGGTTCTACTAGGCGTCGCTGCTGCCCTTTTTCAACGGCATGAGGGCCAATTCCACAAAGCCTTGGAGCTACGAGGCAGAAAGCTTCCTTGGATTTCATCCGATCCCGACAAGCTGCGCGCCGCCAGCGCGATCCAAGGATCACGCTATTTCATCGATGTACATCTGTCTGCCAAGTCAATTGAACGACGTTGTCACGGACTGCTTGCGACCTTCGGCTACGGCGCGAGTGAGCTGGAAATCCTGTTCGACTGAGTGTTTCGTCGGAAGCTACGCCATGAGCCCATTCCTGAAGACGGCGCTGTTCACGGTGGTGGTGCCCGGCACGTTCGCGGTTCTCCTTCCCATCCTGCTCGCGGGTGATGGAGCGGCCGCCGTCGGCGCGACTCGCGCCCTCGCCCTCCTTCTCCTGGCGCTCGGCGCCGTCCTCTATCTGCGCTCCGCCTGGGACTTCGCGTCGTTCGGCCGGGGCACCCCCGCGATCACCGACGCGCCGAAGCGGCTGGTGACCCGGGGGTTCTACCGCTACACGCGAAACCCCATGTACGTGGCGGTTCTGAGCGCGATCGCCGGGTGGGCCGTTCTCCACGGGATGGCTGTCCTGTGGGCCTACGGGGTGGCGATATTCGCCTTCTTCTCCCTGTTCATCCGGTACTACGAGGAGCCGCGCCTCACCCGGGAGTTCGGAGACGAATACACGGCCTACATGGCACAGGTGGACCGCTGGCTCCCGCGCCCTGGTCGCGGGAAGACCCGCTGAATGGCCGATGCTACCCTGTTTTGTCGTATAGCCCGCCCTATCTCGTCGGTAATGATCCCCCCAATATAGGGGGATAGTGGACAAGTGACAGAGGGCATTGCCGACTCCACTCTGACACCGGCGCGGTCGGTTACCGTTTGCCGTAGTGGCAACTGAGACCTCGGCGTACTGCACTCGGCTGGCTACGGTCACCCTATTTGGGAGGCGCGACAAAACAGCGATCATGCCATACTGGTATTGTCGGACTCACATAAGGGCAAGGAGTTTGCCGCGACGGTCGATCGCGCGTCTTGTCCCAGGGCGGTGTGGCACGGATGCAATCGGAACGACTGGTCTATTTGCTGTATTGCAAGGACAGCGAGCTTGGAGATCGCTTGGAGCGAGTGCTCGCCGGTGTAGCGATCGAGCGAGTGAGTTCAAGAAAAGCGCTCTCGACGCCGCCTATGGGCACCTGCGCAATTGTCTTCGGGATTGCCACGTGCTCCGATGGCGACGTCGAATGGCTGCGGTCGACCGCCGGGCCTCTGAGTCCGCCTTGCGTTGTGGTGGCGCACCTCTCTGTGGACTGCCTGCAGCGATTGTATCCGCTCCGTTCCGGCAGGTTGCAGGTCGTATGGGTGGACGAGGGGAAGAACCGTCTTGTCGAAGTCCTCGGGGAGTTCAGAAGGGTCAGCCGGGGTCCGATGTGGCGTCTCGGCCTGAGGCTGCTCTCCGACTATTCCTTCAGACCTCATGTCCGGGAAGCGATACGTCGGGTCTGTGGTTTGCACGAGGATGCCGATGACAGCCCGTTCATCCCGGAGAATTCGGTCAGTCAACTGGCGGGTCACGTCTACCTGGCCGCTTCTACGCTGAGCCGTTACTGGAGGGAAGAGGTGCCCCTCCGGTGCAGTCTGAAGGAATTCCTGAGCTGGGCCGTTCTCCTTTGGGCCGTGCGCGAGCGCTCGCGGGACGGCTGGGACGCCATCGCCGTCCGGGCAGGCCTGCAGCGCCGCACGCTGGAAAGAAACTTCATTCGGATGGCCGGATGTACGCTCGCGGCGGCGGCCGAGGATCCGGAGAGGGTCGTTCGGCGATTCAACCGGTGGGTCGATTCAGTGTGGGATCCCCACTCCGCCAACGGGTCGGGGAAGTATGATCCGATTCCCGCACGGGCACCCGGCGAGCAGACGCCATGACAGTGGCCGGGTCGACTTCCCCGCGCTACGTCGGCTGGCGCTGCAGGCTCTACCCGAAAGCGTCACAGGATGCCGCCCTGTTCCGCTGCCGTGACGGCCTGCGCGAGCTCGCCAATGCCCTGCTCGCCACCTCCCAGCTCAAGTACCTGGAGACCGGACGGCGCCTGTCCCTGGCCGAGATGCGAGCCTTCGCGCGAGACTGGCAGCGGCAGCCGGAGCACCGGGGGTTCCCCGCCAGCGCCACCTACCGCATTGCCAACGATCTCGACCGGACCTTCCGCAACTGGTTCAGGAAGCCCGGAAGACGCGGGCGCAGCGGGTTCCCCCAGTTCAAGAGCATCGGCCGGGAGCCCGGCATCTACTTCAGCAACCAGGGTATCCGCTTCGAGGGCAACCGGGTGTGGCTACCCAAGTACGGCTGGGTACGCTGGAAGGGCGGGACGCTGCCCCGGGGGAGGCTGCCGGGGCCGCCGGGGCGCAAGACCCTCGGTCTGCTCTCCGGGCGGGTCTGGCTGGATGCGGGAAACCGGTGGATGCTCTCCTGCCTGTTCGAGTGCGCGCCGCTCACCCCCGTCGAACCGAGGACGGACAAGGCCGCGGTCCGTCAGAACGGCAAGGAAATCACGGTGTCGCTCGACGGCGGATCCGTCCACGTCATCCGTGAGAGCAGGGCTCTACGGAACGCGAGACGCCGCCTGGCGAGGCTGGAGCGACAGCTGGCGCGATGTGAATTCGGGTCGGAAGGCCGCAAGCGCACCCTGGCCCGCATGCGTAACCAGGCGCGCAAGGTCAGAAACCACCAGGAAGATCTGCAGCACAAGACCACGACCGGCGTCGTGCACGACGCCCGCGAGATCGAAGTCGAAGGCGCAAGCAGCGAACTGCTGCGCCAGCTCGAATACAAGGCGGAGTGGCACGGCCGCAGACTGAAGGTACGGCGAGGCCCGCCGGAACCGGGGACCGGCAATCCCCGACGCGCGCGGAGACCGGGGAGCCGGTCGCTGAAACGCGAATCGCGGACGCGAAGGCCGAAAGCTCTGTAGTCGTCTGCGAAGGTCGGAACGAATCAGGGGGTGTTGCCTTCCGGTCTCGGCCGGGCGGTCCATCGGCCGTGGCTGATCTGCAGAACACGGCCATCGGACTGGAGGCGGGTGAGCATCGCGGAGACGGTGTAGTAGCTGGAAAACACCCATCCCTCGGCTTCCAGCGCCTTCTGGATTTCCCGAGACCCGAAGACCCTGCCGGGCCGCTCCCGCAGGAACTCCGTGACCGCTTCCTTGTGCGTCAGGGAAGCGAACCGCGCTTGCCGCAGGAGCCGGTCGCAGTCGTCGAGGAACGCAGCGAACTCCTGACGCAGCTCGGCAGACCGTCGTGCAAGGCGCTGCCATTCCTCCTCGAAGCTCCGCGGAGGTGGCCGCTTGAACGCCAAGACGCTGTCCCCGCTCCTACTGGAAGCGCAACCGGCCTCGGATCCCTACGCTGTGCTCCGCTGGCCCGAGAGCGCCCTCACGCCGCGTGCCTTCGATGCGCAGGCCGAGCCCTGAACCGAGATTGTAGCGCAGGCCGCTGCTGAAGGCGCGCGCGCCGCTCTCGGCCAGGTGGAAGCCGCTGTAGGGCGTCCCCTGGAAGCCGGCGACGCCGTAGGCGACCTCGCCGTCCAGGTTGGCAGCCGCGCCCAGGTCATGGTCGCGGACCGCACCGGAAACACCGCGCTCCCAAAGCTGGTTCACGCCGCTCGCGGCGTCGCCGTACGAGGGCGCCAGCCGGACCTGCAGCCCCTGGCCCCGGGTCGCCGGGTCGAGCTGGATCATGCCGCCGATGCCCCATTCCTCGTAGCCGTCGCGGGCCGAGATGAGGAGCCTGCCGCGGCCTTCCGCGATCAGGCCCATACGGATGTTCGAGTACCGGAGCCCGCCGCCGACTTCCGCGCTCGTGCCGTTCACGCCGTCGCCGTTGTCGTAGCGCATCCCGCCCTCGAGCACGATCGCGATCTCGTCCCCCGTGGAGGAGCGGTAGCCCTGCGTCAGCTCGAGGGCGAGTTTGGCGCGCTGCATGTTCAGCGTGACCGAATCGATCCGCTCGCCGCCATCGACCATGACCCGGCCGGCCCACCCCTCGCCCTTGAGGCGGACGCCGCCGATGCCGCGGGCGAGCAACTGGTAGCTGCCGCCCGCGCCTCCGGTCATCGCGCGGGCGGGGCTGGTCCGGAGCCCCTCGCGCAGGTCGTCGACCTCGATGTCGCCCCAGCCGTATCCGGCCGTGCCCCACACGGCGGTCCCGCGCTCGCCGGAGAACCAGGCCACGTAGGGGTTCACGCTGGTCATCGTGGTGCCGTAGGTGCCGGTCACCGGGGTGGCGCCGGTCCTGTCCGTGAAGTCGAAGGTGCCCGAAGAGTACGAGGCCGCAAGGCCCGCGAGGACATCGGGCGCCACTCGCGCGTCCACGCCCACATGGGCGCTCACCATGTTGCCGCTCCAGTCGAGGGCGGTCGAGCCGGGTTCGCCGAGGTAGTGGTACTCGCCCGCGCCCCAGGTCGCCATCTGGCTGCCCGCGGAAGTCTGTTGCGATGCGTCGTTGGCGCCGAACGGCATCTGGAACGAGGTGCCGCCGAAGAGGGAGGACAGGCCGGAGCGATCCTGGCGGCCGAGGCCGGCGCCGCCCGCGCCCGGCGCGGACAGGCTCGCGGCCATCGAGGAGAGTCCGCCCGTCTCCACGCGCCGTTCCATCCCCATCCCGTTGGCCACCGCGTCGACGCGGTCGGCGATCGCCGAGACCGTGCTCGAGGTCATCGCGGCCGCCACATGCGGCAGGACGCGGGTGTTGAGCCGTCCCGCGCGTTCGACGGGATCGTCCGTCGCCGCCGAAGCGACCCCTGACGGCGCGCCGGTGCCCGCGCGGTTGATCGCCGAGACGCGGTAGAAGCGCGTGCTTCCCGGAAGCAGTCCGGTGTGCGAGAACGTGTTGCCCGCGGAGCCGGTATTGGGTTGTAGATCGGTCCAGGCGGCGCCGGTCTCCGAGACCTCGATCCGGTAGCCGGTGATCGGGGCGCCGCCGTCGTAGGCGGGCGCGATCCAGATGAGGTCGATCCGGGTGGGCGCTGTGGCGGTGGCGACGAGCCCGGTGGGTGCGTCGGGCACGGTCGCGTCGGTGGTGGCGCTCGCGACGCTCGACGCACGGCCCACGCCGATCCGGTTGATCGCCGAGACGCGGTAGTGGCGTGTGGTGGCCGGCTCGAGGCCGGTGTGCGAGTACCTGGCGCGCGTGTTGCGCGTGTTGGGCACCAGGTCCTGCCAGGTGGCGCCTCCGTTGTCCGAGACCTGGACACGGTACCCGGTGACCTGCGCGCCGCCGTCGTCGGTGGGTGGCTGCCAGGCGAGGTCGATCTCCGAGGTGCCGTCCGCCTCCGCCGTAAGGTTTCGGGGCACGCCCGGAAGGGTCGCGTCGGTGGTCGCCCGCGCCGCGTTGGAGAACGGCCCGTTGCCGGCAATGTTGACCGCGGCTACACGGTAGTGTCGCGTGGTCGCCGGCTCGAGGTTCAGGTCGGAGAATTCCGTCGACGCCGAGTTCGTGTTGCGGCGGATGATGTTCCAGGTGCTGCCCTCGTCGTCGGAGGCCTCGATCCGGTAGCCGCGGATCGCGACGCCGCCGGTGTTCCGGGGCGCATGCCAGGCCAGGTCGATCCGCGACGTGCCGCTCGCCCGGGCCGTAAGCCCGGTCGGCGCCGCGGGCACGTCGGGATGCGTGAGGCCCGCCGTCTCGAGCGACCACTGGCCGGCTCCCACGCGGTTGATGGCCGCCACCTGGTACCGGTAGAAGGTCGCCGGCTGCAGGTTGATGTGCGTGAAGGTGGTCGCCGACGAACCCGTGTGGGGACGGATCGTGATCCAGGTGCCGTCGTTGGGGCCTCGCGCCCGCACCGTGTAGCCGGTGATCCGCGTCCCGCCGTCGGAGGCCGGCGCCTCCCAATTGAGGACGATGCTCGTCGGTCCCGCCGCCCGCGCGCGCAGGTTTTGGGGTTGGCCGGGCCGCGCGGCGTTGGTGGCGCCTTCGACCACGTTCGAGGGGTCCCCCTGCCCCTGGGCGTTGATCGCGGACACCCGATAGAACCGGACTGTACCGGGGGCGAGGCCGGTGTGCAGGTAGCTGGTGGCCGTGCTGTTGGTGCTGGCCACGTGGATGACCCACGGCCCGCTGACGTTGGGGGACGTTTCGATCCGGTAGCCGGTGACCGGGCTCCCGCCGTCCGTGGCCGGGCGTGACCAGGTGAGGAGGATCCGGTCGCTCCCCCTCACACCGCTCGGAGTCGCCCTGAGGCCGATGGGCGCGCCCGGAGTGGTGAGATCGGTGGTCGCCTGGTCGATGTTCGACCAGGGTCCCCTGCCCGCGCGGGTGATCGCCGCGACCCGGTAATGACGGGTGGTGCCGGGGTTGAGGTCTTTGTGGGTGTATTTGGTGGCTCTGGAATCGGTGTCGGCCTCGCGCACCATCCACCCGCCGGTTCCCGTGCGAGACCATTCGATCCGGTAGCCGGTGATCGGCGCCGAGCCGCTGGAGGAGGGCGCGTTCCAGCTCAATTCGATGGCGGACGTCCCCTTGGCCTCGGCCCTCAATCGCCGGGGCGCGTCCGGCAGGACATCCTCCGTTGTGGCCTTGGCGACGTTGGAGGGTTCGCCCTCCCCGTTGAAGTTGATCGCGGAGACCCTGTAGTGACGCGTGACGCCGGCCTCGAGGTCCTCGTGACTGTAGCTGGTGTCGGTTTTCCGGGTATTCCGTACCAGATTCGACCAGGTGGCGCCACCGTCCCTCGACACCTCGATCAGGTACCCGGTGATTCTGGTGCCTCCGTCCTCCTCCGGCTCGTCCCACTCCAGTTTGATCACCGTGGGACCGTCGGCGGACGCCGTGAGGTTGCGCGGCTCGCCGGGGACCCCGGTGCGCGTCTCTCCTGTGACGTTTCGCACCGAGATGTCGAAGCCGAACGCGCGATTGCCGACCAGATCCCTGAGCCCGTCGTCGCCGCTGCCGTAGAAAAGGCTGACGTCGTCGCCGGAGAGGACGGGCTCGGCCAGGGTCAGGAACACCTCGCGCGCGATCACTTCGACCTGGGACACGGTCCTGACGTGGTACCTACCGTCCCTGATGAAGGAAACGCGGAAGTCGCTGCCCGGCGGGACGTCGTCGTCATCGAGGTCTTCACTGAAGTCGATGACGACTTCGTCGCCGTTGATTTTCGCCTGGTACACTTCCGGGACCCGATTGTCCACCTGGAAGGTGAGCGTCCTGCTCGAGTTCCCCTCCCCGCGGCTGTTCTCCGCGACGTTCGGAAGGATGCTGATGATGATCGGGCCGTCATAGCCGTCGTCCGTAGTCAGGTAGACGGAATAGCTCGAGCCGGAGCCGTCGAAGGAATCCTTCTCGGCGCCACCGAAGACGTCAACGTCGCCGATGGTGAAGCCGGTCACGCTTTGCGAGAAACGGATGTCGATGAGGAATTCTTCCTGCACGTCTCCGGTCCAGGTACGTGAAAGCGTGCGGATCCTGGGAGGGACGGCCGCATTCGCCATGGTGGTTCTCACAACCGGGCGCATTACATCGTCCGAACCGCCCGGAGACGGCTCCTGGGCACGCACGCCGGCCGACGGAACCAGAGACGCGCACGCCACTGCGGCGGCCAGGATGGAACGGACGGGTACGCCAGGCTTGTTCGGAATCATCGTGCCGTCTCTGCGTCAGGTGAAAACGCGCGGTGGATAGTCATTTGTCTACCGACGAGCCTCACCCCCCGCCCGGGATTCCCGGACGGGGGGTGAGCCGTCCTGCGACCATCAACCTGACTGATGGCGAGTCAGCCAGGCTGATGGTGTTGAAGGGTGATCAGCCGGCGTCTGCTGGGTCGGCGTCGACCTTTACCGTGCTGGTCGCGTTCCAGACCTCCTCGTCGTCGTCGTCGTCCTCGTTGTCCTGTCGCGTCTCGACGCGGACCTCGAGCGCCTTGCGGAGGATCTCTTCGGTCACGCTCACCGTCACTGCGGTGCCAACGACTGTCCACGGCGTCGCTGAGAAGCCATCGGTGCCATCATTGACGACGTACACCCTGCTCGTAGCATCCTCGTCACCATCCACCGTAAGCATTGTTGTGCCGTCGGCGATGAGCGACTGCTCTCCGAGCCCGTCGATCTCGACCGTAACGATGACTCTCGTCGCGGTTCTGCCGTTCGTTGAGGCTTCCCAGTTGACGATGAGGCTGTCTGCGGTCGCATCCTCATCGGTATCACGGACTGCAGTGATCTTGCTGGGTGACGAGTCGACCCGTCCAACGGTCCTCGCAGCAGAGACGCCCTCACGGTCTGTGTTAGTACCAACAACGTCTTCGTCGGCGTCGACGCTGATCCGGACACTGAAGCCGAGGTCGCCGGTACTCGGGGCTTCAAACGTACCTACTCTGATGCCCTCCGTAGCGTCATCGTCGCTGTCGGCGTCGCCGGGGGTGAAGGACACATTAGAAGTCCAAGATGCCTCTTCACCGCAATCCTCAACGCACGTATCGATCTGGTGCACGATGTTGCTGAAGCCGTCAACGTCGGCATCGAACCGCCAGCTGATGTCGACGTCGCCGTCGGTATCGTAGCTGCCGTCCTCGTTCTTCACCCGCTCCGTGCTGATGCTCCTGGCGTTGACGCTCTTTCCGGTGATGTTGCCGAAGCTCACCCTCTGACCCGGAGCAACACGGACGTCTTGCTCGTCATCGGGATAGGTGAAGCGCGTGAGGCTGGTCGCCGGCGCCGAAGCTTCGATCACGTAGCGGTCGTGCGGCACGCTGAGCGAGAAGCTTCCCGTTCTACCGGTGACGTCCATAGCCGTCGGCTCAGTGTCGTCGTCCGCGCCCGCTTCCGTCGCCGTGACGGTAACGCCGCTCATCGGTCCGCCACCCGCAGCAACCACTCTACCGGTAATCCTCGCGTGCACGAAGCCGGTGAAGTTGAAGCCCGAGACATCCGAACCGGAGTGCGCCGGAATGTCATCGATCTGATCAGGAATGAAGGACATGCCGTCCTTCGTGACCCGAACCGAAACTCCATCGCCCCGGTCCTGGGCCTTGACCATCACCGTGTAGGTGCCGTCGGCGCCCGTCACGTGGATGTCGTCCTTAGCGCCCGCCGCCTTAGCGGCCTTCGATTTCGCGTTCTTGTTCTCCGGGGCCACGAACGTTGCGCCGTCGTCGTAGCTCACATCGACCTTCGCGCCCGCAATTGGTGCGGCGGAGCCGGAGGCACTGACGGTACCGCTGATCGAGCTGGTCTCGGCCGCGGCCGACAGCGTCAGGTCGTTGCCGTCCTTCTTCACCTCCGTCACCGAGTTGGCTGCGAAGGGGAGGGTCACGCTGGCTTTCCCGATGCCTGCGATCGAGGCCTCCACGAAGATGCCGGTCACATTCTTCTTGTTGACCTTGCGCGTCTCGGACTTGATGCCGTCCAGGATGAAGCGCCCATGCTCGTCGGTCAGGGCCGACTCGGCGTTCGCGGTCACGGTCGCGCTGTCCACGGCGAAGCCGTCCTCGTCAACAACAAAGCCGTAGACGGTAGCCGTGGCAGGCGTGATGTCGAGTTCGACATCGCCACCGAGCGGGTTGAGCGCGTTGCCGACATCAGCGGTAGCGTCTTTCGGACCCATCTTCGCCCGCCATCCGTCCGGAAGGCCGAGCTTGTAGGCACCCGCGGCGATATCAGCGAACTCGAACGCTACGCGTTCGTCGAGATCCTCGGTGTCGTCGTCGTCTTCCTCCTCGGTGGTGGCGGACTGTTCCTCACCCGCGAGGTTCTTGCCGTCGACCGGGGTCAGGCTGACCGTGATTCCCTCGACGAAATCGGGATCCTCCACGGCCTCGAAGTCGTCGGCGTCATCCATCTCGACGCTCCTCTTCCAGATCAGGCCGCTCACGCCGTGGGCGCTCACGTAGGCGAACGACGAGCACTCGCCGTGATCCTGCGGGCTGGTGGCCTGCAGCGGGCAGAGCTCAACCGTGTGGCTGTAGCCGCCCATCGCGCCGAAGTGGCCGCCGGTGATGCCGTTGGCGTCCGTGTCCCTGTAGGCCGCGAGCTCGTCGGAGTGCGCGCCGTCGTCGAGGACCATGATGGCCTGGTAATCGTCGTCATCCTCGTCCTGCCCATCTTCCGCCTCGACGATCACGTTCATGTCGGCCGGTACGTTGCTGAAGACCCAGACACCCTTGTCACCACCGTCGACATCGATGCTGTCCGCGCTCTGGAACGCACGGGAGCGGCCGCTGTCGTTGATGTAGCGGATTTCGACGCTGACCTTGCCATCGTCCCTCTCGTCGCCGCCGAGGACGTTCCCGGTGTAGCCTTCGACCTGATCGCGCTCGTGATGCACGTAGACCTTGAGCGTCTGGGTCGTGTAGTTCGCCACGAGCGAGCCGGCGTCCATGGTGCCCGCCAGCGAGAGTCCGGTGTGCGTGTAGACGACCGGATCCGCCTCGTAGTTCTCGCCGCCGTCCATTTCGTCGTCCTGATCCGGGGCGAGCCCGAAGACGTAGGTCGCGGGCAGGTCGGTGGGCATCACGGTCGTCTCGAACGACGCCATGCCCTCGTCGTCCGCGTCCTCCTCGCCCAGCATCGCCGGCGCACCTTCGACCGGGGTCAGGCTGGTCGGGTCGGTCGGATCACCGGACAGGACGGCGATCGCCCAACCGGCGAGCGCGTCGCCGCCACCGTAGTCGGTGGTGATCGTGGCGCCGCTGACGCTCACGTCGACATTCAGGTTGACGATGTCGGCGTCGTTGAGAACCGCAGGGGGATTGGCCCCGGGCATCGGGTGCACAAACGACTGCGGGTTCCACGTCACGGCCTGCATCTCGGCGGTCGGATCCGCGAAGTAGCCTTCCGCAGAGACCGCCATGTGGACCGTGTTGTCGCTGGTGCCGGCACGCGCGACCCTGATCGACGTGAAGACGCCGACCTCGCTGGCCTCGGTCTCGCCGCTGCCGACCTTGGTCTCACCGTCCGCGTCCGCGTAGAGCGTGACCATGGCGCCGGGAATCGGCATGCCGCGATGCTCGCCGCCCTTCAGCGTGACCGCGACGTTGATCGTCGTGTGCGTGATGTCGAACGGAACGGCCTGCGTCTTGTCCTCACCGACTCCGAGGGCGAAGGCGTAGCCCGTCGCCGGTCCGCCGTAGGCGACGTTGTTGGCCGCGAGCGCCGCTGCAACGTCGGCGCCGATGGGCACGATCAGCTGGTACGGGCCAGCGCGCAGATCCGAGAACATGAACTGGCCTTCCGCGTTCGTCTGGCTCAGCCGCTGGTCATTGACCCCCGGGCCCACCAGCGCCACCGGAACACCGGCTGCCGGCAACGGGGCCTCGCCCTCGTCGTAGGCGTCGTTGTTATCCAATTCGTCGATGAACAACATCCCCGAGACGCTCGCCGTCGTGGCGTGCGCACCCTCGAAGTTCACGATCTCCGTCGCGTCGTCCGCGACCGACACGTCCGAGCTCATCGACCCGAAGACGTAGGCTTCGCTCTCGACCGCGATCGAGACCGTGTAGTCGCCCGCTGCCAGGCCCGCAAAGGCATACTGGCCGCTGGCGTCGGTCATCGCGCTGGCGTCGGCTGCGCCCGAAAGCGTGACCGCGATGTCCGCGAGACCCATGCCCTCGACGCTCACCCGACCACTGATGCCGGATGTGCGGAGCAGGACGCCCGTGAAGGTAACCGTCTCGGTTTCCTCGAGGTCCACGCTGACGTCGTGAGAGTTGGACGCGAACTCGTAGTCCTCCGGATCGTAGCCGGAGATGCTGACCTGGTAGTCGCCGGGGCGCAGCTCCGTGAACGCATACTCGCCGTTGGCGCCGGTCGTCTTGGTGTAGCTGTCATTGCCGGGACCGCCGACCAGGGTAACCATCACGCCTGCGAGTCCCTCGCCTTCGATGATCACGCGGCCTTCAACGGCGGCCGTGCGGATGTAGGCGCCCTCGAAATTCGCCTTGCCGACGTCGCCCACTCCGACCTCGACGGTCATGCTGACCTCGTCGAACGCCACGTCCTCCGGGAAGCCGCTGATCTCGACCGTGTAGGTGCCGGCCCTGAGCCCGGTGAAGGCGTAGCCTCCCGTGCTCATGTCCGTCTGCTGCGGCTCGGCCATCGCGTGATCGCCCATCAGCGTGACGGTAACGCCGGCCAGCACGTCGGGCTGGCCGTCGGAGTCCGTCGCGCTCATCATGGCGTCCGACGCGACCACGTTGCCGACCACCGAAGAGGAGCGGATGTACTGCCCGGGGAAGTTGAGCTGTACGGTCTGGCCGTTCGACGCGATGGTCGCGGACTGGGTAGCGGCCGGGAACGTCACATCCTCGGGATGCCCGCTGATCGTGACGGTGTAGCTACCCGCGACCACGTCCGCGAAAGTGAAGGCGCCGCTCGTGTTCGTGGTCTGGGTCGCGCCCGAGGAAAGAGTAGCGGTGAGGCCCGCGGCGCCCGAGCCGTCAATCGTCACCGTCCCGGAGATCATTCCCACGGGATCCGGTGGCGGCCCCGGGTCGATGGGCAGTGGCTTGCCCTCGTCGCAGGCGGTGAGGGTCACGGCCATCAGCGTGGCCATGGCGAGTAGTTTGAGTCGATTCATCGAACGCTCCTGAGTGATGGGAATGAGTACTGGCCTGAAACGGCTGGACAGGATTCGCGGGACTTCGGATGAGCAAAGGTGGTGCCAACTTTGAAATCGTCTTATTTCTCAACCAGTTACGGACTATCACACGGCTCCGCGGCGTCTGGTTATCCGTGAAAATCCCCGGATTATCGAGGCCAACCACTGTTTTCTGAAAGCGACGAAATACGCTCTCCTATACGACGAAACGTGACCACTGTCCGGCAATCTGCCAGCGAATGTGACTCCGGTTCCCGGTCTCGCATACGGATTCTCCCGCTGTCGTCATATACGACATTATCACTCGTATTGTAAGACATTATAGCGCAAGAGCCGACTCGTGCCGTACCGGCCAAGACGGGGGCGTCGCACCCGGGCACGGCGATGGCGCGAACCCACCAGTCCTGAAGTATTCAACGGCATCCGGCGTTTGTCCACTATTCCACGGACTTTTCCACCTTATGGCGGATAATCCCCCAATTTGGGAGGCGCTAGCGTGCGTTCAATTCCCCACATTCAGGGGGTATTGTGAGCCTGTAGGTGTCCCCGGGGGCAAGGGAAAGTGACATGAGTGGTCAGGATCCGTTCGAGCGCGTCCTTGGGTCGATACACGAGGCCGCGCTCGGCAAAGCTCGATGGCCGACGACTGCGTCTCTCATCAGTGAGGTCACCCGCACGAAGGGCAACGCCCTGATGTTCGGCGAGGGCGATACGCAGGCCGAAGCGGAACTCTTCTTCCTGCGGGTCTGCCACGGCCGGGAGCGCCGGACGGATCTGGAGCAAGGGTACCTGAGGGACTACTGGATGCGAGACGAGAGCGTCCCGCGCATCGCCTGCATGCCCGAAGGTCAACTGGTGCCCACCGGCGATCTGTACACCGAGCTGGAGAAGAGGACC
Source organism: Longimicrobiales bacterium (assembly GCA_965225805.1). Lineage (GTDB taxonomy): Bacteria > Gemmatimonadota > Gemmatimonadetes > Longimicrobiales > Gaopeijiaceae > BD2-11. The sequence goes on from OZ245327.1 coordinate 652,574, forward strand.
TCCCCCGCGTACAACGAGGCATGGCGCGACGCCGGTATGCAGAACGGCCTGAACGTGCGTCTGCGCGGGCCGGGCGGATCGCGGATCGTGTGGAACATCGCCGACTCCTTGGCGCCCGGTGGCTGGGACTCGGCCCAGATTGAGACCATCCAGCGCCTTCTGCCGCACGTGCATCATTTCGTGCGCGTGCGAATGGTGCTGGCTGATTCCGCGGCGCTGGCCAGCTCGCTCACCGGGTTGCTCGACAACAGCCGTTTGAGCGTCATCCAGCTGGACCGGCATGGGCGGATCGTCGCGGCCAACGACCAGGCCAGCAGCCTCCTGAGGCAGGGCACAGAGTTGTCCGACAAGGGGGGTTCCCTGAATGCCTGCTCAGCGAGGGAAAACGACATGCTACAGCGGTTGCTGGCCCGTGCGCTGCCGCCGCTCGGCGTCCAGGCGTCAGCCGGCTCGATGACCGTCGAGCGGCCTGCCGCCCGGACGCGGCTGGTTGTGCACATCAATCCTGTTCCCAAGCGCGAGCGGAACTTCCGTGCGCAGCGCGTGGCCGCGCTCGTATTGGTCGTCGATCCGGAGAGCCGGCCCCGGATCAATGCCGGGCTCGTAGCGAAGGCCCTGGACCTGACTGCGGCCGAGAGCCGGCTGGCGGCCATGGTGGCTGCCGGCCGGACCGTGCGTGACATCGCAGCGATGACCGGGCGCACGGAAGGCACCGTCCGCTGGCACATGAAGAGGATCTTCCGCAAGCAGGGCATTTCGCGGCAGGCGGACCTGATGCAGCGGGTGCTGTCGCTGGACTGCCTTCCCCGCTCTCGGCGCTCCTGAGAAGCACTAGCTGTCCGAAACGAAGAGCATCATGCCCCCAATGTGGGAGGCGCTACCGGGACATGACTCCCCCATATTTTAGGGGATCGTGCATCGTTGGTGACCGCCGTCCCCGCCGGTGACCGCCGTCCCTTGTTCGCGATCCGGCACGCGACGTGCAATGCGTCGCGATGCCATCGCCAGTCGCTCCCCCGGCGAACGGCTCGAGCCGAGGGCGGTGCCGTGCGAGCCGCCAAGCGGGCGCGAGGTCAACCATAGCAAGAGAAGCGCCATGAGTCTTCAGGACCAGTTCGAGCGAATCCTGGGAAGGCTGCACGAGGCCGCGCTCGGCGATGTCCAGTGGACGGTGCCGGCTTCCATGATCAATGAGTTTATTCGGACGCATGCCACCAACCTGGTGATCTACGAGGGGCGGTCGCCAGCCGATGCGGCATTCTCCCTCGTCCGGAGCTGCTACGGCAGCCGACGCCGCAGGGACCTGGAAGAACGATACTTGACGCATTTCTTTCATCGGGACGAAGCCGTACCGCGCGTCATGTGGCTGCCTGACGGTCAATTGACCTCCAACGCTCAACTCTATACCGCGCAGGAGAAGAAGACCTCCCCCGTATACAACGGGTCGCGCAAGATCCAGAACGGCCTCTACGTGCGACTGGACGGACTGGGCGAATCGCACATCGTGTGGGGCATCGCCGACTCGACGGAACGCGGTGGGGGCTGGAGTTCGACCCAGACACGGATGATCGAGCGCCTTCTGCCGCACGTTCGCCAGTTCGCGCGCGTGCGTGGCGTGCTGGCCGATGCCGGGGGGCTGGGCAGTTCGCTCGGGGAGTTGCTCGACAACGGCCGCTCAAGCGTCATCCAGCTTGACCGGCGCGCGCGCATCGTGGCCGCGAACGACCGGGCGCGCGGCCTCCTGCGGCAAGACGGAGGGTTGTCCGACCGGGGTGGTTTCCTGAACGCCTCGACGCCCAGGGAAAACGACGCCCTGCAGCGGCTCCTGGCCCGTGCCCTGTCGCCACTCGGCGTCCAGGCGTCGGCCGGCACGATGATGATCGGGCGCACGACCAGCCAGACGCGGCTGGTCGTGCACATCACTCCCGTGAACCAGCGAGAAGGGGACGTGCGCGCGCAGCGGGTCGCCGCGCTCGTGCTGGTCGTCGACCCGGAGTGCCGGCCCCGGATCAATGCCGGGCTTGTCGCGCAAGCCCTGGACCTGACTCCGGCCGAGAGCCGGGTGGCAGCCATGGTGGCCGCCGGCCGGCCCGTGCAGGACATCGCCACCATGACGGGCCGCACGGAGGGCACCGTCCGCTGGCACCTGAAGAAGATCTTCCGCAAGCAGGGCATTTCGCGGCAGGCAGACCTGGTGCGCCTGGTGCTGTCGCTGGACGGCTTTCCCGTCCTTCGCCCCCCCCAGCGTAGCAGACGCCAGCCGGGCGGTGTTACCGGGGACATCCGTGGAAGCGTCCCGGAGAGCCGCGGGGAAGGCCGCTAGAAGAACCAGTTCGCCGACACGAAGAGAACTCTGGGAAGGGCGCCGTACTCGGATTCCAGGGTCCATGTCGCGTCCTCTCCCGCCGGCTCGTCGCCGAAGCCGAAGAATGCGCCGAGGCGGAGCGCCAGGCTCTCCGACGCGGAATAGCTCAGGCCCGGAGACACGAGGAACGATCCGTCGCGCAGGCTGCCCAGCCATAGCGCACTCCCTGACACCAGCGGATGCAGCGCGTACGAGAGCTGCAACACGCCCGTGTCCCGGCCGAGCACCTGCATCTCGCTCTGGGCGAACGCGCGGCTCGTTGCGGCGGCAATGAGTTCGCCCGGGGAGGTGGCGCCCAGGCCGTCGTGCTGGTACTCGATGACGACGTACAGATCGCGGCCGGCGACCGGCAGCGTGCGGTCCAGCCCGGCTGCCGCCCGCACCACGGTGCGACCGTCCAGGTCGCGGACCGCCGCCTCCGCCCTGAGCGCCCACAGCCCCACCGCCCCGCTAAGGAAGGCCGCGCTGCCGAAGGTCTCGTGCACCACTCCCGCCCACGCCCCCAGGTCCCAGCCTGCGGCGTTGGTGCTCGCGCGCCCGAGTATGGTAAACGTCTCGCGCTCGCCGATGCGGGCGGGGCGGACGACGACCTCGAACTCGGTGAACGCCCCCCGGTAGTAGCGGAGGCGCGCGGCGTCCACCCCAATGCGGTACTCGCGGAAGGGGTCGGCCGGGTCGAAGGGGGAGAAGGGGTCGGCGGGGGTGAGGATCAGCGTGGTCGCCCACGACACCGGCTGCCGGCCGACGGTGAGGTCGGCGTTGCTCCCCAGATCAACGCGTACGCTCAGCCGGTCGAACCGGTGGCGCCACTCGGCGTGCTCGCCGGAGTGGATCTCATGGTCCAGCGAGAGCCAGTCTCCGCCGGATGCCGTGCCGGTGGCCGTGAAGAGCTGCGCCCCCGGCGCACCGGCCTGACGTAACGTCAGGGTCAGGGGGACGCGAATCACCGCAGGAAACCACGTAAGTTCAATCAGGACTGCACGATCTGCCATTCCTGCCATCGAGGCATGTCTGATTCCACCGTGCCGCAACGGCGTGGTAAACGGACTCAAATGGCGGGAACACCACCCAGGGGAGTGGGCTCCAGGGTGGAGGATTTCGACTCACTCAAACGGTTGACCGAAAACGTCGCACGGGCAATTCTACGCTTCGTGTGGCCAAACGGCGCCGGCCGTTGGCGGTCCCGACAAGAAGGTTAGGTCTCACCCCCCGTGATGCCCGAACACGCCGAGACGGCAGCCAGTGCCAACAGCGTGTTTCGCACCTCTACCGCATGGTTCTCTCCCTTTGTGGATTCGTCTTGGTTCATCCTGCGGAGTAGGATATCCTCAACGCACCTCCCAACATGCCCGCCTTTCGAGCATCCCGCCAAGGTCCGCGGCCTCTTCACCGGCGCGAGTCCGCCGGCTCGGGGATTCCCCTGCTAAAGAGGACTTCGAACTGCTGGCGCGCGGCCGCCTCGAGATCCGCGACCGGGGCCGGCGGAGGAGGACCATCGAGGATTCCCCGGATCTGGCCTGTCGCTGCATCGCGCAGAATCGTGACGGGGTCGTTGATGCCTCGGTCGAGGCTCGCGGAGCCTCCTGGACCTTGCAGCGTCATGCTCGCCAGCTCTCCGGTCCACGTCACCGGCAGGGCGAAGGAGAACCCTGCGTGGTCATCTTCGGTGTCGGTGAACTCTGCCATGGCGAAGGACACCGAGAACAGCTCGGCGCCGCCGGGATCCCGCCCCGTGAGCGACCAAGCGCCGTCGGACGATGGCCGTGCCGGTGGGGCGTCGATGAAGAAGGCCGGCTTGAGGTACGGCGAGCCATCCCCGTCCAGGCCGCCCCAAACGAGCAGGGTCCGGCTTGAGGAAGCCGCAGCACGGGTATCCGCAGCTGCGACGATGATCGAGTTGCTCTCGGTCTCGAGCCGGTATCGGACGGCGTTCGTAAACTGGTAATCGCTGGTCCAGGTCGGATCGCAATAGGACATGAAGTCCGGTCGACCGGGCGGTACCAATTCGCCTGTTTGGAAGTCGTAGCCCCAGGCGCCGATGTTCCCTCGGCCGTAGGGATAGTACCGGTCCGGTCCGCCGGCTCCGCCGCAAGGCGCATGGTACAGGTTGCGGTTGTGGCCGAGCTCGTGCGCGATTGTCTCGGCATTGAGGACCGAGAAACTCGACCAGCTTCCAATGTCATTCGCCACGCCGCCGAGACTGCTCGGCTCCGTGGGTCCGGCCATGACTCCCAGGTAGTGGCCGCGCCCGCCCTCGGCGACCCGGATCATCTCCGTAAGCGCCAGAATCCTGAAGCCGTTGTTCGTCGGCGAAGCGACGGCCGGGTGCGCGGTCACGTCCAGCTCCGCAATCGGCAGCAGCAGGTGCGCCCGCTCAAACAGCTCGTGCCCCTCCGGGTCGGCGGCCATCGCCGCCGTGATCTCCACAATGGAGGAGTCCGGACTCTCTTCCCAGATGAAGGGCACGAGCGTCAGCTCGAACACCGGCATCGCGTGCACGTCGACCGCCATCCGGCCCGTCGCGGGGATGCGCCTGGCCACGCCCAGCTCCGGATCGAGCATCCCTTCCGGATCCGGTTCGATCACGAACTCCAGCCCCGGCTGGATGACCCACCCGGGAAGCTCCGCGTTTACCGACCTCGACAACGAGCCCTCATCGATCGCCGTCGGGATGGGATCTGCCTTTCCCGGAATGTCCACCTCGTGGATCACGGCCCCGTCCCGGTAAAAGGTGGCCCGGACGGGGGGCAGGGCCACGTCGGTCGCCTGCCCCGCCGTGACGAATACCCGCAGCAAGGCCGGCTCGCCCGCGACCAGGGGCACCGGGAACTCGCGAGACTGGACGACCTGCGTGAGATAGGCGGCCGCGTCGCCGTCGCGGTCGCAGAGCGCCACCCGTTGCCGCGTCACGCCTTCGAGCCAATCGAGGAACGACGGGTCTGCCGGCGCACAGAGCTCCGTCCCCGTCGTGTGAAGATCCTCGAGGCGCTCCAACGCCGTCATGTCCAGGGGAAGGGCCCCGGTCAGCCCGGCGTTGTCGGAAAGCCCCAGACTTGTAAGGCCAGTGAACTCGACCAACCCCGCCGGCAGTGAGCCGCTGAACTCGTTGGAGGAGAGATCCAGGACCTGCAGGCTTGCAAAGCCGCCAACGCGCGACCCCACGTTCGTCGACCGGCTCCGGTCGAATTCCAGGTGGGTCCGCAAAGCGTCCGCCGTGCCCGGCTTCCTGGAGATCGACGTCCACTGGTTTCGCTCAGGATCCAGCCGCCAGGGATCGCGCGATTCGTTCAACCTCACCGGGGTGGGCGGCAACTCGTCGGCGTAGTGGGCAAGCCGATCCCTGCCGGCGATCCCGCCCATCCTTCCTATTGCTGGCGGAATGTCGGTCAGCCGGTTCCCGTCGAGTTCCAGCTGCCTGAGGTTGCCCAGTCCGCCCAACTCATGGGGGAAGGACGTGAACTCGTTGGACGAAAGATCCAGGATCGCCAGACTCGCGAAGCCGCCAGGTCCAGGCGGAACGGCGGTCAGCCGGTTCCCCTCCAGAACCAGCCGCCACAAACCGTTCAACGCGCCCAGCTCCCGCGGAAAGGACGTGAACTCGTTGGACGAAAGATTGAGGATCTGCAGGTTTGGGTAGCCGCCGGGCCCAATTGGAACAGCGGTCAGCCGGTTCCCTTTCAGAACCAGCCGCCGCAAGCTCGCCAATGCGCTCAGTTCCGCCGGGATGGACGTCAGTTCGTTTGATGCCAGCCAAAGAAACTCAAGACGATCCAGGCGGCCCAGTTCCGGGGGAATGGAGGTCAGTTGGTTGTCGTCAAGATCCAGCACCACCAGGCTGCTCAATTCGCCCAACTCCGCCGGGACGGACGTCAGTTCGTTGGACCAGAGCCCCAGGTATTCCAGCTTGGCCAAGCCGCCGAGTTTCGCCGGGACGGACGTCAACCGGTTGAAATTGAGACTCAGCTCTCGCAGGTTGCTCAGGTCGCCCAACTCCGCCGGGACGGATGTCAACCGGTTCTCGTTCAGGAAAAGTTCCTCCACGCTTGCCAACCCGCCCAACTCCAGAGGGATCGGCCCCGAGAGCTCGTTTGCCGTGAGAACGACGAGTTTGGCCGTGGCCAACGCTCCCAACGCCGAAGGGATCGGCCCGGTTAGCCGGTTGCGAAAGAGGATCAGGGTTTCCAGTTCGGCCAACCCACCCAACTCCGGCGGGATCGCCCCATCCAGCCCGTTCCGCCGGAGATCCAGGGAAACGACCGTCCCGTCCGCATCCGCCTCCACGCCATGCCACTCTCCCAGCGGAGCATCGGTGAGCCAGTTGCCCGATTCCTCCCAGTTGGGTCCATCGGTCGTTTCGTAGAGCACTGTAAGGATCTCGCGGGAGGACAAAGGAGGGCATTGCACCCCTGTGCCTTCGTGCTGCGCGAGGGCAGCCAGCCAATCCTGAAACCACGGTTCCACCGGGGCGCACAGGCTCGTGTTCGCATAGCGCAGCTCCTGGAGCGGCGTCAGCCCCAGCGAAGTTGGCAACCGTCCGGTCAGAGCGTTGTCTCCTACCCGCAGCGTCGTCAGGCCGGCCAGGTCGCCGAGCCTTCCAGGCAGGCCGCCCGAGAGTCCGTTCCCCGCAAGGTCCACGGTGGACACCAGGCCGGATGAATCGACATCCACACCGTACCACTCGCCCAGCGGACCGTCTCCAAGCCATCCATCGGCGTTGGTCCAGCCCCCCCCCCCCGCGGCTTCGTACAGGGCCCCCAGCACCTCCCTGTCGGGGCAGACCGGGCCATTCCGTTCTTCAAGGGCCTCGTACCAAGCGACCAATGCATCGGGCAGGCAGAGATCTGCGTTACTCTCGAATCTGAGACGCTCCAGCTCCGAGAGCTGCTGGAAGCTTAGAGGGATGGTGCCCGAGAGTTCGTTGTTCCAGAGAGACAGCGATTGGAGGTTGGCCAGGCCGCCCAGTTCCGCGGGGATGGCGCCCGAGAGTTCGTTGCGCCCCAGCGACAGCGATTGGAGGTTGGCCAGGCCGCTCAGTTCCGCAGGGATGGCGCCCGCGAGCTCGTTGCCCCAGAGAAACAGCGATTGGAGGTTGGCCAGGCCGCCCAGTTCCGCAGGGATGGTGCCCGAGAGTTCGTTGAGCCCCAGAGACAGCGTTTGGAGGTTGGCCAGGCCGCCCAGTTCCGACGGGACGGCGCCCGAGAGTTCGTTGTCCCAGAGAGACAGCGATTGGAGGTTGGCCAGGCCGCCCAGTTCCGACGGCATGGCGCCCGTCAACTCGTTGTGCGCGAGTTCCAGGCGTTCCAGGTTGGTCAGACCGCCCAGTTGCGGCGTAATGGCGCCCGCGAGGCCATGCCTCACCCAACGTCTCCCCTCGCTATCCCACCGGCCTGCGAGACTCAGCCGGACCACTCGGCCTGCATCATCCGTATCCACCCCGTACCATTCCCCCAGCGGCGCATCCGTAAGCCAGTTCTCGTTGTTGAGCCAGTTCGGCCCGTCGGCGGCCTCGTAGAGCGCGATGAGGACCTCCCGGTCGCTCGTCGCCGCCAGCATCGCGCTCGATCCGAAATCCGATGCTACGACCGCCGTCGGTGGATCGACGACGGACTCGTCGCCGCATGCCGCCACGATCGCAAACGCCAGGAACGCGGCTCCCTGCACGCACGCTTGCCAGGAAGGCCGGGTTGTCCGCGGCTGCATGTGATGCGCGTAAAGTTCGATCTTCATCTTCGCCCAGTCCTTTACGTGCCTCCGCCGGGCTCGCCAGCGGGCGGGCGCGACGTTCGGATGCGGATGGCCGACCGGTGCCCACCGACCGGCGCGCGCTTGATCGAGGACGAGGTGATGGCAAGCCGGGCACCCTCGGAACAGTTGTTGCGTGTATTCGATTCGTCCGTCACGGGATCGACGCACATGCCGATGTAGATCGTTCCCGGCGCGCTGCCCGCGCCGACCGAAATCGTGAGCGGGAGCGTGCGGTCCTGCGACGGGGCCAGGGACGAAAACGACCAGGACCTGAGTTCGGTGTCGCGGGCGCTGACGATGGGATTCGACGACCGCATGGCACGGATCGTCGTTGCCCCCGACACAACCGTGCCCCGGTTGCGGATACCGAACGTGAAGGTCACCGAATCGCCCGGTGTCAGCGTAGCGGAGGCCGGCGACACGGTCGTGAACACCAGGTCCGGTGCCGACGGCATGACGGTTACGCCGGAAGACTGGGTCGTGGTGAGGCCGCCCGGATCGGTGGCCGTCACTGTGATCGTGGTGGAGCCTTGGGATACGGCCCTGATCGTCACTTCCGAGCCGGAGACGGCGACGACCGCCACCGACGGATCTGACGAGGACGCCCCGTAGCTGAGCACGTCCCCGTCCGGGTCGGCGAAGTGGGACGAGATGTCGACCGTGGCCGACTCGCCGACGTGAATGGAGAGATCCGGGACCGCGCTCGTCGGCTCGGGCGCCCGGTTGAGCACGGTGGCCTCGAACGTCTGCATGGCGCTGAGGCCGCCCGGATCGGTGGCCGTCACTGTGATCGTGGTGGAGCCTTGGGATACGGCCCTGATCGTCACTTCCGAGCCGGAGACGGCGACGACCGCCACCGACGGATCTGACGAGGATGCCCTGTAGCTGAGCGCGTCCCCGTCCGGGTCGGCAAAGTACGTCGACACGTCGACTGTGGCCGTCTCGCCGACGAATACGGTCTGGCCCGGGATCGCGCCCGTCGGCTCGGGCGCCCGGTTGGGCACGGCGGCCTGGAACGTCCGCATGGCGCTGAGGCCGCCCGGATCGGTGGCCGTCACGTGAATCGTGGCGGAGCCCGTCGCTACGGCGGTGATCGTGACCGAGGAGCCGGAGGCGGAGACGGCGGCCACCGAGGGGTCGGACGACGACGCTCCGTACGTGAGCGCGTCCCCGTCGGGGTCGGCGAAGTAGGCCGACATGCCGAGCGTAACCGATTGGCCAACCCGGACCTCCTGGTCCGGAATCACGGCTAGCGCAGTGGGGGTGCGGTTCGCCGGTGAGCTGGTGGTCGCACCGTCGCCGCAGCCGGAGACGAACACGGCTACAAGCGGAACCGTCCACCAAACCCCCGGCCGCCGGCGAAGGGCTGAACGGTTACGCAGCTGCGGCTCGGCTAAGGCAATGCTGGTGCCCTCCTCTGCCCAGCTTGGCAGCGGCTCAACGCCTCACCACCGAGGCCGAGCTGGGGGCACGCGACCGAGCGCGCCTCTTCGAGCGCCTCCTGCTGTGTCGAGCCAGATCCCGAGCCGGATGCGGAGCTGCCGTCCATGGTGAGGGTCACGTCGCACTGCCAGGCCGATGCGCCGGTGAGCTCGGCGCACGCAGTAACGCTGAGGACCAGCGTAAGCAGGTATGCCAGTGATTGGAGTCGTTTCATGGGTTGTCCTTTCCCGCAGCGGAGTTCGGCGCGGATGGTGGACCCATCGATTGCCTTGTGGACGCGGAGATCGTCGCAGCAGGAGTCACCGCGGCCTCGAGCCGGCTGGTTCGTCATTCTTCGCCGCCGCCCGGCCTGATCCACAGGACGGCCTCTACCTCACGGAGGGCCGCGGGCAGGTCCTCACCGGGTCGCACGCGGATAACCGTCCCTTCCGTGCCAGTCGCTTTCAGGAGGCCATCCCACTGCGGTTCGGCGATCAGGCTGCCGCTCGACTGTGAACGCGCCCGGATGCTGCCCCTGGTGACCCGCCGGTTGGCGATCTCGCACCCGCTGCTGCTCAGGCAGCTGTATCGAATGTTGTTTTCCACGATGTAGGAGCTCGTGCCGTTGAACCTTATCGTCACGCTGCCGGCCGAGAACTGGAAGCCGATTCCGCCGCCGCTTGCGTCCGGAGTCCAGAAACCTGTCGGCAGCGTCTCGATCGTCTGGCCGGTCGTGTAGGTCGTGTCGCTCCCGCCGCCGCCACCCGTCTGGATCGTCAAGGTGATCGCCGAGGAGCAGTTGTTGTTCGTGTTCGATTCTCTGGAGACGGCGTCAACGCATTCCCCGATATAGACGGTCCCCGGTGTAGCGTCGGCGCCGACCGTGAGCGTCTGGGTGCCGCTGGCTTCCTGCGACGGCCCCAGCGAAGGCACCGAGGAGGCGCTACCAATCTGAGTGTCGTTCGTGGAGATGGTCGCGTCTGTCGAAGCAAAAGTCCGAGCCCGGGTCGCAGCTGACGTAGCGTCGCCCTGGTTGCGGATCGTCACGTCGTAGGAGAAGCTGCCCCCCGGGGACACCGTGACGCTCGCCGTCGATAGACTCACGACCAGATCCGGTCCCGAGCTGGACCCACCCACGGTCACCCGGACGCCCCGAGAGCAGTTGTTGCCCGTGTCGGACTCGCCGGCCACGGCGTCCGCGCAAAGCCCGAAATAGAAGGTGCCTGAGGCGCTAGAGGACAGGATGATTCCTTGATCAAACGTCACGGTACGTCCCGCCGCGAGGCTGCTTGTTTGGAGGCGCCCGATCTCCGAGTCGCTGGTAGATATGGACGAGTTGGTCGACTGGTAGGTCCGGATCGTGGTGGCAGCGGCCGTGGCGTTCCCGCTGTTCCGAAGCGTGAACTCGGCCCATACCGTGTCGCCAGGTGACCCCGTCACCGAGGTCGGCGTCACATTCGTGAACTCCAGATCCGGCGCTCCCGCCGACCCAACGGACACGCTGAACTGCTGAGTGGCGCTAAGGCTTTCGGGGTCTCGTGCGGTTACGGTGATTGTAGCGCTTCCCGCGCTCACTCCCGTGATCGTCACCGTCGAGCCCGAAACCGAGGCCCGTGCAACGCCCGAGTTCGAGGAGGTCGCCGAATACGTCAGCGCGTCGTTGTCCGGGTCGCTGAAGTATTGCGACGCGTTCACCGTGGTCGTGCCGCCCGCATTGATCGTTTGCGAGGGGATGGTCCCCACCGGCCGGGGCGGGCGGTTGCCTTGCGAGACCGTGACGCGCGCCTGCTGGGTGGCCGTCAATCCTTCTGGATCCCGTGCGGTTACCGTAATGGTCGCGCTCCCCGCGCCCGCTCCCGTGATGGTCACTGTCGAGCCCGAAACGGAGGCCCGTGCAACGCTCGAGTTCGATGTGGTCGCCGAATACGTCAGCGCGTCGTTGTCCGGATCGCTGAAGTACTGCGACGCGTTCACCGTGGCACGCCCGCCCACCCCGATTGTTTGCGGAGGGATGGCTCCCACCGGTCGGGGCGCGCGGTTGGCTTGCGAGACCGTGACACGTGCCTGCTGCGTAGCCGTCAAGCCCTCCGGATCCCGTGCGGTTACCGTAATGGTCGCTCTCCCCGCGCCCGCTCCCGTGATGGTCACCGTCGAGCCCGACACCGACACCCTGGCCACACTCGAACTGGACGATGCCGCCGCGTAGCTCAGCGCGTCGTTGTCCGGATCGCTGAAGTACTGCGACGCATTCACGGTCGCACGCTCGCCCACGTCGATCGTTCGGGCGGGAATCGAACCCACCCGCTGCGGGGCTCGATTCGGCTGGGGCACCGTCACACTCACCTGCTGGGTCGCCGTCGCGCGCTCGTCGTCCCGGGCCGTGATCGTGATGGTGGTCGCTCCCGGCCCGGCGGCCGTGATCGTGATCGCGCTGCCCGACACGCGCGTGCGGGCAACCGCAGGGATCGAGGAGGCCGCCGTGTAGGTGAGCGGGTCGTTGTCCGGGTCGCTGAATAAGGCGGCGACGTCGACGGTGACCGACTGGCCCACCTCGATGGTCTGCGCGCCGATCCCGCCCACCGGCACCGGGGGCCGGTTGGGCACCGTGAACCGGAAGGACTGGGTGGCCGTGAGTCCGCCGGGGTCGCGCGCCGTCATCGTGAGTGTGGTGCTGCCCTTGGCCTCCGCAGTGGCCGTGATCGTGGAACCCGCAACGCTCACGCTCGCCACCCCGCCGTCCGACGCGCTGGCCGCGTAGGTCAGCGACTCCCCGTCCGGCTCCGAGAAGTACTGGGATGCCTCGACCGTTGCGGTCCTACCCACCTGCACCGTGACGTTCGGCACCGTGCCGCGCGGCTGCGGCCCACGGTTCGGAACCATGACCGCGAAGCTCTGCTGGCCCTGGAGCCCGTCGGGGTCGCTGGCCGTGACGGTGACCGTGGTGTTGCCAGGTGAGATGCCCGTGACGGTGATCGAGGTGCCGGAGATCGAGGCCGTGGCCACTCCCGGGTTCGACGATGCGGCCGTGTAGCTCAGGACATCGCCGTTCTCGTCGTTGAAGCAGGCGGCAACGCTGGAGGTCTCGCCGACGTTGACGGTCACCTGCGGAAGCGGGCCGCAGGCGGCCGGGGCCACCGGGCTCTCACAGGCGGTCGCCGCAAGTGCGATGAGGACGGTCGCGCGGACCCAGAGAGAACCGGCCCGTGTTCGACCGGATCGAGAGGGGGACTGCGGGTTGCTCGCTTTCATTTCTCTTCTCCTGGGTGTCCCGTAGTTGTCCTGAGGGTCTTGCGAGTGCGCGGCACGCTTCATTTCGGCAACGTCCGCGATATGTCCTGCGCGCCGGAACCCCAACACGGCGGAGTTGCCGCGGTGGCCGCCGTTCATGGAAGCAGGATCCCCACCACGCGCCCCTTCTCGTTTCGCACCTCGATTGGGATGCGGATCACGTCGTTACCGAGATCGATCGCGCGGCGCTCATGAGCGCGAAGCGCCGCCGCGCCCGGAAGCCGGTAGGCGTCAGAGAGGTCCATGCGCACGGCATAGCCCAGGTCCGCCAGCGATGCAGCCGTCACCGCGCTCAGCGGCATCACCGGCTCGGCCGACGGATTCATCAGCTCGTTACCGAAGACGCTCTTTCGCCAGTGCGAATCGTCGCTCCCGGGCCGGGTACCCGTGTTCTCCACCGGGACCTTCGCGCCAGCCGTGTAGGAAGCGCCCCCAACCTCGTCGAACGCCCGGATCGCCTGCGCGCCCGCAAAGTGCGTGTCCACCTCGCGCTCGGCCGCCAGCGAGGGATTGCGCAGGAGTCCATGGCGGTCCCAGAGCGACCCGATCCCGAGCACGTGGCCCATCTCGTGGAGGATCACGCTCTCAAGGATCCCGTCCGCCTCCATCCCGGCCAAGTCGGCAGCGTCGAACTCCATCAAGCCGTAATAGGGCAGCCGTGACGCGTCGCGAACCCCACAGAACCCGGCCCGAGCCAGGGTCCCGTCATCACCGTCGATTTCGGCAACGGCCGCGATGATCAGAAGGTCGTCGATGACGCCCACACGCTCTTCGTATGCCTCCTCGGAGAAACGGCATCCGACCACACCCTCCGAAACCGGCATGTCCGGCAGCTCCGTGTCCGCCAGTATCGCCATCCAGCGCGAGGAAGCTCTCTCGAAAGCCGCCCTCTGGGACGAGCTCATCGGCGTGGCGAAGCGGAGGTCGATCTGGAAGAGGCCCCGGTCTTCGCCGGTCACTGTCACCTGGAAGGACTGGGTAGCCGCCAGTCCGCCAAGATCGGTGCCCGTGACGGTGATCGTCGCCCGTCCCTCGCGCAGCCCTTGGAGTTCGAGCGTCGCTCCGAAGACCTCGACCGAGACGATGCCAGGGTCGGAAGAGGAGGCTGAGTAGGTCAGCGGATCCCCGTCGGGATCGGTAAAATACGCCGATGCATCGACCGTCGCGCCATCCCCCGTCTCGATCGTCTGCGCGGGAATCGACCCCACCGGGCGGGGCGGCTGATTGGGCAGATGCACCGTGACTCGGAACTGATGAGAGGCGCCAAGCCCGCCCGGATCCCTCGCCGTAACGGTGACCGTCGCGTTTCCCGCGCTCGCCGCCGTGATCGTGACTGTCGAGCCCGATGCCGACGCCCTCGCCGCACTTGAATTGGACGAGGTCGCCGTGTAGGTCAGCGCGTCTCCATCGGGGTCCGTGAAGTGATCCTGCACCTCCAGCTGGACCGTCTCTCCCGTAGCCAGTTCCTGGTCCGGCAACACGCCGACCGCAGCCGGCGGCCGATTGGGCGCTTCCGCGCTGAAGCTCTGGGTCGCCGTCAGCCCATCGGGGTCCCGGGCGGTCACGGTGACTGTCGCCCGGCCAGCTGCAATCGCCGTCAGCTGAAGCGCTGCTCCGGAGACGCTTGCCGTCACCGCACGGGGGTTCGACGACGATGTCACATAGCGGAGCAGGTCCCCGTCGGCATCGTGGAACCAGGCCGCCAGATCGATCGTGCGCGTCTCGCCGCGCTCCACGATCTGCCCCTCGATCACGCCCACCGCTACCGGTCCCCGGTTCGGCACCTCGAACCTGAACGTCTGCACGGCCGCCAGCCCACCCGGATCGGTGGCCGTCACCGTGATGTCGGCCACCCCCTTCGCCAATCCCGTCAAAGTGGCTCGGGTGCCCGACACCGCCACGTCGGCAACTGCCGGGTCCGACGGGACGACCCGGAAAGCCAGGCTCTCGCCGTCGGGCTCCTCGAACCAGGACGCCAGATCGACGACGACCTCCCGCCCGGCCTCCACCCGCTGTGCCGGGATGCTCCCGCGCACCCGCGGCGGGCGGTTCGGCACCTCCACCCGGAAGCTCTGCTGCGCCCGGAGCGCGTCGCTGTCCACAGCCGTGACCGTGATCGTCGCGCTCCCCGGGGCGCGGCCCGTCACCGTGACGACACCGCCGCTAATCGTTGCTGCCACCACGGCGGCGTTCGACGAACCGACTCCGTAGCTCAGGACATCCCCGTCCGGATCGTTGAAGCAGGCTGGCACGCTCGAAGTCTCGCCGGCATGGACCGTCACCTGAGGGATCGGGCCGCAGGGGCTCGGGGCCATGGGGCTCTCGCAGGCGGCCGCAAGCACGATTGGTAGGAGCGCGCGCGCCGCTGACCGCGACCGATACAACACGCCAACCCCAGCAGAGACCGGAACATTCGCTTCTCTGCTTTCGCGCGGCCGCCGATGCCTTCCCCTGACTGCATGCGCTAGTCCCGAAGTAACCGACGCCTTCGGCGGCTGTGGAGCGGGAGCGCGGGACATCATGCTCGCCGTCTCGGGAGTCCGCGGATGACCTGAACTTGCGCGTCCGCCGCCATGGCCGCCGGTAGCGCGGCGTCTCCGACAGACCAGTCACGCGCGATGGTTCGTACTCGGCCGGACGCTCGATCGATGATCAACGCCGCCCGCCCGCCGGTGTCCCGGTCCAGGGCCGTCGAGCCCTCGGGGCCCGTCAGCGTGATGCGGTGAACCACTCGTACTTCCGAAAACAGAAGTTCAATTCCTGGATCGACTCCAAATGCTGGTCTTCGACCTCTACGCAGTCGCCGACCCCTGCCTGTTGGACGATCTCGTCCCTGACCTGGGGCGTGCGGTCGCACACGCCCTCCTCGATCGTCACCGATGCCGGGGCAACCGCGCCAAGGCCGTATCCCGCATCACTCCCCGGCGTGTTCAGCGTCACCGTGAACACCTCGCGTACTGGCTCGATGTCGCCGTCGTCATTGATGGTGATTTCGATCATCGCAGCACGTGCCCCTGCCGCGATCTCGACCGCGCCCCTCCGCCGTCCGTGTGGTCGGAGCCGTCCGCGTCCGAGGTCAACGGGTCGTCATCCACGCCGAGCGTGTAGCGCACGCTAATCGGCGAATCCGGCACCGGATCCACCGTCAGGCCCAGCGTGACCACGCCGCCCTCTGTGGCCGACCTCTCACGGCTGTCCAGTGTCACCCTAGACCCCATGGCCCAGGGGGATCGGGAGGAGGCGCCGACGGCTCCGTGCCGCCGTCAACGCAGGCCGCTGGCCAGGCGACTGCTGCCATCGCTGCTGTCAACACGATGAAGTGTCGGCTGCGGCTCATTTCTGCCTCTCGCTGAGAAGGTGGGCGGCGGAAGAGTGAAGAGCTGGATGCCCACCTCTCCTGAGCCTAACAGGGCCATACATATCAGGCTAGTATACGTATCAGCACGCTATAGCCCAACTTCCAGCGGAATCCGGGCCTCCTGACGCTGTAACTCATTGGCAGGCGGGTGTTTTGGCGGGATTGTCGTGGTGTCTGGCGTACCCATGTAGTGTAAGAGATATCAACTTGCCATGACTCATTGTAGTCGTTATTATAATACCCATGTATGTCGAACGCGTGCCCAACCGGAGCTCCCCGCCCGCCGTGCTGCTGCGCGAGTCCTTCCGCGAAGACGGCAAGGTCAAGAAACGCACCCTCGCCAACCTGTCGAAGTGGCCCGACGATCTGGTCGAGGGGTTCCGCATCCTGCTCAAGGGCGGGGTGGCGCTGCCCTCCCTCGGCGACGCCTTCGCCATCCTCCGCTCCCGGCCCCACGGCCACGCCGCCGCCGTGCTGGGAACCGCCCGCCGCCTCGGCCTCGAGAAGCTCCTGGACCGCCGCCCCTCGCGCGACCGGGCCCTGGCCACCGCCATGATCCTCGCCCGCATCCTGGATCCCCGCTCCAAGCTGGCCACCGCCCGCTCCCTGTCCCGCGAGACCCTGACCCACACGCTGGGCGAGGAACTCGGCGTCGAGGACGCCGGCGAGAACGAGCTCTACCGCGCCATGGACTGGCTGCTCAAGCGCCAGGCCCGCATCGAGCGCCACCTGGCGGCCCGGCACCTCGAAGAGGGCGCCCTGGTGCTCTGCGACGTCACCTCGGTCTACTTCGAGGGCTCGAAGTGTCCGCTGGCCAAGCGCGGCTACTCCCGCGACGGCAAGCGCGGCAAGCTCCAGATCGTCTTCGCGCTGCTGTGCAACCGCGAGGGCTGCCCGGTCGCCGCGGAGGTCTTCGAGGGCAACACCGCCGATCCCGGCACGCTGGCCACCCAGCTGGAGAAGCTGCGCAAACGCTTCTCCCTGTCGCGCATCGTCCTGGTCGGCGACCGGGGGCTGCTGACCGACGCCCGCATCCGCGAGGAGGTCCGGCCCGCGGGCCTGGGGTGGATCACCGCGTTGCGGGCTCCGGCGATCCGCAAGCTGGTCAAGGGCGGCACCTTGCAGCTCTCCCTCTTCGACGAACAGGATCTGGCCGAGATCACCGCGCCCGAGTTGTTCCCGGGGGAGCGCCTGGTGGTGTGCCGCAACCCGCTGCTGGCCGCCGAGCGGGCCCGCAAGCGGCTGGACCTGCTCGCCGCCACCGAACGCGAGCTGGACAAGGTCGTGGCCGCCACCCGGCGCGAGCAGCGGCCCCTGCGGGGCAAGGACAAGATCGCCGTGCGCGCCGACCGGGCGCTGCGCCGCTTCAAGGTCGGCAAGCACTTCGACACCGAGAGCACCGACGACGGCTTCTCGTATGTGCGCAACGAGGACCGCATCGCCGTAGAGGCCGCCCTCGACGGCATCTACGTCATCCGCACCAACGTGCCCGCCGCGGAGCTCCCGGCCGAAGAGGCGGTCCGGTCCTACAAGAGCCTGAGCCGCGTCGAGCGGGCGTTCCGCAGCTACAAGACCGTGGATCTCAAGGTGCGCCCGGTCCACCACCGCCTCGAAGGCCGGGTCCGGGCCCACGTCTTCCTCTGCATGCTCGCCTACTACGTCGAGTGGCACATGCGCCGCGCGCTCGCGCCGCTGCTCTTCGACGACGACGATCCCGCCGCGGCCGAGGCCGCCAGATCCTCGCCCGTCGCCCCCGCCCGTCCCTCTCCCTCGGCCCACGCCAAGGCGGGCAGGAAACGCACCCCCGGCGGCCTGCCCGTCCACAGCTTCCAGACCTTGCTGGCCGACCTCGCCACGCTCACCCGCAACCGCGTTCAGCCCGCCGCACAGGGGGCCGTGGCCGCCGATGTCCTCACCCGCCCCACCCCGCTCCAGGCCGAAGCCTTCCGCCTCCTCGGCGTCCGCCCCTGACCCGTACCCAGTAGCGTACACCCCCGGACCACGGCTATGTCGCCGCACTGCACTAAGTTGCCCGCTTCTGGGAGTTCGAAGTTGGGCTATAGCTCTGATGGCCATTTGTAGATCGAGCGCAGGTTGCCAAGTCGGCCCATTTCCGGCCGGGACGGACTGCAGCCAACCCGAGGCGAGGGCATCGGAGAGCGCCCGGTCCTCCATCGCGAGAGACCCGGCTCCGGGGTCGCCACCTGAGAGGTTCCCGCCTGCCCTGCGGGGTCGGGAGGCGACAAGTCGAGCAGCGGAGAGAACCCATGCGACGGCGAAGCTCGCCGTCTACGCCATCGATTCCCTGGGCCGGCCGGGGGCCCACTCGCGATCGCGCAGCCACAGCGAGACGGCCACCAGTGCGAACGACGCGGACCACACCCAGCAGGCAGTCCCCAGATGTCCGTACATGAACCGATCACCGTCGACCGGGAGCGGGAGCGGGCGGAGGAGATTGAACGCTCCGAGTCCGAGCGCCGAAGCGCCCACGGCTCCGATCACGAACCCGGGGAGGAGGAAGGACAGCGTGTACAGCCCCCAGCCGGCCAGCAGCAGAGGCCGCCATGAGGGCGTCTCCGACTTCCCCGAACTCCCGGAAGAGTGCCGCCGGCTCACCGAGTTCTTCCCGCGCGGCCGCTCGTCATCGCCGCCAAGCCCCCGCCCCCGGAATCCCACGGCTGAAGAGCACGTCGAGGCTGTCGGGACCCGCCTGAGGGGCGAGGGCCGCCGCCGCGTCCGCCTGAGGCGGGTCCCGCAGGATGCCTCGCACCTGTCCGGTGCTCGGGTCGAGCATAATGGTCATGGGAAGATCTGTATCACCGTCCAGTGTAGCCGATCCACCGGCCCCGGAGAGCGTGATGCTCGCTAGCTGCGCCGCCCACTCGGGCCGCACCGGCAGGGCGAACGCGAACGACGAACTCCCGTCGCCGTCGGCCGTCTCCGGCATGCCGAAGCGCAGCGCGAACAGCTCGCGCCCGTTGGCCGCCCGCCCTGCCAGCAGGTACTCGCCCCGGGAGCCGGGGAGTGCAGGCGGGGCGTCGACGACGAAGGCCGGCTCCAGATACGGTTGGCCGTCCGCGTCCGTACCGCCCCACAGCAGAAGCGACCTGGCGGCTGCGGCAGCGGCCGCCGAGAGCGCGTCTTCCTCCCTGAGGCGGAAGTGGAGCGCCTTGCTGAAGTGGAAGTCGCTGATCCATTCCAGGTCGGGACCGCAGGATCCCATCAGGTCGAACCAGCTTGGTGGCACCAGCCGGTCGTCGCGGAAGTCGTATCCCCAGGCTCCGATCGTGCCGTTCGCGTTGGGATAGGCTGGGTCCGGGTTGCCCGCTCCACCGCACGGCGCGTGGGAAAGGTTGAAGTTGTGGCCGAGCTCGTGCGCGATTGCATCGGCCAACGGAATAGCAAAACTCGCCGGGCCGCCGAGTTGGGCGAGCCCGCCCGCGCCCGTATAGCTTCCCGACATCGTACCCATCCAGTACCCGGTCCCACCCTCCATGACCCGGATCGCCGGCGTCTGTTTTCTCAGGTCGAGAGTGTTGTTGCTCGAGCTCAGCACGGGCTCGTGGGCCTTCACGTCCAAGCGGCCGACCGGGAGAAGCGTCCGGGTGAGTTCGAGCAGTTCGTGGCCCTCAGGATCCGCGGCCATCCCGCTGGCTAATTCCAGAACCGCCGAGTCCGGATCCTCGGTCCACAGGAACGGCACGACAGTGAGGTCGAATAGCGGCATGGCCTGAACGTCGATGGCCGCTCGGCCCGTGGCCGGGATGCGCCTCGCCACGCCCAGCGCTGGATCGAGCGTCCCGTCCGGGTCAACTTCGACCACCATCTCCAGCCCCGGCTGCACTACGTCCGCGGGGACCACCGCGTTAGCCGTCGTCGCCAGAGATCCCTCGTCGACCTCGGTTGGGATCGGACCCGGCCCTCCGGGGATGTCAGCGACATGCGCGAGCGTGCCGCTCAGGTAAAACGAGGCCCGGACGGGCGGAAGGCGCTCGTCGTTGTCACGGCTGGCCGTCACCAAGACTCGTAGCAGCGCCTCCTCGCCGCCTACGAGCGGAACCGGAAACTCCCGCGACTGGACGGCCTGGACAAGATATGCCACGGCTGGTTCACCTTCGCAGAGGGCGACCCGCCGGTTCGGGACGCCTTCCAGCCATTCGAGGAACCCGGCGTCGGAGGGCGCGCAGAGAGCCGTGCCTGTAGTCTGGAACGTTTCAAGCGCGGCGAGATTGGAGAGGCCAACCGGCAAGACCCCGGACATGTCGGCGTTCCCCTGCACCGCAAAGTTTCGGAGGCGCGTCAAGCCGCTGAACTCCGGCGGCACCGGCCCCGTCAATTCGTTTTCGCCAAGGTACAGGGACTCCAGTTCGGCGAGGCTACCCAGCTCGGGCGGGATCCGACCCGTCAGGTGATTCGTGGCCAGGTTCAACCGCCGCAGATCGGCGAGATTGCCCAACTCGGGCGGTATCGCGCCAATCAGGTCGTTCCGGCCGAGGTATAGAGTCCCCAGATTGGTGAGACCGCCCAGCTCGGCCGGGATCCGGTCGGTGAGGCGA
Source organism: Longimicrobiales bacterium (assembly GCA_965225805.1). GTDB lineage: Bacteria > Gemmatimonadota > Gemmatimonadetes > Longimicrobiales > Gaopeijiaceae > BD2-11. Next base: position 673,308 of record OZ245327.1, read on the forward strand.
TTCGCGGCCAGGTTCAGGCCTCGCAGTTCCGTGAGGTTGCCCAGCTCGGGTGGGATTGAGCCCGTCAGGTCGTTCTCGTGGAGGTACAGCCACCCCAGATTGGCAAGGTTGCCGAGTTCCGGCGGGATCGGGCCCGTCAGGTCGTTCTCGTGGAGGTAGAGTCTCCCCAAATTGGCGAGGTTGCCAAGTTCGGAGGGGATCGGGCCCGTCAGCCGGTTCCGATAGAGTTCGAGCCTCCGCAGATTGGCTAGGTCGCCGAGTTCACGCGGGATCCGGCCGATCAAGCGGTTCGCAAGGAAGCTCAATTCCACAACCCTGCCCTGGTCATCCACTTCGACGCCGTGCCAATCGCCGAGCGGCGCATCCGTCAGCCAGTTCTCGTTATGCGTCCAGTCCGGCCCGCGGGTCGCATCATACAGCGCCTCCAGCACCTCGCGGTCGGGAAGGGGGGCGCACTCGGCATCCGTGCCCTCGTGGGACGGGATCGCGCCCAGCCAGTCGCGGAAGGACGTGTAGATGGGAGCGCACAGACCCGTGCCGGCGTAGTGAAGCGTCCGGAGGGCGAGGCGGTCCAGCGAGAGCGGAAGGCGACCGGAAAGGTCGGGGTTGCCCGCGATCCTCAACTCGGTCATCTGAGCCAGTTCTCCGAGTTTGGCCGGGAGCCCTCCGACGAGTCTGTTCCGGCTGAGATCGAGCGCCGTCACGCGACCGAGCGAGTTCGCCGTCACGCCGTACCATTCCTCCAGTGCGGGAGTCTCAAGCCAGCCGCCGGAATTCGTCCAGTCCGGACCCCCGGTGGTCTCATATAACTGGTTGAGCACGTCCGTGTCCGACTCGTTGCAGTAGGGTCCGGAGGCTTCCTCGATGCCCTCCAGCCAAGTCACGAAATCGATCGCGCCAGGGGCGCATAGGTCCGCGTTCCTCCCGAAGTGGAACCGCTCCAACGCATCGAGCCCGAGAAAGCTCTCGGGGATCGGGCCCGTCAGGTCGTTGCCCGAGAGGTATAGCCTCTCCAAGTCGGCAAGGTTGCCTAGTTCGGTCGGGATCGCGCCGGTGAGACCGTTGCCTGCGAGGTTCAGCGACGTGAGGCTCGCGAGGCTGCCGAGTTCCTGTGGGATCGGGCCCGTCAGATCGTTGGCCCCGAGCCCCAGCGACTTCAGATTGGCGAGGCCGCCCAGTTCAGCCGGGATGGGATCGGTCAGGTCGTTACCGTGGAGGGACAAGCGCTCCAGATTGGCGAGGTTGCCGAGGTCCGGCGGGATGGGGCCCGTCAGATCGTTTTCGTGAAGGTACAAGCGCTCCAGATTGGCGAGGTTGCCCAGCTCCGGCGGGATCGGGCCCGACACGCCATTGCCGACCGATTGTTCCGTTTGAGGGTCCCAATAACTCATCGCCAATGTGACGACCCGCCCCTCGCGATTGGTCTCGACCCCGAACCACTCCCCGAGCGGGGCCTCGGTCAGCCAGTTCTCGGAGTTGCGCCAGTTCGGCCCGTCCGTCGCCTCGTACAGCGCAACCAGCGCCGCCCGGTCCGGGTTCTCCACCGTGATCTCCGATGTCCCCGAGGCCTCCCCGACCGCCGCTGTGATCGTGGCCATGCCTTCCAGGACGCCGCGCACCAGACCCGACGCGTCCACCGTCGCTACGGATACATCGCTCGATGTCCAGCGAAACTCTGCCCCCGCCACCGGATGGCCGTTTTCGTCGAGCGCTTCAGCCACCAAACGCAGTGTGTCGGCGGGCGCGATCGTGTCCGCCGATGGTGACACGACCACCGAGCCCGCCGACTGCATCACCCTCACCACCGCCTCGCCGGTCGCCTCGCTCGCCATCGCAGCGACCGCTGTCGTGCCGCTGCCCACAGCCCACACCAGCCCCGCCGAGTCGACCGCCGCGATGGTCGTGTCGGCGCTCGACCAAGAGACCCCGACGCCTTCCATCACGCGCCCGATCTGGTCGCGCACCTCGGCGGCCAGTTGCGCGGTCTGTCCCAGCGCTCTCAGCGCCACCGTGTCGGGAGTGACCGCTACGGTGGTGGGCGCCGGAGCCATGACCGTGAGTGCGGCGCGGCCCGTGACCCCCGCCGCCGTGGCCGTCACCTCCGCCTCCCCCGCGCCGAACCCGGTCACGAGGCCTGCATCGTCCACTACGGCGACCAGCGTGTCGCTCGACGCCCATTCGAACTCCGTCCCCGCCACCGGGTGCCCGTTGGCGTCGGCGGCCTCAGCCGTCAGGCGCAGGGTATCGCCCGCCACCAGCGTGTCGGCCACGGGCGCGATCGTGACCACGCTCACCTCCTGGGCCACCGTGACCGTCGCGGTGCCCGACGCCGAGCCCGAAGTCGCCGTGATCATCGCTGTCCCGTTCGCGACCGCCGTAACCAGACCGGCCGCACTCACCATGCCCACCGCGGCGCTGCCGCTCGCCCAAGTCACGGAAGCACCGGCCATCGCCTGTCCGTTCTGGTCGCGCACCTCGGCCCGGAGCTGCACGGTCTCCCCCAAGGCCGTGAGTTCCGCGGTCGCGGGGCTCACCATGACCGTGGTGGCCCGGGGGGGATCGGGAGGAGGCGCGGACGGCTCCGTGCCGCCGTCGCCGCAGGCCGCCGCCCAGGCGACTGTTGCCATCGTTGCTGACAAGACGATGAAGTGGTGCTTACTGCTTATTTTTTCGGCCTCTCGCTGAGAAGGTGCTTACAACGACTGGCGAGAGAAGCCAAGCGCGATCTGCTCCTCCCGATGCATTGCCTGATGCAGAGACACGACCCACGGCCACAAGCTACTAGCCGTGTTGGACTCAACCGGATCACCTGCTCACCTCGTTCTCGCTCTTATACTTGCCGCGAACATCGGCAGCCGTAATGTCTCCAACCCCGCGGTACCTGCCCGACGAGGCCGAGGACAGATCGTAGCCGCACAGCCTGCCGGTCTTCCTGGTGCCCGGCACATCCTGCCAGCCGGAACCCGAGTCGCGCTGCCACCACGTCTCGTGGAATTCCCACTTCTTCCCGTTGTACGTGCCGCCGCCGCTGATGCAACCCGAGTTGCCGACAGTCTGGATTATCGCACCGATCTGCAGCGTTATGCCGCCGTCGCTCCGCACCCTGAATCCGGAGAGCGTCTCGAAGTCCCCACCGCCATCGCTCTCCACGGTGACGCCGAATGACTGCCGGGCGGAGAGTCCCCCCGGATCCCAGGCCGTGATCTCGATCGTCGCGGTGCCTTCCGCCACTCCGGTCACCGTGATCGAGTTGCCGGACACGCTGGCCGTTGCCACGCTGTTTCTGGAGGAGCTGGCCGTGTAGGTCAGCGCGTCCTCGTCGGGGTCGCTGAAATACGAAGACGCATTCACGCTCACGCTCGCGCCCGCTTTCACGGTCTTGGCGGGTATGGTGCCCACTGTCACGGGCGACTGGTTGCTGCCGCCGCCTCCCACGGTGACTTCGTTTTCGCTCTTGTACTTGGCGCGAGTCCCCGCGAGCGTCATGTCGCCGACCAGCCGGTATTTGCCGGACGGCGCCGACGTCAGGTCGTAGCCGCACAGCTTGCCGGTCTGCCTTGAACCCGACACCTCGCTCCAACCCGACCCGGTGTTCCGTTGCCATGCTGTCCAGTGGTAGTCGTAGACCCTGCCGTTCAGCGTGCCGCCGCCCGACATGCAGCCCGCCTTGCCCGCGCTCAGGGTGATGCTTCCCACCTGCAGCGTCACGGAACCGTCGTTGTTGATCCTGAGTCCGCTGAAAGCTTCGAAGTCGCGACCGTCCTGACAGACCGCCCCCCCGCGGTGGTCCTCGATCGCATCGAGCCATGCCTGGAAGGACGAGTTGTCGGGAGAACAGAGGCCGGTGTCGTTCCAATAGAACCTGCGCAAACGGAGAGCCTGGTACTCGGACGGAATGGGACCGGCCAGATCTCGGTTGCCGGAGATCCAAAGGGAAGACAGGTTGCTGAGGTTGCCCAGTTCGGGCGGGATCGGGCCCGTGAGATCGTTGTAGCCGAGGTCGAGCGACCTCAGGTTGGCGAGGTTTCCCAGCTCCGGCGGGATCGGCCCGGTGAGCTTGTTGTCGCTGAGCGGGAGCCAGGTCAGGCTGGCGAGGTTGCCCAGTTCGGGCGGGATCTGGCCCGTCAGATCGTTAGAGTAGAGCGTGAGCACCGTCAGGTTGGCGAGGTTGCCCAGTTCCGGCGGGATCTGGCCCGTCAGATCGTTAACACCGAGAAGGAGCTCCGTCAGGTTGGCGAGGTTGCCCAGTTCGGGCGGGATCGCGCCCGTGAGTCGGTTGCTATGGAGAGATAGCTCCGTCAGGTTGGCGAGGTTGCCGAGTTCGGGCGGGATCGGGCCTTCAAGTTCGTTGGCCGTTAGAGATAGCTCCGTCAGCCCGGAGAGGTTGCCGAGTTCGGGTGGGATCGGACCGGACAGGCCATGTCGCACGTACTCTTCCGCTTCCCGGTCCCATTGGCCGGAGAGATCAAGACTTACAACTCGCCCCGAGTCGTCCGTATCAACCCCATACCACTCCCCCAGCGGCGAGTTGGTCAGCCAGTTCTCGTTGATGACCCAGTTCGGGCCGTCGGTCGCGTTGTAGAGGGCCACCAGCGCCGCACGATCACCGGAGGTGCCCCCGCCCTCGGTGACCGTCACCGGGATGGTCTGGCTGGCGGAAAGCTCGCCCGGGTCGGTTGCGTTAACGGTGACAGTGGCGGTCCCCGCGGCGACTGCGGAGACGGTGAGAATGCTGTCCGAGACCGAGACGGTTGCGACAGTGGTGTTCGAACTGGCTGACGTATAGGTGAGCGGGTCCCCGTCGGGGTCGTTGAAGAAGGGGGCCACGTTCACCTGCGCGGACTGCCCGGCGGTCAACGACTGGGCCGGAACGGAGCCCGCCGCCACCGGGGCCCGGTTGCCACTCCCTCCGACCGTAACCGTGTTCTCGCTCCGATAGCGACCGCGAACGCCATCGATGCTGAGCTCTCCGGCCAGTCGGTATTCTCCGGCGGGCGCGCTCGTAAGATCGTACCCGCATATTGCTCCATCCCGTCGCGTGCCCGGAACCTGGCTCCACTCCGATCCGCTGGACCGCTGCCACTCCGTCCAGTGAATGGTGTACTCCGTGTTGTTGATGACGAGGGTGCGCGTGGTGACGCACGCCGTAGTGCTGAAGAAACCGAAGCGGAAGCCTCCGGCCGCGGTTATCGTAAGCCCGCTCAACGGGGTGTACTCCGCCCCGCCGCCGCCCGCGGTCACGGTGACGTTCATGTTCAGAGACGCCGTAAGACCTCCCGGGTCGCTGGCCGTCACCGTCACCGTGGCCATCCCCTCGGCGACTCCCGCGACCGTCACCGTGCTCCCCGCCACGGAGGCTGTCGCGATGGCCACGTTCGACGACACCGCCGCGTAGGTCAGCGCATCGCCGTCCGGGTCGGTGAAGAAGGGAGAAACGTCCACGGTGATGGTATCGCCGACGTCGGCCGTCTGCTGAGGTGCTACCGGCAGGAGTGCGGACGGTGGTCGGTTGGGCTCCACTACCGTGACGTTGGTGCTAGTGTAGCGGCGCTTAAGTGTAATGGGCATGACGTGAAGCGGGCGTTATCGTGCATGCATGGCCACCTTACGAAGGATTCGATTGCGACCCGGGGACCGCAAGGAGCTCGAGGGATGGGTTCGAGCCCGCACGACCCCGCAGCGGCGCGTGGAGCGCGCCCGGATCGTCCTGGGTTCGGCCGGAGGTTTGTCGGGCCGGGCCCTGGCCCGCAAGATCGGGGTCTCGCTGCCCACCGTGCAGCGCTGGCTGGACCGGTATGACGAGGAGGGTATCCCGGGGCTTGAGGACCGGCCCCGGCCCGGCCGGCCGCGAAGCCGGATCACGCCCGAGTTCGAGGCCGAGGTCGTGCGCCGTACGCTTGAGGAGCAGCCCCCGCACGGAACACACTGGAGCACGCGGCTGATGGCAGAGTGCATGGGAGTCCATCACAGCCAGGTGAGGCGGATCTGGAAGGCGCACGGGCTGAAGCCCCACCAAGTGCGCTACTTCAAGCTCTCCACCGATCCCCGCTTCGTCGAGAAGCTTCGCGACGTGGTGGGGCTCTACGTGGCACCGCCGGAGCGGGCGATCGTCTTCTCCTTCGACGAGAAGAGCCAGATCCAGGCCCTGGACCGGACCCAGCCGGGACTTCCGCTCAAGAAGGGGCGGGCGGGCACCATGACGCACGACTACAAGCGCCACGGCACCACGACGCTGTTCGCGGCGCTGGATGTCGCCACCGGAGAGGTGATCCATCAGTGTCTGCCCCGCCACCGGCACCAGGAGTTCCTCCGTTTCCTGCGCACCGTCGAGAAACGGTCCGACCCGGAACTCGAGCTGCACTTCATCCTCGACAACTACGCCACCCACAAGCACGCCAAGGTGAAGGCCTGGCTGGACAGGCACCCCCGGGTGCACTTCCACTTCGTGCCCACCTCGTCTTCGTGGCTGAACCTCGTCGAGCGCTTCTTCTCCGAACTCACGCAGCGCCAGCTCAAGCGCCTCGCGGTCCACAGCGTCGGCCAGCTCGTGCACGCGATCACGGCATACATCGACGACAGAAACCGCGCCCCGAAACCCTTCGTCTGGACCGCCACCGTCAAGGACATCCTGGCAAAGGTCACCCGTGCTAATGACACTTTAGCGGCAGTACACTAGCGGACGCGGAAAGTCCGCCCGGGTCGGTTGCGGTGACGGTGACGGTGGCGGTGCCCGCGGCGACTGCGGAGACGGTGAGAAGGCTGCCCGAGACGGAGACGGTGGCGACGGCGGTGTTCGAGATCGTCGCCGTGTAGGCAAGCGGGTCGCCGTCCGGGTCGCTGAAGAACGGGGCCACGTTCACCTGCGCGGACTCGCCCGCCGTCATGGTCTGGGCCGGGAGCGAGCCCGTCGCCACCGGTGGCCGGTTGGGCTGCGGCGGCGGCTCGGGCTCGATGCCTCCGTCCCCGCCGCACGCGACGGCCCACATCGCGGCCATGATGGCCAGCGGGCGACCGAGGCACCGATCAATGCTCACCTTCTCGGCAGTCCCCGGATGACCTGGACTTGCGCGTCCGCCGCCATGGCCACCGGAAGCACCCCGTCTCCGACAGACCAGTCACGCGCGATGGTTCGTACTCGGCCGGACGCTCGATCGATGATCAACGCCGCCCGCCCGCCGGTTTCCCGGTCCAGGGTCGTCGAGCCCTCGGGGCCGGTCAGCGTGATGCGGTCCAGGGTCTCGGCCCATGCGGGCTCGAAGGGAATCGCGAACAGGAAACTGCCGCCGCCGTGGGCGACTGCGTCCGGCGTGAAGCTGAACGAGAACAGGCGGCGCCCCTCCGCATCGAGGCCCTCGAGCCGGTAGGGACCGGGGGCCTCTGGGAGTTTCAGCCGCGCGTCATGCGCGAAAGCGGGTTCCAGGCGCAGGCCCCCATCGTGGACGCCGCCCCACAGGAGCAGGGTTTCCTGCATGGCCGCGCTCCGGGCGAAGCGGGCCTGTGCCGACGCAAGATCCAACCGATAGTCGAGAGCCTTGTTGAAGTTGGTGTCGCTGATCCAAGGCTGACGGAATCTCCAGTTGGGACATTCATCGACCTCCATCACGTCAGAGTGTTCCTCAGGGCTAAGCAACCGACCGAATCCCGTGTCGTTGCCGGCTATGAACCTGTGTCCCCAGGCTCCGATGGAGCCATCCGGGTACGGGAAATAGGCTGGATGATCCTCCGGGCCGTCGCAGCGGGCGTGCCAAAGACTCAGGTTGTGGCCGAGTTCGTGGGCAAAAATTTGATAGAGTGGGTCATTGTCCGCTATTCCTGAAATGGCGCTGTATCCGTACAGGTAGGCAAGGCCCACGAATCCCCAGCTGTTGTTTTGGGGATGGTAGAAGATCCCATGGTAGTATTCGTCCCCGACGGTTTCCAAATGCCGCAGCATCTCGATCTCGTCAAGGATACGCCCACCATCTGTCTCCGATGTGTCGGCGAACGTGTAATGGGCCTCCCGGAGCCTCACGTTCAGATCGCTGATCGGCAGCATCCCTCGGGCGGGGCCAACTATGTCGTAGGAGTCGGAAGCGGCCATGTCACGCGTGATGTCCTCAACCATCCGGTTGGTCTCTTGGCGGCCCTCCGTATGGTATAGCACCGGAACGATGGTCAGATTCAGGGGTGGGAGCTTCCTTACGTCCAAGGCGAGCCGGCCCGACGCCGGGAACCGGCTGCGGCTTCCCGACTTCAAGGGCAGGACCCCGTCGGGATCCAACTCCACGACCATCTCGAGACCGGGTTCCAGCACGTGTCCCGGAATCCTCGCGTTGAAGGAATGGGCAATGCGGCCTTCCTCCACCTCGACGGGAATGCCCGAGGCGGGCGGCTCCAGGGAGGCGCTGTACACCTCCCGGCCACGGACAAATAAAGTGGCTACGCCCTCCTGTCCGAGGGTGTAGTATTCGTCGGCGGTTGCGAACACGCGGAGCAGCGCCTCACGGCCCGCGATGAGCGGAACGTCGCCGCTCAGGTCCTGGCTGGCCTGGGTCAAGTGGGCGGCCGGAACCGATAGTGCAACAGTCTCGGGGTTGGCCACCACCAGAGGACCACCCGCGACGATCTCCAAGCCCGCGCATTTCGGTCCCTCGGTATTCGATCCAGGGTCCTCACACACGGTCGGCATCGGGCCGAAGGCAACCGAGACCCCCGTGCCGGAACCATCGAATGTCAGGGTGGCCTCCGTGCCCACCGTGGCACCTGCCGCAAACGATGCGCTGGGGGACGATAGCGTACCTCCCCGCACGGACAACGGGATCGCCATCGGGAACGGGGCGCCCTCGGCGACTGTGAACTCCAGTGTCGCTGGGCCCGGCGACGTTGCGTCACCGTCGGTTCGGGTCACCTCCACCGTCAGCGTAAACGGAGAGCCCGGGTTGTGCACCAAATTGAGTTCTCTCAGGCTGGCGAGGCCGGAGAACACCCCCGCCGGCAACACGGTGAGTCCGTTTGCGCCCAAGCCCAGGAATCGCAGGCTGACGAGGTCGGAGAACACTCCCTCGGGCAACGCGGTCAAGTCGTTTCCGTGCAAATCCAGGATGTTCAGGCGGGACAGGCCGGAGAAGATGCCCGCAGGCAACTCCGTCAGTTCGTTACGATCCAGACCGATGTTCCAAAGGTTTGAGAGGCCGGAAAACGCCCCCGCAGGCAATTCCGTGAGTCGATTGTCGAACAAGGGCAGGTTCACCAAATTCGAGAGGCCGGAAAACACGCCTGCGGGCAACTCGGTCAGTTCGTTTGCGGACAAATCCAGTTCGGTCAGTCCCGAGAGGCCCAGGAAATCGCCCTCGCGTAAAGCGGTGATCGGATCATCCTCGCGTGCGCACTCCATCCACTCATACTTCGGCAAGCACAGGGCCAACACATGGATGGATGCCAAATGCCGGTCCTCGACCTGTGCGCAGTCTCCGACGCCTGCCTGCTGGACGATCTCGTCTCCAACCTGCGGCGTGCGGTCGCACACGCCCTCCTCGATCGTCACCGCTGCGCTGGCAACGACGCCAAGCCCATATCCAGCATCACTCCCAGGCGTGTCCAGGGTAACCGTGAACACTTCCCGCACCGGCTCGATTTCGTCATCGTCATTGATGGCGATCTCGATCACCGCAGCACGTGCCCCTGCCGCGATGTCGACCGCGCCCCTTCCGCCGTCCGCGTAGTCGGAACCGTCCGCGTCCGAGGTCACCGGATCGCCATCCACGCCGAGCGTGTAGCGCACGCTGATCGCCGAATCCGGCACCGGGTCTACCGTTAGTCCCAGCGTGACCACGCCGCCCTCCGGGGCCGACCCCTCACCGCTGTCCAGTGCCACGCTAGACCCCACCGACACCGTCACCGTTGCGGTGCCCGACACCCCAGCCGCGATCACGGTGATCGTCGCAGTCCCTTCGCGGATTCCCCGTACCAGACCCGTTGCGTCCACCGCCGCAACAGCCGTGTCCCCGGACGCCCAGGCGAACTCGGCCCCCGCTACGACGTGGCCGTTTGCGTCGATGGCCTTCGCCGTCAGGCGCAACGTGTCCCCTGGGGCGATCGTATCCGCGGCCGGCGACACCTCCACCAAGGCCACCGACTGCATCACGGTCACGACTGCGGTCCCCGACGCTTCCCCCGCCATCGCCGTGATCGTAGCCATCCCGTTCGCTGCGGCCGTCACGAGACCGGTCGAATCGACCGTCACCACCAAGGTGTCGCCGCTGACCCATGCGGCCTCCTCGCGCTCCATCACACGCCCGAGCTGATCGCGGACCTCGGCCGCCAGCCGCACGGTGTCGCCCAGCGCCGCCAGTTCCACCGTGTCCGGCGTGACGGCTACCGTCGTCGGCGCGGGCGCCACCACCACCAGCGTCGCGCGCCCCGCCAGCCCGGAAGCCGTGGCCGTGATCTCCACCTCGCCCGCCCCAACCCCTGTCACCAGACCCGTTGCGTCCACCACCGCAACAGCCGTGTCCCCGGACGCCCAAGCGAACTCGGCCCCCGCCACCGTGTGGCCGTTCGCGTCAGTGGCCTCCGCCGCCAACCGCAGCGTGTCCCCCGCCACCAGCGTGTCGGCGGCGGGTGCGATCGCGACCGCGCTCACCGTCTGTGCCACAGTGACGGTCCCGGTGCCCGATGCGCCACCTGCACTCGCCGTGATGGTCGCCGTCCCGTTGCCGGCCGCCGTAACCAGACCGGCCGCACTCACCGTGGCCACCGCGGCGCTGCCGCTCGCCCAGGTCACGGAAGCACCAGCCATCGCCTGTCCGTTCTGGTCGCGCACCTCGGCCCGGAGCTGCACGGTCTCCCCCAGGGCCGTGAGTTCTGCGGTCGCGGGGGTGACCGCGACCGTGGTGGCTCGGGGGGGATCGGGAGGAGGCGCCGACGGCTCCGTGCCGCCGTCGCCGCAGGCCGCTGGCCAGGCGACGACTGCTGCCATCGCTGCTGTCAACACGATGAAGTGTCGGCTGCGGCTCATTTCTGCCTCTCGCTGAGAAGGTGGGCGGCGGAAGAGTGAAGAGTTGCATGCCCACCTCCCCTGAGGCTAACGGGGCCATATGTATCATGCTAGTATACGTATCAGTAAGCTATAGCTTCGATGGCCATATGTAGATCGGGCGCCGGTTGCCAAGTCGGCCCATTTCCGACCGGGACGGACCGCGGCCAACCCCAGGCGAGGGCGTCGGAGATCGCCCCGGTCGTCCATCGTGAGAGATCCGGCTCCGGGGTCGCCACCTGAGAGGGTCCCGCCTGCCCCACGGCGTCGGGAGGCGACAAGTCGAGCAGCGGGGAAACCCCTTGCGACGGCGAAGCTCGCCGTCTACGCCATCGATTCCCTGGGTCGGCCGGGGCCCCACTCGCGATCGCGCAGCCACAGCGAGACGGCCACCAGTGCGAACGATGCGGACCACGCCCAGTAGGCAGTCCCCAGATGTCCGTACATGAACCGATCACCGTCGACCGGGAGCGGGAGCGGGCGGAGGAGATTGAACACACCGAGTCCGAGCGCCGAAGCGCCCACGGCTCCGATCAGGCGCCTCAGCCATCCGTCCAGCGGGCGTCGGGCGCGCCCGAGGGTCGGGAACGTCAGAACCATCGGAAGGTTCAGGAGGAACGGGAGGATCCAGCTGTTTTCCAGCCCGAGCCGCAGAAACTCGTATCCCGGATCCGACATTCCGAAACCCGGGCCGGAGGGTCCGAACCCCACGCCGCCGAATCCGGGGAGGAGGAAGGACAGCGTGTACAGCCCCCAGCCGGCCAGCAGCAGAAGTCGCCATGAGGGCGTCTCCGACTTCCCGAACTCCCGGAAGAGCGCCGCCGGCTCACCGAGTTCTTGCCGGGCGGCGGTCTCCAGCGTGCGGGCGGCGGCGGTCCCGGAGTCCGAACGCAGTTCGCGAGCGGCGTGGGCCCGCAGGTGATCCTCGAGTTCATCCAGTTCGCGCGGCGAGAACCATCCCTTGTCTTCCAGACGCTCTCGCCAGCCCCGGATATCCTCATCCAGCCGGAACACTTCCGCCTCGCCAAGAGATCTCGAGGGCTGCGGATACCGCACGCCAGCTCTCCCTGTCGATCGACATCTGCTGCCGACCCCGGGCGGTCAACCGGTAGTACTTGCGTGGTCGTTCTTCGTCGGTGAGCTCCCAGTAGCCCTCGATGAACCCATCACGCTCCAGCCGGTGCAGGAGGGGGTAGAGCATTCCGGGGGACCACGCCAGGTCGCCCCCGGACAGCCGCTCCACCTGCTTGATAAGCTCGTAGCCGTACTGGTCGCCCGCGGCCAGGACAGAGAGCACCATAGGGCGCGAAGAAGCCGCCACCAACTCCTTGTAGATGAACTTCTTCATCCGCGCTCGCCATATAGAGAAAGCACATATGTAGGCCGATACGATGTACGGTGCCACGAAACGCCGCAACCTCGAGACGCGGGCCCTCCGCCCCTCAACCGGCCGCGAATCGTCGCCGGGTTCTCCCGAGGCGAGCCAACAGGTACCCGAGTCCGGCCAGCACGACGGTGCCCACGGCCACTCTGGTCGCGACGTACCGAAGGAAGCGCTCCCGCATCGCTTCCCTGCGTACTTCCTCTTCCTGGATCATGTCGACCACACGTCTGTCGTAAGCCCACAGCATGGGGGTAGCCCCTCCGTCCGCTTCCGCCGCGAGGTCGGCGCCGCGCCGAAGCAGTACTGCCACCACGTGCGGGTTCGGGTTTGGGACTGCGGCGAACCCTCGGCTCCTGGTAGCAGAGTGGAGCGGCGTTTCTCCGCCGCTCGCTCTGACGTTTACGTCGGTCACCCTCGCAAGTTCTTCCACGACGTCAGGGTTATCGTTGAACAAGGCCGCAAGGTGCAGGGGTGTTCGGCCGAATGGGTTGCTCGCGTACACGTCGGGCTCGTATCGGAGCAGCCCGCGCAGCACCTCCAGGTTTCCGTTGCTCCGGGCCGCGAAGTGCAGCGGCGTTCGACCGTCGCTGGACACAGCCTCCAAGCTCGCCCCCGCCTCGACCAGCACGCTGACCACTTCGGGGTCATCGCTTTCCGCCGCCGCCCAATGCAGCGGGGTCGCGTTCCTGGATGGGGACCGCTCGTTGACGCTGTACCCCTGGGAAATGCACCCTCTTACCGTCGCCGGATCCACCGCCCGCCAGAACTCCTCGGTCGTCCAACCATCACACGGGGTCTGGACCGGAGTGAGGGCAAGCGAGGTCATGACCGTCAGGCTGGTTGCCGGGGGTGGATCGGGGGGCGGGTCCGGCGCTTCGGTCGTCCCGTCCCGGCACGCACAGGCCCAGAGCCCGGCGGATAGCGCCGCGGCCCCAAGAATGAGCGATCGATCCCGGGGCATCCGCGCAAGCCGGCGAACTGACAACAGCAACATTCGCGTTCCTTCCGTTCTGGCCAACAACCTTGTTCCGTCCACGCCCAGCACCCCGTCGGGCCAAACGGGCAGGATAGCCGCAAGGGCCTGTAGTTCGCCAGCCGCGATATGGGCGACTTGGCCACCCATGGATCGGCCATCACCTTCGCGGTCGACGGTTCGGCGGTGGAGCACAGTTGTTTGGTGCCCACCTGACTACCTGCCCGGCCACCCTTGGCAGATCGTGCGGCCTTCGCTCTTCTCCCGCGCGAAGCGTCCAGGTCATACGGGGACTGCCGAGAAGTTGATGATCTCTCGGGCTCCAGTGCCACAGCCTCCGATTGCGCCGGTCACTTCGGGCAGCAGCGTTTTCGAAGCGGTGGGGATCAACAGAGGAGGAAACCGTCAACCGGGAAGCCTGCGTTGGCCAGCACTCTTGTCCGGCAGTAACCGGGGCGGGAAGAGCGGTGGGTGAGACCGGTGTTGGCAGGTTCGAGGTGAGCCGCGCTCGCGCCAGCGGTACGCCGGGGCTCACAGCGGCTCCCATCGGTTCCACCGGAATCGCCCACTCCCCGCCGCCCAGGTCGATTCCTTCTCAACGCCGTACCTCTGCCTCGAATGCAAGGCCAGCCAAGATGAAACCCATTGCGGATCAGATCCGTAGGATATGGCCCTTCGGGTCACCGAAGCGTGAAGGGCAGCACGACTCAAACGAGGCAACCGCCAGAGGAGAAGCGTAGTCAGGTTGATCCACCCCACGGCCGAACTGATGCCCGTGTCCACCGACGCGGTCGCAGGCGGAATCAGTCGGCGCTCCCGCTTCGAGGGTACATGGACGGCCCGGCATTCGCTAGCCTCCATCCCGCCGCCGACCGCGCTTTGCGAGGCCCGCTGAACGGGTTTGCCGGAGCGTTCGCGGGCGGGCGCCGCCGGGTCTCGGACACGTCGGCGACAGGCGTGTCGGACACCGCTAGGCCCTAAACAAGTGAGTAGGGTGTCGCGGTCCTACTAAAGAGTACCGGAAAGGCTTATCTTGGTTGTAGTTAGCACAGTCCGGCGGGAGTCGTCGGATGTCAACCAGGAGGCCTTTCCGGTGAAGGCAATTTCGCACAAACAGAGCCGCAGGAACAGTGCCCGGCGCAGGAGGAAGGTGAAGGCGCGGCACGCCAGGGCGCGACGCTCGCGGGCCCGGTCGCAGCCGGTGTTCGGAGCCGGCAGGGTCCACTACGAGATCGGGGCGCGGGTCAACGCGATGAGCTACGGGGGCATCGGGACGATGCGGCGGCTGGCCTCGAGGCTGGGACTCGTCCGGGAGGTGAACGCGCGGGTGAAGGCGTTGAAGCGGCACCTTCCCTACCATGAGTCGGATCACGTGCTCAACATCGCCTTCAACGTGCTGTGCGGGGGCACGCGGCTGCGGGACATCGAGAGCCTGCGCAACGACGCGGCGTACATGGACGCCCTGGGCGCGGAGGTGATCCCGAGCCCGACGGCGGCGGGCGACTTCACGCGGCGCCTGGGAGAGGCGGGCGTGATCGAGCTGATGGAGTGCGTCAACGCGGTGCGGCCGAGGTTGTGGCGGGGCCGGGGCCGGGACCTGCTGGCGCCGGTGGCCTACGTGGACGTGGACGGGACGCTCGCGCCCACGCTGGGCGACAAGAAGGAGGGGATGGACAGGTCCTACAAGGGGGTGTGGGGCTACCACCCGCTGGTCGTCTCGCTGGCCAACACGGGCGAGGTGCTGTACCTCGTGAACCGCCCGGGCAACGTGGTGAGCCACTCGGGCGCGGCGGAGTGGATCGACCGGGCGGTCGCCCTGGTGGCGCCGCATGTCGAGCGGCTGTGCCTGCGCGGGGACACGGACTTCTCGCTGACGGCCCACTTCGACCGCTGGAGCGGGGAGGCGGACTTCATCTTCGGCTTCGACGCCCAGCCGGCGATGGTCGAGCGGGCCGAGCGGCTGGAGGAGGAGGAATGGAAGCGTCTGGAGCGGCGCCCGCGGCATGTGTCGCCGACGGGGACGACGCGGAGCATGCGGGAGGACGTGAGGGCGCGCATCGTCTACGAGCGGGGCTACGTCAACAACCGGCTCAACCACGAGGACGTGGCCGAATACGAGTACAGTCCGGCGAAGTGCCGCAAGACGTACCGGATGGTGGTGGTGCGCAAGAACATCAGCAAGACGAAGGGCGATCTGACGCTGATGGACGAGCTCCGGTACTTCTTCTACATCACCACGCGGCGGGATATCAGCGCGGCCGAGGTCGTCCGGCTGGCCAACGCGCGCTGCAACCAGGAGAACGTGATCGCGCAGTTGAAGGGCGGCGTCAACGCGCTGCGGCTGCCGGTCCACGACCTGGTGAGCAACTGGGCCTACATGGTGATGGCGGCGCTGGCGTGGAACCTGAAGAGCTGGTTCGCCATGATGATGCACTTCAAGGCCGACCGCCGGAAGTACATCGCCATGGAGTTCAGGACGTTCATCCGCGAGATGATCCTCGTGCCCTGCCAGGTCATCCGCCGGGCCCGGCGCACGACGCTGCGGATCATCGGTTGGCAGCCCTCCGTCGACCGGCTGTTCAGCACCTGGCGCACGATCGAGCGGACCGGCTTCACGTAGCGCCGGACACTCCTCCGCGAGGTTGCCGGTCGCGTTGGACCGGCTTCGGGGGACCGGTGTCTCCCGGCGCCAAAACCGCCTCCAGAAGCCGGGCTGAGCACCCTGGAACACCGTCCTCAACCCCTAAAATCTGCTCCGGAAGGCCGCGAATGGGACGGTGGAGGCGGCCCGACAAGCGCCGTACAAGCGAAACCCCGCCTCAGGTGGCAAACTCGCTTATTTTGGGGCTAGGGCTGGGGAGCCAGCCTACGCAACATGAGTTTGCGGATTCACATATCGTTGTGAGCGTTCAGCTTACGGGATTCTACGGGCAGACTCCCGCTGTTTGACTCCCGCCGATTGACCCTTGGGTCAGGCGCGACCTCTCGGGCGGCTGTCCAGAGCCTTCCTCAGTTGTACCGCGTCGGCCTGCTGGTAGCAGCGCAGGACCGTCTGGGCCTCCTTCCATCCGCCAAGCTCGCAGAGCACCTTGAGCGGCAGGTCCATCAGGTCGCTGGCGAACTTCCGCCTGAGCGAATGCCAGCCCCGCCGCGGCTTCGGCTCCAGTCCCCGAGGGAAGCACCGGGGCATTCCCGGTCCCGGCGCCCATCCTCCGCGCTTCCTCCAACACTGCGACCGCCTCGCCGGTGAGCGGCGTGATGTGCTCGTACCCAGTCTTCTCGTGCTCTGCGCGCCACCGAACCTCACGGCCCTCGAAGTCGATGTCGAACCACCGAAGATGGCGGATGGCCCCGATGCGGTGTCCGGTCTCGTGCGCGAGCACGAGCGCGACATGGAACCGCCAATCGACCTGCCGCGAGACCCCGAGCATCGCCTGGTACTCCTCCTCGGAGAGGACGACCCGGGCGGGGTTCTTCTCCTTGGGCGTCCTCAGGCCCCTCAGCGGGTTCGAGTCGAGAAGGAGTCTCCCCTCCTCGTCCCTTGACTTCGTTGCCCAGTTGAGCACCGCGAGCAGGAACTTCAAGTCCAACTCGATGGTCCGGTTGGACACGGGCTTCCCGCTCGGTCCGATCCTGCCCGCCCGGCGCTCGCGGATGAAGCGGTCCCAATCGCGCTGAGACAGGGTCTCGGGCCTTCGGTTCCGCCCGAGGAGGTCGAGGAACATCCTCGTCGCGACCCTGTCCCGGTACTGGACCCGCTCCCCCTTGGTGGGCGTCACCTCCTCACCGTAGATGTCAAAAAGCCGTTCCAGGGTGAACGGCTCGGGCTCGGCTTCGGCCTTGCCGTTGGGCGCGTCGATGAAGCCTGCGGCGAACTGATCCGCCTGCCTCTTCGCGCGCGCCCAGTCGCGGTGCCTGAGGGACCGGGTGAGCCTGCGCCCGTTCTCTCGCCACTCGATCTGGAAAATGCCGGTCTTCGGGTCGGGGAAGATCCTGACCCGGTTCCGGCCCCATTCGCCGGCGCCGTAGCTCCGGCGGCTTCGTTTCGTGCGTGCCATCGTTCGATTCCTCTCTCGATGGACTGCACGATCTGCGCGAACGAAACTTCGCCCCGCGAGGGTGATTCCGCCAGTCGCAGTCGCGTCTCTGCCGGCGCGGGACGATCCGGGGTTATGGGCGACGCTTCGGGTGCTGGACATCCCGAGCGATTCGGATGACCTTTCACGAGTTCCGGGCCATGGCGCGCACGACTCTGGACGAGGCGCTGGGCCTCCGGCTCGACCACATCGAGCACCAGTTGGACGCTGGCGGCATTGGCACCGCTGGCGGAGGCCGGTTCGCCTTCGGGACGGTTCTGGAACCCGTTGGACATCGCCGTTTCGGCGGTTGTTGACACCGCCCGAAACGGTCCCCTGACTGTACGTCATGGCGATTCCGGCGACCTGGGATTCCGCGCGTCGGGCTCGCGCGCCGAGGGCGCGAAACCGTCTTCCCGGCAGGTGCGTACGCATGATTTGGGCGGTCCCGCAGGACCTCGACGCGCTCCCGCGCCGATGGCGCGATCATAGCTCCCGGGGCAACCGCCGTGGCTGCCCGGGGGGTGGGCGGCTGGTCGCCGCCCGTTGGCCCGCTTTCTTTTTGCGGGTCTCCGTGGAGCCAGATGTGTTATTGTTTTACAATAACCTCTGGCCGGGGGCTTCCCCCGGACCCCCGAACGACATCCGCGCGGCACCAGGAGGCCACCCGGCATGGTCGGTCCCCGGAAGCGCGTCCGGGGCCGGACGGCGCGGCTGCCGCCCGCGACCACCGCGTCCCGCCCCTGCGCGGCGATGCCGAACAGCCCGGCGGCCAGCTGGTCGGCGAACGGGTTCTCCGCCGCCCGGAAGCGGCGCTCGACACCCTTCCGGGACCCCGCCTCCGGGGACCGTCCGTAGGATGTTCTTCGCGCCGCCGCGGCGGCGTCGATCTCCGGGGGTCAGAGGGGGCACGGCCCCCCGCCAGCCTCCGCAGGGGACGCACGGAGTGTGGCCACGGGGGACTCCCCACCATTTGTCAACGCTTCTTGAAGCGGGGCTGTAACCCCGCGTCCAGGGGGGATATCAGGCCGCATTTTCCTCCGCCGGGTGTGTAGGCCGGTAGCAGGTCTGGGTTCTGAGCATGGCGCAGGCGACCGCGAGCAGGCGGTCGGCGACCGAACGCAGGGCGCGGGCATGGCCGTGGCCGCGCCCGCGAAGGGCGGCGTACTTGGCCTTGCTGACGGCGTCGCGCTGGACCGCAACCCGTGCCCAGTGGTAGACTGCGTCGCGAAGGCGGGCGTGGGCGGCCATGCGGCGCACGACGAGCTTGTACTTGCCGGATCGCCGTGTGACGGGCGCGACGCCCGTGAGACACCGCAACGCCTTGTAGTCCCGGCGCGCCAACGCTTGGGGGGCCTCGGCGAGCAGCGTGGCGAGGACGGCCTGACCGACTCCGGGCATGGAGGAGAGGACCGTCACGTCGCGCTGCCCGCCGGGTTGGCCGGAGCCGGAGTCCTCGCTGCCGGCCAAGACGTCGATCAGGCGGGCGATCTTCCGCTTGGCGTCGGCGAGTTGGCGCTGTACGAGGCGTAGGCGTTCGGAAGCGCTCCGGATGTGGGCCACCGCGGCCTCGGTGGTACCGGGTGCGACGGCGATGGCCGGGGCGCGGAGGATCTCGACGAGTTGGTCGGCCGTGATCCGCCGGATCCTGTGGCGCTTGAGCAGGCTCTCGAGGGTCCGGCGCTGGACCCGCCGGGCCTTCGCGGGCGTCGGAGCCTTGGCCCAGAGGTCGAGGAACCAGGGCTCGACCACGCTTCCGACCGCTTCGAGGATCTGCGGGTAGTAGCGCCACAGCTGCTCTCGCACGCGGTTCGACAGGCGAACGCGGTCCCGGGTGAGCTCCTCGGCGATCCGCGACCATGCCCTGAGTTCGATGACGGTCGGGTCGACCGGGTCGATCCTCCGGAAGTGGCGAAGATCGGTCCTCAGCGCGTCGGCGAGGACGCGGGCATCGAGGCTGTCGTCCTTGGCGCCGGCCGGCGAGAAGCGGTCGCGGAACCGGTCGAGCTGCTTCGGGTTTATCGCGTAGACCGCGAACCCCCGGTCCATGAGGCTCTCGACGACCGGCCCGTGCGGGACTTCGATCGCCACCGGAATGTCCGGGGCGGACCCTCCGGACTTGGCGGCGATCCACTCGGCCATCTCCGCCAGCCCCGCGCCTCCGTGGCGGAAGATGCGTTCCGCCCGCTTCGAGCCGTCGCCGCCGACTACGCAGACGTGATGCGCTTCCGACGCCCAGTCCACGCCGGCGAACCAAGCCTTGGGTTCTACCATGCTTCCTCCCGTGTGAAGGTGTCACTTGACAGCGAAGGCTCTGCCGCGATGCCCGCCAATCCCTGTACTGGCGCTCGATGGCGCAAACTCCCCACTGGGCATCCATCGCGGCTTCCGGGCCGGGGTACAACTCCCCCGTAGGTGCTCGGTGGCACAGGTATGCTGTGGTTACTCCCGGCCCGGTAGCCTGCCGCTGTTGTTAGAATCTTTCGATCTAACGCGAAGCATTTGCAAAGGGTACAGGGTATGCTGCTCCCCTGCCTTAGCGGCGTCCGACAACCCCGTCCGCCGCAGCCGCGGACGCTCCGACTCAGCGCGCCGCATCGGCCTCTTCCAGATGCGGATCGCCCAGCGCCTTCAGACCGACCGCCGTCGGACTCGGGCCCGTGCGCCCCAAGAACTCGCCCGCCCGCGAGTTGAACTGCCGCGCCGGCATTCGTCCGGGAGCCGGCGGGGGCCGCCGCCAGTGTGGGGGCGGAGCACCTCACCGGGGCGCTCCGGGGAAGGCCGTTCAGCCGGTGTCGCGAGGCACGGTCCGCCGGGCCTGCTTCTCCACCGCCACGCCGCGCTTCATGGCGGCCCTCTTTGGCCAAACACAAGTACGGCATAGACATAATGAGATACAGTCATTGCCATAGCCTACACCCGAAAGGTTAGAATTGTTGGTAGAGACGGAGTGGGCGGCAATCCGGCAGGGACTGACTCATGGAACGTTTGGCTTGGGGTACACCTGTCGAGCGCGGCCTCCTCGTGGCAGCGGCGCTGTCGGCGGCTCTTTGGGCGTACGCCTGCGGCGACGGGGCCACGGAACCTCCGGCCCCGCCCCCCGACCCTCCGCGGCCGACATCCGTGATGGTGACACCCGCGACCGCCCAGCTCGGCGCCTTGGGCGCCACCGTGCAGCTCACCGCCGAAGTGCGCGACCAGAACGGCCAGGCGATGGCGGGTGCTGCGGTGACCTGGGCGAGCGGCAGCGCCGCCGTGGCCACGGTCAGCGGATCCGGGCTGGTGACGGCGGCGGGCAACGGGACGGCGACGATCACGGCGACGGCGGGCTCGGCTTCGGGCACCGCGACGGTGACCGTGGCGCAGGAGGTAAGCGCGGTTACGGTCTCCCCCGCAGCCGACACGCTATTAGCTGGCGACACGCTGCGTCTGGTGGCCGAAGCGGCCGACGCCAACGGCCATGCAGTGCCGGAGGCGGATTTCTCGTGGGCATCCAGCGACACGCTGGTCGCCGTGGTGGACGATGCGGGCCTCGTGACCGGGGTCGGTGCGGGCGAGGTGGAGGTCACGGCCACCGCGGCGGGGGTCACGGGCCGCGCGGGGGTCACGGTGGTGGCTCCGGCGCCCACAACCGTAGCGGTGACCCCCGACACGCTGGCACTGACGGCCATCGGACAGACCGCGCGGCTCACCGCCGAGGTGCGCGACCAGGCCGGGCGTGCGATGGCCGGCGTTCCGGTGTCCTGGTCGAGCGCCGACACGACCGTCGCGGCGGTCGATTCGGCCGGATTGGTCTCGGCAGCGGGCAGCGGCACGACGACAATCACAGCGACGGCGGACTCAGCATCGGGCGAAGCGGTGGTGACGGTGATGCAGCCGGCAGGTTCGGTCGTCGTGTCGCCACCGGCGGACACGGTCGCGCCGGGCGACACGCTCCGGCTGGCTGCGGAAGCCTTCGACGATAACGGGCACCGGGTCGAAGGCGCTCAGTTCGCCTGGTCGTCGAGCGATGCTTCAGTGGCTCGGGTGGACGGATCGGGACTGGTGACGGGCGTCGCCGAAGGGACGGCCATGATCGGGGCGATGGCCGGAGACGCTCAGGGAACGGCCCAGGTCACCGTCGAGAACCCCGACCGGGCGGCGCTGGTGGCGCTCTACAACGCGACGGACGGGCCGAACTGGGTGAACAACGACAACTGGCTGACGGACGCGCCGCTCAGCCGGTGGCACAACGTGTACACGGACGGTTCCGGCCGGGTGCTGCGTTTGTTCCTGCAGTTCAACGGCCTCGTCGGCTCGATCCCGCCTGAACTCGGGGGCCTCACCAAGCTGCGAGAGCTGGAGTTGGCAAGCAACGCGCTGACGGGCGGGATTCCCCACGAACTCGGGAACCTGACCAACCTTACGTCGCTGAGCCTCTTCGGAAACGCACTCACCGGCCCGATCCCGCCCGAGCTCGGGAACCTGACCAACCTGGAAACCCTGAGCTTAGCCGGGAACTGGCTCACCGGCCCGATCCCGCCCGAGCTCGGAAATCTCTCAAACCTGCGTAGCCTGGAACTAGGTGAGAATGCGCTCTCCGGCCCGATCCCGCCCGAATTCGCGAACCTCGCCAATCTGACAGGGCTTCGTGCCTACAGGAACAACCTGTCCGGCCCAATCCCCCGCGAACTCGCCGATCTCACCAACCTCAGGCATTTGGGGCTAAGCCAGAATGCGCTCACCGGCCGGATCCCACCCGAACTGGGCCAGCTGGCCCAGTTGGAGGTTCTATGGCTGTCGGAAAACAACCTCACGGGTCCGATCCCGCCGGAGTTGGGCAACCTGAACAACCTGACCCACCTGCACGCCTACAAGAGCAATCTCACGGGCCCCATTCCCCCGGAACTGGGCAACCTCGACAAACTGAAGCATTTGGAGTTGGTCACCAACGATCTCACGGGGCCGATTCCGGCGGAGTTGGGGAATCTCGGTGCATTGGAGAGACTCATGCTCGCGGGCAATAGGTTGAGTGGTCCGATTCCGTCGGAACTTGGAAACCTCGCTGAACTGCAAGTCATTACCCTGAGAAACAACCTGTTGACGGGTGCCCTGCCGCGGAGCTTTCTCGGGCTGAAGGGCTTGCTGAGAATGAATTGCCGGGGCGTTGAGTCCGGGGTATGCATGCCGGCCACCGACGAGTTCAGGGCGTGGGTGCGGGAGGTGGAGGGTCGCGGAGACTTGCCCATCGCCGTGGATATTCCCTTCTGCGACAAGCTTGACGCGGAAGTCCTGGAGGGCCTCTTCGCTGCTGCGGGCGGCGGCAGTTGGGCACGGTCGGACGGCTGGCTCGAGGATGAGAATCTGGATCGCTGGCACGGCGTTCGCACCGACTCCATCGGACGGGTCTCCAGCATCGATCTGAGCGGCAACCGGTTGTCGGGGCATCTGCCGGACGCGCTTGGACACCTGACCGCCATGACGGAACTCCGGATCGCGGACAACGAGCTTGCAGGCCGGATGCCTCTGTCGCTTACCGAGGTGCCGTTGGAGGAATTCGACTATGGAGGCACGTCGCTGTGCGCGCCGGACCATGCCGGATTCCGGGACTGGCTGAACGGCATTCCGCGCCGCGGCGGCACGGCGGTGCCGTGTCCTCCCTTGACGGACCGCGAGATTCTCGAACGGTTTCATGCGAGCACCACCAGGGATTCGGGCGCGATCCCGGGGTGGCTCACGTCGGCCCCCTTGGCGGAGTGGCAGGGCGTGGAGATCGATGCGGCCGGACACGTTGTCGCGCTGCGGCTTCCGGGCCGAGAGCTGCACGGCGCGCTCCCGCGGGAACTCGGGCAGTTGTCGGACCTGCGGACGCTGGACCTAGGGAACAATTCTTTTTCCGGTCCGATTCCGCCGGAGCTGGGCGACCTGCATCGTCTCGAGCAGCTTCGCCTTGCGGGGAATCGAATCAGCGGTGAGATCCCGAGGGAACTTGGTCAGCTGTCGGAACTGCGGTGGCTGACACTCTCGAACAACTTTCTGTCGGGCCCGATTCCGCCGGAGCTGGGCGACCTGCATCGTCTCGAGCAGCTTCGCCTTGCGGGGAATCGAATCAGCGGTGAGATCCCGAGGGAACTTGGTCAGCTGTCGGAACTGCGGTGGCTGACACTCTCGAACAACTTTCTGTCGGGCCCGATTCCGCCGGAGCTGGGCGACCTGAGGCGTCTGGCACTGCTTGACGCCCGGCGCAATCGACTAAGTGGAAGCATTCCTTCCGCGCTCGGCAGGCTCGCCGAGGCCGAGTTCGTCGACCTCTCCGACAACCAGCTCGGCGGCGGCATTCCGCCACAGCTTGGCGCGTTGAGCCGCCTGTTGGAGTTGAACCTGTCCGGCAACCGCCTGAACGGGCCGATTCCCGCGGAAATCGGAAGCCTCGCCAATCTCCGCGAGATTCACCTGTACGGCAACGATCTCACGGGCTCGATCCCTGCGGAGCTGGGCGGCCTGGCGAACTTGGCCGCGCTGAATCTGGGGGCCAATCGATTGACGGGCCCGATCCCCGTGGCGCTGGGCGGCATCGCGAACCTGGCCAAGCTCAATCTGGGGGACAACGAACTCTCGGGCCCGCTACCCGCTCAACTCGCCGGCGCCGCGAACCTCGAGGAGCTCGACCTGCGGTCCAACGCGCTCGCGGGTTCGGTTCCGCGCGAGGTCGGCAACCTCGTCCTGCTGAGGTCCCTGATTCTCGCCGACAACGCCGGCCTGGCCGGACCGCTGCCTCCCGGCATCACGGCGCTGGGGCGGCTCGAGCGATTCATGGCGGGAGGCACGGGCCTATGCCGCCCGGCGGATTCCCGTTTCGACAAATGGTTCCGCGCCATAGCCGACCGCCGTCTGGTTTCGTGCGAGCGCGGAGCGGCGGTGTACCTGACCCAGGCCGTTCAGTCGTGGGACGATCCCGTGCCGCTGATCGCTGGAAGGCCGGCGCTGCTTCGCGTGTTTGTGACGGCCCGAAATGGCGGCACGGCAATGATGCCCCTTGTCCGGGCCACCTTCTTTGTGGACGGGGCCGAGCGGCACACCGTCAGGATCGCTTCCAATGGCCGGTCCATTCCCGCGGCGGTCGAGGACGCGGAACGCAATCTTGCGGTGTCGGCCAACGCCCGGATCCCGGCGGCGGTCGTCGTGCCCGGTCTGGAGGTGGTGATCGAAGTGGACCCGGAGGGCACTCTGGACGCCGCGCTTGGCGTGGCGAAGCGGAT
This sequence comes from Longimicrobiales bacterium, assembly GCA_965225805.1. Taxonomy (GTDB): domain Bacteria; phylum Gemmatimonadota; class Gemmatimonadetes; order Longimicrobiales; family Gaopeijiaceae; genus BD2-11. The sequence goes on from OZ245327.1 coordinate 697,993, forward strand.
TCCCGAGTCCGGCCGAATGGCCGTTGACGTGCGGCCGGTTCCGCCCTTTCACCTGACCCTTGTCCCGCTTCTCCTGCAAACCGACCCCGACTCGTCCGTTGTGGAGACCGTGTCCGCCATGGCGGCGGATCCGGTTGGTCACGAGTTGCTCCGCGGCGTGCGGGCGGTACTGCCGGTAACGGGAGTCGATGTCGCGGCTCGAGAGCCGGTCATCTCATCGTCGGTCGAGACAGGAACGCTGCTGCGTGAAGTTGACGCAATGCGCCTGATCGAGGGCGGTTCCGGACACTGGATGGGCATAACGCACCATGGAGTTCAACTGGGGCGGGCCCGCGGACCGGGGTGGGTGAGCGTGTCGTCCGCCGACGCCAGAATCATTCCCCATGAACTGGGACACAATCTCGGGCTGCTGCACGCACCGTGTGGCAACCCCGAGGGGCTCGACCCGTGGTTCCCGCACGCCAGTGGTTCAATTGGTGCGTGGGGTTACGACTTCGACCGGGACGCGCTGGTGGCACCGGGCTCGCCCGATGTCATGTCCTATTGCAGGCATCCCGGCTACTGGATCAGCGACTACTTCTTCAACAAGGCGCTCCGCCACCGCCTCGCCAACGCTGACGCCGAGAGGGCGGCGGCACTCCAGCGCAAACAGACGCTCCTGGTGTGGGGCGGACGGGACGAGAAGGGCGTGCCGTATCTGGATCCGGCGTTCGTGGTTGACGCCGTCCCCTCTCCACCGGGCACGGGGGGCAGTTACACCATCCAAGGATCGACCACCGACGGAAACGCACTGTTTTCGTTCACCTTCGATATGCCGGCCAACGCGGACGCCGAGGGCGAAGAGGCAGGCTTCGTTTTCACGCTGCCTCTACGGGCGGCGTGGGCCGACAGCTTGGCGAGCATCTCCCTCTCCGGGCCGGGCGGCTCGGACATCCTCGATGCATCGACCGACCGACCGATGGCCATCCTGCGGGATCCGCAGACCGGGCGGGTGCGCGAATTCCTGCGCGGCCCGCCGCCCCCGACCCAGGCCGCGGCGGACGCGGCGCGACAGGGCGCCGGGCAGCGGATGGAAGTGCTGTTCAGCCGCGGCATTCCCTCCGCGGATACTTGGCAGCGGTGAGCCGAAGGTCACGCAGTGCGCGCAATTCGCGTTCGTTCATGCCACAGCCACGCCAATCGGTGGGCATCCGTTTTCCGGTTCCACGCTGGTCCTCCGGCTCGAAAGCAGCGGTCGGCGCGACGAAGTTCAAGGGCAGCTCTGTTCCACCCAGCGCCGAAGAGTTCGGGTTCCCGCCAATCGGTACGGGATTGCCGCCGTTTCGGTACCGCCAAATCAGATGCACGCTAACGGCAAGAATGGCAGATCGTGCAGTCCTGATTGAACTTACGTGATTCCTTGCGTGCGCCGTGGAAAGGCGCGCCTTCCTTGCGGGTGCAAATCCCGCCCGGCAACTGTCGCTCCAGCCGGTAGCAACCGGAGCGGCTCATGGAGGTAACGACATGGGTTGAAGCACTTCGGTACGGGCCGCGCACGATACGCGACACCCTACACGGGCACGAAGCTGGAAACGGCGGAGACGGCCAAGGGAGGAGCTAAGTCGGAAGGCGGTTCAGCGACCACGCGGGCCGAAACGCGAGTGAACGCCGAGCAGGCCTCGAAACATCAAACGCGGGAGCCGACCCTCCGCAAGAAAGGGGAAGGCCGCCGACTGGCCGGGAAAAGAAGAGCGACGGGACAACCGGCTGGTTTCCGCCGGGGTAGTGGCGTCGGCACGTGTGGAAGATGGAGAGTGTGGCAACACGGGAAGCCCCGTCGGTGCCGTGGCACGCGGCAACCGGAACCCCGCGAGGGGCAGGCCGGGCCGGCAGGGTGGCGGATGGGCCCGTAGTACCGGGGACGCGGGGTAATGCCCGCCGAGGGAAGGGGCCCTGAGTTGGGAGCGGTACGGAAAGGAGGCAGGGACATGGCCACTGGCGCGAGCCTAACAGGGTCGGTGAGCGTTCGGAAACTCCAGACCGTGCTACATGCGAAAGCGAAGGAAGAACCCGGACAGCGCTTTCACGCCCTTGTCGACAAGGTATGGCGGGAGGACTTCCTGCTGGCGGCATGGGGGATGGTGCGGCGCAACGGCGGAGCGGCTGGAGTGGATGGTGAGACGGTCGCGGACATCGGGGCGCACGGAGTGGAGCGCTGGGTCGGGGAACTGTCGCGGGACCTGAGGGAGGGCACCTACAAGCCGAGTCCGGTGCGGCAGGTGCTCATTCCGAAGAAGCAGCCGGGGAAGTTCCGTCCCCTGGGCATCCCCTGCCTGAGGGACCGGGTTGCGCAGACGTCGGCAATGCTGGTGCTGTCGCCGATCTTCGAGGCGGACCTGGAGCCGGAGCAGTACGGATACCGGCCGGGACGAAGCGCCAAGGACGCGGTCAGGCGGATCCACCGCCTGCTGCACACGGGCCGCAACGAGGTAGTCGATGCGGACCTCTCGAACTATTTCGGCGAGATACCGCACACCGAGTTGATGAAGAGCATCGCACGGCGCGTGAGCGACGGGCGGATGCTTGGACTCATCAAGGCGTGGCTGGAGATGCCGGTGGTCGAGGAGGACGGTGAAGGCGGCACGCGCCGCACGAACCGGGCGCGGAAGGAGAGAAAGGGGACTCCGCAAGGGGCTCCGATCTCGCCGCTGTTGAGCAACATCTACATGCGGCGGTTCATCCTTGGCTGGAAGGCGCTGGGTCATGCCCGGCGCTTCGGTGCGGAGATCGTGAACTATGCGGATGACTTCTGCGTGCTCGGAAGGGCCCCGGCGGCGGAGATGCTGGCGGCGGTCAACCGGCTCATGGAACGACTGAAGCTACCGGTCAACGCCCGGAAAACCCGATGCCTCCGATGCCCCGAGGAGCCTCTCGAGTTCCTTGGATATCGCATCGGCTGGAACTATCGTCGGACGGATGCGAGCCGGTACATCGGTACCCGGCCGAGCAAGGCGAGCGTTCAAAGCATACGCCGCAGGATCCGCGCGCAAACGGCCCCACGGTACGAGGGCTGTCCAGCAGAGGAGGTTGTAGGGCGCCTCAATCGGATGGTATCCGGATGGGCAAACTACTTCACACTCGGCCAGGTCAGTCCGGCCTACGCGGCTGTGGATACGTACGCGGCCCAGCGGTTGCGACAGTGGTTCTGCCGGAAGCACAAGGTGAAATCAGGAAAATACGTGCGATTTTCCCACTGGTGGCTGTGGGAGGAATGCGGCCTCACGCGCCTTGCGCTGACGACACGACACCTTCCGTGGGCGAAGGCATGATCCCGACTGAGAGCCGGATGCGGGAAACCCGCACGTCCGGTTCGATGAGCAGGGGGTGGAAACGGACCTATGGGAGCCGGACTTGGCACCGCGCGAAAGCAAGCGGATCAAATACACACCGGACCCTAAGGGCACCGCGCCACCCCCTGACTCCACCGTGATTAGCGCCACCAGCGGTCCGCCTACGCAACGTTGAACGTTGCGGACTGGCAAGGCGGACTCCGCCCCCCTTTTGACCCCCCGGGGTTTCCGCGCCGATGTCGGCACGGCGTAGGGAGGAGCCGTCTCCAGAACCGGCTGCCCGTTCGTGCCGATGGCCGACCGGCGTCGGTCGGAGAAGCGGGCGATGGGCCATCGCGGCGGTCCCGTCGCCCGCGATCTCTTGCGCGCTTCGGCGCGGGACCTGTAGGGGGTCGAGGGGGCGGAGCCCTCGCCAGCCCCTTTGTACCCGCAAGGTTAGGCGGGCTCCCGGTCAGGGGTCACGCGAACGGTCCAGGAAGGCGGGGTCTGCGCCCGGCTCCCTCGGTCGGGCCCGGGCCCCGCACCCCTCCACGCCAGCCTCCCGCGCCCTTCTGCGCGGGGGTGCTCCGCCGCCGCATTGGCGGCGGCGTCCCGGACAGGAGGGCGACGTGGAACAACATCGGACAGGAGGGACACTTAGGCGATCTCCGAGGAGTTGACATCGCGGGAAAGGTTCTTTCACCGTTAGGGGTCTGGTGCGGCTGGAACGGCAGTCATGCAGACCCTGGAGGAGCACTTCAACACACGGGTGAACGCGTTTCTGGCCACCACGGGCATGAGGCTGCCTCCCGCCGATCCGGCTGAGCGAGCGCGTGGTGCGCTGGGTCGAGGCCGAGGTCGAGGGGTGGATCCGCGAGCGGCTGGAGGGGTGCCGGGGCGTAGCCGACGGGCGGCATCGTCTGGCATACGGTGCGGCTCCAGGGGGCGACAGTCACCGATGGGCGTCCCCCGACTTACGGCCGTACCTGAGCGCGCAAACGACACAGGGGTCCGATGCGCACTTCGGCGCTTCCGCAGTGCGCACCGGGACCGGCGCGTATCCGCTGCTGCGGCCACCTCTTGCGCTCACGCGGCCTGTCCGGCCGGTGCCGTGCGGGCGGCACAGGCCGTGACGGTAGCGACCCCCCAGTCCGAGGGCCTGGTACGGGTTCGGGGCCGGGTGTGCTTGCGCACCCCTTCCCCCCGCCCCCTTCGGGTCGCTACCGCACCAGCGATCCGTCCCGGAAGGGGTCCCGGAAGGGTGTCGAGCGCCGCTTCGAGGCGGCGGAGAAGGTGTTGGCCGACCGGCTGGCCGTCGGGCTGTCCGGCATCGCCGACCAAGACCGGGACGCGCCTGTTCCGGCTCGCCTTTCGCCTTCCCGCACGGGATTGTTGGCCCGGAGCGACCCCTGGCAGGCAGGGGCGAGGGTGTGAATACACACTCGCCGCTATGCCGCACCAAGCCCTCGGGGCGGGGGGTTGCTCCGGTCACGGCCATAGCTGCCCGTTCGGCAGCGGACGACCGAGCCACCTGGCCGCAAGAGCTTGGAAGCGCGGCGGATAGCGGAGTGCCGCCGTGTGAGTCGCCGGGGAGCCGAAATGTGAATCGCCCCCCCGCGTCGTTTTCACATCGCGGTGCGGCGTAAACTGGCCAATTCGCCAAACAGATGGATAGAATCACGCGCGTGCATCCGCCCGGCGAACGCACGGTCCGACCCGCGACTGGCGGAAACCCCTCACCCGCGCGAGGTTTCAAACGCGCAGATCGTGCAGTCCATCATCGGAGGAATCGAATGATGGCACGCACGAAACGAAGTCGGCGCTCCTACGGCGCCGGAGAATGGGGCCGGAACCGGGTGAGGGTGTTTCCCGACGCCAAGACCGGCCTGTACCAGATTGAGTGGCGCGAGAACGGTCGCAGGCTCACCCGGTCGCTGAAACACCGCGACTGGAGGCGCGCGAAGCGGCAGGCCGACGAGTTCGCCGCAGGGTTCGCAAAGCCGGAGCCGAACGGCCACAAGGAGCCCGAGCCGCTCACGCTGGAGAGGCTCTTTGACATCTACGGTGAAGAGGTGACGCCGACGAAGGCGGAGACATCTCAACGGTCCGACCGGGCGGCGACACGGATGTTCCTCCGGTTTTTCGGACGGGTCCGCAGTCCCGCGACGCTTTCCCAACGGGACTGGGACCGGTTCATCCGGGCACGGCGCGCGGGCAAGGTGGGCCCGAGCGGCAGGCCGGTGTCCGACCGGACCATTGAAAGCGACCTGAAGTTCCTGATCGCCGTGCTCAACTGGGCCGCCAAGTCGAGGGACGAGCAGGGCAACCTGCTCCTTGACTCGAATCCCCTGAGAGGCCTGAAGACGCCCACGGAGAAGAACCCCGCCCGGGTCGTCCTCTCCGAGGAGGAGTACCAGGCGCTGCTCCGGGTCTCCCGAAAGGTGGACTGGCGGTTCCACGTCGCGCTGGTGCTCGCGCACGAGACGGGACACCGCATCGGAGCCATTCGCCAGCTCCGGTGGTCCGACATCGATCTTGAAGCGGAAACGGTTCGGTGGCGGGCGGAGCACGAGAAGACAGGATACGAGCACTCCACACCGGTGACTGCTGAGGCGAGCGCAGCCCTCATGGAGGCGGGACGTAGAAGCCCGGGGACCGGCAACGGTCCGGTGCTCCCTGCGCCGAGGGACGCTTCGAGATGCGCGGGGCGGACGCTTGTACGCTCTTGGTGGGACAGGGCCCAGAAGCTGGCGGGGTTGGAACCCAAGCGCGGGAGAGGCTGGCACTCCTTGAGGCGGAAGTTTGCCTCCGACCTCATGGACCAACCGCTCAAAGTGTTGTGCGAACTCGGGGGCTGGAAGACAGCCAAGACGGTGCTCCAGTGCTATCAGCGAGCCGATGAGGGACAGCTTCGGAACGCTCTGGAAGCCCGCCGCCGGGGGTCGCAACGGAAGTCGAGAATAGCGGGAGTCAATCAGCGGGAATCCGAGCTTCAGAACACGTAACCCCAACGACCACAGAAAGATACAAACATCACACCGCATGCCGTAACGTCAGGGTTTGCTCGTAGGCGGCGTCCAGGCGCACCCGTCCGGGCGACGCGTTCCACATCAGGCGCAGCCGCTGGACATCCGACGCGCCCGCGGAACCCAGGACGCTGCCCTCGACATGTGTAGCGACGTTCAGATAGTACCCGGAGAGGCCGGGTTGCTGGGCGGCGGCCGGCGCGGAGGCGAGGCAGAGCAGGACGGCTGGGGCGAGCCTACCCACCCTTCGTCACGTCCTCCGCGATGCTCCCGTCCACCAGGCGGATCAGCCGGCCGGCCCTCTCCATTACCCTGGGGTCGTGGGTCGAGAAGACGAACGTCGTCCCCTTGCCGCGGTTGAGTTGCTGCATCACGTCGAGGAGCGCCTCGGCGGTGGCCGAATCCAGATTGGCGGTGGGCTCGTCGGCGAGCACCAGCGCCGGCTCCCCCAGAACCGCGCGCGCGACCGCCACCCGCTGCTGCTGGCCCCCGGAGAGCTTGAGCGGCTGCCGGTCCTCCAACCCCTCCAGCCCGATCTCTCGAAAGAGCCGCCGCACCCGTTCGCGGCGTTCCGTGGCCGGCGCACCCCGCAGCAGCAACGTGAACTCCGCGTTCTCCAGGGCGCTCAGCATGGGGAGGAGGTTGTAGGACTGGAAGACGAAGCCGATCCGTTCGAGGCGCACCGCCGCCAGCTCCCGGTCCGAGAGAGTGGAAAGCTCCAGGCCGCCGACCCAGACCTTCCCTCTCGTGGGCCGCGTCAGGCCGCCCAGCAGGTTGAGCACCGTGGTCTTCCCGGAGCCCGACGGCCCCGCCATCGCGACGAACTCTCCCGGAAACACCTCCAGATCCACGCCCCGCACGGCCTCCACCGGCCGCGGCTCCTGCGGATAGACCTTCCAGAGCCCCTTGGTTCGGACCGCGTATTCCACCGGCCGGCCCACGTCTTCCGCCATTCATTCCACCTTGACAGATTCGGCCGGATCCAGGCGGGCCGCATGCCACGCCGGGTAGAGCGACGCCGAGAGACCGATCATCGCCGTCAGGACCGCACTCTGCACCACCTGCCTGGCCTCGATGACCGGGACCATGACCGGGTCGAAGGCGATGCCCCCGAAGTTGACGTCTTCGGGCAATATCGCGGACAGGTCCAGTCCGTCGCGGAACAAGAGCCAGACCAGGGCGAAGCCGAGCCCCACGCCGACGATGCCGCTGGCGACGGTGAGCAGCGTGCCCTCGATGTAGACGACGAGTCCGGTTTCGCCGCCGCTCAGGCCCAGCGCGCGCAGCAGTCCCATCTCCCGTTTCCGGTGCAGCACCGACATGAAGACGGCGTTCAGGATGGCCAGGGCCACGATGATGAAGAGGATGATGTGGAAGGCCCAGTCGCCCCCGTCGTCGAGCTTCAGCGCCGCGGACAGATCGGGCAGCGTCACCGGCCACCCCGCCACCTCGATTCCGGCGGGATCGATGGCGGCGCGCGCCTCTTCCAGCACCGCGTCGGTGAAGGACGAATGGGTCAGGAGCACGGCCACGCTGGTGGCGCCCTCCACCCCCAGCCAGTCGCGGGCCGTGGCGAGCGGGATGTGCACCAGCGCCTCGTCCAGCGCGTCGACGCCGGTGTGGTGGATTCCCGCAACGCGCACCAGCTGCCCCCCGATCTCTCCTGAAGCGGTCTGCGCCGTCAGCACCATGCGCGATCCCGTGCGGACCCCGAGCCGCCCCGCCATCGCATCGCCGATGAAGGCGTGGAGACGGTCGCCGTCCTCCAGGTAGCGGCCGTCGACGACTTCCTCCCCCAGCCTCGAAAAAGCGAGCTCGGTCGTGGGCTCGACACCCACGATCAACGCGGGAAGCGCCCCTTCGGGCGAGGACGCCAGGCCCCGGGCGGCGACCCGCACCGAGGCCAGAGGCGGATCGGGAACCGCGGCGTGGGCGACCACGGCCAGCGACGCCTCCACCTGGGCGGCCGTGAGGCGGTCCGCGAGACTCCGGCTGTCCCGGTGTCCGGGCGCGTTGAAGGTGACGTGCCCGGATGCGAGCCGTACGCCGGAGTCGATCCAGTCCTCGTGGGCGCCATCGGCGAGCGTGCGCGAGAGGATCAGCAGCGCCAGCCCGAGCGCCATGGCGGCGGCGGTCAGGGCGCTGCGCCGAAGCTCCCGGCCCAGGTTGCGCAGGGCGAGCCAGGCGAGCGTGCGAAAGCGCACCATCAGCGGTCGGCCAGCGCGTCGGCGGGGGGCAAGCGCACGGCCCGCCAGGCGGGAAGGAGCGCAGAGACGATCCCCGTGCCGACAAGTGCGAGCCCGCTGACCAGGGGACCCAGCCAGGAGTACTCGACCGTGAGCTGGGGCCGGACCGCCGAGCCCGCGAAGGAGTAGGTGCCGACGAAGGCGCTCAGGTCGATGGGGTTCTCGTGGATCAGGACCATGGTGGGGCCCGCGAGCACCACGCCCGCACCGAGGGAGATCAGGCCCAGGAGGATGCCCTCGTAGACCACGATCCGGGCGATCGCGCCCCCCGATGCTCCCAGCGCGCGCGCCACCGCGAACTCCCGGCGGCGTTCGAAGGTGGCGAGCAGCATCGCGTTGGCGACCCCGAAGACCGCCATCCCGAAGATGAACGCGGCGACCCAGACATTCATCGAGCGGACGTAGCTGACGATGAAGTAGAGCTGATCCTGAAAGATCGTCCAGGGCTCCGTAAGCAGACCGGGCGAGACCGCGGCCGCGGCCTCCGCGACGCGCGCAGCCGACGGGGCGGGTTCGCGGATGCGCGCCACGGAAATCGCCACCTCGTGGATGCGGCCGGGGTCCATGGCCATCAGCTCTCCGAGCGAGGCCATCTCCAGGAGGGCGTAGCTGTCGTCGAACGCCCCGACTCCGACGCTGAAGACGCCGGACACCGTGAACAGGTCGTTTCCCGTCGAGCCGTCGGCCGCGGGAGCGACCAGCACCACCTCGTCACCCACCTCGGCCGCGACCGTTTCGGCCATGGCGTCGCCCAGCGCGATCTCGCCCGGCCCGGGCATGCGCCCGGCGAGGAGAGCCTGCCCGAAGCGGCTCACGCCCGCCTCGCGGGCCGGGTCCACGCCCATGAGCACGGCCCCCACGGTCTCGTCACCGGAGCTGACCAGTCCCCCGCCATACAGGCGCGGCGCCGCCCCGGCCACACCTTCCTGAGCCTCCACGGCGGCGAGCAGCGCTTCCACGTCGAGGCCTTCCCGGCCTCCCATGGTGTCGTGGATGCTCCGCTCCGGCTCGTAGCCCTCGGCGTGGATCTGCACCTGGCCGGTGGCCACCCGGGTTCCGTTGGAGACGAGCTCTTCCGCAATCCCGTCCATGTACCCGATCATGAGCACGGACGCCACGAATCCGAAGGAGAGCGCGGAGGCGGTCAGGAGCGTGCGGCGGCGGTTGCGCCAGAGGTTGCGCCAGGCGATGCGCCACCAGATCCGGTTCGCGGCGTCGATCATGGCGTCAGCGGGCTCCTCGCCGAACGGAGTGGGGGGCGCATCCTGGCTCGCGGGCCCATCCGCAGGGGTCCCGATCGATCATCATCGCGCCCGCAGGTTGCGCAGGCTGAAGAACCCCACCTCCAGGCCCACGTCGAACTCGAGCTCCAGATAGGTCACCACCGTCCGCTCTTCGCCATCGGCGGGCTCGATGACTGTGCGCGCCGGCACGATGCGCCCCCCCATGAAGCCGAAATCCGAGAAGGTGATGGTGCGCGAGAGGGTGCCGTCCTCGTCGTAGTAGCGTGCCCGGAGCGGCATGCGGTCGCCCTTGCGGATGCGCTCTTCGATGCGGCCCCAGATCACCGGCGCCTCGGGCTTGGGCGTCGCCGTGAATTCCCAGACCTCCTCCCCGTCGCGGTCACCCTCGAACGAGATGACGATGTCGTAGTCCTCGATCATTCGGCTCTCCTTCACCAGGTCGTCGTTGGTGAAATGGGAGCCCATCCAGGAGCCGAGCATCATCGACGGCGGAATCTTGATGGTGCGGTCGGCGCGGGGCAGGTAGTTCCAGACCTCGTTGCCGACCTTGAGCGTCGCGGTGCCCGCCTCGCGCGGCGGGCTCTCCACGCGCACCAGGGAGTGCTCGGTGCCGAGCGACCAGACCTGCATTTCCAGCGAGCGCGACCAGTTCTCCGTGTCGATCTCCATGCGCATCCTGCCGGTGCTGGATTCGCCCCGCATGAGGCGGTCGACCTCGTCGATGATCGCCAGCACCTCGGGGTCGGTCTGGGCCGAGGCTGGGGCTGGGGCGAAGGCCGCTGCGGCCACCGCCGCCGCGAGTGTCAGCGCCGGGATGGCCCGCCGCGCATCGTTCATCCTCATTTGTCTGCCCATGTATGTCATATGGTGATCCATCCTTCGAATATGGAACACCATCCTATCTCCGGATTCGCTGCACCTCCAGCAACCGCCTCCGCACCTCCTCCGCCTTCCCTTCCCGCTCCAGCTCGCTCCACAGGCGGCCGATCGTGGCCGGGTCCACATACCCCGGAACCGTGGTCCGCCATCCCTGATCGGCGCGGAACCGGTCGACGGCATCCACCGCGTCCTGCGTATACACGTTCCAGCCTTCATCGTCCGTCGAGACATCGTCGGCATCGGGACGGAAGTACCCGAGCTCGTGAAGCATCAGCTTGAGCTGGAAGACGTCGCGGCCCACCTCCTGCTGCAGCGTGCGGAAGCCGAGGGTCTCGGAGATGGCGTCGTAGATGCGGCGCATCTCCGCCAGCGGATCCTCGTGTTCGCAGACGTTGATCTGCACCGTCAGGCCGTCCTCGCGGCGGGCCATCCCGGGACGCGGGTCGGCGACGATGACCGCGGCGGACTGGGCTTCGCCGTGGCGCGCGTCCCCGCCCACCAGGTGCCCGGCCTGCAGCGCCTCGATGAGCCGGTCGGCCAGGTGGCGCGCCGCTCCCTCGCTGGACTCGAAGCTGTTTCCCACCGCGTCGACGACTTCCGGCCCCACCAGCGTGTTCCCCTGCGCCACGTAGTTCGGGCCCGCCCGATGGCCGGCCCACTGGCTCTCGGTCCCGGTGTGCTGGGCGGAGCGGCCGTCCAGGCCGATCACCCCGATCTGGCGGCTGGCGGCGTTCTCGTCGACCGCCAGTCGCTGCGCGAGAGCATCCTCGGGAGACACGCCCTGCTCCATCAGGCCGAGCAGCTCGTACCCGTACTCGGTGCGGGTCGCGGCCTGGGTCGCCACCGCCCCGACGCCCGCGCGCACCCAGGGAACGCCGTTGCCCACGCACGCGTTGCGGGTGGTGACCGCGACCCCCGACTCCCCGGTCGCCGGGTCGACGGCCGCGATCGAGAAGGTGTGGAAGACGAGCTCCTCGCCCGCGCCCCACGCCGCCGGTTCCTGCGCGCCTGCGTCCACCGCCAGCGCCAGCGCTACGAGCGTCAGGATCGTCATGCGTCGGCCGACCATTTGTCCTCCTCGGAGTTGTGTGCCCATGCCTGCCGCCAAGGTAGGTTGACGCGGGACGGCAACAAAGATTGCGTCAGCGGCAACACCCTAGGTAAGATCGGCTGGAAACTACACGTCTTCATCTGCGAAAGGAGGTTCGATGCCCGCGGTAACGATGACGGTGAACGGGGCCTCGCGCTCAGCGGAAGTCGAGGGCCGCACCCTCCTGGTCGACTTCCTGCGCGAAGAGTTGGCGCTGACCGGGACCCATGTGGGGTGCGACACCAGCCAGTGCGGCGCCTGCGTGGTTCACATGGACGGAAAGTCGGTGAAGAGTTGCACCTGCCTCGCGATGGACGCCGACGGAGCCGAGGTGACCACGATCGAGGGGCTCGCCAACGGAGCCGACCTGCACCCCATGCAGGAGGCCTTCCGCGAGCACCACGGGCTGCAGTGCGGGTTCTGCACGCCCGGGGTGGTGATGAGCGCGATCGATCTGGTGAACGGTAACCCCAGTCCCAGCGAAGCCGACGTGCGGCATTGGCTGGACGGCAACTTCTGCCGGTGTACCGGATACCACAACATCGTCCAGGCCGTGCTGGCCGGCGCGGGCGCGATGGGAGGTGGGTCATGAGCGACAACGGAAGCAACGGAACCGGCTTCATCGGCGCGGCCATGAAGCGCAAGGAGGACGCGCGCTTTCTGACCGGGCGCGGCCGCTACACCGACGACATCAATCTGCCCGCCCAGCTGTACGCCTACCTGGTGCGGTCGCCGGTCGCGCACGCGAACCTGGGGAGCGTCGACACCGGCGAGGCCGAGGCGGCGCCGGGCGTGCACGCGGTGTATACCGGACCCGACATGGCGGGCGTGGGCGGCATCCCCACCGGGTGGCTGATCCACAGCAAGGACGGGTCACCCATGCACGAGCCCGCACACCCGGCGATGGCCATCGGCAAGGTGCGCCACGTGGGCGAAATCGTCGCCATCGTGGTCGCCGAGACCCGCGACCAGGCGCGCGAGGCCGCCGCCCTGGTCGACGTGGACTACGAGGATCTGCCCGCGGCCGCCTCCCTCGGGGCTGCCCGCGCCGACGGCGCACCGCTGGTGTGGGACGAAGCCGCCGGCAACCTGTGCTACGACTGGGAGGTGGGGGACCGGGCGGCCGCGGAGGCGGCCATCGCCGGCGCCGCCCATGTGGTTTCCATCGACGTGGTGAACCAGCGGCTGGTCCCCAACGCGATCGAGCCGCGGGCCGCCATCGCCAACTTCGACCCGGCCTCGAACGACTACACCCTCTACACCACCAGCCAGAATCCCCACCTGACCCGGCTGCTGCTGGGCGCCTTCGTGCTCGGCCTGCCGGAGCACAAGCTGCGCGTGATCGCGCCGGACGTGGGCGGCGGCTTCGGCTCCAAGATCCCGCACTACGCGGAGGAGGCGATCCTCACCTGGACCGCCGGCAAGCTTGCGCGGCCGGTCAAGTGGACCTCCGACCGCTCGGAAGCCTTCGTCTCCGACACCCAGGGCCGCGACCACATCAGCACGGCGACGCTGGGGCTGGACGAGCACGGGTGCTTCGTCGGCCTCAAGGTCTCCACCCAGGCCAACCTGGGCGCGTACCTGTCGACCTTCGCGCCGTGCGTTCCCACCTACCTGTACGGCATCCTCTTCGCGGGACCGTACACGACCCCCGCCATCTATGTGGAGGTCGAGGGTGTGTTCACCAACACCGTCCCGGTGGACGCGCTGCGGGGGGCCGGGCGGCCGGAGGCCACCTACCTGCTCGAGCGCGTGGTCGACAAGGCCGCCGCTGCCACCGGCATCGACCGGGTCGACATCCGGCGCCGCAACTTCATCCGCGAGTTCCCCTACCAGACCCCGGTCGCGCTCCAGTACGACCAGGGCGACTACGACGCCACTCTCGACCTCGCGCTCAGCGCCGCCGACTGGGACGGCTTCGAGGCGCGCCGGGCCGAGGCGGCCAGCCGCGGCAAGCTGCGCGGCATCGGCATCTCCACCTTCATCGAGGCGTGCGGCATCGCGCCCTCGGCGGTGGTGGGCTCCCTGGGGGCGCGCGCGGGACTGTACGAGTCCGGCAGCGTGCGCGTGCATCCCACGGGATCGGTGTCGGTCTTCACCGGCTCGCACAGCCACGGCCAGGGCCACGAGACCACTTTCTCCCAGATCGTCGCCGAGATGCTCGGGGTCGACTTCGAGGCCGTCGACGTCGTGCACGGCGACACCAACTCCATCCCGTTCGGCATGGGCACCTACGGGTCGCGCTCGCTGGCGGTGGGAGGGACGGCCATCTACAAGGCGGTGGAGAAGGTCATCGCCAAGGGCAAGAAGATCGCCGCCCATCTCCTGGAGGCCTCCGAGGAGGACATCGAATTCGCGAACGGCAACTTCACGGTGGCCGGGACCGACCGCTCCAAGAGCATCGGCGAGGTCGCGCTGACCGCCTACGTCCCCCACAACTATCCCGAGGGACTCGAGCCCGGACTCGAGGAGACCGCGTTCTACGATCCCCTCAACTTCACCTTCCCCGCCGGCACCCACATCGTCGAGGTGGAGGTGGACCCGGACACGGGCGAGGTGGAACTGGTGGGCGTCACCGGAGCCGACGACGTGGGCCGCATCATCAATCCCATGATCGTGAACGGGCAGCTGCACGGCGGCCTTGCCCACGGCATCGGCCAGGCGCTGCTCGAGCACTGCGAGTACGACTCGGAGGGTCAGCTGGTGACCGGTTCGTACATGAACTACACCATGCCCCGGGCCGGGGACCTGCCCTCCTTCAACATCAACCACAACACGACCCATTGCACGCACAACCCCCTGGGCGTGAAGGGAGTCGGCGAAGTCGGCTCCATCGGCGTGCCGCCCGCGGTGATCAACGCGGTGGTCGACGCGCTGAGCCCGCTGGGGGTCACGCACATCGAGATGCCCGCCACATCGGAGCGGGTTTGGCAAGCCATTCAGGCCGCACAGGCCCAGGGTTGACCGGAGACGACTGTGGACGATTTCCAATATCACGCACCGTCGTCGGTTGACGGTGTTCTGAGCGCTCTCAGGAGCGCGGACGAGGGCAAGGTGCTCGCGGGCGGGATGAGCCTGTTGCCCCTCATGAAGCTGGACATGGCGGCGGCGAGCGACCTGGTCTCGCTACGCAACGTGCCCGGCCTCTCCGACATCACCGACCACGGGCATTGCCTGAAGATCGGAGCCCTGTGCACGCACGCGCAGGTGGCGGCTTCGAGCGTGGTGCGGGCCCGCATCCCGGCGCTCGCGGCGATGGCCGGGCGCATCGGCGATCCCCAGGTGCGCAACTGCGGCACCATCGGGGGCTCGGTGGCCCACAACGACCCGGCGGCGGACTATCCGGCGGTGTGCGTCGGGCTGGGGGCGACCGTCATCACCGACCGGCGCAAGATCTCCTCGGACGACTTCTTCGGGGGGATGTTCGAGACCCCGCTGGAGGAGGACGAGCTGGTCACCGCCGTGTGCTTCCCGATCCCGGAGCGGGCCGCCTACGCGAAGTTCGAGAACCCGGCGTCGAAGTACGCCGTTGCCGGGGTCATGGTGGCTGACGGGTCAGACGGAGTGCGGGTCGCGGTGACCGGCGCGGGCGAAGGCGTCTTCCGGGTGGCGGAGATGGAGGCCGCGCTGGCGGATTCCTTCTCGGCGGACGCGATCGCGGGGACCCGGGTGTCTTCGGACGGACTCCTGTCCGACAATGCGGCGGGGGCCGAGTACCGCGCGCATCTGGTCGGGGTGATGGCGAAGCGGGCCGTGGAGGCCTGCGGCTAGCGGGGTTCGACGAAGCGCCGAATGGAAGAAAAGGAGGGGGCGGAGGGCCGCTCTGAGACGGGCGGTCCTTCGCCCCTGCCCCGGTCGGTTGACGACGCCGTGGCGTTGCTGCGCGGCCAGGGCTACGTCGCCGACGCAAGCCTGGGCACCGCTCTCTTCCTCTCCCTGGAACTGGGCCGGCCGCTCTTCCTGGAAGGCGAAGCCGGCGTGGGCAAGACGGAGGTGGCCCGGACGGCGGCGGTTGCGCTGGGCCGGCCGCTCATCCGGCTCCAGTGCTACGAGGGGCTGGACATGGCGGCCGCCGCGTACGAGTGGAACTTCGCGAAGCAGATGATCCACATCCGGGCGGCGGAGTTCGGGAGGGGCCTGGAGCCGGGGCGCGGCGCAGTCCCGGGGCCTGGCGCGGGGGTGGGCCGCGGGGCGCAGCCAGGGCGCGGCGCAGACCCGGGATCCGGTGCGGGGGTGGGCCGCGGGGCGCAGCCAGGGCGCGGTGCAGACCCGGGATCCGGTGCGGGCGACGCCGCGGGTGCGGGCGCCCCGGGCTCGCGGAGCGGGTCCCTGCCCGCAGCCGAACGCGACGTCTTTGGAGAGGACTTCCTCATCCGGCGCCCCCTTCTTCAGGCGCTGGACCCCCCGGGAGGCGTCGCGCCCGTCCTCCTCATCGACGAAGTCGACCGCAGCGACGAGCCCTTTGAGGCATACCTCCTCGAGGTGCTCTCGGATTTCCAGATCACCATACCCGAGCTGGGCACGATCCGGGCGCGCACGCCGCCCGTGGTGGTCATCACCTCGAACCGCACGCGCGAGATCCACGACGCCCTCAAGCGCCGCTGCATCTACCACTGGATCGACTATCCGACGGCGGAGCGGGAGTTGGCGATTCTGGCATCGCGGGTTCCGGAAGCGCCGGCGCAGTTGAGCGCGCAGGTGGTGGGCTTCGTGCGCAGAGTGCGGGAGATGGAGCTCTTCAAGCGGCCCGGCGTGGCCGAGACCCTCGACTGGGCGCGCGCCCTCATGGCCCTCGACCGGCATGTGCTCGACCGTCAGACCGTGAACCGCACGCTCGGCGTGCTGCTGAAGTATCAGGACGACCTGGAGCAGCTGAGGCGGGATGGAGGGGTGGAGGAGGCGATGGCGGGGGCGGGAGCTGACAAGGGAGATCAGCTCTAGGTGTCCGGGATCGAGTACTCCATGCCTAGGGCCAGGGGCGCATCCCGGATCCGCCACTTGCCTGGCGGACCGCCACCTGTGTGCTTTCCCGGGCTTCCGTTCCCTTCGGGTTACCCATATTGTGGGGCATGCTCGAGCGAACGGCCCTATCAAGGGAACGCATCGTCAACCGCAGTTGCCGCGACATCGAGGGCGATACGATGACAGACACGCCACGCTGGGACACTCTCACGATACGCGGATTCCGAGGGCTAACGGACCTTAATCTAGACCACCTGGGAGCATTCAACATCCTGGTCGGCGCCAACGACGTTGGCAAGACGTCGATTCTCGAATCGATCTTTCTCCTAGCTGGCTTTGCCCACCTTTATCTGCCGGTCACCATCCAAAACTTCCGCAGCTATCTTGTCAACGACATTACTGACCTGTTTTCCCTGTTTCATCGACTCAATTTCAACGACCCGGTAGAGCTGACAGCCTCTTCGTCCCATCCTGCCGAACGCCGCACTCTGCTGATCTCAGCCCCATCTGAGCACATCGCCATCGAAGCAGCTTCCACATCGGGCGGAAACGGCCCACGGAGCCCTTCCACTTCTTCAGTGCCATCCCGCTCACGTGTGATACGTTATGACGCTACCATCCAACGAGGCGATGAAGCTCCGATATCTTCATCTGGCACTCTGATTGACCAAGGAGAACATCGTTTCCAGCCAACGGTGACACCGGATTCTGCCATAGAGGACATTATTGCCGCTCGGTATATTGGCGTCGGTGTTCAGTATGAGCCCGCTATAGTAGCCGATGCAATTGTTAGCAAGAAGACTGATACACTCGTACGATACTTGAAGATCATCAATCCTCGCGTTGAGGCAATCGCGGCAGATGGAAAAGCCGTGTATTTGGACATTGGGCTGGAAAAGATGCTTCCCTTGAATATGTTCGGTAGCGGCATGGTGCGAGCCGCATACATCATTTCGCTCTGTATCATGGGAAGCCAGAGAATTCTCTTGGTGGACGAGATCGAAAACGGTCTTCACTACAAGGCAATCGCGCCTTTACTGGAAGTGCTTCTTACATTGTCGCGAGAACAGGGCATGCAGATCTTCGCCACCACGCACAGCTGGGGGATCCTGAATGAACTGGGGCAAACTCTAGGCAAGGACGAGTTCGTTGAATATCGTGCGACCACGAATTGCTATACATTGCAAAGAGACAGTCACGGATTAGTCCGCAGCTACAGGTATTCCTATAAAGAATACGCTCATGCCTTGAAGCATGGTATCGAGGTCAGATGACCGACCCTGAGTGGACTGTGTTCGTCGAAGGGCCAAGTGACGAACGCTTTCTCACAGATCTCTTGCGTCATCTCGACCTCTCCTCTGTGGCCGTTGATCGGATTGGCGGTGGCATCTCGAAACTCCCAATCGTCCAAAACAAAATTCTGCAAACTCATCGCGAAGGGAGGACGGTCGCGGTCGCAGTGGACGCGGATTCGAGCGTAGCGAAGAGGCGCCAGGAACTCCGTCGAGTCATTGAACGTCACGACCTGCCAATCGCCGACTCTTTTCTTCTGCCGAATGACGAAGATCCAGGATGCCTTGAAACGCTCTTGGAGAGAATAGCCGTGGCGGAGCACCAGATCATTTGCCAATGCTTCAACGAATACGAGGCATGCTTGAGCAACTGCGGTAGTGCGTATGTGCTGCCAAACAAGAAAGCAAAGATATACGCGTATTGCGAGGCACTGGGAACTGAGACCAACGCGAAGAAGCGAGATTACGGGGATCCGGCGTATTGGAATCTCGACGCCCCCGCTCTGGATCCGCTGAAGGAGTTCCTTCGCAGCTTGGAGTTAGAGTAGGACGCCGATCCAGTTCAACCCTCGTCCCCCAAACCGAACGCATCCTCGGTCAGTCGCTGCTTGTACCACTCCGGCAGGCCACGCGTGCAGGCGGCGAAGAAGCGCTTCGCGAAGTGCTTCCAGATTCGGTCCTTGAGGTCGTCGAGGCATTCGTCCGCGATGTCGGCACGGATGGCGGGAATGAGCTTGCCGATGTCGCGGGGAGAACCCTCGAGAGTGCCGTCGTACAGCATCGTCCGAGCCACCTTCTCCCAGCGGACCTCGGTCGAGACCGATTCCGCCAGCGTGCGCACCAGGTCCTTCTGCTTTACGCGCTGCCAGTCCGGGTTCCGGCGGTGCGCTTCCTGGAAGGCCGCACTGACGTACTTCGCGCGAACCGCGATTCCGTCCTCGAAGAAGAGCGGATGTTCAGGTGACCGCTTGACGACGACCCCTTCGATCCTGGCTCCCCCGAGCACGCTTTCCCTTTCCAGCAGAGGATTGAGTTCGTCGAGCCCGGACATGAACCCCGAATGAAGTAGCGGCACGCACTCTATCCTGAATCGAGCCGCAGTGTCAGCGAGCACTTCGGGGGAAGCGTAGTCCTGCACTCCCATGTCCATGTCGAAGAGCACCAGATGGCCACAGGGGATGCGGGCGTAGGCGATGGTGTTCTGCCGGGGTCTCTCCAGGGCTTCGGCCCGATAGGTGGTTCCGGGAACGAGCAATCCGGCTTCGTGCAGGCGCCGGATCGTGGCCGTGGGGCCGCGAAACATCCTGGGCGGTGATTCGGGATCGATGGCCACCCTCTTCGACCGCATCAGGAGGTCGCCGTTCGCCGTGACGCCCCAGGATACCTGGGAGCCGTCGATCTTCTCCTGAACGATCACCGGCTTGCCGAGAAGGCCGCGGGTCGCCCGGTGCTCGAGCGGGAATACCTTGCCGTACCGGGACAGTCGGATGGCCCAAGGGTTCTGTTCGGTGTTGAGCACCATGACCTCCCGGGTTCTGACGGAATTGGTGCGTGTTGGGGACAATGGAAACCGAAGATACCCGATGTGCAGTTGCGCGTTTTCAGCGTCGTATCAGCGCGACCGACGCCCCTGGCTGCGCGCATGGGCAAGCCCCACCCCGCGCGCTAGCCCGACTTCACATTTGCGAGTCCCGTTCTGCCATTGACGGGTTGGGATATGGCGGCATGACGAAGTCCGGGATACCGGCTTCTCTTGCCCACCAACGGGCTCCACGGGCTCTCTCACGGCTTTCGTGGTCCGTTTCCACCTCCGAAGGTGTGCCGACCCGACTTCGACCGTTACAGGTCATCCTGAGAAGCCAATTTCATCGCCGTTATATTTATACATAACCTATTGTATGATATTGGCTTAGGAGGAGTGATGATCACGTCTCCAGATTTCAGCTATTCCACTAGCCGAGCGGCTGCGCCCTGGCCCGCGATGGTGCGGGAGCCGGCCGCGACCCGAGATGACGACGAGCTCTTCCAGCTCGGGGAACGAATCGCGGACCTCGCTGCGCGCATCAATGCCGCGGAATCCCAAATGATGACTCTGATCGCCGACTTCGACCGCCGGGGCGGCTGGAAGGACGGCTTCTCCTCGTGCGCCGAGTGGCTGGCCTGGAGGATCGGCATCAAGATCGGTGCGGCCCGCGAGCGGGTCCGGACCGCGCGGGCGCTGGAGAACCTGCCGCAGACCGCCGACGCCCTGAGGGAGGGAAGCATCTCCTACGCCAAAGTGCGGGCGCTCACGCGCGTGGCGACGCCCGGGCGCGAGGCGGAGTTGCTGGAGTTCGCGCGCGCCGGCTCGGCGGCGAAGCTGGAGCAGACGGTTCGCATGTTGCGGAAGCTGTCCCGCGAGGGGGAGCTGACGGCCGAGGAGGCCCGGCACCGCAGCCGAACTTTCTCGGTCTTCGTGGATGGCGACGGCATGTACGTGGTGAAGGGGCGGCTCGAGCCGGAGGCCGGGGCGGTGCTGATGCGGGCGGTGGAGGCGGCGTCCGATGCGCTGTTCCGGCGCGAGCGCGGTGCCGGGGATGCGCACGATGGCAGCGATGCGCGTCCGGCGCCGAAGCAGCGCCGGGCGGACGCGGTGGGCCTGCTCGCGGAGCGGGCGCTGTCGGCGGGTTTCGGAGGTGGCGAGTGTCGGGAGGCCGTTGGCGGCGTTCGCGACTCGGGGGACCACGCCCGCAGAGGGTCGGGTGCCATCCCGGGTGACGACTCGGGTCAACTTGGCTGCGCGAGTCAGCCTGGCATAAGCGCGGGTCAGCCTGGCATCAACGCGCGCCAACCGATTGGCGACGCGGATGAACCGGGAGGCGATCTCGACGAATGGAGCTGCGGTTTAGGCGACTCAATCAGTGGCCCGCGCGACGTAGCGCAGGCTCCATCCCGCGTCGAGTCGGGCACGCGGGCGGAGCGCTACCAGGTCATGGTCCACTGCGACGCAGCGACTCTGGCGGTGGAAGGGGAGCCGGGGCGCTCGGATCTGGACGGGATCCGCGTTTCCTCGGAAACGTCGCGGCGCATGGCGTGCGATGCGGCGGTGGTCGCCATGGTCCACGCGAAGGACGGGTCGCTGCTGAGCGTGGGCCGCAGGACGCGCACGATCCCACCGCACATCCGGCGGGCGCTCGAGGAGCGCGACCGGGGATGCCGCTTTCCGGGGTGCGGGGGCCGGTTCACGGAGGCGCACCATGTGAAGCACTGGGCCGACGGGGGCGAGACCAGCCTCAGGAATACGCTGCTGCTCTGCCGGCGACACCACCGCGCCGTTCACGAGGGGCGGATGAAGGTGTCGGTGAACCGCGACGGGACGGTGCTGTTCTTCACACCCAAAGGCAGAATGCTGACCGATGCGCCGACGGGCAGAATGCTGGCCGATGCGCCGACGGGGAGGGGGCGGGCGGATGTAGCAGTGGGGCGGGTCCGCGCGGATGCGCCGACTGCAGGTCTTCCGCCGATCCCATCGGCTCATTCCGGCACCCTGTCGATGGGCGAAACCGCAACCGTGTCCAACGGGGCCGCGCTCTACCGCGACTCAGCTATCCCCTGGGCAATCGAAGCAGCTGCCCGGGAAGCCATGGAGGATTCTCTGGAACATTGAAGTCCCGTATCGGTGTCGAAGAGGATCAGATAGCCACGGGGGGTGGAGGAGGCGATGGTGGGGGCGGAGTGATCATCGCGGCGGCGGCCCTTCCCAGCCAGAACGGTGTACTCCGATGCCGGTCGAATCGAATGCCTGGAAGGAGACCCATGCACAACTTGCGCCGGATGTCGTCCACCTCGCTGATTCGGACGTTTCTCTTCTCTGCTTCCGCATTCGTCGCCACGATTGTCCTCCCGGCCGCGGCCCGCGCCCAGACGCCGCCGGACGTCCCCGCTCCGAGCGACACCATCTACGAGGTTCGGCTCGGTGACGGCTCCGTGATCTTTGCGCGCGTCGCGGAGCTCGATGAGGAACGGGTGGTGTTCGTGACCGTGGGGGGCGCTCGACTCGAGATCGAGCGTTCCGGGATTCGGGACCTCCGACCGGCGGCCGGGCAGGTCGTGGACGGCGAGTTCTGGACGGAGGATCCCGGCGGCACCCGGCTGTTCTTCACCTCTACCGGGCGCTCGCTCGGGCGCGGGGAGTCGTACGTCGGCACGTACGTGATCGTCCTGCCCTTCGCCGCGGTCGGGGTCACCGACCGTTTCACGATCGTTGGCGGCGCGCCCGTTCTCTTCGGCGAACTCGAGCCGTTCTACATCGGTCCGAAGATACAGATCCTCCGCCGGCCCGAGGCACAGGTTGCGCTCGGAACACTCGCCTTCTTCTTCGATGACGAGGTCGTCGGGGTCGCTTACGGGGTAGGCACGTTCGGGAACACGGACGATGCCCTGTCCGCCGGAATCGGCTTTTTCTATTCGGGAGACGAGGTCGTGAACGAGCCGGCGTTCATGGTGGGCGGCGAGACCCGGGTCAGCCGCAGGATCAAGCTCATCACGGAGAACTATGTCCTTCCCGACGCCGTGGGCGTTGTCCTGTCCGGAGGCGTCCGCATCATCGGCGACCGCTTCAACACCGAGGTCGGCATCCTGGGCGCCGTGTCCGGAGATGACACAGGTTGCTGCGTGCCGCTCATCAACTTCTCGTACTCATTCGGGAGATAAATTGCGCGCTGTCCTCTTCCTCCTTGCCTGTGTTGCGGCCTGCGACGAACCAGAAGCCGACTTTTCCCCGGTGGCCTTCGACCGGGTTCAGCCGGAGCTGTTCGAGACCCCCGGGGCTCAGACCAACTCGTGGGCCGACTACGACGGCGACGGCGACCTCGACCTGTTCGTTGGGATGCGCTACACGCCGAACCGCCTCTACCGTAACGATGGGGGTCACTTCGTGGACGTGGCGCCGGAGCTCGGACTCGCGGACCTCGAGGACACGCGCGCGGGCGCTTGGGGGGACTATGACGGGGATGGCGATCCGGACCTCTACGTCGGATACCCGGCCACGGCGGGCTCTCCGAACCGGCTCTACCGCAACGACGGTGGGGGCTTCGTCGACGTGTCGGCGGGGCTGGGCGTGGACCTGGTGGGCACAACCCGCCAGCCGAGCTGGGTCGACTATGACGGGGACGGCGACCTCGACCTCTTCGTCGCGATGCGGGACCAGCCCAACCGGCTGTTCCGCAACGACGGCGCTCCGGGGGATGGCGACGGCGCGACTATGGATCCTGCGGAGGGTGGGCCGACGGATGCCGCGGACGGCGCTCCGGTGGATCCTGTGGACGGCGGTGGGCTGGCGGATCCTGCGGTCGACGGGCTGGCGGATCCTGCGGCCGGCCGGCCACCAAATCCCCCGGACGGCGGTCCCGCCTGGACCTTCAACGACGTGACCGAGGCATCGGGGATCGGCGACCCCCGCCGCACCGTGGGCGTCGCGTGGTTCGACTACGACCGGGACGGCGACCTGGACGTGCACGTGTCCAACCAGAACGGCGACGAGGACGCCTTCTTCCGCAACGAGGGGAACGGCACCTTCGTGGACGTCGCCCCCGCGCTCGGCATGAACCACCCCGGCCGGGGGGCGGAGTACGGCAGCGTGGCCGCGGCCGTGACCGACTACGACAGCGACGGGGACCTCGACCTGTTCGTCGCCACCTACGGGCCGGACATCCTGTGGAGCAACAACGGCGACGGCACCTTCACCGACGTGACCGATCCGGCCACGCTGGGGGTCGACTACCACTCCACCTCGGCCGCCTGGGCCGACGCGGACCACAACGGCCTGCCCGACCTGGTGGTGACGTCCTACCTGTCCGGCATCGCGGCGGTCGAGGACCACCTGTTCATGAACGCCGGGGGCGGCCGCTTCCACAACGCCATCCCGGCGAACCTGCTGGAGCACGGCCCCAGCCACGGGGTGGCCTGGGCGGACTTCGACCGCGACGGCGACCTGGACCTGTCGATCGCCAACAACCACGAGACCGGCGGCACCCACCATCTCTACCGCAACCTGCTCGGCGCCGACGCAGCCGCCCATTCGCTGCAGGTGGCGGCCGTCGACGTCACGGGACGGTCGGTGGTTCCCGGCGCGGAGGTCCAGCTCCTCGACCACGATAGCGGCGCGCTGCTGGGCACTCGCCTGATCGACACGGGCGGAGGCTACTGTTCCCAGGGCGCCGCGCCGGCGCACTTCGGTCTTCCGCCGGGCGTCGAACGCGTGGACGTGCGCGTGACCTTCGTGGCGGGTGGGCAGCGGTCGACCGTGGTGCGGGAGGGTGTCCTCCCCCGGGAATACCGTGGCCGGTGGCTCGTCATGTCCCAGGGAGGTTGAGGGACGGGTTCGCCGGAGTGGGATACCTCGGCGCATCGCTCGATATGAGGTACAGCGTGTAGATTCGGAGGCGAGTCTCATGAAGGTGACCCTCGACCTGAACGACCAACGTCGACATCTCGGACCGCGAGGCGCTGTACGCTGTGATGGACCGCGCATGATCGCATGACCGACCACACCATCAGCCCGCCCGGCAGGCTCGCCGACAACGTCGCGCGCTTCGTGCGCCTGCTGCGTGCGGCGGGGATGCCGGTGGGTCCCGGTCACACCATCTCCGCGGCGCGGGCGCTCGGCGCGATCGACGTAACCCAACGCCGCCAGTTCTACTGGGCGCTGCACGGAACGCTGGTCTCGGCGCCGGAGCAGCGCGACATTTTCGACAGCGCTTTTCGCGTCTTCTGGCGCGATCCGCTGGGGCGGGACGAGGCCCTCCAGGCGCTTCTCTCCTCGTCGCGCATGGGTGAGAGCGAGCCGGCCGAGCGGGCTCCGGCCCGTCTCTCTCCCGGAACGGCCCCCGGCTACACGGAGTCGACTCGCTCGCAGGGCGGGGAGGAGATCTCCGTGCGCATGGCCTTCTCGCCCTCGGAAGTGCTGCGCACCAAGGACTTCGAGCAGATGACCGCGGAGGAGGCGAGACACGCCCGGGAGGCGCTGCGCCATCTCAAGCTGGACCTGCGTCCGATCCTGACGCGCCGCTTCCGGCCGGACCCCTACGGGCCGGGGATCGACGCGCGCCGCACCCTGCGCGCCAGCCTGCGCACCGGGGGGTATCCCATGGCCCTGCGGCGTCGGTCGCTCGCCACGCGCCGCCCGGCTCTGGTGGCCATCTGCGACATCTCGGGTTCGATGGAGACGTATTCGCGCATCCTGCTGCACTTCTTCCACACCCTCACCAACGCCAGCGAGCGCATCCACACCTTCGTGTTCGGCACCCGGCTCACCAACGTCACCCGGCTGCTGCGGGACCAGGACGTGGATCGGGCGATGGAGCGAGTGGGGCAGACCGTGCTCGACTGGTACGGCGGCACGCGCATCGGTGCGGCGCTCAGGGCCTTCAACCTGCACTGGTCGCGGCGGCTGTTGGCGGAGGGCGCGGTGGTGCTGCTGGTGACCGACGGGCTCGACCGGGAAGGCGCGAGCGGCATCGCCTTCGAGGCCCGGCGGCTGAGGAAGTCGTGCCGGCGGCTGATCTGGCTGAACCCGCTGCTCCGCTACGAGAAGTTCGCGCCGCGGGCGGCGGGCATCCGGGCCCTCCTGCCCGAGGTGGGCGAGCACCGGCCGGTGCACAATCTGGCGAGCGTGGAGGAGCTGGCGGGGGCGCTGGGGCGGGCGCCGCCGGGGATGCGGGCCCGGGCGTCGTGAGCGATGCGTCGTGCCGGCCGGTCAGATACCGGCGCCATGACCGGTGGCGAGGGGCGTCGTGGCGGGTCGCCTAGCGGCGGCATGATCGCGCCGTCGCCGTTCAACCGCCGGAGGGCCGGGCTGGTCGTGGTCTGGGGCGTCGCTTTGGCTTTGGCTCTGGCTTTGCCGGGCCGGGCCACCGCGCAGAACGCCGGGAGCATCCTGGGCCGGGTCGTCGACGCAATCACCGGCGAGCCGCGTGCGGGCGCCCTGCTCGCCGTCGAGGGGACCGATCTCAGGACCTCCTCCGCACCTGACGGCCGCTTCATCGTGGTGGCCGTCCCGTTTGGCGAACAGTCGCTCACGGTGGAGCTGATCGGCTACGCCGCGACGACCATCGAGGGGATCCAGGTGCGTGCGGGACAGCCCGTCCGGGTCACAGTGGAGCTGGCACGCGCAGCCCTGGAACTCGACGAGGTGCGGGTCGTGGTCGAGCGCGTACGCCTGGTCGAGCCCGAGGTGAGCGCCACCCACGAGCTGATCCAGGCCCGGGAGCTGCGCCAACTCCCCATCGACGACGTGTCGCAGGCCATAGAGCTGGCGCCGGGGGTGAGCGATGGGCACTTCCGCGGCGGGCGCATCGGGCAGGAGGCCTACGTGGTCGACGGGCTGGAGTTCAAGAATCAGTTCGAGGCTTCGTCCCAGGGGCCCGCGCTGGAGCATCCCGCCGATGCGCTGGAGGAGATCGAAGTGGTGACCGGCGGGCTGGGGGCGCGCTTCGGGTCGGCGCTCTCCGGGGTGGTGCGCTACACGACGCGGCGCGGGGATCCGGACCGGTGGCGCGGCGAGGCGGCGGTGCGCACCGACCAGTGGGCGCCCGAGCCGCTCTTGCGCGGGTTCACCGCGCTCAGCGCCTCCGCCGGAGGACCGGCGCCGGTCCTCCGGCGGGGGTCGGTGGCGTTCGCCAGCGTGCTCGCCCAGGGCATGCTGGACGCGGAGCCGCGGGCGCGCGGCCTGACCTGCCTGCGGCCCGGCGACGGCGACGCCGAGATGGACGCGCTCATCGAGCGGGTGGCGGGGGATCCGTCCACCAGCGGCCTGACCTGCCCCTACGCGGCGGCCGCCTTCCCCCACCAGGCCGGGGACAAGCCGCTGGCCTTCGCACGCCTCGACCGCCCGATCGCCCCCGGACTGGCGCTGACGACCACGCTGCTGCACAACCGGCTGCAGTCCGGGTTGTACACCTCCGCGTTCAAGTACAACACGGACTACCAGCTCGGACAGCGGTCGGACGGGACCCTCGTCAGCACCTCGCTCG
This sequence comes from Longimicrobiales bacterium, assembly GCA_965225805.1. Taxonomy (GTDB): domain Bacteria; phylum Gemmatimonadota; class Gemmatimonadetes; order Longimicrobiales; family Gaopeijiaceae; genus BD2-11. The sequence goes on from OZ245327.1 coordinate 725,051, forward strand.
ACTGGGCCCGCCAGGGGATCGGCGGGGGCGCGCACATGACACTGCGGGGTTCCGCCATGCGGCTGGACCGCTACCTGGGCGTGGTCGACCCCGAGTCCCGGGCGAACCGGCGCACAGTGGCGGGCTTCGGGCCGGGCCGGCTCGCCTTCCTGGGCGAGGGCTTCGTGCAGAGCCCCGTGGAGGAGCAGCTCAGGTCGGGGTCGCCGGTGCCCGGATACGTCCCGCCCGGGGGCTCCGTCGGGTCTCCCTTCGGCCCTGCCGCGGAAGGCATCTTCTTTACCGAAGGAACGCCCGGCATCGCCAACTGGACGCGCACCGAGTTCGTCGGTGGGGACCTCTTCGGCGAACTACTGTCCTCAGCGGGCCACGTCCTCGCCGCCGGGGCCGGGACCAAGCTCTATCGCGTCGAGTCCTACGAGCGGGCGAGAAGCCACCTGGCGGGATCGGCACCCAACTATGCCCTCTTCCATCCCGGCTCGCTTAACGCCTTTGCGGAGGTTCGGCTCGCTGCCGAGGACGAAGTGACGGTGACCTTCGGAGGGCGTGTGGACGCTTTCCGGGCCGGCCTCGACTACCGCCACGACCGGGTGGACTTTCTTGCGCCCGGCACGCGAGCGGGGTGGAAGATCGGGATCAATCCCCGCATCGGCGTTTCCGGGCCGGTGCCCGGCACCGACGGCCGGGTGGCCTTCCGCTTCAACTACAGCAGGGTCGCGCAGCCCCCCGACTTCCGCTTCTTCCTTGACACTACCCTGGGCGATTCCCTGCGCACCGACATCCGTCGCCAGGGGAATCCGGACCTCGCGTTCGAGAAAGGCACCAGTTTCGAGTTCGGGCTCACGCGCCAGATCGGCGAGAGCACGGGCGTATCGCTGGTCGGCTTCCGAAAGGAGCTGAACAACCTCGTGACCGGAAGCCTGCGCTTCGCTGGATTCTCGGATGGGCAGTTCACTGCGGGAGATTTCGGGACGGTGCGGGGCGCCGAGATGTCGGTCCGCGCCCGCTGGCCGTTGATGCGGGTGCGATTCGGCTATGCGCTCCAGAAGGCGGTCGGCGTCGTCTCGACTGCCCTGGACCCCGAAATCGCGGATGCGGATGACGGCCGAGAGGAGTTTCCGCTGGCGTTCGACCGCCGGCACTCCGCGAACCTGGCGGTGTTCGCCGGGCGGGCCGCCGGGAACGCCGGCCGCAACTGGGGAATTGCCCTCGCGGCAGCGGCGAAGAGCGGCTACCCCCTGGACCGCCAACTCCTCGATCCGGGACGCGAGCCCGGGGAGGCGGATCCGGAACTTGCCCGCTTTCTGCCCTGGCTGGTGCAGCTGGATATGCGGGCCACGCTGGAGCTTGGGACGGTGCCGGGTTGCGCGCAGTGCCGCTGGCGCATCGTGGCCGATGGCCGAAACCTCCTCGATCGCCACAACGTGCTCGCGCAGCGCCGCGATACCGGCACCCTCGCGCCCCCGGCGGCCGAGGTCTTCGGACTGGCCCGGGGCGGGCTCTCGCACTCCATACCCCGGGAATCGCCGCGCTACAGCGCGCACGCGGATCTGGACGGCAACGGCCGCATTACCGATCTGGAGTATCGGACCGTCCGGCTGGCGGCGGCTCTGGACCGGATGGATCCGTCCCTCTTCTTCGACGAGCCTCTGCAGCTGCGGCTGGGAGCCGAGGTCTCGTTCCGATGATGGGCGCGGGGCCGGATGTGGTGCTGCGTTCGTGGTCGGATGGGCCGATGGGCGCGGGGCGAAATCCGTTGACAGGGACGGGCATGCGCGGGGGCGTCGGTGCGTTCTGGATCGCGAGAGTGGGCCGTGGCGCCTGGGTGTCACGGGTTCTCCGGGGCGCGTGGATGTCAATTTGCGTCTTGTGCGCGGTCGGCTGTCGTGAGGCCACGGCTCCGTTCGCCTCGGACGACCGTCCCGTGGTCCAGGTGGAGGGCCCGCTCCAGCTCACCTATTCCGCATTCGACGAGCGCACGCCCGTTTGGGTCGGAGACGGCGATTCACTGGCCTACGTGGCCGAAGGATTCGCGCCGTTCGCCGAAGGCCCGGGCGTTCTGATGAAGATTTCGGCCGCGGGCGGTTCTGCGGAGGCGCTCCTTCCGGCGCTCCAGTTTCCGGGAGGCGCTTCGCACTGGCTCGCGAGCCCGGCGCTCTCCGCCGACGGAACCCGGGTGGCCTACATGGAAATGTGGTTGGTGGCGGATGAAGAGCTCTGCCCGGCCGCCACCGTCGTCTGCGATCCCGGCGGCACTTCACCGGTCGCATCTCGCCTCGGGGAGATCCGATTGCACCTGATGCCGCGCGAGGGCGGGGGATCGCCCGCGCCTGATCGCACGCTCGTCGTCCCCCTCGACGGGCGCGAGTTCGTGCCGACTCCCGGCGATCCGTTCCTGCCCGGCTTCTTTCGCATCCACTATTACCCGTTCCAGCGCCTCTTCCATGAGGAGAACCCTCCGCTCTTCCGTCCCAGCTGGGATCCCGGTGGCGGCCGCATCGCCTTCAGCGACGGGCTCCAGCTGCTGCTCTGGGATCTCCAGTCGGCCCGGCCGACGGCTATTCCCGGCACCGCCGACGGCGTGTCGCCCGCCTGGTCACCGGACGGCGGATGGATCGCGTTCACCCGGCTGGTGCGTGGCGACTCGGTTGAGGCGGCCTGCACGCATTCCGGATTCCTGGGTCCGGTGTGCCGCCAGGAGCGGGTGGAGTTCTCCGTGAGACGGCGGGAGATCGTACTGGTGCGGCCGGACGGCTCCCGGATACGGGAGCTCGGGCGGGGAGAGGAGCCGGTCTGGACGCCCGATTCCGGTCGCGTGGTCTTGCGCAGGGCCGGAAGCCTGTGGACGGTGCCGGTGGGAGGGGAGCAGGCAACGCCGATTCCGGGAACCGAGGGGGCGCGCGAACCGGCGGTGTCACCCGACGGGAACTCGCTCGCCTACGTCCGTTCCTTGCGCGGAGGGAAACACGATCTGTGGGTAGTCCCCTTCGGTGGAGGCGGGTCGTGAGCACTCGTGGGTCCGCAGGCGCGCGGGGATCCGCGAGCATGCGGACGCCGGTGCGCGGGGATCCGTGAGCATGCGGACGCGGGTGCGCTCGGGTTGGTGGCGGGCGGTAGCGCGGGCGCACGTTCGCACCACCAGCCTGGCCGGAGCGGGACGGGGCGCGATCCTGCTGGCCGCGTCCCTCGCCGGCTGCGGCGATCCGGTCGTGATTCTCGGCGATGCGCCCGGCGTCATGCGGGTCGTGGCGGGCAGGGCGGGAGATATCGATCCCGCCCAGCGCGTGCCCGCGACCGATATCGACCTGTCATCGCCCCGCGGGCTCACGCTGGGCGCGGACGGCACCGTCTACGTCGCGGACCACCGGGCCGCCCGCGTCCTGGCTGTGCGCTCGAACGGCGATGTGGACGTGGTGGTCGATCACGCAACGTGCACGGGCCCGGCCTGCATGCGGCGTCCGGAGGGGCTCGCGATCGCCCCCGGCGGGACGCTGCTGGCCGCGGACGGCCAGGCCGGGAGGGTGTTCCGGATCGCGTCGACCGGTGGTGCGGCCTCCGTGCTGGCCGGCGACCCCGGCGGGTTGCCTCCTGCGAGCGGCGTCCACGCGTCCGCCGCCCGCTTCGGCGAACCCGCCGGCGTGGCCATCTCGGTAGACGGGGTGGTCTTCGTGAGCGACTGGCCCGAGCACCGGGTGTGGCGCATCGACCGCGACGGCACCCTCGCCCCCGCCGCCGGCAACGGTCGGTCGGGCGGCTCCGGCGACGGCGGCCCCGCCACCGAGGCCCGCCTGCGCGCGCCGCGCGGGCTGGCAGTCGCGCGCGGCCGCCTCTACATCGCCGACGCGGCCGACCACCGCGTCCGCGTGGTCGACCTGGACACGGGCATCATCGAGACGGTCGCCGGTACCGGAACCCAGGGGTTCACCGGCGACGGCGGCCCCGCCATCCGGGCCAGCCTGTCCTTTCCGGAGGCCGTCGCGGTGGCCGAAGACGGCGCCCGCCTGTTCATCGCCGACCGGGGCAACGCTCGCGTCCGCACCGTGGAGATCGTGAGCGGCCTGATCCGCTCGTTCGCCGGCAACGGCGGGTCGGATTACAATGGCTCCGGCCTGGAAGCCGGGGAAACGTCACTCCCCGCTCCGGCCGGGCTCGCCTCCGACCTCGGCTTCCTCTTCATCTCCGACGACCAGCTTGATCTGGTGTGGAGGACCCCGATCCGGTTCTGAGCCATACCGGACTTCCCGCAGGGCTTGCCTTATCCGGGACAGCCGTATCGAAGCCGCGTCGCCATACCCCCCTACCCACCCCCGGCACGACTCCCGCCGCCCGACACCGGGGTGCCGGCCACTTCGATCCAGTCGTACAGCGCCGTCCGCTCAGCCGCGCCGCCGAGGGGCACCACCCACAGCTCAACACCCGTGAGTATCCCCAGTTCGGGCGGGAAGCCCTGGGAGCCAAGGTCTTCCCCGTACAGCGTCTGACCACCGACCGCGACGCTCACGCGGAGTTGCTTGAAGGCCACGGTGATCTCGGTGAATTCCCCGATGCTGTCGGCGATCAAGTCGGAATCCGCCGCGAACACCGGCTGCCAGCCGCCCGCGTCCCGCGGCAGAATCAGGAAACGGATGTTGGTGTCCTGGCCCTGGGTCGCCACGCCCGATCCGATTTCGACTGCAAAGGACGGGATGTCGGTCATCGCAGTGTGGAAGACTACGCGCACCGCAGCGTCCTCGTGAGCCCGGCCCGCACGGAAGTCGGCCTGCCAGTTCGTCAGGCTCTGGTCGAGCGCCCGCACGGCCCGGCCCGGCGACGCGGCTGCACTGTTGGTAAGCTGCAACACGCCCTCCGAGATCTCCGCGCTGCTTTCCGCGACCTGCCAGCCCTCGAGACCGGAGTCGAAGTCGTCGCGGAATCCCGCGGTTCCGGCGATCGCCTGGACCTGGATTTCCTGGGTCGCGGAAAGCCCGCCGGGGTCGGTGGCGGTCACCGATACGCTTGATACGCCCGATGCCACCGCCGTGATCGTAACCATGCTCCCGGAAGCCGCGGCCGTCACCACCGCCTCGTCCTGCGAAACCGCCTGGTAGTCCAGCTGGTCCCCGTCCGGGTCCCGAAAGTACCAGATTGCGTCCAGTTCGACGGGGCTTCCCGCGTCGACGCTGACCCCCGGTATGCTTCCGACCGGAACCGGAGCCCGGTTCGGGGGCCTGACCGACACGTTGGTGCTCTGCAGCGCAAACAGACCGCCCGGATCGGTCGCGGTGACGATTACCGACGGTTCGCCTGCCGCAACGCCCGAGATCGTGAGCATGCTCCCCGACATGCTGGCCGTGGCCTGGCCCGAATGGGTTGATTCCGCCGTGTAGGTAAGCCGGTCTCCGTCGGGGTCGGTGAAGTAGCCCGCGATGTCGAACGTCGTCGATTCGCCGGGCTCCAGTGACTGGTCGCCGATGGTTCCCGTTCCCTCCGGCGCGCGGTTCGGTCCCGTGATCGTGTCGCCGGAGCAGGCCGCCACGCAGGCGGCGGCGAGTATTGCCACCGAGGCGCGGCGGCGATTCAGTGGATTCGCCAGGCATTCGAACATGGCATCAGTTTCCTATCACTCGGACGACTCGGCCATCCGTGCCCACGACGATGACCGGGCCCGTCATGACGTCGTTCCTCAGATCGATCGCCGGAAGGTCCTCCCGATCGGCCGCCACCGCTCTCGGCAGTTTGAAAGGATCGGCCAGGGCGACATTCACCGTGTAGCCCAGGTCCGCCAGGGACTGAATCGTGATGGCGCTCAGGGGGTCGACGAAACCGATGGAGGCGAGCGGGGTCATCAGTTCGGTCACCAGGACCGATTCACGCCAATGCACATCCCCGGATCCGGCGCCCGCCTGGTTTTCGACCGGCACCTTGGCTCCGTCGTAGTCCTGGCCTCCGGCTTCGTCGAAGGCGCCGATCGCCAGCGGTCCCGCGAAGTGGGTGTCGGCCCCGGGGGGACCTTCCACCGAAGGTTCTCGCAGCAGCCCGAAGTTCGACCAGATCGAGCCGATTCCGAGGACATGACCCATCTCGTGGAGAATGAGTTCCTCCACATCGTCCGTGTTGCCCTGGTCGAGCAGCCCCTCCAGGTCGTCCTTGTCGAACCGGATGGTCCCCATGAAGGGCAGCATCGAGCCTTCCCGGACGCCGCACGGCCGGGCGCCCGCGAGAACGCCGCCCGGCCCATCCCAGGCCCGAACGGCCATGACCACCACCAGGTCGTCGATACTCGCGACCGACTGGTCGGATACGATATCGTCACACCCCACGGCACTGATCGCGTTACCGGGTACGTCCGGCAACTCCGTTGCGGCCAGGATTGTCATCCACCAGCCCGCCGCCTGCTTGAAGGCCGCTCTCAGTTCGGCGCTGACCGAATCGATGACAACGACATCGATGTCGAACGAGCCGGGGATGAAATCGCGCACGGTGACCGAAAAGGACGTGTTGGCGCTGAGCCCGCCGGGATCCGTGGCCGTGACCGTCACGAGCGTGGAACCCGCCGTCTCGGGGACCAGCGTGATCTGGTCGCCGGCGGTGGTGAGCGATACCACGCCGGGGTTCGAGAGGTCCAGGCTGTAGGTGAGTTCGTCCGCGTCCAGGTCCCTGAAATGCGAAGAAACGGACAACGCCTGGGGTTGGCCCCCTACGCGGAGCCGGTACCCGGCGATCTCGCTTGTCGCGACGGGCGCATGATTGTCCAGCTCACCGAAAAGAACGAGCGGGTCATCGAGTTCCAGGGTGATCCCGGTGAAACGGTTTGGGAGCCTGGGCAATGGGCCGGCGCTCACCTGCGTACCGGAGCGGCCGGCGGCCCGGGTAACGGTCACGCCGGCGGTAACGTCCTCGCCGGCCCGGAAGAGCAGCACGCCGCTCGAGAGCTCGCCGTAGTGCACGGAAAGGGGAAGACGCAAATCGAAGGGCGCGCCCAGCGCAAGTCGCCCGACGACCCGGGCGGGACCGGGAGCGAGCGCGTCGCTGCCGTCGGTCCTCGCCACAACCGGGTTCAGGGGGAACGGGGATCCGGGATTGTCCTCCAGGTTCAGTCTTCGGAGTCTTGAGAGGCCCAGGAAGACGCCTTCGGGCAGCTCTTCGATCAGGTTGTCCGCAACGTTGAGCACCGCCAGGCTGTCCAATCCCGCGAGCAGACCGTCCGGAAGCTCCGCAAGCTGGTTTTCCAGGAGGAACAGCGACTGCAGGAGGGTGAGATTCGCAAATGCGCCAGCCGGAATCTCGGACAGTTCATTGATTGCCACCGACAGCAGCTTGAGTTCCGGCAGGTTCGAGAAGACGCCGGGCGGCAGCTTGGTGAGCTGGTTGTCGGTAAGCCACAGCCGCTGCAGGAGTGGAAGAGCGACAAAGGCATCCGCAGGCAACTCGCCGATCCGGTTCCCGTCCAGTGCAAGCCACTCCAGGCTTGCGAGTTCCGAGAAGATGCCCGGCGGGACGGCGCCGATCTGGTTGCTGGCCAGCAACAGCCGCCTGAGCGATTCCAGACCGGAAAAGACACCGGGAGGCAGCACCTCGATGCGATTACTGAAAAGAAAGAGTTCCTCAAGGTTGGGGAGGGCCGAGAATGCTCCCGCCGGCAAATTCAGGATCCTGTTCTCTTGCAAGTAGAGCCTGGAGAGTTCGGGACTCGCCGACAGCCACCCCGAGGGCAACTCGGCAAGCTCGTTGTAGCCCGCCTGCAACCAGACGAGCCCCGGCGGGCCCTCCGCGGGCAGATCGGTCAACCGATTGTTGTTCAACCACACGACCTGCAGGTTCTCAAGTCCGGAGATCGTGGCCGGTATGTCGGCAAGCAGGTTGTCGTCCAGCAGCAGCGACGAAAGTCCGCCGAGCCCGGAGAACACTCCGTCCGGCAGTTCCGCGAGGCGGTTGGATGACAGGGCCAGGACTTCCAGGTCTCCCAGGTCCGAGAACACTCCGTCCGGCAGCTCGCCGATTCGGTTCTGGATCAGGGCCAGCTGGCGGAGACCACGAAGGCCGGCAAAGACGTCCGCCGGCAGTGTTTCGAGTTGTGTGCCCCGGACTATGACGACGGTGACGTTGTCGAGTCCGGCGAAATCGCCTGACTTCAGGGCCGTCAGGGCGCCGCTGCCGGCCGCGTTCGAAGCCGGCTCGGGAACCCTTGGCGCCGCCGCCGGCTCGGGCCCGCACTCGGTTGATTCCAGCCAGGGCCAGCTGGCGGCAACATCCGGTGAATTCCAGGAATCGGCGTCGCAGGGCTCGGCCGGGGACGGATGCGGGTCCGGAAAGCCGAACTCGGTGCTCTGGAAGGACGGAATCGAGACGACAAGAACCCTTGCGAGTTGCTCCGTTGTTACGTGGGCGCACTGTGCAAGCTCCACCTGGGACAGGATCGCGGCCTGAACTTCACGCGTGCGGTCGCAGATCCCCTCCTCGATCGTTCCGGCCGCCCGGCGCCTTGGGCCCACCGTGTATCCCGCGCCCCTGCCGGGTTCGTCCAGCGTCAGGGTGAAGAGCTCCCGGGTCGGCTCGATGTCGTCGTCGTCGTTGAACAAGATCTCGATCGCGGCTTCGGTGGCGCCGGCCTCGATCTCCACCGAGCCGGCGGCGCCTCCCGCGAAATCGTCCGGGTCGGCGTCGGCGGTGCCGGCGTCGCTGTCCGTGCCCAGCGAATACGTGACGGTGATCGGTGTGGCGGGCGGTACGGACAGGAAGAGCGGCAGCACCGCCTTGTCGCTTTCCGCGGCGGAGATCCCGGGCGCGGTCAGCTCGACCACAGGCGACGCCGGCACGGATACACCGAACGCCTGCTGCGCCGCCTGGCCGCCGGGATCGGTCGCTGTGACGGCCACCCGTACGGCGCCTCGCGACACCGACGAGACGGTGACGACAGTCCCGGACGCCGAAACCGTCGCGACCGCCCGGTTCGAGGAAGCGGCACTGAACGATAGCGCCCCGCCCTCCGGGTCGGTGAAGTATGCTGCAACATCCACCTCGGCCGACCTGCCCTCCGGCAGGAGAAGGTCCGGGATGTCGCCAACCGCTTGTGGGGCCCGGTCCGACTCGGGTCCCAGTCCATCATCCGCGCATGCGGCAGGCAGGCCAGCCACGACAAGCAGGCCGAACGCGGCAACAATGCGGCGCGGCGGCCTGATCCTGAACGGCTGGAAGACCGGAGATATCATCCGCACTGCCTCTACTGGAGATATCATCCGCACTGCCTCTATTTGTGAAGGGCTTCGCCCAGACTTCAAATCCCAATATGGTCTTGAACGCTCGTACCGGGCCAATGTCTCTGCGGCAGCGACCGTCTCCAAGTCACGTTGACGAAGGTTGTGTTTCCCCGGTGTCGGGTGAAGCATGGGCGTAGAGAGACACCCGGATTTCTACTCCCACGAGCAGCAGAGCCCTGTGCACTCCATCTCGCCGATGTCGTTATCCGCCCTGAACTCCGTCGCAGCGGTCCTGCTCGGCTGGCTCGGTGCTGGATGCTCTCCCGGAGACGCCGGGCCCTCCGCAATAGTCCAGGACAGCGCCGGCGTCGAGATGGTCCGGCACGGATCGCTGGCCGACTACGACCGACCTGTGTACCCGGCGGAGTACATCGTGTCCATAGGGGCGATGGACGGTCCGCCCGAGATGCTCTTTGGAGAAATTGCCGGGGTCGAGGTGCTGCAAGGCGGGACGGTCGCCGTCCTCGACCGGCAGGCAAGCGAGGTGCGGACCTATTCGTTGGACGGCTCCTTCATCCGCCGAATCAGCCGCAGAGGCTCCGGACCCGGGGAAATCAGCGGCGACGCTACTTTGGGGCTGGTTGGCACAGGGTCCGGGCGCTTCGCTCTGCCCGATGTCATCAACCAGACTGTCAGTGTATTCGGGGCTGACGGAGATCTCGTCGCCTCGCATCATTGGGACATCGTTACGGTCATCCCGGAATGGAAGTCCACGGGCGACACCACGCTGGCGGTACGGATCTGGTCGGAGGACTGGGAAGTTCTGGCACACCGCTCGGTCACGGGAACTGTGCTCGACACGCTGGCTGTCTTTGCGGTACGCCCCTCGGTTGATGCCACCGACGGGCGTTTTCTGCTTTTTCCCGACCGCATCGTCTGGTCCACGCGCGAGCCCGGTGAAGTCGCCGCGGGCTGGATGTCCGAGCCCCGGGTTGCCCTGTATCGGCAGGGCCAGCTCGTGCGCGCGGTGTCCTGGGTCCCGGACGAGAGCCGCCTCGACGAGCGGCAGCACGAGATGCTTCTCGGCATCGTCGCCCGCAACATGGGCGCAGACCGCCTCCCTCCCGACGTACGCGTGCAGCTCCGTCTGCCGGAGCGCCTGCCGGCGGTGGCGGACATCGAGACGAGCGAAGAACTCATCCTCGTCCAGCGCGTTCGCCCGGTGGAAGCCATGGATGAGCGAGTGACGTACAGCACCAACGTCGGGGCGAGCGGCTTCGGCGGACCCCTCTGGGATGTATTCAGCTGCGAGGGCGAATACCTCGGAATACTCGACCTCGGCGCCCCCGCCGACGTCTTCGACATCCGGGGCGACACCATCCTGGGCGTGCGCGAAGACAGCCTCGGGGTTCAGCAGGCCTTCCTGGCCCGCCTTCCCGCGGCACTCAGAGAAAGACCCTGAGCCTCACTTCTTCAGCGAGCGCAGGAACGCCTTCCCCAGCAGCTTCGCGGCACTGACCTCTCCCGCTTCCGGCGACTCTGCGTCCGCGGCATCGCTTCCCTTCGCGATCGTGCGCGCGAAGCACTCGCTGAACTGGCGGAAGACCTCGCGCGAGACCGACTGCAGCATCCCGCGCGCGAAGCGCACGATCTTGCCCGTGAGTTTGACCTGCGCGTCAACGATCACCTCGCTGCCCCCGTCCACCTCCACCACGCGGCCTTCCATCACCAGCTTCACGCCGCCCGCTCCGGTTCGCTCGCGCCCCTTGCCCTCCACCCGCATCAGCCCGGCTTCGGGATCCACTTCGGTGAAGCTCATCGAGCCGCGGTAGGCGATCGACGCCGCCCCCAGCTTTATCCGGATGCTGCCGTGATAGAGCCCCTCGTCGGTCACCTTGCTGATGCTCGCGCCGGGCAGACACCCCACGATCCGCTGCGGATCGGTCAGGTACTCGAATACCACGCCCGGCGGCACATCGGCAGTGAAGCGTTCTTCAATCCTGAGAGTAGACAACGGACTCCCTCCTCAGCGGTTCTTCATCACAGCAACCGGATCGGTCCCGGATAGCGCCCCACAACCGGGTCGACCGTCAGCAATGTCAATCCTTCAACCTGGGCTTGCGCCACCAACAGGCGGTCAAAGGGATCCTTGTGGATCGCGGGAAGCAGGTCCACCGCCACGGCGTGCGCGCCGGATACCGAAAGCTCCGTGTACCCGTTCTCCAGAAGTCCTCGGCGCAAGAGGTGCGGATCGACGCGGAAATCCGGCCGTCCCAGACCGTTCTTGATGGCGACCTCCCAGAGGGACGCGGCGCTGTACACGGGTTCCGATTCCGGATCCTCAAGCAGCGCCTGGGCAACACCCGGGAGTCGGTCCGGCAGGCCGGCGGCCCAGAGCAGGAGGTGCGTGTCGAGGAGAAAACTCACGCCTCACCCTCGAACATCGTCTCGATCTCACACGCCCCCATGCGGTCGAAATCGCGTGGAACCGAGATGCGCCCGGCGAGAAACCCCATGCGGTGGGCCGTGCCGCTTTCTTCATTGTCCACGGCGATGACCTTGACGAGCGGCTTCCCCGAGCGGGCGATGATGAACGGCTCTCCTTTGACGGCCTCCCGGACCAGGCGCGAAAGGTGCGTCTTGGCCTCGTGCATGTTGTAGGTGCGCATGGCCGTCTCCATGACTCGAACGCGCATTCCGGGAGGGTGATGAACTTAGTTCGCTAAACTAAGTCTATCGGTTTTCGCGTCGCAAGAGGGACCATTGCAACCGGCTTTCGCCTCAACGCCCGAGCGGCGGCGCCCCCGGATTGCGGATGACATCGATGATCTGGGCCAGGATCGAGAACGCGATCTCCGCGGGCGTGCGCGCGCCGATGGAGAGCCCCACGGGGCTGTGGATGCGGGCCACCGCCTCCGGGCTGAAGCCGGCTTCGATGAGGCGCTGCCGGCGGGTGCGGCGGGTGCGCCGTCCCCCCAGCGCGCCGACGTAGAAGGCGTCGCTCGTCAAGGCCGCGGTGAGTGCCGGGTCGTCGATCTTCGGGTCGTGGGCGAGCACCACCACCGCGCATCGTTCGTCGAGCCCGGTCTGCTCCAGCGCCTCCTCCGGCCACGCCCGCACGATCTCCGCGGCGGGAAAGCGCTCGCGGGTGGCGAAGCCCGCGCGCGGGTCGATGATGGTGGCCGGCAGGCCGACCTCGGGGGAGGTGCGCGCCAGCACCTGGGCGATGTGCACCGCCCCCACCACCAGCAGCCTGCGGGGTACGGTGTAGGGCCGCAGGAGAACCGGGCCGTCGGGGGTCTCGGCAACCTGAGCCTCTTCGGCGCGCAGGGCCGCGTAGACCTGGTCCGCCGAGATCCCCGCCAGCGTTCGCGGTTCGCGCGCTCCGGCGGGCCCGATGTTCACCAGTTCCTGGGCGCCGTCGCTCAGCCGCGTCGCCAGGACGACGCTGCGCCCGGCCCGCTGGGCTTCGAGAAGGCTGTCGAGGAGGGCGGGTCGCACGGATCAGCGCACCGCTTCGACGTAGATTTCGACTTCGCCCCCGCAGGCCAGCCCGACTTCCCACGCCATCTCGTTGGTGACGCCGAACTTGAGCCGCTGGGGGTCACCGGATTCCATGACCTCCATCGCGGCGTGGATGACCGCCGATTCCACGCATCCGCCCGAAACGGATCCGGTGAAGTCTCCGCCCTCGGCCACCGCCATATGGCTGCCCGCGCGGCGCGGCGCCGAGCCCCAGGTGCGCGTCACCGTCGCCAGCGCCACCCGGCGCCCCTCGCGGCGCCAGCCCGCGGCTTGCGCCAGGACCGGATCCGCATTCGAGTATTCCGCATCAGATCTTGCCATGGCCCCAAGTTGCGTCGATTCGCCGGGAGCGCGCAACGTTTTCGCACGCTGTGCTATCATAATCCTGGGATGCGCCATGCGTAGCCTTCGGATACGCTTGTGGCGGTCGATCCGGTGTGCGCCCGAAGTGCGTACTCGATTCCATTCTCTCAACCGACCGAAAAGTACATGACCACCTCAACCAGACATGACATCGCCGCCATCCAGGAGAATATCCGGGAGAAAAGCGCCTTCGTGGAGCGCCTGCTCGACGAGGTAGGGCGCGTGATCGTAGGCCAGCGCTACATGGTGGAGAGGCTCCTGATCGGCCTGCTCTCGGACGGCCATGTGCTGCTGGAAGGCGTCCCGGGGCTCGCCAAGACGCTGACCGTGCGGACCCTGGCGGCCGCCATCCGCACCTCATTCCAGCGCATCCAGTTCACACCCGACCTGCTGCCGGCGGACCTGATCGGAACCCTCGTCTTCGACCCCAGGGAATCCGACTTCAAGACCCGGAAGGGCCCCATCTTCGCCAACGTGATCCTCGCGGACGAGATCAACCGGTCGCCGGCAAAGGTCCAGGCCGCGCTGCTCGAGGCCATGCAGGAGCACACCGTCACCATCGGCCACAACACCTTCCCTCTCGACAACCCCTTCCTCGTGCTCGCCACCCAGAACCCCATCGAGCAGGAGGGCACCTATCCTCTTCCGGAAGCCCAGGTCGACCGCTTCATGCTGAAGCTGGCGGTCGGGTATCCGAACAAGGACGAGGAGCTCGAGATCATGCGCCGGATGGCGACGGGACCGGAGCGCGAAGTGAGCCCGGTTGTGAGCCCGGCGGAGATCTTGCGCGCGCGCAGTGCGGTCGAAATGGTGTACATGGACCCGCAGATCGAGCGCTACATCGTGGATCTGGTGTTCGCCACCCGCGACCCGGCCGCCTACGGGCTGGACGATCTGGTGGAGCTGATCGACTACGGAGGTTCGCCCCGGGCCAGCATCTGCCTGGCGAAGACGGCGCGGGCTCACGCCTTTCTGCGACGGCGCGGCTACGTGACGCCGGAGGACGTGCGCTCGGTGGGGATGGACGTACTGCGCCACCGGGTGCTGGTCACCTACGAAGCCGAGGCGGAAGAGGTCACGCCGGAGGACGTCGTGACCCGCATTCTGGACAACATCGAAGTGCCCTGACGGAATGATCGCGAGCGAAATCCTTCGTAAGGTCCGCCGCATCGAGATCACCACCCGGGGTCTCGTAAACGAGGTCTTTTCCGGCGAATACCACTCCGTCTTCCAGGGACGGGGGATGAATTTCGCGGAGGTGCGCGAATATCAGTACGGAGACGATATTCGCAGCATCGACTGGAACGTGACGGCGCGCACCGGGACCCCGTTCGTGAAGGTGTTCGAGGAGGAGCGCGAACTCACCGTCATGCTGGTGGTGGACGTGAGCGCCTCGGGCAACTTCGGCACCCGGATGCGCATGAAGGGCGATGTGGCGGTGGAGATCTGCGCCTTGCTGGCCTTCAGCGCGATCAAGAACAACGACAAGGTCGGGCTGATCCTCTTCAGCGACCGCATCGAGAAGTTCGTGCCCCCGCGCAAGGGGCGCCGGCATGTGCTGAGGGTACTGCGGGAGCTCCTCTATCACCGTCCGGACCGGAGCGGCACGGACATCAGGATGGTGCTCGAGTACCTGACGCGCGTGACCCGGCGGCGGGCGGTGGTGTTCCTGGTGTCGGACTTCCTGGCGGGCGGGTTCGGGCGCGCGCTCACGATCGCCGGCCGGCGCCACGACACCATCGCGGTGCGGGTGCGCGACCGGCGCGAGACGGAGCTGCCCCCCATCGGGCTGGTGGAGTTCGAGGACGCCGAGACGGGCGAGCGGTTTGTGGTGAATACCTCCGACCGGAGCTTCCGGGACGCCTTCCGGCGCGACCGGGCCGCGGCCGAGGAGGAGCTGGCGCGGACCCTGCGCCACGGAAAGGTGGACCTGATCGACGTGCGTGTGGACCAGCCCTACGTGAAGCCGCTGATGCGCTTCTTCAAGGAGCGGGAGAGGCGGCGGCGATGAGGGGGTGGGGTAGGGCGGGCGCTGCGATGGGCCATCGGGCGAAACCGGGCGCGGCGTCGGGACGGACGATTTCGACTGCCGCAATGTCGGACCGCGGGAAGCCGGGCGGGGCGATGTGGGACCGGGAAGGGGAGGACGGAGTGACGTGGCCCCAACGGCGACGGAGGCGACGCGCCGGGCAGCACGTCCGATCGGTCCGGCATGTCCGTCGCGTGCCTGTGCCGTGTCGCCCCGGGCGATTCGTCCGTGCCGCGTGGAGCGCGTTCGCTGCCGTGCTGGCGTGCCTGGTTGCGGCGGCGGGCACCACCACCGCGGCGCTGGCGCAGGAGCTCCCCGCGCCCCCCTCGCTCCGGGTCGCGGTCGACACCACCACGACCACCGTGGGCGGACGCCTCCACCTGACCGTCACGGTCGAGCACGCCGCCGGCGCGACCGTGCAGTGGCCCGACTCGCTGAACCTCGCGCCCTTCGAGGTGCTCGACGCGGTGGTGACCCCGCCCGCGGTGGCGGACGGGCGCGCGAGCACCACGGCCGTGCTCACCCTCGCCGCCTTCGAGCTGGGCGAGCTGGAGATCCCGAGCCTCGTGGTCGGCGTGGCCTCCGCCGGCGGCGTGAGCGAGCTGGTCACCGACCCCTTTGGTATCGCCGTGGTGAGCGTCGGGCTCGACGAGGGCACCGACATCCGCAACATCCGGGGCCCGCTCTCCATCCCGCGCAGCCGGCTGGTGATCGCGCTCTGGCTCCTGGCCCTCGCCCTCGCGGCAGGGGGCGGCTACTGGCTCGCCCGGCGCGCCCGCCAGCGCAGGACGGACGAGGGTCCCGCGTCCGAAGGTCCGCCACGGCCCGCGCACGAGCTCGCCTACGAGGCGCTCGACTGGCTGGAGACGTCGGCGCTGCTCGGACAGGGGCGCATCAAGGAGTACTACATCGAGGTTTCGGACATCATGCGCCGCTATCTGGAAGGGCGCTACGCGATCCGCGCGCTGGAGATGACCAGCCGCGATGTGCTGGACCAGCTCGAGGACGCCGAGGTCGGGCCCGACATCCACTGGCGCTTCACTTCCTTCTTCGAGCAGTGCGACCTGGTCAAGTTCGCCAAGTACCGGCCCGGCGCGGCCGCTTGCGACGAGATCGTGCCGGCCGCGCGCTCCCTGGTGGACGCGACCCTCCCGCCTCCGGAACCCGAGCCCGAAGCCGCCCTTCTTGCGAGCGCGGAGGCCGGATGAACTTCGAATTCGCCGATCTCGCCTTCCTCTGGTTGCTGCTGTGCGTGCCCGCCCTGGCGTGGTGGTATTTCGGGCGGCGCGCCCGCCGGGGCAGCTCGCTGGTCTACTCCGATCTCGCGGCGGTGCGGCGCGCCGACACCCGCCGGGGCGGCCGCTGGCGCCACGTCCTCCCCGTGCTGCGCCTCCTGGCCCTCGCCGCGCTGGTCGTGGCCTTCGCCCGCCCCCGCGCCGGCGTCACCAGCGAGAACGTCCTCACCGAAGGCATCGACATCGTGCTGGTGCTGGACATATCGAGCTCCATGCTGGCGGAGGACCTGGAGCCCAACCGCATCGAGGCCGCCAAGCAGGTCGCCGCCGACTTCGTCGCGGGGCGGCGCAATGACCGCATCGGCCTCGTGGTGTTCGCCGGGCAGGCGTTCACGCAAGTGCCGCTCACCCTGGACTACGGGGTGGTGCGCGACCTGATGGACGAGCTTGACGTAGGCATGGTCGAGGACGGCACCGCGGTGGGGATGGGGCTCGCCACGGCGGTGAAGCGACTGAACGCCAGCGTGGCCGCATCGAAGGTCGTGGTGCTCCTCACCGACGGCCGCAGCAACCGCGGCGAGATCGACCCGCTCACCGCCGCGCAGATGGCACAGGCCCTGGGCGTGCGGGTGTATACGATCGGAGCGGGGTCGCGCGGCACCGCGCGCGTGCCGGTCGACGACCCGTTGCTCGGCCGCCGCTATGCAACCGTGCGTGTCGACGTGGACGAGCAGACCCTGGCCGAAGTCGCGAGCACCACCGGCGGGCGCTACTTCCGGGCCACCGACACGGAGAGCCTGGCAAGCATCTATCAGGAAATCGACGAGCTGGAAACCACCGAAATCGAGGTGCGGAACTTCACCCGCTACACCGAACTCTTCCACGTTCCGCTCGCGGCCGGGCTCCTGCTGCTGCTCATCGAGGCCGGCCTCGCGAACACGCTTCTGCGCAAGCTGCCGTAGCCATGTTCAGGTTCGGATCCGTCGAGTTGCTATTCGGGCTGCTGCTGGTGCCGCTGCTGGCCTTGCTGCTCCGGCATGCGGCGCGGGCGCGTCGGCGGGCGCTGGACCGCTTCGGTGACAGCGAACTGGTGCGCCGGCTGGCGGCATCGCTGCACCGTCGCAACCGCACCCTGCGCACCCTCCTGATTCTCGCGAGCGCGGCCCTGCTGTTCACCGCGCTGGCCCGGCCCCAGTTCGGGACCCGCGTGGAGACGGTGCGCCGCGAGGGCAAGGACGTGGTGGTGGCGCTGGATCTGTCGCGTTCCATGCTCGCCGAGGATGTCGCCCCCAACCGGCTGCAGCGCGCGAAGCTGGAGATCCTGCGCCTGGTGGACCGGCTCGAAGGTGACCGCGTCGGGCTGGTGGCCTTCGCCGGCCAGGCCTTCGTGCAGAGCCCGCTCACCACCGACTACGCCGCCACCCAGCTGTTCCTGAGCGCCATGGACGTGGACCTGGTGCCGGTGCAAGGCACGAATCTGGGGGAGGCGATGAATGTCGCGCTCGACCTCTTCGACGAAGAGGTGCGCGAATTCCGGGTTCTCCTCATCGTGACCGACGGGGAGGACCACGAGGGAGAAGTCGAGGAGGCCATCCGGCGCGCCAACGATGCGAGCGTGAGCGTCTTCACCGTGGGCATCGGCTCCCCGGACGGCGTTCCCATCCCCGAATTCGACGACGCGGGCCGGAGGCAGGGCTTCCAGCGGGATGCCGACGGCAACGTCGTGACCACGCGACTGGACGAGGCTACCTTGCGCCGTATCGCCGACGCCACCGGGGGAGGTTTCTACCTCAGCACTCCGCAGAGCGTCGAGCTCGACGCGCTGATCGAAGAGATGAGCGCAGTGGGCACGCGCGAGATCGATGCCCGCGAGATCGCGCAGTTCGAGGAGCAGTTCCAGCTCTTCCTCGGCGCGGCCATCCTCCTGCTCCTGATCGAACCGCTGCTCCCGGAGCGGCGGCGGCCCACGGCCGGGAGACGGACGGCTCCTCGGATGGGAGACGCGCAATGAAGATGCCTGCCATGAAGATGGCGGTGGTGAAGATGACTGTGGTGGAGACGACGCTTGCAGAAGCCGGTCCCGCGAGGAGGAGGTCCGCCATGAGGCCCACGAGAGGGGCAGGCCGGGCATGAGTGCCGCGAGAAACCAGGCCGGGCATGAGTCCCACGAGGGCAGGCCGGGCATGAGTGCCGCGAGAAGCAGGTCCACGATGCGAACTCACATGGCTTTCGCGCTGATGGCGGCCGCGCTGCTCGTGCCCGGCGCCCTGAGCGCCCAGCGCTCCCTGGTGGAGGAGGCCAACCGCCTCTATGCCGAGGGACGCTATGCCGAGGCGCATGAGATGTATCTCGAGGCGCTGCGCGAGAATCCCGGTTCGCCGCTCATCCGCTTCAACGAGGGCAACGCCCTCTATCAGAATCAGGAATTCGAGCGCGCCTTGGAGGCGTATCGCGACGCCATCGAGGCCGGGGACACGGGACTCGCCCAGGGCGCCTGGTACAACCTGGGCAACTCGCTCTTCCGCCAGCAGCAGCTGGACACGAGCCTCGAGGCCTACAAGCAGGCGCTCCGCATCAACCCCGGGGACACCGACGCCAAGCACAACCTCGAGCGCGTGCTGGAGCAGATGGAGGAGGAGGAGAATCAGCAGGATCAGGAGAATCAGAACGATCAGAATCAGAACGATCAGAATCAGGAGAATCAGAATCAGCAGCAGCCCCCGCCGGCAAACCCGGAGCAGGACGAGGAGCAGCAGGACCAGCCCCCGCCCGAGAACGACGAGCAGGAGCAGCCGTCTCCGCCGCCTCCCGGGCAGATGACCCCGGAGGAGGCCGAGCGCCTGCTCCAGGCGATTCAGGAAGATCCCGACGAGGTCGATCGCCCGCCCCGGGCCGACTCGCTGGGGCGGAGACCGCGCAAGAACTGGTGATGGTCCGGGTTCAGGTTTCTCGGCGTTCCCGGGGCTTGGCGGCGGCCGGCTGCGCAGCCCCGGCGGCGGCCGTGTGCGCGCTCGCCGCTTCACGCCGTGCGGCGGCACGCCGATGCATTCCACGGCGCCGACACCTCCAATGGCTCCGACGCCTTCCATGCCGTTTCGCGGCCGTTGCTGCCATGGGGTTTCCGGTCATCCCGGGGGCGGCGGCGATCCCGGCCGGGGCGGCCGCTCAGGACGTGTCGGCGCGCGCCTACCTGAGCAGCAACCAGGTGGGCGTGGGACAGCAGTTCGTGGTCAACGTGGAGGTTTCCGGGACCCAGGGGGTGGACCGGGACCCCGCACTCCCCGACCTCACCGCGTTTTCGGTCTACCTCGGGAGCGGATCCTCGAGCTCGGTGCAGATGTCCGGCGGGCGCACCAGCATCAGCCTCACCATCCAGTACCGCTTCCAGACGACCCGGGCGGGCACCTTCACCATCGACCCGATCGAGGTGCAGGCCGGTGGAGGCGCCTTCACCACCGAACCGCTCACCCTTACGGTCTCCGATGCCCCCGTCCCCCGGGGCCCCTCCGGCGGCCCGGGCGCGCGCGACCGCGGCATCGCGCCCGAGGACCTCTTCGTGGAGGCGGTGCCCAGCCGGCTGCGGGTGTACGAGAACCAGCCGGTGGTGGTGGACTACCGCATCTTTACGCGCGTGGACGTGAGCTCGTACAGCATCACCCAGTTGCCCCCGGCCACCGGCTTCTGGGTCGAGGAGTATCCTCCGGTGCGTGAGCCGGTGATCGGGCAGACGGTCCGCGAAGGGCAGCAGTACACCACCGCGACCATCCGCAAGGCGGCGTTCTTCCCGACCGGGTCCGGCACGCGCACCCTCGAGCCGCTCGGCATCGAGGCGCAGGTGCGGGTGCGGCGCTCGGCCTTCGACCCGTTCGAGGACTTCTTCGGGCGCGGGTCGCTCCTCAACTCGACCCTCTCGACGGCCGCAGCCTCGCGGCCGGTGGAGATCGAGGTGCTGCCCCTCCCCGGCGAGCGCCCCGCCAACTTCACCGGATTCGTGGGCGACCTGGACGTCAACGCCACCCTCGACCGCGACAGCGTGCAGGTGAGCGACGCGGTCACCCTGACCGTGGTGGTCTCGGGGAGCGGCAACCTGCGCATGCTGGCCCAACCGGAGCTGGGGATTCCGCCCGGCTTCGAGGCCTTCCCGCCCGAGGTGGACGAGCGCATCGACCGGACCGACGCGGGGGTGAGCGGGACGCGCACCTACGAGTACGTGCTGGTGCCGCGGGTGCCGGGGGTGGGGGCCATCCCGCCCATCGAGCTGGCCTACTTCGACCCGGAGGCGGAGGCCTACGAGGTCGCGGCCAGCGGAGCGCTCGCGGTCGAGGTCACCGGGGTGGCGGCGGATGGCCCGTTGGGCACGGGGAGGACGCGGGCGGGAGTGGAGGAGCTGCGCACCGACATCCGCTTCATCCAGCTCGGCGGCCCGGCGCTGGTGCGCGCGGACCGGTCGCTGTTCGTGCATCCGCTCTTCTGGGTCACGCTGCTTGTGCCGCTGGCGCTGGTGGGGTGCGCGGCAGGAGTGCGCAGCCATCGCGACCGCCTGCGGGGCGACGTCGCCTACGCCCGCTCGCGGCGGGCGGCGAAGGTGGCCCGGAAGCGCCTCGCGGAGGCGCGCAGTCTGGCCGAAGGCGAGGACGTGCGCGGCTTCTACGCGGAGACCGGCCATGCGCTTGAGGGCTTCCTGGCGGACAAGCTGAACATCGCCGCCGCGGGCATGATCCGGGACGAGGTGCGCGAGCGGCTGCGCGCCATGGGCATCGGCGGGGAGGCCGCCCAACCCTATCTGGAGTGCCTGGAGGAGTGCGACCGGCAGCGCTTCGCCCCCCCGACCGCGTCGCCGGAGCAGCGCACGCGCTTCCTGGGCCAGGTGGAGGCGGCGATGGCGGACATGGCGGAGCACCTCGCCCGATGAGTTCGCGGACGACCTTCCCGGCAGTCCTCCTCGCGCTGGCGGCCGCGGGTCTCGTCGGACTGGCAGCCCTGCCAGCCTCGCTCCACGCCCAGGACGAACTCTTCGCGGAGGGCAACCGCCTGTACCAGCAGGAGGACTACCCGGGCGCGCTCGAGAACTATCTGCGCATCCGCGAGGCCGGTTTCGAGAGCCCGGGCCTCTACTACAACATCGGCAACGCCTACTTCAAGGCGAACGAGCTGGGCCGCGCGATCCTCTTCTACGAGCGGGCGCGCCGCCTGGCCCCCAACGACGCCGACATCCTCGCCAACCTGGAGCTGGCCCGCTCGCTGGGAGCGGACGAGATCGTGCCGCTACCCCGGTTCTGGCTCTTCCGGGTCGGCTCGTGGTGGATGAGGCTGTTCCCGCGCTCGCTCCTGATCGGGCTGACGGTCGCGGGCTACCTGATGGCGACAGGGGCGGTGGCGATGCTGGTGCTGCGGCTGGGGGCGGCCGCGTGGGCGCGACGCGCGGTGGTGGCCGGCGGGGTGCTGGTGGTGGTCCTGGGGAGCACCCTGGCCGTGCGCGAAACCGGACTCGGACAGGCCCGCCAGGCGGTCGTGCTGGCCGCCGAGGTGGGCGTCCAGAGCGCCCCCTCCGACGACCCCGCTCTCCAGCTGTTCGTCATCCACGAGGGCACCCGGGTGCGCGTGGACCGGCGCTCGGAGGAGTGGCTGGAGGTGGTGCTGGAGGACGGAAAAGTGGGCTGGGTGCGGGCGGAGGTGCTGGAAGAGGTGTAGTAACCATGCAAATCCCACAGAAAGTGTTAGATTTGCATATATGATTGCCAGAGAATGCAAGACCCGCCTGGAGCACCTGCTCGCCCGAAATCCCGCAGTGGTCCTAACCGGGATGCGCCAGGTGGGGAAGATTTCCTCTTCCTCGGCTCCGCCTCCATCGATCTCCTGAGGCAGTCCGGTGAGACGCTCGCGGGTCGGATCGCCTACCTGGAGATGCAGCCCCTCAGCGTCCGCGAAGCCGGGACGAGCAACACCGACGAATTGTGGAGCCGCGGCGGCTTGCCGGACAGCTTTCTCGCGACCGACGACCCGAGCAGCTTCGAATGGCGCTTCAACTTCATCCGCACGTATCTGGAACGGGACATTCCCGGCTTCCGTCCCCGTGTCCCCGGCGAGACCTTGCGCCGCTTCTGGACCATGCTGGCGCACAATCAGGGACAGACCTTCAACGCCGCCACGCTGGCCCGAAGCCTCGGTATCGCGAGCGTATCCGTAGGCCGCTATCTGGATCTGATGGTCGAGCTCCTGCTGGTGCGCCGCCTCGCGCCCTGGTACGCCAACGTCCGCAAGCGTCTGATCAAGGCTCCGAAGACGTACATTCGGGACAGCGGCATCTGCCACGCGCTTCTCGGCATCTCCTCCCTGGACTCGCTCTTCGGGCACCCGGTGATCGGCGGCAGCTGGGAGGGATTCGTGATCGAGAACATTTTGAGCCGTGCCCCCGCGAGCGCTCAGGCCGGCTTCTATCGCACGGTGGGAGGCGCCGAGATCGACCTTGTGCTGGATGTGGGCGGAGGAGAACTCTGGGCCATCGAGGTCAAGCGGAGCACGGCTCCCGCGGTATCGAGGGGATTCCACAGCGCGTGCGCGGATCTGCGGCCTGTTCGCAGGTTCGTCGTGTACCCGGGGCATGACGACTTTCCGATGGGCCGTGGCATCGAGGCGGTAACGCTGGGGAGCATCCGCCGGCGTTTGTCCCGCACGGCTTGAGTAGGCAGAATAGGACATCCGCAGGAACGAGTTCGGGCGGCGAGGCGTACCTGAGGGACAGGGTCAGGAGCCGGCCTTAACGATGGAGTGGCGCGACAGCATGTATCGACACAGCCAGCCAGGACTTCTTCCATCAAGGCACGGAAGCTTTGCGCTTGCCTTCGCCGGTGGTATCCTGCTCGCGACGCTCGTCGCCGGCTTCCCAGTCGGCGTCCAGGCACAGGCAGCCGATCCCGAACCCGTCCGCGTGACGCTCAGCGGCGTCGTCTACGACGCACTCACTGGAACCGCCGTCCCGGGAGCCGCGGTCTATCTGGAGGGGGAGGTGTACGGGGTCCTCGCCGACTCGGCGGGTGTCTTCCAGTTCGAGGATGTCGCCCCGGGACCCCAGCTCATCGCCGCCATCCAGTTCGGATACGAGGAAACCGCGGAGATCGTGAACGTGCCCGAGGGCCCCGATGCGTTCATCGAGGTGGAACTCATCCCTCAGCCGATCGTGCTCGACGGCGTCACCGCGGTGGTGGACAACATCAGCACGATGGAGAGGCGTTTTCGCTCGCGGCGCAGGGCCGTTGCGTTCCAAACCCGCGCATTCGACCAGGAACGGATGTTGCGCAGCGCGTCGTCGACCGTCCTCGAATTCCTGGAAGGGGAAACTCGTTACTATCCCGTCGTGTGTCCGGCAGGCGCCCAGTTCATGTCGACGCGCTGCATCGTCCGGCGGGGAAGGGTGATCAGCCCGCGGGTGTTCATCGACGAGATCCGCGCCTTCGGGGGGCTGGACGAACTCGCCAGCTATCCGACGGCCCAGATCTATCTGCTGGAGGTCTACTCGGCCGGCGCAGAGATCCGGGGCTACACCTACAATTTCATGCAGCGCATGGCCCACCGTCCGGTGGCGCTGATCCCCATCAACCTCTGGCCTTGACGCCGGAGCGCCAGCACACGATGTATCGACGGAGCCCGCCGGGACGACAGCACTGGAGGCGCACACGCGCCGTGCCGACACTCGTCTGGTGTGCCCTGCTCACGATGTCCGGCCTTCACTTTCCCACCGATGCGGCGGCCCAGGCGACCGATCCTGATCCGGTTCGGGTCACTATTCGCGGCGTCGTGTTGGACGTAGTTACCGGAACCGCCGTCCCTGGAGCCGTGGTCTACCTGGCGAAAGACAACTACGGCGCACTCTCCGACTCACTCGGCAAGTTCCGCATCGATGACGTCGCCACAGGCTCCCAAACCGTCTCCGCACTCCAGTTCGGATACGAGGAGATTGCGGCAGTGGTCGAGTTGCCCGAGGCCGGTGCCTTGATGGAGATTGAACTCACGCCCCGGCCCATCCTGCTCGAGGGCGTTACCGCGGTGGTCGACAACATTAGCACGATGCAGAAGCGCCTTCGCTCACGGCGGCGGTCCGCTCCGTACCAGACCCGCGCGTTCGACCAGGAAAAGCTGTTGCGCAGCCCGTCGTCCAACGTCCTCGATTTCCTGTCACGGGAAACCCACCATCGCACGGTCCCGTGTCGGGTCGACGCCCGCTTCACCGGTTGGAATTCCGCCCAAGTCCTGGGATGGGGCCGTCGTCCCACCCAGGTGGCCGGGGCGCTCTCGAGTCGCTGCATCCTCAGACGGGGAAGCTACGTCAGCCCGAGAGTGTACATCGACGAAACGCCCGTCATCGGCGGGCTGGACGAACTCGAGAGCTATCCGACCGCCCAGATCTACCTGATGGAAGTCTACTCGGCCGGCGGCGAGATCCGCGCCTACACCTACAACTTCATGCAGCGCATGGCCGAGAAGCCCATGTCGCTGATCCCCATCAGCCTCTGGCCGTGACGCTGGCAGGGGTCGCCTGACGCCCACTCTTGATCCACCGGGCGGCAAGCGCGAAAGTTCGCGCATCATCGTCCCCGTCGCGCCGAGATCCCGGCCGCCCGGACGCCCCCTCGCGACCGAAGCCCAGGCATCCATGTCCGCCAAGCCGACCGAGTCCCCGCAGCAGCGCCGAGCCGAGCTGCGCCGGCGCAACCGGACTCTCGGGCGCGTGCTGCTCGCCATCGGGCTGATCGTGCTATCGCTGCCGCTCGTGAACAACCTGGTGCGGGGCCCGCCCGCCGAGCGCGCCGAGGATCCGCCGTCGGAGATGGTGCGGAAGGCCGGCCTGGCGGAAGGCCGGGGCGACACCGAGTTCGCGGCCCAGCTCTACGAGCGCGTGCTGGAGCTGGAGATGGGCGAGTCGCCGCGGGATACGCTGAAGGCTCTGGTGCGCGCGTCCCGGTCGGGTCTCGCCCGCATCGCCGAACTTCCGTGAGCCTGCCCGCCCAAGGCCGAAGCCGCGGAGGACTCCGTCCCCGTCGCCATCCGGCTCGACCGATTCCGGCCGGGCCGGCGAACGCACATGTACCCCAACCTTCGACAAGACCGACATGACCATGACCATGGCCAACCGCATCCACGGGCTCGGAGGCCCGGAGATGCTTCGTTGGGAAGAAGTGCCCCTGGGCGAGCCGGGTCCGGGCGAGGTGCTCCTCCGCCACGAGGCGGTCGGGCTGAACTTCATCGACACGTACCACCGCGGCGGGCTCTACCCGGTGCCGTCGCTGCCTACCGTGATCGGGATGGAGGCGGCCGGGGTGGTGGTGGAGGCGGCGCCGCCGGCCGGGGACGGGCCGACCTTCCGCCCCGGCGACCGGGTCGCCTACGGGAGCGTGCTGGGCGGGTACTGCGAGCGCCGGGTGATCCCCGCGGACCAGCTGGTCGCCATGCCCGACGGCGTGGGGTATGAAACCGCCGCCGCGGCCATGCTGAAGGGAATGACGTCGTGGTATCTCTGCCGCCGCACCTACCGGGTGCGCGCGGGCGAAACCGTGCTCGTGCACGCGGTTGCGGGCGGGGTGGGCACCATCCTCTGCCAGTGGTGCAAGGCGCTGGGCGCCAACGTGATCGGCACCGCGGGGAGCGCCGAAAAGGGCCGCCTGGCGCGGGAGCACGGCTGCGACCACGTTATCCTCTACAAGGAAGAGGACTTCGTCGAGCGGGTGCGCGAGATCACCGGCGGCCTGGGCGTCCCCGTGGTCTTCGACGGGGTCGGAAAGGCCACCTTCGAGGGCTCGATGGAGTGCCTGGCGCGTTTCGGCATGATGATCACCTTTGGCAACGCATCCGGCCCGGTGCCTCCCCTCAACCTGCTGCGCCTGAGCGCCAAGGGACTCGCCGTGGCCCGCCCCTCGCTCAAGCCCTACATCGAGCGGCGCGCGGATCTGGAGGAGGCCGCCGGGGAACTCCTCGGACACATTCAGACGGGCCGCATCCGGCTCACCGTGGGCCAGCGCTTTCCCCTGTCGGAGGCTGCGGAGGCCCATCGCGCTCTGGAGTCGAGACAGACGCAAGGATGTACCGTTCTGCTGCCGTGACAACGCCTTAAGGAGGACTCATGAACCGCACACTGACCTGGCTCGCCCTGGCCACCCTCGCGACCGCGTGCAGCACGACCGCGCAACAGCGCCCCAACACCGTCTTCCTCGACGAACTGACCTGGACCGAGGTGCGAGCCGCCATCGACGAAGGCACCACCACCATCATCGTGCCGACCGCCGGGACCGAGCAGAACGGCCCCCACATGGTGCTCGGCAAGCACAAGTTCATCATCAACCACGCCTCCGACCTGATCGCGCGCGAGCTGGGCAACGCGCTGGTGGCGCCGGTCATCGCCTATGTGCCCGAAGGCACCATCGACGGGCCCGACGGCCCCACCGGCCACATGCGCTACGCCGGGGCGATCACCCTCCCCAACGAGCACTTCATGACGCTGCTCGAGTACGCCGCCCGCAGCCTGGAGGTGCACGGATTCACCGACATCGTCTTCATTGGCGACAGCGGCGGGAACCAGAACGGCATGCGCACGGTGTCGGAGATGCTGAACGAGGAGTGGGCGGGTGAGGGGAAGGCAGGCCGGGTCCACTTCGTGGGCGACTACTACTCGGGCAACGGCTTCCGCGACTGGCTCATGGAGGAGCACGGCTACGACGCCGAGACCATCGGCGGTCACGCCGGCATCAGCGACACGTCCCAGCTTCTCCATGTCGCGCCCCAGCACATCCGCCAGGATCAGCTCGCGCCCCTGGGCGGAGGAGAGGGCATGGGCGTCTCGGGCGACCCGACGAAGGCCTCCGCGGAATACGGAAGAATGGGCGTCCAATTCAAGGTGCAGGCGGCGCTGCGCCAGATCCGCGAACTGACTCAGGGACGATAGAACGACGATGAACCCCGCAACATTGACCACCCCGGCGCCCACGGTCGCCACCTCATCCCGCACCGCGCGTCTGCTGGCGGCGCTGGGGCTCGAAGATGTGAATTCGGGCGGCTTCGCCAGCGAGTGGATGGGCTCCGGGCCGGAGTTGGAGGTGCACACCCCCATCGACGGCTCCCGCATCGCGACCGTGCGCCAGGTCACCGAGGCCGAGTACGACCGCATCGTCGGGCGCGCCTACGAGGCCTTCCTCAAGTGGCGCAAGGTGCCGGCCCCCAAGCGCGGCGAGGTGGTGCGCCAGATCGGCGACCGGCTCCGCCGGCACAAGTCGGAGCTGGGGGAGCTGGTCACGCTGGAGATGGGCAAGATCCTCACCGAGGGCGAAGGCGAAGTGCAGGAGATGATCGACATCTGCGACTTCGCGACCGGTCTCTCGCGCCAGCTCTACGGGCTCTCCATGCACTCCGAGCGGCCCGACCACCGCATGTTCGAGCAGTGGCACCCGCTGGGGGTGGTGGCGGTCATCTCCGCCTTCAACTTTCCGGTCGCGGTGTGGAGCTGGAACGCCGCCATCGCCGCGGTGTGCGGGGACGCCACCCTGTGGAAGCCGTCCAGCCAGACCCCGCTCACGGCCATCGCCTGCACCCGCATCGCGGCGGCGGTGGCGCGCGAGAACGGCTACGATCCGGCGATCTTCTCGCTCGTGGTGGGGCGGGGGTCCACCGTGGGCGACCGGCTCCTGCACGACCGGCGCATCCCGCTGGTGTCGGCTACCGGCAGCTGCCGGATGGGGTACCGGGTCGCGGAGGTGGTGGGCCGGCGGCTGGGCCGCACCATCCTCGAGCTGGGCGGCAACAACGCCATCGTGGTCACCCCGCACGCGAACATGGACCTGGTGCTCCCCGCCATCCTGTTCGGTTCGGTGGGCACGGCCGGGCAGCGCTGCACCAGCACCCGCCGCATCATCGCGCACGAGTCCATTCGCGGGGAGCTGGAGCGGCGGCTGGTCTCCGCCTATCAGGACGTGCGCATCGGCGACCCGCGCGACCCCTCCACGCTGATGGGCCCGGTCGTGAACCCCCAGGCCGTGACGGACCTCGAGAACGCGGTGCGCCGCGTGACCGAGGAGGGCGGCGCAGTCCTCTGCGGAGGCGAGCGCCTGGACGGCCCCGACTTCCCCGGCGGCCACTACGTCACCCCCTGCATCGCCAGCGCGCGCAACGAGTTCGACATCGTGCAGGAGGAGACCTTCGCGCCCATCCTCTACATCCTCGGCTACGGCAGCGCGGAGGCGACGCCAGCGCAGGCGGTGGACGAAGTCCTCGAGGCCATCGCGCAGCACAACGACGTGCCCCAGGGGCTCTCGTCGGCGATCTTCACCGACCACATGCGCGAGGCGGAGCTCTTCCTCTCCCATCGCGGCAGCGACTGCGGCATCGCCAACGTGAACATCGGCACCAGCGGCGCGGAGATCGGGGGCGCCTTCGGCGGCGAGAAGGAGACCGGCGGCGGGCGCGAGTCCGGATCGGACGCGTGGAAGGCGTACATGCGGCGCCAGACGAACACGGTCAACTGGAGCCCGGAGCTGCCGCTCGCGCAGGGGGTGCGCTTCGGGTAGGGGCGTCTGACGCTGCCCGTCCAGTCCCAAGCCAGCATCGAGCCCGAAATGCAGCTCCGTTCATCCGATGCGGACCTGGTCATCGCGGGCATCTCGGCGGAGCAGATCCGGGGAACCGGCTTCCCTACCCGCCGATCTGCAATCCGCCGATGTCGTACCAGTCAACTGCCCGGTCCGGGAAGCCATCGGGATCGTCGGGGCCGACGGGCCGATTCACCAGGACCACAAGCGTCGAACCCCGCAGGTCGAAGCCAACCGCGCGATCCCGCACTCGCACCACGCCGACGTGCCGGGTACCCGCGTAGACGTCCAGATGCGAGAATCCTTCGTGGAATCGACGCGTGAGGATCCAGAGTCGGTCGCGGTCATCAAAGACGGGGCGTCCGACGTTGTAGCGAAGCGGCGTCGTCCGGCGTCTCTCTATTGCGGCCTCGGAACCGAACGGGCTCGTTCGCTCCATCGCGGCGAATGCCTCTATTTCCGCCTCGCTGCGAAACTCTTCGACGTACAGAGGCGCCTGCACCAGCGTGGCGTCATCGCCGTCACGGTCCGCCAGGAAGATCAACTGCCCGTCGCATACCGGGAAGACGATCCCGCCCGCGGGCGTGGGCACACCCCGAGCGAGTTCCTCCAACGGGCCCGGGTCGCATCCGGTATCCACGAGATCGACGGAATAGGCCCTCTCCCAGACGATCGTTTCCGAAGCGAGATCGAACTCCCAGTGCAGAATCTCGAACCCGGCCGACAAGTCCTCGGAGCTAGGCGCCATCCCGTAGAGGAACAACGTCGACCCGAAGGGCGCGCTCGCCCTGTACGCCCCAAACGGCGGAAGAGCCATTTCAGAGATGAGCGTACCTGTTGTTTCGAAGACGGTCATTCGGGCCAAACCCCAGTCGATGGCACCTATGGTCCCATCCGGCCCGCCGACGACTTCCGCGAGAATTCGGAATTCGCCCGGACCCTCGCCCGGCCGACCGAAGGCTCCCTGTTCCTCGCCGCTCCGCCCCATGCAGTGGATGCGGTCTTCGTAGGAATCGATCGCGCACGCGGTAGCCTCGTTCGCAAGGGCGATCGAGCTGTTGCCGCTGAGAGGGGCCCGGGAGGTGGCCACCGGGTCGAGCGGAATCACCGTCGCCGCCTCCGGGCCCGACTCGATGCACGAGGTGCAGAGAACCGCGACCAGAGCGAGTGTGAAGGTGTAGTCCTTCCTAATCATGGAAGACTTCTGCGGAATCAGGGCGAGCTGGCTAGAGCAGCCGTTCCAAGCCGACGATAAGGCCGACGATTACCGTCGCCTGCACCAACAGCAGACGGTACATTTGCGCCTTCGTGACGTTTCCGCGTGCCTCCAGCCGGGCTTCCGCCATTTCGCGGCTGAGTCGCGCAATCTCGCTTCTCGTCTCGACCGACTCGTCACGCAGTTGTCCGATTTCCGCTTTCAACTCGGATCGGCAACCCTCGATCTCTGCTTTGAGTTCGGATCGGCAACCCTCGATCTCTGCTTTGAGTTCGGATCGGCAACCCTCGATCTCTGCTTTGAGTTCGGATCGGCAACTCTCGATCCCTGCCTTGAATTCGGATCGGCAACTCTCGATCCCTGCCTTGAATTCGGTTCGGCAACCCTCGATCCCTGCCTTGAATTCGGTCCGAACATCTCGGAATTCCGCCCTCATTTCGGCGCGAAGATCCCGAACGTCTTCCCTTGTGGCGGCGGTGCCCGACACGGGGCCACCCAGCACGGTCACCAGGGCTTCCGCCTGGGCTGTATCAAAGCCAGCGGCTTCCAGACTTCTCGTTGCTTTCAGCGTGTCCAGCCCGACCGGTTCCATGGCATCAAACATGTAGCGCCACCTTCCCTCGCAGCAAGTTCACGACTCACGCCGGGCATCCACATCCGCCAGGGAGGCTTTGCTGCCGAGAGTCAGCCAGCCTCGGTGCCGGCCACCTGTAGTCTCGTGATTCCTGCTGGGCGAAAGAATGGCTGAATGGGACTAAGGTGATGTCTTCCTCACCTGCCGCCAGGCTCTCTCGTAGACTTCGGGCCGCACATCCAGGTATCCCGGGTACTCCTTGCGGGCGCGCACCAGGACGGCTTTTTCGAGCGTGACGAGGGCCACCGGATCGGTGGTCTCGAGCAGAACGTCGCCCGCCGGGCCGGCGACCATGGACGGTCCCCCGATCACTCCGCCCGACCGGGTGCCGGGCCGGTTGACCGACACTACGTAGGCGCAACTGGTGACCGCGTCCGCCCGCAGCACCAGCCGCCAGCGCGAGTAGGTCTCCGCCGGGGTGGCGCGCGGTAAGAGGATCACCTCCGCACCCATCGCCGCGAGGGAGTTGCATCCCTGGGGACGGTTGGCGTCCGAGCAGACCTGTACCCCGATGCCGAACCCGCCGACCGAAACCGGTGCCTGTAGTTGTCCGCCTGGCTCGTAGTGGTGCGCCTCCCAGTAGCCCTCCTCGTCGGGCAGATGAATCTTGCGGTAGCGCAGCAGTTCCCCTCCGGTGGGGTCGAAGAGCACGGCGGTGTTGTGCCGGCGGCCGCTGGCGGGGTCGCGCACGATCGCGCCGCCAAGCACCGCCATGTGCGTCGCCCGCGCCGCCACGGCGAGCGCGCTCTGGCGGGGTCCGGACGGAGTCTCGGCGTCTTCGTCGGAGGGATGCCGGGTGGCGGGCGCCCAGTGGTTGAGGGGTAGCTCGGGGAGAACCGCCAGCTGCGCTCCCTGGGCCCGCGCCTCCCGCAAACGGATCACCAGTCGCTCCTCCTCATCCCGATCCGGGAAGACGTCGGTGATAAGTGCGACGGTGAGGCGCTTGGACTTCACGGGATGTTCCCGGCTTTGCGGGGTGGAGAGAGACAGCCGTACACGTAAGAGTACGATGTTTGCCGGTGGAGGATCCCGTCGACTACTTCGCCTGCTGCCTGCACGGCCGAGCTTCGTTGGCATGACAGACGCCGCCCGGTATAGCGGCGTTCTTCCTCCCTGCCCCCGGTGCGTTCAGGGCGCTGACGTCCGCACCGGCCGCCACCAGCGCGTTGAACCGGGTCCCCCAGGCTGGCGCATGCCATCGCCGGGATCCCGGCTTTTTGACTTCCTTCCCTCAATCAGACTAGGCTTATGACTAGTCCGTTTAGTGCTACGTGGTTCTGGGGGACACCTTGACCAGAGTTTGGCAGGTTCAGGAAGCCAAGGCGCGTTTCAGCGAGATGCTTGAGTCGAGCCTCTCGGAAGGCCCTCAACTCGTGACTAGGCGAGGGGTGGAGGCCGCGATGCTGGTTTCCATCGACCACTGGCGCCGGCTGCAAAGACTGGCCCGGCGGAACCTCAAGGAACTGTTGCTCGCACCGGAGGCACGGACCGAGGAGCTCATCCTCCCACGGCGAGAGCATCGCCACCGGGCCCCGCCCCGGCTCGAATAGGTCCATGTACCTGCTGGACACGAACGTTGTTTCTGAGCTGCGGCGGCCAAGACCTGATCCGTCCGTCGTGCGGTGGATCGAGGCGGCGCCGGCCGATCGCCTCTTCATGTCGGCGGTCACCGTGGGCGAAATACAAGCCGGGATCGAGAACATTCGCGGCCGGGATCCCCGGAAGGCGCGGGAGCTGGAAGCCTGGCTCGATGACGTGATCGCCTCGTACGGAGTCCTTCCGATGGATGCCGATACGTTCCGGGAATGGGCGCGGCTAAAGCATCGCCGCCCGCGGGCGCTCCTCGAGGACGCCATGATCGCGGCCACGGCCGTAGCCCACAGACTGACCGTGGTAACGCGTAACGTCCGTGATTACCGCCGGTTAGGCGTGGCCTGGCTGAATCCCTTCGAATCCAGGTCGACCTGATCCGCACGGATCCCGGGCCGACATCGAGCGGGCGATCCGGGAGACGGCGGCTCAGGTCCGGATACCAAACCAGCCCCTTGGGCGGGTGTCACTCACCCGTCGGCAATCAGGGCATCCTTGACGACCACCTGCGGGAGCCCCGCTCCCGCGAGCCGTCGGTTCAAGCGGGGCAGGTCATCGCTGAGCATCCGCTCGAGGGTCCGTAGCTGCGCGTCGAGCTCGGCCGACAGCTCGTTGAAGACCGCCTGGTATGCGTCGATCGGTGTGCCGTCTCCCCGCTCCAGGTGGCTGCGCAGGCCGGTCAGGCGATCGTTCAGCTTGATGGGGAATGCGATCTTGTCCTTCGGGCTCTGGTTCCGGAGCTGGTAGAGCTCTCCCGCGACCGCGTCGACCCCCGCCGCGAAGCTGGACGCTTCGTCCCTCAGGCCGGCGTCATCGCTCTCGGCGACGATCGCGTCGATCTGGGCGCGGAGGTCGCGCGCCAGCAGCACGCTCGTGTTCGCCCGGCTCTCGGCGTCGCGGACCGCCATGGCTAGGCGGAACTGATCGGTGAGCGCGGCCGAGGGGATGTCCCCGAGCCTCGGGTCGGGGTGCAACTCGAAGGTCTCCTCCCGGGTCGTGCCGTCAACGGTCAGCCGCGCCCGGTAGCGCCCCGGCGGCGCCCAGGGCCCCACCGCCGGGTTGCCGCCCTCCAGGACGATTCCCTCGAAGGTCACCGCGCCCGGGTAGCGGAGGTTCCAGCGGGCCCGGTGGGTGCCCCCATCCACGACCTCGTCAACGAGCGTGCGCACGTGCTCCGCTTCGCCGGTCAGGACGTCGAGCCGCACGTGCCTCCCCGGCGCGCTCACCCGGAAGTCGATCACCGCGGTGATCGATCGCCGAACCGCGTCGGCCGGCCGGAAGAGGTGCACGTCCGAGCCGGCGACGTTCGTGTCGATCTGCCGGAGCGTCTCGATGTCGTCGAGGACCCAGAAGGAGCGGCCGTGGGTGCTGATCACCAGGTCGCGCTCCTCGACCGAGACCCCGGTGACGGGCGTATCCGGAAGCCCGAACGACAGGTCGCTCCAACTCGCGCCACCGGCGAAGGAAATGAACACGCCGTGCTCGGTGCCCGCATACAGGAGCCCCGCGCGCTTCGGATCCTCTCGAACGACACGCACGAAGGCGCCCTCGGGAAGGCCGTCGCTGATCCGGCTCCAGGTCGCACCGTAGTCGTCGGTCGTCCACGCGTACGGCGACCGGTCGTCCATCTCGTACCTGATCCCGGCAACATGGGCGCTCGCCGGAGCGTGCGGGGACACCTCGATGGTCATGACACGCGTGTGCGGGGGCATGTCCGCGGGCGTCACGTCGCGCCAGCTGCCGCCGGCGTCACGCGATACGTGGACGAGACCGTCGTCGGATCCCGTCCAGATCGTCCCCGGCTCATGCGGAGAAGGCGTGATCGCGTACAGCGTTCCGTAGATTTCCGGCCCGTCCTGGTCCTTCACGATCGGGCCGCCGGAGTCGTCGAGCGTCTCCGGCTCGGCGCGCGTCAGATCCGGGCTGATCCTCTCCCACGACGCACCCTCGTCGACGGACCTCCACAGGTGCTGCGATCCGACGTACAGCGCGTGAGGCGCGGTTGGCGCCACCGCAATGGGGTAGGTCCAGTTCCATCGCTCGGGCATGTCCCGCGCGGGCTCACCCATGACGATGCGCGGCCATGGCTGGATGTCCGCAACCATGCCGGTCGTCCGGTCGTAGCGCGTGAGCGTGTTCGTCGCGCCCGCGTAGAAGATGTCGGGGTCGCCGGGGTGCGGCGCGATGTAGCCGCTCTCGCCTCCGCCCACCGCGTACATCCACTCCGTGCTCGGGCCGCGAGGGTTGCGGAGATGTCCCGGCTCGGACGACACGCACACGGTGGAGTTGTCCTGCTGCGCGCCGCACACGTGGTAGGGGAAGTCCGCGGTCGTCGCCAGGCGATAGATCTGGGCCGTCGCATACCGCATCGAGGTCCACGTGCGACCCCCGTTCACCGTGACGACGCCACCCCCGTCGTTGCCGTTGATCATGCGCAGGGGGTTCGTGGGATCGATCCACAGGTCGTGATGGTCGGCGTGGGTCTCGGGCACGCTCTCGAGGGTCCGTCCGCCGTCGGTCGAGCGCATGAGCCGGAAGTTGAGGATGTAGAGCGTGTTGCGATCGACGGGGTCCGCCTCCAGGCGCTGGAAGTAGAACGCGCGCTGCCAGATGTCGCGATGGCCGTTGACGAACTCCCACGACCTGCCTCCGTCGTCGGACCTGTAGAGCCCGCCCTGCTCGGCCTCGACGTTCGCCCACACCCGATCCGGGTCCGCGCCGGACACGGTGATCGTGATCTTGCCGAGCACCCCGGCCGGGAGGCCCGGGTTGCGCGTGAGCTCGCTCCAGGTGTCGCCGCCGTCGGTGGACTTGAAGATCCCCGACCCCTCGCCGCCGCTCCACAGGCGCCACGGCTTCCGATACACCTGCCAGAGCGTCGCGTACAGGACGTCCGGATCGCCCGGATCCATGACGAGGTCGACGGCCCCCGTGCGCTCGTCGCGAAAGAGCACCTTCTCCCAGGTGTGGCCCCCGTCGCTGGTCCGGAAGACTCCGCGCTCGGGGTTGGGCCCGAACGGATGGCCGAGCGCCGCCACGTACACGCGGCCGGGGTTGGTCGGATGGACGCGGATGCGCCCGATCGCGTGGGTGTCGGCGAGGCCGAGGTGCCGCCAGCTCTTGCCGGCATCGTCCGAGCGGTAGACGCCGTCGCCCTGGAGGACGTTGGCGCGCAGCTGCACCTCCCCCATGCCGATGTAGACGATGTCGGGGTCGGACGGCGCCATCGCGACCGCGCCGACCGAGGCGCTGCCGACCTGCCCATCGGTCACCGGAATCCAGGTGGACCCGCCGTCGGTCGTCTTGAACAGCCCTCCCCCCGTCGCGCCGAAGTAGTACTCGAACGGTCGCCCGGCATGGCCCGCCACCGCGATCGAGCGTCCGCCCCGGTCAGGCCCGATCGAGCGCCACTCCATGGGAGGGAGGAGGGAGACGTCGTAGTCCTGGGCTGCGAGGCTTGCCGGCATGGCGGCCGGCGACATCGCGGTGAGCAATGCGAGTGCGAGCAGCGGGGCGCAGAACGAGCCGCGAACTGGCACGAGGCGTGAGATGACGGGCGAGGGAACGTTGTCGTCCATGCTGCCTCCAGATTCAGGAGCCGGGCACGCGGAGGTGCGTCTCAGGCATCCACACCGTGTCGGGGAGCTCCGATATCTCGCCCATCACGGTGAGGTGGAGAATGCCCGCGGCGACGACACTTGCACCCGTTCGAGTTGGGAAAGGCACAAGCGCAACGGCGCTACAGCAAGCGCTGCAACCCCACGATAAGCCCAACGATCACGGTCGCCTGCACCAGCAGCAAACGGTACATCTGCGCTTTCAGGTTCTTTATGTCCCCGCGCACATCGGCGATTTCACGACTGAGCCTCGCGACATCCCCCCTTCGCTCGACCGACTCCACCTTCAGTTCATCGCGTAGTCCGGCGATCTCCGCCCGGCAGTCCGCGATCTCCGCCTTCAACTCCGTCCGGCAATCCGCGATCTCCGCCTTCAACTCAATCCGGCAGTCCGCGATGCCTGCGTTCGTCTCGTCGCGCAGCTGAGCGATCTCGGTCTTCAGTTCGGTTCGGAGATCCTTCATCTCGAGCCGGAGATCCCGCACATCGCTCTTCGTGGCTGCACTGCCTGCGACCGGCCCGCCAAACACTGCCACCAGTGCCTCGGCCTGGGACGTCTCGAAGCCCGCCGCCTCGAGCGTTCTCGTCGCCTTGAGCGTATCAAGTCCGGTCGCATCCATGGCATCAAACATGTACCGTCACCATCCTCCGCAGCAACTCTGTGAACCCCTCGGTGCCGACATCCACTCGGCCCGCGGGGCGCTTGGGTCGAGCGCTGAATCGGATCGGCGCCAGACCATCTCCAATCTCTTGATTCCTGCGGGCGAAAGAATGGCGGAATGGGATGTATTCCGGCACCGGCTCCGATCGTTCTCGGTGCCGCCGACTTGCAGCCGATGGAAGTCGCAAGCGACCAGGCCGGCGGGATCGCGGATTGTCAGGTGGCGGTGATTGATGAAGCGGGGCACTATCAACACTGGACGCACGCCGGCGCGCTGGCCCGGTTGTGAGGCCTACCGCCCGAAGGAGGATGCATCGATGAGCGAGATCACGCTCAGGGTAAACGGGGAGACCCATACGCTCGACGTCGATCCGTCGACGCCGCTCTTGTACGTCCTCCGCAACGATCTCGGGCTTCGGGGACCACGCTTCGGCTGCGGCCTGGCCCAGTGCGGGACGTGCACGGTGCTGCTGAACGGGCGCGCGATCCGCTCGTGCAACCGGCCGGTGTCGCGCAGCACCGGCGAGATCACGACGCTGGAGGGACTCCCCGAGGACGGGGCGCTGCATCCCGTCCAGCAGGCATGGATCGACGAGCAGGTGCCGCAGTGCGGGTACTGCCAGAACGGCCAGATCCTCACCGCCGCGGCGCTGCTGCGCACCACCCCCAGCCCAAGCGACGACGAGATCCGGGAGGGCATGAACGGGGTTCTTTGCCGCTGCATGACGTACTACAGGATACAGTCGGCAGTGAAGCGGGCGGCGGTAGCGATGGCCGAAGGGGAGGTGGACCGATGAGCGCCGGGCGCGATGCGCGAGGCGGGCGGATGGCGATCAGCGGCGGCCGCGATGCCCGAACAGAGCGGGAATTCACCAGTGGCGGACTCGATGCGCAAAGAGGGCGGGAGCCGACCAACGGCGGACCCGATGCCCGCGCAGGCCGCGCACCCGCAAACGGCGACCGGCAGGTCGCGCGCTCGCTCGATCACGCTCTCGCTTCTTGGGACGGGACCACTTCCCGGCGCGACTTCCTCAAGACCTCCGGGCTCTTCGTCTTCGGCTTGAGCGGCATGGGCGCGGCTGGAATGGGCCGGCGGGGCTTCGGGGCCGAGCCCTCGGAGGCCGCTCCCTATACCGATCCCGACTTCCTCCAGCTCGACTCGTGGCTGGTCGTGCACGAGGACGGCAGCGCGACCTTCTACGTCGGCAAGACCGATGGCGGCCAGGGAACCGGGACCGCCACGCAGCAGATGATGTGCGACGAGCTCGATATCGCCTTCGACCGGGCCACGGTCGTCATGGGCCGCACCGACATGACCGTCGACCAGGGCGGCTCGGGTGGCTCGGACGCGATCGAGCGCGATGCCATGGTCGGACGCCGGATCGCGGCGGAGGCCCGGCGGGTGCTGCTGGAGATGGCGTCGGAACGGTTGGGCGTACCCGTCGAGGAGCTTGCGGTGAGCGAGGGCGTGGTCTCCCTGCGCGACGATCCCTCGCGCACGGTCACCTACGGCGAGCTGATCGGCGGACGGCGCTTCGATGTCGCGCTGGCCGGGGGCAACATCAACTCTACCACCGGTGTCGCGAGCGTCAAGCCGGTCCAGGACCTGAAGCTGGTCGGCCAGTCGATCCCGCGCTACGACATCCCCGGCAAGGTCGACGGGTCGCTCGAGTGGGCCGTCGACGTGAAGCTGCCCGGCATGGTTCACGCCCGGAATGTGCGTCCGCGCTTCGCGGGGGCGACGCTGGCCGGCATCGACGAGTCGTCGGTGCGCGACGTGCCCGGCTTCATCCGGGTCGTGAGCGAGGGCAACTACGTCGCCGTGGTGTGCGAGCGTGAGGAGCAGGCGATCGAAGCCGCGGAACGCTTGGAGGTCCGGTGGGAGAAGCCGGCGACGGCCCCATTCCCCGCCTCCAACGACCTCTTCGAATACATGCGGAATGCGGACCGAGTGCCGGGCTCGGGGGGACGCGCGGCCGCGCGGGTGCAAGGGAATCCCGACGGGGCGCTGGCGAGCGCCGCGACCATCGTCGAGGCCTCCTACGACATCCCCTTCCACGGGCACACCGCCATCGGTCCCGCCCACGCCCTGGCCGACCCCTCCGACGGTCAGATGACGATCTACACCAACGACATGAAGCCGTACAGCCACCGGACCGGGATCGCCGAGTTCCTGGGGATGCCGCCGGAGCAGGTGCGGGTCATCTGGATGGACGGGCCGCAGCTCTACGGGCGCACGGCGGCCGACGACGCGGGCTTCGAGGCCGCGTACCTGGCCAGGGAGCTGGGCCGCCCCGTGCGGGTGCAGTGGATGAGGCACGAGGAGACGGCCTGGGACACCAAGGGCCCGGCGTTCGCCATCGGCCTCCGGGGAGGGCTGGACGCGGACGGCAACGTGGTCGCGCTGGACTATCACGGACGGGTCGCCAACTATGCGCACCTCGGATACAACCAGGCCCGCACCGTGCTGATCGCGCAGCTGATGGGGTTCCGGCCCGAGCGGCCTTCGCCCGGCGGCGCCCGCGGGCCCGACGACATGTACCACATCCCGAACCGGCGCCAGGAGACGCGGGCGGTCCGCTTCCCGCTGGCCTTCGAGACGCCGCTGCGCACCGGCAACCTGCGCGACCCCAACGGCCCGCAGACGACCTTTGCCGGAGAGTCGTTCATCGACGAGCTGGCCGCGGCCGCGAACGCGGACCCGGTCGAGTTCCGTCTGCGCCTCCTGCGCGGGGCGACCGACGACGACGAGGCTTTCCGCCGCGCTCGCTCGATCGCGGTGGTCGAGGCGGCCGCCGAGGCGTACGGGTGGGACGTGCGCCCGTCACCCGGGACGGTAGGCAGCGGGCGCGTCCTCACCGGGCGGGGCATCGCCTACGCCTACCGCGCCCGCACCACGATCGCCGTGATCGCCGAGGTCGAAGTCGACCGCGAGACCGGTCGGGTGTGGGTCCGGCGGATGGTGTGCGCGCACGACTGCGGCCTGGTAATCAACCCGAACAGCCTCGAGAGCACCGTCCAGGGCAACCTCCTGCACGGGATCAGCCGGACGCTCTACGAAGAGGTCCAGTTCGATGGCGAGAAGATCACCAGCGTCGACTGGCGCACCCACCCGACCCTCACGCACATGGACGCGCCCGAGCGAATCGACGTCGTGATGGTGAACGGCGACCCGAACCCCGACCGCCCGGACCTGCTCCCCTACGGAGCCGGCGAGCCCTCGCACAGGCCGGTCCCGGCCGCCATCGCGAACGCGATCTACGATGCGACGGGGGTGCGCATGCGGAGGTTGCCGCTGCGGCCGGAGCGGGTGCTGGAGGAGTTGGGGGTGTAGGGAGTGGACCAACCAGGAGTTCACCACGGCGCAGTTCTATCACGGCGTCACGACGGCGCACACCGGCACCTGGGCACGTCGCGCGAGGTCAATCCCTACCCCTGGTTCTACTCCGGGGAGCCGGCCATCGACATGGTCGAAGCGCTGGCAATGGACCTTTCCCATCATCTTCTCGCCGATCGACCCGAACGTGCTGTACGCCTCCTCGAGCTGGGGAAGGTGAACGAGGGGTTGAGGAGGGTGGGGTTGGAGGAGATCAGCCCGGATGGGGAGGGGATGGAGTAGTGTTGTGAGGGACAACCCTGATGATAAGAACCGTGCGCGTGGCGCGCGCGAGAAAAGGCACGAAACGACGATCGCGGGGAGCGTAACGTGGGAATGCCACTGAACCGAGAGACCACCCGATGACCGATATTGGAGGACACGCGCGTGGCTGAATATGATAGCAGCGGTCAAGACCAATGGCATGATATCAGTGTTTCCGTTCAGTCGGATCACCTAACTCGCCTTGCTCATCGTGCATCGCCGGTGCGAGCGGTCGCCGAACTCATATGGAATAGCCTGGATGCTGACGCGGACGCCGTCCTGGTGACCGTAAGGGAGAGTCTTTTGGGAATCGTGGACTCCATTGAGGTGCGAGACAACGGCACCGGCATGAAGTTCCAACAGGCGTCGGAGTACTTTGGTCGCTTGGGTGGTTCTTGGAAACGGTCGGGAAATACTACGATCAAGTACGGCCGCCCCCTTCATGGAAAACTAGGGCGTGGGAGATTCCTGGCCTTCGGAGCCGGCGACGTGATCGAATGGTCTACGCAGTATCAAGAGGACGATGGCCGCATCACCGAGTTCAGGGTTGTTGCCAATATTGACAAACCGGGACGATTCCGGCTATCGGATCCCAAGTCGGTGAAGGACGATGGAGCGGGGACAGGGACGACGGTCCGTGTCACTCAGATTGAGAAAAGTAGCTTACTCAATCAACAGAAATCGATTGACTCCCTAGTATTGGAGTTCGCCCCCTACCTCAAGAGCTATCCCAACGTTGTAATCTCCTTCAATGGCGAAAAGCTGGATCCTGATGCGATCCAGCGCGCGTCCGACAAGTATGAAC
The DNA here is from genome assembly GCA_965225805.1 of Longimicrobiales bacterium. Lineage (GTDB taxonomy): Bacteria > Gemmatimonadota > Gemmatimonadetes > Longimicrobiales > Gaopeijiaceae > BD2-11. Next base: position 766,108 of record OZ245327.1, read on the forward strand.
TAACCGCCATCGGGTTGAGTGACGGGCGGCAGGCATGCGGCGAATTGGAGATAGTTGAGTGGACGCGATCGGTTGAGCGGGCGATCTTCTTCTGCGATAGCCGCGGTGTCGCACGCGGGAGGCTCCCGGCAAGGATTCGCGCACCGGGATTCTCTTTCACGGCATACCTTCGTAGCTCGGCGATCGGACGTCTCGACGAGGATGGTGCCATTCTCATGGATGAGCTCCATTCAGACGTTAGAGCATTGGCCGAAGCCGCCCGAGATGCGATGCGAGAGCACTTTGGGCGTCGCAAGGGAGAGCTAGCGGTCTCGACGAGGATGGTGCCATTCTCATGGATGAGCTCCATTCAGACGTTAGAGCATTGGCCGAAGCCGCCCGAGATGCGATGCGAGAGCACTTTGGGCGTCGCAAGGGAGAGCTAGCGGCCGAGAAGATTACCAGCTGGAAGCAACCCCTATAGCACCGCTCCAACCAATCTCATTGAAAGGGCTGAGCGCCAAGTGTTCGACGTAATCGCCCTTGAGGTAAGCGCCGGTGTCAGAGACTTCGACAGCAGTTCGCAACAGAGTCAATTGTTGTCTTTGCGGTTGCTCCGCGAGGCTGTCGCCAGTGGCCCTCGGGCTGTTCACAAGATTCTGCAGAAAGTTCTTGATCTGCCGGCCGAGAAGAAGCAAGAGTTGGCTCGCTTGCTGGACCATACAAGTCTCGAGGCGATCATTGAGGCTTCTAGGACTGTGGCACACCGCCTCGACTTCTTGCAAGCACTCCATATTTTGCTCTTTGATAGCGAAATCAAGAAACAAACCTTGGAGCGCAGGCAGCTCCATGAGATTCTGGTCGATCAGACCTGGGTATTCGGTGAACAGTTTGCCCTCACCGCGAGCGATCAGTCGCTCAACACCGTCCTGAAGAGACATATAGATATGGAAGAAGTACACCTGTTGCCCGCTGCTCGCAACAGCACGGATAGAGATCCGGAACACAATTACGATCGACGAGTCGACTTGATGCTAGCCCGGTCGATTCCGCAAGCGAATCCCGACCAACGGGAGTATCTGGTCGTTGAATTGAAGAGACCTACAAAGACATTTGACTTAGATGATCTTAGTCAACTCAAGAAATATGCATACGCCGTAGAGGCCGACGAAGCGTACAAGGATACCGATACGCAATGGAGATGGTGGGGTGTCGCAAACAACTATGACGACGCGGTTCGGCGAGAAGCAAGGCAAAAGGAGCGGCCGGTAGGGCTTGCCTACGCGAGAGACAAGACGGAGATCTGGGTTCAGACGTGGGCCCAAATCATACGTGGAGCTGAGGGGCGGCTAAGCTTCTTCCAGGAACGACTGGAATACGACGCGACACACAATAGTGCCGTTGAGTTTCTTCAGCGGGTGCACAATCGCTATTTGCCTGATCCTCTTCAAAGGAAGGATCAAGACGGCGACCCGGATGACAATGACTAGTGGCGATGTGCGGAGCTTCGGACGATCGCCTTGCCCAAGCGGCTAACTTGGCTTGCATGAGGTGGTACGACTCTGACCCGCGGTAGGTCGCGCCCTTGCAGACCGTCCCGTCGGCCACTATTCGCCCAGCTGTTCCCAAGGGTGCAAGGGGATTGAGCGGTCGTGGAAGGTGGATTGGTCGGCGAGTAACTGTCTGTAGTCTGGCGCGTCCTCGTCTTGGTGGTCCGGCGGCACAACGATATCGGCGTGATATGGGTTTACCCCACGGAGTGGCGATGCTCTCACGCCACACCAGCACTTGAGGATTTGGTCCACTGTAAGCACTGCCCAGCCGTAGAATCTTCTATGAGGTCCCCGGCGTCGAGCGCGGGCATCGCCCAGCGCGACCAAATCTCCCGACGTGGCGCCGCTGCCGAAACGGTCAGCCGAGATGTTGCACTCAGCATCAATGTGGAAAACGGAGATTGGGCAACTACCGTCGCTTGCCTTGTTTCGTTCTCCGCTACTGAAGATGCCGCGCCCGAGTCTATCGTCGGCATCCATGCCAACTTCTTTCGCTCTTGCGCGAGTGCTGCCACCTGCAGCGGGTGGTCGTTCCATGGATAATCTTGGGCAAGTAGTGAATAGGCGCGGTCGTACCAGTCTAGATCAGCTAGGGCGTCTCGTGCGAATCCTGCTACTATTTTGTGGGCGTGTTGAAACCAAGCCCGTCGATAATTGCCGGGTAGTGAAACAAGGCACGAAGCACCGCCCCGAGCATCGCACAGCAATATCACAGATGAACGGCTTGGGCCTCCCCCGGCATGAATGGCGATCTTATGCTCCGGCATCGCATACACTCGATACTTGCGCGGCCTGAAGTGGTGTAGCGCTTCGAGCAAATCCCGAGCCGTCGCCTGCATCGCATCGGTTGGTTCCGGAAACCCCTGTTCTGCCGCCTCCGGTCGGATGTTGTCCAGATCCTTGTGTGCGAGTTGCAGATCCTTGTGTACGAGTTCGTGAGCAAGGGAGGATAGCGGTGCCGGGGCGACATTGCTCATTGAATCATCTCCTCGGGGTCGAACGGAACGGCTTGCTGAATGATCAGGTCGGCTTCAGTGATGGCTCGTTGCGCTCGCAGTACGTGAGTATACAGGTCGGAGCGCGTGACCACGGAAGTGGGCGAGTCGAGAACTATGTGCACATCGACCGAAATGGTCTTGGGTACGAGCTCGCCATCTGGCGCTTCGATGTTATAGTTTACGCCCCGATGGCAGTACAGCCTCCGTCGCAGGTCGATCAACAAATCAAACAGATCGTGCTTGCTGAACCCCTGGAGCCGTTCACGGAAAGAGGGGTCTAGGTTCAAGATAATCCGTACGGTTAGTGCACCGCTCGGCACGTAGGAAAACAAGATGCAGCGATACCAGCCTGGCTGATCTGAGTTGAGGGTGATGCTCCAAAAATCATCAGGCTCTGACGAGTCAACGGGAGTCGTAACCTCCCATCCAAGGCTCTTCGCGCACGCTGCAACGGCGTGCTGCTGTAACCCTTGGTGACGGGGCTCTTGATGCTCGCTTTCAGCTGCTGGCATAGCTTTGCTCGCGTATCCTGTAGTCTGTCGATGTCGATGCATGCATCCGTGGTTACAGCGTGTCAAGCGGAATAGATCCCGAAGGGGTCCCTCTCCATCTACAGATACGGTAGTCGTCTGACAACCGGCCTTCATCGGAACCCGACCCGGCCTCCGTGCCACCCCGCTTGCGCCCCCGTGCAACCAAGCTAGCTTTCCTCAGCATCCAGGAGTGTAAAGTCATCTGTAAAGTGTAAGGAGGAACAGTGCAGCGACGGTGCCGGTACGAACCGCTCTCCGCACAGCCGTTGGTGCTTGTCCTGTGTCAGGTTCGGTTCAGCCCGGTGCGCCAGATGGAGCAGTACATCCCGGCGATCCAGGATGTGTTCCGCAGGAATGGATTCCCGATCGAACGAGCTGGCAAGGTCCAACAGGTGACCTTCGGACCAGGCGACGGCGTGCCTGTCCAGGTAGTCGAGCAGCAGCGCTGGGAGTACCGCAACAGGGAAGAGACCTGGAGCATCATGGTCATGCAGGACAGCGTCATTCTGCAGACCACCGCCTACGCGCGGTTCGAGGAATTCGCCGAGAAGCTGAAGCTGTGTGTCCACACGGTCCTTGCCGAATCGGAGCAGGATCGTTTCGGTGTCGTTCAGCGGGTGGGCCTCAGGTACGTCGACATCGTCCGTTCGCAGTCCGGCAAGGGGTACCGGTTCTACCTGAGACCGGGGCTCCATGGCCTGCCGGACGAGGTGTACCAGCCTGGCCGACACCTCGTGCACATCGAGAGCAGGGGCAACACCGTAGTCGGTGGCGACACCGGCACGATGGTCGTGCGCATCGTTCAGAACGACCAGGGTCTCGTGCTCCCTCCCGATCTTCTGGCCGCGGCGCCGAAGTTCTCACGAAGAGTGGAGGCGGCGGAGCTCGTCACCCTCATCGACATGGACCACTACGTAGAAGGGAACTTCAACCCGGATTCGGAATGGGTCGTGGCTCGGACCTACGAAATGCATGACCACATCATCGAAACGTTCCACGAGCACGTGGTCACCCCGGAGGCGATCGAGGAGTGGAAATGACGAAAGGACTCGCCAGCAGCGACGGCACTCAGGTCCACCGGAGCACGCGTCGATCATGGGCCGGAGATGTGGCTCGTCCCGCAGCGAGGGGTTGGTATGGGGACGCCTCCGGCGGCTTCATCCTCGAAACGCGCGACGCATGGAATCCGGCTTTGGCGTCGCTGGTGTTTCCAAGGATTACGTCCAGTTCGCGAATCGACTGCCGTTACGTGGCGCAGTTTGTCGTGTACTTGTCCCACGCTTCCACGTTGCCGGTTGCTCGTCAGGTCCGGGAACTGCAGGCAGCACTCTCCCTCAACAAGTCCGAACTCGCGCGCATCCTGCGAGTGAGCCGCCCCACGGTGTACGATTGGCTGGACGGCGGCGAACCCAACGCGGACAACGTCGCGAGGATCGGACAACTGCTGCGCCTTGTGTCCCAGGCTCGAGTCTCGTCCAGGAACCCGCTCTTCCCGCGCTTTGTCCGGTCTCCGCTCGATCCCGGGGGTCAGGCCCTCCTCGACCTTCTTGGTGAGGAAACCATCGCCGAATCGGCTGTCAAGGACGCGATGCACCGGGCCAAGGGTTTGGGCGATGCCATGGATACCCGGCGGAGACAGCGCGAAACCCGGTTGCGCGCAGCGGGCTTCGAAGAACCGGACGACGACCAGCGGACGAGGAATCTCGCAACGAACGTGGCGCTCATGCCCTGGCCAACCGACTAGGATATGCCTCGCGAGTTCGACCGGGACGAACTGGCGGGCCTGGGCTGGCGGCAGGGCGCGATCCTGGGGAAGCGACTGTCACGCCTGGCGTGGGGACACGCGCCGGAACGAGTCAGCGAGAGTGCCAACGATCATCTCGTAGTGACGAGTCATGACTGCGATATTCTCAATGCCAGCATCGAAAAGGAGCCCTTGGTGGAGGTGCTGCGGGCACGAATCCCGGACGATGACCGGGGGAGTGGAAGGCCCTTCTCCTCCGGGAGAAACCCGCGTGCGCTCCGGCTCTCCCGGGTGCCAGTGCAAGGGCGCGACATTCCGCTCGACTTGGTCGTTCACGACCGCTGGGCGATTCCACGCGAGCTTCTGTTGGAGGAAAGTCCAGCCGACTTTCTTCCCAATGCGGAGCGGCGCCTCGTGGCCGAGTGGCTGGCGAAGCGGTACATCCGAGCCGCTTTTCCTACGGCATTCGACTACCGTTGGTTGGCGAGGCAAGTCCAAGGCTTGGCGCAAGCTATTGAAGAGATACAGCCCCTGGATTCAGGGCGGTCTACCTGCGGCTGCATACTCTGCGGGAACTTCCCAACGACAGGCCATCCAGTGCGAGGACATTGAAGCGTTCACGACCGACCGCATAACGCTCGCCGACATCGAACGCTACCAGCGCTTTGATGCAGACTGGGTGAGCTTCGAGGACGAGACGGCCGTCACACCCCTGACGACGGACTTTCGAGCGTAGGATCCGGGCGGAATTCAGATAGGAACTGAGATCCTCCACCCATCGTTGTCGTTGCCGCCTCCATCAGTACGAGCCCGAGGCCGATCCCCACCCCCTCAAAGGCAGCACCCGCGGCCCCAGCCACATCACCCACACCGGCCCACCCACAGCCAGCGCGCCGACCAGCGTCGGGATGAGGACTCGCAACCGCTGGCCACGAGAAAAGGCCGTCACGACGAGCCAGTATCCGACCACGAGGGAGACGGCTCCGAGGAGAAGGAGAGGGAACTCGGGGATCCCCGTGCGCTCCGCGAGCTTCGCTTCGTCCATCCCCGTTGTCTACTGCACGCCGACGATCTTCATGACCACGATAGGAATCGCCGGCAGCCAACGCAGCGGGGGCACCAACCCGTCTCCGAGCACCAGGGAAAGGGCCCGGGGCGAATCGGCGGACCGCGAGCACGCAGGCGATGAGCGTCAGGTAGGAGACGATCAGTCCCGCAGCCCCGGCGAGCGCCTGAGAGAGGCTATGGCCCGGGCGGACACGGGAGAGGGAGAGCCGGTGGATGTCGAGGAACTCCGGAGACGACTAGGCCTCGAAGAGTGACAGTTGTCGGCTTGATGCGCATGCCGAACCCCCCTTACCCCGGTGCATTCGTGAGGACCGAAGTGATCGAACCCCACGGTATCACCGTAGCTGCCGCGGCGAAGGTGCTCGGCGTGTCCCGGCCGGCGCTCTCCACTTTTCTGAATGGCCGGTCGGACCGGTCCGGCATCATGGCGCTGCGGATCGAGAAGGCGTTCGGAGTGAAGATGGATACGCTGATGCGGATGCAGGCGTCCTACGACATCGCACGCACGCCGCAGCGGGAAGGGGAGATCAGCGTCGAGCCCAATCGCCCGTCGGATGACTTTGGGCGGCGCGGTAGCGCGGTTGGCGGACCAAACGGGGGAGATCAGAATACGAGGTGACCTCAGCCAGCTCCGTCCAACGCCGCCCGGTATGCCTCAGCCGATTCCTCTGAGAAGCAACAGAAGGTGACCTCCGCGATGACGGGCGAGGCGCTCAGGAAGCTCGAAACGGCGTGGACGGCGATGCGCGCGGCTCGGTCAACCGGGAAGCCGTAGACTCCGGTCGAGATCCCCGGAAAGGCGATCGTGCGCAGGTCGTTCTCTACCGCGACCTCCAGAGACCGACGATAGCACCGTGCGAGAAGGCGATCCTCGTCCGCGTTGCCACCAGACCAGACCGGGCCGACGGTGTGGATGACGTGAGCCGCCGGCAAGCCGTAGCCCCCCGTGATCTTCGCGTCGCCCGTGTCGCATCCGTTCAAGCCGCGGCATGCATCGAGCAGGCCAGGCCCGGCAGCCGCGTGGATGGCACCGTCCACCCCGCCACCACCCAGCAGCGACCGGTTCGCCGCGTTGACGATCGCGTCAACCGCGAGCCTTGTGATATCGCCGACGACAACGACCATCCCTTCCGAAGAGTCCATAGCTATTCCTTCCCATCGAGTAGCACGTTGCTCCGGCAGTGTTGTTCCGCTAGATCCTTGGACCTCGCGAGAAAACGAACAAGGACTCCCGATCATGAAGATCGTCTCCAGCTTTGAAATCACCGGTTGGGATGCCACGCCATACGGTGAGGAAGGCGAAGCCCCGCTCCTCTCGGAAGCACACGTCGTCAAGCGCTATCAGGGCGAGCTGGATGGAGAGGGCCGTGTGCGGCTGCTGATGTGCCGTGCCAGCGCCGATGGCCCTCTGGAGAACGCGGGATACATCGCGTCGGAACAGGTCTCGGGCACGCTCGGTGGCCGCGAGGGCACATTCGTGCTCCATCACTGGGGAATCGCCGGAGCCGGAGCCCCGCCGCGCACCGCCGGTCATGTGGTGCCGGGGTCGGGGACGGGTGAGTTGGCGGGCCTGTCGGGCACTATGGAGATCCACGTGGATGCGGACGGCAAGCACACGCTGGTCCTGGACTACCAAATCGATTAGGCGGCCCGTGGACGAGATCCGCTCAGTGCCTCGTCGGTCAGACTGTCACTGAGCCGGGGGCCGAGAATGCGCCAGACGTCCTCCGACATCGTGCGCACCTTCCGCCCTGGTTCCAGGGCGCGCCGTCTCCTTTACGTCACGGTCAGCACCTCGAGTTCCTCATCGAGCACAATTACGTTCTTGACGTCACCATCCATCAGCCAATCCAGCAGGTCATCCATGCCCTTCCGGCGCCTGCCGCGCTTCACTTCGTCGAGGATCTCCGAGGGCACCTTCACCGTACCGGCCGCAGCGTAATGCTGCAGCCAATCCCAGAACTCGGGCACCCGTCTCACCGGATAGTAGTCCCGGTGCGCGGTGATCAGGACGTTGGCGTCAAGCAGGTAGAGCACTCTCGACCGTCGACGCTGCGGGGCTCATCCGGCCGCAAGGATCGTATGTGCATTGCGTGGGCTCACACCCAGCACTCGTCCGGCCTTGGTGGTGGTGAGAGCACCCGACGCCATCAGCCGGAAGGCCAACTCAACCAGGCCGGACCCGAGGCTGTGCCTGACCAGGACGCCGTAAGTGGGACCACCATCCCTGCCCTCGCGCTGCTGCCGTTGCCGTTGGCGGCTATCCAGCCACCGGCGCCGAAACAGAGCACGCAGGTCCAGCCAGGTTTTCCTGTCGATCAAGGCCCCGCGCTGCAGCCGGTAGGCCACCATCGAGGAACTGACATTGCGAAGTCCGGCAAACGCAGTGATGGTCGCGGCCCAATCCTCCACATTTTCGCTGTCAGGACCTCGGATGACGGCCAGCTCTTCGTCCGGCAGAGAAACCTGGACGCCACGTTGTTGCAGAAGACCTCGACGGGATCCATTGGATCCCCCCCGCTGATTCCCGGCTCACCGAGCCACAGATGCACCAGTTCGTGGAGCAACGTGAAGCATCTGGCAGCCGCCGAGTCCCTCGGGTTGATGACAACGAACGGAGCAAATTCATCCGCCAGCACAAAGCCGCGGAAGACCTCGACACTCAGTTCGGTGTGGTAGCTTCCCAGGTCGCCCAACGCCAACACGAAGATGCCGGCTTTCTCCGCGTGCGAGCGTAAGAGGCGAAGTGCGACTTCCGGGTTCCTGGCCGCGCGAAAGTCGCTCAGCCGGAGCCCGAGCGTGTCACGGATGGAGGCGACCAATAGCTCGGTGGCGGTGTCGATCGTTGCGGAGCCGGGGAATGAGAGCGGTACCATGTCGTCGTCCTCGTCCAGCATCGCCGACCGCAGGAGGCCTTGGCGAGCCTGAACGTTGCGGACAAGGGTGTCAAGCAGCGCTTCTTCCCTCGCAGACCGGTCCGTAGCCGGCGCACGGAAGTCTCTTCCCCGATTGCCCCGGCGCGGGGGGTGGGCAAGGTAGAACGTCAGTAAGGGCCTGCGGTATTGCTTGGCCATCCTGGAGAGCATAGCACGGGTCGGCGAAGTCTCCCCGATCTCCAGCGCTCTCAGCCGGTCAATCGCCGCAGTGCCCCGGGCGTCCCTGATCGAAAGCTTGGCCACGGCGTCTTCCCGGGTAAGCCCGGCGGTCTCGCGGGCCCACTTGAGGATGTCCGGATTGACCCTGGGCACTCTCGAGTCCTTTGGTTCGGTTCCTGATGCGGGTTGCTGGGCGAACGAGCCACCCGTCATCCTTTCGTGATACCCCCGAGATTTCACTCGGTGGACCAACGTCCAAGTGGACAGCCGCCCAGTTCCGAGAAGATGTGCAGACCCGTGGGGCGGCGCCATGGCTGAATCGGTCAAGCCCGGCCCGTCATCCGCTGACCGAGCCATGACTGGACCATCGTACCATGGATCGGTCGCCGCTCACCAAGCGGGCATGAATCGATCTCGTCAGCTACTAGACTTGTCCCTGAGCCGGAGCCCACGATGCGAATGCTGAACCCCCCTCACCCCGGTGCATTCGTGAAGACCGACGTGATCGAACCCCACGGTGTGACCGTAGCTGCCGCGGCGAAGGTGCTCGGCGTATCCCGACCGGCCCTCTCCACGTTTCTGAATGGCCGGTCGGACCTGTCCGGCATGATGGCGTTGCGGATCGAGAAGGCGTTCGGGGTGAAGATGGACACGCTCATGCGGATGCAGGCGTCCTACGACATCGCCCGCACCCGGCAGCGGGAAGGAGAGATCAGCATCGAGCCCTATTGTCCGTCGGCCGATTTCGGGGCGCGGTAGTGCGGTTGGGGGACCAGACGCGCGAGATGGGACGAGGTGACTTCCGCTGACCAAGCGATGACTGGACCGCCTTTATCTTGAGCTGTACAAGCAAGGGAGATCACATCATGACGAAGAAGAAGGGACACGTCGGCTCGTCCTTCGAGGACTACCTGGCAGCGGAGGGTACCCTCGAAGAGACCAACGCCATCGCGGTGAGGCGCGTTCTGCGCAAGAAGGCCCGAAGTGGGCCATCCGCGACGCGACAGCAGAACGGCAAGAGTGAGGACAACGATGATGATTCGCGTCACGAAGGTGGAGCCGCGTAGCGGACATCGAATCTGGCTTCTTTACTCGGACGGAGTCAGCGGAGTGGTCGGTCTGTCTGACCTGACGGGCAAGGGGGTGTTCCAAGCGTGGGATCACCTTGGCGTTTTCGATCGCGTCCACGTCGCAACGCACGGGGCGGTCGCATGGAATCAGGATATCGAGTTGTGCCCTGAAGCCCTATACATGGAACTGACCGGCAAGTCGCCCGAACAACTGCTGCCGGGACTGGAGAGACAGGCTCGGTATGCCTGAGGTAAGCCGGTTCTACGGGATCGTCATTCGTAATCCCACCCTTCGGCCGGGACCGCGCGGTCCGGTCCGCTACGCGACCGTCGGCACCTCGAGTCCGGCTGCTATGACGGGGTACCTCCGCTGCCAGCCCGCCCTACCCGGGTGGTTCTTCCGTCCCTTCCCGCAGAACAGCCAGATAGCGCTCATAGGTGAACATCTTCCCTCGCCGCCGGCCCGTGATCTCGCGCACGACGTCGAGTTCTTCGAGAAGCCGGAGCACGGCGGCCACGGTAGGTGCGGACAGGCCGGTTCGCCGCACGAGGTGGCGGATGCCCCCGATTGGACGTTCGATGAGGGACTGGTGCACTCGCAGCGCCGAACCCGCGCGCCGTCCCTGGCGGCTGATTCGCGATCGGTCGTCCCGGATCGTCTCGCTGGCGGACCGAGCCGTCGCGAAAGCTGCTTCGGCTACGTCGCGCACGCCCTCCAGGAAGAACCGCAGCCAGGCCTCCCAGTCTCCGGTGTGCCGGATGTCGTTGAGAAGATGGTAGTAGGTGCTCCGATTGCGTTTGAAGTACAGGCTGAGGTACAGGAGCGGCTCCCGGAGAAGTCCGGCGTCACACAGCATGAGGGTGATCAGCAATCTTCCCAGCCGGCCGTTTCCGTCCAGAAACGGGTGGATGGTTTCGAACTGCACGTGCGCCAGCCCGGCCTTCACGAGAACGGGAAGTCCGTCGTCCGTGGCGTGGATGAACCGCTCCAGGTCGGCCATGCAGTCCTGGACGTGGGTGGGTGGCGGCGGCACGAAGGCCGCGTTGCCGGGACGCGAGCCGCCGATCCAGTTCTGTGATCGCCGGAACTCGCCCGGCATCATTGCCTTCCCGCGGCCGCTCGCCAACAACCTGGCGTGCATCTCCCGCATGAGGCGATTCGACAGCGGAAAGCCGCCTCGCAAGCGCTCAACACCGTGATTCAAGGCCGCCACGGCGTTCGACGTTTCCAGGACATCGCTGATGAGGGCACCGGGCACACCCCCTGCTTCGTGGAGCATCAGGTCGGCCAGTGAAGACTGGGTGCCTTCGATCTGAGAGGACAGCACGGCCTCCTTGCGCACGTAGCCGTACACGAAGAGGGTTGCGTCAGGCAGCAACTCCGTGACCGCATCGAGCCGCCCAAGTGCGGTCGTGGCCGCTTCGAGCGGACGTCGGAGACCTTCCCGGAAATCGACTTCCGGTACCGGCGGGAGAGGCCGGGGCACGAAGGCTCGCACGGTTTCCCCGCCACCAACGGTCACTTCATAGGTACCTGTGGATTCGCGACGCATGCTATGTGGGTTTTCGCAGCCAACGATTTTCCATCCAGTTCTCGTGGCGGCGGGGCCTCAGGTGGAGGTGGAACCGACGGATGGATCCCAAGATGGCGTCGCCGTAAGAAACTTTCAAGCCGTTTGCTTTATTTAGCTCCTCGGTTGGGAAGGAACTTTTGGTAACGCCGCCTAATCCGCGCACATAAGGAAAAGATATGGCCGTTTGCTGTTCTTAGAATCCCGGTAAGGAAGGAATTTTTCCTAACGAGAGTTCTACTGCCGGGCTTCCGCGGCTCGGGCCCCGACCGAAAAACCCTGACGTTACAGCATGAGCGTGAAGATTCGGATCTGTTGTGATTATTGAACTTACGGGCTTCGCTGGCCGAGCCCTGCCTTCACGTAGATCCCGTCCGCCCATACGTAGACGACCTCACGGCCCTCCAGGCGACGCTGGCTCCATTCCTCGAACTCCGCCGTCCATCCCGCCCGCAGTCTCCGAATCGAAGACTTCGACAGCGGTGCCCCCTCGCCTAGCAGTCCCCGCATCGCCAGCTCGAAGTCTCCCTCTGCCAGTCCGTGCAGATACAGCTCCGGAAGCAGAGCACCCAGCTCCTTCGTCCGCCTCGCGAACAACGGCAGCACCCGACTCTCGAACCGCTCCTCGACGCCCCGAACCCGAGGGCGTCGGAGTGTGATCGTGCCCGAGCTCATCGCCAACCGCCTCGGCTTGCCATATCCGTTGCGGTAGCCCTCGGCCGAGTCCACCGTACTCCTGCGCTCTGACTTCTCCCGGCCTAACAACTCCGTGACTTCCTCCTCCATGATCTGTTGGATGAACTCCTGCGCCTTCTCCCTAACCATCCCCTCGAGCGTCTCCCACATCGGCCTGCTGGACGCACCCTGGGGTCCCGCGATATCCTCTCTCATGAGGCGACGTTCCTTTCCCCGGGCTGTCACCCGGGCTCGCTGGTTTAAATCTCAGCGGAAAGGTACGTCGCCTCTTTTTTTACACACCCTTTGATCCTAGCTCGCGACCATGTGACGACGGGGGTGGTGGGGATGATGAGGGAGACAGAGAACGACCGATTCAAGAGGTCTTTGGGATCGTGGTTTTGGGGCGCGATGATTGCAGCGACGGTCTTCTATTTCATGCTCTTTCAGTTCTGGCCGTAGATCCCACGACATGATGCCCATGTGGTCAAGCTATGGGTGATGAGTGTTGAAGATGCCGCAATAGCTCTTCTGCCAGTGCGCCACGTCATCGCTTCCTTCGTGTGGGGCCTTCTGCTGTTTCGATCACGAACGCGGCGAGTTCAGTCCAACGGACTAGAGACGGCTTCAATTCTTCGAGAATCTGGTTGGCAGTCGTGCCTCTGAATGGCCCCTTGTGCTTCTTCTTCATCTCGTGGTACGCCGCCACAGCACGACGGACCACGGGTTGCTCAGTAGGCGTCAAATCCATGACCGTAATCTAACGGTACTCCCCGCTGCCGCTGATCAAGCTAATCGTGATCCTGAGTTGGACGACACCCTGGATGGGACCGACCCGAAGGCGCTTAGTTCTCCAGTTTGCCGACCGTCACCACGCCTTCCACGAAGACGCGAAGCCAGGGGATCTGACGGCTCACTAGGGTCCCTCGCAGCCGACGGATGGAATCCGGTCCCACGCAGATGATGGTGCCGGTGCTACTTCGGAGATCGACACCCTCCACGCCTGCTCCAGGGCTTCAGCAGTCATCCCAAGGCTCTCCGCACCCCCTATCCACCCGTTACTCCAGAGCGCACGGACGGCTGAGGCTCCGTACTGTCCGTGGACGTACTCCACGAAGCTCGCGCCTGCCAGGTAGGTGTAGACGTCCGAGACGCTGTAGAACCGATTCACCAGCGTATCCAGCGACGGAAGCTCACCCGTGTCTGCCATGAGGGCGGCGAGGGAAGCAAGCGTGAACTCCGCGCAACGACCGGGCGAGAAGGTCGCCAAGCCCTCAGAGATCCACTGATGCGGTTCGTGAGGACGACCCCAGACCTCGTACGCAACGAGGTGCATCAACTCGTGTTTAGTGGCTGGCCGACCGTCCCCTGTGGAAATGAAGACAACAGCCCGTTCGTCAGGCAGGGCAATCCCACCATACGGCCTCCCCACCACCTGGGCCATCTCATCTCGACTGCCAACAAAGAGCGCCCGAATCGGGTCAGGATCATGTTGCTCTTGGAGCAGTCCCAGGTTGTGTTCGAGCGAGTTCTCCAAGTCCCTCCCGGCGTACTCGGCACCCGCCGGGGTGAGGGCTTGGATTAGGTAGTAGACCCGGAAGTTCTTCGTCTCCAGTTCGTGCCAATCGAAGGCTGGATCGGATAGGGCAAGCTCGATTCGGTCGGGCTGGGGCGGGTCCTGGCCACCTACTGGTGTCCCGAACGCCAGCAGGATCGGGCCGACGATCACCACGCCTTCCACGAAGACGCGAAGCCAGGGGATCTGGGTCTTCAATTGCCGATCCTCTTTCTTTCTGAGGTGGTCCTACTTCGTTGGACAGTCCGAGGGCGATCTTAAGGTGGATTCCGATGGTCTCCAAAGCCCTCGGGGTCCCGCTTGAGGCCGGGTGTTCTCCTTCGAGCCCGGTTTGAATATAACCTCCGCCTTCCCGTCGGGACTGGTTCCCGATGGGAAGACGGAGGGAACGGCCGCGCGTAGATCCCGCGACGATCGCAGGCGTCGTTGCGCCGGTTGGGTGGCGTCGCGCCGGATGGTCCTCACCACACCTCCGCGCCTTCGCGATAGGCCTCGCCCGGCGTCCGTCCGCCCAGCGACGAGTGCGGGCGCCCGTCGCGGCCCTGTCGTGCAGCCGGGACGACTCACCCTTGGTGGGCGTCATCCCACACTTGCTGTGGGATGGCGTGTGGGGTGTATCCCCTTCCGCCATGCTTCGGGTTCAACCACGAGACGGGAGGAAGTCGTGAGACGACCGCTGACGGCCGTGTTCGTCAAGTCCGTTGCGAAACCGGGGAAGTACGGGGATCGGCACGGCCTGATCCTCCAGGTGCGCCCCACCGGGAGCAAGTACTGGTTCTGGCGCGGGACGGTCAGGGGGAAGCGGGTGGACTACGGCATCGGCTCGTATCCGTACGTCACGCTCGCCGAAGCGCGCCAGACGGCGTTCGAGTATCGCAAGCTGTCCAAGACGGGGGCCGATCCCAAGGCGCTGAACGCCGCGCCGGCCTTCGAGGAGGCCTTAGAGAAGGTTCTCGCAATCCACCGCACGACGTGGAAGCCGGGAAGCCGTACCGAGGAGCAATGGCGGAGGGAGTTGACGGTCTACGCATTCCCTCACATCGGGCGAAAGCGGGTCAACGAGGTCACGACCGCAGACGTGATGCGTGTGCTGCTCGCCGACCACCTCTGGACCGAGAAGCCCGTCGTCGCCAAGCGTCTCCGCCAGCGCATCGGCGCGGTCATGAAGTGGGCGGTGGCCCAAGGCTTCCGGGAGAACAACCCGGCGGGTGACGCGGTCGGGGCCGTCCTCCCCAGGCACAACGGGAGCACGACGCACTTCAGGGCTCTGCCACACCGGCGGGTTGGCGAAGCGATCGCTACGGTGCGCGAGTCGAGCACATGGCGGGGGATCAAGCTGGCCTTCGAGTTCATGGTCCTGACTGCCGCCCGCACTGTAGAGGTTCGGCTGGCGACGTGGGACGAGATCGATATGGATGCGGCGCGCTGGACGATCCCGCCCGAGCACATGAAGGCCAAGCGCGAGCACAGGGTGCCGCTTTCGCCTCGGGCGGTCGAGTTGCTCGGCGAGGTTGGCCGTCCCGTCGACCGCGCACGGCTTCCGGTCGTCGTTCCGGGACTGGGCGGCAGAGAAGACCGACCACCCCCGGGAGGTCGTCGAGGCGGCGCTGGCGCATGTCGTGAAGAACAAGGTCGAGGCGGCGTACCGGCGCACCGACCTGTTCGAGCGCCGGCGTCGGCTGATGGACGAGTGGGCGGAGTATCTCGCGGGCCGGAGAGAAAGCACCGCAGCTTATCGCCTCTGACGGGCAATCGCCGGTCGCCGAGGGGGATGGGTAGAGTGCTTAGCGGGGTTAGCTGGCCTCGGAGCAACCGTGAAAGCCGGATCGGGTATCAAAACGGAAAGGCGGTGGACGCGCCCCGCGAGGACGAGCGAGCGATCCGGGCGCTGGCCTCAGTCGGCAGCCCCCAATCCCGATGCACATCAAGTTTCTCGCGCACGGTGGCGGCTCGGGCCGTGTTCCGGGGTTTGGCTTGCGCACGAGAGCCGTGCCGCCGGACTCGTCTCCGACGTGAAGGATGAAGTGTGCCCCGTAGCGCCGCCCGAACGTCAGGCTCGCACCGGCGGTCGGCCAAACGTCGTCCCCGCCGTCGTACTCGATCCCCGCGCGCAACGCCGGGCGAACGAGCCAACTGGAACGTCCGAGCAGGACCGACGCGCCGATCCGGTTGGCCGACCCGGCCCGATCGGCGCACCGGTAGGTCTCCACCATCCCATACAGCGACACCGGCCCCGCGACCCGCCCGTTAGATGCCGACGTAGCGTCCGGGACACGCGACGCTGTTGCCCCCCACGATCCCGGCTTCGAGCACGAAACGGTCCGGGACGCCCTAAACGGGCACGAAGCCGGAAACGGCGGAGACGGCCAAGGGAGGAGCTAAGTCGGAAGGCGGTTCAGCGACCATGCAGGCCGAAACGTGAAGTGAACGCCGAGCAGGCCTCGAAACGGGGTGATGCGGAAGCCGATCCTCCTATGACAAGGGGAAGGCCGCCGACTGGCCGGGAAGAGAGCGACGGGACAACCGGCTGGTTTCCGCCGGGGTAGTGGCGTCGGCATGCAGGGAAGATGGAAGGCGTAGCAACACGGGAAGCCCTGTCGGTGCCGTGCACGCCGGCAACCGGAACCCCGCGAGGGGCAGGCCGGGCCGGCAGGGTGGCGGATGGGCCCGTAGTACCGGGGACGCGGGGGTAATGCCCGTCGAGGGAAGGGGCCCTGAGTTGGGAGCGGTACGGAAAGGAGGCAGGGACATGACCACTGGCGCGAGCCTAACAGGGTCGGTGAGCGTTCGGAAACTCCAGACCGTGCTACATGCGAAAGCGAAGGAAGAACCTGATCGGCGCTTCCACGCCCTTGTCGACAAGGTATGGCGGGAGGATTTCCTGCCGGCGGCATGGGGGATGGTCCGGAGCAACGGCGGAGCGGCTGGAGTGGATGGAGTGACGGTCGCGGACATCGGGGCGTACGGGGTGGAGCGCTGGGTCGGGGAACTGTCGCGGGATCTGAGGGAGGGCACCTACGAGCCGAGTCCGGGTTGGGTCCGACGTGCCCGCGTCGTAGCTCAGGTCGGCACCCTCGGGGTCGCGGAAGTAGGGCCCTGGCGTTGAATATCGCGACACCTCCCACTTCGAGCGACCGTCCGGGCAAGTCACCGACCGCGACCGGGGCGCTGCCGCTTGGTTCGACCGACACGGAGACCGGTTGCTGGACCGAGAGCCCATCGGGATCGGTGGCCGTGACGGTCACCGTGGCGCGTCCCACGGACACGCCCGTCAGAGTGACGTTGCTCCCCGACGCTACGGCCGTGACCACCCCTGGATTCGACGACACCGCGTCGAAGTCCAGGTTGCGCGATGGACTGCGCCGCAACGCTCTCATCTTAATTTTTGCCGAACACCCGTGGTCGCTCCAGCGCCGCACGATCGCTGCAGTGCTCCCTGTCATCAGGCGGATAACGCACTCTGCTCTTCGCCATGGCTAACCTCCTTAGTTGGCCCAAACGGCAAGGTGTCCGCTATGGTAGGGCAATTCGGATCCGCCCGACCGCGGCTTCCGCCGCTATCCGGTTGCCCGGAGGCTGGCTAGCCGGAGGTTTCGCCGGACGAATTCCAGGGCCTCCTGGACGCTCTCCGCCGTCGGTACGGTTACCGGCAGGCGTTCGGCCCGGTCGGTGTCGCCAAGCAAGACCAGGCGCCGACCGTAGCGGATCGCCAGCTCGACCTCAGACGCCGTCCCTGCGGATCCCGGGAGGGCGACGACGACATCCGAGGTGAGGATGTTCAGGTGGTTGCGCGACCGAACACCAGTGCCGTCTCCCATACGGACGTCCAGGTGGGTGCGGATGGCAAGTTCCACCCAGGGGTTGGGATATTCGTATGGTGTACCGGGGTCGGCATCGGCCTGGCCCCAACTTGCGTCTGCGGCCGGCAAGATCCCGATGACGAGCCCCGAGCGGGCAGCAACCCCGAAGAAGGCACGGGATACGGCCTCCATGACGCCACCCCCACCGCCGGTCAGCAGATGCACCCGCATCCAGGCCAGGGCACGCCCAAGAGGCTGGGCGAGATGGATGTGGGGATGTGTGCCGGATCCCATGATGCCAACCACGGGGACGCGGTATCGGCCCCCGTCTCGCAGTGGAGTATAACTCTCGTGCAAGGGCGGGTTGCTAATCGTCCTGCGGGTCCTTCCGCTGCTTGAATATCGCATGGTAGTATCTCCTGATCACCGAAATGAACGTCGTGAACATTAGCTCGCCCTCGTCCTCGAGGATTCGCACATTTTGTTCATTGCAAGTCTCCCCCCAGCCGCCGGCGTCTCGGTGCGGCGCATGAGCTTGCGAGTGCCCGCGAGGTTACCGGCAAGGACCCTCGAGCAGCTGCCAGTGAGACAGCGACTATGCGCTTCGCACAGGCTCGGCGTCTTACCGCGTGAGACCCTTGGCCCCCGAGGCCTCACGCGGATTCTCTTGGCTTCTTCAATGCAAGAGCCGGACCGTAAAGAGGGTCGGAGCGTGCGGGCAGCTCGCGATCCTCAACTAAGCTGCGAGGTCGAGGGACGAGGGCGGTGTTACCGGCCATGCAAGATTGCACAGAAGTGGCCGTCGAAAATGTCTCACTGGGGAGCTTGAGACTCCATGACATGTCCTTGGACGTCGGTGGATTCTCAATGTCTGTTGACGATTCTCCATCCCGTATATTTTGAGGTAATGGATGACGTAACCCACACCCCTGCTCCGCCCCGGAAAACCAAGCCAAAGGGCCGCCACCCTCACAAGGCCCTGTCGGCCGCCTTCGTGCGCTCGGCCCCTCCGGGCAGACACTGAGACGGCAACGGACTCTACCTCTTCGTCCAGCCGAGCGGAGCCCGGAGCTGGGTCCAGCGCCTCGTCATCCGCGGCCGGCGGCGGGACTTCGGACTGGGTAGCGTTGCGCTGGTCTCGCTCGCCGAGGCCCGCGAGAAGGCGCGCGCCAACCGCAAGCTGGCCCGCGAGGGCGGCGATCCGCTCACAGAGAGACGCCGCGCCAAGAACATGCCGACCTTTGCCGAAGCTGCCGAGCGCGTCGTGGAACAGAAACGGGCCGGTTGGCGCAATCCGAGGCATGCCCATGACTGGATGGCGAGCCTGAGGCGCTACGCCTTTCCGCGCATCGGCCGGAGGCCGGTCTCGGAGGTGACGAGCGGCGATGTGTTCGAGATCCTCGCCCCGATCTGGCACGTGAAGGCGCGCACGGCCCGGGTGGTGCGGCAGCGCATCCGCACGGTGCTCGAATGGGCCGTGGCGATGGAGCTCAGGACCGACACCCCTGCGACCGTGTCGGGCCGGTCCTCGGCCCGCAGGACGCCGTGGTGCGGCACATGCGGGCCTTGCCCCATCGCGAGGTGGCGTCGGCGGTCGGCAAGGTGCGGGCCTCGGGCGATATCGCCGACGTTGGACTGCCGGCGCCCGCACCGCTCCTGCGGCGTGCCCGTCACCGTCAGCCAATTGAAGGCGCGGCTGCGGGTCACCTCGATGTCACGCCGGGCGGCGAGGAGCCGGCCAAGCGTATGGGCCGAAGCCGGGGAGGCCCCGACCGACCGGCAGCCCGGCCCTCGACGCCTGGCATGAGGGAAGTTCGCTGGGCGGAAGTGGTGGGATCCGAACCGGCGGTTTAACGTTAGTCCCAACTTCGAACTCCCAGAAGCGGGCAACTTAGTGCAGTGCGGCGACATAGCCGTGGTCCGGGGGTGTACGCTACTGGGTACGGGTCAGGGGCGGACGCCGAGGAGGCGGAAGGCTTCGGCCTGGAGCGGGGTGGGGCGGGTGAGGACATCGGCGGCCACGGCCCCCTGTGCGGCGGGCTGAACGCGGTTGCGGGTGAGCGTGGCGAGGTCGGCCAGCAAGGTCTGGAAGCTGTGGACGGGCAGGCCGCCGGGGGTGCGTTTCCTGCCGGCCTTGGCGTGGGCCGAGGGAGAGGGACGGGCGGGGGCGACGGGCGAGGATCTGGCGGCCTCGGCCGCGGCGGGATCGTCGTCGTCGAAGAGCAGCGGCGCGAGCGCGCGGCGCATGTGCCACTCGACGTAGTAGGCGAGCATGCAGAGGAAGACGTGGGCCCGGACCCGGCCTTCGAGGCGGTGGTGGACCGGGCGCACCTTGAGATCCACGGTCTTGTAGCTGCGGAACGCCCGCTCGACGCGGCTCAGGCTCTTGTAGGACCGGACCGCCTCTTCGGCCGGAAGTTCCGCGGCGGGCACGTTGGTGCGGATGACGTAGATGCCGTCGAGGGCGGCCTCTACGGCGATGCGGTCCTCGTTGCGCACATACGAGAAGCCGTCGTCGGTGCTCTCGGTGTCGAAGTGCTTGCCGACCTTGAAGCGGCGCAGCGCCCGGTCGGCGCGCACGGCGATCTTGTCCTTGCCCCGCAGGGGCCGCTGCTCGCGCCGGGTGGCGGCCACGACCTTGTCCAGCTCGCGTTCGGTGGCGGCGAGCAGGTCCAGCCGCTTGCGGGCCCGCTCGGCGGCCAGCAGCGGGTTGCGGCACACCACCAGGCGCTCCCCCGGGAACAACTCGGGCGCGGTGATCTCGGCCAGATCCTGTTCGTCGAAGAGGGAGAGCTGCAAGGTGCCGCCCTTGACCAGCTTGCGGATCGCCGGAGCCCGCAGCGCGGTGATCCACCCCAGGCCCGCGGGCCGGACCTCCTCGCGGATGCGGGCGTCGGTCAGCAGCCCCCGGTCGCCGACCAGGACGATGCGCGACAGGGAGAAGCGTTTGCGCAGCTTCTCCAGCTGGGTGGCCAGCGTGCCGGGATCGGCGGTGTTGCCCTCGAAGACCTCCGCGGCGACCGGGCAGCCCTCGCGGTTGCACAGCAGCGCGAAGACGATCTGGAGCTTGCCGCGCTTGCCGTCGCGGGAGTAGCCGCGCTTGGCCAGCGGACACTTCGAGCCCTCGAAGTAGACCGAGGTGACGTCGCAGAGCACCAGGGCGCCCTCTTCGAGGTGCCGGGCCGCCAGGTGGCGCTCGATGCGGGCCTGGCGCTTGAGCAGCCAGTCCATGGCGCGGTAGAGCTCGTTCTCGCCGGCGTCCTCGACGCCGAGTTCCTCGCCCAGCGTGTGGGTCAGGGTCTCGCGGGACAGGGAGCGGGCGGTGGCCAGCTTGGAGCGGGGATCCAGGATGCGGGCGAGGATCATGGCGGTGGCCAGGGCCCGGTCGCGCGAGGGGCGGCGGTCCAGGAGCTTCTCGAGGCCGAGGCGGCGGGCGGTTCCCAGCACGGCGGCGGCGTGGCCGTGGGGCCGGGAGCGGAGGATGGCGAAGGCGTCGCCGAGGGAGGGCAGCGCCACCCCGCCCTTGAGCAGGATGCGGAACCCCTCGACCAGATCGTCGGGCCACTTCGACAGGTTGGCGAGGGTGCGTTTCTTGACCTTGCCGTCTTCGCGGAAGGACTCGCGCAGCAGCACGGCGGGCGGGGAGCTCCGGTTGGGCACGCGTTCGACATACATGGGTATTATAATAACGACTACAATGAGTCATGGCAAGTTGATATCTCTTACACTACATGGGTACGCCAGACACCACGACAATCCCGCCAAAACACCCGCCTGCCAATGAGTTACAGCGTCAGGAGGCCCGGATTCCGCTGGAAGTTGGGGTTAGTGATGCGCGGCTGTCCACGCCGGTGGATAGACCGTCATCCCACGACACATGACAGAAAAGAAGGAGTCGGTCTCATGCGAAAGCGCATCGTTTTTTCCGTCGCGGCGCTGATCGCCGTTCTTGCGACGCCGGGATGCAAAGAAAGTCCAACCACACCAAGTCCAACCACACCAAGTCCAACCACACCGCCGGAATTCGAGCCCGGGCCGCTGGGTGCGGTCACTTTGGAGGCAGGCGAGGCCGTGCGGATCCGCATGCTGCTTTCGGTCACGGTCGCGCCGTCGCTGGGGGCCGTGTCCCGGCACGGGGCCGAGTTCGCCGTCGAGGACATGGGTCCCGTTCACGGGCGCCTGGTCGACCTGGGCGATCCGGTTGACACCAGTTGTTCGCCGGAAGGCGGCCGCGGAGGTGCGCTTGGAATCATCGGGGACCCGCAGGTGGCCGGCGTCATCGGAACAAACTGCTCGGCCGCGGCCGTGGCGGCGTCGCCCGTCATCAGCGACGCGGGCTTGGTCATGATTTCGCCGAGCAACACCTCGCCGCGGCTCACCTCCGACCTGGCCGGCAACGCGAACCCCGACTATCACGCCGGTTACTTTCGCGTGTCGTCCAACGACCTCCACCAGGCACGCGCCCTCTCGGACTTCGTCTACAACCAGCTGGAGCTGCGGAGCGTGGCCACCGTTCACGACGGCGACCCCTACACGTCCGCCCTCGTGGCGGCGTTCGCCGACGCGTTTTCGGCCCTCGGGGGCAAAGTGCCGGCCCAGGCAGAAATCGAGAAGGGTGACACCGACATGACGGAGGTTCTGGAGCAGTTCGCGGTCGCCGGCCCGGACGCCATCTTCTTCCCGCTGTTCATCACGGAGGGATCCGCCTTTGCCGCGCAGGCCCGGGCCTTCGACGGGCTTGAAGGGACGACCCTGATTTCAGCGGCCGCGCTGCTGGTCTCCGCGTTCCTGGAAACGCCGCAGTCGGAGGGGATCTACTTCGCGGGGCCGGAATCGGACTTTCGCTCAAACGTCAACGAGGTGACAGGACGGAGCGGGGAGCAGGTTCTCGCCGCGTTCGAGGCCAGGCACGGCGGGTTCCCCGGGTCACCCTATTGGGCGCACACCTACGATGCGACCACCATCCTCCTCTCGGCCATCGGGGCCGTTGCCGTGGAGGACGGTGACAGGCTGCACATAGACCGGGCGGCACTGCGCGAGCAGGTGGGGGCAACCGCTATGAGCGGCCTGGTCGGGACGCTATCCTGCGACCGGTTCGGCGACTGCGGCACGGGACGGATGAACATCTACCACCACACGGACAGGAGCGTCACCGACGTTTCCAAGCTGCCGGTGGTCTACGTATACAGCCCCTGATCCGGTAGGCGGGCCGGTTTCCGGGGATCGTCCCGGCGATCCGACGGCCACCGGGGCTACGTGGCGGGTTCGAGCGGATGCCGGTGTCCGGTCACCCGGAACTTGAAGTTCTTGTCGGGGCAGACCTTGGGCAGCGAACTCAGCTTGAGCCGGTAGTTTTCGGGCGCCAGTTCAAGCTCCAGGTGTTCGGGGGTTTTGGGGGGATTCCGCAACCCGAAGCGTAAAGGGTGATCACAGGGGTGACGGAGGACGTTTTATGGAATACGTAACGCACAGTATATCATAGATTTACAGCTTATATGACGGCGGACTGGGCCGCGTTATCTGGCCAGCGAGAGCTGAGAAAGCCCACGCAATGTTGAACATTGCGATCTGGCGAGGGGATGCTGCGCCCCCTTCGAACCCCCGGCTTCCCGCTCCGCTGCCGGGGCAGCGGGCGGGAGAGCCGCCCCCCGAACTCCGTCGTCGGTGCGCTCATTGCTGAGCGCCGCACCGTCATGGTTGCCGGGTCGGAAACATCCCCATCTCGACTCCCTCGGCTAGCGCCGTCGCTCTGCGGACAGCCCGCGCGACGACTTCCAGCTGGACGAAACCATGGGCGGGGTAGTGATCCGGATTCCGCTGGGCGGCTGAAGCCGCGTCAGAGGCGTCGGGAGTTGCGGATCAGGAGCGGGCAGCGGTCCGGCGGGGCCGCCCGGAGGTCGGGTCCAGGCCGTCGGGTCCGGCTTGACCGGAGCCGATTTCCCTGCCCGAACGGCGGGGATTCAGGCGGCCTCGTAGCTGGCAAAGTGCTGTCCGATCCCGTTGATTCTGGCCTCTAGTAGCGAGATCCGTCTGGTCACCTTGGATTCCAGCGCGTCGAGCCGAGCCGTGACGCGGGTCCCCAGCTCGTCAATCGCGTAGTTTACCTGCTTGAACGCTGTGGCCACGCCGTCGATTCGTGCACCAAAGGAGGCAACCTCCTTCGCCGCGTGGGATTCCAGTTCGTCCATTCGGACATCAATGCGAGTCTCCAGCGTGCTGACTTGGCCGTTGACCTTCTTGAATTCAACCAAGTTTCGTCGGTCCAGGCTGTCGATTCGGTTCGTGAGGTCCCTGATGGCATTGATGATCTCGTTCCTTCTCGCTGCGTTCATGCTGTATTCCTCATCGCCGTGAGCGTGCAAGGATGAAATGCTTCTCGCCTGGAGCTGTTTCGCGCGCCAGGCGCCAGCAAATGGCTCTTGTATTCAGTTATGGTTCGTGGTCAGGAACGTGGCGCTTCGTGAGCGCGGCGAGGGCGCCGCTACTTCTCGCGCGGTGCGGGCATGCGGTAGCCGACGCCGCGCTCGTTGAGGATGTAGGCCGCGCGAGCCGCGTCCTCGCCCAGCTTGCCGCGGAGCCTCTTCACGACGGCGTGGACGCGCTTCGGGGCGACGTGGCCCGGGTACCGCCCCCAGGCCTGGCGGAGCAGCGAGCGGTACGTCGACACCCGTCCCGCGTTGGCCGATAGCACGCGCAGCACCTCGTACTCGGTGGACGTCAGTTCCACCGGCCGGCCGGTCAGGGTGACGTGGCGCCGATCGTAGTCGATGGCGAGTTCTCCCAGCACGAACGGTTCGGGCCCGGCGTGCCTTCTCAGCGCCGCCCGGATCCTCGCCGTCAGCTCCGTCTGCGAGAACGGCTTGACGATGTAGTCAACGGCCCCGGCGCCAAGCGCCCTCGCGATCGTCTCGTCCCGTCCGTAGGCGGAGATGAAGATGACCGGCAGATCGGCCAGCTCGGCAACGTCTTCCATCAGCTTGATGCCGTCGGTCCCGGGCAACATCAGGTCGAGCAGGACCAGATGGGGTTTCTCGTCCTGGATGACGCGCGACAGCTCCCGGTGGCCGGCCGTCACCAGCGCGGCGTAGCCCGCCGCGGTGAGCGCGTCGCGGACGTAGAGCAGCGCCTGCGGGTCGTCGTCCACCACGAGGATGCGTACCGGCTCCCGGCCTTGCCGGTGCGCCCCCGCTGGACCCTGGTCGGAGTCCGCCGCTGCGGGGTCGCCGCCGGCCTCTTCGGCCACCGGGACCGTGAAGGTGAACCGGGCGCCCTGGCCCTCCCCCCCGCTCGTGGCCCGGATGCGCCCGCCGTGGGCCTCGACCAGCCCCTTGCAGATGGCCAGGCCCAGCCCGCGCCCGCCCCCGAGACCGCGCTCCGCGTCACCCGTGCCTGCGTACTTGCGGAACAGGTGCGGGAGCCGGTCAGGTGGAATGCCTCGGCCGTGGTCGGAGACCGAGATCGCGACGTGCACGCCGTCGCGCCGCGCGGCGAGCTGGATGGGTGACGATTCCGGAGCGTTCCGGGCCGCATTGGAGAGGAGGTTGTTCAGGACCTGGACGATGCGTTGCCGGTCCACCATCACGCGGGGCAGGTCCGGCGGAAGGTCGACGAGGACCGCGTGCCGGCCGCCGCCGCTCAGGAACGTGTTCCTCGCGCGGTCCATCAGCGCCCCCGCCTCCGAGGGTTCCGGCGAGACCGACAGCGTGCCCGTGGCGATGCGCCCCGCGTCCAGCAGGTCGCCGATGAGGCCGCTCATGTGATCGGCCTGCGCGTCGATGATGCGGAAGAACTGCTGCATCTCGGCCGGAGCGAAGCCCGGCGAGGCGGCGAGCACCGTGGCCGCCGAGCCCTTGATGGAGGTGAGCGGCGTGCGCAGCTCGTGACTCACGATCGCCAGGAGCTCGGTCCGCATCCGCTCGAGCTCCTCGAATGGCGCCAGATCCTGCATCGTGACCACGACCGACTCGACCCCGCCCTCCGGCGCATGGATCGGCGTGGCGTTGAGCAACGTTCTTACGCTCCGGCCGTCGGGAACCGAGAGCACGATCTCCTCGTTGCGAACCGTTTCGGCGCTGCTCAGCTGCTGCGCCAGCGGGAAGTCCGTAAAGGCGACCTCACGCCCGTCCGCCCGCCGGCACGTCAACACCTCCGGCAGCTGCTCCACGGAGCGGTCCGGCATCATGAGCCTCCCCACAATCCGTTTCGCCTCCCGGTTCAGCGACACGGCATTGCCGGTCCTGGCGTCGAAGACCACCACGCCGACCGGCGAGGTGTCGACCAGCGCCTCCAGGTTCGCTCTCGCACGCTGCTCGTCCCGGTAGGCGCGGGCGTTGGCGATCGCCGCCGCCGCCAGCGACGCGAACAGCAGGAGCACTTCTTCGTCCTCGCTCGTGAACTCCCGCCCGCCTTCCTTCTCGGTGAGAAAGAGGCAGCCCACGTGCACGCCCCGATGACGGATCGGCGTGCCCTGCAGAGTCTTGCACGGCAGCACCGGCGCGCTGAAGCCGAGCGACCGGACGTAGCCGGCCAGGTCTCTGACTCTCAACGGGCGCGGAAGGTCCCGGAGGTGCTCGAACAGCCGCAGCCCGTCGCCCCAGTCCGCCAGCTGCCGGTGCTCGTCCGGCGTGATGCCGGAGCTGAGGAACTGCTGGGGCCGGCCCCTCTCGTCAACAGTCGTGATCACCCCGCAGCGGGCGCCGGTCAAAGCGCGGGCGCCGTCGACGATCTCCCGCAGCACGGTGTCGAAGTCGAGGCTCGCGCTGATTCGCAGGAGGGCCCCGCCCAGCCGGGAGACGCGGTCCTGCAACGCCTTGATCTGTCGACGCAGCGCGTCAGGATCCTTCGTCACGGGCCACTCCTCGTGGGCCTTGGCGCCCCGCGCGCACGGCCACGGCCGGAATATCGCCAGAATATCGTCGAAAAACCCGTTTTCTGTCGCCCCAAAGATCATATGCGTCTCCAGTCTCCAGGGGGATTAAGAGCAGGGGACTATGGCATCCGAGAAACCGTACCCCAGGGCGATCCTACTTCGCAATGAGCAGGCATATATTATCCCTATGCCATACAGATTTTATGTCATTGGCTGTCGGCCCAGCGGGCCGGGACTCGCCTCCGCCTGACGGTCAGTGGGGAACGCGCTTGCCGCCACTGCGCAAGTGTGCGATCACATAACAGTCGTGATTCCGCTGATGCCCCGGTTTGGAGGGTTCGTCATCGTGCTGCACCTTCCCCCGCTCGAGAACCTGCGCTTCTTCGAGGCAGCGGCTCGCCACCAGGGCTTCGCCTCGGCCGCGGCCGAACTCCGCATCACCCCGGCTGCCGTCGCCCACCGGGTCCGCGCGCTGGAGGAGTATCTCGATGTCGCGCTGTTCGACCGCCGCAAGCGCGGCGTGCGCCTCACCCGCCGCGGCCAGACCTACCTCAGGGAGGTGCAACGCATCCTCGCCGAGATCCACGGCGTCTCGGAACGACACCGCCGCCCGCCGCGGCCGGTGCGCATCGTCTCGGTCGAGGCGGTCGCCGAGAAGTGGCTGGTGCCGAGACTCGCATCGTTCGGCGCGGCTCATGGCGGCATCGTCATCGAGCTCGAGACCAACCATCGCGGCGTCGATCCCGAACACCGGGACTTCGACGCCTGGTTCGCCTACACCGGCAACACCGCAGCCCCGCGCCCGATGACGCGGCGCGAGGACACGGTGCACGAGGAGACACTCTACGAGGAGCAGTTGTTTCCCGTCTGCAGCCCGGCCCTGCTCGGCGCGCACGGCTCGGCCCGCGGCCCGGCCGACCTTCACCGCTGGCCCCTGCTTTACGATCTTGGCTGGGACGCGGACTGGTCATACTGGTTCGCCCGCCAGGGCTGTCCCGCGCCGGACCTGTCGCGAGCCTCGGGCTTTCGCCTCTACAGCATGCTCGTCCAGGCCGCGGTGAGCGGGCTCGGGGCCGCCATCGGTCGCCCCATGCTCATCGCGCGCGAGCTGGAACGCGGAGAGCTCGTGCCCATTCTCGACCGCCAGGCCGAGGCGCCCGAACGCTGCTGCCTCATCACCACCGAGGCCTCCCGGCAGCGACCGGAAGTCCAGGCGTTCCGGAGATGGGTCCTGCGGGAGGCCGAAACCGCGGCGGCCAGGCTGCGGACCCGCGTCCCGCGCCTTGCGTGACCCAACACGGGAATGCTCCGGCGCTTTGTTGGACTGCCGTGCTCTCGAAGGCGGGCCGCTGACAGGTGCATATGACGGTGCTTAGGATTCCCGCCAATCGATTCCGTCTTTCCCGCCACCGTGACGCGATGGAATCAGATACTATCCAACGGCAAGAACGGCAGATCGTGCAGTCCTAGTTGAACTTATACGATTCCTTGCGTGCGCCGTGGAAAGGCGCGCCTTCCTTGCGGGTGCAAATCCCGCCCGGCAACTGTCGCTCCAGCCGGTAGCAACCGGAGCGGCTCATGGAGGTAACGACATGGGTTGAAGCACTTCGGTACGGGCCGCGCACGATACGCGACACCCTACACGGGCACGAAGCTGGAAACGGCGGAGACGGCCAAGGGAGGAGCTAAGTCGGAAGGCGGTTCAGCGACCACGCGGGCCGAAACGCGAGTGAACGCCGAGCAGGCCTCGAAACATCAAACGCGGGAGCCGACCCTCCGCAAGAAAGGGGAAGGCCGCCGACTGGCCGGGAAAAGAAGAGCGACGGGACAACCGGCTGGTTTCCGCCGGGGTAGTGGCGTCGGCACGTGTGGAAGATGGAGAGTGTGGCAACACGGGAAGCCCCGTCGGTGCCGTGGCACGCGGCAACCGGAACCCCGCGAGGGGCAGGCCGGGCCGGCAGGGTGGCGGATGGGCCCGTAGTACCGGGGACGCGGGGTAATGCCCGCCGAGGGAAGGGGCCCTGAGTTGGGAGCGGTACGGAAAGGAGGCAGGGACATGGCCACTGGCGCGAGCCTAACAGGGTCGGTGAGCGTTCGGAAACTCCAGACCGTGCTACATGCGAAAGCGAAGGAAGAACCCGGACAGCGCTTTCACGCCCTTGTCGACAAGGTATGGCGGGAGGACTTCCTGCTGGCGGCATGGGGGATGGTGCGGCGCAACGGCGGAGCGGCTGGAGTGGATGGTGAGACGGTCGCGGACATCGGGGCGCACGGAGTGGAGCGCTGGGTCGGGGAACTGTCGCGGGACCTGAGGGAGGGCACCTACAAGCCGAGTCCGGTGCGGCAGGTGCTCATTCCGAAGAAGCAGCCGGGGAAGTTCCGTCCCCTGGGCATCCCCTGCCTGAGGGACCGGGTTGCGCAGACGTCGGCAATGCTGGTGCTGTCGCCGATCTTCGAGGCGGACCTGGAGCCGGAGCAGTACGGATACCGGCCGGGACGAAGCGCCAAGGACGCGGTCAGGCGGATCCACCGCCTGCTGCACACGGGCCGCAACGAGGTAGTCGATGCGGACCTCTCGAACTATTTCGGCGAGATACCGCACACCGAGTTGATGAAGAGCATCGCACGGCGCGTGAGCGACGGGCGGATGCTTGGACTCATCAAGGCGTGGCTGGAGATGCCGGTGGTCGAGGAGGACGGTGAAGGCGGCACGCGCCGCACGAACCGGGCGCGGAAGGAGAGAAAGGGGACTCCGCAAGGGGCTCCGATCTCGCCGCTGTTGAGCAACATCTACATGCGGCGGTTCATCCTTGGCTGGAAGGCGCTGGGTCATGCCCGGCGCTTCGGTGCGGAGATCGTGAACTATGCGGATGACTTCTGCGTGCTCGGAAGGGCCCCGGCGGCGGAGATGCTGGCGGCGGTCAACCGGCTCATGGAACGACTGAAGCTACCGGTCAACGCCCGGAAAACCCGATGCCTCCGATGCCCCGAGGAGCCTCTCGAGTTCCTTGGATATCGCATCGGCTGGAACTATCGTCGGACGGATGCGAGCCGGTACATCGGTACCCGGCCGAGCAAGGCGAGCGTTCAAAGCATACGCCGCAGGATCCGCGCGCAAACGGCCCCACGGTACGAGGGCTGTCCAGCAGAGGAGGTTGTAGGGCGCCTCAATCGGATGGTATCCGGATGGGCAAACTACTTCACACTCGGCCAGGTCAGTCCGGCCTACGCGGCTGTGGATACGTACGCGGCCCAGCGGTTGCGACAGTGGTTCTGCCGGAAGCACAAGGTGAAATCAGGAAAATACGTGCGATTTTCCCACTGGTGGCTGTGGGAGGAATGCGGCCTCACGCGCCTTGCGCTGACGACACGACACCTTCCGTGGGCGAAGGCATGATCCCGACTGAGAGCCGGATGCGGGAAACCCGCACGTCCGGTTCGATGAGCAGGGGGTGGAAACGGACCTATGGGAGCCGGACTTGGCACCGCGCGAAAGCAAGCGGATCAAATACACACCGGACCCTAAGGGCACCGCGCCACCCCCTGACTCCACCGTGATTCACGCCGCCGCCACTCCGCCGTTACATCAGGGTTGGGGAACCGCGGAAAAGCTCGAGATCATGCCTGGGCCTCGAAGACTCCGCGACCGACGAGGTCGGAAGGTCGACCCACCCCGGTTGAGACTTCCGAATACTGAAGCCAGATCCGGTATTCCTTGAAGGCTGACACATCTGTCGGACGGCTTGTTGCACCCTCCATCGCAACGGTAGCTTGACCCGGCCCATACCAGCTCCCGAACCCACAGGAAAAGCACCCGTGAAGCGCTTCCCACTCATGCCGTTCCTGCTCGTCGCGACACTCTCCGCAGTCGCTCCGGCCCTGACCGGCACACCGTTCGCCCAGCGGGTCTCGTCCCTCGCGCACGCTGTGGGCGTGGACATGGTGGGTCTGGCCCCGCCTGCGTCCACGCTTCACGCTCAGACCCAGCCCGTCACTCTCGACTCCGCCTTCCTGGCTGGCTACTCCTGGCGCAACCTCGGTCCCGACCGCGGCGGCCGCTCCATCGCGGTCAGCGGTGTCAAGGGGCGGCCCGAGGAGGCCTACTTCGGCGCCACCGGCGGCGGCCTCTGGAAGACGACAGACGGCGGCGAGGACTGGCATCCCGTCACCGACTTCCAGATCACCACTGCGTCGATCGGCGCAGTCGCGGTCAGCGAGACCGACCCGGACCTCGTCTTCATCGGCACCGGCGAGACCTGCATCCGCGGCAACATCCTGCCCGGCGACGGCGTGTACCGCAGCCGCGACGGCGGAGAGACCTGGGAGCACATCGGCTTCAGGGAGTCGCACGGGATTTCCAAGATCCGCATCCATCCGACCGATCCGGACATCGTCTATGTGGCGTCTTTCGGGAAATACGGGGTGCCGAGCGAGGAGAGGGGCGTATTCAGGAGCACCGACGGCGGCGACAGCTGGGAACGGGTCCTTTTCCGTGACGAGCGCACCGGCGCCATCGACCTCGCGATCGACCGCAACAACCCGGACGTGCTCTACGCGTCGCTCTGGGAGGCTTTCCGCAAGGAGTACACGATGTCCTCCGGCGGGCCGGGCAGCGGCATGTTCAAAAGCGTCGACGGCGGGACCACGTGGACCGAGATCACCCGCAACCCTGGGATGCCCCCCGAGGGCGTCGTGGGCCGCATCGGGGTGGCGGTCTCGAGCGCGAACTCCAGCCGCGTCTACGCCCTCTTCGAGCACGACGATGGCGGGCTCTTCCGCTCGGACGACGGCGGCGAGAGCTGGGAGCTCATCAACGACGAGCGGCGCATCCGGCAGCGCGCCTTCTACTACTCGCACGTCTTCGCCGACCATCACGACGAGGACGTGGTCTACGTGCAGAACACCTCGTTCTTCCGCTCGACCGACGGCGGCGCCACCTACGAGGTCATCAACAACGGCACCCACGGCGACTTCCACGACTTCTGGATCGACCCGGACGATCCCGCGCATGTCGTGGTCGGCAACGACGGCGGCGGCGCGGTCAGCCACACCACCGGCAGCGACTGGACCGACCTGGAGTTCTCCACCGCACAGTTCTACCACGGCGTCACGACGGCGCACATCCCCTTCCACATCTGCGGATCGCAGCAGGACAACAGCACGCTCTGCCTGCCGTCGGACTGGAACGCGCAGCGCTTCGAACAGGCCCTGTCCGACACCGCCGGCGACTCCGGTGCCCGCGCCCCCGCGATCACCGAAGGCTCGATGGACGTCTACTACCGGGCCGGAGGCGGAGAGCCCGGCTACATCGCGCCGGACCCGAAGGACCTCGACGTCTTCTTTTCGGGCACAAACAACGGCCGCTACATCGACAAATTCAACCGGCGCCTGGGCACCTCGCGCGAGGTCAACCCCTACCCCTGGTTCTACTCCGGGGAGCCGGCCAGCGACATGGTCGAGCGCTGGCAATGGACTTTTCCCATCATCTTTTCGCCCATCGATCCGAACGTGCTGTACGCGTCGTCGAACCGGCTCTGGCGGACCACCGACGGCGGCACCAACTGGGACGCGCTGAGCCCCGACCTCACGCGCGCCGACCCCATGACGCTCGGCCGTTCCGGCGGCCCCATCACCGGTGACATGAACGGCCCCGAGGTCTATGCGACGATCTTCGCGGTCGGTCCCGGCAAAGTCGATATCGACGTGATCTGGACGGGGTCTGACGACGGGCTCGTGCACGTCACGCGCGACGGCGGAGCCAACTGGGCCAACGTGACGCCCTCCGACATGCCGGACTTCGGGCGCGTGAGCCTGATCGACGCTTCCGCGTTCGACGCGGGGCGCGCGTATGTGTCGGCGCGCCGGGCGCTGCTTGACGACTTCGCGCCGTACATCTGGAAGACGGACGATTTCGGAGAGACCTGGACCCGGATTACGGGCGGCATCCGGGACGACGCCTATGTGAACTCGATCCGCGAGGACCCGAACCGGGCCGGGCTGCTCTATGCCGGCACCAATCACGGCGTCTACATCTCCTACGACGGCGGTGGGTCGTGGCAGGAGTTGAACCCGGACCTGCCCGACATCCCGATCACGGACGTGATCCCCGAGCACGACGAGCTGGCGATGGCGAGCCACGGGCGCGGCTTCTGGATCCTCGACAACGTCGCGCCGCTGCGGCAGATCCAGCCGGGGATGACGGAACGAGACCTGGTGCTGTTCGATCCGGCCGCCGCGTACCGCTCCGCGAACGGGGTGGTGCTCTCGTGGTGGCTGGGGGTTGAGCCCGAGGATGCGACGCTGGAGATCATGAACGCATCGGGCGAGGTGGTACGGACGTTCGCGCCCGCCGTCGAGGGAGAGGAACGGGATCGCTGGGCGGGTCCCGCGCTGCCGATGGAGGCCGGGCTGAACCGGCTGCGCTGGGACCTGCGGACAGATCCGCCCGCGACTTTCCCCGGAATGATCCTCTGGGGGGTCCGCACGATGGCTCCGGTGGTTCCGCCCGGGACCTATGCGGTGCGCCTGACCGTGAATGGCCGATCCGAGACGACCGAGGTGGAGGTCCGCCACCACCCCTGGATCACCGACGTGACCGACCAGGATCTCATAGCCCAGTACGAGTTCGGAGTGCAGATCCGGGACAGGGTGCACCAGGCCAACTCGGCAGTGATCGCGATCCGGAGCGTGAAGGCCCAGCTGGACGACCGGCTGGAGGCGTCGGACGACGAACGGCTGGCGCAGGCCGGCGAACGGCTGCAGGCAAACGCGTCAGCTGTCGAAGCCGACATCTACCAGGTCCGCAACCAGTCCAACCAGGATCCCCTCAACTTCCCCATCAGGGTGAACAACCGCCTGGCTAACCTGCTGTCGATGTCGGAGCAGGGAGACGGCCGCCCCGGAAGCGGCATGTACGCCGTCTTCGAGATCATGGTGGAGCGGCTGGAAGGCCACCTGACGCGACTCCAGGCCGTCTGGGACGACGAACTGGCCGAAGTCAACGAGGAGTTGAGGCGGCTGGGGCTGGAGGAGATTGTGGTGGCGCAGGAGGGACGGCTGGTGTCGTAAGGACGGACTGAAGCGAAGATCGGCATCCATCGACTGACCAAGGGGCTGGAGAGCAACGATGTGCTCGCGGTCCTCCGACCGGAGTTGGAAGGTCTCGGTACAGGGTCGTAGACGATAGGTTGGGGTTGGTGGTGTAACAGAACCCGACCAACGAAAAGGCGCGGCGAACGCATGGCGACTTCGGACGATGGAGCGGCGACTTTGGGTCGGATGGCAGCCTACGCGGCGCTCACGGCCATCCTCACGGCGTGCGACGGTGCCGCGCCCTCGGACGATACCTTTCTCACGCGCGCGGAGCGCACGGAATACCGCGAAACCAGCTCCCACGCCGATGTCGTGGACTTTCTGCAGCGCGCGGCGGCCAGCGATGCGTTGGTCCACTACACCACATACGGCTATACGAACGAGGGACGAGCGCTTCCACTGGCCGTAGTGGGCGACGTCGAAGATCCGAGTCCGGCGTCCGTCAGAGCTTCCGGCAAGACGGTCGTCTACCTGCAGGGCAACATCCACGGCGGCGAGGTGTGCGGGAAGGAGGCGCTCCAGATGTTGCTCCGCGACCTCATGGCCGGTCGCCACCGCGAATGGCTGGAGTCGATGGTCCTGCTGATCGCGCCCATCTACAACGCGGACGGCAATGAACGGGTGAGCCTCACCAATCGTGGCCGTCAGCACGGGCCGATCGGAGGGATGGGTCAGCGGCCGAACGCTCAGGGCTATGACCTGAACCGCGATCACATGAAGCTCGACTCGCCCGAAGCGCGGTCAGTGGCGCGGTTGCTCAGCGAATACGATCCGCAGGTAGCCATCGATCTGCATACGACGAACGGGACGCGGCACGCCTACCATATCACCTACTCGCCCCCGCTCCACCCCAACACGCCGGCCGGGATCGACGATTTTCTCCGGGGCGGGCTCCTTCCCCACCTGACCGGGGAGATCCGGGCCAAGTACGGCTGGGAGTACTACTACTACGGGAACGCGTCCGCGCGCGGTGGGGACGCGAGCGGTTGGTACACCTTCGACCACCGCCCGCGGTTCAACAACAACTACCTCGGTCTCCGCAACAGGATCGGGATCCTGAGCGAGGCCTACGCCTACGCGACCTTCGAGGAGCGCGTGCTCTCGACGCTGTACTTCGTCGAAGAGACCCTGGACTACGTGCATGAGCACGCGGACGAGGTCCGGCGAATCGTCGCGGATGCCGATGCCGCCGGAGTGGTGGGCGATTCGCTTGCGTTGCGCGCCGCGCCCGAGCGCTCGGCCGCGCCGGTCGACATCCTCATGGGCGCCACGGTCGAGGAGGTGCACCCACTCACCGGGCGCCCGCTGCTCTTGCGGAGCGATACGCTGTACGTCGAGTCCATGTACGAGTACGGGACGTTTGCGCCGACGCTCCGGGAGCGCGTGCCCCGGGCCTACCTGATTCCCGCCGGTCTGGAGGAGGTCCTGACGCGGCTCGCGGCACACGGCATCGCGCTCGAGCCGGCGGAGGCGACGCCTCTGGATGTGGAGGCGTTCCAAATCGATTCGGTGCGGACGGCCGAGCGGCCGTTCCAGGGGCACAACGAGCAATCGCTGTTCGGGCGCTACGAGCCGGCCCGAGTCACCCCGGCCTCCGGAGATATTTTGGCGCGGGCCGACCAGCCGCTGGGGCGTCTGCTGTTCAGCCTGGTGGAGCCGCAGTCCGACGACGGCTTCGCGAACTGGGGGTTGCTTGCGGACCGGCTGCGTGCCGGGGAGATGTATCCGATTCTCCGTGTCCCGGGCAGCTGACGCACGTTCGTGGGCGGTGGCGAGCGTCTTCGGCCCATGAAGCGCGCTATCGCCATCGATTGGTCCGGAGCGAAGTCTGGCGCCCGGTCCAAGATCTGGCTCGCCGAGGTCCGTGACGGACGCCTTACGCGTCTGGAGTCCGGGCGTGATCGTCGCGAAGTAGTCGCGCATGTGATCGGTGATGCCGATGCGGACCCCGATGTTGTCGTTGGCCTGGACTTCGCGTTCTCCTTCCCCGGCTGGTTTGCGGAGGAACTGGGTGCGAAGCTGATCGAGGAGCTGTCGATCGAGGAGCTTTGGAATCTCGTCGCCGAGCAAGGCGAGGACTGGCTACGCAATTGCCCGGACCCGTTTTGGGGAAAGCCTGGAAGGGGCAAGCCAAACCTGCCCGAACATTTTCGGCAAACGGAGGAGCGCGCGCCGAAACTGAAGGGTTCGAATCCCAAGAGCGTCTTCCAGATCGGCGGCGCGGGTACAGTTGGCACGGGCTCGATCCGGGGAATGCCTCACTTGGCGACGCTCCGTACGGCGGGCTTCTCGATCTGGCCCTTTCACGAAGTCCAACCGCCCCTGGTGATCGAGATCTATCCACGGCTGCTCACCGGCCCGGTGAATAAGTCCGATGCTTTCGCGCGAGAGGCATACCTGGCTCAGGGTTTTCCTGAGATTGATGATGCACTCGCACACAAGGCCGCTTCCTCCGAGGACGCCTTCGACGCGGCGGTATCAGCCGTGGTTATGAGCCGCCACGTGGACGAGATCTCCACGCTGACCGCATCCCGAGACCCCACGGCCCTCATCGAGGGAAGAATCTGGTGGCCTCGAGAAATCCGGGAGGCTTCCGCCAGCTCACCGCGTAGTGCTGACCCACAGACCGACTGCCCGTTCTGCGACGTGCCCAGGGAATCCGTGGTGGCCGAGTCGCGGCATGCCCTGGCCATTCGGGACCGGTACCCCGTGAGTCGCGGCCACACGCTCGTGATCCCCAGGGCTCACGCGGAGACTCTATTCGCACAGAATGCCGAAATCCAGGCGGACATATGGCGTCTCGTTGCCAAGGTGCGGGACGAGCTTCAGTCACGATTAGATCCCGACGGCTTCAATGTTGGGCTCAACGACAGGCAGGCAGCCGGGCAGACCGTGGAACATGCGCACGTGCATGTCATCCCCCGCTTCGACGGGGATATGGCTGATCCAAGAGGCGGCATTCGCTGGGTCCTACCCGAGCACGCCGCATATTGGGACCAATGAACGAGCCGGGACCGCCCACGGCCGAGGGGCAGCTCGCCTTCCTCCGTTCGCTCCAGCGCCTCCTGGACGAGGGCAGCTTTGTCTCCAGTTACAAGTTTGCGTTGCTCCATGCCATCGCTGATCTGTGCCTCGTCAAGGGTGACGACAGTGGGGCTGAACTGGATCTCTCCACCTCCGAGATCGCGGAACAGTTCGTCCGTTTGTACTGGCCTCAGGTGGCACCGTTCGTCGCCAGCGATGACAAGCAGGTCCTGAGCCAGAACACGGGCCGACAGGCAGCGATTGTGCGCGAACTGGCGGAGCGCCACAACCGCTATCAAGGCTCTCTGGCCGAGCTCGAAAAGAGTCCGGCAGACTGGGGCCATGTGAGGCGCAAGGTCGAGCAAACGGTGAAGAGGATGCCGCTTTGGAAGTTGCAGACCGTCGGGTCCGAACGCTTGGACTTCCTGTACGAGAACGTCGATGTCGGTGCGGTCGTTCGGCTCGAGCCCGGGGTCGCCTACTGCTTCCGGGCATTCTATCCAATGGTAACCGACATGATCGAGGGAGCGTGGTCCCACTTCGTCCAGCGACGCAACCCTCGGCTGCTGGGCCAGGTCATCGATCTACGGTCGTTCCTCTTCGGGTCTCGACGCAGCTCGCTTGAGACATACCGTCCTCTGCTCATGGATCTGCAGCGGGGCCGCTGCTTCTACTGCGGTCGCGGCATCAGTAGGGGCGGGGACGTCGACCACTTCATCCCCTGGCGACGATACTCGCTGGAGCTCGGCCATAACTTCGTCTTGGCCCACCGGGGGTGTAACTCGAGTAAGTCGGACCTGCTCGCGGCGGAGGAGCATCTCGAACGATGGACCGAGCGGAGCCTTATCTACAGGAACGAACTGGAAGAAGGCTTCGATGAGCGCAAAGTCCTGCACGACTGGCCTGTGACTCGTCAGATCGCAAGCTGGGCCTACGGCCAAGTACACAAGGCGGGAGGACAGGTGTGGGTCGAAGCTAAGAAGCTGCGGCCGCTGTCAGAAGATTGGCGGAGGATCTTATCCGCGGCAGCCTAGGATTGCTTGCGGACCGGCTGCGTGCCGGGGAGCTGTATCCGATTCTCCGTGTCCCGGGCAGCTAATCCCAACTTCGAACTCCCAGAAGCGGGCAACTTAGTGCAGTGCGGCGACATAGCCGTGGTCCGGGGGTGTACGCTACTGGGTACGGGTCAGGGGCGGACGCCGAGGAGGCGGAAGGCTTCGGCCTGGAGCGGGGTGGGGCGGGTGAGGACATCGGCGGCCACGGCCCCCTGTGCGGCGGGCTGAACGCGGTTGCGGGTGAGCGTGGCGAGGTCGGCCAGCAAGGTCTGGAAGCTGTGGACGGGCAGGCCGCCGGGGGTGCGTTTCCTGCCGGCCTTGGCGTGGGCCGAGGGAGAGGGACGGGCGGGGGCGACGGGCGAGGATCTGGCGGCCTCGGCCGCGGCGGGATCGTCGTCGTCGAAGAGCAGCGGCGCGAGCGCGCGGCGCATGTGCCACTCGACGTAGTAGGCGAGCATGCAGAGGAAGACGTGGGCCCGGACCCGGCCTTCGAGGCGGTGGTGGACCGGGCGCACCTTGAGATCCACGGTCTTGTAGCTGCGGAACGCCCGCTCGACGCGGCTCAGGCTCTTGTAGGACCGGACCGCCTCTTCGGCCGGAAGTTCCGCGGCGGGCACGTTGGTGCGGATGACGTAGATGCCGTCGAGGGCGGCCTCTACGGCGATGCGGTCCTCGTTGCGCACATACGAGAAGCCGTCGTCGGTGCTCTCGGTGTCGAAGTGCTTGCCGACCTTGAAGCGGCGCAGCGCCCGGTCGGCGCGCACGGCGATCTTGTCCTTGCCCCGCAGGGGCCGCTGCTCGCGCCGGGTGGCGGCCACGACCTTGTCCAGCTCGCGTTCGGTGGCGGCGAGCAGGTCCAGCCGCTTGCGGGCCCGCTCGGCGGCCAGCAGCGGGTTGCGGCACACCACCAGGCGCTCCCCCGGGAACAACTCGGGCGCGGTGATCTCGGCCAGATCCTGTTCGTCGAAGAGGGAGAGCTGCAAGGTGCCGCCCTTGACCAGCTTGCGGATCGCCGGAGCCCGCAGCGCGGTGATCCACCCCAGGCCCGCGGGCCGGACCTCCTCGCGGATGCGGGCGTCGGTCAGCAGCCCCCGGTCGCCGACCAGGACGATGCGCGACAGGGAGAAGCGTTTGCGCAGCTTCTCCAGCTGGGTGGCCAGCGTGCCGGGATCGGCGGTGTTGCCCTCGAAGACCTCCGCGGCGACCGGGCAGCCCTCGCGGTTGCACAGCAGCGCGAAGACGATCTGGAGCTTGCCGCGCTTGCCGTCGCGGGAGTAGCCGCGCTTGGCCAGCGGACACTTCGAGCCCTCGAAGTAGACCGAGGTGACGTCGCAGAGCACCAGGGCGCCCTCTTCGAGGTGCCGGGCCGCCAGGTGGCGCTCGATGCGGGCCTGGCGCTTGAGCAGCCAGTCCATGGCGCGGTAGAGCTCGTTCTCGCCGGCGTCCTCGACGCCGAGTTCCTCGCCCAGCGTGTGGGTCAGGGTCTCGCGGGACAGGGAGCGGGCGGTGGCCAGCTTGGAGCGGGGATCCAGGATGCGGGCGAGGATCATGGCGGTGGCCAGGGCCCGGTCGCGCGAGGGGCGGCGGTCCAGGAGCTTCTCGAGGCCGAGGCGGCGGGCGGTTCCCAGCACGGCGGCGGCGTGGCCGTGGGGCCGGGAGCGGAGGATGGCGAAGGCGTCGCCGAGGGAGGGCAGCGCCACCCCGCCCTTGAGCAGGATGCGGAACCCCTCGACCAGATCGTCGGGCCACTTCGACAGGTTGGCGAGGGTGCGTTTCTTGACCTTGCCGTCTTCGCGGAAGGACTCGCGCAGCAGCACGGCGGGCGGGGAGCTCCGGTTGGGCACGCGTTCGACATACATGGGTATTATAATAACGACTACAATGAGTCATGGCAAGTTGATATCTCTTACACTACATGGGTACGCCAGACACCACGACAATCCCGCCAAAACACCCGCCTGCCAATGAGTTACAGCGTCAGGAGGCCCGGATTCCGCTGGAAGTTGGGGCTAATGAACAGCTTAGGGCTAAACCCCCTCCCACCCCTCCCTCCCACGCCTCAGCAACAGCTCCGTCTGGGCCCGACCTCGCTTCGGCACGTCGTGGCAACGGCGGCAGCGCGCCTCGTAGGACTCGGCGCCTCCCACCTTGATCGTCGGTCCCTCTGCGGGCGCTGGCTGCCCGTCGATGAGGCGCTGATTCCTCGTTGCCGGATCGCCGCACACGACGCAGATCGCGTGCAGCTTGTCGATCCGCTCCGCGCGCGCCAGGAGCAGCCCCATGGGACCGAAGGGCTCGCCGCGGAAGTCCATGTCGGTGCCGGCCACGATGACGCGCATCCCGGCATCCGCCAGCACATCGGCAACTTCGCAGATGCCATCGTCCAGGAACTGGGCCTCGTCGATGGCGACGACCTGCGTCGCCGGGCGAACCTTCTCGGCGAGCTGCACGGAGTTGGACACCGGCTCGGCGTCGATCTGCCGGCCGTCGTGGGACGAGATACGGAAGTGGCCGCCGTACCGGTCGTCGAGGTGGGACTTGAAGAGCTGAACCCGCCGGCCGGCGATGAGGGCGCGCCGTACGCGCCGGATCAGCTCCTCGGACTTTCCGCTGAACATGACGCCGGCGACGACCTCGATCCATCCGTGTCTCGCCCTGTGCAACATGACTTTACCCGGTTCCTCATGCCCTCTGGCCCCCCGCCTGCAAGGCCCGAACGGCCGTATGGACCGGCAGGCCCACTACCTCACCGCACGGCTCCCGCCAGAGACTGGATATGGCGCGGACCGTCCGAACTCGCCCGAGGGGAATGCGGATTACTCACCCCAAGCTGCCGAGCCCGCAAGGGCAAGCAGCCAGGTATCCTGGATTCCGCGGCACCGAGGTAGCGCCGACCACCACCCGTCACCCCTGATCACGTCCTGACCGGACCAACCTACCTTCAGGGGCAAGCTTCCGAATGCCCTTGACGCCCGTAAACCGTAGCGTAACACTATACGGTGAAGATCCGAAACATCGCCCACCAGGGTCTGCGTCGCCTGTTTAGGCCGGAGCCACAAATGCGCATGCTGAACCCCCCTCACCCCGGTGCATTCGTGAAGACCGAGGTGATCGAACCCCACGGTCTGACCGTAGCTGCCGCGGCGAAGGTGCTCGGCGTGTCCCGGCCGGCGCTCTCCACGTTCTTGAATGGCCGGTCGGACCTGTCCGGCATCATGGCGCTGCGGATCGAGAAGGCGTTCGGAGTCAAGATGGACACCCTCATGCGGATGCAGTCGTCCTACGACATCGCCCGCACCCGGCAGCGGGAAGGAGAGATCAACATCGAGCCCTATCGTCCGCCGGCCGATTCGCCGTCGATCTTGGCGAGGACAGAGGTTTAGGGCGAGACCGTCCTCGACCGCACATCCGGGCTCTGCGCCTGATTCCTCAGGGAAGCAGCAGACCTTTCGGAAGCCACAGTTCATCGTCGTAATTGTCGCGCGCGTGCCAACGCCGATAGAGTTCCCGCCTGCGCCGATCACTTCGCTCTCGAGTAGGTACCCAGACACCATGCGCCCCACCATCGCCGGGATTCTCCTGCTGCTTACCCTCGTTGCCACCCAGGCTTGCCGTGTCGGCGCGCCCGCCCAGGAGGCGCTGCAGACCGAGGTGGTCGCCGCCCTCGATACCCTGGTGGCAGAGTTGGTGGCGGAGCGACCGGCCGACGCAGCCGCGTATGCGGAGCGCCTGCGGGATTACCTGGAAGGCCACCCCGCGTTCTACGGCAGTGCCGCCGCGCTTATGGACGAGGCTGGCACCGTCACCGCGAGCCCCTACGTTCATCGCACCGCCGACGGCTACCAAACTCGCGATCTGGCCCTGCCCGAATACAACATCGAGGGGCAGGAGTGGATCACGATGCCATTGACCGCGAACGCCGGTATTTGGACGCCCCCCTACTTTGATGCGGGTGGGGGTGAGATCTGGATGATTACGCGCTCGGTCCCGGCGCGCGATGCCGGGGGTGTTTTCGCCATCGTCACCACCGATCTGCCCGTGGATGCCCCCGGCCGGTGACGTCTCATCGAGGTGTCACCATGGCCGGCAGGCGCGCGCCGCGGTAGCGATATCGGCATAAGCGCCAGGAAGACAAACTAGGCGCTGCGCGGGCCAGCAGTTCGCTCCCTCGCGCTTCCCCCGCCCTCGGCCCACCGCGTGGCGGCGAGCGTTCCCGCTCCAAACACGGCAAAGGCGCCGATCTGGGTGTACATGGTGCCGTCGAAGCTCTGTCCCACGAGCCCCCCGAGCGGCACCCCGATGAACGTGGTGAGCGAAGCGACCACTGCCGCTCCCACCCCCGCGATGTGGCCCAGGGGCTTCATCGCGAGCGCATTGAGATTCCCGAAGAGGAGGCCGATGCAGAAGAAGGCGACGAGCAGGTAGGCCATGAAGAGCCAGAATGGAGGAAGCCCTTCGAAGGCGAAGGCCAGCGCCCACGCGACGACCGAGGCCAGTGTGATGGCCACCGCCGCCGCCTTCGATAGCCGGCGCATCCCATGCTTCATCACGAGTCGGCCGTTCACGAACGAGGCGCACCCGAAGGCGAGGGCCAGCACGCCGAACCAGAGCGGAAAGAGCGCGCCCGTCCGATAGGCATCCTGGAAAATCTGCTGGGCCGAGCTCAGGTATGCGAGGAACGGCGCGAATACGCATGCGGTGGCGAGGGTGTATCCGAGCGCGGCCCGGGTACGCAGGACTTCCAGGGCGGCCTGGCCGATGTCCCGAGGGGAGAAGGGCCGCCGGCGGACGGCGGGCAGGGTTTCCGGCTGGCGAAGCCCAAACCACGTCAACGCGATCGCGGCGATGGCGAAGATGGCGGCGAATATCGCGCGCCAGCCTCCGAGCCACAGGATCCCCTGGCCGAGCGCCGGAGCGATGGTGGGAACGAGGATGAACACGGCCATTGCGAACGACATGAGACGGGCCATTCCGCGGCCTTCGTAGCGGTCGCGCACCATCGCGATGGTCACGATGCGCGGTCCCGCGACCCCGAAGCCCTGCAGGACACGGCCCGCGATCATCACCTCGAAGGTGGGCGCGAAGATGCTCACGAGGCATCCGGCCATGAACAGGATGAGGCCGGCGTATATGGCAGCCTTGCGTCCGATGCGGTCGGAGAGCGGGCCAAAGAGGATCTGGCCGAAGCCAAGCCCCAGGAATACGGCCGTGATGACGAACTGGGCATCGTTCCGGCGCAGCGCCCCGAGGTCGCGCCCGATCTCGGGCAGCGCCGGCAACATCGCGTCGATCGAGAGCGCGACGAGCGACATCAACAGGGCGACGAGAGCAACGAATTCGCCTGTAGGAAGGGCAGGCCGAGCCTCGGTCCGGCTCATCCTCCCGTCTTGCATGCCATCACGGCGGACCCCTCCCGAGACTCCAGCTTTGAGCCCACCCTGAGTGGCCTCGAATCACAGCCCAAGGTAGCAAGGATCGTCGATCCCTGGCATGGGACAGGCCCAACGGGTCGCCTCCAGTCCTCCAGAAGGCAGATGAGCAAGAGTTCTGAGACCGCCGCCGTTTGACCAGACGCCATCAGAAGAGTAGTCATCAGGGTTACTTGTACCTCGGTGGGCTCCGGCGGGGCCGGTCGGGTCTAGGGAGCGAGGCGATTCACGCGAGGACAACAATTAGGGGGGTTCTGTGAAAGCGATACTCTGCACGATGGGGTTCGCGGCCGTCCTGGCAACGGGTGCCGGGGCGCAGCAAGCGACCCGCACCCAGCCGGTCGAGGGCATGCGCGACAACGGCACCGGATACCACGCCCTGGTGGGGGCGCGGGTCGTGACCGGGCCGGGGCAGGCCATGGACGACGCCACGATCGTGATCCGCGACGGCCTCATCCAGGCGGTCGGGCGAAACATGGACGCACCGGCTGGCGCGCGGGTGTGGGATCTCGACGGGCAAACAGTGTACCCGGGCTTCATCGACGCACACGCCGATCTCGGCATGGACGCGGTGCCGGAGGGCGGGGACATCGGCCCCACGCACTGGAATCCGCAGGTCCGGGCATGGTTTTCCACCACGCGGAATCTTCAGGACGACGCCGACAGGCGCGCGGCGCTCCGTTCGCAGGGGTTTGGCACGGCGCTGGTAGTTCCCAAGCAGGGGATCTTCCGGGGAACGGCCTCGCTGGTGAATCTCGGCGACGCGGGTGTGCGTGAGCGGGTGCTGCGACCCGACAT
Organism: Longimicrobiales bacterium; assembly: GCA_965225805.1. Lineage (GTDB taxonomy): Bacteria > Gemmatimonadota > Gemmatimonadetes > Longimicrobiales > Gaopeijiaceae > BD2-11. The sequence goes on from OZ245327.1 coordinate 810,037, forward strand.
CGCCCAGGCGGTCGGCTTCCAGCGCTCCTTCGAGCTGGGCGGATCGTATCCGAACTCCGCGATGGGCACGATAGCGCTGATGAAACAGACGCTCATGGACGCCGACTGGTACATGCGCGCCTGGGATGCGTATGAGTCGAGCGGCCGCGCCTTCCTCCCTCCGGAAACGAGCGAAGCCCTGGCGGCGCTCGAAGACGCGGCGCACGGCAATCAGCCGGTCATCTTCGAGACCGGCAGCGAGGAGGAATACCTCCGCGCGCACCGTCTCGCGTCGGAGTTCGGGATCCAGGCGTGGTTCCGGGGGAACGGCCAGGAGTACAGGATCATCGACGTGCTCCAAGGCCGGAGCGAGCCGCTGATCGTGCCGCTGGACTTCCCGGACGCTCCGGAGGTCGGCGATCCGGAGGCCGCGCTGAACGCGTCGCTCGCGGATCTGCGCGGTTGGTATCTCGCCCCCACGAGCCCGGCGCAGCTCGCCGGCGCCGGGGTGCGGTTCGCCATTACCACGGACGGGTTGGCGTCGCTCAACGACTTCCTTCCCAACCTGCGCATTGCCGTGGCGCGCGGTCTCTCGCCCGACGATGCCCTCGCGGCGCTCACCACGACGCCCGCGGATTGGCTCGGGGTATCGCGCACGCACGGCACCATCGAGGAAGGCAAGGTCGCGAACCTGATCGTCAGCGAGGGCGACCTCTTCACGGAAGAAGCGACGGTCCGCGATGTCTGGGTCCGGGGCACCGTGTACGGCGTGACCCGGCCCGCTCAGGTCGACCCGCGCGGCACCTGGCGCATCGCCTCGACGGACGAGTGGGGCTTCGACGCGGTTCTCCAGCTGGAGGGACCGCTCAACCGGCTGAGCGGCCACATCGACCTCGCCGGTGGTGAGCCCGGGGGGGCTGAGGGCGTGCGGATCGCTCTTGCGTCGGCCAGCGTGGTGGCCGAGACGGGACGGATCGAAGTCCGTTTCGACGGTGAGGAGATGGGCTACGAGGGCGTGGCGCTGCTCGCCGGCTCGGTGCGCGGAGACGAGTTCTACGGATGGACTTCGCTGCCCAATGGGGCGGACCCGTCCTTCCGCGGCAACCGCACCGAAGCCTTCGAGGGTCCAGCGCGCGGTACGGTGGCGATGAACGTTCCCGAGATCGACCTCCCGTTTATTCGGCCGATGATGGAGTATGGCCGGAGTTCGATCCCGGAGCAGCCCGACGCGGTCGTCGTGCGGAACGCGACCGTGTGGACCCAGGGTCCCCAGGGCATGATGGAAGGTGCGGACCTCCTGGTTCGCGCGGGCACCGTCGAAGCGGTCGGCACGGGACTCGACGCCCCCCGCGGCGCGGTGGAGATCGACGCGACCGGCAAGCACGTGACGCCGGGGCTCATCGATCCGCACATCCACTCGGGAGTGAGCGCCGTGAACGAGAGCGGCTTCGCGATCGTCCCCGAGGTGCGGATGGGCGATGTCGTGACGCACAACAACATCTGGATGTACCGGCAGGCGGCAGGCGGACTCACCACCGCGCACATCAAGCACGGTTCCGCCAACCCGATCGGGGGCGAGAACGTCTTCGTGAAGATGCGCTGGGGCCTGCTGCCGGAGGATCTCAAGCTGGAGAACGCGCCCCGTACCGTGAAGTTCGCCCTGGGCGAGAACCCGAAGCGACGTCAGGGCCGCTATCCCGACACCCGCATGGGGACGCAGGAGATCATCCGCGACCACTTCCTGGCCGCGCGGGACTACGAGCGCGAGTGGCAGCGGTGGGAGGAAAACCAGGAAGGACTGCCCCCGCGGCGGGACCTGCGGATGGAGGCGATCCTCGACATCCTGAACCAGGAGCTCCTCATCTCGTCACACGGCTATCGCGCGGACGAATTCCTCGCGCTCGTGAGGCTGGCGGAGGAGTTCGGATTCCGGGTCCAGACGCTGCAGCACGGCGTCGAGGCCTACAAGATCGCGCCCGAGCTCGCTGCGTCCGGGGTCGCCGCGGTCATCTGGAGCGACTGGGGCGGCTTCAAGCTCGAGGCGTACGACGCGACGGTGTACAACGCCCGCATCCTGATGGAGGCGGGGGTCGTGACCTCGCTGCACTCCGACAACAGCGAGATCGCCAGCCGCATGAACTGGGAAGCGGGCAAACTGCTCCGCACGGGACTCACGCCCGAGCAGGCGCTCTCGACGGTGACCAACCAGGCGGCGCAGGCGGTGGCGATCGACGATCAGGTCGGTTCGCTGGAGGCCGGCAAGGACGGCGACTTCGTGATCTGGAGCGGCAACCCGCTCTCGCAGTTCACGCGCGCCGAGCAGACGTGGATCGACGGCCGGCGGTACTTCTCGCTCGATGAGGACGCGGCCATGCGCGACCGGATCGAACAGGAACGCGCTCAGCTCATCCAGGCCATCCTGTCCCTGGAAGAGGACGGCAGCCGGAACGCTCAGATGGAGAGAAACCGATCATGACGACGACAGAGCGAGGAGCGATGAAGGGAACCCGGTCGCGGGCGGGAGGCACGGCCGGCGTGCTGCTGGCGGTCCTGTGGGCAGTGGCGCCGGCGACCATCGAAGCTCAGGTGCGGATGACCGTGCCCCCGCAATCCGAGCCGACTGCCTTGCGTGGAGCGACCATTCACACCGTCACGGGCGGTGTCATCGAGAACGGGACGATCCTCTTCGAGAACGGGCTGATCACCGCGGTCGGCGCCGAGTTGGAGATTCCGGCCGGGACCCGCGTGGTCGACGCGACGGGAAAGCACATCTACCCCGGGCTGATCGACGCCTACAGCACGGTGGGGATCAGTGAGATCGGCGCGGTCGGCGTCTCCAACGACGTGAACGAACTCGGCGACTTCAACCCGAATGTGCGCGCGGACGTTGCCGTGAACGCGGAGAGCCGGCATATCGGCACGTCGCGTTCGGCCGGCGTGCTCACCACGCTCACGACGCCCGGCGGCGGACTCGTCTCCGGCATGTCTTCCGCGCTCGCCCTCGAGGGGTGGAGCTGGGAGGAGATGTCGATTCAGTCGGCCGCGGCGCTCAACGTAAACTGGCCGAACCCGAACCCCGGCCGCTTCCGCGGGTTCGGCGGCTTCGGGGGTGGGCAGCAGGGCGAGGATCCGCCGAGCTACGAGGAGCAGGTCCAGCAGCTCAAGGGTTTCTTCGCCGAATCGCGGGCGTACCGGGACGCGGTCGCCGCCGGCGAGGAGATGCGTAGCGACTCCCGCTATGCGGCGATGATGCCGATTTTCGACGGAGAGCTCCCCGTTGTGGTCGCGGCCGACGGCGCGGCGCAGATCAACGACGCCGTCACCTGGGCGCAGGAGGAGAACCTCAGGATCGTCATCCGGGGCGGTCGCGACGCCATCCACGTGGCGGACCGTCTGGTCGCCGAGGACATCCCGGTAATCCTGACATCGACGATGGCCGCCCCTGGCCGGGACTACGAGGGCTACGACGGCGCCTACTCGATGCCGGCGCGTCTGCACGAGGCGGGCGTGCGCTTCGCGATCTCGGGCGGCGCGGGCTCGCTATACACGAACCGGCTGCCCTTCGAGGCAGGGGTGGCCGTGGCCTTCGGTCTTCCGGAGGAGGAGGCGCTGAAGGCGGTGACAATCAACCCTGCGGAGTTCCTGGGGCTCGACGACCGGGTCGGCTCCCTGGAGCCGGGTAAGCAGGCGACCTTCCTCATCACGACGGGCACGCCGCTCGACATGACCACCGACATCGAGCAGGCCTACATCCAGGGCCGCGAGCTCGACATGATGGACATCCATAAGTTCTTCTTCGAAAAGTACATGGAGAAGGTCAGGCAGTACATGCGGCGGGTGATCATGTGACATGACGTAGCCGGAGCTGCCCCGCCCTCGCGGTCTGTAATTACTCAGGAACGGCGGGCTGGGCGTCCTGCCTCTGGACAACCAAAATCTCCGGCGCTGCTTCGAACTCATGATGCAGAATGCGGACCTGCCGATGGACTTTGCGGACGCCTCCATCGTTGCAGCGGCCGAGCACTCCAGAACCGAGAAGGTCTTCACGCTGGACCGCAGGGACTTCACCACCTACCGAATCACGCGCGGATATCATCAGATTCCCTTCACGATCATCGGGGACACGTGAGCCGGAGCGCACGATGCGAATGCTCAATCCTTCTGTGCGAGCCCGCACTACCGCCCTCGCCATGCTCATCGGCGCTATGGTCGCAGCGGCACCCACCCCCTCTTCCGCCCAGCAACCCCCTGCGCCCCCCGCCGACCCGGCCGACGTAGAGTCCATTGACGCGATCACTGCCGCCCTCTACGACGTCATTTCCGGCGATGCGGGCGTGGCGCGCGACTGGGACCGTTTCCTGTCGCTGTTCGTGCCCGGCGCCACTCTGAGCCCGGTCGGACGTCCGCCGGGCGAGTCGACCTACCGGCGCAGGGTGATCACGCCCGGCGAGTACGCGGGAGGGATCGGCGAGTCGTTGGAGACCAACGGCTTCCACGAGGTGGAGATCCACCGGGTGACCGAGCAGTACGGCGTGATCGCGCACGCGTTCAGCACCTATGAGTCGCGCAGGAGCGCGAGCGACCCCGAGCCGTTCGCCCGCGGCATCAACTCGATTCAGCTGATGAACGACGGATCGCGCTGGTGGGTCGTGTCGATCTTCTGGCTCGGCGAGGGGCCCGGCCACCCGATTCCGGCGAAATACCTTCCGGGCGGTGGTAACTAGCCCGTCGGGGCCTGTCCACCGCAGCCGGCTAGCTCCGGGACGCGGGTCGCGCAGTTACAAAAACCGCTGCAAGCCCACGATAAGGCCGACGATCACCGTCGCCTGCACCAGCAGCAGACGGTACATCTGCGCCTTCAGGTTCCTGATGTCCCCGCGGAACTCCAGTCGGGCTTCGGCGATCTCCCGACTGAGTGCGGCAAAACTCGTTCGCCGCTCGGCCGACTCCGCCCTCAATTCATCGCGCAGTTCGCCGATTTCCGCTTTCAACTCCGATCGACAGTCCGCGATTTCCGCCTTCAACTCCGTTCGGCAGTCCGCGATGTCCGCCTTCAACTCCGACCGGCAGTCCGCGATGTCCGCCTTCAACTCCGACCGGCAGTCCGCGATGTCCGCCTTCAACTCCGACCGGAGATCCTTCGTTTCGAGCCGGAGATCCCGCACGTCGTCCTTGGTGGCGGCGTTGCCCCCAATCGGACCGCCGAACACGGTCACCAAGGCCTCCGCCTGGGCCGCGTTGAAGCCCACAGCTGCGAGAGTCCTCGTCGCCTTGAGCGTGTCAAGTCCGGTCGCGTTCATGGCATCCAACATGCATCGCCACCTTGGGTTGCAGCAAGTTTGTGAGCCCCGTAACAGCCCCAGGCGCCGGGTTGCCCGGCCGACAGGATTGCGGCCGGGTGCCGGCAGGGGCTGGGTGCCGTATCATGTAAAATCTCGTGATTCCGTCGGGCGAAAGAATGGCGGAATGGGACGTGATTCTGGCCGCCACTGGAGCGGTTTCTTCGAAATGGCGGCCGGCGACGTTCCGCGAGAGGTCCTCTCCTCCGATGGAGGATATCGGGGCGTGGCACGCGCGCGCCCAGTACTTCTCCACGGGACGGCGTCACGACTATTCGGATGCGCTGGGAGCGATCACGGCACCCACTCTGATCGTACACGGCGACTCTGACCTGCAGCCGGTCGCGGTCGCCAACGACTACCGGGGATGGATCGCGGATTCTCGGGTCGTGGTGATCGACGAATCAGGACACTTCCCGCACTATACACACGCTCGTGAGCTTAAGCCCATCATCAGGGACTTCCTGCTCGGTCCGAGCTTGTCCGTTGCGGCCCCGGCGATGGGGGTAGGCGCGAGGCCGACGCGTAGTGTAATCTAGTGTTCCCGCAACTCGACCAACGGGATCCGCCGATACATGACCGCACCAGACAGGGACAAGGACGCCACCGGGTCGGCCGCGATCACCCGAGTCCGTCTTCAGCGCGACCGCGCCCTTCTCGTCCAGTGGCGGGAGTGGAGGCTGCCGTCCCGCACCGCGAGCTGGCTCGTGCTCCCGATGTTGCTGGCGACGTGCACCGGGACTCAGCCGGTCGACCCGGATTCCGGGACGGTGGTGATAACGGGGACGGAACAAGCCGCCGGCCCCGGAGCCGAGGCTGGCGCGTCAGTGCAGCAGCAGGCCGGTCCCGGCGCGGACCTCGCATCCAACCCCGGAGCGGGCGCAGGCGCTGCCGGCGCCCAACCACAGGGTGTCCCATCCCAGGCGACTCTCGACTCCCTCGCCGCCCAGCTCGGTGATATCACTGCGGCACAGCAGCTGATACTGTCCCGTCTCGATGCGATGGAGCAGGGTGGCCCCGTGGAGGCGGCCCAAACCGACACCACCGGTACCACGGCTCTCGACCTGGAGGATGCTACCGAAGAAGTCCGGAGCCTTGGGGTCAGTATCTTCTGGTCGTTGGTCGTAATCGTCGTCTTCCACTTCCTGATCCGGGCGCTCGCCTGGATTCTGGAGACGCTGGCCGAACGAAGCGTAAGGCGCCGCCTCTCCATCAAGTGGCTCATCCCCATCACGCGCATGGCGCTCTGGGGGATCGCGGCCTATCTCATACTGCGCACCGTCTTCCGGGTCGACGCGCAGGGGATCCTGGCCGCGAGCGCAGCGCTGGGTCTGGCGCTCGGCATCGCCGCGCAGGATCTGCTGAAGAACGTGTTCGGGGGCCTGATCGTGGTCTTCGACCAGCCCTTCCAGGTGGGCGACAAGATTTCCGTCGGGGGGACATATGGGGAAGTGGTGTCGATCGGGCTGCGGTCGACGCGCATCGTGACCGCCGACGACAACCTGGTCACCGTGCCGAACTCGCAGGTGGTGGAGGAGCAGGTCGCGAACGCCAACGCCGGGCAGCTGAACTGTCAGGTCGTAACTGACCTCCACCTGCCGGGCCGCGTGGACGAGCGCAAGGCCAAGAAGATCGCCTTCGAGGCCGCGGTGACCTCGCAATACGTCTTCCTGAGCAAGCCCATCGTCGTGCTGGTCGGAGACGAGTTCCGCACCACGTTCATCACCCATGTGAAGGTGAAGGCCTACGTGCTGGATCCCCGCTTCGAGTTCCTGATGCAGAGCGACATTACCGAACGCGCGCGCGATGGCTTCCGGGCTGCCGGGCTCATGCCCGAACGCGACTGGTATCCGATGGTCGAACCTGCGGGGACCCCTGGCTCGGGTGAGCGGAGCGTGCGATGAGCGAGGCCACGTCGCAGAGGCCAGAAAGCCCTTCGCCGGCTCCGTCAGTCGACGCCGAGCTGCCCGCGTCCGCCCCGTCGAGTGACGCGGAGAGCGCCGAATCGGCCGAGCCGGACACGCTCGGCGACGGAGGGATGATGGCCGTGTCTGCTCCATCGAGCGACGCAGATATCGTCACCCACATCTCCACCACCGTACACGAGCCCTTCAAGGAGGCTTGGCGGCGCTACGAAGAGGATGTGTGGCTGGCCATCCGCCGGGCGTTGGAGGAAGCCGCGGTCGTGCACGAGCGGGCCTTGGCCGCGTTTTCCGAGGATGCGAACCCGGATGCCGCTCAAGACCATTCGTCCCGTGGCGATGGCGGGGAGGCACGCGCGGAGGAAGCCGGAGCTGCGGGGCACGTAGCCGACGCCGTCGCGCGACGGGCCCGAGCCTTGGAGCAGTATCGCCGTACGGTCTCGGATGATATCGATCCACTCCGCGTGGCCCTGGCTCGGTCCGGCGCGGCCACCTCGCTGGAAACATCACTTGCCTCGGCGGCCGACCGCGTCAGGGCGCTCCTTCCCGAACTGCCGGTCTTCGTGGAAGCGCCGGTTTCCCGGACGCCACCCGCGCGGCCCTCCGGCATCGGTCCGATACGCACCATCAAGCGAGCCGTCGCCCGGGTACTCGGCCCGCTCGTGTGGCGGGGCCGGGTGCGCCCCGTCCCCGTAGCTCATCTGGCCCGCCAGCACCTCGACCAGGTCGTGCTGCGCGCCCAGGCGAGCGCCTTCCGTGAAAGCCAGCGCGACCGGGCCGACTGGCTCGGGCGCCTCGAGCGCGCCTGGGCCGAGTGGGCCGCCGCCGTCCTCCACCCGCCCCGTGATGCCGCCGCGAGGCAGCCGGGCAGGTCGGTGACCCAACCCGGAGCGCATCGCGCCGCCGGAGCCGCGCTGCAGGCTGAGCTGCAGGCGCTCATCGGCGACGTTGGCCGGGCATCGGGGAGATCCCGGGGCGCCGACTTCGGGCCCGTGGACGAGTCCTTGGCCGCGTCGGTCGCCGTGGCCGGCACGTTCGCGGCCGACCCTCCCTCCAGCCGACCGCGCGCGGGTCGCCAACGGGAGCTTGCCCGCCGCTGGGATGCCTGGGCGGAGGGAGCGGCGGCCCGACTGGAGCTGTACCAGAGTCTGGTCACGATGAGGCGCGGCACCGACCGGATTCTCCGCGCGTTGCGCGAAGACTGGGCCCGCACCGTCCGGGACGCCAGCTTGGCACTCGACGGAGTCACCGCCGAATTGAGTCGGGGCCGGGAGCGGGCGAAGAGCCTGTCCCCGGATGAAGACGACCTGCCGCCGGTGCTGGAAGCCGAAAGGCAGCGGACGGACGCTGTGCTGGGCCGCTTGCAGAGCACCCTGCCTGACCCCGAATCCCTGTTCGAAGCGCTGACCGCCGCGGTCGAAGAAGCGATCCGCCGGCTGGACGCGGTCCGCGAGCGGTTGCCCGGAACCCTCGCCCTTCACGACATGCCGGAGCCCGGGGATCCGCCGCGAAGGCCGGCGACCGACCCCCGGACCGTGCGCCTGCGCGAAACCTTCCTCCACGCTTTCGACCTCCTCCGGCGGGAGCGCATCCACGCTGCGCCCTCCACGATCCGCGAGGCGATGCATCGGGTCCGCGCGGAGGTGGCCGAGCTGCGGGAAGTTTCGGGATACGGGTACGAGGCTGCGATTGCGGAGTTGAAGGACCACCGCGACCTGGATGCCGCGCGACCGACGGTGCTCGTCGCCAACGGTCTTTCCCGTGCGGGCGACAAGGCCGCGCGCGCGGGCAACCTGTTGCATCAGGCCGTCGCGGCGGCGGAGAGCCAGGTCGCCGGCGAGATCGGCGAAGGCACTCGGCAGCTGATCGAGCAGGTGACGGCGGACCGGGTCACCGCCGGCTATCTCGAGGCCCGCACGTACCTGACCGCCGGATTCATCCGGGCGTGGAAGCGCTGGCGGGGGCGTTTGGCGCATGTTGGCGCCCGCGTCCGCGGGGCTTCGTCTTTGGTTGCGGGGCTCCTTCGGCGGATGGTGACGAGACTGGGCCTCGGCCCCGCGGCCCAGGCCGCTGCGGACCCGCACGAACACTCCCTCGCGTACGCCGAGGAATACCCGCACACGCTCCCTGTGGTCTACCGGCGCCTCTTCTCGCTCGAGCCGCTGACCGATGCGCGGCTGCTGGCGGGGAGGGAGGACGCCCTGGCCGCGGTGGCGGCGGCCTGGGCCCGGCGCAAGGCCGGGGGGGCAAGGTCCCTGGTCGTCATCGCAGCGCCCGCCGTGGGGGTAACCAGTTTCCTGAACGTCGTCGCAAGCCGTCTGTCCGAAGAGGCTCCAGAGGGTGTGAGGCGGATGTTTCGGGAGCGCGTCCGGACGGAGGCGCGGCTCGCAGGATCCCTGGCTCGGTGGCTGGGTCTGGAGCAGACGCATGATCTGGACTCGCTCGCGGACCAGGTTCTGGAGGCACGGCCCGGAGCGATTCCCCGCTTCGCCATCCTGGAAGCCACCGAGCACATTCACATGCGCGTGCCCGGAGGAAGCAAGCTGTTCGAGCGGTTCCTGGCTTTCATGTCGCGCACCGAATCGAGGGTCTTCTGGATCGCGGCGATGACGTCCTCGGCCTGGCAGCTGGTCGAGAAGCGCGCCCCCGCTTTCGTGCACGACGTCGAACGCGTGATGCTGGGCGAGTTGTCTCCCGACCAGCTGAGACAGGCCATCGTGGCCCGGCACCGACTGAGCGGGCTCCCGCTGCGCTTCGCCGAGCCGCACGACGGGCGAGCGGCCCTGCGGCGCCGGGCAAGCCGTCTGCGAGGCATGGACAAACAGGCACAGCTGATCGAGGCGGACTATTTTCAGCGCCTGCACCGCGCTTCCCAGGGATCGATTCGGGTGGCGCTCTTCCATTGGCTGCGTTCCGCGGACTTCGCCAAGGTGGAGGGAAGTCTGCTCGTCCAACCGCTGAGCACGCTGGACCCCGGGATCGGGAACCTCGACCGGACCCGGAGCTTCGCCCTCAAGGCCGTCCTGGACCACGGGACCCTGACCGCGGAAGAGTACGGCGAAGTTGTGCGGGCGCCGGGCCCCGAAGGCATTCACATCCTCCGATCGCTTGAGGAATGCCGCGTGATCGAGACGGTATCGGATGCTGCCAGGGAAGAGGGGGCCATGAAGGCGGGAAGCGGGTCAGGACGCGGGCGCGCATCCCGCTACCGAGTCCGCCCCATAATGATCGGGGCGGTAGCGGCCCATCTGCGATCGCGCAACATTCTGCACTAGCCCGGGCGGCGCTTCGAGCACGCATGGTCGGTCGCCGGAAGACGGAACCCGGACTAGCGCGCCTCCGCGCCCAGCCGGCCGTAGCGCAGGAACAGCGCGGGAATGACCACCATGTTGAGGAAGGTCGAGGTCAGCAGGCCGCCGAGCACCACCACTGCGAGCGGCGCCTGAATCTCCTTGCCTGGTTCGCCGATACCCAACGCCAGCGGGATCAGCGCCAGCCCGGTGGTGAGCGCGGTCATGACGATCGGGCTGAGACGCTCCGTTGACCCGCGCCGGATGCTGGCGGGCAGTGGGAGACCGTGCCCGCACAGGTGCTGGTAGCGGCTGACCAGCAGGATGCCGTTGCGCACGGCGATCCCGAACAGGGTGATGAAGCCCACCAGCGTGGCGACGTTGATGGTCGCGCCGATGAGCAGCACCGCGGCCACCCCGCCCACGAGCGCGAGGGGCAGGTTGGCCATCAGCAGCACCGCCGTGCGCACGTCCCGGAAGGCGCGCAACAGGACCAGGAAGATCGCGGCGATCGAGAAGATCGACAGGATCGTGATGCGCCGAGTGGCGGCCTGTCCGCTCTCGAACTGACCGCCGTACTGAACCGAGTAGCCCTGCGGCAGCCCCACTTCCGCCGCAACCCGCGCCTGCAGCTCCGACACCGCCCCCACGACATCGCGGCCGGCCACGTTGGCGCTGACCACGATCTTCCTCTGGACGTTCTCCCGGCTGATGGTGTTGGGGCCCCGAGCGGGCACGATGGAGGCCAGCTGCGACAGCGGCACGGTCGCGCCGGCGGGGGTGGTCATCAGGGTGCGGGCAATGGCGTCCGCATTCTCGCGATGCTCGTCGCCGTAGCGCACGACCAGGTCGAAGGCGCGCTGACCCTCCCGGATGAGCGACACCTCCTCCCCCTGAAACGCGACATCCACCGCCGCCGTCAGCGACCCCGGAGTAACGCCGTAGCGGGCCATGGCGCGGCGGTTCGCCCGAACCTGAAGCTGTGGCACGTCGGCCTGGCGCTCGGCGGCGATGTCCACGAGACCGGGCACCTGTCCCGCCACGGTCGCGATCTCCGCCGCGATGTCGCGCAGCGGCTGCAGTTCGGGCCCGAACAGGTTGACCGCGATGGCGGCTCGCGTCCCGGAGAGCATGTGGTCGATGCGGTGTCCAATGGGCTGCCCCACCGTGATGCTGGTGCCCGGAAATCCGCCCAGGTCGATGCGCAGCTCCTCGAGGACATCGTCGAGGTCGTGGTCGGTCAGGTCGAGCAGCGCGTCGATTTCGGAGGCGTTGGTGCCCTGCGCATGCTCATCGAGATCGGCCCGGCCGGTGCGCCGGGAAGTGGAAACCACAGCAGGGTGCGCCAGCAGCCGGCGCTCGACGCGGGTCCCGATCGCATCCGATTCCGCGAGAGACGTCCCGGGCAGGCTGACCGCCGAGATGGTCAGCGAGCCTTCCCGGAACGGGGGCAGGAACTCGCCGCCCAGCGAGGGAATCACTGCCAGGGCACCCGCGAGCAGCACGGCCGCACCCACCAGCACGACCCCGGAGCGATCGAGCGTCCACTCGAGCATCCCTTCATAGAGACGCTGAACGCCGCGCAACAGCCAAGGCTCGCGCTTCCTCGCGAGCGAGCGATCCCGGGGCAGGAGCAGGGAGCAGAGCACCGGAGTCACGGTGACCGCCACCAGCAGTGAAGACAGGATGGCCACGATGTAGGCCTGGCCCAGCGGCCGGAGCATGCGCCCTTCCACGCCGGACAGGAAGAAAAGCGGGACGAAGACCACGGTGATGACGATCGTGGCGTTCACGATCGGAGCGCGTATCTCGCGCGCGGCGTCGCGGATGAGAGGCAAGGTCGCCCGCCGCATGTCTTCGGGGAGCTGCCGGTTTCCGCGCAGCCGTCGGTAGACGTTTTCCACGAAGATGATGGCGTCGTCGACCAGGGCGCCGATGGCGATCGCCATTCCCCCCAGCGTCATCGTGTTGATCGTGCCCCCGAGCAGAAGCAGGGCGATGACGGCGAGCGCGAGCGACAGCGGAATCGCGACCACCGAGATTACGGTTGTGCGCAGGTTCCAGAGAAAGAGAAAGAGGATCACCACAACGAGCACGGCGCCATCGCGGAGTGCCTCCACCACGTTGTCGACGGCCAGCGAGATGAAGTCGGCCTGACGGAAGATGGACCGCTCGAAGGAAATGCCCTCGGGAAGTTCCGCCTCGATCCGATCCAGCTCGGCGTCGATCCGCGCGGTGAGTTCCAGGGTGTTGGCACCGGGTTGCTTCTGAATCGAGAGGATGACGGCGGGTTGCGCGTTCACCGAGGCCGTTCCGAAGCGGACCCTCGGGCCGATGCGGACCTCCGCGACGTCCTCGATGAGCACCGGGACGCGGTCCCGCACGGCGACCACGGTGAGGCCGATATCCTCCAGGCCGCGAGCGCGTCCGAGGCCCCGGATGAGCACTTCCCTGCCCCCGGAACGGTACACGCCTCCCGACACGTTGCGGTTCGAGCCGGCAGCGGCGGCGAGGACCTCGTCGAGGGCGACACCGTACGACAGCATCCGGCGCGGATCGACCAGGATCTGGTACTGCCGGACTTCGCCCCCGATCGGAACCACCTGCGACACGCCCGGGAGGGCCAGGAGCCGGCGGCGCACGATCCAGTCGGCGGCGGTGCGCGCCTCCATGAGTTGCTTCTCGGGCGCCGTCATTCCGATTAGGAGAATCTCGCCCATGATCGAGCTGATGGGGGCGAGGACGGGAGCCGTGACATCCTCCGGGAACCGGGCCGCGGCGAGCTGAAGCCTCTCGTTGACGATCTGCCGGGCTCGGAAGAGGTCGGTTCCCCAGTCGAAGTCCACCCAGACGATGCTGATGCCCTGGGCCGAACTCGACCGCACCCGGCGAACGCCGGGGGCGCCGTTCACAGAGGTTTCGACCGGGAAGGTGACGAGGCTTTCGACCTCCTCCGGGGCCAGGCCGTGGGCGTCGGTGAGCACCGTCACGGTAGGCGCCGTCAGATCGGGAAAGACGTCGACGGGGAGGGTCGCGGCAACCCAGCCCCCGCCCACCACCAGGACGGCCGCGGCAGCGATGGTGAGTACCCGGTGTTCCAGCGACGCGCGCACCAGCGCGTCGAAGAAGCTGGTCCGCCGCGTCGGCTTCGAGGACATCAGCCCGTCCGGCCTCAGTGCGGGTGGCCGTGGTCGGTGAGCTCGGCGTTCCCCAGCGAGGCGAGGAACACCTGGTAGCCGCCCAGGGTGACCACCCGCTCGCCGCTCGCCACCCCGGAGACGAGGGTCCAGGACCCCTCGGAGGGGCCCGGCTCGACCACCCGGCGCTGGAAGCTCTCCCCGCCGACCTCGACATAGACGACTGCCAGCCCGTCCTCGTCCTGAATCGCCGCGGACGGGACGGCGACCCCGGTAACAGGCTCTCCCGTAAGCAGCCGCCCCTCGGCCAGCATGCCCACCTTGAGTTTTCTCTCCGGATTGGAGACGGCAAAGCGCATGGGCAGGGTGCGGGTGTCGGGGTCGATGACGCTGCCGACGGAGACCAGGCGGTCGGTGGCATAGGTGTCGGCCGCCCCTTCGACGGTGAACCACGCCTCGTCCACGTCGCCCGCCGCCCCGGCCTCGCGCGCCGGCAAACGGGCGATGAACCAGAGCGTCGCCGGATTGATCACCGTGAAGGCGTGCGCGCCGGCTTCCACGTGCTGGCCAGGGGCCACATGGCGGTCCGAGATGACCCCGCCGATGGGGCTTCGCAGCGAATAGAGGTGCGCGGTCTCATCGCCTTCCGGCGGCTGGACCCCGCCCACGGCCTCGAAGGCCGCGCGCGCCACTTCCACCTCGCGCCGGGCCTCCAGCAGGCGGCGTTCGGGGATGGCCTCGGCGGCGTAGAGCCGCTCGGCTCGCGCCGCCTCCCGCTCCGCATGCCCCACCCGCACCTGCATGCGCGCAAACGAGTCGTCCAGGCTGGTGGGGGCGATGAGAGCGAGCGTCTGTCCTTCGGCGACCGGGTCGCCGGGGGCAGGGGAGGGACCTTGTACGAGCACCAGCCCAGCCACCGGCGCGGAAACGTGCGCGAACCCGTCGGCGGGCGCGACGATCTCTCCCGCCGCCCGAATCGAGCGCGGAATGCTGCGCTCATCGGCGACCGCTACCGCAAACGGCATCGTCCACTGCTGCTCCTTCAGCAGCGTGATCAGCCCCGCGGGCGAGGTCTCCTCGTCCGGTGACAGGGCGTTCACGCTCTCGAAGACCTGAAGTTCGCCTACGGGGATCTGGTAGTCCCGGCCCCTGGCGGAGAGCGTGAGGTCGGCTAGCCAGGTTCCGGCCGCCGGCAGCACCGGCACGGCCGTGAAGACTCCCGGCCGGTTGGGAGCGGCCATCACGATCTCCTCGCGCGCCCCCTCCGGGCCGTGCAACCCCAGCGTCAGGCTACCCTCCAGGACCGGTGTCCAGTCCGCCAGCCAGGTAAGATGGATCGCCCACGCGTCGCCCGCCTCGTCCCGGACGTGCGGCGGATACTCGACGAAGAGTTCGAGGGCGTCGGTCCAGAGCGTCACCACCCCACCGCCGGCGTAGGCCGGATCGGTCTCCGGCGCAACCTCGCCCGCGCCCGGACCGCAGCCGATGCACCAGACCGCAGCCGCGGCCCCGGACGCCAGCGCCGCCCCGACTCCGCGCATCATGATTCCTCCCCGGCGTGGCCACCCATGGCGCGCAGCAGGTTGTAGTAGGCGATCCAGGCTTCCGCCCGAAGGGTGAGCGCGCTCAGACGGGCATCTCTGAAGGCCCCTGCCGCGTCCAGAAACTCCACCAGCGTCATCTCGCCTTCGGCGTAGGCCACCCTGGCGGTCGCCAACAGTGCTTCGGCCTCGGCCATGATGCCGTCGCCGGTGGCTTGTAGACGTTCGCGGGCTACCGAGTATCGATCGGACGCGGAGACCAGATCCAGCTCGGCCTGGCGCCGAACAAGGCCGAGGCTGGAGGTGGCGGCCGATTCGCGCGCGGCAGCTTCGTCCCGCGCGCCGCCCGCCTGGTTGAAGATCGGCAGGGGGAGGTCCACCCCGACCATCGCGCCCCTGAAGCCGTCCGCGTGCTCCTTGTACGCCAGGCTGAGGGTCGGATCGGGCACCCACCCCAGCATCGCGACCGTATGCTCGGCTCTGGCCGCGTCCAGCTCCCGCGAGGCCGCTTCCAGGTCGGGACGTCGCGAGAGGGCGTCGAGGGCAGTCTCGGGAACGATGGCCGGAGGGACGCCGACGATCGCTTCGGCCGGCCCCAGCTCGTGCAGGGCAGCTTCCGGGAATATGAGCGAGGAGAGCAGTCTGCGGGCGGCTCGGGTCCGAAGTTGCGCGTCCGCCTCATCCTTCTCGGCTTGAATCCGGCCGAGGCGCAGACGCCGGGTTTCGTAGCCTGAGACGTCGCCCGCCTCGAGGCGCTGCTCAGCCGCCCGGGTCACGGCGTAGATGATCTCCGCAGCCTGTCCGGTGGTTCGCTCCGACTCCTCCGCAAGCCAGGCGCCCACGTACACCTCTCGGACCGTAAAGACCAGCTGCAGCGAGTCGGCGCGAAACCGGGCGCCGGCCCCGCTGATGGCGTGGCGTGCGGCCTGGCCGCGCGCCGTCGTGCGCCCGGGCCACTCGATCCGCTGCATCAGCCCCGCGGTCGTCTCCCAGTAGTTTTCCCCGGACTGGCTCAGATCTTCGCGCAGGAGCGAGATGGCGGGGTTGGCATAGCTGCGATATTGGCGCGCCCGCCCCGCAATCTCCGCCGCCCCGTCCCGGGCAATGCGCAGCGCGAGACTGTTTTCGGCGAAGGCCTCCAGCGCCTCGGCCAGCGTGACCCGCCGGATGCCGTCCTGTCCCTCCAGGGCGGGGGGTCCGGCGGCGAGCAGGCCCGTCAGGAAAACCACCGCGATCCGCTTTACGCGCATCCTGCCTCTCCATTTGACGCGCATCATTCCTCCTCGCGCAGTTCCGGAAAGCAAGTCTTGTAGAAACCGGTCGGCGTGATTTCCACTTCAGAACTGGAGACTCATGTCATAGCACTTTGGCTCACGCAATGCACGGACGGGACAGCCTCAGGCACACGCGTCCCCTATTCCCCCAGTGCCGCCCTCGCCGCAGCCACCGCCGACGCCGCGTAGCCGCCCCCGAACAGGCGAGCGTGCACCAGCAGCGGGTAGAGCTGATAGGCGGGCCGGCGGCGCCGGTAGCCCGGGAAAAGGGGCCAGGCGTCGTCGTAGGCCGCGCGAAAGGCCGCGGAGAAGCCGCCGAAGAGGTCCGCCATGGCCAGGTCCACCTCCCGGTGCCCGAAGTACACCGCGGGATCGATCAGTACGGGCGCGCCGCCGCGGGCGAAGAGCACGTTGCCCGACCAGAGGTCGCCGTGGAGCAGGGAAGGGCCATCCGCCGCCGCGGCCGGACCCAGGAGCGCGTCCGCCCGGTCCGCCACCGCCTCGATTCCGGCCGCCTGCGCCGCCGACAGGGTGCCCCGGGCCCGGAGCTCCGTCGCCAAGGGGCGGATGCGCCGGTCGGCCCAGAACCCGGCCCAATCGCCGGCCCACCCGTTCGGTTGAGGCAGCGATCCGATCAGGTTGTCGCCGTGCCACCCGAAGCGGGCCTCCGGCCTTCCCGGGCCCGCGTCCCGGTGCAGCGCGGCCAACTCCCGACCCAGCCGGATCCAGCTCTCCCGGCCGGGCCGGCCCTCCTCGATCCACTCCACAAGCAGCCAGGCGACCCCTTCTCCAGGGCCGCTGCGCGCGATGACGGCCGGCGCCCGAACCAAACCCGAGGCTGCCAGCGCCTCCAGCCCCTCGGCCTCCACCCGAAAGAAGTGGTGGTCTGCGCCTCGGTTCCACTTGAGGAAAAAGGCGCCCCGGGTGGTGCGAAGGGCGATGCCCCGGTTGATGCAACCGCCGCCCACGGGCCGTGCGCTGAGGACGTGGGTGGGATCCAGGCCGATCGCGCGGCACGCGCTCTCCACCGGAGTCGAAGTCGAGTAGCGACTCGCCTCCACCGGCTACCGATCCCGCGCCACGCCCGCCGTGGCGCGCTCCGAAGGCAATCGCCGACGCCTACCTCTCACGCTGGCGAGAGCCCCCGGCCGCCGGCGAAGAACCGCTTTCCAACAGCCGTCGCAGCAGGCGCCCGGCCAACTTCAGAAGAAGCCCGTCCTCGTCGGCCATCCCCCGAACCGAGAGTCGGATTTCGGATGTGATCTCGATCTGCGACCAGGTGTCGAGCGCGTCGGGAGAACGTTTGCGGCGCCGGCGGGCCTGGACCTGAAGCTTCCTCAATGCCCAGGCCAGGCGATGCCCGAGAGTCTCGGGGTCCTCGTCCCGCGCCATCGTGCCCCTGTAGCGAGTCCCGACGTCGGCGATGCTGTCCCGGGGCCCGCGACTCCGGCTGTCGGGTTCGGCGAAGTCGTCCTCCACCCGCGTAGTCCGGCTTCCGGGGTCGGCGACGCTCTCCTCCGCCCCGCGGCTCCGGCTGTCGGGGTCGGCGACGCTCTCGTCCAGTTGTCGCATCGGGTTCCGAGGAGCTTCCAGGCGATGCAGGATCGCTTCTTCCCCGGCCCGGCGTGTTCTCCCGCCGTGCTCACGGGGGGAGAAGGACGGGGACTCGGCGGCCGACCCATACCGCGCGTCCGCGAGCCGGTCCTTCAGGGCGGCTACCCGGTCGAGCATCGAACGGCGTTCGGCGGCCAGGGGCGAAACGATGTCGGCGGTTACCGGGGTCTCGCCGGCCGCGACGCTCGCGATGAGCTGCGGGGGCGCGTGAAGGAACAACTTGCGCAGATCGCTCAGAGGCACCGGTGCGATCTCCCCCTCGGCCTCGGCCTCGCGTACGCGCCGGATGAAGAGCAGGCGATCCCGCACCAGCTCGGGATAGCGCGTGCGCGGCCCTCGTCTGCCCACCCGCGGAAGCAGGCCCTCCTGGACGTAGTAGGCGATGGTCCTGCGGCCGAAGCCGGTGTCCCGCTCCAGTTCTCTCGCGGTGTAGCTGCCCATCCCTGATCCCGAGTGCGGTTTACTGCTGGAAACTGCCGACTACTGTTGACTTGGCGTCGGCCGAACTCATATACTGATGAGTAACTGGTTACTACTGACAACATAAGAGGAGACACGATCATGCGCCAATCGCCCCCTGCCGAATCCGCCTCCCAGACGAACGAAACCCCCATCGCCAGCGTCAAAGCCGCGCTTTCCAGCCTGTCGATCGGAAAGCCGACACACTTCGCCGGGTTGACCGTCTTCCCGCTCGCGTCCAATCGCAGGAGCTCCGTCCGCTACCTGCTTCTGGAGGAAGGGCTGCGCGCCGGGCTCGTCGCAGTGCGGGAAGTGCGTAACGGGGGCAGCGTCCCCGATCTCGCGGTCGAAAACCGGTCGGACGCCGACGTGCTCATCGTTGATGGCGAAGAACTGGTGGGAGCCAAGCAGAACCGGATCGCCAACCTCACGCTGCTGGTTCCGGCCAACCGCACCACGACCATTCCGGTGTCGTGCGTGGAGGCCGGCCGGTGGAGGTACACCCGGCCCGACTTCACCGTCACCGAGCGGGTGCAGTACAGCCGCGGGCGTGCGGAAAGGCTCCACAGCGTGCATGATTCGATGCGAATGACGGGGACGAGACGCTCCGACCAGGGCGCGGTGTGGGATTCCGTGGCGGAGAAGGCCCGCCGGATGGAGGCCTCTTCGCCGACCCAGGCGATGAGCGCGATCTACGAACGGCACGGCGCCACGCTGGACGACTACGTCGAGAAGCTGTCCCTGGAGTCCGAACAGACCGGGGCCCTCTTCGTCGCCGACAGGCGGCAGTTCGGACTGGATCTCTTCGACAAGCACGAGACCTTCGCTGCCTTCCTTCCCAAGCTGGTCCGCAGCTACGCGATCGACGCGATGGAGCGGGCGCCCGCTCGTGACCAGGCCGCGGAGCCGGAGGACGCGCGAGCCTTCCTCGACCGCGTGCGGGGTGGGGCGTTCGACGCCCATCAGGCCGTCGCGCTGGGGCATGACGTCGGGGTCGTGGCAAGGGGCGCGATCGCGGGTGCCCTGGTCCACGAGGAGGTGACGTTGCACCTGACCGCCTTCTCCCAGCCCATGCGCACCAGCGAGCGCGATTCCGGGATGTACGCGAGCTACCGCCAGCGGCGCGAGTCGCTTCAGCGGAGGCGTGAGCGGGAGTAGGCGCCCCGACGGGAGGGCACGTGGATCGACTTGCTCGAGAAGCTGCTCGCGCTCTATCTCCAGAGATGCCGCCCCGGAACGCGGGTGGAGAACCGAGGCACGCGTCCGGTGACAGACGCGACTCCGTAAACCCCGAGAGAACATCCATGCGCCCTCCCCTTCCGTTTCACGCGATCCAGCTGTTTTCTGCTGTTCTCGTCGCCGCGCGCCGGCCGGCCGGGGGCGTCTTCGTCACCCGCGCCATCGTGCGGCGGGCCGCCGTGGCCATGTTCGCGATCGTGGCTCCCGTGCTTCCGCTCGCCGCCCAGGAAGCCGGGGGTGCGGGCGACGGGGACGAGTGGGATGTGACCCTCGCCCGGGGCGAGACCCGCGACATCGACTTCACTACCGAGGAGGGGACCTGGATGTCGCTGGACATCTCCCCGGACGGCGGCTGGGTCGCCTTCGACCTGCTGGGCCACATCTACCGCGTCCCGGCGGACGCGGGCGGCGAGGCCGAGCTGCTCACCGGCGGGACGGGGGTCGCCACCCACTACCATCCCCGGTATTCGCCCGACGGGTCGACGATCGCCTTCATCAGCGACCGGGAGGGGCAGAACAACCTGTGGGTCATGGACGCCGACGGGTCCAACCCGCGTTCGGTGTTCATCGATGGCGCCATCCGGGCGGTGGAGCCCGCATGGTCGGCGGACGGGAACTACATCTTCGTGCGCCGGCAGAACACCGCCCCTGGCGGGGACGGCGGGGGCATCTGGATGTACCACCGGGACGGCGGGGAGGGAATTCAGGTCATCGACGACCAGCCCCAGGCCGCCTGGCCCTCGCCCTCGAGGGACGGCCGATATCTCTACTTCCACGTGTACACCGGGCCGCCTGGCCTCCAGGGCCGCGACGCGCTGGCGGGCCACTGGCAGGTGCGGCGCAAGGACCTCGGCAGCGGCGAGATCGTCAACATCACCAGCGGGACCGCGGCACAGCAGGTGCGCGCGTCGAGCGGAAGCGCCTACGGCGCCGAGATCTCCCCGGACGGCGGCTACCTGGCCTTCGCGCGGAGGATCGCGGGCGGCACCATCTCCTACCGGGGCCACACCTTCGGACCCCGCACCGCCCTCTGGATCCGGGATCTGGAGACCGGGCGCGAGCATGTGGCGATGGACCCGATCACGGTGGACAACGCGGAGGGCATCAAGACGCTCCGCATCCTGCCGGGTTACGGCTGGACCGCGGACGGCTCCGGCATCGTTCTCACCCAGGGCGGGAAGATTCGCAGGCTGGATGTGGCGAGCGGCGAGGTCACCACGGTGCCCTTCTCGGCCCGCGTGCAGCGCACCGTCTCGGAGATGACGCGCGCGGATTTCCGCATTGACGATGGGCCCTTCGATGCCAGAATGCTCCGGTGGTACGCTCTGTCGCCGGACGGGTCGCGCATCGCCTTCCAGGCCGTGGGCAGGATCTGGATCGCGCCGGCCGGTGGAGGCGCCCCCGCCCGACTCACCTCCGGCGACGGGCCCTTCGAGTACTCGCCCGCGTGGTCGCCCGATGGCCGCTGGGTCGCCTATACCACCTGGGATGGTGACGAGGGCGGCCACGTCTGGCGGATTCCCTCCGGGGGCGGCGCCCCCGAACAGCTCACCACCACCCCCTCCGAGTACGTGCACCCGGTCTGGGCGCCCGGCGGGTCCGAGATCGTCGTGACGCGGGGGAGCGGCGCGGCTTCCCGGGCCAGGTCGGCGACCCAGAACCCCTACTGGGAGCTGTGGCGGGTGCGCGGGGAGAATGGCGGGGAGGAGTGGATCACGACCATCCCCAGCGGCTCCGGAGGGCTTCTGGGCAACCGGCGCCAGATCACGCGCGCGTCGTTCGGGCCCGAGGAGCGCCTCCATTTCCCTGCGGGACACGAGGCGGACGGGGAGAATGTCACCGCCCTCATGTCGGTCGCGCCGGACGGTTCCGACCGGCGGGTGCACGCCACCATCCCCTTCGGGGACGAGTTCGTCGTCTCGCCCGACGGCGATCGGGTGGCCTTCCAGGAAGGCGACAACGTCTTCTGGGCCCCTCTGCCGCCGGGAGGCGTGGGCGGCGACCCGGTAGCCCTCAAGAAGACCGGCGCGCCGGTGCCCGTGACCCGGCTCACCACCGAAGGAGGCCTCTTCGCGCGCTGGCTGGACAACGACCGGCTGGAGTACGGGAGCGGACAGCGCTTCTTCGTGCACGACGCGGCCGCCGGCGTGACCGACACCATGAACATCCGCCTCACCGTGGACCGGCGCATTCCCTCCGGCACCCTCGCCCTGACCAACGCGCGCATCATCACGCTGGACGACCGAGCGGTGCACGAGAGCGGAACGGTGCTGATCGAGGACAGCCGCATCGCCTGCGTGGGAGAATGCGACGTCTCCGGGGCCGATCGCACCATGGACTTGACAGGAAAGACCATCGTCCCCGGCATCGTGGACATGCACGCGCACCACTACCGCGAGCACAAGGGGCTCATCCCCAAACGCGATTTCGAGTCCGCCATCTATCTCGCGTACGGGGTCACGACCAACCTCGACAACTCGATGTGGTCGCAGAACGTCTTCGCCAGCGCCGAGCTCATCCGGGCGGGCGAGGTGGTGGGTCCGCGCACTTGGTCGACGGGCGATCCCCTCTACCGCGGCGACGCCGCCCGCCAGAACGACCTGACCAGCTACGAAGTCGCGGAGCAGAACGTCAACCGCCTGGCGTCGTGGGGCGCCACCGCCCTCAAGCAGTACCTGCAGCCGCGCCGCGACCAGCGCCAGTGGGTGTCGGACATCGCCCGCCGCAAGGGCCTCATGGTCACCTCGGAGAACAACGACATCCCCTACACCATCGGCATGATCATGGACGGCCAGACCGGCTTCGAGCACCCGATGACGTACTTGCCCATGTATCGCGACCTGAGCCGGTTCCTGGGAGAGGCCGGCGCGACCTACTCGCCCACCTTCATCGTGGGCGGCATCGGGCCCTGGAACGAGGAGTTCTTCTTCGCCGAGAGCGAGGTCTGGCTCGACGAGAAGCAGCGCGAATGGCTGCCCTGGCGCCAGGTGATCCCGCACATGCGCCGGCGCTGGGAACGGCCGGACACCGACTACAGCTTCCCCTTCATCGCCCAGGGAATGATGGACGTGATCGAGGCAGGCGGCCGGGGCGCGATCGGGTCGCACGGGCAGGCCCACGGCATCGGCTCGCACTGGGAGATCTGGATGGTGGAGTCGGCATCGGACCCGATGACCGCCCTCGAGGTCGCGAGCCTGCACGGAGCGGTGTTCCTGGGCGCCGAGGAGGACATCGGCTCGATCGAGGAGGGCAAGCTCGCCGATCTGCTGGTGCTCAACTCCAGTCCGCTCGACGACATCCGCAACACCACCGACATCATGTACGTGGTGCAGGGAGGCATCGTCCGGGACGCCCTCACGCTCGACGAGGTGTGGCCCAACCAGGAGCCCTACGGCGAGCACTGGTGGGTGGACCCGGACGCCTGGCGGATGGACAACCGGCCCGTGGACTACTGGGACCGGGGGAGCCGATGACCAGGCCGTGCCAACCCCGGACGGTTCCCCCTGCCGGCGTGTTCGCGGCGTCCCTCGTGACGGTCGCCCTCGCCTGCGGGGCCGACAACGGCATCGGGCCCGAGCCACCGCAGGCCGTGGAGTGGATCCGGCTGCCGATGGAGTCGGGGTCCCCTCTGAACATCGCCGTCCTGCGCCCGGCGGCCTCGCCCAGGGGCGTGGTCGTGGCGTTCCCCTGGGGCGCGGGCGATGCGAACCTCCTGCTGGGACTGCTCGATTCCTACTGGGGCCAGGCGGCGCCGGCGGCGGGGTACGCGGTCGTCGGCGTGGAGATCTATGGCCCGGGCCTGGAGGAGGACGCCCGGGCCGTGATGTCTGCCGTCATTGGCTGGATCGACGATCACTTTGCGGGCGCGTCGGGCGACATCGTCATGACGGGCGCATCCGCGGGCGGGATCGGGGTCTTCCACGGGGCGCTCGCGATGGCGGACCGGGTCGGGGGCATTATCGCAATGCCGGGGCGATACACGGGTGACGCGCCGCTGGAGTCGCTGGCCGGGGCGCCCGTCTGGATGATGGTGGGCGAGGGCGACGCCCGCTGGATCGCCGGGTCCGAGGCCACGGCAGAGCGCCTGGAGGATGCGGGGGCGGAAGTCACTCTCGACATCCTTCAGGGCCAGGGCCATGTGCTGGTCGTCGCGCAGGACGCGCTGGTACAGTGGATGGAGGGGCGGGTGCCATGAAGCTTTCTGTTCCCCATCCGCTGGTGTTGCTGACCGTTTGTGTGCTCCTTGCCGCCGCCGCCAGCTATCTGCTCCCCGCCGGCGAGTACGAGCGCCGGGACGACGAGGCGACCGGACGCAGCGTGGTCGTGGCGGGCACCTACCAGGAAGTCGATCCGAGCCCGGTGAGTTTCTTCGATGCCATGGTCGCATTGCCGCGTGGGATGGCGGACGCGGCCGAAGTCATCTTCCTGGTCTTCCTGATCGGGGGCGCCTTCGCGGTCGTGGACGAGACCGGAGCCCTCCGGCGCGGGGTGACGTCGCTGATCAGGGCGCTCCGCGGACGGGATCTGCTCGTGATCCCGGTGGTGTCGATCTTCTTCGCCATCGGTGGCGTGGTCGAGAACATGCAGGAGGAGATCATCCCGCTGATCCCGGTGATCCTGATCCTCACCCGCAGGCTCGGCTTCAACGCAATGGTCGCGGTGGCGATGAGCGCGGGAGCCGCTTTCGTGGGCTCCGCCTTCAGCCCCATCAACCCCTTTCAGGTACAGATCGCGCAACGGATCGCCGAGCTGCCTCTCGCCTCGGGCTTGCTGTTCCGGATCGTGTTTCTGGTGCTCGCGCTGACGTTCTGGATCGCAATGACCATGCGATACGCGCGCCGCACGAGGGATCCGGGCCAGCTCGGGCGCGGAGGCGCGGCCAGGATCGACGACGCGGCGGGTGGCGCCGAGGAGGCCGAAGGCATGCGTGTCTCGGATTGGGGCATCTTCGCGTTGGTCGGAGCGACCTTCGTCCTGGCCGTGATTGGCATGATGCTGTGGGGCTGGGGCTTCAACGAACTCTCAGCGGCCTTCTTCATCATGGGGGTGATCGTGGGCCTCCTGGCCGGGATGCGCGTGGGCGGTACCACCGAGGCGTACGTGCGCGGCTTCCGGGAGATGACCTTCGCCGGCCTGCTGATCGGGTTCGCGCGCGCGATCTACGTGGTGCTGCAGGACGGGCGCGTGGTGGACACCATCGTGCACGGGCTGTTTACGCCGCTGGAAGGCCTGCCGGTGCTGGCGTCCGCCTTCGGGATGGTCGCGGCCCACGCGGCGATCCACCTGCCGGTCCCCAGCGTAAGCGGGCAGGCCGTGCTCACCATGCCGCTGCTGGTGCCTCTCTCCGATCTGCTGGGCATGTCGCGCCAGGTAACCGTGCTGGCGTACCAGTACGGCGCGGGATTGTGCGAACTCCTGACCCCCACCAACGGCGCGCTGATGGCGATTCTGGCCTCGGCCGGGGTGCGGTACGAGGACTGGATCCGCTACACGGGTCCCCTCTATCTGGGGTTGGTCGCGATCGGGATGGTGGCCATCTGGATGGCGTTGGCGACCGGGTTGCAGTAGCGGATTGGCCGGGCAAACCACTCCGACGCAGCGGCCTTGACGCGGGACGTGGGTCCGGTTCTGATGAGCGTCCCGGGTCCGGTCCCGGTCGCGGGAGGCTCTGTTTGCGGCGGTCGACAGCGTCGGACCGGAGGAAGTAACGGGGTTCGTGAATGGGGACGAGATTCGTCGGTCGTGCAGCCATCTTCGGGGGTCCGAACATGAGTCCACTGGACGAAAGGGAACTGGATCTGTTGCGGTTCGATCTCGAATCAGACCGCGTGGAGCGAAAGCGCTCCGCCGCCGACCGTAGCAAACTGCGGCGCAACATTTGTGCCCTCGCAAACGATCTTCCGGGACACGGTCGGTCGGGGGTGATCCTGATCGGAGTTGAGGACGGTGGAGAGTGTTCCAACTCGACGATCGACGACCGGCTCCTGAGTGAACTTGCGGGCATGAAGGATGACGGAAACATCATGCCCATTCCATCCCTGGTCGTCCAGAAGCGCGTCCTCTCCGGCTGCGAAGTGGCCGCGATTCTCGTTGAGCCTTCGCGGAGTCCGCCGGTGCGCTACCAAGGGCGGGTGTGGGTCGGAGTCGGCCCGACTGTGCGCCTTGCCAGTTTCTTCGCATCGACGGCTTGGAGGTCACAGACCCGATTCGTAGCCAGAAGGTGCTGACCGGTAGGCTTGAGGACGTGTTGCGTCACTTGGACGAGCTCCTGAAGCTCAATATCTCGATCCGCACGGAGGTCGCGACGGTCACCCGCGAGGCGCGTTGGCCTGACTATCCTGTGGCGGCGCTTCAGCAGTTCGCGCGAAACGCGGTCATGCACCGGAGCTACGAGGGCACCAATGCGCCGGTCCACGTATACTGGTATTCCGACCGAATGGAGATCCGAAATCCCGGCGGACTGTACGGGCAGGTGACCCCACAGAACTTCGGCGACGGAGCGGTCGACTACCGGAATCCGCTGGTGGCCGAGATCATGCACCATTTGGGCTTTGCACAGCGCTTCGGCCTCGGGGTGCCCCTCGCGCGAAAGGAGCTGCGGCAGAACGGCAATCCGGAGCCGGAATGGTCATAGGCCTTCTTGCGCGTCACAAGCTCATCGCCTCGAAGGACCATCTCGGTTTCGGAGCCCTCCCGGACACCCCATGCCTCCGCGACCGGCTCCGGAATCCGGATCGCCAGACTGCTGCCCCACCTGGCGACTTGTGATCGAGCACGCAGACGCATCCTTATCCCACCCATGCGCGCATCGCCGCCTCGCCGGACGGTCCCAGCACTTCCACTACGTGCTCAGGAGGCGGGTCGGCTCCCCCCGGTGGCGTCGTCGTCGGATGGCCGACCAGCGTGATCGGCTCGTCCACGAAGAGCGGCGCCAGCGCCCGGTAGCGGAAGCTCGTCACCTGGGTGGGGCTGTGTCGCTGCGCCGCGTCCAGCAGGAGCAGCGCGTTGAGCGGGCCGTGCACCAGAAGTCCCGGGTAGCCTTCCTTCTCCGTGACGTAGGGATGGTCGTAGTGGATGCGGTGGCCGTTGTACGTCAACGCCGAGAACTGGAAGAGCGTGACGGTGGTGGGGAGGAAGCTCTCGGTCCACTCGGCGACGGGGTTTGCGCCGCCGCCTTTGCCGGAGCGGTCGGCGTCGCGCACGTCCGTCGCGGGGCCAGCGCCGCCACCACCCTCGCCCCCGTCGGCGTTGCGAACTTCGGGGGCAGGCCCGCCGCCGGCGTCACTCCTGCGCGCAGCCGCGTACCGCTCGCTGGCCGGGGGCAGGGCGCGAGAGGCCGCATTCGCTGCCTCGGCCGTCGCGCTGGCCCGCGAGTCAGCCGCACGAGACTCCGGCTCCCGATACACGATCACCTGTTCCTCTTTCACGCACGGGCGGCCTCGTTGCAGGACCGTGTGGCCCACGGTAACGAACACGAGACGGCCGCTCTTTCCCGTCTTCTCGGAGACACTCAGGATCTTCGACCTCAGCTCCGCCGATTCCCCGAGGGAGACCGGTCGCAGCGACCGTAGCGTCCCGCCCGCCCACATGCGCCGGGGAAGATCGACGTCCGGCATGAAGGTCCCTCGTGTCTCGTGGCCGTCATGAGCGAGGCGGGACGCACGAAGCGGCTGCTTGAAGTAGAGCCAGTGCCACCCCAGCGGGAGTGGGTCGCCTTCGGAAAGAGCGTGAGGATCACGGTCGAGCAGGCCGAGCATGGCTTGAGACGGCCACGGCGCCAGAGGGTCGGTGTGCACCCTCGTGTGTGTTTGGGCCGCGGCCGGGGCGGGTGTGTCGCTCACGTGATCACTCCGCAGTTGATGCCCAACGCGCCTGGGCGAGCACTCGCCGCGCCGCCTCCACGACGGGACGGTCCACCATGCGGCCTTCGATCGCGACGGCTCCGCCGCCAGCCGCGCGATCCGCCTCCACGACGCGCAGCGCACGCCTCACCTCGGTACGGGACGGGGTGAAGACCTCGTGGATGACCGGGAGCTGTGCCGGATGGATAGCCGCCTTGCCTGAGAATCCCAGGCGACGGGCCTTCACGGCCTCTTCCCGCAGCCCGCTCATTTCGCGGAAGTCCCTGGAGGGCATGTCGATGGCGTCGATTCCGCTCAGAGCGGCGACGTGGATCACCCGTGAGCGTGCGTAGAGCAGCGCTTCCCAGCAGGGCTCGGCGCCCAGCTCCACGGCCAGGTCGAAGCCGCCGAAGATCACGCCGATCACTGCCGGGCCGGCCGATGCGATGCGGGCCGCATTCTCAAGTCCCCGGACCGTCTCGATCAGAGGAAACAGCCTCACGTCCTCGCCCAGAAGTCGGGCCGCGTATCGGATGTCGCCGACCGTCTTCACCTTGGGAATCATGAAGACATCGGGTCTGGGAATCCCGGCGAGCGCTGCCGCATCCGTTCGCCCCAGGTCCGTCTCGGGATCGTTTACACGGACCACGACCTGAGATGAGCCAGCGCGCCTCTCTGCCAGAAAGCGCGCCACCGCCGCCCGCGCCACCGCCTTCCGCTGCGGAGCCACCGCGTCCTCCAGGTCGACACACACGGCGTCGGCCCCAGCCGCGAGGGCTTTCCCATAGCGATCCGGTCGGTCTCCGGGCACGAAGAGGATGGAGCGACAGCCAAGGCGCGCATCGGCATCCCTGTAAGACGCCGTCGCTCGGGCGCCGGGCATCCCGGGTGTCGACGTCGTGTCGTTCATCTTCGCCTCGCGGTCCCTAGAACGACCTCGGCATCCCCAGCACGTGCGTGGCCACATGGCTGAGGACGAGGTTGTTCGCCACCGGCGCGATCAGATACAGCCGTGCCTCGCGGAACTTGCGCTCGATCCCGTACTCCGCGGCCATCCCCCATCCGCCGAAGGTGTCCATGGCCGCGTTGGCCGCCTTCCAAGCGGCGCGCGAGGCCAGGTACTTGGCCATGTTGGGGCCGTCCCCGCGGGTCTCGCCGGCGTCGAAGGCCCGGGCCGCATCGTCCCTGACCGCCGCTGCCGCGCGCACGTCCATGTACGCGTCCGCGATCGGAAACTGCACCCCTTGATTCGCGCCGATGGGGCGGTCGAAGACGCGGCGGGTACGAGCGTATTCGGACGCGCGGTCGACGAAATACAGTCCGTCGCCCACCGACTCCGAGGCCAGCAGAATGCGCTCCGCGTTCATCCCTGACATGATGTAGCGGAAGCCCCGGCCCTCCTCTCCGATCCGGTTGTCAGCCGGCACCTCCAGGCCGTCGAAGAAGACCTCGCAGCTCTCGTGGTTGATCATGGTGTCGATCGGCTTCACCCGGACCGTCTCGCCGACGTCTCGAAGATCCACGATGAACACCGACAGCCCCCCGGTCCGCTTCTCCACTTCGGGGAGTGGGGTAGTGCGCGCCAGCAGGATCATCAGGTCGGACTGGCGCACGCGCGAGATGAAGACTTTCTGTCCCATGACGACGTACCGGCGCCCCCGCCTCTCGGCGAACGTGCGAATGCGGGTGGTGTCGGAGCCGGCGTCCGGCTCGGTCACGGCGAAGGCCTGCAGCCGGAGTTCGCCGGAAGCGATGCCCGGGAGGTAACGCCGCTTCTGCGCCTCGGAGCCGTGCCGGAGCACGGTTCCCATCGTGTACATCTGCGCGTGACAGGCGGCGGAGTTCGCGCCGGAGCGGTTGATCTCCTCGAGGATCACGCTCGCCTCCCGGATGCCCAGCCCCATGCCGCCGTTCTCCTCGGGGATCAGGCACGCCAGGTAGCCCGCCTCCGTGAGCGCGTCGACAAACTCGTGTGGGTAGGCGCGTGCTTCGTCGGAGTTCCGCCAGTAATCGTTGTCGAAGCGGGCGCAGAGCGACCGTACTCCGGCCCGCAACTCATCGTGGAGGGACGCCATTCACCTTCCCATCGAATGCATGTCGCGCCCGCCCACAACATGCTTGATCACGCGCCCGCCAAGCATCACGAAGCGCACGTCCTTCGTCACCTCGATGTTGTCGAGCGGGTTGCCGGGCACGGCGACGATGTCGGCGAGCATCCCCTCGGCCAGGCGGCCCCGGTCGGGCGTGTCAAGCAGATCCGCCGCGTGGACGGTCGCCGTGCGGAGCGCCTCCAGCTCGCTCATCCCCATCCCGACGTAGATGCCGAACTCGCCCGCGTTCTCCCCGTGGGGAAGAACCGCCGCGTCCGTCCCGAAGGCGATGGGGACGCCGCGGTCGATGGCGCGTTCGAGACTCTGGCGCGCGAGCGGCATGATCTCCTCGGCCTTGGCGCGCACCAGCGGCGGCAGCTGGTCGAGGTCGATCCGGTCGACCAGGTGGCTCGTCGGCACCAGATACGTTCCCTTCTCGATCATGAGATCCATGATCTCGTCGGTGAGGATCGACCCGTGCTCGATCGACGCGACACCCGCCTGGACGGCGGCCAGGATGCCCTCCGGGCCGTGCGCGTGGGCGGCGACTTTCATTCCGTGGCGGGCCGCCTCTTCCACCATTGCCGTGAGCTCCTCCAGCGTGTACTGCTGGGCACCCACCGGGCCTTCCATCGACAGCACGCCCGCGGTCGCGCAGGTCTTGATCACCTTGGCGCCGTGCTTGATCTGGTAGCGCACCGCCTCCACCACCTCCCAGGGCCCGTCCGCGATGCCCTCCTCCGGGCCGCCCTCGCGGATGCCGGGTGCGTATCCCGTCACATCGCAGTGGCCGCCGGTGATCCCCAGGGAGTTGCGCGAAGGAATGACGCGGGGCGCGATGATGTCGCCACGCTCCACCGCCTTGCCGAGCTCGACGGTCACGTCGCCGCCGAAATCGCGTACGGTGGTGAAGCCCGCGCGCAGGGTGATGCCCCCGTACTTTACCGCGTTGAAGGCCCCGTAGGCCTCCGTCCGGGTCACGGCATCGGTGAAGGAGGTCGCGCTGATCTGCCCGCCCAGGTGGGTGTGGGTGTCGATGAAACCGGGCAGGAGTGTAACATCGCCCAGGTCCATGTCGTGCATGACATCCGGAACGGTTGCCGGATTCACCGCCGCGATCATCCCGTTCTCGACGACGATCACCGCATCCGTGTGCATCTCGCCGGTCTCCACATCGAGCAAGCGTGCGGCGCGCAGAACCGTGGGGCCCGAGTACATGCTGCCGGGCTCCTGCGCGGCCAGGCGCGCGGGCGCGACGATGTTCGTGAGGGCAGGAATCGCCAGGGCGAGGAACGCGACTGTCACGACCCGGGTCGCACGGCCGCGAACAGGACGGTCAGTGTTCGCCGAAATCAGGCACAAGCTACCGATGCAGCATTTCATGGAGGCACCCTGACTCAGAATACGGTTGACGCGGGTTGGTTCGGAAAACCGGAATTGATCCGATCCCGGTACTGGACGCAAGCGACCCCGGCGTACGGAAGAGTCGCGGTCTGCTCCTTCAGGGTGGTAGCGCCGCGACCCTCCGGACCGGCTACGGTCCGAGGGCTCCGATTGGAATCACGGCCACCCCGTCACTGCGCGTGTACCCGTAGCCGCTGTGGACGATGACGCCCAGCGCGGAAGGCTTGCCACAGCGATCCGTGTCCACCCGGTTCGCGAATTTGAGGAGGGCCCGGGCGGCTGCTTCGACGCGGGTGGTTCCCAGCTTGACTTCGAACGCCGACCAGCGGCCCATGCCTGCGTCGACGATCGCATCCACCTCCAGGCCGGTGTTGTCCCGATAGTGGTAGACCCGCGCGTCGCTCGCCTGCGCATAGACGCGCAAGTCCCGCACGACCATCGACTCGAACAGGAATCCGAACCAGCTGATATCCTTCATCAGATGCTCCGCGTCCGCGCGCAGCGCAGCCACCGCCAGCGACGGATCCACGAAATGGCGCTTCGGCGAGGATCTGAGCCGTGAGCGGGAACGCAGGTGGGGGGCCCAGGGCGGCTGATCCTCCACCAGCATGAGGCGCTCGAGGGCCGTCAGATAGCTTCGGACCGTGCGGTGGGCAGGCCGGGGATCGGGTCCGGCGACATCAGACGCGATCGTCGCGAGAGATGCGCAGGTGGCAGCGTTGCGAGCCAGGGACTGTAGCACCCGGTCTACGTTCTCAGGATCGTGCCGCACGCCGTTTACGCGCGCAACATCGACACGGCACACTTCCGCCAGATAGTCCCGGTTGGCGAGCCGGGCTTCATCGGCCGAGGAGAAGAGGTGTCCCGGCCAGCCACCGACACAGAGGATCTCCGCCATTTGACGGGCGGGGAAATGAGCCGCCGGACTTCTGACGCGCTCACCCCTGAGCACAGCACCGAGCGATATCGCGCCTGTGGCGTACCCCAGCTCGGACAAGGACATGGGCCTCAGACGCAGCCGGCTGAAGCGACCCGCGCCGGTATGGCGCGTTATGGCATCGGGCGGCACCGCGGAACCGGTGAGGATGAATTGTGCCTTGGCCTGGCGATCGTCGACTGCCCGGCGTACATGGTTCCAAAGGTGGGGCTCCAACTGCCATTCGTCGATCAGGCGGGGCGTTCGACCTGCCAGGAGCTCGGCAGGCTCGAGCCTTGCGAGGCGGCGAGCTTCGTCGTCCACATCGAGAAGCACTTCGCTGCGCGCAATCTGGCGAGCAGTCCATGTCTTGCCACAAGCTCTGGGACCCTCGACGACTACCGCCCCCGCCGATGCCAGGCGCGCACTCAGTTCTCGATCCGCGATCCGCGCCCGGTAGCTTCCAGGGCCAGCCTTCCCCCTGGCACGGGACGCCAGGACTTCCCCGCCATCGGCGGGTTCAGAGTACCCGGAACCCTCGAAATCGCGTTGCATGGCATCGGGGCGAGCAAGGCATGATGGAGATGAATCTCTCGTATGCTAGACTGCCGAGGCCGGATTTGCAACGGTCTTGTGATTGCGATTGCAACAGCTGCATGCTCTGATTTGCAACGTCTACAGGGCTGACTTTGCAACCCTGACGTTACGGCATGGTTGCCTTGGAACGGGTCAGCGATCGCCCTCGCCGACCACACACGCGGGGGTTTCGCCGCGCACCCAGGCGGCCAGCATCTGCCACTCGGGATCGTCCGTCGATGCCCATCGCCGGGGACCGCCGTGGAAGTAGTCCCCTCCTGCGGAGGGCGCGAGCGGATGCGTCAGGAGCCGACTCATCATCGGCTCGCCGGGCTCCACGTAACGGCGTGCGATCGCGTAGTTGCGCCGCGTCTCCTCCTCGTTCCAGAAATCGCGGCCCCCGACGATGGGCTGGGCGAAGCCGCGCACGCCCGACGCGTGACAGTGGATGCACTCTACGTCACCTGGGCGTTTGTCGAGGAAGACCCGCTGCACGCATTCACGGAAGAAGTCGTAGTTCAGACGCGGTCCGAACGAGGGCTCGACAGGATCCGCCGCTGCGACCCAGTCGGCCATCGCGCGCCATTCCGGGTTCTCCTTCGATTCAAAGAACTTCCCGCCCACATGGAGTGCCGCGCCGCCGGCCGACGCCACGAGGGGCTTCCTCAGAAGCCGGCTGCGGTCTGGATCCCCGGGCGTCACGAGACGGGAGACGACCTCGAAGTTCCTGCGGGAATCCTCTTCCGACCAGAAGACCTCTCCCTCGACCGTCTCGCGGAGCCGCTGCAGACGCAGGGGCGTGCCCTGCTCGGCGGGAGGCGAGCAGTAATGGCCGGTGGCAGATTCCGCCAGGGCCAGCCGGCCACAGGGGCACGCGGCTCACCGGAATACCACGGTCTTGTTGCGCTTCGGCACCTGGCCCACCGGAATGCGCGCGATCTCCTTCATCTCCCGCGTATCGACGACCGACACGTCGTTCGATCCGGCGTTCGCCACGTACAGGTAGCGGCTGTCGGGCGTCATCGTCAGCCAGTCGGGGATGTGGCCCACCTCGACGCCTCCAAGGTACTCGAGATCCGGCAGCGACCATGCGTACACGTGCCCGTTGGGCTTGCTCGTGGACCACAGCTGGCGCCCGTCCGGCGAAACCGCGAGGCCGTGGCCCGGCGATCCCTGCAGCGCGTCGTTCGTCACGCGCGAGATCGGGAGGCTTGGCATGTCCAGCTTCTCGACGACCTTGCGCATCGCGAAGTCCACCACGTAGACGCCGTGATAGTTGGAGATCTGGATGAACAAACGGTTCGTCGAGCCGTCCGGATGGGTCTCGAACGCCATCGGCCGTACGCCCCCGTCGGCGTAACCGCCCGTCGTGCGACCGCTGAAATGCAGCGACCAGATCGCCTCGTCGATCGAGGTGTCGATGATGGTCAGGGTGCGCGCGCCGATCATCCCCGCCGCGACGTGCCGCCCGTCGGGCGACATGAACACGTTGTGCACCGTCCCCAGCGTGGGGATCGACTTGACGACCTCGCCCTTCTCGAGGTCCACGACATCGACGCAACTGCAGTCCTGGATGATCGCGACGTACACCTTCCGGCCGTCGTTGCTGATCGCGACGTTGTGCGGCCGTCCGGAGAGCGGGATCCGTTCCGTAACCTCCAAGACGTCCGTCGGCACGATTTCCAGCGTGCGGTGGATCTCGTTGCTGAAATAGAGGGCGCTCCCGTCCGGCGCCGCCGCGACCCCGTGCGCCTTCGGGATTCCCTCGATCACCTGCACGACCTGGTTCGTCGCCGGGTCGATGATGTGCACGTTGTCGCCAGCCGAATTCGTCTGGACGATCCGCACCTCGCCCGACTGGGCTGCTGCGGGGGCGACCGTCGCCGGCGGCAACGAGAGAGCGAGAGCGAGGAAGCCTGGGACGACCGGTCTGAGAGCCAGATGAACATCGGGCGGAGAAAGCCGTTTCATCACAACCTCCGGAGTGCGCGCCAATCTGGCCCAAGGTAGGGCCTGGTACCCCCGCCGGTCCATCCACAGCCCGCCGCAAAGAAGCTGCCGCGCACCTCTACCGGCCCTCCCGTCACCTCCGCAGCCGTACCGCCTCTTTGAGCCCGCGCGTCATGCTCACCTCGAGGTCGGCCTCGTTGCCGAGCGCGTCCGGCAGCGCCCCTTCCCAGTCCCGCAGAATCGCGCGCACGCGTCCCGTCCCGGGCTCCGTGACCACAGTGATTCGGCGCTCGTCGGCCTGGTCCACGTATGCCTGGCCTGCCGGCCCCGTCAGCGTGATGCGTTCGAGTGAGTTCTCCCAATCGGCCTCGATCGGCACCGTGAAGAAGAAGTGCTTGTCACCGTACTCGTCCTCGCCGGGCGTGAAGTCCAGCGAGAACAGCGGCTGGCCGCCAGAGCCGATCCCTTGAATGCGGTAGGGACCCCACGTGTCCGGAAGTCTCGGCGCCGTACCCATCGAGAACACCGGCTCGATCCACAGCTCGCCATCCACGGCTCCGCCCGACAGCACGAGCATGTCGGAGGACGCTTTCGATGCGGCAAACCGTGCGCGCGCGGCGTTCGCGGCGAACTGTGCGCGATGGTCGATCACCTTTTGGAAATTGTAGTCGCTGAGCCATGGCAACGAGAAACAGTAGGTCATGATGTCCCGGCCGGCGTCGGGAGACACCAGTGATCCGTTCCGGAAGTCGTATCCCCACACGCCGATGCTTCCGTCCGGGTAGGGGAAGTCCCGATCGAGGTAGTAGTTGGTACCACACGGCGCGTGCCCAAGCGAGAGATTGTGTCCTACTTCGTGCGCCAGCGTAGCCGGACTCCTGATCCCGAAGCTTACCCCACCGGGTTGCCGCCCTCGACCGGTTAAGGATCCTCCCAGGCGGGCAACGACCCCGTAGTAGTGGCCCGTGCCGTCTTCCGATGCCCGCAGTGCCTCGAGTTCTCCAAGCAGCGCCGCCTGCCCGGTTGTCGTGGAGAGATCCAGTGAGGTATGGTAGGCTTCGTGGGGCCTGACGCTGAACTCGGCAAACGGGAATGCGTGCTTCAGCAATCCGACCTGGGGGCTGTCGGCGGAGATTCCGCGGACCCACCCCAGAACGGACGTGTCCGGCTCCGCGGCCTCCAGGACCGGAACCAGAGTGAGCAGAATCGGGGGCACTTCCACAACGTTCAGCGAGTGGAGGCCCGTATCCGGGAATCGGGTCTTGCTCTCGGCGGTGAGGGGGAGGGTGCCCCCGGGGGCGACCTCGACGACCATCTCGACGCCCGGGACGATGACCTCGGCAGGAATCACGGCGTTGTACGACGTTCCAAGATCGCCCTCCTCGGCCAGTGCAGGGATCTGGTTGCCATCGCGCGTCATGACCAGGCGGTGAACTTCGTCCCCTTCCGGGCCCGTAAAGACCGCAACGACCTCTGGCTCAAAGAACCCTCTCGGTTCCTCCGCTGTGACGAATGCCCTCAGCAGCGCGTCCCGGTTGGCCACCAGAGGCACGCCCCGGGACGGGGTCTGGACCGACTGGGTGAGGTAGACCATCGGCAGGGATATCGTGATCTGGTCCGGGTTGTCGCAGATGGCCCCGGCGGTCTGCTCGACGGCGGTGTACCATGCCTGAAAGTCCGGCACAGGAGACGCGCAAAGACCGGTGTCGTCGTGGAGCAGCACGCGAACCCGTTCCAGGCGCCGAAGAGCGAACGGCAGCGCGCCCTCAAGCCCCGTATTCCCCCCTACGCGCAACTCGGCAAGTTCCCGCAAACCGGCGATGACGCTCGGAAAGGCTCCAGACAGGTCGTTGCCTGTCAGGTCGACCACCGAGAGCTCAGTGAGGTTGGCAAGCTCCGCCGGCAGCGGACCGGCCAAACCGTTGGCGGGCAGCGCAAGCTCCACGACACGTTCCCCCTCGGTGGCCACTCCATGCCAGTCGCCCAGGGGAGCGTCCGTTCCCCACGCGCCCCGGTTCGCCCAGGACGGGCCGCCGGTCATGTCGTGCAGGCTGGCGAGCGCGAGTCGCTCGACCCGCGCGACATCGCAATTCGTCCCGTCAACATCCGAAATCGCCCGCAGCCATTCCTGGAATTCGTCGTCGATTTGAACGCAAAGGTCGGTCGCTCCGTACGACAGAGTCTGCAGGAACCCGATGGCGATCATGCTCCGGGGCAGCAAGCCGGTCAGGCCGTGGTTTCCCTCGAGCTCGAGTCGGGTCAAGGCCTGGAGTTCTCCTAGACGGCGGGGCAACTCGCCGCTCAGCCAGTTGTTTGCGACGCCCAGCAACTGGAGCGCCGTGAGGTTACCGAATTCCTCGGGCAATGGGCCGGAAAGCTGGTTTTCGTTCATCCACAGCGTCTCCAGTTTCGACAGATTCCCCAGCGATACGGGGATTTCACCGGTGAGCTCGTTGTTGTTGAGAATCAGCCGCTCCACGGTGACCAGGTCTCCCAGCTCGGGCGGAATCGAACCCGACAGGTTGTTCCGATGAACCGACAGGATCCGTATCGTACGCAGATTGCCAAGTTCCGGCGGAATCGGGCCGGTCAATTGGTTGCGGCTGATGTTCAGGTTGGTGAGGCTTGTGAGGTTGCCAAGTCCCGGCGGGATCGAACCCGATAGCTGGTTTTCCGACAGGGACAGCCGTCGCAGAGTACTCAGGTTTCCCAGGTCGCCCGGAATCGGGCCGGACAGCTCATTGCCGAAGAGCACCAGGGAGTCGAGGCGCGGCAGCGCTCCGAGTTCAGCGGGGATCGTCCCGTTCAGGCGGTTGCGGTGCAGGTCGAGCCTGGTCAGCTGGCTCAGTTGTCCCAACTCCGGAGGGATCGGACCCGTCAACTGGTTGTCGGTCAGAACCAGCCGTCTCAGCTGCGCCAGTTCCCCCAGCGCCGGTGGGAGGGTTCCCGACAGGTCGTTTTCCGACAGCGACAGCTCGGTGACGAAGCCGGCCGAGTTGGTCGATACCCCCTGCCAGTTCCTGATGCTCTCCGGGGTGTGCCAGTTCCCCCTGTCGTCCCAGTTCGGCCCCCCGGTCGCGTTGTAGAAGGCGATGAGCGTGGCCCGGTCGGCCGTATCGGTCTGCTCGACCTGGCGCAGGGCGGTGATCGCCGAGTCTTCGTCCGAGCAGACGGTCAGAAGGACCGTGCAGAGGCCCACCACCCAGACGCGTGATCTCCGATGTGTCATACCGCCTCCGTATGGGGGCCAGGCCAACCCCGCCCCTCCCTTCACCTCCGCAGCCGTACCGCCTCTTTGAGCCCGCGCGTCATGCTCACCTCCAGGTCGGCCTCGTCGCTGAGCACGTCCGGCAGCGCCCCTTCCCAGTCCCGCAGAATCGCGCGGAGGCGCCCCGTCCCGGGCTCCGTGACCACGGTGATTTGTCGCTCGTCGGCCTGATCCAGGTACGCCAGGCCTTCCGGCCCCGTCAGCGTGATGCGTTCGAGCGAATCCTCCCAATCGGCCTCGATCGGCACGGTGAAGAAGAAGTGCCTGCCCGCGTACTCGTCCTCGCCGGGCGTGAAATCCAGCGAGAACAGCGACCGGCCATCGGAGCCGGTCCCTCGAATGCGGTAAGGACCCCGCGTCTCGGGCAGTCTCGCCGCCGCTTTCATCGAGAACACCGGCTCGATCCACAGCTCGCCATCGACGACTCCGCCCCAAAGCACAAGCATGTCGGAAGGCGGGTCCGAGGCGGCCAACGGCGCGCTCGCGGCAGACGCGGCCAACCGTGCGCGATGGTCGATCACCTGTTCGAAATAGTAGTCGCTGAGCCATGGCAACGTCCGGCAATAGGTCATGATGTCCTTGCCGCGGTCAGGAGGCACCGTTGATCCATTGCGGAAGTCATATCCCCACACGCCGATGCTTCCGTCCTCGTAGGGGAAGGCTGGATCAACGCCACTGGGATCGCCGCACGGCGCGTGCCTGAGCGAGAGATTGTGGCCTACTTCATGCGCCAGCGTGGTCGGCCTCGTGATGCCCATGCTTACCCAGCCGGGTAGCTGCCCCCAACCCGCGAGGGATCCCAGGCTGGCGACGACCCCGTAGTAGTAGCCCGTGTCGCCTTCCGATGCCCGCAGCGCCTCGAGTTCTCCAGCCAGTGACGTCCGCCCGGACCTGGTGGTGGGATCCACGGACGTGTAGTAGGCGCTGTGCGGTCTGACGCTGAACTCGGCAAACGGGAATGCGTGCTTCAGCAACGCGACCTCGGGACTCTCGGCGGAGATGCCGCGGACCCACCCCAGAACCGACGTGTCGGGCTCCGCAGCGTCCACGACCGGGACCAGCGTGAGCAGCATTGGGGGCACTTCCACCACGTTCAGCGAGTCGGAGCCCTCGTCCGGGAATCGGGCTTCGCTTTCGGCAGTGAGAGGCACGGTTCCCTCGGGATCGACCTCGACGACCATCTCAACGCCCGGGACGATAATCTCCGCAGGGATCACGGCGTTGTACGAGAGTTCAAGATCGCCCTCCTCCGTCTCGGCCGGGATCTGGCTGGCATCGCGAGTCATGACCACGCGGTGAACCTTGCTCCCTCTCGGCCCCGTGAAGACCGCAACGACCTCGGGCTCAAAGAACCCTCTCGGTTCCTCGGCGGTGACGAATGCCCTCAGCAGTGCGTCCCGGTTGGCCACCAGACGCACGCGCCGGGACGGAGTCTGGACCGACTGGGTGAGGTAGACCATCGGCAGGGATACCGTGATCTGACCCGGGTTGTCGCAGATCGCGCCGGCGGTCTGCTCGATCGCGGCGTACCATGCCTGAAAGTCCGGCGAGGGAGATGCACACAGACCGGTGCCATCGTAGAGCAGCACGCGAACCCGTTGCAGGCGCCGGAGAGCGAACGGCAGCGCGCCCTCCAGCCCCGCATTCAGGCCCAGGCGCAACTCGGAGAGTTCCTGCAACCCGGCGCCGGCGCTCGGAACCGCACCGGACAGGTCGTTGCCTGTCAGGTCGACCATCGTGAGCTCGGTGAGGTTCGCAATCTCTGCGGGAAGCGGACCGGACAGGCCGTTGCCGGGCAGCGCCAATTCCACGACGCGTCCCCCCTCGGTGGCCACACCATGCCAATCTCCCAGGGGAGCGTCTGTTCCCCATGCCGCCCGGTTCGCCCAGGAGGAACCGCCGGTCACATCGTGCAGGCTGTTGAGAGCAAGTTGTTCGACCTGCGCGACATCGCAATCCGCCCTGCTACCGTCCGGAACCGTCCGCAGCCACTCCTGGAACTCGTCGTCGATCTGAGCGCACAGGCCGGTCGCTCCGTACGACAACACTTGCAGGAACTCCTGGCCGACCATGCTCCGCGGCAGCAGGCCGGTCAGGTTGTGGTTCCCCTCGAGCTCGAGCCGGGAAAAGGCCTGGAGCTTACCCAGATTGCGGGGCAACCCGCCGCTCAGCCCGTTGTCTGCGGCTCGCAGGTCGTGAAGCGCCGACAGGTTGCCGAGTTCTTCGATCAGAGGGCCGGAAAGCCCGTTGTCGTGAATCCAGAGCGTCTCAAGGTTCGCCAGGTTGCCCAGGGAGACGGGGATTTCACCAGTGAGCTGGTTTTTGTAGAGATACAGCCCCTCCAGAGTGGCCAGCTGTCCCAGCTCGGGCGGAATCGTCCCCGTCAGGTTGTTCCGCGAAACCGACAGAATCTGAATCGCGCTCAGCTTCGCCAGTTCCGTCGGAATCGTGCCCGTCAACTCGTTACGGCTGACGCTCAGGTAGGTGAGATTCGCCAGGTTGCCCAGTTCCGGCGGCACCGGACCCGTTAGCTGGTTCAACGCCAGGAGCAGCCTCCGCAGCGAACCAAGGTTCCCCAGTTCGGCGGGAACAGGGCCGGTCAGCTCGTTGCGGTGAAGCAGCAGGGAGTCGAGGCGCGACAGTGATCCGAGTTCAGAGGGGATCGTCCCGCTGAGGCTGTTCCTGCTCAGATCGAGCATGGTCAGCTGGCGCAGCCTCCCCAACTCCGGCGGGACCGGACCCATCAGCTGGTTGGCGTCCAGAACAAGCCGCCTCAGTTGTGGCAGCTCCCCCAGTTCAGGCGGAATCGAGCCCGACAACTGGTTTTCGTCCAGAACCAGCTGTCTCAGATGTGTCAGATCCCCGAGCTCGGGCGGGAGCGTTCCCGTCAGGTTGTTGTCCGTAAGCGACAACCCGGTGACCAAGCCGGCAGAGCTGGTCGACACCCCCTGCCAGTCCCGGATGCTCCCGGCGTTGTTCCAGTTCCTCTGCTCATGCCAGTGCGTCCCGTTCGTCGCGTTGTAGAGGGCGATGAGCGCGGCGCGCTCAGCCGTATAGGGCTCCAGGGGGGGAGGAGGCGGAGGTGGGGTCGGGGCGGTCGGCGCCGGGTCGTCCGAGCAGACGGTCAGCAGGATGATGCAGAAGCCTGCTGACCAGACGCGTGATCTCCTACGTGCCATGCCGTCTCCGTGGAGGCCAGGTCCGCCCCCGATGGCGTAAACGTACCTCCGGGTCGTTACCCCGTTCGGCATCCGGGAGTCCCGGGACGCGCCAACGCCGCACTGCCGCGAACAAGCGGGCTGCGGGAGGTCAGGTCACCTCCGCAGCCGTACCGCCTCTTTGAGCCCGCGCGTCATGCTCACCTCCAGGTCGGCCGGGTCACTGAGCACGTCCGGCAGCGCCCCCTCCCAGTCCCGCAGAATCGCGCGCAGGCGCCCTGTCCCGCGCTCAGTGACCACAGTGACCGGACGCTCGTCGGCCTGGTCCAGGTAGGCCACGCCCTCCGGCGCCGTCAGCGTGATGCGTTCGAGCGCGTTCTCCCAATCGGCCTCGATCGGCACCGTGAAGAAGAAGTGCCGGCCACCGTGCCCGTCCTCACGGGGTGTGAAGTCCAACGAGAACAACGGCCGGCCATCGGAGCCGGTCCCCCGAATGCGGTACGGACCCGCCGCATCGGGAAGCCTTGCCGCCGCGCGCATCGAGAACACCGGCTCGATCCACAGCTCACCATCAACCACTCCACCCCCAAGCACCAGCATGTCGGAAGGCGGGGTGGATGCGGCCAAGGGTGCGCTCGCAGCGTCCGTGGCCAGCTGTGCGCGATGGTCAATCACTTTTTCGAAATAGTAGTCGCTGAGCCATGGCAAGGTCCGGCAATAGGTCATGATGTCCTTGCTGCGGTCGGGAGGCAGCATTGATCCATTACCGAAGTCGTATCCCCATACGCCGATGCTTCCGTCCTGGTAGGGGAAGTCCGGATCGACGCCACCGGGATTGCCGCACGGGGCGTGCCTTAGCGATTGGTTGTGTCCTATTTCGTGTGCCAGCGTGGTCCGGCTGTTTACGCCGATGCTCACCCAGCCGGGTAGCTGCCCCCGACCCAGGACGGACCCGAGGTTGCTGACGACCCCGTAGTAGTAGCCCGTGCCACCGTCCGATGCTCGCACCGCCTCGAGTTCTGTGAACAGTGCATACTGCCCGCCCGTGGCGGTGAGATTCTGCGACGTGTAAAAGGGTTCGCGCGGACTGACGCTGAACTCGGCAAACGGGAACGCGTGCTTGAGCAGTCCCAATTGGGGGCTGTCGGCGGAGAGGTCGCGCACCCACCTCACAACCGACGTGTCGGGCTCCGCGGTTGCGATGACCGGAACCAACGTGAGCTGCATTGGGGGCACTTCCACCACGTTCAGCGAGTCGGAGCCCTGGTTGGGGAAACGGGTTTCGCTTCCGGCAGTGAAGGGCACGGTTCCCTCGGGGTCCACCTCGACGACCATCTCGACCCCCGGGGCGATGATCTCGCCGGGAATCACGGCGTTGTACGACAGCTCCAGTTCGCCCTCGTCCGCCTGCGTGGGGATCTGGTTGGCATGGCGAGTCATCACCACGCGGTGGACCTCGTCTCCCTCCGGCCCCGTGAACACGGCAACGACCTCGGGCTCGAAGAACCCTCCCGGTTGCTCAGCTGTGACGAATGCCCTCAACAGTGCGTCCCGGTCGGCCACCAGACGTACGCTCCGGGACGGCGTCTGGACCGACTGGGTAAGGTAGACCATCGGCATGGAAACCGTGACTTCTTCCGCGCTGTCGCAGATGGCGCCCGCGGTTTCCTCGATCGCGGTGTACCATGCCAGAAAATTCGGCGAAGGAGACGCGCACAGGCCGGTGTCATCGTAGTGCAGCACCCGGACCCGTTCCAGGTGCCGGAGAGCAAAGGGAAGCACTCCCTCCAGCCCCGCGTTCCGGCCCACGCGCAACTCGGTAAGCTCCTGCAATCCGGCGATCGTCCCCGGAAACGCACCGGACAGTTCGTTTGCCGTCAGGTCGAGCACCGTGAGCTTCAGGAGGTTGGCAATCTCCGCGGGCAGCGGGCCGGACAAGCCGTTTGCGGGCAGCGCCACTTCCACGACATGTCCGTCTTCGGTGGCCACGCCATGCCAGTCTCCCAGGGGAGCGTCCGTCCCCCACGCCGTCGGATTCGCCCAGGACGGGCCGTCGGTCAACTCGTGCAGGCCGGTGAGAGCATGTCGTTCGACCTGCGCGACATCGCAATCCGTACTGTCACCATCCGGAATCCTTCGCAGCCACTTCTGGAACTCGTCGTCGATTTGAGCGCACAGGCCGGTCGCGCCGTACGACAACTCCTGCAGGAACCTCAGGTCCAGCATGCTCCGCGGCAGCAAGCCGGCCAGGTCATGGTTCCCATCAAGCTCGATTCGGGTCAAGGCCTGCAGTTGGCCGAGACCGCGGGGTAACCCGCCGCTCAGCCCGTTGCCCGCAACGCGCAGCTCTTGAAGCGCCGTGAGGTTGCCGAATTCCTCGGGAAAGGGACCGGAAAGCCCGTTTTCGTGAATCCAGAGCAGCACCAGTTCCGACAGGTTTCCCAGCGAGACCGGGATTTCACCGGTGAGATCGTTGTCGTAGAGATACAGCCGCCGCAGGGTGGTCAGGTCTCCCAACCCGGGCGGAATCGCACCCGTCAGGTTGTTCCGCGAAACCGACAGGAGACGAATCGCTCTCAGATTCGCCAGTTCCGCCGGAATCGGGCCGGTCAGTTCGTTATGGCTGACGCTCAGGTACGTGAGATTCGTCAGCTTGCCAAGTTCCGGCGGCACGGCACCCGACAGCTGATTCCACGACACGCGCAGCCTCCGCAGGGAACCCAGGTCGCCCAGCTCGGCCGGAATCGGGCCGGACAACTCGTTGTTGCCGAGCAGCAGGGAGTCGAGGCGCGGCAGTGCCCCGAGTTCAGCCGGTATCGTCCCGTTCAGGCTGTTGCCCGTCAGGTCGAGGAGGGACAACTGGCTTAACTCCCCCAACGCCGGCGGGATCGGACCTGTCAGTTCGTTGTTGGCCAGAACCAACTCTCTCAGCTGTGCCAGATTTCGGAGATCAGCCGGGATTGTCCCCGTCAGTTCGTTGTTGT
This sequence comes from Longimicrobiales bacterium, assembly GCA_965225805.1. GTDB lineage: Bacteria > Gemmatimonadota > Gemmatimonadetes > Longimicrobiales > Gaopeijiaceae > BD2-11. The sequence goes on from OZ245327.1 coordinate 854,018, forward strand.
CCAGAACCAGCCATCTCAGGTGTGTCAGATCCGCGAGTTCAGGCGGAACCGTTCCCGACAGGTTGTTGTCCGGAAGCGACAATTCAGTCACGAAGCCGGCCGGGTTGGTCAATACCCCGTGCCATTTGGCGATGCTCTCGGTGGTGTTCCAGTTCCTCTTCTCCTGCCAGAAAGTCCCGCCCGTCGCGTTGTAGAAGGCGATGAGCGCGGCGCGATCGGCCGTGTCGGTCTGCTCGGCAGGTGAGGGCGAGGGAGGTGGGGTTGGGGCGGTCGGCGCCGGGTCGTCCGAGCAGCCGGTCACCAGGGCCGTACAGAAGCCCACCAGCCAGACGCGTGATCTCCTGGGTGTCATGCCGCCTCCGTGAGGACCAAGGCCACCCCCAATGACGTAGACGTTCCGCCGGGTCATGCTACCCCGCGCGGCATCCGGGGTCCCGGGACGCGCCAAAGCCACACTGTCGCGAACAAGCGGGCCGCGGGAGCTGGACAACCCTGACGTTACGCAGGAGCTGGACACCCTGACGTAACGGCAAGGTCAAGGGAACTCGAATCACGGTAAAGAGTCGTCTAAGTTCAGCCAGGACTGCACGATCTGCCCTTCTTGCCGTTAGACCTCATCTGATTCCATCGTATCGATATAGCGGCAAAACGGCGTCGAGTGGCGGAAATCCGGGGACGAACCCGCTGGAACCTTGCTCGGCCCGCTACGGACGGTACGCCGGGATCCGGCAGTGCGCGTGCGCCTGAAGCGCAGGACTAAGGGCTCTCGACGAGTCGTCCCCCGTCGTGCGGGTGTTCCCTCCATCGGAATCGGCGACCGTGCCACGGATGATGCAGAACTCGACGGACTGGTGCGCCGTGGTTCGCGCCAAGTGTTGCCGAGTAGGACCGCACTCGAGACCTCGAGGATCCTTCCATTCCTCTGTCACCAGTGGTAGGGTCTGGTGTCGGGTTTAGGCAGGACCGCTCCACGCAGGAAAGTCACCGTCCAAACAATGTGAGGAGCGGTTCCTGAAACTGGACCTGCAAGGAGCCCTCGACGAGGACCGCTCCACGCAGGAAAGTCAAACAATGTGAGGAGCGGTTCCTGAAACGCAAGAGCCCCGAGGACGAAACCGCCTCGGGGCTCCTATCTCAGCGTCTTGCTGCGCCCGAAGGCGTGTGCAGTAGAGGACGACCTGAGAAATTACACTTGGAGTATCGTCAAATCCCACCCAGGACGCAACTCGCGGAGCTGCCATGCTATCCATCGGAAGCCTTCGGAATGCCCTTTCAGCGGAGCGGCTAGGTGCCTACGCCCGGCCTGAGGACACCGACGAAGTCGAGAGCGTAGCTAGGTACTTGTGGAACTTGGCGTTGTGTAGCGCCCTCCAACCGGCGCTTCACACCCTTGAGGTTACCGTCAGGAACCACCTCTTCAAGATTTCCAGAAAGATCGTAGATGAAACCACGCTCAGTTTCGACAAGGTTCCGTGTTGGCTCGATGCTCGACCCTCGCTGCTTGCGGATCGCGAGCGTCAAACCGTCGAGCAGGCGAAAACAACGATCGGGATTCGGGGGAGTCCGATGAACGAGGGCCGGCTTGTCTCGGTCTTGGGGTTTGGTTTCTGGGTGAGCCTGTGCAAGAGGCCATATGAGCAGGGGCGCACCGCCGGGCCGCGCCTCTGGCCCGAACTGGCGACGAGGGGATTCCCGCATCTACCCAAAGCCAAGCGCACACGCAGCCAGATTTTCCACGCCTTGGATCCGCTCCGCGACCTGCGTAACCGCGTCTCTCACCACGAGGCCGTTTGGGACCGGAAGCTCAACCGAAGCCATCAGGAGATCCTCGAAACCATAGCCTGGATTAACCGCGACTTGGCGGCAACGCTAAAGGCACACTCGCCGCTGCCGACAGTATTCGGCAAGGGCGTAGCCGGCTTTCGTGCGCAGGCCGAGGCAATCATCAAGTGATGTCGGCGCTGATCGCTTGAGGCCGTCGAACGACGACACCGTGGACGTAGCTGGTGGCAGCGGCCCGGACCGGCTCGAAACCATCCACGGACTAAAGACTCAGCAGATGCCGCTGCTGTTCGTCCGTCAGGCCCGAACCTCTCACGGCAGCAGCGAAGCTCTGGCGCTCACCATGCCTGGGCCGATGGTCGGCCTTGTAGAACTGACGGCTTCCCTGTGTCTCCGTCGGGCTGGCCTCCAGGTGCGCAGCCAGCACGTCGACCGGTACCTCGAGTTCCTTCGATACGTGTCGTTTGAAGCCGTCTGAGATTGTCGTCGGATCAATCTGTCGATCACGCAGTTTGGCGACCAGCACCGTGTTGGCACCTATCCCGTTGGCCACCGCTCGAAATTCCCGACGGCCAAGATCCGAGAACGGATTCTCCACGAAGTCCGACGATGGCGTAGGCTCTGGCGCCGCCTCGGATCCTTGGCGCAAGGCATACAGGCGATTGTGGAACGCGCTCATGGCACGGGACACCGCCGGGCTCACCTTGGTTGGATCGGCCGCCGCCTCGACCGCCCCACCCTCAACGAGAGAGTCAAGCGCAAGCTCTACGGCGAACTCCGTCAGTTCGCGCGAGAACTGCGGATACTGACGCACGATGTCGTCGAGCACTCCCGCGTCCGGCATATTCCCCGCCATCGCGAGCGCGTAGAGCGCCTCACGCCGCTGTGTGCTACGGGATGGGATCGGCTTCATGACTCCTCCTTCGATCGCCATAGTTTCGCCTCTGCCCGCGATAGGCGGTTCCGAATCGTGCGGCCGGTGCACTCGCAGAGTACGGCGGCTGTGGTCTCATTCGGATCCGTGGATTCCACTTTGTATCCGTACACGCGGCACAGAACGAACGCTGTGCGTTCGTCCGACGGCAATGCTTCGATTGCTTCCTTGACGTCATTGAGGCGTGCGCTTTGCTCCTGTGTCGCAGGTGCTCGGCCTGCCTCAGACAAAAGCGCGAGCCCCTCTTCTTCCGAGAGCAAGGGCTCGTCCCCGTCTCCGCCGCGTGGTGCCTCCACAGTCGGCCGTAGGCGTCTACGTTTGTACTTCACAACATCGACGCGAAGGGCGCGAAATGCCCGATTGAATCTGCACTCATAGAAGTCCAGCTCGTCCGGCCGCTCACGAACACAGCCGCGGGCAAGCACCTCGGTGAATCTGCCCAGCACCTCTTCCCGCATTTCACTAGCACCGAGTTCCGACTCTGCGATCGTCGTCTTGAGGATCGCCTCACAGCGACCGAGCAGGACCGGTAGTATTGCGCTCATACGGTGATCCTCCCCCTTCCGGTATGCGTCGCGAAGGAGATGAACCAGACATTCGGAGCTGAGGTACTCGGGCGATCTGCTTCCGTGATCTCGAGGCGCTGGCGTAACGTCGGGCAATCTTCCCGCAGCGCGGCCCTGAGCGCGGTTTCGACCGCTTGGGGCCGCACGTAAAGCACTCCCTTCTTGGTACGCTTGGTCAACGGTCGGACCATATGCTCTCCTCGGTCTTTGTCGGCGCTACCCTCGAGCCGATGGATCTTCTTGATTGATCGGATCACAAAGCGCTACCCGGAAAGCGTTGCTCGGTCCCGAAGGTACCCGCTGCCGTTCGCCGGCCGCCACAGCGGCGTCCGGCCCGGCGAGCCTGCCTCTGCCTTTGAGCGCGCCGAATGGCCAGCGTCGGCAGCAACATCCCGGTGGGGGAGCATGCTGGCGTAGTCATCGCCAAGCACTCCGCGGGCGTCGCTGGACATCAGCGCGCCCAGTTCGTTGAAGTCAATGTTTGCGTCCGACCGTCCGAGGAGTATGGTCGACACCAGCCGCTCATGGCGACTCATCGGCTACCTCTCCCAAACCGTCGGAATCGCAGGCTACGGATCCTCCCGAGGCCTCGCTGATCAAGCATCACCGCGCCCCTGCTTACCCGGATCCCTCACGGTGCGCAGGCCGGACGCTGGTGCGCTTCTGGTGGAACAGAGCCCAGAAGCTCGCGGGGCTCGAACCCAAGCGTGAGAGGCTGGCACTCGCTGAGGCGACAGCTCGCCTCCGACCTCATGGACCAGCCGCTCAAGGTTCAGTGCCACCAACGCGCGGACGAGTGACAGCTCAGGAAGGCGCTGGAAGCGCGCCGGAGACCACGTGGCTGAGGTCCCAATTGGCGGGAACGAAGTGGCGAGAATTCGGCCACGGAAGCGTGTAACTTCAGTTCTCGCACGAGATGCTATTCTGAGAGCGCAAGACGTTACGGCAGGGGCTACCCCGAACGTGTCGCCGACTCCCGCCGTGCGTCCACCAGCGGCCGCGCACCTTCGGGGATGGTCCCCGCCCCCACCACCTCCACCACCGGGCGGATTTTCACCGCCTCACGGATGCGGGCGGCCAGCGCGGAGGGGTTGACCACGCGGCCGGCTGCCCCCTCGACCCTCACGGTGAACACGTCCCGCGCGCCCTCGGCCGTCACCACCGCCTGGTAGCGCGCCACGGCCGGGTCGGAGCCGAGCGCCGCCGCCAGCTCCCGTGGGTGCACGAACATCCCCCGCACCTTCACCCCCTCCCCCACCCTGCCCAGGAAGCCCGCGAGGCGCGGGCCGGGGCGGCCGCACGGGCAGGGCGCGCGGTTCCACGCGGACAGGTCGCCGGTGCCGAAGCGCACCAGCGGGTAGGCCTCGTTGGGGCTGGTGACCACGACCTGCCCCGCCTCCCCCCGGGCGGCCGGGCGGTCGTCGCCGGGCACGAGCAGCTCGACCACCACCTCGGGGGCGACGTGCCACCCGTCCTTCTCCGCGCACTCGTAGCCGAGCAGCCCGGTGTCCGCCGCCGCGTAGGCCTGGTGGACGTCTACGCCGAAGTCGGCCTGCAGGCGGGCGCGCAGGGACGGCGGCAGGGGCGCGCCCGTCACCAGCGCGCGCTCGAAGCCGAGGGGGCGACCCGCCTCCTGCGCTCGCTCGAGCAGGGTCAGCAGGAACTGGGGCGTTCCCGTGTACCCTGTCGCCCCGGCTGCTCGCGCCGCCTCGATCTGGGCGGTGGTCGCACCCACGCCCCCCGGGACAACCGCACACCCGACCGCGCGCAGTCCCCCGTCGAGCATCAGGCCGCCCGGCGTCAGGTGGTACGAGAAGCTGTTCAGCACCACCTCGCCGGGGCGGAACCCCGCCGCCCTGACAGCCGGGCCGAAGCGCCAGAAGTCCTCGCTGTCCCCCTGTGGGTCGTTGATCGGCCCCGGTGATCGGTAGATGCGCCGGAGCGAACCGGCCGGGACCGCGAGCATCCCCCCGAAGGGCGGATCGGCGGCCTGAAGGCTGGGCAGGTCGTCCTTGGGCAGAACCGGAATCGCCTGCAGGTCCGCCACGCCAGCGACCTCCGCCGGAGAAACCCCGGCCCCTGTGAGCCGCCGCCCTATCTCCCGGCTCCGTTCCGCGCCGATCAAGACCGCGCGCACCGCCAGCCGATCCTGGAGCGCGCTCCAGGCCTCGGACGAACCCTGCTCGGGGCCGTTCCCCGACGCCGCTCTCGTGTTGCCGCGGCCCTGGCCGGTTTGTCGCCTCACGGTGGCAGCACCCTCGTCACGATCGCGCCGCCTCGGCCACGGCTGGCCCAACCCTGGTCGAGCTGCCCGCTAACGACGCCCCCGCCCCCCTCACGAAAGCCACCTTTTCCGCCGCCGATAGTGCTTGACGTCCCGATAGGACCGCCGTCCCGCATCTCCCAGCCCGAGGTAGAACTCCTTCACGTCCTCGTTGGCCCGCAGCTCCGCCGCAGTACCCTCCAGCACCACCCGTCCCCCCTCCATGATGTACCCGTAGTCCGCCACCGACAGGGCCACGCGCGCGTTCTGCTCCACCAGCAGGATCGTGGTTCCCTCCTCGCGGTTGATGCGCTCCACGATTCCGAAGATGCTCTCCACCAGCATCGGCGCCAGCCCGAGCGACGGCTCGTCCAGCAGCATCATGCGTGGCGAAGCCATCAGCGCCCGGCCCAGCGCCAGCATCTGCTGCTCACCGCCGGAGAGATGGCCCGCCAGTTGTCCGCGCCGCTCCGCCAGCGCCGGGAAGTAGTGGTAGACCCTGTCCATTTCGCCGTCGAGGCCGCGCCGGCTCCTACGCGTGTACGCGCCCGCCAGCAGGTTCTCGCGCACCGTCAGATGCTCGAAGACCCGGCGCCCCTCGAGCACCTGGAAGATCCCCTTCTCCACGATGCGGTGGGCATCCATCCCCTGGATCTCCTCCCCGTCGAAGACGATGGTCCCGTCGCTGACCTCGCCGTCCTCCACGTAGAGAAGCCCCGAGATTGCCTTGAGGGTCGTGGTCTTGCCCGTCCCATTGGAGCCGAGCAGGGCCGCGATCTGCCCTTCCGCCACTTGGAGTGACAGTCCTCGAAGCACGAGGATCACGTCGTCGTAAAGGACCTCGATGTTGTTGAGGCTGAGGAGCGGGGCCGCGTCCACACCCGACCCGCGCTCCGGTGACGTAGCCGAGCCCGCCCGACCGCTCGCGGTCGCCGACACCGCGTCTCCGTCGGGGGCCGAATCCGCCATCCCGCCGCCCTCAGGGCGCCGCCGGCGCCTGGACGAAGTCCGTGAACGGGACCCACGCCCCGCCCTCGACCCGGAAGATGCGCAGTCCCTTCGAGCCGCGGTGGTCGGTCGGCGTGAGCGTCACGGGCGCGGTCACGCCGCCCATGTCGTAGTCGGCCAGCGTCTCCAGGGCCGCCTTGATGTTCGCCCCGGTGAGTTCCTCGCCCGCGGACAGCACCCGTCGCATCCCCTCGGCGAAGCCCGCGAAGGTCCACCACCCCTGGGTGTACGCGTTGGTCTTGTCCTCGGCGGACTCGCCCTGCGACTCCAGATACTCCCGGATGACGCGCGTCCCCGGCACATTCATGCTCAGCGGCGCGTAGGGCATCGTTCCCATCACCCCCTCAGCGGCCTGTCCCGCCAACCGCACCAGCTGGGCATTGGAGCACCAGTTCAGGCAGAAGAAGGTCGCGTCGAGCCCCAGGCTGCGCGCGTTCTGGAGCGCCACCGCGGCCGGCCCGGAGGTGTTCTGGAACACCACGTACTGGGCGCCGCTCTGCCGGATCCGCGAGAACTCGGCGGTGAAGTCCACCGCGCCGCGCGGCATCTCGTAGAGCGTCAGGTGAATCCCCAGCGCTTCGGCGAACTCGGTCCCACCCTGCCGCGCCGGCGACAGCCCGAAGGGGCTCGCGTTGTGCATCAGCGCGACGACGGGCGTGCCCCCGCCGTGGTTGTTCGCGATCCAGTCGAGGGCGATGCGGAACTGGTCGCTGTAGGTCGTGGCCAGCAGGAAGTTGTACGGCGCCTCGGCAGGATCTCCCAGGCGATGCGAGAGCGACGCCGAACTGAAGGGGATCTCGTCCTCCGCGACCCGCATGCGCAAGGCTTCGGTGTCGCCCGTGCCCCACCCCATGAAGATCACCGCTCCTTCGTTCACGAACTGGCTGTAAAGCTGCTCCGCCCGGTCGACCTGGTAGCCGTAGTCCTGGAAGATGAGGTCGATGGGACGTCCCTCGATGCCGCCCCGGCCGTTGATCCAGTCGGCGAAGCCGCGCACCCCTTCGCCGTAGTCGGTCCCCACGTCGGCGGTGGGCCCGGTAAGGTCGAAGATGGCCCCGACCTTGATGCTGTTGTCGTCGGCATCGGCGCCCCCGCCTCCGCAGGCCGCGCACAGGAGCACCGCGGCTGCCGCTGCTACCGCCGCGCGCATACTCGCTCGCCGGCAACGCCCGATCCTCCGAAGCGCCACTGCTGCCGCCGCGATCGCCATCCCCAATTTTGTCTGCCCTGACCCGATTCGCCCCGCCGATATCTGCATGACGTTCATCTCTTTCATCCTTCTCGCCCTTCAACTGGCCCGATTCTCGCCGCGCCGATACGCAAACGGCCACACATGAAAGTAGTCTTTCACATTCCCCCATAGCTTGGACAGTCCCCGGGGCTCGAAGATCAGGAAAAGGATGATCACGATCCCGAACACGGCCTGCTGCGCGTAGGGAAGGAGGGACGCGGCCTGGGGAGCGGTATCCTGAATGGCCCGCCCCGCGTTGGTGATCAGAGCCGGCAGCAGGGTGATCAGCGCCGCGCCGAAGAACGAGCCGCGAATCGAGCCCAGGCCGCCGACGATGATCATCGCCAGATAGACGATGCTGGTGTTCAGCGTGAAGCGCTCCCAGGTGATGATGTTGCGGTAGAAGGCGATCATCGCTCCGGCCAGCCCGACGAAGAACGACGAGGTCGCGAAGGCCAGCAGCTTGGTGCGGAAGACATCCACCCCGATGACGCTCGCCGCGATGTCCTGGTCCCGTACCGCCTCGAAGGCGCGGCCGATGCGGCTGCGGAAGAGGTTGGCGGCGAAGAGCGCGGTCCCGGCCGCCGTCAGTACCGCCAGCCAGTAGAAGTTGAAGCTGCTGTTGAGGCGGAGGCCGAACAGGCGCGGAGCGGGCAGAACGATGGCTTCGGTCCCGCCCGTGACCGCGGTCCAGTGGGTCATCGCCCACTCGACGATCTCCTGCGCGGCCAGGGTGGCGATGGCCAGGTACAGCCCCTTCAGGCGCAGGGAAGGCAGCCCGAAGAAGGTGCCCGCCACGGCGGTGAAGATGCAGGCGCACAAGATGCTCGCGCCCCAGGGCATCCCGAAGTTCAGGGTCAGCAGTCCCGCGCAGTACGCCCCGATGGCCATGAAGGCGCCCTGTCCCAGCGAGATCTGGCCGGTGTAGCCCACGAGGATGTTGAGGCCGATCGCCCCCACCGTTGCGATGGCGACCTGGTTGGCCAGATCCAGCCAGTACGAGCTGGCCACGAAGGGGAAGACGAGCAGGAAGAGTGCGAAGGCCCCCAGCCGGATGCGCTGGGCGGGCCGCGGGCGCAGTCCCATGTCGGACTCGTAGCGCGTGTGGAAGACGCCGCACTCCATGGTCATCGCCACATTCCTCCGCCCGCCGGGTGCCCGCCAACTTCAGCCGCGATGCGCCGACATTGACAAGTTTCCGCCCGCTCGCCGTTCCTTCGCGCCGTCCTCATACCCTTTCGATGATCTCCTTCCCGAAGAGCCCGTAGGGGCGGACCATCAGCACCAGGATCAGCACCAGGTAGGGCACCACAAGGTTCAGGCCGTGGCCCACGTAGAAGCCGACATAGACCTCCAGAAGCCCGATGATGGCGCCCCCGATCACCGCTCCCGCGATCGAGTCCAGCCCGCCCAGGATCACCACCGGAAAGACGCGCAGCCCGATCGACGCCACGTTGGGGCTCACCCCGACGACGTTGCCCAGCATGATCCCCCCGATCGCGGCGGAAGCGGCCGCCAGCCCCCACGCGACCCCGAAGACGCGCGGGATGCTGATCCCCATGCTGAGCGCCGCCTGCTGGTCGTCGGCGATGGCGCGCATGGCGATGCCGTCGCGGGTGTGGCGGAAGAAGAGCCCCAGCCCGGCGAGCACCGCGAGTGCGATCGGGATGGAGAGGACGCGCGCCGCGGAGAGCACCGCCGGCCCGATGACGATGTCCCCGGCGGGCAGGAACGACTCGAAGGCGCGGGGATTCGGGCCCCAGATGGCGTTGATGGCCCCCCGGAGCACGGACGACAGCCCGATCGTCACCATGATCATCGAGATGATGGGCTCGCCCACCAGGGGACGCAGCACCAGCCGTTCTATGACCAGCGCCACCACGACCGCCAGCAGCACTGTTACCAGAACCCCGAGGCTCCAGGGCAGACCGGTCTGGGCCACCGCGAAGAAGATCAGGTAGGTGCCGAGCAGCAGCAGGTCGCCCTGGGCGAAGTTGAGGACGTCGCTGGCCTTGTAGATGACCACGAAGCCGGCCGCCGCCAGGGCGTAGATCATCCCCGTGCTCAGCCCCGAAACCGTCAGCTGGAGGAAGATGTCCACGGTCAGGGGCCGGAGAGCGTGAGCGACGGGGCGCGACCGGTCTCTGGCAGGGCCGCGCGATCCGCGAGCGGAACGATGGGCCGGCCGACTCCGGCGAGGGTTTCGTTCACGGGCCGGATGCTCCTCACGTCGCGTCCATCGTCTCGATGCGCAGTTCGTGTTCCACCGCTGCGGTGCGCCCGTCCTGATAGGTGATCTCGGTCGCCACCGTCACCGAATCCGCGTCGCCCTGCAAGGCGCTGATGATCTCCGCAAAGCGATCGGCGATGTGGCGCCGCCGCACCTTGAGCGTGCGCGTCAGTTCGGCGTCGTCGGCGTGCAGCTCCTTGTGCAGCAGCAGAAAACGGCGGATCCGGGCAGCCGCGGGCAGCTCCCGGTTCACCTCGGCCACGTGTTCGCGCACGAGGGCGTTCACCTCGCGCCGCCGGGCCAGGTCGGTGAAGGTCGTGTAGGGGATGCGGCGGCGTTCGGCCCACTGCCCGGCGTTCTCCATGTCGATGGCGATCATCGCCGTCACGAAGGGCGCCCCGGCCCCGCCGAAGACCACCGCCTCGCGGATGTAGGGACTGAACTTGAGCTTGTTCTCGACGAACTGCGGGGAGAAGTGGCTTCCGTCCGCGAGCTTCATCACGTCGGCGAGGCGGTCGATCACCACAAGGTGGCCGTGCTCGTCGAAGTAGCCGGCGTCGCCCGAGCGCAGCCAGCCGTCCTCGAGCGTCTCCGCTGTAGCCTCCGGGTTGTGGAAGTAGCCCCGGAAGACCGCCGGACTGCGACAGAGAATCTCCCCCTCGCCGGAAATCCGGATCTCGGCGCGGGGCAGCGGCTCGCCCACCGTCTGGAAGCGGATGTCGCCGTCCCGGTGCATCACCGAGATCCCCGACACCTCGGTCTGGCCGTAAAGCTGCTTCAGGTTGACGCCGATGGCGTGGTAGAAGCGGAAGACATCCGGGCCCAGCGCTGCGCCCCCGGTGTACGCGCGCCGCACCCGGCTTAGCCCCAGCTGGTCGCGGATGGGATGGAACACCATCCAGTCGGCGAGGCGGTGACGCAGGCGCTGGGCCAGGCCGACGTGCCGCCCCCGGAAACGGGCTTCGGCGGTGACCGCGCCATGCTTCATCGCCCAGCCGTACGCCCAGCGCTTCAGGCGCGTGGTGTCCTCGGCCATGACCTGTACGTCCGAGACCATGTTCTCCCAGATGCGGGGCGGCGACATGAGGAAGGCGGGGCCGATCTCGCGCATGTCCTTGCGCGCCGTGTCCGCCTCCTCGGGGAAGTTGACCGTGAACCCCGCGAGCAGCCCGCTGGCCACCGACACCATCTGCTCCCCGATCCAGGCGAGGGGCAGGAACGACACGAATTCGTCGCCCGGATTCATCGCGTCCACGCTCCGCAGCTGGGCCGCCATCGCCAGCAGGTTCTCGTGCGAGAGCATGGCCAGCTTGGGGATGCTGGTCGTGCCCGAGGTCGTGCACAGGAGCGCGATGTCGCCGGACCAGACCGCGGCGAGCTTCTCGTCGAACTCCTCCGGGGATCGCGCGTGCCGGCGCTCACCCAGCGCCTCGACCTCCTCGAAGGCCATCAGACCGGGTGCTTCGTAGCCGTACATCCCCCGCGGATCGTAGTAGACGATGTACTCGAGGCCGGGCAATCGGTCCCGCACCTCCAGCACCTTGTCGACCTGCTCCTGATCCTCGGCGACGATGACTCGCGCCTCGGCGGTCTCGAGCATCCTCGCCAGCTCCCCGGCGATGGAGTCCTGATAGAGTCCGAGAGGCAGAACGCCGCCGGCCTGGGCCGCGAGCTCGGCGATCATCCATTCCGGCCGGTTGTCCCCGATGATCGCGACCCGGTCCCCCCGCTCGACCCCCAGCTCCGACAGTCCCAGCGAGAAGGCGCGCACCCGGCCGAGGTACTCCGCCCAGGTGATCTCCTGCCAGATGCCGAACTCCTTCTCTCGCAGCGCGACCTCGTCGGGGCGTTTGTCGGCGTGGCTCGCAAGGAGGCCCGGAAGCGTCTCGTTCACGGCGCGGCTTCCTCGCGGCCGGCCTGCCCGGCCGCCACCGGCGCTCGCGCGATATCCGGCCTCCCTCCCAGGTAGGCGTCGATGACCGCCGGGTCGTTCCTCACTTCCTCCGGCGTCCCCTGCGCGATCCGCCTCCCGAAGTCGAGCACCACAACGCGGTCCGCGATGTCCATGACCACATCGATGTCGTGGTCGATCACCACGACGGTGATGCCCCGCTCCTCGTGGACATCCAGGATGAAACGCGCCATCGATTCCTTCTCCTCCGCGTTCATCCCTGCCGTAGGCTCGTCCAGAAGCAGAAGGTGAGGATCGAGCGCCAGCGCGCGCGCCATCTCAACCAGCCGCTGATTGCCGTAGGCCAGGTTCTCGACCACGGCACTCCGCAGCGGCTCCAGGTTCATGAAGTCGATGACCTCTTCCACGTAGCGGCGGTGCTCGATTTCCCTGCGGCGTTGGCGGCCCAGGTAGAAACCTCCGCCGAGCACGCCCCCCTTCATGTGCACATGGCGCCCGAGCATCAGGTTGTCGAGCACCGTCATGTGCTTGAAGAGCTCGATGTTCTGGAAGGAGCGCGCCACCCCCAGCGCCGCGATGCGGTGCGGCGGCAGGCGGTGGAGGGCGTGCCGGACTCCGTCGCGTCCGGTCAGGATGATGCTCCCCTGCTGCGGGCGGTAGAGGCCCGAAATGCAGTTCAGCACGCTGGTCTTGCCCGCCCCGTTGGGCCCGATGAGGGCCAGCAGCTCCCCTGTGCGCACCTCCATACCGAGGCCGGAGAGCGCGGTCACGCCCCCGAAGCGGAGGGTGAGGTGGTCGAGTTCGAGGAGGGGTCGGGGCGACTGCACGTGGATGCTTTGGGCGGGATAAGTCGAATCAGGACTCGGGAAGCCGGACTGGAGAAGCATAGGCTGCGGGCACCGGCGTCGAAACCGAGCACGCCCCAACTTGACGGTTCCGCTCTGCCGTCGTAATACCAAAATGCTTGTTGTTGGTATCACTCTCAGAGAAGAGAGGAACCCCCGATGGTGCCCGTATCCCTCAAGATGCCCGCGCAGCTCGCGGCTCAAGTCCGTGCTGCGGCCCGCGAGAGAGGCTTGAGCAAGTCGGCGCTGATTCGCGAGGCCATCGAGACTTACCTGAGCGGCGACGCGCCGCCGGTCCCGTCGGCATTGGACATGGCTGCCGATCTTGTCGGTGCCTGGGAAGGACCGCCCGACCTGTCCACCAACCCAAAGTACATGGAGGGCTTCGGGGAATGAGACGGCGGGTCATCGTGGATGCGGGACCCCTGGCCGCCCTGCTGAATTCAGGTGATTTCCATCACGATTGGGCGCGCCGGGAATGGAGAAATATCACGCCCCCGCTGCTCACATGCGAGGCGGTGGTGTCGGAGGCCGGCTTTCTCGGACAACGCGCTGGACGGGGCAGCCCGGCAGACGTGGTGGAAATGGTCCGCCGCGGCATCCTCGACATCTCCTTCTCCCTTTCCGCCGAGATCGACAAGGTCTCGGCCCTCATGAGCAAATACCGCAACGTCCCGATGTCCGTCGCGGATGCGTGTCTGGTCCGGATGTCCGAACTGCATCGGGGCAGTCCGGTCCTCACCCTGGACCGTGATTTCGCGATCTACCGCAGGAAGCGGAGGCAGCCGATTCCGCTCCTGTCCCCGCGGGATCCACCGAATCAGGCAGAAGCTTAAGGCCGCTGGCGCCCTCCGTCGCGTCGGTTCAGACAGGGCAGGGCGTTGGGATATGCTGCAGCCGGGGCTCGCAAGCCCGGAAGAGACGGATGGATGATTCGATGACTCGTCATACCACGCTTGCAGCGATCGCGACCATCCATCTAGTCGCCTGCGGGGTCACAAGCGACACCGAACAGGCTCTCCTGTCCCAGGCCCGCGACAGCGCCGGAGTCACGGTCGTCGAGAATGCACGCCCAGTCCCGGGCTCCCGGCTCGGCTGGCGAATCGGGGAGACCCCGGCGGTGTCCATCGGGACGGAGGAGGGTGATCCGGGCGAGATGCTCTTCGACGTTCGGGACGCCACGAGGCTTGGCGATGGCAGGATTGTGGTGGCCAACGCGGGCACCTCGGAACTGCGGGTCTTCTCGGCGGACGGTGAGCACCTGGCCATCTGGGGTCGTGTGGGGGAGGGCCCGGGCGAGTTCAGCGCGTACACGCCGGAGACGGTGAGCCGATGGCCCGGTGACTCGATCGCCGCCGACAATATGTTCCAGAGACGGTTGGAGGTCTTCGATTCGCGCGGGAATCGCGGCCGCACCGTCACCCTGGCCGATGGCTACCACTCGCTCCTGGGCGTCCTGTCCGACAGGACGGTGCTGGCAAAGCCGAGCGCGGTGCTGAGCGGGGTGTTCGGATCCGAGAATCCGCTCCTTCGGCGGGACCAGGAATTCGGTCTGCTCCGGCCCGACGGCGAGCTTCGGGTGTCGCTGGGTGCACACCCGGGGGAGGAATGGTTTTCTTCGCCCGTGGCTCCGATGGCAATGCGCCATCCCCTCGGCCGCTCCACGATTGCGACCATCTGGGGTGATCTCGCCGTCGTGGCCCCGACCGACCACTACGAGCTGCGCGCCTACGAGAGCGATGGTACGCTCGTGAGGATCGTCCGCCGCGACCACGAACTGCGGAGCCCGACACAGGCCGAACTGGACGCTGTGCTCGCCGAGCGCTACGCGGACCTCCCGGAAGCACGGCGCACGCGTCTGCTCGCAGAGATGGCGGACATGCCCCTCGTCGAGTTCTTCCCCGCGTTCGAGGCCCTGTACTCCGATCCGCTGGGCTACCTCTGGGTTCAGGAGTACAGGATTCCCGGTGAGCCACAGGTCATCTGGACCGTGTTCGATGCGGAGGGCCGAGTTCAGGGATTCGCGGAAACGCCACCTGACCTGGATGTCTTCGAGATCGGCGAAGACTACATTCTCGGCATGATGATGGACGAATTCGATGTGGAACGCGTCCAGCTCTGGCCGGTCGACAGGACGGGCGGCTAACCTTCATCGGACGTTCCGCGCTCCCGGTACAAGGAAGGCCGAAAATGAAGCCGCTCTCTTTCCTCGCGGCCACCCCCCTCGCCCACGCCGCGGCTCTGTTCGCGACCGTGCTCCCCGCCACCGCCCGGGAAGCCTCGGCTGCGGTCCTGGCTGCTCCCGTTGCCGTGCAGGAGGCCGCCCCTACGGCCGCCCAGCAGCCCCTCGACGAGGCGTACACCGCCCTCATCCGCGAGGCCACCACCGAGGAGTTCTTCTCGACCCCGCTGGTGAACCACCTCCCGTTCAGCGAGACAGTCCCGACGCCCCTCGACCACCTGGGCCACATCGCGGGCGCGCCGGACGTGCTGAGCTACCCGGAGGAAGTCTACTCGTACATGCGCGTGCTGGCCGCCGCCTCTCCGCGGGTCGAGGTCTTCACGATCGGCGAGTCGGAGGAAGGTCGGGAGATGATTCTGGTGGTGGTCGGGTCCGAGGAGTCGATCGCGGGGCTCGAGGCCAACAAGGCCGCGCTGCGCGCCCTGGCCGATCCACGCATCACGACGCCCGAAGAAGCCGAGGAGATCATCGCCTCCGCCAAGCCCATGTATTGGTCGGCGGGCGCCATCCATTCGCCCGAGACGGGGTCGCCGGAGATGTTCATGGAGCTGGCCTATCGGCTCGCGGTCGGCGAGAGCGACTTCATCCGCGAGATCCGCGACGGCGTCATCTACATGATCACGCCCATCATCGAGGTCGACGGGCGGGCGAAGGTTGTCGACCTGCACATGGGGAAGCGCAAGGACCCCGACGCCAACCTGCCCACGCGGCCTCTCTACTGGGGCAAGTACGTCGCCCACGACAACAACCGCGACAACATCGGCCAGGCGCTGGCGCTCTCCCGCGCCGTCACCGGCACCTATCTCGAGTACCGGCCGACCGTCTTCCACGACCACCACGAGTCGGCGTCGCACCTCTACACGTCGACAGGCCGCGGCCCCTACAACGCCTGGCTCGACCCCATCGTCATCAACGAGTGGAACCGCCTCGCCTACAAGGAAGTGCAGGACATGACCGCGTTTGGCGTCCCGGGCGTCTACACGCACGACTTCTACGACGGCTGGGGCGCCAACTACATGATGTGGGTCGCGCACATGCGCAATTCGATCGGGCGCTTCTACGAAACCCAGGGCGCGGGCGACGCCTCCACCCGCATCATCCGCTCCGATGTCGAGCGCCAGTGGCACCGTCCCAGCACCCCGCTCAGCGAGGTCGTCTGGGGGATCCGCAACAACGTCAACCTGCAACAGAGCGCGGTGCTGATCGCCATGCACGAGGTGGCCACCAACGGCGAGGAGTTCCTGCGCAACTTCTATGCGAAATCCGAGCGGTCCGTGGCCAAGGCGCACAACGAGGGTCCGGCGGCCTACGTGCTGCCCGCCGACGATCCGCGGCCCGGGCAGCAGGCGCGGCTGCTCCAGCTTATGGAGGACCACGGCTTCGAGGTGCACCGCGCGGACGATGAGATCGAGATCGGCGAGACGGTCTTCCCCGAGGACAGCTACGTCGTGCGCATGGATCAGCCCTTCTCGCGCGGGGCCGACATGCTCCTCGACAAGCAGTACTACAACCCCGACGACCCCCGCCCCTACGACGATGTCGGCTGGACCGTCGGCCCGCTCTTCAACGCGCAGACGGTGCGGGTCGAGGACTCCGAGATGCTGGACGCCGATATGACCCTGGTCGAATCCGTGCCGCTTGCGGGCGGTGTCGAAGGAGGCCGCGGCGGCACCTACCTGATCAACTACAACGCCGACAACACGCTGGCGGCCTTCCGTTTCGCGCACGACGATCTCGTCATCCACGCGGCCGAGGCTTCATTCACCGACGACGACCGCGAGTTCAACGCAGGCACCTTCGTGATCCGCGAGTCCGACCACCCGGAGATGGATCTCGGCATGGTTCTCAACCAGGCCGGCGCCGAGTACGGCTTCACGGCGTATCGCACTCGCTCGGAGCTCGACGTACCCCTGCACGAGACACGCGTCCCCCGCATCGCCGTGCTCCACACCTGGATGAACACCCAGGACGAAGGCTGGCTGCGAGTGGGACTGGACGAGTACGGGATCCCCTACGACTACATCTCGGTGCACGACGTGCGGGACAACGCGCGCCTGCGCGACTCATACGACCTGATCGTGATGGGCCAGCAACGCGGCGACGCCATGACCCTGGTGCGCGGCCTGCAGGGCGATGATCCCATTCCCTGGAAGGCCACCGAGATCACGCCCAACATCGGGCGCCAGGCCTCAACGGACGACATGCGGGGTGGACTGGGGCTCGAGGGCGTGCTCCACCTCAAGGATTTCGTGGAAGCCGGTGGCGTGTTCGTGACGATGGCGGGCGCCTCGAGTCTGCCGATCCACTTCGGGCTGGCCGACGGTGTCTCGATCCGCCAGACCCCCGGCCTGTGGGCGCGCGGTGGCGTCTTCGCGGCCCGGGTCACAGACCAGGATAGCCCGATCGCCTACGGCTACGACAATCTCGGCGTCGCTTTCAGCACGGCCCCGGTGTTCCGGGTTGGCGGTGGAGGCGGCGGCTTCGCGGCCTTCTTCGGCGGCGGAGGCGGCGGCCCCCAGAACCGTGGCCCCGGCGACACCACCGCCCGGCGGACAGGCCGCGGCGGCGCGGACGAGGACGATGTCGTGCAAGGAAGAGCCCGCGACCTGGGCGCCGCCGGCGTGGAGGCTTTCCGCGCCGAACAGGAGGACGACGACGCGCCGGGTGGCGGATTCTCCTTCGGTCCCAACACCGACCACATCCGCGTAGTGATGCGCTTCGCCCGCCGCGCAGACGACCTGCTGATCAGCGGGGGACTGAAGAACGGCCAGATGCTGGCCAATGCCCCGGCGGTCGTCGACGTTCCGCTGGGAGACGGCCACGTCGTGATGTTCTCCTTCAACCCCTTCTGGCGCTCCCACACACACGGCTCGTACGCGCTCCTCTTCAACACGCTCATGCACCACGATGCGTTGTCGGGCACGCCGGAGGAGATGACGGCGGAGGAGGAGGCCGAGGGTCGACCGGGACGGCGGTGACCCGCGTCAGCTCAGCGTCGTAACCAGCCCGGAATCCACGATGTGGCGGTCGTGCGTGAGCAGTGTTGCGCTCAGAATGCGGGCGGTCGCCTTCTCCAGCCACTCGCGGGGGATCCCGACCTGTATGCGGCCCAGGCTATCGAGTGTGGCGATCTCGCAGAGCCTCGCCACCGGTGCGATCAGGGGTCGCGCCATCGCCCGCCAGACTGTCCCAATCGTCCTCCGGCACCACGGGCCCGCCGATGTCGCCGATCACCGTCACCGTGCCTGACAGCTCGGATTGCGGATACTGCGATTCCGCCTGGCTGGGGGGCCGGAGTTCGGCCACAGGCCGGCCCCGTTTGAGAATCATGATGCGTTCGCCCATCTTCCGCACGCGGTCGAGGATCGCCAGGCACCGGGCCCTGAAGTGGGATGCGTCGATCGTTTCCATATGACCAGTCTCGGGTGACTGATCATCTGGAGTCAAGCCTCCGTCCCCGAGGGGCCCGGTGAGCTTCGTCAGCCGTTGTATCTGGTCCGTGGTCCGAGCGAAAGCGTCGCGGTAGTAGACATCGCTCTCAACCGCATGTCCATATTCGAACCGTCGGGCGAATTCCTGTCTCAAGTGAGGCTTCCGGGAACCATGTTCATGCCGGCCGCCCCGCATTATTCCTCGAACCTGGTCGGTACCTATTTCAAGAGGGATAGTCACAAGCCCGGATTCGGATTGGCGTCGTGGCAAGGTGAGATGGACATCGCTTCGGGAGAAGTCTTGTGGGAACGGATCTACCCCGAAGAACTGCGGACGGACGCGGGATGCGAAGTTACTCCCATGGACGGGCTCATGGATGGCGTAGCCTCCAGAGGCCGGAGCTTCGCGTTCCCCGCTTGTAACGGGCACCTGATTCTCTTCAGAGATCGTGACGACACCCAGGGTTTCCTGGTCGAAGCGCCTCTATACGCACCAGAGCTGCCCAACCCATGGGAAGTGGACGACTACCGCGCACTGCGACGAAGTTCGGCTCGTGCGGGCGGCTTCGTGCCCCCGCACTCCGTCCAGGACTACGCGAGTACACCGAAGTCCTACAGCAGGATACTCCGCTTTGACGAACGAGAAAGGTTGTGGGTTCTCACGAACCGCAACCGATACGACTTCTCGTATCTCGACGTCTACTCCGATACGGCGTTCGTGGGCGCCGTGCGCATTCGAGACCGAGCCGAAGGATTTGATGTTCTGGGCTCCACCCTTGCCGTCCTGGTAGATCGCCGGGTGCTCCCAGGGGATACGGATGGTTTCCCCGACCGGGAAATCGACTGGTACGACATCGGGCGCTTGGAAGTCGAGCTTGTCCGAGCGCGGGACGATAGCGCGTCCGCCAGGTAGCCCCCCAACGGCGTGAACCGGTACGAGACCACCCGGTGGTCCCCGCCGCACTCTTTTCGTCTTCAGGCTTCCGTTCGCCGGCCAGCGGCACGCTCGGTCCGGCCGTTGGCCCTGCCCGCTTCCAGAGCACTCCAGGAGTGCGGAGGGGTTGACGGCGATTGAGATATGGCCATAACATAAAGTATGGCCACTATGACCATCAAATCGACCTATTCCCTCGACGTCGAGACGGTGCGTGCCCTCGAGACGCTGGCCAAGCGCTGGAAGGTCTCGAAGTCCGAAGTGTTGCGCCGCGCCATCCGGGCAGCAGCCGCTGAAGACGCAACCCGCGAGAGCGGACCACTGGCCGCGCTCGATCGCCTGCAGACTTCCGTGCGAGAGCGCAGGGTGGACATGGAACGCTGGAAGAAGGAAGTGAACGCGGAGCGGCGTGCGTGGCCCGACCGCTGGTCATCCGACTCCCGATGATCCATCTGGATACCAGCTTCCTGATCAGCGCACTTGAGGCCCGACCCCCTCAGGACCGGAGATTGCGAACCTGGATGGCCGCAGGGGAAACTCTGGGCATGAGTGCAGTTGCCTGGGCGGAGTTTCTGTGTGGCCCGCTTCACCCTTCCGAGCTTGCCCTGGCCGAGGAGATGGTCGCCGTGCGCAGGGAGTTCACCGCGCAGGATGCAGCCCTTGCCGCCCGCCTGTTCAACGAGTCGGGGCGCCGTCGCGGATCCCTCTCGGATTGCATGATCGCGGCGACGGCACTCGCCGAGGGAGCGCCGATCGCAACCGTCAACGTGAACGACTTCCGTCGCTTCGAGGTGTTCGGCTTGCAGCTGGCGTGAGGGGCAAGCCCACGTCCCTGACGCCCGTGTGCGTCGGACCCACCAACGGCTACCCTATCCCTCCCCCAGCTGCTGCATCAGGAAGGCCAGCTCCATCGCCGCGTTGCGCACGTTGCGGCTGAAGGTGCGGCCGCCTGCGTGCCCGGTGCGCTCGTCGTAGTCGAGGATCACCGGCAGCCCGGACCCCGTGGCCGCCTGCAGCCGCGCCGCCATCTTGCGGGCCTGGAGCGGGGGCACGCGGGTGTCCAGGTCGCCCTGCGTGAGCATCACCGCCGGGTAATCCACGCCGTCGCGCACGTTCTGGTAGGGCGAGAACGTCCGGATCACTTCGAACTCCTCGGCGACGGCGGCGTTTCCGTATTCGAGAAGCGCCGGCATGTTGTTGGTTTCGGTGAACTGGTTGAAGCGAACCATGTCCAGGTCGGGGAGGCCGCAGAAGACGGCGCGGAAGAGGTCCGGCCGCTTCGTCAGGGCGCTTCCCACCAGCAGCCCGCCGTTGCTCACCCCTCGGATCGCGAGCTTGTCCGGGTTGGTGTAGCCGTTGTCGACCAGCCACTCGGCGGCGGCGATGAAGTCGGCGAAGACGTTGGGCTTGTTCTCGAGCATGCCGTCACGGTGCCATTCCTCGCCGAACTCCCCTCCACCGCGCAGCGTCGCCATGGCGTAGACCCCGCCGCGTTCCATCCAGACGGCGGCGCGCGCGTCGAAGCGGGGGAGCAGGTTCGAGTTGAAGCCGCCGTACCCGTAGAGAAGGGTAGGGGCCGCGCCATCCGGTTCGAGTCCCCTGCGGTAGGCGATGTACATCGGCGCCCGGGTGCCGTCCGCGGAAGTATACCAAACCTGCTTCATCTCGTAGGCGCTCCCGTCGAATGGGACGCGGGAGGGCAGCCACTCCTCGGTCTCCATCGTCTCCAGGTCCAGCTCGAGCACGGTCTGGGGCGCGAGCAGCGAGGTGAGAGACAGCAGCGCTCCGTCGTCGCCGCGTGAGCGCAGCGTGGCGACATGATGCTCGGGGATGGGGACTTCCCCCATCAGCGTCCCGTCAGGCCCGTAGCGCACGATGCGGCTGCTCACGTCGCGCACGTAGTCGGCGAAGATGTCGTCGCCGATGAACTGATACCCGGTCAGCAGATCCTCGCCCTCGGGGATGACCTCGCGCCACTGGCTCGGGCCGGGAGCCTCCGGGCGCACGGCCACGACCCGATTGAGCGGCGCGTCCAGGTTGGTGAGCAGGTAGATCTCGCCCTCGACCCAGCGGGGCCGGAAGCGGGCGGGGGCGCCCAGCACGAGCGGAACCGGCGCTGCGCCCGACTCCAGATCGTGCAGGTAGACATCGGTGCGCGCCCAGCCGTGCTGGACCGTGTAGATCAGGTAGCGGCCGCCGTCCCCCTCCGAGGCGTTGACGAACGCGGTCGGGCCGATCCCCGCCCCGAACAACTCGACATCCTCCGACATGTCGGTGCCCAGGACATGGCGGCGCACGCGCGGGCCGGTCTGGCGGGACCGATGGGTGTAGTAGAACCCCGTGCCGTCGGACGTGAAGGCGACGCTGCTGTATAGCGCCGTCTGCAACCGGTCGGGAAGGTCCTCGCCCGAATTGAGGTTGCGCACCCGCACCTCCAACTCGTCGCGCCCGCCGTCGCGGATGGAATAGAGCATCAGGCTGCCGTCAGGCGAGAAACTCTGTATCCCGACGCTTGTGGTGCCGTCCGCCCGCAGCTCCAGCGGATCGATCACGACCTCGTAGTCCGCGCTGACATCCAGCGGGCCGTCATCGGGCTCCTCGGGCGCCGGCCTCCGGTAGATGGCACCCACTTGCCGCCCGGGTTTCCGGAAGGCGAAATACTCGAATTCACCCCGCCGCTGCGGGTACACCGCCCCCGCGGGCTCCATCAACTCCCGCAGCCGCGCCTCCAGCTCCGAACGCAGCGCCGACTGCCCCACGATCTGCTCCGCGTAGGCGTTCTGTTCTCCGATCCACGCCCGCGTCTCCGGGCTGTCCTGGTCCTCGAGCCACCGGTACGGATCGGTGAAAACGACACCGTGCAGGGTGTCGACGACCGGGTCCTGTGCTGTTTCCGGCGGAGGCGGATAGGGGCTTCCGCACGCCACTCCGAGCATCGCCAAGGCGCCGAGCCACGGAATGCTGCGCCGCCGAGGGCAAATGCGAGAACGGATCCTGCTCACCCAACTAACCTCGCTACCCTGCCTGATCGCTATAGTCCCCGCTGCCGTGTTTCTACATCTCGTGCTGTAACCTTTCGCGGATTACCTGCTCTATGTCATCAGGCACGATCACGGTTGGGCTGTAGCGGCGCGGTTTTCCGCTTTGTACGACTTCCCAATCGAGATCGATGCCAGCGATCTTCGCCGCGAGCAATTCGTAATACTGATACCCAGCTATGAAACCGCGATGGAAGGAGAACTTCGCATTGGCAACACTGCCATCATCAGGAGGCGGTTGGACGAAAGCATGGTGTCTTGCTGATTGCCATGCCTTTCGCTCTGCGGCGATCCGATGCTCGTTGAACGGATCGTTGTTCCTAATGACGGTTCCACCAGTAGTCGGCGTCGATGGCTCTGGTCGTTTCATAGGTGATGGTGTCCAAGCGTCATGAATGTCGACAACAGATTCTTCCACGATGGTGGTGACGTCATCCGAAGAGAATTGATCAACAACGGATGCCACCACGATCATGACAGACAAGAGTGGATGTCGCTTTGCCAGATTGCGAAACGCAGCGGAGTTGTCTGCTGGTTCACCAAGCTTTCGGACCCTGTTCTCTTTCACGGCATTGGTGGGCCACAGGAATTGAAGGACGGGGCAAACGTGCGGCTCAGTTCGGATCACCATACGCCGAGGGCTCTCCCTACGCCACCCTCTACGGCTCGCCAATCGAAAGCGAGGAGCCAAGAGCTCGGAGTAGGCATGGCGACAACTGGAAGCCTGGGCCGCATCGCCGTCCAATCGCTTGATTGGCGAAACCGACGATTTCCTGACCATACTGGGGCGATTCGTGCAGCGTCCGCGTGTGCACGGAGGGGTCGTACACGACGCCCGGGTTGCCGCAATCTGTCTGGCTCACGGGGTCGAGGTGCTGCTGTCCCGCGACCGGGACTTCATGCTCTTCCCGGAGCTGCGAACGCGAGACCCCTTCAGGAAGAACGAGGCGTTGCTGGCCTGATCTCCCGGTTCGCAGTCGCGTCCGGTCGGAGGCTCCTCCACATCCAACGCCCGCGAGTCCGTCTCAGCTCCTCTTTCTCCTCTTCCTCTTCCTCTTGCCCCGCCCCTTCGCCCCCCTCGCCTCCTGCGCCATCTGCTGCTTCCGGATCTTCGCCCACGAGTCCCGCAGACCGACGGTGCGGTTGTAGACCAGCCGACCCGGCCCCGAGTCCACCTCGTCGCTGATGAAGTAGCCCACCCGCTCGAACTGGTAACGCGTGCCGGGAGGGTCCTCGGCGATGCTCGGCTCCACCCGCGCCTCCGCGCGCGCCACCAGCGAGTCCGGGTTCAGCTGCGCCAGAAAGTCGCCCCGGTCGGGATCGCGGGTGTGGAAGAGCCGGTCGTACAGCCGCACCTCGCAGGGATGCGAGTGCTCCGCCGAGACCCAGTGGATGGTTCCACGGACCTTGCGCCCGTCGGGGGCGGAGCCGCCCCGGGTTTCGGGGTCGTAGGTGCAGCGCAGCTCAACGACCTCGCCCTGCTCGTCCTTCACCACCTCTTCACAGCGGATGAAGTAGCCGTAGCGCAGGCGCACTTCCCTTTCCGGCGCCAACCGGAAGAAGCGGCGAGGCGGGTCTTCCATGAAGTCGTGCCGCTCGATGAAGAGCTCGCGCGTGAAGGGCACCGGGCGCGTTCCCTCCAGCGGCACGTCGTGAGGGTAGAGGGGCGCGTCCAGCCAGTCGGTCTCTCCTTCCGGGAAGTTCGTGATGACCACCTTCAGCGGCCGCTGCACGCACATCACGCGGGGCACGCGCATGTTCAGATCGTCCCGGATGGCGTACTCGAGTTTGGCCGCGTCCACCCGGTTATCCGCCTTGGCGATGCCCACCAGGCGGCAGAAAGTGCGGATCGCCTCGGGCGTCACGCCCCTGCGCCGGAGCCCCGACAGCGTGGGCATGCGCGGATCGTCCCATCCGCTGACGTGGCCCTCTTCCACCAGGCGCAGGAGCTTGCGCTTCGAGACGATGGTGTACTCGATGTTCAGCCGCGCGAACTCGTACTGCCGGGGCACGGGCCGGGGCGCTTCCACCTCCTCCAGCAGCCAGTCGTAGATGGCCCGGTTGTTCACGAACTCCAGCGTGCACAGCGAGTGGGTGATGCCCTCGATGGAGTCGGAGAGACAGTGGGCGAAGTCGTACATCGGGTAGATGCACCACTCCGAGCCGGTCCGGTAGTGGTGCGCCCGGCGGATGCGATACAGCACCGGGTCGCGCATGATCATGTTGGGCGACGCCATGTCGATGCGGGCGCGCAGCACATGCTCCCCATCCGCGAATTCCCCGCCGCGCATGCGCCGGAAGAGCTCGAGGCTCTCTTCCATGGGGCGATCCCGGTAGGGGCTGGGGCGCCCGGGCTCCGTCACCGTGCCGCGGTAGGCTCGGATCTCTTCCTCGCTCAGGCTGTCGACGTAGGCCGATCCCTTCTCGATCAGTCGGACGCCGTACGCGTACAACTGCTCGAAGTAGTCGGAGGCGTGCCGCAGCTCGCTCCACTCGAAGCCCAGCCAGCGGATATCCCGCTTGATGGCCTCCACGTAGTCGGCCTCTTCGGTCTCCGGGTTGGTGTCGTCGAAGCGCAGATTGCAGGTGCCCCCGTTCTCGGCGGCGACCCCGAAGTCGAGGCAGATGGCCTTGGCGTGGCCAATGTGCAGCAGGCCGTTGGGTTCGGGCGGGAAGCGGGTTGCCACCCGGCCTCCGTGTTTGCCGCTCGCCAGGTCGGCGGCCACGATCTCCCGGACGAAGTCACGCCCCGGCACGCGCGCATTGACGCTCATGACGCCGCCTCCCCCAGGCGATTCACCCACGCTTCCAGCACGTTCTTCATGTTGTTCGCCGTCATTTTCTCTTCCTGGGCCGGCTCGGCCTCAGCTCGATGCGGCTTGGGAGTGCCCGTCCCGGGTAGGCCAGCAAGTCCGTCAAGGCCCGGGCCACATCCCGGCCGTCCAGCTTCCAGTCATGGTTGGCGGTCTGGCCGCGGAAGCCGGTGTTGACGCTCCCCGGCATGACGAGGCTCACCCGGATGTTCCGGTGGCGCAGGTCGAGCATCATCGCCTCGGTCATCCCCAGCAGCCCGAATTTGCTGGCGTTGTACCCCGTCCCCCCGGCGAAGGCGTGCCTTCCCGCGAGCGAACCGATGTTGATGATCCAGCCGTCGCCGGTGGCCGCCAGATGAGGAACGGCGGCCCTGGAACAGTAGAACACGCCCCCGAGGTTGGTGTCGATCTGCAGACGCCAATCTTCGATGGAGAGTTCGTGAATGGGGGCGAAACGGCCCCATCCGGCGTTGTTCACCAGGACATCCAGCCGCCCGAAGCGCTCCGCCGCGGAATCGATGAGGTGCCGGCACGCCTCCGGATCGCGCACGTCGCAGGTGATCCCGGCCGCGCGCCCCCCGCCCAGCGCCTCCATCCGCGCCGCCACCCGGCGGACATCCTGCTCGCTTCGGGAGTTGACCGCGACATCGGCCCCGCTGCGCGCGAGGACCCGCGCGATCTCGAGCCCGATGCCGCGCGTGCTTCCCGTGACTACGCAGGCCTTGCCGCGCAGGTCTACCCGCCCACTCATGACACCGCCCTCCGCAGGCCCCGCTGTGCCAAGGTCGATTGCGTGGTCATTGTCCCCGGTGATGGGTCCTTCCAGTCCTCGGCGCAGCCGCCTTGCCGGGACCGGTGACAGCCAAGGCGCGCCCACGTTTGCCGCCTTCTGCGGGCCCGGGTAGCTTCACCGGGTTCCTTTCGAGACACCCCCGTGAGTGTCCGCAGACTTCGGAAGGTGGCCGTCCGCGGCCCCAATGAAAAGGGGTTCCAACACCCGTGATCCACTCCCGCTCCGCGAGCCATCGATCGCCGGCCGAACCAGACCGGGTGGCGCTGGTGACGGGCGGCGCCGTGCGCGTCGGGCGCGCCATCACGCTTGCGCTGGCGGACGCGGGCTTCGACGTGGTCGTGGGCTACCACGGATCCGGGACCGCGGCGCGTGAGGTGGTGGAGGAGGTCGAGGGCCGGGGGCGGCGCGCGCTGGCCGTCCAGGCCGACCTGTCCCGAAACGAAGGGGCGAGGGAGCTGGCCGAGGCCGCGACAACCGCATACGGTCGCCTCGACCTGCTCGTGAACAACGCTTCCACCTTCTTCGCCACCCCCTTCGACCAGATCGGCGAGGACGAGTGGGACCAGGTGATGGCGGTCAACCTGAAGGCGCCCTTCCTGCTCATCCAGGCGACCGCCGCCGCGCTCGCCGCGAGCCGGGGCCACATCGTCAACATCGTCGACCTCTCCGCCCTCCGCCCGTGGGCGCGCTACCCGCACCATTCCGTCTCCAAGGCCGCCCTCGCCCACCTCACCCGGGTGGCCGCGCGGGTGCTGGCGCCGCGGGTGAGGGTCAACGCGATCGCGCCCGGCTCGGTACTCCCCGAGGAAGATGCCACCGCGGAAGCCGTCCGGGCCGCCGCCGCCCGCATCCCCCTCGGTGGCTGGGGATCCCCCGAGGACGTCGCGCGCACGGTCCTGTTCCTCGACCAGTCGCCCTTCGTCACCGGCGAGGTCATCGTGGTGGACGGGGGCGCGCACGGCGCCACCTGACGGTTCCAGGCACAGCCGGTCACAAGGGGGAATCGTTCTCCGGCAGACGCCGGTTCCAGGAGGAACCGTCTCCGGTAGACGGCGGTTTCCAGGAGCAGCAGCTTTCTACGACGCGCCGTTCTCCCCCGCACCCCCGTGCGACAACCAGCGTTCGGCGTCCAGCGCGGCCATGCAGCCCGTCCCCGCCGCGCTCACCGCCTGGCGGTAGTAGTCGTCCATCACGTCCCCCGCCGCGAACACCCCGGGCAACGAAGTCTCGGTGCGCCACGGGGTCGGCAGCTCGATGTAGCCGTTGGGCTTGAGGGCCACCTGCCCGTCCAGAAAACCCGTGTTGGGCGTGTGGCCGATCGCCACGAACATCCCCCCCGCGTCCAGCGAGGTCTCCTCGCCGCTGATCGTGTCCTTCAGCCGCAGCCCGGTGATCACGTCGTCTCCCACGACCTCCGTCACCACCTTGTTCCACAGGAACTCGATCTTCTCGTTGTCGAAGGCGCGCTTCTGCATGATCGCCGAGGCGCGCAACTGGTCGCGGCGATGGATGATGAGCACCTTGCCGGCGAACTTCGCCATGTAGGTGGCGTCCTCGATGGCGCTGTCGCCCCCGCCCACCACGGCCACGACCTGGCCGCGGAAGTACGGTAGCGCCCCGTCGCACACGGCACACGCGGACACCCCGCCGCCGCTCTGCGCCAGGCGCTCCTCGTTGGGCACCCCCAGCCAGCGGGCGTTGGCCCCGGTAGCGACGATCACCGAGTCGGTGAGAATCTCCTGTCCCCTGCTGGTCACCAGGCGCTTGGGCTGCTCCACCAGCTCCACCTCCACGATGTCGTCGGCGATCACGCGCGTGTCGAAGCGCAGCGCCTGTGCCCGGAAGGCATCCATCATCTCGGGTCCCGTCACCCCCTCCGGGAAGCCGGGATAGTTCTCGACCTCGGTGGTGAACATGAGCTGTCCCCCCGGGATCATGGTCCGGCTGCCGGCCCCCTCCAGCACCAGGGGCGACAGATCGGCTCGCGCCGCGTATATCGCCGCTGTCCATGCCGCCGGCCCCGACCCGATGATCACGACCCGTTCCTGTGGTCCTGTGGTTTTCATGCGTTCTCCGTATCCGAAAACCGGAACGCCTGCCAGGCCCGGTTACTTGTCTTTGAAAATCTTGAGGTTGGTCGAATGGCCGGGGTTCACGCGAGCCTTCGGGTCGACCCGGCGAATCGCGTTGTTCACCGCGATCGCCGCCTCGGCGAAGCCGGTGGCGATGAGGTCGAGCTTGCCCTGGTAGCTCACCAGGTCCCCGGCCGCGTATATGCCGGGCCGGCTGGTCTCCATCAGTTGGTTCACCACGATGCGCTTCTTGTCGGACTCGAGCCCCCAGCTCTTGATCGGCCCCAGGTCCGGCTTGAAGCCCAGAAATGTCAGCACCGCATCGGCCTCGAAGGATTCCTCGGTATCGGTCCGGTTGTCGAAGATGGTGCAGCCTTCGACCCTCCCGTTGCCGCGGATCTCGCGCACTTCGTAGAAAGTCTTCAGTTCCAGCTCACCGGAGCGCGCGGCCTCATCGAGGCGAGCTACCGACGTCTCGTGGGCGCGGAAGCCGGCTCGCCGGTGCACCACCACCAAACGACGGACGATGGCCTTCAGGATCAGTGCCCAATCCAGCGCCGAATCCCCGCCCCCCACGATCACCACCTGCTTCCCGCGATAGACCTCGGGATCGCGCACCGAATACTCGACCCCGCACCCCAGGAGTTCCTCGTATCCGGGGCACTTGAGCACCATGGGCTCGAAGGCGCCCTTTCCTCCGGCGATGAGGACCGTACGAGTGCGGTAGCGCGCAGAGGCGCCCTCGAGCACGAAGACGCCGTCCTCCTCGCGGAGCTCCCGCACCTCTTCGTCCAGCACGACCTCGGGGCCGAACTGAATACCCTGGTCCACCAGCTCCCGGGCCAGGTCCTTGGCGAGCACCTTCGGAAAGCCGCCCACATCGAAAATGTATTTTTCGGGATAGAGGGCCGTGAGCTGCCCCCCCAGCTCCGGGAGCGAGTCGATGATGCGGCAGGACATCCCGCGCATTCCGGCGTAGAAGGCCCCGAAGAGGCCGGTCGGGCCTCCTCCGATGATGGTGAGGTCGATGACGTCTCTCATTCGCGGCATGGAAGGTTGCCCGGCTTCGGCGTTCGAGGCCGCATCCCGGCTTGCCCCTGGTGGGTCCGATGGATGGTCAGAAGATCGAGAGGCGTACGTAGCGCCCCGGGTTTTCGCGGAAATCCTCCAGCAGCAGGCTGAGCTGCTGGAGCACGGACTGGGTCTGGATGGCCACCGTGGAGTCGGCGAGGAGTTGGGCCAGCGTTCCCTCCCCGGTCTCCAGTTCCCGCCCGATCCGCTCGAAGCGCACCAGGGTGGAGTCGGCGGAACGGA
This sequence comes from Longimicrobiales bacterium, assembly GCA_965225805.1. Taxonomy (GTDB): domain Bacteria; phylum Gemmatimonadota; class Gemmatimonadetes; order Longimicrobiales; family Gaopeijiaceae; genus BD2-11. Next base: position 883,426 of record OZ245327.1, read on the forward strand.
GCGTGTTGTCCAGTCCGGACGTGGTCTCGCGCAGCTCGGTGGCGAGGCGCCGGAACTCGGAGGCGGTCACCCGCGTGTCGCCGATGATGGAGTCGACGACCCCGCCCGAGAGCAGGCGCTCCACCTCTCCCAGGGTGCTGGTCGCCAGCGCCGCCGCTTCCGCGACGCGGTTGGTGGAAGTACGCACGTTCTCCACCAGATCGTCCACCGCTCCGATCTGGGCATCCGCCAGCGCCGCCAGCTGCTCGCTGACCCGGCCCACGTTCTCGATCACCAGCCTGAGATTCTCGGCCGTCTCCTGGGTGAAGGCCACCTCCACCCGGTCCGTGATGGTGGCGAGGTTGTCGGCGATCTGGTCGGCCGTGGCGGTCAGGCGGGACAGGTCGGGGATGCTGAAGCCGGGCAGCACCGCGGGGTCCGAGTGTTCGAAGAACTCGAGGCGCGGGTGGGCGGAGCGCGACACGACCTCCGCGCCCCAGTCTCCGAACATCGACTCGGGCGCGATGAGCACGGCGGCATCCGCGGGGAGCTGCACGTCGGCGTTGATGGCGAGCCCCACGCGCACCGCCGTGCCGTCGGGTTCCACGGCGATGCCGTTGACGCGCCCGATCGTCACCCCGCGCAGCTTCACGGTGGCGCCGTCCGTGAGCTGCCCCACGCCGGTGAAGAGTGCCTCGACCGTGGTGGTGCCGCGCGTCAGGCGATATCCGCGCAGCCAGAGGCTGCCCGCCACCGCAACCACCACGCTCAGGAGAATGACGCTCCCGACCCAGACCTCATTGCGCCTCATATTGTGTCTCCATCAGTTCCGGATCTCCCTCGATGAACGATTTGACCACCGGATCCCAGGAGGTCCGGATTTCGCCGGGCGTTCCATGGGCCCGCACATGTCCGTCGTGCAGGAAGGCCATGGAGTCGGCCACCTTGTACGCCGTCTCGAGATCGTGCGTGACCAGGAGCCCGGTGGCCCCGATCTCCTCCCGCATCCTGAGGATGAGGCGGGCGATCACCGTGGTCGTGAGCGGATCCAGTCCGGTGGTGGGCTCGTCGTAGAGGAGATACCGGGGCCGGGTCGCGATCGCGCGCGCGATCCCCGCTCTCTTCTTCTGCCCTCCCGAGATCTCCGACGGATAGCGGTCCCCCAGCTCTCCCAGGTTCACCAGCTCCAGGCACTCGGCGGCCCGCCGCCGGATGTCCCGCCGACTCATTCCGGGGATGCGGCGCAGCCCCATCTCCACGTTCCGGGTCAGCGTCATGGAATCGAAGAGCGCCGCAAATTGAAATACGTAGCCGACCGTGCGCCGCAATGCGTACAGCGCCTCCTGGTCCAGTTCCCCCACCTCCCGTCCGTCGACGGTCACGCTCCCGCGGTCCGCGGCGAGCAACCCCACAATATGCTTCAACACGACCGACTTGCCCGCCCCCGAAGCACCGATCAGCGCCACCGTGGCCCCCTCCGGCACGTCCAGGTCGAAGCCGTTCAGCACCACCTTGCTCCCGAAGGCTTTGTGCACGCCGCGCATCCGGATCACAGCAGGACGGCCGCCCAGAAGGCGTCGAAGACCAGGATGATCATGCTGCTCGCGACGACGGTCGACGTGGCGGCGCGCCCGACTCCGGCGGCGCCTCCCCGGGTGTGGAAGCCGAAGAAACATCCCAGTGACGTCACCGCCAGGCCGAACGAGAACGCCTTGATGACCGAGAAGACCACGTCGAAGGGCACGAAGAAGGTCTCGAGGCCCCTGACGAACTCGGGCGTGGACATGTCCAGCAGCTGAATGGCGGTCAGCCAGCCGGCCAGGATTCCCAGAGCGGACGCCAGCAGGGTCACGGCCGGGAACATCACCGCGCCGGCCAGCACCCGGGGGAGCACCAGATACGCCGCCGGATCGTAGGCCAGGGTTTCCAGTGCATCGATCTGCTCGGTCACGCGCATGGTTCCCACCTCGGCGGCGATGCTCGCGCCCACCCGGCCCGCCAGGGCCAGCCCCGTCAGCACCGGACCCAGTTCGATGATCATGGTCTTGCCCACCAGGCTGCCCACCAGGTAGAGCGGGATCGCCCCGGTTAGAGTGTAGGAGGCCTGCAGCGCCAGCACGACGCCGGTGAAGGCGGCGATGAAGAGGGCGATGGGCACCGAGTCGACGCCGATCCGCATCATCTGTCCGAAGACCAGCTTCCCCCAGATGCGGAAGGCGCGCAGCCCTCGGATCGCGTCCTGCATCAGGACACCCCATTCTCCCACCGACGCGGTGAAGCGTATGGCCGCGCGCCCCGTGGCGCCGACGATATTCAGCGTCTTTCCCAGCATGTGCATGAAGATAGAAAGAATCAGGGTCGCGGTGTCACCCAGAGAATCAGGGTCGCGGTGTCACCATTGGTTACTCCGCTCGTCCCTGATATGTCCCGGCTGGACGCACCCTCCACGGACGCACCCTCTACGGGGAAGGGGGAAGTCCGTTTTCCAGCGTGAAGACGACTTCGTCATCCCTGGTCGCCGGATTCCCGGAGGGCACGTTGCACACGACCCGGATGCGCGCCACCGAAGCCTGGCGGCCGGTCACCGAAATCTCGAAGTCGATGCCCTGTTCGGGCGACATGATGCGCGTACGAACCCGTTTTCCCGGAAGGGCCTGGCGGCGGGAGGCGGGATTGCGAAAGAGGGTCTTTGTGGACCGTCTTCCCGACGCCAGCGAGCGGGTCACGGTCACGCGCCGAAGCCAGTCGGGCTGGTAGCTGACCACATAGCGGAAGCCCCGCTGATCGCGTCCCCGACCGTTCTGATTGTGTCTCGGCAAGCGACCTCCAATCCCTTGACCCCTTGATTCGGGCCGGTTAACATCCCGGCGACCCTCCGTGGATGCAAGCCCCCCCCCGAAGCGTCTCAACGCCTTCCGCGCCAGATCCCGCCCACAACCACCGACACACCCCGCCCGCGCTGCCGTGTCCGCGGCCGCGCACCCCGTTCTTTCCAATCGGAGCCATCCCTTGGACATCGCCGAACTCAAGAGCAAGCAGGTCAGCGAACTTCACGAGCTTGCACGTGAACTGCGGATCCCGAACTATTCCGGCCTGCGCAAGCAGGACCTGATCTTTCGCATCGAGCAGAAGCTCCTCGACAGCGACGTGGTGCTGCGGGGAGAAGGCGTGCTCGAGATCCTCCCCGAGGGTTACGGGTTCCTCCGCTCGCAGAGCTGGAACTACCTTTACGGCCCCGATGACATCTACGTAAGCCCTTCGCAGATCAAGAGATTCGACCTTCGCACCGGCGACACCATCCTGGGCCAGGTGCGCCCTCCCAAGGAGGGAGAGCGCTATCTCGCGCTGCTCAAGGTGGAGAACGTCAACTTCGACACGCCCGACAAGGCCAAGCATCGAACGACGTTCGACAACCTGCGTCCCCGCTATCCCGACGACCGCCTCCATCTGGAGTGCGCCGCGGGCGACATGTCCATGCGGGTGGTGGACCTCATCGCCCCCATCGGCAAGGGGCAGCGGGGGCTGATCACCTCGCCGCCCAAGGCGGGCAAGACCATGCTCCTGCAGAAGGTGGCCAACTCCATCAGCGAGAATCACCCCGAGGCGCACCTCATCGTGCTGCTCATCGATGAGCGTCCGGAAGAGGTCACCGACATGGAAGAGCACGTCGATGCCGAGGTGATCGCCTCAACTTTCGACGAGTCGGCGGAGCGTCACACGCAGGTTGCGGAGATGGTGCTGGAGAAGGCCAAGCGGCTGGTCGAGCACGGCAAGGATGTTGTGATCCTGCTGGACTCGATTACCCGGCTGGCGCGCGCCTACAACGTCACCATTCCCCACTCGGGGAAGATCCTGTCCGGGGGTGTGGACGCCAACGCGCTGCACAAGCCCAAGCGGTTCTTCGGGGCGGCGCGCAACATCGAGGGGGGCGGCTCCTTCACCATCATCGCCACCGCCCTGATCGAGACCGGGAGCCGCATGGACGAAGTGATCTTCGAAGAGTTCAAGGGCACCGGAAACATGGAGCTTGTGCTCGACCGCAAAATCTCCGACAAGCGCATCTTCCCGGCCATCGACCTCAATCGCTCCGGCACCCGCAAGGAAGAACTGCTCCTCACCGAAACCGAGCGCAACCGGGTCTATCTGCTGCGCAACTTCCTCGCCGAAATGCCGCTCGCGGAAGCCATCCAGTTTCTGATCGAGCGCATGAGTCGCACCACGACGAACCAGGAATTCCTGGACTCCATGCAGGCGGCGTAGGCCGATCCGGGAAGACCGAAGGCCGATCCGACTGCGGACGCGGAGGGTTCGGCGGCGGGCGTTTGCCTGGGGTGTGACGCCCGGTCCGTCGCCTACGGCTGGGAGCAGGACGGGAAGACGACGGAGCGGCCGAAGCTCGTCCACTCGCCACACGGCCTGCCGGAACGCCAGGCACCCCGCTCGGCCATGGCGCCGCGAGTCCAGTAGGACTCGTAGGGACCGTCGAGTTCACCGTTGGCGTAGTTCTCCCGCACCGAGAGCCTGCCGGTCTTGAAATACATTTCCGCGGGGCCGTGGAGGACGCCGTCCTCGTAGGTCTCCCGTCCGGAGACCCGGCCGTTCTGATGGAACCACTCGTGCACTCCGGTCCAGCGGCCATCGGCGAGGGTGCCTCTTTCGCGCACCGCGCCCGCTGCCCACATGCGCGCCACCGGGCCGCTGTAGGGCTCGAGGGTGCCCGGTTCGAGGTAGACTCCCCCGCGCTCGATGAGCCGGTCCAGATCCATCGGCTCCTGGGCGTTCGCCGGGGCCGCGGTCAGCGCCGCCACCACGGCCAGGAGTGCCAGCAGCCTCATGGCATTCCGGCGGACCCGGTTACGGTCACCGGCACGTAGCCGTTGCTCCAGCAACACTGGTCGCCCCCCGAGCTGTCGTTCGCGCCGAAGTTGTCCACGCGGGCCCGCAGGAGATACTCACCCGGAGCCGTGAAGGTGACCAGGGTGGTGGCTTCGCCGGTGCCCGGGACCGTGATCTGCCGGGGTTCGAAAATCACCTCGTCGGTCGGCCCTCGGTGCTTGAACCAGGTGACTTCCACCTCGACGTTCGTGTTGACGTTGTCGTCCGGGGACCGCTCCGACACCTCCGATACCCAAACCGTGAGCGAGAGCGGGTCGCCCACGACTGCGGTGCGCGGTTCGGAGCTAACGCCCTGGATGTGCTGGCCCACCTCGCCGTCCTCCCCGAACCGGAGCAGCGGAGGGATCGACCCCATGGCCCGCGGCCCGTAGTCGAGCTGGAGCGCATCCACCCCCACCCGGGCGGGCGTGGAGTAGGTCACTCCGTTGGCCGTGATGGTCCACACCACCCTCTGGCTGGTGTCCGCGTAACTTTCGGGCACGGTCACCGAGAACACGCCCCGGTCGCGGCGCGGACGCACCGGGAAGTGGGTGGGCTGGTCGCCGTCGAACTCGGCCGGCTCGATGAAGTTGTCCGGGCCGATGGGGATTTCGAGGATCTCTTCGGTGTTCAGATTGAAAAAACCGAAGGAGAAGGTGAAGGTGCCGTCGGGATTCCGGTACCAGCCCTCGAAGAAGGGCGCCACCGGCTCCCCGGTCGGCGGGATCGGCGCCAGCGGCAACCTCTGCACCTGTTGCGCCCCCAGAGGGACCGAAAGAACGACAGCGAGCGCCGTGGTTACGCCAAATCGGAGTCGCAGGTTCTTCATGACTCTCCCCGAAAATCGACTGAACGCGGTTAGCTACAATGGGGAAGGAGCCCCCACAACCGCGGCGAGCTCCTTCGCTGTACCGGTGGCCGGCCCCGGCTCCTCCCGCGGGACGGCGCGAGGCCGGCCCACTCTCGTCAACGCGATCCGCTGCTCCCCTCGCTGACCACGCGGGCCTTGGCCTCGCGCTCCTCGACCAGGCGCTGGTAGCCTTCCTCGGTCAGGTGGGTGACGGCGATCCAGGCGTGCGACATCTCGTCCGTGGTGCGGCTCCCGCGCGCGTACCAGATCTCCGCATCCGGGTTGAGCGGGTTGTCCTCGGTGTTGTCGTACCAGCCGGTGAGGACCACGACGGTTCCCTCGGGAAGGAGGGGAGCCGAGTCGTCGCCGTAGATGTAGCTGTGATGCCAGCGGGCGTTGAAGTCGGTGACCATGCTGAGCAGTTCCTCGCGCCCGTCCGGATAGATGACCCGTATCGACATGGCGTGCAGGTGCACGTGCCCGTGAGGCTGGAAGCTGTCGAGGCGAACCGGATGGTCCCATCTGTGGAACCCCTGGGTCATCGCAGTGCCGCCCGGAGCCAGCGCGATGTCGCCCCGCAGCGGATACAGCCGCAGGTCCTGCTCGAACTCGGGCGTGTACTCGTCCTCGTGGAACCAGATGCCCAACTCGACCTCATCGTCCGGTACCTCGTAGCCCATCGGGTAGTAGTGCGCATCCCACTCGATCATGTCGTTCGCCTGCAGGAGGCGCCCGGCGTCCGCGGGAACGATCTCGCCGACCTTGCCCATGGCGTACTCCGAAAGGCTGGCGATACGCTGATACTCGCCTTCCTCGTTGAGCCTCAGCAGCCTCGGGATGGCGTGGTGCACCACCTGGCGGCCGGCGGGGAAGGAGGGTCGCGTCTCGAAGGCGCGCACCCAGCGGTCTTCGCCCAGACCGGTCGCGACGCGCGGCCGCCACCAGGTGTCGCCGCCCTCGGCCGGAACCGAAAAGGGCTTCGACTTGATGACGTGGTGGGGCGGACCGAGGATGTCCTCCAGCTGCCACATCTGCTCGTCCGGCCATTCCACCGCGGGCGGCATGTCCGCCGGGTCGCCCTCCGGGGCGCCCGCGTCCACCCAGGCGACGAGGGTCTCGATGTCTTCCTGCTCCAGACGCCAGTCGTGCTTGATGTCCTGGATGCCGATGCCGACGTCGAGATGGTAGGGAGGCATGAGCCGCCGGGACACCTGCTCGCGGATCCGGCGGGCATAGCGGCGCACATCCCGGTACGTTACGAACGACATCGGCGCGACCGAGGACTCGCGATGGCAGATCTGGCAGTTCTCCTGCACGATCGGAGCGATGTCGCGCGTGAAGGTGACCTCCGGTTCGTCCCCGTTTGTCGATTGCGCCGCCAGCGTACCGGGAAGCAGCAGGGCCGCGCACAGCACAGCCAGCAGCAGCGTTCGGCCGGAAAACCGGGAGATGGTCATATCTTCCTCCTGTCGGGCATCGTAACGCGGGGACGCTCAGGGGCGAGCGTCCCCCATTCAATGTCTATTCGTCCAGTACTCTCTCGTACCTCGGATTCACCACGAACTGCTGGTCCTGGAAGATCTTTCTGTCCCATGGAAATATTACGGTGGAACCGGTCTCCAGCGCAAAGTAGTCGGGCTTGTAGCCCCCGGGCCGCACGAAGCAGGTGGCCGTACGTACTTCGGCGGGGATGACGTCGCGCACGGCGGCGAGCCCGAGCCGTAGCGTCTGCCCGGAAGTGGTGATTTCGTCCACCAGCAGAACCCGGCGGCCGGCAGCGGCGCGCGGGGCCGCGTCCAGCACTTCGGGGCGCTCGCGGATGGTGTTGTCCGCGCCCCGGCGGGAGATCTTCATCGAATAGAAATCGAGGCGCAGCATGGAAGCGACGATGGCTCCCGGAATGACGCCTGCGCGGGCGATGCCCACGACGAGTTCGGGCATGTACTCGCGCGCCACCTTGAGCGCCAATGCCCGGCACAGCTCGCCGAACATCTCCCAGGACACTTCCAGATAGTCTCCGGTCGGGTCCGAAAAGCGCGGCTGGTTGTATCTGGATGACATGTCTGCCTAGACTGATGGATGAAGGTGACGCGACCCGACTCTTCGTCCTTCAAATCGGGCTGATGAAGTTAGGAACACTCCACGGACAACGCCACCGGCGCACATGTTCCGCCCGCCCGGCTCATGGCCGCGGGTTCGCACGTCGATGGAACGCCGCGAGGCGGGCAGCCAACGGTACAACCCCATGACCGAAACCGACCAGGCAGTCGCGGACCGGCGTCTGGAAGCCGCGCTCGACGAGACCGGCGCATGCGACCCGAGGGCCTCTTGCCGGGACCGCTTGCGGGCACTCAAGGGTGTCGACCCCGACGCCTTTCAGCAGGCCGTCGACTACTATCGCGGCGAGCTGATACCGGCGATCGCTTCGGGCGCCGAGCCGCTCACGGCCTGGATCGAGTACGGCCGCAGGATCGCGCGGCTCACCTTCGACGGACGAACCGTCGCCATCGACGAGACCGGACTGGCGCGCGAATACTCGGCTCCGGTTGATCCCGACGCGCTTGTGCTGCACCTGCCGAAGGGAGGAAGGCAGCGTGCCCTGCTGGTGGCGTTGCCGCGCGAGCCGTCGCCGGCGCAGCAGGCAACCTGTGACCTGCTGGTTGACGGACGGTCGAAGCTGAGGGAAGGTTAGTGCTTCAACGGGAGTCCGGGATGCAGGAACAGAGACTCTACACGCCGCGCAATATCGCCTGGAGCCCCCGGCCGGGCTGGGCCACCGTGCGTCTCGTGGGCACCTGCGCCGACCGCTCGCTGAGGCGCGGTCGGGTGGTGATGCACTCGCCGAGCGACGACTACCATTCGATCCCCGGGCAAGGCGAGGGGCTCGAACCCGAACGCATCGTGATCGTCCTCGCCGAAGCCACCCACCTCATCGAGGATGACCTGCACCTGGTTCCCGAAGGCGCCGTGGTGGCGATGGGCGAGCCTTTGCCCTGAAGCGCGCCGGGTCGCGGCTGGGCGAGTGGTCCCTCAGGCGGCGCCCGGCAGTCCCGCCACAAAGGCCTCCGACAGCCGCCTCGCCACCGGTCCGACCGATCCGTCGCCGACCGGCTGGCCGTCGATCTCCACGATGGGATGCACTTCCGTCGTCGTGCCCGTGAGGAACGCCTCGCTCGCGGAGGCAAGCTCCTCCACCGGGAGGGCGCGCAGCTCGACCGGGATTCCCAGCCGGGCCGTCAGTTCCAGCACGTATTCGCGGGTGATGCCGTGCAGGATCTGGTGGGTGGCGGGATGGGTCACGACGGCCCCGCCGCTCACTGCGAAGAAGTTGCTGTGGGCACCCTCGATGGCGACTCCGTCGCGGACCAGGATCACGTCGTTCACCCCGGCGTCCACCGCCGCCTGCATGGCCAGCACGTTGGGCAGGAGGGCGATGCTCTTGATGTCGACACGCGCCCAGCGCCGGTCCGGCGCCGTGACCGCCCGGTAGCCGGCCTCCCAGGTCGACCTGGGAGGCCGCTGGTGCGCACGGGCGTAGGCGTAGACGGTGGGTTCCACCGCATCCGGCGGGAAGTAGTGGGTGCGCGGGGCCGCCCCCCGGGTCACCTGCATGTAGACGTAGGAGAAGTCGGCGTCCTCCAGGCCGTTCAGCTCCAGCAGCCGCCTCTTGATGGCCGGCAGTTGCGCCGTGTCGTAGTCGATGCGCAGCGCCGCCAGCCCGCGCGTCATGCGCGCCAGGTGGCGGTCCCCGCGAAAGAAGCGTCCCCCGTAGGCAGGCGTGACTTCGTAGATGCCGTCAGACAGGAGAAAGCCGCGGTCGTCCGCGGCTACGCGGGCTTCGTTCCGGGGCAGGTACTCACCGTTCAGATAGACCGTGTCCATGTTCACGACCACTCGTTCTTGCCCAGCCGTTCGAACTCCTCCAGGAGCTCTGCCTCCTGGATGGGGCGGACGGAATCCGACGGCTTCGAGCCGGCGCCGGCGGAGTCGGCAGGCTTTTCCTCGGCCTCGCCCGACTGACCTCCGGCGGTGAGCTGCCGGGGCGGCTCGGGGGCGCCTCCCGGGAGCATTCCCATCTGTGTCTTCAGGGCCAGCAGCCGGTCGTCCAGACCGGCGCCCTCGCTCCCCGACTCCAGCCTCAGGAATTCATCCTCCAGGGAATCCCCGCTCAGAGCCTCGGTGACTTCGGCCTCTGCCAGGCTGCGACGCTCCTCGTCCTCGATCTTGGCCGCCATGCGGTTGAAGGCTTCGAAGGCCGACTGATCCGAGAGCCCGGACATGGTGGCGTGGATGCGCTTCTGCGCCTGGGCCCGCTTCTGCTTCGCGATGAGCAGGTTCCGCTTGCGCTTCGCCTCCTCGATCTTGTCGTTCAGGGTCCGGAGCGACGCCTTGAGTTTCTCGGTCTCCTCCTTCTGGGCGCGCCAGGTCTGCTCCAGCGCGGCCGCGCGCTGCGCATGCTCCTGCTGCCGGCCCAGGGCCTGCAGGGCGAGGTCGTCACTACCTTTGTTGACGGCCAGCTTCGCCCTCTCCTCCCACGCCTTGGCCTGCTTGGCCTCCCCGGCGAGCTGAGCCCCGAGCTTGCGCTCGTCCGCGATCGCGCCGGCGACGTCGCGCTTCGCCTTGGCCAGTTGGTCGCGCATGTCCAGGATGATCTGGTTGAGCATCTTCTCCGGGTTTTCCGCCTTCGCGATCAGGTCGTTCATGTTCGACTTGATCAGCGTCGACAGCTTCTGGAAGATTCCCATGGGTTCAGCCCTCCATCGCCTGCGGTGTACGGGCGCTGCTCGCTGCCGCAAGCTCGCGAATCGTGCCCATGTGACTCGACGCCGCCAGTTGCAGGCTCTCGATGGACGCCTGCAGCTCGGTGAAGTCCAGATTCTCCAGCTCGAGGGTGTCGGTGAGGATCAGCTCCCCCTCCTCGATGCCGTAGGCCCCGTGCACGATGTCGGTCGCGTTCAGCTCCAGCAGGGCCCGGTACAGTTCGGCCAGCTCCTGCCCCGAGTCCCCGGGGAGATCCATCATCTTGAGGCGCAAGACCACCACGGGATCCGAATGGTGGACGACCACGCCCGCGCCTCCGTTCTCGCCGTGTGCGAGGAACATGCCCTCGTCGACCTCTTCATACTCCAGATCCATGCGGATCAGGAAGCCCTCCACAGCCTCTCGATTTACCATTCCATTACTCCTTCTCGCGGGGCGGGCGCGGCAGGGCGGCCATGCCCGTCCGTGGTGCAAGGTTCTCAGCTGCCCGGCGCGCGGCCGGGCGCTCTGCGATCCGGGCCGTCCGCCCTCCGGCGGCGTAACCCATTAAGGTAGCAAACGCGGGCATCACAGGGCCAGTTTCGGGGGCGCCTTCTTCTGGTACCGCACCACCTCGCCACGCGGGGCGAGGCAAACTCTGCCGACGCCGGTTGGCTCCGGGCGGCAACGGGCCGCGCGGAAAGGCACTCTACGCCCTCCGGCGCGCGCGGGCCATCCCGGGCAGGATGTCCGCCAGGAAAGCCCCGGTGTACGAGGTTGCGTGCGCGGCCACCTCCTCGGGCGTGCCTGCCGCGACCACCCCACCGCCCCCGGCGCCTCCTTCCGGCCCCAGGTCGATGAGCCAGTCGGCGGTCTTGATGACGTGAAGGTTGTGCTCGATGACCACCACCGTGTTCCCGCGGTCGACGAGGCGGTGCAGCACCTCGAGCAGAACGCGCACATCCTCGAAATGAAGCCCCGTCGTGGGCTCGTCGAGGATGTAGAGGGTCTTGCCGGTGGCGCGCTTGGAGAGCTCGGTCGCCAGCTTTACCCGCTGCGCTTCGCCGCCGGACAACGTCGTCGCCGGCTGGCCCAGTCGAACGTAGCCGAGCCCTACCTGCGCAAGCGTCTTGAGCCGGTGACGGATGCGGGGAACGGCGTCGAAGAATTCGAGCGCCTCGGCAACCGGCATCCCCAGAACATCGGCGATGTTGCTCCCCTTGTAGGAGATGTCGAGGGTCTCGCGGTTGTAGCGCTGGCCCCGGCACACGTCGCAGGCCACGTAGACGTCGGGCAGGAAGTGCATCTCGATCTTCACCAGCCCATCGCCCTTGCACGACTCGCATCGCCCTCCCTTGACGTTGAAAGAGAAGCGGCCTGGGCCGTAGCCCCGGACCTGCGACTCGGGAAGGCTGGCAAAGAGTTTGCGGATGGGGGTGAAGAGGCCGGTGTAGGTGGCCGGATTGGAGCGCGGGGTGCGTCCGATGGGCGACTGGTTGACCTCGATCACCTTGTCGATCAGTTCCTCCCCGCGCACACGGTCGTGGTCCCCGGGGAGGGCCGTGGACCTGTAGAAGCGGCGCGCAAGGGCTCGGTACAGGGTTTCGTTCACCAGAGTGGACTTCCCCGAGCCGCTTACGCCCGTGACCGCAACAAAGCATCCCAGGGGGACCCCCACGTCCAGGTTGCGGAGGTTGTGCTGGCGCGCGCCCTCCACCACCAGCCGGCGGCCGGGGTCGACGGGACGCCGCCGTGCGGGTACGGGGATCTCGCGGGTGCCGCGCAGGTACGCGCCCGTCAGAGAGCGCGGGTTGCCCAGGACCTCCTGCACCGTGCCCGCCGCCACCACCTCGCCTCCTTCGCGACCCGCGCCCGGCCCCAGGTCGACGACGTAGTCGGCAGCGAGGATGGTGTCCTCGTCGTGCTCCACCACAAGCACCGTGTTGCCCAGGTCACGCAGTGACCCGAGAGTGCCAAGGAGGCCGTGGTTGTCCCGTGGATGAAGGCCGATCGAAGGCTCGTCGAGAATGTAGAGCACCCCTACCAGGCCGCTGCCGATCTGGGTCGCCAGGCGGATGCGCTGCGCCTCGCCCCCGGAGAGGGTGTCGGCGGAACGCCCGAGGCTGAGGTAGTCGAGGCCCACGGCGCTGAGGAACCTGAGGCGGCTCTCCACCTCCTTGAGGATGGGTCCGGCGATTTCGGCGGGGAGCGGAGGGCCCGGCGCGCTTTCCCCGTCGTCGGCACGCAGGCGCCCGGCCACCGGAAGCGAGCGCACAAAGGACAGGCACTCCGAGATGGGCAGCTCGATGACCTGGCCGATGGATCGGCCGCCCACGGTCACGGCGCGGGAGCGGGGCCCGAGGCGCGTCCCGGCGCACGCCTTGCACGGCAGCACCGACATGTAGGACTCGAGTTGGCCGCGCACATGGCCCGACCCGGTCTCGCGGTAGCGGCGCTCGACGCTGGCGACCACGCCCTCCCAGACATCCTCGTAGTATCCCGCCGAGCCCCCGGAGCGGTAGGGAAAACGGATCTTCATGGGGGCGGATCCCCACAGGATGCCTTCGTGGACTTCGGGGTCCAGGGTGTTCCAGGGCTTGAGCGGGTCGAACTCGTAGGCGGCGGCCAGGCCGGGGATCACCGAGCGGCGCAGATGTCCGGCCGGATCCCCCCAGGGGAGCACCACGCCCTCCATGACCGAGAGGCTTGGGTCGCCGAGCAGGAGTGCGGGGTTGACCTCTCGGCGCGTCCCCAGTCCGCCGCACTCCTCGCAGGCGCCGAAGGGAGAGTTGAAGGAGAACTGGCGCGGCTCCAGTTCCGGCAGGCTGGTGCCGCATTCCACGCAGGCGTACTGCTCGCTGAAGAACCGGGTCCCGTCCTCGCCACGCACCCGCATCCCGACTATGCCGTCGGCGGTCGAGAGGGCGGTTTCGACGGAGTCGGCGAGGCGACCCCGGTCGGAGTCGCGCACCACAAGGCGGTCGACGACGATGGCGATGTCGTGGTTCTCGTATCGATTGAGCGCCGGAGGCCTGGAGAGTTCGCAGATTTCGCCGTCCACTCGCGCCCGCACGAAGCCGCTTCGGCGCGCTCGCTCGAACAGCTCCCGGAACTCTCCCTTGCGCCCGCGCACCAGAGGCGCCAGCACCTCGACCTGGCTTCCTCCCTGCCGTTCGAGGAGCTGGTCCACGATCTGGGTCGCGCTCTGGCGCAGGACCGGCTGGCCGCACTCCGAACAGTGAGGGATTCCCGCGCGCGCCCACAGCAGGCGCAGGTAGTCGTAGACTTCGGTCACCGTACCCACGGTCGAGCGCGGGTTGCGATTAACCGTCTTCTGCTCGATGGAGATCGCCGGCGACAGTCCCTCGATGGAGTCGACGTCGGGTTTCTCCATCAGGCCCAGGAATTGGCGGGCGTAGGCGGACAGCGACTCCACGTAGCGTCGCTGGCCCTCGGCGTAGATGGTGTCGAAGGCGAGGGAGGATTTCCCCGAGCCGGACAGGCCGGTGATGACGACGATACGCTCGCGGGGGAGCTCCAGGTCGATGTTGCGCAGGTTGTGCTCGCGCGCCCCTCGGATGGTGAGCACGTTGCCGGTCATCGGCCCCACTCGCGATAGACGAACAGCCCCAGTGAATGAGCGAAGGTGGGGCCGTTCGGCTGGACCCCGAGCACGCCCCGGCGCAGGAGCGGATCCTCGGCGAAGCTCTCGAAGCCCCAGTGATCGGCGAAGCGCCATTCCAGGCGGGCGTTGGGGAGGCGGGTACGCGTCCGGTTGGCGCTGCCGACCGGTACGAGATCGACCGAGACGAAGACGTCATCCCACAGGTACCGGCCGAACCCGATCTGGGTGGAAGCCAGTGTGCCGAGCAGGCTGGGATCGGGCCCCAGGCGCTGGGTGGCCCGCTGACTGGAGATGGCGAAATAGTCCACAAAACCGATCTCCTGTGCGACCGCCTGCTGGAGCTGCTCAGCCAGGTACCCCATGCCCAGGGTGAAGAAGGGTTCGCTAGCTCCGCTCAGCACCGACGACTCGCTGGAACCCAGCAGCGCCGGGGGCCGGCCGAACACCAGGTAGCTGATCAGCTCCGGTTCCTCGATGGGGGCGGGCGCGTCGCTGGTCAGGGATACCGATGGTGCCACCAGAGTGCCACCCACGTTGGCGATCACGTTCAGCGGGTTGTCTCCGGCGCGCAGGCGGGCGACCGCCTGGATGTCCAGGTTGGGGTTCACGCCGGGGATGCCGATGAACTCGAGGGTTCCTTCCTGCACCACGAAGCGGCGGCCGAAGCTATTGTACGATCCGCGAATCGCCGCAAGTTCCCCGGCAGCCACGAAGCGGCGCGCCCGGCGGTCGTACTCCAGCTGCAGGTCTCCGTCGATCTCCATGTCCATCTGGCGGCTGCGCAGCCAGGTATCGCTCTGAACCCGCAGCTCGACATCCGCGACCAGGTTGTCGAAGAAGGGGTTCTGTCCCGCTTCGATGATCGGCAGCACCCCGGCCAGAGTGGTGTCCACGGCGGCGAAGAAGGTGGCGTCCGCCAGGTCCACGATGGTCTGGTAGCGGGCGAACTCGTCGAGGTAGAGGGTGCCCTGTTCGACATCCAGCGCCCCCTGCACGACCGGACTGCGATAGTTTCCGGTCAAGCTCAGCTGCCCGCTCACCACCCCCTCGATGTCGTAGCGGTTGGCGGCCCGGAAGCCGGTCCCGCCGATGGTGAGCTCGAAGGCCGGGTCACGCAGGGGGCGCAGATGCAGCGACCCGTTCACCTGGGCGGGGCCATCGGAACGCAAGCTGGCCGAGAGGGTGGCTTGCGCGTCCTCGGTGAACCCGAGCACGGCTTCCACATCCGTGTACCGAACTCCGAGCGCCGGAAGGGCGAGGGCGCCGCCGCGCAAGGACAGCTCGCCGTCCGTACGCACGTTGGCGGGGGAGCCGGTGAGGTGCAGCTCTCCGTCGACCAGGCCCTCCACTTCGTCGAGATCGGGGATTGCGCCCGACACAACGGCAATCGGTAACTCCCCCGCGAGCACGGCGATGTCCATGGGCTCCTCGGGAAAACGGGTGGGAACCCGCTCGAGTTCCAGCACGGCCGCCAGCGTCCCACGCGCCGACAGGACCTGTACATCCTCGTTCCACGCCTCGACCTTGCCGGAGATTCGTCTGTTCCCGTAGCGGAGCTCACCCGCAACCCGCCCGAGGTCCACGCTCCCGAACCCCGGGTCGGTGGCCTCGAACGACGCAACCATCCCGGGGTCGTTACCGGTCTGCGAAACCTGCAGGCCCAGGCTTACGACCCCGCGAAGGTTTCTCTCCTCCAGTGTGGTCAGCCTCGCCACATGGGTGAGTCTCTCCAGCGGCAGATCGCGGACCAGCAAGTCGAAGTCGGCCGGGCCGCGGCCTCGCGGAATAAAGCCGTCGGCTTCGATCCTCATCCCCCTCTCAGGGCCGGGGCGCGTGAAGCTGAAATTGTCGACCGCGAAACTCTCGGCATCCCAGAGGAGGCGCGTCGGCCCTCCAAGGTTCCAGCGGCCTCCGACGAAACGGGCTGTCAGCTCGTCGAGGTTGACCACTCCGCCGGTGGAATCCGCCTGGAAGGTGGCGCGCACCTGGTAGCTCTCCTCGCTGGAGCGCTGGAGGTCTGCGAGCAGGCGGCCATCGGAGCGGGAAAGACCGAGGTCGATGGCCGCGGAGATGAAGTCCCTGCCCTCCACAGCGAAGGAGTCGGCGAGAATGGAGGCCGTCAGGCGTCCCTGGGTCCCCGGGAGGCCGTCGACCCGAACGTCCAGTTCCGCCCGGGCGACCGCGTTGTCCTGATAGCGGAAGTCTTCGATGCGGACGATGCCCTCTGCCGCAAACTGGTCTACGGCGCCTCGCAGGGTGGCCTGGGCGGCGATACGCCCGTCGACCGCGATATCCCTCTGCAAGGGGAGCGTGCCGGGATCGATCCCCTCCAGGCGCAGCATCTCAGCTTCCAGACGCGACAGCGTGTCGGCCGCGATCATGGGGCCGCTCATGAAAAAAGGACGCAGACCGTCCAGGGACTCGGCGGCGAGAGCAACGCGGATCTCCCCCGGGGGTAGGCCGTCGGCGAGCCCCAGGGTTCCGGACGCGTTCAGGATGCCGAGGCTGGTCGCAATGTGCAGTGTGTCCAGTGTGGCGGCGCCCGCCTCCAGCCGGAATGTGGATCGGGCAGAGTCCACGGTGACCGGGCCCACCGTGGCGGAGGCGACGCGCGCCCGGACATCGGCCTCGACCGAATCCGGTTCCAATCCGCGTCCGTCGACGAACACGCCGCCGGTCACGATCGTGGGTTCCGGCAGTTGCGGCAGGATGCGCGAGAGGTGGAAGTCGCGTACTTCGGTTTCGGCCAGGTAGCTGCGCCCGATGTCACGCGCGTTGAAGCGCGCCTTCATGGCCAGCGGTCCCGCCGGGGTCTGGAGATCGACCTCCACGTCCAGGTCGGCGAGCGGGCCGCGCGCGCTCACGGCGCCGCTCACTTCACCGATCAGCGGCAACGGCGGAAAGTAGGCGCCCAGCGCGGTGAACGACAACGGCCCCAGGTCTCCGGATACATCCAGAAAGGTCTCATCGTCCCTGTGGCTGACCGTGCCCCGGGCGCTCACGGCGGATTCGGGGAGGCCTGGAGCTCGGTGCGCGGCCGAGACGGAGAAGTCAATCCCGCTGGCCAGGCGCCCGCCGGCGTCAACGCGGAGCGACCCCGCGCCTCCGATCGCCAGACGCTCGTCCATCTCGCCGAGGAGACCGTATTGAAACTGCGCCGACGCGAGGGAAAAAGCGGTCACGCCGGGGTCCGGCCCGAGATGCACGCGGCCGCCGAACTCGAAGCGGGAGGGCGGTTGGGCCGGGTCGGTCCCGATCGTCTCGAGCTCGCCCCCAATCTCGAGGTCCTCGGGCCTGCCCTCCATGCGCACGCGGCCGCTGAGCGCGCCCCGCCAGGGAAGCGGCCCCAGCCAGGGGTCGAAGGCGGAAACGCGCAGTTCCCTCAAGCCCAGTTCGCCGTCCAGAAGGGTCGAGCCCGTGGAAAAGGCCAGGGTCAGGCGGCCGTCCAGGCCTCCGTCCCCGGTCTGAAGCTTGAGGGAGGAGAGGACGAGCGAGGTGGTGTCCGATCTGATACGCAAACCAAGATCCAGGCCGCCCCGCGCGGGCGGCAACCCGGGAACCAGCCAGCGGATGTCTTCGAAGGCCGCCACCGGCGCGCTCAGGCTCGCATCGATCCGCACGCCCCGGCCCCAGGCGACCACGCCCGTCCCCGACATTTCCGTCTCCGGGAGCCATAGCCTTTCGGCGTCGAAGGAGAGTTCATCCTCGTTCAGGCGGACTTGCCCGCGAAAATCGGCCAGCTCGAATGGTTCTTCGATCACGCTTCCGAGCAGAGAGAGCGAGAATACGTCGATGACGTCCTCGCCCGCGCCGATGTCCACCTCACGCAATCGTCCCCGGATCCGGCTGAAGCGTTGCTCGCGCAGGAAGCCGTCTCCCCCGGGGGCCTCCACGACTCCGACACCACCCCCGGGTGCGGCTGTGGGCAGCCGAACGGCGATCTCGCCATCGAACAGGGAGATGTCGCGGACGACCAGAGACGACCGGGGACCCGCCGATCCCTCCTGTGGATTCAGAACCACGGCCAGGTCACGGGGATCCGCGAGGATCCGGCTCCAGTTCGACTCACCCTCGCCGGCACGGCGTTCGACGATCAGGACGGGGTTCCAGAGCTCCAGTCCGGCGAGGGCGGATTCTCCGCGCAGGAGCGTCCAGATCGAATAGCGCGCCCGGATCGAGTCGGCGCTGAACGCGAGAGGGCGGCCCGGTTCGGCGATGGTGATCCCGGACAGCGTGGCCTCGGCGAGCAGATCGTCGGACCGAATCCCCGAGACCGAGACTTCCGCATTCAGCCGTGTCCTCGACTGTTCGAGCAGCGCATCCAGAACGACCTGCTGGCCACGCTGGGTTCGCAGGAGCGCCATCGCAGCAGCGCACACCACCGCGATGACCGAGAGCAGCGCAATCAGCAGGACCCACCGCATCCGCGTACGCGGGCGGCCTATCTCCACGCCGGTGCCAGAAGCGGACGCTGTCCCGGACATCAGAAGACCTGTCCGAGAGAGAGATGGAGCTGGAGTCGGCTCAAGGACCAATCCGCCGATTCGCCGAACAGCACCGGATGCGGCAGGATCTCCAGTTGGCCGGAACGCACGAAATCGGGCGCCGCAGCAAGTCTTTCCTCGGGGTAGTCGGTGGCGGGATCATAAGGCCGAATCCCGGACATCAGGACGCGGTGCTCCTCGCCACCCCTGAACCGATACGCCACATCCAGACGCAAGGGCCCGATGGCGGTGAAGTAGCGGACTCCCATTCCGGGCGTCCATTCCAGAGTCGCGGGCTCCTGGGAGCTGTCGTCGGGCCAGACCTGTCCGAAATCCAGAAACAGCGTGCCCTGCCAGTCCGTCGAACTGAGCGGAAAACGCAGCTCGACGTTCCCTTGCAGCAGCCGGCTTCCTCCCGTGGGATTGGAGGTGAAGCGGTCGTCTTCGATGGTACGGGGATCGCAGCTGAGGTCGACGATCTGATCCGGAGTACACGGTGACGCGCCCCCGTCCTCTGCGCCGAGGAGCGTCTCCACATCCAGAAACAGCACGCGCGGACCCAGTTGATTGTGTGCGAAGCCGCGCACCGAGGTCGCGCCGCCGGAATAGAACCGCTTTTGCGGGTGCACGATATCCGAGCCGACCTCCGGACCGAGCTCGCCGAAACCCCCGGTGCCCAGCCATCCTCCACGCACGCGTCCGGCTACCCCCCAGCCTCGCGCGATTTCGCGGAACCCGCGCGCTTCCCCGACCGCGCGACTATACGCGAAGTCGGATCCGGTCAGGCGGGAAGCGTGTTCGACCTCCCCACCCAGAAAATATTCCGAAGCAGGCCCGAAACCCTGGCTTACCCCCGCGTGCGCGAGGCGCATTCCCACCGGCGACAGCCAGTTGCTTCGCTGCAGGACTTCGATGCCCTCGAAGTCGCACACCAGAAAGCTGGAGCAGAAGAAGATGTCCGCGGCGTCCAGCTTCCCCGCAGCGGGCTGGTAGAAGATGGTCTGCGAGCGTCCCGGCGCTCCGCCGCGGGTCACCGACAAGTCGGCCCCGAGGCTCTGCCGGACGAAGAGGTTCGGCAGACTCTGTCTCTCCCAGAATACGTTGGCGGCGAAGGTGTTTCGCAGCGAGAAGAGACGGGGCTGGGAGAATTGGGCCGAGAGCGACCAGTTGTAGCGGCCGTACGGGCCGGTGCCGGCGTCGCGGCAGAGTGTCGAGTTGAGGGTGGAGTTCAGGATGTTCGCCAGCCGTCCCAGCAGCTGAAGCCGGCGCCCGCCTCCAGAGAAATTCCGGCTTGTCCAGCTGGCTTCGGCGTTGACGCAGTCGGCCGTGCTCCAGCCGGCCCCCGGGCGAAATCGGTGAATGTCGCCCTCGACGACCCGGATCGAGACGGGGATCACGCTGTCGGTCTGTGCAACCGGTTCCTCGGTCACCGCCACGTTGCTGAAGACTTCCATGCCGTAGAGGTTGCGCCGGGCTTCCAGGACGAGTTCGGTGTCGTAGGCGCTGCCCTCCCGGAAGGGCACCATCCCCAGGATAACGCCGTCGTCCACCTTCTGGTTTCCCTCTATGGAGATGGGCCCGAAACGGGCCGCAGATCCCCTGAACACGTCGAAGTTGACACGCGCGCCGTACGGCTGGGCAGCCGGAATCAGGATGTCGAGGAGGACTTCGGCGTGGGCGTATCCGTCGCTGCGCAGCCGGATCGTGAGGGAATCACGGGCCGCCACCAGCGCCATCTGGTCGAGCGGCTCTCCCTCGCGCACTGGAAGGTCGTCGAGCAGGTCGAGGTCCCCGGGCGGATCGAGCCCGTTGAAGGCCAGGGAGTCGATGAGCACCGGCCTGCCTTCCTCGATCCGGAAAGTGATCCGGACCCCCTCCTCCGTGCGGTCCAGCGTCGGCTCGATGAGCGCTTCCCGATACCCGTGCCGGTAGTAGAACAGGCGTAGACGGGCCACGTCGCGCTCGAACTCGCGCGGGCCGAAGAAGCGCTGATCGATGGCGAAGGCGCTTCCAGACAAACAGAAAATGGAGAGCAGCCATCCCCGGCATTCGGTCGGTCGCGTTACGATGGAGGCCCCCAGCACGCGATCGGAGAAGACCTCGTTGCCCTCGAAGCGGAGCAGGTGGACCTCTTCCAGCTCTCGCTGGGCCGCAGCTGGAAGCGCGCTTGCGAGCAGGACGGGGAGGACCGCGATGACCGTCCGCGCACCCGTCGGCAGGCGCACCGTCGCTTCGGGCGGAACACGCCCGCGCCGCGACCGGACCCGAGTCACGCGCCGCTCGCAACACCCGGCGATTGCAAGCTCGCGAAGGCGCGGCGGTGGAAGGCCTCGCGCGCAACCGGCCGGAAGCCCTCCGCCGAGGAGGAACGCAGGTACCGGGTCACCGCGATCCTCTCCTTCGTCACCCGCACCAGGTTGCAGCTGTTCTTGCCCTTCTCCGACCCGCGTCCCCGCTCGGACGCCGTGGTGCCACTGCACACAAGCAGCACGGGCGGCTCTCCGGTCGTCGAGCCGTTCGGGAGGCGCTCCGAGACGAAGGCGCGGTGCAGATGGCCGAACAGCACCAGCTCCACGCCCATTTCGGCCAGGCGGCTTACGATGCGCCGGGCACGGGGGAGCGCCGCGATGCGATCCCCGCCGGGGGCGCCAACGAGTGCGTGGTGAACCACCACCATGCGCAGGTGTCCGTTCCCGGTCCGGGAAAACGCCGCCGCTGCGCGTTCCAGCTGGGCGTCGTCCACATGGCCGTTGACGATCGCGCGATCGGGCGTGGTGGTGTTGAGCGAGACTACGACATGGCCGTTGACGATGAGTTCGGTGTCGAGCTCGTTCGCGATCCAGCGCCGGTAGTTGCGGAAGGGCGCCGAGGTGCGCTCCCAGAGGCGGTAGAGGGGAACGTCGTGGTTGCCCGGGGTGACGACCACAGGGACCGCGGGAAGGCGCTTCAGGTACGCGGCCGCGGCCGCGTACTCCCGATTCTTGGCGCGCTGCGTGAAGTCCCCCGAGAGGGCGATGAGGTCGGGAGAAACGGAGTGCGCCAGGGCAAGGAAGTCCCGAGCAGCAGCCGGCGCGTGGGGTCGCCCAAAGTGGAGGTCCGAGCCGTGAAGAATGGTGAACACGCTCTTCCGGCCGCTCACCGCGCGTCTGCCGTATTCGCGCGCAACCCGCTGTTTCGGGACGAGAGCCGGACCATCGCCGCCATCGCCGCCGCGATCAACAGGAGGCTGATTACCTGCGCGACGGTCAGGCTGCCCAGGAAGCGGTCGTCCTTGGCGCGCACGAACTCAACCAGGAAACGGGCGGCCGAGGCCAGCGTGAGCCAGACCGTGAACAGCCAGCCGGGGGCGTGGTCGTTCTTCCGGAGGCGCCAGACGACCGCGAAGATCAGCAGCGCCATGGCGATCTCGTACAGCTGCGTGGGATGCACCGGCACGATCTGTCCGTAGCGTTCCATCAAAGCCGGGTCCACCTCGATGCCGAAGCGCGCCAGATTGTCCACCGAACTCGGGGGCGAGCCCTGGGGAAAGCGGATTCCCACCCAGGACGCCGTGGGGCGTCCGTAGTCGTCCCCGACCAGGAAGCAACCAAATCGCCCGACGGCGTACGCGACTGCCATGCATGGGGCGGTCAAGTCGAGAGTCTGGCGAACGGGCAGGCGCATTCGCTTCATCTGATACAGGACCAGCGCAGTCGCCACCAGGAAGCCCCCGTACCACACCAGGCCGCCGCGCGCGAACAGGAAACGCGGATTCTCGATCAGCCTCGGGAAGTTCAGGAATACGTAGTAGAGCTTGGCGCCGACGATTCCCCCGATCACCGCGGCGAACACCAGGTCCCAGGCACGGTCGGGATCGATGCCGACCTCGCTCATCCGGGCGCGCAGCAGATAACCGGCCGAGAGAAAAGCGAAGAAGAGCATGACGCCGAACGAAGTGACCGGCTCTCCGCCGAGGATCGGCAACCATTCGGGAAAGCGAAACAGGATCGGATACACGGCTCGCCAGCGGGTTCAGGGTGGCGACAGGCGGGCGCGTCCGGACATCAGGCGTGCCGACCTGCGGGTTGTGCAGGGAGGTCCGGCCGTCATTCGCGCAGGCCGGGAAACGAGAGCGAGGCGTCGGCGGAGAGATCAAGGTCCGCGCGCTCTCCCCGGTCCAGACGAAAGGCGGCTGTGCGCGCGACCATGGCCCCGTTGTCCGCCGACAACCTGGGGGTCGCGTGGAAGAGCTCGACCTGGGCGGCATGCCTTCTGCGCAACTCTTCCCGCAGAGCGCCGTTGGCGGAAACGCCCCCGGCCACCAGGACGCGCTCGGTGCCCGTGCGCTCCACCGCCTGCGCCGTCCGGGTCGCCAGCACGTCGATGACCGCGGCCTGGAAGGACGCGGCGACATGGGCGCGTTCAGCCGCGAGGTTGCCGTTCGCGTCAAGCTCTGCAACCTGGGTCGCGACCGCGGTCTTGAGACCGCTGAACGAGAAGTCCAGAGTCTCGGCCCGGTCCGCTTTTCCGGAGGAGGCGAGCAGGGGTCGGGGGAACGAATAGCGCTCCGCGTCGCCTCCCCTCGCCAGAGCCTCGAGCGGGGCTCCCCCCGGATACGGGAGCCCGAGCAGGCGGGCCACCTTGTCGAAGGCTTCTCCCGCCGCGTCGTCGCGCGTTCGCCCGAGAAGCCGATACTCGCCCCAGGTACTGGCGTGCAGGAGCAGGGTGTGTCCTCCGGAGACCAGAAGCGCCACGAAGGGAGGCTCCGCGGAGGGATCCTCGATATGGGGCGCGAACAGATGGGCTTCCATGTGGTGAACGCCCACGATGGGGACGCCCGAGGCGTAGGCAGCCGCCTTCGCCCAGCACACGCCAACCAGCAAGGCCCCGATCAGCCCCGGGCCCGCGGTCACGCCGATGCCGTCGAGGTCCGCAAGGGTACATTCGGCGTCGTCGAGCGCGCGACCCACGACATCGTCCACCACCTGCAGATGAGCGCGGGCCGCCAGTTCCGGGACCACGCCGCCATACACCGCGTGCACGTCCTGGGAGAGAATCACGTGCGAGCGGAGATCGTGCGCGCCACGGAGCACCGCTGCGGAAGTCTCGTCGCAACTGGTCTCGATCCCGAGAACGAGAAGGTCGCTCACCGCTTCCGCGGCTCCTCTCGGTTCTCCAGCACGATGTGCACCTCGACCGAGTCGGGCGCGAAGCTGATCAACTCGCCCGCCAAGCCCCCTCCGACCCCGACGCGCACCACCTGCGACCGCGCCAGGCCGGACAGGTCCACGGGATCGAGCCGGATGGTGCGCAGATTCTCGACCCGGCTCGCCGGCCCGATGACGCGAATGGATGGAGGATCGGCGGTCGGGGAGCCAACCAGTGTCAGTTCTCCGCGCGGAGACCCGACCACAGTGGGCGCGACCGGTACATCCAACGCCATCATCGGCTCGAAGGCGATGGATACGGAACCGGGCTCCACGGCCTCGACGACCACCCCTTCGATGCCTTGCAGGCGCACCCAGTTTCGGTCGATGACGAGGGAAGTGTCGGAGGAGCCAACGGCATCCACCGGAACCATGATCGAGGGCTGATTCCCGGCGAGGCGCAGAAGCTGGCGGGCGGTGCCGGCAAGTCGAACGGTCGCGCTGGAGGGAGTCGGGGTGCCCGCGACGGCCCATTGGGGATCATTCAGTTGCACGCGCACCGGTACGCCGTTGAAGGCCCGGCGCTCCGGTTGCTCCATCTGCACCACGACCCACAGGACGATGGCGAGCGCCAGCGCGGCGAGCATCGGTGTCCAGTTGCGCGCCGCCCCGGGAGACTGCAAGGGCGCTTTCAGCTTGCCAGCAGCCTCTGAATCAATTCCAGGTTTTCCGGGGAATCCCACTCTGTTGCTCCGGCGATCTTCTTGTAGATGACCCCGTCCTTGCCGATCAGAAAGGACTCGGGGACCCCTGTGGTTCGGTAGGTTTGCTGGATCCGCCCGGAGGCGTCGTGCAGGATCTCGAAGGTAAGTCCGTGCTCCCGGACGAAGCGCGCCACATCCCCTCCGAGGTTCCCCGCCGCATCGGGCTCCCCGGGAGTAGCGTCCACGCTCACGGCGAGGATGTCGAAGGGTTGGTCTTCCAGCTGCTCGTAGAGGCGCTGCATCGACGGCATCTCCACGATGCACGGACCGCACCAGGTGGCCCAGATGTTCACCAGCACGACCTGACCGCGGTGGGCTTCAAGGGAAACCGGCTCGCCTTCGAGGTTGGAGATGGTGAAGGACGGGGCATCGGTCCCGAGGCCGACGGGCTGAAATCGCCCCCGGCCCGCCCAGGCCATGAGGACAAGCGCGCCCGCCCCCAGCACTGCCACCAGATAGGGGATGCGCGAGGATCTGTGAGTCATGTCAACGCTCTTTCGGAACCATTGGATTGGATCCTACACGGTACCACTGTTCTCTTGTTCGCGCTCCCGACAATTGTTCCTGCCATCCCGCAGTGTGGGGTCGGGGCGCGCCGGCCGGCAGCGAGGCGCTGTTGCCGATGACCAGTCTCACGTCGGAGCCCGCCTCCACCATGGTTGACGAGGGCGGTTCCTGCTCGATCACCACTCCCGGTTCCGTTCCGAAGATGGAATCCTGCCGGATCTCGGTGACGAACAGTCCCAGGGAGTCCAGCAGCATCATGGCTTCCTGCTCTCTCTGACCGAGCAGGAGCGGCATCTCGACCATCGGAGGACCAAGGCTGATGGCGAGCCACACCTCGAAGGGAAGGTTGACGCCGGTCCCCGCCTCCGGTTCCATGGCGATCACTTCGCCGGCAGGCTCTTCGGCCTCCACCGAGTCCACGGCGACCGAAAAGCCGTTCGCTCCCAGGAGGATGCGAGCTCTCTCCTCCCGCTCGCCGGTCAGGTCGGGCACCAGCCGCTCTTCGGGACCAAGGCTGAAGGCGAGCTCGACTCCCGCGCCCGGAAGCGCGAGTTGGCCGGGAAGCGGACTCTGGCCGAGGATGGAGCCGATCAGGGCGGACGGGTGGTAAAGCGAGTCGATCGCGCCCAGCACGAGGCCTGCCTGCTCCACCCGGGCCCCTGCGTCCGGCAGGTCCAGCCCGACCAGATCGGGAACGCCGAGCAGTTCCGGCGGAGGCGCGGGTACGGGAAAAACGAACCGGGTAGCGACCAGGTAGCCGGCGGCGAACGTCGCGGCCACCAGGAAAGTGCCTCGAAGCAAGAACTTGAAGGCGCGCGCCGGCCGGGTTCCCCCGGAACCCCGGCGCCGCCTTCGGCGCGAGCGGCGCCTCCGCCCGCGTCTGCGAGCCGGTCGGCGCCGGCCGATCGAACCGCCCAGCCTCATCGGACTCTGCGCATGCGCGCGCCAAAGGCGCCGTCGAAACCGGTGCGCTGCGGCAGGACGCGCAGAAAGCTTCGGTCCAGGACACCGGGATCCACTTCCCCGGGAGCCTCCAGGCGGTATTCGGGACTCTGGGTCAGGAATGCCTCCACGACTTGTTCATTCTCCTCCGGTTCCAATGTACACGTTGAATACACCAGAAGTCCCCCGGAGGGCACGATGCGCGAGGCCTGCGCGAGAATCCGGAACTGAATGTCGGCAAGGTCACGAAGGTTCGCCTCGGCCAGTCGCCACCTCGCGTCGGGGCGGCGCGCCAAGGTGCCCGTGCCGCTGCAGGGTACATCCACCAGGACGACATCAGCCCGGCGCAGGGGGACGGCTTCGGCGTTTGCGACCATGGCGCCGACCCGGGCGTTGATGCGCGAGGCGGATTGGGTCACGAGCTTCAGGCGGGGCAGGGAGAGGTCGCCGGCGACCACGTATCCCGCCCGTTCCGAAAGGACCAGGGCCTTGCCCCCGGGGGCGGCGCACAGGTCGGCTACCAAAGCGCCCCTGGGAGGCGCCGCATAGCGCGAAACCAGCGCCGCGCCGGGATCCTGGATCACCCCGGGAACGGCCTCGAGCACCCGCAACGGATCGGTGCCGGTCGCGAGATGGACGCATCCGGTGCCGAGCCCGGATTCCGTGGCGTCGATCCCGGCGGTCTTCAGGCGATCAAGGGCGCGTTCGACCGTGAGGCCCACCGGGCGGAAATGAAGCCCGGGCACCCGGTTGTCGTGTTGCAGGAGCTTCTCGGTTTCGGCTGCTCCCCAACGTGCCAGCCAGCGCCGCACCATCCATCGGGGATGGGAGTGCCAGTGGGTGAAGTGGCCCTCGAGGTCCGTCTCCGGGGTGGGGAAGGCGTCCGCCGGCGATCCTCCGCTCGCCGAGGCGCGCAGGACGGCGTTGATCAGCCCGGCCGCCCCTCCCGCGCCGGCCGCGCGCGCCAGCGCCACCGTCGACGACACCGCGGCGTAGGAGGGCACGCCGTCCATGTAGTGCAGCTGGTAGGCGCCCATGCGCAACAGGTCGAGAACCGCCGGATCGAGGCGCTCCAGCCCCCGGCGCGCGTGCCGCGCGATGGTGAAGTCAAGACGACCGCGCAGGCGCGCCACCCCGTAGGTGAGGGTGCGCACCCAGCGCCGGTCGCGGGCGGACAGGGAGCGCGCGCGTGTGTCCAGGGCGCGGTCCAGGCGCTGACCCCGGGCACACGCGCGCAGCACCCGGAAGGCGACCCGGCGCGCATCGCGCGGTCCGCTCGCGCCCATGCGTCGACCGCGCGTCTACTCCGGGAGCGGTGGGGACGACGGGACTGCCACCTCGCGGGTGGGCATGCGGCCCGCCAGGTAGGCGAGCCGGCCGGCGACCACCGCATCCCGCATCGCCGCCGCCATGCGCACCGGATCGCGCGCCGCGGCGATGGCGGTGTTCATGAGCACGCCGTCCACCCCCTGCTCCATGGTCAGGCAGGCGTCGGAGGCGGTACCCACTCCCGCGTCCACAACGATGGGGACGTCACAACGCTCCTTGATCGCGCGCACATAGTACGGGTTGAGCAGCCCGAGCCCGCTGCCGATGGGGCTGGCGAGCGGCATTACTGCCACGCATCCGGCATCCTCCAGACGAAGAGCGGTGATCAGGTCCTCGTTGGTGTAGGCCATGACCTTGAACCCCTCGCGCACGAGGGCGCGGGCGGCCTCGAGGGTCGCCTGGGTATCGGGGAGCAGGGTGGCCTGATCGCCGATCACCTCGAGCTTGAGCCACTCGTTGAATCCGGCGGCGCGCGCCAGCCGCGCGTAGCGGATCGCGTCCTCGGCGGTGTAGCATCCGGCGGTGTTGGCAAGTAGGAAGAACTCCTTCGGGTCGAGATGGTGGAGGATGCCTTCCTCCCGGGTGCGGTCGAGGTTCACCCGCCGCACCGCCACGGTCACCATCTCGGTGCCGCTGGCGCGGATCGCCCGCACCATGGTGTCGTTGTCGGGATACTTGCCGGTCCCCACGATCAGGCGGGATCCAAACTCCCTGTCCCCGACCACGAACGGGGTGTCGGCGCTCGCGTGCGTTGAAGTCACTACGTCGCTTCTCCTGTTTCTACCGGTTCCCGGGTGATCGCCGCCCGCCTTCCTTCCAGCCCCGTCTCTCGGCCGGGCGGTGGCGTCAGCCCCCACCTACGGCTAAGGCGTCAGCCCCCACCCACAAAGTGCACCAGCTCCAACTGGTCGCCCGCGCTCAGACGTACGGTTGCGTAGCTGTCGCGGGCGAGTATCTCCCGGTTGCGTTCCACGACCACCATTCCCGGTATCAGGCCCAGTTCGTCGAGCAACGCGGACACGGTGGTCCCGGAGGCAACCTGTCGTTCCTTGCCGTTGAGGCGGATCCTCACTGTCGCGTCCATTCCGGCCGCCGTCACTCCTTGGACAACGAGTTCAGAAAGCGCCGTACCCCGTCCCCGGGCGACGGTGCGTCCCACACCGCGCGGATTGCTGCCACGCCGCGCGCTCCGGCCCGGACTACCGTCGCTGCCCGACCGGGCGTGATACCCCCGATACCCACCACGGGCACCTGGGTGGCGGCGGCCACCGCGCGCACCACACCTCTCCCGTCCGGGGGGGGCCTCGGGTGGGACGGCGTCGCGAACACAGTTCCCGCAAAAAGATAATCGATCTGCCGGCCTTCCCCACGGGCCTCCTCGGCCGAATGGACCGAACGCCCCACGCAGGCGTCCGGTCCCAGAAGGGGGCGGGCGGCGGGGGCGGGTATCGAGCGGGCGCCCAGGTGAACCCGGCTGATGCCCAGCGCCAGGGCCACGTCCACACGGTCGTTGACCACCAGCCAGGCGCTGGCTCCGCGTGCCGGGAGGATCAGGCCGGCGGCGGCCCGGTACAGCGCGCGACCGGAAGTGCGCGGCCCGCGCACATGCAGGGCTACGCGGGCGCCCCCGGTCTCCAGCACCTGCACGGCGGCCGCACGGAAATCGGGGCGCGCCAGGATGCGGTCGTCGGTGACGACGTGTAGCCGCGGGATCACCGCAGGCGTTGTCCGGGCCGAACCGCCCGCCCGCGCAGCCAGTCGCGCGCGGGCATGTGGCGTTTGCCGGCAGGCTGGACCTCGCCCACCACGACAGAGCCCTCTCCGGCGGCAACGCGCAAGCCCCGCCGGGCATCCGCCGTAATCACCGTACCCGGCTTCGGGGCGATGACGTCCCCGGTAGTACCGTCCCTCTTCACGCGCGGACGAAACAGCTTGAGTGGGCTTCCCTCCAACTCGCTCCACGCTCCGGGAACCGCGTCCATGGCGCGGATCCACCGGGCCACCTCGCCCGCTGGGCGCACCCACTCCACACGCGCGCTCTGGCGGGAAAGCCGTGGGGCAAGGGTCGCCCGGGAGTGATCCTGAGCGCGCTCCTCGAGCGTTCCGTGCTCCATCAGCTCCAGCGTTCGGACCAAGCCCGCGGCGCCCACCTCCGCCAGACGCTCGTAGAGTTCGCTTGCGGTCTCTTCAGGCTGGATTTCCGTCTTCTCCTGTTGCAGGATGGGGCCTGCGTCCATGGCTTTGACCATACGCATGATCGTGACCCCGGTTGAGCCGTGGCCGCGCGCGATGGCCCAGTTGACCGGGGCGGCGCCTCTCAGCTCGGGGAGCAGGGAAGCGTGCACGTTGATCGACCCGCGGGCGGGAAGATCCAGCGCCTCGCGGCTAAGAAAACGGCCGTAGGCGGCGACCACCGAGAGGACCGGTCGGAGCGATCCCACGCGCGCCAGGAAGTCGGCGCGACCGGGCCGCTCGGGGGTGAAGACCGGATACCCTCCGTCCAGCGCGGCCTGCTTCACGGGTGTGGGGCGCGGGCGCCGCCCCCGGCCGGCGGGACGGTCGGGCTGCGTCACCACGCCCACGATTTCGTGGCCCGAACTGGCCAGGCTGCGCAGCGAGGGGAGGGCGAAGGTCGCCGTTCCCCAGAAGAGCACCCTCACGGCTCGGCGGCTTCGGCCTGCAGCTTCTTGTACTTCTTGACCAACAACTGCCGCTTGAGCGGGCTCAGCCGATCGATGAACAGCAAGCCGTCCAGGTGGTCGAGTTCATGCTGCAAGGCCCGCGCAAAGAGGCCCTCGGCCTGCATTCGCACGCTACACCCTTCAGGGTCCTTTCCTTCCACCACCACCGAGGCGGGACGCGCCACGATGCCTTCCACGCCGGGAATACTCAGGCATCCCTCCGCCTGTTTTTCCTTCTTCGCGGTCCAGTTCACCAGCCGGGGATTCACCAGCGCGACGTGGTTCGACTCGCCGGATTCCTCCTCCACGTCCAGTACGACAACCCGCCGCGAGACGCCCACCTGGGGCGCGGCAAGCCCGATGCCCTTCGCGTCGTACATGGTCTCGAACATGTCGCGGACCAGCGCGCGTACGTCGTCATCGATGTCTTCCACAGGCTCCGCCGGTCGGCGCAGCACTTCGCTGCCGTACAACTCGATCGTTCGCAGGGCCATGCCGGGTTGTGGCTACGATTCCCGGGGGTTGGTGAGCGTGGCGATCTTGGAACGCTCGATCACGAGACGCGTGTTCTCCGCCGTCACGATGGTGAGGTGGTGCTCCTGGACGTGAATCACCTTGCCCACGATGCCGCCGGCGGTCACGACCCTGTCACCCTTCTTGAGGGCCGCCACCATGTTGCGGTGGCGCTGCTGCTCCTTGCGCTGGGGCCGGATCAGCAGGAAGTAGAAGATCGCGATGATCGCGATCAGCTGAACGAAGAAGACCATGCCCGAGCCACCCCCTCCCTGGGGTAATCCAACCAGGGGCACGAGCCAGAGTGGCTGGGCCGACCATGCGATGCAAAGCGCCAAGGTCCTTTCCTCCGATGATGCGCCGGCCTGGGGCCGGTGGTTTGATGTTCATCCTTTCGCTCTGGAACTACGATACCGTTTCTGCCATTCCGCGCGCCACTGCGGAAAGGAGCCGTCAAGAATGCGCCACCGGGCCTCTCCGGCCAGCTGCACGAGAAAACTCAGGTTGTGGATGGAGAGGAGCCGCTGCGCCAGCCCCTCGCCCGCGACCAGCAGATGGCGCAGATACGCCCGATCAAAACGCCGACAAGTATAGCAGCTGCACCCCTCGTCCAGCGGATCCGCATCGGTCCGGAACCGGGCACCCTTCAGGTTCACCTGACCCTCGTCGGAGGTCCACGCGGTTCCGTGACGGGCGTTGCGCGTGGGAGCGACGCAGTCGAAGAGATCGCAGCCGCGTGCCACCGCTTCGAGCAGGTCGTCGGGGTAGCCCACCCCCATAAGGTAGCGCGGGCGGCTCCCGGGCAGTTCCCCGTCCAGAAGCTCGAGGATGCGCCACATGTCCTCCTTGTTCTCCCCGACGCTGAGTCCTCCGATTCCGAAACCATGCCAGTCGGCGACACGCCGCGCGTCCACTGCGAATTCACGCCGCAGATCTTCGAAGATGCCGCCCTGGAGAACGGGGAAGAGAGCCTGGCGGGTTCCTTCCGTCTGGTCCGTAGCCCGAAAGTGTCGGGCGCAGCGCTCCAGCCAGTCGAGGGTGCGCTGGTTGGCCCGGGCCACGGAGGCGCGATCGGCGTCGCCAGGCGGACATTCGTCGAAAGCCATGATGACGTCCGCGCCCAGAGCCCGCTGGACGTCGATGACGCTCTCCGGCGTGAAGAGGTGGCGAGAACCGTCGATGTGGCTCTGGAAGACGACGCCGTCGTCGCGTATCTGGTTGATCCGGCTCAGCGAGAAGACCTGGAACCCGCCCGAGTCGGTCAGGATGGGTCCTGGCCAGCGCATGAATGCGTGGAGTCCACCCAGCTCACGCACGACCTCCGCCCCAGGACGGAGATAGAGGTGGTAGGTGTTGGCCAGCACCATGCGCGCGCCCAAGGCCCGGAGCTCGTCCGGAGTGAGCATCTTCACGTTGGCGAGGGTGCCGACGGGCATGAAAGCCGGGGTCTCGATGCTCCCGTGGGGCGTGGAGAAAACCCCGGCGCGGGCGTGCCCGGCGCGGCCCTCGAGAACAAAGGAGAAAGCTGGAGCCGGGTCCCCGCTCACGAGATCACCATCGCGTCGCCGTAGGAGTAGAATCGATAGCCCTGGTCAATGGCTTCGCGATACGCCGCCATGGTGCGTTCGCAGCCGGCGAAGGCGGCCACCAGCATCAGCAGGGTCGAGCGCGGCAGGTGGAAGTTGGTGACGAGCGCGTCGACGACCTGGAAGTCGAAGGGCGGGCGGATGAACAGATCGGTCGTGCCGCGCCCCGTCCGCACCCCTCCCTTCCCGTCGGCCGCGCTCTCCAGCGTCCGCACCACGGTGGTGCCCACCGCCCACACCCGGCCCCCGGCCCCTCGCGCCGACGCGACCCGCGCGGCGGCCTCGCGGGGGACATGGTAGCGTTCCTCACCGGGGCCGCGCGGGTCGCTTCCCGGGGGGCCCGCCGGGCGGAAGGTCGCCACCCCCACGTGCAGGGTCACGCGCGCGATCCGGACACCACCCGCCTGCAGCGCGTCCAGGAGGCTTCGGGTGAAATGGAGCCCCGCGGTGGGCGCGGCCACCGAGCCGGGGGTGCGCGCGTACACGGTCTGGTAGCGCGCGCGGTCAACCGGCTCGTCCGGGCGGCGCAGGTAAGGGGGAAGCGGCACGCGACCGTGGCGCTCGAGCGCCTCCTCGACCGGCAGCGGCGTCTCGACGCGCACGATACGGCCGTGGTCGGGGGTCGAGTCGACGATGTGCACCACCAGGTCGGGGGCGACCTCCACCGTGCGCCCGGGCTTGAGCTTGCCGCCCGGCCGCACCAACGCCTCCCACAGGTGCCCGCGGGTCCGGCGCGCGCCCGCTGCGCCGGCTACGCTACCCGTTGCGTCAGCGGCTGCTCCGACCGGGCGCGTCACGCGGGGAGTTCCGTCGGCGGTCGCCCCGCCCCCGACGGTCCCGTCCACCAGGTCGGCGGTTGCGCCTCCCCCGCCCGCCCCGTCGCCCGTCGCACCGTCAACAGCCGCTCCCTTGGTGCCCGCGCCCGAAACAGCCCCGGACTCCGCCTCGCCGAGCGGCCGCAGCAGAAGCACTTCGGCGCGCGCTCCCGTCGGTTTCGTCCCCAGCAGGCGCACGGGAAGCACGCGCGACTCGTTCACCACCAGGACGTCGCCCCGCCGCATCAGGCGGGGCAGCTCACGGAACCTCCGGTGCCGGAAGGCTCCCCCCGATCGAGGCGCCACCAGCAACCGGCTCTCGTCCCGGCGCGCCGCCGGATAGCGCGCGATTCGGCCCTCGGGCAGGTGGTAGCCTAAGTCTGCGGCGGTGTCAGTCCCGGCCGTCATCGCCGGAAGAGCGACGACTGCCCGCGCTCCCCGCCGTCGGGACCCGGCCGTCGTTCCCTCTTCGTTCCCCTTCCGCGGGACGGCGGACTACCAAAGCGCTCGTGGGCGCGCTCCGTGGTCATGCGGCCGCGCGCGGTGCGCTCGAGAAAGCCGTTCTGGATGAGAAAGGGCTCGTAGACCTCCTCCAGCGTTCCCTCGTCCTCGCTGAGCGCCACGGCCAGGGAAGCCAGCCCGACCGGTCCTCCGCTGAACTTCTCGATGATCGTACGCAGCACGCGCGCATCCATATCGTCCATCCCGTACTCGTCCACCTCCAGCAGCCGCAGCCCCGCGCGCGCCACTTCGCCGCTGATCACGCCGTCGGCCCGCACCTCCGCGTAGTCGCGCAGCCGGCGCAGCAGCCGGTTGGCCACGCGCGGGGTGCCGCGCGCCCTCCGGGCCAGCTCGAAGATGCCTTCCTCGGTGGTGTCCACGCCCAGGATCTCCGTGCTCCGCTGCACCACCCGGGCGAGCTCCTCGGGCGGGTAGAAGTCCAGCCGCTCCACCATCCCGAAGCGCGCCCGCATCGGCTCCGTGAGCAGGCCGAAGCGGGTGGTCGCGCCCACCAGGGTGAAGCGCTCGATCTGCATCGTGACCGTGCGCGCCGCAGGCCCGTCGGCAAGCCGGATCTCCACCCGGAAATCCTCCATGGCGGGGTAGAGGAACTCCTCCACGATGGGCCGCAGGCGGTGGATCTCGTCGATGAAGAGGATGTCCCGATCGTTGAGATTGGTCAGGGTGCTCACCAGGTCGCCCGGCTTCTCCAGCACCGGCCCCGAGGTGACCTTCACCCCGACCCCCATCTCGGAGGCGAGCAGCATGGCCAGCGTGGTCTTGCCCAGGCCGGGAGGCCCGTGGAAGAGCAGGTGATCGAGCGCGTCGCCGCGCCCGCGCGCCGCTTCGATCGCGATCGACAGGGTTTCCCGCACCTTCGCCTGGCCGATGAACTGCGCCAGGGTGCTCGGGCGCAGGGAGAACTCCGCGGGACCGTCCCCGGACAGCTCCTGGGGCGTCGTGACGTCGTATCGCCGGGTCATCGGCCAATGTGCTCCAGAGCCTTGCGGATCAGCTCCTCGGTCTTGATCTCCCCTCCCGCTGCGCCTGCGTCCAGAACGCCGCGCACCGCCCCGTCCGCGCGCGCGAACGGGTAGCCCAGGGCGATGAGCGCGTTGACCGCCTCTTCCGCGCCGTGACGGGGCGCCGCCCCGGTCTTCCCGGCCAGGGCGAGGTCGCGCACCTTGTCGCTCAGCCGCAGGATGAGCAGCTCCGCCGTCTTTCTGCCCACTCCGCTTACGCGCGTGAGCACGGCCACCTCCTTGTTGGCGAGTGCGCGCGCAAGACGCCTCGCGGAGTACGTCGAGAGCATCTCCCGGGCGAGCTTGGCTCCGATTCCGGTCGTACCCAGCAGACGCTGGAACATGTCTCGTTCGTGGGCTTCCAGAAAGCCGTACAGGGCGACGGAATCGTCCCGCACGACCTGCACCGTGCGGAGCCGCACCTCCGATCCCCGGGGCGGCAGGCGGCCAGCGACCGTCGTTGGCACGTGCACTTCATACACCACCCCGCCCGCGGTTTCCACCTCGACCGAGTCGGCGTCGCCCTCGATCAGCGTGCCATGCAGCCGACTGATCACCCGGGCAGGCGCCCGACCAGGCAGTGACAGAGCGCGACCGCGACGCCGTCCGAGGCGTCGTTGGGCGATGGCGCGGAAACCAGCCGCAGATGTGTCTTTACCATGAAGCCTACCTGTTCCTTGGTGGCCCTGCCGGTGCCGACCACAGCGTTCTTGATCGCGGTCGGCGAATACTCCGCAATCTGAATTCCGGCGAGCGCTCCCGCCAACAGGATTGCGCCGCGGGCGTGGCCCAGGGTGAGCGCGCTGCGCGCATTCTTGCCCTGGAACACCTGTTCGACGGACAGCACCGAGGGCTCGAATCGCTCGATGATCGACTGTACCGCTTCGAAGATCTGGCGGATGCGCTCCGCGAGGGGGCGCTGGCGCGCGGTGCGCACCACTCCGCACTCCAGCAGCGACATCCTGCGGTCCCCCAGAGCGACCACCCCGTACCCGGTCCGCGCGGTGCCCGGGTCGATCCCGAGCACGATCAGCGTCCCGTCCGGCAACGTCACTGGACGATTCGCCGACCCCTGACCCTCATTCCGCCAGCCGGGCCAGGGTTTCCTCGTCGATGTTGCCGTTGGACGAGATCTTCTGAACGTCGTCCGACCCGTCGAGCGCCTCCATCAACCGGACCAGCTTCTCCGCGGTCCGGCCCGCCACGTCCACCTCGTTCTGCGCAATCATCGCCACCTCCGCCTGGACGACGCCGATCCCGGCCTGCCGCATGTCCTCCTGCACCTGGTGAAAGGAAGCCAGGTCCGTGGTGACGATGATGTCGTTCCCTTCCTGCACCACATCCTCCGCCCCCGCCTCGAGCGCCGCCTCCAGCACGTCCTCCTCGTAGTGGCGGGCCGCCTCGATGTAGATCTGTCCCCTGCGGTCGAACTGCCACGCCACCGAACCGGCAGTCCCCAGGCTTCCTCCGTTCTTGGTAAGGAGGTGCCGCACTTCCGCCACCGTGCGCTTGGGGTTGTCGGTCAGGGTCTCGATGTAGAGCGCCACTCCGCCCGGGGCATAGCCCTCGTACACGACCTCCTCGTAGTTGACCCCGGCGAGCTCCCCGGTCCCCTTCTTGATGGCCCGCTCGATGTTCTCCTGGGGCATGTTGGCGGCCTTGGCGGTGTGCACCGCCAGGCGCAGACGCGGATTGAAGTTGGGGTCGCCTCCGCCATCCCGCGCCGCGACCGTCAGCTCGCGGATAAGCTTGGTGAACATCTGGCCGCGCCGGGCGTCGTTGACGGCCTTCTTGCGCTTGATCTGCGCCCACTTGCTGTGTCCCGCCACGGGCTGCCTCCTGCTCTACTCCTCCGCCTTCAGCGCCTCGATCACCCGCTCCGCCTCGTGTGCGGGCATCGGCTCGTAGCTGGACAAGGCGCGCGTGTGGTGGGCGCGGCCCTGGGTCATGGAGCGGAGCGAGGTCGCGTACTTGTAGAGCTCGGCTTCCGGCACCAGCGCCTGCACCGTGGTGCTCCCGTTTCCGGGAACCATGCCCTGGACCTTCCCGCGACGCTGCGTGATGTCCCCCATGATGTCGCCCATGTACTCGTCCGGGGTAGAGACCTCCACTTCGATGATCGGCTCCAGCAGCACGGGTCCGGCCTTCGCGGCGACTTCGCGGAAGGCCAGCAAGCCGGCCACCTTGAAGGCGATATCGGAGGAATCCACCGAGTGATAGGAACCGTCGTAGCACTCGGCTCCGAAATCCACCAGCGGGAATCCGGCCAGTACCCCCTTTGCGGCGGCCTCCTGAATGCCCTTGTTCACCGAGGGAACGTACTTCCCGGGGATGACGCCGCCCTTGATGCTGTCCACGAACTCGTAGCCCTCTCCCCGGGGACGGGGTGACAGCCGCACCCGGCAGTCGCCGAACTGGCCGCGTCCGCCGGTCTGCTTCTTGAACCGCCCCCGTCCCGCGGCGGTGCGAGTGATGGTCTCCCGGTAGGCGATCCTGGGCTGCTCGGTCTCGACGCTGACGTTGTACTTGCGCTTCATGCGCTGCATCTGGACGTCCAGGTGCAGCTCTCCCAGCCCCCGGGCGATGGTCTGGCCCAGCTCGGGATTGAACGCGGCATGGAACGTTGGATCCTCGTCGTGCAGCTTCTGCAATGCTTCCCCGATCTTGTCCTCGTCCGCGCGC
This sequence comes from Longimicrobiales bacterium, assembly GCA_965225805.1. Lineage (GTDB taxonomy): Bacteria > Gemmatimonadota > Gemmatimonadetes > Longimicrobiales > Gaopeijiaceae > BD2-11. The sequence goes on from OZ245327.1 coordinate 920,447, forward strand.
GTCACGCCCCGCATCGCCACCGAAACATCCGGCTGCGGAAACTCGATCTTCTCCAGGGTCAGGGGCCGGCCGGGGGACGACAGCGTGTCGTTGGTGGTGGTGCCCTTGAGCTTGGCCACGACCCCGATGTCACCGGCGTGCAGGCGGGGCACCTCGAGGCGCTCCCGGCCCAGAGGGATGGCTACGTGGTTCAACTTCTCGCTCAAACCGCGCCCGGCATTGTAGGCTTCCATCCCGCTGACTGCGACGCCGCTGAAGACACGGAAGTACGACAGTTCCCCGACATGCGGCTCGGTTGCCGTCTTGAAGACCAGCGCCGCAAACGACCCCTCGTCGTTCGCGATCAGCTCCACTTCCTGGTCGATGCCGGGACGCGACGCGGCCTGGATGCCGGACTCGGACGGACTTGGGAAGAGTTCGACCATCTTGCGCAGCAGCGCCCGGATCCCGTGGGAACGGGTCGAGGAACCGCAGAACACGGGCACGACCTCGTCCCGCCCCATCGCAATGGCCATGGCCTCGAGGGCTTCCAGGCGTGTGATCTCCTCGCCCTCCAGATAGCGATCCAGAAGCTCCTCGTCGGTGGTCGCCAGGGTCTCGTGCAACTCGGTCGTCCACTCCTCGAAGAGGTCCGCCAGTTCGGCGGGGACCTCGGCTTCATCGTATTCACCCATGGTGGAGCCGTCCCGATACATGTGGGTGTGTCCGCTGAACAGATTGATGATCCCGCGGAAGTCGGGTCCCTCGCCCACCGGAATCTCCACCGGCAGCGCACCGTCCGCGAGGTTCTCCTTGATGTTTTCGAAAACCCCGCGAAAGTCGGCGTGGTCCTTGTCCATCATCGAGACGAAGAAGATGCGCGGAATGCCCCGCTCCTCGCAGTAGCGCCAAACCCGTTCCGTCCCGACCTCGACGCCCGAAGTCGCGCTCACCACGATCACGGCCGCATCCGCCACCCGTACGGCGGCGAGGGCTTCGCCGGTGAAGTCCAGGTAACCGGGCGTGTCGATCAGGTTGATCTTGGTGTCCCCCCACTCGGTGAACGCCGGGGTGAGCTGCATCGAGATTCCTTGCTGGATCTCCTCGGGGCTGGTCATGGTGAGCGCGTGCCCCTCCGCCACATTGCCTTTGCGCCGCGCAGTGCCTCCGACGAAGCTGAGAGCGTCTACCAGCATGGTTTTGCCGGAGCCGCCGTGACCGAGCACGGCCACGTTGCGGATGTTCTCCGTCATGTACTCCTTCGCTTCCGCCATCTGGCCTCCTGAGAGCATGAGTTTAGTCGGGCGACGCGGCGGGGCGTCGTGGGTTCCGGCGGATCTGGCCGGGAGCAGAAGCTAGGAAGAGCGGCGGCGGCGGGAAACCTCGTTGAGGAGCTCCAGCTCCTTGCGGGTCAGCGACGCCATCCCACTGCGCGAGATCTTGTCGAGGATGGCGTCCACTTCATCCAGCAAAGCCTCTTCGTCGGCGCTCGGCCAACCTCCCGGCGGACGAACCGAGCCTCCTCCCGAGGTCCGCTTCCCTCCAGGCTTCTGACGGGAACCCGACCTCTCGCTCGAACCCGGGCGAGACTGGCTGCCGTTCCTGCGCGCCCGCAGCCAGGCCGGGATTCGCCAGTCGTTCTTCAGATAGACGAACCCGGTGACCAGTCCGCCCAGGTGGGCGAAGTGGGCGACCCCGCCGCCCGCGCCTCCGAAGGCGCTCAGCGTGCTGACCACGAAGAGGAAGGCGGCAAGCCATTTCGCCTTCACCGGGAAGATCCCCCAGATGTAGATGGGCGCATCCGGCCAGGTCATCGCGAAGGCGACCATGACGCCGTAGACCGCCGCGGAGGCGCCGATGATGGAACTGGACTGGAAGAGAAAGCTAAGCGCCACCCCGCCGAGTCCGCACACCAGGTAGTACTTGATGAATTCGCGCGAACCCCAACGCCGTTCCAGCGGCAGGCCGAAGAAGAAGAGCATCAGCATGTTGATGAAGACATGCCAGAAGCCGGCGTGCAGGAACATGTAGGTGAGCGCGCCCCAGGGGCGGGTGAGGATCCGGGAGGGGCGGAAGGCGAACCACTCCACGAAGAAGCCCGCGCTCCCGGTGATCCACATGAGCAGAAAGATCGCCGCGTTGGCGATCAGGAGGCGCTTCACCCACGGCGTGAGCACGGAGGCTCCGTAGCCCGGCTGGAAGGACGACCAGGTCATGGCCCTGTGCAGCCGGCGGCGGGCGCAGCCTGTCGGGCAAGCGCCCGAGCGGCGATGCGCTCGCACAGTTCGCCAAACGACAGACCGGCGGCGAGACCGGCCCGCGGGAGCAGGCTTGCGGGGGTGAGGCCAGGGAGTGCGTTGGCCTCGAGACACCAGGGCGTGCCCTCGGCGTCAAGGATGAAATCAACCCTGCTGAATCCCTTCAGCCGGAGCAGGCGGTGCACCGCGAGCGCCTGCCGGGAGAGTTCGGCGGCGATTTCGGCGGAGATGTGCGCCGGAAAGATCTCGCGTGCCATCCCCGGCTGATACTTGCACTCGTAGTCGAAAATTTCGTGTTCGGGGATGATCTCTCCCGACGGGAGGGCCTGGTCTCCCAGGATGCCCACGGTCAGCTCCCGTCCCTGAACGTAGCGCTCGAACATGACCTCCCCGCCGTAGGCGAGCGCCTGCTCCTCGGCGGCGGCGATCTCGTGGACGCGACGCACCAGGGTGAGCCCCAGCGTCGAGCCTCCCCTGGGCGGCTTGACGATAAGCGGAAGCCCCAGCTCGCCCACGACGCGCTCGGGGGGAGCGTGTCCGGTGATCCACTCCGGGGTCGGGATGCCGGCGTCGCGCAGCAGCCGCTTGGTGAGGTCCTTGTCCATGGCCAGCGCGCATCCGGTGTGCCCGCTCCCCGCGTAGGGAATGCCGATAAGATCGAGCAGCGACTGGACGGTACCGTCCTCGCCGGTGCCGCCGTGGAGGGCCACGAACACGACGTCCGGGGCACACGCGCGCAACGCCTGGTCGAGCAGGAGCAGAGGATCTCTCTCGCCCGGCCCGGCGGAGGGTGGCGCCTCGCGAGCCACACCCGACTCGCGCAGTTCGCGCTCTCGTTCCCGGCTGAGGACTCCCGAGGCGGGGTCGACCGCCACGGCCTCATGTCCGCGCCCGCGCAACGCCGCCGCGACTTCGGCGCCAGACACCAGCGAGACCGGTCGTTCCTCGGAGGTCCCGCCCATCAGCACGGCGACCCTCATCTATCCTTCCTCCGCCGCACGCCGCTCAACCACTCGCTCCCGTGAGCGTACGCACGACGTCGAAGCGCGTGAGAATGTCTTCCAGCTTTCCGTTGGACCTGACCAGGACCGCGGGGTTGTCGCGGGTGAGCAGCCGGGTCGCCTTATCGGCGTCCAGATGGCTGTCCACCACGGGGAAGGGCGAGCCCATTACCGTCTCGACCGGGCGGTCCAGCAGGCCGGGGTCCTGGATGACGCGCGCCATGAGCCTTCCCTCGCTCACCGAACCGACGCAGTCCCCATCCCGGATCACCGGCAACTGCGAGATCCCGTGGCTGCTCAGCGTGGACAACGCCATGCGCACGGGGGTGGAGGGCGCCACCGTCAGCAGGCGGTAGCCGAGGGGCTCCTTGGCGCGTACGAGGTCGTGGACGCTCCTGCGGGCGCGCTCCAGAAAGCCGTTCTGCCGCATCCACTCTTCGTCGTACATCTTGGTAAGGTAGTGCTCTCCCCAGTCGCAAAGAATCGCTACCACGAACGCGTCCGGGTCGTCCAGCCGCCGGGCCAGCTCCACCGCCGCGTGCGTGTTGAGCCCCGACGAGCCTCCCACGAAGAGCCCCTCCTCCCGGGTGAGGCGCCGCCCCATGCGAAAGGCCTCCCCGTCCTTCACGGTCACGTAGGCGTCCACCACGTCGAGGTCCAGCGTGCCGGGGATCTTGTCGTTGCCCAGCCCCTCCACCAGATAGGGGTGCCCCGTGCCCGTCTCGCCCGTGTGGAAAAACAAAGAGATCACCGACCCCGCGGGATCCACGCCCACCACCTCGACCGCCGGGTTCTTCTCCTTGAGGTAGGCGCCGGCGCCGGAGATGGTGCCCCCGGTGCCGGCTCCCCCCACCAGGTGCGTGATGCGGCCCCGGCTCTGCTCCCACAGTTCCGGGCCGGTGGTGGCGTAGTGGGCCTTCGGGTTCTCGAGGTTGTAGAACTGGTCCGCCAGCACGGCGCCGGGGGTCTCGCGGGCGATGCGCCGGGCGACCTGCAGGTAGTGGTCCGGATGGTCCGGTCCCACGGCCGTGGGGGTGATCACCACCTCGGCCCCGAAGGCGCGCAGCAGCTTCACCTTCTCCTGGCTCATCTTGTCGGGCATGGTGAAGATGCAGCGATACCCGCGCGTGGCCGCGGCCATCGCGAGGGCGAGCCCGGTGTTGCCGCTGGTTGCCTCGACGATGACGCCTCCCGGCCGGAGCGACCCATCGCGCTCCGCCGCCTGGACCAGCGCGAGCCCGATCCGGTCCTTCACCGAACCGCCCGGGCTCATGAACTCGCACTTTCCGTAGACGGGGGTGCGGCAGCCGCCGACGACGCTGTGCAACCGTACCAGCGGAGTCCACGCAACCATCTCCATGACGCTGTCGTACGGTTGGCGGTGGCGAACGCTCATGGCCGCAGTGCCCCCGGAATACGGTGGTCGGAGGAGGAAGTCGAGGGCTTGACCCGGGGATTCGAGCGGCCGCGCATCAGAGTTGGGGGTTCGCCTGCCTGGCGAAGTGCACCGGGATGCGCACCCATACCGGCACGTCTCGTCCGCCCCGCCGGCCGGGATTGAAGCGCATCGCGCGCGCGCCTTTGGCGGCGGCGGAATCGAGCGCCTGGTGTCCGCTGGTCTCGACCACCGCGACGGAGTCCACCTCCCCCAGCTCATTCACTCGCACCTGGAGCACCGTCTCACCCTCGATCCCCTGATCCCACATCTCCAGCGGATATTCGATCGGGACATGGTCGCCAAGGGGCTCGGGCTCGTCCACTTCAGGGTCTCCGGCACAGGCCGCGAGTGAGAATACCCCAAGGGCCATGAGCCCGCGTCCGGCTTCGGTCCATGGTTGCCTGGATCGGGACATCGGTTCCATGCGGCTATCCCGAACCACGCGCGAGATGTTGCAGTTCAGCGAGCAGTCTCATGGACTCCAGCGGTGTCATGTTGTCCAGGTCGATCTCCCGGAGGCGTGCGTTCAACTCGGCTTCCAGCGCGAAGAGGGAGAGCTGCGCGGGCGGCGCGGCCGAGGAAGGCCGGTGAGCGCCCCGGCGGCCGAGACCCTCTCCATCACTTGTACGTTTTCCCTCCAGTTCCGCGAGAAGTTCCTTTGCCCGCTCCACGATGGTCGGCGGCATTCCCGCCAGGCGCGCCACCTGGATTCCATACGACCGGTCGGCACCGCCCTCCTCCAGACGGCGCAGGAAGACGATGTCCTCGCCGGACTCGCGTACCGCCACGTTGAGGTTGCGCACCGCGTGGAGCAGGTCGCCCAGTTGGGTGAGCTCGTGGTAGTGCGTGGCGAAGATGGTCTTGGCGCCCACCACCTCATGCAGGTGCTCGGTCACCGCCCACGCAATGGAGACCCCGTCGTAGGTGGAGGTGCCACGGCCGATCTCGTCCAGCAGCACCAGGCTGGCGGCAGTGGCGCCGTGCACGATGGCGGACGTCTCGTGCATCTCGACCATGAAGGTGGACTGCCCGCGGGCCAGGTTGTCGCTCGCCCCGACCCGGGTGAACAGCCGGTCGCAGACGGGGAGCCGCGCCCGGTCAGCGGGTACGAAGGATCCCATCTGGGCGAGCAGCTGGATGAGCCCCGCCTGCCGCAGGATGGTGCTCTTACCCGCCATGTTGGGGCCGGTCAGCACCACCACCCGGCCGTCCTCGTCCATCGCCAGGTCGTTGGGGACAAAGCTCCCCGCGGGCATGACTGCCTCGACCACCGGGTGTCGGCCGGCGCGCACTTCGGCGGCATAGCCGGTATGGACCTCGGGGCGGACGTAGGAGCGGCGCTCGGCCACCTCTGCGAGTCCCGCGAGCGCATCCAGGCGCCCGAGCGCGCGCCCGAGCTCCTGCAGTCGCCCCACCTGCTCCGCCACCTCTCCCCGCACCGTGGCGAACAATTCCGCCTCCAGGGTGGCGATGCGGTCCTCCGCGTCAAGGATGCGGCCTTCCCACTCCTTGAGCTCGGGGGTGAAGAAGCGCTCGGCGTTGGACAGCGTCTGCTTGCGCACGTAATCGTCCGGCACCAGGCTCAGCTTCGCTCGGGTCACCTCCAGGTAGTACCCGAAGACCTTGTTGTAGGCGACTTTCAGCGAGGCGATGCCCGTCCGCTCCCGTTCGCGGGCCTGCAGCGTCGCGATCGACCCGCGAGCGTCGCCGCGGCTCTGGCGCAACCCATCCAGCTCCGCGTCGTACCCGGCCCGGATCACGCCTCCGTCCTGCAGCGTCGCCGGGGCGTCCGGGGCGATGGCTCGCCCGAGAAGCCCGCGCACGTCCTCCATGCCGTCGAGGCGAGCGCCACGGTCCCGGAACCCCGGGAGTTCGGACTTCGACAGCGCCTCGCACACCGGGGGCACCTGCTCGAGCGAGCGCGCCAGGGCGAGAAGGTCGCGCGGGGTGACCCGCCCCAGCGAGACCTTCCCGGCGAGGCGCTCGAGATCGGCGACGTCGGAGAGCGCCCCGCGAATGTCGCGCCGTACCTGGAAGCGCTCGAAGAACTCCGCCACGGCTTCCTGGCGCTTCCAGATGGCGGGCGCCTCGACGAGCGGGGCCAGGAGCCAGCTTCTCAGCGTGCGCGCGCCCATGGCGGTGACGGTGTCGTCCAGCACGGAGATGAGGGTGGCGCTCTGGTCTCCCGGGCGCAGCGGCTCGGTCAATTCCAGGTTCCGCCGCGTCATTTCGTCCAGGACCATGGTCGAGCCGGGCCGGCGCACGGTGGGCGGTTGCAGGTGAGCCACCCCGCCCGGGCGAATCTCGGCGATGTAGGCAAGGAGCGCTCCCGCGGCGCATAGTGCGGGAGCGTCGGCCGCCTCCAGGCCGAACCCGTCCAGGGTGAGCACCCCGTATGCGCGCTGCATTTCCTCGCGCGCGGCCGCCTCGGCGAAGATCCAGTCGTCCCGGAAGGTCCGGAGGGGTTCCGGCGTTGCGACAGGCAAGTCTTGCCCCTCCAGGGAGCCGGGCAGGAGCAGCTCGGCCGGCGCGAGCTCGCCCATGCGGGCGGCGAGGGCCTCCTCGTCTGCCACCTCCAGCACCAGTTCCCCCGTGGACAGGTCGATCGCCGCCAGACCGCGGGCCCGTTTCCCCGCGGGAGCGAGCGCGACCAGGAAGTTGTTGCGCCGTGCCTCCAGCAGCTCGTCGTGGACCACCGTGCCCGGCGTGATGGTCTCCACCACCTCGCGGCGCACCAGCCCCTTGGCCGCCCTGGGGTCTTCGACCTGGTCGCAGATCGTCACCCGGCAGCCCAGCTTCACCAGCTTCCGCAGATAGTCGTCCAGTGCCTTGGCGGGCACGCCCGCGAGCGGCACCCGGCTGGCGGCGCCGTTGTTGCGCGAGGTCAGGGTCAGTCCGAGCAGGCGCGCGCCCTTGCGCGCGTCTTCGTTGAAGAGCTCGAAGAAGTCGCCCACCCGGATGAAGACCAGGGCGTCGCGGTGGCGAGCCTTCACGGTCCGCCACTGGCGCATGAGCGGTGTATCCTGGGTCATGAAGCCGGGCTGAAGCCGGAGACCATCCCGAAGTTCGTCCTGGTCAGTGCGGAAACGTTTGAAGTCGCGCGACGCCCGGCGGGGCCGGGGTCACGATCTAAGCTGAGGTGTTGCGTACCGTCCCGGAAGGGGAGCGGCAGCTGGTGAGCTCAACGTGGGTGGTGGTGCGGGCTCGCCATGAATCTCGTGGGCAGGCGCCGCGTGAAGCGCGCGGGTGCACCGGCTCGTTGCCGCCGTGCAAGTGTATCCATGGACGTGTCCCCGCTTCCGGGGACAACGAGTCCAGGGAGTTTCTGATGATACATAAATCATTGCTCAATATTGTGTTAGCACTATCGTTCATCGCAACTGCCGCAGCGTGTGGCGGGACGGACGACGTAGGTGCGAATCTCGCCATGCGGGAGGCCGTCAGCGCCACCCTGAGCGACGGTGCGGCTCCGCCAGGCGTCACCGCGGAGTCCATTACCGAAGGCGGGACTCTGTTCAATGGGAGGGCCGCTTGTGCCGCCTGCCACGGCGTGAACGGGAAGGGCGGGCAGCTGGCGCCCAACCTCTCCGACGACGAGTGGCTCAACGCGGACGGCAGCTACGCCGGCCTCGTGGAAGTCATCAACTCCGGGGTTCTCGAGCCGAAGGAATATCCCGGGCTGATGCTCCCGCGCGGCGGGATGGGCCTTTCGGACGCGCAGGTGAACGCGCTGGCGGCCTTCATCTGGAGCCTGAGCATTCGCGGATAAAACACATCCGCTACCCGGCGGCCTCTCCGCGCACCTTCCGGACACGGGCGCGGGGAGGCCCGGGCCGGCCCTCTTCGCCCGCACTTATGCGCTGCGCCAGCAGCCATTCCTCCAGGAGATGATGGTGGGGCAGGGCGCTCGCCTTCATCAGCCGGTCCACCCGGCGCAGGCCGAGCAAGGCCGTGTCCAGGCCTTCGCGGCTCCACCCCCGGCTCTGTCCCTGGATGCGGCGGGCGATCCAGCGCTGGTGCGGCGGAAGCGCCGCCTCCAGCCCCGCCAGTCCTCTGTCGAGCGCCAGCCCGAGGCGGAGGAAGTGGGTGGTGAGTCCCATGACCAGAAATACCCCCGATTGGCCGCGCATGAATAGGTCGCCGAGGGCGGCGGTGGCCGAGGCGAAGTCACGGCCCCCCACCATGTCGAACCAGCGCCAGGGGTCGAGCTGAGGAACCCGGATTCCCCCTTCCTCCACCGTGTCGACCGTAATCGGGCGGCCTTCCGGCACCATGGCGGTGAGCTTGGCGACCTCCTGCGCCAGTACGCCCAGGTCCGACCCGACCGCCGCCGCCAGAGCGCGCGCGGCGTCCTCGTTCATGTCCGTGTCGTGTCGATCGCGACACCAGGAGACAAGAAAGCCCGGAAGATCGTTCGCCCGCACGGGGCGGAACTCGAGCGAGCGCGCCATGCGCTTGATGTCCCGGTAGAAACGCGCCCTGGAGCGCGCCGGCTGGGTTGCCGCGAGGATGAGAGCCAGCCCCTCGGGAGGGGATGCGGCGACGTTGAGCACGACTTTGCGCGCTGCCGGTACCGAGGCAAGCGCCTCGGCCGCGTATACCAGGACCACTCGCCACTCGGCCATCATGGGAGGGGTGGCGAGCACCGAGGCGAAGTCGCGCACATCCAGCTCCGGCCCGTGCATGACGTCGAAATTGAAGTCGCGAGTGGCGGGATCCAGGTGCGCTCCGGCGATCTCACGCGCGGCCTCCCGCTTACGGAAATCGTCGTCGCCGTGCAGATAGAAGACGCCACCGCCGTGCCCGCCTCCGAGCGCGCGCCGGTAGGTGCCGGGGATCATCGCCTGGGACTGTGGGTGCGGATCAGCGCTCGGCGAGAGGCGAGTATTCGTAGAGTGCCCGGCTCCACAGGTCGTCGCGGTCCAGGCTGGAGTCCAGAAGGCGAATGCTCCGATAGCGCACCGGGGTGGCAGGAGCCGTCGCGCGCACCGGGGGGGGCTCGGAGATGATGATGGGCGGAAGCGCGACCTGGGGGGGCTCCCGGACCAGTTCCGGTCCCCAAACGGCCAGCGCCAGCAAAACCGTGGCGGCGAACACCACCCCCACGCGGGTGAACGGCGCGCCGTTGCGGCGGCGCGCGAGATCCTCCTGGATGTGGTAGATGCGGTGCTGCAGGCGGGGATGGAAGTCGTCGCAAACGGTAGCGCCGGGGATGACGCGAAGCAGCGCCAGGCTGCGCTTCAGCGTCTCGGCGTAGTGACGGCAACCGACGCATTCCGTGGCGTGCTGCTTAAAAGCGCTCGCATCGGCTGCTTCTCCGTCGTAGAATTCGGAAAAGCGCTCCAGAAAGCCTTTGCATTCCATATGCGTTCGCGGACTCCCCATCTTTGCGACTCTTCCCGCGAGAGCCTTCTCTCGCCCACCTGCGAGATTCGCCCCAATGCGCGGGCCCGATCCGTGCCTTGACGGATTCTTTACTTGCCGTGCAACCGTCGGGTTCCCCGGATATCCCCGGGAAGTGGTCCGGGCCGGCGGCGGGACGTGTGTTACTGGGGGGCACACGGCGAGGTTCCCCTGCTGCCTGGTTCAAGCTGGCCACGCTGGATGTACCAGTGTCAGGGTTGGAGAGCCAGGCGAATCCGCGGGGAAGACAGGTCCTTCCTGCCGTGCGGAAGCGAGCGATAGCGAGCGCAGCCTGGAGGCTCAGTCCAGCATGGGTGCGACGATGCGGGCGAAGTTGTTGCGCGCACGGTTCAAACGGCTCTTCACCGTACCCAGGTTGACCGCGGTGATCTGGGAAATTTCCTCGTACGTTTTCCCCTGGAGCTCCCGCAGCACGAAGACCACCCGGTGGTGCTCCGGCAGTTCGCTGATGGCTTTTTCGACGACCTGTCTCAGATGTCGCTTGCGGTACAGGTCGTCGGGCCTGTACGAGTGGTCCGCCCATTCCAGGGGCCGATGATCGGCTTCCCAGTTCTTCTTGATGGTCTGGAAGAAGACCAGGGGGTTGCGGGAGCGGTTGCGCAACTCGTTCTTCGCCAGGTTGCTGGCGATCGTGTAGATCCACGTCGAGAACTTCTTGGTGGGGTCGAAGCGATGCAGGTGGCGGTAGACCCGGATGAAGGTCTCCTGGACCAGATCCTGTGCCCGCTCCCGGTCGCCGACTGTCCTGTAGACGAAGTTCACCAACCGGTTGTCGTAGCGGTCCACCAGAATTCCAAAGGCTCTCTGCTCGCCTTCCAGGAACCGCTTCACAACCGCGCTGTCGTCCAGCTTCTTCAAGGCCTCCCGCGTCTCGTGGGCCGGCCTCGCGGGCTTCAGTACTACGCTTTTCTCGGTGTTCATATCATTCCGCTGTCAGACGTAGCTCTTCGTGCCCCCCAGAACGGGGGAATTGCCTGCAGGTTTCATACCATCGCGATTCGCGAGCCGTCCGCATCCCCCCGCACCGCTTCCGTCCCCGGCGGAGGACGGTCACTGTCCGCCCGGCGGACATCACCCGGCCGCCTTGGAGCCTGCCCTGAAGGCGGCGGTGTACAGGAGAGCCGCGACCGTCTTGCAGTCCACGATCTCTCCCGTGCGTACCATCTCCAGGGCGCGCGAGAACGGGAACGCCCGCACGGTGATGAACTCGTCCGGGTCGGGGTCGGCGGATCCGGCCGTCAGTCCGGTCGCGATGAAGAGGTGGATCACCTCGTTGGTGAACCCGGGCGTAGTAAAGATGCGGGTCAGGCACTCGATCCCGGTGGCGCTGTATCCGGTTTCCTCGGCCAGTTCCCGGCGGGCACAGTCGGCCCACGCCTCGTCGGGCCCGAGCGGCAGACCGGCGGGCACTTCAAACAGGTATCCGCCCGAGGCGTAGCGATACTGGTGCAGCAGCAGGATCTCGGGATCGGGGGAAGCGGGCGGATCCAGGAAGGGCACCACCGCAGCCGCGCCGGGATGACGGATCAGCTCCAGATTGCCTTCCGATCCATCCGGGAAACGGACCCGGTCCACGGTCAGGTGGACCACGCGCCCGTCGTACACCTGTCGGCTTGTCAGGCGCCCCGACCCGTCCGGCGCGAGAACCGCGCCTGGTCCCGGGTATCGGACGGCGTCTCCCCCCGGATACACTGCTCGATCGACAAACACGTCTGGCTGAAACTCCTGTTGGGGCAACACGATTCTCCTGAGGGTCCACCACTTCCGCCGTCCGCAGGACGCGCGCCATCTGGGGTCGGCGCCTTGCCCGACATTAGGTGCGTTCGGGCAGTGAGGGGTTGCCTCAGGGCGGCCGCCGCCCCCAGCGGTCAGAAATCGTGGTGGACTTCGACCGGGCCGAGCGCTTCGAGCTCCGGCCCCACCCGGTCCGCGTCGCCCACCACCACGACCGTCAGGGCGCCCGGGTGGAGCCGACGGGCGGCCGCCCGCGCGACATCCTCGACCTGCACCGCCCGCACCTGCTCGCGGTAGCGCGCATGATGGTCGGCGGGCAGGCTGTGCACGAACACATGCGCGAGACCGGTCGCGATCTGAGCGGTGGTTTCCATGCGCAGAGGGAAAATCCCCGCCAGATAGTCGCGCGCGCCGCGCACTTCGGCGGGTGTGGGGCCGCGGGCAACCAGTGCCTCCGTCTCCGTCAAGACCTCCCGCACCGCAGCCGCCGTTACCTCGGTCGCGACCGAGGCGGCGATACGGAACATCCCCCCTGAGCGCCTGAATACGAAGCGCGAACTCACCCCATAGGTGAAACCCTTGTCCTCCCTCAGATTGAGGTTGAGGCGGCTGCTGAAGGTGCCCCCCAGCACGGCGTTGAGCACGATGAGCGGGAAGTAGTCGGGAGCCGAGCGTGCCACGCTCGCATGGCCGATGCGCAGTTCCGACTGAACCGCCCCGGGACGATGCACCACCACGATGCGGCGCTCTCCGAAACGGGCCCCCGCCGTAGCCTCGACGCGAGCGGCATGCCCCTGCCAGCCGCCGAAGCACTCGGCGCACAGGTCCGTCACTTCGCCCTGGCGGACGTCGCCCGCAACGACCAGGGCTGCCCCGCGCGGCCGGTAGCGGCTGGCGGCGAAGCCTTCGACCTGCGCGCGCTGGAGCGCGGCGACGGTCCCTTCCTTTCCCGCCATCGGTCGCCCATAGGTGGCGCCCTGCCGGAAGAAGAAGTGCGAGGCGGCCGCCGTGGCGAGCTGAGCCGGATACATCCTGCGCTGGCGAATCCCTCCCAGCTGCTGCTCCCGGATGCGCTCAACCTCTGCCCGCGGGAAACCCGGAGTCAGCACGACCTCGGAGAGCAGCCGGATCGCCTGCGGGAAACGGTCCGCGGCGCAGGTGAGCGAGACCACGGTGGAGTCCCATCCGGTGGATGTCCCCAGATGCGTACCCATGTCCTCGAGGTCGCACGCCAGCTCCACTGCCGACCGGCGCGCGGTTCCCCCGTGGAGCGCCTTGCCGGTGAGTACGGCGAGCCCCGCGTGCTCGTGCCCAAGGGTCGACTCGCCCGCGTCCATGACCAGAAGGGCGGTCACCACCGGCACGCGGTCCCGGCGCGCGGCGAGCACCTCGAGTCCGGAATCGAGGCGCGCGGCGTGGACAGCCGGGACGGCGAAGGGCGCGGCCGGCCCCGGCCCGGGCGGTGTGGAGGGGAAGCGGGTACGCTTCACGCTGCAGCCCGGGGCACGTAGGTGAGGATCGCCCGGTTCCCGGACCCCAGGCAGGCGGCTGCGAAGGCCCCGACCGCCTCCGGTGTGACCGCGCGCAGGCGATCGATCTCCGTGGCGACCCGGCCCGGATCGCCGAAGTGTGTCGCGAACATCGACAGCAGATCGGCCCGCTGGGCCACAAGCTCGAGCTGCCCCAGGATGGCGGTCTCCGCCATGGCCACGGCCCTTGCGACCTCCTCTGACGAGACCGCGCCAAGCCCGTCGATCTCCTCGAGCACGGCTGCCTCCAGCTCCCGGGCCTCGACTCCCACGTTGCCGGTGGCCTGGACCAGCATCATTCCGGCGCCGGTCATCAGCGGAAAAACATACGACACGACATCCTTTGCGAGCCGCCGCCCGAGCACCAGCGAACGATGCAGCCGCGACGCCCGTCCCTTCCCCAGAATGTCGCCCGCGATGTCGGCGGCGTAGAAGCCGGGATCGTCGAAGGTGGGCACGCGCATCCCGACGTAGACGCGCGCGAGCGGGACATCGGCCTCTACCGTCTGGTTGCGCGCGCTGTGGTTTTCGCGCTCCGCGTCGACATCGCCGGGTATATGCCGGGTCCCGGCGCCTGGAGGAATCTCCCCGAAGTAGCGCTCGATCCACTCGAGCGCGCGAGCCGGATCGAAGCCGCCGCAGAGGGTGAGCACCACGTTGTCGGGGGCGTAGTAGGCGCGGAAGAACGACTCGAGATCCTCGAGCGAGAACCCGTCGATGTCCTCCAGCGAGCCGATGACCGGATGGCGATAGGGGTGCCCTGTCGGATAGACCATCGCCAGCATCCGCTCGTCCCAGTCCCCGTAGGGCTGGTTGTCGTAACGCTGGCTGCGCTCGTTCGTAACGACATCGCGCTGATTCTCGAGCTTTTCCGCGGTCAATGCCGGAAGCATCCATCCCATGCGATCCGCCTCCAGCCAGAGAGCCAGTTCCAGATGATGCGAGGGGAGGGTTTCGTAGTAGTTGGTGCGGTCGAACCAGGTGGAGGCGTTGGCCGCACCGCCTACGCCCTCGAGCAGCGCGAAGTGCTGGTTTTCGGCCACGTGGCGCGAGCCCTGAAACATCATGTGCTCGAAGAGATGCGCCAGGCCGGTCTGTCCCCGTCCTTCGTTCCGGGAGCCGACATCGTACCAGAGGTTAACCGCGACGACGGGCACCGAGGGCTCGGGAGAGAGAACGATCCGGAGTCCGTTCTCGAGGCTGTGTTCTTTGCAGGGAATGGAGATCACGGGCTTCCTCGGAATCGGGCGACGCAGGCTTCAGCTGCCGAACTTTGCCAGCCGGCCGGCGTGCGCCAGGGCCAGCGACATGATGTGACGGGCCGGGATGGTGCCCAGATCCCCCCGCCGACACTCGGTCTCGGTCAGGCGGCGCCCGGTGGGCCGGGCCCACCTCGACCGGATCAACAGCGGCACCGCGTGCCAGGAATGTCCGCCCAGGGTCGCGGGGGTGCTATGGTCGCCGGTAACGATCGCCACGCCCCGGTCCAGGAGCCGCGGGAGGAGGCGGTCCGCCGCCTCGACGGCGGCCACTTTGCCTTCGAAATCCCCATCCTCCCCTCGGGAATCCGTGGCCTTGTAGTGGAAAAAGCGAAAATCCGCGCGTCCGGCGGCGGCTTGCATCAGCTCCACCGCTTCCTCATCGGAGGCTGGGGTTCCCGCGAGTTCCATCCCCACCAGGCTGGCCACTCCCCGGTACATGGGATATCGCGCCACCGCCACCGCCTTCAACCCATACCGGCGGGAGAAGCCGCGCGGCGCCTGATACTCGGCGAACCCCCGGGCCAGCACCCCGTTGGCGACCGGCTCGGCCGCCAGCACTTCCCGACAGCGCTTCAGGATGCGGCCGGCGATGGCGGCGGTGCGGGCCGACGCCGTGTCCCCGTCGCGCGCCCGGGGAGGACGGGGCGGGACTCCGGCGCGTTGAGGGTCGGTGTCGGTGACGTCCGC
Organism: Longimicrobiales bacterium; assembly: GCA_965225805.1. Taxonomy (GTDB): domain Bacteria; phylum Gemmatimonadota; class Gemmatimonadetes; order Longimicrobiales; family Gaopeijiaceae; genus BD2-11. The sequence continues at coordinate 935,759 of OZ245327.1, forward strand.
GCCCAGACCCTCGCCGCGCAGCACCATTACCACGCGGTGCTCCATGACGTGCTGGAAGTGCAGGGCCATCCCGGGGGGCGCGGTCACACCCTCCAGCAGCCGCTGCACGAGCCGCCGGCCTTCCGCGTTGTCGGGGCGCCCCGCGCGGCGGTCGGTCACGCGGCCCCGCTCGTCCAGGGTGGCCAGGTTGAGCCGGGCGGCCACGTCTCCCCCGCGGAGGCGAATCCCGACCCCCAGCGCGGCCAGGACACCCCGCCCGATCACGTAGCGGGCGGGGTCGTAGCCGAACAGGGCGAGGTGGGCGGGGCCGCTCCCGGGCGTGACCCCTGGCGCGACCGGGACGTGCATCCCCAGCGAGCTCTCCGCCGCCAGGGCGTCCAGGTTGGGCGTGGTCGCGGCCTCCAGTTCGGTGAGGCCGGTGGTCGGGTGGGGGAGCCCGCCCACCCCGTCAAGCACGATCAGGGTGATCGAGTCCGCGCCCGGAATACGCTCGACCAGATCGTCTGGAAACCTCATCAGTGCCCCAGCGTCCTGCGCATTCCCACCTGTGTTCCGCGTGGTCGATTCACTCTCGGCATCCTGGTGTGTCTTGGTAGGGGGATGGGTTGCTCGGCGGCCAGCCGGGCGGGCACCCGCGAGCCGTGAACCAGATTCATCACGGAGAGGAAGGCGTGCAAGCCCGGCGGGAGGGGCGCGGCCAGCCCGGTGCTCGCCGATGCGTTTCGGTAGCAGGCCCGCGCCGCTGGCGATACAATGTACACAGGCAGGAAGCTACGGGTTGCCGGTGGTGCGCCGGCATCCGGTCCCCGCGGGAGGAGGTACCATGAAAGCTCGAACCCTACACGCTGTTTGCGTCCTGGCGGCCCTTCTGGTTGTGGGCTGCGCGGGACAGCGGAGAGCACCCCCCGGCATCGGCGCCGAGCCATCGCGGGATATCACCATCCATGTGGACAACCTCGACTTCAGCGACGCGCGCATCTACATCTCCACCGGCGGCGGGCGCACCCGCCTGGGAAGCGTGTCCGGGAAGACGCGGCAGCGTTTCACGCGTGAGTGGAGGCTGCCTACCCTCGGCTTCGAAGTCGATCTGCTGGGCGGAGGCACGTACCGGACGATGGAAGTGGCGGTGACCGCCGGCGAGGTGTTCGATCTTCTGATCCAGGCCGGCAACGTTCGCCTCATCCCCAGAGGTCGCTGAGCCATCCGCCCTAGCAAGCCCTGACCGGAGACGCTCGAGGCCGCCGGGCGACTGAGAAAACCGAAAACACTTCATGGCCGCTCGCGCTCAGGCCGGATTTCCGGCCGGGGCGGTGGGCCGTCGAGAGGGGCGTGGAAGAAATGCGAAAGATGTACCGAGGCGCTGGGCGGGCCATGGTTCTGGCACTCGCCCTGGCGATGATGCCCGCCACCGCCAGGGCCCTGCAGCAGGAAGCTCCCGCCCGTCCGGCGCTCAGCATGGTCGACGTGGCGTTTCTCGAACGCGCCGACAATTCGCGCATCTACGAGGTGGACTCAACCCTGGCGCGCATCGACGAGTTCGTGGACTTCGGCTGTCCCACCTGCCGGTCCTTCTACATCCTGCGCACCGATTCGCTCAAGGCGAGCCTCGTCGACGCCGGCAAGGCGAACTTCATCGTGCGCATGTTCCCGCTGCCGAGCCTCATGCGCGGCTTTCACGCCGCCGAGGCCGCTCTGTGCGCCGGGGGCCTGAACGACCGGTCGGGCTTCGAGGCGATGCAGCACCGCCTCTACATGAACCAGAGCGTCTGGCAGCCCCTTCAGGACCCGATTCCCGTCTTCCTCCAATTCGCCGTTGACGTCGGCCTCCCGCTCGAGGAATTCCAGGCATGCCTGATCCGCGACACGGTCGCGCCCCTCATACTGAGCGACATGAACATGGCGCAGTTGCTCGTGGTTGAGGGGACGCCGACCTTCGTGCTGAACCGGGGCGGGGAATTGACCGGAGACGTCAAGCTCACCGGCGACGACGGCATCGCCTCATTCGAGGAAGCGGTGAGCCGGTTGTCGGGGCCGGGGGGGTAGCGCGAGTGGGGCACCATCCCATCTCCGGCCGCGCTGGATCTGAGAGTAAGGCTGGACGGAAGACGGGGAGATAGGTTGACGGAGTGGCATCGCGCTTCGGGCTCATCGGGGTCCGACGCTCGTCGCCAGGCGCCGGGCCCTGCCCGCAACTCGCTTGGCATATTTCGCCAGCGCTTCATCGCTTAGTCCCGGGGACGCGCGCAGACGCGGCGAACCAGATCGAAGCACCGGGCGAAGCCAGGCCCTCCCTCGGATGCATATTTTTGGGCGGGCGGAATCCCGAGAGCCTGGCAGAAATCCTCTTGATGAAGACGCCTGACCGTACCTTCGTCCTCCACGTGTCGGTCGTATCGCTCGACGAGCAGAAAGGACCGGTCGGCGACCACGCCGGGCTGGACGGAAGCCACCGATACTCCCATGCGAGCGGCGAGGCGCATGGCGAACGCCTCGTTTTCCGTCATTGCGGGGAACCACAACGAGAGCGCCCCGGCAACCTCCGCCCCCAGCTCAGCCAGCAGTCCAAATGTATTCCCGGGCGACACGCCGACGGCTGCGGCGACGGCGTCCCTCTGTGCTCCCTCCGGCAGAAGACCCTCAAAGAAGGGCAAGCATTCCCGGGTGCTGACGACTTGATGCTCAGCTCGCAACCCAGGGCGGAGAGCACCGCGAGCACCTTGCCGATCTGCGCGGTTTTCTTGCCCGCCTCAAGCTCGGAAAGAAACCGTACTCCCACGTTGGCGGCACCGGCCAATTGGTCTTGGCGGAGACCTTGGGCGCGCCGCGTGGCGCGGACGACCCTTCCGATTTCCCTCGGAGTCATGGACGTGCTCCGGTCAATGACGAGAGCGCTTCCGCGCCCGTTCATTCCCGATCGGGAAGATACAGGCGCGGCAGCCTTCTGCAAACCAGGATATTCCCGGTCGGGAAAAATGTGGTCGCCCGCCTTATCCCTTCGCTGGCAGCCCCGGCTCGGTCATGCCGCGCACGTCCAGCGCCTCCCCCAGAGTCTCTTCGTCCAGCAGGCCCCTGGCTCGCACCACGTCGCGCACCGCCTTGCCTTCCCGGGCCGCCTCCTTGGCAACCTTGGCGGCGGCGTCGTAGCCGATGTAGGGGTTGAGCGCGGTCGCGATCGCGGGGTTCCTGTCCAGCAGCTCGCGCGCCCGTTCCTCGTTGGCCTCGATGCCCGCGACGCACCGGTCCGCGAATGCCCGGCTTGCCCCGGCGAGCAGCGTGATCGACTCCAGCAGGCAATGGGCGATGACCGGCAGCATCACGTTCAGTTCGAAGTTGCCTCGGCTGCCGGCGATGGTGACGGTGGTGTGATTTCCGGCCACGCGGGCGGCGACCATCATGAGCGCCTCGGACATGACCGGGTTCACCTTCCCGGGCATGATGGAACTCCCGGGCTGGACGGCGGGCAGCCGGATTTCATGGATGCCGGACGTCGGACCCGACGAGAGCCAGCGGATGTCGTCGGCGATCTTCATGAGGCCGGCCGCGACCGCGTTCAGCGCCCCGGAGGCGCTCACGCAGGCGTCCTGCGAGCCCTGGGCCGCGAAGTGGTTCGCCGCTTCCCGAAACGCGAGGCCGGTGTCTTCGGATAGGCGCTCGATGGTGAGGCGCGCGAAGTCCGGGTGCGTGTTGATACCGGTTCCGGTCGCTGTGCCCCCGAGTGCCAGCTCGGCGAGCTCCTCCGAGGCGCGCCGCAGGCGCTCGATGCCGCGCGTCACCTGCATCGCGTAGCCGCCGAACTCCTGGCCCAGGCGCACCGGCGTGGCGTCCATCAGGTGGGTGCGGCCCGACTTGAGCACGCCGTCGAAGGCCGCCGCCTTGGCCGCGAGCAGCCCCTGGAGGTGATCGAGCGCCGGGATCAACTCCTTCTCGATGGCGGTGCGCGCCGAGACGTGGATGGCCGTCGGGATTACGTCGTTGGACGACTGGCCGAAGTTCACATGGTCGTTGGGGTGGACATGCGCGTAGTGGTCGCCGAAGCCGTCCAGGATGCGGTTGGCCAGCGTCGCGATCACCTCGTTCGCGTTCATGTTGGAGGAGGTTCCGGAGCCGGTCTGGTAGACGTCGAGCACGAACTCGTCGTCCCGGTCGCCGCGCGCGACCTCGGCGGCGGCGGCGGAGATCGCCTGCGCGATGTTGCCCTCCAGGTACCCCAGTTCGCGGTTGACCTGCGCGGCCGACTGCTTGATCAGCCCCAGCGCCTGGATGAAGCGTCGCCCGAAGCGCTGGCCGCTGATGGGGAAGTTCTCGAAGGCGCGCTGCGTCTGGGCCCCGTAGAGGGCGTCGGCGGGAACGTGGACCTCGCCGAGGGAGTCGCGCTCCACGCGGTAGTGGTCGGACATTCGGGGCACCTCCGTGGACTCCGTCGGTGGGAAGGGAGAAATTCCCGCCGCAAGGGTGAGTTTGCTGGTTCGTTGCCCTAAGATAATGACCTGTGAGGGGTCATGCGGGGCCGGTTACGCGCATCGCGGCGGGATGGCGGGCTTGCCGGCTCGGCCGCGAGCGACACTGCGTCATCGGGCACCGGGACCCACACAGCTCCCCTCAGCGACTTCCACCCTCGGACCGATCACCCGGAGCCGTTCATGCGCATCGTGATGTACGGAGCCGGAGCCGTCGGCGGCTACTTCGGAGCCCGTCTGGTCCAGGCGGGCGAAGAGGTCGTCTTCGTCGCGCGCGGACGCCAGCTGGCGGCACTGCGCTCGGGTGGCCTGCGGGTGGAGAGCATCGTCGGCGACGTTCGCCTCGAGCGCGTCACCGCCACCGACGTCCCCGGCTCGCTGGGAGAGGTGGACGCGGTGCTGATGACCACCAAGGCCTGGCAGGTCGAGGCGGCCGGCCGGGCCATCCGGCCGCTGGTGGGGCCGCGTACCGTGGTGGTCCCGCTCCAGAACGGGTTGGAGGCGGCCAGCCAATTGGAACGGTCGCTCCCCGCCGAGGCGGTGGCGGGCGGCCTGACCCGCATCTTCTGCGACCTGGTAGAACCCGGGCGCGTCCGGCACGGCGGCATCGACCCGGTGGTGGTGATGGGCGAGCGGGACGGGCGCCGCACCGGCCGCTGCGCCTGCCTGGCCGAGGCGCTGGAGCGGGCCCCCGGCGTGTCGGTCACGGTCTCCGACGACATCGAGGCGGAGCTGTGGCGCAAGTTCCTCCTGATGTGCCCGTTGGCCGGGGTGGCTTCGGTCGCGCGTGTGCCGGTGGGCAGGCTGCGCGCCATCCCGGCGACCCGCGACCTCCTGCGCCGCTCCATGGAGGAAGTCGCCGCCGTGGCCGCCGCCCGCCGGGTGCGCCTCCCGGCCGACGTGATCGCCGCCTCCCTGGCGTTCCTGGACGCGCTCCCCGCCGCCGCCACCGCCTCCATGCAACGCGACATCGCCGAGGGCCGACCCTCCGAGCTGGAGCAACTCAGCGGCGCGGTGGTCCGGCTTGGGCGCGCGAGCGGGGTGGACACACCGGTCCATCAGTTCATCCACGCCGCCCTGCTTCCGGCGGAAATGACCGCGCGCGCGGAGGTGCCGTGACGGTAGGCTTGCAGTGCGGAATGAAGGAGCGAACCCCCCTTCCCGGGCGAGAGTGTGAAGACCCCAACCTTGAAAGGTGCCTCGATGCGGCGGCATCTTGGGGCCATGCGTAGCGGTGTCATGAGGTCGCCGATCGATCCGGTGACCAAGGATCTCGTGCTGGTCGGCGGCGGTCACACCCATGTCGCCGTGCTCAAGCACTTCGGCATGAAGCCGCTTCCGGGGGTGCGGGTCACGCTCATCTCGAGGGAGTCGAACGCGCCCTATTCCGGAATGCTTCCGGGGTTGGTCGCAGGACACTACACCTTCGCCGACGCCCATATCGATCTAGGCCCCCTCGCCCGCTTCGCTCGCGCCCGTTTCCTGCGGGACCAGGTGACGGGCGTAGATTTCCGCAACAAGCGAGTGCTGTGCGCGGGCCGTCCTCCGGTGGCATTCGACGTGCTCTCGCTCAACACCGGTTCGGCTCCCGGCGTGCGGAGGGTGTCCGGAGCCGAGGGCTCGGTGGTGCCGGTCAAGCCCATCGACGGTTTCTTCGCCCGCTGGAAGAAGCTGCGGGAGCGCGTCGCCAGCAACTCGAGCCCGGTGTCGATCGCGCTCGTGGGGGGAGGCGCCGGCGGCGTGGAACTCGCGCTCTCGATCCGCTACGGACTGGCCCGCGCCGCGAAGGCCGCCGGACGCCCCGATGACAACATCCGAATCGAACTGTTCACCGATTCGAGCGAGGTTCTCCCGGCCCATCCCCGGCGCATGCGCGCACGTTTCGTGCGGATCCTCGATAGCGATGGCATCGTGGTCCACACCGATCACCGGGTGGTGCGCGTGGAGGGGCGTCGCCTGCACTTCGGGAGCGGGTCTCGCGCGACCTTCGACGAGATCCTCTGGGTCACGACCGCGGGGGCACCGGACTGGCCACGCGAATCCGGCCTGGATGTGGATGAGCGCGGCTTCATCCGGGTGCGCGACACTCTGCAGACCGTAACCCACCCCGATGTCTTCGCCGCCGGAGACATCGCCGCCGTGGAGGGATATCCCCGCCCGAAGGCAGGCGTGTTTGCGGTCCGCCAGGGAATGCCGCTCGCCCGCAACCTGGAGCGCCGTCTGCGCGGGGATTCTCTCGTCGGCTTCCGTCCCCAGCGCGAGTATCTGAGCCTGATTTCCACGGGACGGCGTCACGCCGTGGGCGCCCGCAACGGGCTGACCGTCAGCGGCCGGTGGGTCTGGACGTGGAAGGACCGGATCGACCGGCGTTTCATCCAGGAGTACAGCGAGCTGCCTTCCATGGACGGAGGGGGAGTCCCCGCGGATTCCGTCGGCCCGGACGACAGGGGGGCTTCGGCGCCCGTTGGTCCGGCAATGCGTTGCGGGGGATGTGGCTCCAAAGTGGGCAGCGAGTTGCTGTTCCGATCGCTGGCCAGGCTCGGAGCGTCCGACCATCCGGATGTGGTCGTGGGGCTGGAAGCCCCGGACGACGCGGCGGTGCTGCGGGTACCCCCCGGGCTTGTCGCCGTCCAGAGCGTCGACTTCTTTCGCTCCTTCGTCGAAGACCCTTTTCTCTTTGGCAGGATTACCGCGAACCACGCGCTGGGCGACATCTTCGCGATGGGCGCGGAGCCACGCACCGCGATGGCCGTAGTGACTCTGCCGCTCGCCTCGGAAGAGAAGATGGAGGAGGATCTCATCCAGCTCATGGCCGGAGTGCGCGACGTTCTCGACCGCGACGGGGTGGCGCTTGTGGGGGGGCATACGAGCGAGGGCGGGGAACTCGTCCTGGGACTCTCGGTCACGGGGGTGGCCGCGCCCGAAGACCTGGTGCGAAAGTCGGGCATGCGTCCCGGGGACCGGCTGGTGCTCACACGGCCGGTCGGCACGGGTCTCCTCTTCGCCGCGGAGATGCGCGGCAAGGCGCGCAGCCTGTGGGTCGACGCCGCGCTCGCCCTCATGCAGGAATCCCACCAGGCGGCGGCGCGCAGCCTGCGCGAACACGGAGCCACCGCCGCCACCGACGTGACCGGCTTCGGGTTGGCCGGACACCTGCTCGAAATGGCACGCGCCTCCGGGGTTGACGTGTCGGTCGGCCTCCCCGATGTACCCCTTCTCGATGGAGCCGTCGATGTGGCGCGGCTCGGCATCTTCTCCTCGCTGCAGGACCAGAACCTGCGCGCGCTGGCGTCGGTGCGCGGCGACCCCGAAGTGCTCCGGGATCTGCGCACCCAGCTACTCTTCGACCCGCAGACGGCGGGCGGACTGCTCGCCAGCATCCCGTCGCACCGGGCGGAGGCGTGCGTGGAGGTCCTTCGCGTCGCCGGCTGCCCGCATGCAGCCCTGATCGGCACGGTGTTGCCGGCCGACGCGTCTTCGGGGACGCCGGGGGCGTTGCACCTTCGCGCCGGGTCCACCCGGTGAGCGGTTCGGCGCCGGGCACGCACGGGCATCGGCCCACAACCCCCGCTCCTTTGCGGCGGATCGGCCGATGACAGACCCCGCTTCCCCCTCCGGCCAGGCCGCTCCTCCCGACCCTGCACCCACCCTGGCCGCCCTCGCCACCGAAGTGAGCGCCTGCCGCCGGTGCCCGCGGCTGGTGGCGTGGCGGGAGCGAGTCGCGCGTGAGAAGCGGGCGGCCTTTGCGGCGGAGGAGTACTGGGGGCGGCCGGTGCCCGGGTTCGGTGATCCGGCCGCGTGGCTGCTGGTCGTAGGGCTGGCCCCCGGCGCGCACGGCTCCAACCGGACCGGGCGCATGTTCACCGGCGACCGCTCCGGCGATCTGCTCTACGCGGCGTTGCACGGGGCGAGCCTCGCCTCCCGGCCGGAATCCGTCTCGCGCCGTGACGACCTGTTCCTGAACGGAACCTGGATCACCGCGGCGGTACGTTGCGCGCCCCCCGGCAACCGGCCCACCCCAGCCGAGCGCGACACCTGCCGACCGTTCCTCGAGCGCGAGTGGGATCTGCTTCCCCGCGTACGGGTGGTGGTCGCGCTCGGCGCCTTCGCGTTCTCCGTGGTGTTGCGCCTGCTGCGCGACCGGGGCGAGACGCTCCCCCGGCCCCTCCCGCGCTTCGGACACGCCGTCGAAGTGCCCATCCGCCGCGGCCTGACCGTTCTGGCCTCCTACCATCCCTCCCAGCAGAACACCTTCACCGGCAAGCTCACGCCGGAGATGTTCGACGCCATCTGGAGCCGGGCACGCGCGATCGGGAAGCCCCGCGATCCGCGCCTCTCCCGGTAGCCGCGGCCGCGCCTCCTTCTCCTGCCGCCTCACGTCCTCCATTCGGCGGCCTCCACCCTTCCACCTTCGGCGGCTTCCCCTCCTCGCTTTCGTGGCCGCGCCTCCTCCGTTTGGTGGTCTCCCGTCTCTCCTTCGCGTATTGGCGTATGGTCGCCCCGGGGATATTCTTCTGCACGCCGTCCGCTTCGGGCCCCGGCGGGGGCGCCACGGGACGGTGGAAGGGCGAGCCCGGCAACGAGGGCCGGCGGACCCGCCCACGATCTCACAGGAAACGCCTCCGAGGCGCTCGCAGGAGGATAGGAATGGCGTCAGGCACGACCTCGCTTCCGGTCCGAACCCCGGTTCCCCTTCCTGCCCGCAACCCGTTCGGGCACACCGCGCGCCGGGACAGGTGGTGGCTGGAACCGCTGACAGTGTTTCTCGTCTTCAGCACGTTCATCGTCTACACGACCTGGGCGGTCTTCCAGGGCGAATATTATTCCTTCGGAAACTACCTCTCGCCCTACTACTCGCCGGAGCTCTTCGGCGACTCGCACCACGCATGGCTGGGGCCCCGGCCCGCCTGGTGGGAGGCGTCCGTGCCGGGCTGGCTGCCCTGGTCGCCGGCCTACCTGATCCTGTGGGCGCCGCTGGGCTTCCGCGTCACCTGCTACTACTACCGGGGCGCCTACTACAAGGCGTTCTGGGCCGATCCGCCTTCCTGCACCGTGGGGGAGCCCCGCAAGGTCTATCTGGGCGAGCAATCCTTCCCGCTGATCGTGCAGAACATCCATCGCTACTTCCTTTATGTCGCCCTCATCTTCATCGTGATCCTCTCCTACGACGCCTGGAAGGGCTTCTGGTTCGAGACGGCCGGTGGCGGAGAGAGCTTTGGCGTGGGGGTGGGATCGTTCGTCCTCGCGATCAACGTCGTGCTGCTGGCGGGCTACGTTTTCGGCTGCCACTCCCTGCGCCACCTGGTCGGCGGCGGACTGGACAAGCTCTCGGGGCGGCCTGTGCTCCAACAGGCACACAGGTGCGTGAGCTGCTTCAACCGGCGCCACATGCTCTGGGCGTGGATGAGTCTGGTCTGGGTGGGCTTCACGGACGCCTACGTGCGCCTTTGTTCCATGGGCATCTGGGCTGACTGGAGGATCTTCTGATGGCGGAGTTCGAGCGGCACGACCACGACGTTCTGGTCGTCGGCGCCGGCGGAGCGGGGCTGCGTGCCGCCATCGAGGCCGCCTCCGCGGGCGCCTCGGTCGGGCTGGTGTGCAAGTCGCTTCTGGGCAAGGCGCACACGGTCATGGCCGAGGGAGGGGTGGCGGCCGCCCTCTCCAACGTGGACGAGCGCGACAGCTGGGAGGTGCACTTCGCCGACACCATGCGCGGAGGCCAGTACCTGAACGACTGGCGCATGGCGGAGCTGCACGCGCGCGAGGCGCCCGACCGGGTGCGCGAGCTGGAGGCCTGGGGGGCGCTCATGGACCGAACCCCGGACGGACGCATCCTGCAGCGCAACTTCGGCGGCCATGCCTACCCGCGCCTCGCTCACGTCGGCGACCGCACCGGCCTGGAGATGATCCGCACCCTGCAGGACCACGGCATCCACCAGGGGATGGACGTCTTCATGGAGTGCACCGTGACCCGCCTGCTCCTGGACGGCGACCGGGTGGCGGGGGCCTTCGCCTACGACCGCGAGCGCGGCCGCTTCCGCGTCTTCGGCGCGCGGGCGGTGGTGCTCGCCACGGGAGGCATCGGCAAGGCCTACCAGATCACCTCCAACAGCTGGGAATACACCGGAGACGGGCACGCCCTCGCCTACCACGCCGGGGCCGAGCTGATGGACATGGAATTCATCCAGTTCCACCCCACCGGCATGGTGTGGCCCCCCAGCGTGCGCGGCATACTGGTCACCGAGGGGGTGCGCGGAGAGGGCGGAGTCCTGCGCAACTCCGAGGGGCGCCGGTTCATGTTCGACGACATCCCGGACCTCTACAGGGACCAGACCGCCGATTCTCCGGAAGAGGGCTGGCGCTACGTCGTGGGCGACCGCGACGCGCGGCGGCCTCCGGAGCTGCTCACCCGCGACCATGTCGCCCGCTGCATCGTGCGCGAGGTCAAGGAAGGGCGCGGCAGCCCCCACGGCGGGGCCTTCCTCGACATCGCGTGGATCTCCGAGAAGATCTCCGACGCCCCGGCCCACATCCAAAGGAAGCTCCCCGGGATGTACCACCAGTTCAAGGCGCTCGCGGATATCGACATCACGCAGGAGCCGATGGAGGTCGGACCCACCACGCACTACGTGATGGGCGGCGTGCGCGTCGCAGCGGATACGCAGATGTCCAACGTGCCCGGCCTGTTCGCCGCCGGGGAGTGCGCGGCCGGCCTGCACGGCGCCAACCGCCTGGGCGGCAACTCCCTGTCCGACCTCCTGGTGTTCGGCAAGCGGGCGGGCGAGTACGCGGCCCGTTTCGCCCGCGAGAACTCCGCCCCGCCGCTCGACTCCGAGCAGGTGGCGGAGGCCGAGCGCCATTCCCTGGCCCCGTTCGCCAACCCGGGCGCGGGCGAGGGCCCTTATCACGTGCAGGAAGACCTCCAGGCGCTCATGCAGAACAAGGTGGGGATCGTGCGCACCGAGGATGACCTGGCTTCGGCGCTGGAGGAGATCGAAGCGCTGAAGGCGCGCGCCGCCCGGGTCTCCGTCACCGGCAACCGGGAGTACAACCCGGGCTGGCACACGGCTCTCGATCTCGACAACCTGCTCACCGTGTCGGAGGGCGCCGCCCGCGCCGCCATCGGACGCCGGGAGAGCCGGGGCGCCCACTCCCGCGTCGACTACCCCGCGAAGGATTCCGAGTGGGGCCGCTCGAACCTGGTGTTGTGGAAGGATGCCGGCGGGCGCATGAGGAGTCGCACGGAACCGGTCCGCGAGGTGCCCGGCCGGCTCCGCCGAATCATGGAGGAACAGGGATAATGGCCGAGAGCACGTTCAGGGTCTGGAGAGGGGACCGGGAGACCGGGGGATTCCAGGACTACACCATCGAGACCACCACCGGAATGGTGGTGCTCGACGCGGTGCACAGGATTCAGGCCGAGCAGGCGAACGACCTGGCGGTGCGCTGGAACTGCAAGGCGGGCCGCTGCGGATCGTGCTCCGCCGAGGTGAACGGCATGCCCAAGCTCATGTGCATGACCCGCCTGAGCGACCTTCCCATGGACGAGCCTGTCACCATCGAGCCGATGAAGGCTTTCCCGCTGGTGCGCGATCTGGTCACCGATGTCTCCTGGAACTACCGGGTCAAGGAGGGCATCGCCGCCTTCCAGCCCCGCGAACCCGACCACGACGACGGCACCTGGGAGATTTTCCAGGAGGATGTCGACCGGGTGATGGAGTTCCGCAAGTGCATCGAGTGTTTCCTCTGCCAGGACGTCTGTCACGTCCTCAGGGACCATCATCTGCACGAGAACTTCATCGGACCCCGCTTCCTGGTGCATGTGGCGGCCCTGGAGATGCACCCGCTCGATACCGGAGATCGGCTCGAGACGTTGCGCAAGGAGCACGGCGTGGGCTACTGCAACATCACCAAGTGCTGCACCAAGGTGTGCCCCGAGAGCATCACCATCACCGACAACGCCATCATCCCGCTGAAGGAAAGGGTCGTGGACAGGGCGTACGACCCCTTGGCCAAGCTCCTCCGGGTCGTCCGCGGACAACGCACGCCGGCCTGACCCCAGCGGGTCGGTTCGCATGCCCCGAAAGCCCGGCGGACGCCCCTTCGACCGCAGCATCGTAGAAGGGCCGGTTCCGGGAGCAGTCTGGAAGCTGGCCTGGCCGACCATGCTCCAGAACGTGATCGGCGGCATGCAGGGCCTGGTCGGCCACGTCATGGTCGGCAACTACGTCGGCTACGCCGGCAACGCCGCGATCGGCATCTCCTCGCAGATCTACCTGGTCGTCATCGTCTTCGTCTCCTCGCTGTTCACGGGGATGGGCATTCTGGTTGCCCGCTTCGCGGGCGCGGGCGACAAGGAGAGGGTCAACCGCACCGTCTACCAGGCCTTCCTCACGGCGACGGCTCTCTCGGTGGGGGTGATCGCACCTCTCGGATACTTCCTCGCTCCCTCGCTGCTGGGCCTTGTGAGCGCGACTCCGGAAGTCCAGCTCGAAGCACTGCCCTACCTGCGCATCCTCTTCGTCTTCAGCTTCGGCATGATGATGTTCTTCATGGCCGGGGGAGCGTTTCGCGCCGCCGGAGACGCGCGCACGCCGCTTCGCCTCGGGGTGGGCCTGACCCTCCTCAACATCACCCTGTGCGTCATCCTGATCCGGGGCCTGGGACCGATTCCCTCCTTCGGCACGGCAGGAGCCGCCATGGCCACGGTCATCTCGGGCGCGATCATAAGCGCGATCGTGCTCTGGCTGCTCCTCTCCAACAGGACCGTGGTCGCATTCGAGCGCGGCATGTCCCTCGCCCCGGACTGGCGCATCATCCGACAGCTGTTTCGCTTCGGGCTCCCCGCCGGCATCCAGGGCGTGGTCATGAACATCGGGGGCGTTCTGCTGCTGCGCTTCATCGGGTCCCTCGCGCTGAGCGCCGAGGCGCAGGCCGCCTACGCAGTAGGCTATGTCCAGCTTTTCTCGTTGATCACCTGGACATCGGTGGGACTCATGGGCGCCACCGCGGCGGTGGCCGGGCAGAACCTGGGCGCGGGTCAACCGGACCGAGCCGTCCAGGGTGTCCGGGTCGCATCCGGCATCGGCCTGGCGGTCGCCCTGGCCGTGGGAGCCATGTTTCTCCTCATTCCCGGGGCTCTCCTCTCCATTTTCGGCATGGAGGATCCCGCGGTGCTCGGCCTGGGCGTTCAGCTGCTGGGCTTCCTGAGCGTCTCCGGGCCGTTCGTCACCGTCGCCCTCACGCACACCGGTGGGCTTCAGGGGAGCGGGGACACGCGCAGCCCGCTCTTCATCTCGATCATCTCCCAGGTGGTGATCCCCCTGGGCCTCCTGGCGATCCTGCAACAGATGCGCGGCCTCGAGCCCACGGATGTCTGGACGGCGATTCTGCTGGGACACGCGACCCGCTGCCTGCTGAGCGTGAGACGCTATCGTCAGGGGAAGTGGCGCGATATCCGCGTGGATCTCGGACCCTCTCCGGCGGTCAGGCGTTAGCTTCGCCGCTATCCCGGGATAGTGCGCCGGCTCGGAACCCGCTGAATCGCCGCAGGGTATTTTCCCATCTGGGAACACTCTCCCCCGACAGGCTCGCGCATGGCTCCCCTCTCGCCGGTCCGACCGGCACTCGCCGCCGCACATCCGGGCTTCATGGCTACGGCGCTTCGCGCGCTTGCGAGATGTTCCTCCTGCGCTTCCCGCCTGGCGGTGCTGTGCATCCTGGCTCTTGTCCCCGCGGCCGAGGCGGCCTCCCAGGATAGTGGGGCCCTGACCGGTCGGGTCTTGGAAGAACGCACGTCACGCCCGGTCGCCGATGTCCTGGTGCGCCTCAGCGACCTCGGCCTCTCCACCGTGACCGACGCCAACGGAATGTTCCGCTTCGAGACGGTGCCCGAAGGGGCGCACGTGCTGGCAGTAGAGCACCTGGCGTACGGTGAACACGCCCGCGAAGTGGCCGTGAACCCGGGCGAAGATCTGCGTCTCGAAGTGCGCCTGTCGCCGCGGGCGATCGAACTCTCCCCCCTTGTCGTGGAAGCGGTCACCGAGCTGGAGCAAAGGAGGATCTCCACCGGCCATTCCGTCAACGAAGTCGGGCAGCAACAGATCAGCGATGCCGCCCGCCGCGGACTCGCCCTGTCCGATGTGCTCGCGCAGCACCTGCCCGGCCTGAGAGTGCGCTCCGGAAGAACTGGCTCCTGCGTCGAATACCGCTCCACCTCCGCGCAGGGGGGGTGTAACGATGTGTCGATCTACGTCGACGGGGTGCGTTCGGCCGTTCCGTCTCTGCTCTACTTTTCGATGCCCCTCGAGGACATCGCGCGCGTCGAGCTGCTCTCGCCCCTGCAGGCGTCGACCCGTTTCGGCATGGCCGCGGGAGGGGGCGCCCTCCTGGTGGAGACCAAAACCGGGCCCCAGGTTAGCCGCGAAGCGGCCAACGAACATCTGGTAACCGGCTTCGACTGGTCTCTCGAGGAAGAACGCTACGGATGGGAGCGCGTCTTCTTCAGCTCGCTGGCGGGGAACGCGGTCGGCCTCGCCATCGGACTCGGTCTCGCCAAGCGATGCCTCGACATCGATACCGGGCTCGGAGGCCTGCGGCCTCGCTGTCCCGCGGTCCTCACCACGGGCGCTGGCTTCCTGGCGCTGGCCTTGCCCAGCGCCGGTGGCAGCTACTCGGCCCACTGGGCAGGTGAAACCGACCGCTCCAGAGGACGGTTCCTTCCCGCCGCGCTGGGCGGCGCGATGATGGCCACCGCCGGTTACCTCCTCCTCATCGAAGGCAAGAGCAACGAGTCCCCCGAGGCGGAGACGGCGGGAATCGTCCTCCTGGCGGTCGGCCCGCCCCTGATGGCGACGCTCGCCGACCGGATCTTCCGCGTTTTGCGCTGAAGTCGATCCCTCACCACTCCTCGTAGGCGCAGAACGGCACCAGCTGCTCGAGCCAAGCGAGGTGCGCGAGCCCCGCCTGAGCCGTGAGCAGGCCACCCAGCTCCGTCCCGAATCCGACCCAGTCCATGGGCGAGGTGCCAATGGGTGCTCCCGGAGGCGCCTGAGGGTTGACCACGGCGGCCCAGGCCTCGTGGGGCCGCTCCTCGAAACGCTGGATGTCCCGGGCCAGGAGAGCGAAGTGGGCGGCGGTATGGTCGTCGCCCATCGCCCGGTTCTCGGCCGAGTCCTTGAGCCATCCCAGATGCTGGGCGGCGACCGCCCTCACCTGGGGCATGGCGGCTCCGCCGGCCAGGCCCATCAGCCCGTCCGCGACCACCCTGCCGACGGCTCGCCGCACCTCCGCCTCATAGGGTGTGTCCGTCGCGTTCGGCTCGCCCACCGCCGTGAGCGCCCCGATCACGTCGCCCATACCCGGGAGCGACGAGTCGAGAGCGTTCTGCTCCAGCAAGCGCGCGGCCCGGCTCGGATCCAGCACCTCGCCCACCACGTGGGAGCTTGCGACCACCGCCGGTGAGATGGCGTCGAACATGAGCCCGGTGTAGCGCGGGAAGAGCTCGCGCGTGCGGCCGTAGCCGGCGGGGCGGGGCGGCAACTGGTCCAGGACCGAGGCCGGAATGGTCAGCTCGGCGGGCTGAAGCGAGCGCACCAGCGCGTCGAGCGCCCGCTTCTGCTCGCTGGCCGACGCCGGCCGCACCGGCTCCAGCCCGTCGCCCCGGGTGGCGTAGGTGTAGTGCATGCCGCCCAGCACGGACGCGGCGGCGGACACCTGGTAGCGATGGTGCATGTAGAGCGGCACCAGCACTTCCTCCAACTGGGCCATCGGCCTGCCCTTGCGGATCACGCGTTCGCCGAAGCGCTCCATGGCCGCGCCCCGCACGTCCAGCATGCGGTCCAGCTCGGCGCCCGCGTCCGTCCCGTTCGACCACTGGTCGACCCGGGCGTGCGCCGACACGTCCTGGTTGCTGAAGTAGCGGATGTCCTCTTCCCACGCTTCGTCGAGGATCCGGTCCAGCTCCGCGGCTTCGTCCGCGCCCGGCTGGAAGACCGAATACCCGTACCGGATCGCGACCTTGTCCCAATCCCCGATGTCGGTGTCGTAGACCTCCGAGTAGTCGAACTCGCTGCCGTCCCAGGTGATCAGCGGGTGGGGGTAGTCCAGCACCGAGATGCGTCCGGCCTCGCTGTCGTAGTAGTTGTGCCCCAGTCCCAGCGTATGCCCCACCTCGTGCGCCGACAGCTGCCGGATGCGCGCCAGCGCCCACTCCGAGATGTCGCGCGCCTCCTCATCGCCGTTCTCGTAGGGCGCCAGCAGCCCCTCGGCGATCATGTAGTCCTGGCGCACCCGTAGCGAGCCGAGCGTGACGTTTCCCTTCAGGATCTCGCCGGTGCGCGGATCGGTGATCGAGCCGCCCGTGCTCCAGCCCCGCGTGGAGCGGTGGACCCAGTTGATGACGTTGTAGCGCACGTCGTGGCTGCTCACGTCCTCGGGCCGGATTTCCACCCGGAACGCGTCGATGAAGCCGGCCGCCTCGTACGCCTGGTTCCACCACCGGGCTCCGTCCAGCAACGCGGAGCGGACCGGCTCCGGCGTCCCGGGATCGAGGTAGTAGACGATGGGCTCCACCGGTTCGCTCATGGCCGCTCCCGGATCCCTCTTCTCCAGCCGGTGGCGGCGGATGAAGCGCTGCGTCATGGGAGCATCCAGCGGCGCCGAATAGTCCTGGAAGGACATGCCCCCGTATCCGGCCCGCGAATTGTGCGCGCGCGGAGTGTATTCCCCCAGCTCGGGCAGCTTGATGAAGGAGTGGTGCATGCGGACCGTCGCCGCGGCCGCGCTCGCTGCCACATTGCCGACGCCCTCGAAGCCACCCCCGCCTCCGCCGCCGAAGCCGCGGCCCGACCCTCCGGCCTGGTTGACGAAGGTCAGCGACGCCTCCATCTCGGTGTTGTCCGGGAAGTTCATGACCATCGGCATGTACACCGCACTGCGACTCTGGTCGAGGCGGTAGGTGCCGGGCTGCAGGCGTCCCGCGAAGCCGGCGATGTCCTGCATGAGGAAGGGGGTGAAGTCGATCAGTGCGCGCTCACCGGTCTCGGCCGCGGCCTCGAAGCCCCACAGCGTAGATGGTGCAAAGGCGTCCTCCACCGCCTTCTGCTCCGCCGAATTGTCGCTGGTGGCGCGGAAGCGGTAGTTGGGCTGGATCATCAGGACCTTGGGACCGATCCGCTGGAAGCGCACCACGCGTGAGCCGGCCAGCTGGCCCCGGTCGATGCCGATGTCGTTCGACCCGAGCCCCGCCCCGATCCCCGAGGCGTGCAGCACATCGGTGTCCCACTCCTCGATCTCCAGCCAGATTCGCCCGCCCGCCTCGTCCCAGTACATGGGCAGGAATCCGTCCATGAGCTCCATCGAGGCGGTCCTCTCCTCGATGGTGGGCAGCGCGCCGTCGGCAGCCTCCCGGTTCTGCGCAGCCGCCGTGCCTGCGGCCGGCACCGTCGTTGCCAGCGCCAGTGTGAGCGCCGCCACCAGCCTGGTCGTGATGGTCCTGGACAGTCTGGTCTTCATCGCCGCCTCCGGCGTGGTCGTCGCGTTTCTCATTCCCGGTCTCCTCATGGTTCCTTCCCCTCAAGGGCCTCGTCTTCGCTCAGAGGCTCGTTCTCTTGCCAGGACTAACTGACGTTCGCGGTGAGCAGCGCGCTCACCGCCTCCGCCAGCCGTCTCATTTCCTCGTGCGTGTTGTAGAGGTGCGGCGCGACACGGACGCGGTCCCGCCGGAGCGACGCCACCACTCCCGCCTCTTCCAGCCCCGCGAGCAGTGCTTCGTTATCGAGGCCGGGGTGGCGGAAAGTGAAAAAGTGCCGCCGGTTGCTCGCTATCGGGGTGAGCATGCACCCCAGCCGCTCCAGGCGCTCCGCGAGGTCGGCCACAAGCGCACACACGTGCTCGCCGACTGCGGGTATCCCGGCTTCCTCGAGAAGCTCGAGGGCAGCGCCGAAGCCGGCGATGAGCGGATACGCGAGGCTTCCCTCCTCGTAGCGCCCTGCGTGGTCCAGAAGCTCGAAGTGGACCCTGTCGAAATTGAAGGCGTCGGTCGTGCTCCGCCAGCCGAGCAGCGGCGGATGGATGTGCCCGACAACGGAACGGTCCACGAATGCGGCGCCGATGCCCATCATGCCGAGCATCCACTTGTGGCTGTCCGCCGACAGGAAGTGGATTCCCGCGTCCTTTACGTTGATGGGCAGGGCGCCCACCGTCTGGATGCCGTCGACACAGAGAAGCACCCCGCGTTCCCGGCACAGCCGCCCCAGCCCAGCCAGATCCGTGACAGCGCCGGTCGCGTACTGCGCCGAACTGACCGCCAGCACGCGAGTGTCGGGACCGAGCACCCGAGCCGCCGCTTCCACCGTCACCGTCCCGTCCTCGTCCACGGGGATCACGTCCAGCGTTGCGATGCCCCGCTGGTCCAGGTCCATCCACGGGTAGACGTTGGAGGGGTACTCCACCGATGCCGCCGCCGCGACCCGGTCGCCGGGCCGCCAGTCCAGCCCCGACGCCAGCAGCGAAAGCCCGTGCGACGTGTTGCGCACGAAGGCGACCTCGTCCGCCTCGCACCCGATCAGGCGCGCAAATCGTTCCCGGCAGTCCTGGGCCACCGACTCCCAGGCGTCGAAGTCGGGCCGGCCCTCCCGGGCGATCGAGTCCATGAAGCCGTGCACCGCGCGCACGACGCGCGTCGAGGTCGGCGCCACCCCCGCGTGATTCAGGAAGATGTGCGTCCTCGAGACCGGGAACTCGTCCCGGAAGGATGACAAGGGTCTCATGATTTTCTTGCGCGGGATTCTATGCGCGGGCGTCAGCGAGATGCTCGCAGTAGCGTTCGATCCACCGATTCGAGAAGCCCATCAGCACGGCGCGGCGCGTGATGGCCTTGACCTCGCGGCGCGTCATCTTGGTCTCCCGCCTCAGAACATCTGGATTGGCCCTGCTGATCGCCAGCGTGCGCACCGCGAAGAGAAGCGGAAGCAGGCAGAACAGACGCACCCGGTGATAGCGCCGCGGGATCAGCTGGATATAGGCCCGGGCCGCGGCCAGGTGTCCGTCGGCCTTGGCGACCAACCGGCCAAGCACCGCCATGGCCGCTTCCAGGTTCGCGGGATCGAAGAGTTCGCTGGCGCGGATGTTCGGATCCGGAAGGAAAGCGGCCGGCACGTATACCCAGCCGCGGTTCCGGTCCTCGTGCAGCCCGCGGATGACGTTCACGGTCTGTAGCGCCAAACCGAACTCGCGACCGAGCAACATCATCCGCTCCCGCTCTTTCGACGTCCCCGGGAGCCGCAGCGTGAACAGCTCGGTGAGAAGATGACCCACGCGCCCGGCCACTTCGTGCATGTAGTCGTCCAGGTCGGCCTCGGTCTGGAACCGGGAACCGCGCTCCGTCCAGCGTGCCATCCCGGCGCTGGATTCACCTACGCGGCGGATGAGGATCTCCCTCACCGCCGGCGCGAGCCCGTCGAGTCCCTCGAGGACGGTCGCGGAGTGCCGGGCGACCAGGGCATCCGGCGTGTCCTCCCGGGCCGCGCGCAGGAGCTCGATCAACGGCTGTCGCTCACCGTCCCCTGCAAGCACGCGCCGCCAGTTTCCCAGCAAGGCAACCTTCTCGCGGGCGCGAAGTTCCCGGCTGTCCTCCATGTAGTCCGAAACCCGCAAGAGGAGGTATGCAACGGTTACTTCCGTCCTCAGCGGGCGGGGAAGGATCTGGATCCCCACGGCGAACGTGCGACTCGATCTGACGAGAAGTTCCTGAAGCGTTGGCATGGTGGATTGTCAAAGCCTCGGTCCGAGTCGTCAACGCTGGCGCCAGCCGAGCACTGCTGTCGCGCGGCCTTCTCATCGTGCCGGCGAGTCCGGTCGCTCCGAGTTGGCGGCCGGGCGTTCTATTGCCGGTCCCGAGCGGGAGGCTCTAAGTTGGAAGAAACCAAATCAGCAGCTGCGCCATGAAGCCGAAATCCCTATTCCTGACGTTCGCCTCCGCCTGGATGGCGATCCTCTCTGCAGGCTGCTTCAGCTATGTGCCCACCGAGATCGGGGCGGTCCCGCCCGGCGAATCGGTCCGGCTGTTTCTCACCCGGGAGGGCGTGGACGCGGTCAACCAGGGTGGTGCCGAGGATGCGCTGAGCGCAATATTGGATCCCGTGCTGTCCGGCGAATTCGTGCGCCAAACCGACGCCGACCTCTTTCTGCGCGTCCCCACGGTGCGACGCCAAGTGGGATTCCACAGCGCCCAGCTGGGACAGGATGTGCGCATCCCCGCGAGCGAGATCGTCCAGATCGAACGACGGCAGCTTAACAAGGCCGGAACCGGGCTCCTGATCGGGGGGGCGGCGGCGGCCTTCACCGGGCTCGTCGTCTTCATCCTGAACGACGCCCGCCAGACGACCGATACGACGGAACCGGAGTTGGTGGAAGAGCGCGGTCGCCGCATCTTCACCCTCCGCTTCGGACGCTGACCAGGGCCCGGTTGCGGGCGCATATCCCGGACTTCCCCGATCAGGCGCCTTCGGCGCTTGACGGTTGGCGGTGCTTTCGCCTACTCTGCTAAGTTGTAGCTGTCTGAGTCCCTCTGTACGGCGCGTGGGGCTTTGGCGCACGCCAGGACACGCAGACCACTCACATATTTCCTTTGACGGAGGACGTCATGACGAATCGAAGGTTCGAACAACCGACAAACGCGCGAGCTCCCGGGTGGCGACGCTGCCGGGCCGCGCTCCCGGCGCTTCTCCTCGGGACCGCGTTCCTCGCTTCGGCGCTCCCCGCGATGGCCCAGGAGCCCGGACGCGTCACCGGCCAGGTGACGATGGAGGGCTCTGGAGCGCCCCTCGGCGAGGTCCAGATCTTCCTGACCGACACCGGCGTCGGCAGCCTGACCCGGCAGAACGGACGCTACGTGCTGCTCAACGTGCCGGCCGGCAGCTACGAGATCCGCGCCGAGCGCATCGGCCTGGGCGGGATGAGCGTACAGATCACCGTCGCCGCCGGTGCGACCGTCGTACAGGACTTCACCCTCACCGAGGAGGCGCTCGGCCTCGACGAGATCGTCGTGACCGGGACCGCGGGGGCGGCCCGCCAGCGTGAAATCGGCAACACCATCGCCCAGATCAACGTGGCCGAAATACCCGACCGCCCGGTGCTCGTCTCCGACCTCCTGCAGTCGCAGGCGCCCGGGGTGGAAGTCTACGGGGGTGGCGGCGTCGGCCAGGCGAAGATCATCCGCCTGCGGGGCGCGAGCAGCGTGTCGCTCTCCAACCACCCGCTCATCTACATCGACGGCGTGCGCATGCGCAGCGACCCGCTGCCGGACGCGAACCCGCCGGATCGTCGTGGCGGCCGGAGCGGCAACATCGCGGTGAGCCCGCTCGACAACATCAATCCCAACGACATCGAGCGCATCGAGGTCATCAAGGGGTCTGCGGCGACCACGCTGTACGGCACCGAGGCCTCCGCGGGCGTCATCCAGGTCTTCACCAAGAGAGGTGCTGCCGGTGCCCCCGTGTGGACGGCCGAGGTCAAGGGTGGCAGCGCCTGGAGCCGCAAGTTCGGCGTGAAGGACTCGGGCGGAGACCCCTACGTCAACATGGGACCGTGGATCTGCACCGGACCGTTCAGCTGCGGCGAGTATCATCCGGGCTCGCCCTTCACGCTGGACTACTCGCTCTCCGTGCGCGGCGGCAGACAGGACCTGCAGTACTTCATCTCGGGAGGCTTCCTGGATGAGCAGGGGTACATGACCAACGACTCGCAGAAGAAGTACCATACGCGCGCGAACTTCACCGTTACGCCCGCGACGGATCTGACCATCCAGTGGAACACGGCTTACTCGGCCAACGCCCTCACGATGACCAACGGGCAGAACAACGCCCAGGGCATCACCCTCAACGCCTTCCGGGCGGAGAGGAACTACTTCGGAACAGGTGATCCGGCGGTCCTCAACGAGCTGATGGACCAGCAGCTCAACCAGGACATCGAGCGGCTCACCACCGGCGCCACGATCACCTATTCACCCCTGGAGAGGCTCACCAACCGCTTCACCGTCGGCTACGACTTCTCGAGCCAGGAGCACCGCAACCTGCGCCCCTACGCGTGGAGGCAGGTACCCGAGGGAGCGCTGCTCAACAACACCTTCCAGAACCGCGTGCTTTCCTTCGACTACGTGGGAACCTACAACTTCGAACTGACCTCTTCGATCGGCTCGAACTTCTCCTGGGGCGGCCAGGCCACCGGTGACGACGACCGCAACGTCGAGGCCTTCGGCGAGAACTTCCCCGGCGCCGCCGACCCCACCATCAACTCGGCAGCCCTCACACAGGGCTTCGAGTCGCGCTCCAAGATCTGGAACGCCGGCTTCTTCTTCCAAAACGTCTTCGACATCTCGGATCGCTATTTCATTACCGTGGGCACGCGCGTTGACGGCAACAGCGCCTTCGGCACGGGCTTCGGGCTTCAGGTGTACCCGAAGGCGAGCGCGTCGTGGATCATCTCCGACGAGTCCTTCTGGCCGGATCTGGGCGAGTTCAAGCTGCGCGCCGCCTACGGGCAGTCGGGGCGAGCGCCAGGTGCCTTCGACGCGGTGCGGACCTGGAGCCCCGCCGGCCTGGCCGGCGTGCCGGCATTCGTGCCGTCCAACGTGGGCAACGACCAGGTCGGTCCCGAGGTCACCGAAGAGATCGAGGCCGGATTCGACGCGTCGTGGCTGGGCGACCGGCTCACCACCACCTTCACGGCCTATCGTCAGACCACCAACGACGCACTGCTGTTCGTCCCCCAGATTCCCTCCACCGGCTTCACCAGCAGCCAGCTCACCAACATCGGCCGGCTTCAGAACCAGGGCATCGAGCTGGAGATGGGCTTGACGGTGCTGGAATCGGCCAACTGGGGAGTGGACCTCGGCGGGTCGCTGACCACCAATCACTCCAAGGTGCTGGAGCTCGGCGAGGGCATTATTCCCACCGGTAACCTGCGCATGGACTGCGGACCGAACGGGGACGAAGGATGTCCGCTGCGCAACATGCGCGACCTGATCGTCAGGAACCCGGACGAAATCGCGGCGCCCAACTATTGCCTCGACCGGGTCTGCACCGAGCGTGAAGCCGTTGACGGCGACCGCCACAACTACGGGCCCAACCTGCCGACCACCTTCATCGGCGGCAACATGATGGTCCGGGCGCCGGGCAACATCACGCTCGCCGCCAACGGCGAGTTCAAGGGCGGCTTCTACATGAACGAGGCCGTGTGGTCCATCAGCCGAAGCGTCCGCTCGCACCTCTGCTTCCCCTGGTACGTGGACCCGCAGAATTCGATCGAGATGAAGGACAATACTCCGGCTCTCTTCCGCGCCCGCTGCAATCCACGCGAGAGCGAAGGCTACATGTGGAAGGGAGACTTCTTCAAGCTGCGCAGTGTGAGCGCGACCATTCCGGTGGACGCCGTCTTCCCGGAGCGGGTGAGCAACGCGACCTTCACGCTTGCCCTGCGCAACTCGTACCTGTGGCGCAAGGAGATGCCGTTCATGGATCCCGAGCTGACCGGCGATCCCAACAGCGGTCAGAGGCAGGGTTATGGCTTCGAGGAGTCGGTGCCGGCGCCGATCACGCTGCACGCGTCCCTTCGGATCACGTTCTAAGGGGGAGGGCAATATGAATATCAAGCAAGCATTCCAGAGTGCCGTCCTCCTGGTCGCCGTCTTCGCCGTCTCGGCGTGCGAAGTCATCAACCCCGGTCCGATCCAGGACGAGTTCCTGGTCCGTGAGGAATCACGCGAGGGGCTGGTCAACGGGTCGCAGCGCAGGCTCAGCGAAGGCATCGGCTGGATCGGGTACACCGGGGCGCTCGTGACTCGGCAGATCATGCCGGGTGGCCAGACCGGGTCGTACGGACACAACGTGCTGGCCCAGGGAGGCTACATCGCGCCCGGCGGCTACGGCGGCTACTTCAACCTCGGTCAGCAGGCGCGCTTTATCGCCGAGACGGCCCTCAAGCTTTTCGCGGAATCGGAAGACCCCGTTGACTCCGAGGTCGTGGCGCAGGCCAACGTGTGGGCCGGGTTCTCGAACCGGCTGTTGGGCGAGAACTGGTGCGAGGCCATCATCGACGGGTCGGAGCTGCTTCCCGGTTCGGACTATCTGCGGCGCGCGGAGGAGCAGTTCACCACCGCGCTCTCCCTGAATCCCGGCGAGACGCTCAGGATGGCGGCAACCGCCGGCCGCGCTTCGGTGCGCGCTTTCCTGGGGGACTGGGGTGGCGCCGCGGCGGACGCCGCCGGCGTGCCCAACGGATTCGAATACTCGGTGGCATCGGACGCGAACGTCGCCTCAACCCGCAACGTCCCGCAGTGGGCCAACGCGCGGACGCCGTACCTGGCCTTTACCATGTGGAACACGTACTACGGGCCGCAGCCGGACATGATGGCCGGTGGCGCTCCCATACGCGCGTCCGGCTACTATCAGGAGACCGGGGATCCGCGCACGGAGTGGTTCGAGGACACCAGTTTCCCGTGGTCGAACGCATCCCTTCTGGGATACGGCCAGACCCCCTGGTTCAACCAGGCCAAGTACGACAACCCCAACGACTCGTACACTATCGCAAGCGGCCCGGAGATGCGGCTCATCGAGGCCGAAGCCCACCTGAGCAGCGGTAACTGGCAGGCGGCGATGACCATCATCAACAACCTGCGCGCCAGCTACACCACCAACGAGACCATGCTGCATCCGGGCGGCATGCCGCTGGAGCCGCGGGATGCGATGAGCCTGGAAGGGGCCTGGGCGTACCTCAAGCGGGAGCGGGCGATCGAACTCTTCCTGGAGGCGCGCACGCTGGGCGACCAGAGGCGCTGGCTGGAAAACGGCACGCCGGGCGACCTCGAGCTGCCGGACTTCGAGCGCATCTCGGAGATCTTCAGCGACAACCCGCGCGGCACCGAAATCAGCGGTCAGGCGCGCCTCTGCTTCGACGTTCCCGACTCGGAGCGCGAGCGCAACCCCAACGTTCCGGAGATCGGCGGCGGCGGCTGATCGGTCATTTGCGGTGGAAGTACCCTGGCGGCCGTCGGAAGTCTGCGGGCTTCCGGCGGCCGCTTGGCTTAGGGCCAGGCCGGATCGCCTCTTACCCGCCTTCCCACGGGTTGACGACGGCAATCCCGATCCCTTCGAAATCACGGACATTCCTTGTCACCACCTGCCCGCCTCGGGAAGCGGCGATCGCCGCGATCTGGCCATCGGCCAGCGAGACGGGTCTGCCGGCCCGTCGCCGCGCCGCAGCGAACTTCGCATAGGCGCGTGCGGCCAAACTGTCGAAGGGCAACACCCGGCGGGCAAAGTCCTCCCTCACCATCCCGTCAATCTGCGCGGCAAGGGCGTCTCGGCGTGCTCCCGGGGGCATGATCGCGACGCCGAACCTCATTTCCGCTTCTCCGATGGCCGTGAAGAACAGGCTTGCGGCCGGGCGCCCGCCCACCCACGCTACGACTGCCGGATTCGGAGCCGGGCGGATCAGTTCGGAAACGACATTGGTATCGAGAACGAACATCCGGACTGCGGCTCAGTCGAATGTGGGGGGCTCGCGCATCGGCTCCCGTGGCGGGATGTTCAGTTCCACCCCGCCATAGGGTGCGAACCGCTCGCGGATGGCCCGGGCCAGGTTGCGGGGCCCGGCCTCCTGTTCTACCGCCTGCCGAAGGATGTTGCGTGCCTCCTCCTCCATTGAGCGACCGTTGGTCGCCGCGCGCACGCGAAGCTTCGACTTCACCCCGTCGTCAAGGTTGCGGATCGTGATGCTGGCCATCGCTGGGGTCTCCTGTCCGTCCTTCGGCGGTTCACGGCGGTTTGAATCCTCCACCATACTGTGATTTCAATGCAATCACGTCAAGACTTGTCAAACGTCGCCATATATTGTCAGCGTGCCTTACAACGGAGGAGAGGGCCGCGCGGTGATCGTCGCCGCCGCGACCAGCCCACGGAGGTGAACGTGCGCGACTCGACCACACGCCGGGAGGTTCCGGTGACCACAGAGGCGTTCCGCGCCTCGTCGCCTCTTCAGCTCGGCTCCACCTCCACAGGTGGAAAACCAGCCATGGCGAGAGGGGTGTCCCGCGTGCTGGCGCCGTCTCCACCCGGCTCGCGCATTCCGCGCCGCCAGTTCGTCGCTGGCGCCGCGAGCGCGGGTCTCGCGCTCGCGCTGCCGTTCCCTTCGCGGTTCAGTCAGGAACGTCAATTCGACACGGTCGTGGTGGGCGGCCGGCTCATCGACCCGGCAGAGGGAATTGACGCCCGCCGCGACATCGGGATCACCGGCGGGCGGGTCGCGCGGGTGGCCGAGCGCATCGCCGAGAGCGAAGGCCGCCAGATCGTGCGCGCCCGCGGCATGATCGTCACGCCCGGCCTGATCGACATCCACGTTCACGTCTACGACGGCGTCTCCAGCGTCTCCATCGAGCCGGATGTGGTCGGGATCGCCAAGGGGGTGACCACCGTCATCGACGGCGGGTCGTCGGGCGCCACCACCTTCCCCGGCTTCAGGACCTACGTGGCGGCGCCCGCGCGCACCCGCGTGTACGCCCTCCTCAACGTGTCCAGTCCCGGCATGACCGTGTCCAACGAGCTGGCCGACCTGGCGTACATCGACCCGGACGCCATCGTGCAGACCGTGGAAGCCAACCGGGACGTGATCGTGGGCCTCAAGGTGCGCATGCTCGCCGGCATCCCGGGCGGCAACGACCTGGAGGTCATGCGCCTCACCCGGCTGGCGGCCGAAGGCGCCGGCGTGCCCATCATGGTGCACATCGGCGGTCAGACCTCCCCCCTCCCGCGCATCCTGGAGATGCTCCGCCCCGGCGATGTGGTCACCCACGCCCTGCGCCGCGCCGGGAGCATTCTCGACGACTCCGGCAACGCCTACCCCGAGGTGCGCGAGGCTGTGGAGCGGGGTATTCACCTCGACATCGGCCACGGCCGCGGCAACCTGGACTTCGACGTGGCCGAACAGGCCCTCGGCCAGGGGATCCGCCCGGCCACCATCTCCAGCGACGTGCACCGCGGCAACGCGCTCGGTCCGGTGTTCGGCCTCCCCACCACCCTCACCAAGTTCCTGCACATGGGCATGTCCCTGGAAGAGGTGATTCGCTGCGCCACGTCCACCCCCGCGAGCATCTTCGACCTGGGCGAGGAACTGGGAACCCTGCGCGAGGGCGCCGTGGCGGACCTCGCGGTCTTCCAGATGGTGGAGGGCGAGTACGAACTCGTGGATTCCGGAGGAAAGCGCAGAACGACCTCCCGGAGGCTGGTCCCCTACGCCGCCATGCGCGCGGGGCGGCCCTACGGGGCGATCACTCGATGAGGCGCGAGACGGTAGGTCGCGGGTATTGGCAGCAACCGGCGATCACCCGATGAGGGCGCGAGACGGCCTCCCCGGCGTGGCGACTTCGACCGCAACTGCGCGCAAGACTTGTGGGAGCCACGATTCAGCCGGGGTTGTCGCAAGGTCGCCCCGACTCGCGGCGGCCCCCGCGGACTCGGACCTCCCCCGTGGAGAGCCGGTCACGGGGACTACAGGCGCCGTCGTGCAAGTTCGCGCTACGGTCGCGATCGCGCTGGCCCTCGCGGCCCCCGCATCCGCCCAGCTCCCCTACGACACCGCATACCCCACCATCCCCTACGCCACGGCCGAAGCCACCGACCCCGTAGCCGGCCTGGCCCGCCGCCTCGAGGACGGGCAGGTCACCCTCGAGCGCGAGGGGCAGAGCGCCTACCTGGCGGCCGTCCTGCGCGAGCTCGACATCCCCGTCTCATCCCAGATGCTGGTCTTCTCCAAGACAAGCCTGCTGGCCCGCCTCATCTGGCCCGAGACCCCGCGCGCCATCTACTTCAACGACCGCGTCTACGTCGCCTGGACCCGGGGGAGCGACGGCCTGGAGATATCCGCTCAGGACCCGGAGCTGGGCGGGGTCTTCTACTCCTTCGAGCCGGACGCGGAGGGCGGGCCCCGGATCCGCCGCCAGACCGGCCTCTGCCTCCAGTGCCACGACTCGTACTCGCTCACCGGAGGCGGGGTCCCGCGCCACATCCTGGGCTCCGGGCCGACCGACGAGAACGGACAGCTCGCCTCCCACGAGCTGTGGCAGGTCACCACCGACACGACACCCATCCGGGAGCGCTGGGGCGGCTGGTATGTCACCGGCACTCATGGCGACCAGCTCCACATGGGGAATGTCACCCTGGGCGGCAGGGGAGGCGACTCGCTCACCGCGGGCGGCAACCTGACAGACCTGTCGCAGCTCATCGACGTCACCCCATACCCGGGAGCCCACAGCGACCTCGTCGCCCTGCTGGTCGCCGAACACCAGGTCACGGTGCAGAACCTCATCACGCTGGTCGCCTACCGCGTCCGCACCGCCCTCCACAACGACCAGCAGGCTGGCCAGCCGCCCGGAGAGATGTCGGCGCGCACCTCGCGCCTGGTCGAGGGACTGGGCGAGTCGCTGGTGCGCGCGCTGCTCTTCGTGGGCTCTCCCCGCTTCGAGGACCCCATCGAGGGCACATCGACCTTCGCCTCGGACTTCATGGCCAGCGGCCGCAGGGACGCCCAGGGCCGGTCGCTCAGAGACCTCGACCTCCGCACCCGGCTCTTCCGCCACCCGCTGAGCTACCTGATCCACTCACCCGAGTTCGACGCGCTTCCGGCTCAGGCCCGGACGTATGTCAACGGGCGCCTCCAGAGCATCCTCCGGGGCGAGGAGGGCGGGAGTGATTTCGCACATCTGTCCCCGGGCGACCGCGAAGCGATCCTCTCCATCCTGCGCGACACGAAGCCCGAGCTCTTCGGCGAGAGCGGAATACGCTGAGACAGGCAGGCATCCAGGATTTCCATTGGCACTTTCACCGGGTCGCTGGTGGCACTTTCACCAAGTGCGTAACCGGATTCTCAGCAAGGCCTGCTTCGGCGAACGGAAGCTCAACTTCGGCGACCGCCGGTACGCACTGCCGGTGAGCTGCCTGTGGGGTTCTTCCTAGACCCCGAGTAGCCGCTTCGGCGCGGGCTCACACCGCGCATCGATCAAACGGGCTCACGCCACCTGCTTGCCTGTCGCCCGCGGGATATGCAATTTGCTTGCAGGTCCGGCCGGCAAGAAAACCGCCGGGCAGCCCTGCTTGAACGAGGCACGTTTTCGCAGTTTTCACCAGAAGATTCACCGCCCTTCATTCATCACCGGAGGTAACTCATGCGCGCGCATCCATTCACCATCGTCCTGCTGGTGCTCGCCGTCGCCGGATTCGCGACGAACGCGGCAGCCCAGGACAGCCCCGCTCACGCTCACATGGGGCACGTCGCGGACGGATTCCGCGGCACGCCCGACGGACAGGGACTGCTCCCCACCGCGGTCGCCGAGGCTGAAGTCGCGGCCATGCACGCGGGCCTGGCGGCGCGCGACCTGACCAGCCTCGACGCCATGAAACGGCACACCGGTCATGTCCAGCACGCCATCGATCCGAGCGTGGTGGAGAACGGCCCGGGCGCCGGCTACGGCGTGAAGCCTGCCGCATCGGGAGCTGCCCGCCACATCTCCATGGCCGCCGATTCCGAGGGCGCCACGGACAACATCCGGACCCACTCGAACCACGTCGCCACCTCGGCCAGCAACACCGTGGCGCGCGCCGACCAGATCCTGGAGCTGGCGGCCCAGATCCAGGAAGCCGAGTCCGCTGAAGCCGCGGCGCCCATGGTCGAGGAGATGGCCGCACTGGCAAGCCAGCTCTTCGCCGGCCTCGACGCCAACGAGGACGGACGCACGGGCTGGCAGGAAGGCGAGGGCGGCCTCGAGCAGGCCAGCGCCCACATGGGCTTCATGAAGCGCGGCGAGGGCATGGGAGGCTGACGCCGACGCTTCCAGCTTGCGCCCGGAACGGCTGACGCGCCTTCAGCATCCGGGCTTCAGCCGCAAAAACCGCAAACCCGCTGGCCCGGAGCCACGCACGCCGGAGGCCCGGCCACACGCGAAAAGCCCGCCGCCCCTCAGTGAAGAGGGCGGCGGGCTTCTGTTGTGCGTTCGTCTTTTTTTTTCGGCGGCGGTCTAACTCCCGTTGGCCAGCGTCCAGACGAACGCCGCGACGGCCCTGACCTGATCGTCGTCGATGCCGCTTCCTGCCCGGGGCACCATGGGGATCATGTGTTCCTTGGGCATCGGAACCCCCGTGTTGATCAACTCGACGAAGACATCGTAGGAAGTGGGATCTTCGATGTTGAGCCAGGTCTCATCGGTGAGTGGCGGACCGAGGTTGGGAACTCCGTCTCCGGTCGGGCCGTGGCAGGTGAAGCACAGCGCGGTGCTCGCAAAGAGGGTCGCACCCTCTTCCACCATCGCCTCGGTTACACCGTCCGGCAAAGCCTGGACGCCGGAATCGGTGGCCGGCACGGCCGCCATGGCCAGTATGCCCGCCGCCGCGAGGGCCCATTTTCCATTCGCGATCATCTCTACTCCTCTTCGGTTCTCGGTAACGTTCGCGGGGCTCTCGCCCGAACCCCGGACCGGGCACGCTCAGCCGTGCCGGTCGTGACTCTCCTCGTACTTGCGTTGCTCGTTCACCCTCTCCCAGGCCTGGGAGAGGTCGCGCTTCTTGGCCGCGCGCATCGCCAGATCGTGGGTCGACGAAGACTGCACCTTCGGCGCGGAAAGAAGGCGCTTCAAGTCGGTGCTCTCGCAGGAGGGACAGACCGGGGTCTCACGCCTCAACACCAGAACCTCGCACCGCACCGCGCAATCGTTGCATGTGTATTCGTAGATGGGCATCAAATGACTCCAATAGCCGCCTTCACTCGCTCAGGCCCCCGCCTGGAAGAAGGTTTCGCGCCCAAGATCATCATCCATCGCCCTCGACGCAACCGGGGCAGGGCACACCGTTGCAGGTCCAGCTGGCCCCCATCCTTCTTCAACCGGTAGGCTCCTGCAATCGGTGTGATCTTCTCGCTCGGGCCGGCATGCTTGTTTCCAGACGGGCCCGGAACAGATAATTTAGAATGTCGGTCATGTGCGCGGGGCAGGTTCAACCTGCGCATCGTACCCCGATGGACTTGCATCCGTGCCCCGAACAAGGTTTTAGCTGGAGGAGAGAATTCCGATGAAAACGGCCCCGAGACTCACAACGATTCTGGGCGGTTTGCTGGCGACTACCTCTCTGCTCACCGTTGGGCCCTCGTCCCTCCATGGCCAGGAGGAGGCGGCGACCGGGGTGAGCGACGAGAGACTTGTACTTTTCGTACAGGCCCATATTGAGGTGGTCGACGCCCGCGAGGAGTTCAACCAGGCCATCGCCGTAACGCACGACGATCCCGGCAAGGCGGAACTGCGCGACGAGATGGATCAGCGGCTCACCGAAATCTACGAGAGCCACGGAATGACGCAGGAGGAATACGAACTCATCACGCTGGAGATCAGCCGCGATCAGGCTCGGCGCGAAGAGTTCGAGAGACTCCTGGAAGAGATGGGCGGCAACTGAGCACACGGACATCCGGGCCACCGGACGGGTTGGCCTGTCCGCGCCGATGGGGATGTTGGAGGGGCCAGGAACATGAGGAGCAATAGCGCGCTCCGGAAAGTGGTCGCGGCGGCGCTCGTGGCCGCGCCAGCGGCGGCCCAGAGTACCAACGATCCATTCCCGCGCCCGATCGAGGCGTCCGATGGTGTGATCGTGGTGGACTTCGTGGAGTTCGCGCGGCTGCCCGACGTCGACGGGGCGCCCGCGAGGATGATGCTCCTCGTCGATGAGCCGGGCACGGGCCGCATGTTCGTAAACGACATGAGGGGCCCGCTCTACACCGTCAGCTACAACGGCCGGTCGGTGAGGGAATACCTGGACGTCAACGATCCGGAGTGGGGGATCAGCGTCCACTCGAGAGGCAGTGAAAGGGGTTTCCAGAGCTTCGCGCTCCATCCGCAGTTCGGAGAGCCGGGAAGCCCGGGCTTCGGCCGGTTCTACACCTGGACCGACACCGACAACACGGATCCCCCACCCGACTTCACACCCGCAGGTGGCGACGACGCCCACGACACGGTCCTGCACGAATGGATCGCCCGCGACCCCGGGGCGGCGACCTACGACGGCAGCGCACCCCGCGAACTCCTCCGCCTCCAGCAGCCCTTCGGCAACCACAACGGCGGCCAACTCTCCTTCAACCCGACCGCGTCAACCGGAGACGCCGACTTCGGGATGCTCTACATGGGGTCGGCGGACGGGGGAAGCGGTGGCGACCCGTTGAACCTCGCGCAGGATCTGAGTTCGGCGTTCGGGAAGATCCTCAGGATCGATCCCCTCGGGTCGAACAGCGCGAACGGCCAATATGGGATCCCCGGCGACAACCCCTTCGCCGACGACGGATCCGACGACGCGCTGGGGGAAATCTACGCGTACGGGGCCCGCAATCCCCAGCGCTTCGCGTGGGATCCCGAGACCGGCAACATGTTCATGGCCGACATCGGCCAGAACATCGTGGAGGAGCTGAGTCTGGTGGAAGCGGGCGACAATCTGGGCTGGAACGCCTGGGAGGGCAGTTTCAGGTTCGTGAGCCGGTCCGAAGTCCGGCTCGAGAATCGGCGCGGCGACCCGGAGGTCCGGTATCCGGTCGTAGAATACGGCCAGTTGGATCCATTGCTCCAGCGGCAGTCGGCCGCAACCGGTGTCCATGTCTACCGCTCCGAGGTCATCTCACAGCTCGCCGATCTGGTGCTGTTCGGCGACAACCCGAGCGGCGAGATCTTCCACATCAGCGCCGACGAGCCCCCGGGCGGGGGACAGGAAGCGATCCGGAGAATCCTGCTCAACGACGACGGCCAGGCCAGGACGCTGCTACAGGTCATACGGGAGACGAACGCCTCGCAGGGCCGCGAAGCCGCAACGCGGGCAGACCTGCGCTTCGGTTCGGGGCCCGACGATCAGGTGCTGTTGCTCAACAAACGAGACGGCGTGATTCGCATGCTGGTGCCCGGCGGATAGCCCTGGACCCGGCCGCGTAGCGACCCGCGACGCCTCAGCAGGAAAGACAGTTGTTGTTGTTGTGCGACCCCAGGCTCTCCAGCAGCGCCAGCGCCTCCGGGAAGGGCTGGATGCGTTGTACCGGACCGTTTGCCATGTCGGCTGTGGTCTGTCCTCTCCGGCTGACGGCCGTCACGTCGGCCCCCCTGTCCGCCAGGTAGAGAATCAGTTCCACATCGCCCCGTGCGGCGGCATGGTGCAAGGCGTTATAGCCGTTGTGGTCTCGGGCGTTGACGTCGGCCCCGAGTTCCTCCACCAGGTACCGCACCGAAGGCAGCCAGCCGTTGGGGGCGTGCCGGTGCGAGTTCCCCGCGTATCCTTCCCCGTAGCCCACACCCGACGCGGCGTGAATCGGGTAGACCCCGGGCCCTCCCACCGGAACGGGCGGCAGCCCCGAGGGATCCTCCGTCTCCCCGCCGCGCCTTCGCCGGTCGGGCGGCTTGACGGTTGGAATCGAGGGATCCGCTCCGTACGCCACCAGCAACTTCATCGCCGCCACGTCGGTCCCGTAGGCGGCCCGCCAGAAGGGGGTCGCGCCCTGGGTGTCCACCCGTAGCAGGTCGAAGGTGTAGGACATGTACCAGAGATGCCGGGTCAGGCGCACATTGGGATCAGCGCCGGCTTCGAGCAGCGCCTCCATCAGTTCCAGATAGGTCGCCTGCTGCTGCTGGTAGGCCTGCTGCTGCGGGTAGCGCGACTTCGGGGCCCAGTATGCGTTGATCGCTGCAAACAGCGGAGTCGCGCCCGCGTCGCTGGCCATGCGCGGATCGGCGCCCCGGCCGAGCAGCGCCATGGCCAGGTCGAAGTGGCCGTTGATGGTCGCCATCAGCAGCGGGCTGGTATGATCCCCACCGCTCACGTCGTCGATGGCCGCGCCGGCGTCCAGCAGCAGCAGGACCGTCTCGCTGTGGCCCTCGCGCACGGCGTGCAGAAGGGCCGACATCCCGCCTTGCGCCCCGACCAGGCCCGTGTATCCGGGGAAACCGTCCGGGTCCGTCTCCTCTTCCTGGTTCGAGGCGGCTCGCGTCCGCGAGGCCTGCAACTCGTGCCCCGCCCGCACCGCGGCCCGTACCTGCTCCGGCGTGGGACGCCAGAAGCGGGGATCTTCCGCCTCGGCCCGGTACGCCTCCAGAACCTCGTCCCTCGCCTGCCCGGCTTCCCGGTCCACGGCGGCACGGTCCACGATGTCCACCACCCGGGTGCGCAGAGTCAGATCCGCGCCCAACTCAAGCAGGGTCTCGACCGCCTCGCGGCGGTCGTTGGCCGCCGCAAACATGAGCGGCGTCTGCCCCCACTCGGACTCCCTGGCGTCGACCTGGGCCCCGTGGCGGGCAAGAGCCGCGATTGCCTCGGCGCTTCCGGCCGACGCCGCGAAGTGCATGGGCACGGTGGCCCCCGTCGTGGTCGACGCCTCGGGGTCACTGTTCGCCTCGAGCAGCGCCTCGACGGCGTCCGCGGCTCCGGCCTTGCTCGCAAGATGCAGGGGCGTGTAGTCGCCGATGCGCGTCACCGCCGTGACCTCGGCGCCAGCGTCCAGAAGGATCCCGACCAGGGCCCCGTCGGCGCGCTCGGCCGCCCAGTGCAGCGCGGACATGCCATCGCCCTGGGGCGTGTTCACGTCGGCTCCGCGGGAGATCAGGGCCTGCACGGTCTCAGTGTCTCCGCGCATCGCCGCGTCCGCCACCGGGGAATCCGCGGCGGGCGCGGCGTACAGAAGTACCGCGACGACGCCGGCCTTGAGCCGGATTCCCGTCGGGCGGCGTGCCGGCACCCGCCCGACCTGCATCAGCGGCTACCGCTGGAACGGCCGGAGGACTCGGCTGCGGCCGCGGGCAGCGTCAGCGGGAATTCGCCCGAGCTGTCGCCGAAGCTCTCCATGTCGTCATGTCCGAGGGAATGCAGCAGGGTCAGCATCACGTTGGCCATCGAGGTGCCGTCCGGAGCCCTCAGGTGCATGCCACCCTCATGACGTCCGTTCGCGCCACCCAGCACGACAAGCGGGCAGCGGCGATGGTTGTGCAGGTTCCCGTCCGCCATCGGCGAGCCGTAGATGATCATCGTCTGGTCCAGCAGGCTGGAATCGCCCTCCGTGGTCTCCTCCAGCTTCTTCAGGAGATACGGGAGCTGTCCCGCCTGGAAGGTGTTGATGGCGGCGAACTCCAGGATCGCCTCCTCGTTGCCCCCGTGATGGGAGGCCGGATGGAAGGCCTTGTCGATGCCGCTCTCGGTATAGACCCGTGACGAGGCATCCCGGCCCGTCTTGAACGAGAACACGCGCGTGACGTCGGATGCGAAGGCCAGCACCTGAAGATCGAACATGAGCTGGACATGCTCGGTGAACGAATCCGGCACGCCCGCCGGAGCTTCCGGCAGCTCGCGTTGCTCTCCGCTGGTGTTGCGGATCTCGATCCCGGCAATGCGCCGCTCCAGCTCCCGGACGTTCTCCAGATAGCGGTCGAGACGCTGCTGGTCGTCCTGCGCCAACTCTCGCCTGAGATACGCGACCTCCCCGGCGATCCAATCCAGGATGCTCCCGTCGGTGCGTCTGCGGGCGGCGCGTTCTTCTGGCGTGCCCCCGGCTCCGAAGAGCATCTCGAACGCGACCCGCGGATCCCGGATCATGGGCAGCGGCTCGGTGGGAGAGGCCCAGCTGATGGTGTCCGTATAGACGCACGAGTAGCCGTACGCGCATCCCCCCGACTGGTCCACGTTCTCGATGCAGAGCTGCATGGACGGTACCGGCGTGTCCTGCCCGAAGCGCTGGGCGTGCATCTGGTCCATGGAGACGCCCACCAGGACATCCGAACCCCGCGTCTGCCTGGGATGGGCCTGGGTGAGAAAGACGGCGCTAGACCGGAAGTGGTCGCCGCCGATCTCGTTGGGCTGCGATGCCTCGGCCATTCTCACGTCGGTGTTGCTGATGATGGTGAGGTGGTCGCGGTAGGCCTCGAGCGGGCGCAGCGAACCGGGTGAGAGGTCGAAGTCACGTCCGACCGCCTCTGGAGCCCACAGGTACTGGGTTTCGCCCCATTCGTTGCAGCCTGCCGCCCCGTGCACCATCTCGATGGCCACCAGCCGGGTGGGTGTCTCGGCGGCCGCACGGCGCGACCAGACCCCGCCCGCCGGGATCATGGCGTCCAGGAACGGCAGGGCGACGGTCGCGCCGGCCCCGCGCAGGAAGGTTCGGCGGGGGATGTGTCTCCCGGTGATGAAATGCATCTCCACTCTCCTAGGATTGTCAGTCGCCGCTACCGCGCGTGCGGCCCGGGAACGTGCCCGGAAGCCGGCTTGCCCGCGGCTACCGGTCCAGCGGCTGAAGTGCGCTCTCCGCGAGCGCCTCGGGTACCTTTTTGGTTCTGAAGGCGTCGCTCCTGACGACTCCCAGGATGAAGGACGACACCTTGTAGTCTTCTTGCGCCGCGTCCGCCACGATGGCGCGGATCGCGGCCTGGTCGTAGTACTCGGTCCTGCGGCCCAGCGCGTACGTCATCAGGTTGGCCGTGAACGTGCGGATGAGCGGCTCCGGCCGCCGCAGGAGCGCTTCGCGCAAGTCGTCCGGACTCGCGACCGTGCTGCCGTCGTAGAAAGTGCCACGGGTGTCCAGAGGCATGCCGTTCTCGCGGATGCGCCACTTCCCGGTCACGTCGAAGTTGTCCAGCGCCAGCCCGATCGGGTCCATGAACTGGTGGCACGCGTTGCACACCGGGTTGGCCCGGTGTTTCTCCATGCGCTCGCGCGTGGTGAGCATGCGCCCGCCTTCGGAGGCCTCGGTCTCTTCGAGATCCGGAATGCCGGGGGGCGGAGGAGGCGGAGGCGTTCCCAGCAGAACCTCCATCACCCACTTCCCGCGCAGCACCGGCGACGTTCGGTTCGCCACCGAGGTCAGGGTCAGGATGCTTCCGTGACCTAGCAGACCGCGGCGTTCAGTGCCCGGATAGGTCACGCGCCGGAACTGGTTGCCCAGCACGCCGGGGATGCCGTAGTGGCCCGCCAGGCGCTCGTTTACGAAGGTGTAGTCGGCATCGTAGAGGTCGAGAACGCTCTTGTCTGCCTCGACCAGGTAGTTGAAGAACAGCTCCGTTTCCCGCAGCATGGCGTCAGCCAGTTGCTGGTCGTAGTCCGGGAACCAGAACTGGTCCGGGTGAACCAGGTCCAGATCCTGCAGCCGCAGCCACTGGGCCGCGAATCTGGGCCCCAGAGAAGCCGCACGTGGATCCGCCAACATGCGCCGCACCTGGCCCTCCAGGGCTGCGTCTCCGGAAAGCGCGCCTCGCTCGGCCAGCGCCATCAGCTCCTCGTCGGGCGGCGTGCCCCAAAGGAAGAAGGAGAGCCGGGAAGCCAGGTCCACGTCGCCGATGCGGAAGGTCTCGCCCGCCCGGATGCCCGCCGGCGCCTCCTCAATGCGGAAGACGAAGTGGGGGCTGGCCAGAATCGCCTGCAACGCGGTCCTGATGCCGGTTTCGAAGCCGCTCTCCTCCTCGCCCGTGCGGTGGAACGCGAGCAGCGGGGCCACGTCACGCTCCTCGAGCGGTCTCCGGTACGCCTTTTCGGCCAGACCCGTGAGGATCCGGCGGGCACAATCCTCAGCCTGCCCGGGGGACTCGGGGCGGCAGGAGAAGACGCGCCGCCTGCTCGGGGTCTCGGAAATGCCGGCCGCGTCGTAGGGTCCGCCGATCACCAGGTCGCGCACATGCGGAAGCAGCGTCAGCCCGTACCCGCTGATGCCCGTGTGCCGGTCGGCCAGCGACCAGTCGTGGGGAGACATCAGGTCTTCCAGCGGTCCCTCGGTGCGCTTGACGAAGGCCGCGCTGACCCGCTGGGGCCCCGCCGGCACGAACACCGGACCGGTGCGCATCGAGATGCCCTCCGGATCCGACACATGCATCCACTGGTCCACGTCCAGCAGCGCCACCCGCTCGCCGTTGATCGAGACCTCGAGCTGCTCGAAACGGGCGATCTGGCCGAAGAAGCCCTCGCCCGTGGTCGTGTGCTCGAAGACGATGCGGAACTCGTAGGTGCCGTCCGCGGGGAAGTGGTGGACCACGCTCACGCCCCCGCGCGTGCCGTAGGGAGCCCCCTCGACCCGCTCCCTCTGCGACACATACCCCGAAACCGTGTAGGTGCGCTCGGCGAGCTGCGCGCCGGGATTCCCGATCGCGAGGCGGCTGATCTGGTTGGCCGCGTTCATGTAGGCGTCGAGGAGCGTCGGCGAGAGCAGCTGCGCTTCGGAGATGTTGTCGAAGTTCGCGCTCTTGGTATCCGGGGGCAGGTAGTCCCCGGCGTCGATCCGCAAATCCAGGAGATCCTCGATCGACTTCGCGTACTCGGCCTGGTTGAGCCGCTGGAACGTCCGCCCGCCGGGGTTGGGCGCCTCACGGGCGGCCGCGTCCATCCTGGCCTCCAAATCTTCGACCAGAGCGACCAGGGTGTCGCCCGCAGGCCGGGGCATGCCTGGAGGCGGCATCATCCCGGCACGCAGTTTGAGGATCATCTTCTCCGCGGTTTCGGGGCGTTCGGGCGCCCGCTCCACGTCGAATCCGGCGAGGGAGAGGTTGCCGGTGAGGAGCGCGTCGTTGTGGCAGACCTGGCAATAGCGCTGCACCACTTCCGTCAGGGCCGCGGCCGGGACCGGCGTGTGCTCGAAGCCGGGGGCCGGCGCGTGCGTGGCCCCTCCAGCCGGAGTCCAATGCGGGAACGCGCCGAACTCCCTGGAGGATTCGGGATCGCCAAAGGCTCCCAGTAGAACCGAAACCAGGCCCAGCAGTCCGACAGTCGTGACGTTCTTCACCGTACGCCGCCCGTTGGAAGCTGCTGCGCCTTCAGCAGGACTGGCAGTTGTTGTTGTTCAGGGAACCCAGCGACTCGAGCAGCGCGATCGCATCGGGGTACGGAGTCGTGCGCTGATAGGGTCCGTTGGCCATGTCGGCGGTCGTCTGGCCGATGCGGCTGATCGCCATCACGTCCGCGCCGCGTTCCACCAGGAACCGGATCATCTCCGTGTCTCCGCGGGAGGCCGCGTGGTGCAGCGCGTTGTAGGCGTCGTGGTCACGGACGTTGACGTCCGCGCCCAGTTCGTCCACCAGGTAGCGCATCGCGGGCATCCAGCCGTCGGGGGCGTGCCGGTGGGCGTTGGCCGCGAACCCCTGCCCGTATCCGACGCCGGACGCGGCGTGAATGGGATGGATGCCGGGCCCTCCGACCGGAACCGCGGGAATCCCGGATTTGTCCGCGCCCGGATCCTCGTCCCAGGCGATGCGGCGGCGCGGGGGCGGTCTGCGCGTCGGGATGCCGTGATCGGCGCCGTACGCCACCAGCAGCTTCATGGCTTCGACATCGGCCGCGTAGGAGGCGCGCCAGAAGGGCGTGGCCGCGATCATGTTGACGCTCAGGATGCTGCCGCCGTACTGGGTGAACCAGAGGCGCTTGGCAAGACGAACGTTCGGATCGGCGCCCGCCTGCAGAAGCGCCTTCATGACCTCCAGGTAGGTGACGTTCTGCTGAAGGTGGACGTTGGGCTGGGCGTAGCCGGTCTTGGGAATCCACTGCTGGTTGATGGTGGCGAAGAGCGGAGCGCCGTCGGCGTCGTTCGCCAGATTCGGATCGGCCCCGCGCTCAAGCAGCGCCATCGCGAGATCGAAGTGGCCGTTCAGGGCGGCGATGAAGAGCGGAGTGGTTCCGTCGGCGCTGGTCTGGTCGATGTCGGAGCCAGCGTTGAGAAGCGAGCTGACGGCCTCGACATGACCCTGACGCGCCGCGTGCAGAAGCGCGGTCATCCCGCCCATGTGGCCCACCTGCTGCCCCATTGAGAGGGGTTTGGGGGCTTCTTCCGCCTTCTCGGCTTCGCCCTCTTCCTTCGGATCCTTCGCCTCCCGAGCCGCGATCTGAGCCGCGATCTGCTGGCGCACCCGGTTGTCGTCGCTGTCCCCGTTCCGGAGCCACTCTTCCAGCTCGACCATGTCCACGACCCTGGTGGTGAGCGATGGATCGGCTCCGCCCGCCACCAACGCCTCGATCGCCTCGACCCGGTTCTGCGCCGCGGCGAAGATCAGCGGTGTCTGCCCCGCCCTGTCCTCGCGCGCGTCCACCTTGGCGCCGTGCTCGATGAGCGCAGCGACAGCTTCAGGATCGCCGGCAACCGCTGCCAGGTGCAGCGGCGTGGCTCCTCCGCTGGCGGTGAGCGCCGCCGGGTCGCTCCCGGCCTCCAGAAGTGCCCGCACCACCGGGCCGTGCCCGGCCCGGCTGGCCAGGTGCAGAGGCGTGTATTCCGCCATGCGCGTGACCGCCGCCAGGCTGGCCCCCGCGTAGACGAGCATACGGGCCATTTCCAGGTTGCCGCGATCCGCCGCCCAGTGCAGAGCGGTCATGCCGTCACCCTGGGCGGCGTTCACGTCGGCGCCCTGCTTCAGCAGCGCGCGCACCGACCCCTGGTCGCCGTGCATGGCCGCATCCGCGACCGGCGAGTCGGGTGGCGTCGCCGCCGAAACCAGAAGGGTCAGACACAGCGCGGCCACTACCGCCGCCGGCCTTCCCCTGTCAGCCCGCGAGTTCGGGGCGCTTCTTCTCTCTACGCGCAGCATCGCTCTCATCTCTTCTCCATTGTGCGCGGCACATCCAGCAATTCCGTGACATCCGGCGAACGCATCCGGCCCCGTCCTATCCGCTGGAACCGCTGGCGGCGGCGGTCGCCCTCGTGGGCAGCGTCAGCGCGAACTCGCCCGTACTGTCTCCGAAGGCCTCGAGGTCGTCCAGTCCCAGCTTGTGCAGCATGGTGAGCATCACGTTGGCCATCGGCGTGGCGTCGGGCGCATGCAGGTGCAGGTTGCCCTCGAGTTGGCCGTTGGCCTTGCCGGCGAGGTACATGGGCACTCGCCGGTGGTTGTGGACGTTGGGATCGCCCATTGGCGAGCCGTACAGAACCATGCTGCGGTCGAGCAGGCTCGCGTCCCCGTCCATCGAGTCACGCAGCTTCTCCAGCAGGTACAGCGTCTGCCCGGTGAAGAACTCGTTGAACTGCTGGAACTTGAGGATCTCCTCGTGGTTGTTGCCGTGGTGCGAGGTCGGGTGGAAGGGCAGATCCAGACCGCTTTCCAGGTACACCCGGTTGATGGCGTCGCGCGAGAGCTTGAAGGTGAACACGCGGGTCATGTCGGTCTGGAAAGCCAGCACCTGCAGGTCGAA
Organism: Longimicrobiales bacterium; assembly: GCA_965225805.1. Classification (GTDB taxonomy): domain Bacteria; phylum Gemmatimonadota; class Gemmatimonadetes; order Longimicrobiales; family Gaopeijiaceae; genus BD2-11. The sequence continues at coordinate 977,415 of OZ245327.1, forward strand.
CATGAGCTGCACATGCTCGGTGAAGGAGTCGGGGACGCCCGCGGGAGCCTCCGGAAGGGCACGCTCCTCGCCGCTGGAGTTCTGCGTCTCGATCTTCTGAATGCGGCGCTCGAGTTCCCTCACATTCTCCAGATACTGCTCCAGCCGCACCCGGTCCTCGCCTCCCAGCACCATCTTCAACTCGGCCACCTCGTCCGCGATCCAGTCGAGGATGCTGCGGTTGGCCCGCCGGCGCTCCGCGCGCGCCTCCGGTGTCCCTCCCGCTCCGAAGAGCATGTCGAAGGCGACCCGCGGATCGCGGATCATCGGCAGCGGCTCCGTGGGGGACGCCCAGCTCAGCGTGTCCGTGTACACGCAGGCGTACCCGTACGCACATCCGCCCGCCTGGTCGACGTTCTCGATACACAACTGCATCGAAGGGATCGGCGTTTCCTGGCCGAAGCGCTGCGCGAACAGCTGGTCCATCGAGGTGCCCACGAAGACATCCGACCCTTCGGTCTGCTTGGCGTGCGCCTGGGTGAGGAAGGTCGCGCTCGACCGGAAGTGGTCCCCGCCGATCTCGGGCGACGTGTAGGCGTCGGCCATACGAACGTCGGTGTTGCTGACGATGGTGAGGTCGTCCTGGAAGGGCTCCAGCGACTTCATCGCCGTGGGGCTCAGGTCGAAGTCGCGCCCGGTCTTCGCCGGCGACCACAGGTTCTGGGTGGCCCCCCACTCCGTGCATCCGGAGGCACCGTGCACGATCTCGATGGCAATGAAGCGGGTCTTCTCGAGATCGGCTGCCGCCCTCGCCCATCCCGCGCCCGCAGGCGCCATGGCGTCCAGGAAGGGGAGTGCCAGGGATCCCCCGAGCCCGCGCAGGAAGGTCCGCCGATGGATGTGTTTGCCAGTGAGGAAATTCATGGACTCTGCCTCCCCAGGCCGTAGGCCGTCTTCAGTTGGATGCGGATTCCTCTGTCAGGACCGGATCCGTTCGCTTCATGGAGAACGCGTCGCTCTGGACTATGCCCAGAATGAACGACGACATCCTGTAGTCGTTGGACTCCGCCTCGCGCGTGATCTCGCGAATCGTCGGCTGATCGTAGTGCATCACCCGGCGTCCGAGCGCGTACGCCATCAGGTTCTTGGCGAACGCGCGCACGATCGGGATGGGGCGCTTGAGCAGCACATCGCGCAGGTCTCCGGAGCTCGCCACCGTGGTGCCGTCGTAGAAGGTGCCCCGGGTGTCGAGGGGCATCCCGTATTCACGCACCCGCCACTCTCCGGTCACATCGAAGTTGTCGAGCGCCAGACCGATGGGATCCATGAACTGGTGGCATGCGCTGCAGACCGGGCTGGCGCGGTGCTTCTCCATGCGCTGGCGCGTGGTGAGGAACTTGCCTTCCTCCGTTCCCTCGGTGGCCTCCAGCGCCGGAACATCGGGCGGCGGCGGTGGTGGCGGGGAATCGAGGAGGACCTCCATGACCCATTTGCCGCGCAGCACGGGAGAGGTGCGGTTGGCCATCGAGGTGAGCATGAGGATGCTCCCCTGGCCCAGGAGCCCGCTGCGACGTTCGTCGGGGTACTCGGCCCGCTGGTAGTCCTTCCCTGCTACGCCCGGAATGCCGTAGTGGTGGGCAAGTCGCTCGTTCACGAATGTGTAGTCCGCAGTGAGGATGTCCAGCAGGCTGCGGTCCTCCCGCACGAGATTCTGGAAGAAGAGCTCCGTCTCGCGCCTCATCGCGTCCGAGAGCGACATGTCGAAGTAGGGGAAGGTGTAGATGTCCGGAGACACCTTGTCCAGATCCTGGAGCCGCAGCCACTGGGAGGCGAAACGCGTAGAGAGAGCTTCGGAGCGCGGATCGGCCAGCATCCTCCGCACCTGCCGCTCGCGTTCGTCGTCGTCGTCCAGTCTTCCTCTGCGCGCGGCTTCCATCAGCTCCTCATCCGGAGGAGATCCCCAGAGGAAGAAGGAGAGCCGCGAGGCGACGGCTGTCCCGTCAAGCTCGTATTCCTCGCCGGCTCGCGTGCCCGACGGCGGTTCCTCGAAGCGGAAGACGAAATGGGGGCTGGCCAGCAGGGCCTGGAGAGCGAAGCGAACGCCCCGCTCGAAGCCGCCTTCCTCGGCGCCGAGGTCGTAGAAGACCATCAGGTCGGCGATGTCGCTCTCCGTGACGGGCCGGCGATAGGCCTCCGTGGCCAGGCGCGCGAAGATGCTGCGGGCGCAGGCCGGGGCCTCCCCGGGGGAGGTCGGGCGGCAACTGAAGATCTTCTGCCGGCTCGGAGTCTCGGATACGCCGGTAACGTTGTAGGGTCCGCGTACGGCGAACTCGCGCAGGTGCGGCACCGTGGTGAGAGCCAGATCGGGCCAACCGGAATTCACGGCGCGGCCGAGCGGCGCGCGCACTTCCTCCACCGGCCCCTCGAAGGTGCGTACGAAGGCGGCGGACACCCGGCGCGGGCCGGCGCGAACGAAGATGGGGTCTGCGACCATCTCCCGGCCCTGCTGCTCGTTCTCCGTCCCGCCGCGCAGGTTGACGTCCAGCATCGCGACCCGTTCGCCATCGAAGGAGACCTCGATCTTCTCGCCGGTCGCCTTCCCGCCCACTCCGTGGAACTGCATCCAGAACACGTATTCCCCGTCGGCCGGGAAGGTGTGGTCGATGGCAATGCCGCCCCGCGACCCGTATGGGGTGCCTTCCACATGGACGAGCTGCGAGGCTCGCTTCTCGACCTTGTAGGCCACCTCCCGGGGCGAGGCGTCGCGGTCACCGATCGCGAGTCGGCTGATCTCGCTGGCGGCGTTGAGATACGCCTCCAGCAGGGTCGGCGAGAGCATTTGCACATCGGCGATGTTGTCGAAGTTGGCGCTCTTGGTATCCAGCGGTAGGTATTCGCCGGCATCGACGTCGAGACCGAGCAGGCGCCTCACCGACTGCTCGTATTCCGCGCGGTTGAGACGCTGGAAGGTGCGGCCGCCCGGGTTGGGGTTGCGGCGCGCGTCCTCGTCAATGGTGTTTTCGAGGGTCTCCACCAGAGCCAGCAGGGTATCCCCGCCGGGGCGGGGCATGCCGGGCGGGGGCATCATGCCGGCACGCAGCTTGCGGATCATGCGCTCGGCGGTCTCGGCGTTGTCCGCGGCCGCCTCCACCTCGAATCCCGTAAGGGACATGTTGCCGGTCAGGAGGGCGTCGTTATGGCAGACCTGACAGTACTGGACGACGACGCCGGTGAGCGTGGCGGCGGGGAGTCCAGGAGCGGCGCCCGGCGCGTGGCCGGCGGGCGGCCCAGCCTCGGAAGGTGGATCCGAGACGAAACCGCTTCCGCTCGCGCCGATCACCAGGGCAACGCCCAAGGCGGCCGTGGTGCCAGAAAGTGCATTCATTCCGTGGCCTCCGGATCGCCGACATGCCACTCAAGCCCGGGTCGTCGGGACGATGCGCCACCCCGTCGAACCGGCCTGAACTCGCAGGTCTCAGATGCAGACAATATTCTATCAATAACATAGGTTTCAATTACCTTCTTCGCCACCGATGGCGTTGGCGAAAACCCATGGAAGAGGCGGGTCGCCGATGTTCAGTCAATTCATGCGCAAGTCCGCGAGGGACATCGTCCAGGCGAGACACCCGCACCACGGGACCCGAGGCCGCAGCAGTCGACCCAATGCGCGCGAGCGCGGTCGTTGGCTCTTCCAGCTGGCTGCCAGCCGACGCCCGCCCGCGTATCCGATGCTCGCGCTGGGGGCGTTCACGCTCCTCCTCGGCTCGTGTCTGAATCCCCCTCTGGAACCTCAACCCCTGACGGTCATCCTCACGGCCAGCCTGGAAAACGCGACCGTGGGCCAGGATATCAGGTTTCGCTACGAGTCGCGCGGCACCAACCTGGCGGAGACCGTGGTGGAATACGGCAACGGAGACAGCGAATCCGTCCCCTTCATCTACAACAGCGGCGCACCCGTCAACATCCATTCGCAGGCCGGCCACTTCGACTATGCGTACGATGAACCGGGCACGTACGTCGCGCGCGCAACCGTGACCACCGTGGCGGGTGATTCGCAGTCCGCCCAGGTGACGGTGCAGATCAGCGGCTCGTGAGTCGAGGCCAGGACTGTTCGTACTCAAGGTGCCTGACGCTTCTTGCGGCCTGCGGCGCACTCGTCAGCCTCGCGGGCCGCGCCACGGAAGCCAGAGCCCAGTGGGTCGAACCGCCCGGCCGGGGTTGGCTTGATGTCTCGATCTTTCACCTGGACACGCGAGAGGCCTTCCACTCGGACGGTGACGTCCGTGCCTTCGACCCCTTCACCCAGGGGCACGCCGTCAGCACCTCCGCGTTCGCCACAATCGCGGTGGGGCTTGTTCACGGGATCGACGCCTGGGTGCAGGTGCCCTATCAGCGCCTCCGCTTCGACGATCTGGGCGGAGACCGGCTGCGCACCGGCATCGGCGACACGCGCCTCTACCTGCGTGTCCAGCCCGGTCGCTACCTCGGGAGCGAACTTCCGCTCGCGATCCGCGGCGGAGCGAAGGTTCCCGTCGGCGACTTCGCGGTGGATGCCGAGTTGATCCCCCTGGGAGACGGGCAGACCGACTGGGAGCTGGTTCTCGAACTGGGACACTCCTTCCATCCCGTGCCCGCCCATGTGAGTGCCTGGGTGGGCCGGCGCTGGCGGGAGGCGAACCTGGAGTCCCGGCGGGATTTTGGCGACGAAGCGTTTTTCCTGATCTCCGGCGGAATCGAACTCGGCCGCCTGGGAGCGAACGTCATCGCCGAAGGCTGGGACGGCGGGGTTCCGGTCATCGAGGGGCTCTCGATCGCGACGGCCTCCCGCTCGATGCTGCGCCTGACCCCATCCGCGAGCTACTCGTTAGGGACGGGCGCGGCGAAGGTGGGAGTGCAGATTCCGCTACGGGGCTCCAACCTGCCCGCTGGAAACACGCTCGTAATCGGCTATTTTGTCAGATTGCGGCCGGACACATGACGCAGCATGCTTCGTGGCACGGACTCCTGATACATCGTCGGACGACACAACATGACTACTCGGAAACACGCTCCGGGCCTTTGCCGCGGTCTTGCCCTGGCCGCTCTGACGCTCTCCTTCCTGGCCTCGCCGGGGTACGGGCAGTGGATTGAACCCCAACGCCAGGGGTGGGCCTCGTTCTCCATGTATTATCTTGACACCCGGGAGCAATTCAGCCCCACGGGGGAAGTGCGCGACTTTGTCCTGGAAGGTCACGCCCAGACCGCATCCTCCTTCCTGACGGTCGCGATGGGCATCGCCCCTGGCGTGGACATCTGGATTCAGCCGTCCTACCATCGCCTCGAGTTCGCCGACCTTGTCGGCACCCGCATTTCGTGGGGATTCGGCGATACCCGCCTGTACGTGCGTACAGCCCCGCTGCGCCTCGTGGGCAGCGATTTTCCCTTCGCGATCCGTGCGGGCACCAAGCTTCCCACCGATTTCGAATCCGGAACCGACCTCATCCCGCTGGGAGACGGCCAGCGGGACTGGGAAGTGATCGCGGAGGTGGGACATTCCTTCTGGCCGCGGCCCTTCTACGCCGCGGCGTGGGCGGGATACCGATGGCGGGAAGCGGCAGAAACCGGCGGCGACTTCGGCGACGAGCGCTTCTTCAACGTAAGCGTCGGCGGCGGCGGTGACCTGCTGGGCTTCAAGGTCCAGTTCGAAGGGTGGTACGGAGGTGTTCCCACCTTCGGAGGACTGACGGGAGTGGGACAGGAGCGCGAGATGGTGCGGTTGAGCCCCTCGCTGCTCGTAACCGCCGGTCCCGGGCAGATGGAGCTGGGTTCGCGGCTTCCGCTGGCAGGTCAGAACCTGGCCACGGGCCCGGAGATCGTCGTAGGCTACTTCACGCGGCTGTCGCTCTAGAGGGAGACACTCATGACCACAAGCAACCGTCTTGTCACGTTCCGCGCCGCCATCGTAACAGTGGGCATGGCCCTGGGGGTCGCGCCCGCGCACGCACAGTGGGTCGAAGCACCCCGCAGCGGGTGGGCCTCCTTCTCCATGTTCCATCAGAGCAGTTCGGAGAAATTCGGGCCGTCGGGCGACGTTGAGAATATCGTACGCCTCGCCGACATGATGATGATGATGATGGGAGAGGAAGTGACCCCGCGCGCGGGCAGCGTCCGAACCCTCGCGTCCTTCCTCACCGTAGCCTTGGGGGTCGCGCCCGGCCTGGACATCTGGATCCAGCCGTCGTATCACCGGCTCCAGTATGAGGACGGGGACGGAACGATCACCGATTCGGGCTTGGGCGATACCCGCTTCTACCTGAGGGCATCGCCTACCCGCCTCTTTGGAAGTGACTTTCCGCTCGCCATTCGCGCCGGCCTGAAGGTTCCGGTCTCCAGCTTCAACGTCGGGGTCAACGACATTCAGGTCGGTGACGGCCAGCGCGACTGGGAGATCTCCGCCGAGCTCGGACATTCCTTCTGGCCGCGATCCCTCTACTTCTCCGCGTCGGCGGGATATCGCTGGCGCGAGTCCGGTGAGTTCGGTCCTTCAATGTGGCAGGACGCGGGCGGCGCCGACTTCGGCAATGAGACCTTCTTCAACCTGAGTCTCGGGGGCGGAGGCGACAGGCCAGTGGGTTTCAAGGCTCAGCTCGAAGGATGGCAGGGCGCGACTCCGAGGTTCGGAACGATGATGCCCGAAGATCAGAAGCGCGAGATGCTCCGATTCATTCCCTCGCTTCTGATCACGGCGGGTACCGGACAGATCGAACTCGGCAGCCGGCTGCCCCTGGCCGGCAAGAATCTCATCGCCGGCCCCGAGTGGGTTCTGGGCTACTTCACGCGGTTTTCGCTGTAGCGCACCTCGCCAACGAGAGCTGGCAGGTCAGCCGTTGGGATCTACCCGCACCCGTTTGCAGGTCGATGTGGACTAGCTCACCCGGGTCAACAGCTCGGGATCGTACAGATCCGCCACGAACTCCCCGTACCCGTTGAAGAGTTCGGTCGGGTGGCTCGCATTGCTGGGCAGATGTCTCTCATTCGCCTGTGACCATGGAGTCCCCACGTCCGGATTGACGTTGGAGTAGAAGCCGTACTGCGCCGGCTGCAAGTCCGACCAGAAGGTGCTTGGCTGGGTGTCCGTGAACTCCACCTCCAGGAAGGCCTTCGCGCTCTTGTAGCCGTACTTCCAGGGAAGCGCCAGGCGCAGCGGGGCCCCATTCTGCTTGGGCAGGGGCTCGCCGTAGGCGCCCGTCACCACGAAGGCGAGGTCATTCATGGCTTCATCGAGCCGAAGAGCCTCGTAGTAGGGCCACGGATACTGCGTGTTGGACTCCTGCCCGATCGCCTGTTCGGGCCGGTCGTAGCTGCGGAAGGCGACGTAGTTGGCCGATGAAAGGGGCTCGGCCAGCTCGATCAGTTTCCGTAACGGGTACCCACTCCATGGGACGGCGATCGCCCAGGTTTCGACGCAGCGCAGGCGGTAGAGCCTCTCCTCGATGCCGAACATGCGCTCGAGCGCGTCGACATCCCAGGTGGCCGGAGCGTTGCACAATCCGGAGAAGGTCACCGTCCACGGACGTACCCGGAACGGGCCGGTCAGACGCCAGATATTCCCGGCACCGGTCCTGAACTCGTAGTAGTTGTTGTACGTCGAGGTAGTGTTGCGGTCGGTGATTGGCCGGGGGCCCAGCGTGTAGGTGGTGTTCCGCTCCGCCGGATAGAGTTCGATGTTCGGCGATGGACAAATGGTGTGCAGCGGCTCTCTTGGCGGATTGTCCTCGCACGTCCAGGGCGGCTCGACGGGATCGGTCGGAGTCGTGGGATCTACGGGATCCGGCGGATCCGGCTCGACGGGATCTTCTTCGTTCGCGATGAACGTGGACCCGCAGGCCGCCGATCCCAGCGCGGCTGCCCCGAGACCCAGTGCGCGCACGAACTCGCGACGCCGCAGATACACATCCCTGGGAGTCGCCTGAGATTCCGGAATGCGCCATCCGGGGGGAAGAATGATGTTCGCCATGGTCTCTTCTCGAACTCTTGTTGTGGTGAACGTGGTTTGCTGCGGCGGGAGGAGACGCCACCCCTTGTCACCGTTCTACGGCTCTCCGGGATCGCAGGGTCCGGGTGTCGGAATCTGCAAACCTGCGTCGACCGTGAAGCGCTGGCGGACGACCGACCCGAAAACACCGGTGCCGTCGCCATGGAGGCTGGGAACGCGAACGATGCCTGACGGGTTGAAGATGCCGCGTCGTACCCAGTTGACGTAGTTGCGGTCGGCTGCCGCGATCACAACTTCCGCCTGGGTTCCGAAAGGTAGTCCCTCCTGCAGGACCAATGCCAGATCACGCCCCAGATTGGCGCGGTCGAAGAGGCCGAACTCCGAAGGGAATACGATTGTGGTATCCATCTCGGATATCGAGAGTCCGACCAACAGCAGCGGGTCTTCCGTCACCTCGACCTGCGTGTCTTCGAGGGCGGCCGTCAGGTTGATGATCTGGGTCTCGGAGATATAGGCCCATGCACCTTGAGCACGGGTCCACTCCACATTGAGCCGCTCCGCCGCCTCCAGCGAGCACATGCGCCCGCGTCCAATGCGTGGGCTGACGAGTTCGTAGTCCCCCGGGACGCGCGTCTGCCCCGATATGCGACCTCCGTCCGGCAGTCGAATGATGGCTTCGACGAAAGCGCCCGGTCCGAAGTAACGCGATTCGAGCGGTCCCGCGAAGTAGCACGATCCCCGGAAGGCCTCCGGCAGCTCATCGCCGGCGCACACCGAAGCTTCGGCCGGACGCAGACGGACTGTGGATGCGCGAGACTCCGCGCGAAGGAACACATCCGCCGAGGGCACCTCTTGTGTCGATCCGACGCTTCCCAGCGTCCGATGGATCCACGCGGTCCCATATGTGCCGTTGATGTCGGAGGAGACGTAGACTTCGGCGATGACCACTTCCTCCGACTCCGCCAGCGTGACTTCCTGGATTTCGCAGGCGGAGAGCGGTGCCAGGAGCACCACGAGCGCGCACACGGCGGCGCGGGAACGACGGGCGCCCATCAGAAGGTCACCTCCAACCCCACGGTTGGCAGAATCGGGAACATGGACAGGCCCGAGCGCGTTGCGGCTTCCGCAGTGTAGTCGAAGAAGTAGAAGAGCACGTTCTTGCGGTTGTAGACGTTGAGCACGTCCAGATGGGGCGTCAGCGTGCCCCAGCCAAAGATGAAGGTTCGGCGCATGCTCAGGTCGAGGCGGTGATACGCCGGGTAGCGGGCTCCGTTGCGGGGGCCGAGAAACATGGCGTTGGCCTCGTCTTCCTGCCAGGTGAGGCGCCCGCCCGACACGTTCTGCGGAGAAAAGTACGCGAACGACCCCAGCGGGCGCGTATAGGGAAGCCCGGTTCCCAGATTCCAGCGCACGCCCCCGCGCAGACCCGCCGGCAGAGGCAGCCGGAGGACCAGGTCGACATCCAGCCGGCGGTCGAAAATCGGCGGATAGGTGTGGTCGGTCGGGGGTTCCCGGCCGCTCAGGAAGTCCGGAAAGGTGCGGGTGGCGCGCAGCCACGACACGGACAGCCAGCCGGTCACGCCGTCGCCCGTCCTGCGCAGGAAAAAATCGACGCCGTGGGACCCGCCTGTGCCGGGGAGCAGATCGTCGTTGCCCCGGTTGGGGTCGTCAACCGGGTTGAACGTCGTGACGCCGTCAAAGAAGCGTTGGTAGGTTTCCAGCGACGCGAACCAGCCACCTTCGAAGTAGGCGTCGACCCCCACCTGTATCTGGTCGGAGACGATGCGTGGCGCCAGGTCGCCGGTCAGTACCCACACGTCGATGCCGATGGGGACTTCGTCGTCGCGCGCGGAATGCAGGAACTGCGTGAAGCGCCCCGCAGCGGCCTTCACGGCCATGTCACCGTTGCGAAAGAACCGCTTCACCGCAAACCTCGGGGCCGCCTGGTTGATGGGGTCACCCGCTGCCGGCATCCACCGATCCGCACGCAGACCGGCTTCCACGAGCCAATCCAGCCCGCCCCTCCACTCGGTATGGGCGAAGACGCCCCCCAGCCATCCCTCGCCCGAGTTGTCGGTGAATCGGGTACCGCCCGAGCTGATCAGGTTGAGGTGCGTCATCCGGTCCGCCGAAACCCCGGTCTTGAGCGTCCACTGCCGCCCCATCGCATGCTCCAGCTCTGCTCCCAGCGACGCCTGCGAGATGCCGCTGCTGAACTCCGTATCCGAGAAGTCCGGAAAGGCCAGGGCCGAATTGAAGCGGGTATAGCCGGCTCGCACATCGAAGGCTCCCCCGTCGCGTCGCGGCGTGGTCCAGCGGACGCCGATCAGGTCGTTGCCCCATTCCCAGGCTGCACGCAGGGGAAAGCCGTCCTCGTCGTCCTCGTTGACATCCGTGAGGTTGAAGACGTCGTCCCCCTTGTAGGCCGTGATGAGAATGCGGCTGCCTCCGGGCGTCCATCCCTCAACAATCCCCTGATAGTCCGTGAGGTGATACGGCACCGACTTCGGCAACTGGTCGAACCAGGAGCGGCGACCGGAAACCCTCCACTTGAGCCGCTGGAGTCCCAGCGTCCGCTCCATCACCGCGGGTGCCCGTCCGCCCAGAGCGACGCGCGCAGCGAGCAGAGATACTCCGCCGCGAACACTGAAGTCGTCAGCTCCGGGGTCGCTCTCCACGAGCAGCAGGGACGACACCCGCCCGCCGTGCTCGGCCGGAAAACCACCTGAACTCAACTCGACCCGCCCCACCATGTCGGCATTGAAGACGGAGAAGATGCCGCCCAGGTGGAACGGATTGAAGATGGGCACTCCGTCCAGAAGGATCAGGTTCTGGTCGGCGGACCCTCCCCGCACGTTGAACGAAGCGGTGAAGTCGGAGGTGGAGACCACGCCGGGGAGAACCTCGACCGCGCGAATGGGATCCGCCTCGGCCAGTCCGGGAACAAGCCGGAGTTCGGTCTGCGAGATCTCGCGGACGGTTACGCCGGCGGATTCGAGGAAGCGCCTGCGCTCGCGGGTTTCCGTCGTGCTGATGGAGATGCCCTCGAGCACGACCGGGGAGGCAGCCAGCGCAAAGTCGATTTCGATGCGCTGATCGGCGACGATTTCGATGGTCCGGACGGCTTCTCCGTATCCGATCCGCTGCGCGCGCAGCCGATAATCACCGGGAACGAGGTTCTCGATGCGGTAGTAGCCGAAACGATCCGTCTCGGCGATCCGCTCAACCGCTTCCGGCGTCTCCGGGCGGGCGAGCAGAATGTTGGCGGCGAAGACGGGCGGTCCGTCCGCGTCGAGCACCCTTCCTTCCACGCCCCCGGTCTGCGCCGCCAGCACTCCGGGAAGGAAGCCGCAAGCCGCGAGCATAAGCGCAGCCCTGCGGTGGGTCTTCATCGTGGCGACGCAAACTCGGGCCGCAATGTATGGCTTCAAGGAGATATCCCGTGGTCGGGGACCTCAGGTCAAGGAGACCGTCGGCCTGGACGGAGGCTCCCGGTCGCGGCAGCAACGGCAGCGGGCACGGGAACCTGGGTTTCTTACATTCGAGGGTCGGGCAAGATCCGCGCTGCTCCCGTACGTGGGCCTTGATCCGTACCCGCCAAGCGTACCGGAGATCGAGGCTCGAACCTGGTCCGCCTCGAGGAATCGCCGTTGCGCAACCCTCGCTCCCGCGTCATCTTTGCTTTGCGAATGAGGATGAGTCTCGAAACCCCGTCAACCGGGCCCGCAAATGCGTGTAAACGAAACCCGGGACACCCGGCGCCACGGCGGACAGCAGTCCGTCGTCGAGGTCTGCTCGTGTCCATGCTGCACCCCGATGCGGGGCCGGGCGGGCCGACCCATGTAGCGCTCTGATTTTCAGAAGAGGATGTTCGGAGGCCCGACCAGCGACCCGCTGGCGGGCGTTTTTGTTTTCCCTTGCGAAGAAACGCGGATTCAGGTGAACCCTACTGGAGGGAATGTCCGATGACGAGATGGATCGTTTCAGCGGTAGCGCTGCTCGTAGTGGCCGGCGGCGGATGGCTGGTGATGAACCCGGCAGCTCCTGCGGATGAGGCAGCCGCGCCCCATCCGCACGAATACTCGCCCGTGGTGTCGATCGACCTCACGGCGGAGGTTGCGGGCGCGGGCGGTGATTACCTGGTGCCCTGGGAAGTCCTGCGTCGCGATTTCTCCGGCACCTCGAGGGACGGAGAGGACATCGACCTCGAAGATGTGGTGAGCCGCAATCGCGTCACGCTCCTGACCTACTTCGCCGAGTGGTGCGCCAACTGCCGTTACGAAGCACCCGACCTGGTCGCGAAATACAACGGTCACGAGGCCGACGGTCTCATGATCATTGGGCGCAGTGAATACTCGCACCCCGATGTGGTGGCCGAGTACGTCGACGAGTTCGGGATCCAATATCCGGTCATCCTGGGCAGCCGCAACCCGGACCCCGACAACGAGGACCTGGTGCGCACCACCACGTCGCACTTCCGCATGCGCAAGGCGCTCCTCGACCCGCGCAAGTGGGGCACGCCTCTGAACATCGTGGTGGTGGACGGCGATCCCACCCAGGCGTCGGTCGTGACCGGAGAGTTCTTCCCGGGAGCGTTCGATAAGACCTTTTTGGGTTATCTGGACAGAAGCATGCCGGCAGCCGAGGAAGCGTCTGGCATGGACCGCTAGCTCGGGAGGCCGCTTCCTCCTTGCGCTGACGCCCCCGGCGATCTATCTAGGGTTTCGTGATATTGTATTCGAACCCGCCCGGACGGTCGCTTCACGGGTGCCTCCGGGTCTCATTTCGGGGAGGAGGACACGCCGTGGCCCGCTCGTACGCAGTCGTAACCCGCACCGCATTCGCCGCCTGCATCATCGCCGGACTCGTTCCCGCCGATGCCGCCGCGCAGGACCCCACGCCCGCAATGGAGTACCGCCAGACCATCATGAGCAGCCTCGGGGCGCACCGGGGCGCACTCACCGCCATTCTGAACGAGGACGTGCCCCATCAAGGCCATGTTCTCGGGCACGCGCTTTCGCTGCAGCAGTTGTCCGTGATGGCGTCCGATATCTTCCCCGAGGGGTCTCACGGCGAGGGCTCGCGCGCTCTTCCCGACATCTGGGAGGATGCCGCTGGCTTCGGAGAGGTTCTCTCGGCCCTCCAGGGTGCCGCCGCCGGCCTCGCGGAAGCGGCTCGTTCGGGAGACATGGCGGCCGTCGACGAGGCGGCCGCGGGCCTGGGCAGGACCTGCGGCGGATGCCACAGGCCGTACCGGGCGCGCGCAAGCGGCTAACGCGATCCCCCGACCGGCGGTCCGTTCCGTAGCCCGTTGGCCTCGAATGACTGGTTCGGAGGCGCGGCTTCAGCGCGCGGGTTCCGCTACCCGGGGAAACTACACCGGCCGTGGCAAGTAGAATGAGGGGGGTCGCGCGTGCCGGATCGGCCACGACCTTGTTTCACGAGCGTGTCCGTCCAATGATGAACGCGCATACCTGAACCCTCGACGGGAGGCGAGCACCATGCGACGAATCGGAATGAGACTTCTGCTGGCGATGCCGCTTATCATGCTCGCCGAAGCATGTGTGAGCGCGGAAGGGAGCAGCGGAATACGGCGCGATCCCGACCTGATCGTGGCCGAGGAACTCGCGGAGCACTCCACCATGATGCTCGCGGACGCGATCCGTCAGTTGCGGCCCCGCTGGCTGCGGGTGCGCGGCGCGCCCAGCATCGAGTTCGGGGGTAACCGCACGGTGGCCGTGGTAGTGGATGGCGGGGCTCCACAGGACTGGGCGATCCTGGATTCGCTGCGCCCCGACCAGGTGCAGTCGGTTCGCTATCACAATGCCTCCGACGCCACCATGCGCTGGGGCACGGGCTTCCCGAATGGCCTGGTGGAGGTTACGACCATGAGGGGAGGGGGCTAGCCAGCTAACGGGGGAGGTCGAAAGCGTTTCGACCTGACTTCGCCCAGGCTCCAGACGCGATACAGGCACCGACGAAAAACGCCCGCGACCGAAATGGTCACGGGCGTTTTCGCTGCTCGCCTTCTTGGATGGGGGAGCGCGCAGGCTGTTTCTACACTCCTCCTAGCAGGAGATGCAGTTGTTGTTGTTGATCGCGCCCATGCTCTCCAGCAGGGCGATCGCCTCCGGATACGGGGTCACGCGTGAGACCGGGCCGTTGGCCATGTCGACGGTGCTTTGACCCTTGCGGCTCACCACCATCACGTCGGCGCCGCGGTCCACCAGCCACAGGATCATTTCGGTGTCCCCGCGCGCGGCCGCGTGGTGCAGCGGCGTGTAGCCGCTGTGGTCGCGCTGGTTGATGTCGGCGCCGAGCTCGAGCAGGTAGTCCACCGCCGCGATCCAGTTGCCCGGGATGTGGGTGTGCGCGTTGCCGGCGAAGCCCTCTCCGTAGCCCACCCCCGACGCGGCGTGGATGGGATACACCGCGGGTCCGCCCACCGGAATGGGCTCCAGCCCGGAAGGATCGAGCTGGTCCTCATCTTCGCTGTCGCCCGTGCGGGGATTCCGGCCCCGGCGGCGCTCAGGCTGCTTGGTGGTGGCGATGTTCCAGTCCGCACCCCATCCCCGCAGCAGCTTCATGCCGTTAAGGTCGAGCGCGCGCGCTGAACGCCAGAAGGGCGTCACCCCGTCCTGGTTCTCCAGCCCGCAGTTGCCGTTGCCGCAGCCGCTGTAGGTGAAGTACCAGAAGTTCTTCGTCACCTGATAGTTCACTTCGGCGCCCGCCTCCAGCAGCGCCTGGGCGAGTTCCAGATACTCGGTTTCCTGCTGCTCGTGGGCGCGCGGCTGCGGGTAGCGCGAGCGCGGCGACCACTGGACGTTCATGGTGGCGTACAGTGGAGCAACGCCATCGATGGTGACCAGGTTGGGGTTGGCCCCGCGCTCCAGAAGCTTCATCGCCAGGTCGAAGCGGCCGTTGATGACCGCCATCGTGAGCGGGCTGGTGTTGTCGGCCTCGGTCACGAAGTCGATGTCAGCGCCTCCGTCCAAGAGGGCCATGGCCGCCCCGATGGCCCCTTCGCGCGCCGCATGGTGTAGCGCGGTCAGGCTTCCCCACTTGTCTTCGGGGGGCTGACGGAAGAAGGCCCTGGGGTCGTCTTCTTCTTCTTCCTCCTCTTCCTTCTCCGGCACCACGCCGGCCCGCTGTACCGCGCGGGCGATCTCCAGGGCCGCCTGGATCTGGGCGGGCGTAGGCAGCGCGTTGCCGTCACCCTTGAAGGCGTCGAGCACCTCCTGCATGCGTTCTCCCGCATAATTGTCCACTGCGGAGCGGGTGGCGGCTTCCATGAGCGTCGTGGTGATGTTCGGGTCCGCCCCACTCTCCGTGAGAAGCTTCACCACGTCCGCGCGGTCGGCGGCCGCCGCAAACATCAGGGGTGTCTGCTGGGCGTCACCCGCGCGCGCGTCGATCTCGGCGCCAGCGTCCAGAAGGTGCTTTGCCCCCTCCGCACTACCCGCGCCTGCTGCAAGGTGGAGAGGGGTCGACCCGGTGGCCGCCAGGGCGCGCGGGTTCGCTCCGGCGTCCAGCAGGACCCGGATGACCTCTGGAGCGCCCTTCCTGCCAGCGACGTGCAGAGGGGTGTAGGCGCCCAAGCGGGTGGTGACCTCGATGATCGCCCCCGCATTCACGAGAATGTCGGCGATTTCGGCGTTGCTGGTCTCCGCCGCCCAGTGCAGGGCGGTCATGCCGTCTCCGCGTGCGGCGTTCACATCCGCGCCGCGCGCCAGCAGAACCCGCACACTTGCGGCATCCCCCTTCATGGCGGCGTCCGCCAAGGGCGAATCCGGAGCGTCCGCCGACGTGAACAGCATGCTGACGGCCAGCGCCGCCAGCACGTTTACATGCAATCTCTTCTTCATGCTGACCGTCTCCCGGCTTAGCGTGACTGACTTGCCTCTTCGACTGCGGTCAACACCGAACTCGGCACGTTGAACTCGCCCGTGCTATCACCGAAGCTGGACATGTCGTCGAAGCCGAGCTTGTGCATCACGTTCAGGAAGACGTTGGCCATCGGAGTTCCGTCCGGCGCCTTCATGTGGATGTTGCCCGCGAGCTCGCCATTCGCGCCGCCCAGCAGCAACAGCGGGCACCGGCGGTGATTGTGGATGTTCGGGTCTCCCATGGGTGACCCGTAGAGGATCATGGTCTGGTCGAGCAGGCTCGAGTCGCCGTCCTGGCTGTTGTGCAGCTTCTCCAGCAGGTACGGGAGCAGGCCCACGTAGAACCGGTTGATCGTGTTGAAGTCGAGAATGGTTTCTTCGTTGTTGCCGTGGTGCGAAGTCGGGTGGAACGGCTTGTCGGTGCCGCTCTCCGGATAGATCCGGTTGGATGCGTCGCGCCCGGTCTTGAAGGAGAAGACGCGCGTCATGTCGGACTGCAGCGCCAGCACCTGCAGGTCGAACATCATCTGCATGTGCTCGGTGAAGGAATCCGGCACGCCCGCGGGCGCCTCGGGCAGCTCGCGCTGCTCTCCGCTCGAGTTCTGCGCCTCGACCATCTGAATGCGGCGCTCGATCTCGCGCACGTTGTCCAGATACTGGTCCATGCGGCGGCGGTCGGTAGCGCCCAATTCGCGCCTGAGATGGGCGACTTCGCCGACGATCCAGTCGAGGATGCTCGCGTTCTCGCGCCGGCGCGCCTGGCGCTCCTCCGGGGTGCCGCCGGCGCCGAAGAGAAGGTCGAAGGCGGTGCGCGGGTCTCGGATCATCGGCAGCGGCGCGTTGGGCGAGGCCCAGCTGATCGAGTCGGTGTAGGCGCACGAATAGTTGTAGGTGCAGCCGCCGGCCTGGTCGAGATCCTCGATGCAGAGCTGCATGGAGGGCAGGGGAGTGTCCTGTCCGAAGCGGCGCGCGAACGTCTGGTCGAGCGACGTGCCGACGTATAGATCGGAGCTCTGGGTCTGCTTCGGGTGCTGCTGCGTCAGGAAGGTGGCGCTGGAGCGGAAGTGGTCACCGCCGATCTCGGGCCCGGTGAAGGCCTCGGCCATGCGCACGTCGGTGTTGCTGACAATCGTGAGGTACTTGCTCCATTCCTCAAGCGGCGTCAGCGCGCTCTGAGCCGCGAGCTCGAAGTCGCGTCCGATCTTCTCGGGCGCCCACAGGAACTGTTTGGCGCCCCAATCGACGCTTCCCGCCGCTCCGTGGACGACCTCGATCGCGAGCAGCCGCGTCTTGCCTTCCGCCAGCTTCCGGCTCGCCCACGGGCTCGCCGCGGGCAGCATGGAGTCGAGCAACGGGAGCGCTACGGTTGCGCCCATCCCGCGGAGGAATGTACGGCGGGGAATGTGCTTGCCGGTGATGAATTGCATGTCAGATCTCCTGAAGCAGGTTTCCTAAACCCGGTCTTGGTCGCGCGCAGGTCCTCATGGGGAAGCGCGTCAATTAATTCGGTTCTCCCATCTCTTCTTCGGCCACGACATCCGCCATCCTCATCCGGAACGGGTCGCTCTTGACCACGCCGATGATGAAGGACGAGATGCGGTAGTCGTCCTCTTCGCCGTCCCGCGCGATCGCACGCACGGTGGGCTGATCGTGATATTCTACGCGCCGACCCAGGGCATACGCCAGAAGGTTGGTCGTGAATGTTCGCACGAGCGGGATCGGACGCTTCATCAGCGCTTCCCGCAGATCTTCCGGGGTGGCCAGCGGCGTTCCGTCATACAGGTTGCCGCGCGTGTCGAGCAGCATGTTGTTCTCACGGATGCGCCACTTCCCGGTCACGTCGAAGTTGTCGAGCGCGAGCCCCATCGGGTCCATGAACTGATGGCAGGCGTGGCAGGTCGGATTGGCCCGGTGGATCTCCATTCGCTGCCGCGTGGTCAGGAAGCGCCCGTCGGAAGCTCCCTCGGTCTCCTCGAGAGCCGGCACGTCCGGCGGAGGCGGGGGCGGAGGCGTGCCCAGCAGCACTTCCATCACCCACTTGCCGCGCAGCACCGGAGATGTACGCGTTCCCATCGATGTCAGCACCAGGATCGATCCCTGCCCCAGCACGCCGCCACGGCGGCTGTCGGGGTATTCCACCCGGCGGAACTCGTCGCCCAGCACGCCCGGGAGGCCGTAGTGCCTGGCCAGCCGCTCGTTCAGGTAGGTGTAGTCGGCGGTGAACAGATCCAGAATGCTCCGGTCGTCACGCACGAGACTGTTGAAGAACATCTCTGTCTCGGTGCGCATGGCGTCGGCCAGCTGCTGGCTGTAGTTCGGGAACCAGTAGGAGTCCGGATGTACCTTGTCGAGGTCCTGCAGCCGGAACCACTGCGCGGCGAAGCGGGGTCCGAGCGCCTCGGCCTTGGGATCAGCCAACATCCTCCGCGTCTGCCTCTCCAGCTCCCTGTCGCGGGAGAGCCTTCCGCGCTCGGCCAGTTCGATCAACTCCGCGTCGGGCTGCGTACCCCAGAGGAAGGCGGCCATGCGGGTCGCCAGAGCCAAATCGCTGATTTCGTAGCGCTCGCCCGCCTTGATGTCCTCGGGCTGCTTCTCGATGCGGAAGATGAAGTGAGGGCTCGCCAGGGTGGCCTGAAGCGCCCGCCGCACTCCCGTTTCAAAGCCGGAGTCGGCGGCGCCATCGTCGTAGAACGCCATCAGCCCGACCATGTCGCGCTCGTCCAGGGGACGCCTGTAGGCGGCGCTTCCCATCCGGTCCACGATCTGCTCGGCGCAGGGGCGCTCCTCCTCGGGAGTGGTGGGCCGGCAGCTGAAGATGCGGCGGCGGGCTTCGGTCTCCGACACGCTGGTGACGTTGTAGGGACCGCTGATGATCAGGCTCTTCAGGTGCGGCAGGGTGGTCTGCCCCGGGCTCCCTCCTGCTCCGCCTGCCAGGGACCACTCAGGCGGCTTGATGAGGTCGTCGTAGGGCCCGTCTATGCGGCGCACGAACGCCGCGGACACCTTGCGCTGTCCGGCCCGGATGAAGGTCGGGTTGGTCTTGACGGGCGAGCCGCCGCGGAAGTCTGCGCCGCCGCGCGGGAAGGGACCGGCCGCCAGCAGAGCGATGGGCTCGCCTTCGATGGAAATGTCCACGTCCTCGAAGCGGGCGCTCCGACCACCCTCGATCACCGGGGTGAGGATGTACTCGCCGTCCGCCGGGAAATCGTGGGTGACCACGATTCCGCCCCGGGTTCCGTAGGGCGCTCCCTCAACGTACTCCCAGGCGTGCTGGGAGCCGTAGGGGGAGGTGTTGTAGGTGGCGTCGGTGGGATCGACGTTGGGGCTTCCGACCGCCAGGCGGCTGACATCGCTGGCGGCGTTCAGGTAGGCATCGAGGTGGGTCGCGGTGAGCGCCTGGACATCGGCGATGTTGTCGAAGTTCTCGCTCATCTGGTCGAGCGGAAGCCAGACGCCGGCGTCGACCTCGATTCCCAACAGTTCACGGATGGCCGCCGAGTACTCGGCCCGGTTGAGCCGCTGGAAGGTCCGGACCCCGGGATTGGGGTGGCGCCGGTAGGCGTCATCGACGTTCTTCTCCAGCGTCTCGACCAGCGCCAGCAGGATATCGCTCTCCGGACGCGGCATTCCCGGCGGCGGCATCATGCCCGCGCGCAGCTTGCGGATCATGCGCTCCGCCAGCTCGGCATTGTCGGCCGCGCCCTCCACGGTGAATTCGGCGAACGAGACGTTGCCGGTCAGCAGCGCGTCGTTGTGGCAGACCTGGCAATACGTTCGCACAACGGTGGTCAGCTCCTCCGTGGGCACGGCGGAAGCACGTTCAGGCGTCGGCGGTGGAACAGCTCCCGCATTCGGAGCGTTGGGGCCGGAGCCCGTGCCGATCCCGGCTCCCGTCACCAGGAGGCCACCGATCAGTACAGCGCCAGGGTTGAGGATCTTCATATCCAGTGCTCCCGTCCTTGTCCTGCGAACGAACCTGTGAACGCCAATAACGCTTGCGAACCCGGACACCTTTGGTGTCCAGTCCGCTCGCCTGTGGGCGCAGGAAACCCTTCCCTGCACGAAGGAAGACCCGTGACCCGCTGAAAACGTTGAATTCGGGTGTGACTTCCGTCAGCTGCCGATGTCGTCTGATAGACCGTCAGACTAATGCGAATTGGTGTGTGCGGCAAGCAGCGTTCCGGGGACCAACTCCCGGCGTTCCGCCCGCTTGCCACGCGGGAGCGGGCGGCTCTATGGTGCCAGGGTTCCCCCGGTCGAAACGATCCCGACAAACGCGCTTTTCGCCAGGGTTTCGCTGCTTCCGGCGCACAATCCGCTGGTCCCCGTCCACGAGAGGAGATGACGATGAACGCGGTGTTCCCGAGAACGATCCGGAGTTCGCTCTGCTTCCTGGCGACAGCGCTCGGCCTCGCCAGCGCCAGCACGGCGCAGCAGGTCCCGCCCGAAGCCTACCAGCAACTCCGGTATCGCCACATCGGGCCGGTCGGTAACCGGCTCGCGGCGGTGTCCGGAGTTCCCGGAGATCCGCTGACGTACTACGCGGGGGCTGCCTCGGGCGGCATCTGGAAGACCACGGACGGCGGAGAGTTCTGGGAGCCGATCTTCGACGGTCAAACGGATCACTCGGTCGGGGCGCTGGCCGTGGCGCCATCGGACCCCTCGATCGTGTGGGCGGGGACAGGAGAGCCGCACATCCGCTCGAACGTCTCGCTCGGCACCGGCGTCTACAAGTCCACCGACGCGGGCAGGACGTGGCGCCACATGGGGCTCGGAGAGGGAGGGCCGACGCGCACCTCGCGCATCGTGGTGCACCCGCGCAACCCGGACATCGTGTATGTGGGAGCACTGGGCCACGCCCACGGGCCGCAGCAGGCGCGCGGTGTCTTTCGCACCACGAACGGCGGCGAGAGCTGGGAGCACGTGCTCTTCGTGGACGAGAACACGGGCGCATCCAGCATCGAGATGGATCCCTCCAATCCGCGCAGGCTCTTCGCCGGCATGTGGACCGTCGAGGTGCACACCTGGGGGCGGGAGAGCGGAGGCGACGGCGGCGGCATCCACGTGTCCGACGACGGCGGGGACACCTGGACAAAGCTCGAGGGCAACGGGCTGCCGACGCTGCCGGTGGGGAAGACCGACATTTGCCTGACGCCGGCCGATCCCAACCGGGTGTACGCGCTGATCGAGACCGGTGACGGCGTGCCCTGGCACGGGCGCGAGACCGAGAGCGGTGAGTTCTGGCGCTCGCTGGACGGAGGCACGTACTGGGAGTTGATGAACCACTCCCGCGACCTGGGGGGCCGCACTGCGTACTACAACAACTGTTTCGTCAGCCCGGACGACCCCGACGAAGTCTACTTTCAGACCTCGGGGCTTTCCCGGTCGCTGGACGGGGGTGCGACCTACGTCAACCATCAGGGCCGGCAGCGTCCCGGCGGCGACTTCCACGACATGTGGATCGACCCCCTGGACGGGAACCGCATGATCGTGGGGAACGACCAGAACGTGTCGGTCTCCATGAACCGGGGCATGTCGTGGCATGCCACCGAGCTGCCCATCGGCCAGATGTACCACGTCACTGTGGACAACGCGATTCCCTACAACGTGCTCGGAAACCGCCAGGACGGGCCTTCCTACCGTGGACCCAGCAACAGCCGCACCGGCGGCTTCGGGGGCATCGGCGGGCCGATCCCGCGGTCCGAGTGGGTGACCGTGGGAGGTGGCGAGAGCGGGTTCGCCACTCCGGACCCGGAGGACCCGAACATCGTGTGGTCGAGCGCGTCGGGCTCCGGCGCACGGGGCGGCGTAGTAGTGCGCTGGGATGCCCGCAACCGCCAGTTCCGTGACGTGGAGGTGTGGCCCGAGCTGGCCAGCGGCCACCCGGCCAGCGGGGTGCGCTTCCGCTTCCAGTGGACCTTCCCCCTGCACGTTTCCTCCCACGACCGCAACACCGTCTTCGTCACCAGCCAGCATGTGCACCGAACCACCAACGGCGGCCAGAGCTGGGACATCATCAGCCCCGACCTGACCACCAACGACGAATCCCGCATGGGGATCTCCGGCGGGCTCACCCCGGACAACATCGGCGTCGAATTCTGCTGCGTGATCTACGCCTTCGCCGAGTCGCCCATCGACGCGAACGTGCTGTGGGCCGGATCCAACGACGGTCTCGTTCACGTCACGCGGGACGGGGGCCAGAGCTGGACCGACGTTACGGACAACATTCCGGACCTGCCGCCCGACGGCGTCGTGCGCGGCATCCACGCCTCGGGGTACGAAACCGGGAAGGCCTACTTCGCCATCGAGCATCACCAGCAGGGCAACTTCGAGCCGCATGTGTACCGCACCGACAACCATGGGGAGAATTTCACCAGGATCGTCGAGGGCATCGCGGACAGCCCGCTCAGCTATGCGCGCGACATCCATGAGGACCCGGTGCGCCCGGGGCTCCTGTACCTCGGCACCGAGAACACGCTCTACGTCTCGTTCGACGACGGAGACAACTGGCAGCCCCTCATGAACAACATGCCCGCGTCGCCGATGTACGGAATCGAGGTGCAGAAGCACTTCAACGACCTCGTGGTGGGGACCTACGGGCGCGGGTTCTGGATTCTGGACGACATCACGCCGCTGCAGCAGCTGAGCGACGACGTGCTCGCGTCTTCCGCCCATCTCTTTGCGCCTCGCGATGCGTACCGGTTCCGCGCCATCACCGCCGCCCGCACCATGCCCAACGACCAGTCCGACGGAGACAACCCGCCCTACGGCGCGTCGATCAACTACTGGCTGGGGGAGGGAAGCGCGGATGGGGCCGTGGTTCGTGTCGCCGATGCGGCCGGGAACGAGGTGCGTCGGCTCGAGGGCCCTGGGCAGGCGGGGATCAACCGGGTGTTGTGGGATCTGCGCGACGAACCCTCACCCGAGATCCGATTCAGGACCAAGCCGCTCCATGCGGACTGGGTGGATCTGGGCGACGACCGCGTGCGGTCCGGGGGGCAGGGGCTTTCGATGCTCATGCCGCCCGGCACCTACACCGTGACCCTCGAGGTGGATGGCCAACCCGGCCAGTCACAGGAACTGCGCGTGCTGAAGGATCCCAACTCGAGTGGGACCGAGGAGGACATCCGGACCCAGCTCGCGGCGTTCTCGGAGATCCGGGACGACTACACGGAAGTGACGGCCATGGTGAACCGCATCGAGTGGGTGCGGCGCCAGCTCTACGACCTGCAGGACGTGCTGGAGGACCGCGGCGAAGCGGAGGACATCCTGACCGCGGCGACCGAGCTGGATGAGAGCTTGATCGCGGTCGAGGACAACCTGGTGCGTCTGATCACCACCGGCACCGGGCAGGACGGGGTGCGCTGGGCGCCCAAGCTCGCCGAGGAACTGCGCTACCTGGCCGGGAACATCATGAACGGGGATTTCCGCCCGACCGATCAGGCAGGCGAGGTGCGCCTGCTGCTGAACCAGCGGGTCGTGGAGTATCGATCGCAGGTCGACGAGCTGTTCGAAGGCGAGGTCGCCGAGTTCAACCGGCGCCTGCTGGCGAGCAACCTGTCACCCCTGATTTCCGACCGGTGACAGAGCGCGGATCGCTTCCAGAATGCGCCCCTGGGTCTCGTGCATCTGGTTCAACTCCGCGCGAACAGACCCGAACTCAGCTCGCATTTCGGTTCGCGTTTCAGCCATCGCCGCAGTGAGACGAGCTTCAAGCCGGTCGATTCGACCGTTGACGTGCGTGTCCAGGCCGTTGATCCGACCGTTGATGTGCGTGCCCAGGCCGTCGATCCGACCGTTGATGTGCGTGTCCAGGCCGTCGATCCGACCGTTCACCTGCGTAGCCAGGCGGTCGATTCGGTCATTGACGCTTGCGTCGAGCCGCTCGAACCGGACTCCGACCTCGTGGAACTCGTTGCTCTTCAAGTCCTGCTTGAGACGGTCCGCAGCCTTACGGGCGGTCCCGGCCGCCATGGGACGAAACAGGGCCCAGAGGGAGGTGACCCCCACAATGACGGAGGAAACCGCCAGAGCGACGTTCCAAGCCAGTTGGTTCAACGGATTTTCTCCGGGACCGGCGTTGTAAACAGGCGAGGCGGCCGCAGCCTCAGATGGTCGGGTGCGTGCCGGCCCAGCCGGTTCAGCGGCGGGTCCTCCACGTCTCGACCAGGATGACACCGTTGGCGGCATCGGGGTAGATAGACGCGGCCGACGGACCGCGCAGTACGCGGATTCTCCGTACTTCGGTAGCCGAGAGGTCCTCCAGGTACACGATGTCCGCTCTCGCCCCGTCGATGTAGATCGAAGGCATGTTGCTTTGCGAGACGGAGCCGTTCCCCCGAATACGTATCTCGCTCCGCGTGGCGCCGCCGATGGCGTCCGTGCGTACCGTGAGGGAGGGCACTCGCGTGGTAAGAAGCTCGAGGGCATTGCGGGCCGAGTCGGATTCGTCGGGTATGATCTCGGTGTAGCTTCCGCCGCTCTCCACCTCGTCTTGAGACCTGTCTGCGACGACGCGCAGCTCGTCCAGCAGGAAGGCCATGGGGGAGAGTGGCAACCGGACGAAGGTCACGCTGTTCGAGCGGACCTCCACTTCGCCCACCACGGCGATGTACCCGAGCTGTTCAACCCTGACGGATATGTTGCCGGGCGGGACGTCGCGAAGGGAGAAGTGGCCGTCGACGTTGGTGGCGTCGGAGAGTTCGTGGCTGACCACCTCGACGACTGCCCCAACGATGGGCTCCAGCGTGACGTCGTCAACCACCTCGCCCACGATGGAGCCGCCGTCCTGTGCCCGCGCAAGCGACGGAACCGCCGACAGCGTCAAGGCAAAGGTGAGAAACCAGATTGGTAGACGGATCACCGGGCGCCTCCCTGTACGCTGTTTGGCCAAGTGGCCCTGGTACCCCTCGGGGGTGGTAGTCGTTTCGCGTCGGCTGTGCTGCGGTCAGCCAGCCTGAAGACGGGGTTGGAACATCGCATGAGAAATAGTTCGGAGGCTCACGGCACGTTGACCACGACGAGCGCCATCCACGAAGGGGTCCTCACGGACTCGATGACGGCGTCGAGGTGGCCGCCGTGTGGCACGACCCCGCAAGGGAAGGGCGAATTCTCGACCCTTTCGATCATCACATAGCTGTCTTCGCTGTTCTCGCGGACGTAGCATCCTATCCAGAGCAGCGATGCGCGGTTCATCTCTCCCGCTTCCGGGGGGAGGTGGCCGAGAGCAAAGCCTGAGCGGGTCAGCAGTCCCGAGAGTCCGATAATGATCGCGTGCTCCAGGGGGCCTTCCATTCCTTCCGGTGGTATGGTCTCCTGAAGCAGTCCGGGCTGCACCGGCAGTTCGACGGAATGAATGGGACTGTCTCCGCACCCGAGGGTTGCGAGCACCCCCGCCGCCAACACGCGCTTCACTTGTCCAGTCACCCGTAGCCACGTCGGGCGTGATTCCCAGGGCATTGTTCGTCCCCTCCCGCATCCGTCCGGAAAAGCTTCAGGGGGGAGGCCGGATCCGGCCTCCCCCCTGAACTGCACTGCTACTTCCTGGACGACGACCCTACATGCCCATGCCCATGCGCATGTCGACAAGCGATGGGTCTACCGCCCTGTACCCTGTCGACTCGATCCAGTCCATGTAGCCTTCGTCGATGTTGTGGTTGGTGTCGTTCTCCGAAACGGGCAGCGGGAAGCACATCATGAGAGGATCTTCCGGCACGTCATAGCGCTGGGCCAGCGGTGTCGGAATGAACTCGAGGTGATTGTACTTCCCGGGGGTGAGCTCTCCACCGGGCCCCGAAGACGGTGCGATGGCCTCGGGGTTCGCCCGCCAGCGCCAGCGGTCGCCGAAACGGCGTCCCTCCATCGAGAACTCGACGTACCGTTCGAACTTGAGGGCCGTCCACGCCTCCTCGGCGTTGGTCGCGATGACCGGATCCATCATGCGATCGCCCATCATCATGTTGCCCATCGGGCTCATGTCGGCGCCTTCGGTGAAGTCGTGAAGCTCGTAGCTGAACTGGTCGAAGTAGGCGGCCAGATCATCGTTGGCGTCCCAGTCCACCTGTTCGTCGGGGTGCAGCCTCAGGTCGAACTTGGACTGATCGGTCATGTCGAGGGGGTAGACCGGGATGGACGTGCGCACGTTGTTGATGTGCGTCATGGCCGACTGCCAGTTGCCGTTCCGGAGCTCCACCTCCGCCTTGATCAGCTCCATCTCGCGGCCGTCCACGAGCTGAATCTGCAATTGCTCCCGCTGCTGCGCGCGATCAGGCTCGAAGAAGAGGAATTCCCGGTCCTTGTCCCGGGGCGCGATTCCCTTGAGGGGGTAGTACATGGGGATGAGCGAAACCCAGGTGGGCCGGGCGGGGTGGGTCTGTCCGCGAACGGCAGCTGACTTGCCCGAGGGGACTTCACGAGAGCCGTTGTCGTATCCGAACGCGACCCGCGAGTCGCCCGTCAGCAGGAAGTGTTCGGCCGCCGGCGTACCCCAGAACGAGAGCGACTGGAAGCCCAGGCTCTCCACGTGCCCGTACACATAGTAGTACTCGCCGCCGAAGCCCGAGTAGGTGGTCAACCACTCGAAGCCGAACGGTACCTGCGCGGCATCGGAAGCGGCGCCGGCATAGTCGCCCTTGAAGAGCTTGGCCGCGGCTCTGGCGCCGATGGCCGCCGTCACCATGTCGCTCAGACCGGCGGACTGACCGACCGTCACCGCGTTGTCGAAGTGGTCGATGGCGTGATCGAAGTAGGCGAGTTTGGGCTCCGGGGCGCCGCCGTCGAAAATGGCCGTGCACGCGTTCTCACCCAGATAGCGGCTGGCGAGCCCGGCCCAGAAATAGGCCTGCGCGAGAGGCGGGTAGGAGCCGGGATTACTCACCAAAGATTCCTCGCCCGTGAAGCGGCGGGCGGCTTCCTCCGCAACCCAACGCGCACGGTGCTGGCGACCCCAACCCCCGCGTCCGTCGTAGTTGTCGTTAAGCCACGCGACTTCCTCCTCGGGGCGGACGCCCGCCGAGCCGGTGTGGCCACTGGCATGGACATCGTGGGTGATGGCGCCGCCCAGCAGCGCGTAGGCTCCGAACCCTTCCTGAACGCCACGAATCGCGCCGTTCACGATCCCCTGGTACGCCCCCTCGAGATTGAGGGTCGCATCCTGGACCGGGCCGGGGTTGGTGACCGCAAGGTCACAAGCGGAGAAGACCGCAACTGCGGCGAGGACGCCGGAGGCCATGACCTTCTTCGTAAGTCGTATAACATTCATTTCTCTTGTTCTCCTTTTCTATCCGGTACTTCCTGGCCGATCTGCTTCGTGGAATCGAGGAGATCCGATTCCCCCGGCCCGCAAGCCGGAGGAAATCGGCATCTCGCTCATCGCGACGGGACGATCAGAAGATCGCCCGCAGTGAAACAGTGAAGTAGGAAGCCGGTGGGAGCGTCTCGTCGATGCCCTTCACCAGGTCGTGCCGGAACTCGCCGGACGTGGTGCCGATGCTGTTCTCGTTCTGCTCCGGATGGCCCGTGATCAGGTTCTTGTGGGTCCAGAAGGCCACGTTGCGACCGGAGATCGTCAGGTCGGCCCGGCTGGCCCATGTGGTCAGGCTGGGAAGCAGGCTCGAGATCGGGATCGACAACGTCACGTCGCGGAGTTCCGCGTAGTCGGACTCGGAGTTGGAGTAGTCATACCGCCTCATTCCGAAGCACTGGGCAGCTTCCCAGGCGTACATGTCCGCGGGACGCGTGCCGGGCCACGTGGGTCCCGGGTTCGATCCCAGTTCACCCTGTACCCAGCTGGGGTCAACCTTGCGGTAGGCGTCGTAGCACTTGGGGTGCGCGATGGTGCGTCCGGTCGCGCCGGCCTCGAAGTAATTGGAAATCCAGCCGCCGCGCAGATACTCGCCGCGGGCGGAAAGGCTGAGGCCGCCTGGCAGGTCGAAGGACGTGCTTCCCGTAAACATGTAGGGCGGGTTGGTCGGGCCGTAGGGGACGCGTCCATCGGAGAAGACGGGGTCGGCCAGCTCGTTGTGGTTCGTGACCCGGTACGCGTTCATCACGGGTACCGGCTCGCCTACGATCACCCACCCGTACTCACCGACGCCGAATGGGGCCGCGCCTCCGAGGTCGAGCGTTTCACTGAAGTTGGTGGCCAGCCCGAGGCCGAGATCCCAACGGAAGGAACGCGTGTCGAGCAGCGTCGTGTTGGTCATGATCTCGTAGCCCTGGTTCCGCAGCTTGCCCACGTTGGTGAGCTGCGACCCCCAGTTGCCCTCGCTGTCGGGCGAGGTGACGTAGAAGAGGGCGTCCGACGTGGTCTGGCGATAGGCGGTTAGCTCGGCGCTGAAGCGGCCGTCGAGCCAGGCGCCGTCCAGTCCAAACTCGTATTCGGTGGTGCGCTCGGGGCCGAGCTCGTCGTTGCCCGGGCGGGACGGGTGGTAGGCCTGCTGGCCGGAAGTGCCATACCCGATCGCGCTCCAGGTGCGCACCTTGTCAAAGGCGCCGGGTGCCCGGCCGGCGAGACCGTAGGCGCCCCGGATCTTTACCTGGCCGAAGGCCTCGGGCCAGAAGTCCTCGTCGGAGATGACGTAGGAGCCGCTGATCTTCGGGTAGAGGTCGAAGCGGAAGTCGTCGCCGAAGAGCGCGAAGCCGATCTTCTCACCGAAGGCGCTGTTGCCGTCAACACGGGCGCCGAGGGTCAGGAAGTACTTGTCGCTGATCCCGATCTGGTCCTGCAGGAAGAAGCCGCCGTTGATGATGCGCAGCCGGTTGTGATCTACATCCTGGCGCGTGGCGCCGATCCCGAGGGTGAAATCTCCCGGCCCGGGGTAGTGGCGGACGACGTACTCGGAGTTCTCGATCTCGTTTTCGACGCCCTGCGCGCCGAACGAGAGCGTGCTGCGAATGTTGTCGGCGATGTCGAAGCCCCAGGTGCCGATGTAGTCGAAGCTCACCAACGTGTTCTGCGACATGCCGCGCCGCTGTTCTCCGCCCTGAATGTAGTCGGAGAAGTCGCTCATGATGCCGAGCGGGCAGAGCCAGCAGTGCTGCTGGTCGTTGAAGTGGTCGTCCTGGGAGTAGTCGTACCCGAGGGTCAGACGGTGCGTAAAGTCGGAACCCGGGGTGTAGTTGACGGTCAACCCGGTGACCGCACGCGTGATCTGGTTGTTGTAGTCCTCCGAAAGCAGGAGGCGCAACGTCTCCTGGTCGCGGCGTCCGGCCATGTAGTTCCGGGGGCCGCGAATGGCCGACATCATGATCGAGGTGACGGAGTTGCCCATCTGAGCCTGCTCCAGATCCGTGCGAGCCAGCGTATTGTTGAACTGGATGAGCACGTCCTCGTGCGGACGGAATGTGGTGTTCGCACGCAGGTTCAGCTTGGTCTCGCCGTCGGTCTCCACGGCGCCGACGTTGTCGGTCCAGGCCGCCGACACGAAGTAGCCGACGTCACCCGTGCCTCCTCGAACCTGCATCGAGTAGCGCTGCCGGTGTCCGTTGCGGAAGACCTGGTCCAGCCACATGTAGGGCACCTCGTTTGTGCCGAAGGGACGGAAATAGGCGACGCCCTGCTGCACCTCGGCGGTCCATTGCGGGGCGCCCTGACCGCCCTGCTTGGTGAAGATCTGGATCACGCCGGCCGCCGCCTCGGTGCCATAGAGGGTGGTGGCCGCGGGTCCCTTGATGACCTCGATGCGGTCGATGTCGTCCGGGTTGATGTCGTTGAGCGGGCTATAGGGATCTTCGGCTCCGTTTTCACTGGAGGTCGGCTCGCTCTTGGCGCGCATCCCGTCGATGTAGATGAGGGGCTGGTTGCTGAGCGCGACGCTTACGTTGCCGCGCAGGCGGATGTCGGCGCCGGAACCCGAGTTCCCGGAGCCGAACTGCACGCGCGCACCCGAAACGCGCGCCTGCAGGAGCTGGCCGACGTCGTTCACCGGCTCCGCGATCTCGGCGATGTTGATCTGCTCGATCGCGTTGCCGACCTCGCGCCGGCGGGCCTGGCCCGCGGTCCCGGTGACGACGATCTCGTCGAAGTCGATGACCTGTTCGTTCAGCCCGAAGTCCACGCTGGTGGCCTGATCGTCGGCGACAGTCACCTGCTGCGCGGCACTGGCGTAGCCGATCAACTCGACGCGCAACGCGTGGGTGCCCGCGGGGACGTTGAGGATCAGGTAGCGTCCCGAGGCGTTGGTGAGGCCGCCGAGACCGGTGCCCTCGATGAACACCTGAGCGGCGGACAGCGAACGGCCGGAGCCGGCGTCGGTCACCAGTCCGGTTAGCGAACCCACGATGGGGATCGCCTCCGTAACGTGGATTCCCAGGGCGTCGCCAAGAGATCTGGCGGCCCTGTCCACCGCCTGAGCACCGACATCGCTGTTCGCGGGCACTTGCGCCTCCGCGAACGACCACGATGTGGCCCCCAGCAGCAGAGTAAGGGTTAGTAGCCTGATGACTCGCATAGCACACTCCTTCCTTTGGGGTGACTTCCACGCCACCGGTTTTCAGTCCCCTCAACCCCGTCCCTGAAACAGCCAACCTGTCGCTTGCGTACGGCGCAAGCGCAATCCCCCCGGGTTTCCCGACGGAACCCGAACACAATGAAGCCCTTCCGCGTGACGCGCAAGGGCTGGCCTGCGGGCTGCGCTATTCGACCGGAATGAGCCCGAATGCGCAGCGGCCCGGGATGCGCGGTCAGGGCACCGAGATCGAGAAGAGACGCAAGCCGATCAGGTTCTCCGGATCCACGTCCGGGTTGTCCGTCGAACCTGCGGAGATCACGCCTCCCCGGAGCACCAGGGCAGCAGCGCCCACGGCTACGCCTAAAGCGATGATGGTGTTGTTGCGGTTGAACTGCCGGATCGCAACCTCCTGAATCGAGCCGGTTGCCACCTGGGTGGTCAACAGCGACGCGCCGGCGCCGCGAAGCTGGATGGTGAGGCTGTCGGAAGAAACGCTCGCGACCCGGCCGCTGAGGCGGTTGCCGGACAGATTCATCATCTGGACCGGGAATCCCTCGATCGCAGCCTGATTCATCACGCGTCCGAAGCCGTCCTGGTCAAGCGTCAGGCGGGCCTGTTGATCCGGCGCCACG
Organism: Longimicrobiales bacterium; assembly: GCA_965225805.1. Lineage (GTDB taxonomy): Bacteria > Gemmatimonadota > Gemmatimonadetes > Longimicrobiales > Gaopeijiaceae > BD2-11. The sequence continues at coordinate 1,008,337 of OZ245327.1, forward strand.
GTCTCCAGAGGCGCCGTCGAGTAGGAAAAGCACGCTCCGAGCGAAAAGAGCAGCGCCGATGTCACAGCCGGCTTGAGGCACCGGCGCAGGACAGACGTGGTTGCGGTCATTCCATGCCTCCTCCTGCCACCTTCCGAAGAACTGCCCTGGTGGGCTCCTCGGGTCAGCAGGCTACGCAGTTGTTGTTGTTCCGGGATCCGAGCGACTCGAGCAGCTCGACCGTCCTGGGGAAGGGCAGGATGCGCTGCACCGGACCGTTGGCCATGTCGGCGGTGGTCTGGCCGCGCCGGCTGACCGTGGTGACGTCGGCGCCCTGGCTGACCAGGTACAGAATCAACTCGTTGTCTCCCCGGGCGGCGGCGTGGTGCACGGCGTTGTAGCCGTTGTAGTCCCGGGCGTTTACGTCGGCGCCATGTTCTTCGACGAGATAACGCACCGCGGGCACCCACGCGTCCGGGACGTGGCGGTGGACGTTGGCCGCGAAGCCCTCGCCGTAGCCGATTCCAGAGGCCGCGTGAATGGCCCACGCCCCGGGTCCGCCGACCGGAACCGGCGGCAGCCCGGACATGTCCTGACCTCCCCCTCTGCGCATACGTCGCGGCGCGTTGGCGGTCGGAATGTGAGGATCGGCCCCGTGCGCGACCAGGAGCTTCATCGCTTCGATGTCGAGCGCGAACGCCGCCCGCCAGAAGGGCGTGGCGCCCATGCGGTCGACCGCCAGGAAGCCGCGGCCGAACTCCGTGTACCACAGAGTCTTGGTCAGACGAACGTTGGGATCCGCGCCAGCGTCCAGAAACGCCTCCACGAGCTCCAGGTAGGTGGTTTCCTGCTGCGTGAAGTCGGTCGGCTGGGGATGGCGGGACTTGGGGATCCACTGCGTGTTGAGCACGCCGTAGAGGGGAGTGGCTCCTGCGTCGCTGGCCAAGGTGATGTCGGCGCCGCGCTCGAACAGGATTCTGGCCAAGTCGAAATGGCCGTTCAGGGTGGCCATGAGGAGCGGGCTGGTGCGGTCTCCGGCGCTCAGCTGGTCGATGTCGGCGCCCCGGTCGAGGAGCGCTTCGGCCGCGGCGATCTGTCCCTCGCGCGCGGCCAGCAGCAGCGCGGTCAGGCCGCCGTAGCCCCCCACCAGGTCGGCGTGGGAGAGCGGCTGGGGGATGGTCCGGTTGCGGTCGCGTGCCACCGACGGCGGGGGTTCGTCGGGGTTCAGGAGCGTTCCTCCCGTCGGCTCCGGCTGGCTGTAGCGCCCACCGCCGCTTCCACCCTGCAGCGCCTGAAGCGCCGCCACCCGCTCGTCGCGGCGCTGCTGCGCTTCCCGGTCCTCTTCGTCCCTTGTGGGAATGTCGATCACGCGGGCGGTGACGGAGGGATCGGCCCCTCCGTCCATGAGCGCGCGGATGGCTCCCACGCGTCCGATCGCGGCCGCGAACATGAGCGGCGTCTGACCCCAAGCGGATCCGCGCGCGTCCGGGTCGGCGCCGTGGTCGATCAGGGCTTTCACCGCGTCACCGCTTCCGGCGGCGGCGGCGAAGTGCAGCGCGGTGGCGCCCCCGGTGCTCGTGGCCGCGCGCGGATCCGCGCCGGCGTCGAGGAACGCGCGCACCACTTCCGCGCTTCCGGCCTTGGCGGCCAGGTGCATGGGCGTGTACCCGCCCAGCCGGGTGACCGCGCCCGGGTTCGCTCCGGCGTTGACGAGCAGCTCGGCGGTGGCGGCGCTGCCGTTCTCGGCCGCCCAGTGCAGGGCGGTCATGCCGTCGCCCTGGGCACCGTTGACGTCGGCACCCTGGTCGATCAGCGAGCGCACCAGATCGAGGTCGCCACGCATCGCCGCGTCGGCGACCGGGGAATCCGGCGGTGGCGCGGCGGCCAGGACCACGAAGGTCAGAGCCAGAGTGGCAATCGTGCGCGGAAGCTGTCTCATCGCCTTACTCTCCATCGGAATGCGCTCGCTCTCAGGTCTCATGGGCCGCTGCGGGCGTCGATCTCAGGTACGCTGCGGGCGTCGGTCTCAGGTGCCGCTTTGCGCGTCCACGGCGTTGGCCATCCCCAACGAGAATGCGCTGGTGCTGTCTCCGAAGCTCGTCATGTCTTCGTGCCCGAGCGCGTGCAGCAGGCTCAACATGACGTTGGCCATGGGCGTACTGTCGGGAGCCTTCAGGTGCAGGTTGCCCGGGAGCTTGCCGTTGGCCCCGCCCAGCGTGATCAACGGGCACCTGCGGTGGTTGTGCAGGTTGCCGTCGGCCATGGGCGAGCCGTAGATGATCATCGTCTTGTCGAGCAGATGCGTGTCGCCCTCCAGGTTCTCGCGCAGGCGATCCATCAGGTAGGGCAGCATGCTGGCGTGATACTTGTTGATGGTGGCGAAGTCGAGAACCCCCTCGGGGCCTCCGCCGTGGTGCGAGGCCGGGTGGAACGGCTTGTCGGTGCCGCTTTCCGGGTATACGCGCGAAGAAGCGTCCCGTCCCAGCTTCAACGAGAAGACGCGGGTCATATCGGAAGCGAAGGCCAGCGCCTGCAGGTCGAACATGGTTTCGACATGCTCGGTGAAGGAGTCGGGGACCCCCGCCGGCGCCTCTGGAAGCTCTCTTTGCTCTCCGCTGGTATTGTGCGCCTCGATGCGCTCAATGCGCCGCTCGATCTCGCGCACGTTCTCCAGGTACTGGTCGATGCGCAGTTGGTCCGACGGCCTCAGCTCCCGCTTCAGGCGAGCGACGTCGCGGGCGATCCAGTCCAGGATGCTGCGGCTGGTGCGGCGGCGTTCCGCCCGTTGCTCCGCGGTTCCACCGGCCCCGAAGAGCTGGTCGAAAGCGATGCGCGGATCGCGGATCATCGGCAGCGGCTCCGTCGGCGAGGCCCAGCTGATGGTGTCGGTGTAGACGCAGGCGTATCCGTAGGCGCAGCCGCCTGCCTGGTCGACGTTCTCGATACACAGCTGCATCGACGGGATCGGCGTGTCCTGTCCGGAGCGCCGGGCGTGTATCTGGTCGAGCGAGGTGCCGACGTAGACATCGGAGGCCTCGGTCTGTTTGGGATGCTGCTGGGTCAGGAAGACCGCACTCGACCGGAAGTGATCGCCTCCGATCTCCTTGGGCTGGAAGGCTTCGGCGTTCGCAACGTCGGTGTTGCTGAAGATGGTGAGGTGGTCGCGGTAGCGCTCGAGAGGGGCGAGCGAACTGGGCCCCAAATCGAACTCGCTGCCGATCGCGGCGGGCGACCACAGGTTCTGGCTCGCGCCCCACTCGTTGCTGCCGGCCGCTCCGTGCACGATCTCGATCGCGATAAGCCGGGTCGGATCGTCGGCCCGTGCGGCCCTCGACCATACGCGGCCCGCGGGGGTCATGGCGTCGAGCAGGGGGAGCGCGACGGTGGCGCCCACGCCTTGCAGAAAGGTGCGCCGGGGGATGTGCTTTCCGGTAATGAAGTGCATCGAGGTTCTCCTGGAATGGCCGTCAGTCAGCTTTCGTATGCCGAGCCCGCGGGGGGCCGGTTTCCGGGCTTCGCGCTCAGGCGAGCCCGGATGTGGTATCGGTTATCTGGACTCCCCCTGGCTCTCCGCCACCATGGGCTCGGGTCCGCTCATCTGGAAGGCGTCGCTTTCCACCACGCCCCGGATGAACGCCGAGATACGATAGTTTTCTTTCTCCGCCTCCCGAACAATGGTCCGGATGCGCGGCTGGTCGTAGTACTCCACCCGCCGCCCGAGCGCGTAGGCCATCAGATTGGCGGTGAACGTGCGGATCAGTGGTGCGGGACGCGCGAGGAGCGCCTCCTGAAGCTCGCCGGGGCTGGAAACGGGCGTCATGTCGTACAGCTGCCCGCGCGTGTCGAGGGGCATGCCGTTCTCTCGAAGGCGCCACTTGCCCGTGACCCCGAAGTTGTCGAGAGCGAGCCCGATCGGATCCATGAACTGGTGGCAGGCGTTGCACACGGGGTTGGCCCGGTGTATCTCCATACGCTCCCGCGTGGTAAGCATGCGCCCGCCTTCGGACTCCTCCGTCTCGTCGAGGTCCGGGACGCCCGGCGGTGGCGGCGGGGGAGGCGTGCCGAGCAGCACCTCCATGACCCATTTGCCGCGCAGCACGGGCGAAGTACGCCCGGCGTGCGAGGTCAGGGTGAGAATGCTGCCGTGGCCGAAGAGGCCGCGCCGGTTGTCGTCCGGGTAGTTCACCCGCCGGAAGTGCTCGCCCGCGACATCCGGGATGCCGTAGTGCCGCGCCAGCCGTTCGTTGACGAAGGTGTAGTCCGCGTTGTACAGGTCGAGGACGCTCCGGTCCTCGCGCACCAGATTGTAGAAGAAGAGTTCGGTCTCGCGCAGCATCGATTCACGCAGCTGCTGGTAGAAATCGGGCTGCAGGCGAACGTTGGGATTGATCTTCTCAAGGTCCTGGAGGCGGAGCCACTGGCCTGCGAAGCGCGTGCCCAGCGCCTCAGCGCGCGCGTCTGCGAGCATGCGGGACACCTGGGCGTCGAGCACGGCGGGATCCGAGAGCCGGCCGGCCACCGCGAGCGCCATCAGCTCTTCGTCCGGGGAAGTGCCCCACAGGAAGAAGGAGAGGCGGGAGGCCAGATCCACGTCGCCGATCCGGTAGCCATCGTCGGAGGGTGCGTCCCGAGGGGGCTCCTCGAAGCGGAAGACGAAGTGCGGGCTCGCGAGGATGGCCTCCAGCGCGGTGCCGATGCCGGCCTCGAATCCGCCTTCGTCGGCTCCGGTGCGGTAGAACCCCATGAGAGCCCCGAGGTCTTCGTCTTCGAGAGGCCGGCGAAACGCCCTCGTCCCCAGCCCGGACACGATCCCGGTTGCGCAGGCGACTTCCTCCGACGGACCCGTGGGCCGGCAGCTGAAGATGGCCTGGCGGCTGGCGGTCTCCGAAACCCCCGTGGGGTTGAAGGGTCCGCCGATCACGAGATCGCGCAGATGCGGGAGGGCGAGCAGCCCGTAGGTCCCGGCGATGGCGGTGCTCGCCAACGACCAGTCGTGCGGGGAAATCAGATCCTGGACCGGTCCTTCGGCATGTTGCAGAAAGGCGGAGGTCACCCTGTGAGCGCCGGACCGAACGAAGATCGGCTCCGTGCGCATGTTGACGCCGTCCGGGTCCGAGACGTGCATCCAGCGGTCGAGTTCGAGCACGGCCACGCGCTCGCCGTCTATGGAGATCTCGAGCTGCTCGGGGGACTGGTCGGTGTGGAGCGCGTTGCGTCCGTTGCCCACCAGCGTGCCGGTGGTCTCGTGGTGGAACGAGACCCGGAAGACGTATTCGCCATCGGCCGGGAAGTTGTGTTCGACGCTGATCCCGCCGCGGGTTCCGTACGGCGCGCCCTCCACGCGCTCGGTCTGCGAAGCCCAGCGGGACACCTGGTACTGGGTCTCGCTTGCGGTGGCGTTGGCATCGCCCAGCGCCAGCCGCGCGATTCCGCTGGCCGCGTTCAGGTAGGCCTCCAGTAGCGTGGGAGACAGCATCTGGGCGTCGGCGATGTTGTCGAAGTTCGCGCTCTTGGTGTCGAGCGGGAGGTATTCGCCGGCGTCGATGTCGAGGTCCAGAAGATCCTTGATCGAGCGCTCGTACTCGGCGCGGTTCAGGCGCTGGAAAGAGCGGGCGCCGGGGTTGGGGTTGGCTGCCAGCGCGGCGTCCATGCGCCCTTCCAACGTGGCAACCAGCAGCTCGAGGGTGTCCCCCGCGGGCCGGGGCATCCCGGGTGGGGGCATCATCCCCGCGCGCAGCTTTAGGATCATCCTTTCCACGGACTCGGCTCGCGAGGCCAGGTTGTCGATGTCGAAGCCGGCGAGCGAGAGGTTGCCGGTGAGGAGGGCGTCGTTGTGGCAAACCTGGCAGTAGCGCTGAACGACTTCGGTCAGGGTGGCGGCAGGGAGGGGAGCGACATCGGTCGGAGTCGACGCGACATCGAGCCCCGGAACGCCGGGATCGAGCCCGCGGGTGCCGGGGCCGGAGTCGCCGGTGGTGAGAGCCGCAACCCAGATGCCCGCCACCGCCGCAATCGATGCAAATGCTTTCATGCCATCGTCCCCGCTTCTTTGCTCTGCCTACCGCTCAGTGGCGGCTCCACTACGCGCGAGATCATCCCGCTAACGCGCGCGGCTGCCGGACACAAGCCCACCGGGCCGGAGACAACCCCGCAGCTTGATTCTACATCGAAACCCGGTTCTTGGCCATTACCGGGCCTCCATCTCCTCTTCGAGCGCCATCCACTCCTCCATGAGACGCTCGGACTGGGTTGAGAGCCGTTCCCGTTCGGCCTGGAGATCCCGGATCTCCTCCGGACTGGATCTCTCGTAGAAAGCTGCGTCCGAAAAGATCTGATCGACGTGGGCGAGCCGGGACTCGATGGCTTCGAGCCGGGTCAGCGTGAGGTCCCGCCGAGCTTCCATCGAGGCATCGGGCGGACGGCTCTTCTTCGCAGGTGTTCGCCAGGTGGGCGGACCGGCTGCGTCGCGACTCTTCCGCTTTTCGCGCCTTGCCCTCAGCACAACGGTGTCGGCGTCCAGATGATCGTCTCCGCTGGCGTGCACGTACTCGTCGTAGGTTCCCGGGTAGTCGCGGACGCCCCCGGGTGTGATCTCGAGGATGCGAGTGGCGAGTTTGCTGACGAACCAGCGGTCGTGGGAGACGAAGATGAGGGTGCCCGGGAAACGCTTTAGCGCCTCCACCAGCGCTTCGATCGATTCCAGGTCGAGGTGGTTGGTGGGCTCGTCGAGGACGAGCACGTTGGGCTGCTGGATCGCCAGCCGGCAGAACACCAGGCGGGCCGCCTCGCCTCCCGAGAGGGCCGCGAGCGGCTTGGCCGCGTCGTCTCCGCTGAAGAGCACCCGGCCCATCTGGCCGCGCAGGTAGCCGACGTCCCGGCCGGGACAGGCGTCCCAGATCCAGTCCTGGGCCGTCCGTGCCGGTTCGTCGAGCTGTTCCTCGTGGTCCTGGGCGAAGTAGCCGACATGGGTTTCGTAGCCCCAGCGGACGGAGCCGGCGTCGGCGGGAAGTTCGCTGAGCGCGATCTTGAGCAGGGTCGACTTGCCGATGCCGTTGGGGCCCAGGATGGCGAGGCGGTCACCGCGGCGGACGGTGAAGTCGACGCCGTGGAGCACTTCATTGTCGCCGAAGGACTTACGTACGCCCTTGGCTTCCAGCACTTGGCGTCCGCTCGCGCGCAGGGGCTCGAATCGGAACGCCGGATAGCGTCGGGAACTTCCGGGGAGCGTCTCGAGCGCCGCCGCCTTCTTCTCGATGAGCCTCAGCTTGCTCTGCGCCTGACGGGCCTTGCTGGCCTTGGCGCGGAAGCGATCGACGAATTTCTGGTGGTGTGTAATCTCCTTCTCGCGGCTGGCGATCTCCTTCTCGCGACGCTCGTGTTCGGCCCGCTTGCTGTCGCGGAAGGTGCTGTAGTTGCCGGAGTAGGCGATGACCGTTTCGTAGTCGACATCGAGGATGTGGGTGACGACGTTGTCGAGGAAGCGATGGTCGTGGGAGATCACGACCAGAGGACCCTTGAAGTCGCGCATGAAGTTCTCGAGCCAGCGGATGGAGAGGATGTCGAGGTGATTGGTGGGCTCGTCGAGGAGGAGCACGTCGGGGGCGCCGGCCAGGACCTGGGCGAGCAGCACGCGCAGCTTGAATCCCCCGGACAGTGTCGACAACGGGTCGCGATGGATGGCGGCGGGAAGTCCGAGTCCCTCGAGAATGGCGGCGGCTCGGGCTTCCGCGGTGTAGCCGTCGTGGCGCTCGACGATTTCCTCGAGGCGCGAGAAGAGGTCTCCGTCGAATTCACCGCCCGCGTCCACGTGTGCCAGCAGCTCCTCCCGGGCCGCCAGCGCCTCCCACAGCACCGGGTTTCCGCGCATGGCGACACGGAGGATTTGTTCGCCTTCATATGCGAACTGGTCCTGGCGGAGCACGCCCAGGCGGAGTCCGCGGGGGATGGAGACGGCGCCCTCGCTCGGCTCGACTTCGCTGCCGAGGATATTGAGCAGCGTAGTCTTTCCCGATCCGTTTGCGCCCACCAGCCCATAGCGTTCGCCTGGCTGCAAGCGGAGGGAGACGCCGGTGAAGAGCGTCCGGTCGCCGAAGGCCTTACCGAGGTTGGTGGTGGCGATCACGGCCGGTGCCGGCGAGTCCTGGGTGGCGGGTCCGGGTCAGGCCGGCCGCAGGCCCGCGAGCCCGTCCAGGAGGCGGTCGATCTCCGCCGTGGTGTTGTACACGTGGGTCGATATGCGCATGGCCTCGTGCCCGTCGCGGCGGTGTTCGTCGATGTGGATGGAGACGCGCTCGGCGATGACGGGCACGGAAGCAACCGCGTCCATGCCCTCCATCTCGAAGATGGTGGAGCCCGGGCAGGAGGTTTCGTGCGTTGCGCCGCTGACGAGCCGGACGCCCGCCCGGCCGGCGAGCCGCTCCTTGAGGTAGTCGGAGAGGAAGCGGGTGCGGGCCGCGATGCGGTGGATGCCGACCTGCTCCATGAAGGCGAGGGAGGCGGCCAGCGCCGCGCGCACCGGCAGGTCGGCGGTGCCGGGCGGCTCGAAGCCGGGGTTTTCCGGGGTGCCGTCGTGGGCGTAGGTCGACCGGACGCGATCGCGAGCGCCCGCGCGCACGTAAAGAAAACCGGTGCCCATCGGGCCGAGGAACCACTTGTGCAGGCTGGCGGAATAGGTGTCGCACCCCAGGTCGTGGAGATTCACCGGAAACATGCCCACCGCCTGCGCCCCGTCGACATGGGAGAGGATGCCCCGCTCCCCGGCCAGGGCGGCCAGCCGGCGCACGGGGTAGAGGTGGCCGCCACGGGTGACGTGACAAAAGGCGACTACCCGAGTGCGGGGCGTGAGCGCGGCCTCGAAGGTCTGCACGACCTGGTCGGGGTCGGGCAGGGGGCTGGGAAGGAACACCTCCCGGGTCACGATACCGTCGCGGGCTGCGCGCAACTGCCAGGGCCGCCGGCCGGCGGGATGCTCCTGGGTGGTGAGGACGACCTCGTCGCCGGGGCGGAGGTCGATACCGAGGGCGCTCAGGTGGAGCGCTTCGGTGGCGTTGCGGGTGAGGGAAATCTCGTCGAGGTCGGCGCCCAGAAAGGCCGCCAGGCCGGGGCGAACCCGCCGGGCGATTCGGTCGCGGAGTTCCCCCGTTGCCCGCCGGGGCTCGCGCGAGACCGCCTCGTACCCTTGCGCGACCGCACGGGCGACGCTCCCGGGAGGCATGCCCAGGCCAGCGTTGTTCATGTAGACCGTGCCGGGTTCGAGCACGAAGGCCGCCCGCACGCCGGCCCAGGCCGGGTCGTCGAGTCCTTCCGGTGGCGTGAGGGGGGCGTCTTCCGGCCGTGCCGGGGGTGCGTTGACATCGGCTCGGGGCGGAGTGTTCTGCTCACAGCCAGCCAGCCAGGCTCCAGCCATGCCGGCCGCACCCGCGCCCACGAATCCCCGTCGCGACAGCCTGGTCATGGTCTCCTCCCGATTTGCCGGCATCCCGGTCACAGCTCCTTTGTCGAGTTGTCGGCGCAGCCTGGCAGCGGAGCTACGACGTGAAAAGGGATGCTAACGCGAATCGCGCGTACGCGCCCCCGGGAGGAGTCAGGTCGAAGAACGTACGGCCGTGAACTCCCGCTGGCCTCGCCCGCGGCCGCCCGACATCGTGCCCGTCATCTGGTCGCCGTCGATGGCGGCGCTGTAGCTCTGGGTCACCTCGCGATTGCGGAAGCGGCGCGTCACCTCGAAGGTGATCCGGCCTTCCTCAAAGGAGACGTTCTGTAGCTGCATCGTCCCGTTGGGGGCGGTGGCCGTGCCCGCCAACTCGTCGCCGTCGACGGTGAAGGTCAGCGTCTGGGTCATGCTGCCGCGCGGCGTCTCGAAGGTCATCTCCCAAGCTCCCAGCACCGCGGAGAAGTCCGAAGCATCCTGGGCTGAGAGCTGGGTGGCGGGAACAGAAACGAGCAACAGGGCGAGGGAGCAGGGGATGAGTCGGGACATGTTGCTTGAACTCCTCTCAGGCGTTGTCCTGGGTAGATGGCCGGCGACAACCGGCCGGCGATGTCGGAAAAGCACTTGCGTACCTCGTAGGACATCGAGTGCCGACGAAGTGTTGTCCGCCCGATCCCCGCCGATGGGATTGCAGGCGATCCCCGGATGCCCTCCGCCCCAGCGCCGCCGGCGACGTTACTTACGCTGACGGCGACATTATTATACACGGCGACCCGGCCGTCTCGCTTTCACCCCTCAGCCCCCACAGGTGCTCGCCCATGGACTCGCTGAATCCGGTCCGACCCTCCACCTGCCGTGGCAAGTTGCCTCGATTCGCGGTGCTCCTCGTGCTTGCGCTTCCACTTGCCAGCGCCTGCTTCACCTATACGGAGGTGGGGATGGAGAGCGTGGCCCCGGGAGACCCGGTGCGGATTCGCGTATTTGAGCAAGCCGCCGATCGGCTTCCTGCGCAGCTGGAGAGAAGAACGCAGGTGGAGGGCACCGTTGTCGAGCTCGATGGCGCCCGGCTGAGTCTGCTTCCCGAACTGGGGTCTCCCGCGACCGATCCGGTTTCTCTCGCGTTGTCCGACATCAATGTGATCTCGCGCAGGGAGCTGAACCAGACCCGCACATGGCTCGCGGCGGGCGTTGGAGCCGCCCTGGGCGCCGGGGTGCTGCTGTGGATCGAGGGAGAGCCTGCCTCGACCGGAGAGGGGGGTCCCATCACCGAGTTCATGTGGGGCTGGTCGCTGCCGTTCGGGAGATAGCGGAAGGCGAATCAACTGCTCTTCCGGGCCCTCAACTCTGCGCGATTGCCTCCTCCACCGGATCACCGCGGTGCGCCCGCACGATGTCCATGATTTCTTCGTCGGTGAGGATCCGGTTGGATGCCTTGGCGCAAGCCAGAATGGCCGCCCGCAGACCGTCGTCCGCGGGGATGCGGCGCGAGGCCAGCCAGTAGCTCACGTTGGACAGCCCGCTCATGTGGCCGATCTCGATCTCCTGCTCGCGGCCGAACCAGTTGGCGGGCACACCCGAGTACACCCGGTCGGCCAGCTTGCGATCACCCCGCTTGAGCGCCTTGATGATCGCCGCGGCGTGAACCCCGGTGCCGGTGCGGAAGGCGTCGCGTCCGGCCATGGGGTAGCTGGGGTGGATGTCCACCCGGCAATAGCGTGACACCGCCTGGCAGTAGCGGCCGAGCTTCGACAAGTCGTGATCCCACTCGTCCAGGAGCTTGAGGTTGAGGAGCATCTGGTCGATGGAGGCGTTTCCGACGCGCTCTCCCACGCCCAACCCGGTCCCGTGCGCCCGGGTGGCGCCGTACTCGATAGCCAGGATGGCATTGGTGACCCCCAGCCCGCGGTCGTTGTGGCCGTGCCAGTCCAGCTCGACGGGCTCGCCCATGCCCCGGATCAGCGAGTGGGTCCAGTCGAAGAGGTTCTTTATGCCATCCGGAGTCGCGTGCCCCACGGTGTCGCACAGGCAGAGTCGGCGCACTCCCAGCCGGACGGCGGCGCGGAAGAGGGGATCCAGTACGTCCGGCCGCGAGCGCGTGGTGTCCTCGGTCACCATGCAGACCTGCAGCCCCTCCCGCAGTGCGAAGGTTACGGTCTCGTCGATGCGGCGCAGAAGCGTGTCGAGGCTCCAGGACTCGACGTAGAGGCGGATGGGGCTCGAGCCGATGAAGGCGTAGACCTCGATGGGCATGCCCGTCCGCTGGGCGATGTCTGCAATGGGCGCTACGTCGCGAACCATGGTGCGCGCGGCACACATGGGCTGAAGCTTCATCCGGCTGTCGCGGATTTCCTCGACCAGCGCCCGGACATCGTCCTGTGCGCGCTTGCCCGCCCCGGGGAGCCCGACATCCGCGAGCCGGATGCCGAGGTCCTCCATGAGGTGGATGAGCTCGATCTTCTGTTCGATGGTTGGGTCGGTGACCGAAGGGGACTGAAGACCGTCCCTCAGGGTCTCGTCAACCAGATCGAAGCGACCGGGTGCGAGGGGGGCCCGCTTGTACAACTGGTTCCAGTCGAAGATGACGTCCTGAGCGGCATCGACCGTACCTGTCTGCACCAAAGACCTCCCGGCGGGCTCCCCCGCACCGTATGTCAGTTCACGTGTCGGCTCACCCGATGTTGGGGTTGGTGTCCAGCTCGGTCATGCCCACCGGGAAGCACCGGCTGCGGCTCGACATGTCCTCCATGGGCGTGGCCCCCGGCCGGCCGGCGTCGTCCCAGCGGCGCAGGTCGGCGAAGCGCCTGTTTTCGAACCACAGCTCGACGCGCCGTTCCTGCTTCAAAGCCGTCCAGGCCTCGGCCGCGCTGGAGGCGGTGGCCGGCGCCAGAGGTTCGCCCGTATGGTCACTGACGACGCTGGTTCGAACCCGATTGATCAGAGTCATCGCGCCCTGGAGGTTCCCGGAGTTGTTCACCAGGATGTCTTCCGCCTGGATGAGGATCATCTCCCGCCCCGAGGCCAGCGTGTGCGGCGAAGTCTTTGACATGAACTTCTGCTGCACATAGAAGGGGTGGTTGTAGACCATGGTGATCGGGTGGTCCGGATTGGCTCTCCACGCCATGCGCGGGTCCCCGGTTTTTGTGTAGTAGCCCTCGGCGAAGGTGCCCCAGATGGTGTACTCGCGCCACGGAAACGAGGCCGACCGGAAATAGACCTCGTTGGGATCCGGGAAGTCGTCCAGGTCGTAATGGTGCAGCTGGAAGACGAAGTCCTCGGGGATTCCCGAGGCGTCACTGCGGGCGCCGCCCCAGTCCCCGAGCCACATGCGCACATCGGCCCGGCCCGCCTGGGCGGCCAGCGCGATGTCCGGTTCCCCGGAACCGTTGCCAACCGATATCGCCTCGGTGAAGAGTTCCTCCGCCCGCGACAGAAAGTCGGTGTAGGGTTGTTCCGGTCCTCCGTCAAAGACGGCGCTGCACATGCTGTGGCCAAGAGTGCGGTTCGCGTAGCCCGCCAGCACCAGGAGGTGTCCGGCGATTGCGTTCGAACTGACCTCACCGCCCAGCGCCTCTTTCAGCCGGCGTACGCCGTCCTCCGCCATCCAGCGCGCCTGCTGCGATCGGTCCCAGTGATCGTCCACGTTCTGGGATGTGAGTTTGCCGTTGACGAACTCGGCGTCGAAGAGCCCGCCCGGCGTGCCCTCGAAGCTCATCATGCCGGAGTCGTAGGCCAAGCGGGTGTAAGCAATGGCGCTCGCGCGCCTCACGCCCTGCAGCACGGACGGGAATGCCCGCTCGTCGTTGAGGAACTCGTCCTGGACGGGTCCCGGGTTGGTCACTTCCAGATCGCAGCCGGTGGCGGCGAGGGCGAGTACGGCGCCCACCTGAACGATGCGGCGCCAAATGCCTGCCAGTCGGTGAATACGCATGTTTGACGACTCCCTCTGTATCGCTTTCATGGATCTCCTCCCGTTGGCCCGGTACATCAGAAGGCCATCCTGAGGGACGCGATGAAGCTCGCGGGTGGCGGCGGATGCTCCCAGATCTCGCGCGTGATCCCGGAACTCATCCCGTTGTTGCCGGCCATCTCCGGATCCATGGCGAGGAAGTCGTCCGTGGTCCAGGTCCAGAAGTTCTGCACCGAAAGGGTCAGTGTGGCGTTGGTGGCGCCCGGCACCTGGAAGGGCAGCGGCGCCTGCACGGTGAAGTCGCGCACCCGGAAGAAGTCGTTCGGGTAGACCAGGCGGGGGGTGAAGTTGCCGCTGCAGGTATAGATGTCGAAGGCCGTCATCTGGCTGCGCTCGCCAGCCAGGAGGCGCGGCACGGCAGCGTCGCAGAGCGGGCTCACCTGACCGCGGTTCGCCGAGCTGGAGCTCTGCCGGTCGTAGATGTAATGCCCGCCCATGTACTCGCCGCGAGCCGATACTACCATGCCGTTGCCGAAGGTGACGGAGGTACTCGGAGTGACGGTCAGGGTCGGTTGGTTCGGTCCCCAGATGTGGTTCCTGTCGACTTCGGGCTCGGCGATTGCATCGGGGTTCATGAGCCGGTCGTAGCGGACGGCCGGGACCGGATGTCCCTCCTCCAGCCAGCCGTTGCCGCTGACTCTGAATCCGGCGTTGCCTCCGAGGTCCACGGACTCGCTCTTGTTGGTGTAGACCGTGAGCCCCATATCCCAGCTGAGCGCGCGGCTCTGCAGCAGGGTGCCGTTCACGTCGAGCTCCAGGCCCTTGTTGGATAGCATGCCCACGTTCCGCAGCTGCGAGCCGGTGAAGCCGAGGCTCGGGGTCAGCTGCACGGGAATGAGGGCGTCGCGCGTCTCCTGGTCGTAGTAGGTGAACCCGACCCTGAGGCGCTCGTCGAAGAACGAACCGTCGATGCCGGCCTCCAGTTCAATGGTGCGCTCGGGCCCCAGGCTGGGGTTGCCCAGATTCCGCGGGTTGAACGAGGTTTGGCCAAGCCAGGGGATCGGGTCCCAGGTCCGCACCGCGTCGAAGGCGCCCGGAGCCCTCCCCGCGTGCCCCCAGGCGACGCGGACCTTCATCTCTCCCAGATCCTGCGGCCAGAAGCCCTCGTCCGACATCACCCACGAGAAGGTGGCGCGCGGGTAGGGCTGGAGGCCGAAGTCCTGGCCGAAGGCGCTGTTGCCGTCGATACGCAGCGCCACGGTCAGGAAGTAGCGGTCGCTGAAGTCGAGCAGCGTCTGACCGAAGATGCCCGCATTCACGACGCGCGAGCGAGCTTCCCTGGCCTGATAGGACGCCCCGCTGGTAACCGTATGTTCGCCCGGGCCGGGGAGGCCGCGGGTGCTCGCCCCCAGATCCGTCTCGCGCGAGACGATCGACTGCCCACCCCAGGAGAGGCTGGTGCGGAAGGTCTCGGTGAAGCGCAGGTCGAAGCTGCCGACGTAGTCGGCGGTGAGCTGCTCCGCAGTCCAGGTGCGGTCGGAGACGGAACCCCTTGGATCATTGACGTAGCCGAAGGGCCGGATGTTGCGCATGTCGCTCGCGAGACGGTCGAGCCCCAGCGTGAGCCGGTTGGTGAAGCGCGGCATCGGAGTGTAGGTGGCGGTGATGCCGGCGACGATGCGGTCCACGTCCGTGTCGATCTGATATTCGAGGAGGCGGGTGATGACATCCACCTCGTAGGATCCCACGTAGGTGGCGTGGCGGCCGATGGCGGGAGACCTCTTGTAGCCGTTGTGGGAGATGCTATACGGGCTGGAGCCGCTGGGCGAGTTCTCCACGTGCTGGCGCGTGATCGAGGTGTTGACCTGGACATCGAGGTCGGAGCGGGGCTGGAAGCCGAGGTTGATGCGCCCCAGGTACTTTTCGTCCGCGTCGTTGGGGAGGATGCCCTCGTTGTTGTCGACGCTTCCCGAAACGTAGTACGAAACGGTCTCGGTTCCGCCGCGCACCGACAGCGAGTAGCGCTGCTGATGGGCGTTGCGCAGCCAGGGATCCAGGCGCATGAAAGGCGCGTTGGGGGGACCGAATTCCTGGACCCAGTTGAGGCCCTGGTCGATCTGGGCGCTCCACTGCGCGTCTCCCCCGGAGCCCCGCTTGGTGAAGATCTGGATCACGCCCCCGGCGGCCTCCGTCCCGTAGAGGGCGGTTGCGGCGGGACCCTTCACGATCTCGATGCGCTCGATGTCGCTCGGGTTGATGTCGTTCAGAGGTCCCATGACATCCTTGGGCCCGAAGGCGACGTGCTGACCGACGGCGTGGTTCAGCGCCAGGCCGTCGCTGCGGATGCGCACGCCGTCCACGTAGATGAGCGGCTGATTGGACATCGCGACGCTCACGTTGCCTCGCAGCCGGATCTGCGAGCCGGAGCCGGACATCCCGGAACTCCGCACTGCGATCACTCCGGGCGCGCGCGCGGAGAGCAACTGGTCCACGGAGGCCACAGGATCGGCCAGGGTGGCAACGTCGACCTGGGCGACGGAGGTGCCCACCTCGCGCCGGCGCGCCTGGCCGGCGGTGCCCGTGACCACGATCTCGTCCAGGCCGAGCGCCTCCTCCTCCAGCTCGAGGTCGGCCGTGGTGGACTGACCTCCCTGGACCGTGATCTGTGCTGTCGCCGTGCGCATGCCGATGCGCTCGGCCGTGAGGGTGTAGTTGCCCGGAGGCACGTTGAGGATGAGGAAGCGGCCGTCGCCGCGGGTCAGGGTTCCGAGCCCGGTACCCGCCAGGTAGACCTGCGCCTGGACCAGGGGTCGGCCGGTGGCCTGGTCGACCACTTGCCCGATGACCTGGCCGTTCTCCTGGGCCTCGAGTGCGTCGGGAGTCGCGAACCCGAACACCGCCGCCAGCGGAAGCACCGCCGCGGCGGCCAGGACCGCCCTCCTCAGCCGGGTCAAGCCGGCTCGCAGGTTCGTGTTGTCCGACCTTGGATGCACCATCTGGCCTCCTCTGCTGCGATCACAAAGAAACAGGGCTGTGTGTGTCAGCCCCGGGGCGTTGTATTCCACCCGGTTGGCGAGCGATCCCCACAATAGGCCCGGGGCACCCGGGGATCAAGCCGAATTGCCCTCATGGCTGTCAAGAGCTTCGCAGCCGACAGCCAGGAGCCTGGCGGCCGACGGCGAACTCTGCGCTGGAGTCACTCGCCCGGCGGGCGGCCGTTGACCAGCGAGTTCCAGAGCTCGATGGTCGGGTTGCGCTGGATGCGGATGCCTTCGCGCTGCGTTCGGGCCATGGCGTGAATGTCGTGTTCTTCGCCCAGAATGAAGGTGTCGAACATGCCGCTCATGATCTCCAGCGACTGCTTCACGCTCGCGGGACGCCAGTGGTACCAGCCGTGCGGCTCCTCTCCGTAGACGACCCAGTCGTACCAGTTGCCGTGGATCTCCGCCTGGATGCCGTACTGCTCGATCTGCTGGAAGCGCGCCGCGCCGTCCCCCTGCGCGTAGAGAAAGAGCAGCGGGACGTCGATTTCGTCGGCGTGATAGATGATGGAGCGCTCGTAGTAGTTGCGCGGATTCTCCATGGGGGTACGGCCGATCAGGAACCGGTTCCAGCCTTCCATGCCACCGTAGGTCGACAGCGTCACCAGGTCGGTTGAGCCGTACCAGACGATGCCCGCGCGGAAGCGGCCCGGGTCCTTGGTGACCGCGGTGGTGGTGTAGAAGCCGCCCGTCGAGCCCCCGAAGGCGCCCACCCGTTCCGGGTCCACCCAGCCCTGCCCGGCCAGCAGGTCCATGCCGATGAAGGCGTCGCGGAGGTCGTGGTCGCCTCCGTGGGTGTGCACCGCCTGCCGGTACGCCTTCCCCCGCCCCGTGCTCCCGCGGAAGTTGGGCGCGAACACCAGGTAGCCCCGGCTGACGAAGTACTGGATGTACGGATGCCACTGCTTCGGGTGCTGTCCGTTGGAGTTGGCGCGGAAGAAGAAGAGCCCGGGGAGACGGTCGCCGGCGTTGGCGCCCTTTGGCTTGTAGACCAGCCCACCGACCTCGAGGCCGTCGAAGCTGGTGTATTCCATGAACTCCGGCTCGACGAAGAGGTCGGGGTCGCCAAGCGCGGGATGCTGGTGGTTGGTGATCTGACGCGGGTCGCCGCCGTCGACTGGAAGGATCCAGAGGTCGCCGGTGCGCGAGGGACCGGAGTGGGTGTAGACGATGTGCTCGCCGTCCGGGTGCCAGGCGTGGCTGCCTCGGGTCTGGCCGGTCGCCCGGGACCCGCCGTTGACGCCGGAAGCGCGCGTCAGCTGCCGCGGGTCGCCGCCCTCGGCGGGGATGCGGAAGATGTGGTAGTCGTAGTCGAGGTTGCGGGTGAAGGAGATCCAGCGGCCGTCGGGCGACCAGCGCGGCTCGCTGTGCTCCACATCCTCGGTGAGCAGCATGGTGGCTTCGCCGGTGGCCACGTCCAGAACGCCCAGGTTGTTGAAGCCGTTGCGGTCGGAGATGAAGGCCAGGCGGGTATCGTCGGGGGACCAGCGCGGCTCGGTGTCGCGCCAGTCGAAGGTGTTGGGCGTGAGCGCGCGCTCTTCTCCATCCGCAACCGGCATGACCCAGATGTCCTGGTTGCTCTGGGCGTCGTCCTGGGGGCGCGTGTTGCGGGTGAAGGCGAGCATCGTGCCATCATGGGAAAGCTGACCGCTCCCCCCCGGCCCGATCCGCGAGATATCGCCGGTCTCGATGTCGACCGCCGCAACCGAATTGTCCCAGAACATGCTGGTGTTGAAGTAGATTCGGCGGCTGTCGGGCGCCCACGAGATGCCGGAGTCGTTCAGTGGATGTTCGGTGAGGCGCCGTGTCTCCCCACCGTCCGCCGGCACGACGTAGATGTCGCGCACGTCGGTGCCGCCGAAGTCGGCCTCGAACGCGATCCAGCGCCCGTCCGGGCTGAACTGCGGCGCCATCTCGCGGCCCGTCATGTCGGTGACGCGGGTGGGCTCGCCTCCTCTGGTGGGCACCGTCCAGAGGTCATAGCTCCCCGCAGCCGCAGACTTGAAAACGAGGGTGGTGCCGTCGGGCGAGGTGTCGAACTCCTCGATCCACACGGTCTCGGCGAGGGCATCGATCGGCAGCCCGGGGTGAAGCTGCGGCGAGGTGGCCCTGGTACGCGCCACCAGCACCGCCGCGGCTGCGGCGGCGACAGCGAGAATCTTCCAGGATCGTTTGGACAAGGGCCCTCCGGGTGCTGAACGGTGAGATCGACCAGGGATGTGCCGGGAAGAAGCGGTCAGGTGTCGTCGGACGGGACGTCCAGCGGAATGTCTCGCCAAGTCACAGTGATCGAACACGAAGGCCGACCGGTTGGCAGCGAGGTCCTCTGGCTCGTGGAGAACGGTTTTTCCTCGCCTGCCGCGAGATCACCGAGGCTTGCAACTCCCGCGTCCGCCCCCCGCGCTCGCGCGTGGACCTTCACGTCACGCACGTGCCGTCGGGCGCGAACCTTGCCCGCAATGCGGAGCGTTCGTACAAACAACAGGTTGGCGGAGACTTCACAATCCGTAACGGTTCCCGTGACTCCATCTTTAACCCACACGGTTACCGCGAAGGATTGTTCAGCCGATAGACCCTCAGGATCGCGGGCGGTTACGGTTACGATCGCCTTGCCCTCGGCAACCCCCCGAATTGCGATGTCGCTTCCCGACATGGATGCGGCCGCAACGCTTTCGTCCGTGGCCGCAGAATAGGTCAGGCTGTCCCCGTCCGGGTCGCGGAAATAGTCGGACATGTCCATCGACAAGGTCCTGCCTGCCGTGACCACTTGAGCGGAGATCGTGCCTGTGGGCTCCGGGGGTCGGTTGGGTTGAACGATCTTCACCGGAAAGGCCAACTGCCCGCCCGAATCGCGCAACTTGACGACGATGAATGTCCGCCCGGCGCTCACTCCGGTGATCGCCACCACGCTCCCGGACATGGAAACGATTGCACGCTCGCTCGACGAGTTCGCCTCGTAGTGGACCACTCTACGGTCCAGATAGCCGAAGAAGGCATTCACGTCCACTGAAAGGGTCTCCCCCACGTTGACGGTCTGTTCGGGCATGGTGCCCACAACTTCGGGTGGCCGATTGAACGGCTCGACCGTGATCCGGGTGCGCTGCTGGACATTCTCGCCGTCCGGATCGCTCGCCGTGATTGTGATCGACGTACTTCCTTCAACCAGCCCGATGATCGCCATCGCGCTGCCGGACATCTGGACCACAGCCTTCTTGTCGAAGAAGACCTCCACCTCGTAGTGAAGCGGGTCACCGTCCGGATCGGTAAAGTAGGAATCCAGGTCCACCGTGACCGTATCACCTACGCCGACGGACTGTTCGGGAATGCGTTTGGTCGCCTTGGGCCGTCGGTTGGCACGCTCGACCGTCACGTTGACCTGCTGGGACGCTTCCCGGCCGGTCGGATCGCGCGCCGTGACCGTCACCGTCGTCGTTCCAGGGGCCACGCCCGCGATCGTAACCTTGCGACCCGAGACCGCAGGGGTGGCAATGCTTGCGTCCGCACCGACGGCACTGAATTGCAGACGACGTTGTCCGCCCGGGTGCTCGAAGTAGGGGAAGGCCAGGAACCATACCGACCCCCGTTCGGGGACGGTATGGTCGGGAATCGTCCCTACCGCCTCCAAGGCACTGGGAGGTTCGACGCTCTCGCTCTGCACCCCCGACGGACCGCCCGGACCTTGCGCCGTACTGGTCACTGTCGAGTGCCCTCCGCTCCTCACCCGGTGGTCAATTGCGTTGCCCGCGACCGAGGGCGCCGTCTATTCCGGCGTTCCAGTGGTCCGCCCCTGAAAATAGGCACAACCATGCAGTCTGTCAGGTCAACTGGCGCGACTTGCCTCGTTCCGGCGAGAGCCCGATCGCAACGCAGACGACGACCCGCCCATTCAGGCAGGCCGTGACAGCCCTAGCAGGACACGCAGTTGTCGTTGTTCTTCGAGCCCAGCCTCTCGAGCAGCGCGACGATTTCAGGGAAGACGGTTACGCGCTGCACCGGACCGTTGGCCATGTCCGCGGTGGTCTCGCCCTTGCGGGTGAGCACGGTCACGTCCCCGCCGCGACCCACCAGGTACTCGATGAGCTCGCGGTCCCCGCGGGCCGCCGCGTTGTGGAGCGGGGCAAAGCCGTTGTAGTCCCGTGCGTTCACGTCCGCGCCCAACTCCTCGACCAGGTAGCGCACCGAGGGAAGCCAGCCGTTGGGGGCGTGGCGATGGGCGTTGCCGGCAAGCCCGAGGCCGTACCCGACCCCGGAAGCCGCGTGGACGGGCTGCACGCCCGGGCCGCCTATCGACACCTCGGGCAACCCCGACGGATCCGCCTTCGGTTCACCCTGGTCGCGGCCGTTACCGGTCGACGGGCGTCCCGGCGGGCGCAAGGTGGGGATGGTGTAGTCGGCGCCGTAGGCCACCAGCAGCCTCATCGCGTCCACGTCGGTGCCGTAGGCCGCGCGCCAGAAGGGTGTGGCGCCCCAGGTGTCGACCCCGAGGACATTGTGGTTGAAGGAGGTGTACCAGAGGTGGCGCTTCAAGCGCATGTCGGGATCGGCCCCGGCATCGAGCAGCGCCTTCATCAGTTCGATGTAGGTGGTGGTCTCCTGCTTGATCGCCGTGGGCTGCGGGTAGAACGACTTCGGAACCCACTGCAGGTGGACCGCCGCGTAGAGGGGCGTGGCGCCGGGATCGCTCTGCAGGTTGGGATCGGCGCTCTGCTCCAGCAGCCACATGGCCAGATCGAAGTGGCCGTTCAGCGTCGCCATGAGCAGCGGGGAACTCAGGTCGCCGCCGGTGATCTCGTCAATGTCCGCGCCGCCCTCCAGAAGGGTCTTGACGACATCGTGGTGACCTTCGCGGGCGGCATAGTGCAGCGCGGTGTTGCCGCCCTGCTTGCCGACCAGCTGGTCGTACGACATCGGCGCCCGGGTCTGTCCTCGGGTCGCCGCCCTCCCGCGCTGTTCCTCCTCCTCTTCAGCTTCGCCTTCTTCTTCCTCTTCGTCGTCCTCGGTCCCGTCCACGGGCGTCTCGGAGACGATCTCCTCGGCGAAGAGCGCGGAGAGGCGGGCGTCACGCTGCCGGATGAGCACGCGGTCTTCGCGCGCCATCGCCGGATAGTCGATCACCCTGGTCTGAATCGAGGGGTCCGCGCCCACCTCGAGCAGGGCACGCACCACGCCGGTACGGCCGTAGGCGGCGGCGAACATGAGCGGCGTCTGCCCGTTGGCGGATTCCCGCGCGTCGACCTGAGCTCCCTTCTCCGCGAGAGCCAGCGTGACTTCGGGGTTTGCGGACCAGGCGGCGTAGTGGAGCGCGGTTTCGCCGGTCTCCGTGGGTGCCTCCAGGTTTGCGCCCGCGTCCACCAGCAGGCGCACGATCTCCGCGTGACCCGCCCGGCTGGCCACCATCAGAGGCGTGAACCCGCCAAGCCGGGTGGCCGCCTCCAGGTTCGCTCCCGCAAAGACGAGGATGCCGGCCAGCTCCGACTGGCCGCGCTCCGCCGCCCAGTGCAGCGCAGTCATGCCGTCGCCCTGGGCTGCGTTCACATCCGCTCCGGTGCGCAGAAGTTCGCGCACCTCGTCGGCATCGCCTCGCATGGCGGCATCGGCCACGGGCGAATCCGGCGGAACCGCTGCCGAGATCAGCAGCGTCAGACACACCATGTTGATTTTCAATGCGGCCTTCATCGGCTCTCCCCTTCTCTAGGCACTCTCTGTTCCGTCCCGGGCCCGCGTTCTCGCCGACGCCCTTCCTCGCTGCCCTTCCGGTCTACGACCTCGAACTGACGTCGTCGGCGTAGGAAGCGGGAACGGACAGCAGCATTTCTCCGGTGCTGTCGCCGAAGCCGTGGAGGTCGTCCAGCCCCAGCCTGTGGAGCAGGGCGAGCATGGCGTTGGCCAGCGGCGTCCCGTCGGGGGCCTTGAGGTGCAGCCCGCCCTCGAGTCCCATGGCCTGGCCGCCCACCACGATGAAGGGCACGCGCCGGTGGTTGTGCAGGTTGCCGTCGCCCATGGGCGAGCCGTACACGACCATCGTGTTGTCGAGCAGGGTGCCATCCCCCTCCACCGTGTTGTCGAGCTTGTCGAGCAGGTAGGGGAGCAGACCCACGTGGTACTGGTTGATCTGGTAGAAGCCCAGCACGCCCTCGTTGCCCGACGCGTGCGACTGCGGGTGGAAACCGCCTTCGCAGCCGCTCTCGGGGAAGACGCGCGAAGACACGTCGCGGCTCATCTTGAGCGAGAAGACCCGGGTCATGTCGGTCTGGAAGGCGAGCGCCTGCAGGTCGAACATCATCTGCACATGCTCGGTGTAGGAGTCCGGCACGCCCACGGGGGCTTCGGGCAGGTCGCGCTCGAGCCCGCTCAGGTTGCGGGCCTCGGTGCGCTCGATGCGGCGCTCGATCTCGCGAACGTCGTCCAGATACTGCTCCATGCGAATCCGGTCCTCGGGCGGGAGAGCGGCCCGCAGACGGGCGACCTCCTCGGTGACCCAGTCGAGGATACTCCTCTGGGTGCGGCGCCGGCGCGCCCGCTCCTCGGGGGTGCCGCCGGCCCCGAACAGCTGATCAAAGGCCACGCGCGGATCCCGGGTCATCGGCAGCGGATCGGTGGGGGAGGCCCAGCTTATGGTGTCGGTGTAGGCGCAGGCGTACCCGTACGAGCACCCGCCCGACTGATCCACGTTCTCAATGCACAGCTGCATCGACGGGATCGCGGTCTCCTGGCCGAAGCGCTGAGCGAAGAGCTGGTCCATGGAGGGGCCGACGTAGACATCGGAGCCCTCCGTGCGCCGCGGATGCGCCTGGGTGAGGAAGGTGGCGCTGGAGCGGAAGTGGTCGGCCCCGATCTCCTTGGGCGCGAAAGCTTCCGCCTGCCGCACATCCGTGTTGCTGATGATGGTCAGGCGATCCTGGAAGTCCTCCAGCGGCTTGAGCGCGCTCGGTCCCAGATCGAAGCCCCGGCCCAGCTTGGCGGGAGCCCAGAGATTCTGGGTGGCGCCCCACTCGTTGCTTCCCGCGGCTCCGTGTGAGTTCTCGATCGCGATCAGGCGCGGCTTCCGCACTTCGTTCGCCACGTCTCCCCAGAGCCGTCGCGCGGGAATCATGCTGTCGAGCAGGGGAAGCGCGATCGCGACTCCCGTGCCCCGGAGAAATGTCCGTCGCGGGATGTGGGTTCCGGTGATGAACTTCATGTCGGTTCTCCTGTGGATGACTTGGGAGGCCCGTCCTGGGGGAGGCCCTGTCCTTCTGTTTCGTTTCGCGGGTCTAGTGTTGTGCTTCCGTGGCCACGTCCCGCGCTCTCCGCATGCGGAAGGCATCACTCTCGACGATGCCGAGAACGAACTCGGAGGGACGGAAGCCCTCTTCTTCCGCTCGCCGTACGATCTGGCGCACGGCGGGCATGTCGTAGTACTCCACCCGGCGGCCGAGCGCATAGGCCATCAGGTTCGCCGTGAAGTTCCGCAATACCGGTGTCTTCAGGCGCAGCATCGCCTCGTGCAGATCCGAGGGGCTGGTGAGCGGCGTGCCATCGTAGAGTTGCCCGCGAGTGTCGAGGGAAATGCCGTTCTCGCGAATGCGCCAGCGGCCGGTCACGTCAAAATTGTCGAGCGCCAACCCGATCGGGTCCATGAACTGGTGGCAGGCGTTGCAGACGACGTTGGCGCGATGTATCTCCATGCGCTCGCGCGTGGTGAGCATGCGGGTGCCATCGGCTTCCCCTGTTTCGTCCAAGTCGGGAATTCCGGGAGGCGGTGGCGGGGGTGGGGTGCCGAGAATGACCTCCATGACCCATTTTCCGCGCAGAACGGGTGAGGTGCGGTTGGCGAGCGAGCTCTGGGCAAGCACGCTACCGTGGCCGAAGACGCCGCGACGGACTTCGGACGGGTACTGCACCATCCGGAACTCGTCGCCCACCACCCCGGGAATCCCGTAATGGGTGGCGAGGCGCTCGTTCAGGAAGGTGTAGTCCGCGGTGAGGAACTCGGTGACGGGCCGGTCTTCGCGGAAGAGGTAGTCGAAGAAGAACTCCGTCTCCTGCAGGAGCGCGTCCGCGAGCTGCTTGTCGTAGTCCGGGAAGAGCACCATGTCCGGATTGAGCTTCTCCAGATCCGACAGGCGCAGCCACTGAGCTGCAAAGCGGCTGCTGAGGGCGCTCGAGCGGGGATCGGCCAGCATGCGCAGCGTCTGTTGGCGCAGGCTCCGTCCCGAGAGCCGGCTGGCGCGCGCCACCTCCATGAGTTCGTCGTCGGGAGGTGCCGCCCACAGGAAGAAGGAAAGGCGAGAGGCCAGATCGACATCGCTGATCCGGTAGGTCTCGCCCGGCTCCACTCCTTCCGGCCATTCCTCGAAGCGGAAGATGAAGTGAGGGCTGGCCAGAATCGCTTCGAGCGCGTAGCCGATGCCTCCTTCGAAGCCGGACTCCTGCGCGCCCTCGTCGTAGAAGGCCATCAGGCCCGCCAGGTCCTCCTCCGCGAGGGGTCGGCGGTAGGCTTCCGAGGCGGTCCGCCCAACGATGGTGCGGGCGCACGGCCTCACCTCTTCGGGCCCGGTGGGACGGCAGGTGAAGATCCGCCTGCGGCTCGGAGTGTCCGAGACGCCGGTCACGCGCGACGGTCCCTTGATGACCAGGTCGCGGATGTGGGGCGGCATGCTGAGCCCGTAGCCGATCCCGATCTGGGTGTCGGCGATGCTGTGTCCGTGCGCGGAGAAGAGGTCGTCCACGGGCCCGCGTTCCGTCGGGATGAACACTGCGGAAACGCGATGGGGACCGGCGCGCACCTGGATCGGGCCGGTCTCCAGGATCAGCCCCTTTCCGCCCGGATCGACCTCGCCCATGAATCGGTCGACCGGAAGCAGCGCGACCTGCTCGCCGTCGATGGAGATGTCGACCTGTTCGCCCGGCTCGTTACGTCCGAAGAGGTAGCCTTCCGGGGAGTGGTGGAAGGAGACGCTGAACTCGTAGGTCCCGTCGGCCGGGAAGTTGTGCAGGACCGAAGTACCGCCCCGCGACCCGTAGGGAGCCCCGGGCACGCGCGCCCGCTGGGAGGCGAGGCGGGGGATGCGGTAGGTGGTCTCCTGGTTGCCCGCGAGCGGGTTGCCGATCGCGAGGCGCGAAATCTCGCTGGCGGCCTTGAGGTAGGCGCTCAGAAGCGTCGGCGAGAGCGCCTGCACGTCGGCGATGTTGTCGAAGTTGGCGCTCTTGGTGTCGAGCGGGAGGAAGTCGGCCGCGTCGATTTCGATGTCGAGCAGCTCACGGATGGAACTCCGGTACTCGGCCCGGTTGAGCCTCTGGAAGGTGCGTCCTCCCGGGTTGGGAGCCTCTGCCGCCACCCGGTCCATGTTCGCTTCGAGGGTCTCAACCAGGAGTTGGAGGGTGTCGCCTGCCGGACGCGGTATCCCCGGGGGCGGCATCATCTCGGCGCGCAGCTTCTGGATCATCTTCTCCGCCGTCTCCGGCGCGCTCGAGGCGGCGGCGACGTCGAAGCCGATCAGGGAGAGGTTGCCGGTGCGAAGATAGTCGTTGTGGCAGACCTGGCAGTAGCGTACGATCACGCCGGTGAGCTCGTCATTGGAGATCGTGGGGGGGCTATGGTCGGGCACAGCGGAATAGGACCGGTCCGCGCGCGCCGCCAACTCCGGATCGGGTCCGGTCGAACCCTGGCCCAGGAAGCTGCTCCCGCCCGCCAGAAGAAGTCCCGAGATGAGCCCGGTCGCCGCGACTCCACGCATGCCATTCCTCCCCAGGATCTTGAAGACGCCTAACCGTAGACGAATAGCCCTCGCGGGCCTTCCGCGCAAGCAGACGGGAAGCCATTAACATTGTCCTCATGATTCCGCTCGCCGCAGCGCTGCTGGCTCCCGTAGCCGGGGCGTATCTCTATGTCTCGATGCACAATCGGGCGCGCACCATCCGCCTCCTCGACACCACTGTCCTGGTGGTGCTTCCGATTCTCGTAGCGGTCCAGGTGGTGCCTCACGCGTGGTCCGAGCGGAGCCTCCTCCCTGTCGCCACCGTCGCCCTGGGAGCGGGGCTGCTGGCCCTGATCGAGCGACTGTCCCATACCCTGGCGCGCTACACCGACGACGTGACGATCCTGCTCGCCGTGCTGGGCATCGCCCTGCACGCGTTGCTGGAGGGAAGCGCCCTTACGGCCGACGCATCCCCGACGTTCGTGCTCGCGGTGGTCATCCACCGCGTCACCGTCGGGCTCCTCATCTGGTGGCTGGTCGCGCCCCGTCACGGAGCAGCCGCCGCAGCCGTGGGGGTAGCCGCGATCATCTGCGGGACGGTGGCGGGGTACGTGGCGGGCGCCGAGGTGTCGCCGGATGTACCCCTCGTCGACCAAGGGCTCCTCGAAGCCTTCGTGGCCGGCACGCTGCTGCATGTGGTCCTGCACCAGGGACGCGAGGATCACCGGCACTGAGCCGGGTCCTTGGCGTTTGCGCCCA
This sequence comes from Longimicrobiales bacterium, assembly GCA_965225805.1. GTDB lineage: Bacteria > Gemmatimonadota > Gemmatimonadetes > Longimicrobiales > Gaopeijiaceae > BD2-11. Next base: position 1,035,133 of record OZ245327.1, read on the forward strand.
TCCAGCGCATAGGTGGGTCGCGCGGCTGGTATTTTGCGACGTGGCTCTGGGTGCTGCGGGGCCTGGTCGATCAGCTGCTGGGGGGAGTCGGGATGCGGCGGGGCCGGCGACATCCGGTGGAGGTGCGCCCCGGGGATCCGCTCGACTGCCGGCGCGTCGAGGCATTCGAGCCGCGGCGCCTCTTGCGGCTGAGGGCCGAGATGAATCCACCGGTTGATCTTCCGAGGCATGTTGAGACAGATCGTGCGCCACGGTGTCGATGGCGCGCCGGATGCGGACTCCCAGGAGTCATCATGGCCGCCACGCGCGCGGTCAGAGATCCCGAGGGGCCGCGCGGGCTGCCCAGGTCGTTCATCTCGGGACCCATTTTGGACATTCCGGGATGTGAGCCTCACTATGCGTCCGGGAGCCTGGCCGGTGGTGGGGTCTTCGGCCACCGGGCCTGGTGCCCGGAATTGACCACTCGGCCGCGGTGCTCATGTGGAGGATGGCGGTCGAGACGCGGCGCGGACGAGCCCTACCACAGCCAGGACGACCAGGATGCCTGCCCACTCGGAAGGCCACGACCACCACGGCCACAGCCACGGCCATGATCACATGGACGAGTTGCGCGGCGCGAGCATCCGTGCCCTGACGATCGCCATGGTCATGAAGCTGGGCTACATGCTCGTGGACATCGCCGGCGGCGTCCTCGCGGGAAGCCTTTCCCTGCTGGCGCATGCCGGACACATGTTCACCGACGCGGCGTCGATCGGTCTCGCGCTATTCGCCGTTCATTTCGCCGCCCGCTCGGCCACCGCGCGGCGCACCTTCGGCTACCATCGCGCGGAGATTCTGGCGGCGCTCGTGAACGCCCTCACGCTCTGGGTCGTCTCGACGCTGGTCCTGCTGGAAGCGTACGACCGCATCATGGGTGGCATCGCCGGAGATCACGATCACGAGGTCGAGGGCGGGTTGATGCTGGTCATCGGGGCCATCGGTTTCGGCATCAACGCCCTGGTCGCGTGGATGTTGCACGCCTCCGCCAAGCACAGCGTCAACGTCGAGGCGGCGTATCGTCACGTGATCGCCGATCTGCTGGGTTCGGTGGCGGTCGTCATCTCCGCGATACTCGTATGGGCCTACGACTGGGATGTGGCCGACCCCATCTCGGGTGCCGTGGTGGCCATCCTGATTCTGTTGAGCACCTGGCGTCTGCTGGCGAAGGTGATCCACGTGCTCCTGGAGGGGGTCCCAGCCCACATCGATGTCTATCGCCTGTGCAGCATGATCGAGGAACTGCCGGGCGTGACGGTCATTCACGACGTGCACGTCTGGACCCTCACCCCCGGATACGAAGCGCTCACGGCGCACGTGCTCGTGGACCCGGATCAGGAAGAGGACTACGACGCGATGCTGGACCGGATCCGGCATATCGCGTACGAGGAATTCAAGATCAAGCACATCACGGTCCAGCTCGAGACTTCGGCGGCGAACTGCACCGAAGACCATCATGTGGACCACTTGCTGGCGATGGAGGCTGGCTAGAGAGCTCCTATCGGCCGTTCGGCGTCCCCTCGTCGATCTGTGCCTGGTAGAGCCGCCGTCCCTCCTCGAAGGTGGAGAGAACCTCCTCCTTGTGCGCGGGGTCGTCCCATCGGTCCATCGCCCGCAATTCCCCGAGTACCTGATCGATCCAGCGCACGAAGAACGCGGCGTCTTCGCGGGAGCGAATGGGCTCGCCGTCGGCGATGAAGAAGACCGGGTTGGTGTGAGCGAACAGGTAGCTGTCCATGGCGCCGTGCTGGGGTGGCCCGAGAACGCGCGCGGCGATCCAGCCTGACTCCTCCACCGTGACCTCGAGTTCGGCCTGGAGAGACTTGCCGTCTCCCGTGGCCTGAACCGTCTGCACGACCTCGCCGTTACGGATGATCTCCAGCGCGTGCATCTCGAAAAGTGATCGCGCGGTGGCGCCGACGGTGACGACCTCGCCCCCGGCCAGCTCCAGTTCCTCGCCCATCCCCTTGCCCGAAACGTCGAGGGTGAGGATGGGTCCGCTGGTCACGAAGGCGCGCCCCGCCGCCATTGCGTCGGCCCAGCTGTCGTAGTCGAGTTCGGCCTCGCCGGTGTACACGTAGGAGCGCGTGGTCCCGACCGCCGGGTGCCGCCAGATGTCGGACATGACGTCGGTGCCTGCCGTCGCCGGAATGCGGGATCCGGTGTTGAGCAGGCGGTACCACACCTCGGCGGTTCCCAGCTCGTCGCTCCAGATGCAGGCGACATCGACGAAGTCTGCCAGCCCGAGAACCGCATCGACCGGCAGCTCGCGCGCGGAACTGGCCCCCGCGGCGTCCGGATCCCGGTGCCGGAGCCCGAACGGGTGGACGTAGCCGCCGATGCCGCCCTGTTCGTGCACGTGGCGGAGCACCGTGGCATTGTCCGGATAGAGAGACGCGAACGCGGTCCCGATGGAGCCGATGTAGAAGGGGGTGACCAGCTCGACCAGGTTCAGCAGCGACAGATGGGCGAAGTAGCTGGGCCGGTACTCCTCGTTGTAGTAGACGATGGTTCCGGGCCCGCTGTGCGGGTGCGGGTGGCCGAGGAAGTGTTCCAGGTCCTCGACCCGGCTGTTGCCCCAGTAGTTGGCGATCATTCCGTTCGCCACGTTGAGGTCTTCGGACCGGGCCTTGTTCCGCAGATCGGCGGGCGTGATGAAGTAGTGGCCTCCGTAGTTGGGATGGATGTGGTTGTCGCCGGAATACCATCCCTGCTCTGCCATGTCGATCCATCGGGACAGCTCGACTTCGACCGTGGACCACTCGCCGGCGCGCACGTCGATGGTCTCGATGGCAGGCTCGTATTCGAAGCCGCGCCACACCTCGAGGCGCGCTTCCCCTGCCGGCAGCGTGGCGGTAAAGCTCCCGTCCGTATGGAAGTAGTAGTCCTCGGTCACGCTCACGACCCGGGGATAGCTGCCGCGGGGGAAGTGGGCGCGCCCGTCCGCTCCCTGCAGGTAGACCCGGGAGGGAAGGGGATCGCCGTCCGGTCCCCTGACGCGGACGCTGAGCCGGCCGGCCGGGGAGGACCAGGCGTAGTCCTCGATGGGTACCCTCTGGGGCTCGCCGCCGCCGCGTCCGACTGTGTACAGCGCGAAGCCCATGCCGCTGTCGATGGTTCTGGGCTGATTTTCGGTTCCGCCGTTGCGGGCGTATGCCAGCCACTCGCCGTCGGGCGACCAGGCAGGGAAGTACTCGTCGGTGCGGGAATGGGTGAGGCGCACCGGCTGGATGCCCCGCTCCGACCTCTCGCTCGGAACCACGTACAGGTCGTTGTTGCCGGAGGCGTCGGTGATGTAGGCGACCGTCCCCCCGTGCGACGCCACCACGGGCGCGGCCTGGTAGTTGGTCTCGATGCGGATGAGCAGCTCGGATTGGCCGGTGGCGGCGCGCCAGCGCCAGAGGGATCCCGACCCGAGCGCCGCCTCGCCGCGCTTGGACACGAAGACGATGTCGCCGCTCTCGCCGATCCAGTCCCCGGCCATGTCGTTCACGTCGGGATCGGCGATGACCGGCTCGGCGGCCTGGCGCTCCAGATCGTACACCCAGAGGTCGAAGGTGCCGTCGCGCTCGGTCGTGAAGAGGATGCGCGAGCCGTCGGGCGACCAGCGCGGCCGGAGGTCCAGGAACGGGTGTTCGGTGAGCCGCCGGGATGCGCGCGTCTCCACGTCCACGGCGAAGATGTCGAAGTTGCGGTCGACGTCGGCCGCGTACGCGACCTGGCGGCCGTCGGGCGACCAGCTGGGCTGGGAATGGTAGCCCGGCCCGCTCGTTAGCTGGTGCGCCGTCCCACCCTCGACCGGCACGATCCAGATCCGCCCCTGGTAGGCGAACGCCAGCGACTCGCCGTCGGGCGACCACGCCGGATAGGTGGGAGAAGCGGTCACCGGCGGGGGAAAGTAGCTCTCCATGTACATCCGCCCCGCGTTGCCGGCGCCCGCGAGCGACGGGTAGCCGCCGGGAAAGGGATCGGGATACTCGTAGGGCTCCTGGGCCGCGGTGGCGCCCGGGATCAATACGAGCGCCGAGACGAGGACCGGGGCGCGGAGGGCACTGCGTCGCGATGCGGAGCGGTTCATGGGTCGATCTCCCCTGGGGTGGCATCAATGGATGCAGATTAGGCAGTTGTTGCCCGTGGGACGAACGGGACCGGTTGCCGTCAACACCGATCCGACGGAAGTTCCGCATGACTTCCACAGCTCACCGAATCCGCGAGCAAACCGATGTATGAGAAGAGTCGCACCATGACAGTTCCGATGAAGGTGGCGAAAGGCCTCGCCGCCGCCCTTCTGATCACCTTGGCCGCGCCACGCCCCGCGGACGCCCAGGACCGCTTCGAGCCCATGGACGTCTTCGCGCTCGAGTACGCCGCCGACCCGCAGATCTCTCCGGACGGCCGCCAAGTGGTCTACGTGCGCATGTCGATGGATGTCATGCGCGACCGGCGCCGTTCCGAGCTGTGGATCGTGAACGTGGACGGTTCCGGCCACAGGCGCCTGGGCGAGGGCGGGTCGCCGCGCTGGTCCCCGGACGGTACCAGGCTCGCCTACACCGCGGGCGGGCAAATCCAACTGCGCTGGATGGACACGGGCGAGACGGCCACGCTCACCCAGCTGGTCGAGTCCCCGAGCGGGATCCGCTGGTCCCCGGACGGCCGCCACCTCGCCTTCAACATGCTGGTGCCGTATCCGCCGCCGAGCCTGGTGGCGCCGCCGAGCCCGCCCGAAGGAGCCGACTGGGCCGATCCGCCCATCATGGAGGACCGCTTCAAGAACCGGCAGGACGGGGTCGGCTACCTGGACTTCGGCTACAATCACATCTTCGTCCTCCGTGCCGAGGGTGGGACTCCCGTCCGAGTGACGTCGGGTGACTTCCAGCACTCGAGCGCGCCCTCGTGGACGCCCGACAGCCGGAACCTCTTGTTCTCATCCAACCGCAACCCGGACTGGGTGCTCGACTACCGCAATTCCGAGCTGTACATCGCGCCGGTGGCGGGAGGGGAGACCCGTGCGCTCACGGACCGGGCCGGACCGGACCACAGCCCGGCGGTCTCTCCGGACGGGCGGCAGGTGGCCTTCGTGGGCTACGAGGACCGGACGCGCACCTACCAGGTGAGCCAGCTGCAGGTCGTGAACCTCGACGGCAGTGGCGCGCGCGTCCTCACCGGTGACCTGGACCGGAGCGTCGCCAGCCCGGTGTGGGCCGCCGACGGCAGCGGCCTCTATTTCCAGTACGACGACGAGGGCAACTCCAAGGTCGCGTTCGCGACCCTCGCCGGCGAGATCGAGGTGCTTGCTGAGGACCTGGGCGGCACGTCGTACGGCCGGCCCTATGGAGGCGGCTCCTTCTCGGTGGCGAACGACGGCTCCATCGCCCTCAACCAGACCCGCCCCGACATGCCGGGCGAGCTGGCGGTGCGCCTCCGGGACGGCGATGCCCCGCGGCGCATCACCGCTCTCAACGACGATCTGCTCGCGAACCGGACGCTGGGGGAGGTGGAGGAGATCTGGTGGGAGTCGTCCTTCGACGGCCGCCCGGTCCAGGGCTGGATCGTCAAGCCGCCGGACTTCGACCCAGGCCGGCGCTATCCGCTGATACTCGAGATCCACGGCGGGCCGGTCTCCAACTACGGCGATCGCTTTTCCGCCGAGATGCAGCTGCTCGCATCCGCCGGATATGTCGTCCTCTACCCCAATCCCAGGGGCAGCACCAGCTACGGCGAGGAATTCGCGGACCTGCTCTACCACAACTATCCGGGCCAGGACTACGACGACCTGATCTCCGGCGTGGACGCGGTGATCGAGCGGGGATACATCGACGAGAACAACCTGTTCGTCACCGGGGGCAGCGCGGGCGGCATCATGACCGCGTGGATCGTCGGCAAGACGGATCGGTTTCGGGCCGCGGTGGCCCAGAAGCCGGTCGTGAACTGGATCAGCAAGACGCTCACCGCAGACAACTGGTACGGCTACTACCACGGTCGCTACGAGGGCCTGCCCTGGGAGAACCCGGCCCCGTACTGGGAATTCTCCCCGCTGTCGCTGGCCGGGAACGTCAACACGCCGACGCTCATCATCACCGGCGAGGAGGATCTGCGGACGCCGCTATCGGAGTCCTACCAGCTGTTCCACGCGCTCAAGATGCGGGAGATCGACACCGCGGTGATCCGCCTGCCCGGCGCCTCCCACGACATGAGCCGGCGACCCAGCCAACTGATGGCCAAGATCGCCAACATCGTGGCCTGGTTCGACAAGTACCGGGCGGCCCCCAGAACCAGCTGACGGCGCCCGCCGCAATCAGGTGATCACGCGCATCCGCGAGTGTCCCCGCATCTTCTTGTGTCCGCCCGATGTGGGTCCGGGACGGGCTGGAAAGAAACCATGACCAGCTTGCGCGCCTCGCTCACCCTGATCGTCGTCGTGACGATCGTGAAGTTCGTCGGCGGCATCCTGGCCGGGAGCCTCGCGCTCCTGGCCGACGCGGGACACGGACTGACGTTGGGGGTGTCTCTGGGACTGGCGCTGCTGGCCACCCGCTCCGAGGCATCCGCCGCGACCGTGGAGCGCACCTTCGGCTATCACCGGGCCGAAATCCTGGCGTCTCTGGCCAACGCGCTGGTTCTGTGGGCGATCGCCGGCTGGGTGCTGCTCGAGGCCTATCAGCGACTGACGCAAGGTGCGGAGGTTCAGGCGGGGCTGATGGTTGCCATCGCGTCGAGCGGCCTCGTCGTCCATATCGTCGTCGCGCGCATGCTGAACCGGCCCGCCCGGGAGCACGCGGGTGTCGTGCAGGCGCAGCGCCTCGCCAAGGAAGGTGTCCTGGCCTCCGTGGCCGCGGTCGCCGCCGGGGCGCTGGTCCTCCTCCTGGGCATGCAGTTCTGGGATGCCGCCTTCGGGGCGGTGATCGGCATCATGGCTCTGGTGAGCACCTGGCGGCTTCTGGCCCACGTCGTCCACGTGCTTCTTGAGGGGACGCCGGAGCACATCGACATCTACCGGCTGTGCAGCCGGATCGAGGACCTGCCCGGAGTGACGCTTATTCACGATGTTCACGTCTGGACGCTGACCCCGGGGTACGACGCGCTGACCGCCCATGTGATGGTGGAACCGGAGCAGCGGGGGGAGATGGAGGCGCTGCTCGGGCGCATCCGGACCATCGCCTACGAGGAGTTCAACATCCGCCACGTGACGGTGCAGCTGGAGACCACGGCCGCGAACTGCAGGGAGGACCACCACGTCGACCACCTCGTGGCCACGGCGCGGCCGCCGGCGTGAGCTCGTGGAGAGAATCCTCGTCCTGAACTGGCAGGATCGCGAAAACCCGCAGGCGGGAGGCGCCGAGGAGCACGTCCACCAGGTCTTCGGGCGGATGGCCGAAAGGGGCTACGAGGTCACGTTGCTGGCCTCGGGCTTCCCGGAGTGCGAGCCCCGCGTCCGGCTGGACGGCATCGAAGTTCACAGAACCGGCGGACGCTACACCTTCTCCATCGCCGCGCCCCTGTACTATCGGCGCCACCTGCGGCGCGAGCGCTGGGACGTGGTGGTGGACAACCTCAACAAGGTGCCGCTCTTCTCGCCCTGGTGGGTGTCCGCGCCGGTCGTTCCGCTGGTGCACCACCTGTTCGGGCTGACCGCGTTCCGCGAAGCCTCCTTCCCGCTCGCGGCGGCGACTTGGCTGATGGAACGACCGCTGCCGCTGGTGTATCGCGGCCGACCGACCATCGCGGTGTCGCAGAGCACGCGCGACGACCTGCTGGCGCGCTGGCTACGCGCCCCCATGGAGGTAATTCCGGTCGGCGTCGACACCGCCCACTACACCCCTCAGCCGGACGGGCGCAAGACGCCCAGGCCTACCTTGCTCTACCTGGGCCGGCTCAAGCGCTACAAGGGCGTTGATCTGCTCGTGCGCGCAGTGGCGAGGCTCGCGCGGCGCGGGTTGCACCTCGATTTCCTGATCGCCGGCGCGGGCGACGGGCGGCCGGAACTCGAGCGGCTGGTGAGCCGGCTGGGAGTCGAGGATCGGGTCATCTTCCTGGGCTTCGTGGATGACAGGACGAAGATCGATCTCATGCGTACGTCGTGGGTGCACGGGCTTACGTCTCCCAAGGAAGGATGGGGGATCACGGTCTTGGAGGCCGGCGCGTGCGGCACGCCCTCGGTTGCGAGCGATTCTCCCGGCCTGCGGGAGGCGGTGCTGGACGGCAGGACCGGCTTGCTCGCGCCGCACGGGGACGTCGACGCGCTGGCGGGGGCGATCAGAAGACTCGTCACCGACCGGGAACTCCGCCTGCGGCTGGGCGAGGAAGCACGCCGTTATGCCGAATCGCTGTCCTGGGACGCGACCAGCGCCAAGGCGGAGGAGTTCCTGATCTCGGTGGCGGGCGGTCGGGTCGCGTCCTGAGCGCCGCACCCGCGGTGCAACTGCCCCGCCCTCAGCGTCCGGTGGCCCGCCTCCCCAGCTGAATGGCTTCGTCGGCGCCATTGGCCTGCATCAGGAGACCGAGGAATCCCTCCTGCACGCGCTGTTCGATGTCGCCGGCGTTGGCGGTAATCATGTCCGCCAGTCCGGCCCGCGTGGCTTCGGCGAGCACGGCCTGGTTGCCCCGCTCCGCCGCCTCGCGGTCCCCGTCGAGCGCCCCGGTGAGGCTGCCGATGCCGCACGCCAGCACGCTGTAGCCGGGGACATCGGCGATCGCGGCCCCCTCGGCGACCGCATCCGGATCCTCGACCATCAGCATCGCGATCACCGGGCCGTCCGGGTTCGCGGGCGACCAGACATCCGCGCCGGCCTCCTCGAAGAAGCTCGCCGCGGCGCGCGCCTCCGCCACGTTGCGCACATGCGGCAGCACGACCCCGTCGGCCCCGAGGGCAAGAGCTTCGCGCACGCGGGCGCGAGCGGCTTCTTCACCGTCCTGTTCGATGGACGGGATGCGCACCAGCAGGGTCTTGTGACCGATGGCGCCGGGGGCTCGCAGCCCAGTGGCGATCGCCTCCACGGCGGCCGCGTCGTAGTTCCTCTCGAGGTTCAGGAAGACAAAGTCCAGGAGCGGATTGCGCGCCAGCTCACGCCCGCCTTCGACGGTGTACCGGGGTGGTCCCCTCTGCCCGCGGGCCGTCGCGCGCGCCCCCGGCCCAGCGCCGGGACCCGGCCCGGCACCCGCGCCCGACTCCAGTGCCCCGCCCGCACCGGCCCCCGGCCCCCCGCCCCCCGCGAACTCCGGCGGGACGAAGACCCCGAAGGCGGCCAGGTTGCGCTCCCACAGCCCGATCGTGGTGGTCGCGCGCGCGATTTCCGGCTCGGCCCGGCCGGCGTGGGCGCGCCCGACCGTGAGCGCCTCCGGCGAGGTCACGATGATGAGCTGGAAGCCCTGGTCGAGGCGCTCACCGATGTCGTCGGGCCCGGCCGTGATGCCGCACGCCACGCCCGCCGCCAGGCACTCCGCCAGAACGGTCTGGATGGCGGCCTCCACCGCCTCCATGTCGCCCTCGTAGGCGCGCCGCAGATCGCCCGGGCCGGGGATCACCACGCTCACCCCGGGGGTGCGCACGATCTCCGCCGCGCGCCCGATCCCGACCTGGTCCTCGATCAGCAGGATGTTCACCAGGTGCCCATCCGGATTGCCCGGCCAGGATGCGTCGCCGAGCGCGCCGACCGCGAGCGCCGCCTCCTCCACGCTCTCCACGTGGGGAAAAACGATCGAGTGAGCCCCGGCCTCCAGCCCGGCGCCCGTCCTCGCCCGGGCGGAGTCGGCCCCGTCGCGGATGGGCGGGATCCTCAACGCGACGGGCTGCGGCCCGCCGTCGCCGGCCCCCTCGCTCATCCCCTCCATGTACGCCTCCATGGCGGGGATGTCGAAGGGCCCGGACTCCAGTGAGTAGAAGATGAAGTCGGCCTCCGGGTTGCGTGCCATGCGCGCACCCTGTTCGGACGTGTGCTCGCCGGAGAAGATGCCGAAGACGGGCTGGCCGCCGGCCAGCAGCTCGACCATGCGGTTTGAACCAGATGCCGAAGCTGCCGCTTCCGGCGAGTCGGGGGCGTCGCGGGCGGGCGCGCACGAAATGGCCGCCACCGCGGCGAGGGCAAAGACTGCGGCGAACAGGCCGCGGGAGCCGGAACAGGGATGGATCGCGGGCATGTGGGAGATCCTCCGAAGAGCAGGAAGGGAAGCGGATACCGCATCATGCACGCGCCGCCACGCGAAATGCCAGTAGACGGCCACAGCCTCGTCCCGGAAGGATGGATGCCCGCATGGGCCCATCCCCGCGCATCTACCGCAGGGCTCAACACTATTACATCTTCCAACGTCCTTGCCTTGGGAGCCGGAAGGCTCCTCGGCAAAACAAGACCGAATCCAAGCATCCCACAGGGCCCATCCTCATCGCGTTGCCCAGTCTTCTCGCCCGAGCCTCTCTTCGCGGCTCCCTACGAGGCCATTCTCGCCGTTACCGGGCGGCGTTGTCGGCACTTGCCCCTCTGCTCTTCCTGACGGCGCCGCCAGCCGCGCACGCCGTCGCCCAGGAAGCCGCACCGTCCGACAGGCCCAACGTCTTCTTCGACTGCTCCGGTCCCAGGTGCAACTTCGACTACTACCGGACCGAGATCGACTGGGTGAACTGGGTGCGCGACGATGACGCCGCCGACGTCCATGTGATCATCACGAGCCTGTCCACCGGAGGCGGGGGCAGGGAGTTTCGCTTCGACTACATCGGCCACGGCGAATACGAGGAGTACGAGCGAAACTACGTCTACCAGTCGCTTTCCACCGACACCGAGCGCGAGCAGCTCGACGGGTTCGCCCACGCCCTCGGAGTCGGCCTCGCGAGCTTCGCCAACACGGCGGGGTTTCGCGGCATCGTCAGGCTGGTGGGCACGGGCCCGGAGGACATCGCTGGCCAGCGCGTGGTCGCCCGCTCCGAGGTCGAAGATCCCTGGGACCTGTGGGTGTTCCGCATCAACGGCAGCGGAGAGTTCGACGGGGAATCGAGCCGCAAGAGTGTCCAGAGCTCGGGCAGCTTCTCGGTGTCGCGGGTAACCCCGACCTGGAAGGTGCGCACCAACGCCCGGTTCAGTTACCGCCGACTCAACGTGGAACTCGACGATGGCGATTTCTCGGATACGAGGGTCGATTGGAACTTCAACCAGACCGCCGTCTACGCGCTCGCCGACCACTGGTCGGCCGGGATGCAGCTGCAATCCGCGCGCACGACCCGCTTCAACCAGCGCCTCCGGGTCGAGCTGACTCCGGTGGTCGAGTACAGCTTCTTTCCCTACGACGAAGCGACCCGACGTTCCATGACCGCTTCCTATCGCATCGGCGGAGCGTATCGGGAATACTTCGAGCCGACCACGTACGAGCAGGATGAGGAGACGCGCTGGGAACACTCCTTCGAGATCGACTTCTCGCAGCGACAGGACTGGGGAGACGCCGGCGTGACGTTGCAGGGGTCCCAGTTCCTCCACGATCCCAGCCTCTACAACGTCTCGCTGCGCGGCGACATCGACTATCGCGTGGTACGCGGTTTCAGCATCAATGCCCGCGGCAACATCCAGTGGGTCAAGGACCAGATCTACCTGTCTGCCCAAGGGGCGACCGACGAGGAAGCCTTGCTCGCCCTGCGGCGGCGGGCCACATCGTACGAGTACAGCCTGCGCCTGGGGTTCTCGTTCCAGTTCGGCTCGCTGTTCAACAACGTCGTAAACAACCGCTTCCGGGGCATTCAGGGCTTCAACTAGCGGGCGTACTCGCCCGTATTCCATCCGCGCTATAACATTCAAGAGACTCGGACCCTCACAGGAGAACTCAGATGGCTCGCTCCTTCTCTGCTCTCGTCGCCGCCGGACTTCTGCTGTCGGCCTCAGCCTGCGCCCCCACCGGCGACGGCGAGATGGCTGCCGGCGTCGACGCCGATGCTCCGACCCCCGCATCCGCGCAGTCGGGCGTCGTTCGCTCGCTCGAGCACGACTACCGGGTGGTGACCGTGGCCGACGGCCTCATCCGTCCCTGGTCGATGGCCTGGCTTCCCAATGGGGACATGCTGATCACGGAGCGGCCGGGGAGGCTGCGCATCGTCCGTGACGGCAATCTCCTGCCCGATCCGGTTGCAGGCGTGCCCGAGGTGTTCGCCCAGGGGCAGGGCGGGCTCTTCGACGTGCGGCCGCACCCCGACTTCGCCAGCAACAGCGTGCTCTTCATCAGCTACGCCAAGCCGGTCGAGGGAGGCTCCACCACGTCGGTGCTGCGCGGCACCTTCGAGAACGACACCTTCACGCCGGGAAAGGAGATCTTCCTGGCGCGGTCGCAGGGCAGGGGCCACTACGGCGCCCGGCTGGCGTTCCATCCCGACGGCAGCCTGTTCGTCACCGTGGGCGACCGCCAGGCTCCCCCCTCCGGCGATCTGGAAGGGCACCCCGCCCAGGATCCGTCGAACCACCACGGGACCACGAACCGCATCAACGAGGACGGCAGCGTCCCCTCCGACAACCCGTTCGTCGACCGTTCCGACATCCAGCCGGAGATCTACAGCTACGGGCACCGGAACGCGCAGGGGCTGGCGATCAACATGGAGACGGGGGATGTCTGGATCACCGAACACGGGCCCCAGGGCGGAGACGAGCTAAACCGGGTGGTGCCGGGAGAGAACTTCGGTTGGCCGGTGGTAGGATACGGCGTCAACTACAACAGCGGTCTTGCGATCCACGAGGGGACCATGCGCGAGGGCATGGAGCACCCCACCCACTTCTGGGTGCCCTCCATCGGCGCATCCGGCCTGATGATGTACACCGGAGACCGCTTCCCGGGCTGGAAGGGCAACCTCTTCGCCGGAGGCATGGCCATCGAGCAGCTCGGGCGCCTGGTCATGGACGGACAGGACGTGCAGCGGGAGGAGACGCTGGTGTACGGGATGGGCCGGATCCGCGACGTGCGCCAGGGACCGGACGGTCTCATCTACCTCGCCATCGACCATCGCGATGCGGAGCCGACCGCAGTCCTCAGGCTGGAGCCCGCGGACGGACGGTGAACGCGTCCGTCGCGGCGCCGTAGCTCTGGACAGTCAGTCGACCGCAGGAGGCGCCGCCCGGCGGCCCCGCGCGTGATCGGCCCCGGGCTGGGACTCCGACGCAGGCTCGCCGACGGCGACCCGGAACCTCGATTCCGCGGCGTTCGGTACCGTCCGTCCAGCCAAAAGGTCCTACCGCAGCTAACGCCGATCCGGCGGCGGGTACAGGCCGTGGAGGACCGCCCGGTCGTTGGGCGAGAGCCCGGAGTGGTTTGCAATGTCCGCGCGGCCGCCGAGCCGCTCCCGGTAGCGCATGAAGTAGCGCACGATGTCGCCGCCGAAGGCGAACGAGTACATGATGTCCTCGAACTCCGCCGTGTGCGGCAGTCCCACGGCGTGCCCCAGTTCATGAACACAGGTCAGGTAGACGATCGTATCCCGCAGGAGCGGATCGCGCGCGGCCAGCCGCGCGATGGCGGGGCCCTGGCCATCGATGCCGGGCGTTACGTACACGAAGGCCCGGGGCCGGCCGTCGATCACGACGCGACGCATTTCCCCGTACAGGCCGCTCCCGGGGTCAATCCACACCAGACGGATGAGCGCCTCCGCTTCGCCGGCTTCCACGAACCGCAGCCGGCCGGCGCTTTCCCGCGCCCACGCCTCGAACGCCGCACGGGCCAGTTCACCATCCGACGGCTCGTATCCGGGCACGCCCGCGCCATCGGCGATGAAGTAGGGTATGGGCTGGCCCGCGTCCTGCCCTGCCGCCTGAGAGACGAGAACTGCGGCACCGAGGACGAAGGCGGTCATTGCCGTGGGGAGGCGTCCGGCTCCACGGCGTGCCGGATTGAGCATCAAGCGGACCAACATCCGCTCCTTTCGTATGTTAAAAGATGGTGGGCAACCCGTAGCATGCGGGCCGGCCGTCGCGCAAGCTACCCGGTGGACCGCGCCTTGGCACCGCCGGAGCAGCCGGCGAAGGAGGAAAGGTGGTTTTGGGCGGCGGCCACTCGCCCGCATTCCGCGCTAGCCATAACATTCGAAGAGACTCGGATCTCAAAGGAAACTCGGATGGCCCGCTCCTTCCCCGCGCTCGCCGCAGGCAGACTTCACGCTCCGGATGTGCTCGGACTCCCGTGTCCGCGCAGTCCGGGAGTTGTTCGCGGAGCTGCCGGGGAGGCTGGCATCGTCCGCGGCGGCCATGAAGCGCGTGACGCGATGAGGGGGGCGCGATGAAGGGAACCCTGGGCGCGATCGCCAACCTGGTCGGCGACCATCGCGACAATTCCGAGCTGAAGACCCTGACGCTGCTGCGCTTCGGGGTCCTGCTCGCCGTCGTCGTCGCCCTCTTCTCGGTGATCTTCCATGTGCTGATGGTCCGGGAGGGCCAGCAGCACGACTGGTTCACCGGCATCTACTGGACGCTGACGACGATGAGCACGCTGGGGTTCGGCGACATCGTCTTCCAGTCGGACCTCGGGCGCATGTTCAGCATGGTGGTGCTGGTGACCGGCGTGATCCTGCTGCTCATCGTCCTGCCGTTCGCCTTCATCCGCTTCTTCTACGCTCCCTGGCTGGAGGCCCAGCTCAAGACCAAGGTGCGGATCCGGGTGCCGGCGCACCTCAGCGGGCACGTCATCATCAGTACACACGACGACGTGGCCGACGAACTCATCGAGCGACTGGCGCTGAGCGGAATCGACAGCGTGGTGATCGAATCCGATCCGGTACGGGCCGCATCCCTGCACAGCGACAAGGTGCCGGTGGTGCGGGGAGACCTGGGGTTGCGGGCCACCTACGAGAACTGCGCCTTCGGGCGCTCCCGGCTGCTGCTGGCCAACGCCACGGACGTGACCAACACCAACATCGTGTTGACGGCGCGAGAGGTCTCGGAGCGGGTACCAATCGTGGCCACCGCGCTGAATCCCGAGGGGGAGGCGGTGCTCGAACTGGCGGGAGCCAACCAGGTCGTGCTCACGGCCCGGCGGCTCGGCAAGCAGCTGGCCAACCGGGTGTCGGTGGGTTCGGCGCGGGCGCTGACCATCGGTCGCTACAAGCAGATCTCGATCGCCGAGTTCCCGATTCGCAACACTCGGCTGGCGGGCATGACCCTCGAGGACGCCCGGGTGCGGGCGCACACGGGCGTGACCGTGGCCGCCCTCGCCAAGCGGGGTCACCTGGAACCGGCGCTGCCGGATACGCTGCTGCGGGAAGACTGCATCGGGCTGGCGGTGGGGAGCGCGAACGAGGTGGAGGCCCTCAAGGGGTACCTGGGCGACGGTATTTCCTGCGGAGGACGCGTGCTGGTGATCGGAGGGGGCCGGGTCGGGCGCGAGGTCGCGCGGGCGCTGGAGGGACGAGGGGCGTCGGTACGGATCGTGGAACGCGATCCGACCTTGCGCGAGAGCATCGAAGAAGTGACGGACGACATCGTGATCGGGGACGCGGCGGACGGCCGGGTGATCACGCGCGTCGGGATCAGGGAGGCGGCTTCCGTCGTGCTGACCACCAACGACGACGCCATGAACATCTTTCTGGCGGTCTACTGCCGGAAGCTCAACCCGGACACGATCATCGTCAGCCGGGTGACCCACCCCGCCAACGTCGAGGCCATCCACCGGGCCGGGGCCGACTTCGCCGTGAGCGACTCGCAGATCAAGATCCAGTCGGTGCTGGGCGCGCTGCGGGGAAGAGAGCCCATGATCTTCGGAGAGGGACTCGACCTTTTCAACGCCGAAGTACCCCTCTCGCTGGACGGCACGCAGTTGCGCGATAGCGGCATCCTTGCGCGCACGGGGCTCGCCGTGATCGCCGTCGAGAACAACGGCATGGTCAACCCCCATCCGCAGCCCGAGCACGTCATCCGCAGGGGAGAACACGTGCTCTTCGTGGGCACCGCCTCGCAACGCGACGAATTTGAACGCGTATTCAAGTAGGATCGGGGGCTTCCTACGGGAAAATACCCCGCTCCGCGTAGACCAGCGCGATCTTGTCGATGGCCATGATGTAGGCCGCGGTACGCAGGTCGACGCCGTGGCTGCGCGCCACTTCGCAGCTTGCCTGGTGCGCGCTGACCATGGTGTCCTCCAGGCCCGATCGCACCAGGTGCTCTTCATCCCCGCCCTGGGCCGCCATCGAAAGCATGTCCTCCCGGAAGCGTTCCCCGGTCAGCGCCTCCATCGCGGCAAGCAGCCGGCGGTTGCTCACCTCCTCGAAGCGCTTCTCCATGCGGCCCATGCGCACGTGCGAGAGGTTTTTCAGCCACTCGAAGTACGAGACCGTGACTCCCCCGGCGTTCAGGTACATGTCCGGCAGGATCAGAGCTCCGCGCTCCAGAAGCGCTTCCGCCGCGCCGGCGGTGGTGGGACCGTTGGCGGCTTCCGCGACGATCCTGGCGCGGATGCGTCCCGCGTTCTCCTCGGTGATCACGTTCTCGATCGCGGCGGGCACCAGCAGGTCGCAGTCGGCCTCGAGCAGCTCCATGCCGTTCTGCACGTCGACCGCGCCCGGGAAGCCGTGCAGCGAGCCGTGTTCCCGGAAGTGCTTGCGGGCCGCGTGCGGATCGATCCCGGCCTCGGACCAGATGCCCCCGTTGTACTCGGCGATGCCGACGATTCTGGCGCCCGTCTCGTGCAGGAAGCGGGCGGCGTGGTACCCCACGTTGCCGAGCCCCTGGATGACCACCCGCTTGCCTCCCACCCCGCGCTGCAGGCCCAGATCACTCATGAACTTCCGGTCCAGGCAGGTTTCGCGGATGCCGTAGAAGACGCCCAGCCCGGTGGCCGACGTTCGTCCCCGGATTCCGCCCTGCGCGATCGGTTTCCCGGTCACGCACCCCGCGGCGTCCAGCTTGTAGGGAGTGATCTGGGCATAGGTGTCCAGAATCCACGCCATCTCGCGCGCACCCGTCCCGTAGTCTGGCGCGGGGACGTCGATGCCGGGGCCGATGAAGTTCTTGGCCTCCAGCTCGAAGGTGTAGCGCCGGGTGATGCGCTCGAGTTCAGCGTCCGAGTACTGGCGCCGGTCGATGCGGACGGCGCCCTTGGCACCCCCAAAGGGGATCTCGACCAGGGCGCACTTGTAGGTCATTAGGGTGGCCAGCGCGACCACCTCGTCCTGATTGGCGTGGGAGGCGAAGCGGATCCCGCCCTTGGCAGGGGTCTTGTGCAGGCTGTGCTCCGCCCTCCAGGCGTCGATGACCTCGATGGAGCCGTCGTCGCGACGTATGGGGAAAGTGAACGCGTAGACGCCGTTGCAGACCCGGATCTGTTCGAGAAGACCGGGCGGGTGAGTGGTGTATGCCGCTGCCTTGTAGAAGTGGCGGTCGACCTGGGCGGTGAAGCTGATCTCGCTCATCCGTGCTCCCGGTGCTGTACGTCACCCGGCGTCGAAGGCGTATGCCCCCGACCTCGGGTGGGTGGGTTGATTGTACCTGCGTTCGTTCCAGAGGGGCCCTTGCGGCACGGTCAGGTGTTTGCCCGGCGTTCGGACATCTCCGCAGATTGGCTCCACGGATTATCCCCGCCCCGGGCGGAATCCGCAATCAGCTTGATGCTCGCGAACCCCTGGATGCTTGTGGAGGTCCCCCATGCGGTACCCGGTGCTTGCTCCCGTCGCCCGTTTCTTCGTTGCGCTGGCCCTCTTCGCGACCCTCGCCGGCCCGGGAGTTGTCCTCGCCCAGACCGTCGACTACTCCCGCGCGGAGCGCTTCCTGACCTGGAACACGGAGCGCATGATCGCGGGGGCCGAGGTGGTCCCGAACTGGATGGAGACCGGGGATACCGACCGCTTCTGGTACCGCAACAACACGGGGTCGGGCTACGAGTATGTGCTGGTGAACCCGGTCGCGGGCAGCCGCGAACCGCTATTCGACCACTACCGCCTGGCGGGCGCGATGTCGCTCGCCAACGACACCAGCTACGTCCCGGACAAGCTGCCTTTCAGCACCTTCAGCTTCGGCGCGGGCGAGAGCGCGATCGAGTTTACGGCCAACAGCAGGCGCTTCACCTGCGACATCGCGCGCTACGCCTGCACGGTCGGCGACACGCTCGCCTCGCGGCTGCCCTACGTGGAGTCGCCCGACGGGCGCTGGGAGGCGTTCTCGCACGAGTACAACCTTTATGTGCGTCCGGCGGGGGGAGGGGACTCGATCCAGCTCACCGCGGACGGCGAGAAGTACTACGCCTACGGCTATAACGAACCGCGCCCCAACCAGCAGCGCCAAGGCCCGGCGCCGCGCACGCCCACGCTCGCCTGGTCGCCGGACTCCCGCTACCTGGCGGTGGCGCGGCGGGACGAGCGCAACGTGGAGCAAATGCACTACATCTCCTACACGTCGCAGCGTCCGCGCCACTTCTCGCAGCCGTACGCGCTGCCGGGCGACTCGGTGATCCCGCTGCCCACCGTGCACATCGTGGAGCTGGAGGAAGCGGAGGTGGCCGCCGGCGGCCGGGAGGGTGTGGACGGTGGCGGTGGCGGGCCGCCGGGCGGAACGGTGGCGGCCAACGGTGATGGGGGCGCCACGACCGGTATGGCAGGCGCAGCCCGAGGCGCAGCTCGGACGCCGGAGGGATCCGGACGGGTGCCGGCTCTGCGTGCCGCCGCCAACCACCGGGTCGAGGTGGCGCCGGTCCCGCACCAGCTCTCCTTCGCGGGTTCCGCCCCCGACTCGGCCTGGAGCGCCGACGGCACCCGGCTGCACGTCAACTACTTCACGCGCGGCTCGCAGCGGGTGTTCCTGGCCGAGATCGACGCCGCGACCGGTACCTCGCGCGTCATTCTGGGCGACTCCACCCGCACCTTCGTGTCGCTGGGACACCGGGGCGGCGGCTCGAGCGGCGGAACTCCGTCATGGTACGTGTCCGAGAGCGGCGATGACGTGATCTGGTGGTCGGAGCGCGACGGCTGGGCGCACCTCTACCGCTTCGACGGCCAGGGCAACCTCAGGAACCAGATCACGTCCGGCCCCTGGACGGTCGGCCAGGCGCTATTCGTGGACGAGGCCCGCCAGCGCATCTACTTCACCGCACGCGGCCGCGAGCCGGGGCGAAATCCGTACTACGCACACCTGTACCGGATCGGCTTCGACGGCTCGGGCCTGACGCTGCTCACCCCCGAGGACGCGAATCACATCATCGAATTCTCTCCCAGCGGCAACTACTTCGTGGACACGTATTCACGCGTCGAGGAGGAGCCGGTCACCCTCCTGCGGACCGCCGCCGATGGTCGCATCGTGCGCGAGCTGGAGCGCGCGGACATCTCCGGGATCGAGGAAGTCGGCTTCATCCCCGGCGAGGTGTTCTCGGCGAAGGCGCGCGACGGCATCACCGATCTCTACGGCATCCTCTATCTCCCGCCGGATCTGGACGAGAACGCCAAGTACCCGATCATCTCGCACATCTATCCCGGGCCCCAGCGGGGCAGCGTCGGGGACTGGGAGTTCAAGGGCGGCGGCGAGAACTTCGCGCTGGCGCAGCTGGGCTTCGTGGTGGTGCAGATCGACCACCTGGGAACGCCGCACCGCTCCAAGGCCTTCCACGACAACTACTACGGCAACTTCATCGACAACGGTATCCCCGACCACATCGCCGTCATCAGGCAGCTCGCGGCCCGCCATTCGTTCATCGATCTGGACCGGGTGGGCATCTACGGACACTCCGGCGGCGGGTTCGCCTCCACCGATGCCATCCTGCGCTATCCGGACTTCTTCAAGGTGGCTGTCTCAGGGGCCGGGAACCACGACAACCGCAGCTACAACATCTACTGGGCGGAAAAATATCAGGGCGTCATGGAAACGGACTCCACGGGCACGGACAACTTCGAGGATGCGGCGAACAAGTCATACGCCTCCAACCTCGAGGGGAAGCTGCTGCTGATGCACGGGGACATGGACGACAACGTCCACCCGGCGATGACCGTCCAGGTGATCGAAGAGCTCATCAAGGCCAACCGCGACTTCGACCTCATCTGGGCCCCGGACCGCGCCCACGGCCTCAACGAGCCCTACTTCATCCGCCGGCGCTGGGACTACTTCGTGCGCCACCTGCTGGGGGCGGAGCCGCCGAGCCGGTACGAGATCGTGAGGCCGGAGGGGTAGAGGGAATAACGCCAGCGACCGCAGCCGGCGCGAGGGACGCCCGGCTGCGGTCGGTGCACGAGGACTTTCGCAGGACGGGTGCGCTTTGCCCGCCCGCGACTGCTACCCGCGTCAGGCCGACGGCAGATCCTCCACCAGCTGGACCATGCGCTCGAGCTGGCTCTCGTTCGGGAGGCGGCCCATGCCGGCGCCCAGGTTGTCCACCATGTGCTCGGGGCGGCTGGTCGCGGGGGTCACCACGGTCACCGCCGGGTGCGCCACCGTGAACTTGAGGAAGAACTGCGCCCAGCTGTGCGCGTCGAACTCCCCGGCCCACTCGGGCACGTCGCGCCCGCTCACCCGGTTCCAGAGGCGCGTGCGGCCGAAGGGAGCGTAGACCAGCACGCCGATGTCCAGCTCCTGCGCGAGGGGCAGGATCTCTTCGGCGGAGGCGCGGTTGTCCACCGCGTAGTCCACGCCGATGAAGTCGATGGGCTCGTTACGCATGACCGCCGCCAGGTCCGGATAGCGCCGCTCGCTCGTGCTGGTGATGCCGATGTAGCGCACCCGGCCCGCCGCCTTCTCCTCCTTGAGGATGCCGAGCTGCGTGGGGGGATCGCCCAGGTTGTGCACCTGGATAAGGTCGATGACCGGCAGCTGGAAGCGGTCGAAGGAGCGCTGGACCTGCGCGCGCGCCGCCGCCGGGTCGGCCGACCTGCCCCCTCGCCCGGCTACGTTGACCTTGGTGGCCCAGAAGATCCGGTTCTGGATGCCGAGCTCGTTGGCGACGTCACCCGCGACCTGCTCGGACGCGCCGTAGCCGGGAGCGGTGTCGAACACCGTGCCGCCGTTTTCCACGAAGGTCTGCAGCACGTCGCGGATCGCGCTCACGTCCTCGCTGCGCGCCACGCGGGAGAAGGTGGCGGCACTCCCCAGCCCGACCACCGGCAGCATCTCGCCCGTGGCGGGGATGGCCCGGGCGATGACCTCCTGGCGCGCCAGCGACGCCAGCAAGTCGGGAGTGAGGGCGAGTGCGGCACCGCCGCCTGCCGTGAGCCTGAGCCAGTCGCGTCGTGTGAGCGTCATCTTCCTCTCCTTGGAATCGCCATATGCTTCGGCAAGGGTCTTCTCGACCCGGGGTCATCCGTCATTCCCTAGGACAGCCGGGTATGCCGTACCGCTGAAACGTGCTCGCCTCGGTTGAGATGGCGATCGCCGCCTGCCTTCAGGCCCGTCGTCATCCCGCCGAACGGGGTGCGAACCTGGCCGGTGCCGACCGGCGCATGGCTCACGCGGCCGCCTGCGCCGCCTCCACGATCTCGTCGAACGGCGGGAGCACCCCGGGGTTCTCGCTCACCCAGGCATAGGTGATGCGCCCTTCTCCGTCCACCACGAACACGGAACGCTTGGCCACGCCGCGCAGACCGAGCACTTCCTCGTAGAGGACGCCGTAGGCCGCCGCGGCATCCTTGTTGAAGTCGGAGAGGATGGGAAACGGCGCCCCCATCTCCTCGCCCCATTTCTGGTTGACGAAGGGAGAATCGACGCTGATGCCGACGATGCGCGCACCCAGTTCACCCCACTGACCCCAATGCTCCGAGATGTGGCAGAACTCCGCCGTGCAGGTGCTGGTGAAGGCCAGCGGCACGAACATCAGCACGACCGGCTGCCCCCAGTGCTCGGACAGCGTGAAGTTCTCGGAACCGGGGGTGGCGAGCACGGTGAAGTCGGGCGCGGGCGCGCCGGCGGCGAGCGGTGTCACGGGATCGTCTCCTGGGCATTGAATCGCGGGAAGCTTCAAGCAAGATTGTGGCAGCCTGAAATCGAGTCAACGAGACGAGTGCGCCGAGGGCGTGGCGCGGGCGTTGGGCATGGCGGCGGGATGGCTTGAAACTCAGGGCGGACCGCCATCGAACGAAGGCGCGGGATCAACAGCAACGAGAGCGCGGGACCACCGGGCACGAGAGCCCGGGCCCGCCCAACGATACCAACCAGGGGAGGGGAACCGTGACGGGAACACCGCATGGACGATTTTGCTGGGACGAGCTGCTCACCAGCGACCCCGACGGGGCCGCGGCCTTCTACACCGCGCTCATCGGGTGGGGCACCGAAGGGTGGAACGGCGAAGGACAGCCGTACCGCCTGTGGACCAACCAGGGCGTGCCGCTCGGCGGCTTCATGCAGCTCCCCGCGGAGATCGCGGCCGCGGGCGTTCCGCCGCATTGGCTGGTGTACATGTCGACCCCGGATGTCGATGCCTGCGTCAAGAAGGCGGAGAGCCTGGGCGGATCGCTGCTGGAGATGATCGATATCGACAATGTCGGGCGTTTCGCGGTGATCAAGGATCCGCAGGAAGCCGTCTTCACGGCGTACCAGCCGGCTGACCAGACGCCGGGGCACGACGCTCCGGCGGAGCTCGGCGAGTTTTCCTGGCGCGAGCTGGCGACCACCGACTGGGAGGCCGCGTGGGCCTTCTACTCGGAGCTGTTCGGCTGGCAGGTCGCGAGCCGGATGGACATGGGCGAGATGGGCGTGTACCACATGTTCCACCATGGGGCGCATCCTCTGGGGGGCATGTTCAACCGTCCCCCGGAGATGCCTGTGTCGGCCTGGCTCAGCTACATTCGCGTGCCCGACGCGCATGCCGCTGCGGCGAAGGTGACCGAGCTCGGGGGGACCGTCCTGAACGGGCCGATGGAGGTTCCTGGCGGCGACTATGTCGCCCAGTGCATGGACCCGCAGGGAGCGGCCTTCGCGGTTCACTCGCAGGCGCAGGGCTCAGCGGGCTAGAGCTAGACCCTCCGCCCGCTCGGTGCCGCGGCGAACTGTCCCTGCCAAAGGCCGCGCGGACACCCAGACGGCACATGCCTTCGCCGGGCCGCGGATCGTGGCCCGGCGAATGGGCGTGGTGGGCAGTTCGCTACCGGCTGCTCTCCCCCGAACTCCGCGCCGGCGGGCGGCACTCCGGCCACTGCGAGCCGTCCGGCATCGCCCGCTGGTCCCGCGGCATCCGCTCCGGATCCTCGGACGCCAGATAGACGAGCATCGCGGTCATCACCGCGTCGTCGCGCAGGTCCTCGAAGACGATCTTGTCGAAGGTGTCGCGGTTGGTGTGCCAGGTGTAGATGCTGGTGTCCCAGCGGTTGATGTCCATGGGGGAGTCGTCGCCCCGGCCGGCTCCCACGTGGAAGCTGAACGCGGGCACCCCCGCGCACAGGAAGGACGCGTGGTCGGTCCCGCCGGATTCGGGCATCCCCGGAATCTCGAGCGTGACCTGACCCGACAGCTCGCTCGGGACCTTCGCCAGCCACTCACCGAAGCGCCCCGCGGCTGCCGCAAACCCCTGCATGGGGATGAAGGTGACCGGCCCGGTCCCGTGATCCACGTTGAACACCGTGTGCGTGCTCTCGAGGATCCCGGGGTGGTCCTCGACGAAGGCGCGCGACCCGTTCAGGCCCTGTTCCTCGCCGTTCCAGAGGGCGCCGATGATGGTGCGGCGGGGGTTCGGGACCGCGCTCTTCAGGATGCGCATCGCTTCCATGATGACGACCGCGCCGGTGCCGTTGTCCAGCGCGCCGTCCGAGCCGTCCCAGGAGTCGTAGTGGCCTCCGAGGATCACGTACTCGTCGGGTTCGGCGGTGCCGGGGATCTCGGCGATGGCGTTGAAGACCGGCACCTCACCGAGGAAGCGGGCCTGGGCGTCGACGCGCAGCACCGGCCCCTGACCGTTCTCGGCCAGCCGGTACACGAGCCCGTACGCCTCGCAGCTCAGGTCCAGGACGGGCGCCCGCTCGGTCCGGGTGCCGAAGATCTTGTTCACGCCCCACCCTTCCGACCACTGTGACCGGATGATCCCGGCGGCCCCGGCGGCGTCCAGCGCCTCCGGCAGCACGCGCGCATCGATACCCCTGTTCTCCCCGCGTTCGCGCCACTCGGCGGCCGCGCGCTCGCGCTCCCCCGTCATACGGGCCAGCGACTCGGGCCGGGCGAACCACTCCATGTTGTCCCGCGGGCGGCAACTCGACTCCGGCCGCGAGATCAGGACGAACTTGCCGCGCACCTCCGGCAGCCACGCCTCGAACGCTTCGGGGCTGCCCGCGTCCGCCAGAATCACCACGTCCGCCTCGACGGGCCCGTCCGTGGCCGGGCTCCATGCGGCCGCCATCCCCTCGAGCGATCGCACGCGCGGCGAGACGAGATCGATGTGGCTGATCCCGCGCTCCCACCCCCGCCAGGTGCCGTAACGCTCCTTGTACGCCTCGATGTCCCACTCGGCGTACCTGGCCACCGCCCAGTCGTTGGCGCCGGCCATGGCGGGCGAGCCGGTCAGGCGCGGCCCGATCGAGTCCATCATCACCTGGCCGAGCTGGTAGACCTGCGAGCGCTCGACGCCCTCCTCCCAGATCGCCCGGATGACCGGGTCGTCGGAGGGGAAGGACTGGGCGGCCGCCTGGGTCGCCCCTGGCATCACCGGAGCCATCAGGGTGGAGAGGAATGCCAGCGAGCAGGCGAGTACGATTCGAACCGAGGGCCTCATGGATCGCTCCGCGAGAGGATTGGACCTACCACACCAACGTTATGAACGTAAGGGGTGGCCCGCAGCCTGTGGAAGAAACCCTCACGGCATTCGAGCGGCGATGCATCCGCGCTGGACCGCTGCGCTGATCCCGCCCGGCCAGGTCCAGGTCCCGTTGCCGCGACGAAAACCGCCGAATAGAATCCACACGCCCAAACCACCGAACGCGGGCACGTCAGCCCACGTCCACAAACTCTGCCCAACCTCGAGGAAGAAACGAGATGCCCAAGCCGAACCAGGACTGGTGGCCAAACCAGTTGAACCTGAAAATTCTTCACCGCCATTCGCGCTCGCCGGATCCCATGGACGAGGATTTCGACTACGCCGAGGAGTTCAAGTCGCTTGACCTGGATGCCTTGAAGAAGGACCTCGACGAGTTGATGACCACGTCGCAGGACTGGTGGCCGGCCGACTACGGCCACTACGGGCCGCTCTTCATTCGGATGGCGTGGCACAGCGCCGGCACGTACCGCATCAGCGATGGCCGCGGCGGCGGCGCCTCCGGCACCCAGCGCTTTGCGCCCCTCAACAGCTGGCCCGACAACGCGAACCTCGACAAGGCGCGCCGGTTGCTCTGGCCGATCAAGCAGAAGTACGGCCGGAAGATTTCCTGGGCCGACCTGATGATCCTCGCCGGCAACTGTGCCCTGGAGTCGATGGGATTCAAGACGCTCGGTTTCGGCGGAGGCCGCGAGGACGTGTGGGAACCCGAGGACGTCGACTGGGGGCCCGAAGACACGTGGCTTGGAGACGAGCGCTACAGTGGCGACCGCGAACTCCAGGATCCTCTCGGCGCCGTACAGATGGGCCTGATCTACGTGAACCCGGAGGGGCCGAACGGCAAGCCGGATCCCCTCGCGGCAGCCAGGGACATTCGAGAGACGTTCCGTCGCATGGCGATGAATGACGAGGAGACCGTCGCGCTCATTGCCGGGGGACACACGTTCGGCAAGGCGCATGGCGCCGCCGATGTGGGCCGGCACGTCGGTCCCGAACCCGAGGGTGCCGACCTGGAGGAGCAGGGCCTCGGCTGGACAAGCAGTTTCGGCACCGGCAAAGGCGTCGATTCCGTCACCAGCGGGTTGGAGGGCGCATGGACGACCGACCCGGCGAAGTGGGACAACAACTTCCTGGAGAACCTGCACGGCTACGAGTGGAAGCAGGTGTCGAGTCCTGCAGGCGCGGCGCAGTGGACTCCGAAGGATGCCGCTGCCGCGGGCACCGTGCCGGATGCTCACGATCCGTCGAAGAAGCACGCCCCCATGATGCTGACCACGGACCTTTCACTGAGGATGGACCCGGCCTATGCGCCGATTGCGAAGCGCTTCCTGGAGAACCCCGAGGAACTGGCGGACGCGTTCGCCCGCGCATGGTACAAACTGACGCACCGCGACATGGGGCCCCGCACACGGTGTCTCGGTCCCCTGGTGCCGGCCGAGCCACAGCTGTGGCAGGATCCCGTCCCTGACGTCGACCATGAGCTGATCGGCGCGCAGGACATCGCGGAACTCAAGGGCAGGGTCCTCGCGTCGGGGTTGTCCGATGCCCAGCTGGTCTCGACCGCGTGGGCATCGGCGTCGACGTTCCGCGGGACCGACAAGCGTGGCGGGGCGAACGGCGCGCGCATCCGCCTTGCGCCGCAGAACAACTGGGAAGTCAACGACCCGTCCGAGTTGGCCAGGGTGCTCGGGATCCTGGAGGGAATCCAGGAGGACTTCAACAGTTCGCAGTCCGGCGGGAAGAGGGTCTCGCTCGCCGACTTGATCGTTCTGGGCGGTTGCGCAGCCGTCGAGCAAGCGGCGAAGAACGCCGGGCACGACGTGCAGGTGCCGTTCTCGCCCGGGCGCACGGACGCGTCGCAGGAACAGACCGACGCGGAGTCGTTTGCCGTGCTCGAGCCCAAGGTGGACGGGTTCCGCAACTTCGGCGGAAACGGACACCGGAGACCGGCAGCGGAGCTGCTGGTGGACCGGGCGGACATGCTGACCCTGACCGCTCCCGAGATGACGGTGCTGGTTGGCGGCATGCGTGCCCTGAACGCCAACTTCGGGCGGTCCGAACTCGGCGTTTTCACCAACCGGCCGGAGACGTTGACCAACGATTTCTTCGTGAACCTGCTCGACATGGATATCGAATGGCAGGCGTCCGACGCAGGCGAAGACCAGTTCGAGGGGCGTGACCGAAGGACGGGTGAGCTGAAGTGGACCGGCACCAGCGTCGACCTCGTGTTCGGTTCAAACTCCCAGCTTCGCGCGTTCGCGGAGATCTACGGGTGTGACGACGGCCAGGAGGACTTCGTGCGTGACTTCGTGGCTGCGTGGGACAAGGTGATGAATCTGGATCGCTTCGATCTTGCCTGAACTTTTCCCCATGCGTCTCGAAGGAAAGCGTGCCTTGGTCACCGGCGGCTCACGGAGCATCGGCCGGGCCATCGCGCTCGGGTTAGCCCGTGAGGGCGCGGACGTGGCGGTCAACTATCGGCAGAGCCGCGAGGATGCCGAGAGCGCCGTCCGGCAGATCGAGGAGATGGGCCGCCGCGCGGTCGCCGTGCAGGGCTCCACGGACTCCCGATCGGACGTCGAGCGCTTCGTCGCCGAGGCGCACGACTTCCTGGGTGGCCTCGACATCCTGGTCAACAACGCCGGGATCCTGAAGCGCACGCCCCTCCTCGAGATCAGCGAGGAGGAGTGGGACGCCATTCTGAACGTCAACCTGAAGGGCTACTTCCTGGTCGGCCAGGCAGTGGCGCGCCGCATGGTCGAGGACGGGACGCCGGGCGCGATCGTCAACGTGTCGTCGGCCGGGCAGGCGGTGGCCGCCCCGAACCTCACCCACTACTGCGTGTCGAAGGCAGGGGTCGAGATGCTCACGAAGCAGATGGCGCTCGAGCTCGCGCCCCACAAGATTCGGGTGAACGCCATCGCGCCGGGTCTGATCGAGACCGACATGAACCGGGCCGACATCGAACAAGCCGACTTCCGTGAGGGCCGCCTCGCCCGCATTCCGCTTGGGGAGATCGGCACCCCTGAGGACCTGGTGGGGGCCGTGGTGTTCCTCGCGTCCAACGACGAGGCGCGCCTCGTGACCGGCGCCAGCCTGTTCATCGACGCCGGCCAGACGATCTGGGGTGCGTAGCGCCTCGCCGTCCTCGGCGCGACGCGGAGATTGTCCACGCGCCGCTGGAGTTCGACGGGTCGTGACCGCGCGAGGTGCGCTGGTCCGGCTGGCGGTGGTGGCGACGCTCCTGGTGGTGTCGTGCGGCGGCCCCAGGTCCGGCGATTCCGACTCGCCCACCTGGGACGTCCGCTTCTCCCATGTGCTCTCGGGGAGCTCGGAGTTCCACCTCATGGCGGAGCGCTTCCGGGACCTCATGCTCGAGCGCACCGACAGACGGTTTCGGGTCGTCATCTATCCGTCAGGACAGCTCGGGGGCGAGCGCGTGGCCTTCGAACAGATCCAGGTCGGCGCGGTTCACATGGCCATCACGGGCACCCCCGTGCTTTCGGGCTGGGTGCCCGCAGGGCAGATGTTCGATCTCCCGTTCCTCTTCGAGACCCGGGATCATGGGCTCTCGGTGATGAGCGGCCCCATGGGAGACTGGTGGCGCCAACTCCTTCTCGAGCGCACGGGCGTCCGCTCGCTGGGGTTCCTCGACTACGGGTTCCGCCACGTCTACAACAAGCGTCGGCCCGTCGAGGCGCCCGAGGATCTCGCCGGCCTCAAGCTTCGGGTCCTTCAGAACGCGACCTACCTGGCCGCCTATTCCGCGCTGGGCGTCCAGGCGACCCCGATGAACTACGGCGAGGTCTACTCCGCGCTCCAACAGGGCGTGATCGACGGCGGGGAGGCCAACGCCATCGGATTCGTAAGCAGCCGGTTCCACGAAGTGGCCGGGTTCTACAGCTTCACGTCCATCACCTACAACCCGATCACCCTACTGGTGAACGAGCCGTTCTACCGGGCGCTTCCCAGGGACATCCGGGAGATCGTCGACCGCTCTGCGGCTGACGCGCTCGCCTACCAGAGCGAAGTCGCGCGCCAGATGGAGGAGGACGCCATCGAGCAGATGCGCGCAGCAGGCGTGGAGATCTCGCGCCCGGACCTGGCGCCGTTCGCGCCAGCCGTCAGACCAAGCATCTGGGACGAGCTGGCCGATCGGCTGCTGGACGGCGAGGCGCTGATCGCGAGGTTGGTGGCGGAGGCGGGGGGTGCAATGTGAAATGCGTAAAATACGTAAAATGCGTAAACAGAATGTGCGCGACGGGAAGGGTGTGCAGGGCCGAGGCGATTAGCGGATGAGGCGGGCCGAGGTGGAGCGCGAATGATGCGACGGCTTCGGGCGGTCAATCGGGTCCTGGTAAGGCTCGAGACCTACGCCGTGGGCGGCCTTGTGATCACGGTTGCCGTCGTGGTCCTTCTCCAGGTCCTGATGCGCTACCTCTTCGCCTACCCGAATCCCTGGAGCGAGGAGGTCTCGCGCTTCTGCTTCATCTGGATGTCGCTGCTCGGGGCATCGCTGGCGGTGGAGCATCGGGCTCACTTCGGGTTCGACCAAGTCACCAAGGGCTTGTTCCCGCGCGCGAAGAGGGCCGTGGAGACCTTCGCCGGGGCGGTCGTGCTGATGTTCGCGCTCCTCCTCGTCGCCACGGGCATCGCCCTCATGGACCTCACCATGGGAGAGCGCTCCCCGGCCCTGAACCTGCCTGTCGCTCTCGTCTATGCCGCGGCCCCGGTGTCCGGTGCGCTGATGGTGATCCACATGCTGGCGGGGTGGTTGGGCGCGGGCGGCGGGGCGTCATCGGCGGCTGTGCCGGAGCAACCTGACCTGACCGGCGATTCGGACCCGCCGCTCGAGGCTGGGGTCTGGGATCACCCGGCCGGGGGGACCACCTGATGGGTGCCCTCCTCCTCGGCATCTTCTGCGTCCTGGTATTGGCCGCCGTGCCCATCGGCTTTGCGCTCGCGATCGCGGCCGTTCTCGCCATCGTGGTGGCGGATCTCCCGCTCGTCATCATCCCGCAGCAGATCGTCGCCGGGATGGATTCCTTCCCCATGCTCGCCGTGCCCCTCTTCATTCTGGCCGGCTTCATCATGGACGTCGGGGGGATCAGCCGCCGCCTGGTGACGCTGGCGCGGGCGCTCGTGGGCCACCTCCCCGGAGGGCTCGGGCAGGTGGTCATCATGGCCGAGATGTTCTTCTCAGGGGTGTCGGGCTCCACTTCCGCGGACGCGGCCGCCATCGGGGGCATCATGGTGCCCCAACTGACCGCGAACGGATACAGCCGGGCGCGCTCCACCGCGATCGTCTCGGCCGCGTGCGGGATGGGGATCCTCATTCCGCCGGCCATCGTGATGGTCGTCTACGGCGTCATCGGCAACGTCTCCATAGGCGCCCTGTTCGTCGCCTCGATCGTACCCGCGCTCCTGATTGCCGTGGGTCTGATGACGCAGATCAGGTGGCAGGCGCGGAGGCAGGGATGGCCGGCCGGGGAGCGCGCGTCCTTCGCGGAAGTCCGGCGAGCCGCGATCGACGCCCTGCTCCCCCTCTTCATGATCGTGGTCATCCTGGGCGGCATCCGCTTCGGTCTCTTCACGCCCACGGAGGCCGCTGCCGTCGCCGTCGCCTACGCTCTGCTTCTGGCCGGGCCGGTGTACCGGTCCCTCACCGCCCGGGACCTGTGGAGCAAGATCGTCCAGACCGCCATGGTCTCGGGGATGGTGCTGTTCGTGGTGGGCGCCGCGCGCCTGCTGGGCTGGGTCCTCGCCGTCCTGCAGGTGCCCCAGACGCTGGCGTCATCGGTAGTGGGGATGGGAGGCGGCCAAGCCGGCTTCATGATCCTCACGATTCTCGTCTTCCTTCCGCTCGGCGCCATTCTCGAGGGCGTGCCCGCGGTCGTCCTTCTGACACCGATCCTGCTGCCCCTGGCGATGCAACTCGGGATCAACCCCGTGCACTACGGAACCGTCATCGTGGCGACCCAGGGGATCTCCGTGTTCCTGCCTCCCGTGGGCGTAAGCCTCCTGGTGGCCTGCTCCGTGGGAGGGGTGGAGCCGGCGGAGGTGGCGCGGCCGCTGTGGCCGTATCTGGCGTTGATGTTGGGGCTTACGGTGGTGATTGCACTGGTGCCGGGAGTGGTGTTGTGGCTGCCGGGGGTGTTGGGGTACTGAGGGCGTCTGTCGACTGGGTGGCTGTGCTCGGCCAGGTAGATTCGCGTCTCCGCTTCAGACACTCCAACGCGACGTGACCAACTGAGTTATGGGTGATCGTGTTGCAGTGGACCTGCCTCGGCTGAGAAGTCAGGCACGTCGGGTCTTAGAGTCTAGGAATCGATAGACGGCATCCCGAACATTGCCGTTCTCGTCATCCTTCATGAGCGCCGCCGCCGAGGCGGCTTCGTCGGGATCCATTCCGGGATGAACCAATACACGACGGACCACGAAGGCTCGGAAGGCAGCATCAGAATCGTTGCGCAGAGCACTGAGTCTTGCGAGGCCAGCAGACGCATACGGGATTTTCGCATCAAGGAGCCTGTCGCAGCGGTTGACCGGGAACCGTTTGGCACAAATCATGTCGACAAGCCCCCTTCTTTGGTCAGGTGATCCGATGGCGTAGGTAATCAGACAGTCAACGGCGGCATCGGAGACGTCGCGCCTTGTATCCGCAGATAGCTCCGTGAGTTGGTCAAGGCCGAGATTGTCGACTGCACACAACGCGCGGAGCAGGCCCGCCCTCGGGCTATCGGGGACAAGCCCACCCTCAACCGGATACGGGTCTTCGTGTTCGAGCCAGTGGTCCATCGCTCGCACGAGTAGAGGTACAAGCCAGGCATCGGACGCCTTTGCGACGCCCTGGCACCATCGTGCCGCGGACGCGGCTGTTCTGGCACTTGAGTCAAACAAACCGGTCTCTAAGGCGCGGAGATGGTCAGGGACCAACGCCAATTCGTCTTTGAGCAGTAGGTCGAACAGATGGTGTAGGCCCTCAACCGGTCGCCCTTCGAGCCTGCGCAAGATCAGGTCCCGGCCTCCATGATCGGGTAGATTGATTGCTAGCGCCGCACCCAGGCGCAGAGCATCTCCTCTTCCCGTCGTAATAATCCGCGCGCACACGGGGGCACGTTGGACTTCGTCCAATCGAGCGTGCAATAGCAGTGCAGCGAGACGACTCACTCCGCCCGACGGATGATGGACCAAGGGTTCGAGGAGGCCATCGTCAATGCGGATGTCAACGGCACGCTCCCAGCGGGTTTCGGGCGCATCCACGTCCGGAAAGATATCGAAGGCGGAATGAGCATTCCTTTCGCCTACCAGGGCCTCAATGGCGTCAACGGCGCGTCGCGCTTCTGCGGCCAGTCTCTCGGCCGGCAGACCGAACACTGCCGCAGCGGCACGGAGGAGCGCGTGCACCTCCGACAGTTGCGCGCCCCCGGACGGAAAGGCGTTGTTGCTGCTGAGTAGTGAGTCCCACATGCCGGACATGCGAAGAAACGCGGAAAGGAACTTCAGACCCGTTTCGGGCGGGGGCTCGGAAGACTCCCTGAGGAATGCGGCCGATACGACGTCGCTCAGGACGGATGCGATCCGTCGCGCATTCTCGGAAAACGCCGCGAAGTCGATTGATGTGCCCCATTGCAAATGTTGGCGCAGCGCGTCTTTGCGGCCGAGCTCGTCAAGTATACCGCCGAGGCGCGAAATGAAGTCAGGAGTGAAGTTCCGCTCATCGCTTGCTGCAGCAATGACTCGGTCTTGATGGTGAGCGTCCTTGCCCGGGAGCAGAAGTCTCAACGCGCCGATCAGGAACTCTTGGAAGACGTCTCGGTCGGGGAGCGATATGAGGACGGAGTTGCTCAGGACCAAGTCCGTGAGTACAAAGAAGTCGTCGTCGCGACTACGCGTTACGAAGTGGTGGAACGCGTCCTCCAGTGCACTTTGGTCCAGACTGCCCGGAAAGTGGCTGCAAAGTATCGTCCAACCTATGAGACGCGACCACTCGGCCGGAGCCGCTAGGAGACGGGACGCCATCTCCTCTGCCTCGGCCAGACGGCTCAGGTCGTTGCGGGTCAGGCAGAGTCCAGCACGATACGCTTTCTGACGATCCGCCGATCGAACGAGAGCGAATAGGCGTTCGAGAAGCGACCGGCGTTCCGTTGGTAAGAGCGATGTCTCGGGTCGCGCAAGGATCCGCAAGAGGCGGTTCAATATGTCTAGGTTGGGCTCTGCCGCCTCGAATTCGGCCAGGAGCATTTCGGCCAATGTCGTGGCCAATGGCGTCTGAGTGGCGAAGTCGAGGATCTCGTCTGAATCCGGATTCGAGAGCTCGTGCCGTATCAGCCCGCGTGCTTGGTCCGGATCCATGGCGGCAAGATGCCGTGCTGCCGCGAACTCCCCGCAGGTCTTGTGGACGAAAGCGATCAGATCCAGACTTGCATGGGACAAGCGTTCCACGAGTCCAGCCGCCTCCCAGTAGTTGATCGATTGCTGAACGTCGGAAAGGGCCTGGAGGTCCGTCGTCCCCATTGCGGCTCGCAAGCTCTTGGCGCAGCGGCGCTCCACGTCGTCCGAAGCCAGAAGTGGTGAAGCGACAACCTGCCACCCGAGTGCGTTCAAGACGCTGTCGCGGATTGCTTTGGTAGGAACGGCAGGGGCTTCCTTTCTGGGAGAGGGCAAATCGTTGACTAGCTTGAAGATTCGGTCATAGAGGTCCGACTTGCTCCGGCCGGGATGCTGCCACTCAAGGAACAGAGATGCTCCGAGCGCCAACAACAGCGGCGTGCGTGCCAAGGTCCGCGCGGCGTCGCCTTCTCTCAGATAGGCCTGTACGCGGTCGCGCAATTGATCATCGCTAGCGCCATCGCTTCCGAGGGCAGCCCGGCAGAGAATCTCCAAGTGCTTTGGTACGTCCTCCGCCGGAAGGGGTGCGAGCTCGTAGTGGCGCCAATTGCGGAGTTCGCTCGTGCTGTAGCCAATCGGTCGCGTCGTGACGACTACCCGATAGGATGGATGGGATTCGGCGATGCTTCGCAGGCCCGACGCTATGATTGATTGGCGGTTGCCGCATTCGTCGAGCCCGTCACAAAGAATGACCAGCTCCGAGAGCGACGCGGCGCGCAGCTGCTCCGGCGCGATTCTGCTATCGTCGAGACCAAGTCCGAAGATGCCTTCCTCGACGGTACACCCATCCCGCGCCATTCGCCTCGCTAGGTCCCGCAAACGGACGCGAAGACTGACGGACGAGTCTTTCGCGAACTCGCGCGCTAGGACTTCCAGCAACAGCGACTTTCCGCTGCCGGGTCCGCCGAAGACTACGCAGAGCTTTCGGAATGTCCCTATCGTTCTTGCGTCGATCTCGCCGTCGCGCTTCCGTTTCGACTCCTCGCCGATCGCGTGGTACGCCGCCAGTGCTTCCTCAACCGAGGATTCCGTCTCGACATACCCGTCTCGGACAAATGCCTTGAGAGGCAGCCATGCTTGGTCGGTGGGCAACCGGGCCGGCATGCCTAGGATCTCAAAGTGATCTGTTCGAGACAGCGTCCATTCGAGGATCGAGGCACTGATCGCGATCGGCGAGTCATTTGATGGTCTCGACAGGTCCACCTCGGATGCCCGTAAGACCGAGATGAGACTGGGGATTGTCCTGCGGCCCCTTGTAAATATCGCGGACAGCGCGTCCCGGTAGAAGGCGTTCCAAGCCGGTTGCGCCTGACGGTCGTAAACACAGACATGCCCGAGTTCCGAACGTGCCGCTGCGATCGAGGCGTCGTCGTCGATCAGGGCCGGTACGGTCTTTATGCGAATGCGCGAGCAAACCTTTGCGACATCGTACCCCTTCTCCGCGAGGAAGTCTGCCAGCTTGGTTTGCGCCGTCGACGGGTGATCCCCGCGCTGGTCGCCGAGCCGACGCAATGCGAGCGCGTAGTGTTTCCTAACCGACAGGCTGGACTGCGGGCACACGGCCAAGATGCCGTAGTGGCAGCGCTCGGAGTCGATGCCCTCGCAGAGGGAGTCGAGTGCGGACCAGAATCGATTCGTCGCCGTAAGGCCCTTTTTCGTTTGTACTTCGACGGTGCTGTCGTCGGCAAGCGTCAACGAGATGTCATCGCCCGGACCGGCGGTCTCGAAGGACACAGCAGTGGGAGGTGAAGCCGTCCAATCATCGAGCCAGGAGATGGCTGTTCCACGCAGCGCGTGTACGTAGACGATCGCGCCAAGCGCGGCTTGGAAGTCGAACCCGCCAGCTGCCGCGGCGCCGCCGGATGTGTTTGATGCCTCGGTCATAGGTTGTGCAATCGGTCCAATCCATGGCCACAAGCGAAAGATATGCCTGGGCGGCATTCCGGAGCGCCGCCCACGCCGGCTGCCATAGGATCGGCGCTCGACAGCCTTCCTGCAAGGACTGGCGGAACGGCGCGCCCTCATTCGCAAATGAGACAACACCTCCCTCGCCGGATCCGCACGTCAAAGGCGCGACACCAAAAGACGTCGCGGGGATGCGCTTGCGCCCTTTCAGGCGGGTTCGGTGGAGGTTATGATCCCCCAATGGTTGACTTTCAGAAGCTGCGCCGACCCTCCATCGGCGATCCCGTTTGGGATCCCATCGAGATCTTCCAGACCCTTCCCAAGCCGGAGCACGTAAACGACCTGTGGGACACGCAGGCAGCCGCCCTTCGTGCGTGGCATGAGCGACGTGGTGAGCGTGATCTGGCAATCAAGCTCAACACTGGTAGTGGTAAAACCTTGGTCGGGCTCCTCATCGGTGAGTCGGTTCGCCGCGAACTCCAGCAACCCTTCCTCTATCTTGCGCCCACGCGCCAGCTCGCCTCCCAAGTGGTTGAGAAGGCGACCGAATTTGGTATTGTGGCAGAGGCGTATCAATCCGGGCATGGTCTTCCGGCATCTTTTCTGAACGCTGAAGCCATCCTTGTGGGTTCTTACCACATGTTGTTCAACGGGCTCACTGTCTTCGGGCTTCTAGGTAGGGGCGAGCCCGTTCAGCTGGGGGGAATTGTCCTCGATGATGCTCACACCAGCGCTGCAACGATACGGGAGATCTTCTCGATCACCGTTAGTCGGTCAGAGCACGACGAGCTATACTGCGATCTCGTTGGACGAGTCCGATGGGCCTTTGCAAAGGTGCATACCGTGGGCAGACTCGACGACATGTTAGCAGGGCGCCATGAGGGGGTAATGGAGGTACCGCACTGGGCGTGGCTGGACGTGGCTACGGCGGTCAGAGAGAGGATTCAATCTCTGGATGATGATCCGTTTCGCTTCAGCCTTCCTCTCGTCAGAGATCATTTCCCAGTTAGCCACGCACTCGTTTCGAAGGATGCGTTCACTATCACGCCAATGCTGCCGCCGGTCCATGCTGTGCCGTCATTCAAGAACTGTGCGCGGCGTGTCTTCATGTCGGCCACTCTGTCGGACGATGGACTTCTCGTCCGAACTTTTGGTGCCTCTGTCGAGAGTATATCGCGGCCTATCACCACGCGCTCGGTGGCGGGTCTGGGCGAACGGATGATTCTCGCTCCGACCCTGTCCGGCTTGTCCCGGGACTCAGCGCGTGCGGCGGCGCGCAGGCTCGCTGACACAGTGCGACGACGCGGAAAAGGCGTAGTCGTTCTAGTGCCGAGCAGGAGTCGTGCGGAGTCTTGGGTGGATGTGGGTAAGGTCTTCATTGGGGACGCTGTTTCAACTGCTGTAGACCGTCTTCAGCAACCGGACCTACGAGCGAAGACGCTGCCAGTATTGGTCAATCGGTACGACGGCATCGACCTCCCCCACGATTCTTGTCGGCTACTAGTCCTGGACGGCAAGCCTCGCGGTTCTAACGAGTACGACCTGTACAGGGCATCGGTCCTCCAAGGTCTCAGTTCCATCAACATCGCGCAGGCGCAGAGAGTGGAACAGGGCATGGGCCGAGGCACACGTGGAGCAGGAGATTCCTGCGTTGTGCTCCTGCTCGGTACGGACCTTGTCGGGTGGCTTGGACAGCGCGGCACGCAACAGATATTGACGCCAGGGACACGAGCTCAAGTCACTCTCGGTCGTGAAATCGCCGGTCACATCACGTCTCCCGCAGAGTTGCTAGCCACTGCTCTGCAGTGTCTCGATCGAGACGGTGGTTGGCAGCAGATTCACGCACAGCGGATAGCTGAGGCAGGGGAAGTCCAGACGGACACCCGCCGGTTGGTTGAGGCGGGTAGGGTGGAGCGGCGTGCCTTCGAGATGCTGCGGTACAGTGATTTCATGAAGGCATGTGATTTCCTCACGAAGCAAGCTCAAGACGGAGAGTGGGATGATCTCTTTCGAGGCTGGTTGCTCCACCTCGCGTCGAGGGCAGCATGGCTAGCCAACGACGGTGACAGAGGAGAGGGGCTTCAAGTCACGGCACACGCCCTGAACCAGACGCTCACAAAGCCACAAAGTGAAGTTCGGTATCAGCCGCTGGTGAAGGGCACGCCACAGGCTACCAAGGTGGTTGAGATCCTTGAAGAATATGCTATTCGCTCCGCGGTGATTGACGCAATCGAAACTGCTCTTGCCGATCTACACCCGCAGGCCTCGGCGAACCGTTTTGAGAGAGCGATCGAAGCCCTGGGCCGATTTCTCGGATTCGGAAGTGACCGGCCGGAGAGTAGTACGGGGTCCGGACCTGACAATCTTTGGCTCGGCGATGGAGATCTTGGATTCGTAATCGAGTGCAAGCACCAGAAGACGAGCGCGATCAACAAGGCCGACCACGGCCAGCTGAGAGTGTCAGAGCAATGGTTCGAACAGAACTACCCGGATTGGGAACGTCGAGCAGTCATCGTTCATGCTGATGGGCATGCGACCGACCAGTCAGGGGCTGTTGAGTCCGATGCACGGACCCTGACGTTTGACTCTTTGGGGCGAATTAAGTCCGCACTGAACGCAGTATACGGGAAACTTGCCTTCCTGACTGCGCCGCGAGCCACCCTAGAGTCGCAAGCGGTCGTTTTGTTGCACGATCATGGTCTCGAATCACATCGATTGGCTGACACGTACCTTCTTCCGTTTCGGGCAGTCGACGACTGATGCCTGTTCGCCGCGCTTCACCTTAGGCCCAACTTCCAGCGGAATCCGGGCCTCCTGACGCTGTAACTCATTGGCAGGCGGGTGTTTTGGCGGGATTGTCGTGGTGTCTGGCGTACCCATGTAGTGAAAGAGATATCAACTTGCCATGACTCATTGTAGTCGTTATTATAATACCCATGTATGTCGAACGCGTGCCCAACCGGAGCTCCCCGCCCGCCGTGCTGCTGCGCGAGTCCTTCCGCGAAGACGGCAAGGTCAAGAAACGCACCCTCGCCAACCTGTCGAAGTGGCCCGACGATCTGGTCGAGGGGTTCCGCATCCTGCTCAAGGGCGGGGTGGCGCTGCCCTCCCTCGGCGACGCCTTCGCCATCCTCCGCTCCCGGCCCCACGGCCACGCCGCCGCCGTGCTGGGAACCGCCCGCCGCCTCGGCCTCGAGAAGCTCCTGGACCGCCGCCCCTCGCGCGACCGGGCCCTGGCCACCGCCATGATCCTCGCCCGCATCCTGGATCCCCGCTCCAAGCTGGCCACCGCCCGCTCCCTGTCCCGCGAGACCCTGACCCACACGCTGGGCGAGGAACTCGGCGTCGAGGACGCCGGCGAGAACGAGCTCTACCGCGCCATGGACTGGCTGCTCAAGCGCCAGGCCCGCATCGAGCGCCACCTGGCGGCCCGGCACCTCGAAGAGGGCGCCCTGGTGCTCTGCGACGTCACCTCGGTCTACTTCGAGGGCTCGAAGTGTCCGCTGGCCAAGCGCGGCTACTCCCGCGACGGCAAGCGCGGCAAGCTCCAGATCGTCTTCGCGCTGCTGT
Source organism: Longimicrobiales bacterium (assembly GCA_965225805.1). Classification (GTDB taxonomy): domain Bacteria; phylum Gemmatimonadota; class Gemmatimonadetes; order Longimicrobiales; family Gaopeijiaceae; genus BD2-11. The sequence continues at coordinate 1,073,683 of OZ245327.1, forward strand.
GCAACCGCGAGGGCTGCCCGGTCGCCGCGGAGGTCTTCGAGGGCAACACCGCCGATCCCGGCACGCTGGCCACCCAGCTGGAGAAGCTGCGCAAACGCTTCTCCCTGTCGCGCATCGTCCTGGTCGGCGACCGGGGGCTGCTGACCGACGCCCGCATCCGCGAGGAGGTCCGGCCCGCGGGCCTGGGGTGGATCACCGCGCTGCGGGCTCCGGCGATCCGCAAGCTGGTCAAGGGCGGCACCTTGCAGCTCTCCCTCTTCGACGAACAGGATCTGGCCGAGATCACCGCGCCCGAGTTGTTCCCGGGGGAGCGCCTGGTGGTGTGCCGCAACCCGCTGCTGGCCGCCGAGCGGGCCCGCAAGCGGCTGGACCTGCTCGCCGCCACCGAACGCGAGCTGGACAAGGTCGTGGCCGCCACCCGGCGCGAGCAGCGGCCCCTGCGGGGCAAGGACAAGATCGCCGTGCGCGCCGACCGGGCGCTGCGCCGCTTCAAGGTCGGCAAGCACTTCGACACCGAGAGCACCGACGACGGCTTCTCGTATGTGCGCAACGAGGACCGTATCGCCGTAGAGGCCGCCCTCGACGGCATCTACGTCATCCGCACCAACGTGCCCGCCGAGGAGCTCCCGGCCGAAGAGGCGGTCCGGTCCTACAAGAGCCTGAGCCGCGTCGAGCGGGCGTTCCGCAGCTACAAGACCGTGGATCTCAAGGTGCGTCCGGTCCACCACCGCCTCGAAGGCCGGGTCCGGGCCCACGTCTTCCTCTGCATGCTCGCCTACTACGTCGAGTGGCACATGCGCCGCGCGCTCGCGCCGCTGCTCTTCGACGACGACGATCCCGCCGCGGCCGAGGCCGCCAGATCCTCGCCCGTCGCCCCCGCCCGTCCCTCTCCCTCGGCCCACGCCAAGGCGGGCAGGAAACGCACCCCCGGCGGCCTGCCCGTCCACAGCTTCCAGACCTTGCTGGCCGACCTCGCCACGCTCACCCGCAACCGCGTTCAGCCCGCCGCACAGGGGGCCGTGGCCGCCGATGTCCTCACCCGCCCCACCCCGCTCCAGGCCGAAGCCTTCCGCCTCCTCGGCGTCCGCCCCTGACCCGTACCCAGTAGCGTACACCCCCGGACCACGGCTATGTCGCCGCACTGCACTAAGTTGCCCGCTTCTGGGAGTTCGAAGTTGGGCTTAGGACAGGTCAACGTTCCCCTCACCCGACTGGACCCACTAGACCCAACTTCCAGCGGAATCCGGGCCTCCTGACGCTGTAACTCATTGGCAGGCGGGTGTTTTGGCGGGATTGTCGTGGTGTCTGGCGTACCCATGTAGTGAAAGAGATATCAACTTGCCATGACTCATTGTAGTCGTTATTATAATACCCATGTATGTCGAACGCGTGCCCAACCGGAGCTCCCCGCCCGCCGTGCTGCTGCGCGAGTCCTTCCGCGAAGACGGCAAGGTCAAGAAACGCACCCTCGCCAACCTGTCGAAGTGGCCCGACGATCTGGTCGAGGGGTTCCGCATCCTGCTCAAGGGCGGGGTGGCGCTGCCCTCCCTCGGCGACGCCTTCGCCATCCTCCGCTCCCGGCCCCACGGCCACGCCGCCGCCGTGCTGGGAACCGCCCGCCGCCTCGGCCTCGAGAAGCTCCTGGACCGCCGCCCCTCGCGCGACCGGGCCCTGGCCACCGCCATGATCCTCGCCCGCATCCTGGATCCCCGCTCCAAGCTGGCCACCGCCCGCTCCCTGTCCCGCGAGACCCTGACCCACACGCTGGGCGAGGAACTCGGCGTCGAGGACGCCGGCGAGAACGAGCTCTACCGCGCCATGGACTGGCTGCTCAAGCGCCAGGCCCGCATCGAGCGCCACCTGGCGGCCCGGCACCTCGAAGAGGGCGCCCTGGTGCTCTGCGACGTCACCTCGGTCTACTTCGAGGGCTCGAAGTGTCCGCTGGCCAAGCGCGGCTACTCCCGCGACGGCAAGCGCGGCAAGCTCCAGATCGTCTTCGCGCTGCTGTGCAACCGCGAGGGCTGCCCGGTCGCCGCGGAGGTCTTCGAGGGCAACACCGCCGATCCCGGCACGCTGGCCACCCAGCTGGAGAAGCTGCGCAAACGCTTCTCCCTGTCGCGCATCGTCCTGGTCGGCGACCGGGGGCTGCTGACCGACGCCCGCATCCGCGAGGAGGTCCGGCCCGCGGGCCTGGGGTGGATCACCGCGCTGCGGGCTCCGGCGATCCGCAAGCTGGTCAAGGGCGGCACCTTGCAGCTCTCCCTCTTCGACGAACAGGATCTGGCCGAGATCACCGCGCCCGAGTTGTTCCCGGGGGAGCGCCTGGTGGTGTGCCGCAACCCGCTGCTGGCCGCCGAGCGGGCCCGCAAGCGGCTGGACCTGCTCGCCGCCACCGAACGCGAGCTGGACAAGGTCGTGGCCGCCACCCGGCGCGAGCAGCGGCCCCTGCGGGGCAAGGACAAGATCGCCGTGCGCGCCGACCGGGCGCTGCGCCGCTTCAAGGTCGGCAAGCACTTCGACACCGAGAGCACCGACGACGGCTTCTCGTATGTGCGCAACGAGGACCGTATCGCCGTAGAGGCCGCCCTCGACGGCATCTACGTCATCCGCACCAACGTGCCCGCCGAGGAGCTCCCGGCCGAAGAGGCGGTCCGGTCCTACAAGAGCCTGAGCCGCGTCGAGCGGGCGTTCCGCAGCTACAAGACCGTGGATCTCAAGGTGCGTCCGGTCCACCACCGCCTCGAAGGCCGGGTCCGGGCCCACGTCTTCCTCTGCATGCTCGCCTACTACGTCGAGTGGCACATGCGCCGCGCGCTCGCGCCGCTGCTCTTCGACGACGACGATCCCGCCGCGGCCGAGGCCGCCAGATCCTCGCCCGTCGCCCCCGCCCGTCCCTCTCCCTCGGCCCACGCCAAGGCGGGCAGGAAACGCACCCCCGGCGGCCTGCCCGTCCACAGCTTCCAGACCTTGCTGGCCGACCTCGCCACGCTCACCCGCAACCGCGTTCAGCCCGCCGCACAGGGGGCCGTGGCCGCCGATGTCCTCACCCGCCCCACCCCGCTCCAGGCCGAAGCCTTCCGCCTCCTCGGCGTCCGCCCCTGACCCGTACCCAGTAGCGTACACCCCCGGACCACGGCTATGTCGCCGCACTGCACTAAGTTGCCCGCTTCTGGGAGTTCGAAGTTGGGCTTAGGACAGGTCAACGTTCCCCTCACCCGACTGGACCCACTAGACCCAACTTCCAGCGGAATCCGGGCCTCCTGACGCTGTAACTCATTGGCAGGCGGGTGTTTTGGCGGGATTGTCGTGGTGTCTGGCGTACCCATGTAGTGAAAGAGATATCAACTTGCCATGACTCATTGTAGTCGTTATTATAATACCCATGTATGTCGAACGCGTGCCCAACCGGAGCTCCCCGCCCGCCGTGCTGCTGCGCGAGTCCTTCCGCGAAGACGGCAAGGTCAAGAAACGCACCCTCGCCAACCTGTCGAAGTGGCCCGACGATCTGGTCGAGGGGTTCCGCATCCTGCTCAAGGGCGGGGTGGCGCTGCCCTCCCTCGGCGACGCCTTCGCCATCCTCCGCTCCCGGCCCCACGGCCACGCCGCCGCCGTGCTGGGAACCGCCCGCCGCCTCGGCCTCGAGAAGCTCCTGGACCGCCGCCCCTCGCGCGACCGGGCCCTGGCCACCGCCATGATCCTCGCCCGCATCCTGGATCCCCGCTCCAAGCTGGCCACCGCCCGCTCCCTGTCCCGCGAGACCCTGACCCACACGCTGGGCGAGGAACTCGGCGTCGAGGACGCCGGCGAGAACGAGCTCTACCGCGCCATGGACTGGCTGCTCAAGCGCCAGGCCCGCATCGAGCGCCACCTGGCGGCCCGGCACCTCGAAGAGGGCGCCCTGGTGCTCTGCGACGTCACCTCGGTCTACTTCGAGGGCTCGAAGTGTCCGCTGGCCAAGCGCGGCTACTCCCGCGACGGCAAGCGCGGCAAGCTCCAGATCGTCTTCGCGCTGCTGTGCAACCGCGAGGGCTGCCCGGTCGCCGCGGAGGTCTTCGAGGGCAACACCGCCGATCCCGGCACGCTGGCCACCCAGCTGGAGAAGCTGCGCAAACGCTTCTCCCTGTCGCGCATCGTCCTGGTCGGCGACCGGGGGCTGCTGACCGACGCCCGCATCCGCGAGGAGGTCCGGCCCGCGGGCCTGGGGTGGATCACCGCGCTGCGGGCTCCGGCGATCCGCAAGCTGGTCAAGGGCGGCACCTTGCAGCTCTCCCTCTTCGACGAACAGGATCTGGCCGAGATCACCGCGCCCGAGTTGTTCCCGGGGGAGCGCCTGGTGGTGTGCCGCAACCCGCTGCTGGCCGCCGAGCGGGCCCGCAAGCGGCTGGACCTGCTCGCCGCCACCGAACGCGAGCTGGACAAGGTCGTGGCCGCCACCCGGCGCGAGCAGCGGCCCCTGCGGGGCAAGGACAAGATCGCCGTGCGCGCCGACCGGGCGCTGCGCCGCTTCAAGGTCGGCAAGCACTTCGACACCGAGAGCACCGACGACGGCTTCTCGTATGTGCGCAACGAGGACCGTATCGCCGTAGAGGCCGCCCTCGACGGCATCTACGTCATCCGCACCAACGTGCCCGCCGAGGAGCTCCCGGCCGAAGAGGCGGTCCGGTCCTACAAGAGCCTGAGCCGCGTCGAGCGGGCGTTCCGCAGCTACAAGACCGTGGATCTCAAGGTGCGTCCGGTCCACCACCGCCTCGAAGGCCGGGTCCGGGCCCACGTCTTCCTCTGCATGCTCGCCTACTACGTCGAGTGGCACATGCGCCGCGCGCTCGCGCCGCTGCTCTTCGACGACGACGATCCCGCCGCGGCCGAGGCCGCCAGATCCTCGCCCGTCGCCCCCGCCCGTCCCTCTCCCTCGGCCCACGCCAAGGCGGGCAGGAAACGCACCCCCGGCGGCCTGCCCGTCCACAGCTTCCAGACCTTGCTGGCCGACCTCGCCACGCTCACCCGCAACCGCGTTCAGCCCGCCGCACAGGGGGCCGTGGCCGCCGATGTCCTCACCCGCCCCACCCCGCTCCAGGCCGAAGCCTTCCGCCTCCTCGGCGTCCGCCCCTGACCCGTACCCAGTAGCGTACACCCCCGGACCACGGCTATGTCGCCGCACTGCACTAAGTTGCCCGCTTCTGGGAGTTCGAAGTTGGGACTAGAAAACCTCCTCGCCGGGCAACTCCGATGCCTGCTCGATCCAACGCACCAGGACGTCCTCGTCGAGCTCGTCTTCCTCGTGGATGTGGCAGTAGCGCACGTCCTCCTGCCTTGAGACCACCGGCGGAACAGGACGCAGCGAGGCGCCGTTGAGGAAGGCCACCTTGACGTATTTCGTGAAACAATGGAAGGCGAGGAACCAGCCCTGCTCCGGAATGCCGTAGAAGGGCGTGTTCCATCTGACCGCCTTGCGGATGTCGGACACGTTGCGCTCGATGAGGGTGTCGAGGTAGCGACCCACCTCGCGTTTCCAGCCCGGCATGGCAGCGATGTAGGCCTGCACGGGTGCATCCCCATCACCCTTCGAAATCTGGGGATTGCCGCCCGAGAGGAGTTTCGGTTTGGCCGCCTCACCCTTGGCGCCACCCTCCGTTTGTCCCCTTCGTCGATCGACTCGCGGTGTTTTTCATTCTGCCAGTCATCTCTCTTGCTCCTCTCCGCCGCCCAGGCGATCAATCCTCCGCGTGACACACTAGGGACTCCTTGAGGATCCTACCGGCAGTGTGTATCATACACACCATGTCGAGCAGGCAGATCATCCGCAAACTGGTGGCGGATGGGTGGACGCTTCGGAATAGCCGTGGAAGCCACCACCAATTCGTTCACCCCGACAGGCCCGGTCGAGTAAGGGTGAAGCACCCGAGCAAGGACATCCCGACCAGGACGCTTCGCAACATCTTTCGGCAGGCCAATTGGAACTGGGAGGATCGTTGATGCGCTTTCCGGTCGTGATTCACAAGGACGCATGTAGCGGGTACGGAGTCACCGTACCGGACCTTCCCGGCTGTTTCTCTGCCGGAGACACCCTTGACGAGGCGATCGAGTCCGCCCGGGAGGCGATCGCATGCCATATCGAGGGGTTGCTGATGGACGGTGAACCGATCTCGGCGCGTGCCTCACTCGAAGCACACCAGGCCAATGAGGATTACCGAGACGGGGTGTGGGCCATCGTCGCCGTGGATATCTCGAAGCTCTCCAGCAAGACCAGGCGGATCAACATCATCCTGCCAGAGCGGGTACTGGCAATCGTGGATCAGGCGGCAGTCCGCGAAGGACAGTCGCGTTCCGGGCTGCTGGTTCGTGCAGCGCTCAGCTACGTCCAACGCCAGGCGGAGGGCACATTGCCGGGACTGCTGATCGACAGGCAGGAACCGCGTCGTTCCTATCGGGTTGGGCCGCCAGGGCAGACCCGCCATCGCGCAGGAGATGGCGAAGTGGGCTGATCCGGATCGAGTTTGCTGATCCCCCAGCCCCACTCAACCATGTCCGCGCCCGCAAGTACCGCCTATCTTCATGCAGCGCCCCCCTCCCACCCACTCGTCATGACGATCCAGGACGCCGTCAGCTCCCTCCACCAGATCGCTGTCACAGAGGGCAAGGCGACTTCAACGAAGAGGCTCGACAGCCTGGCTCGGTTCTGCATCGCGGAGCTGGCGAAGCGCGGACTCGAAGGGGCGGTCGCGGAGGCCAAGCTGCCGGGAGGGGGCCGTGAGAAGTCCTGGGACGTGGCCTGGATGCTGGACGACAAGCCACGTCTGGCGATCTCACTGAAATCTCTCCTGAAGAACCTCGGTGGAACCGTCCCGAACCGGCTCGACGACATGATGGGCGAGGTGACAAACCTGCAAATGTACTCGCCGGAGATCGTGACGGGGTACGTCATGCTGTTCAACGTCGCCGAGGACGCCCACAGCAAGCTTCACGGCTCCACGTGGGGGGAGTTGCTCAAACGTCGCATCACACGACTCTCGGACCGAAAGCCGCCGTCGTGGAGCATTGGGATGATCGAGGCATCGCTGTTTCTGGAGGTCGATTTTTCAGACGGCCCCCTGATCGTCTCGGGCGTTGACGATATCGCCCCGTTCTTCGATCAGCTCGTCGCTCATGTCCGGGACCGGAACCCGATTTTGGAGCGCCGCCCATGACGCCGGCAGATACGATCGTCCGCGGTCCCGGACTCGGGGCCCTCGTGGAACGGCACCTCCCCGAACTGATCCTGGCCGATGAGTCGCTGAAGACCGCGCTCCCAGGCATGGCCAGGGATCCCGCGGGCTCGGCGAGGGTGGCAGCAGCCGTTCAGGAAGTGCCGTCAGATCATCTCATCCTGGGAGGCGATGCCCGCGACCTGTCGGGGCTTGCGGACCGGTCCGTCCATCTGGTGGTCACGTCTCCGCCGTATTGGACCCTGAAGAAGTACAACGAGGGAGAGGGTCAGCTTGGAGCAATAGGCGACTACGATCGATTCGTGGCGGAACTCGCTCGGGCGTGGCACGGATGCTACAGGGTTCTTGTGCCCGGCGGGAGGTTGATCATCATCGTCGGCGATGTCTGCCTGTCCCGGCGCCAGCATGGCCGTCATGTCGTGGTTCCGCTCCACGCCAGCATCCAGGAGTCGTGCCGGAGGCTCGGGTTCGACAACCTCGCGCCGATTATCTGGCACAAGATCGCCAACGCAAGCTTCGAGATGGGCGGCGCGGGCGGCTTTCTGGGGAAGCCCTACGAGCCCAACGCCGTCATCAAGAACGACATCGAGTTCATCCTCATGCAAAGGAAGCCGGGCGGCTACCGCAGCCCGTCTCCCGCCGCACGGGTGCTGAGCGTGATCTCCGCAGCCGAACACCGCGAGTGGTTCCGGCAGATCTGGACGATCCCGGGCGCGTCCACACGAGACCATCCCGCACCCTATCCAGTGGAACTGGCCACTCGACTGGTCCGGATGTTCTCCTTCGTGGGGGACACCGTACTGGATCCATTTCTCGGGACGGGGACTACTTCCGTGGCTGCGGCCCGGGCTGGAAGAAACAGCGTCGGAGTGGAAGTGGACCCGGAGTATCTGGAGTTGGCGCGCCGCAGGTTCCTGGATGAGACCAGTGGGTTGTTCCGTAGGGCGCGGATGACGGTGGTGAAATAGCGACCGACCTCGTGTTTCCAGCCCGGCATGGCCGCGATGTAGGCCTGCACTGCTGCGCCACGACCCCCTTGAGGATCCTGCTGTTCGTGTGTATGGTACACACCATGTCGAGCAGGCAGATCATTCGCAAACTGGTGGCGGATGGCTGGACGCTTCGGAACACCCGTGGAAGCCACCACCAATTCGTGCATCCCGACAAGCCCGGCCGAGTGACGGTAAAGCATCCCAGCAAGGACATCCCCATCGGGACGCTTCGCAGCATCTATCGACAGGCCAATTGGAAATGGGAGGATCGCTGATGCGCTTTCCGATCGTGATTCACAAGGACGCGTGTAGCGGATACGGAGTCACGGTGCCCGACCTCCCCGGCTGCTTCTCCGCCGGCGACACCCTTGACGAGGCGATCGAGTCCGCCCGGGAGGCGATCGCCTGCCATGTCGAGGGGCTGCTAATGGACGGTGAACCAGTCCCGGCGCGTGCCTCGCTCGAAGCACACCAAGCCAATGAGGACTACCGAGACGGGGTGTGGGCCATCGTCGCCGTGGATATCTCGAAGCTCTCCAGCAAGACCAAGCGGATCAACATCACACTTCCAGAACGGGTTTTGGCCATCGTGGACCAGGCGGCGGTGCGCGAAGGACAGTCGCGTTCCGGGCTGCTGGTGCGGGCGGCGCTCAGCTACGTCCAGCGTCAGTCGGAGGGCACGTCACCGGGAGTCCTGACCGACAGGCCCGGACCGAGTCGTTCCTATCGGGCTGGCCCGGCGCCGCAGACCCGACATGGTGCAGAAGGTGGCGAATAGGGTTCACCAGCTCCGAAAGCGCCTGCCGGGTAACGCCCAAACCCTCGGCGGCGCGGGTCACGGTCAAACCCAGGGGTTCGAGGCATTGCCGCTTCACGATATCACCCGGATGCGGCGGGTTGTGCATGGCCATGATCAGCCCTGCGTGTGGATCCCGTACCCGATCGCGCTGGCCGAATAGCCACCTCGCTCATTCGCTGCTCGCTTCGTTCTCGCAAGGTGCTGCGTCCCCGCTGCTGCGTTGGGCCGAATCATACCACAGGTCCGGTGCGCGGGGCAGCACGTCATGATCGACCCCGTGGCCCCTGGGCTACGGCACCATGATCGCGGCGACGCGCTGGCCAGCCATCAGCCTCCGTCCTATCAGTCAGAGTACCCGAGTTGCCAGGCTCGGGAACGCCTGAGCGGGAAGAGTGACATGCGGAATTGGACGATATCACAGATCTTGCGCGTCGGCCCGGGCCGTGGGACGCGCGGCTCCCCCCGAACTTGCCGCCTGTCGTCGTGTGCCGTCGCGGCCTTGACCGCACTCACGGCGTGTGAACCCGCCGCGGAGGCGCCCGCCGTCGACGCCGTCGACATCGGGGGTGTCGTGACGGGGGCGGGCGGACCGGAGGCCGGCGTCTGGGTGATCGCGGAGACGGCCGACCTGCCGACGCGTCTCGCCAGGATCGTCGTGACCGACGAGGAGGGCCGGTATCTGATCCCCGACCTGCCCGAGGCGAGCTACGAAGTGTGGGTGCGCGGCTACGGCCTGGTCGATTCGGACAAGCTTCGCGCCTCGCCCGGCACGGCTCTGGACCTGACCGCGGTGCCGGCGCCCGACGCACGGGCAGCGGCGGAGTATTATCCGGCGGGGTACTGGCTGTCGCTGCTCCGCGTGCCGGAAGAGCACGAGTTTCCGGGGTCCGGGGATGAGGGCAACGGGATCTCGCCGAACATCGAAAACCAGGCCCAGCTGCTCCGGCTCCTCAAGTCGGGCAATTGCACGGCCTGCCATCAGATGGGCGGCCTCGGCACCCGCAAGGTCCCGGCGGAACTGGGCGACTTCGCCTCCTCCGTGAACGCGTGGGACCGGCGAATCAAGTCGGGACAGGCCGGGTCGGGGATGAGCGGGGGCTTCGACCGCATCGGCCGGCAGAGGATGCTCGAGATGTTCGCGGACTGGACCGACCGCATCGTGGCGGGCGAGGCGCCTGCGGAGGCGCCTCCACGGCCCGAGGGCATGGAGCGCAACGTGGTCGTCACGTTGTGGGACTGGGCCGATCCGAAGGCCTACCTCCACGACGAGGTTTCCACCGACAGGCGGAATCCCACGGTCAACGCCAACGGACCCATCTTCGGGGCGCTCGAGGCCAGCGCGGACTACGTGCCGGTGCTGGATCCGGTGAGCCACGCGGCCAGCCGGATCCCACTGACGGTGCGCGATCCGAGCACCCGCCCGGCCTCGGGTCCGGGAATGCCCGAGCCGTCGCCCTACTGGGGTGACGAGGCCATCTGGACGAGCAGGAACAACGTCCACAACCCGATGCTGGACGAGCGGGGCCGACTCTGGCTTACCTCTACGGTGCGCCCACCGCAGAATCCGGACTTCTGCCGCGAGGGGTCGGACCACCCGTCGGCAAGGCTCTTCCCGACGAACAGCGCCCGACGCCACCTCCAGATGTACGATCCGGAGTCGCAGGAACTCACGCACATCAGCACCTGTTTCAGCACGCACCACCTCATGTTCGCGGAGGACGAGGACAACACGCTCTGGACGAGCGGCGGTGGACAGGTGGTGGGCTGGCTGAACACGAGGATGTTCGAAGAGACCGGCGACGAGGAGAGCTCGCAGGGCTGGACGGCGCTCATCCTCGATACGAACGGCAACGGCCAGCGGGACGACTACGTCGAGCCCAACCAGCCGGTCGACCCCACGAAGGACAAGAGGATCGTGGCCGGCTTCTACTCGGTGGCGCCCGCTCCGGACGGTTCGGTCTGGGCCACGTCACTGGGCTACCCGGGAGCGGTGGTCCGGCTGGATCCGGGCCCGAACCCCCCGGCGACGGCGCTCGCCGAGCTGTACGAGCTGCCGCTCGACCCGTCGGGCGCGCCCATCGAAGGGTTTTCGCCGCGCGGCGGAGACATCGACCGGAACGGAGTGATGTGGGCGGCGCTCGCCAGTGGGCACATGGCCAGCTTCGACCGGAGCAAGTGCGCGGGACCGCTCAACGGTCCGGAGGCTACGGGCCAGCACTGCCCTGAGGGCTGGACCTTCCATCGTGAGCCACTGCCGCAGATCCAGGGCGTAACCGCCCCCGGAAGCGCCGAAGCGAGCTACTACACATGGGTTGATCAGTTCAACGTCTTCGGACTCGGCGAGAACGTGCCCATCAACACCGGCAACGCGTCCGAAGGGCTGTTGGCCCTCGTGGACGGAGACTGGATCGTTATGCGGGTCCCCTATCCGCTCGGCTTCTACACCAAATGGCTGGACGGCCGCATCGACGACCCGGACGGGGGATGGAAGGGGCGGGGCCTGTGGGCGACCGTGAGCACGCGCGCGCCTTTCCACATGGAAGGTGGCAAGGGCACGCTCAGCAAGGTCCTCAAGTTCCAGCTGCGGCCCGATCCGCTGGCGCGGTAAAGCGGAAACCTCTTTTGTCCGCCAGAAAGCCCCTGAAATGGCGGACAAAAGAGGGGTCGAACGGGGTGTCGGTAGTGCGCCGGGTCTGGCGCGGAGCCCCGTCCTCCGCCCTGCTCAGGATTCCGCAGGTCCACAGAGCGGCGGCATTCCGTCGCCGTCCGGGGCCGATCTGACGTTGAGCACACGCTGCGTCGCCGTGCCGAAGAAGCCGGTCCCATCCCCGAAGACGGAGGGGATGCGGATGATTCCCGATGGGTTGAAGTTTCCGCCCCGGATCCAGTTCACGTAGTTTCGGTCGGTTGCGGCGAAGGCGACTTCCGCCCAGGCGCCCCCCGGGAGGCCTTCGTCGAGAATGCGGAGCAGATCGGCGTCGGCATCGTCCCCCAGGTCGAATAGCCCGTATTCCCCGGGAAAGAGGACATCCGTGTCCTCTTCGCCGATCCCGAAACCGGTCAGGTACAGCGAGTCGGGCACCTCGATGTCGCGTCCGGCGAGGGCCTCGGGCAATCCCTCGATCCAGGTGTCGGACAGATAAGACCATGTGCCCGCCGCCTCGGTCCATCTGAATCGGTAGTGGGTGTCGGGCTCCAGACGGCAGTGCCCGTCTTCGTGGGTTAAGCCGACAAAGTGGAAGGCATCGGGTATCCGGCTGGATCCGGTGATGGTGCCGCCGTCGGCCAGGACCACCTCGAGTTCGACGACCTCCCTGGGGGCGAAGGAGGACGGAGAGACGACGGCCCGGTAGCAGGAACCGACATCCTCGGTGCCGAGCGGCCTGGTGAACGGCAGGCCGGTTCGATCCCGAAGGGGAACTCTTCATCCCGCGTGGAGTGGATGAACTGGCTGTACCGGCCCGCAGCCAGGCGCACTGCCGAATTCCTGTCCCGCAGGACGCGCCTCACGGCAAAGCGGGGCGACAGTGTCGCTTCAGTATCTCCCGCGTCCACGCCTTGAAGACGCCCTGATAGTCGGACAGGTGGTACGGGAAGTCGACCCAGGGCTTGAAGAGCACATCCGGATAGGAACGCCGCGCGGACGCACGCCAGCGTGTCGCCGTGAATCCCAGCTTCTCGGTAGCGCTCCGGGGAAGCGCTCCGTTCACCGCCACACGGGATGCCAGAATGCTGACGCCCGCGTCGACCCCGAAATCTCCGTCGCCGGGATCGCTCGCCACGGTCAACACCGAAGAGACCCGGTCGCCGCACCCCCCAGGTGAAACGGATTGAAGATCGGCACCTCGTCGAGGAGGATGAGGTTCTGGTCGGCGGAGCCGCCCCGGACGGTGAAGGCCGCCGAAAAATCCGACACCGTCGTCACTCCCGGAAGCACCTCGATGGCCCTGAGCGGATCCGACTCGGCAATCACGGGGAGCGACTTCAGGTCGGCGGCCTCGATCTCCTGGACGGTGATCCCGGCCGACTCCTCAAAGCGGGTCTTGGCGCGGCTGCGCTGGGCCTCGACCGTCACGCCCCCAACCACGATCGGCTCCGTGTCCATCATGACCTCGACGTCGGTCGCACCAGCCTCGACGCTCACCTGCTCCCGGTGTTCCCGGAAGCCGATTCGGGTCACCGTGAGCACGTACGTGCCCGGCTCCAGATCACGGAACGAGAAAAAACCGAGCTCATTCGCAAGGGTGTACACCGCCAGAGTCGAGTCCGAGACCGGGTGGAGCTCCGCCAGTGCGCCTTTGACGGGACGGCCGTCGTCCGACCTGACCCGGCCGCTCAGCTGGATGGCTCGGCAATGTCCACAAGTTCCATCTGGGCCCGGCCCGCTGGCGAGGTGAGGCGGCGGACGGCTGAAGCGTCCTGGTGGCCTGTCCCCTTGTCCTGAAGCCTACTCGGAGGGCTTTACCCGTATTGACGAGATGCAATCGTCCCAAGTATCACGGACCAAATCCAACACATCAAAATCAATAACGGGTACGCACGACCTGGACCCTCGATTGCGTAGATCGCGGATGTCGGACGTGACAATGAGGCTGTCACCCCCGAAACCCGTGTGCTCGTACACGATAGCCTGCCATCCCTCCGCGACCCTTATGGAAGAAGCACAATCATTCCAACCGGAGCGGGCGCAGTCAGACCCCTCCCGTGGGTGGAGGGACGCGACATCGCCGACAACGTTGAAGTGGTCGCCGTCGTAACTGGCATGCGCGTACAAGGTGACACCCTCGCTCGGGGCCGTCAGATCACACCCCGCAAGCACCAGCACGAGAAACAGGGCTGCGGATTTCATCCGTGGCGGGTTGGGCTCGGTCAAGGCAAATCCTCCCGGTCGCAAGACGTGAGCAGGGTACGCGCGATGCTCCCGGGTTCGCGACTCTGCTTCTCACTCAAGCCCGGGACAGCGCTGCAACAAGTGTATGGATGGGATACCCGGGAACACCATCCCCTTTTTTGGGGACCCAGCGTCGTCCTGCCGAGTCCGCACTGCCGTGAGTGAAGTCCCCAATGACTTGGCGGACGCTCTGGATCCGAGTCCGCTACTCCCGCTGTCGGAGGGGGGCGGTCCTACCCCTCCGCCCGCGCGAACCGCAGGTTCTTCACCCGCCCCGCGTCGACCATCATCGCCTGGTAGCGGCCATCGACGAGCTGCGAGAACCGGAAGGTCATCCCGCGCTCGCTCGCGAGCACCCCGTCCGACTCGGCCAGCAGCGCGGCCGGGTCGAGCCGGCCCACGTGAAGCGTGAGCCCGGCATCGCCTTCCTCCACAATCCGGTAGGTGGTATCCAGCTCGGGGCTGTAGAAGGATCCGGCGTAGCGCGTGCGGTCCGGGATGTCGTGGTCTGGCTGATCCTGCGAAGCATCCTCCGCTGCGGCCTCCTCCGGAGCCTCTTCTTCCGCAGCCTGGTCAGTCGCCTCGTCGGCCGCGGCCTCGTCAGATGCTTCCCCCACCGCAGCCTCTTCCGCGGTCTCGCCCTCCGCAGCTTCCGGCGGCTCCATCCGGTCTTCCAGGTAGACCTCCGCCGTACTCGCGATGAGCGCCCCGGGGTCGATGCGCGAACGGTTGCAGAGCGCCACGAACGAATGGCCGGCGTCGGGATAGCGGGACATCGCCGCCCGGTAGCCGACCCACGAGCCTCCGTGGCCGACCGTGGCGAGGCCGCGGTGCCGGCCGTGGGAGATTCCGAAGGCATAGGGAATGGTGTCGCCCGAGTTGAGCACGCCCCGCTCGTGCATGAGCGCCACCCATTCGGGCCCTCCGATCGTGCCCTCGGTCAGGTTGCGGTCCCACGCGACCCACTCCTCCACCGAGGTGAAGATGCCGCCGTCACCGACCATGTCGAGCGTGGTCACGTTGATCCGGAAGCCGTCATCGGTGGGCGCATAGCCGATCGCCCGGTTGGGGACGATCTCGTTGTGGTCGTCGTGGAAGTGTGTATGCGTCATACCCAGGGGGCCGAAGAACCCGGTCTCGGCAAACTCCCGCAGGCTCTGTCCCGAAACCCTGGCCACGATCTCGCCGAGCAGGAAATAGCCGGCGTTGCTGTACAGATACTCGGAGCCCGGAGTGAAGTTGAGTTCGCGCTGCCGGTTGATCGCGTCGAGGACCTCCTGGTTGGTGTAGAAGTCCTCGCTCCGGTTCCCGGCCAGGGACATGAGCACGATGTAGTCGCGCACCCCCGAGGTGTGGTGAATCAGGTGCCGGACGGTGGGACGGTCGGGGTAGTCCGGGAATTCGGGGATGTAGCGCTGGACGGGAGCATCCAGTTCCAGCTCTCCCCGGATGGCCAGCAGGGCGATCGCGGCGGCCGTGAATTGCTTGGAGACCGAGCCGATGCGGAAAATGGTTGCGGGGCCGTTGGGGATGCCGTGGTCGAGGTTGGCGGCGCCGTAGCCGGTGGCGTGGACCAGGCGGCCGTCCCGGATCACGCCCAGGGAGCAGCCGGGTCCCGCGTCGCTGGCGTAGTCGGCGAAGACGGCGTCGACGCGGACAGCCATCCCGCCGTCGCCGGCGGGGGCGCAGCCCGTGAGCGCGACTACCAGAGCCACGCCGATGAGGGGGGTGCTTGCTTTCATCCATGGAAGATGATGCTCGCCGCGACAGAGGCAAGCACTTCATCCGTTACCTGGCCGACAGGCCCGCGCCGAGTCGCTTCCCATCGGGCCGACACGCCGCGACAGACCCGATATCGCCCGCGCGATGGCGAATAGGGCTGGTCTAAATCTGCCGTTGTACCATCGCCATTCATGCCGCTACAGGATATCCATTTCTGCCGCTGTATTTGTGCCAAATCTGCTGTTGTACCCTTCCCCGAAGCCCTCCTGACGGTTAGCATCCTCCCACAACGCCTGTCCGATCAAGACCCTGCAGGTGCGCGCATGACTTATCATCCCAGAGTCGTCGACCGCGAGTTGGAAGAGCGCTTGCAGGCCACTGGAGCAGTCGTGATCGAGGGCCCCCGGGCTTGTGGAAAGACCACCACGGCGCAGCAGATCGCCGCCAGTGAAGTGCGGCTCGACGTTGACGATGTGGCGCGGCGCCTGGCCAGTCTCGAGCCCGCCCGCGTCCTGATCGGAGGCGTTCCGCGGCTGATCGACGAATGGCAGCTGGAGCCGGCGATCTGGAATCATGTCCGGAGGGCAGTGGATGATCGGCGCCTACCGGGTCAGTTCATCCTTACCGGCTCCGCCGTGCCGGCCGACGACGCGACGCGTCACACGGGGGCCGGACGTCTGACACGCCTCCGCATGCGCCCGCTCTCACTGTTCGAGCTGGGTCACTCTTCAGGCGAAGTCTCGTTGGCGGGCCTTTTGGACGGGGAGCGCGCCGCAGCAGGCAGATCGGTGATCGCCATCGATGATCTGGCGGAACTGATCTGTGTCGGTGGCTGGCCCGTCAACCTGGGGCGCACCACCCAACTGGCGCTACGGGCCAACAGGGATCATCTGGACGAGATCCGGCGCCTGGACATTGCCAACGGAGACGGCAAGAAGAGAGACCCGGTGAGGGTGGGCATGCTCCTTCGGTCCCTGGCGCGGAACGTCGCGACTCCGGCCGCGATCACGACCCTCGCCTCGGACACCGGCGAAGGCGTGTCCGCCATCAAGGAGCACACGGCCGCCGACTATCTGAGGGCGCTGGAACGGATCATGATCGTAGAGAACCAGCCGCCCTGGCCAACACACCTGAGATCGAGATCGGTTCTGAGGAGCAAGCCGATCCGGCACCTTGCGGATCCCTCACTTGCCGTGGCCGCCGTTCGCGCAACACCCGCCCGGTTGCTCCGCGACCTCGACTTCCTGGGGCTTCTCTTCGAGTCGATGGTCGTACGGGATCTTCGGGTCTACGCCCAGGCGGCGGACGCCGAAGTGTTTCACTACCGCGAGAAGGGCGGCCTCGAGGTGGACGCCATCGTGCAGGCCAATGACGGCCGCTGGGCCGCCTTCGAGGTCAAGCTCGGTGAGGGCCGAGCGGATGTGGGCGCCCGCAACCTCATCCGGCTGGCGGCCAGGGTGGATCCGGAGCGCATGGGTGAGCCAGCGGCGCTCGGCGTGATCGTGAGCAGCGGTTACGGTTACACGCGGGAGGATGGGGTCAGCGTGATTCCGATCGGGGCGCTGGGGCCGTAGAGCGTGGGGTGCGGCGTCTTTGATGTCTTTTGTCCGCCACTTCAGCCCTCAAATGGCGGACAAAAGAGGATCGTACGGTGTTCGGTCATCCGCTGGAGGCAGGCGTTGAGGGCGTGCCTTGCTCCCCGGAATTCCGACCGACATGCGGCCCGAGGACGGCGGCGCGAAGTACGTCATCCTCTGCAACGAGAGTCGCGCAAACTCGACAGCCATTCGGCGGCGTCGGTCAGGCCGCCGAAGGTGAGCAGGTGAATGTCGACGGCAAGCGCGTTCTCGCGGACGGCCAGGTGCCGGGCCAGCGCCTGCGCAATGGGGGTCGGCGACCATCTGCCCACCAACCGTGCGACGCCGGGCTTGCGCCTCAACGCCCGTGCGGACGCCACGACGCCGCAGCGCACCGCGTATCCGATCAGCGTGCGCAACGCGACGGGCCCCGGCACCCCGATGCGGACCGGGAGCGTGCAACCGGCCTCCCTCGTCCGCGCCAGCCAGGCGAGAACGGGGGCGGGCGAGAATACGAACTGCGTCACCACCCAGAGCTCCGAACCCGTCGCCCGGGCGTATTCCGTCTTGCGCCGAAGTGCTTCATCCAGATCGGCCGGGCCGACGAGGGGATGCCCCTCCGGATACGAGGTGACGCCAAGCCGCCGGAGACCGTGCTCAGCGAGTAGCCCGGAGTCCAGCAGGGCCGGCGTATCGGGGTACGGGCCGGCGGGCGCGGCGCGGTCTCCGGCCACCAGCATCAGGCAGTCCACTCCTGTCTCCACCAGCGCGGACAGCCAGTCGCCGAGTTCGTCCGGGCTCCGCACCGAGCGCGCCGGCAGGTGCGGCACCGGCTTCATGCGCGCCGCCAGCACCCGTTCGCAGGCGACGATCGTGTCCGGCCACCGGGCCTTCGGCGGGAAAGGCACGTAGACGGCGGCACCGCGCGGGAGGTGGCCGGCGAGGACTTCCGGAGGCGGCAGCTGACGCGCAAGGACCTCCACGGAGGCACCGAGGGCCAGGTCGCGGAGCGCGGCCCGAGCCCGGATCTTTGAAGGAGGTGGCATTCGGTCTCATGCGGCCGGTTGATCGCCGCCGACAGGCTGTCCGTGCGATGGCGCGGGTCTGCGGCCTTCAGATCCGGCCGGTGCGGCGCAGCACCCTCAGGTGGGTGCGCACGTTGTCGTGCTCGAAGTAGGCGTCCTGCAGGTGGCGCCGCCCGTTCGAGCGCAGCGCGGTGCGGCCGTGCAGCACCCGGTGCCCCGCGCACAGCAGAATCTGCCCGCCCTCCAACCGGAAGGAAGCCTGGGCGCTGGGGGCATTGACGCGCCTGGACAGCTCGTGATAGGCCGCGTAGAAGTCGCCCAGCCGAGGCTCCGACAGGGGAATGGTCTGCATCTGCGCGGTGTTGAAGCGCAACAACCTGATGTCGCCGTCGCTGTCCAGCTCGACCATGGGGTTGGCCGCGTAGCACTCGTATTCCTCGCTGAAGATACGAAACGGCACCGGCACCGCGCACAGCACGTCGAACTTGTCGGGGTGATCGCTACGTAGCTCGTTGAGCACGCCGAAGCCGTCCACGACGCAGGATTCGCCGCCTTCGCACTCGTTCACCAGCATGTGCAGGGCCTGCACGCTCGGCGGCCAGTTGTAGCTGGTAAAGTCGTTATGCGGTGCGACTGCCAGACCCGTGTGCGCGATGTTGTATCCCTTCGGGTCGACCATGACGTTGTGGATGCGCTCGAACAGCACCTCGCGGATCGGGCCCAGGCGGGTCGCGAGCTGCTCCGACGAATCCGGTTCGGTGGGGCCGTTGACCAGCACGGAGACCCCGGTCCGCAGAAACTCCTCGATCAGCTCCGCCGCCGCGCGGTCGCTCGCCAGGAACCCCTGATAGTCGAACCTCTGCGGCTGGAACCGGCCGTCCCAGTAGCGCAGGTCGAGACGAGACCGGGTCAGGAGGCCGCGGATCTCGCTCGACCGGTAGCGGGTGCGGTGTCCGTCCGGCCAGGCGATGGAGATCGCCTCGTCCTCGGATCCGGCGCGTTCGATGCCGACCTGCAGCGGTCTCAGGTCCCTGGCGACCCGGAAGAGGTGGAACCGCTTCTCCGTGGTCTGCACGACGCAGCACTCGCTGCAACCGCAATTGTCGCGCAGCCAGAGGTAGGGAAGATCGGTCCGTTCGCCACCGCCCCAGACTGCGGACAGGGCCTCGGCATTCCGGGCGACGCTGCTGATCGAGTGATGCATGGTCGATCCTCTCAGGTCCGTTGTGACCGGCCCGGAGCATACGCTGCCGCAGAGTGGCTCCGGGCATCCGTGCGTTGAGCCCCAGGCGGAGCGCACCCGAACGCTACCGAGTATCAGAGTGCGCCTGTACTGCGCGTGTCAAGCACCGAGCCCGGGCGGGGCGCCCACTCCGGGCGGGGCGCGAAGCAGGCCGGATGTAGTGATCACGCTCGGGCGTCCCGCGCCCTTGACATGGCTCTCCGCTTCGACGCACGCTGCGGGGCGAGGAGTCCCCATTGCGAGAGTGACAGGCATGGACGATATGGCAAAGCCCAGCGGTCCTGTGGTGACCTTCACCAGCATGGCGGACGGCACCCGCGAGGACTACGAGCTGCTCGCGCACCTTGAGGAGGAGTTCGCCGCCGGCACCGCCGACCGGGTGTTGGCGCAGCTCCGTGACCTGTCCGGCTCGCTCGCCGGCTACCAGGTCGACCGGCTGGAGCATTCTCTGCAGACCGCGACCCGCGCCCGTCGCGACGGCGCGGAAGAGGAGATGGTGGTGGCGGCGCTCCTGCACGACATCGACGACCTGCTGGCCCCGCACAGCCACGGCGAGCTGTCCGCGCTGCTGCTGCGCCCCTATGTGACCGAGCGAACCTACTGGATCGTCCGGCACCACGGCGTGTTCCAGTACTACTACTACGCCCACCACCTGGGCCGTGACCGCAACGCGCGCGACAAGTACCGCGACCATCCCTGGTATCAGGACGCCGTGGACTTCTGTCACCGCTGGGACCAATGCGCATTCGATCCGGACTACGATTCGCTGCCGCTGGAGTTCTTCGAGCCGATGGTGCGCCGGGTGTTCGCGCGCGAACCGTTCAGCCTGGCGCCGAGGGAGGGCGCGACCTGTGACCCCAGCCAGTCTTGTGACCAGGGGAGAAGGCCATGAGGATACCTGAGCCGTGGCGGGGCGGACCCGCCCTCATCGTTGCGGTGCCCGTCCTGACGCTGGCATTGATCGTCGCCTGCGGTGGCGATGACGGGCCGACCGTGCCTCCCGAGCCTCCCGAGCCTCCCGTCGCCACAACCGTCAACATTTCGCCGGCCTCCGTGGACCTCTCGTCGTTCGGCGAGACGCTCCAGCTGACCGCGATCGTCCTCGACCAGAACGGCCAGCCGTTCGCCGGTGCGCCGGTTAGCTGGGCCATTGACGACAACTCGGTCGCGACTGTTGACGCCGGCGGACTTGTCACCGCCGTTCAGAACGGGAGCGCCACCGTCTCTGCCACATCCAGCAGCGCGTCCGGGACCGCCTCCGTCACCGTCGCCCAACGGCTTGCGCGCATCGACGTATCGCCGGCCGCCGACACGCTCTTCGCTGTCGGCGACTCCCTGCAGCTGACCGCCGAGCCGCTCGACGCCAACGGCAACCCCGTCCAGGACGCGACCATCACATGGTCCTCGGAAGACGACGCCGTCGCCACCGTCGATTCCAACGGACTGGTCACCGCGGCCGGAAACGGCACTGCGAACATCACCGCTGCAGCGGGGGAAGCCAGCGGCGCCGCGGCGGTCACGGTCTCACAGGTGATCGTCGGGATGGACGTGGCGCCGGCCGCGACGACCCTCTTCTCCCTCGGCGATACCGTTCGTCTGGTTGCGGCGGGTGTCGACGCCAACGGCCACTCTGGCCCGATCCCTACCGTCACGTGGATGTCCGAAAACGACGCCGTCGCAGCCGTCGATTCGACCGGCTTGGTCACGGCCGTGGGCACCGGCAGCACGGACGTATTCGCGACGTCCGGAGAACTGCGCGATTCCGCGGGCGTGACGGTCGCGCAACTGGCGTCGCGAGTCCGCGTGACCCCGGCAGTCGACACCCTCAACGCGGTCGGCGACACCGTGCGCCTGAGCGCTGTAGCCCTCGACCGGAACGGACACGAGGTTGAGGACACCGACTACATCTGGTCCGCGCCCCACCCGTTTGTGGTGACGGTGGACGACAATGGCCTGGTCACCGCCGTGGGACCGGGAAGGGGAGAGATCCGCGTCAAGGCGACGCGGGCGGGTGCGAATTATGTCGGCATCGCGATTATCACGGTGCTCGGATCAACGGGCGGGGGAGGTGGCGCGGGTCCGCAGCCCGACGGGTGAGTCCGCACCCTCAGACCTGAGTCTGCCATCTTGTCAGAGCCTCGGAGGCGCGGATCACGGCGAGGAATCATCTAAGTTGAACCAGGACTGCACGATCTGCCGCACCCGCCGTTGAACTGCATCTGACTCCACCGTGTCGCGATGGCGGGAAACACGCACCGTTTGGCGGGAATCCTAAGCCTCGTCATCCGCACCTGACGGTGCCTCGTCTTCCAGAGCGATCGCAAGCAGGTACTCGACCACATCATGGTGGCTGCGGAATGCCGCCATTTGCTCGGGTGTCCCTCCATCGCCGGGCCTACTTGCCGCGAAATCGGCACCTGCCTCACCAGCAGCCGTGCCACATCCAAATTGTCCGAGTGCGCCGCCAAATGCAGCGGCGTGCCGCCCACCGAATGTTCCCTTCGCAATCAGCTCTCGCACCTGAGCTGCCTTGCGGACCGCGGCAGCCAAGTGCATGCGCGTGCCAGCGAACGGCGCGCCAGCCTTAGAGTCCGAACTTCCGCTGCGGTACGTACTCCCGACGGCGGGCGGATTCCGATCGTTGCCGATCGCGTGTCGCCGAGAGCTTGAGGACCGTGATACTTCTGTCCTGCGCCATCTGATTCAACCCCTCCCTACCATAGCGTACTGCCCTGACTAGCAACCACTTCCACCACAAACCGCCGCCGAGCTCCGACATTTGGCGGCGGTGATCTTTCTGGCCTAACTTGTGGGAACTTCCTTGCAGGTGGAGGCGCTTCGCCTTGTTCCCACGCCTGCTTCTCGTGCTCACTCTATCCCTCGCGTGCGCTGGGTGCGACAGCATCCTCGACTTCCTAGTGTCCTGTCCCGTAAGTCCCATGACATAATGGCGGAACCAGGGTATCTTTCCTCTCATCCACCCAAACAGAGGAGAGACCATGCCCCGGGGACGTCCGTTGAAGGCGCTCGAAGTCAGTCAGGGCGCCCGTGAGGAACTCGAGTCGCTGGCGAGGTCGCGCAGCCTGCCCGCCGGGCTCGTGCGCCGCGCCGAGATCGTGCTTCTGTGCGCCGATGGCCTGGACAACAAGGCGGTTGCCGAGAGGGTCCGCACCAGCCGCCAAACGGTCGGCAAGTGGCGCGAGCGCTTCCGAACCCAGGGCCTCATGGGCCTGTACGACGAACGCAGGCCGGGAAGGCCGCGCTCCATCGAAGATGACGCACTCATGATGCTGCTGCGGAGGACGCTCGAGACCGAGCCTCCCGACGGCGGCACGCACTGGAGTTGCCGTTCCATGGCGGACGCCACGGGGGTGTCGAAGTCCACGGTCCACCGCGTCTGGACGGCGTTCAACATCCAGCCCCACCGGCAGAAGCACTTCAAGCTCTCCACCGATCCGTTCTTCGCCGAGAAGGTGCGCGACATCGTCGGACTCTACCTCAACCCGCCCGACAACGCGATGGTGCTCTGCGTCGACGAGAAAAGCCAGACCCAGGCGCTGGAGCGAACCCAGCCTCTGCTGCCCCTTGGGCTCGGATACGTCGAAGGCGTCACGCACGGCTACATTCGTCACGGCACCACCACCGTCTTCGCCGCCCTGGACGTGGCCACCGGCCAGGTCCTCGCCCAGTGCAAGGCGCGGCATCGTCATCAGGAGTTCCTGAGCTTCCTCAAGCACATCGACGCCAACGTGCCCCCCGACCTCGATGTCCACCTCGTCGTCGACAACTACAGCACCCACAAGCACGCCAAGGTCAAGCGCTGGCTCGCCGCCCGGCCACGCTACCACATTCATTTCACTCCCACCTACTCCTCCTGGCTCAACCAGGTCGAGATCTGGTTCAATATCATCACCCGAAAGGCCATCCGCCGCGGCTCCTTCTCCTCGGTCACCCAACTCAAGGAGAAGATCCTCCGCTTCACCGACAACTATAACCCCGGCGCGCATCCCTTCCTGTGGACCGCCACCGCAGACTCCATCCTCCAGAAGATCCAGAGACTATGTACAGCTATCTCTGGGACACGACACTAGGCATCGACCCGAACGAGACTCTTGAAGTGCCGCACCCGAACTCCACGGGTCGAGGTCCCGCTTACAACAACTCCTTGGAAGACCAACAGGGTCTCGCCGGCCTTGAAGTCACGCTCACCGGATCTGTTGATCGCACCTTCACGGCAGAAGACCTCCCGATCAGGCCCTTCGGCATAGCAGCCAGAGGCTCGATCTCCGCCGACGTGTCCCTGATCGTCAACGGGACGGTGATCGCGCAGGGCATGGCGTCTTGGAGGCTGTAAAGCTAGTTCACGATACAGGGTACGGCACACACGTCCGCGTCTCTGCGGTGCAGCGAGACCGACCACATGAGCTCGTGGTCGGTACCATAGTACAAGATCAGGCGGTACCAGAAGTGCGCGCTGTCATCATCCACGTTCTCGTCTGCGGGCCAGATCCGCAGCGTCCAGTCGCTTTCGGGCTCCAGTACCCATTCCAGCGGTGGCGTTTCGCCAAAAAAATACAGGTCGTAGCCCACTACGCGAAAGAAACGGACACCCATGCTGATGAAGCCGCTTTCGGGCACAACCATCGTCGGGATCGCCACACCGCTATCCGGTAGCGTTACCGTGAAGTGCTCACGCGTGAACTGCCTGTACGGTGTCCCTTCCATGGCCATGCCCACGCCGATGGCTTTGAAGTCTGTCGTGTCTGCGAGAGGGTACGGTGAGACGAGCCCTTCGCGCAGCACGATTGTAAGCGTAGACTCGTGCGACGGTCGGCACGCGGCGAGAACGAGAACGAGAGTTGCGAGCCTGTTCATGGTGTCAGCTTCCGATGTTCTGTAGCCACATGTTGCGGATGTGAGCCAGGTTCCATGTTGCGGGCTCGACGGCGCTTTCTCGAACGTCGTCCGGTGCGCTGAGGCCGGGGAAGTGGTTGTCGTGCACGTCTTCGTTCACGTCGCGTTCCAGGCACCAAATGCAGTCGGCGATGTCGTCGCGGTCGTCCCAGCTACCGTTCCTAGCGTCGCAGGTTCTGAAAACCTTGAACACATAGGCTTCGTCGTAGTAGGTCTGGTCGTTGCCGTCGGCAGCGCTGTCAAGCGGATCGTGGAACACGCCAGCGACATGTCCCTCGAACTCGGCGGGCGTTTTGGGCTCCGCGTGTCAGAGATCATTGAGGATGCCGGGGACCGTGTCGCGCTCCGTGTTCCGTTGCGCGTCCCGCCGGTCACGGATCGCCTGACCGCGTTCCATGATGCGCCCCCAGCGTTTCTGCTCCTCGATTTCTCTCAGGGCATGAAGGAAGTTCTGGTATTCTCCTCGCCGCCAGGAAGGTACCCCGAACCCACAGTTCGAAGCATCGAAGCGCCCGCCGCAGGTTGGCATGGCGATTCCGAAGACGTAGATGACGCCGGGGGCGGCACCCCAGCGCCGTCCGTCCGCGTCCCGAGTCGTCCACGTGCCGAACGCCCAGGCGTCGGCCGGCGCGTATCCCGTTCCTTCACGCTCGACGCGGCCGCTCAGGGGCGCGACGGCCGACAACGGCGAATCAGCCAGGTCGCCCCGGATTCTCCGCCAGAGGGCGGGATTGGTGAAGCGGGCCCTGAGCGCAGCGGCTGCCGCGCTGGCGGCTGGCGGGGTCTCGAGCTCGGATGTGGGCGACGGATCCTCTGGCTCCGGTCCAGGTCCAAGCGCTGGATCTCCTGGCCCGGCTTCCGTCAGCTCCGCCACGGTATTCTCCGGCGCGTTTTCGGGCAACTCGGGCTGCACGGCGGGTTCCGCGACGACGATTCTGGTGACCCGGATGCCCGAGGGGGAGCCAGGCGACGTGGGGGCAGTCCCGGCACGCCCGTTCGTTACGGCGGGGGGATTGAAACCAAGAGAAAAAACGAGAGTATGGATCGCGACCGACACGGCGATGGACGCCACAAGAACGCGGCGGCCTTGCTGGCGGCGCGTTTCAACCCTCGCGCGATCCGACGTCACCGGAAACACTGCATGTCGCTCGCCCCCAGCAAACAGTGCTTGCACGAGGGCCGCCACCGACCGGAATCCTCACGCCTTCGGTGATGTGAGTCTCTCGGCGGCGAGAGGGGTTGCCCGAACCGCCGGGGCGTGCGAGTGGCTGGTGGCTGTTCGGCGTCGGGCATGCGCCAGTTAGATTCTCGATTCTCAGGTCCGGCACCGGAGCGCCGGACCGGCAAACAACCAACGGAGGGGAGGGGAACGATGCCGGAAACACCGAACGGACGATTCTGCTGGGACGAACTGCTTACCTCGGACCCGGACGGGGCCGCGGCCTTCTACACCGCCCTTGTCGGGTGGGGCACCGAGGCATGGGGGGGCGAAGGGCAGCCCTACCATCTGTGGACCAACCAGGACATGCCGCTGGGCGGCTTCATGCAGCTCCCGGGGGAAATCGCGGCTGCGGGCGTGCCGCCCCACTGGCTGGTGTACGTCTCGACGCCGGATGCCGATGCCTGCGCGAAGAAGGCGGAGAGCCTGGGGGGATCGCTGCTGGAGATGCTCGACATCGATAGCGTCGGGCGTCTCGCGGTAATCAGGGATCCGCAGGGAGCCGTCTTCACGGCGTACCAGCCGGCGGACCAGACGCCGGGGCACGACGATCCGGCCCGGGTCGGGGAGTTTTCCTGGCGCGAGCTGGCGACCAGCGACTGGGAGGCCGCGTGGGCCTTCTACTCGGAGCTGTTCGGCTGGCAGGTATCGAGCCGGATGGACATGGGCGAGATGGGCATCTACCACATGTTCCATCGCGGCGCGCATCCCCTTGGGGGCATGTTCAACCGTCCGCCCGAGATGCCGGTGTCGGCCTGGATCAGCTACATTCGCGTGCCCGACGCGCACGCCGCCGCCGCGACGGTGACCAAGC
This sequence comes from Longimicrobiales bacterium, assembly GCA_965225805.1. GTDB lineage: Bacteria > Gemmatimonadota > Gemmatimonadetes > Longimicrobiales > Gaopeijiaceae > BD2-11. The sequence goes on from OZ245327.1 coordinate 1,100,081, forward strand.
TCGGGGGCGCCGTCCTGCACGGGCCGATCGAGGTTCCGGGAGGCGACTATGTCGCCCAGTGCCAGGATCCGCAGGGAGCGGCCTTCGCCGTTCACGGCGCGGTGAACTGGAGCGAGCGATCCGAGTCTGCGGCCGAGCGGTAGGTCAGCTCGGCCAGAAGATCGGGATGAGGAGCGAAGCCACCACTGCAAGCAGCAGGTTCAGAGGCCCCCCGACCTTCACGAAGTCCATGAAGCGGTACCCGCCCGGCGAGTAGATCATCACGTTGGTCTTGTACCCGAACGGGGTGACAAACGAGGCGGAAGCCCCGAACATGACCGTCACCAGCAGGGCATAGGGATTCAGTCCGGCGTTCTGAGCCACCAGGATGGCGACCGGGGTGAGCATGACCGCCGTGGCGGTGTTGGCCACCACGGCGGTCATGACGGCGGTGAGCAGGTAGAAGGCCCCGATCATGCCGGTCTCGCCCAGCCCCGAGGTCGCGCCCACCACCCCCGATGCGATCCAGGCGGCCGCGCCCGTCGACTCCATCGCCAGCCCGAGCGGTATCAGCCCGGCCATCACGAACACCACCAGCCAGTCGAGCTCCTGGTAGATCTCGTCGACGCGCACGCACCCCGTGAACACCATCAGCGCCACGCCCGCCATGGCCGACGTGGAGATGGGGAAGATGCCGACGCTGGCGACCACCACCACCGCGGCCATGATGGCCGCCGCGAAGGCGGCGCGCGGCCGGCTCCCCACCGGGTGGTCCACCTCGGCCATGGGGATGAAGCCGGGTTCGTCGGCCAGGCGGTCCAGGGCCCCCGGCTCCCCGCGCACCAGGAGGATGTCGCCCACGGAGAATTCCAGCTGCGCGATCCGGTCGGTGATGTTGGTGCCGTGGCTCTGCACGCCCACGATGGTCGCGTCGTAGCGCTGGGCGAAGGAGAGGTCCTTCAGCGTATGCCCCACCAGCGCCGACCCCGGCCCCACGATGATCTCCACCAGCCGCCCCCCCACGACCGGCTGGCTCTCCTCGAGGCCCATCTTCCCCTTGGGGGTGTCCAGCTTCTGCTGCCGGGCCAGACGCAGAAGGTTGTCCGCCGAGCCCTGGGCGTAGAGCCTGTCACCGGCCTCGATGATGCGCTCGCCCGCGGGGAGGGAGATGATCCGTCCATCCCGTTCAATCCCCACGATCATGACGTCGAAGCGCTCTCCCCAGCGCAACTCGGCCAGCGATCGACCAGCCGCGCGAGAATCCTTCCCCACCCTCAACTCGGTGGTGAACCTGCGCACGCCGTAGCGGCTGGACAGGTCCGGCGGGCGCTCCCGGCGGGGCATCTGGTGGCGACCGATGGTGAAGAGATACAACATCCCCACCGCCAGGCAGATCAGCCCCACCGGGGCGATCGAGAACATGGTCAGCTCGTCGTAGCCGCGCGCGACCGCCTCCCCGTGCACCACCAGGTTGGTCGCGGTGCCGATGAGGGTTACCGTGCCCCCCATGATGGCCACGAACGAGAGCGGCATCAGATACAGCGAAACCGGCTCGTCGGCCTGCTCGGCGAGTGCCGCGAAGACCGGGATGAACACGATCACGACCGCGGTGTTGTTCAGGAACGGCGAGAGGAAGGCGACGAGCAGGCAGAGGATGAACATGCGCATGGTCTTGCCGCCCAGCGGCGCCGTCCGCGCCCAGATGCCGATCGCGGCCACCAGTCCCGTCTTGCGCAGCCCGAGCCCGAGCACCAGCATCGCCGCCACGGTGACCGTCGCCTCGCTGGAGAGGCCGGAGAGCGCTTCGCGCGGACCGATGATGCCGCCCAGCAGGAGCACCACCGGAACCGACATGGAGAGCTGGTCGAGCCGGATGCGGTCCATGGCGAACAGCACCAGCGATGCCGCCGCAACCACCAGCACGAACACGATTTCGTATGTCATGCGACTATTTTAGCGCGGACAGCTCATGGGGCACACTGCGGCCCGGTCGCTGGAGCCGTTTCTGGCTGCGCCATGGAGGGCTGGATTCTGGACCAGGGGTACCGGCTTGAGTCCCGCACCCTGCTGAACGGGTTGTTCAGGCGCGAGGACGCGGTCAGGCGCGCAGCTCCCGCCAGGTCACCCGCCCGTCGAGCACGGCTTGCCGCACCGCACGCTCACGCGCGCTCAGCCGGGACCGGCCTGTCTTGACCTCCACGAAGACAATCTCGCGGACATCCGCCTCTCCGAGCCCGTCGAATACGATGAAATCGATGGGGCTTCCCAGGAAGCGGGCGTCCCGGGGATGGTAGCCGAAGTCGTCCGTGAAGGGCGCCAGGTGCTCGAAGGCCTGGCCGCGCGTGACCGCCGTGCTGCGTGTCACCGCGTCCTTGCGGGCCTCTCGCAGCATCGCCGGCAGCTCCAGCCGCAGCCGGGTGTACCGCCGCAGCACGATGGCGAGGACGATGGCGGCGAGGGCGAGCAGAGCCGCCAGGACGGCGGTCGCGAGATCTGGATCGTTCACGGGGGATCTCCGGGTTGAAGTCGAGGGAGATACCCCCGTCCCGCGCCGCGGTCCCGGGCGCCAAGTCGCCAGGATCGCCGTCGACGCCGAAGCCGCCGGACGACTCCGACCCTGGCGATGGGTCGCGCAGATCGCACTTGGCGCCGAAGTCGGCGGACGCCTCCGTCCCACAGGCGAAAGAGGTGGCGCCCCGGGTGTTTGAGGAGGCCGTGCGGGCGCTCCACGCCGGACACCGGCATGTCGCAGGGTATCTCCGGGAGGTCGCGGGGTTGCCGGAAGGGAAGACCGGCCCGTAGCATCCTTCCCATGCTGCACATCCTCATAGCCGCCGGACTCGTGCTGGGGTTTGCGGTCGGACTGCTCGCCGCGGCCACCGGCTCGGAGGCGCTCACGGCCGTGGCGGTCGCGTCGGCGCCCATCGGCACGGTTTTCATGAACGCCATCCGCATGGTGGTGATCCCACTGGTGATGGCGGTGATCTTCACCGGCGTGGCCAGGCTGGGCGACCTGCGCAAGCTGGGCCGGCTCGGCGGCACCACCCTCGGCTTCTACTGGGTCTCGACCCCGCCGGCGATCATGCTGGGGATGGCGACCATGGCCTTCTTCCTTCGCTTCGCGCCGGAGATCACGATGCCGGTTGCGGGCGAGCAGGTGGCCCCGGAACTCCCCGGGATCGTGGACTTCCTCGTGACCCTGGTGCCCCCCAATCCGTTCGCGGCGGCCTCTGCGGGCAGCCTGCTCCCGCTGATCGTCTTCACGGCGCTCTTCGGGGCGGCTGCGGCGGCGGTCGGCGGCAAGCACAAGGAGAACCTGCTCGCCTTCGCCGACGCGGTCTCGGCCACGCTCGTGAAGCTGGTATGGTGGGTGCTCTGGTGCGCCCCGGTCGGGGTCTTCGGCCTGGCCGCCCCGGTGACGGCGCAGCTCGGGTGGGACCTGGTGCAGAGCCTGGCGGTGTTCGTTGCGGCCGTGGTCGTGGGGCTGGTGGTGTTCACCGCCGGGGTGTTCTTCGTCCTGCTCCGGTGGGTGGGCGGCATCGGCCCGGGGCGCTTCGTGACCGGGGTGTTCGGGGCCACCTCGATCGCCTTCGCGAGCACCAGCACGGTGGCCGCCCTCCCGGCGTCCCTTCAGGAGGCGAGCGGGAAGCTCGGCGTGTCCGCCAACGTCGCCGACCTGGTGCTGCCGCTGGGCGCGTCGCTCTACCGGCCCGGCAGCGCGCTCTTCCAGGGGGCTGCCGTGGTCTTCCTGGCCCACCTGTTCGAGGTGCCGTTCCCGCTCGCCGCGGCCGGGGGGGCGGTGCTGGCGGTCTTTCTGGTCGCGCTCACCATCGCGCCGGTGCCATCGGCCAGCATTTTCACCATGGCGCCCGCACTCGACGTGGCGGGCGTGCCGCTCGCCGGGCTGGGCATCCTGCTCGGCATCGACCGCGTCCCCGACATGTTCCGCACCGTCACCAACCTGTGGGGGCAGATCACGACGTCCGTGCTCGTCGACCGCTGGGTGGGGGGAAGGGAATAGCGCGAGTGCGGCTTCAGTCGGCGAGAACGAGCTCCAGACCGGGGAGTTCCACGCCCTCCGCCTCGACCCGCCAGCGCTCGCCGGGAGCGAGCCGGGAAAGCCCGGTCATCGTCCCCGTGCTGACGACGACGGAAGACAACGACGAAGGGTCATCGCCGTAGCGCGACTGCAGCCGCGGCACGAACTCGAGCGCCGCAAACGGATTGCCCAGCACGTCGCTTGCGCGTCCCCGGGCAGCCGTCCGCTCGTTCCGCAGCAGCCGCACTGCGAGTTGGTCGAGGGCGTCGATCCGTTCATCGAAGAGAGGCGTCCCGCGCTCGACTCGAGAACCCACGACGAGCGCTCCGTGCAGCGCGAAGTCCGCGACCGAGTCCAGGGGTGTGAGGCGCCAGCCGGGATAGTGGCAGTCGACGATCTCGAAGCCGAGCGCCATCCAGCCGGGCCGGCACGGATCCGTGCCATCTCCTCGCTGGTCGATGCCGAACACGACCTCCACTTCGAGCTGCGGGGCGTGGAAACCCGCGAGCGACAGCTCGGCCGTCGGTGCCGCCGTCCACACGGTGCGGTCGTAGACCGGGCCCAGAATCGGCTCGTCCAACCCGAACCGCGGCCAGATCGCCTTGTTCGTGAACCCCACCTTCCAACCCGCGCGCCGGTATCCGCGCTCGCGGAGACATCGGTCGAGCGCCGCTCCCACTCGGTAGGCTCCGTCGAGATCGAATTCCTCCATCCCGAGGGTCGGCGGCTGCGTGGTGCGGCGCCTGTCGCGGGCCGAGAGCAGCTTGCGGACGAGATCGGCTTCGGTCACTGTGCGGGCCGCTCCCTGTATGCGCTGGCCATTCCGCTCCCTACATGCGCTGGCTATCGCGTGAGCTGCGCGTCGCCGGCTGACACACCGGCCAGCTCCCGACTCTTCCGCCCGGCCCCGTGATCGACTCGCGCCGCTCGCGGCTCACCCGCTCATCGTCCTCCGAAGCCAGGTACACGAGCGAGGCCGCGAGCACCGCGTTGTTCTTCAGGTCGTCGAAGATGAGCTTGTCGAAGGTGTCGCGGTGGGTGTGCCAGGTGTGCGAACCGTAGTCCCATGAGAGCGCGCCCAGGTTGATGCCGGGCGCGCCGTGGCAGACGAAGGAGGCATAGTCCGACCCGCCCCCGCCCGGGTTGCCCGGGAGTCTCAGGGTGACGTGGCGGGACACCTCCGCGGGCACTCGCGATATCCAGTTCGCCAGTGAAGCGCCCGCCCCGGTGAACCCCTGGCCGGCGATGTTCACGACCCGTCCGGTGCCGTTGTCCTGGTTGAACAGCACCTGCAGCCCCTCCACCACCTCGGGATGGTCCTCGGTGAAGGCGCGCGAGCCGTTCAGCCCCTGCTCCTCCCCGTTCCACAGCCCGATGAGGATGGTGCGCTTCGGGTTCGGGTAGACCGCGGACAGGATGCGCATGGTCTCGAGCATCAGCAGGGAGCCGGAAGCGTTGTCGGTCGCCCCGGAGCCGCCCTCCCACGAGTCGAAGTGGGCGGAGAGCATGACGTATTCGTCCGGCAGCTCGGTCCCCCGGATTGCGCCGATGACGTTCGAAACCGCCACCTCGCCCAGATTCTCCGCCTCCGCGGCCAGCCGCAGAACCGGTTCCTGGCCGTTGGCGGCGAGACGATGGACGAGCCCGTAGTCCTCGCATCCCAACTCGAAGGTGGGGGTCTCGCGGTTGTAGGCGTTGAAGACGCGGGTCGTCCCGTACGACCCGGGCCAGAGCGAGGTCACGATCCCGAGCGCGCCCGCCTCTTCGATCTGCGCGTGCAGGTCGCGCCGCCGTCCGTCGCGCGATCCGGTCGCGGCCAGGCTCTGGTTCCAGGCGCGGCTGGCCTCGGAACGAGCTTCGTCCATGGCCTCGAACGAGCCCTCCTGCGCGAACTCGCGCCACTGCTCGTCGGCCCTGCAGCTGGGCTGCGGGAAGGAGAACATCACCCACTTGCCGCTCACCGTGCCCAGAAAGGCCTCCCAGTCCGCCGGCGAGCGCATCTCGGGAAGGACGGCCACCCCGCCCTCCACCGGCTCGCCCCCGGTCCCCGGGCTCCACGCCAGGATGCGCCCTTCCAGCGAGCGCACCCTCGGCGACACCAGATCCACATGGCTGACCCCGCGGTCCCAGCCCTCCCAGGTGCCGTAGGCCTCTGTGCGGGCCTCCACGCCCCAGCTGGACAGCATCGACACCGCCCAATCCTGCGCGCGCTCCATGTGCGGCGAGCCGGTGAGCCGGGGACCGATGGCGTCGAGCAGCATCTGCGCCATGGGCTCGAACTGCGAGTTCTGCATCGCCTCGGCCCAGATGCCCTCGAGCACCGGATCGGGCACGGCCAGCCCCTGCGCCGCCGCCGGCTGGACCGAACCTGCCATCGCCCCAGCCAAGACCAGCAACATCCCCAACGCCCGGCTTCGCATCGTCGTTCGCATCGTCTTCATGTCATTCCGTCCCCATGAACAGGCGTTTCTGGTGTTGCCTGGTAAACTCCGGTGTCCTCTACCACACCATGTGAAACTGGCTCTGCCTCCGGAAAACCCAGTGCCGCTCGCCGTCGGTATCGAGATAGGCTTCCTCCTCCTGGCGACAGCTGGCCGGCTTCCCGTCCCACTCGGGAATCGGAGTCGTCGCCTGCAGCTCGATCGAGTGCCAGGTCGAGGGCAGCAGCACCGCATCGCCGCGCACCGGCACCCCCTCCTGCCCGTCCCAGCGGCCGATCAGGGGCCCCGCGCCGTGGCCGTGGTCCCCGATGGGGTGCGTGTAGACGGTCCCGTTGATCGCCTCCGCGCGCATCTGGGCCAGCGTGTTGGCGAGGATCGCGTTCCCGGTCATCCCCGGCTCCATGTGCTCGAGCAGGATGTCCTGCAGGCGGTTCGAGTTGGCGAGGCACTGACGGATCCCCGCCGGCACCTCCGTCTCGCCCTCGCGCAGGACATAGCCCAGGTGCTGGGTGTCGGTGTGCAGGTTGAGCGCCACCACCCCGAAGTCGGTCCAGAGCAGATCACCGCGCTCGATCACGACCGGGCCCTCCGAAGGCACATCGCTCGCCCGCTGCACGTCCACGTTGGTCATGAACCAGGTCGTGTATCCGAGGTCGCGCACCCGCTGGCGCATCCACCACTCCACATCCTCGATGGTGGTCTTCCCCGGGGTGATCACGGCGTTCGAGAATGCCTCCGAGATGACCGCGTGCACCGTCTCCTCGATCTTGCGGTAGCGGGGCATCATCTCCGGAAGCCGCAGGGCGATATAGTTCATGGCCAGGCGCGGCTCGCGCTTTACGCGCCGGAGCAACTCCGGGCCGAGGGCTTCTTCCAGCGCCTCGCGTTCGCCTGCGTGCAGTCCGTCGGAGAACGCCCAGTCCGGGTCCATGTTGAGGACGATGTTCTGGGGATCGCGATCCTCCACCAGCTCGCGCAGGAGGCGCCACTGCTCGTTGCCGACCAGCTCCGCGGTGGGCTGGGTCGGGGCGGGCCGGGTGGAGCGATACGCCTGGAAGACCCCGCCTTGGTCGGTGCCCCCGAGCGCCAGTCGCTCCACCGCGCCGTCGTCCTGGCGAGTGAAGACGTAGATGGAGCGCCGCCGGGCGGCGAAGGTCGTGGGCGAGATGATCGACCAGAACACGGGATCCTCGGCGTATTCGCGCATGGAGAGGATCCACATGTGCACGTCATATTCCGCCATCAGCTGCGGCAGAACCCGCCCGATGCGCAGTTCCAGCCACTCCTGCTGCTCCACCGCCTGCTGCCGCAGCGTCGGCAGGGGATGGATGCGGGCCGGGGCGTCCTCGGGGATGTAGACCGGCTTCTGGGCAGCCAGATCGCCCGCGAGCGCGGGGACCAAGGCAAGCGTGAAGAGCGCCGTGCCGCATGAGCGACGCCGCGCGCGCGCATCGAATGTCATGATGTTTCTCCTTCGGAAGAACCTCGCGTGCTAGGACTGCTCGGTGTGAGTGCGAGCCTGCCAGTCCACGGTGGCCACCGCCGACAGATTGACGATATCCTGCACCGCGCATTCCCGCTCGAGGATGTGCACGGTCTTGGCCATGCCCAGCAGGATCGGACCGATCGCGTCGGCGCCCCCCAGATGCTCGAGCAGCTTGTAGGCGGCGTTGGCGGCGGACAGGCACGAGAACACCAGGATGTTGGCGGGGCCCGTCAGATGAGTGAACGGATAAATTTCGCTCAGCGCCACCGGGTCCACCGCGGTGTCGGCCTGCATTTCTCCGTCGATTTCCAGATCGGGATCTGCCTCGCGCACCAGCTGGACCGCACGGGCCACGCGCCGGGATTCCTCGTGGGGGGCCGAACCGAAGTTGGAGAAGCTCACCATGGCCACCTGCGGCACGACCCCCAGGTCGCGCACGAAGGAGGCGGTCTGGAGAGCGATGTCGCGCAGAGTCTCGGCGTCGGGGTCGATATTGACGGTGGTGTCGGCCAGGAACACCAGGTGGCGGCTGCGGAAGGCCAGCATGTAGAGGCCCGCCACCCGCATGTCCCCCTTGGCCCCGATGACCTGCAGCGCCGGGCGCAGGATCTCGGCGTAGTTGGCCTCGACGCCGGCCACGATCGCGTCGGCTTCCCCGGATTCCACCATGCTCAACGCGAAGTAGATGGGCTTGTAGAGGTTCCACTGGGCTTCCGCCAGCGTGAGCCCCTTGCGCGCACGCCGCTGGAACAGCTCCTGGGCGTAGTCGTGGCGCGCCTCGGGACGCTGGGCCGCGTAGACGACCTCGACTCCGGTCATGTCGAGGCCCATCCGGCCCGCCTTCTCCGCTACCCGCGGAGGCCGGCCCAGAAGCACGGGACGGCAGATGCCCGCCTCGGCGAGTTCGGCGGCGGCGCGGATCACGTTCAGGTTGTGGCCCTCCGGGAACACCACGCGAGCCGGGTTGTTACGGGCCCGGGCCCGGATCCCGGCCATCACCTGGCGCCCCGGACCGAGCAGGGCCTGGAGGCGGTCGAGATATTCGTCGAGGTCGATTTCGACGCGCGCCATCCCCGTCTCCATGGCCGCCTTCGCCACCGCGGGCGCCAAATGGAAGAGCACGCGGTGGTCGAACGGCTTGGGAATCAGGTAGTCGCGTCCATAGCGAATGTCCTGCTTGCCGTACGCCCCGCGCACGGCTTCCGGCACCTCAAGCCGCGCCAGCTCGGCGAGGGCCCGGGTCGCCGCGAGCATCATCTCCGGATTGATTCCGCGCGCGCGAACGTCGATGGCGCCCCGGAAGATGAAGGGAAAGCCGAGGACGTTGTTGACCTGGTTGGGGTAGTCGGAACGCCCCGTGGCCATGATGGCGTCGCCCCGCACAGCCGCAACATCCTCCGGCAGAATCTCCGGGTCGGGGTTGGCGAGAGCGAAGATGACGGGATCGCGAGCCATCGACGACACCATGGCGGTGGTCATGATCCCCTTGACCGAGAGTCCGATGAAGATGTCGGCTCCGTCGAGCGCTTCCTCCAGCGTGCGAAGCCCGGTTTCTACCGCGAAGGGCGTCTTGTACTCGTTCATCCCGTCCTCGCGGCCCTTGTATATCACGCCGCGCGAGTCGCACAGGATGACGTTGTCCGGGTTCGCCCCCAGACGGTGCAGGTGGCGGGCGGTGGAAATCGCGGACGCTCCCGCGCCGCTGAAGACCACGCGCACGGCCTCGATGCGCTTGCCGACCAGATCGATGGCGTTGAGGAGCGCCGCGGCAGCGATGATGGCGGTGCCGTGCTGGTCGTCGTGGAAGACGGGGATGTCGAGCGACTTCCGCAGGGCGCGCTCGATGACGAAGCATTCGGGCGCGGCGATGTCCTCCAGGTTGATGCCGGCGACGGTGGGGCTGAGCATCTCGCAGAAGCGGATGACCTCCTGCGCGTCGCTTGAGTCCACCTCGATGTCGAACACATCGATGCCCGCGAAGCGCTTGAAGAGCACCGCCTTGCCCTCCATCACCGGCTTGGCGGCGAGGGGGCCGATGTTGCCCAGCCCGAGCACCGCGGTCCCGTTGGAGACGACCGCGACCAGGTTGCCGCGCGCGGTATAGGTAAAGACGTCGTTGGGGTTGGCCGCGATCTCGCGGCAGGGCTCTGCGACCCCCGGTGAGTACGCCAGGGTAAGCTCGTGCTGGGTGGACAGGGACTTGGTTGGGACCACCTCGATCTTGCCGGGGCGTCCCTCAGTATGGTAGTCGAGAGCTTGCTGGCGGCGGTCAGCCATGGTGTTGAGCTTCTCAGGGAAGTCAGAGGTCGGTGTAAGTATCCGGGAACATACGGGTTCTCGGAACCTTGAGCCCTGAAACCTGAATCCGCTGCCACAACGATGCAAACCTTCCCTGCCGCGAGTCGAGGGCCGGGAGCGGCAGGGAGGGCGATCCGAGACGGGATCGTTACGCAGATGGCGCGAGCCGCATTTCGTCCGCCGGGCTTTCATCCGGCGATCCGCCACCGCGTTCGAAACACCGCGTCAGGCTGAGCAGTCGGGAGCAGTTACGCCGCGCCCGCCGCCTTCTCGCAACAGGCCTTCACTGCGTCCATGTCGCTGGCGATCGCCTTGCGGACCATGCCTTTCATGAGCGGCACCATGAGCCGGGCGGCGAAGTTGAGAGGCGTCGCCTCCATGACCATCGTCAGGCGCGTGCCCCCGACTCGGGCTGCCTCGACCGTGAAGACCGTGTCCCACTGGACACGACCGGCCTCCGAGAGAAACCGGACTCGCTCGGGCGGTGCGAACTCGGTGATCTCGAGTTCGACCGTCGTCTCCCGGCCACGCATCACGCGGGTCTCGCGGAAGCGCGTCCCCAGGCCGGTCCGGATGTCGGACACGAACTCGACGCGCTCGATGTCTTCCACGGCGCGCGAGAACTGTTCAACATCGGCTACCGCGGCGAAGACCTTGTCGGCAGGCGCGGCGATGGTGCGGTGCACTTCGGTTCGGCTCAAGTGGCTTCTCCGGGAATCCGTTCCGCCTCGCTCCCCGGCTTCGGGAAGAACTGATCGATCAACACCGGATTCCCGTCCGGATCCATCACCACGATGTGCGCGGGTCCGGTTCCTTCCGGATCGGTATCGGTTGAGATCTCCACGCCATCCGCGACCAGAGACGCGCGGATCTCCCTCACGTCCGTGAAGATCTCCGGCCGCGACATGTCCTGGGCCAGCCCGGGATTGAAGGTCAGGATGTTGCCCTCGAACATCCCGTGGAAGAGGCCGATGATCGTGGTGTCGTTGACCATGATCAGGTATCCCGTACCGTCACCGCCGGTCTGCCTGAACCCGAGCTTCTCATAGAAGGACTTCGAGGTTTCGAGATCCTTGACGGACAGGCTGACGGAGAAGGCGCCGAGTTGCATGGACAGGCTCCGTGATTCCTTTTCGTTCGGCCTCACAGGCTGTGCGCTTCCTTCAGCCGCAGAACCGTATCCCCGAAAGTGTGGAGCGGTACGATCTTGAGCATGTTGAACGCCGTAACTCTTTCTGGAAGGTGTTACGGCATCCGCCGCGCGTGAGCTGAGGCCGTCCTACCCCCGCGTGTCGCCTCTCAGCAAGAACATCCCCATTGCGACCGAAAGCAACGGCAGTATGCTATCCACGAGGACCCACACGAGGGTGACCGTATCATCGCCTATCGCGGTGAACTCGGGATTGAGAAGGTTGAACCAGTTCCAGGACAAGAGGATTCCCACGAACAAGAAGCCGTAGAACGCCGTGTTGGCGGCAAGGAACTCGCGAGTGACCGGCGCGCCGCCACCCTCGCGGTCGACCTTTTTCTTGCGAGCGTATCCAAAAATGACACCCACCAGGACCGCCACCATCATTAACGGGTCCAGGATGGCCCACGGCGCGCGGGAGTCGCCGGCCGCGTAGTTGAGCGGTTCCACTACCGTGTAGACCACGACTGCCACCGCGATCAGAATGAGAAACAGGCCGCTGATTTTCTTAGGCATGCGTCAATCTCCTGCTGAATGTTGGTTCCTGCGCCCCAACTTCAACTCGCGTTGGACCGACGTCAACTTCGGCCAATGGACGGAGGACCCGAGACTGGCTGGCAAACGCCCGGAAGGCGGGAGGCGTCACACGGGTATCTTCCCATTCGTTCTTGCAGGCATGGGGTTTGCAATTGACGGTGAACGAGGGATCATTGGGTTGTCTTTCCCTCCGGCCAGGAGGATCGAGGTGAACGAGGGCAGGGGAAACACGCGCGTTTTCTGGACGGCGGCGGCTATCTGCATCGTAGCGGCGACGACGGTGTTAGCCTGCTCCGACGATCCCGTCGAACCGGGCCCCGCCGAACCGGCCGTCCCGGAGACCCCGCAACCCCCGGATCCGGCGCCGACCGATTCGATCATCATCCCCCCGCGGTCGGCGTCCGCCGAGGCGGATGTCCTCGAGAAGAGCAACGTCTTCGCCTGGAAGCTCCTTCCCGCCACGATGGCGGCCGATCCCCAAGCGAACGTCCTCGTCTCGCCGCTCAGCGCCTCCATGGCCCTCGGCATGGCGCTCAACGGAGCCGGCGGGACGACGTACGAGCAGATGCAGGCCACCCTCGGGTTCGAAGGTTCCCCGCTGGACACGATCAACCTGGGCTATCACGGCCTGATGGCTCATCTGCCGGCGGCGGATTCCGCCGTGAGCACACAGATCGCGAACTCCGCGTGGCACCGCGACGGATTCGCGCTCGAGCAGGACTTCCTGAACGCGGTGCGAGCCTTCTTCGACGCCGAGATCGCCGGGCTCGATTTCTCGAACCCCGCCGCCGCCGACACCATCAACCAATGGGTCTCGGAGAAGACCGGCGGACGAATCGAGGAGATCGTCGAGCCGCCCATCGACAACCTCACCATGCTCTTCCTGATCAACGCGATCTACTTCAAGGGCCCATGGAAGTACGAGTTCGATCCGGAGAAGACGCAGGACGCGCCCTTCCACATCGCCGAGGGCGAGTCGCAGTCGATGCCCATGATGGACCTGACGGCCGAGTTCCCGTATGGCTACAGCGGAGACCTCCAGATCGTCGAGCTGCCCTTCGGAGAAGGCGCCTTCGCGATGACGATCCTGGTCCCCGGAGGCAAGAGCACCATCGATGCGGAGATCGAATCGATCGGCATGGCGCGCTGGCAGGGGATGCTGGACAGCCTGAGCGCGCGGGAGGTGAGGGTCGTGCTTCCCCGGTTTCGGGTGGAGTATGACAGGAGCCTGAAGGAGGTCCTGCAGTCGCTCGGCATGACGGACGCCTTCCTCCCGGGCGTCGCCGACTTCACGGGAATCTCCGGAAGTTCTCCCCCGCTGTATATCTCGGAGGTCAAGCAGAAGACCTTCGTCGAAGTGGCCGAAGAAGGGGCGGAAGGGGCCGCCGCCACGTCGGTGGAGGTCGGGGTGACGAGCCTTCCTCCCCAGGTGATCGCGAACAGGCCGTTCGCCTACCTGATCCGGGAACGCGAGTCGGGCGCGATCCTGTTCGCGGGCGTTCTGCGGAGGCCGTCGGACGCCTAGAGTTCCTTGAAGATCCTCACTTGCGGTGTGGATTTTCAAGGAATATTCTCTAGGCCATGCTTATCGAACGCCCCACGCCCGCCAGACGCATCCGGGAAGCCCTTGAGGTTCACCCCTGCGCCGCGCTGACCGGCCCGCGCCAGTGTGGCAAGACCACGCTTGCCCGGCAGATCGCCGCCGAGGCCCCGCGCAACACCTACTTCGATCTGGAAGCCGCGATCGACCGGCAGCGCCTCTCCGCGCCCGAGCAGACCCTCGGCCGGCTGAGCGGGCTCGTGGTCATCGACGAAGTCCAGCGGATGCCCGCGCTATTCGAGACTCTGCGCGTGCTGGTGGACCGCCCGCACAATGACGCGCGTTTCCTGTTGCTGGGCAGCGCTTCGCCCCAGCTGGTGAAGGGCGTGTCGGAATCCCTTGCGGGTCGGGTCGGGCTCGTGGACCTGGGAGGCTTCGACTTGGCCGAGACGGGAGCCGCCGCCTGGCGGCAGCTTTGGGAACGCGGGGGCTTCCCTCGCGCCTTTCTCGCGCGCAGCAGACAGGCTTCAACACTGTGGAGGCGCAACTTCGTCCGCACGTTCCTGGAGCGGGACATCCCTCAGCTCGGGATCAACATTCCGGCCGAGAGGTTGCGGCGTTTCTGGACCATGGTCGCTCACTGTCACGGCCAGACGTGGAACGCGGCCGAGTTCGCGCGGGCGCTGGGATCGAGCGAGGGAACCGCCCGGCGCTATCTCGACATCCTGGCGGGTGCCTTCATGGTCCGCGTGCTGCCGCCCTGGTTCGAGAATCTGAAGAAGCGCCAGGTCAAGGCGCCGAAGGTGTACGTGCGCGACACGGGCCTTCTGCACACCCTGCTCGGAATCCCGGGAGAAGACCAGCTGCTGGGTCATCCCAAGATCGGAGCGTCGTTCGAAGGATTCGTCGTCGAGCAGCTGCTCGGGGCGCTGGAGACGCGGGACGCGTACTACTGGGCGACCCACGCCGGAGCCGAACTGGACCTCCTCGTTCTTCACGGAGGCAAGCGATACGGGTTCGAAAGCAAGTTCGCGGATGCCCCGGGCACCACCCGGTCGATGCGGGTGGCGCTCGAGGATCTGAGGCTGGACCACCTGTGGATCGTGTATCCGGGCGCCGAGGAGTACGTTCTCGACGACCGGATATCCGTGCATCCCGCGGCGGAGATCGGCGCGCTGGTGGACGGGATTCCGCGGGGTTGGTAGTCCGAGCGTCTGATATTATATTGTCAAATGAGTATATCGTATACTATATATAGATACATGTATATACGACTCTCACCACACCACAATATGAGACGATAATATGAATCGCACAGCCCTGGTTCTCATCGAAGCGGAATACCAGCGTTACAAGATCCTCGGGGAGCGCGCATTCGGTCAGTTGGACGCCGATCGGCTTGTCGCGGGTTCGGAGCACGCCAGCTCGATAGCGACCATCGTCTGGCACGTCGCCGGCAACCTGGAGTCGAGGTTCACCGAATTCCTGACCACGGACGGGGAGAAACCGTGGCGCAACCGGGAATCGGAGTTCGAGCCGCGCGACGCGTCGCCCTCGGAAGTCGCCGGGAAGTGGGATCGGGGCTGGGGCGTGCTCTTCGACACGCTCCGGGAACTGACCGACGACGATCTTGCCTCCACCGTGACCATCCGCCGCGTTCCTCATCGAGTGGACGAAGCGCTCCTGCGCTCCCTCGCCCACGCCGCCTACCACGTCGGGCAGATCGTGTACCTGGCCAAGTCCTTCCGCGGAGAGGCATGGGAGTATCTAACCATTCCGCCGGGGCAATCCGAAGCCTACAATGCGAATCCGGTGCTGGAGAAGTCGTCGACATACGCGGAGAATGTGGCGAAGGCGCGGGGAGATGCACCGGACGGGGCTCGCTGAGGACATGGCCGAAGGGATCACCGTCAGCCTGGACTCCGAGCAACTCAGCCGCGAGATGGCGTTCGGCCTGTCAGGCTATCTGAAGCCGTTGCTCCCGAAGGAGTCGGAAGTGCCCGAAGTGCTGCGGCGGGATCCGCTTCTTCTGGCCGGGGAAAAAGATTTCTGCGGATGCTGCCGTTGCCTGGAGCCCTGAAGCGGTCGGCGTTGACGGCTTGATTGGTGCAAACCAACCACCCGATGGGTGATTGTCATCCGTGGCGTGGGTGATTTGCACCGGGTTGGAGCAGCCGGCAGGTAAACCGGAGCGTCCTCACCGGGCGGGAGCCCAAGGGTCTGGCTTTCCTAGAGATTCAAGATTAGCTTGAAACTTACCACGCAGGAGGAGCCATGGCGACAAACATGCAGGAAATCATTGCGTATTCGGTTCGTGACCGCCGAAAGGCCTTGGGTATGAGCCAGCGGGAGTTGGCGGAAGCTGTCGGGTTTGGCTCACATCAGATAGTCTCAGAACTGGAACGAGGACAGCGAGACGTCAAGGCTTGGGAACTAGCTAGAATCGCGGATGCCCTCCACACCAGTCTGCCGGCCCTGCTCAAGCTGGGGCGGGCCAAGCAGACCGAAAGGCACGTCTTCTGGCGTACCGATGCGCCGAAGGCGGATCGGTGCAAGCACGAAGCCAAGCTACTTGAGCGTCTCGATCGATACCGGAGGGTTGAAGAACTCACCAATGCCGGCGGTGATACGCAGGCACTACCTCAGCTTAGCGTGGACAGATCGACGTCTTTCGGTCAGGCGGAACAACTCGCATCCAATGCCAGGCGAAGCATGGACCTCGGGGGACGGCCCGCGATGTCATTAACCGAAACCCTGCAAGAAAGATTCGGCGTCAAATTGTTCCTCGACGGCTTGGGTTCCGGAGAATCAGCGGCCTGTGTGCGGACGGATTTGGACGCGGCGGTTCTATTGAACCGCAATGAAGCACCCTGGCGCCAGCGTTACAGCCTGGCTCACGAGCTGTTTCATCTAGTGACCTGGGACGCCGTGATGCACTCGTGGCCGCGTGCGAACCGCCGCACAAGTTGGCCGGATCGAGTCGAGAAGCTAGCAAACGTATTCGCATCCGCGTTGCTCCTACCGGGGAACGACCTGCGGGCTGAATTCCAGTCTCGTTTTGAGGGGCGAGCTCCTTCGGACCTCGAAGTCGTAAACATGGCTCGGGCCTACGGAGTCTCGACTGCAGCCCTGCTGTGGCGTCTTCGAGCCCTCGGCTTGATGGAGGAGGACGCGGTCCGGGAACGGCTTGATGAACCATCGTTCCGCTACATGGACCGAGCAAGCATGCCGAAGCATTGGACCGAGCCCTCGCCCGATCTCCCGGAGCGATTCGTAAGGCTGGTTGCGTTGGCATACCAGACCGGCGAGCTGTCTCGAAGCGTCGCTGCCAAGTACCTCGAGACGAATCCCGGGGAGCTCTACTACCTCGATTGGGATGCAGAAGATGGCCGGGCGGGCGAGACTCGTCTTGCTTGATGCAGGTGCTGTCTTCGCAGCCCTGGAACATGAGGCAGAAACACTCACCATGATCAATCGGCCGGATGGCCCAGAGATTCACGCGGGAGAAGCCGAAGCTCTGACCTATCTTCGGCTTGAAATCGATCCCTTTTCTGACGACGTAGCCTTCGTAAGCGCCGATGGAGCCGCGATCCAAGCAACAGCTCTCCTCGAACTGTCACATACGGCAAAGTGCCTTGCGGAAGTGTTGCAGGGGATCGGGTACTCGAAACCGCTGCCACCGAGACACCAACGAGGGTTTGTCAAGAAACACTTGAACGAGGGATTTCAGCGCAAGATGAAGCGGTAAGAGGGAGTAGAGAGATGTTGAGAAGCAGCAGGGCTATCGCTAGCAGGTTCTCCACGCTGTTACAGAGAGAGCGACCCAGCCCGACAGAGATCGACCGGGCAAGAACGGCGCTCAAGGGAATCCGGTCACGACTAGCGACAGATTGGCCTGTCGTGAAGGCCACCAGGATTGGCAGCCACGCCAAGGGAACCGCCATCCGGCGGTCTTCAGACCTCGACCTGCTGGTGGTATTTCGACGGGAAGCGCTCAAATGGGGAAGTGGCCATATCCAGTCGGGCACTCTGCTGGGCCGCGTTCAGCAGAGTCTGCAGGTGCGCTATCCGTACACCGAGATTCGAAGAGATGGACAAGCTGTCGTCGTGGGATTCGGCGCCGGCCGATACTCGGTGGATGTTGTTCCTGGTGTGTACTACGAGCCAGGCCCACGGGGCTATCCCATCTACGCGATCCCCGATGGCAGCGGTGGCTGGATTAGGACGGCGCCGGACCTTGAATCGGCCGTCTTCCAGGCTGAGGACAAGAAGAGCGGAGGTAAACTGTCCCGTCTAGTTCGCTTGTCCAAGATCTGGTGTCATGCGAGGGTAGCCCCGATTCCACTCAGCAACATCTACGTCGAACGACTGTTGTTGACTCGCGGTACGGCTCGGGGTCCGGGTCGATACAGCACCCTATTCGCGGCCAGTCTACGCGCGTTGGCACTGACCGGTGGGAGAACTCTGACAGATCCCCTCGGCGTGTCCGGCATGATCCCTATCGCCAAATGGCCTGCTCAGGCTGAGTCCACGGTGCGCTCGATTGATTATTCGCGGGACCACGCTCTCGCCGCGGTTAGAGCTGAACTGCGGGGTGACACGTCGGAGGCGATACGTCAATGGCGCATCGTCTTCAACGACATGTTCCCGGCACGACCTGTCTAGCAAGAGACTCAGGTGCTAGATACTCAAAACGATCCAGATGTCATCGTCTTTCTTGAGGCGGCATCGGATCGATACCGACTCGCCAAGACCATGTACGGGGGACGATTCGTCCTCGCGGTGGTCCTTCCGATCAGTCTCAGCCTGATTACGGGGATCTCGGGTGGAGTGAGTCCCTGGGTTGCGTTGTTCGGAATCACGATAGCTGTGATTAACCCAACGATCCTTGAGGCGATGTATGAGCGATGGAAGCGCCAGGGTGCGCTAGCTCACGAGGCCTTCGACTGCGCAGTGTTGGAAATCGACTGGGACCCGATTCACGTGGGTACTAGGCCCTCGCGAGAGCGAGTGACCGAGTGGGCCAGCCGATTCCGGCGCAAACCAACCGGTCAGATCCTTGCCAACTGGTATCCACCCGCATTGGCTTCCCTGCCCCGAACGCTGGGCCAGCTCGCAGGCCAACGGATTTCATCACATTGGGACCAACGACTTCGCAAATGGTACAGCACAGGGATGCTGCGGATCGTACTCGCTGCCGCGATGATCGGATTAGCGGTAGGAATCGTCCGGGATTCTTCGCTTGAGGGGTTTGTCACGGCTAGCGCGGCTCTGGCTCCGGCGATCCAATGGGCCCTGCGAGAGTTTCGTCAACAGCTATCTGCGACGAAGATGTGTGGACGTCTTGCGGGAGCCGTTGTGAAGCGATGGCGCACCTGTCTCGAAACCGGGATTTGCGATCTCGTTCCCGAAGTTCGCGCATACCAGAACGCTCTCTTCGATCATCGTTCCAGGAACCCGGAAGTGTTCGCTTGGGTCTACCGACTCTCTCGCGATGTAACTGAACGCGATATGAAGGAAGTGGTGGAACGGCTGGTGGCAGAATGGCATAGGGCGTCGAGGCAACGTGACATGGCCGAGGACGGTCCTGGACAAGCCATCCCGCCTTCTTGAAGCAGCCTGGGAAGGGGGCGGCAACCGGGCCTAATGTGCTACGAGCGGCATCACGAGGACTGCCACCGTTCCGTGCTGCTCTCGCCATGGCTCAGTGCCGCAGACGCGAATCCAGACGTTGCTCACTTAGGGTACGGGTGGGGTGCCCCGATTCACGAGTCGGGCATGAAGAGCGACTCCTGCAGCATGATCCCGCAGGGATACCAGATACCAGCGATCATCCGGCCGCCGGCCATTCTGTCGCGGGCGCCCGGGCCGGAGTACAGTAACGGTACTCGTTCTGCGTCGTCCAGCTGGCGACGAGAGAGCCCGAAGCGCGCCGTGCAGCCGGGGGCTATCCGGCCTCGCAGCCCGGGAAGCCGGCTCGGCGGCCCGGCCCATCGAAGGAGGAAGCATGTCCACGACCGTGATCCAGAGACTCAGGACGGAGATCCGGCGGACCCTGTGGGTTTCAGCCTCCCTTGTCTGTTCGGCCGCGTGCCAGCCCGCCCCGGAGGCCGTACAAATCGACGGCGACGACATCGGTGGTGTGGTTACCGGCCCGAACGGCCCCGAGGCCGGCGTCTGGGTCATCGCCGAATCCGCCGACCTCCCGACCAGGTTCGTCCGCATCGTGGTCACGGACGATGCGGGTCGGTACCTGCTCCCGGACCTGCCGGACGCGGACTACGATGTCTGGGTTCGTGGCTACGGGTTGGTGGACTCGGAGAAACAGTCGGCTGCCCCGGGGACCTCCCTCGATCTCACCGCCGTGGCGGCCCCAGACGACCGCGCCGCGGCCCGATACTATCCAGCCGGGCACTGGCTCTCTCTCCTGCACGTGCCGGAGGAGTCGGAGTTTCCGGGCACCGGAGAAGACGGCAACGGCATCTCGACTGGAATGGCCAACCAGGCTCAATGGCTTCGGATGCTCAAGTCGGGAACGTGCACGGCCTGTCACCAGCTGGGTAACGAAGCGACGCGGGTGATCCCCGAGTCCCTTGGCGACTTCGAATCGACTGCGGCGGCCTGGGAGCGAAGGGTTCAATCGGGCCAGGCCGGTGCCGGGATGTTACGGGGTCTCGACCGGTTGGGCCGGCGGCGGGCCCTGGAGATGTTCGCGGATTGGACCGACAGGATCGAGGGAGGCGACACTCCTCCGGCGCCCCCGAGACCCAGCGGTATCGAACGCAACGTGGTGATCACCTTGTGGGATTGGGCCGATCGCACCGCGTACCTCCACGACGAGGTGAGCACGGACCGCCGGGATCCGACCGTGAACGCCAACGGACCCATCTACGGGGCGCTGGAGCAGAGCGCCGACTACGTTCCGGTGCTCGATCCGATGAGCCACGCCGCGAGCCAGGTGCCTCTTACCGTCAGGGATCCCGAGACGCGGCCGACCTCCCCCAACATGGCCGCGCCCTCGCCCTACTACGGCGACGAAGTGCTCTGGGACAGCAAGAACAACGTGCACAACCCGATGCTCGACGAGCGGGGGCGCCTCTGGCTGACTTCGACCGTGCGCCCTCCGGACAACCCCCCGTTCTGCCGGGAGGGCTCGGATCACCCGTCGGCGAGGCTGTTTCCGGTCGAGAGAGCGGGTCGGCATCTGGCCATGTACGATCCGGAAACCGACGAGTTGACACACATCAGCACGTGCTTCAGCACCCATCACCTCATGTTCGCCGAGGACGACGACCACACACTATGGACGAGCGGAGGAGGCCAGGTCGTGGGATGGCTGAACCGGCGCAGGTTCGAGGAGACCGGCGACGAGGTGGTCTCCCAGGGGTGGACGCCGGTGATCCTGGACACGAACGGGAACGGCAGGCAGGATGCCTGGGTCGAGCCCGGCCAGCCGGTCGACCCGTCGCTGGACACGCGGGTGGTGGCCGGCTTCTACAGCGTCGCTCCGGCGCCGGACGGCTCGGTTTGGGCCACGTCGCTGGGCTATCCGGGAGCGGTGGTGCGGCTCGACCCCGGGTCCAACCCGCCGGAGACGGCCCTCGCCGAGTTGTACGAGCTGCCTCTGAACGATGATGGCACCCCCATCGAAGGGTTTTCGCCCCGGGGGGGTGACGTCGACCGGAACGGGGTGATGTGGGCCGCCCTGGCGAGCGGTCACCTTGCGAGCTTCGACCGCCGCAAGTGCACCGGTCCGCTCAACGGTCCCGAGGCCACCGGCCAGCACTGCCCGGAAGGCTGGACCTTCCACACCGAGCCGCTACCCCAGCTCGGCGGTGTCAGCGGGTCAGGCAGCGCCGAGGCCAGCTACTACACCTGGGTCGATCAGTTCGACGTGCTCGGCCTGGGCGCCAACACGCCCATCAACACGGGGAACGCGGCCGAAGGACTCCTCGTCCTCGACGACGGCGAGTGGGTGGTCCTGCGGGTGCCCTATCCGCTCGGGTTCTACACGAAGTGGCTGGACGGCCGGATCGACGATCCCGACGGCGGCTGGAAGGGGAGGGGGCTTTGGGCGACCGTCAGCACCCGGGCACCCTTCCACATGGAAGGCGGCGCAGGGACCACCAGCAAGGTCCTCAAGTTCCAGCTTCGTCCCGACGCGCTGGCGCGGTGAAGCGATGAGAGACACCCGCGCCGTCGGGGCCGGCGGTGACGTGAGGGCCTGAGCAGCCAACGCCATGACACGCGTATCACTCAGCGCTGCAATCCGTCTGGGGCTAACGGTTGTAGCGGCCGGGTGCGCGACCGAGCCCGAACCGCCGATCGCGGCATCAATCGCGGTATCGCCGGGGGCCGCGACGCTCACCTTCCTGGGGCAGTCGACGGAGTTCACGGCGACCGTCACGGATCAGTACGGGAACGCGTTCGCAGGGACGGTAGCCTGGACGAGCGACGCTCCGGCCGTCTTGACCGTGAACTCTGCCGGTGTGGCCACGGCCGTTTCGAACGGAACTGGCACAGTCAGGGCCATCCTGGACGGAGTCAGCGGAATCGCCACCGTGACGGTTCGCCAGACGCCCACCACCATCGAACGCGTTGGCGGCGACGCGCAGAGAGGGAGTCCGGGAACACCCCTGAATGAGCCGCTGGTCGGCCTCATCCTGGACGCGGGGGACAATCCCGTCGCGGGCACGGCGGTGTTCTTCTCACCCTCGGACGGGAGCGGCTCCGTCACTCCTGCCACGGCACCGACCGACATGGCCGGCGAGGCTCGGGTTTCCTGGACGCTGGGCGACGCTGTCGGCCTCCAGTCGGTAGTCGCATCTGTGGCTGAAGGTTCGAATACGGTGTTTACCGCCACCGCGCTCGGAAGCCCGGCTGAGATCGCCGTGGTCGCCGGAGCCGACCAGGAAGCCCCGGTGGCCACTGCGGTCGCCGTGCCGCCCGAAGTGCTCGTCAGCGACGCCAGCGGCGCACCGCTGTCCGGAATCCCGGTGGTCTTCACGACCGAACGGGGCGCGACGGTCGCCAACTCCGAGGTGCACACCAACGTGCAAGGCCGTGCCAACCCCGGTGCCTGGACGCTCGGCACCTCGTCGGGCGTCTACCGCCTGACCGCGAGCGTGGAGGGCGACGGCATCGAGGGCAATCCGGTTCACGTCGAGGCCGTCGCGCTCTCTGGACCGGCCGCCGGGCTTGAGGCCGTCGAAGGCGACGGGCAGCAAGCGGAAATCGCGCTCCCCGTGCGGGTTGCGCCCCGCGTGAGGGCGGAAGACAGGTACGGCAACCCCGCCGCCGGGATCAGGGTCACCTTCTCCGCGAGCGGCGACAGCGAAGTCATCCCGACGGAGACGACGACCGACTCCGCCGGGTTCGCGGCGGTCGACAAATGGACCCTCGGCATTACAGCTGGAACGACCTACAGGCTCACCGCGAGCGTGACCACCGCGGAAAAAACGCCAGCCACGGCAACCTTCACAGCCGAGGCGACGCCGGCGGTCTACGACATCGAGATCGTGCACGTGAGCTCGTCGCTGCTGACCGACTCGCAGCGCGAGGCCTTCGAGAAGGCCGAACAGTTCTGGGAGCGCGCGATCACTGGGAACCTCAGGTGGACCACGATGCGCAAGCCCGCCCTCGATGATTGCCTCGCGAGGAGCGACATTTCGGAGGATGTCCCCGGTGACCGGGTGGTCGACGACCTGCTGATCTATGTCCAGATCAAGGAAATCGACGGGGCGGCCGGCGTCTTCGGAGGCGCCGGGCCTTGCCAGATTCGCGTGAACAACTCGCTTCCTGCGGTTGGGGTGATGTTCTTCGACCTCGGCGACATGGACCGCCTCGAGACCAACGGCCATCTGGAGGGCACCATCCTCCATGAGATGGCGCACGTGATCGGGTTCGGGACCCTTTGGGATCACCTTGGCCTCCTGGAGGACCCGGCCAGGCACGGCCGCAGCGCGAATACGCACTTCACTGGCGACGCGGCGAAGGCGGCCTTTGACAATATCCGCGGCGACAACTACACGGACAGCGATTTCGTTCCGGTGCAGAACCTGGGCGGTGAGGGCGTGTGGAACGGGCACTGGCGCGAGCTGGTCTTCCGGTCCGAGCTGATGACCCCCTTCCCCGACCGCGGCCTCAATCCACTGAGCGTGGTCAGCATCGCGTCGCTGGTGGATATCGGATACGAGGGGGTCGACTACAGCGTGGCGGATGAGTACGTGCTGCCGCCTCCAATGTATGCGGCGGCGGTGGTGGAGGGGGTCGAAGCGGGGTCGGCGGAGGCTCCCCGAGAGACAATCAACCTCGGGAACGACATCCTGTGGATGCCGCTGGCGGTCGTGGACCGGGACGGCAACGTGGTACGATACTTGACGCCGCCAGGGCGCTGATGCACCGACGCTTCCAGGACTCCCTCCGATCCGTCAGAACGTCGTGGCGACCCCGGCGTGGACGTTGAGGACACGGTGCTTGGCCGTCTCGCCTGTGTACTTGTCGATGTCCTGCAAGCCGTAGCTGTAGAGAAGCCCGACGGTGATGCGGGTTACGCCAGTGCCCATCTCGAAGCCCACACCTCCGGACAGCCCGAAATCGAGCGACTGTGTGTCGAGGTTTGCGTTGCTGCAATCGTCACTGGTGTTGAAGCGCTCTGTCCCGGCGCCGGCGTCTACTGCGACGCGGCAACCCACCTCAAGGGACGCGTAGGAGCCGACCAGCGCGTATAACGGCAGGTTTGCCGCCGACGGGGGCGAAATGCGGGCCAGCGCCAGGAAGTCGACGCTTTGGAACGAGATGTCCGCGTTGGCAGTCGCGTCGCCGTCTCCCATGGCGATTCGTGCGCCCTTTTGCGCGTACTGGGCACCAAGCTGGATGCCGAACGGGCCGTCGCCGACAGGGTAGGCAACAGCGAGCCCGCCTGCGACGCCGGTGATCTGTGACGCATCGACGGTCAGCGGCCCGCTGCTCGTGACGGCCATGTTTGCTGCGTTCACACCGACCAGGGGAAAGAGTAGGGTTAGCCCGCCCCGGGTCTCGCTGGGTTCAGCGACAGGCACGGCGGTTGGGGCCGCTGGTGTCGGTGCGGGTATCTCTATCTCTGCGCCTGCGGCTAGCCTCTCCGCCTCGTCGAGCAGCCTTAGCGCTGTCGTGTAGTCTTCACCATCTCTGCCCGCCTCCAGCAGGTAGCGGGTGACTGACGTGATGGTCGTCCGGGGGTATCCGGCGTCTAGCGCCACCTGTGCGTGCCTGAACCAGAGTCCTGCCGGGGTCTCCATGCCGTAATTGGCCTGCAGTGCCAGGACGATATCCAGCGTCTCCAGTGCGGCAGCGTAGTCCTGGCTTTGGATTTGCCGCTCGGCGCGCACGAGATAGAGGTCTACCTGGATGTCAGGCGGCAGTTCCTGGCCTGCCGCGACCGTCGGCCCCAAAAGGATGGCAATCGCCGTCCACAGACTCGCCCGTTCCATTCGTCGTCTCCCCGTGTCATCCGTAAGTGCAATCTCGGCAATGTGTTGCCGGGGGTACTCACTTGGAAACGTAGCGGCATCACAGCCGTGGGTCTATGGTCCAAATATACTCGCTGCCGGCGCGGGAGCCGCGCTCGCGGTTCTGGCGCGGATTGTCCGGGAGGCGGATGGCATGCTCCGGGGCGTATCCGGCTGCATGATCAAGGCCTTCATGCCGCGCCCGCCGCCGCCCTGCCGGACGCGATATGGTTGAAGGTGCGCGCCAGCCCCTCGCGCAGGGTATGCGCAGGCGACCAGCCCATCGCGCGGATGCGCGCACTCGAGAGCACGCTGCGGCGAAGCTCGCCGGGACGGGCGCCCTTGTGGACCCGGCCGGGCCGGGCCCCCGCGGTCTCTTCCAGGAGGGTCGCCAGCGTGTTGACGCTCGTCGCCGCCCCGGTGCCCACGTTGAAGGCTCTCGCGTCGATGCCGGCGCGGTCCCGAAGCGGTATGTCGGAGGCGATCAGGTTGGCGGTCGCCACGTCTTCCACGTAAACATAGTCTCTCGTTTGCTCGCCGTCGCCATGGATGTCCAGGGGTTCGCGCTCGATCAGACGGTTGGAGAAGATGGCCACGACGCCCGCCTCGCCACTGGGATCCTGCCTGGGGCCGTAGACGTTGCCGTATCGCAGCGCCACGTAGTCGAGGCCGTGCACTTCGCGATAGTAGTTGAGATAGTATTCGCCGGCGAGCTTCGACACCCCGTAGGGGGACACCGGACACTTGGGGGCGGTTTCGGGCGTCGGATACACCTCCGGCTCCCCGTAGACCACTCCTCCGCTGGACACAAAGACCACCCGCCGGGTCCCTGCGTCGCGCGCCGCCTCCAGGATGTTGATAAGACCGGCGATGTTCACCCTGGCGTCCGCAATCGGATCGGCTACCGAGGAGCGAACGTCGATCTGCGCCGCGTGGTGGTTGATCAGGTCGAAGCCGACATCGCGGATCAACTCCGCGGCGCGGGGATCGGCGATGTCCATCTCGACGAACTCGGCGCCGGGGGGAACATTCGCCAATCGTCCCGAAGAGAGGTCGTCCATAACCCACACCCGATCGCCTCGCTCGATGTGGACGTCCGCCACGTGGCTCCCGACGAAGCCGGCACCGCCGGTAACCAGGACCCTCCGGCTCACGCCGGGAATCGTCTCCAAACACTTCCCCTTTCGCTGTGGTCGACCTCGGTGTTTGTATACGGTAACCAATGCCGGCATCTGATGGTAACGGAGCAGATGAACAGGCCGACTGACAGCGACGTCGTCTCTCCCCCACCCCTCACCCTCGTCATCCTCGCGGCCGGCCGCTCCACCCGATTCGGCCGCCTCAAGCAGCTCGCCCGAATCGGCCCGGGCGGCGAAGCCCTCCTCGACTACGCCCTCTACGATGCCGCGCTCGCCGGGTTCACCCGCTTCCTCCTCGTCATCCAGGAGGCGCTTCGCCCTGATTTCGAAGCCCACCTTCGCGATGCGGCAGCTCGCCTCGACATCCGCTACGCCTGCCAGCGGATGGTCCATCCGGGGCTGGTGGATGACCCGCTACCCGGACGAACCCGCCCCTGGGGTACGGGTTTCGCCGTCCTCACGGCGGGCGAGCGAGTTGACGATTCCTTCGCGGTCTGCAACGCCGACGACTTCTACGGGCGGGGCGCCTACGCGGCTCTTGCCGAAGCGATGGCGGATACGAACACGACATGGGTCGATCCAGCCACCCGCCCCGTTACCGATCCCGCCGCCGCCCGCAACCCCGCCCCCACCCACGCCTTTACCGTCGGCTACCCCCTCGAAGCCACCCTGTCGGAGAGCGGAGGCGTCTCCCGGGGCCTCTGTGAAATCGACGAGGCGGGCGCCCTTCGGCGGTTGACCGAGGGATTGGAACTCCGCCGCGAAGGAGACCGCGTAGTGGGCCGGGACGTGGTCGGCCGGCCGCTTGTCGTGCCCGTGCAAACTCCTGTCTGCACCAACCTCTGGGGCTTCCAGCCTGGAATCCTTCCGCCTCTGCGCGACCTGTTCGCCGCGTTTCTCGCGTCAGGACCGGGGCTCGACCGCGAGTTCTACCTCCCGGAGGCCATGAACGACCTGATCGCGGCGGGCCGGATGCACTGCACGGTGCTGCCAACCCGCGAGCTGTGGCTGGGCGTGACCTTCCCCGGCGACCATGCGGGAGTGGCCCGATCACTGCGGTCGCTGGTAGACTCGGAGGTCTATCCGATGCGCCTTTGGGACGCTGCGCCACCCCCTTTCTCCCGCGACTGAAGCCGAATGCAACTCACCACACTCGACTGGATCGTCATCGCCCTATACGGGCTCACCGCCCTCGCCATCGGCCTCCGCTTCGCCCGGCGCGCGGGATCCGGGGCCGACGAGTTCTTTCTGTCGGGGAGGAAGCTTCCGTGGTGGCTTCTGGGCACATCGATGGTCGCAACGACCTTTTCGACCGACACGCCCAACCTGATCGCGGACTTCGTGCGCGGCGGCGGAGTCGCGCAGAACTGGTCGTGGTGGGCCTTCCTGATCACCGGGATGTGCACGGTCTTCTTCTACGCCAGGCTGTGGCGGCGGTCGGGCGCGCTAACCGACATCGAATTCTACGAGCTGCGCTATTCGGGGCGCGCAGCGGCGTTCTTGCGGGGATTTCGGGCGATCTATCTCGGCGTCTTCTACAACGTGATGATCATCGCCACGGTGACGCTCGCGGCGACCAAGATCGGCGGCGTGCTCCTGGGGCTGGACCCGCTCACCACCGTCCTGATCGCGGGCTCGGTGACCATGCTCTACTCCGCGACTTCGGGGCTGTGGGGGGTTGTCGTGACCGACCTGGTGCTCTTCGTCGTGGCCATGATCGGATCGGTCGCGGCGGCGGTCTTCGCGCTCCGGCAGCCCGAGGTCGGGGGGCTCGCCGGACTCGTTTCCCACCCGCAGTTGCAGTCGGCGATGAACTTCTTCCCCGATTTCTCCGACTGGAGCGTTGCCGCGGGGATCTTCATCATCCCGATCGCGGTGCAGTGGTGGAGCGCCTGGTATCCGGGTGCCGAGCCGGGGGGCGGGGGCTATGTGGCACAGCGCATGCTCGCCGCGAAGAACGAGAAGGAGGCGATGAAGGCCACGCTGTGGTTCAACATCGCGCACTACGGGCTGCGTCCGTGGCCGTGGATCATCGTTGCGCTGTGCTCGATGCTCGTGTACCCCGAGCTGTCGGACATCCAGGCCCGCTTCCCGGAGCTCGATCCCGGGCTGGTGGGAAATGATCTGGCCTATCCGGCCATGCTCGTATTCCTTCCCACCGGGCTGCTGGGCCTGGTGGTGGCTTCGCTGGCAGCCGCGTACATGTCGACGATCAGCACGCAGCTCAACTGGGGCTCGTCATACGTGGTCAGCGACTTCTACCGGCGCTTCGTGAATCCGGAGGCGAGCGAGCGCCGGCTGGTCACGGCAGGGCGGCTGTCCACGGTCGGGCTGATGGTGCTGGGCGCCTTGATCGCGCTACAGCTCGACACGGCCGGCCAGGGATTCCAGATCCTGCTGCAGATTGGCGCCGGGACCGGGCTCGTCTTCCTGCTGCGCTGGTTCTGGTACCGCGTGAACGTGTGGAGCGAGCTGGCCGGGATGACGCTCTCGTTCTTGGTCGCGATGTACTTCGCGTGGGTGCACACGGGGCTGGGCTTCGAACCGCTCCCGGCGTGGACTCAGCTGGTGATCGGGGTTGCGATTACCACGGTGGGGTGGGTCGGGGTGACCCTCGTAACGCCGCCGGCGGACTCCAGGACGCTACAGCGTTTCTACGACAAGATCCGGCCGATGGGCAGGGGATGGCAGCGGGTCGTCAACGTGGGCGACGGGTCGCGCGACGCCGAGTCCATCACCGCGGCCTTCCTCGCCTGGTTCCTCGGGTGCGTGCTGGTCTACGCGGCGCTCTTCGGGACCGGGTATCTGCTGTACGGGCAGATGTTTGCGGCGGTGTTCGCGCTGGCGATCTCGGCCGCGGCGGGGGTCTGGCTCTTCAAGCTGTTGCCGAAGTTGGGCTATTCGGATTGAGCGGGTCGGATTGAGCAGGGTATCGCGCGGCGATGCCGCCGGTCCCCTGGTGACGATCGCACCCGGCCGCGTCAACCTGATCGGCGAGCATACCGATTACAACGGGCTACCGGTGCTTCCCATCGCCATTGACCGGGACGTCCGTGTCGCGTTCCGGGTCACCGATGAGGCGGCGGTGCGGCTGGACAGCCCGTCGGCGCGTTTCGCGCCCTTCGAATTCCGCCTCGACCGCCCGATCGAGGCCGCGGACCAGGGAGACTGGTCGAACTATGTTCGGGCGGCGGCGCGGGGGCTGCTCGAGTACGGGGTGCGGCTGGAGCGAGGTGTCGAGGGGACGGTGACCGGCGATGTCCCCATCGCATCGGGGCTGTCGTCCTCTTCGGCGCTGGTGGTGGCCTCGGCGCTGGCGTTGCTGAAGGCGAATGCGGTGGAGGTAGGGGGCGGCGGGGCCCGGGCCTTGTCGCGCCTCGAACTCGCCGCCCTGATGGCGCGTGCAGAGCGCTTCGTGGGGCTCGAGGGAGGCGGGATGGACCAGGCCGCGTGTCTTCACGGGGTCGCGGGGCACGCGCTCCGCATCGATTTCGACCCGCTGCGAGTGACTCCGGTACCCGTGCCGGAGGGGTGGCGATGGGTGGTGGCGTCGTCGCTGGTGCGGGCCGAGAAATCGGGGGGAGTGCGCGAGGCATACAACGAGCGGGCACGGCAGTGCCGGGAGGCACTGGGGATAGTGGCGCGTGTCGCGGCGGTGGAACGCGCGGTGGCGGAGCGTGCCAGCCGCGCGGGGTCGAACGGGGTCAGGCGGCGGGCTGCTGACGCCGCACCACTCCCACCCACCTACCGCGATCTGGTGGCGATGGACGACCTGGACGGGCTGCTCCGGCACGCCCGCCGTGTCCTCGCCCCCGTGCTGTTTCGCCGCTTCCGCCACGTCGTGACGGAGGGCCACCGGGTGGCGCTGGCCGAGCGGGCCATGCGCGATGGTGACATGCTTCGCTTCGGTGACCTCATGGTGCGGTCGCACGAGAGTCTCCGCGACGACTACGAGGTGAGCACGGGTGAACTGGACGCAATCGTCACGGTGGCACTCGAGGCGGGGGCTGCGGGTGCGCGCCTGACCGGTGCCGGTTTCGGTGGCTGCGCCGTCGCGCTATGCGACGACACCACCGTCGCGCCGGTCATGGAGGCACTCGCCGCCCGGTTCTACGAGCTGCGCCTGGGCAGGCCGCCGACCCGCGACATGATGTTCGCCGGGAAGCCCAGCGGAGGGGCGCGGGTCGAGGAGGCGTAGTCAACAGGTGTCTCGACCACTCCTGGCCAGCGACTCTCGCCTTCATGATACGCAAGGCCCTTCCGTACTACGAATCTTGGCGAAAGTGACTATATGTGTTGTTCTGCACCAGAATCGTCCTACTTCGCCCTGCTTAGCGCGGCGGAGAGATACGGCGCTGCGCACCAGCGTCCGCAGGTGGTCCAGGTAATGGCTCGCGGGAACCGCGGGCCCATCGAGTGCGGGCGTGTGCGCGTCGAGTTCGTCGCCCGTCACGACCTCGATCGAATGTTCGTAAGGGAGTTCAATACCCCGCGCGGTGTAGCTCGCTACTCGGCTCCCGAGGTGACGGGGCTGGAACTGGTCGGCTACCCGAAGCACGCCGGCGGCATGGCCAATGTCGCAACGGTCCTGCGCGATCTTGTAGGAAGAGATGGAGGCGGATAAGCTGGTGCGGGCCGCCCGTATTTCGCCGGTGGGCTGGTCGCAGCGGCTGGGGTATCTCCTCGAGCGCTTCGTCGAATCAGACTTGGCTGGGGCGTTGATGCCTTTCGTCAAGGCACATGCTCGCAGCTACACCCCCTTGCGCCGCGCGGCGCCCAGTACCGGGGCAGGGCGAGACGCGACGTGGAAGCTCATCGTGAACGTCGACATCCAACCAGACGAATGATCCCCTGGGACTACATCACGGCCTGGCGTGCCCATGCCCCGTGGGCGATTGACGCGCAGGTGGAGCAGGATCTCGCTATCAGTCGGGCAGTTGTCGAGCTCTTTGGAGTGCCCGATCTGGCCAGCGCGCTCGCCTTTCGCGGTGGCACGGCGCTCTACAAGCTGTATCTGACGCCGCCTCCACGATACTCGGAGGATATCGATCTGGTTCAGGTTCGCGCGGAGCCGATCGGGAATACGCTCAACCAGATGCGATCTGTACTCGATCCCTGGTTGGGACCGCCTCGATGGAAGCTCAAGGAGGGAAGGGTCAACCTGGTAAACCGAACCGCTGGGGCCGTCCGTGTCGTCGATGCGATAGATTAGAAGGAAGTCGCCACCGACGTGGCATTCCCGGTAGTGCGCCCATGAGCCTTTGAGCGCGTGATCCCTCCGTTCGGGACCGAGCGGGGCCTCGTTGGCGATAAGAACGAGCATGACCGCCTTCAGCCGATTCATATCGTATCGGCCGGAACGCGACAGCCGTTCCCAGTCCTTGAGGAATTGTCGGGCGTAGTCGACCCGGCGCGGCAGGTTGGCCCGTTTACTGGCCGCTGGCTTCTTCAAGTTCCGCGAACATCTCGTCCGCGCTCGCGAGTCGCGCCGTGCGCGTCTTCACCATCTCGTCGACCTCTGCCATGGCCCTGCGCGTCTCGGCGTTCGGTACCTTGAGTTCGAGAGGGAAGGCCTGATCGACGGCGATGCGGTGGAACAGCAGCCGCACAGCCTGCGATGCCGTCAGCCCCATCGCAGCGAGCGCCGCGGTCGCCCTCTGCTTCATCTCGGTGTCCATCCGGACGTGCAGCATCGAACTTTGTGTCTTCATCCCAGCCTCCTGTATCTCATTTGAGAGATATGATGTCATGGCGGCGTGACCCGGTCAACCCGATGCGGTCAGGCAAACGGTCCTGCTGGCTGCCATCTTCGTGTGCAGTTCGAACAGGAGCCCGGCGGAGGGAATCTTGGCGCCTCGTTCCGCGTGCCACTGAGGCGCCAATGTAGCCGAAAAGGGACGGCCCAATCGCCGAGGGGAACCCTCAAGCGTTCTTCTGGTTACCCTGGGCACCCGGGCACCCACCCCGCGGCGGTCTCTCAGTGCCGCAGCCAGGAAGAGTTGAAATGGGAAACAGATACCACTTCATTTTGATGCTGGCGGCAGCCCTCGTTGCCTGCGGGGGAGACACCGAACTCACCGGCGATATCCAGGTCCAGATCGAGGACAGCGCCGGGGTGCGGATCGTCGAGTATGCGGGGGTGCCGGAGGTCGAGGCGCCCTTCGCCATTGCGGCGGAGCCGGTGTACCGCCACGGGGCGAACCCGGGCGATTACGCGTTCCGGGGAATCAACGTCGGCCGCCTCTTCCCGGACGGCAGCGCCGTCGTCTCGGACGAGTGGAACAGCGAACTGGTCGTCTTGAGCCCGGATGGCGCGACGCACGAGGTGCTTGCCAGGCGGGGAGAGGGACCGGGCGAAGTCACCTACGTCAACGCCATGTTCGCGCTGGGGCAGGACAGCGTCCTGATGGCTGACGCTCGCCTGGGCCGCGTCACTCTCTTCGCCGGCGGTTCAGTCGCGCGCACCGTTGACCTCCTCCGGGTAAGCGGCCTCGGTGTGGAGGGAATCGGTTCATCCGGAGAGCTGCTGCTGGCCACCCGAGTACCCGCCGAGCGCCGGTCCGGATTCGAAGGGGAATGGCTCCCCGGGCACATGGCCCGGTTCGACATGGAGACCGGCGCCCTCGACACGGTCGCGTCCTACGACTTCATGTCGCGTACCCCGCCGGGGCTGCCGTGGAACCCGATCGAGGCGGTTGGCGAGGTCATGGTCGCCACCGGGCAGTTCGTCTACACCAGGTCTGACAGGCCCGAGGTCACCTGGAGTCTGCTGGACGGCACCGTAACACAGATCGTGCGCTGGCAGGCCGAGCCCGCCCAACTGACCGAGGAACTGCTGGAGCCCGTCGAGGCCGAGGAACGGATGAGGAACGGCGTTGCCTACCCCGGCCTTCCCGATTCCCGGATCGCGGAGATCACCCAGGAGGACATGGCCGCCTATTACGCGAGCATCGGCCAGCCGATGCCGCTCTTCGGTTCCCCGTTCGGCGACGCCGAAGGAAGCGTATGGCTGCCCTCCTACCGGCCGGGCGACTCACAGGAAGGCGCGTCGGCGTACACCGTCATTTCCCCCGACGGGGAGTGGCTGGGCAAGGTTGAGGCTCCGCCCAGGTTCCGAATACTCGATGTGACCGGAGGGGTCGTCCTCGGGGTGCTCAGGGACGAAATGGACGTGGAGAACGTCGTGGTGTACGAGTTGGTGGGGACCCTTGTAAGTTGAGAGAAGAGCTGAGTCGGCTCCAAGCCATAGTCCGGCTCCGGTGCCCGCGTTGTCTGGATGGTGCGGTATTCGAAAGCCTTTGGAAGATGTATCCTCTTTGCCCTTGTTGCCAGCTGAAATACGAGAGAGAGCAGGGTTACTTCGTCGGGGCGATGTATTTCAGCTACGGGATGGCCTTGGCCTTATACGCGCCACTGGTTGTGGTCTTGGTACTGGGGGGCATTTCGGTGAATCAGTGCATCTTGACGATTGGGGTGACACTTCCCTTTCTTGTTCCGCTGCTGTTCCGTTACTCTCGAGTCCTCTGGATGCATTTCGACCAGCTCCTGGACCCCAGGTAGACCTCACATTCTCGTACTCGATGACGTCCTGGCGGCAGGAGACGCGGTGGGAACGGGTGCGTCGGCCACAGGCGCCTCTATGACCACACAACACCGCCTGGCTTCACGGACACTACTCGTGTTGGGAACTGCCGCGGCGCTTTCCAGCTGCGATCAACTTCTTAATGTCACTTGCACAGATGAGTTGCGTCCGAGTGTGGTCGTGGAAGTCCGTGATCCCGTGACCGGGATGCCGGCCGCTCGCGGTGTGACGGGCAGATCCGAGCATGAGAGCGGCACTCTCACCGAGCTTTCCGCGACCGATGACCTGCGTCTTACCGGCAATTGGAGCAGCGAGCTTCCTGGAGACCACACAATCCTCGTCCGTAAGCCCGGGTTCCTGACGGACATCGTTCATGTTGACGTCGGCGGTGACAGATGCCATGTAGAGCGGAGAACTGTGCAGGTCCACATCGCCCCTGACGCCCGAGCGGTGCCCGAGTACCCCGTTTCCTTCATCGAGGAACCGGAAGTCGGTGCTTGGCGCCCTGCAAGTGCGGAAGTGCTGGTCTACGGTGACACGTTGGAGATCAGGGGCCTCGCGCATACCGAGTGCACGGAGCTTCGAGTCGTGGCGTTTCGCTCGGGCATTGGACTCCACGTCCAGGTTGAGCCATCCGACATCCCGCTGGACCCGTGTGTGATCTCGCGACAGTTCGAAGCGAGATTCACACTGCCATCTGAACGGACCCATCTCCTCGTGACGAATGGCTTCTTTTTTCCTGTCGAGCTCTTCGACGGGCAAGTACGACCAGTTGAAGAAGGTTGAACCGACAGCGCGTTTTCAAGAACCATACATTCGACTACAGGATCACGCTCTGTTCTGATCATCTGCGGAAGGTTCTTGGGGATGCATATCCCCGCCACGTCATTATCGATGCGACGGGCGTTGTGGTCTATTGAGGTGGTCCCGGTTTTTTGGACAGGTCGTTAAGGTGGATTCCAGGACGGAAGAGGAGGCACCGAGATGGCCAGGAAGAGACGGAGGTTCACGGCGGAGTTCAAGGCGCGGGTAGCGCTCGAGGCGCTGCGCGAGCGCGACAGCGTGCAGGCGATCGCCACCCGACACGAGCTTCATCCGAACCAGGTGAGTACATGGAAGCGGCAGCTGCTCGAGGGGCTGCCGGAGGTGTTCGCCGGTGGCGCGGGCCGCAAGCTCGCGAAGGAGCACGAAGCGAAGATCCGGGATCTGCACGCCAAGATCGGGGAGCTCACGGTCGAGCGGGATTTTTTTCGGCGCGGGCTCAGGCGCTGAGCCGTGCGGATCGTGTGCGGATGATCGCGCGGGGCGGACCGCTGAGTCTTTCGAGGCAGTGTGCGCTGCTGGGGGTGAGCCGGTCGTCGCAGTACTACCGGCCGAAGGGAGAGCGCGCGGACAACCTGGCGCTCATGCGGCGCCTGGACGAACTGCACATGGCGTATCCCTTCTACGGCAGCCGGCAGCTGATGCGGCATCTGCGCCGCGAGGGCGTCACCGCGGGCCGGCACCGGATCCGGCGACTCATGCGCCTGATGGGGATGGAGGCGACCTACCGGCGGCCGCGCACGAGCGTGGCGAGTCCGGAGCACCGGGTCTTCCCGTACCTGCTGCGCGGCCTGACGATCTCACGGGCGGACCACGTGTGGTGCGCGGACATCACCTATATCCCTGTGACGCAAGGCTTTTTCTACCTTGTGGCCGTGATGGACTGGGCGACCCGGCACGTGCTGTCCTGGCGGCTGTCGAACACGATGGACGCCTCGTTCTGCGTCGAAGCGTTGGACGACGCGCTGGGCTGGAGGGCTCCGGAGATCCTGAACACCGACCAAGGCGCCCAGTTCACCAGCGAGGCGTTCGCGGACCGGGTGCTGGCGGCGGGCGTGACGTTCTCGATGGACGGGCGGGGCCGCTTCCTCGACAACATCTTCATCGAGCGGCTGTGGCGGTCGCTGAAGTACGAGGCGGTGTACCTTTACGAGCTCCGGGACGGGCTCGACGCCGAACGCATCATTGGTTCCTGGATCGACTTCTACAACGAGGTGCGCCCGCACTCGTCCCTTCTCGGACGGACGCCGGGCGAAGCCTATCGCGAAGGCGCGGAGGTGTGGTGAGGACGATCCGGCGCGATGCCATTCATGAAGCGCAACCGGCGCAACGACGCCTGCGAGCGTGGCGGGATCGCCGCGCGCCGGTTCCCTCCGTCTTCCCGTCGGCAGCCAGTCCCGACGGGAAGACGGAGGTTATGTTCAAACCGAGGTCGGGGAAGAGCGTCCAGACCGGCCGGCTCGGGACCCCGGCGGTCCCCGGTCAGACGCGCTCGGCCCGGGCCCAAGCGAGATCACCGAGGGCATTGGAGACCATCGGAATCCACCTTAACATCGCCCTCGGACTGTCCAACGAAGTAGGACCGCCTCACTATAACCATACAGGAGGCAGTCCTCGTATTGAACGAAGGCTGGATCCTCCCGGATGACCCGATACGATGCCTATGACCCCTTCGCCCGCATCTACAACCAGCACTGGGGTTACTTTGCAACGAACGCCTACCCGATCCTCGAGCATTAGGTACTGCGGGATCTCCTGTCTGGCTGCGCTGTCCTGGATCTGTGTTGCGGCACCGGGCAGCTTGCGGCCAAGCTCTCGCGGGAGGGGTACATCGTCACGGGACTGGATGGGTGTTTCGGAACGTCCACGCGGTCCTGGCAGATGGCGGCACTTTCGAGTTTGACCTCAACATGGAAGAGGCCTACCGGACAAGATGGTGCGGTACGTTCGGATACGCTGAGGACGATCATGCCTGCGTCGTGCGAGGGTCGAGGGATGATGCGGAGCGGATCGGGAGAATCGATCTGACGATGTTCGTCGCAAGGAAACGGACCGGAGTTCCGAATGGGTGACGATGCGGCGCGGGGTTTGTCACAAGAAGAGGTGGCCGGGAAGCCTGATCCTCCGATCGCGAACGGTCTTCAGATGCCCCCGGAAGCCATGCTCGACTTGGCCCGCAGGGCCGCCGAAGTCCTGGTTGAGCGCAGCGGGACCTTGGCGCGGGAGCACGCGTGGTATGGTGAGTTCCGCGAGGCGCTCAACGACACGCTCATGGAGGACCCGCCAGAGCTTGGGCACCCTCCGAACGAAGTCCTGGAGCGGGCCGTCGGGCGGGGTCCTGCCGCTGACGCTTCGCCATGATCATCCCCGTTGCTTCGGTTTTGTCGCCTCGTCTCCTGCCTGGCCCGGGGTCGTCGCCGACTTCCTGGCCGCCGGGTACAACATCAACTCTTGCAACTGGCTGGTCGTGAGCGGCACGAGCCAGCTCGAATGCGTGGTCATCGACTGGTTTCGGCGCTGGCTCGGTTACCCCGAGACGACGGGAGGGCTGCTGACGAGCGGAGGGTCAGCCGCCAGCCTCGACGCGCTCGTAGCGGCGCGGGAGGCCGCGGGCTACCCGGACCACGCCGCCGTGTACACAAGCGACCAGAGCCATAGCGCCCACCAGAGGGCCGTGAAGATCGTCGGCATTCGCCCGGATCACGCCCGCCTCGTGCCGAGCGACGACCGTTTCCGCATCGATCTGGAAGCGCTCGCGCGGATGGTTGCCGAGGACCGCGCTGCCGGGCTGGTGCCTATCGCCGTGTGCGCGAACGCCGGAGCAACCGCGACCGGGGCCATCGATCCGCTGGATGCGCTGGCCGACTTCTGTGCGGTGGAGCGTATCTGGCTGCACGTTGACGCCACGTATGGCGGATTCGCCATTTTGACCGAACGTGGCAAGAGGCTGCTGCGGGGCATCGAGCGCGCCGACTCAGTGGGGCTCGACGCGCACAAGTGGTTCTTCCAGCCCTATGAAGTGGGCTGCCTGTCTCCTTGACCCCGCCGTTACGTCAGAGTTTACCTTGCCGGCATGTCCCATGACTCCGCTCTTGAGACCACCTGCTGCATCGTCGTCGGCGGGCCCGCCGGCATGATGTTGGGCGTGCTCCTCGCACGCGCTGGTGTTCGCACCATCGTGCTCGAGAAGCATGGTGACTTCCTCCGCGATTTCCGGGGCGACACCATCCACCCGTCGACGCTCGAGCTGATGCACGAGTTGGGCGTGCTGGCGGAGTTCCTGGCGCTGCCGCACCACAAGGCGTACCACGTCTACGGACAATTTGGCACGATGCGCCTCCGTGTTGCCGACTTCACACGTCTGCCGACGCGCTGCGGCTTCATTGCCTTCATGCCGCAGTGGGATTTCCTCGATTTCCTTGCCCGTCAGGGCCAGCGCCATGGCGCATTCGAGCTGCGCATGGAGACGGAGGTGACGCGCCTGTTGGAGGAGGACGGCCGCGTTTGTGGGGTGCGGGCCAGTTCGCCCGAAGGTGAGCTGGAGATTCAGGCCGATCTCGTGATCGGCGCCGACGGACGAGCGTCCACCGTGCGCGCTCATTCCGCGCTTCAAGTCGAGGAGTTCGGCGCCCCGATGGACGTGTTGTGGTTTCGCCTGTCAAAGAAGGCTGGCGAGCCGGGAGATCCGATGGGGCATTTTGCGCCGGGCCGTATCTTGATCATGATCAGCCGCAGCGCGCACTGGCAGTTCGGCTACGTGATTCCGAAGGGCACCCTCGCCGATTTGCGCGCACGCGGGATCGAGGCCTTTCGTGCGTCCGTCGCCGAACTCGCGCGCTTCACCGCCGATCGCGTTCATGAGATCGCAAGCTGGGACGACGTCAAGCTGCTGACCGTGGCGGTCGAACGTCTGCACCGGTGGCACCGCCCGGGACTGCTCTGCATCGGCGATGCTGCCCATGTGATGTCGCCGATCGGCGGGGTCGGCATCAATCTCGCAATTCAGGACGCGGTGGCGTGTGCCAACCGGCTCGCGGGCCCCCTGCGGGAGGGCGCCCCGACGGATGCCGATCTGGCCGCAGTGCAAAGGCGGCGACTCTTCCCGACCTGGATCACGCAACGCACACAGGTCTTCGTTCAGAACCGGGTGATGGCACGCTTGCTCGCGCGCGAGGGATCGAAACCCCTGGCACCGCCGTTGCCGCTGCGCGCTATCTCTCGCCTGCCAGTGTTACAGCGGATTGCCGCGCGGATCGTAGGTGTCGGCGTGCGGCCAGAGCACATTGCGAGGGCGATCCCTGGCGCACGGGGGGGTAAGGCGTAGCAGCGGAGCCGCGCTTCGAACCCGGGCACGGCGAGCCCGGTTGCCTATCTACTTGGTCCTGTGGTCCGTCCTGCCACAGCGGCGCTTGTGGCAGGACGCGCACTCACCTTACCCCTGCCGGGAGCCTCCGCACCACGACCCTGGGCACATCCAGTTCGTCGAATTCGATGAAGGCCGCCAGTCCGTTGGGGCCGAAGGCGTCCGGCATCGCTGTTGCACCGGCACGGTAGGTGCCCACATAGTCACCGTCGGCGGTCAGCACATCGATTGGGCCGTCCTCGAGAAGCTCTTCGCCCTGGCGCATCACCCAGATCCGGCTCTCCCAAGTCGTCTGCAATTTCATGAGGACGGGGATCTCGGGGTAGAAGGGCTGGATCTTTCCGAATTCCTCCATCGCTTGCATGAAGGCCTGCACCAACTCTGGATCGCGTAAGACGAAGAATCGGAGTATACGATTCCGCCGTCCGGGAGCAGGCCCATCAGCAGTCGCGGTTCAAAGGTGCGGGGAAGGTTCACACCCAAGGCTCCCTGTCGGCCGCTGGGGGTATTGCCGCGCGGCGGCCGCCAAGCATTGACTACGGTTTCGATACGTGCGTTTTCGCCATCGAGACCATGGCGGGTGATCGTGCGGACGGCAGCCGGGATCCGGTTACTCCCAAAGCCACTGAAGGCTGCCCTGGCTGTAGTCGTGTAGACCGCCCCTCCACGGGGATCTGCCTGTATGGGCGTCGACGCCGTAGTCGTGGCCGTGACGGCACCTCCACCGTCGCTGCTCTCTGTCGTTCCGGCCCTGTTCCGCACCATTCGCACGAGTCGACCGGACGCGTCGAAGACCTGGTAGGCCAAGTGTCCCCTGTCCCGGACCACCGTCATTCCGTCGCGCGTAACCGCGTAGCCATCGGGATTTCTGAATTCGCCCGGTCCGTCGCCGCTGGTCCCGAACTCGCGCACGAACGCTCCAGAAGGATCGAACACCAAGACGCGCAACTCCGGAGAGAGGCGACTTCCGCCATCATCGAACACGTACAGGTTGCCCCGCGCGTCGAAGGCAAGGTGCTTCAACTGGCTGAACATCTCCCAAGATTCACCCTCGATGACACCGATGCGGTAGACTTCGTCGAATTCGGGTTGGATGTCCCGGTCCTGGGCAGGAAGTTCGGTCACCTGTTGGGCTTGGAGGACGGGGATCCCGACGAGCGGGCGTCCGCCGGCGTCAATGGAGCCCATACCGACGATGATCACCAAGGCGAGTCGGGTGAGCCGTGTCTTCGTCATTTTCGATTCTCCTCGAACCATCGGTGCCAAGTGAACAAACCCATCGAAGCTGCGGTCGCGTTTCCGCGCTTTGCAAAGCCTCCGCGTGCTTTTGATAGTCGTCCGATGTCAGCCGCCTGTCTGAGTTCCCCAAGGATGGCTGTCGCCGCATCGTGCCGAGGTCCGCACACCTGGAGGGATTCTCAAAGCGGTGCTCGCCCGAGCAGCTACGCGGGGCCCACCAGATCCAGCGCCGCCAGCGCCAGCACCTTCGTGCTCGTCACGAGGTCGTCCACCGAGCAGGACTCGTCCGGCTGGTGGGCCTCCTCGAGGGATCCGGGGCCATAGGCCAGGCAGTGCTCGATGCCGGCGACCCGCGCGAAGTGCTTCTGATCGTAGGTGCCGGGACTTGCCACGAGCTCTGGCGGACGGCCGCATACCGTTTCCACCGCACGGGACAGGGCGGCCACGAGCGGCGACCCGGACGGCGCGGAGGTCGGGTGGACCACCATGCGCTCCTCGATGGTGAAACGGCGTTCCGGGTCGTCGCCTTCCACCGACATAACCAGGCGCGCGACTTCGGCGCGGACCTCGTCGAGGGACTCCTCGGGGATGAAACGGCGGTCGAAGGTGGCCACACAGCGGTCGGCCACGCAGGGCGACTGGGTCCCTTCGCCGGCCTGGCCGCCGGTGATCGCGTTGACGTTC
This sequence comes from Longimicrobiales bacterium, assembly GCA_965225805.1. Taxonomy (GTDB): domain Bacteria; phylum Gemmatimonadota; class Gemmatimonadetes; order Longimicrobiales; family Gaopeijiaceae; genus BD2-11. The sequence goes on from OZ245327.1 coordinate 1,140,908, forward strand.
AGAGAGGGGCGCCGGGACGGCTCCGGTACTATGGGCAGCGCAGAAATGCGCGTTGCGAGTTCGGGGGCGAGCCTGGTTCGGAAGGCTTCCAGAAGGGCGCCCATGTCCTCGATGGCGCTGCGGCCGAGATGGCTCATGCTGCCGTGGGCCACGTGGCCGTGCGCGACTACATCGAACCAGTAGACGCCCCGGTGTCCCAGGCACACACAGGTGGGTCCGAACGGCTCGGGGATGATTGCGTACTTGGTATGGTCGCTCGAGATGATCCCGGCTTCGCAAAGGTGCGCTACGCCTGCGAAGCCGCCGCTCTCCTCGTCGACGGTGGCACTGATGTCCACGGCTCCCTTGAGCTCGACTCCGGCCCGCCGTAACGCCTCGACCGCGAAGACCGCGGCGGCGATCCCCGACTTCATGTCCGACGCACCCCTTCCGTAGATGCACCCGCTGCGCACCACGCCCGAAAATGGGTCGACCGTCCAGCCGTCACCCGGCGGAACCACGTCGAAGTGACCGTTCAGGTGGAGCCGCGGGCGTCCCGGAACGGCTACCCCCCGCCCCACCACATTCACCCTGGGGTATTCGGCGGTGTGCTCGGAGCGCCCCTCGGCCTCCACGTACTCCACTGCCAGGCCCGTCGTCCCCAGCCGCCGGCCGATCAGCTCGGCGCAGTCGCGGTAGCACGCTCCCGGGGGATTCACCGTGGGGATCCGGATCATCTCCGCCGTGAAGGCCACGATTTCGTCGCGTGCGGCCTCCACTTCGGCGAGGACGCGGTCTTCCCGGCGAATGCTGGTCGGTGGGTCTACGTGATGCATGCAGGTCTCCGGGCTGGGGGCGCACGTGAGCCGGGTTGCCCGGCGGGCGTGGCCCTTACATTGTGCCCCATCTCTTTACCACACGAAACCCTGCCAAAGACTCCCTATGACCACGATGTTCAGCCTGGAGGGACGCACGGCCGCGGTCGTCGGAGGCGGCTCCGGCATCGGCAAAGCCGTCGCGATCGGATGCGCGGAGGCGGGTGCGCACGTGTCCTGCCTCGACATCGACGCGGACGCCGCCGCCCGCACCGCAGCGACAATCCGCGCGGCCGGGGGCAAGGCCACCTCTGCGCATGTGGACATCCTGGACGGCGCTGCAGTCACTAGCGCATTCGAGGACATCACGACCGCTCGCGGATCCCTCGACGTCGTGGTCTGCACCCCCGGAGTGAACGTGCGCAAACCCCTCCTCGACTACAGCGACGAGGAGATCGACCGCGTTCTGGGCCTCAACCTCAAGGGCGGCGCGCACGTCATCCAGGCCGCGGGACGGATCATGAGCGTGCAGGGCTCGGGGTCCATCATCCTCTTCAGTTCGATCCGGTCCGTGGTGGTCGAGCCGGGCCAGAGCATGTACGCCGCCACCAAGGCGGGGATCGTGCAGATGGTGCGCGGTGCCGCGGCGGAACTCGGACCCCACGGGGTGAGGGTCAATGCGGTTGCGCCGGGCGTGATCGACACGCCGCTCACGATCCCGATCAAGGACAACCAGGACTGGTACGGTGCCTACGCCGCGCGCAACATCCTCAACCGTTGGGGCAGCGCCAGGGAGATGGCCGGCCCGACGGTCTTCCTCGCCTCGGACGCCGCAAGCTACGTGACCGGGACCGTCCTCTTTGCGGACGGCGGCTGGACAGCCATCGATGGGAGGTTTACGCCGCCTGCGGGTCGGCCCTGATCGCCCTGGATCGTCTCGAAGATGGCGTTAGACCGGATCGATCTCGTCGCCTTCCTCGTTTTCCTCGGCATCGTGGTGGGCGTATCCCTCTACGCGTCCCGCGGGGAGGACACGACCGCCGACTACTTCCTGGCTGGCCGCAACCTGCCCTGGTGGCTCATCGGCATCTCGCTGATCGCTTCCAACATCTCCTCCGAGCACTTCATCGGCATGTCCGGCGAGGGGTTTCAGACGGGACTGGCAATCGCCGCCTTCGAGTGGATTGCAGCCATCGCGCTCGTCTTCGTGGCACTCGTGCTCCTGCCCAGGTTTCTCCAGGCCGGCATCTACACGCTCCCCGAATATCTCGAGTTCCGATTCGGACCGGCTCCACGCGTCATCATGGCTGCATATCTGATGACCGTCTACGTCGTTGTGGGCCTGGCCGGAATACTCTACGCGGGAAGCCTGGCACTGACGAGCATCTTCGGGCTCAACCTTACGGCCGGGGTCTGGGCGATCGGCGTGCTCGCGGGCGGCTACACGATCTACGGCGGGCTGAAGGCGGTCGTCTGGTCCGACATGCTCCAGGGCATTGCGCTGCTCGGGGGTGGGGCGGTGCTGTTCTTCCTGAGCATGAACGCCGTGGGCGGATTCGGCGCTTTCCTTTCCGCGAACCAGGACAGACTCCACCTGATGCTGCCGGCCGATCATCCGACGCTCCCATGGACGATCTACCTGATGGGCATCTGGGTCCCGAACATCGCGTACTGGGGACTGAACCAATTCATCTCCCAGCGAGCGCTGGCCGCGAGGAGTCTGGCCGAGGGCCAGAAGGGCGTGATGTTCGCGGCGTTCCTCAAGCTGCTGATCCCGTTCCTGATCGTGATGCCCGGGATCGCGGCCTATCAACTCTACGGCAACCAGATCGCGATCGGAGATCAGGCATATCCGGAGCTCATGGCCAATCTGCTGCCCACGGGCCTTCGCGGCGTCATGTTCGCCGCACTCTTCGGGGCGGTAATGAGCTCGCTGGACTCCATGCTGAACTCGGCGTCCACGATCTTCACGCTGGACATCTACTCACGCCACGTCGTGAAGGAGGAGCTCGGGCCCCGCAGGGCGATTCGCATCGGGAGGATCGCGACCGGCGTCTTCGTCGTGATCGGCTGCCTGCTGGCCCCCCAGCTCGCGTCGGTAGGGGGGATCTACGAGTACATGCAGCGAGTGTGGAACTTCATCTGGCCGGGTATCCTGGCAGTCTTCCTCATGGGGATGGTCCTGCCCAAGGCCCCCCCGCGGGCGGCGACCGTGGCGCTCCTGATGTCCCCGCTGACGTACGGACTGCTGACGGTGGTCCTCGATGTGTTCTTCGACTCGCAGGCCTACCTGAACGCCGCGGCCGGAGCGTTCGTCCTCTCAAGCCTGGCGATGGTCGTCGGGTCGCGCGTCCGCCCGCTGGAAGAGGCTCGGCCACTGCCGGAGTCCGATGCCGTCGACCTGGAACCCGCGCCGTCGGCGAGGTGGGCGGGTGCGGTCGTGGTGATCCTGACGCTGGGCCTCTACGCGGTGTTCTGGTAGACTCCCACGGGAGTTGGCCTGGAGACAGGAACCCACCACCTTCAACTGCCCACCAAAACGGGGTAGGACCATGGAGAACCGTTTCCTCCGCTTTCTCATCATCCTCCTGCCCGTCACCGGGTGCAATTCGGGCGGTTCGGACCCGGCAGAGGACTACGACGGCATCGTCAGGACCGCGCTTCACGATTTCCGTGTGGAGGCGGTGGCCGACGGTTTGGTGCGTCCGTTCGCGATGGCTTTCACGCCCGAAGGCGACCTCCTCGTAACCGAGCGTCCCGGCCGGCTACGGATCATCCGCGACGGGCTTCTCCTTGCTGACTCTGTGGAGGGTTTGCCGCCGATCCGGGCGCTCGGACGCGGCGCCCGTTCCATGAGCGGCTTCGAGCAGGCCGGACTGCGCGACGCGATCCTCCATCCGGGGTTCGCGACGAACCGGCTGCTCTATATCAGCTACGTGAAACCGGGGGCGGATTCACTGGGCACGATCGCCATCGCCCGGGGCCGGTTCGAGAACGACCGGCTGACGGATGTCGAGGAGCTGTTCCACGCGGACGCGTTCGGAAACGGGACGGACCGAAGCTCGATGTGGGGCGGGCGCCTGGTCTTCGACCACGAAGGCTACCTGTTCATGACGCTGGGCGACCGACAATGGCCTCCGGCGGGCGAACTGGAGGCTCACCCGGCCCAGGATCCGTCGAACCACAACGGGAGTACAATCCGGCTCCACGACGACGGCCGGGTACCGGAGGACAACCCGTTCGTGGGCCGGGAGGGGGTCCATCCCGAAATCTGGACGTGGGGCCACCGCAATGCGCAGGGGATGGCGGTGCATCCGGAGACGGGAGACCTGTGGCAGAACGAGCACGGCCCACAGGGCGGGGATGAACTGAACCTGATCGAGCCCGGCCGCAACTACGGCTGGCCCGTCGTGGGGTACGGCGTGAACTACCGGACGGGTTCCCGCATCCACTCGGGGACTCTCATGGACGGCATGGAGCCGCCGACCCACATCTGGGTCCCTTCGATCGGCGTCTCCGGGATGCTCTTCTACACGGGCGACGCGTTCCCGGAATGGCGCGGAGACATGCTCGTTGGCGGCCTTAGCGGACGGCGCCTCGCACGGCTCCAGGTGGAGGCGCGCGAAGTGACGCATGAGGAGACCCTCCTGCGGGGCATCGGCCGCATCCGCGACGTACGGCAGGGACCGGACGGCTTCATCTACCTCGCCATCGACGGAGAGACGCGGGACATCGATGGTCCCGCGACCGGCATCGTGCGACTTGTGCCCGCTGGCCGCCGATAGCTGAGCCACAGGCTTCGCCAGAGCCGCAACGACGATATGCCTCCCGCTCTCGAGGCACGACACACATAACCCTCGTCCGCCGTGACGAACACACCCCCGAGGCCGAGCGCCACGGCATACCGGTCACTTGGACCTTCCGCCGGGCAACTTGTGCCCCGACAGCAGCGTCAGCCGGATTCCCGCATGAAGCGCGGGTTGCTCGCGGCGGCGATCGCGGGAGGACTGTCGGTCGCGCCCGCGTGCGGCAACGCACAGGAACAGCTTCTCGTGACGATAACCGCCGGAGACGATCTCGGAGTGGGGTTGGCCAAGACTTACGAAAATGGAGGCTTCCTGAGCATGGACCTGGGAGGAGTCCGCAGAGATAGCGTCCGGTCAATCGAGCGTTCGTCCTTATATGGAGATATCGGAGGCGGCTTCCGGTCAGGTTCGTTCCTGATCGCGGGGATTCTGGGGCTTGCCGTCGGAAGAGAAGACTGCACCCGTCGGCCTCCATGCGTGGCCCGGCCTGTGTACAGCGGCTTGGGGGCAGACAAACGGCCGGAGCGCTGGCACCCGGTCGGCTTCCGGGCGGGTGTCGGCGCGATTGTGTTCGTCCGGAATGTCGCGCTCGGGGCCAAGGCCATCCACGGTCCGCACGGGGGAGGCAGGTATTCCGCCTGGTTGGGGGTCATCGTCGACAAGGACTGGCTCAGGAAGTCCCTCGAGGACCGCCGGAGGGCCGTCTCCTGGCCCGACTAGAGCGGGAGCAAATAGCGGGAATCGGACCCCCGAAATCCCGTGAGTTCAATAAGCCTGGGTAGATTCGAACTACCGACCTTACGCTTATCAGCCACAGTGCCGGTGGCGCGATTTGCGGCAATTCCACGCGACGCTGACGGACCTTCGCGGACTCGCGGACGGGATGGATCGAACCGATCAACGCACCTCACCGACAACGGACGGGAACCCGGAAACGACGACGCGAGCCGCCTCGGCGTGGATTCGTCAAGCAACACTTTCATTTCCATCGCCCACCAGTGCCGTCGTGGCGCGCTCAAGCAGTCTGACCGCCTGGTCTCTCGTGACTGTCGGATAGTCGTCGAGGAACTCGTCAAGCCGGTCGCCCGCTTCAAGATGCTCCATCAGTATCCTCACCGGGACCCGCGTGCCGCTGAACACGGGAGTTCCGCCCAAAATGTCTGGGTTCCTGTCAATCAACTCGTCCGTCATGATTGCCTCCGTCCGTGATCGTTGGCCTCGGGAGTCAGCGATCTCTCGTTCCCCGTCCTTCGCCGCGCGTTGGCGGTCGGCGGCGCGGCTGCCGATCGCCGCATAGGCACCGGGGGAACAGTGGCCAGACGCACGATCGCAACACGCTGTAGTTCCACTGAGTCCGTCACCACGCCGATCGCTACCGAGTCCGTCAAGCGATAGGGTGTGAACCCATCGGGGAACAGGACCCTCTGGAACTGCGGGCCTGCATCGTCCAGGGCAACTGTCATCCAGGTCCTGCCATATCCGAGGGGATGGGACGAACCGTCGAACTCCTGAATCCAGATCCGTCCAGGGGAGCAGCGCAGATCTATGCCGACCGGGGCTTCCGCCGCCAGGTGGTCGCCCGCACGGGCGAGCATGTCAGCGGCGGCGCGTTCAATCTCTTCGTCAGTGATGTTCGTTCCTTGCGTCTCGTTACGCATCATCCCGCGGACATATCCCAAGCGCTCCCCATGCGACAGCGGCCGGCCAGTCCACGGCAGCGCGATCCGCCTGTCTCTCGTGCCGCCGGGGCGGTAGAGATGCAGACTGCGGTCGACCGGGTCGAGCACGACCACGACGCCATCGGCACACCCGTCCCACAGGGGCACGGGGGCGAGACCCATGGCTGGAACACGGCTCGCAGCTCCGGGAAGGTCAACGGCGAAGTCCACGACCACGGTTGGCTCGACATCACCGTGCGCATGGCGCACGATCTTACCGCCCCAGAAGTCGTCGCCCCGGCTGATCCCGCCGGGATAGCTGGCCACCCAGATTCCGGTGTCGTCCTCGGCGATTCGGAATGGATCTCCGAAAGTCACGCTCCTGATATCGGCTCGAATGGATTCCCGGGTGATGGACGTGGGCGTTGAGGTCAGGAAGTTGCCTCCCACATCGAACAGGGAACGCCTGCGCGTGGCGAGATCCCAAGCGATCACCTCACCGGCGGATGTCGCTGCGGACAGGATCCAGGGGTTGCGGAGTTCCCCCGGCCCGTCGCCCGACCTGCCGAAGTCGGCGAGCATGCGGCCGGAGCGATCGTACGCCCGCAGAAAGGGCGCGGCTGCGGTGAGCACCCAGATCACCTCGCCGGACTCGATGATGTCGCGCACACCCCACAACTCCTCGCCCTCCTGGAAGGTCGTGAGCGCCGAAGGGGCAATCTCGACCTCAACCGTCGATGTGTCCGGGAGCTTCGGGGCGCATGCCCCAATGCCGAGCGTCACGAGCACCAGCAGCGGCAGGATTGGGCGTCGTAACCGCGGTTGTCTGTGAACCAGGACACTTGCCAGGGCGACGAGAGACGCGACTGCGGCGGCCAGAACCGGTGTCGCGACTGCATCCGGAGGTCGTAGGTAGCCGGTTCCACCCATGAGAAGCAAGCCGGATCCGAGCGTCAATGTGCAAGCGAGAAAGCCGGAAACCATGCCGAGGCACTCTCGCCACGCACCCTGTCGGGGAACGCCTCGCGCCTCGCGCTCCAAGGTGCCCATGATTGTGTCCACGCTGGACTCCGAGAGCGGCGTATCGGAGGCGCCGACTTGCCGGATCGAGGCGATCAGGTGCAGCATCTCGAGTACCTCCTCGTCGGCGCTTCCGTCTACCGGATCTGCTGTCTGCCCTGAGTCGCTTTCCAGGACGGTCGAAACAAGACGGTCAGTCTTCTCAGCGTCCATATCGGCCCGCCCAGCACCGCTCCGACCCAACAGCATTCGCATCTTCTTTAGCATGGGGGTTCTCCTTGGCTAACAAGTTTCTTCGGCGAGCCAGTCCATTTGGCGCAGCTTCTTCAGGCCCCGATGGGTCAGCGAGCGAACCGACACCTCCTTTACCGCCAGTATCTGCGCCACCTCGGCAGTGCTCCGACCTTCGAGGATGCGCAGCAGGATTGCATCCCGCTCGCGCACCCTGAGCCGTTCAAGCGCCGCGTAGAGGGCAGCCGCCTGCTCTTGGCGTTTCAACCGTTCAGCCGGACCGGCTGTGCGGTCAGGGAGATCGCCGTGGTCGTCAAGGCGGATAAGGGGGCCGTGCCGACGTTTGCGTGCCTCCGTCCTGCAGACATTCCTGCACACCGTCAGCGCCCACCCGAGAAAGGATCCAGTACCGGAGAAGTGCGCACGCTTCCGGTAGATCCGGATCCAGCAGACTTGCAACAGATCGGCTGCGTGGTCGTCATCCCAGGCGTAGCCACGGATCACTCGCAGCATTCGCGGAGACGTCTCCCGGACCAGATGGCGAAACAGCGCGGGGTCTCCCGCATGGAATCGCTTCCGGTCGAAGCCGGCGCTGCCATCGTGGGGCGTCAACGGGCGAACCTCCGATCAGGACGGGTGAACGCGTACAGGATCCCTGCTGCAACGAACGGCAAGCACAGCGGGAGCACGAACAGCAGCCCTCCCCAGGCCCCTTGGTGTCCAACCAATTCATCGGCCATGGTCACGGGAATCCAGAAAGTCGCGAACAGTAGTCCGCCCGAAAGCCACCGGGTGACGTAGCGGGGCCAAGTGGACAACCTGCCGGTCAATCTGCCGGTCAGGTCACCCAGTGCTGCTGCCAGCAACACGAACGCCGCGTTCGCAATCGGCACGAGCAGCGTCCCCAGATCGCTGGCCGCTCTACGCGAATACCTTGCAGCCTCGTTTCCCGTCGCGGCCTCCGCAGCAGCTTGCGCAGACCTCGCAGAATGGACGAGCGCGGCGGGAAGCGGCCAGTCGGCGCCAGTCCACCTCGTGAACATGGGTAGCACAAGCGACGGCAGGGCGTATGCCGCCACGGCCAGCATCGCGAGGAGAATCCAGTGGCGACGCTGCAAACCGGCAGAATCCCCGCCGACGATGCCGCATCCGTTCAGAGCCCCGGCGAACACCGCAGGCGGGAGGATCTGGACAACCATGACGGGGAGACGTCTCGCCACCATCGCGAGGAAGTCCGCGACCGCATCCGGCCGCCCCCAGAAGTGGGTTGCCGAATACGCGAGGTACACGGCCAGAAGGACGACAACCCAGATCGCGATACGCCTGGAGAAATCGGATCCCGGCTGCGGATGGGACTTGGTCTCGATCATGTGCACCCCCGTGGCGCAGGTGATCTTGCCCGGTCCGACGCTCGCGCCGAACGCGGTTGTTCTACAACAGGGGATGCCAAATCGGCGGCGTCCGTTGCGAAATGCCGTAGCAACGCGCAGACAGAGGGTCCTCAAAGGCGAGGCTGAGCGGGGTGCATCCCTTCGTCGCGGAGTGCTGTGCGGCAACCGAGCCCGTCTCCTGCGGAACCGGCCTTGCCTTCGGGCGGTAGCGCGATCTCCTGGGGATCGAAAGCCCCTCGTCAGCCCCTGCCGGGGACGCGCGAAGCGTGGCCCCAAGGGGTAGGCGGAACAACTAAGGCGCGAATCACGGCAAGAAATCGTCCTGCCACACCTGCGCTAGAGGCAGGCGCGCACTCACCTTACCCCTGCCGGGAGCCTCCGCACCACGACCCTGGGCACATCCAGTTCGTCGAATTCGATGAACGCCGCCAGTCCGTTGGGGCCGAAGGCGTCCGCCCTTCTTGCCGCCCGGCTCGTCGCTGACGAGCGAGGGCGGGGTGAAGATCGGGCCGATCACGAACGAATCAGCCACGGCACGCGCCCGCTCGCGGACGCCCGGGAAGTCGATGAGGTCGTCAAGGGAGAGGCCGTGCCTGGCGAACGGCGCCGGCTTGGTCGGAAACGGTTGCGTCGCGGCGGTGCGCTCTCCCGGAACCGTGGACCGGGGAACGGGACGCTCCTCGATCGGCCATACCGGCTCGCCGGTCACGCGGTCGAAGACGTACAGGAAGCCCGTCTTTCTCGGTTGCATGACGGCCTCGATGCGGCGGCCGTCCACCACGATCTCACCCAGCGTCGGCGGACCCACGGTGTCATACTCCCACAAGTCGTGATGCACCATCTGGAAGTGCCATACCCGTTCCCCGGTCGCGACGTCGATCGCCACCAGGCTGTTGGAGAACAGGTTGTCACCCGGACGATGGCCCCCGTAGTAGGCGGCGGTCGGTGCCGAAAAGGGCACGAACACGAAACCGAGCTCCTCGTCCGCGCTGAGGCAGCACCATGCGCCGAGGTCGCCCGATTCTCTCCACGACTCGTTGCCCCAGGTGCCGACGCCCAGCTCGCCCTCCTGCGGCACGACGTTGAAGGTCCAAAGCAGCTCGCCGGTCCGCACGTCGTATCCGCGCAGGTTCTCGGGCGTGCTTCCCTTCCAGCGCATCCCTCGGTCGCCCGCTCCGTCCAACGTGCCCGCGACCACGATGACGTCGTTCACGACGATGGGACCGGAGCTCCAGCCGAACCGCCGGGCCGAGGCCGGGACCAGGTCGACCCTCCCGCCATCGCCGAAATCGGGACGGCACCGACGGGATGCCGTTGAGGTAGGATCCGGTCCGGAAGCAACCCGTCGAGACCCGCATTGCTGACTGGAAGCAGGGTCGTCAGCGAAGATATGTGAAGATATGTAGCCGATGTCCCCGGCGACCCCGCCTCAGCGCCTCCACGCAACCACGCTGGGTAGCCCGTCGCTGACCATGATGTCGAGCCCCGCCTCGGGGGCAAGCCTGTCAAGCGCCCCGGGGGCCAGGGCGTCGGCGGGCAGATCGCGCAGGATGGCCCGCACCTGCCCCGTCGCCGGGTCGCGCATGATCGCCATCGACGGTTCGGTCCCCGCCCGCATTTCGACGGAGCCGTCCGGCCCGGTGAGCACGAGGCTCGCCAACTCCATCTCCCACGCGGCCTGCACGGGAAGCGCGAAGGTGAAGCCGGAACGGCCGTCACCGTCCATGACCTCCTGCATTCCGAAGCTCAGCGAGAACAGCTCGCTCCCGTCGGCGCGCCGGCCGATCAACCCGTACGGGCCACCGACGAGCGGCACGACCGGCGACGTGTCGACGAGGAAGGTGGGATCAAGGTGGAGCGCACCGTCCGCAGAGGCACCGCCGGAAACCAGAAGCGTCCGCCGGTCAGAGGACACCCGAACCTCGGTCGTGTCGGCGAGCCGGAAGCGCAGCGCGTTCGTGAAAAAGTAGTCGCTGACCCACGCCGGATTGCAGTAGCTCATGAAATCCGCCCAGTTCGGGGGTACCAGCGACCCCCCGTCGCGCGGATCGTATCCCCACACACCTGTCCGCGCATCGGCGTACGGGAAGGTCCGGTCTACGCCCGACGGGTTCCCGCAATTCGGATGGCGAAGGTTGAAGTTGTGTCCGAGTTCGTGCGCGATTGTCCCGACATTCAGTCTCGAAACGCTGGTCTTGCCTCGCCCGGGAACCGGGTGGCCGCCAAGGCCCGCAACGCCGCTGGTAGGGGACGGGTTCGCGTTGAGGCCCATCCAGTGCCCGGTCCCTTGCTCGATCACGCGAATCCTGCGCACCTCTGCCAGCATGTCATATATGTTGTTCGTATCGACCGTTACGCTTGAGTGTTTCCGGATCTCGAAGACGCCCACGGGGAGCAGGGTCCTCGTTTCGAAGAAGAGGTCGTCGTCCGTGGTGGCGTTGGCCACGAACGTCACGGCTTCCCGGTTGTTGTCCGCGCGCGAGACCAACGGGATCAGGGTCAGGTACAACGGGGGCACCTCCCTGACCTCCACCGCCGCCCGCCCTTCCGCGGGGATCCGCTTCGCCACGCCAAGAGCCTGGTCAACGGTCGCGTCCGGGTCGACCTCCACGACCATCTCGAGGCCGGGTTGAATCACGTCGGCGGGGATCTCTGCGTTGGCCGACAGATCGAGGTCGCCCACCGCCGCTTGGGTCGGGATCGCGGACGTGCCGGCGGGAATGTTCACTGCGTGCACCTCCGTTCCGTCCACGAAGAAGGTGGCTCGGACCGGGGCGATGGTCTCGGTGGTTTCCTGCTCGGAAGTGACGAACACGCGCAGCAGCGCGCTCCTGCCGGCCACGAGCGGGACCGGATACTCGCTCGACTGGGTCGCCTGAATCAGGTGGGCCTCGGCAGAGACCACCGCCCCGCACGACGGGACGCGCCACTTGCCGACCACGTCAGTCAGCCAGGTCCGGAACGCCGGCTCGGTGGGTGCGCACAGCCCGGTCCCGAACGCGATCAATTCCCTGAGAGCCAGCATCGAGGTGAACTCACCGGGCAGCGGACCGGACAGGTCGGGATTCTTCTGCAGTTGCAACCCGATCAGGTGATCCAGTTCGCCGAGCTCCGGCGGCAGCGGGCCGGACAGCATGTTGCCCTCCACCGAGAGGATCTCCAGTTGGTCGAGCTGGGCAAGTTCCGGGGGCAGAGGTCCAGAGAGTCGGTTGCCGTAGACTTCCATGCGGGTGAGCTTTTCGAGTGCCCCCAGGAACGCGGGTATGGGGCCATCGATCCGGGTTTCCCGGATAGCCAGCCGCCGCAACTCGGTCAGCCCACCGATTTCCGGCGGGATCGGACCGTCGAACTCTGCCTCATAGAGAATGAGTTGCTCCAGGTTCGCGAGGTTACCCAACTCGGGCGGGATGGGGCCACTCATCTGGTTCGCTCCCATCCAGAGCACTCTGAGGTTCGCCAGGTCCCCGAACTCGGGAGGGATTGGGCCCGTGAAGTTGTTGCCATCGAGGTCCATACGCTGCAGGTCGGTGAGCTTGCCGATTTCCGGCGGGACCTCGCCCTCGAGGTCATTGTAGTCCAGACGCAGCAACCGCAGGTGCGGGAAGTACTGGATTTCGGGAGGCACCTCTCCCGACAGGTCGTTGCGGTTTAGGTCGATCTCCGTGACCCGCCCCGTCGGATCGACCTCGATGCCGTACCAGCTCCCGAGCAGGGCACTTGTCCCCCAGTTGGCCGAGTTCGCCCAGCTCTCTCCGCCCATGGCGTCATAGAGCTTCATGAGATCCGACCGCTCCTCGTTGCACGCGAGGAAGTCGCCGTCGTGCTTCGGGATGGCGTTCAGCCACGCCCGGAATCCCTCGTCCCGCACCGTGCACAGCATCGTGCCGCCGTACTGGAACTCCTGGATGTCCAACTCGGTGAGCGAAAACGGGATGGGGCCCGAGAGCCCATCGTTCCCGTCCAGATGGAGTTCGGTCAGGAAAGCAAGCTCCCCGAGGTCTTCCGGCAGATGGCCGCTGAGTCCGTTGTTGCTCAGCCGCAACGCCGTCACGCGGGCGTCTGCATTCGCCTCGACGCCGTACCAGCTGCCGATCGGCTCGTTGGACCCCCAGTTCCCCCGGTCGGTCCAGCTCTCTCCGCTGGCCATGCGCAGGAGGTCCATCAGCGTCGCGCGGTCCTGGCCGTGAACCGTTCCCGCAGCCGTGGCGCTGACCGCACCAGCGGTGACACTGACACTTGTCTTCCCCTCCCGGATCCCGGTGACGACGCCCGCCGTATCGATGGTCGCGACAGCGGGATCACTGCTGGCCCAGGTGAGCGAGGCATTGAACATGAGCCCTCCCCGCTGATCCTCCACGACACTCTTCAGACGCACGGTGTCGCCCGCGGTCACAAAGAACGAATCGGGCTCGATTGTGATGGTGGTCGGGCGCGAAGGGTCAGGCGGCGGGGGCGTCACCGGCGTGTCCTCGCCACCGCACGAGTGGAGAGTGACAAAGGTGCCCATTGCCCCTATCAGGTATGCAACACTCCGTATTCGCCGCAGATCGTGGAAGATTGCGCCGCTACGGCAAGGCACCGCGCCCTCGAGGTTGGTGGAGGCCGAAGCCCATTTCACGGAGGCGCCAACCTCTGTCTGATGTTGTCCGTGACCTGTCTGACCTGGGACGCTGACAACCGTCCCAGGATCGAGGCGTCGGACGCGTCGATCGTCGCTATCTTGGCGCTTCGGATGATGGAGGCGACGGGCAGGCCCGCCAGCTGCAGGTTGGCGACGGGCAGGTCGTCGGGCCAGCCTCGGTTCTCGGCGCTGGTGATCATGACGACCCACAAGAGTCCGTGCAGCTCCTGGAGCTGAGCCGTCGAGACCACGACGGCTGGGCGCGACTGTCGGGTCGCGCGATCCGTGTACGGAAACGGCACCCTGATTACGTCACCTGGCTCAAAGGTCCGCATAGGCCGTGGTGTCCGCTTCCGAGTGCCACTCCTCGAAGGTGCGGAACGGATCGTCCGCCGTGGTCCGGCGGTGCACCTTCTTGAGCATGACTCGCCCATCGAGGATCTCGTACGAAAGCTCGTCCCCTGGCTGCAGCTTGAGGGCCGCGCGAATCGGCTTCGGGATGGTGGTCTGGGCCTTTGAGGTCAGCTTGCTGACGATCACGACACTCACCTCGGGTTGGTTTGAGCATTCATCCTATCGTAAGTAATTTCCTTACGTGTGTCACCGGCGAACGTCAGGGTCCTTTCGATGATGGATTGAACAATCTACGCATCGGAAGTTTCGGGGAGAGAAGCCGTCTCCGCCAGACGGAGGTGTTCGAGGCGCATGGGATCCTTGCGGAAATCGTGCCGGAACCGTCTACCGGCCGCGCTGCAGTTTGCCCCGCAATACATACAGATGAGAAGATAAGATGCGTACAGATCGCGATGGGCCGGCATGCGAGCGACGCGTCGCCGCATCGCGTCAGCGTTTGACGCACCAGCTACGGCAGGGGGGGAGAACACGAAGTGTACGAGAACATGATCGTGATCGACAGGGAGGCCCCCGAAAGCCTGCAGAAGCAGATTCGGCGCCAGTTGGCGATCGGCATCGTCAACCGCCAGTTCCCGTTGCATGAGCGGCTGCCGTCGATTCGGCGCCTGGCGTCCGACCTGAGGGTCAGCGTGACGACCGTCGCGCTGGCGTACAAGGCGCTGAAAGCAGACGGATTCGTGAGGTCGAGGAGCCGCTCGGGATACTTCGTGAACCCGAACGTGCTTGCGGATCCGGGTCACGGGGCGGGGGCCGACGGGCCGAGCGCCGATACGACGCTGCCGTCCAGGGTCGACTACGCGAGGCTGTTCCGGGGCCGGAGCTTCGATCGCGAGCGGGTGGTCAAGCCCGCCGACAGCCTCGTGCGATATCGCTATCCGTTCGTGTGCGGGCTGATCGACCCGAAGCTCTTCCCGCTCGCGCAGTGGCGCGAGTGTGTGCGCGACGCGGTGAGCGTGGTGGGGGTCGGCAACTGCGCCACGGATTTCTCCGAGACCGACGACCAGGTGCTGATCGAGCAGTTGATCCAGCGTGTGCTGGCCAGGCGCGGCATCTTCGCGCGGCCCGACGAGGTGCTTGTGACGGTGGGCGGCCAGCAGGCCCTCTACATCGCCATCCGGCTGCTGCTGGCGCCGGGCGAGACGATCGGGGTCGAGGATCCCGGCTACCCGGACGTGGTCAACATGGCCAGGATCGAGGGCATCAACGTCGAGCGGCTTCCCGTCGACGCAGAGGGGTTGATCCTTTCGGAGCGCCTCGGTCGATGCAAGTGCCTCTATGTGACACCGAGCCACCAGTTCCCGACGACGGTCACGATGCCGCTGGCGCGCAAGTCCAGGCTGCTGGAGCTCACGAAGGCGCACGGTCAATTCGTCATCGAGGACGACTACGAGGCCGAGGTCAGCTTCAACAAGACGCCCCCGAGGGCCCTGAAGAGCCTGGACCGGTGGGGGAACGTCATCTACGTGGGCAGCCTGTCGAAATCGCTGTTGCAGGGACTGCGGCTGGGCTACCTGGTCGCGGACCCGGAGTTCATTCGGGAGGCGAGAGCGCTGCGCCACTACATGCTGAGGCACCCGCCGGTCAACAACCAGCGGAGCGTGGCCCTGTTCCTTCAGCGGGGCTACTTCGATGGTTTCGTCGCCAAGCTGACCGGCATCTACAGCAAGCGCTGCGACGTCATGCACGAGTCGCTCGAACGGCACTTCCCCGGTGGCGCGGTCAAACCGGAGTATGGCGGCGCCATCATCTGGCTCCAGCTGCCCGAGGACGTGGACGCGGGAGTTCTGCACGAGCTGGTCGAACCCGACGGCGTGTTCTTCGAGACCGGCGGGTTCACCTTCTCCGACGAGCGCAGCCACCGGAATCACATCCGCCTCGGATATTCGGTCATCGACGCAGCGCTCATTCCCGAAGGGATCGAAAAGATCGCCCGGGCCGTCCCGGAAGCCGTGCAGTGCCGATCCCGCGCGGGCGGCGCGTGAGCGGGCGGGGAGAGTAAGGGGCCCGCAAAGGCCTCGCAGGCCTCGGGACTCCCGGATTCCGCGCGCCGGTCGGGCTCATCTGTATGTATCAGAATGTCAAACTGTCTCTAACATCCTTGGGTCGACTGCCGTATTCTGAAGGATGACACGCAGGCGCGCCGGAATACGAAATCCAGGAAGTTTGCTTTGCCCAGGTCACCGACCGTTTGTCCGACGATGGTGATTCTGGCGCTAGCCGTTTTGGGTTTCGGTTGCGATATCGCTGAGCCGGACACGGGGGTTGCTGATGAGCTCGATGGGATCTGGATCGGCCAGATCACCAGGGCTGACCCGGTCCTGGACGGTGCCTCCATCAGGATGGACCTGACCACCCTTGGCCCTGACGTCACGGGTACCTCTGACCTGGGCAAGGCCAGCGGACCTGTCACGGGCAGCTTCACCTTCCCCGAGGTTCACCTGGTCCTGACCTATGAGGCGCTGGACGCCCGCTGCATCATGGATGGCAGGTTCACTGGACCCGAGATGGTCATAGGCTCCTTTGACTGTGTGATGGCAGGACTCCCGGCCGAAGGCCTGATCATCCTGATCCGATGAGCAAGAGCGGCGGCCCCTGGCTTCAGCCGATGCGAGGACCGGTCCCGCGAGCAGGTGGCCGGAGGCACGCCCTCCCGACAGAGGAAATCCCATCCTGGCCAGCAGCGCCAGTTCCAGGTAGGACGTTTCTGCGCGTCCATCAACTATCAGGACACCCTGACTGTCCTCCATGCTCTCAAGCATTCGCTCTACATCAAGACGTCCCCCCTTCTGGGAATAGGTCCCGCCAAGCTGAATCCCGAACCGGCCAGAGACTGGAATGGTGGCGGCGACGCCGACGGATATCCTCTTCACCGACCGCCAAACCGAAGTCAGAACCGCATCATCGATGTCATCGTCCAGAGACGCCCTGTTCAGGCCTCCCATCACGGATACCGTGGTCTGGGCAGAGACTGGTGCGTCTTGTGTTTGCTGAGCAGCCACACTCGGAGGGTCGCCGAACAGCAACCACAAGAATGCGGTCATGAGAGTCCCGACAGCCGCCTTCCTGTGCCTATGATGCCTCATGGTATTGCCTTGCTCTTGTCCTTTGTCGCAGGGCGCGGATGGCCGCTGGCTTGGCCTGTCGTTCAAACCCGCTCTGAAGACACTAACGCTTGCGACGCAGGGAAGCGATATATACAGACTAGAAGGTATAATAAGTACAGCACGCGATGAGCCATAAAATCGAGGATCCGGCTGTACTTATACTATATCATAACGGTATCTATCACTAGCGCGTCAACTGTCCTACCTTTGGCAACGATGGCCGGATCGGGAGCAGGGCATCTCGGGTGAGGCAGACCTGGTGCGACGCGTTTTGTCGCTGGACGGATTCCCCAGGTAGTCGCTTACGGAAGCCCGAGAGCGATGAATTCGGGTGGATGTTGCCTGCCGCCGATGGCCACGACGATGAACTGGTTCCCGTCGTGCATGTACGACATGGGGCCTCCTGTCGTACCCGCGTCCAACTCGATCTCCCAGACCACCTCTCCAGTGGCCTTGTCGTAGGCGCGGAAGCTCCTGCCCCACATGTTCGCCTGGACGCCCCCGAATACGCCGCGGGCTCCTTCGCCCATCAGCAGGAGCGTCTTCGTGACGAGCGCCACGGGCCGGCTGGCGACGCCGAGGGGGGGGACCTCCACACCCCGAAGAGCCGGGTGATCCCTCGGGCCATCCCCGTTCGCCTTCATCCAGACGTGCTCGCCCCGGTTCATGTCGATCGCCGTGATTCGGCCCCATGGCGGCTTGGTGATCGGCAACCCGTCGATGTAGGGCGCGTCTCGATTCGGGCTCCAGTACTCCATCTCCGATGTCGGGTCGGTGGCTTTGACGATACGGTAGACGCGCGGGATCGTGTGAGCGAACGCGTAGTACATGCCGGTTTCGGGATCGAACGCACCCGTGTTCCAGTTCCCCGCCCCCCACGACCCGGGCACCATCAGCGTTCCCTTCTTGCCGCCCGGCTCGTCGCTGACGAGCGAGGGCGGGGTGAAGATCGGGCCAATAACGAACGAATCAACCACGGCACGCGCCCGCTCGCGGACCCCCGGGAAGTCGATGAGGTCGTCAAGGGTGAGGCCATGCCTGGCGAACGGCGCCGGCCTGGTCGGAAACGGTTGCGTCGCGGAGGTGCGCTCTCCCGGAACCGTGGACCGGGGAACGGGACGCTCCTCGATCGGCCATACCGGCTCGCCGGTCACGCGGTCGAAGACGTACAGGAAGCCCGTCTTGCTCGGTTGCATGACGGCCTCGATGCGGCGGCCGTCCACCACGATCTCACCCAGCGTCGGCGGACCCACGGTGTCATACTCCCACAAATCGTGATGCACCATCTGGAAGTGCCACACCCGTTCCCCGGTCGCGACGTCGAGCGCCACCAGGCTGTTGGAGAACAGGTTGTCACCCGGACGATGGCCCCCGTAGTAGGCGGCGGTCGGTGCCGAAAAGGGCACGAACACGAAACCGAGTTCCTCGTCCGCGCTGAGGCAGCACCATGCGCCGAGGTCGCCCGATTCTCTCCACGACTCGTTGCCCCAGGTGTCGACGCCCAGCTCGCCCTCCTGCGGCACGACGTTGAAGGTCCAAAGCAGCTCGCCGGTCCGCACGTCGTATCCGCGCAGGTTCTCGGGCGTGCTTCCCTTCCAGCGCGTCCCTGAGTCGCCCGCTCCGTCTACCGTGCCCGCGACCACGATGACGTCGTTCACGACGATGGGACCGGAGCTCCAGCTGAACCGCTGGGCCGAGGCCGGGATCAGGTCGACCCTCCCGCCATCGCCGAAATCGGGACGGGCGTGGCCGGTTCCCGGGTCGAGGGCGTAGAGATATCCGCCACGCACGAGGACCAGGCGACGGTCGGAGCCGTCGGTCCAGTAGTCCATCCCCCGTGAGGACCGGCCCCGGGCTTCCTCGATCGTCCGCGGGAACGGCTGCTGGACCCAGAGGGTCTCGCCGGTCGCCGGATCGAAGGCCTCGGCCAGACCGACACCGTTGGGAGCGTAGAGCACGCCGTCGATGAGGATCGGCGTCGCCCTGAGGTAGCCCGAGACCCCCAGATCCGGGAAGGAGGCCGTCAAGGCGGAATCGACGGCGGGGCGTCGCCACAGGATCTCCAGGTCCCCGACATTGTCGCGCGTTATTTGATCGAGAGGCGAGTACCTCGTGAACGCCTTGTCGCCTCCGAAGTAGGCCCAATCGACGGAGTCGGCGCCCTCGCCGCCGAAACGGGGCGTGCAAGCCCCGAGCCACACCACGCATGCGAGCGAGCCCGCTCCGATCAACCGCAGACGACCTGGCATGAGCGCTTCCTTGTACTTGGCAGACACCAACCGGCGGGGTTGCCACGATGGAACGGACCGAGCTTGCTTGACACGGGTTTTGGTCCGGGGAAGTTTGCATGAAACCTACATCAAACGCCATGCCGCACGACTCGAGAAACCGGAGAGGCCATGTCCACGAGTGATGACCGCGATCTCGGCATGCACCGGAACATCGCCCGACGCGACTTCGTCAACGGCGTCGGGGTTGCCGTCACGGGCTCCCTCATCGCCCCGGGATGGCTATCGGCCCTCGACGGCTGGCCCTACGGCGGCGCACAGGAGTACTATCCGCCCGCTCGAACGGGGATGCGCGGGAGCCATCCAGGCTCCTTCGAGGTGGCCCACCAGCTCCGGGACGGGATCACCTGGACCGACGCCGTCGACACGCGGGAGAGCTATGACCTCGTGGTGGTCGGCGCGGGGTTGAGCGGACTCTCCGCGGCCTGGTTCTTCCTGACGTCGGCCGGCCCCGGCGCGCGAGTGCTCCTTCTCGACAACCACGACGACTTCGGGGGCCACGCCAAGCGGAACGAGTTCACCTGCGGGGGCCGCACGCTGCTTTTGAACGGCGGGACGTCGAACCTGGAGTCCGTGAACCACTACAGCACGGTCGCGCGGACGCTGCTCGCTTCGATCGGCCTGGACCTGGACAGGGCGAACGCGGCGAGCGCGGGAAGCCGGGACTTCTACCGTTCCCTGGGGCTCGGCAACGCCACCTTCTTCGCGAAGGAGGTGTTCGGCGAGGATCGGCTGGTGAAGGGGCGGCCTGGACGGAACCCGGACAACGACTGGGCCGACTGGCTCGCCCGGACACCGCTGTCTGCGGACGCCCGCAAGGATATCGCGCGACTCAACGACGAGAGCGTGAAACCCGACCATATGCAGGGACTCTCGGACTGGGAGAAGAAGGAGCGGTTGGCCAGGATCAGCTACCGCGACTTCCTCCTCGACGTCGCGAAGGTCCACCCCGACGTCATTCCCTTCTACGACGACCGCCCCAAGGGGCTCTTCTGTGTGGGCATCGATGCCTATCCCGCTCTTTACGCATGGGCCGAGGGCTTTCCCGGGTTCCAGGGGATGAATCTCGAGCCCTTTTCCCCGGTGGGGCCCCTCACGCATATCGGAGGAGGTCAACACGGTCGGGAGAACGCATGGGGAGGAGGACCCACCATCGATCTTCCGGACGGGAATGCGACGGTAGCCCGGCTGCTGGTCCGGGCCATGATCCCCGACGCGCTTCCGGGGTCCACGCTCGAGGACTCGATCACGTCACGCCTCGCGTACGACCGGATCGACCGGCAAGGCTCCGACGCCCGGATTCGACTCAACAGCACGGTCGTATCCGCCCGCCACCTGGGCGATCCCGACTCGGCCCGCCAGGTCGAGATCACCTACGTGCGGGGGGGCAAGGCCGAGAAGGTGCGGGCCGATCACTGCGTGATGGCGTGCTACAACCGGGTCATTCCGCACCTCGTGCGGGAGATGCCCGAAGCACAGCGGACGGCGCTCATGTACGGCGTCAAAATGCCGATCGTTTACACGAGCGTGCTCATCCGCCGGTGGACCGCCTTCACGAACCTGGGCATCTCCAGGGCGAGCGCTCCCGGGATGTACCACACCGGAGTCAGCCTGGGCCGGTCGGTGCAGCTGGGCGATTACCGCCCCCCCCGATCGCCCGACGAGCCGATGGTCCTGCACATGACACGGACGCCTTGTGCTCCTGGTCAGCCGAAGAAGGAGCAGCACCGCATCGGAAGGGCGGATCTCCTGGCCACGACCTTCGAAACCTTCGAGCGCAAGATCAGGGATCAGCTCGGTCGCATGCTCGTGGACGGGGGCTTCGACCCGGCGCGCGACATCGAGGCGATCACCGTGAATCGCTGGCCACACGGCTACGCCTACAGCTACGACACCTTGAACGATCCCATCGAGTGGGCGCTCTTCGCCCCCGACGATCGGCCGTGCGTGATCGGCAGGCGTCGATTCGGACGGATCTCGATCGCGAACTCCGATGCCGCCGCCACTCCGCACACGGACGCGGCCATCGACGAGGCGCATCGAGCGGCCCGGGAGCAGCTGGTCGTTCGCAGCCGAGCCCGGACTCGGACCTCCGGCTGAGCCCAATTAGCGGGAACAAGTAGTGGGGAACAAGTAGTGGGGAACAAGTAGTGGGGAACAAGTAGCGCCGGAAACGTAGTCGCCCCTTCGCCCTGCGAACACACGTGTGAGGACGGCAACTTTGCGTATCTCCCGAACCCACTGGAACGATTGCTACCCCTGCAGTGCATCGGTAAGTTGCGTTTCGTGATGCATTTGTGAATGAGTTAAACAAGATGGGCGGAGGACCACGGCGGGAGAGGGCACCGATGGCGTTACGCGATACCGGATCCACCGTCTCAGACGAGGAAGCCGGCTTCGATATCCGGGAGGACTTTCAGCGCTTCTCGCAGAAGGACGACATCTTCTGCCGCTCGTTCTGGGACCCGGAAGTGCGTACGCACCGCTCGGACATGTTCTACGAGACGTACCGCACGCCGAAGCTGACCTGGCGTTCCGTCGACGGCTTCACCCAGCGTGACTACGCGCTGCGCAACGCGTCCTGGCATGTGACGGACATCTTCGCCGAGCTGCGTGACGGCGACGACCGTCGCGAAGGTTTTCTGGATCCGTACACCATCGTTCGCGAGGGCCCGGGCAGCACGCTGCCGGTGGCGTCTCCCGAGGAGATGGCGCGCGAGATCAAGCACGCCGCGAAGACCCTGGGCGCCGATCTGGTGGGGATCACCGGCAACGACGAGCGGTGGCTCTACACTCATGCCTACAGCCGCGAGAACGAGCACGAGAAACCGCAGGAGATCTCCACCGATCTCGGAAACGTGATCGTGATCGCGCAAGCCATGGACCGGGAACTCCTGCGCACGGCGCCCTCCGCGCTGAGCGGCACCGCGACGGGAGCCACCTACTCCCGGGATACCATCGTGCTGCTGGCTATCGCGCAGTACATCACCAATCTCGGCTATCGCGCCGTGGCCAGCATGAACGACTCGGCAGTGGCCATCCCGCTCGCCATCAAGGCCGGGCTGGGCGAGTACGGGCGCCACGGCCTCCTCATCACCCGCGAGTACGGTCCCCGGGTCCGGCTCGGCAAGGTCTTCACCGACATGCCGCTTGCCCACGACCGGCCGGTTCGCTTCGGCGTCAAGGAGACGTGCGACATCTGCCGCGCGTGCACGAACGGCTGCCCCGCAAAGGCCATCGACGACGGCGAACCTTCCACCGTGGTTCACAATCGATCGAACATTCAAGGCATCCGAAAATGGACCACTGATGCCGAGAAATGCTTCCGCTTCTGGGCCAACCAGAACACCGACTGCTCGATCTGCGTGCGCGTCTGCCCATACAACCGCGACTATCGCCACCGGTGGAGTCGAGTGTGGCGATGGCTGGCGGGCACGCGGCTCAGGCGACTCGCGCTTTGGCTGGACCGCGTCAGTGGACGCGGTGAGCGCCTCAGACCGTCCCATTGGTGGAACGCCGCGTCATAGCACGGACCGGCGCGGCCTGGAACCGCCGCCGGATGGATGCCAGGGACGCGATCCCGGCTTGGGCCGCAGTGGCCTGACGGCGGTGGTTCCCACAGGCTTACTTGGGCGCGATTCTCATGCGGTTGAGTTCGGAGCGGAGGTCGGGGAGGGCGGGGGCCGGTCATGAAGTTGCAAACCATCTGTACGGACCGCAGACGAGCAGGATTATGAGTGGACCTCGAGTCCAAGGAAGTCCGTGGGCGTTACGATTCTGATGCCACGGAAGGGGTCCAGCACGAGAAGGTCGGCATCCCCTGTGATGATCCAGTCGGCACGACCGCAGACCGCCAGCTCAAGTACCTGGTCGTCCTTGGGATCGCGACAGGCCCGAATCGACTCGGTGATCTCTACCAAGTGGGCGTCCCGGAGCAGCAGTCCAAGAAACCGTTCTCGCTCGCTCGGCGTGACATATCGATCAAACTTCGGGCGAGACACCACGTTATGAAGCTCTCTCATCAAGGGGACTGATACGAGAATCTCACCGGTGTCGTAGGCGCGCGCGAGGGCAACTCCGGGCGTCGCAGTCTTGGAGAGCATGGCACTGATGATCGCGTTTGTGTCAAAGACATATCGCATCACCTAGTCTCTCAGGAGCTCCTCCAGAATCTCGGGAGTCAAGCCACGCGCCCGCGCATTTCGCGTGATCTCCGCCATGACATCGTGGAGGGACTCGCCGGTCCGCGTGACATCACGCAGACGAAGGTTGAGGAGGAGATCCAGCTTGCGACGATCCTGGTCCGACGCGGCTCGATAGGCATCAGCCAGATCCGGATCCACGACGATCGTGATTGTGTCCGTCACTTGTAGTCCTCCCTCCCGAGGTGAACTCGTGGTCGGTTGCCTCCATGACACCGAGTGAGAATATAGCTCGTGACAGCCTCTCAAGCCGATTCCCGTGCGGAGTGCCTTCGCGGATTCGCCCCCATGACCCCGATCTTGGACTCTCACGCCACGTGCCCGGCAAGCTCTCCGGCCGCGCTCAAGAGGACTTCCCGTCCCCGAGGCTCAACCCCAGCAGCCCCGATACTTTTCCCTGGACCTCGATGACGATCCGCGCCTTGCGGAGCTCCTCACGCAGGCGCGCGTTCTCACGCAGGCGCGCGTTCTCACGCTCGAGCCTTCGCAGCCTCTTCACATCCCGCTTCCCGGCCAAAGGCTTCGGGCCGCGCTTCCTGGCCAGCTCCCGCAGCGACCCTTCCCGCGCCGCCTTCCGCCACGCCGACAGATGCGAGCTGTACAGCCCCTCGCGCCTGAGCAGCCGACCGATATCGCCCGGTGTCTCGCACTCGTCGGCCTGCTCGACGATCGACAGCTTGTACTGTGGCGTGAAGCGCCGCCGCGTCGCCTTCGCCGAAACCTCCGGGTCCGGCGGGGCCGCCGCTCCTCGCTTCCTCTCCCCCGCAGCAGGGGGGACTCCGTTCGATTTCATTCCTTCTCCTCGTCCCATCGTGCAACTCTCCGCCTCCGCCCTACTCTAAGCGTTTGCTCCTCTCGTGTCTCATGCTGCGTTGGCAGAGAGGGCGGATGCGGACCGACCGTCGCCAACGGCGCCTCCGTTGCCTCCCGGAGCGCTACGATCCGGCCCGTGCGGCGGACATCGCTATGTGAGGTAGTCGCCTGCAAGACCTCGGCCCGGCGCTTTGGCAGGTCGGGCCGCTGATACCCCTGGACGAACTTGGCTCTGCGTGCACGTTGGCATGCAGGCGTTCCGCGACCTCCGCCGGGACGCCGATTCGTTCTCGCCCAGCACCAACCACCGCTGTCCGACCGCCGTGCCAATGGGCACCCTCCATGCCCACTTCCGAAGCCCTTCCGCACGCTTGGCAATACGTTGCTCTCCCTTCCCTCGCGACCCTTCCCTTCGTATCCTCTTGCCGCTCGCTCGACATTCCCCATCGCACTCCCGGCAAGCCGCAACACCATACAGTGCCTACCCGCTCACGGCGTCCGACTAATCTTCCCTCCGCATGGAGCGTCGAGGGACACCGCAAGGAGGGAGGCCAGGCCATCACTGTCCCCGTCCGGCACGAAGACGGTCGCCGGGGGGTCTATCGAGAACTTCGGATCCCCTTCAACGATGTGGCCATACGCCGGTTCGAGAGAGAGCTCCGACTGCTTTCTGAAGTCGTTCGGCATAGATCGATCGTGAGCCTGTTCGACTGGGCTGCCGGCCCGGATACCCATTGGTATATTAGTGAGCGCGGTGACCCGTTTGCGCGCTGGTGGCGGCGCGAGAAATCGAAACTGCTCGGAGATCCTCGCGCTCTGGTCACATGCGCCGTGTCGGTGCTCCATGATCTGTCATCCGCTCTGTCCCTCTGTCACGCGAAGGGGATAGTCCACCGTGACATCAAACCCAAGAACATCATCGTCAAAGCGACAGAATCCGATCCGTGGCCCATCCTGATCGATTTCGGTGTGGCACACGTTGAGGACGATGAGCGCCTAACGCCTGTCAACGATGCCGTTGGCAACGTAAGATTCAGCCCGGGCATCATGCGACGGCGGACCCCGAGCGTGGTACCGTGGCTGGACATCTTCAATTTGGGTCAATTGCTCATTTGGATGTTGGATGAGGATGCTCCGAAGAATCACTGGCAGCGTCCCGTCGATTGGCGGTATGTGCAGTACCCTGCCGGCATGCCGAGTGACGTCTTGCTATCCCTAAAGGCGGTGACGGCCGCCTGTTCAAATCCTGGTGTAGCTCCTGCCGATGGAACAGAGTTGGCTGAACTCCTGAAGCGTCTGTTCCCCCGCCGAGCTCGTGCTTCGACCGGCCAAGTCGATGCGGAAACACTGGTCGCAGCGAAGACACGTGGTGAAGCGACCGCCTTGCTTACCGAAGCGGCGCTTGAAGCGGAGATTCAATCGTCTGCCCCACTTGCCGAACGGGTATATGCCGAGGTGCGGACCGTCGTGCTGGGAACCCTCGGTGACATCCCCTCGGACGAGGTCCCGACCAGAGTGATCCTGGACGAACCGTTCGCGTACAACGCCGTCGGCGCTACCGATCTTCTTTGGGTCGCTGCGGGTCCAGAACGCTGTAGCATTCAGCTGCGGCTCAAGACGAAGATCGTGCCTTGGAGTGATCCGCTACCGCGCGAAAGGCAGAATCGCGATTTCTGGCAAAAACACATGCCCGAGGATGCGATTTGCTTCACTTTCGCGTTGGAGGGCGGTGTGGTTGAAGCGTACAATACTCGGTACTTGACGGGAAAGTGGATTACCGTTCAGCGGAACGGTTCAATTCGGTTGCATCCGTTGTCGGCGGCGTTCGGAAACTTTGGCAATAATGACCTGGGCGGGTCAGCCGAGGGACCGGGTGTGATCGCCTCGATGGAGGCCGTCCGGAGTTTTGTGTTGTCCCTTTGGAGTAATGAGACCTATTGGGAGTACATAGGCGCACACGGATGAAGCAAGGAGTCTTCGCGGAGCGGAGAAGGTAGCGAGCGGAGATCCGCGAGCGCGTCGGCTACCTGTAAGTCCCCGTGTCTACTCGGCGGTACGGGTCGCAATTCACCCTTGGGGAAGACTATCGCCGTTGGACGTAGTCGCTCCATGCCTGGAGCACTTCCGCGCGACGCTCCAGCAGGTCGGACCGCTGGTACGCCTGAACCACTTGGCTTCTCGGGACGTGGGCAAGGCAAGCCTCCGCGACCTCCGCCGGGACGCCGGACTCCGCCATCCACGACCGCGCGCTCGAACGGAACCCGTGAACCGTCGAGGCGACCCCGGCTCGCCGAAGCACACGCCCCGGCGCGTTCCTCGGCAACAGCCCGCCGGTCTTCGAGGGAAACACCAACGACGATTCGGGAGACAGCGCCCGCACCCGCCTGAGCACGCCAAGCGCGCCCGTGCTCAACGGGACGGAGAACTCGCGCCCGGCCTTCATCCTCGACGCCGGGATCGTCCACCTCGCAGCCGCCAGGTCGATCTCGTCCCAACGCGCCCCGCGCGCCTCTCCGGCCCGGACCGCCGTCAGCGCGATCATCTCGACGCACAAGACCGCCGACGGGTGTATGTACTTCACGCGGCGGATCGCCCCGAGCGCTGCTGTGACCTCCCGGTGCGGAAGCGCGCGATAATGCCTCGGCGCGTTGCCGTTCGCCCTCGGCAGCGCCACGACCGCCCGGTCCACTGGGTTGTCCACGCGGTGGTTGCGACCGAGACACCAGCGGAAGACCGCGGAGATCCGGTGCCGAGCCTTCCGGGCAGCGCCCGGCTTCGAGTTCCAGATCGGCGCTAGGCACCCGAGCACGTCCGCGCTCGTGATCCGGTCCACTCGCTTGTTGAGGAGCGGCGCGGCGTGGAGACGGAATGTAGACTCCCACTGCTCCGGCAACGGGCTCCCGGCCTTCCACCCGTCCCGGTGAAGCTCGATCGTCCGTTCGGCGGCCTCGGCGAACGTGGCGACGCCGCGCCCGCGCGGGTCACCGCCGT
The DNA here is from genome assembly GCA_965225805.1 of Longimicrobiales bacterium. GTDB lineage: Bacteria > Gemmatimonadota > Gemmatimonadetes > Longimicrobiales > Gaopeijiaceae > BD2-11. Next base: position 1,168,241 of record OZ245327.1, read on the forward strand.
GGAGGACCGCCCGGCTGTTGTCCAGCGCTTTCTGCCGTGCCTCGGCCAGCGTGATCTCGGAATACGGCCCGAGCCCGATCGAAGTCAGCCGCCCCTCGATCCTGACGCGCTGACGCCATGTCTTCGAGATGCGGCCCGTCGCCGTCCGGTGGACTCGCAGACTCAAGCCGCGCCCCCCGCGCCCGTCCCCGTACACGCCGGGTCGGCTGATCGTTCGCACGAAGGCGGCGGTGAGCGTTCTCGGTCGTTTCGTCATGCGTTCCTTTCCCAAAGCGTGTATCACTTATTGCAGCACTACACAGAGAAGAATACACGGGATGCCGATGGACCGCAAGGGACGGGGAGTTTCCTATAGATGCTGATAAACTATTGTGATACAGGATGTTATCGGACAACTAGCGGACTGCTATGGATTACTCTGGAAGACGACGAGAGAGTTCAACTGGGACTGCACGATCTGCCCTTCTTGCCGCTGGATCATATCTGGTTGGGCCGGACTAAAATAGCGGGGAAATGGCATCAAATGGCGGGCATCCGTCCCGGGTCGTCCTCGGTTCGGCCAGGTGTGGGCGCGCCTACGCCCTCACCTCTCGCGAGAACGCCAGAATCGCCGGACCTCTTCCACATACAGAGGCCAGCAGTGGGCGCGCTGCGGATTGAAGCGCCCGAAGTCGTTGGGATGGTAGGTCTGAAGCCAGAGGGATGCCCTAACGTCCGGATCGAGTTCGACGAGACCGGTCTCGTAGTGAGCGTCTCGTCGGAAGCGAGCACCACTTTCTACCGTCCGCACGACATGCCGTCGGACAGCGAAACTCTTGAGAATCGCGTGCTTCGCGCGACCGCCTTGTGTCACGACGACATCTGGATTCAGGATGCACAGCTCTCCCGGAATGAAGCGGCGGCAGTTCTCGAACAAGGTCGAGTCAGCCCGCTTCCTCCCCCTCTTGTTCTGGCAGCACTTCGCGCTGTTGACGTGGGCAAAGTGGAGCCGGGTATCGGCGACGGTGAGCTGCGGCTCGAACTGGCGGAGTAGCTCCAAGGCCATTTCGTGGGTGCGGTACCAATGCCTGTTCTTCGGAAGTGCCGCTACGTTGCAAGCGAGGTTCTGCATGCGGACGGCTTCGGCCGTGCGCTGCTGCGGATCTGGATGGCCGCTACCGGAGTCCAGCGAGAGGAAGAGCAAGCGCGGGAGTGTTCGCTCTTCATAGCGCGGACCCACGAAACTCGCCTTGGCTTCCGTGAAGTCCGGGGAGCTGGCCGAGCAGCCTGCCTGCGAAGGACAACGAAAGGCGACTGGCGATATTCCGTGTGACTCGTAGAACGCGCTGAGCTCTTCGAGCATGCCAACTCCTATGTTTGGGGAATCATAAGGTCGCCGAGTTCCTGCGTAGGGGGGGAGATCCGAAAGTCACCGCAGATAAACTGAAAAGGTGATCCTGTCCAAAATGTTCTTCTCCTTGTGACACGCGTTGCAAAGAGCTTGCAGGTTTTCATCATCATCAGTGCCCCCGGCAAACGATGGCTTGATGTGGTCTATCTCTAGAGGAAACTGGCTATGCATACGGGGACACCGAATACCGTTGTTGTGGTGCGGGCAGATGTACTGGCCCATGCACTGACATTGATACCCGGCACGAATACGCACAAGCTCCTTTGTGAATTCTGATAGATCGGTCATGGTTCCTCCCTTTTCTGTGCTCCCATCCAAGGCACACAAACGTAACTTATGAGCCCCATTCCTTGGCTCGCCGACGTTTTCCTTGGACAAGCTGGTGGCGGAGCCGGCGGACCACCTGGGCACTGGTCTCTCCGGCATGCGCCGCGGTCCCGAGGTCATGAAGGTCCTCTTGCGCGAGAAGCGCAACATCGTCAAGCTCGGCCTTGTCCACCTCGGCTTTGGACAGTTCCGCACGTGGTCTAGCCGTCGCGAGCACCGCGATCACTTCGCTATCAGGAAGTTTGCTCCGTATGTCCTCTGACCGGGCGATCAGCTTGCCCAGCTTTCCGCCCCCGTCTGGTGGCCCGACCGTGCACTCGATGGCCAGGATGATGGAAGCACCCGGGTCATGAGCGAGGTGATCAACAGCATTTCCCAGCCCCTTCTGCGCGCATAGGGGCTCCACCTGGAAGCCTAGGAAGAAGAGCAGCAGACCAACGGCGGTCTCGAACTCCTTCGCATTGCGCCATTCTTCGTCCCGCAACTTCTCGACGAACTGGGGACCGCTTGGGTCCAAGGCGTTGTGAGCTCTCATCCGGGGATTGGAGCCCGCGAGGGGCACAGACACGCAGTCCACACACCGGTCTCCGATGAGAATGAAGAGCGTAACGGTCGCATCACCCTCCCGAATCGGAATGTCCAGCTGCGAGCGGAGGGTGCCCCCCTCATGTTCCCATTCGCGCTCGCTGAGCTTGGCAAATCCATGACGGAGGGGCTCCCCGGCGATGCCTGCCGTCCATTGAAGCTCCGCCTTCCCGACAAAGGCGTCCGCAGCAGCCCGCAAGGCGACGGTCACGCGTCCGGGCGAAGACGCTACTTTCTCGCGATCGAAGCGCACAGCCAGAGGGGCGATCAGCTCGATGGCCGTGGTGTTCCCACGGACATCCAGTCCTCCGGGCCGCCCGCAGAATCTTCGCACCAGGTCGGAGAGGCCATCGTAGGCATTCGGCCCACTACGAATCATGCTGTCCAGCTCCCAGGGATCATGACCCGCATGCCTCACCACGTCCCACATTGAGGAACCATGGTCTACCAGGGCGTGACAGCTCCAGGCATCGTACTCGGCACTCTGATACGGGCCGGCCAGCTCACTGAAAGCGTATCTGATGTCCGTCGCAGGCTGACTCGACCGGCCGATGTATCTCACAGGCTGCGGCCGCAGCTTCGCCGTACCGCTCGCGATCCCGCGCACCACGCCAGGTAGACCCGCAATCGGAAGAACAACCTGCCACGCGCGGAAGTCTGGTCGATGGACCTGAGAGAACCTGGGAACTGATCGAGCCGCGCGGTGGTCGAGGAAACCACGGGTGATGAGATTGATCCATTGGCGACCATCACGGATCGCACAGATGCGGAGATCGATGGACTGCCAGAACCCGGAGCGATTCACCAGGTCGAGAAAGCGATCTACCTCTTCCTCAGTTGAACGTTGGCGTTCCTGTGACACAAGATCTCCTTGGCCCTCAGAAGGGTTCGAGCACTACAGCAGATGCCGTGAACCTAACACCAGGCGATCTGACTTAAGCCGAATTGGCAGACAGCGGCACCTGATCGTGAAGCTACGGATTCTACCTCCGGAGTGGGGCCGTGCCGGACGGCTTCCTGTCTTGGTTCACGACTGGGTAGCGGAGAGGTCGCCCATCGGTGCACCGACCTGTTCGAGCGCCATGGCCGAGACGGCATCTGACTTCGCCTGGCGCCTGCCTCACACCTGGCGGAGCAGGACGGGGATGGTCACGACATGTCCGGCCTTGAGCGACAGGCCGCGGAACAGATCGAACTCGGTGGCCGTGAGCAGGACCACACGGCCGGCCAAGCTCACACGGCGGCGTCTGTAGTCCGATGGCGGAGGTCGAGACACGAGAAGGGAAGGCTCCTCCTCGAGTCCAACCCTCTCAGGGGCCTCAAGACTCCCGCAGAGAATCCGACCCAAGTGCTGCTCACCAAGATGGAGTACGAGGCCCTGCGCCATGCGTCGCTGAAGATGGACTGGCGGTTCCGCGTGGCGCTTGTGATCGTCCACGAGACGGGACACCGTATCGGCGCCATCCGTCAGCTCCGGTGGTCGGACATCGACATGGAGAACAAGACCATCCGGTGGCGCGCCGAGCATGAGAAGACCGGATATGAGCACTGGACGCCGATGACGGCCGAGGCGCTCGCGGTTTTGGAGGAGGCGCGGAGGAATAACCCCGGGATTGGGACGTTCCGCTGCTGCCCGCGCCGAAGGATCCATCGGTGTGTATGAGCCGTTCCCTGGTCCGTACCTGGTGGAACAGGGCCGAGGCGCGAGCCGGGCTAGAGCCCAAGCGTGGCCGCGGCTGGCACTCTCTGAGGCGGAAGTTCGCATCCGACCTCATGAATCAGCCGCTCAAGGTGCTCTGCGAACTCGGAGGCTGGAAAAGTGGGCCTGGGTAGATTCGAACTACCGACCTCACGCTTATCAGGCGTGCGCTCTAACCGACTGAGCTACAGGCCCAGCTGACATCTCCGTCAAACCGCGACGGGGAGCCACAGGGCGTGTAAGATAGTGTCGTCTTCCGTCTTCTGGTAGGCGGTGCCTCGAACTCTTGCGCTGATGGCCTTCTCACATGGAACTCGACTTCCGAACCCTCGATGTCTTCACCGATGTGACCTTCGGCGGCAACCCGCTGGGGGTCTTCCCCGACGCGGCGCATCTGCCTTCGGAGCTGATGCAGAAGGTTGCGCTGGAGATGAATCTTTCCGAGACGGTGTTCCTGGGGCCTCCGGAGACCCCCGAGGGGACGGCACGGGTGCGCATCTTCACGCCCGAGGTGGAGGTGCCGTTCGCGGGGCATCCCACGGTGGGGGCCGCGATCTACCTGGCCACGACGGAATCGGTTCGGGCGCGGGCCGGACTCGACGCGGATGGGAACGGGGAGACCAGGCTGCTCCTGGAGGAGAACGTGGGGCCGGTCCCCGCGGTCGTGCGCTACGACGGCGGCGTTCCCGTGTTCGCGCAGTTCACCACGGCGGTTCTCCCCGAGAGGCGCGAGTCGCCGCAATCGCTGGAGCGCCTCGCGGCGATGGTGGGGCTCGAGGCCGGCGACCTGGGCGGGAACGCCCCCGCCCCCCTCCCCCCCGCAATGGTGTCGTGCGGCCTTCCCTTCCACGTCATCCCGGTGCGTACCCCCACCGCCCTCCGCCGCGCCGTCATGAACACGGCGATCTGGCAGGAGCTGCTCGCCGATTCGTGGGCGCACCACGTCTACCTGGTGTGTCCGCTAGGGGAGAGCGTGGGTGCCCCCGCAGATGGAGCGGGTGCGGGTGCCGGCCAGCAGGCCGGTACGGCGGCCACCGGCGCGGCGGCGGAGGGCTCCCCACCCCCGGACGTGCGTGTCCGCATGTTCGCGCCCGGATCGGGCGTGCCGGAGGACCCGGCGACCGGCTCGGCCGCCGCGGTGTTGGGGGGCTACCTGGGCGACGCGAGTGGGTGCGACGACGGCACGCTGCGCTGGCTGGTCGCCCAAGGGGCGGAGATCGGCCGCCCGAGCCTCATCGAGGTGGAGGCTGATCGCGCCAGCGGCCAGACCACCGCCATCCGGGTGGGCGGCGGCGCCACCTTCGTCAGCCGCGGCACGATGACCATCCCGGGGCGGCCCATCTCTCCGCCAGAAGGTCGCCGCGTGTCATGGCTGGCGCGGTATGCCGGGCGGCTCTGACGCCGTTACGGCGCCCATCCTCACATCCAAGCGCCCGGCAAGGGCTCCGGCCTAAAGCATCGGTATACGCGCCGCGGACAGGTCAAACGCCCGAAGGCCGCCCCAACCCAACCCGGGCTGGAAGCGGCCTCCGAGAAAGCCCTTGCCGGCGGCGTGCCCCTACATCGGCAGCCTCAGCGACACCAACCTTCCGGGATCGCCGACCTGCACCACGATGTGCTGCTGACCCTCGTGGCTGTACGTCATCATGCCGTACTGGCCGGCGCCCGGAAGCTCGGCCTCGCCCACGAGTTCGCCGGTGCGCTTGTCGAAGGCGTTGAGCACCGGCGGCCCGCGTGATCCCTCGGTCGCCAGCAGCAGGTCCCCCGCGACGATCTGGATCGAGGTGGCTCCGCTTCCGGCCCGCGACAGGTCCACGCCCTGCGCGGCCGGATGGTTCGCAACCGCCTCGGGGGCGTCGCCCACGGGGATCCACCAGAGGCGCTCGCCGGTGTTCATGTCGTAGGCGGAGATGCGGCTGTACGGGGGCTTCGGAATGGGCAGCCCCTGCACCCGCGGCAGCGCGCCCCCACGGCCCGCCACCCACTGCGAGAGGGTCGTCCCGGTGGTCCTCGGGTTGTCGGGCTCGTCCGCGTCCAGCCCGAGCATCACCATGCCGCCGCTGCAGCTGCGCGAGCTGGCGGCGTAGAGGATGCCCGTCGTCGGATCCAGCGTCGCGGGGTGCGTGATGTTCAGGCCGCCGTAGCAGCGGATGTTGTCCAGAACGTCCTCGTTGTGATCCGGATAGAGCCGGGGCAGGAAGGGGCCGCCGACCCGGTACCGGCTCAGAACATCCAGAGCCTCGGCCTTCAACTCCGGCGTGAAGTCGAGCACCTCGTCCTCGGCCAGCCCGAATGGCTCCATCGGTTCCGGTCTGGTCGGGTGAGGCTGCGTGTTCGCCGTCCAGTTGCCCGGCACCACGGTCTGGTGCACGTCCCGCTCCTCGATGGGCCAGATGGGCTCGCCGGTCTCGCGGTTGAAGGCGTAGATGAGCCCGGTCTTCGAGGTCTGGACCACGGCGGGAACCGCCTCCCCGTCCACCTCCAGGTCGACGACGATGGGCACGTTGGGGATGTCGTAGTTCCACTGGTCGTTGTGGACGGTCTGGAAATGCCAGACGCGCTCGCCGGTCTCGGCGTTCAGCGCGATCACGCTGGTGCCGTAGAGGTTGTCCCCGGGACGGAAGCCGCCGAAGTAGTCGATGGTCGGAGGGTTGGTGGGGATGTAGACCATGCCGCGCTCCTGATCGGCCGACATCGGCGCCCACGAAGAGACGTCGCCGGTGAATTCCCAGGCGTCGTTCTCCCAGGTTTCATGGCCGAACTCGCCGGGCCGCGGGATGACGTGGAACTTCCACTTGTGGTCCCCGGTGCGCGCGTCGAAGGCGAGGATGTCGCCGGGCACGTTCTCGATGCGGGTCTGGTTGTAGCCCTGCTCCGCCGAGTTGCCCACCACGACGGTGCCGTTCACCACGATGGGCGGAGACGAGGTCGTGATGAAGCCGAGTTCCCGCGGGATGCCGTAGTCGGGATCGTACTCGCCCTCGTACGCCTCCCACGGTCCCCAGCCGTCGAGCAGCGGGACCAGCAGATCGACGACGCCGGTCACGGGGAAATTCTCCAGCGGCACCCTCTCGCCGAATCCCTCCAGGTGACGGCCGGTCTTCGCATCCAGCGCGTGCAGGAAGTAGCCGGGAGACGTGTAGTAGATGACGCCGCGGCCATCGATTTCGCCGTACGCCACGCCCTTGCCGTAGTTCTGGCGCATCGAGCGTTCCCAGCGCGTCGTATTGGGCTCGCGGTAGCTCCAGATGGTCTCGCCGGTGGCGGGATCGATGGCGGCCACGGTGCGGCGCTGCCCCGCCACCGTGTACAGGATGCCGTCGATGTAGGTCGGGGTCGACTTCATCTGCGGGTCGACTTCCGGCCCGTAGTTGTCGGCGCGCCAGACCCAGGCCACTTCCACGTCGCTGAAGTTGGCGGCGTTGATCTGGTCGACGGGCGAATAGCGCGTGCCCCAGGAATCGCCGCTCTGAAAGCGCCACTCCCCGGGCGGATTGCCGCGTTCCTGCGCCTGCGCGGGGATGGCTGTCGCCAGCGCCAGCAGCACTGCGAAGACGCAGCCGAGCCCGAAGCTTCCTCGATGAGTCGGTGACATGCAATACCTCCCGGGAAACGTGCCAAGGTGATCCCTGGCATATTCGGCATACACCGGCGCGCGCGCCAGTGCTGGCGTGCAGCGTGGCGGAGCCGGTCCTGGGCCCTTGGTCCCGCGCTCGGGCGCTGGCCCCGATCCCACGCAGCCGGCATGATGACAGGTCTCGATGGCGAGAAGCCGCGTTGTCGCGTCGCGCGCGAGCCCCTTGCCCACGCGTTGGAGCGGGATGAGGCTTCGGTCCCGCTTCCCGGACTTCGAATTGGAGATGGATGATGGCGAGTCGCACACGTACTGGAATCCTGCTGGCGATGCTCGTGGCAACGGCGGCGGCCGCCGCTCCCCTGACCGGGCAAGAGGACGCCCGGCTGGAGGCCATGGCCTCATGGGTGGCGGTGGACGCAGCCACCGGCTACGAGACCCGGGTTATACCCGGGATGGCGGAGGCCATGGACGGCTGGAGTTCCGACCGCTGGGGTAACCTCGTGGCGACGGTGGGGTCGGGGAGCCCGCGGCGGATCGTGGCGTGCGCGCTCGACCGGCCCAGCTACGCGGCCAGCCAGATCACCGCGGACGGGTATCTGCGCGTCCACCGTATCGGCCGCGGGTCGAACCACCCGCTCTGGGACCAGGCCTTCGAGGCCCAGCCCGTGCGCGTGCTGACCCGCACCGGCCCGGTGGCGGGGGTGGTGGCGCGCAGCAACGGCCACTTCGCCGCCCAGCACCGCCACGAGACCGCCGTGGTGGGGGCGGACGACCTGTGGGTGGACGTGGGGGCCGAGTCGGCCGCGGAGGTGGCGGCCCTCGGGATCGAGCTGCTCGACCCGATCGCCCGCCACCTCCCCCCGTGGCCGCTGGCGGGCGGGGTGGCGGGGCCGGACGCCGGACGCCGCACAGGTTGTGCCGCCGTGGCCACCCTGGCGGCCGCCGCGCGCGACGGCCGCGCGCCCTCCGGCGAGACCCACTTCGTGATGAGTGCCCAGGAGGTGCTGGGGTGGATCGGGCTCTCCTCCTACGTGGCGCGCGGCGGGTCGTTCGACCAGGTGGCGGTGCTCGCGCCCGGCGAGGCGGAGGGCCGCATCAGCCTGCGCGCCGCGGACTCCTTCGGCCGCTTCGGCGCGGTGCTCGAGTCAGCGGGGGTCCGCGAGGTCACCTGGATCGTGCCTGCGTCCACCTCCCCCGGCTCGCACATGGAGCAGGTGCGCCTCGAGGACGCCACCACCCTGCTGGCCGCGGCCGCGGCCGCCACCGGCGTGCGCGTCGACCCGGAGGCGGACTGGGTGGCCGCCCCCCCGCGGGCCCCCCTGCGCACACGCCACGCCGACCCCTCCCTCGACCGCACGGCGGAACTCCTGCGCAGCCTGGTCGACCTCTATGGGGTGCCCGACCACGAGTGGCCGGTGCGGCGGCTGGTGCTCGAGTCCCTCCCGGAGTGGGCCCGCGACCGGGCCGTGGTGGACGACATGGGCAACGTCATGGTGGAGGCCGGCCCGGAGCGCGACACCACCGTCTTCATGGCCCACATGGACGAGGTCGGCTACGAGGTCGGGTCCATCGCCCCCAACGGGGTGGTCGCCCTGACCCGCAAGGGCGGAGCGGTCGCAACCGCCTGGGAAGGCCAGACCGCGCTCCTGCACTTCGACCCCCCGGGCGCGCCCAGCGCCCTGACCGGCACCGGCGACGACACCAACCCGCGCTGGAAGGCGGAATCCCTCACCGCCTCCGCTCCGCCGCCGATTCCGGGCGTCTTCCTGACCCGGGACGTCGCGGACAGCAAGAACGTCATCAGCGAGCGCGCCTGGTTCGGCATGAACGCCGAGGCCCTGGCAGCCCGCGGCGTGCGCGAGGGCATGGCCGTGACCATGTACAAGGAGGCGCTGCGTCTCGGCCGCCACCGTTTCGTGGCACGCGCCCTCGACGACCGCGCCGGCAGCACGGCCCTCCTCCTCGCCGTCAACGCCATCGACCCCGATGAACTCGACTCGAAGGTCATCTTCACCTGGTCGGTCCACGAGGAAGGCGGCCTGCGCGGGGCGGGCGCCATGGCCCGCCGCTTCGCACGCAGCACGCGCCGCATCTTCTCGGTGGACACGTTCGTCTCCTCCGACACACCGCTGGAGTCGCCCCACTTCGCACATGCCCTTCTCGGCAGCGGACCGGTGCTGCGCGCCATCGAGAACTCCGGGGTGTCGCCCGACCGGGAGCGCCAGCGGGTGATCAACGCCGCCCGCGCAGCCGGCGTCCCTCTACAGATCGGGCTCACACAGGGCGGGACCGACGGCACCCAGTTCACCTTCTGGGGCGCCCCCAACCAGGGACTCTCGTGGCCCGGACGCTACAGCCACTCACCCGGCGAAGTGCTGGACCTGCGCGACCTCACCCACCTGGGAGAACTGATCGCGGCGGTGGCGCGGGCCGGGGGGTAGGACGACCGGCGCTTCGGCCATGCGCGGGCGGTGAGCGAATCCGGATGTACCGCCGACACCCCGAGACGGACTCCCTGCCTGGCGCTCGCCCAACCTCACATTCACGAGGCCCCTTCTGCGATTTGACAGGTTTAGAGTCGCGACTGCCGTGTGGGTCGGGACCAAGGCGGCCAAATTGATATTCGCGAGTCCCATTCTGCCATTGACGGATTCGGAGTTCGCAGCTTCGTGTGGGCCGCGACCGGGTCGCTCGAATTCACATTCGGAAGTCCCATTCTGCCATTGACAGATTTGAGGCTCGCGATTCGGCGAAATCCGGGATACCGGATTCTTTAGCCCGATAGAGGCGCTGGCCGGCCCCCCTGGCAGCGTTCGCGGGCCGCTTGCTCCTCCGAAGGTCTCCCAACCCGACTTCGGCCACTACAGGCTATCCTGAGAGGGCGATTTCAGTGCTGTTATATTTGTACGTAAGTCATTGTACAATATCATGTTGGGAGGAACGATGATCGCATCCGCAGATTTCCGGTACGCCATTCCCGGGGCGCCTTCCCCGTGGCCGGCGATGGTGCGGGAACCGGGCGTCACCCGACCCAATGCCGCAGCGAACTGCAACGGCCACCGGGCGGCGTTCGACGCCAATGCCCTGACCCCCGGCACCAGCGGCGTGTCCCCCGATGCCATACCCGCACCCTCCGATCCCGGGGCCGCTGAGGACGGCGACGACGAACTCTTCCTGCTGGGCGAGCGCATCGCGGAGCTGGCCGCCCGCATCAACGCCGCTGAATCCCGTATGATGACCCTCATCGCCGACTTCGACCGCCGCGGCGGCTGGAAGGACGGCTTCGGCTCCTGCGCCGAGTGGCTGGCCTGGAGAATCGGCATCAAGCTCGGCCCCGCCCGTGAACGGGTCCGGACGGCGCGCGCACTGGAAGACCTGCCACAGACCGCCGACGCCCTCCGGGAAGGGCGGATCTCCTACGCGAAGGTGCGGGCGCTCACCCGCGTGGCGACGCCGGAGAGGGAAGCGGATTTGCTCGAGTTCGCACGCGCCGGCTCGGCGGCGAAGCTGGAGCAGACCGTGCGCATGTGGAAGAAGCTGTCCCGCGATGGGGAGCTGACGGTGGAGGAGGCCCGGCACCGCAGCCGCGCGTTCTCGGTGTTCGTGGACGGCGACGGAATGTACGTGGTGAAGGGGCGTCTCGAGCCGGAGGCCGGGGCGGTGCTGATGCGAGCGGTGGAGGCGGCGTCTGATGCGCTGTTCCGGCGGGAGGGCGGTGCCAGCGATGCGCGCGATGCTGACGACGCACGCCCCGAGCCGAAGCAGCGGCGGGCGGATGCGGTGGGGCTGTTGGCGGAGAGGGCGCTGGCGGCGGGCTTTGGAGGTGGCGAAGCGATTGCAACGCCGGAGGCCGGACCGAAGAATGGGGCGGGAGCGGAGCCCCGCGTCGAGTCCGGCAGCCGGGCGGAGCGCTACCAGGTGATGGTCCACTGCGACGCCGCGACTCTGGCGGAAGAAGGCGAGCCCGGACGCTCGGACCTGGACGGGGTCCGCGTTTCCGCGGAAACGTCCCGGCGCATGGCGTGCGATGCCGCAGTGGTCGCCATGGTCCACGCGAAGGACGGCTCGGTGCTGAAAGTGGGCCGCAGGACGCGCACGATTCCACCGCACATCCGGCGGGCGCTTGAGGAGCGGGATCGCGGATGCCGCTTCCCGGGCTGCGCGTGCCGTTTCACCGAGGCGCACCATGTGAAGCACTGGGCCGACGGGGGCGAGACGAGCCTCAGGAACACGGTGCTGCTCTGCCGGCGTCACCACCGCACGGTTCACGAGGGACGGGTCAAGGTGTGCGTGAACCGCGACGGGACTGTGCTGTTCTTCACGCCGCAGGGGCGAATGCTGGCGGATGCGCCGAAGCAGCGAGCCTGGGCGGACGCGCTGAAGCAGCGAGCACGGTCGGACTTGCCGGAACGGGGGGGGATAACGGACGCAGCGAGCAGTCGAGCCCCTGCCGAGGTCCCCGGTACCTCGCGACCGGCACCCGACTCCGCCGGGGTGGGGTTGGCCGCAAGGGGCAGGGCTGGAAGCGGTGGCCCTCGTGAAGCCTCGGTCGTAAGCTTGCCGCCGGTCCCACCGGCCCATCCCGGCGCCCCGTCGATGGGCGAACGCGCCAAGCTGTCCAACGGGGCCGCGCTCTACCGCGATTCCGCCATCCCCTGGGAGATCGAAGCCGCTGCCATGGAAGCCTTGGAGGAGTCTCTGGAGTAAGCCACGGCCCCGCTCCCGGCGCCCGCCGCGGCGATGGAGGAGTCTCTGGAATAGGCCATGGAGGATTCTTTGGAACCCTGACCCGCAGAAGCCCGGGCGCCGAAGACCATCGTCGGGCTACCAGTTTGAGCCGGTGAGCGGACGACGGTGCCCCGCCGCGCTCCGGGGCGCAGTCCCGTCCCGGGCCCGAACTCCACCACGTGCGCCCGCCACGTCTCCGGATCCCCGGGCGCGCCCCGTCCCTCCGACACCACTTCCAGCCGGATTGGCGTCACCTCGATGAGCAGCACGCTCTCGGCCCGGTCCGGGTAGAAAGGCGTCCACGACTCCTTCCAGTGGCGCGCCTTCATCGCCGGGTCGTCGACCAAACGCGCGCGCCCGATCAGGGTGACGTAGGACGCGCCGCCCGCGTCCAGGTAGTGGAGCGCCACCCGCGGCTGCTCCCGCAGATGCGCCACCTTGCGGCTGGCGGGATTGGTGGCCAGCCAAACGACCCAGTTCTCGTCCGGCGCGATCGCATCCATCGCGCGCACGGCCGGATAACGCCCCTCATCCACCGTGGCCAGCGACACGAAGGGCGCGCCCGCCACCACCTCGCGCGCGATCGCCAGCAGTTCTCCCCGCGCGGGCGCCTGCGCGCCGACCCCGCCCGGCACACCCGCCGCGGCCATCCACAGAAGAACGGCAAGGACCCCGCGTCGCGCGCACATCCTCGCCCGGCGCCCCCGGATCCGACCCGGTCCCTGTCCTGCGCACCCTCGTTCGGCGTCCACCCTCGTTTTACGCTTGTTACGTATTTTACGCATTATATGTATTCTGCGAATTCCACGGCATCTGCGTCCCCCCATCCTGCGTCGCACACATCCCTCGCCTTCCCGGCCATCGTCCCGCGCACCTCTCTCGTCCGCCCGCGCCCGGGCCCTCGCCATGGCGGCGATCCTTTCGGCGGTGGCGGTGGTCTCTCGTCCGCCCGCGCCCGGGCCCTTCCCCGGCCATCGTCCGGCGCCCGTCCGGTCCGCCCGCGCCCCGAGGTAGGAGTGGTCCCGGTTCGGGCATCCAGTCGTCCCGCGCGCCTCTCCCGCTCACGCGCGCTACGCGTCGCGCTACACGTTAAAGAGTACATGCAGCAGCTCGCCATCGCGCACGACGTACTCCTTGCCTTCCACCCGCAGCCTGCCCGCCGCCTTCACCGCCCGCTCCGACCCGTACTCGTCGAAGACCTCGAAGGGGATGACCTCCACCCGGATGAAGCCGCGCTCCATGTCGGAGTGGATCTTCCCCGCGGCGCGCCGCGCCCGGGTTCCCTGGCGCACGGTCCAAGCGCGGACTTCGTCTCCATCGACGGTAAAGAAGGACACCAGATCCAGCAGCTGGTACGCGGCCCGGATGAAGCGGTCCAGCGCGGATTCGGCGAGCCCCATCTCGCGCAGAAACTCGTTCTGGTCCTCGGGCTCGAGCCCGGCGATCTCCGCCTCCAGGCTGGCGGAAAGCGTCATGCCGCCCGCGCCCATGCGAGCCAGCGACGCCTCGATCTCACCCGGCACCGCCTCCCCCGCCGCCGCCTCCTCGCGATTCAGCACGACCAGCAGCGGCGTGTCCGTCAGCAGCGAATGTCCTCTCAGCAGGAGACGATCCAGCTCCGATCGCGGAAGCAGGCGCAGCGGCCGCTCCGATTCGAGGGCCTCGCGCATGCACTCGAACGCCGCCACTTCGGGCCCGCGCTTCGCCTCCTTGCGGGCCCGTTCCAGCCAGCGTTCGACGAAGACCAGATCGGCGAGAAGGCACTCGGCGTGGAACGCCTCCAGTTCAGCGCCGGGATCGGGGGCGTGCTCTAGCGCCGGGTTGTCGAAGTCGCGCAACACCAGACAGAGGGCCTCCTGATCCCGCACCCGCTGCAGCGCCGCGGTCGAGAGCCCGCGCCGCTCGGAGTCGTGCTCCCCCGGGATGTCGCAGAAGACGATGTTGGCGAAGGTGGTCTTCCGGGGCCGGTGGAGGGCCGACAGCCGGTCCAGACGGGGATCCGGAACGTTCACCACCGCGCGGCGCACCCCTCCGCCGTAGCCGACCGGGACATCCTGCCCGGTCATGGCGTTGAACACGGTCGTTTTTCCCGACCCCGGGAAGCCCACCAGCCCGACCTTCACGTTGCGGCGCTCCTGTACCTGTTGATAAACGGGCGGTCCGAACCCGGCCTGCTCCGGTTTCGATGGCATCCGATCCCTGATGAAACGTATTGTTACTTCAAGTTATCATGATAATTGGAAGTACGAGTTCACATGATCACCGACTCCACCCTGCCCCCGGCACCGACACGCTCCTCGGTTACGGCATCGACATCCTGCCTGCGGAAGACTTCGCCCGACAGCTCCGGCACGACCGCCTCGTGTGACCTTCCCGCATATCGCGCCGCCCTTGCGCGGTTGATTTGAGCATGGTTGCTTGCAAGGTTCTACCATTGCATCAGTACAGGATCGGATTCCGGCCCCGGATCGTTTTGTATCGCCGATTCGGGGGCGAAGCGAACGAGCACAGGCAAGGACACCATGGAACCGACCGTCTCGGTTAACTACCTGGCCATTCTGGTCTGTGTCGTCATCGCGATGCCGCTCGGGTTCCTCTGGTTCGGGCCGTTGTTCGGCAAGGCCTGGGCCCGGCACATGGGAATGGAGAGTGAAGACGCCCAGGGCGGGATGACCAAGGCCATGGTCATCTACGCGCTGGGCTCATTCCTTATTGTCTTCGTGCTCGCCCACTACGTCGCCCTGGTCCGGCCTTCGGCCTGGGGCGCGGGACCGGACCAGGAACCCTGGGTCTACGCCCTGAACGGGGCGATCTGGCCCTGGCTGGGCTTCTTCCTTCCGCTTCAGATGGGGCGGGTCGCGTGGGAAGGGAGGAAGTGGGGGCTGGTCGCCATCAATTCCGGGTTCGACCTGGTGCGGCTGCTGATCTTCGCGATCATTCTCACGCACTGGCACTGACACCGCACGGTATCGGAGCGAATCAGGACACGGAGCCAGCCGGAGATCGAGAGGGGAACGCATTGCTTCGCCCCTTTGCCCCAGGCAGCCAATCTGTAAGACTTCCTCCAGGCAGTGAAGAAGAGGAGCACAAATGGCCAAGATCACAATTTTCGATACAACGCTGAGAGATGGGGAGCAGTCCCCCGGCTGTACCATGACCCCCGCCGAGAAGCTTCGCATGGCGCATCAGCTCGAGGAGCTGGGCGTGGATGTGATCGAGGCGGGCTTCCCAATCGCCTCCGACACCGACTTCGAGGCGGTACGGACCATCGCGAGCGAGATCCCGGAGCCGGTGATCGCGGCGCTGGCGCGGGCCACCCGAGGCGACGTCGACCGGGCCGGACATGCCGTGAAGGGTGCGCGCCGATCCCGAATTCACACGTTCATCGCCACCTCGGACATCCACCTCGAGCGCAAGCTGGGGATCGGGCGGGAAGAGTGCCTCGAGAGGGCCGCGGCCTCGGTGGAACGGGCCTGCCGCTTCACCGACGACGTGGAGTTCAGCGCCGAGGACGCCACCCGCACCGAGTTCGGCTTCCTGTGCGACGTGATCAATGCGGCCGTCGAGGCGGGGGCCACCACCATCAACATCCCGGACACCGTGGGCTATACCTTCCCGGCCGAATTCCGCGACACCCTGCGCGAGCTGGTGCAGGCGGTGCCCGGCCTGGGCGACGAGGTCGTCCTCTCCGTGCACTGCCACGACGACCTGGGGCTCGCGGTGGCCAACAGCCTGGCGGGACTGGACGCAGGGGCCCGTCAGGTCGAGTGCACCATCAACGGCATCGGCGAGCGCGCCGGCAACGCTTCACTCGAGGAGATCGTGATGGCGCTGCGGGTGCGCGCCGACATCAACGAGCATTTCACCGAAGTCAACGCCGAACACCTCTATCCGACCAGCCGTATGCTGAGCGACACCATCGGCGTCCGGCCCCAGCCCAACAAGGCCATCGTGGGCGACAACGCCTTCGCGCACGCCGCCGGGATCCACCAGCACGGCATGCTGAGCGACCGCGCCACCTACGAGATCATGACCCCGGAGACGGTGGGCGCGCCACCCACCCAGCTCGTGCTGGGCAAGCACTCGGGGCGGCACGCCCTGCGCCACCGCTACCAGAAGCTCGGGATTGACCTCAACGAGGAGGAGATGGTCGAGGCCTCCCTCCATTGCACGGATCTGGCCGAGCGCCGCATTGACGTGACCGACGAGGCCCTGCTCTCCATCCTGCACAAGATCAAGGGAGAGGAAAGCCAGGCGCGGGCCGGGACCCCGGGCGCATCCGGCAGCAAGATCTACAGATAGTTTTTCTTCAACCTTATACCAGGCACAGACGAGGAACCGGCACATGAGCGATGCGACGATGGGGACCAACGGAGCCTCGACCGAGCTCCTTCAGGGGCGCGCCGTGGCCGTCATCGGCTACGGAAGCCAGGGCCATGCTCACGCCCTGAACCTGAGGGATTCGGGCGCCAGCGTGGTCGTGGGTCTCTACGAAGGCAGCTCTTCCGCGGAGAAGGCCCGCGCCGACGGGCTGGAAGTGATCTCCGTCGCCGACGCCGCCAAAGGGGCGGACGTGGTCTCGGTCCTGATCCCGGACACGGTGCAGCGGGATGTCTACGAGGCCGACATCGAACCGCATCTGGAGCCGGGGGACACCCTCGTCTTCGCGCACGGTTTCAACGTCCACTACAACGAGATCGTTCCGCCGGGGCATACGGACGTGATCCTCATCGCCCCCAAGTCCCCGGGGAACCGGGTGCGCGAGGAGTTCGTCGCCGGGCGCGGGGTGCCGGCCCTGTACGCCGTTCATCAGGACCCCAGCGGCAACGCCACCGAGTTCGCCCGGTCGTACGCCGCCGGGCTGGGATGCACGCGCGCGGGCATCCTGGAGACGACCTTCGCGGCCGAGACCGAGACCGACCTGTTCGGCGAGCAGGCGGTGCTGTGCGGGGGCTTCACGGCGCTGGTGCAGGCCGGCTTCGAGACGCTGGTGGAAGCCGGCTACGATCCCGCCCTCGCGTACTTCGAGTGCCTGCACGAGCTCAAGCTGATCGTGGATCTGGCCTACGCCCACGGCATCTCGGGGATGCGCCGCGAGGTGAGCGACACGGCGGAGTACGGCGACTACGTGAGCGGTCCCCGGGTCGTGGGCGAGGCCTCGCGCGCGGCGATGAAGGAGATTCTGGCCGAAGTGCAGTCCGGGGCGTTCGCGCGCCAGTGGATCGACGAGGCGCGCAAGGGGCGCAAGCAGTTCGACCGCATGCGCGCGGACGGAGCCGTGCACCCCATCGAGACGGTAGGCAAGGAGCTGCGCGCGCACATGGCCTGGCTCTAGGCCGGGGGCGGGCATGACCGAACCCCAGCCTCTCCCGCTCCGCAGCCAGGCGCTGGTCGCCGGGCGCGACCGGGCGGCGGCGCGCTCCATGCTGCGCGCGGTCGGGATGGAGGACGAGGATTTCGCCAAGCCGCTGATCGCGATCGCCAACACCTGGACCGACACCACCCCCTGCAACGCCCACCTGCGCGACCTGGCCGACTCGGTGCGCCAGGGCATCCGCGACGGCGGCGGGATGCCGCTCGAGATCAACACCATCGCGGTCTCGGACGGGATCACCATGGGCACGGTGGGCATGCGCGCCTCGCTGGTGAGCCGGGAGCTGGTCGCGGATTCGATCGAGCTGGTCGGGGACGCCTACGGGTTCGACGGCGTGGTCGCCATCTCCGGGTGCGACAAGACCATTCCGGGCACGGTGATGGCGCTGGCCCGTCTCGACCTGCCCAGCCTGATGCTGTACGGCGGCTCCATCCAGCCGGGCCGCTACCGCGGGCGCGACGTCACCATCCAGGACGTGTTCGAGGGGATCGGGGCGTGCGCGGCGGGGCGCATCAGCGAGGAGGACCTGGACGAACTGGAGCGCGCGGCGTGTCCGGGCGCGGGGTCGTGCGGGGGGCAGTTCACCGCCAACACCATGGCGACCGTGTTCGAGGCGATGGGCATCTCGCCGATGGGGAGCGGCTCGGTGCCGGCCACCGATCCGGCCAAGGCGGGGGTCGCGCGCGACTGCGGGCGGCTGGCGGTCGAACTCGTGCGGCGCGGCGTGCCCGCCCGGCGGATCCTCACACGCGCCGCGATGGAGAACGGGATCACGTTGGCCGTCGCCACCGGCGGCTCGACCAACGCGGTGCTGCACCTGCTGGCGGTCGCGCGCGAGGCGGAGGTGGAGCTCGACCTGGAGGACTTCGACCGCATCAGTGCGCGCACGCCGGTGATCGCGGACATGAAGCCGTGGGGGCGCTTCGTCGCCACCGACCTGCACGCGGCGGGCGGGGTGCGGCTGCTGGCGGCCCGCCTGCTCGGCGCGGGACTGCTGAACGGCGGCGCGGCCACCGTCACCGGGCGCACGGTGGCGCAGGAGGCGGCGCTGGCGGCCGAGGCGGAAGGGCAGGAAGTGATTTCCACCGTGGACAACCCGGTGAAGCCCCACGGTGGCCTGATGATCCTCAGGGGCAACCTGGCGCCCGACGGCTGCGTGCTGAAGGTGGCCGGCCCCGACCGTGGCCATCACCGCGGGCCGGCGCGCGTCTTCGAGTCCGAGGAAGACGCGTTTGCGGCGGTGCAGCGGGGCGCGATCTCCCCGGGGGACGTGCTGGTGATCCGGGGTGAAGGGCCGCGCGGCGGACCCGGCATGCGCGAGATGCTCGCGGTCACGGCCGCGCTCACCGGGGCGGGGCTGGGCCCTTCGGTGGGGCTGCTCACCGACGGCCGCTTCTCGGGCGCCACCCACGGGCTGATGGCCGGCCACGTCGCGCCCGAGGCGGTGGACGGCGGGCCCATCGCGGCGGTGCGGGACGGCGACGCCGTCACCTTCGACGTGGCCGCGCGCACCCTCTCCGTGGAGCTGAGCGACGAGGAGATCCGCGAGCGGACGAGCGCCTGGCGCCCGTCCTCGCAGTCCGCCAATGGCTCCGCCACCGGCGTCATGCGCAAGTACGCGCGCCTGGTCTCGTCCGCGTCCGAGGGCGCGGTCACCAACCGCGCCTGAACGGGCCCCAACCGGCGAACGAGCATGAACGCCCGACCCACCACCCTGTTCGAGAAGGTCTGGGAGCAGCACGTCGTGCACCGAGCGGCGGGGCGCCCCGACCTCATCTACATCGACCTGCACCTGGTGCACGAGGTCACCTCCCCGCAGGCCTTCTCCGGGCTGCGCGCCGCCGGCCGCGCCGTCCGCCGGCCGGAACGCACCCTGGCCACCGTCGACCACAACGTGCCCACCACCAGCCGCTCCCTCCCCCTCGCCGACCCGGTGGCGACCCGCCAGATCCTGGCGCTCAGGGAGAACGCCGCCGACCACGGCATCACCCTCTACGACATGGGTGACGAGCGGCAGGGCATCGTGCACGTCATCGGCCCCGAGCTGGGCGCCACCCAGCCGGGCATGACCATCGTGTGCGGGGACAGCCACACCTCCACCCACGGGGCCTTCGGGGCGCTGGCCTTCGGGATCGGCACCTCGCAGGTCGAGCACGTCCTGGCCACCCAGTGCCTGCTCATGGAGCGCCCGCGCAGCATGGAAATCCGGTTCCGCGGGCGGCTCGGACCGGGGCTCACCGCCAAGGACCTGATCCTCTTCACCATCGGCCGCATCGGGGTGGCCGGCGGGGCGGGGCACGTGCTGGAATACCGCGGCGAGGTGATTCGCGCGCTCTCCATGGAGGGCCGCATGACCGTGTGCAACATGTCCATCGAGGCCGGTGCGCGAGCCGGCATGGTCGCCCCCGACCCGACCACTTTCTCCTACCTTCGCGGTCGCCCGCGCGCCCCCGCGGGCGATGCCTTCGACGAGACGGTAGCGCGCTGGTCCACCCTGCGCACCGACCCCGGCGCGCGCTTTGACCGGGTGGTGGACATCGACCTGACGGACCTGGAGCCGCAGGTCACCTGGGGGACCAACCCCGGCATGGTGGTCCCGGTCTCCGGGCGGGTCCCGGATCCCGCCGACCTCCACGACCCGGAGAGCCGCGCCGCCGCCGAGCGGGCCCTCTCCTACATGGGGCTCGACCCCGGCACCCCCATGCGGGACATCGAGCTGGACCGCGTCTTCGTGGGCTCGTGCACCAACTCCCGCATCGAGGACCTGCGCGAGGCGGCGCGGGTCGCGCGCGGACGGAAGGTGAGCCCGCGCGTGCACGCCCTGGTCGTCCCCGGCTCCACCGCCGTCAAGGCGATGGCGGAGGCCGAGGGCCTCGACCGCGTGTTCCGCGACGCCGGCTTCGAGTGGCGCGAGTCGGGCTGCTCCATGTGCCTGGGGATGAACGACGACATCGTCGCGGCCGGGGAACGCTGCGCCTCCACCTCCAACCGGAACTTCGAGGGCCGGCAGGGCAGGGGAGCGCGCACCCACCTGGTGAGCCCGGCGATGGCGGCGGCGGCGGCGGTGGCCGGCCGCTTCACCGACGTGAGGGCCCACTCGTGACCGAAACCGCCCAAGTCACGCGGCCGCTCCGCCGCGTCGAGGGCATCGTGGCCCCGCTCGACCGCGCCGACGTGGACACCGACCAGATCATCCCCAAGCAGTTCCTCAAGCGCGTCGAGCGCGCCGGCTACGGGCGCTTCCTCTTCCATGACTGGCGCTTCCACCCCGACGGCTCCCTCCGCGCCGACTTCGTGCTCAACCAGCCCGAATACGCAGGTGCGGCCGTCCTCGCGGCGGGGAGGAACTTCGGCTGCGGCTCCTCGCGCGAGCACGCCGCGTGGTCGATCGCCGACTACGGCTTCCGGGTCGTGATCGCGCCCAGCTTCGCGGACATCTTCCAGTCCAACTGCTACCAGAACGGGATTCTGCCGCTGGCCCTGCCGGACGTGGAGGTCGCGGGGATGCTGGCCCGCGCCGCCGCGCGCCCGGGCTACGCGCTGACGGTCGACCTCGAAGCGCGCACCGTCGGCGATGCCGACGGATGGCGCCTCGGGTTTGAAATCGACGACTTCCGCCGCCGGTGCCTGCTCGAGGGACTCGACGACATCGCGCTAACACTGCAATACGAAGGCGACATCACCCGCTTCGAAACTCGTTGACCGCGCCCGCGCCGCTCTCCCAGCGGTCCATCCTGCTCTTCTGGGCTCCTCTGGCCGCCACGTGGCTTATGATGGCGGTGGAGGGGCCCTTCCTCGCCGCGGTCATCGCCCGTCTTCCCGAAGCCAAGATCAACCTCGCCGCCTATGGCGTCGCCTTCGCCATCGCGATGCTGGTGGAATCCCCGGTGGTCATGCTGATGACCACTTCCACGGCGCTCGCGGAGGACGCGCGCAGCTACCGCAAGCTGCGGCGCTTCGGTTTCGTCCTCAACGCGGCCACCACAGGCGTGCTCTTCCTGGTGCTCGTGCCCGCGGTCTTCGACCTGATTTCCCTGCAGGTGCTCGCGCTTCCCGGGGAGGTGGCGCTCCTCGTCAAGGACGCCCTGTGGCTGCTCGTGCCCTGGCCGGCGGCCATCGGCTACCGGCGCTTCTACCAGGGCCTGCTCATTCGCGACGGGCAACCGCGCCTGGTGGCCGCGGGCACGGTCACGCGCATCGCCGCGATCACGCTGGTGGCCGTGGCGCTCTCCCGTATGGGCATCCCGGGTGTTCACGTAGCGGCCGGAGCGATGACCGCGGGGGTCTGTACGGAGGCCGTGGTGAGCCGCTGGATGGCGCGCGGCGCGGTGGCGCGCGTGCTGGGCCGGGTCTCCGCGGCAGGCCCGGGAGCGCTCAACTACAGTGTCATCTCCCGCTTCTACTACCCCCTCGCGCTCACGTCGCTGCTCGGCTTCGCGGCCCTGCCGCTGCTCACCTTCTTCATGGGCCGGGCTCCCGCGCCGGTCGAGTCGCTGGCCGTCTTTCCGGTGGTGGGCTCGCTCACCTTCATCTTTCGGGCGGTCTGCCTCGCATACCAGGAAGTCACCATCGCCCTGCTCGGTGATCGGGTTCAGCAGCTGCCTCCTCTGCGCACGTTCGCCGTATCGCTGGGCCTCGTCACCACGGGCGGCCTCGCCGTCTTCGGCCTCACCCCCTTCTCCGGTGTCTGGTTCGAGACCATTTCCGGCCTCACGCCCGAGCTGGCGGCCTTCGCGATCCTCCCGACCGTGCTCTTCATTCCCCTGCCGTTCCTGTCCGCGCTCCTCTCGCTCCAGCGCGGGATCCTCATCAATGCCCGCCGGACCCGGCCGGTAACCCTCGCCACCGCAATCGAGGTGGTGTTCATCGCGGCGGGCTTCCCGCTTCTGGTGCAGGCCTTCGGGTGGGTGGGCGTCACCGCCGCAGCCGGAGCTTCACTGGTCGGCCGCGTCGCCGCGGTAAGCATTCTGGTGCCCTCAGTTGTCCGTGTAGTGCGTCACGCTTCCCGGTGATCACGCTCCCCGGGCGGGGTGGCCCATGTCCGGCCTTCGCGCCCGCTCTCTGGCGAACGCCAGGCGTTTTCACGAAATTACAGCTACGCCGCCATCATTTCAGCAGGGAACGTCATGAAATCCTGTCCCGCTCTGTCCGGATGCGTCCTCGCTTTCCTGGTCGCCGGCCCGCTGCTCGCTCAGAGCTCGCAGTCGGGGTCGGCCAACGGGACCTCGGGCGGCCCCGTTCCGATGGTGGCCACGGCAACCGAGGTGACGGCATCCCCCAGCATCGACGGGCGACTGGACGAGGCCGTGTGGCAGCAGGCCCCGGTCATGACCGGCTTCACCCAGCGCGAGCCCATGGACGGGCAGCCCGCCAGCGAGTCGACCGAGGTGCGGGTCGTCTTTGACGCGGATGCGCTCTACATCGGCGTGTGGGCGTTCGACAGCCAGGCCCGGAACATCACGTACGGCGAGCGCATCCGCGACTACGAAGTACGCCAGAGCGACGCCATCGTCTTCGTTCTGGATACCTACAACGACGACCAGAACGGCTTCGTCTTCGGAACGACCCCGACCGGCATCGAGTACGATGGCCAGGTCGCCAACGAGGGACGCGGCGGCGGCCGCTTCCAGGGAGGCGGATTCAACAGCCGGCGGCGCTTCCAGTCGGGCTCGGGCGGCGGCTTCAACAAGAACTGGGACGGAAGCTGGACGGTCGCCACCACCACCGACGACGAGGGCTGGTACGCCGAATTCCGGATCCCCTTCAACACCCTGCGCTACGGCACCGATGAGGAGAACTGGGGCTTCAACGTCGCCCGGCGCATCCGGCGTCTGAACGAGGAATCGTTCTGGACCCCGGTTCCGCGGGAATTCAACCTCTATCGCCTCAACTACGCCGGGGATCTCGAGGGACTGCGGCCTCCCTTCCAGCGCCTGGCCACCGTGACTCCCTATGTGCTGGGATCGACCGCCCGCGACTACACCAGCACCACCGAGACCGGCTTCGGCCAGGACGGCAACATCGGCGGCGAGGTCAAGTTCCAGGTCACGCAGGGGCTCACTCTGGACGTGACCTACAACACCGACTTCGCCCAGGTCGAGGTCGACGATCAGCAGCTCAACCTCACCCGCTTTTCCCTCAACTTCCCGGAAAAGAGGCCCTTCTTCCTCGAGAACGCCGGGTTCTTCAGCGTGGGCGGCGGAGGCGCCGATCTGTTCTTCAGCCGCCGGATCGGGATCTCGGACGGGCAACCGGTGCCGATCAAGGGAGGCGCGCGGCTTTCGGGCCGGGCGGCGGGACTGAACGTCGGGCTGCTGCACATCGAGACCGACGCTCCGACCGACGCCCACGGCGCTCTGGGCTATTCGGTTGCCCGCCTCGCCAAGGAGTTGCCCAATCGCTCCCGAGTCGGCGGCCTGTTCATCAACAAGGGAGGGCCCGGCGGCGACTTCAATCGGACCTACGCGGTCGACGCCGCGGTGGGCGTGGGAGAGGCGCTCACCTTCGGCACCTTCACTGCGAGGACCGACGGGCCGGAAGCCACCGCCAACGAGTATGCCTGGGACTTTTCCGGAAACCTCAACACCCGGAGCTTCTCGCTAACGGGCCAGGTCCGCGAGATCGGCGAAGGCTTCAATCCGGAAGTGGGCTTCCTGCCGCGCAGCGGATACCGGTACTACCAGTATCACGTGATGTACAAGATCCGTCCGTCGTGGATTCGTGAGATCCGTCCGCACGTCTCCTACTACACCTACAACAGCCGCAAGAGCGGGATCGAGACGGGATTCCAGGAGTCGTCCCGGCTACATGTCGACTCGCACTGGGAGTGGCCTTCCGGGGCGCAGATCCACAGCGGCGCCAACCTGGTTGCCGAAGGGATCTCTCGGCCGTTCAAGATTCGCGGGACCGACGTGATGATCCCGGAGGGAACGTACCGGGGCTGGGAATCCCAGCTGGTGTTCAACAGCAACGCGGCCGCCATGCTGTCGATGACCTCGCGCATCAACTTCGGGAGCTTCCTCACCGGCACCCGCTGGGGCGGAGACGGCTCCATCACCTTCCGCCCGAACGCGTCGTTCAGCACCTCGGCGCGCGTCAACTATTATGACGTCAGCCTGCCCCAGGGGAATTTCGAGACCGTGCTGATGGGGATGAACTTCGGGTATTTCTTCACCCCTCGCATCTACCTGCAGTCGCTGGTGCAGTACTCGAACCAGGCGGACAGCTGGTCGGCCAACCTGCGCTTCGGCTGGCTGAACACGGCGGGGACGGGTCTGTTCATCGTGTACAACGACGTCCAGGGTTTCGACTACCCGGACGGGCTCAACCACGACGGTGGACGCTTCGTCGAGAACGGGACCCTGGCGCGATCCTTCATCGTCAAGTTCACCCGGCAGTTCAACGTGCTGGGAGGGTAGGGATGAGGTTCAGGCGATCCGTTGCGGCGTGGCTCGGCGGATGCACGTTTCCACTGGTGCTGGGCCTGGTTCTGACTGGCGCCGCCGATCACCGGGCGCTTCACTTCGCGCTAAGCAAGTCCGAGCCTGCGGCGGAAGCGGCCGTCTCTCCGCCTGGGGAGTTGCGTCTGTGGTTCACCCAGGCGCCTCAGGACAATTCCATGTCGATTCGGCTGATGGCGGGAGATGCGGTGGCCGAGACCGGTCCTGCGACCCCTGACCCGGATGATGACAAGGTGTACAGCGTGGAAGTCGGGCACACCCTTGAGGCTGGCGGATACAGTATCGTTTGGCGGGCGATGGGATCCGATGGCCATGTCGTGCGGGGCGAGATTCCCTTCATGGTCCAGGTTCCATAGAAGCCGGGCTCGATGTCGCTTCGATAGCCGACGCCCTTGTCGGCTGGTGCCTGTTTGCCGGTCTGATAACGGCGTGGGGAGCGGCCTCCAGCCACTGGCTGCTCGCGCCTCGCGCCCTGGGCCGGCGCCAACATACCCTCGTGGCCGCGGCCCGGAACGTGGGCATCGGCGGGGCGGCGGTGCTCGTGATCGCCATGGGGCTCGTCTTCTGGCGCCAGCTACGCGACTTCCGCGATCCCCTGGTGCCGTGGGCAGAGGACGCGGCGGTGCTTCTGGCCACGCCCTGGGGTCTGGCCTGGAAATTGGCGGTGGCCGGAGCCCTCGTGCTGCTGGTCGCCTTCGCGCTCTCGGCCTCCACGAGCGACGGGCCACCGATCCGCCGGAAGGCCTGGGTGGTGGCCAGGATGGTCGCGGGCGCGATGTGTGCCTTTCCGGCCTTCACGGGGCACGCGGTGAGCACGGAAGGTCTGCGCTGGCTCACGGTGCCCGCCGATATCCTGCACGTCCTTTCCGCAGGAACCTGGATCGGAGGGCTGTTGTTCGTGCTCATGGCGGAGCGCAGGGAGCGGCGACGCACGGGTCGGGGCAACGCCCTGCTGGCGGAGGTGGTGCCATACTTCTCGCCGGTCGCCCTCGTCTCGGCCGCATTGCTGATCGGGACCGGCAGCTTCGCGGCCACGGTTCATGTTGAATCGCTGGACGCCCTGGTCGCAACGAACTACGGACGTCTCCTGCTCACGAAGATCGGGCTGGTCACGGTGGTGCTGATCCTGGGCGCCGTCAACTGGCGTCGTTTCGCGCCGCGCCTGTGGCATGCGGGAGGGGCGCGTCCGCTGCGTCGCAACGCCAAGCTGGAACTTGTCGTGGCGCACGTCGTGATTCTTGTGGCGGCTCTCCTGGTGAGAACCTCGCCGTTGGGCGGCTGACCACCCCACACGCAGGACAAGACCGGGAGGTCGCGACAGGTGTTGGAAGCAAGCGGAACCCGGCCCTCCCTGGACGACGTCCGTAACAAGGCTGTCGATATCCTGAGCGAACACTTCGCCCACGACCTGCTCTCGCTGGAAGAGTTCGAGCAACTCGTGAGCCGGGTTCAGCAAGCCGGCACCCTGGCCGAAATCAGTGCTGTAGTGGAGCGTTTTCGGACGCCACTGGCCGGCCCTCAGCAGGGACAGTCCGCCGCGGCACCCCTGCCGGGAGCGCACCCGCAGCACGGGTGGACGACCCGCGATCCCGCCCTGGAGCGGTACAAGGATTCGGCGGTGGCCGTCCTGGGCGAAACCAAGCGCACGGGCCACTGGGTGCCTGCGAGAATGACCACTGTGGTCGCCACGCTCGGATCCGTGGAAATCGATTTGCGCGACGCCGCCCTGGGTCCTGGCGAGTTCGTCTTCGACATCCGCTCGATTCTGGGTTCGGTCGAGATCATCGCCCCGATGGGCCTGCAGGTCGAATGCGGGGGGTCGGCCATTCTGGGCAGCATCGACCCGGGGCGTCCGGGGCCCGCCGCTCCCGGGGTGGAGAAGCCGATCGTGCGCCTGAACTGCTTGTGCCTGCTGGGCGAGATCGAAGTCGACTTCCGGCTGCCGGGAGAGACGAAACGGCAAGCGAAGCGCCGCCGAAAGCTGGAGGACCGGGAGCGGAGACGCCTGGCCGCGGGAAAGTCGCGGAGGCGCAGGCTCTGGCATTTCCCGGGGGATGGGTAGTCATCCCTCCAACACGGGAGACCGACGGATGAGCATGACGAACCGCAGCGGACTCAACGAATTGACTTTGAACGCACTCCGGATCGTGGCCGCACTGATGTTCATGCAGCACGGAGTCCAGAAGCTCTTCGGGGCGCTCGGCGGCAACCAGGTGGAGACCCTGATGAGCCGCTTCGGCCTCGCCGGTATTCTGGAGTTCGGGGGAGGCCTGCTGCTTGCAGCGGGGCTCTTCACCCGCCCGGTCGCCTTCATTCTTGCCGGCGAGATGGCGGTAGCCTATTTCACCGCCCACCTCCCACAGGGTTTCTGGCCAATACTGAACCAGGGCGAGCTGGCCGCGTTCTACTGCTTCACCTGGCTCTTCCTGTTCGCCAACGGCCCGGGCAAGTTTTCGCTGGACGTCTGGCGGGCGGGGCGGCGGCAATCGCCGGAGGCATAGATATCCAGGAGCATCGCCTGCCCAGGAGGCACCGCATGATCTCGCGAGTCGCACTTGTCCCGCGCTGGTTCACTGTTGCCACTCCTCGTGCTGCTGTCGCCACGCTGGCCATCCTGGTCGCAAGCCCGCTGCTCGCCCAGAACCCGCAGGCGGGTCCGGCCAACGGGGGCTCGGGCGTCCCCCTTCCTGCGATCGCCACCGCCACCGAAGTCACCGAGGCGCCCAGTATCGACGGGCGCATGGACGAGGCCGTTTGGCAGCAAGCCCCGGTCATGACCGGTTTCATCCAGCGCGAGCCCATGGACGGGCAGCCCGCCAGCGAGCCCACCGAAGTGCGCGTCATCTTTGATGAGGAAGCGCTCTACATCGGCGTGTGGGCGTTCGACAGCCAGCCCGGGAACATCACCTACGGCGAACGCATCCGGGACTACGAAGTGACGGACAGCGACGCCATCGTCTTCGTTCTGGACACTTACAACGACGACCAGAACGGCTTCGTCTTCGGCACCACCCCGACCGGCATCGAGTACGATGGCCAGGTCGCGAACGAAGGACGCGGCGGCGGCCGCTTCCAGGGAGGCGGCTTCAACTCCCGGCAGCGCTTCCAGTCGGGCTCGGGAGGCGGCTTCAACAAGAACTGGGACGGCAGCTGGACGGTTGCCACCACGACCGACGACGAGGGCTGGTACGCCGAATTCCGCATCCCATTCAACACGCTGCGCTATGGGACGAACGCCGAGACCTGGGGCTTCAACGTGGCCCGCCGCATCCGGCGCCTGAACGAGGAGTCGTTCTGGACCCCGGTTCCGCGCGAGTTCAACTTGTACCGCCTCAACTACGCGGGCGATCTCGAGGGGCTGAGGCCTCCGTTCCAGCGCCTCGCCAGCGTGACCCCGTACATCCTCGGATCCTCGGCGCGAGACTACACCAACAGCACCGAGACCGGCTTCGGTCAGGACGGGGATTTCGGCGGCGACGTCAAGTTCCAGGTTACCCGGGGTCTGACCCTGGACGTGACCTACAACACCGACTTCGCTCAGGTCGAGGTCGACGATCAACAACTCAACCTCACGCGCTTCTCCCTCAACTTCCCCGAGAAGAGGCCCTTCTTCCTCGAGAACGCCGGCTTCTTCAGCGTGGGCGGCGGAGGCGCCGACCTGTTCTTCAGCCGACGGATCGGGATCGCGGACGGGCAACCGGTGCCGATCAGGGGAGGCGCGCGCCTGTCGGGACGGACGGCGGGGCTCAACGTGGGGCTGCTGCACATCGAGACCGAACGGGCAGCCGGCCTGCAGGATGCTCAGGGCTATTCGGTGGCGCGGCTCGCCAGGGAGCTGCCCAATCGCTCCCGTGTCGGAGGCCTGTTCATCAACAGGGGCGGCTCCGGCGGCGATTTCAACCGGACCTACGCGGTTGACGGCGCGGTGGGCATCGGAGAGGCGCTCACCTTCAGCACCTTCTCGTCGAGGACCGACGGGCCGGGTACCGCTGGCAGCGAGTATGCCTGGAATGTCTCCGGAGGCTGGACCAGTCGAGACCTTGAGATTACGTCCCAGGTCCGTGAGATCGGGGAGGGATTCAATCCGGAAGTGGGATTTCTGCCGCGCCGGGGATATCGGTACTACCAGTACTTTGTGATGTACAAGATCCGTCCCTCCTGGCTGCGCGAAGTCCGACCGCACGTCCTCTATCACACCTACAAGAGCCGCAAGGCCGGAGTTGAAAAGGGATTTCAGGAATCGGGCTGGCTGCACCTCGACACGCACTGGGAGTGGCCATCGGGGGCGCAGATTCATACCGGCGCCAACCTCTACATCGAGGGACTCCATGAGCCGTTCGAGATCCTCGGCACCAACGTAGTCGTGCCGGAGGGAACGTACCGACGCTGGGAGACAGCGCTGGTGTTCAACACCAACGCCGCCTCCCGTTTGTCGATGACGTCACGCGTCAACTTCGGCGGCTTCCTGAGCGGCACCCGCTGGGGCGGTGACGGCGCCGTCACCTTCAGGCCGAATGCGTCTTTCAGCACTTCGGCTCGTGTCAACTACTTCGACGTAAGCCTGCCCGAAGGAGAGTTCGAGACGGTTCTGTTGGGGCTGAATCTCGGCTACTTCTTCACACCGCGCATCTACGTGCAGTCGCTGGTGCAGTACAGCAACCAGGTCGACAGCTGGTCGGCAAACCTGCGTTTCGGCTGGCTGAATACGGCGGGGACCGGCCTGTTCATCGTGTACAACGACGTCCAGGGCTTCGACTACCCGGACGGGCTCAACCACGACGGCGGGCGCTTCGTCGAGAGCGGAACGCTGGCCCGTTCCTTCATCGTCAAGTTCACCCGGCAGTTCAACGTTCTGGGTGGGTAGACGCCTGCATCCCACTTGCCCGATACCGCTTGGAACCATCGAAATCGCATGATCTCCAGGAGACACCGCATGAACCCGCGAGCCGCATTTGCCCGATTCCGTTCAGTCACCGCCGCGCTTGTTGCCGCCGTCGCGGTCCTCGCCATCGCCGGGCGGAGCTTCGCCTTGGGGGCGCAGGAGACCGCGCCCGCCATCGAGACGATCCGGCAGTCCGATCTGCGGGCCGACTTGTTCTTTCTGGCTGGAGACGAGATGGGCGGCCGCCTGGCCGGGTCGCCCGAGGGCCGGGTGGCGAGCGCGTTCATCAAGTCGCGCTTCGAGCGGCTGGGGCTCACGCCGGTCGGTGACGGGGGCTCCTACTACCAGTACTTCAACGTCGTACAGGTGGAGGTCGGCGAGAACAACCGGTTGGTCGTGGCTCACGACCGTGGGGTCATGCTCTCCCGCGAACGCGGGCAGGACTTCTACCCGTTGCGCGAGAGCGGCACCGGTATGACCGACGGCGAAGTGGTCTTTGCCGGATTCGGGATCTCGGCTCCCGAGTTCGATCACGACGACTACCGGGGAGTGGCGGGCAGGATCGTCCTCATCGTGGATCACGAACCCGGTGAATCCGACCCGGCCAGCGCGTTCGACGGGCTGGTCACCTCTGAGGCCTCCGCCGCCTACCGCAAGGTCGCGGCGGCCGAGGCGGCGGGCGCGCTCGCCGTGCTGCTGGTGACCGATGTCCACAACCACCCCGGCTCCGCCAACTTCAGCGCCCAGGCCGAGGGATACTGGCCCGCGACGGCTCGCCGCGGGGGCCGCTACACCCTGGAGAGCCGCCTCGACCGCATCCGCATTCCCGCGCTCCGCATCTCGCCCGCGCTGGCGGAGAACCTGGTCGCGGGCACCGGCCGCACCCTCGAGGAGCTTTCCCGCTCCGCCGAGGCGGCGGGTGGAATCGAGCCCGTCGCGCTGCCGGGGGTGGCCGTGGACATCTCCGCGGACGTCCGGCGGGAGACCCACACGGCGCGCAACGTCGTGGGCCTGATCGAGGGCTCCGATCCCGAACTGAAGGACGAGTGGGTCATCATCTGCGCGCACTTCGATCACGACGGCGCCGACGGTGGGGTGATCTACAACGGGGCCGACGACGACGGGTCGGGCACGGTGGCGCTGATCGAGATCGCGGAGGCCTATCAGGAAGCCGTGCGCAGGGGCGAGGGTCCCCGCCGCTCGGTGCTGGTCGCGGCGTGGGACTTCGAGGAGAAAGGGCTGCTGGGGGCATGGGCGTACGTCGAGAACCCGCTGCATCCTCTGGAGCAGACCGTGGCGCTCCTCAACATGGACATGATCGGGAGGAACGAGGAAGTCGTGGTGGGCGGGGGCAATCGTTTCCGGGGACTGGACATCCAGTCCGGCGAGTCCAATGCCAACGCCATCAACATCATGGGAACCACGCGGAGTGCGGACCTGCTCTCGGAGGTGCGGCAGGCGAATGAGGATATCGGGCTCGAAATGCGCTTCCGTTACGACAACCACCCCATCCAGCTGCTGCGCCGGAGCGACCACTGGCCCTTCATGCAGATGGGGGTACCGGCGCTCTTCTACCATACCGGGCTGCATCCGGACTATCACCGGCAGGACGACGTGCCGGAGCGCATCAACTACGAGAAGCTGGAGAAGGTGGTGCGGCTGGTGTACCAGACGAGTTGGAGCCTGGCTCGCCGCCCCGCGGGACCGGCG
This sequence comes from Longimicrobiales bacterium, assembly GCA_965225805.1. GTDB lineage: Bacteria > Gemmatimonadota > Gemmatimonadetes > Longimicrobiales > Gaopeijiaceae > BD2-11. The sequence continues at coordinate 1,199,973 of OZ245327.1, forward strand.
AGGATCAGCATGCGCTAAGGCGTCCAACTTCGTCGGTTGCGGGTCGGTTTTCGTCGTAAGTGCATCGGTTTTCGTCGCAAATCGGATTGACGAGCCCGAGGAATCCGCTCTAGTTTTACGGTACGCGCACACGTTGCGACGAAAACGCGGAAAAGCTGGAAGGCAAAGCCGCGCCGTATTTGGCCATATGGAGTCGCGCCAGCCGACTGACACCTGGGGCCGATTGGCAAAAGAGAAGGAGGGTAGTCATGGCTACGGGAACCAGAATCTGGATCATTGGCCTCGTGGCGATGTGGGGCCTGCCGGGAACGGCGATGGCGCAGGGGTCGCTTGCAGGCACAGTCACGGACGCAGCTGGCCAGCCCGTGGCGGGCGTCGATGTTTCGCTGGGGGACGGCGGCGCGGGCAGCCTCACGGCCGATGACGGCACCTATCTGATATCGGGAATTCCGGCAGGATCGCATACGGTGCGCTTCGCCCGCATCGGATACAGCACCGAAACTGTCGAAGTTGCCGTCGCGGATGGTGAGACCACCCGTCTCGACGTCACGCTGACGGAAGCCCCCATCGCTCTGGACCGGCTCGTTGTGGTCGGATCCCGGGCCCATGCCCGCACGGCCGCGGAGTCCATGGTGCCCATCGATGTCGTCCCGGTCTCGGATCTCGCGAGTCAGGGCGACACCGATCTCAGCACGCTCCTGCGAAACGTGGTGCCCTCCTACAACGTGACCTCGGAGCCCATCAGCGACGCCGCCACCCTCGCCCGGCCCGCGAGCATCCGCAACTTGGCGCCCGACCACACCCTCGTCCTCGTCAACGGCAAGCGCCGGCACCGCTCCGCGGTCATCGTTCTCTTCGGAGGAAACGGCGTCGCCGACGGCGCCCAGGCCCCCGACGTTGCCACGCTGCCGAGCATCGCCATGAGCCAGGTGGAGGTCCTCCGCGACGGCGCCTCGGCCCAGTACGGCTCGGACGCGATCGCGGGCGTGATCAACTTCGTGCCGAAGAGCAACCGGTCGGGTGGCACGATCGAGGTGAAGGGCTCGCAGTTCCAGGAAGGTGACGGCGAGATGTTCACGGTGGCCGGCAACGTCGGCCTGCCGCTCGGCGAAAACGGGTTCCTGAGCCTGAGCGGCGAGTACGGCGAGGCCGACCCGACCAGCCGGAGCATCCAGCGGGACGACGCCGCCTTTCTGGCCGGCCTTGGTGTGCCCGTGCGCAATCCGGCCCAGATCTGGGGGCTGCCCGAAGTCGACGCCAACACCAAGTTCTTCGCCAACACCGGCTACACCTTCGCCAACGGCGTCGAATTCTACGGACATGGCAACTACCACACGAAGACCGTCACGGGAGGGTTCTATTTCCGTAACCCGAACACCCGTGACGCGGTCTTCAGCATCGACGGCGGGCAGACCCTGCTCATCGGTGATCTGCTCGACGCCCGCGACGGTGTCGTGGACGGCTCGGCCAACTGCCCGGTGGTGAGGGTTGCCGGCGGCGTGCCCGATCCTGTCGCCATGACGCGGGTGAGAAGCGACCCGAACTGCTTCGCGTTCCAGGAGATGTTTCCCGGCGGGTTCACGCCCAACTTCGGAGGCGACGTCTTCGACGCGTCGGCCGTCGCGGGCCTGCGGGGGACGTCCGGTAGCATTGAATGGGATGCGAGCGTCGGCTGGGGAACGCACAAGGCCGACTACTTCATGATGAACACCATCAACGCCTCCCTCGGTCCCGAGACACCGACGAACTTCAAGCCCGGCATCAACCAGCAGCGCGAGCTCAACCTGAACCTGGACCTCGCATACGAAATCGGAGAGCGAACCCACCTCGCCGGGGGCCTCGAGAGACGCGTGGAGAGCTACGAAATCGTGCCCGGCGGCAGGCCGTCGTGGGAACTCGGCCCGCTGTTGGTTCAGGGTTTCAGCGCCTCCTCCAACGGCTTTCCGGGGTTCAGCCCGTTCTCGGAAGGTCGATGGGACAGGCGCAACTACGCAGTCTACGGGGACATTCACCATGATGGGGCCGACGATCACTGGGCCCTGGGAGGCGCGGTCCGGCTCGAGGACTTCGCGGGTTTCGGGACGACGGTGAACGGGAAGGTCTCCGGACGCCTCCAAGTCGCCGATGGCCTCGCGTTGCGCGCAAGCACCAGCACCGGCTTTCGTGCGCCGACACCCGGCCAGCAGAACTTCCAGCACATCGGGACCACCTACGACTACGACATCCAGGAGCTGGTGAACGTCGGCACGATTCCGCCCACCTCGGCCGTTGCGCAGACCAAGGGCGGAGAACAACTGAAGCCCGAAACATCGCTGAACGTGGCCTTCGGAATGGCGCTCAGCCGGGGCCCGCTGACCGTGACGGCGGACTACTTCAACGTGTCGGTCTCCGGCAGGATCGCCTTGAGCTCGGACTACATTCTGAAGCCCGCCGAGGTCGACCAGCTTCTGAGGGAGGGCGTCGAAGCCGCGCGCAACCTGCGGCAGTTCCGCTACTACAACAACGACTTCTCCACCCGTACCCAGGGTGTCGACGTTGTAGCCGCCTATTCACCGCCGTCGCTGGAGGGCAACACCACCTTCAGCCTGCTGTTCAACCACACGAAGACCGACGTCACGGACTACGGCCATCAGGACCCGAACGGAATCCGGGTCCGGCAACTGGAGGAGGCTCTCCCGGAGAGGCGGGCAGGATTTTCGGCTGCCCACCGCGCGGGAGATCTGCGCTTTCTGGGGAAGGTCAACTATTTCTCGTCGTGGTGGGACTTCGCGGACGAGCTGACCTATACCGGCAAGTTCCTGCTGGACGCGGAGGTGGCGTACACGCTGCCCCAGTCGGTGACGCTGACGGTCGGGGCCGAGAACTTCCTGAACACCTACCCGGACATGAACCCGAGAGCCTCCGCAGGAGTGGGCAACCTGTACAGCCAGCATTCCCCCTTCGGGTTCAACGGGGCGCTGTTCTACGCCCGGGCGAGCTACGCGTTCGAGTGGTGAGGTAGGGCGCGCCGCCCGGCACGATGCGGATTCGCGCCGGGCGCCTGCCTTCGTCCAGGATATGGCTGGCTCAGCCCCCTTCGGCCTGAATCTCCTGCGCGATCGCCTGCACCTCGTCGAGCACCCGGAGCAGGTTGCCGCTCCATAGCATCCCGATCTCCTCCTCACTGTAGCCGCGGCGCACCAGTTCGAGGGTGACGCTGAAGGTCTCGGAGGCGTCGTCCCAGCCCTCCACGCCGCCGCCTCCGTCGAAGTCGGAGCTGATGCCCACGTGCTCGAGGCCGATCAAGTCGACCATGTAGTCGATTTGATCCACGAAGTCGGAGACGTCGACGTCGGGGGCAACGCCCTCCTCGTCGGCGCGCTCGGCGGCCAGGCGCCGTACCTCGGCCATGGTTTGGGCGTAGGCAGTCTGCTCCTCCCGGGACAGGGAAGCCAGCTGGTCGTCGTCCATGGCCTCGACCCCCGTCTCGGCGGCGATCTCGCGCGCCAGCGCCCCGATGGCCTGCTGCCGCGCCTCGAGCTTATCTCTGTTGACGAAGCGGCGCAGCCCCACCGTCTGCACCACACCGCCGTTCTCCGCCACGGCGAGAAGTTGTTCGTCGTCCAGGTTGCGGCTTACGTCGCTGAGCGCGCGGGCCGCCGAGTGGGACGCCATCACGGGCGCGCGGGTCAGCTCGAGCGTCTGCATGATCGAGGGCTTCGAGGGGTGGGAGATGTCGATCATGATGCCCAGCCGGTTCAACTCCGCGATCGCCTCGCGCCCCAGCTCGCTCAGGCCGTCGTGCAGCCAGTTGCCGTCCTGCTCGCCCGAGTGCGCGTCCGAAAACTGGCTCGGGCCGGTGTGGGCGAGGGACATGTAGCGCGCCCCCAGGTCGTGGAACTGTTCGATGCGTGAGAGGTCGACCCCGAGCGAATACGCGTTCTCGACGCCGATCATCGCCACTTTCTTGCCGGAGGCGTCGATGCGGCGCACGTCGTCGGAAGTCAGCGCCAGCTCGATGCGGTCCGGGGCATACTCCTCCACCAGGCGATGGATGGCGGTGAACTTGTCCATCGCGTTGTCGTACCCGGCCGCGTAGCCCTCGTCGTCGAGAGGACCCTGCCCGGTGAAGACCACGAACCACGCCACGTCCAGCCCCCCCGCCTCCATCCTGGGCAGGGTGACCTGCGTCGGCAGGTCCATCGTGTAGTTGCGGTCGGCGGTGAAGTTGGAGGTGTTGATGTCGTCGTGGGTGTCGAGCGTGATGACGCGATCGTGGATTTCGCGGGCGCGGGCGATCATCGCTTCCTCGGATTCGGCGGCGGAGTCGTCGCCGGCTTCGGCACATGCGATGCTGGCAAAGGCGAGGAGAAGGGCGAGCGAGCGGGTGACGGGTCGGCGGGTCGTCATGGGGAGAACTCCTTGGGATCCGGAAGGGCGCGGCCGTGTCATGCGCGGAGCCACATGGGGTCCAGGTAGAGCCGCATGTGCTCCGGGTGGAGCCGCATGGGATCAAGATAAGGTGGTGGGGGCGTGCCGCGAGGGGGGGCGGGAAGGATCGGTCCGCTGACGCAACTGCTTGGAGGACATGGGGCGGAGGCTCGGACGCAGCATTGAGGAAACGGTGCAGCTCCCTGGCTATGCGATTCGCGTCTCGTGGCTCCTCGCGCGGCTCACTCCAGAGGATGCCTGCACGATCATATGAGCATACCCGGGTTTCGGCGGCGATCTCCGGCTGGACGCTCGCCCAGGTCTGAGATCCATTGCACCACAAAACCGAGTAGCAATCGTCGAACCCACATGAACATCACGCGACCCCAGGAAGGTGCCATCCTTGCCTCCACTCTCTAAAGCCTCTGATGTTTCCCCCGGGAGATCAACATGCACTCACAGCGAATCCCGGAGTCGGATTCATCATGCGCTTCGCATCCGAGGGGCCGATCTCGCTCGGGGTGGCCGTACTGGCTGGGGTGTTCCTCATCTGCGGCTATGCCGTCGTGCAACGGACGGGTCGCTTCAATGACGGTCCAGGCCAACCCGCAACCCCACTGACTCCGAAGCCAGGAGTCTCCGACCTGCTGAACCGGGGGATCCTGATTGAGGGCGGAACATTCATTAGTGGCAGCGACGACTGGGACACAGTTGTGGCCCCCGGCAGTCCATACTCAAGACGTGACGAGTATCCGCGGCGGCGGACGGTTACAGGCTTCCGGATGCAAGAGCACGAGGTGACGAACGAGGAGTATCGGCGATTCGACGCAGGGCACGAGTTCTCCATCGGGGAGGAGCGGCACCCGGTCGTCAATGTCACCTGGCGAGAAGCCATGGCCTATGCCGCCTCCGTTGGTGGCAGTCTGCCGACAGAAGTACAGTGGGAGTTCGCGGCGAGAGGCTCAGAGAGACGGAAGTACCCGTGGGGCGACTCGGAGCCGACGTGCGAACGGGCACATTATCGCCCCTGTAGCCCGAGGGGTCCGATTGATGTCATGGCCCGGCCCGGGGGCGCCACGCCGGAAGGCATCCATGACCTGGCGGGGAACGTATCGGAGTGGGTCGTGCCCATTTGGTTCGATCCAGGGAGAACTCCCGTGAATGATGACTCGCGCATGTTGCGGGGCGGCTCGTTCCTCTCCCCGCCGTTCGCGCTTCGCGCTGCGGACCGCGTCAAGTACTTGTACGCCGGCCTGGAGTCGGAAGACATCGGGTTTCGTGTGGTGTGGTCGTTGGAGCTGTCGACGCCGCACGCGGCCCGGATCGATCCGAGTTCGTCAGTGAGCGAGGGGCGCCCTGGCGGGCGGGCCAGCTCGGGCCCCCGTAGGCGGCCGCGTGCGCCGGTGGTCGGACAACGCCGATCGTAGCCCGGCGCCAGAGGCCGCCTCCAGGTCAGACTGCCCCTACGCGATCGGAAACGCGATTCCCGCCTGGCCCGTGATCGCCCGATGCTTGTCGCTGGAGGACGAGTTGACCCGACCGCTGTCCACCGGGAGCAACCCCAGATTGTAGAGCGCGTCCAGCGTGATCGACACATCTCCCGACAGTCTGATGGCGACACCGAGTCCGCCGGTAAGCCCCAGGTCCAGCCTGCGAACGGACTCTCCGATATCCTCGCAGTCCTGTGAAACGGGGCCTTGCCCGGCGTCGGCTTCGATCGAACAACCGACGTTGATCCCAAGGGTGGGGCCCAACAGAAGATACGGGCGAATCGAGCCGTCGATCGGAACGTTGAGCCGGAAGAGTGCCGGCAATTCGAGGTAGTCGAAATACGCCCCGCCGCTCACTGGTATCTCCTCACTGAACAAGATGCCCTTGGGCGCATAGAAAACACCCGTCCGGAAGCCCGCATTGTCCGAGAGCGGAAAGTCGAGGGCAATTCCGCCTCCCAGCCTTGTCGCGGGGTCCGCCCCCTCCCCGGGGTCCGACAGGCTGGTGCGGGCGACGCTCAAGTGAAGACCCGCCTCCTGCGTCAGAACTGGAACGGGAATTGCGGAGAGGAACAGGACGGCGAATGGAAGAATGCGGTACATGAGTTACCTCCTGGGTGATAGTAATGGGTATGCCATGGCAGACGCGCCATGACTCTTGTCAGCCGCTGGTGATCTCGCCCTGCATCCAGTTGGAGAACTGGTATTTTGACAGTAGCCTATTATCGCCGCCGATTATCATATGACTAATCCACCACCTTCGACCCGCAAAGCGGCAGATCTCCATTCCCTTTCGCCGGGCGCGACTCCACCGAGACCTTCCAGCGCACCGCCGTCCCGAACATTCCGGTGCCGTCTCCGAAGACCGAGGGGACCCGCACTTCCCCCTGCGGTATGATCCGCCCGAGGCGCACCCAGTTGGTCCAGTTTCTGTCGACTGCCCCGATGGCGATGTCCGCGGCGGCGCCCGCCGGAAGTCCCCCGTGCAGAGTCCGATACAGACTGCCTTCGTCCATGCCGATGACTTCGAACAGAAAGTCACGGGGAAACAGCATTCCGGATTGCTCGCCGATCGAGGTTACGGGCACATGCAGAGCTCCATCCCACGGCCACAACTCCGGGCTCAATCCCGTGATCTCGGCTTCCCCGATGTACGCCCACGCGCCCTCCGCGGGACGCCAGGCGAAGCGATGGTTCGTGTCCGGCTCCATCCGGCAGCGACCGCCGTCCACCGAGAGCGCCGAGGGCGCGAATGCTCCGGGGATCCGCGTTGTCCCTTGCAGGATGCCCCCATCCGCCATCGTTATCATCAACGAAAGTTCTTCGCCCGGCGCAAAGTAGGCGGAGGATGCCATAGCCGTGTAGCAGGAACCGATGTGCAGGCGAGCCTCTGCGCCGTGCCTATCGGCGATTTCCTTCGGCAGGGGAGTTGCGCACGCGGAACGCGGATCGACCTCCTCCACGAGTTCCATGGACCGCCCCGACTCCCCGGTGATCCGCACCGACGCACCTGGAACCAGGTTGTCGAAGACATCGCTACCTCGCGTCAATTGCGCGAGCATGCGCGTTTCCATGCGGGACGGGTCGGCGGGATCTGCCGTGATGACGACCGTCGCCCTGGCGGTGACCAGATTCAGAGGAGGCAGGATTTCCACCACCGTCAGGTCGCAGCCGGCAACGGAGAGCGTGATCGCCGCCAGCAGCGCCCACGGATGCGCAGAAGCGGGGGCGCGCACCAGAGGCCGCGCGGCACGCATCGGGGATCGGGCGTCTCGGAAGAGTCGCGCGACAGCGGGCCACTCCATCGTACGCTTCAAAACGATACCTCCACGCCGACTGTGGGCAGGAGCGGCATCATCGAGGTTCCATCGCGAAGAGGAGGGTCGCGTTGGAAGTGATAGTAGTAGTACAGGACGTTCTTCTGGTTATAGACGTTGACCACGTTCAGGTATGGCGTCACCCGGCCCCAGGTCTTTTCCAGCGTCTTGCGGAAGCTGATGTCCAGCCTGTGGTTGGCCGGGTAGCGCTCGCCGTTCCGGGGACCCAGCAGCATCCCCGACCCGTAGGTATCCTCCACCCGCAGGTCGATCATCTGCTGATAGTACGTGTCGAATGTCGCCAGGGGACGCGTGTAGGGGAGACCGGTGCCGAAATTCCAGCGCAGCCCACCCTCGACGCCCCAGCCGAGCTGCCGGCGCGCGACCAGATCCACTTCGAGGCGGCGGTCGAAGACCGGGGGAAACTCGATGACCGGGGCGGGATCCAACCCCGAGTCGGTGTCGACGAAGGTGTGCTTCGCCTTGAGGAACGAGACCGAAATCCAGCCCGTGGTTTCGCCGCGGTTCCTGCGGATCATGAGATCCGCTCCGTAGGATCGGCCGGTTCCGGAGAGCAGATCGTCGGATGGATCCCCAGGGTTTTCGGCCCAATTCTGTACGACTATGCCCGCGAAGTCCCGGTGGTAGCCCTCCAGAGAGACGAACCATTCCCCGGTATCACCCAGGAACGTCTCCACGCCCGCCTGAAGCTGGTCGGAGACCAGGGCCGGGGCCTTCCTTCCGGAAAGCATCCACACATCCAGGCCGATCGGCAGCGCCTCGTCGCGCAGCGAATGGAGGAACTGGCTGTAGCGGCCGGCCGCTGCGCGCACTGCCCACGTCCCGTTTCCGAGGAAGCGCTTGATGGCGAGTCGCGGGGAGACGGTGATCATCGCCGGGGCATCGCCGGGATGCCAGCGATCCGCGCGCCCGCCCGCCTCCACCAGCCAGCGAACGCCCGGAGTCCACTGTATCTGGGTGTAGGCCGCCGATCCCCATCCCGTCCCGAGGCCGGACTTGAACGCTTCGGGCACCCCCTCGATCACATTCCGGTACTCCATCCGGTTCGCCATCAGCCCCGACTTCCAGCGGATGCGCGGCGTGGGACGGCGCTCCAGGTCGGCTCCGAACGAGGATTGGCTGATCCGGGTCTCGATCCGGGTTCCCTCGAACTCGGTGAACGCGAATTCGCCGTCGAAGCGGGAATGCGACCCGCGCACATCCAGCGAACCTCCCGCAGCCATGGGACGGGTCCATGACGCTCCCACGGCGTCGTTGCCCCAGCGCCACAGCATATCCTGCCGCGGCGCCTCCGGGTCCAGTCCGTCCACGAGGATCTCCAGGTGCGTGAAATTGAACGCGTCCCGCCCCGAGTAAGCGCTGACCTTTACCCGGTCCCCGCCCCGGGTCCAGCCCTCGAACACCCCGTTGTAGTCGTGCAGGCGATATGGGAAGGGGGCGTCCAGAAAGGGTCGGGTGACAACGTCCAGATAGCTGCGGCGTCCCGAAACCGTCCAGCGGGCGCTGGCCAGCCCGAGGCGCTCCGTCGCCCCGCTGGGCAGACCGCCGCGCACCGCCAGCCTCGAAGCCAGCAGGCTGACGCCGGCTTCCACGCCCAGTTCGCCGTCGCCTGCAGTGCTTTCCACGGCCAGAACCGACGACGTTCTGCCTCCATACTCCGCAGGGAATCCGCCGGCCCTCAGCTCCGCCCGCTGCACGATGTCGGTGTTGAAGACGGAGAACAGCCCCATGAGATGGAAGGGGTTGAAGACGGGGGCGCCGTCCAGGAGAACCAGGTTCTGGTCCCCGGAGCCGCCGCGCACGTTGAATGTCGCGGTCAGGTCGGAAACCTGGGTCACGCCCGGGAGCGCCTGGATGCTCCGGACAGGATCCGGCTCCGCCAGCCCCGGAATCGACCTGAGTTCTGCCCGGTCCATTTCGTGAACGGTCACGCCCGCCGACTCCTCGAACCGCGCCCTCTGTCGGCTTCGGCGCGCCTCCACGACCACGCCCTCGAGTTCGATGGCCTGTTCGGCCAGCGTGATCTCGAGACGGACATCCGCGCGTGGCTCGACGTCCACCGGCTCCTCGTTGCGGCGATAGCCGATGCGCGCGACGGCGAGGCGGTAGTCCCCCGGTCGGACATCGTGGAAAGCGAAAAACCCGAGGCGGTCGGTCCCGGTGATCCTTTGCGCGGTCGTGTCCGCAGCAAGAACCAGCCGCACGGTTGCGTTCTCCACGGGCACCGCGACTTCGGAGCGCACCCGGCCGCTGACGGCGGCGTCCAGCGGCAGCACTTCTCGGCGCGCTCTGGGCACGATGATGACCTGGGATCCCAGCTCGACGTAGCCCAGCTCCGTGCCGGCAAGCAGCCCGTCCAGCGCCCGCGCAACGTTCATTGTTGCACAGTCACAGTCCACGAACCGGGTGGAGGGGAGGAGGCTGGGGCTGAAGGCGACCTGGACGCCGGAGTGTTCCGCGAGCTGGACGAGGGCCTCGAGGAGCGTCGCACGCTCGAGGGAGAGCCGGGAGATGGTTGCGAGGAGCGTGCCCGGTTCAGGGTCGACGCCGATTTCGCCTCTAAGGGCCGTCAGCTCGGTGCTTTGGGCGGTGAGGGAGGAGGGCATGGCACACAGCAGGAGGGCCATCACGAGGGAGGCAACGGCCGTGCGCGTCACGGCGAGAGGGCGCAAGACCCGCTCCATCGGACCCCCGTCGACTTGCATCGCGGCAGCCCCGCGATGACTTGCTGTCCAGGTCGCCTGCGGTGTCCGCTCGTCCGGTCGCGTGGACTTCATTGACCGGCGCCTCCGTTGCGCGACCCGATTCGCACCAGGCCATCCTCGATGGTGCACTGGGCGTCGATGACGCTGCAGACCACGGTCATGACCTCCTCCAGAGTTTTGGAGGTGAACCACATCGTCAGGGTTCGATCCAGAAGAACGGGATCCCCCACCGCCACTTCCGTGCCGTATCTTCGCCCGACTTCCTGCATGGCCAGGCTCAGGGGTGTGTCCTGGAAGACGAGGAAGTCGTCCAGCCAGTCCGCCACGTCCTCGATCGGGGGCGCTTCGAGCACAGGTTCGGGACGGCCTTCGCGCAAGCTCGTCGTCTGTCCCGCCCCGACCTGCACTTCCAGGTCGGCGGCGGCGAGCGCGACCCTGCCTTCGACGACGACGATGCGAAGCTCGTCGGGTTCCGTGGCAAGAAGGAAACGCGTGCCGAGCACGCGCGCGCTCCCCGCGGCGGTGGTCACGCGGAACGGCTGTGCTTCGTCGTGCGCGATCGAGAAGAACGCCGTGCCCTCGAGGATGACGGTTCGCGCGAATTCCCCCGCCGGCGTGCTGAGCCGGCTGGCCGGACCCAGTCGGATCACGCTGCCATCGCCGAGGCGGACCAGCGCGGTCTCGCCGGGCGCGGTGATGAATTCCTGGGCCGCGAGCGCACCCGTCCCGGTGGGGCCTGGTGGGCGGTTCGATGCATAGATGGCCAGAGCGGCGACCACCACCGCCGCCGCGGTGGCCCACCCGCCGAAGAGCCCGAACCGGGACCACATGGGCCGGGACCGCGCGCGCCCAACACGACGCCGCCGGGCCGAATCGGCCACGCGAGCCTCCGCCTTCCAGATCACCTCCTGGGCGGGCGGAGCATCACCGGGGTCCACCTCCAGATCCGCGGCGCGTCCGGCCTCGACCAGGAGGCGGAGGTCGTTCAGCGCCCTGTCAGCGTCCGGGGTCTCGGTGCGCCAGGCCTCGACCGATCGATTCTCATCTTCCGTCGTCTGCCCGCGCAGGTATCGCAGCAATAGTTCGTCCATCTCTCTCTCGATCCTCATGTGGTTCCCACCTGGAACCGGTGCGCTACACCGGACAAGCGCGTGACTGGCTGGCGGCTACTATTCGGACCTCCCGCATGTCTGTCGCCAACCTGCGAGAGGCTCCCTGCCGAGAGTCGCGCGACTTCACATCGGCGAGTCCCGTTCTGCCATTGACAGATTTCGAGCTCGCGCTTTGGTGTCGTCCGGGGTACCGGATTCTCCAGCCCGCCAGAGGACCTGGCTGGCGGCCGCGCGGCGTTCGCGGGCGGCTTCCTCTTCCGAAGACCTCCCAATCCGACTTCGGCCACTGCAGGCCATCCTGAGAGGCCGATTGCGAGGCTGTTATATTTATACGTAAGTCATTGTACAATATCATGTTGGGAGGAACAATGCTCGCATCCGAAGACTTTCGCTACGCCGCTCCCCGAGTCTCTTCTCCGTGGCCAGCGATCGTGCGGGAACCGGTTGGTGCCCAACCTGCCCCCACCACGATTTTCGCCGCCAGCGGCGTGTCCCCGCATTCCATCCCCGCGCCTTCGTGTCCCGAGCCAGGCCAAGATGGCGACGAGGAACTCTTTCTCCTTGGCGAGCGGATTGCGGACTTGGCGGCCCGCATCAACGCTGCGGAATCCCGGATGATGACCCTCATCGCCGACTTCGACCGCCGGGGCGGCTGGAAGGACGGCTTCTCTTCCTGCGCCGAGTGGTTGGCCTGGAGGATCGGCATCAAGATCGGTGCGGCCCGCGAACGGGTCCGGACCGCGCGGGCGCTCGAAGATCTGCCCCGGACGGCCGACGCTCTGAGAGAGGGAAGCATCTCCTACGCGAAGGTGCGGGCGATCACCCGGGTGGCGACGCCTGGGAGCGAGGCGGATTTGCTCGAATTCGCGCGCGCCGGCTCGGCGGCCAAGCTGGAGCAAACGGTGCGCATCTGGCGGAAGCTGTCCCGCGAAGGGGAGCTGACTGCCGAGGAGGCCCGGCACCGCAGCCGGACGTTCTCGGTGTTCGTGGACGGGGACGGAATGTACGTGGCGAAGGGGCGGCTCGAGCCGGAGGCCGGAGCGGTGCTGATGCGGGCCGTGGAGGCTGCGTCCGATGCGCTGTTCCGGCGCGAGGAGGGTGCTGACGATGCGCGCGATACCGGCGATGTACGCCCCGAGCCCAAGCAGCGCCGGGCGGACGCGGTGGGGCTGCTGGCGGAGCGGGCGCTGGCGGCGGGCTTCGGGGGCGGCGAGTGTCGCGACGCCAGCGGCTCCCTTGACTCGGGCAACGACTCCGGCGGCAACTCGGGCGCCATTGCGAGCCACGACACGGGCCAGCCGGGCAGCGACTCGGGCGAACCGAACGACGGCTTCGGCGACCTGGGCGACGGCTTGGGCGACCTGGGCGAACTGGACGGCGGTCTGCACAACTCAGGCTGGTGCTCGCACGACGTACCGCAGGCTCAACGCGTCGAGTCCGGCACCCGGGCAGAGCGCTACCAGGTCATGGTCCACTGCGACGCCGCGACGCTGGCAGCGGAAGGAGAGCCGGGGCGCTCGGACCTGGACGGGATCCGCGTTTCCGCGGAAACGTCGCGGCGCATGGCGTGCGACGCCGCAGTGGTCGCCATGGTCCACGCGAAGGACGGGGCCCTGCTGAACGTGGGCCGCAGGACCCGCACGATCCCGCCACACATCCGGCGGGCGCTGGAGGAGCGCGACCGGGGATGCCGCTTTCCGGGGTGCGCCTGCAGGTTCACGGAGGCGCATCATGTGAAGCACTGGGCCGACGGGGGCGAGACGAGCCTCAGGAACACGCTGCTGCTCTGCCGGCGACACCACCGCACGGTTCACGAGGGGCGGATCAAGGTCGGCACGGACCGCGACGGGACGGTGCTGTTCTTCACGCCAAAGGGAAGAATCCTGGCGGATGCGCCGAAGCCGCCGATGCCATCGGCCCATTCCGGTGCCCTGTCGATGGGCGAGAGCGCCACCATGTCCAACGGGGCCGCGCTCTACCACGATTCAGCCATCCCGTGGGCGATCGAAGCCGCTGCTCGGGAAGCTGTGGAGGAGTTTCTGGACGCCGACCCGTAGATCTGGAGGCCGGAGTTCGATCGATCGGCAGTCTTGCGCCGGTCTCATCTCAATCTCCGGCTGACGCCACGGCTTGCCGAACGGTGCGGAGCGCGCTGGACATCTGGTTGGCCACGGTTTGCGCCGAGAGGTTCATCACGGCGGCTGCTTCGGGGTGGGAAAGCCCTCGCTGGAAGACGAGCTCGAACACCTCGCGCCGGCGCTCGGGCAGCGCCGTCACTGCCGCTCGAAACCTCCCTGCGAGCAGCTTGGCGTCGAGCACTTCGGCCGGGGTCGCGGTGTGTTCGCCCCGTGTTGCATCCTCGCGCCCCTGGCGGTCCAGCCACCGCCTCCGCACCGTCCGCTTGCGCTTCTGGTCGATCACCAGGTGCCGGGCGATGCGGTACAGGTAGGCCCGGGCAGATCCCCGCGGCCGCCAGGTCCGTCGGCGTTCCCAGACCTGGATGAACGCCTCCTGCGCCACATCCCGGGCGAGGTCGACATCGCCCAGTTGGCTGGCGGCGTAACGAACCAGTTCCGGCCAGTACAGATCCATCAGCCGCCCCAGAGCCGACTCCGATCCCCCGCGGATGGCCGCCATCAGTGACGCCAGGTCGCTGCTTTGAGCGGAAGCCGGGTCGGGGTCGTTGGCTTTCATCTGGTGCGATGGGTGTCGACCTGAATCGGTGAAGGACAACGCTTGGTCGAAGCTTTCCGGGGCGGCTCGCCCGTCAGACTCGCGGCTCGCCCCGGCAACACTCGCGACTCCTGCAGAAGTAGCGCATGGCTCTGCCTTCTCTACTACCCCCATCCCCGTTCTGCACCACGCGCTCCGGGGCTGCTACGGTTGGCCGGGGCTACAGAGGGACGCACCGCGAACCGCATGGGCCAAGCTGGTCAAGAGGTTGGGATCCCCCTGAAGGTAGCTTCCGAACGGGATGATAGGCAGTTGATCGATTTTGCTCAATAACATATCGTTCAATCATGCGATACCTGCCTCCCTACCGGCGCCCTCATGTGGCCCGCCTGACCACCCTCCTGAAAGAGGATGGACCGATGCGGCTGGTGGCTGTCACGGGCCCGAGACAGACCGGAAAGACGACTTTGGTCCTTCAGGCGCTCTCGGACCTCGAGAGGGACGGCGTTCCGTGCTGGTACCTGCCCGTCGACGACCCAACGCCCGACAAGCCGCCACTCGGCGCTCCACCTGTCGTCCATGTCCTGGTCCCTGGGCAGACGCCCGGACCGGAGTGGCTCGTCTCAAGCTGGGAACGCGCCCGCATCGCGGCGGAACGTTCGCCCGGCGGCATCGTGATGGTGCTCGACGAAATCCAGCGAATTGCGAACTGGTCCGGGGTTGTCAAAGGGCTATGGGACAGGGATCGCCGCACGGGCTGTCCACTTCGCGTGGTGATCCTTGGCTCCGCTCCGTGGGCGATGTTGACAGGAATCCATGAAAGCCTGGCAGGCAGGTTCGACCCTTTCCCCGTAGCGCACTGGTCGCTCGACGAAATGCAGCGCGCGTTCGGAGTGACCCTCGACGAGTACATCTTCTTCGGCGGCTATCCGGGCGCCGCCGTCCACATCCGCAACCCACGCAGGTGGCGCGGATACGTCAGGCAGGCCGTGGTGGCCCCGGTCGTCGAACGGGACATTCTCTCCTTGACGCGCGTGAAGAAACCGTCGCTCATGCGGGCGTTGCTGGACTTGGCCTCCGAGTATTCCGGGCAAATGGTTTCCTACCGCAAGCTGCAGGGGCAACTCGACGACGCAGGAAACACCACAACGCTGGCTCACTACCTGGACCTTCTTGCGGATGCCGGACTGGTCACCGGCCTGGAGAAGCACAGCGCCAAACCGCACTTGGTGAAGCGATCCAGTCCCAAGCTCAACGTATCGAACACCGCCGTCATGACGGTGGGATACCCCGGTTCCTTCGAGCACGTGAAATACGATGGAACCTTCTGGGGGCGCCTGTGCGAAAGCGCGGTCGGTGCGCATCTACTCAACACGCTTTCCCCGGACGGGATTGTTCGCCTGCGATACTGGAGGGACGGACCCCACGAGGTCGATTTCGTGCTGTCGTCGAGACGAAACCTGGTGGGCATCGAGGTGAAGAGCGGCCGGCGACAAGGCAGACTTGCTGGCTTGGCGGCGTTCCAAGTCCGTTTCCCCGATGCCAAGCCGCTCGTGGTGGGAACCGGTGGCGTGCCGCTGAACGAGTTCCTGTCCGAGGGTGCCGAGTATTGGCTGGAGGAGGCTCACCGTGGCGGTTGAGCGGACGGTGTCGCGATGGAAGAAAGATCGATGGGAGTCGCTGGGCGAGAAGTTGGCCGACTTTCGTTCGGCGCAGGCCTATGTCCTGCTCGGCGAAGCGGGATCCGGAAAGACGACGGCGTTTGTCGGCGAAAGCGGCGATGGTGCCGGCTACTGCTACGTGACCGCCCGGCATTTCATCCGTCGGGACCCTGGAAGCCATCCGGAGTGGAAACGGAAGACCCTGTTCATAGACGGGCTGGACGAGCAGCGCGCCGGCGGTGGTGACCCGCGTGAGCCATTGGACGAGATCCTGCGTCGGATCGAGCGGTTGGGCCAGCCGCGCTTCAGGATCTCGTGTCGCGAAGAGTCCTGGCTGGGGAGAAGCGACCTCCGCGAACTGTCGTCCCTGGCGAGCGCTGGAGAGGTCCACCTGCTGCGGCTTGACCCGCTGACCAGGGACGACGCCCGCGAGATTCTGGTTTCCCTGGAAATCGAAGAACCGGACGTTTTCCTGTGGAACGCGACCGACCGCGGTCTGGATGCCTTCCTTCAGAATCCTCTCCTGGTAGGGATGCTCGCCAGGGCGGTGGATCCTGGGTCAGCGGAACCGTGGCCCGACACCCAGCTTGACACTTTCGAGCGCGCATGCAGGGAATTGGTCCAGGATCTGAATGAGGAGTACCAGGATGCATGGGACGGGGCGCCGTGTTCCGGCGAGGAGTTGGTCGCCGCCGCAGGCCGTCTGTGCGCGATCATTCTGCTGTCCGACAAGCTGGGGTGGTCGCGGAGGGGGCCATGGGATGACGACCACCCGCCGTTGAGCGACGCCGGGGCGCACCAGGACCTGCTCAGGTTCGCATTGGACACAAAGCTGTTCGTGGGAAGCGCCGAGACCGGCAGACGGCCCCGCCACCGCCGGATCGCCGAGTTCCTGGCCGCAAGATACCTGGACAAGGTGATCCGGGGGGGACTCCCCGCCACGCGGGCAATCGCACTGATGGCGGGCGGGGACGGGTTGGTGGCGCCTGACCTCCAAGGGTCTTCCGCATGGCTGGCGGCAATGAACGCGGATGCCCGTGATCTGCTGATCGACACGGACCCAATCGGCGTGGCGTTTGGCGGAGATGCCGGGTGCCTGGATAGCCAGGAAGCCGAACGCTTGCTGACGCGGCTTGAGCGGCACCTCGACTACAGGTGGATCATGCCGTCCTGGGCCTCTATTGACTCGCTGCTGGCGGGACCGGCTAGAACGGTGCTTTGGCAGAGGTTGCGTGATCCGGATCGATCGGACGGGCGTCAGGCGTTGATGGGCCTGCTGCTACAAGGGCTGTCACCTCTTTCTGGCTCCGAAGCGGGATGGAACCGATCACCCCGTGTGAGTGCGGCCGAGGCCCGGGATCCGCTTATGGCCGTCGTCCGAGACGACACCTGGCGGCATTACGTCAGGCGAAAGGGGCTGCGTGCGCTCATCCATGCGCTGAAGCCCGACCCGGAGGGCCCGCGGGTACTACTTCGGCTCCTTCGAGAACTATCGGATGGCCGAGTCCGGCGGGATGACCGGGACGAACTGCGCGGCGAGCTCCTGGCCTTTCTCTACCCGGTCCACATTCGCCCCGAAGAGATCTGGGACCATTTGCCGTTGAGCACCGTGTCGTACGGCAAGGGGGTCTCTTTCTGGACGGGGAATTTGGTGGAGAAGTCGTCCCCGGAGCAGGTCAAAGTGCTCCTGGGGGAGCTGTTGAAGGAGCCTGAGGAGTTGCTTCCGGATCTGGGCCAACACGGACTGGAGGGTGTGGTCTTCCGGCTGCTCAGCCGGGCTCTGGAGCTTTTCGGCGAGGACACCGAGGTTGCGGAGCTGTTCAGGTGGTTCGAGCTGGTCGATACCGACGTGGAGCGCGCGGGACTGGTGCCTGCCCACTGTCAGCACCTGGTACTGAGGTCCCGTCACGGCGAGGAGCAGAAACGGATCCACGAGTGGCTCCGTGACCATGACGACATCCGCCTTGGGCTCGTACTGGAGGGGCTTGAGCGCAACGCGTCAGCGCCCGAGACCCAGTCGCTCCATCTCTCGGTCGGGATGAAGTTCCTGGGCAACGACGAACCGGCAGGCTTTCGCCGGTGGTGTTTGCGCAAGGCCATCGAGATGGGCGGGGGGCAGCGTCGGGTCGCGAAAGAACTCTTGTGGTGGGCAACCATGCGAGATGAACATTGGGGCCAGCCCTTGGACGACGACGAGATCGCCGCCACGATCCGCAGTGTGACGGGGTTGCGGATATGGAACGACCGGCGACTTGCCGAGCGGGCTCGGCAAGCCGACGACATGGCGCGGCTGCAAGAGTCGCCGCCTTACTCCACCGTGCGAGAGCGACAGGCTCGATACCTGGCGTCCATTTGCGAGCGACTGGCAACTCTGGAGGCAGGGGAGGGGCCCCCGGAGACGCTCCATGAGCTGGGACGCGTCTATGTGAACGGTCTCGAGGCCGGCGGTCCCGACCAGGCACGAGCGGACCTGAATCTCCGCTTGGGCTCGGATCGGCACGTGGTGGATGCGGTCATTGGTGGCTTCCGCCGTCTGGTGGGCCGAACAGATCTCCCGACCATGGAGGACATCATCCGGCTCCGCGAGCGGAAGATGGCGTCCTGGCACGAGCTTCCCTTTCTCGCCGGTCTTGCTGAGGATGAACGCGCGGGGGTGGAGGCGTTCGAGAGACTGGACGAAGCCGGGCTCCACCGCGCATTGGCATTTTATCTTCTTTCCCGGTTGCCAACCACGCGTCATCCTATCCCGGGGAACTTCAGTCATTCGGAGGACTGTCGGCCAGAATGGTACCGCCGGGCTCTTCGCGACCGCCCGGAAGCGGTCGCCCAAGTGCTCGTCGCCGTACACCGTGTCCGTGTGCGTGCCAAGGAATTGCCCGATCAACACCTGTACGACATGGCGGTGAAGGGCGAATACGCCGCTGTCGCTCGGTTTGCCCTTGCGAAGCTGGTCACGCCATTCCCCAGTCACTGCGCGGGGGATGCCCAACTGACCGCGCTGCACCGAGTATTGTTCGCGGCCATCAGGCACATGCCGGATCGCGAGCTGACCGAACTCGTTTCAAGGAGGCTGGCGCGGAGCGAGATGGATGTGGCCCAACGAATCTACTGGCTGGCCGCGGGGAGTTTCGTGGCGCCGGATGAGTACTTGCCCCGCCTGATCGATTCCGTGTCTGCAGAGGGCGAAGCAAGGGTGCATCATTTGGTCGACTTTCTGGTGCCGAAGACCAGGCCGCTACCCAACCAGGAATTATGGCCAACCGCCCATCTGGCCGGGCTTGTCAGGGCGGTAGGAGCGAAGCTGCATTCGCCGTGGGACGATGTCCCCGACTCGACCAATCACTTAATTGGTGGTGACAGCATTGCCACTGGCATGAAGGCGGAGTCGCTTGTGAGCGGTTGGATCAAGACTCTGGTGCACCGAGTGGGCGACGAGACCTCCGCCGCGCTCGCTGACCTTGCAGACGATCCCGCCTTGACGAAGTGGCGCGGGAAGCTTCGCCGAGCCCGCGACGAGCAGGCCGAGAGGCGGCGGGCTGTGACACGCAAGGCACCGACCGTGAGCGAGGTGCGCGAAGCGTTACAGGGCGGGCCCCCGGGCAACGCGGCGGATCTGGCCGCGTTGGTAGCCGACATGTTGAGCCAACTGGGGAAGCGAACCCGGAACGGAAGCAGCGACGCCTGGATTCAGTACTGGCACACGGATCGAAAGGACCCCAAGGGCAGGAGGGTCATTTCGCCGATGCCCGAAAACGCCTGCCGGAAGGTCCTGGTGTGGGGTCTGGAACCCCTGCTCGAGCCGCATGGCGTTGCAGTCAGCCAGGATGAACAGGTCGCCGAGGGTAAACATCCCGACATCATGGCGCACCACCATCCGTATGCCGTCCCCATCGAGATCAAGCACACCGCCAGCCGGGATCTGTGGACCGCCGCAAACGACCAGTTGCATGAGCGATACTGTCGCGACCCCAGATCCGATGGCTACGGCATCTACCTGGTGTTCTGGTTCGGTGCCGACCACCTCAAGAAGCCGCCACCGAGCGGTCGCCGGCCGGTTTCGTCCGGCGAACTCGGGAATCGGTTGAAGGCCGCGTTGGCCCCGCAACACCGACACAAGATCGAAGTGATCGTGATGGACGTAAGCGCCCCAAGGGGACGCAAGACGAGATTGCCCCTGTGAATTCGCCGCCAGTCTGGCTGCACTTGCGCGCATCCCCTACGATGTCCGGGTCACGCAATCGAGCCGGAGGCCATCCGATGGAAACACGCCGCCGCGGCATCCCTGCCCGACCTCGGAGCTTTGCTCTCCGGGGCCGCGTCCCCGCCGGATCCCGACCAAGGTCACGTTCGCGACGGATTGCCGTTCGGCTGTTCGCCGCGCTTCTCAGCACCTCGGTGGGCGCCTGCATGCAAGCAGGCGACGGATCGTCAGCGGGCGAGCCCTTCGACGTGCTCATCACCAACGCGCGCGTGGTGGACGGGGCCGGAAACCCCTGGTTCCGGGCCGACGTGGGGGTGCGCGGGGACCGCATCGCCGCCGTGGGCCGGCTCTCCGGACGCGAGGCCGTCCGGACCATCGACGCGGGCAACCGAGTGGTCACGCCCGGGTTCGTCGACATGATGGGCCAGGCCAGTCTGGTGCTTATCACCGATCCTCCGAGCGCCGAGAGCAAGCTGCGCCAGGGCATCACGACCTACCTCTCCGGCGAGGGAGGTTCGCCGGCGCCCCAGAGTGCCGAAACCCAGCAGAGCCCGCCCGTCATCAACGGGGACACGCTGCGCTGGAGGAGGTACTCCGAGTACTTCGCGATCCTCGAGAGCTACGGCATCCCGATCAACGTGGTGCACGACGTGGGGCTCACCCAGGTGCGGCGCGTGGTGCTGGGGGTGGAGGATGTCGCGCCGACGTCGGAACAACTCGAAGAGATGCGGGAGCTGGTGCGCGAGGGGATGGAGGACGGAGCCGTTGGCGTATCCACTTCCCTCATCTACCCGCCGGCCATCTACGCGAGCACCGAGGAGCTCGTAGCCCTGGCCTCGGTCGCGGGCGAGTACGGCGGCGTCTACTTCACGCACATGCGCAACGAGAGCCACGCGGTGCTGGAGGCCATCCGCGAGGCCATCACCATCGGCGAGGGCGCGGGCGTGCCCGTCCACATCTACCACCTGAAGGCGGCGGGCCAGCGCAACTGGCCGCTGATGGACGCCGCGCTGGCGCTCATCGACTCCGTGCGCACCGCGGGGATGGATGTGACCGCGGACATCTATCCGTATGTCCGGAACGGCATCGGGCTTGGGTCTTTCCTGCATCCCCGGCACTATGCGCGCGGGACCGAGGCATTCCTGGAGACGCTCTCGGCCCCGGAACTGCGCGCAGAGCTGAGGAGCGAGGTCGAGACCGACTCCGAGTGGGAGAACTGGTACCAGCACGTGGGGATGGACTGGAACAACGTCCTCATCGTGGCGGCCTCGGACGAGGTCGATCCCGGCGTCATCAACCGCTCCGTCGCCGAAGCGGCGGAGGTGCTGGGGACGGATCCCTGGAACGCCTTCTTCGACCTGGTGCAGGCCGGGGGCGTGAGCGTGAATCCGCTGAGCATGAACGAGGAGCAGAAGTGGGCCGCGTTCCGGGCGCCCTTCGTGATGATCGACACCGACGCGTCACCGGTGAACCCCGCCAGCGCCGCCAGCTCCCACCCGCGCGCCTTTGGCGCCTTCCCCCGGGTGATCGCCAGGTACGTGCGCGAGGACCGGGTGATCACCCTGGAGGAGGCGGTGCGCCGCATGACCTCGCTGGCCGCTCACCGGCTCGGCCTGTACGACCGCGGCATCGTGGCGCCCGGGATGGCCGCCGACCTGGTGGTCTTCGACCCGGCCGAACTGCGCGACGTGGCCGACTTCGGCGACGCGATGCGCTACGCGGAGGGGGTGGACTACCTTTTCGTGAACGGCACGCTGGTCATTGACGAGGGAGAACTCACCGACGCCCGGCCGGGTCGGTTGCTGAGGCGCCGCCTCAATGCGCCCGCATCCTGAGGCCGATCAATCCGCTGGTCATCCCCCGGGGCCCGCCCGCGGATACGCCCCCAGCACCTTGAACATCGAAGCCCGCGCCCGGATGCGCTCCAGGGCCTCCCTCACAATGCGATCCTCGCGGTGACCCTCCATGTCGATCAGGAAGATGTAGCGACCGAGGCTGCGCCGGTCGGGGCGGGACTCGATCTTGATCATGTTGATCCCGCGGGAGGCGAGCTCGCCCAGCGCTCCGTGCAGCGTCCCCGGCGCGTCCTCGTTGAAGTCGAAGCAGACCGAGGTCTTGTCGCGCCCGCTACGGGGTGTGCCGCGCGGGGCCAGCACCACGAACCGGGTCTTGTTGGTATGCTCGTCTTCGACATCGTAGTCCGCGACGGCCGCGCCGAAGATCTCGGCCGCCCTCCGGCTCGATATGGCGGCGGCGGGACGCTCGCTCGTCTGCATGTCGCGGACCGCCCCGGCGGTGCTCAGCGAGGCCACCGGCTCGGCCCGGGGAAGGTGGCGCGCGAGGAAGCCGCGGCACTGGGCGAGCGCCTGGGGATGGGAGTAGACCACGCGCACTTCCCCGCGCGCAACGCCGGGCTGAAGCAGCAGACAGTGGTGGATCGCAAGCACGATCTCCTTCGCGATTCTCAGCCGGGTGTGGTGGATGAGCAGGTCCGCGGTCTGGGTGACGACGCCCTCCAGACTGTTCTCGATCGGGACGACAGCCTCGTCCGCAGCCCCTTCCTCCACCGCCCGCACGGCGGCCGGGATGCTTCCGAAGGGGACCAGCAGGGCGGGGGCGCCGTGTTCGAGCGCGGCCTGTTCGCTGTAGGTTCCCTCGGGGCCCAGATAGGCGAGCTTCATGAAAGGAGTTTCCGGCGGGTCGGCATGTGGAGCCTCTGGTTTGCCAGCTATTGCCGGGCATGACAGAAGTTGGTGGTTGCAGCGGTCCGCTACCGCGTCAGGTTGAACAGCCTGCTGTACTTGACCACGAGCTGGCGCTGCTTCGGCCCCGCCAGGATTCCAGTGCGATCGAGCGAGCCTGTGTGACTCGTGTCGTTCCACACGACATACAACCCCGTGCCGGCCGTATCCAGCCACCCGAGCCGGAGGTTGGTGCCGACGTCTCTGGTATCGTCGTTGTACTGAATGTTGGTCTGCAGGTACAGCCGGGGCGTGAAGGAATAGGACCCGTTGAACCGTATGACGGCGGTCGTGAAGCTCCCCTCGTCCAGTCGTACGTCGAAGTAGTTCGCGCGGACGTTCGCGGTGAACTTGTCGCTGTAGCGGTACGCCAGGGTGAAGTTCGGACCGAAGCGGGTCCCGCTGTAGAACCCTCCCAGCGCCCATCCGCCCGACACCGAGAATGGGGCGCCTCGATTCGTGTTCGCCCTGAATTCCCAGTCCACGTTGTGGTACGTGCCGGCCGGGACGACGATGTCCTCCCGGATCGCGAACGGTTGCTCGAGGCCCTCGCCCGTGAAATTGAAGCCGGGCAGCTGGAAGAACGCACCGTTCTCGAAGGCGAAGTGGTTATCGATGTGAACCTGATACGACTCGTTGAAGCCGCCCAGCGTCCAGAAACTGTTCCCGGAGATGTGCGGCCGGAACTCCCGGAACCAGGGCACGCCCTCTGTGCGCAGATGACGGAGAAAGCGCCAGTTCACGTGCCGGTACCCGCGCCGGTTGACGAAGCCGACCTCCGGGTTGAAGGCGTCGCCGACCTGCCGGTAGCCGGTCGAGACCTGCCAGTCGCGCGTGACGTAGCGCATGCCGCCGGCAAAGCCGTACTCGCCGCCGTTGAACCCTGATCCGGGCGCTTGCTCCCCGGTCGGGACCGGCGTGGTCGTGATGCCCGCCCAGCCGTCGAAGGTCAGCGCCTCGCCGATGCCGAGCCGCCCGTCGATGCCGTAGGTGAGGTTGTAGTCGTCGGCGTCGGTGGTGTTGAGGCGCGATACGAAGATGGCGCCGAGCTGCGACCTGTTGCCCAACTCCCGGTACGCGCGCAGCACGCCGAAGTTGTTGGCCGGCGCGATCGGATCGCGGAAGCCGGTCTCGCCGTCGATGTCGAAGACCTCGCTCGTCTGGATGTTGAGCACACCGACCTGGAAATCACCGACTTTGCCCGTCAGCCGGGCGCCCGCCGGGATCGGTACCTCCCGTCCGCCCGAGAGGCCGATGCGGCGACTGAAGAAGAGCTCGGCCGAGCGGCTCGCGCCGACGGCGAAGGTGCCCGCATTCTCCAGGAAGAAGGCGCGCTTCTCGGGGAAGAAGAGGCTGAACCGCGTGAGGTTCACCTGTTGGTCGTCCACCTCCGCCTGCGCGAAATCGGTGTTCACGGTGAGATCGAGCGTCAGGCTCTGATTGATGCCGATCTTGGCGTCACCCCCGATCTGGCGACCGTAGGCCACCTCCGGCGAGACGACCCGGTAGTCCTTGAGGCCGTCCGCGAGCGCGTACGGGCTGACCGTCACTGTGCGCTTCGAGGGGGCCTCCACCGCGAGGGTTCCGGCGAGTGAGATTCGGTACACACCGAACTGCCGGGGCAGGGGCGCCCACGTCGACTGCTCGCTATTGCGCCGGATCTTCCGCTCGAGATTGAGGCCCCAGTCCTGCGTTCCGCCGGCTCCATAGCGGAGCGTCGAAAAGGGGATCCGCATCTCGGCGTACCAGCCGCGATCGTCCCTGCTCGTGGCTACGTCCCACGAGGCGTCCCAGTTCAGGTTGAACCCGCCCGCCGAGCCGCGCTGCTGGCGGCCGCCGCCCGGGCCGCCGCCCACACCCTCGCCGATCACCTGGCCGTCGTACTCGATGCCCGCCGGTGTCGTGCCGAAGACGAAGCCGTTCTGCCGGTCCAGATAGGTGTCGAGCACGACGACGAAGGCATCCGAGTCGTTGAGCGAGGCATCACGCAGCGTCTGGCCCACGACGATGCCCGCCGGGTCTTCATCGAAGAGCCATGCGCCGATGTACAGGGCTGCGTCGTCGTAGCCAACCCGGACCTCCGTCAACTGCGACACGGGCTGGCCCTCCGAGGGCTCCCGCTGAGTGAAGCCCTCGAGGGGCTCGAGGACCGCCCAGGCGTCGTCGGCGAGCTGACCGTCGATGACCGGGGGCGCCGTGATCTCCGACGCCTGCGCGTTGGGTGATTCCTGCGCGTGGAGCAGGGCAGGCATCCCAAGCATCGTGATGACGGCGATGTACCAGATCGTGCGCACGTGGCCTCGCTTTTTCTTGGAGTTACGGCCCGATGGCCGGGAAAGGGCAAGCCCGGCACACCCATGCCCGGTTCGACACGCGACCCGCGGAATCCACTGACAATAACGGTACAAGGCAAAGATGGATGGAGCTATGGCGTGACGGAGCCCAGCGGCTCCCGCCTGCGCGGAAGGTCGCTCCCCGAGCGGTCCTGAAAGGCCCTCAGGCCGAATTCGGGCAGGATCGCAAAGAGGTGGTCGAAGACTTGCGACTGAAAGGCCTCGTAGCCGAGCCATTCCGTGTCGTTGGAGAAACAGTAGATTTCGATCGGCGCGCCGTGGGGGCCGGGAGCCAGTTGCCGCACCATGAGGATCATCTCCTTGTGCGTCTTCGGATGCGCCCTGAGATATCCCTCCACGTATGCCCGGAAGAGCTCCAGATTCGTCACCAGCGACGCCTCGGGGATGGCGTCTCCGCCTTCGCTGGGGGCCGCGGAATCGGCGGGATCCATGTCATCGGAATCGGGGAGACCCACTTCATCGAGTCTGTCCCCCAGGTACACCCGCAGTCGCTCGCGCCGGGAAAGCTCGCGGATCTCGTCGTCTTCGAGGAATCGCACCGAGTTCACATCGATGAGGATCGCCCGCTTGATGCGGCGCCCTCCGGACTCCGACATGCCGCGCCAGTTCTTGAAGGATTCGGCGATCAATCTCTGAGTTGGAATCGTCGAGATCGTTTTGTCCCAGTTCTGCACCCTGACCGTGTGTAGATCGATGTCGACGACGGTCCCGTTCGCGTTCACCTGCGGCACCTCCACCCAGTCCCCGATGCGCAGGATGTCGTTGGAGGTGATCTGGATGCTCGCGGCAAAAGAGACCAGGGTGTTGCGGAAGACGACCATCAGAACCGCAGCCAGGGCACCGACCCCGGACAGAAAAACGACGGGCGAACGGCCGAGGAGTGTGGCGACGATCACAACTCCGGCAACCGAATAGATTACGAGGGTCGCGATTTGCACGTAGCCCTTGATCGGCTTGGCCAGCGACTCCGAATAGGCCCGCATGTAGATGTGGTGGAAAGCTCCAGCGAAGGCCGAGACCGTCCTTGCGAGCGTCAACACGATGTACGCGGCGGTCAGGCGGCGGACGGCGGTCCAGAAGAGAACCAGATAACCGGGCTCCAGCGCCGCTTCCGCCTCGGACCGGGTCACCCCCAGGGCCGGAACGATGCCGTAGTAGACGACCAGAGCGGGCACGATGGGGGCGAGCCGACTGAGCACCCTCTTGTCGAAGAAGCTTTTTTCGAGTGCGATCTCGGTTTCGCTGGCCACCTTTCCGACGGCCTTGGCGATGACCCGCGACTTCATCCAGTCGGCGATGACCGCCAGGATCAACAGGGCGCCCAGCCCGATGGCCAGCTGCCACCATTCCTGAGGGAGAGACTCTTCCATGCGCGCGCCCTTCGAACGGGTTCAGGCCTTCGCGTCCACCGGGTCCACCCGCACCGTCACGATGTCGGTGTCGTGGTACTTCTGGTGTCGAACCGACGTGGCGAGGTGACGCAGCAGCCTGAGGGAGACGTCGCGTTCCAGCGGAACCTCCGCGGCGCGGCCCCCGAGCAGCGCCAGGCGGTCTTCGATGTTGCCTTCCCCGGTGACGGCCAGAAACTCGAGTTCAGCACCGCCGGACTCGGCGCGAGCGGTCACGCGAAGCCGCCGCTCGCCCAGCGCGTCATCCTCCTTCGTCTGCTCGAGCAGAACCAGGAGCGTCTCTTCGGCTGCCAGGTCCAGCCGGTTCCCCATCTCCCCACCCATCCCCGAACGAGAGGCGAACTGCTTCAGGAAGTTCTGGATCCTGGGTAGCGCCTTGACGTCGAGGCCGGTCTCGATGCGCCGGCGCCGCGGTCCGGTCAGCTCCATGAAGACCGAGAGCAGAATGGCGGTCAGTCCACCCGAGGTCATCCCGTTTTCCAGAAGCGACCCCGCCCAGCCGAAGTACTCGGCCGGGATCTGGCCACTCTGAAAGCCGGCCCCGATCCAGAAGGAGACGCCGATGACGGTGGCCTTTCGGTAGTCGATGCCGTCCTGGGCGACCATCTCGACGCCCAGCACGAAGAGGATGGCGATCAGCACGACGATGTAGGCGCCGACCACGGGGTCCGGGATGGCCAGCAGCACCGCCGTGGCCTTGGGGAAGAACGCCAGCGCAATGAAGATCAGTCCGATACACACACCCACCCGGCGCGCCGCGATCCCGGTGATATCCACGATCGAGACGCTGTTCGAGTAGGTGGTGTTCGGCACGGTGGCAAAGATCCCGGAGAGGAGGTTGCCGACCCCGTCGGCGGCGACCGCGCCCTGCACCGCACGGAAGTCGGTGGCCCGCCGGTCGCGCCACGAGACCCGCTGGATGGCCATGCCGTCGCCGATGGTCTCGATGGCCCCGACGAGGGTAACGAAGATGAACCCCGGGAGCATCGCCCAGAAGCCGGAGCTCAGGCTCAGGTCGAAGCCGGGCCATCCCGCCGCCGGCACACCGAACCAGAGCGCGTCGCCCACGATCTCCATGTTGTAGGTCCCGAACCCGGCCGCGACCAGACAGCCCCCCACCGCCCCGATCACTGATCCCCACAGACGGAGAACTCCCCTGGCCCGCAGGATGATGACGACGGTGATCACGATGGTCGTCAGGGCCGTGAAGGGGGCAGCCGCCGGCGCGGCTCCCTCCGGTGCCACGAAGAGCAGGTCGAAGCCGATGGGCATGACCGTCACCGCGATCAGCATGATCACCGTGCCCGCCACCGTCGGTGTGATGATGCGCCTGAGCAGCGAGAGGCGCGAGGAGATCAGGAACTGGAAGAGCGACGAGGCCACGATCAGGGAGGCCAGTAGCGCGGGCCCGCCCAGCTGCAGCGCCGCAACCGACACGGCGATGAAGACCCCTGATGTGCCCATCAGCAGGATGTAGCCGGCCCCGATTTTGCCCGCGATCGGTCTCGCCTGGATCAGCGTCGAGATGCCGCAGACGATCAGCGCCGCGAAGGCGGCCCACGTCAGGTAAGTCTCACTCCCGCCGCCGGCGCGCACCACGATCGCCACCGTGATGACGATGCCCGCGATGTTGAGGAGGATGTACTGGAACGCGAGCCCGAAGGAGACGCCCCAGCCTGGGGTTTCGTCGGCCTGGTAGCGGAGGTCCTGACGCTTCGAGGAGGGGGTCATGGGAGGCTCGGCTCGCGGTTTGGAGGGACCCGTCCGCACGCTCACCAGGTTGGTGTTCCCGCAGGGTCGCGACGCGGAGCATAATCGGGGCGCGGCGGCGGGGCTGGCAAGACGGATGGGTCAGCGGCGACTCCCGATGGTGATCCTGATCGCCGAGTCCGCGCGCGCTGGCGCTTCTCCGGGACGCAGCAAGATCGGAGGTTCCCCGCCGTCCTCGCTTGGGACAACCCGTACAACGTTTCCCTTGTCGCCGATCAGGATGACCGGTCCCCTGTAGACATCGTTCCGCAGATCGATGGTCCGCGCCTCCTCGGCGACCGCGGCTGCGGCGTCCGGCGATGCCAAGGCATAGGACTCGGCGAGCCCCGCGTTCACCTGATACCCCATGTCCGCCAGCGCCAGGATGCTGATCGCGCTCAGGGGATCGAGTACTCCGGATCTGATCCTTGGGGTCATCAGCTCCAGACCCAGAACCGACTCCCGCCAGTGTACGCCGTTGCCTTCAACCGGCACCTTGCCACCCGTGTAGCCGGCACCACCGGCGGCGTCGAACGCGGCGATGGCGCGAGGGCCGGCGAAGTGAAGGTCCGCGCCCGGGGTCCCCGGCACCGAATCGCTAAGCAGGCCATCCCAATTCGAGTCCAACCCGAAGCCCAGGATGTGTGCGGTTTCATGGAGCGCCACTTCCGAAAGATCGCCCGATCCAGCCAGATCACCGATGTCGGCTGCGTCGAAGACCATGGCCCCCAACACCGGGTCACCTGTTGCGACACGTCTGATGCAAGTGCCAGCCTTCGCCAATGTACCCCCGCTACCGTCGATATCCACGATCGCCGCCACGATCGCCAAGTCATCCAGGTATCCGATGTCCACCTCGAAGCGGCCGCCGCTGATGTGGCAGGTATGGGTGTCGTCGAGATTGAGGTCTGTGAACTCGGTGGCGGAGAGTATGGACATCCAGTACGCCCCCGCGTCGCGGATCGCGTCTTCCAGAGCAGCGGTGACATTGTCCGCGAAGGCGTATGCGATGTGGAAGCCGGTGTCGATGCGCGTAACCGTCACGCTGAACCGCTGCACGGCCGTCCGGCCGTTTGGATCGGAGGCGATGACGGTGATGGTTGCTGTGCCCCTGCCCACGCCCTTCACCTGCAGGGTGTTGCGGAGCATGTCGACGATGGCGATCCCCGCGTTGGAGGTCCCCGCCGCGTACGTCAACGTGTTCCCGTTGGGATCCCTGAAGTAGGGAGCCACGTCGATCTCGATCTCATCGCCGGCCAGGATGCTCTCGTCCGGGATCGTGCCCACCGCCTCCGGTCCCCGTGGCGGGGTTGAGACATCCACTTCGGTGGACTGGCTGGCCGAGAGGCCGGTCGGGTCGGTGGCCGTAACGGTTAGCGAGGTCTTGCCCGCCGCGACACCTCGCACGGTGACGGTGCTGCCCGTCGCCGAAGCGGTCGCGATCGATGAGTTTGAGGTGCCCGCATCATAGTTCAGGTCGGCACCCTCGGGGTCACGGAAGTAGAGCGCGGCGTCGAAGATCGCGACCCCGCCGACTTCGATCGACTGCCCAGGGAGGTCGCCGACGGTGACCGGCGCCCGTCCCTCTTGTTCGACCCGCACGAAGAACGTCTGCGTGACCGACAGCCCATCGAGATCGGTGGCCGTGACGGTCACCGCGGCGCGTCCCTCGGACACGCCGGTCAGAGTGACGTCGCTCCCCGACGCCGCGGCCGTGACTGTGCCAGGATTCGACGACGTAGCGCGGAAGTCCAGGCTGGCGCCGTCGGGATCCTGGAAGTGGCTGGCCATGGACACGGTTCTGGCCTGGCCGACCTCCACGCTCTGCTCCGGTATCGGACCCACCGCGACCGGCCCCTGTCCCTGAGCGACGACCGTGACCAGCGTGCTGAGGGTGGTCGAGAGGTTGCCGGGATCGGTGGCCGTTACCGTCAGGGTGGTTTGGCCGGACGCCACGCCGGTGAGCCTCACTCTCGTCCCGGACGCCGACGCGGTGGCTACACGGGGGTCCTCGGTGGCCGCGCTGTAGGTGAGCGGATCTCCGTTCGGATCCCGGAAGTAGCCGGAGACCGCGAGAGTTCGATCCCTGCCTTCCGCGATGGTCTGTTCGGGGATAGTGGCGACCGGCGCGGGTGTGTTGCCGCCTTGCCCGGCGACGGTGATTCGGGAGGTCTGCGTGGCCGTGAGACCGTCCGGGTCGGTGGCCGTAAGCGTCAGCGTGGTCTGACCATCCGACACGCCCGTCAGGGTGACGGAGCTGCCACGCGTGGTGGCCCGAGCGATCTCGGGCTCGGAGGTGCTGGCCGTGTAAGTCAGGGCGTCCCGGTCCGGGTCGCGGAAGTAGCCGTTGATCGGGAGGGTCAGCCTGTCGCTCCGGCCAAGTTCGAGATCCGGGAAACTGCCGACCGGAGCAGGTCCTCGATTGCCCACAGTCACGGCGAAGGTATGCTGGACGGTCAGGCTGTCCGGATCGGTCGCGGTGACCGTCACGTCGGCCGTGCCCCTGCCCCGTGCGCTCAAGGTGACGCGGCTCCCGCTGGTTCGGACCCGCACGACTCGCCGGGCGGACGACACCCCCGAGTAACTGAGTGTATCCCCGTCGGGGTCGCTGAAGTGGGCGGACACATCCACCGTGTGGGGCTGTCGCCGAAAGATCGTCAGCGCCGGGATCGGGGTGGTGACGGTCGGCGCCCGGTTGAGCACGGTCACCGCGAAGCTCTGCCGCGCCGACAGGCCGCCAGGATCGGTGGCGGTCACCGTGAGGGTGGCCTGGCCCTTCACCCCGGCCTGCACGGTGAGCGTGGTGCCCGTGACCGCCGCCGTGGCCACGAGGGTGTCCGTCGACTCGATCTCATACTGCAGAACGTCGCCGTCGGGATCGCTGAGGTAGCGGGTGAGGTCCAGCGGGGCCGTCTCGCGCTTGTAGATCGTCTGCGCGGGGATGGTGTCGGTCGCGACCGGGCCGCGGTTGGGAACGGTCACCGCGAAGCTCTGCTCCGCCGTCAGGCCTTCGGTGTCGGTCACGGTCACGGTGACCACCGCCTCGCCCTGCGACAGGGCCGTGACGGTCAGCGTGCCGTCGCTCCCGGAGAGTCCCAGCGCCACGACGCCGCTGTCCGACGCCTCGGCGCCCCAGGTCAGCGGGTCGTCGTCGGGATCGGAGAAGTAGCGCGCCAGCGCCAGCGTGTCGGCCTCGTCCTTGAAGAGCGTCCGTCCCGGGATCGTGTCCGTCACCATCGGCGGCCGGTTGGGAACCGTCACCTGGAAGCGCTGCTCCGCCGTCAGGCCTTCGGTGTCGGTCACGGTCACGGTGACCACAGCCTCGCCCTGCGACCGGGCCGTGACGACCAGCGTGCCCTCGCTCCCGGTGAGTTCCAGCGCGACCACGCCGTTGTCCGACGCCTCGGCGCCCCAGGCCAGCGGGTCGCCGTCGGGATCGGAGAAGTAGCGCGCCAGCGCCAGCGTGTCAGCCTCGTTCTTGAAGAGCGTCCGTCCCGGGATCGTGTCGGTCACCATCGGCGGCCGGTTGGGCACCGTCACCTGGAAGCGCTGCGTGGCGAAGAGTCCCTCGTCGTCGGTGGCGGTGATGGTCACCATCGCTTCGCCCTTGGCGAGTCCAGTCACCGTCAAGGCGCTCCCGGACACGGTCGCCCCGACCACTGCGCTGTCGGACACTGCGGCCACGTAGGCCAGCGGATCCTCGTCCGGGTCGCTGAAGAACGGCGACACGTCCAGGGTGTCAGCGCGATCGACCATGATCTCCCGGGCCGCGATCGAGTCGACCGGAACCGGCGGCCGGTTCGGGACCTTCACCTGAAAGCTCTGCGTGCCCGTGAGGCCGCCTGGATCGGTCGCGGTTACCGTCACCACCACCGTGCCCTTCGCCACCGCCACCAGCGTTACCACCGTTCCCTCCATCGAGACCGCGAGGCGGCTCGAGTCGGACCCCGCCGCAGTGTAGGCGAGCGCCTGCCCGTCGGGCTCGCTGAAGTATCCCGCAACGTCGATCGCGGCGGAGTCCCCCACCATCAGTTCCCGGTCGTCGATCGTCCCCACGGCGTTCGGCGGCCGGTCCGGCACCATGACCCAGAAGCTTTGCTGCTCCTTCAGGCCCGTCGGATCGGTCGCGACCATCGTCACGAGCGCGGTGCCGGGGTACACCGCCGTGACCGCCACCGAGCTGCCCCTGCCCAGGACGGTGGCCACGCCCGGGTCGGAGCTGAACACCTGGAAGTCGAGCTGATCCCCGTTGGGGTCGTGGAAGCACAGGTCCAGGTTGACTGTCTCGCCCACCACGATCACCTGGTCGGGGATCGTCCCGCACCGCTCGGGCGACAGCGGGGTTTCGCAGGCGAAGAACCAGACGACGGCCGCAAGGACCAGGGCAACCAGGGGGGTGCGGGACCGACGCGAGGTATCACTCATGTGAGAAGCAGGGCGGTAAGCGACTACCGAGAAACGGAGGAGAACCAACATGAGCCCTTGCCAGCCAGAAAAGATAGCGCGCCGGAAGCTGTCCTTGCTACATTCTCACCATGAAACGTCGAGATTGTGGGACCGTGGCTTGCGTGGCAGTGGCCCTGGCCACCCTGGCACTCACCGTGTCCTGCGGAGGCGACGCCCCGTCCGGCGGCGCAGGAAACACCGGCCCGGCCAGCACCCTCGAGCGCAACCAGGCGCTGCACATCCCGATGCGGGACGGCGTGCGCATCGCGGTGGATGTCTGGCTGCCCGAAGGGATCGAGCCCGGCACGCGCCTCCCCGCCATGGTTCGCGCGACGCGCTACTGGCGGGCGCGCGGGCTGGTCGATGTCCCGATCGAGAGTGAGTCCAACTTCGACGAGGCGGAGCGCTGGAACGGGGCAGGGTACGCCCTGGTTCTCATCGACGCGCGCGGGAGCGGGGCCTCCTTCGGCATCCGGCGCTTCGAACTCGCCGAAGACGAAGTGCTCGACTACGGAGAGGTGGTCGACTGGATCGTGGCGCAGCCGTGGTCCAATGGGCTGGTCGGGGCCTACGGCGTGTCGTACGCAGGCAATACGGCAGAGATGCTCGCGGTCAACCGGCACCCGGCCGTCAAGGCGGTCGCGCCGCTCTTCAACGACTTCGACAACTTCGGCCACCTGGTCTTCCCGGGCGGCGTGCTCACGGTCGGCTTCCTGGAGAGCTGGTCGAACCGCACGCGCATGCAGGATCTCAACGACATCTGCGGGCGTTCCGGGGTGAGCGGCGCCGAGTGCGACGAGTTGCGCGGCCAGGTCACCGGCGTGAAGCCCGTCGACGGGGATGACGACGGCACGCTCCTCGCGGCGGCGGTCGCCGACCACGAGGCCAACACGGTGCCCTTCGGGGCGGCGCTGGCATACGAGTTCCGCGACGACCCGTTCGGCCGCTACGACGAGACCGACGTCGGGCACCGGCGGAGCCCCTCGGGCCACCTTCCGCAGATCGAGGAGTCGGGCGCGGCGATGTTCATACGGGCTGGGTGGCAGGACGCCGCCACCGTGAACGGCACGCTGGGCCGCTACAACACAATCTCGAACGCGCAACACGTGTTCATCGGGCCGTGGGATCACGGGGCCCGCAACGACGCAGACCCGTTCCGGCCGGACGACACTCCCGTCGCCCCCGGCGCGGCCGCGCAGTTCACCGAGCTGGTGGCCTTCTTTGACGAGCATCTGAAGGAGGGCGGCTCCGGCCGGACGCCGACCGGGATCAACTACTATACCCTCGGCGCGGACCGGTGGACGCGCACCGGGACCTGGCCTCCCGAGGGATTCGAAGACGTGACCTGGTACTTCGGTGCTGACGGGACGCTGATCCGTCAGACCCCGTCTGCAGCCGAGGGCGAAGACACCTACACCGTCGACTTCACGGCGACCACCGGCACGCGCAACCGCTGGTACACCAACGGCGGCGGCGGCGACGTCGTGTACGGGGA
The DNA here is from genome assembly GCA_965225805.1 of Longimicrobiales bacterium. Taxonomy (GTDB): domain Bacteria; phylum Gemmatimonadota; class Gemmatimonadetes; order Longimicrobiales; family Gaopeijiaceae; genus BD2-11. The sequence goes on from OZ245327.1 coordinate 1,234,257, forward strand.
CCGGCGGGCCGAGGACGCGAAGCTGCTCACCTACACCAGCGCCCCGATGGAGGCCGACGCCGAGATCACCGGCCACCCGCTCGTCACGCTGCACGTCGCCTCGACCGAGTCCGACGGCGCCTTCATCGTCTACCTGGAAGACATCGCGCCGGACGGCACGGTGCGCTACATCACCGAGGGGCAGTTGCGCGCGGTGATGCGCGCCGTCACGGATGATCCGCCGCTATACCGCAAGTACGGCCCGCACCGCTCCGAATCGCGCGCCGATGCGATGCCGCTCGTGCCCGGCGAGATCGCCGAAATCAGCTTCGATCTCTGGGCGACATCCGTGCTGATCCGGGAAGGGCACCGGATCCGCGTCGCCATCGCGGGCGCCGACGCCGACACCTTCCTGCGCTATCCGAGGGACGGGAACGTGCCGGTACTCTCGGTTCAGCGGAACGCGACCCATCCCTCCGCGATCGTGCTGCCGATGAAGGCGCCCTGACGCGAAACGGCCGCGCGACCTGACCGGGTCAACAAAGCTGCCATACAAGTTTCGGCCTTGTCCCGCACCGCGGCGCCTCAGCCCGGACCCTTCTCCGACCCCTCCTTCGCTCCATCGTCCTCGCTCACCGGCCTCGGCCGCACCGTCGGGTACTCGATCCCCAGCTGTTCCAGGTAGTTATCGAACCGGGACGGGTCGTAGTAGTACTGCTCGAGTTCCGGCTTCCAGCGCTGCATGATGTCTTCGTTCAGGAAGATCGCGGGCTGGTCTTCGGGGGTGATGAAGGGCGTGTAGGTCATCTCCTGCGACTGCACGTCGTTGAAGTAGGTCCACGCTTCGGCCACCAGATCCTCGTCGAGAAAGAGGTCGAGCAGGGTGCGCGCCTGAACCTTGGCGCCCGCGACCGCTCCCTTGTGGGCGATGGGCGTGGCCATGGCGATGCCGTTGGCCCAGTTGTGTCCCGGCGTGCCGCTCACGTTGGACGGGAAACGCATGGTGACGGTGGGCATGTTCCACGAGATGTCGCCGATGTCGTCGGAGCCGCCTCCGAGGGACCGGCTCAGGTCCACCGGGCCCCGCAGTTCGCCGATCTCGGTGGCGAGCCCCTCCTCCTCGCTGCCCAGTTCGCGCTGGATTCCTGTCGCCAGGGCGATGTCGTCCTCGCTCCACTCGGGCAGGCCGACGTGCTCGATGTTGGCGTAGGTCGCCTCGGCCACCGGCCGGTTGAAGTGGCGGCTCCACGCCGAGCCGACCGTCATGATGGTGTCGATCTGGGTGTTGGTCATGAGCGCGGCGCCCTCGGCCATCTGGTTCGCGGCGTCATAGATCTCCATGACGTGCTCGTAGTCGCGCTCCCGGAAGAAGAACCAGATGGTCGCGGTCTGCGGCACCACGTTCGGCTGATCCCCGCCGTCCACGATGATGTAGTGGATCCGGTACGCGGGCTGCAGGTGCTCGCGCTTGAACTCGATGGCCTGTGCCATGAGCATGATCGCGTCGAGGGCCGAGCGCCCGCGCCAGGGAGAACCGGCGGAGTGAGCGGTCTCTCCGGTGAAGCGGTACTGGACGGACATCAGCGCGTTGCCGCCACTCTGGCCCCACGTCGTGCTGAAGTTGTTGCTCACGTGGGTGAACAGGTTCACGTCCACGCCGTCGAAGACGCCTTCGCGCACGAAATAGGCCTTCGATCCGAGCTGCTCCTCGGCGATGCCGGGCCACATGAGGAGCGTGCCGGAGATGTTCTCGCGCTCCATCAGCTCCTTGACGGAGAGCGCGGCGGCGATGTTGACGGCCTGCCCGGAGTTGTGCCCCTCACCGTGCCCCGGCGCCATCGAGAGGATGGGATCGCGGTAGCCGACGCCGGGCTTCTGGTTCGACTGCGGAATCCCGTCCACATCGGATCCGATAGCGATCACGGGCGAACCGGAACCGTTCGACCAGCGGGCGGTCCAGGCGCTCGGCATGCCGGCGACGCCCAGCTCGATCTCGAAACCGGCCTCTTCCAGGATGCCGGTCAGGTAGCGCTGGGTCTCGAACTCCTGCATGCCCAGCTCGCCGAACGAGAAGAGCATGTCCACGATCTCCTGAACCTGCTTGGAGCGGGCTTCGACCATTCCGAGGACCTCGTTCTTGAGGTCGTCCAGATCCTGGGCATGGCCGGGTTGCGGGGCGAGGGTGAGAAGGGCCAGAGCGAGGATGCCGGCGGCGGCTGAACGCATGGGAGTCTCCGTCGGGTGGTTGCGGGGCGCGGTGGGCGCGGGCATGTGAGAACGAGAAAAGATGATGCCGGAGCAGGCCGCGCGCTAGCCGACCCGGACGTCGAAGTGCTCCAGGCCCCTGAGGACGACGCTCCGCCGATACTTCGGCGGGCGTTCGCCGAAGCCGAGCTCGTCGAAGTGCTCCAGCAGCACCTCGAGCGCGATCCGACCCTCGAGCCGGGCGAGGGGCGCGCCGAGGCAGTGATGGATGCCGCGCCCGAACGAGATGTTCGGCTGGCCCGACCGCATGATGTCCAGTTCTTCGGGTTTGTGGAACCGGTCAGGGTCGTGGTTGGCGGATCCGATCGCGAGGGTGACCAGCGTGCCCTCCTTCACGGCCACACCCCCGAGTTCCATGTCCCGGAGCGCAACGCGCGCGTCCAACTGGACCGGCGTGTCGTAGCGCAGCAGCTCTTCCACCGCCGAAGGGACCAGTTCGGGTCGCTCTCGCAGCAGAGCGAGTTGCCCGGGGTGCCGCAGGAGGGCCCGAACTCCATTCCCGATGAGGTTGGTGGTGGTCTCGTTGCCGGCCACCAGAAGAAGGCGGAGCATCACCCTGGTTTCGTCGGCCGTGAGCCTGTCGCCCTGCTCTTCGGCTTCAACCAGCCGCGAGACGAGGTCGTCCCGGGGCTCGCGGCGGCGTTGCTCGATGATTCCCGTGAAGTATGCGGCCAGCTGCTCGTCCGTCCGGTACACCGCCTCTTCCTCCTCCGGCGAAAGGAAGGGCTCGAGGGCGCGCGCCAGCCGGTCCGACCACACTTTGAAGCGTGCGAGATCGCGTTCGGGGACCCCGATCATCCTGGCGATCACGATCGTGGGAAGCGGCACCGCGAAGGCCTTCATGAGATCGAATTCCCGGGCCTCTCCGACTTTGTCGAGGAGTGCGTGCGCGGTGGCGCGGACGTAGTCCTCCATCTTTGCCACCTGACGGGGCGTGAACGCCCGGTTGACGAGACTGCGCAGGCGCGTGTGGTCAGGCGGGTCCTGCGCGAGCATGCTTGGCCTGAGCTTCTTGCGTGTCGCCAGAGAGCCCTCCGAGGAAGTCACCCTGCCGAACTCGTTGCCGAAGCTCTTGTGGTCTCGCAGGATGCGGTCTACGTCGGCGTAGCGGGACACCACGACCTGGTTGGCGAAGATGCTGCGATGAATCGGGTCGCGTTCGCGGAGCTTGCGGTAATGCGGGTAGGGGTCGGCGACGAAGCCGGGTGAGAGTGGCCGGTACGCGACCCCGGTTCGAAGCCACTCCCCGACCAGTCGGACGTGCATGTAAGCCGCCCAGACCGCCCTTGCAATCGCGTTCCTTGGCACCATTTCGTATTTTCCTGCCTTCTCGTGTGTTGTGCTGCGGACACTGCTGCAAGTACGCGGCCAGCCCGATGCCGGTTGCGTGTCGGCAGTCCATCGGTACCCGAATCCTGCGTCTCCCCGGACCGGAGAGCCTAGTCATGAAGACTCGCCATACTCTGCCTTCCCCTGCTACCCTCGATACCGCCTTGGGCGCCGTGACGACGGTCAGCCCCCTGTTCGCGAGGGCGGTTCTCCACGCCGCTGTCACGGTCCGCGCCCTGTGCTCGGGAGCAGTCCTCCCTGCCGCGGCCGTGGTCGTCGCGCTGGTCGGAACCGCACTCGCACCCGGACACGCCCACGCCCAGAGCGCGCTCGAGACCGCCATCTCCCATCTACAGTATCGCGCGCTCGGGCCCGCGCTCATGGGCGGGCGCATCGCGGACCTCGCGGTTGTGGAGTCGAAGCCGCAGGTCTTCTACATCGCGACGGGCACGGGCGGCGTCTGGAAGACCGAGAACCACGGAACCTCGTGGACACCGGTCTTCGACGACCAGCCGACGAGCTCCATCGGCGACGTGACCCTCGACCAGTCGAACCCGAACCTGGTCTGGGTCGGCACCGGGGAGCCGCAGAACCGGCAGTCGTCCGGCTGGGGCAACGGCGTCTACAAGTCCGTCGACGGCGGAAACACATGGCGGCACATGGGGCTCGAGGGGAGCAGGCACGTCGGGCGCATCCTCATCCATCCGCGCAATCCCGATGTCGTGTACGTCGCGGCGGTCGGGGACCTCTGGGGGCCCAACGAGGAGAGGGGGGTCTTCCGGACGCAGGACGGGGGCGAGAGCTGGGACAAGGTGCTCTATGTAGATGAGGATACCGGCGCCATAGACATGGCGATGGACCCGCGCGACCCCAACACCATCTTCGCGGCGATGTACCAGCGGCGCCGCACCGGCTGGGGCTTCAACGGGGGCGGCCCGGGGAGCGGGCTCTACCGCACCCTGGACGGGGGCGACACCTGGACGGAGTTGACCGAGGGGCTCCCGGATGGCGACAAGGGACGCATCGGGGTGGACGTGTTCCGCAGGGACGGGAACATCGTGTACGCGCTGATCGAGGCTCAGCCGCGGAGCGTCGGCCAGGGCTTCGGCGGCGGAGGCGGCCCGAGCCGGAGCGGCCTCTTCCGCTCGCTCGACCGCGGGAACACCTGGGAGAAGATGTCGGACACCAACCCGCGCCCGATGTACTACTCGCAGGTGCGCATCGACCCGAGCAACGTGGACCGAATCTACGTGCTCGGGGGCTCTCTGATGGTGTCCGACGACGGCGGGCGCACCTTCCGGAGCGACGGCGCCGCCCAGGTGCACGTCGACCACCACGCGCTCTGGATCAACCCCAACGACCCCGACCATGTCATTCTGGGAAGCGACGGCGGCGTGTCCGCGAGCTGGGACGGCACCGCCCACTGGCGCATGTTCGACAACCTGCCGCTCGGCCAGTTCTACGCCATCGGCCACGACATGCGCGATCCGTACTTCGTGTGCGGGGGACTGCAGGACAACGACGCCTGGTGCGGGCCCTCCAACACCCTCTCCTTCCACGGCATCCGCCACCAGGACTGGTACGAGGTGGCCTACGGCGACGGCTTCTTCTCCATCGTGGACCCCACCGACCCGACCATCATCTTCGCCGAGTCGCAGGGCGGAAACATGAACCGGTACGACCTCACCACCGGCGAGAAGACCCCCATGCGGCCCATCACCGGCCCGCGCGAGAACGGCGATACCGCCAAGACCTACCGCTACAACTGGAACTCGCCGCTCCAGCTCTCGCCCCACGATCCGGCGACCGTCTACCTCGGCGGGAACTTCCTGATGCGCTCGCGGGACCACGGGATGTCGTGGGAGGAAGTGGGGGGCGTCGATCTCACCAGGCAGATCGACCGCGAGGAGCTCGAGATCATGGGCGTGCCGGGCTCGGAGCCGCAGATGTCGGTGAACGACGGCATCGCGAACTACGGCAACCTCACCAGCTTCGCCGAATCGTCCGTGGCGGCCGGGCTGCTCTATGTGGGCACCGACGACGGCAACCTGCAGGTGAGCCGCGACGACGGCGCCACCTGGACCAACGTGGCCGACCGGATCCCCGGGCTGCCCGAGCGCACCTACGTGAGCCGGGTCGAGCCTTCGCACCACGTCGAGGGGCGCGTCTATGCAAGTTTCGACGGCCACAGGAACGGCGACTACGCCGCATACGTGTACGTCAGCGAGGACTATGGGCAGAACTGGTCCCGAATCACCGACGGTCTGCCCGACGGCTGGTCGGTGAACGTCGTAACCGAGCATCACCGCGCCCCGAACCTGCTCTTCGCCGGCAACGAGGTGGGCGTGTTCGTGTCGGTGGACCGGGGCGGGCAGTGGGTCCAGCTCAAGAACAACCTCCCGGTGGTGCCGGTGGACGACATTCTCGTGCACCCCCGCGACAACGACCTGCTGGTGGGCACCCACGGCCGCTCCTTCTACATCCTGGCCGACGTGACGCCGCTGGAGCAGCTGTCGGATGAGATGCTCGCGGAGGCGGGCCGGGTGTTCCCTGAGGCGCGCCCGACGATCATGTGGGCGGAGCGGGGCGACTGGCCCTTCCAGGGGGCGACCTACTCGGCCCCCAATCCCCCGCGCGGGACGCTGATCCGGTACTATCTGAGGGATGCGTGGGAAGCGCCGATGGCGGAGGAGGACGGGGAGGAGAGGAGCGAGGACGGCGACGCGGATGAGGGCGGCGGCGATGGGCCCGAGGATGAAGATTCGGGCCAGGCGGCGGACGGGGGCGATGACGCCGCCGGGCGCTCGGATGCGGATTCGGGACAGTCTTCAGATGAGGACGCGGAGGCGGCCTTCGCCCTGACCATCACCGACGCCGAGGGCAATCACGTCCGCACGCTCGAGGCCCCGGCGGAAGCCGGCATCAACGAGGTCGTCTGGGACTGGCGCTTCGACGCGCCCTACGAGGCGGACGGCGAGCAGGGCGGGGGAGGGGGCGGCCCCTTCGGAGGCGGCATGCCGCAGGGTCCGATTGCGCTTCCCGGCGCGTACACGGTGAGCATGGACGAAGGCGGGGAGACCTTCTCGTCTACCGTGGAGATCCAGGCCGACCCCCGGCGCCCCATGACCATGGCCGACCGCAGGGCCCGCCAGGACGCTCTCATGAGCCTGCACCGCCTGGCCGTGCCGATCCACGAGGCGACCGAAGCCATCAGCCGCCTGGAAGAGCAGCTGGACGGCGCGGAGGAACTCATCGGCGGGGCGGACAATCCCCCCGAGGGCATCGGGGAGGAGTTGGAAGCCATCCGCGAAGCGCTGGAGGGCATCGAGGAAGATGTGTCGGAAGCCAGGCGCAACGCGGGCGTGGCCAACGCCATCCAGAGGTCTTCGACGCTACCGACCGAGGACCATCTGTGGCAGGTCGACCACGCCTGGGAGGTGATGGGCGAAACCGTTCCGGAGCTGAACGAGCTGATCCGGAACCGCGTCCCGGACCTGAACGCGCAGCTCTACGCGGAGGGTGTGCGGCCGGACTCCGGCGACGCGGTAGAGATGCCGGAGAGGTAGGAGGAGTTGGCCAATCCATTGCTATTCTGACATAGACGCCTCTTGAGCCTATCGGGCCATGCTTGAGTCGCCGGCGGAAGTCCTCGCGAGAATCCAGCGAGGCGAGGACTCATTCCTGGAACTCAAAGAAGTCGTTTTCGCGGGCGGCAAGCTCAAGGGACCGGACCGGAAGGCGTTGGCCGACGGACTAGCCGCCTTCGCCAATTCCTTCGGAGGACACCTCGTGCTGGGTGTCCGCGCTTCCGCCCAGGGCATCGTCGGCATCCCCCCTGACCGCATCCAACTTGTGGAACGCTTGGTCACAGAGGTCGCCGATCAGTCCGTGGATCCGCCTCTCGACGTGGTAACACAGCACCTGTCACTGCCCGACGCCACCGGCAATCAGCGGCTCGTGATCCAGGTCTACGTCACGCGCAGCCCCTTCCTCCACAGAAGCCCCTCGGGATACTTCCGCCGACGTGCGGACTCCAAGCGGCAGATGCGGCCGGAAGAACTCGCGCGCCGGTTTGCGCAACAGCGCCGTGTCGGTTTCGTCGGTTCTGACGAGCAGACGGTGGACGCGGCATCCTTCCAGGACCTGAGCCCGGATCTGATCGACAGGTTCAGGACTGCGCAAACGGACGACGATCCGGCGACGTTTGCTCACAAACTGGGGATGGTCGCTCGCACCGAGGGCGGAGAACTACGCCCGACGATCGCCGGGATCCTGTTCTGCACCTCCAACCCTGAGCGGTGGTTGCGCCATGCGTATATTCAGGCGGTGGCGTACCGGGGGCGAGGAGTCGCCGATTCGGCGGACATGGTGAACTATCAGCTGGATGCCCGGGACATCACTGGACCACTCGATGTTCAGATCGCCGAGGCCTGTCGGTTCGTGACGAAGAACCAACGCGTATCTGCCAGCAAGGCACTGGGTCGCGCAGACCGCCCTCAGTACGACATGACCTCGATCTTCGAAGCAATCGTGAACGCCGTCGCCCACCGCGACTATTCGATGCACCAGTCGAAGATCAGGCTACGGATGTTCTCGGATCGTATGGAGCTCCATTCGCCCGGGGGTCTGCCCAACACGCTGGAGCTGGAGATGCTCCCCTACCGCCAGGTTTCCCGGAATGATTTGATTGCCAGTCGGCTGGCGGAAGTTCCCGTACCGAGCGATATCGTGGGACTCAACACAACTCGGGCTACGATGATGGACCGTAGAGGTGAAGGGGTGCGTGTACTACTTGAGCGTAGCGAGGCCCATTCCGGGCGGCGTCCGGTTTACAGGCTTCTCGATGAGGCCGAAGTAATGTTGACCATTCTTGCGGCCGAATGAAGTACCCAACCACACCTGGGGACCGCGAGGGTCAGGAGCCTTGCGCCAGCGAACCTCTGCTGGAGCAAGACGGGGACCGGAAACCTGTCGACCGACCATCCATCGCCGAAGTAGGCCAAGAGAGCTCCGCCGAGGACAAGGACTGGGCTGACTTGGCGGCCTCGGCACGCGCCGAATGGCTTGCGCGCAACCCATTCTGAACCCTCTCGCCTCCAGACGCTTTCGTCGGTTCACCCTTCAAATCACCCTCCACCAGGGCGCCGCGAGCACCTCGGGAGTAAGCCACTGTAGCAAGTCTCCTCCGTGCAAGAGCAGACCGGCGCGGGCGGCTCGGCCGTACTCCGCGCGGAACGAACGCAGATGGGCCGCGTCACGGATGCGCGGCCGTCTGGTGGCCTTGACTTCGATGGGCAGCACCCACCCGTCGGCCTCAATCACGAAGTCCACTTCCTCCCCGGTGGGTGTGCGCCAGTGAAGCACTTCGGCGCGCCGTGTTCGGCAGTCGCGCCATGCCAGCAGGTCCTGAAGCACAATGTTCTCCAGATGGGCACCCCGGGGTTCATCTTCCTGCGACAGGTGCATCGCCAGACCCGTGTCGCTCCAGTACAGCTTGGGGGCCTTGATCAACCTCTTCGTGCGGTTGACCGAGTAGGCGGGAATCCGCACGAGCAGGTAGGAGGTCTCAAGCAGGTTCAGCCAGCGGTGCACCGTCGGCTGCGGCAGCCCGATGTCTCTGCCCAGCTGCGTCTGATTGAGGAGCGATCCGAGGCGTAGAGCCGCCGCACGCATCAGCCGGCGAAAGTCCGGAAGGCCGGCAATCGAGGACAGGGCCTGCAGGTCTCGCTCGAGATAGGTCCGCACGTAGCCGTCGAACCAGATCGCGCGTTCATCTTCCGCATTCAGATGGACTGCCGGGACCGGATAACCGCCGCGTCGTGTGAGTGCACGCCAGTCCTCTGGATCACCGTGATGCTCTGCCACGACATCCAGCCAATCCTGGTCAGGAGACTTGACCAAGTCCTCCCAGATGCCGCATCGGCCGAGTCCCAACTGCTCTCCCCGCGTCATCGGCCAGAGGGTCAGGTAGCTGGCACGGCCCGCCAGTGACTCCGACACCCGCCTCATGAGGAGCAGATTGGCGGAACCGGTAAGCAGGAAGCGTCCGGGTCGCCGCTCCCGGTCGACCTCCCGCTTGACAGCGCTCAGGAGATCCGGCTCGCGTTGCACTTCGTCGAGGGTTATTGGCCCGCTGCCTCTGACCAGCGCATCGGGGTCGCGCCGGGCCAGGTCGAGAACATCCAGATCGTCGAGTGACAGGTATCGGCGGGCATCGAACTCCCCTTGCACCGGGGCGCTGCTCTGCGCCGACGCGCCGAAAGCGCGCGCAAGCGTACTCTTGCCCGTCTGGCGGGCGCCGGCGACGACGACGGCGGGCATGACCCGCATCATCGCGTCGAGGGTGTGCGAGACGGTCCTGGGAAGTGTCAAATCATTCATAGCGTGAATGATAATCATTCATAGCGTGAATAGAAAGGCAGACAATGAAACACCCATCAAGAAAACAAGTTGTTGCAGATCAATGACTTATCGTGATCTCTGGCAATCCGGCGGGTTCCCGATCAAACAACATCGAGCCAAGGTGGGGCCAACTGCCCTACGCGTCTCCACAGAGAACCGCCCTCAGCGCCCCCGCTTCACCCGCCCCACCAACCCGTCATCCAGCAGCTGCTGGAAATGCTCCACGATGGATTCCGCGGCGGGCCGAAAGCTCATCCCCAGATCCGACTTCGCGTATCGGTTGTCGAAGCGGAGCGGATGGCCCGCGTTGCGCCAGACCAGTCGCCGAGGCACGCCCCGAAGAGGAGAGAACAGGGCCGCCACCAATCTGGGAACGGTGTAGCGCGGGAAGGGAAAGCGGCCGCCGAAATGGCTCCGCAGCACCCGGACGACTTCCGGGAGGCTCATCGTCTCGCTGACCAGGATGTGGCGCCCGTTCGCCTCCGGGATCAGCGCCGCGCGCAGGTGGGCCTCGGCGACATCGCGCACGTCCACGATCCCGAACTCAAAGTTCGCCACGCCCAGGCGAAGGTCGCCGTTGCCGATCTCGCGCATGAGCTGGACGCTCTCGGGGCCGGAGTGTGGGCTGAGCGACGGCCCGAGCACCAGCCCGGGATTGACGACGACCAGGTCCCATCGGTCCTGCTTCCCTGCGATGCGCCAGGCCAGGCGCTCCGCCTCGGTCTTGGCGTACGAGTACGGATGATGGCGTTCGCTGCTGGTCTCGTTCCAGTGGCTCTCGTCGAAGCGGCCGGCCTCGATGCGCCGCATGTCCACCGCATCTTCGTAGATGGCCGAGACGCTGGAGGTGAGGACGACGCGCCGCACCGACGGGGTCCGGTTGGCCGCCTCCAGCACGTTGCGGGTGCCCCGGGTCGCGGGCTCGATGAGTTCGCGTACCGGATCCTCGACCCCGCGCACGACGACGGGCGAGGCGGTGTGGAAGACGAGGGCGCATCCCGCCATGGCCCGGTCGAACCCGCCGGACTCCATCAGATCCGCGCGGAAGAGCGACAGCGTGCCGGGGAACTCCTCGGCCATCGCCAGCAGGTGTTCTGTCTTCCGGGGGTCCGAGGGATCGCGGACGGTGGCCCGGACATCGAAACCGAGTTCGAGGAGCCGCCTGACCAGCCACGACGCGACGTAGCCGTTGCCTCCCGTGACCAGCGCCGGACCCGGGATGCGCTCGCCGAACTGTTGCTGCTGCGAGAGACCCCTACGAGCCGAAGAGGACCAGATCACTGGGAGCTACGAACCTGATACCGAACGCGATTCTCCCCGTGTATGCGCTCCCGCTCCCCGTGTATGCGACATTACTTGCCCTGAGGCGCGTGGTCTGATCGGGTGCTCCCTGAGTCACCGTGAAGATCGGACCTTCGGTGCTTCCCGCCGGCATGGTTGCCGTAGTCAAGGACACCGTGCCGCCCTGCACTGACAACTCGACCGTCAGTGGGAAGGGCGTGCCCTCGGCAAGGACCAGCCGTACCGAAGCGGGTGACTCAACCGCATCGGCATCGTCGGTGCGCTCGAAAGCGAGTACGAGCGGAAAAGGAGCGCCGGGGTTTTGCGACAATTCCAGTTCTCCGAGACCAGTAAGGCCTGAGAATGCTCGCTTCGGCAATGACGTGATCTGGTTGCTCCAAAGGTCGAGTATTCGCAAACTCGTGAGACCGGAGAATACTCCTTCCGGCAGGGACGTCAGATTGTTTGCCCCGAGATTCAGCCTTTGCAGGTTGGTCAGACCGGAGAATACTCCTTGCGGCAGCGACGCCAGTTCGTTTCCATCCAGCCACAGGTCCCGCAGGCTGGTGAGGTCCGAGAACCCTTCTCCGGTAATGACACCAGTTCGCCGGCCAGGAACAGGTGTTCGAGTTTCGCAAGCCCAGAGAACACATCTTCGCGCACCGACGTCAGCCGGATTGCCACCAGCCCGAGCGATTCCAGGTTGTCGAGTCCGGAGAACACGCCTGCGGGCAGCGATGCCAGCGGGTTTCCCGCGAGCGCCAGAAACTTTAGGCTGGAAAGGCCGGAAAACGTGTTTTCCGGCAGCGATGTCAGCTCATTATTGTTGAGTACCAGCGATTCCAGGCTGCCGAGGCCGGCGAAAACGCCCTCCGGCAATGAGATCAGCCCAGCATCTTCGAGGTACAGCGCTTCCAACCCAGCGAGGCGGAGAAGTAGCCCTCCGGCAGTTCCGCAAGCGGATTGGAGGAGAGTCCCAGTGACTTGAGCCTCGGGAGGTCGGAGAATACCTCCTTCGGTACTGACCGGAACCGATTTCCCCCGAGCTGCAGGAGTTCGAGGCTCGTGAGGCTGGAGAACACCCCGTCCGGCAACTCGGCCAACTGATTAACGTAAAGCCATAGCTCCCGCAGGCTGGTGAGGCTCAAGAAGATGTTCGCCGGCAGCGACTCCAGCTGGTTCCCTTCCAGATGCAACTCCTCCAGGCCAGTGAGGCCGTAGAAGTCTCCCGGGCGCAATTCCGTGATGTCCGTCGACGCCGGGCCCACAAGGCTGCCGGACAAGTCGAGAACCCGGATCTCTGCGAGGGTCGAAGCTGTCACCGCCTCGCAACTGGCCGCGCCAGCGGCCCTTACGATGCCGCCCCGGACCTGTGGCGTGCGGTCACAGACCACGACCATCGGTTCCTCGACGGCGACACCGACACCTCCATCCCCGCAGCCGATGGACCACAAGGCTGTTGCCGAAGCGATCAAGCAGGAAGTGATGTGTCGGGGTGACATGTGATCTGACTTCGCGTATCGGTTAACGAAGAACGGTTGCCGTCTCGCGGCGGTACATGCGCGGGCCAAGGTCATGCTGCGCGCTCCCGAGCGCAACTGGACGGGAAGGGGAGAGAATGTACGACGTCATCGTGATCGGCGTGGGCGGGATGGGCAGCGCCACGGTCTACCAGCTCGCGCGGAGCGGCTGCAGGGTGCTGGGCCTCGAGCAGTTCACCGTCCCGCACGCGTTCGGCTCCTCGCACGGGTCCACGCGCATCATCCGCATGGCGTACTCCGAGGGCCCCCGGTACGTCCCGCTGCTCCGGGCCGCGTATCGATACTGGCGGGAGCTGGAGGAGGTCACGGGCGAGTCGATCCTCGTGGTGACCGGCGGTCTCGACATCGGGCCGCCCGACAGCCCCAAGGTCGAGAACTCCCGGCGCTCGTGCCTCGAGCACGGCATTCCCTTCGAGGAGCTCGACGGTGCGGAGGTCAACCGGCGCTTCCCCGGCTACCAGGTCCCCGAGTCCCTCCGGGCCATCTACCAGGCGGACGCCGGCTACGTGCGCTCGGAGGTGGCGATCCGTGCGCATGCCGCCGCAGCGCGGGAGCTGGGCGCGGAGATCATGACCGAGTCGCCGGTGCGCGGATGGGAAAAGCGCCCTTCCGGCTTCCGGGTGGAGACCGCCAGCGGCACGTACGAGGCCAGGCAGCTGGTGTTCACCGCCGGTGCGTGGATGGGCCGGCTGGTGCCGGAGCTCGCGCCCCTGTGCCAGCCCGAGCGACAGCTGATGCTCTGGACGGAGCCCCTGAATGCGGCGCCGTTCGAACCGGAGCGGTTCCCGATCTTCGTGCTGCAGGCCCCGCAGGGGCGCTACTACGGCTTCCCCAGCGACCGCGGCGAGGGGTTCAAGATCGGCAAGTATCATCTTCGCGTGCAGCCCGTGCCCGACCCGGATCACCTGGACCGGGAATGCTCCCCGGAGGACGAAGCCGCCGTGCGCGAGGGAGTCGCGGCCTACTTCCCGGAGGCGAACGGCCCCACCCGCCGCATGGTGGCGTGCATGTTCACCACCAGCCCCGACGAGCACTTCATCCTGGACCGCCACCCGGCCATGGACGACGTGTTCATCGCGGCCGGCTTCTCCGGCCACGGCTACAAGTTCTGCAGCGTGATCGGCCGCATCATGGCGGACTTCTGCCTGGGGGAGGAGGGGAAGTGGGGGGTGGAGGGGTTTGGGTTGGGGGAGGGGAGGTTCTGACGCGTCGCTACTCGCAAAGGAGTGTCCGTGCCGGCTCCTGCAGAGTAGGCCCTTCCGAATGCCGCCTTTGGTAGCTATTGTTCATGGGGTTGCCGAACAAAAACCGAAATAAGGCCGAAGCCTGAGGCATGTCACCCGAGCTATCAGTGCTGTCAGGACTGGATCGATCCCGATCACGGGCGTCGAGCACTAGCAGGGACGTCTACCTCGACTACAACGCCTCAGCTCCGCTCGATCCGCGCGTCGCCGCCGTCATGGTCCCCGCACTGACTGAACGTTCGGGGAACGCATCCTCGTCCCACAGCTTCGGACAGAGGCAAGCCGCAGCCGTTGATGGCGCACGTCAAGCAGTCGCAGCCTTGGTCGGGAGCTCCCCGTCCGGGGTCGTGTTCACTTCCAGCGCAACGGAAGCGAACAACCTGGCGCTTCGAGGAGCAGTAGACAGTGCTGGTTCGAGTCGAACCAGAATCTTGGTTTCCGCAGTTGAACACGCGTCCGTGTTGCGCACGGCTCGCTGGCTCGAAGAGCGAGGACTCGTGCAACTAGACGTAGTACCGGTGACTCGGGGCGGCTTCGTCGATTTGTCAGCACTGGAATCTCGTCTTGGCCCGGACGTGCTGCTAGTGTCCGTAGTGGCAGCGACCGGCGAAACCGGTGTGATCAATCCGCTGCAGGAGATCTCCGAACTCGTTTGGTCGTCCGGTGCAATCTTCCACTCCGACTCGACACAGATGGTAGGCTGGATGCCTCTCGACATGGAAGAGTTGCGGATCGACCTGCTTTCCTTGAGCAGCCACAAGATCTGTGGTCCAGGCGGCGTTGGCGCTCTCGTTGGGAATCGGCAAGCGCTACGTCGGTTGTCCCCAGTCATTCACGGTGGGGGACACGAAAGGGGCCTTCGGTCGGGGTCGCTGAACGTCGCCGGCATCGTAGGCTTGGGCGTGGCTGCCGACATCGCATTTAAGGAAAGGATGGGGGAATCTGAGCGGGTGAAAAAGCTCAGAGATCGACTAGTAACTTCGCTAGGGTCTCGCCTACACGGGGTTACCCAGATTGGTGATGTCGACCGCCGGCTTCCGAACACGGCGAATGTCCGCTTTGCAGGAGCAGATTCGGATGCTGTCGTCGTCAATCTGGAACCCGTAGCAGCTTCCACCGGAAGTGCATGTAGCTCAGGCTCGATCGAACCATCCGAGGTTCTTCTCGCGATGGGTCTCTCCCGCGAAGCCGCCTACGAATGCGTACGTTTTAGCTTGGGCCGCTTCACGACGGCGGAGGACATCGATATTGCGGTTGATCGAACGGTCGCCGCCGTGTCACGCGTCCGTGCCATGACTTTGCGGGAAACCTGAATGCGTCTGGTAGAAGCAGCGCTACCGTTTTTTGCGCGCCACGAGACCTTCCATCCCAGGTACGGATGGTTCCGGAAGGCCTACGCTCAAGTCGCGCAAGATCCTCGCGCCTTCTTCGGCGACGACGCCCCAGTGCGGATCGGCGTCGGAAAGAACATGGTGCGAGCGATCCGCTTTTGGGGACTCGCAGCGAAGCTCATCAAGGAGGATCCCAACTCTCCAAACCGGCGCGCGCCCGATCTGCGGACGACGGAATTAGGCGATTCGCTGTTTGGGAAGGGAGGATGGGACGAGTACATGGAAGATCCTGGTACTCTGTGGCTCCTCCATTGGCTGCTGCTGGCGCCGCCGTGCCATTTGCCGGTCTGGTGGATTGCGTTCAACGCGTTCCACGCGGTGGAGTTCTCCGACGATCAGTTGGAGTCGGCGGTACAGACGCAATTGGATCTCGTATCGGATTGGAGGAAGCCGCACCCATCTTCAAGAAAGAAGGACGTTGGTGCTCTTCTGCGTACATACGCTCCACAGGAAAAGACAAAGCGAATTCCGATCGACGACCTCCTCGATTGCCCGCTCCGGGAGCTCGACCTTATCGGTCGCGGCCCGGACCCGGGGCGATATCGATTCGCTTTGGGAGCCAAGCCCACCCTGCCCTCGGAAATCCTAGCGTATGCCGTCCTAGACTACATCGAACGGACCGGCCCCAGTGGCAGTACGGTTACCCTTGACCGACTGACCACGGCACCGGGTGCACCCGGACGCGCCTTCATGCTCAACGAGTCCGAAATGCTCACAGGGCTCGAGCCGACGGTTCACCGTAGTAGTGGATTGGACTTGGTCTCCGTGACAGGGGGAATTCAGCTTGGGTGGTCGGCGGACCGCCGAATTCTTGCTAGAGAGATTCTGGACCAGTACTACGGCGTATCTGCCCTGGCAGCCGAGGCAAA
The DNA here is from genome assembly GCA_965225805.1 of Longimicrobiales bacterium. Classification (GTDB taxonomy): domain Bacteria; phylum Gemmatimonadota; class Gemmatimonadetes; order Longimicrobiales; family Gaopeijiaceae; genus BD2-11. The sequence goes on from OZ245327.1 coordinate 1,250,558, forward strand.
CGCGCAGTTGCCGCTCTCCGGAGCCAGAAGCTCGTGATGCCCATCCTTGCCGAGTACATCAAGGTCCTCCCGCGCTTTGCTCGGTCAGCGAATCTAGAACGCGATTCCGCCGAGTCAGGACCACTAGAGGGCTACATCACTACCGCTCGCGCGACTGAAGCGGTGGAGCGCATCCTTGGCGTCGCTGCGACGAAGCGATCCGGCGGAGCGTGGTTTCTGACTGGCCCGTACGGTTCGGGTAAGTCCTCTTTTGCGTTGCTAGTCAACGCCCTTCTCGGGCCGAGCGGCGACGTGCGAAATACCGCCGCAGGGCTTCTGGATGCTGCGAAATCTGATTTGTCGCATCTGCTTTCTGGGACGCACAACAACCACAATACCAAAGTAGCTGGCTTCCACCGCGCGCTCGTCACCGCAGCCCGGGAACCGTTGACACACACCGTCCTAAGGGGCCTGCATCGAGCCGTCCTGGAAGGATATGGGGAGATCCCTCCCACGGACGTGTTTGCCGCTGCCGATGCCTTGAGAAGCGCGATCGACGACGCGGCGAGTGAGGATCCGCGTCGAACGGGTCCGTCACCTGCGGCCCTAGTTGAGGTCGCGAAGTGCTTGGCGAAGGACCGTCCCCTCCTCTTGGTGATCGACGAGTTTGGGAAAAACCTTGAGGCAATTGGAGACAGCAGCGAAGCCGATCCCTACCTGCTACAGCAACTCGCGGAAGCGGGACAGGGCTCGGGACTGCCCCTGTTCCTGCTTACGCTTCAGCACCTCTCCTTCGAGGACTATCTGTCCCACACGGAGGAGGCGCAGCGTCGTGAATGGGCGAAGATTCAGGGACGTTTCGAAAGCATTCCGTACACCGAATCGGCCGGACAGACTCGGGCGTTCATAGGAAGCGCGTTCCACGTCGAGAACCCGATCCGTGCGCGCATCAAGGAGTGGGCCGCAGTCCAGTTGGAAGCGATGCGGTCGCTTGGTATGCCCGAACTCGCCGATGCGGACATGGTGGTCTCCTGGTATCCGCTTCACCCACTGGTAGCTGCGGTACTTCCCGAACTTTGCAATCGATATGGTCAACATGAACGCACGCTGTTCTCGTTTCTGACGAGCGCCGAACCTGCCAGCGCGTCGTCTTTCTTGGAACGAACGCGAGTGCCACGTCAAGGAGAACTGCCTTCCCTCGGCCTCGCAACCGTCTATGACTACTTTGTTGCCAACAGCACGATAGTTGGATCGGCCGGTGATCGAGGTCGCTGGATGGAAGTCGCGACCCGACTGCGCGACGCACCGAACCTAACCGATGCACAAAAGGGGTTGGCGAAGGCGATCGCGATCCTCAATCTCGTATCGACGACGGGTGTACTCCGTGCTTCGCGGCGGGTGCTCACGGAAGTGGAGCCTGAGGCCGACGACATCCTATCGCAGTTGGAAACTGAAGGAATCGTTACCTACCGAGACTTTGCCGACGAATACCGAATTTGGCAGGGAACCGGCGTCGACATCCACAGCCTTCTGGATGTAGCCCGGGCAAGGATCCAGCGGCGAGCGCTCGTGGATGTCCTCGCGGAGATCGACGATCCTAGGCCCATGGTTGCGGCTCGGCACAGCGCGGAGAACGACATCCTTCGGGTGTTCAACCGACGATATGTTGACGGCAGTGGGCCCGTTGATCCCTTGACGCCATTCTCCGATTTCGACGGAGAGATACTGCTTGTCGTAGGCTTGGCTGAACTGCCGCAGCTCGCCAAGACGTCGAGCGCAGCCAAGCCCGTAGTCGCGGTCCTTCCAGCGAATCTCACGAGGTTCGATGAAGCTGCCCGTGAAGTTGCAGCCGTGCGGGCGGTGTTGGCGGAGTCTGCCGTGACCGACGATTGGGTTGCTAGGCGTGAGGTAGCTGAAAGGCTAGCCCAGGCTCAGAGGGAATTTGAGCAAGCAAGTCGTTCCACATTTCAGGGTACAACCTGTCGGTGGATGCTGCTTGGCTCCGAAGGCGCAGCCGAGCTTGGAGGTGGGCGGGGAAGCGCAGCGTTGTCGAGAGCCTGTGACTCGGTATTTGACTCCACGCCGCGAATTCGGAATGAGATTCTCAACCGCACCAGGGTAACGTCGCAGGGTGCGAAGGCCCGGCGAGTCTTGCTCGAGAGTATGATCGAGAGGGAGACGCTGCAACACTTGGGACTTGGCGGCTACGGCCCTGAGGTAGCGATGTACCGAGCGTTCCTACTACGCACCGGTCTCCATCGCTTGGATCCGGAAACACGTACCTGGGCGTTTCGACGCCCCACCGACGAGGCACTCCGGTGTGCGTGGGCGGTCGTTGAAGGAGAGTTTCAGCGGGCCACGCGACGCAGGGTCAACCTCAAAGACATTTACGCCGGGCTATTGTCTCCACCCGTGGGGATGAAGCGCGGAGTAATTCCGGTCTTCGTCACCGTTGCCCTGATCGCGCGTAGCGAGGATATCGCCTTGTATGAGCACGGTACCTTCGTGCCTGTGCTTGCCCCGGAGCTGTCGGAGCGAATGGTCCGCAATCCGGGACACTACGAAATCAAACACTTCGCCAATACGACGGGTGCTCGGCTCCAGGCCGTCGAGGCGCTCGCAGGGCGATTGGGTGTGCGTCCGGCGCTCGGGAGGGTCAGGGTCGAGAACGTACTCGCGATCGTTGGGCAGCTGGTTGCTCAGGCACGCAGACTAGACAGCTTCACCCGCAGGACACGCACACTGAGGGCGGAGACCCTTTCGGTGCGAGACGCGTTGTTTCGCGCGGTGGAACCCGACCACCTCCTCTTCCAGGACCTCCCTAGGGCGTTGGGCTTGCGGGCCGTCTCCGCTTCCGCAGTGGAGTACTCATCGGCTGACACCTACGCGGATAAGCTAGCGAGCGCAGTGGACGAGCTGTCTTGGTGTCATGGTGAACTGCTCGCCCGGCTGCTTGAGGCACTCTTCGAGGAGAGCGGTGAGACGTCCCGTCTCGCTATCTCCGGCCAGGCGAAAGCGCTCGAGGACGAGGTTTTCAATCCGGATGTCCGCTCCTTCGTTCTCACGCTGGCGAACGAAACGGTCGACACGGACGCAGACTGGATCGCGGCAATCTCGACGGTGGTGGCAGGAAAAGCGCCGTCCGAATGGACGGATGCCGACTTGAGCCGTTTCCGCCCGGTGCTCAGCCGGCGCGTGGCCGCCTTTCAGCGTCTAGTTGCACTACACGCTGACCGACGTGCGGACGGTGGAGGCCCGTTCAAGCCCTTCCGGCTCACCCTCACTCGCCCGGATGGTGGCGAGCATGTGGGTCTTGTCGGTGTCGACGACAAGAATCGTCGGTTCGTCAGCGAAATCCTTGACATGAGCCTTGAGGAGCTTGTAGCTAAGATGGGTTCAGAGAAGCGAGCCTTATCCGCTCTGATGGCGATGATGGCGGAGAAGCTCCTCCCTGAAGAAGAGGCTGCCGACGACAGGAAGGTTGATTTCTCTACTGACAGGATACGTAATGGCTGACTCCGTACGGCACATCTGCGGGGTTTCTGGCGGAAAAGACTCAAGCGCGCTTGCTGTTTACCTGCGCGACACCGTACCCGAGATGGAGTACTTCTTCTGCGACACCGGAGCCGAACTACCCGAGACCTATGAGTACTTGACACGGCTCCAGGTGATTCTCGGCAAGCCGATCACTCGGCTCAACGCGAGCCGCGGGTTCGATCACTGGTTCGAGGTTTTCCGTGGAACCCTGCCGTCTCCTCAGATGCGATGGTGTACGAAGAACATGAAGATCAAGCCGATCGAAGAATGGATTGGAGACGATCCGGCCGTCTCATACGTGGGCATCCGCGCCGATGAATCGAACCGCAAAGGGTACATCTCCACCAAACCCAACATCACAGCACGGTTTCCGTTCGTGGAAGATGGGATCGACCGTCAAGGCGTAGTGAACATCCTGGAGGACGCCGGAATCGGGCTGCCCAAGTACTACGAATGGCGAACGAGGTCCGGATGCTATTTCTGCTTCTACCAGCGAAAGGCCGAGTGGATCGGGTTAGCTGAGCGGCACCCTGAACTGTTCGAGCGAGCCGTGGCAATCGAGTCTAAGGTGCTTCAGGATGCGGGTGTTTGAGGCGGTCCTACTTCGTTGGACAGTCCGAGGGCGATGTTAAGGTGGATTCCGATGGTCTCCAATGCCCTCGGTGATCTCGCTTGGGCCCGGGCCGAGCGCGTCTGACCGGGGACCGCCGGGGTCCCGAGCCGGCCGGTCTGGACGCTCTTCCCCGACCTCGGTTTGAACATAACCTCCGTCTTCCCGTCGGGACTGGCTGCCGACGGGAAGACGGAGGGAACCGGCGCGCGGCGATCCCGCCACGCTCGCAGGCGTCGTTGCGCCGGTTGCGCTTCATGAATGGCATCGCGCCGGATCGTCCTCACCACACCTCCGCGCCTTCGCGATAGGCTTCGCCCGGCGTCCGTCCGAGAAGGGACGAGTGCGGGCGCACCTCGTTGTAGAAGTCGATCCAGGAACCAATGATGCGTTCGGCGTCGAGCCCGTCCCGGAGCTCGTAAAGGTACACCGCCTCGTACTTCAGCGACCGCCACAGCCGCTCGATGAAGATGTTGTCGAGGAAGCGGCCCCGCCCGTCCATCGAGAACGTCACGCCCGCCGCCAGCACCCGGTCCGCGAACGCCTCGCTGGTGAACTGGGCGCCTTGGTCGGTGTTCAGGATCTCCGGAGCCCTCCAGCCCAGCGCGTCGTCCAACGCTTCGACGCAGAACGAGGCGTCCATCGTGTTCGACAGCCGCCAGGACAGCACGTGCCGGGTCGCCCAGTCCATCACGGCCACAAGGTAGAAAAAGCCTTGCGTCACAGGGATATAGGTGATGTCCGCGCACCACACGTGGTCCGCCCGTGAGATCGTCAGGCCGCGCAGCAGGTACGGGAAGACCCGGTGCTCCGGACTCGCCACGCTCGTGCGCGGCCGCCGGTAGGTCGCCTCCATCCCCATCAGGCGCATGAGTCGCCGGATCCGGTGCCGGCCCGCGGTGACGCCCTCGCGGCGCAGATGCCGCATCAGCTGCCGGCTGCCGTAGAAGGGATACGCCATGTGCAGTTCGTCCAGGCGCCGCATGAGCGCCAGGTTGTCCGCGCGCTCTCCCTTCGGCCGGTAGTACTGCGACGACCGGCTCACCCCCAGCAGCGCACACTGCCTCGAAAGACTCAGCGGTCCGCCCCGCGCGATCATCCGCACACGATCCGCACGGCTCAGCGCCTGAGCCCGCGCCGAAAAAAATCCCGCTCGACCGTGAGCTCCCCGATCTTGGCGTGCAGATCCCGGATCTTCGCTTCGTGCTCCTTCGCGAGCTTGCGGCCCGCGCCACCGGCGAACACCTCCGGCAGCCCCTCGAGCAGCTGCCGCTTCCATGTACTCACCTGGTTCGGATGAAGCTCGTGTCGGGTGGCGATCGCCTGCACGCTGTCGCGCTCGCGCAGCGCCTCGAGCGCTACCCGCGCCTTGAACTCCGCCGTGAACCTCCGTCTCTTCCTGGCCATCTCGGTGCCTCCTCTTCCGTCCTGGAATCCACCTTAACGACCTGTCCAAAAAACCGGGACCACCTCAGTTGCAGGTGACGCGGACTTCAGAGATCGAGCCATGCGGGGACGGCAATACACGTGGTCAGGCGGCGAGACTCTCGTCCAGCTCCGGTCCCGCCGAGACGAGATCTTGGCCCGCCACGACGCCGCTATGTCTCGTGCGGCTACGCACCAAGCCAACCTCCCTCTCATCGAGGCCTTGGCCGACGCCTTCGACGAAGACGACGATACGGCTCCCTGCACGGTGTGCGCCCTGTGAGCCAGCCCTCCCCCGAGGGTGGACCCGGTACTGACCCCGTTCGAGTCGCGCCGTGGGGTAGTCCGCCTACACCTCTGCTGCCACGCTGGTATCGCGACAACATTCCTAATGTTCGGCTCTCCGCCAAGATCCGAGCTGAGAATCCGTCGGTCGCCACGATTGGGCAACTCGAGTCGTTCTGGGACGGCAGATCATCACCCATCGGCTACTCCGCCCGAGGTTCTCTACTGCACATTGCAAAGACCTATCCTCCGCCTGAGTCCTTGGTTGTCATCCCTGCCCATGTCGACCGGGCTGAGCTCCTAGACCGGCCGCTTCGTACCCTAACGACGAATACCCTGGCGAAGAGTGGGTTCCTGGAGGGCACTGGGCCCCTGTGCGTTAAGGACTTGCTCGCCATCCCTCGTTTCGGCAGCGCTTCGCTATTGGATCTGATGTGCATCGCTGAAGCCGCGCCGTTGGTTCGCATGAGAGTTGCAGTTCCCACCACCACCGCCGAAACACCGAGTACCCCTGCAGAAGTCGGCTACGAGGGGACGGCCTGGGGCGAAGTCGTGGATGTCTTGCAACTCTTGATCGCGGCCGCCAGCGAGTTCCACGGAGCAAACACGGTTGCCGACGCGTTGGAGCTCGATCTAGCCGAGCTAGCCTCGGATCTCGGCATTGCGCAGGCGGTCGACTCCCACAGGATCCAGGATCTGACTGATGTTCGCATCGTGGGTGCGGTGATCAATGCAATCCGTGACCTGCAGGCGACGTTGCCAGAACGCAAGATCGCAATTCTCGATCAGTATCTGTACGCGCGAACACGCAAGACACTCGAAGAACTGGGACAGGCGTTCGGCGTCACACGAGAACGAGTCAGACAAGTCAAGAACCGGCTCGCCGCAGAGATCGAAAAGCAGGTCGGCCCCGAGGTTTCTGTAATTGCGGCCATCCTTAACCGGCAGGCAGGCCCGGTGGTGAATGAGGCCGACCTGCGCTTGCTCATATACGCGCTGTTCGAGGGTGAGTCCGTCCACGATCCAGCAGTCGACCTAACGCGCCGAATCGTCGAAGCGGCGCTGGAGTATGACTGCCTCAAGGGCGTATGTGCTAACCGCACGGCTAGAGAGGTCCTTGAGGGTTTTCGCAAGCACGCGGTGGAGCTTGCGGATGACGTGGGGCTCATTGATGAGGAAGCTCTCCGAGCATCCCTTCCGGATGAGGAGTGGCGTCGGCTCTTCGAGCTCTCGGTCCAACGATGTGGCTTCGTGCGCGTCAGCGACCGATTAGCGCTCCGTTCCACCATGAAGGCGCGCGCAAAGGCGGCTATCCTCACTATTGGTCGGTCGGCCACACTTGAGGAGATCGCGGCGGAGTCAGATCTTCCACGAACTCGTTTGGCGGGACTGTTAACAGGTATCCAGGGCATTGCGCGGGCGAGCAAGACCAAATGGGGGATCGAGGATTGGATCGAAGATGAATACGAGGGAATTGCGGCGGAGATAAAGCAGAGGATCGAGGAAGATGGTGGCACCACCACCATGGATCGGCTGGTCCGTGAGTTGCCGAAGATGTTCGAGGTAAAAGAAGGCAGTGTGCGGGCCATCGCTTCTACTCCGCAATTCGTCCTACGTGACGGCACCGTTCGATTGGCGGAGGAATCGGAGGTGACGCTACGGGATATCTATGAAGTTGTTGATGGCGTGACCGAGGAGGGGTGGCCTTATTGGAGTTTCCCGGTACACGAGCGATACTTTGAAGGGTACAGCCTCGCTGGGGTGCCACCGGAGATCGCCGACGCGTTGGGATGTCCGCGGAATGGCAGCATAAAGGCGGTTGTGTCTCGACCTACTGGTTGCAGACGGATATCGGTGAATTGGCGATTGACATCTCTGTCAGGCACGAGTGTTGGCTACATTTCGACGGCGCTTGACCGGTTGGGTGTCACGGAAGGTGATCGAGTGTGTTTGGTCGTGGTAAAGCCCGGCGTCGTCGAGTTCCGGTTGTTCGATCCGGAGCGAAGCGGCCGACGCTGGAGAGGAAGGCGACGGAGGATTGAAGGAGCGGAGAAGACCACGGGAGGCACGAGCGACGACAGATCCTCTGCTCTGCTGGAACGGCTGAAGCGACGACGACGAGTTCTCTGACGTGCTCGCGACTGATGCCCAGGTTCGGCCAGGATTGTATCGCCTCCCGGAGGATCCTGTAGGACCGAGAGTGCTCAGCCCCGGCTTTGCATCGGCCACATCGGTCCGCGGGGCGTTCGGGTGGTTCTCGGCAGGGTGGATCGGGCGCCTTGCCCCGGGATTAGCGGAGTACATTAGTCGGAGCGACGTCCCGCCGATCGAGTTTACCGTATCACCGGTCTTTTTTGCCGCAGAGCGTGATGCCGTAGAGCAGGCCGTGTCCCTGACCCCGGAGGAGGCAAGTCGAAGGGTAGTGGACGTGTTCCGCGAGGGTAGAGCGGATGTGTCCGCGCTTGCCCAGCATGCGTTGGACTGCCTCGCTTGGATGATTGCCACAGGGATATTGCACCTCCGAGTGGCCGTACCAACGGCTGACTCGAACTATCATCCCAAGATTTGGCTATTCGACGACGGGGACGATCAGATGCTGGTTCGAGGGTCAGGCAATGCTACGGCTCGCGGGATCACCAGCGGTGTGGAGCACTTCGACGTGGACGTAACGTGGATAGAACACAGTCGGCAGCGCGTCCGCGACGGCGTGGCAATGCTCCACGACTGGTCCAGGGGCCGGAGCCATGGTATAGAGCGGGTTCTCGACCTGCCCCAAGCGCTTAGAGAACAGATCATCCAGACCGCCCCAGAAGGCCCACCCAGTCCGGCGAACTACCTGCAAGCCGCCGCGGCGGACGAGAACCCCACCTGGGCCGTCGACCGAGCAGCACTATTAATGGCTCGGTTCGGTCAATCCGGGTCTCGACAGCAACCACGCCTGGTTATTCCTGATGGCCTCGTCTGGAAAAAGGGGCCCTACGGGCATCAAGGCGAGGCCGTCGCGGCTTGGGAATCCGATCGCGGCCCTGAGCGTGGGACGATTTCGATGGCCACCGGTGCTGGTAAGACTATCACCGCCCTGATCTGCGCGACTCGCGTGCAGGATCGCCTCAACGGGAAGCCTCTCCTAGTCGTCATCTCAGCGCCGTCGGTCCCGCTGATTCAGCAGTGGCGCGGAGAAGTGGCCAAATTTGGAGTCAGAGCGGTTGTTCCGACTCTCGAGACGAGTACGGACCTGGCACTCACTAACCTCTTCCGCAGGTTGCGTATCGGTGGCACTCACGTCGTGGTCGTCACTAACCACCTGATCTCCTCTCCGACCTTCCAAGCCACCGTAGCACAAAAGACCTGCTCGGGAACAGGGGTGGATACCCTCCTCATCGGAGATGAAGTGCATACCTTGGGTGCCGCAAAGTTCGTGGCAAACAAGCCGGAGTTCTTCACGCGCCGCCTCGGCCTCTCGGCCACACCTGAACGTCAGTATGACCCTGACGGTACAGAAGAGATTTTCGCCTTCTTCGGTGATCCCGTCTACGAATTTGGCCTCGACCGGGCGATCGGTTTCTGCCTGACTCCGTACGACTATTGTGTCCACGCCGCAACCCTGGACGAAGACGAAGTAGAGCGGTTCGAACGCATCAGTCAGCGCATCAGGGTCGCCATGGCTACGGAAACGAACGACGAGGGCGATCGGGATGAAGGCTTGCTCAGACGCTTGTTGATCCAACGCCGCAGGATCATCGAGACGGCCAGGGCCAAACTCTCGTTGCTTCGGAAAGTCATTGAAGCGCGTGACCCTTGCTCCTTAGACGGAGCCCTAATCTACGCGACCGCTAAGGATCCGCGCCAATTCGAGGACATCGGTGTACTGCTGGACAGACTCCACGTTAGGTGGGCCCCTGTTACGCAGGAAACCACTGCAAAGCCCGGCTTACTCGCGAGCCGACTCGACGCCTTCGCCGATGGAGGTTACCAGGTCCTCTTGGCTAAGAAGGTTCTCGACGAAGGCGTAGATATTCCTCGAATTCGTGAAGCCTTTATCGTAGCTTCGTCCACAGTAGAGCGAGAATGGATCCAGCGAAGAGGACGGGTACTCCGACGCCACCGCGAAAAGCCATATGCACTTGTCCACGATTTCTTGGCGTTGCCACCAGCCCAATTGGTCGCCCATGATAAGACAAACGCCCAGAAGATCGTTCGCACGGAATTCAATCGTGCCTATACGTTCGCCAAGTATGCACGTAATGCCACTGGCGAGAAGAATGTGTTCGCTGATTTGGAGCGAATCCGGACCGCATATCAGGCCGACCACGACGCTTCGACACTCCTTCAACGTTCCGGGGATTCCTTTGTCTCAGCAGGCACACCGAGAGGTCTAATATGATTAGCAACTACGATCGCATTTTCAGAGAAATCCAGATCGAGGCCCGACGAGCTAGCCTGGACCTCGGCATCGATCCGGAAGTTCTCGAACGCCTAACCATGGAGATCGTGGAACTTGAGGATCGCCATCGTATTTCTCACATCCATGGCATAAAAAAACAGATGCGAACTCTGATCGAAGACACTGCGGTAGGACAAGGACGGGAGGAGTCGGAGCGTGATTAGGTTGCGTAGGATTGACATCCGAAATTTTGCATGTTTCCACCACGTCGTCGTTGCACCTTCAGTTAATCAGGAGAAGCCGCTCACGGTAGTTCGAGCTGAAAACGGCTCCGGTAAGACCACTTTCCTCCGCGCCTTGCGATGGGGGATGTATGGGGAAAAGGGACTACCGGGCGCGAACACGAAAAGGTTTTCGATTCATCCTGCGGACTGGCGGCCCGATGAGAATGGGATCATAACGAAGATTGAGATTCAATTCGAGACCGACGGGTCAACTCGCGTTCATGCCGGAGCGGGGGAGCAAGCCTCGTTATACAACCTCACGCGGACGGTGACCACCATTCGCAGCCCCGCTGAACGGCCGGACGAGCCGGATTACCGGCGGGTGCGAGAGAAGGAACAACTCATGAAGAAGGTGCCGGACGGAGAGTGGGTGCCGATCCCGCACCCAAAACAGGTCATCGAGGAACTCCTTCCATGGGGCCTCCGGGACTTCTTTGTGATGGACACGGACGAGGCAGCCGACTTCGTCGGTGGCAGTGAAAACAAGGCAATCGCCCGCCGAGATGTGATTGCGAAGACTACAAAGGCTGTCCAGAGTCTGCTGGGGATCGATGTATTCAAGGAAGCCACGCGCCGAGTGAAACGCATCGAGCGCGAATTCGGTTCGGAAGCAGCGAAAGCCGTCGGAGACAAGGACCTCAACGCCTTGCAAGAGGAGTTGGAGGAGTACAGACGCGAGAAGACGCGCCTGGACGGCGACTTGCGTGATCAGCGCCGACAGCGTCGAGAGCTGGCTGACGGTTTGAGACGGGCGCATGACGACCTAGAAACGGAAGTCAAGGGCGTGGGTGCGACCGAGCAGCTTGATGAGCGTCTCCGGGAGACACGGCGGCGAAAGGATCAAATCTCGAGTAGGTACGGGACCACCCAACTACGTCTCGCCGGCCAGTTGGAGTCGATCAATCTCCTTGGGGCACTAGCTGGACCAATGGTCAAGAAGGCCCATCACGAGCTGAAACCCCTACACGATTCAGGAGCGATTCCCCTCAGGCATCTTCAGTTCGTCCGCGAACTCATAGAGGAGGGAATCTGCGTGTGCGGCCAGGACCTGTCGATCAACGGCACTCACCGTCAGCACGTCCAGCAGCGGGTTACCAAGACTTCCGACCAAGAACGACGGGCCGAGTACCTGGAAAGACTGTACGACGCGACGCACGCACTAATCCGCGGGGGCCAGGGCATGGAGTGGCGGGACCGCACGGGGCAATTGACCGAGGATACGGTATCGTTACGAGACGAGCTGTCGCAGTTGGCACGAGAACAACGCGAGATCAAAGCCGATCTGGACCTGATCGATGAAGACAAGATACAGATGATCCGAGACCAAATTGACGCCTTGCAGACCCAATTGGCCACGGTGAGCCGCAAGCTCGCCAACAATGAGATGGCGCTACCGCCACTTGAAGAGCAGATACAGTCTTTGGGAAAGCGTATTCATCACCGTACTAGGAAGGAGCGGGTTGCCGCCGATAAGAGGGCGGCCGAAGAACTAGCGAGGGTCGTCGCAACAATCCTCGAGCGCGCCTACCGAACTATAGAAAGCGACCAAGTCGAGGAACTCTCCCAACGTATGAGCCGGTTGTTTGCGAAAATGGCGGCCAACGTGTCTGATGATGACGTAGCGAACGCGGAAGCCAACAAGGCCACCCTCAGGATGATTGCAGAAGTTGGATTACGATCCACGGACGACGCGGGACGGGAATACGAAATCTACGCGTTCAACGGCCGGGGCCGCGTGATGCCCCCGATAGAGATCAATGGTGCTTCCAGGAGAGTGCTGGCTCTATCTTTCGTGCTAGGAGCCTGCGCGTCAGAAAACTCTGTCCCCCCTGACCCACAAGAGATAGTGGGTCGGCCATCTGCGTACTACCGCATATGGTATCACGGCCGTCCAAAACGGGGGCTAAACCGTTCTGCGGCGCAGGCTGCTAGCACTGTGCATGGAATCCAACACATACGCCCCCCTCATCGCCGACTCTCTGCTCAACTTCATGTCAGGTGCGGTGCGGAGAAACACCTTGCTAGCTACCGCCGAAAACTCAAGCCAACCGATTCTGCTCTTGACGAGCTCGGATCTCGAGGGGCAAGACGAGGCCGACATCACGAACCGCTACGCTGGTGCCACGTTCACGCTTACTGGCCAGTGGGACGTCGTCGGCGAAGGGGGTGGTGGAGATGTCTTGAACTACACGGTGAAGCGACAAGTAGCGGTGATATGCGAGTGCGGCCCAAGGCAATTTTGCGATGTCTGCGAGCGGGTCGGTCAGAGTGAGTCGCCCGGTTGGAGCAGGCGTGAGAACGGAGATCGCCGATGAACTACTTCAGAGCACTCTTGACTAGCCGAGCACATTCTCTGTTCCTCCCTGGTAAATGGAAGGACGATATACAGCGTTACGTCCGACAACACCAGCAGGGAGCCGCGAGCAATCCGGAGGCTGCACCCTTCAGGCGACAACTGGACTTCTGGGCGCTGGCGCTTTCGACGGCCATCGCACGGGGTATCCCGCCCCTAGCGTCGCCACCTAGCCGGGGGGGCCACAGGTTCGTCGACACTCGGCAGGTCGAGATGTCCGACGAGCTATGCGAATTGTTGGCGGTCGTGGCGCTGGGGACCCTGGGGCCGGAAGACGAGGGGGTCGAGGATCCCGCTCGAATCATCGAACTCGCTAACCAGTACGCCGCTGCCGGCTGCGAAGAGTTGCTCCTACGACTCCGCGACCCGGACCTACGCCTGAGCACACTGGACAAGGCAATCGAGTTCGCGACCGAGTTGGCGCTAGTTGCAGAAGTGAAGGAAGCGTCACCGTAGAGACAGTTTGCCCGGTGACAACACCTGTAGGGAAAGCGTCAGCGTGGAGGAAGGCAGCTCCTCGTTCCATGGCGCCCGCGGTCGCTCCTTCTTCCCTGCAATGGTGTTTGGCCCGAGCCGGGAAGCACAACCGCCGGGTATGACCCCCGTGGAGGGGGTCTTGACTGGGAAACTGCCTCGTGGCACGCTCCGGGTCATGTTCACCATTGAGACGAAACGGCCTTTGCGAACCTTCCACGGGCTGGAGGTTCCGACTCCAACGCAGCTGAATCAGTACGCATGCATCTCGCACCGAAGCCACTGCTGGAGGAGGCGATTCTTGGGCGAACTCAGCTCGGTCGACAACGACCTAGACCGAATCTGGATTGATCCGCATTCTGGCGGCGCTAGCCCGTTCGTGCCGGAGGACCCCGGCGTGAACCCAATATCTCGGGCGCTTGAGAAGGCTGGAATGCCCAATGCGCATTCCGACGATGCCGACCACCGATTCCGGCAAGCCGATCGTAGATTCCGGGCCATGCCGATCACCTTGGAGGAGCGGAGGTCCATAGGGGCGCTGGGGGTGGGGGTTGAGGGTTGAAGTTAGAGGGTGGAGTCGGTCTTCGTCGAGTCGTAGAGCCTTCTCATCGATCCGCCCTTGAGGATGATGCGGTGAGCGTTATTGAGCAGCCGGTCGAGGATGGCGTCGCCGAAGGTGGGGTCGCCGATGACATCGTGCCAGTGGTCGACGGGGATTTGGCTGGCGAGCAGCGTGCCGCGGCGGGCGTAGCGGTCGTCGAGGATCTCGAGGAGGTCGTGTCGTCCCTGTCCCGAGAGCGAAGCGAGTCCCCAGTCGTCGAGGACGAGGAGCCAGGTCCTGGCGAGCCGCTGGATCAGCTTGGGATACGACCCGTCCCCCCGGGCGAGGGTGAGTTCGTCGAGGAGGCGGGAGACGCGGTAGTAGCGGGTGGAGATGCCGATGCGGCAGGCCTGGTGGCCGAGGGCGCAGGCGAGATACGACTTCCCCGATCCCGTGGCGCCGCTGATGAGGACGGTCTGGCCGTCCCTGATCCACTGGCCGGAGGCGAGGCGGAGCACGAGGGAGCGGTCGAGGCCACGGGGGGCCTTGAAGTTGAGGTCTTCGATGGTGGCGTCGAGGTGGAGCTTGGCGAGGCCCTTGAGGCGCACGTAGCGGCGTTGCTCCCGTTCGGTCTTCTCGCGTTCGAGGAGCAGGGACAGGCGGTCCTCGAAGGACAACTCGCTGATGTCGGGCATGGCGGTCTGCTCCTCGAAGGCCTGGGCCATGCCCGCGAGCCGGAGTTCGTGGAGCAGGTCGAGGGTGGGTTGGCGAAGCATGATGTCAGGACTCCTTTCCGTTTGGGGAGTTGGTGTAGTACTCCGGCCCGCGGATGTGGGCGTGCTCCGCGGGCAGGGAGAGCGTGCGTTGCCCGTCGTCGCCGGCCTGGTCCAGGCCGGTCGCGAGGATGGACTTGACGGACCCGTAGCTCAGGGTGCCGATGTCCAGCGCGCGGCGGCAGGCGGCCTCCAGGCGTTCGGCGGAGTAGGCGCGCAGCAGCTTCATGAGTCCGAGGCAGCTGCGGTAGCCCTGTTCGGGGTGGGGCCGGCTCTCGAGGAGCCGTTCGACGAACGCTGCCGTGTGCGGTCCGGCCTTGCGGCCCCAGGCGATGAGCCGCGACGGTGTCCATTCCGCATGGGCGCGGTGGGCTGCCGGCATGTGCGCGGGTTCGGTCGCGTATCCGCCTTTCCCGCGGATCCGGACGTGCGCGGCGACCCTGCGGTGCTTGTGGAAGATCTCGACCGTCGTGGCGCTGAGCCGGACATCGACCTCGCTGCGGGCCAGCGGGTAGGGGACGCTGTAGAGGGCGTGTTCGACCTGGATGTGGTAGTCGATGTTGACGCGGGCCTTGCGCCACTCGGCGTACTCGTAGCGCTGGGCCGGGAGCGGCTTGAGCGCCGGCCGGTCCAGATCCTCGAACCAGCTGCGGCGGCTCCCTTCGGTCTTCTCGAACGGCCGCTCGTTCAGTGTGGCCAGCAGCGGCACGATGGCCTCGCGGAGTTCGCCGAGGGAGAAGAACGTCTGGTTGCGCAGCGGCGCCATGATCCAGCGCTCGCAGTTCTGGACCGCGGCTTCGACCTTCGCCTTGTCCTGCGGAGCCCGGGGCCGCGCGGGCAGCACGGTGGTGCCGTAGTGCGTGGCCAGTTCCTGGTATGTCGGGTTCAGATCCGGTTCGTAGCGGCTGGCCTTGCGCACCGCGGCCTTCTCGTTATCCGGGATCACGAGTTCAGGCACGCCTCCCCAGAACTCGAACATCCGGACGTGCGAGACCGTCCAGTCCGGCAGTGCGCGGCTCCAGGTCACGTCCAGGAACGTGTAGTTCGACGCGGCCAGGACCCCGACGAAGACCATGGCATCGCGCACCTCGCCGGTGCTCCGGTCCACGACAGGGAACTTCGGGCCCGCGTAGTCGACGAACGCCTTCTCGCCCGCCCGGTAGACCTGCCGCATGACCACATCGAGGCGGCCACGCCACGCCCTGTAGCGGTCGCAGAACCGGCTGTACTGGTAGCCGTTCGGATGGACTGTCCTGTACTCCAGCCACAACAACCGCAGCGTGACGCCCTTGTGGCGCTGAAGCTCCCGGTGCACGTACTGCCAGTCCGGCTCGGGCCGGGGAACCCGCGACGGCGGCAGGGCCGGGAACAGGGCGGCCTCCAGCGCAGCGTCGTCCAGTCCCTCCGGCAACGGCCAGGAGAGGCCGGCCGCGACCGCCCGGCGCACGTAGTCGCTCACCGTGCTGTTGGCGACGCCGAGCGACGCGGCGATCTCGCGGTGGCTGCGCCCGAGCTCGTACTTCAGGCGCATCAGTTCTCGAATCTTCCGCATGGACAACCTCTTCTGCGACACCCTCTTCCTCCTCGTCTCAAGGGACCTCGGCGAGGATGGAAGAAGGCGCCGCTACAGCAGGTTCTCCAGCGCCGCTACTCGCTCACTCCAGAGTGATCGGCATGCATCGGAATCACCGATCGGCATGGGTCGGAATCAGCACCCAACTGGTCGAGGTCCGACTCGCGGTTCTGGATCGAGCGCGGTGGACGAGCGACCGTCTATTCCGTGTCCGACACCGTAGAGCATTGGCTAGGGCGCTGGACCGCGATGGCGCGCGGGTTCACGAAGGACAAGAGCGACGAGAGCCCGCTTGAGGGCATCAGCTTGGTCGTGGATCACGCCATCCGATTCATCCATGCCGAGCCAATACCCGACACCTACCACCGAATCGTCCTGACCGTGTTCGACCGCTTGTTCTGGATCATGCTCTCGTGCATCGAGGAAGAAGCGGATCCGGAAACGCGGGCCGCGATGGCGCGAGAACTCTCGGAGGTATTCGATGTAGAGGGTGGGGAGGCGTAGGGATCAGCGGCTGTCGAACCCCGGTTCACCCCACCATAGGAACACGACGCCTGACCGACTGCCTTCTATGAAGCCTTAGCCTTCTGCAGAAAGCGCTCATATCGCTCCGTCAGTAGGTCAATGTCCGGATGATTTGACTTCCGCCTCGGAAGGGCAATCCGTCGGTGATGAAGGCCCTGGATGGCATGCTTCAAGGTAGGCCCGTCTCGGTCACGGAGGATGTCTGGCCGAATCTCAATGATATAGTCTGGTCTCACACCCACGAAAAATTTATCAAATGCAGCGTGGTGCAATCTGCACAACGCTAGCCCGTTTCTCACGCTGGGCACACCCTCCGGCTCGGAGTCGGGGGCGATGTGCGCCGCGTCGAGCAACTCATCTCGGCGCAACCGGCAGAGTGAGCACTGGTGTTGGTAGGCCCTCAGAACTCTCTCTCGGAAGGCGCGCTGATGCAACCGTTGGCGGGTGTGAACCGTTACATATCTGCGTCGCAACAGCGTGTCTTCTCTGAGCAGGTGTGTTTGGGAGAGGTTGGTTTGCGTTTGGTCGTCGAACGCGACGGAAAACGTCCCCGTCGAACGAGAGTCATCAACCACAAACACCGGCCAGACAGCCACATATCGTGCCCGGATGACCCCGTGAAAGTAGACTAACGGTAGGCCCCGAAGCCTAGCGTTCCGTAGGCCAACATTATCGTGATGATCAGGGCTGGTCTTCCGATAACTGTACCTGAGAAGACCATCGTCCCCGAATTCGTCCTCGTAGCCCCCTGTGGTACTTGTCGTAATGGATAGCGGGACACTTAGGGTGGCAGGCTTGAAGATGCCTTGCGGGCCGATCACGTAGATGCGCTTACCCCGGAACTCGAATCCTTGCTTCAGTAGAGCATGGGGTAAGAGATCGTTGAATTCGGATGCCTTGCTCTTGAGCCATTCAAAGGTAGCAGTCCGTACCGCCGCGTCGTACTGCCAATCGACGCTGGCTGCGTCGACGGTGGCTCGAAGAGCATCGTATCGCATGAGCCCATTCTGGAGCGGCATCCCGGCCAGGTCAAATCCTTCCTTGGCGCTCGCCCAGGCTGGCTGCTCATTCTGGGCGAAGTGGGATCAGAACTTGGATCTCTGCCGATGCCGTCCTCCAGCCACGCCCCCCTCACCTCCACCTCATCCACCTCGAACACGAAGTTGCCAACCGGCCCCTCCGCTACAAACGCCAGCCCCGCAATGATTTCCGGCGTCGGTGTCGGGAAGTCCTCCAACCGGATCGCCACCTGGGTCCACTCCTCGGGCGCGATGAACGTCATGGTGGGCGGCGGCCCGGCCGGCTCCGCGCTGATGATCAGCATCACCGAGTACTGCCGCCCATCCCCGCGCGTCCGGAAGCGAATCACCTCCCGGCCGGAGAAGTCCACGGGCTGCATGGGCTGCTCCCCGGGCATCCAGTCACGCCCGCCCCAGAGGAAGGCGAGTCCGGGGCGATCTCGCCGGTGACCACCAGCGCGCCGTCCCGCACGGCCACGTTGGCACTGGAAGAGCCGCCGGTCACCTGGTCCGTGGTCACGTCCCATTCGCCGAAGCTCGCCTCGAACCCGCCCCCGAAGTCCGCAACCAGGGTCTCCGCCGGAGCGGGCGCAATCTCGGCCTGAGGCCCGGCCCCAGCGGAGGCGACTGCACGATCCACGAGATACCCATCCTTCCAGATCGCGACGATGTCCACGGCACGCAGTACGGGATCCCCGTGGAGACGCTTCGCTTCGCCGCGGCGAACGCCGGGTCCGTGGACTGGTCCAGCACCGTGGTCACACCGAAGCGCAGCGCATCGCTCAGCGACGATCCTACGCTTCTTGCTGCGACACCCGTACCAGATAGCAGCAGCTCGATGCCTGCCAGTCCTCGATTCTCATCGACAGGCTGTCGAGCAGGCGTCCGATT
This sequence comes from Longimicrobiales bacterium, assembly GCA_965225805.1. Classification (GTDB taxonomy): domain Bacteria; phylum Gemmatimonadota; class Gemmatimonadetes; order Longimicrobiales; family Gaopeijiaceae; genus BD2-11. The sequence goes on from OZ245327.1 coordinate 1,269,211, forward strand.
GCCGACTTGTTGCGGTACGGCTGTGTCTCCGGCGCCGCTTCGATGAAGGCGTCGGGATCCCCGGACTGAGCGAGCACCCGCCGCATCGCGAGGGCTATTGCGCGTTCCCGTTTCGTCGATTTGAGGCCGGTGCTGATGCACAACAGGACGGCTTGGAACGTGCTGATCCTGGCCATCTTCGCCACCCACGCCACCAGAGCACCGAAGCCGAGGCGATTCAGCACCAATGCCGACCGCATGTGCAACGTGTCGTCCCGCAGGAGTCCAAGCGAGGTCAGGAAGCGCTGCTGCGCCGCACTGAATCTGTAGAACGCGACGAAGACGTTGCCCGTCCCCGAAACGATCCGGTTCGCTTCGCGCATGACCGTCTCGATCTGCTGCAAATCGGCCATGAAGTCGATGACGCCGGTCGCAATGATGACCGTCTCATAGGTCCCATCGACGAACGGCATCGCGGTCGCATTCGCGCGAACAAGGGTCAGGCCTCTTCGCAACCTGGCGTATTCCATCATCTCGGCGCTCAGATCGACGCCGTCGCATCGCAGCCCCTGACGCCGCAGCTCCTCGACAATCAGCCCCTGCCCGGCACCGACGACCATGACGGGTTGGCGAATGTCGCCGAGGATCAGACGCACGCTCGACACGTCCAGGTAGTTGTTCTCGAGGCGCCAATGATGCGGTGCCAGCGTGTCCCAGTAGTTGGACGCGTTGCGCACGGCGGACTCTCCGTCTCCCTCGGTCACGGTCCATCGCCTCCTTGATTACCGGCCAACCACTCCTCCGTTTCGTCGTCGTCCTGCTCCACGCCGTCCCCGGTGAAATACATCAGCCCGATGGCGATCTGAGAAGCCGTGAACCACGGGGTCTGGCCGGTCGACAGGCGGCAAGTCAGCCGGGGGTGGTCGGTCCTCTGGTCGGGGCAGTTCCGGGACTCAACGTGCAGACGACGGTTGAGTGCCGTAGACCAACTCCCGCGGCCGAATCGCCGCCGGGGCGTCCTCCACGCGCCTCTTCGCCACGGCAAGCTCGTAGCGGTCCTGCGGTTCATCCAGCTCCGTAACTCTTCGAGCAACTCCACAGTCTCCCCGCACCACTGTTTGATTACTTATTAATGATATTGCTCTTACGAATTATCGTCATTCCATGAACACCTTCCAGCGCCCCCTCGTCAACGACCTCGTCCGTCTCCTGACCGACGAGTTGCCCCCACGGATCGTGGCCGTCACCGGACCGCGCCAGTCCGGCAAGACGACGCTCGTGCGGCAGGCGCGACGACGCCTGCGCGCGTGCGGGCTATCCGGCCAGCTGAGTTCGGCATGGAGCGGTGAGCCGCTACGATGTCGCATTCTCACCAGCAGCGATCCGCTCGCTTCGTGAACTCACCCGCTACATCACCGACGACGTTGGACCTGACCGAGCCCGTGACTGGCTCGCGAAGATCATGAATCCGTCCATGTCACAACGATTATCGATATCGTCCACACCGCGCGGGAGATCACGCGGCAACGCTACGAAGACAGATGAGGTCGGGGGATTCTTTCCTCCGCCCCCTCACCTCACCTCCACCTCATCCACCACGAACCCAAACCCCCCAACCGGCCCCTCCGCCACAAACGCCAGCCCCGCAATGATTGTCGGCGTGGCCGTCGGGAAGTCCTCCAGCCGTGGCTGCGCGAAAGGTCTTCCTCGAGATCACTGCGCACCAGCACCAGGTCGGCGAGATGGCCTTCCGCGATCCACCCCCGGTCCGCAACCCCGAATGTGTCCCCCGCCAGCGAAGTCGCCGCCGCCAGCGCCTCCGCGTTCCCCGGCGCCCAGGCCAGCCCGCTCCCCCTCACATCCCCCACACCGTAATCTTCCTCTCCCCCAGCTCCCGCTCCTCGCGGAAGAGCCGGTCCTTCCAGGTCCTCCCTTTCCGCATGTCGAAGATCACGAGATGGCCGGCCTCCGCCCCCGAGATGTCCATGTATGCCGCCGTCTGGTTCAGCCCGCGCTTCACCGTCCGGGCGCGGTTTCCCCGAAGAAGCTTGCACTCCACCACGTACCTGTCGTTCCGGTCCTCGCCGCGTGGCCAGATCACCAGCAGGTCCACCCGGCGGCTCCCCAGCGCGTACTCTCGCTCGATGCGCCCCGCGCCGTTCACGACCCGGTGCAGGAATGCCTGAAGAACCAGCTGCGGGCCCGCCTCCGTGTACTGGGCCCGCTTGATCCAGTGCTCCGAGTTCTCCCGGAAGAAGTCCTGGAACGCACCCAGCAGCCGGTCCATGCTCAGGCTCCCGTCCGGCTCCACGTACGACGCCGTCCTCCCCGGCATTTCGTCCTCGAGCACCCAGGTCAGCACCCGGGGCAGCACATCGGCGTAGATCGGGTTCGCGATCCGGAGCGGCGGGTCCCTGGCAACCAGCCCAAGGTCGCGGGCGTACTCCCGGTCCGCGTCCGAGTACCCCGCGTTGCCTCCGCTCAGTAGCGGCTCGATGACCCGGCGCACCCTCGGCTCGCGCAGCTTGTCGGTCAGCTGGTCCAAGTGGGTCTCCCGCCGCAGGATCAGCGCCTCGCGCGCCTCGTAGACGTCGGCCTCCGAAATCGGCCTCGCGCGCAGCCGCGCCTCCTCGTGCTCGAAGCACATTTCTCGTCCCAGCGCGTTCACGAGCCACGGCTGCCCGCACGTCTGCTCCCACACGGCGGCCAAGGCCCCCTCCGTGAACGCCTGCCCCGTCTCCCGCGTGTGCTGCGCGTACAGCGCCCGGACCTCGGCGTCCGTGAAGTCGTCCATCCGCAGCGACCGCGCCTTGATGTTGAAGGCGCTGCCCCCGGTGACCGGCTGACGTTCCGAGCGCGCGTGGATGCGGTAGTCGCGCACGTCCCGCACACCGCACAGCACCACGCTCTGCGGGAAACGCCGCGAGCGGCCCGGATACCCCGCCCTCAGCTGCCGCAGCACCGACACCAGCGAGTCGCCGACCAGCGCGTCGATCTCGTCAATCAGAAGAACGAGCGGCCGGGGGTCGGCCGCGGCCCAGCGGGCGAGAAACCTCCGGAGCACCGTGTCCGGCCGGGTCGTGGTGTCCGTTGACTCCGCCAGTTCGGCAGTGGCGGAGTCGCCCAGGGTATCCAGCGCCTCCGCAGCCATCTCGTCCAGGATGGCTCCCATCGCCCGCCCAACGTCCTCGCGCGCCGTTTGCGCCGTCTCCACGTTGACGTACGCGCAACGATACGCGCCCTCCGCGCCGCTGTTCAGCAGGTCGCGCAGTTCGAATAGTGCGGAGGTCTTACCCGTCTGACGCGGCGCGTGTAGCACGAAATACTGCTTGCCGCGAACAAGGGCCAGCAACTCGCCCAAGTGGAGCCGCTCGAGAGGTGGGACGCAGTAGTGCTCGGCGGGACGGACGGGACCAGCGATGTTGAAACGGCGCATGGGGGGCAAGCTCACCGTTCGCCGTGCGACGAGCAAGGTGGGACCGGACGGGCCGCCGGGAAAGCGAACCGCAGGGCGGGGTGGCCTCGATGGCGCGCCTGTGCAACCATTCGGCTACAGCCGGTGTCCCGCGCCGTGAGAAAGTCGAGATCCAACCCCCAAGCGGAGAACTTCGGTTCTCAAGGAAGATTCCGTGAGTGGTCATGCACCCACCAACTCCAACACGCGCAACATCGAAGTCTCCGTCGAGATCGACGCACCCGTCGAAACCGTCTGGCGGGCGCTCACCGATGGCGACGCCGTAGCAAGCTGGTTCGCGCCCATCGCCTCTGCCCGGCCGGGCCAAGGCGGCCACCTCACCGTGTCGTGGGGCGGCGGTTCCGAGTGGACGAGCCACATCACCGCCTGGGAGCCGTTCCGCCACCTGCGCCTCGTCGACCAGCTACCCGGCGATACGCCCGAAGAGGGTGGCGCCATGAGCTACGACTACCACCTTGAGCTCCGCGACGGGAAGACGCACCTCACCCTCGTCAATTCGGGGCTGCTCACCGATCCCTCCTGGGACGACACCTTCCACATGATGCAGAACGGGTGGCGCTTCTTCCTCTGGAACCTGAAGCACCTCGTCGAGCGGCACCCCGGGACGCGCCGGAAGATGATCAGCGAGCGTCCCTGGGTGACGGGCACCCGTGAGGAGGTGTGGGACACGATCTTCGGGGCGGAGGGCCTTGGCGCGGTGCCCGCGGAGCCGGGCGAAGCGTTCAGTCTGCACCTCGGCGGCGGGAAAGCGCTGGAGGGCACGGTCGTACTTTGCGACCGCCCCTGGGCCTTCGCCGGGATGGTGACGTCGCTCAACGACGGCGTCCTTCATGTGGAAATGGAAGGGACGGGCGAGCGGTGGAAGATGGGAGTATGGCTTTCGGCTTACGGATTGGAGGAAGAGCGATGCAAAGAGATCGACGCAGCCCTCAGGCAAACGATGTCGCGGCTCTTTCCCGGGCAGGACTAACGGCGATCCTGATCCACCAGCCCGGCGTCCTCGAGCAGCTCCATAATCCGGAGCGCTTGGGGATCCCCCTGCTCGGCAGCCATCCGGAACCACTTCACGGCCTCGGCTTCGTCCTGCTCCACGTCGTCTCCGGTGAAGTACATCAGCCCGATGGCGATCTGGGAGGGCGTGAACCCTTGCTCGGCAGCCATCAGATACAACCGGGCGGCCTCCTGCGCATCCTGCCCCACCCCACGACCCTCCTGGTAGGCATACGCCAGGTTGTGCCGGGCGCGGGATGACCCGCCCGCCGCCGCCATCCGGAACCACTTCACCGCCTCGGCCTGGTCCTCCTCCAGCCATCCGTCCTCGGAATGCACCATCCCGTAGTCGTTCTGGGCCGGGGGCCACCCGCCTTCCGCCGCCCGGCGCAGGTAGTCGAGGGACTTAGCCTCGTCCCTCTGCACCAGGTCGCCCTCCGCGTACAGCTGGCTGAGCATGTGCATCGCGGGGGCAAGCCCCTCGTCCACTGCCAGCTTCAGCCACTTCCTGGCTTTCGCCCCGTCCTGCTCGACCTCGATGCCGTCCGCATACATGCAGCCGAGATCGTACTGCGCGGGAGGATAGCCACCTTTGGCAGCGGCCCTCAGCCACCGCAACCGGTCCGGATCGTCCTCCAGATCGACTTCTCCCTCCACGTACATCACCCCGAGGTTGTATTCGCCGCTTGCCGATCCTCCGGCCTCGGCCGCACGGTACCAGCGCGTCGCCTCCATGTCGTCCTGCTCCACCCCCTCGCCCTCGGCATACGCGACGCCCAGGTCGTTCTGCGCCTCGGCGTGACCCTGGTCCGCAGCGGCCCGGAACCACCTCGCCGCCTCGGCCTTGTCCAGTTCCAAGCCGGTACCGCTCGAACAGGCGATGCCCATGTGGTACTGGGCGGCGGCCCATCCCCCCTCGGCGGACGCACGGTTCAGCTCCGCGGCCTTCCCGTGGTCGACCTCGAGTCCCGCCTGTCCATGCGCGTACATTCCGGCAAGGTTGTGAAGGGCGGCGGGCTCCCCCTGCCGGGCCGCCGCGCGGTACCATTTCAGCGCCTCCGCGGGATCCGGCTCCGGCAGGCCCTCTCCATTGTGATGCATCACCCCGAGATTGTTCTGGGAGACGGGATCGCCCTGCCTGGCCGCCGCCCGAAACCACCGGAACGCCTCGGCGGCATCCATCGGGAACCCCCGCCCCCTGAGGTAGGCGAACGCTACGAAGGACTGCGCGTCCGGGTCTCCCCGCCACGCCGCCCGAAGAACCTCCTTCGCCGTCTCGCCGGTCTGTTCCGGATCGGCTTCCGGCCCGGCTATCGCGGCTCCGGGGCGCGCGGGGTCCGTCTCCTTGCGGGCCAGCGCCCGCACGACCCCGCCGGCCCCGATGGAGGCATCCGCGTCCTCCTCGAACGCGGCGCGATACGACCGCGGAGCTTCCTCGTCGTCCTCGATGCCGGGGTAGCCGGCCACGCCAAGTTCGCCGAGCAGGTGCCGCGCCGGCTCATACCCTGCGTCCGCGGCGACCCTGAGCCACTCTTCGGCCTCGGGATCGTCCTCCATGTCCGCCAGACAGTCCGCGTACATCATGCCGAGGGCCAGCGGCGCGTCAGGCTCGCCACCCTTCGCAGCCGCACGGTACCACCTGGCGGCCTCTTCGAAATCCTGTTCCACCCCCTCGCCCTCATGGTATGCCTCGGCGAGGCTGGCCTGGGCATCGGTTTGGCCCTGTTCGGCCGCCGCCCGCATCCACTTCACGCCCTCCCCGGCATCACGCCGGACGCCTTCCCCGTCGCGGCACATGAGCCCGAACAGGTACTGCCCCTCGGGCATCCCCTGCTCGGCGGCCGCGCGGTACCACTTCGCCGCCTTGAAGGCGTTCTTCTTGACGCCGTCCTCACCCCGGTCATAGATGAGCCCAAGCCGGATCTGTGCCTCGGGAACGCCCCGCCTGGCGAGGAAGAGGATTTTCGGATCGGGTCTCCGCCCGCGGCTCCGCTTTCCGCGTCTTCCTCGTTTCTTGCGTCGTTTTCCTTTGCGGGCCATGGCTGCGCGGCAACCTCCGGCAGTGGAGGACGAAGGGGACCTCTTCCGTCGTGAATCTACGGCAGTGCCGGGTGCGATGACTACGGGGCCTGGCCGGGCGTGGTGCGCGAAGCGGGGCGGGCGAGCGTAGGTCCCGAGAAACCGGGCGAGGCGCAAAGCCGTCTCCGCCGTCCCATGAGGTCGGCTTCACTATAGTGTATTACTTCTTGAAGACATATCACTGAGAAGTTATCATCAATCCCATGAACGCCTACGAACGCCCCCTCGTTGACGACCTCGTCCGTCTCCTGACCGACGAGCTGCCGCCTCGGATCGTGGCCGTCACCGGGCCGCGCCAGTCCGGCAAGACGACTCTCGTGCGGCAGGCGCTGCGACGCCTGCGCGCATCCGGGCTCCCTGGCCGCCACATCGGTGTGGACGATCCTCAGGCAGGCCTGGGCGCGCCCTTTGCGGGGTCCGAGACGACCACCATCCCCATCGATCCCAGGCGGCGTAACGCCGATTGGCTCGTCGGCGTCTGGGACTGGGCCCGGGACCGTGCATGGCGGCACGAACGCGGGTTTTTGATGGCGCTCGACGAGATCCAGTACGTGGAGGGCTGGTCGGGTGTGGTGAAGGGGCTGTGGGACCGCGACCGTGAGACCGGGTGCCCGCTCAAGGTGATCATCCTGGGATCCGCGCCCTGGAGCCTGCTCACGGGAAGGGGTGAGAGCCTGGCCGGGCGGTTCATGCCGCTCGACGTCCGTCACTGGTCGTTGCAGGAAATAGTAACGGCCTTCGATTTTACCCTCAATGAATATCTGTTTTTCGGGGGCTATCCGGGGGCCGCGCCGTTGATCCGGGACATGAAGATGTGGCGCGGCTACGTGGTGAATTCCATCATCGCGCCGGTCTTCGGGCGCGACATCCTGGGGCTGACGCGGGTGGACAAGCCCGCCCTGATGCGCCAACTCGTGGACCTGGTCCCGGAGTACTCGGGGCAGATCGTCACGTACACCAACCTGGTGGGGCGGCTCCGGGATGCCGGGAACGCAACGACGGTCGGCCACTACCTCGATCTCCTGTCCGACGCCGGCATCGTGGCCCACCTGCCCAACTACTCGGGGAGCGCCGTCCGCCGGACCCGCTCCAGCCCCAAGCTCAACGTGCTCAACAGCGGACTGATGACGGCCCTGTCGGGCTATTCTCTGGATCAGGCCCTGGCCGACCGCACGTTCTGGGGCCGCGTGGTCGAGAGCGCAGTAGGGGCGCACCTCCACAACACCCTCGAAGCGTCCATGCGGCTCGGCTATTGGAGGGACGATCCCGACGAAGTCGACTTCGTGCTCTCGCAGGGCCCCCGCGTCGTCGGCATCGAGGTCAAGAGCGGGATGTGGGCGCGTCCAACGCGCGGGCTACAGGCGTTCGAGAAAAGGTTCCCGAAGGCGCGGACGTTGCTGGTGGGCGGAAGGCGAGGGGTTCCCCTGAACGAGTTCCTGGCCGAACCCGCGGCCTTCTGGCTGGAGGGGGACGGGTGAGCCTGATCGTCCCACGCTTCGTGACCGTGGTCCCGGATGGGCGGGATGCACGTCCGGGAGCGGACGGCGAGCGAGGCCGCTCCGCCCCGCTGACCGAATTCCGCTCCGAACGCGCCTACGTGCTGCTGGGGGACCCGGGCGCGGGGAAGACGGAAGCGTTCAGGACGGAAAGCCGTGCCGTTCCAGGCAGCCGCCGCGTCCCGGCGCGCCGCTTCATCTACCGGAGCCTCGATCGGCATCCCGAGTGGAAGGCCGAAACGCTGTTCATCGACGGACTGGACGAAGTCCGTGCGGGCCGCCCGGACGCCCGCAGACCCATGGACCTGATCCTCGAGCGACTCGAACGCCTTGGGAGCCCCAACCTCAGACTCTCGTGTCGGGCGGCGGACTGGCTGGGGCGAAACGACCTGCAGGAAATCGTCTCGACCGCCGGCTACGGGGATGTCCGCGTCCTGCACCTCGAACCGCTCCGGGCCGAGGACATCCTGCGCATCCTCGCCGACCTCGGCGTCCCGGATCCGCGCGGCTTCCTGGGCGAAGCCCGTGACCGCGGCCTGGAGGGGCTGCTCGGCAACCCGCACTCGCTCGGACTGCTGGTCAAGGCCGTGGCAGCCGACGAATGGCCCCGCGACCGCCGCACCACGTTCGAGAATGCGTGCCGCGCCCTGGCTCGTGAGCGCAATCCGGAGCACCGCGCCGCCCAGCGCTTCGCGTCGCTCGTTTCGCTTGACCGCATCGTAGCCGCGGCCGGACACCTCTCGGCGCTCCTCCTGCTGTCCGACAAGGAGCAGGTCTCCATCGATCCATCCGAAGATCCCGACGTCCTCTGTCTGGAAGATGTCTCCGGCGGCGACCAGCCGGCACTGGAACGGGCTCTGAAGTCGAACCTGTTCAGCAGTGGCCCGGACGGCGGTTTCGTTCCGCCGCACCGACAGCTGGCCGAGTTCCTGGGCGCGCGCTTCCTCCACACCCGCATCGATTCCGGAGTCCCGGCGAGCCGCGTGCTCGCCCTTATGACCGGAGAAGATGGCGTGGTCGTGACGGAGTTGCGCGGACTGTCTGCGTGGCTGGCGGCCTTCGACAGGCCCTCGCGACTCTCGCTTGTCGAGACCGATCCCGTGGGGGTCGCGCTGTACGGCGACGTGGGGGCCTTTCGGAGCGACGAACTGGAAGCCCTCCTCAACGCATTCGCCGAACAGGCCGACGCGATCAGACCGTGGTCCTGGCCCCCGGTCGCACTGGCATCGTTGATTGGGCAGCACACGGTCCGGCTGCTTGCCGCCTATCTCGCGGACGACGACCGGTCGGAGGGAGGGCAGGTTGTTGCCGGTCTGCTGCTCCGCGGGCTGGCCCATGCGAGGGGAGCCTGGCCTTCCCGCGCCCGCTTGGAAGGAGTGGTCCGCGATGCGACTTGGCAGCCCTGGGTGCGACAGTCTGCACTGCGCGCGCTGCTCCACCACTCCGTGAATCGAGAAGACCGGATTCCGTCCCTGGTGGTGCTGCTGAACGACATCAGGGACGTGCAGGTCGAGGATCGTGACGGCGAGCTGCGCGGAACGCTGTTGAGTGCGCTCTACCCGGATTACGTCAGGCCCGGGGAGATCTGGGATTACCTGTTGCCCCTCCGCTCTTCCATCGTCGGTGCCCATTTCCTGTTCTGGTCTACGCGCCTGTTAGCCAGGACCAACGGAAGCAAAGTCATCTCACTGATTCACGCCTTGATTGCAAAGGGAAAGAAATTTCACCGGGACTTCTCCGACTACGGGCTTGCGGACATGATCCTGGCTCTTCTTGCAAGGGCGTTGGACGCCGCTGATGAGGACACGCCAGCTCCCACTCTCTACGACTGGCTGGAGTTGATGGACTTTGAGGAGTTCGGATCCGCGCGCATGCGCAGGGCAGGGTATTCTGAGGTGAGCCGATGGCTGGCGGAACGGCCCGGTTTACAGAAGCAGCTTGCCCTTGAGGGACTGGGCAGGCAGCTGCGTCAGGACGATCGGGAAGTACGAGGAGACAATCACTACCGTGCATGGATAGTCAGGTCGACGGTCTTCGGGGAGGGCACGCCGGGCGACTTCGCCGAATGGTGCCTGCGGCGCGCGGTCGAGCAGGCCAGCACTCGTTTGGAGATCGCTTTCGCGCTTCTGGAGTGGAGCCGCCCTTGGCATGACGGCGACGCCGAGTCGGGTGTCTCGATTGAGGAGGTTCGGGAGACCACGAGAGACGTACCGGCACTTCGAAAAGAGGTCGAACTGATCCTCACCCCGCCGAAGGAATCGAAGGAGCTGATGCGACTCCGGGAGAAGGACCGCGAGTATCGGCTGGAACGCAAACGAGAAAAGTCCGAGTTCACTGCTCACGTTCGAGAGCATGTTGCCGAGTTGAGAGAAGGCCGGTGTGCGCCGAAGCTGCTACACTTCCTTGCTCAGGCATACAATGACTTCCTCCTGAAGCGCGGAGGGGCAACGCCCTTGCTGCGTGTCCAGGAACGGCTCGGCGGACACGCGGACCTGGCGGAAGCGGCGATGCAGGGGTTCCGGCGCGTGGTCGAGCGCGACGACCTTCCGAGCCTGCGCGACATCATCCGCCTGAGCGAGCAGGGCCGGATGTCGTTCTTCGCGTATCCCATACTAGCGGGCTTCGACCTGATGGGCCCCGAGCACCTGAACTCCCGCAGTTCGCCGGAGATCATCAGGGTGGCAGCCCTCTACTACCTCATCCCCCTCAATGTCGAGGGTCATCCGGAATGGTACCGGCGGGCGCTCCAGTCCCATCCATCAGCGGTCGCCGAGGCACTGGTCAAGGTGACCCGCTCCCGCATCCGCGGGCGGCGCGATTGCCTGCACCTTTGGCAGCTCCCACGTGAGCCGTCTCACCGCGCGGTGGCTCGCCTTGCAGTGCCAGCGCTCCTGAGAGCGTTTCCGACGCGATGCACCGAGCCTCAGGTGGAAGCACTGCACCATGTGTTGCTGACGGCCCTCAGGTGGCAACCCGATGGGTGGGAGGACTCCATTCGAGAAAGGTCGGCCAGATCCGGCATGGATGTCTCGCAGCAGGTACTGTGGCTAGGCGCCGGATTGTTCGTTTCGCACGAGAAATACCTTCCGGCTCTGGTCGAGTTCATTGAGGACGGCGAGGAGGCGCGAGTGCGACAGCTGGTCCGGTTCCTGGCCCCGGAGGGCATGCCGAGACTACCCATGGACTGGGACAATCGAGTACTGAAGACATTGATCGAGCTTCTCGGGAGCCGGTACACGCCTTGGCGGCCCGGCTTTTCTGGAATTGCGTCCAGCGCGGAAGAGGATCGGCTGAAGGTGGAGGGTCTCATTTCGCGCTGGTCAAACACCCTCGCGACACGTACCAACCGCGATGCCTCCGATGCTCTTCAGTCGCTTGTGGACAACCCGGCACTTGAACCGTGGCATCTGAGACTTGGCGCCGAGCGTGACAACCAGGTGGTAGCTCGTCGAAGCGCCAGCTTTTCGGCGCCAGAACTCGGAGCGGTCCAGAGGACGCTGGCGAACGAAAAACCGGCGAATCCTGCAGACCTGGCTGCGCTGGTAGCCGACAAGCTCCAACTTCTCGCCAAACAGATCCGTCACGGCAATACCGACGACTGGAAACAGTACTGGAGCGAAGACTCTGGTGGGCGATCGACGCGGCCAAAGCATGAAGACTCGTGCCGCGATGCGCTCCTGTCGGACCTGAAGCGGCTTCTGCCTGATGGCGTCGACGCCCTGCCCGAAGGGCACTATGCCCGGGACGGGAGGGCGGACATCCGTGTCTGGTTCGAAGGCCACGCCATCCCCGTGGAAATAAAGAAGGAATCCCACCGGGACCTCTGGCGCGCCGTGGCCAACCAGCTTGTGGCCAACTACACGATCGATCCGGCCTCATCCGGGTTCGGCATCTATCTCGTTCTATGGTTCGGGCTCGGGCAGATGCCTGTCCCCCCCACCGGACGTCGGCCGAAGACGCCGAAGGCGCTGCGACGGCGCCTCGAAGAGCAACTGGAGGGCCCCTATCGGCACAAGGTCAGGGTGATTGTGATTGACGTCAGTGGTTCGTCGAACTCCTGACGCTCAAATTCACCTCACCTCCACCTCATCCACCTCGAACACGAAGACTCCAACCGGCCCCTCCGCCACAAACGCCAGCCCCGCAATGATTTCCGGCGTAGCCGTCGGGAAGTCCTCCAGCCGGATCTCCACCTGGGTCCACTCCGCGGGCGCGACGAACGTCACTGTGGGCGGCGGCCCGGCCGGCTCCGCGCTGCTGATCAGCATCACCGAGTACTGCCGCCCATCCCCCCGCGTCCGGAAGCTGAGCACCTCTCGGCCTGAGAAATCCACGAGCTGCATGAACTGCTCGCCGGGCATCCAGATCACTCCCGCCCAGGGGAATGCTACCCCCGGTGCAATCTCGCCGGTGACCACCAGCGCGCCGTCCCGCACGGCCATGCTGGCGCTGGAGGAACCGCCGGCCATCTGGTCCGTCGTGACGTCCCAGCTGCCAAACGTCGCCTCCAGGCCGTCCTCGAAGTCCGCGACCAGCGTTTCCGCGGGCGCCGGCGCCACCTCGGTCTGAGGCCCTGCCCCCGCGAAGTCGCCCTCGCGCTCCACCAGATACCCATCCTTCCAGATTGCGACGATGTCGTGGCTCCGCGACACGTCCTCCTCGAGGTCGCCGCTTACCAGCACCAGGTCGGCGAGATGGCCTTCCACGATCCGCCCCCGGTCCGCAACTCCGAACGCGTCCGCCGCCACCGAAGTCGCCGCCGCCAGCGCCTCCGCGCTCCCCATGCCGGCGCGTGCGAGCAGCCGCAGTTCCCCATGCATGGAGATTCCCGTCCCGGTGCCCGGGTTCGGGCTGTCCGTGCCCGCGACCAGCCGCACTCCGGCCGCGCGCAGCCGCCGGACGTTCTCCAGCGCCACGTCTCCACCCTCCGCGAGGCCGCGCGAGAAGCGGTCGGCGAGTGTCTGCCGCTGGATCGGTGAGAGCAGCGCTTCGTCCGTCTCCTGCACCAGCTCCGCCACGGCGGAGTCCTCGGGGGAGACCCTGACCGAAAGCGTCGGCACCACGAAGATGTCCGCCTCGGCGAAGCGCCGGGCATCCGCTTCGGAGACGACCTCGTCGCGCCACACGTGCACCAGGCCGTCGGCGCCGAAGGCCATCGCTTCCAGAGCCGTTTCGAGAGTGCTCACGTGCACCACGGCGGCGAGCCCCTCGGCGTGCGCGGCCTCGATGACCGCGGCGACGATCTCTCCGTCGAGCGAGGCGATCTCCATGTCGAAGGCGCTGCCGTCCTCGTAGATGATCTTGATCCAGTCGGAGCCTTCCGCCTTGCGCGCCCCCACCCACCCCGCCGCCTCGTCCGGGCCGGTGAGCGTCTCCACCGGCACCCCGTACTGCGTGCCGTGGCCGTCCGGGGCGGTTGCGGTCATGCCGGCGGAGAAAAGGTCCGCCTCGGTGCTGCGCCCCACTTCATCGCGGGCCGGTCGTCTCTCGGCGGCGAAGGCCGGGTCCGTGGACTGGTCCAGCACCGTGGTCACCCCGAAGCGGAGCGCGTCGTTCAGCGTTGAGGGAAAGCTGTGCACATGGCCGTCGATCAGCCCCGGCGTCAGCGTGTAGCCGCGTCCGTCCAGGCGGGGGAGGTCCTCGGGCAGGTCGAGCCTCTGACCCGCGTGCCTGATCCTCCCGCCCTCGACCCACACGTCCCAGCCGTGCCGGAAGGCCTTGCCGTCGAAGAGGGTGACGTCCACGATCGCGAAGTTCTGTTCGTGCATCCCCTGAGCCGGCCCTTCGGCGACCTCCGGAACCGGCAGCGTGACCAGGACACCGACGAACACCACGATTCCGGCCAGGGCCCAGGCCAGGCTGCGCCGCCCGGGACGATCGGTCTTGGGCATCATGTTCCTCCCAACTCGAACGTGCCCGCGCGGCGGAATCCCAACCCCGCGACCGCGAGAAAGACCAGCGTCTCGGCCATCAGCACCGCCACGTGCAGCGGGACCGACTGCCCGGCGTCCATGGCGATGACCTTGAGCGCGAGTTGCGCGTGATGATAGGCGGGAAGCGCCAGGGCGATGTCCTGCATGACGTCCGGGAACATGTAGATCGGGAGCCAGAGCCCGGAGAGCATGGCCATGGGCAGGAAGACGAGGTTCACCACGGCGACGGCCGAACGTCCCTTCGCCCACGCGCCGATCGCCAGCCCCAGGGCGCAGAACGGGATCACGCCCGCGAGCAGCACCCCGGCCAGCGCGAACCACTGCCAGCGGTACAGCGCCACCCCCGCCGCGTGCGCGGCCATCAGGAACAGGCCGAGCACCACGGTCGCCCCGAAGATCAGCGCCGCCATCACCTTGGCGAACAGGTAGGCGCCGGCGGGCATGGGCGTGGTCTGCTTCAGGAGCAGGACGCCGGTGTCGCGTTCATTCGCGAGTCCCGCGCCGAATCCGAAGAGCGCGGGGCCCAGGACGCCGAAGACGCCGTAGGTCGCCAGCACGTAGGTCGGCACGGCCAGCGACGCCCCGCCCGTGCCCATGATCACGCCGAAGAACAGGTAGAAGATGAGCGGGAACGCCAGCGTGGGGATGGCGAACGCGGGCTCGCGCAGCACCTCCACGACCTGGAAGCGCGCCTCCAGCAGGTAGATCTGGAAGCGCCGTGCGGGTCCGAGGCGGCGGGCGTCGCGAACTTGCATCAACGCGCCCCCGCCCTCGCCACCGGATTCCGCCCCGCCGGTCATCGCCCACCCTCCTTCCCATCCCGCGTCAGCGCCAGAAACGCCTCTTCGAGGCCAGCCGAGACGACCGTCAGATCCCCCAGCCCCTCGTCGCGCCCTAGCAGCTGCCGGACCAGCTCTTCGGGCCGCGTCGTCAGAACCTCCAGGTGTTGGCCACGGCTCCTGACCTCGACCACACCGGGCATGCTCGCCACCTCGTCTGGCCCGATCCGGGTCACGCACCGCACCAGACGCCCCGCTGTGCGCGACTTGATCTCCCCCGGGGTGCCCTCCGCGATCCGCCGCCCGTTGTGGATGACCACCACGCGGTCGGCCAGCGCGTCCGCCTCGTCCAGGTTGTGCGTCGTCAGGACGGTGGTGCGACCCGACTTCCTGAGGGCCCGGATCTCGCTCCAAAGCCGGTGCCGGGCATCGACGTCGAGCCCCGTGGTGGGCTCGTCCAGAAACAGGAGTTCCGGATCGCCCGCCAGCGCCAGCGCGAACATCACCCGCTGCTTCTGGCCCCCGGAGAGCTTGCCGTACCGGCGCCGGGCGAGATCCTCGAGACCCGCCATGGCCATCAGGCGCGAAGCCTGGAGCGGTGCCGGATAGTATGCACGAAACAGCTCGATGTGTTCGCGCACGGTCAGGTTCGCGGAGATGCCCGAGATCTGGAGCATCGCGCCCCGGCGCACCCGCACTTCCGGCGCTCCCGGCGCGCAGCCGAACACGCTGGCCGCGCCCTGCTGCACATGCAGACTTCCGAGGAGGAGGCTGATGGCGGTGGTCTTCCCGGCGCCGTTGGGCCCCAGCACTCCCAGCACCTCGCCTCGGCGAACTTCCAGATCGAGCTCATCCAGCGCGACCACCGGTCCGTACCGGTGCGTCACGCGCGACAGGCTGGCGAGCGTGGGACCATGCGTTGTTCCGGCGTGCATGGGGTGCACTTACGAGCCCGTCACGGGGGCTGTTTCGGGGCTCCGTCTGGAAGCCGCCTTCTCTCGCTGGGCTCTCGGTACGCGGACAAGCCCCCGTGCACCCCGGCACTGGACAGACGCACGCGATCCTGTCCATACTGAATTCAGTTCTGAATAACGTATGGACGTGAACATGCACCGCACTCAGGACACCTATCCTCTGAGCCACTTCCGGCAGCGTACGGGAGAGCACCTCGAACGGATCCGCGGACGGTCGAGTCGAGACGATCACCCAGAACGGCCAGGCCGCGATGGTGGTGATGAGTCCGGAGCGGTATGACTTCCTGGTCCACTCTGCGGAGAGGGGTCATCTATGGCGCGAAGCGATCCGCGCCTACAGGGCAGGTGAACGTGGCGTCCCGGCCGACAAAGCGATCCGCAGCCTGGCGGCTGAGTTCGGCGTGGAGCTGTGAGCCGCTACCAAGTCATATTCTCCGCAACAGCTCTTCGCTCGCTTCGTAACGGTACGAGGGCATGTGAGGTTGGGACGGTGTCCCTGTCCCGAAGTATCGGGCGAGCCGCAGAGTGGCGGAGCTACGAGCCTTCAAGCACCTCCACGATCCTGAGCGCGAGGGGATCCCCCTCCTCGGCCGCCATCCGGAACCACTCCTCCGCCTCGTCATCGTCCTGCTCCACGCCGTCTCCGTTCAAATACATCAGCCCGATGGAGATCTGAGAGAGCACGAACCCCTGCTCGGCGGCCATCAGGTACCACCGGGCGGCTTCCTTCAGGTCCTTCTCCACCCCATGACCCCCGTGGTAGGCGGCCGCCAGGTTGTGCGCGGCGGGAGAGGATCTGGCTGCCGCGGCTTTCCGGAACCACTTCACCGCCTCGGCTTCATCCTTCTTCACGAGGACTCCCTCGGAGTGCATCACCCCGTAATCGTTCTGGGCCGGAGGCCAGCCGCCGTCCGCCGCCCGGCGCAGGTAGTCGCGGGCCTTCGCCTCGTCCCTCGGCACCAGGTCGCCCCGGGCGTACAGCTGGCCGAGCTCGTACATCGCCAGAGTGAGTCCTTCGTCGACGGCCCGCAGCAGCCACTTCTCGGCCTTCGCCCCGTCCGGCTCGACCTCCTCGCCGTCCACGTACATGCAGCCCATATCGAATTGCGCGGGAGGATAGCCTCCTTCGGCGGCGGCCCTCAGCCACCGCAACCGCTCCGGATCGTCCTCCAGGTCGGCCTCCCCCTCCACGTACATGACCCCGAGGTTGTATTCGGCGCTCTCCGATCCCCCGGCCGCGGCCGCGCGGTACCATCGCGCTCCCTCCATGTCGTCCCGCTCCACCCCATCGCCCTCGGCATACGCGACACCGAGCTGGTTCTGCGCCTCGGCATGACCCTGGTCCGCGGCGGCCCGGAACCACCTCATCGCTTCGGACTTGTCGCGTTCCACGCCGGTGCCCTCCTGGAAGGCGACGCCGAGGTTGTACTGGGAGTTGGCCCATCCTCCCTCGGCGGCCGCGCGGGTCAGCTCCGCGGCCTTCGCGTGGTCGACCTCGAGTCCGGCCTCCCCGTAGGTATGCATTCCGGCAAGGTTGTGAAGGGCGACGGGCACCCCCTGTTGGGCCGACGCGCGGTACCATTTCAGCGCCTTCGCGGGATCCGGCTCCGGCAGGCCTTCTCCGTTGTGGTACATCGCCCCGAGATTGTTCTGGGCGGCGGGATCGCCCTGCCTGGCCGCCGCCCGGAACCACCGGAGCGCCTCGGAGGCATCCCTGGGCAGCCCCCGCCCCTCGAGGTAGGCGTGCGCCACGAAGCGTTGTGCGTCCGGATTCCCCCGCCAGGCGTCCCTGAGAGCTTTGTTCGCAATGGTGCTGGCCTGTTCCGGATCGGCGACCGGCCAGGCCACCGCGGTTTCGGGGTCCGCGGCGTCCGTCTCCTCGCGGGCCATCGGGATGACGACGGCGCCGGACCGGATGGAGGCGTCCGTGTCCTCCTCGAGCGCAGCGCGATGCGATGGCCGAGCTTCCTCGTCGTCTCCGATGCCCGGGTAGCCGGCCACGCCAAGTTCACCGAGCAGGTGCTGCGCCGACTCATACCCGGCGTCCGCCGCGGCCTTGAGCCATTCTTCGGCGCCGGGATCGTCCTCCATGTCCGCCAGACAGTCCGCGTAGATCATGCCCAGGTTGAACGACGCGTCAGGGTCGCCACCCTCCGCAGCCGCGCGGTACCATCTGGCGGCCTCTTCGAAATCCTGTTCCACCCCCTCGCCCTCGTAGTAGGCCTCGGCGAGGTTGGTCTGGGCATCGGTGTGGCCGTGTTCCGCCGCCGCCCGCATCCACTTCACGCTCTCCCCGGCATCACGGGGGACACCTTCCCCCTCGCGGTAGAAGAGCCCGACCAGGAACTGCGCCTCGGGCACCCCCTGCTCCGCGGCAGCGCGATACCACTTCGCCGCCTTGAAGGCGTTCCTCCTGACGCCGTCCTGGCCCAGGCCGTAGATTGCCCCAAGCTGGATCTGTGCCTCGGGAACGCCCCGCCTGGCGAGGAAGCGGACCCGCGGATCAGGTCGCTGCCCGGTAGTCCGCTTTCCGTGTTTCCTGCCCTTCTTGCGACCTTTTCCTTTGCGGGCCATCGCTGCGCGGCTGCCTCCGGGATGTGAAAGGGAAGGGGTTGAGTGCCGCTAGACCAACTCCCTCGGCCGAATCGCCGCCAGCGCGTCCTCCACGCGCCTTTCCGCCACGGCGAGTTCGTACCGATCCTGCAGGTTCATCCAGCTTTGGGCGTCCGTCCCGAAATACCGGGCGAGCCGCAGCGCGGTTTCCGCCGTGATGCCGCGCCGACAGCGGACGATCTCGTTGATTCGCGCCGGTGTCACTCCGATCGCCCTGGCGAGCGCATTGGACGACAACGCAAACGGTTCCATGAAGTCGTGCTTCAGCACTTCACCAGGATGAACCGGCTCCAGACGAGTCATGGTGTGTCTCCTTCAGGGGTAGTCGACGTGGAGAGGACCATGGTCGTCGTGAGCCCGATGCGATGGGCCTGGAGACCCGGAACCGACTAGTCCCGTACGCGAATCCTCGTTTCTTCCACGATCCAGAGATGGCCGGCAAGGTCGCCATCGGGCGCTGTCCGGAGAAACCGTCGACCGATTGTCAGAACGTGATCCCGGGCTTGGCTCTGGAGCCGCACGAGGCCGGCCTCCTAACCGGACAAGGAAAGGACCCGCTCCTTGGCCAGGTCGGCAGCGTAGCACATCGTAGCCTGCACGGACTCAGCGGTGACTGACGGGTAGCTCCGGATAATTTCCTCGGTGTTCAGCCCTGCCGCCAAGTTGTCCAGCACGGTGGTCACAAGAATCCTGGTGCCAGTGATGCAGGCTCGCCCGTGGCAAACCTTGGGGTCGACCGTGATGTAGTCTCGCCAATTGAGCATGCGTGCCTCCCGGCCTGGTGCCACTCCCAGTGAACTCCACCTGACCCGATCCCGGGTTCATATCCGGCTGTCTTCGGTCCGACCGTCCTGCAGTCGGCGGCTCCACTCGAAGATAGCGAAGTCGATGCCGGCAGGTACCGCCATTTCGCATCCGGCTCGCCCAAGCCTGTCAGTCGAGCCCTTCGGCGCACGCCAGTCCCAGTCCCACCGCCTCCACGCGCTCGTGCAGCCGAAAGCGGTCACGACCGGGAAAGATCACGAAGATGCGGTCCAGCTTGAGGTCCGCCAGCGCCGAGTGCATCGACCGCGTCATCCTGGGAGCGCTCGTCCTCTTGAACTCTACGCCGATTCGGCGCCCGCCATCGAAGACCAGCAGATCGATCTCGGCACCGCGGTGGGTCGCCCAGTAGTAGCAATCCTCCCAGTCGACTGACAGAATCCGCGCCACCTCATGCATCGCGAACCCTTCCCAGGAGGCGCCCGACCTGGGGTGTCCGAGGAGTGCTGACTCGGTGTTGAGCCTCAGTAGCGAGTGCAGGAGGCCGGTATCGGTCAGGTACACCTTCGGAGCCTTGACCTGGCGCTTCTTCAGGTTCGCGAACCAGGGCGTCAGCTTCCTCACGAGCAGAGAATCAACAAGTGCGTCGAGATAGGAGTTGATCGTCGGAGCACTCATCCCCAGGGAACGGGCGACTTCGGCAGCATTCCAGCGGCCGCCGTGGAAGTGCGCCACCATGGTCCAGAAGCGCCGCATCGTGGTCGCCGGCACAGCGATCCCGAGCTGAGGCAGATCGCGCTCGAGAGAGGTGCAGACGAAGGCGGTACGCCACGCCACGCTCTCCGCTTCGTCGGCCGCAAGAAACGAGAGCGGGAATCCACCCCGGACCCAGAGCCGGTCGATGGATTCGATGCCCGTTTCGTCCGCTCGGAACGGAGGCAATTCGTGGTAGACGATCCTGCCCGCGAGCGACTCGGAGGATTGCCGAAGCAGCTCCGGGCCGGCACTGCCCAGTACGAGAAACCGGGCCTCGTGACGAAAGCGGGGAATCATGAAGACAAGCTATAACCGGGAAAATCAAAAGCGCAACTTCTGATTTTCCCTATTACGGCGTGCCGACATGCACCGACACCGATGCCTGGGATCGAACCGGGACGCGCCCGTCACGGCTCTCCCATCCACGCCGGGATGTCGCGCCTACCGTGCAGGATGCGCCACACATCGACTACACCCTGGCCCTCCATGTAGAAAACGAGGTGGGGGTACGACTTGACTGGCCAGGAGCGCAGGCCCGCCAAGTTCAACTCATGTCCGTAACGGGGTGAGCGGATCCCGGGTTGCGGGCGATATGCTGGAGAGAGCGTTCGAGCGCGTCGACAAAGCGGAGCGCGACTTCCGCCCCACCCTCGTCCAGATAGTGCGCGACCACTTCGTCCACGTCCCGTTGGGCCGACGCCCGCAGGATCACGGACTTCGGCGTCATGCCTTCGAGTGTCGGCGAACTCCGGCGCGCAGGCTCTCGAAATAGGTCGCATCGGCCGTGACCGAGGGAGCGGATTGCCCACCCTCGAGCAGGAGGCTTCTGAGGTGCTGGCGATCTCGGTCGTGGCGGATCAGCTCGCGGACGTATGCGCTGCAGGTCCCGAACCCGCGGTCCGCGACCTGTGCGTCAACGAACGACTTGAGTGGGGCCGGAAGGGAGATGTTCATGGTGCTCATGACGCAAGTCTATCCGGGATGGCAAAAAATGGCAACATGACGGTTCAGAACCACAACCACACGGACAGCCACCGACCGGGCTTCCTCAGACCCGCACCGACGCCTGGAAGGTCGGCGGCCGCCGGTGGTTCGTCGCCTGCTCGAAGGCGTACGCCAGGCGGATCAGCGTCGCCTCGCTCCAGGCGCGGCCACACAGCGACATCCCGACCGGGAGTCCCGAGATGAACCCCATCGGCACCGACATGTTGGGGTAGGCCGCCATGGCCGGGGGCGTCGAGCATCCGCCGCCGCCGCCGCCAGAGGCGTCGAGCGGGTCCTGGAGCGCCGGAATCCCCGACGTGATGCCGACGAGCGCGTCCAGCCGGTGCTCGTCCATGGCGCGATCGATCCCCTCGTCGCGCGAGAGCCGGTGGCTGGCGCTCAGCGCGTCAAGGTAGCGCTGGTCGGTCAGCGGCCCCCGCTCCTGGGACCGCACGTGGAGTTCCTGCCCGTAGAGGGCGAGTTCGAGATCGTGGTTCGCCTCGTTGTACTCGATGAGTTCGGCGAGCGACTTGATCGGTGCTCCGGGCCCGAGTGAGGCAAGATACGCGTTCAGGTCCGCCTTGAACTCGTGGTACAGCACCTCCATCTCGTGCTCGTTGCCGAACCGCAGCTCCTCAGGCAGCGTGACGGGGTCGACGACGGTCGCCCCGCCCGCCCGCATGACGTCGAGCGCCTCCTCGAACAGCGCGTCGACGCGGCTGTCGAAGCCGGCGTACTCGCGCAGGACGCCGACCCGGGCGCCGCTGAGGCCGCCCGGGTCCAGCGCGCCGGTGTAGTCGGTCAGGAAGTTGCCCGCGCTCGCGGCGGTCAGCGGGTCGCGGGGGTCGACGCCGACCATGGTGCCGAGCATGATCGCGGCGTCGCGCACGGTGCGGGCCATTGGGCCGGTGCTGTCCTGGCTGTGCGCGATGGGGATGACCCCGCCCCGGCTGTGAAGGCCGATCGTGGGCTTGATGCCGACGAGGCAGTTGCGCGACGACGGGCCGACGATGGAGCCGTCGGTCTCGGAGCCGATCGCCGCGACCGCGAGGTTGGCCGACGCGCCCGCCCCGGACCCCGAGCTTGAGCCGCCCGGGGTGCGGTCGAGCGCGTACGGGTTGCTGCAGAAGCCGCCCCGGCCGCCGTCCCACCCGCGGCCGCTCCAGCCCGACGCGCCGAACTCGAACGACTTCCAGCCCGCCCACTCGCTCATGTTCGCCTTGCCGAGCAGGAGCGCGCCCGCCTCCCGCAGCCGTGCGGCCACGAAGGCATCCTGCGGTGCGATCGACCCGGCGAGCGCCGTAGAGCCGGCGGTCGTCGTCATCCGGTCCGCCGTATCGATGTTGTCCTTCAGGAGAAGGGGGATGCCGTGCAGCGCTCCCCGAGGGCCCGAGGCCTGGAACTCGCGGTCGAGTGCGTCGGCGATTTCGAGCGCGTCCGGGTTCACCTCGAGGACCGCAAACAGCCGCGGCCCCTGCCGGTTCAGCGCCTCGATGCGATCGAGGTACATCTCCGTGATCGACCGGCAGGTGTACTCGCCCGTTCGCATGCCCTCGTGGACTGCGTCGATCGTGATCTCGTCGAGCGCGAAGTCCGGCACGCTGCCCGGGACGCTCTCGCCCCCGGCGCCACCGCGACCCGAACGAGAGTCGCCGCCCGGAGCGGTGCAGCCGCCGAGCGAGAGCAGAGCGCCGGCCGCCGTGCCGGCACCGAGGAAGGTGCGTCGATTCATTTCGGACATTGGGCGCCTCGTACGGTCGGAGGGTTCGGCCGGGCCGTGGGGAGCCCGTCCCGCGCTGGTTCACCAGGCATCATGAAAGCGGCTTCACCCGACGGTCAATGAGTCCGTCCGTCCCCGTCCCCGTTGACGGCGGGCCGCGCGCGGCGCCACCCCTCTACCCCCCCGATGGTCCGCCCACACGCGTGAAGGTGAAAGTCCCGATCGGCGCGTCCGAGAACGGAGCCTCGCCGCGGAGGCTCCGGATCGGCTGCTTGGGCGAAGAGTCGGCGTCGGCCGATGTGTAGGTGGTCCCGTCGTCGGTACCCGAGTCGTACGGGTAGAGGACGACTTCCAGCTCGTTCACCCACCCGAACTCGTCCAGCAGGGACAGCCCGGACACCCCCACGAACCAGTCCGGGCTCGGCGCGATCATCGTGACCAGGGTCAAGAGAGGATGCTCCAGCCGGACGAGGACCCGGGGGATGGTTGCGCTGGCCGGGCTGCCGAGCCCGGGTCCGTTGATGACCGAGAGGGCGTCTCCCGGGATCTCCGCCCGGATTTCCGAGGCCAGGTTGCCGGTGGCGCCGGTCTCGGCCATGGTCTCGATCCCCCGGCTGGCCGTCTCCCCGCGCGCCCAGAAGCGGACGGCGTCGTTGTGCACCGCGCCGATCAGGGACGAGAAGTGCGAGCCCCGGGGGAAGTTGTTCGGGTGGGTGGTGGCGCTCCAGGTGGCGTTGAAGACGACGCGGTAGACCGCCGAGTCGGGCGGAGGAGCGAGTTCCCCCGCGACTGCCCGAACTTCCGTGGACACTCCGCCGACCACCGACGCGGTGAGGGACTGGGCTCCGGGCGCGTCACCGAGCGTCCAGGTCGTGGTGGCCAGGCCGTCGACGTCGGTAACGGCCGCGGCCGGATCCGCGGATCCGTGTCCCTCGGCCGCCGAAAACGTCACCGTGGCGCCCGCCACCGGCGAGCCCCCGCCATCCTCCACCCGCACCACCACGGGCTCCCCGAGGGCGTCCCCCGGCATCCCCTCCTGGCCGCCTCCCGACGCGACCGCGACTGCCGCAGGCACCTGCTCCACCACGACCTGAGCGGTGGCGCCGAGGGCTTCGAAGGACGCGGTCAGCGTGCCCGATCCGTTGCCGGCGGCCGTGACCACGCCGGACGCGGAGGCCAGGAAGACTCCGGGATCGCTGGTTGCCCATGTAGCGGTCCCTGCGAAGCCCGCGCCGAACTGGTCGGTGATCGTCGCGCTGAACGCCGCCGTCTCGCCGAGCGACGTCAACGTCGCCGACTGCGGAGAAACGGCGATCGCGACGGCGCGGGGCGGGTCCACGGGTTCACTGGCGGAATCGCCGCAGGCCGACAAGGCCGCGAGGAGGAGGAGGGCTGTGGCGAGACGGGGACGCCATCGGCCGGGAGCAGGTGTACTGACGAGGGTAGTCATCTGTTACGGCTAGCGGAACTTGAGGGGTAGCGCCGGTTCGCAGGCGCCCTTTGGACTGAAAGGTAAGACATCCCGCCCCGGATCGACGCCATGCCGGACCGTTGCCTCGGCAAGTCGTCCCTTGCCGAACCCGTCCCGCCAACACTAGTCCTCCTTGCACGATCTCTCTGTCCCAACCCATTCGGGCTCAGCCCCTCTCCCCGCAATACCGGGTACTCGCGATGAAGGTAGTCACGGGCGCGACCGGCCACATCGGAGGCGTGCTGGCGGCGGCACTGGCCGAACGGGATGGCGAACAGTGCATCCGGGCTCTCCTGCATCGGAAGCGGGAGATGGCCACGGACGTTGGCATCGAGTGCGTGCAGGGCAGCATCCTGGACAAGCCGTCGCTGATCTCCGCCTTCGCGGGCGCGGATGTGGTATTCCATACCGCTGCGATGGTCTCGATCGACAGGAGCCTGGCGGCGAGAATCAGGACGATCAACGTTCAGGGCACTCGCAACGTTGTCGAGGCCGCCCTGGAATGCGGGGTGCAGCGCCTGGTTCATTTCTCGTCCATCCACGCCTTCCACCACTTCCCCCTGGATGAGCCCCTCGACGAGAGTCGCGGCCCGGTTGCCGGTCCCCATGCCAGCCCCTACGAGCTTTCCAAGGTGGCGGGAGAGGGAGAAGTGCGCCGGGGCCTCGCCAAGGGTCTGGAGGCGGTGATTCTGAACCCGACCAGCGTCGTCGGTCCGTTCGACGCCAGGCCCTCGCACATGGGACAGTTCTTTCTGGACCTCTACTATCGCAGATTGCCTGCGCTGGTCGCCGGCGGCTATGACTGGGTCGACGTGCGCGATGTCGTCGTCGCCGCGCTCGCCGCCGAGACCCGGGGTCGCTCGGGCCGGAAGTACATCCTCGCCGGACGCTGGCGTTCCATGCGCGAAATCAGCGAGCTGGCCCAACAGACGACGGGCGTCCCGGCTCCCCGCGTGACCCTTCCGATCGCCGTGGCCCGGGCGTTGGCGCCGTTCCAGGGCGCGTGGGACCGCCTCAACGGGCGCCGGCCGCTCTATACGACCGATTCGCTGAATGCCGTCGGGGACGGCAACCGCAGGATATCCTGCGCCAAGGCGCAAGCGGAGCTCGGGTTCCGTTCACGACCCCTGTCGGACACGGTCAGGGACGTGTACGGCTGGTTCGAAGAGCACGGCTACCTCGGGCGAGGGGCCCGGAATGACTGAACAGGCGTTCCACGGCGCACTGGTGTGGGCCGTCTTCGCAATGGCGGTTCTGACCTTCGCGAGCCTGCTGCGTCTCAAGGCGCCGTACGGCCGCCACTTCTCGGGGCGCGGCTGGGGCCCGACGATGTCGAATCGGGCAGGATGGATCGTCATGGAGTTGCCGGCGACGGTCCTGTTCGCGGGCATCTACTTCCTGGGTGACGCCGCCAGCGACCCGGTTCCGCTAGTCCTCCTGGGGATCTGGCAATGTCACTACCTGAACCGGACCTTCATCTATCCTCTTCGCACCCGGACCGCGGGCAAGAAGATGCCGGTTGTGGTCGCGGGCAGCGGCTTCGCCTTCAACCTGGTCAACGCGTACGTCAATGCGCGCTTCATTTCACATTTCGGCGAGTACGGACTGGCGTGGCTCGGCGATCCCCGGTTCCTGGTCGGGGTGGCCGTCTTCGCGGCCGGCTTCGCGCTCAACATTCACTCCGACAACATCCTGCTGCGGCTGCGCAAGCCCGGCGGCACCGGCTATTCCGTACCTCGCGGAGGAGCGTTCCGCTACGTCTCGTGCCCCAACTATCTCGGCGAACTCCTGGAGTGGGCCGGATGGGCGCTGGCGACCTGGTCACTCGGCGGATTGGCGTTCTTCGCCTACACCGCGGCCAACCTCGTGCCGAGGGCGCTCAGCCACCACCGCTGGTACAGGGAACGGTTCGAACACTATCCGGCTGGCCGGAAGGCGGTGATCCCGGGATTGCTCTGACGAACGTCCCAGCGGCTGGGATGCCAGGCCAGAGCTGCTGTGGGGAAGTGCCGAGCGGTTGACTCTCGATTCGTGACGCGCCAGGCCGCGTGCCCTACCCCGCCGGCTTGGCGGGATCCACGCGCACGGTCACGATGTCGGTGTCCTGATACTTCTGGTGATGGACGGATGTGGCGAGGTGCCGCAGCAGCCGCAGCGAGAACTCCTGCTCGCCGGGCTCTTCAGCGACGTGTCCGCCGATGATGGCCATGCGGTCTTCGATGTTGCCTTCGCCGCCGGCAGCCAGAAACTCCAACTCGGCCCCGCCGGCATCGCTGCGCGCGGTCATACGCAGCCGACGCGGCGCGGCCGTTTCGTCGTCGGTCCCCTGCTCGATCAGGAGCAGCAGCGTTTCCTCGGCGGCGTGCCCCAGCCGGAGCGCGGTCCCGCTCCCCAGGCGCTTGCGGCCGGCGAAGTCCTCCAGAAACTGCTGGATTCTCGGCAGCGACTGAACCTCGAGCGCGGTCTCCATGCGGACGCGCCGCGGCCCCGTCAGCTCCATGAACGCGGTCAGCACGAGCGCGGTCAGCCCGCCCGACGTCATGCCGTTGTCGAGCATCTGCTGGAGGAACGGCGTCAGCCCCGCGGTCGATATCTCGCCACTCTGGAAGCCGACGCCGACCCAGAAGGAGACCCCTACGATCGTGGCCTTGCGATAGTCCATGCCGTCCTGGAGGACGATCCTCATCCCCAGCACGAACAGCACGGCGATGATCACCATTGCGTAGGCGCCGATCACCGGATCCGGGATGATGAGCAGCAGCGCCGTCAGCTTCGGAAGGAAGGCCAGCGCGCAGAAGATGAGCCCGATGCAGAGGCCCACCCGTCGGGCCGCGATCCCCGTGATTTCGACGATGGAGACGCTGCTCGAATAGGTCGTGTTGGGCACCGTGGCGAAGAGCCCCGAGAGGAGGTTGCCCAGACCGTCGGCGGCCACCGCTCCCTGGACCGCGCGGTAGTCCGTGGCCTGCGGTTCCCGCCACGAGACCCGCTGGATCGCCACCGCGTCACCGACCGTCTCGATCGCGCCCACCAGGGTCACGAAGATGTAGGCCGGCAGAATCGCCCAGAAGGCCGCGCCGAAGTCGAAGCCCAGGCCCGGCCAGCCGGCCGCGGGCACGCCGACCCAGGCCGCCTGCCCGAGGGTGGCGGGATCGATCAGATCGAAGAACGAAGCGGCGATGCATCCGGCCGCGATGCCGATCAGCGGTCCCCAGAGACGTACCGGTCCGGTGAACTTGAGCATCATCGCCAGAGTCACGCCGAGCGTGGAGAGCACGGTGACGGGTGCCGCGAGGGGCGAGGCGCCGGAGGGCACGTTGTCCTGAAAATCGAACAGGAAGGGCATCACGTTGACGGCAATCAGCATGATCACCGTCCCGGCGACCGTCGGCGTGATGATCCGGCGCAGAAGCGACAGACGCCCGGCGAGGAGGAACTGGAAGAGCGAAGAGACGATCACGAGCGTCGTCAGCAGGGCAGGGCCCCCTTGCCCCAGCGCGGCCACGGATACGGCGATGAAGGCGCCTGACGTGCCCATCATGAGCACGTATCCCGACCCCAGACGCCCCAGCCGGGTCACCTGAACGATCGTGGTGAGGCCGCTGACCAACAGCGCGCCGAACGCTCCCCAGGCGAGGTAGGCTTCGCTGCTTCCGGCGCTCCGGAGAACGATCGCGACGGTCAGGACGACGCCTCCCAGCGCCAGGATGCTGTACTGCAGCGCGAGCCCGGTCGCCAGCGGCCACGGCGGCTTCTCGTCGGGCTCGAAGCGAACGGTGGACTTTGCCCTGCCCTCGTGCGATGCCATGCCGTCTCTCGTCCCCGTAACCCCTGCGCCGATCGTCGTCCCCGACCGCCGCGGGCGGCAGCCGGGCCCCGGCCGCGGTCAGGGCCGGCAGGACTCGGTTATCGCCTCGACCCCCCTTCCGACACCGGCCGCGTATCCGCTCCCTCGCCCTTCACATATTCGTCGAACCATCCGACCCAGCGCGCCCACATGTCGAGGTTGTTCTCGATGGCGCGCGGAGTATGCGATTCAAAGGGATAGACGAAGAGCGCCGCCGTCTTGCCGAGCCCGGTGAGCGCCTGGATCATGCGCTCCGACTGGATGGGATAGGTGCCGGAATTGTTGTCGTCGGCCCCGTGGTACATGAGCAGCGGCGTGTTGATCTGGTCCGCCTTGAAGAACGGGGACATCTCCATGTAGACATGTGGCGCTGCCCAGATGTCGCGTGGCTCCGCCTGGAAGCCCATCGGCGTGAGCGAGCGGTTGTAGGCGCCGTCTCCCGCGATGCCCGCCTTGAAGAAGGGGGTGTGGGCGAGGAAGTTGGCGGTCGCAAAGGCGCCGTAGCTGTGGCCGCCGTGCCCGATCCGGTCCATGTCGATCACCCCGAGGCCGTCCACCGCGCGAATCGCCGCATACATCCCGTCGACCATGTTTGAAATATAATAATCATTATAGTTCTCGCCGACTATGGGAATATCAGGATATACAAGAGCATATCCCTGGGTCAGCCACATGTCGGACCAGCGCAGCCACGTCAGGCGGGTGTGCGCGTTCTGGTTGCGCGCCCGGACGGTGGCGTTGTCGAAGGCATCTTCGCTCCGGTACTCCCTCGGGTAGGTCCAGAAGATGGCCGGCACCCTTGTGCCCTCGACGTAGTCGACGGGGAGCGAGACGCGGCCCTGGACCCGCAGGCCGTCGCGGCGCGTGAACTCGAAATCGATGCGCCGGGCCGCAGTCAGTTGGGGGAACGGGTCCACGTTGCGGGTCAGATTCTCCATCTCGCCGCCCCCCGACCAGAGGTAGCTGTCGGGGAAGGTGTTCCTTCCTTCGCGGCTTACGATCATGCTTTCGAGATCGGGGTCGAGGGGAAGCAGCGGCTGGTCGAAGCTGTCGCGCGAGCCCTCGAAGACCCGCTCGGTGGATCCGTCGGCGAGGGACACCCGGTCGACGAAGGGCTGGGGACGGAAGTCCTCTTTCAACCCGCCGCCGCGCAGGAAGGCGCTCTCGCCGTCGGACGACATCCACGCATGGTCCAGCCCGTTGGCGGTGCGGGCGGTGAGCAGGTCGCCGGGGAGCGCGACCACATCGGCGGGGTCGTGGAAGGGCACGATGGTGTTGCTTTCGGCACCGTCGTCCAGCCCGTAGTGGGCCAGCGCGTCCTCGCCGTCCCTCTGCACCGCCGCGAACGCGTGGCGGCCGTCCAGCGAGTACGTCACTTCGCTGATCGGATCCTCGCTGGAAGTCACCTCTTCCTCGTCGCCGTCTCCGAAGGGCGCGCGCAGAAGCATGATGCGGTCGGGACGGGGCGCGTCCGAGCCGCCTTCATCGCCTGGGGCGGCGCGATGCAGATATGCGACGCCGCTGCCGTCGGGGCGCCACTGCCAGGCACGAGGACCGTTCCCCGGACCCCCGCCGCGCCCCTCCTGCAGCTCCCGCTCCTCCAGGGTAGCCAGCACATCGCCGCTCTCCACGTCCAGCACTTCGGTGACGCGTGGAAACCCGGTGTAGCTCGCGATGAAGGAGAACGGGCGCTCGATGCGGGTGGCGATCAGGTGACGTCCATCGGGGCTCAGAGAGACCGATTCGTACATGCCGGGGTCCCCGATGGGGCGCGGGGACTGGCCGGGGGCCAGCTCCACGATCTGGCTGCGCGTGTAGTGCTCGAACAGATCCGTGTCGTGGTCGTCCTGAAGCAGGAAGGGCATGGTGCGCGTCGGAGTGGCGGCCGCGCGCGTGTGCCGGATGGTGGGGCCGGGTGGCAGGGCGGGCGCAGGGGGCTCCGAACCGCGGTCCGCCGGGGCCGCCAGGGCGATGATGGACCCCGAGGGCGTCCACTGGAGCATCCGGGACGCCGTCGAGCCCTGACCCCGCGACGAGGTGCCGATGGTCGCGATCACGCGCGCATCCCCCGCCGGGCTCACGCTCCCGTCTTCGGTCGACGCGATCCACACTTCGGTGCGCTCCTCCAGGTGTGCCAGGAAGGCGAGCCGCGAGCCGTCCGGAGACCACGTCAGGTCGCTCACGTGGATCCCGCCGGGCAGATCCACATCAACAAACGATCGCTCGCTCAGTGAGTAGAAGCGCAGTCCGTAGAGTCCGTAGATGTCCAGGTGCCAGGGCCGGTCCGTGGCCGCCCGGATCTCGAGCATCCCCAGGCGCAGGGTCTCCTCCCCCACCTTCTCCAGCGTGGACAACTCGGTCGAGAGCGGGATGACGAAATGGTCGCCGTCCGGGCTCATGTGGCCCAGGGTGGCGTAGTTGGGGTCGGTCGCGAAGAGGTCCTGGATGGTCTGGTCGGGCAGGATGTAGCCCTGCGATATGTCGAGTCCGCGCGCGTCGCCGTCGGGATCCTGGCCAGCCAGCGGCGATGCAGGGGCGAGCGGCATCGAAGACAGGCCGACAGCCAACGGCAGGATTGTGGAAACGAGTGAACGAAGGCAGCTTCTTGCGGTCATGGCCGGCTCCTGAGGGCTGCTCCTGAGAGGAGGGAAGGGAAGTCGGGTGAAGGTGGCCCACCCGGCGAGGTCCCCGCAAGCCGCTG
Organism: Longimicrobiales bacterium; assembly: GCA_965225805.1. GTDB lineage: Bacteria > Gemmatimonadota > Gemmatimonadetes > Longimicrobiales > Gaopeijiaceae > BD2-11. Next base: position 1,299,770 of record OZ245327.1, read on the forward strand.
CCGAACTCCTGCGGCCTGAGCATGGTACGAGTTCGGAATCGCAGCGGAACCGGAGCCGGACGCGCTTCTGCCGCAGTCCGTTCATCCGAGGGGGGTGTTTGCGCGAGGATTTCGATCTGGTGGTCGTCGGGGCCGGCTTTGCCGGACTGGCGTGCGCGCGCCGAGCGGCTGAACGGGGCCTCTCCGTCCTGGTTCTGGAACGGCAGTCGGCGCCGGGCGAGCGCATCCACACTACCGGCATACTGGTGAAGGAGGCCTGGACGGAGTGGAGCGTCCCGCCCCGGCTGATCCGCAGAATCGACCGGGTAAGGGTTTACACGCCGAGCCACCGGTTCCTGGAGCTGGCCCGCGACGGCTACTTCTTCATGGCGACCGACACCGCCCGCCTCATGGGCCATCTCGCGGGCGAAACGCGACGCGCGGGGGCCGAGATCCGGTTCAGCGAAGCGTATCGCGGCGTCGTGCCGGGAAAGTCTCCGCGGGATGGGTCCCCCTTCGTCCTGAGGGGCTCCGGGATCACGTGCCGATTTCTGATCGGAGCCGATGGAGCGCGCTCCCGGGTGGCGGAAAGCTTCGGCCTTGATCGCAACCGCCATCTCCTCAAGGGCCTGGAGTGGGAATTCGAGCCTCTCGCGAGCGACGGCGACTGCCTGCACTGCTTCATCGATCCCGAGTGCGCCCCCGGCTACATCGGATGGGTGGTGCCCGGCGTCGTCTCGACCCAGGTCGGGCTGGCTCTGCACCACGACCGCCGGGCCGACATGCAGCGGTTCATCTCGAGGATCGATCCCCTCTTCGGTCTGGGCGGGAGATCGGTGCTGGAAAAGCGGGGCGGGGTCATTCCGTTCGGCGGTCTCCTGCGCAACTTCCACGAGGACGGCGTGCTGCTCATCGGTGACGCCGCCGGAATGGTGTCGCCCCTGACCGCCGGAGGCATCCACCATGCCTACAGGTTCGGGAAGATCGCCGCCGATGCCGTCGCAGACTACCTGAACGGCGGCACGCTGCAACCCGGCCGCGTGGTGCGAGCAGCGTATCCTCGGCTTGCCTGGAAACACGCCGCGCGCTGGAGCTACGATCACCTTCCGGTGGGGCGGGTGCTGGAGGCCGGACTGCTCTCGCAAAGCCTGTTCCGAAGGCTGGCGAGCAAGATCTTCTTCGACCGCTTCCGCTAGTCTTTCCTACCTAATCGCCGACCCGTCGGGCCTGCGCCCGGCCGAGCCCGATCGAGAGAGCGATCCAGATACCCGCCAGCGGCACGGTCGACGCCGCGACCAGCGCCAGCGTCATGCCGAGAACCGCGAACGTGGCGTCGATCCCGGCTCCGGTGGCATCCCCCGCGCGGTACAGGAAGACATCGACCACGGGCTTCGCCTTGTACTTCTCGGAGGGCGTGACCACGCTGAAGAGCGTCTCCCGGGAGGGCCGCGAGATGGCGTAGCGGGTCGCCCGGTGCACGGCCTGGAAGATCAATATGACCCCGTACAGCGGCCACACCGCCAGCACCGCGAAACCGGCGACGGTGACCAGCGGCAGAATCGCGAGCGTCCACCCCACGCCCAGCTTCCTGATGATGCGCGTGGTGATGAAGATCTGGGTCACGAGGGTCACGAACTGGGCCAGGGAGTCGAAGTTGGCGAAGCTCTCCACACGCTGGCTGAAAGAGTCGGTGGCCTGCTGGATGATGTTGGCCTGGGTGAAGTAGATCATGGTGTTGGAGATGGCCATGAACACCACCCAGAGCCCGACCCCCAGCAGGTAGGGGGAGGCCACGACCGCCCGGGCTCCCTCCCAGAAGGTGCCGCCGATCCTGGTGCTGCCGTCCGAGGCGGCGGCCCGGCCGCCGCGCGGGAGCGCTTCCAGCCTGGACGCGCGCGACTGCACCGCCCTCCGGTCCAGCAGGAGCATGGTCGCGATCGCCAGGCAGTAGAAGGCGCAGGCGATGAGCATGAGGCCCGCGGGCAGATAGGGCGACTCCGTCGTCCCGCTGATGAAGCTGGCGCTCCATGCTCCGACCAGCGCGCCGAGGGTGCCCCCGATGCCGATGAACGCGAACATCCTCTTCCCCTGGCCCACATCGAAGATGTCGACCATGAAAGCCCAGAAGAGGCTCGTGGTGAACAGGTTGATCACCGTCAGCCACACGTAGAAGGTGTAGCCCACACCCCGCGCCAGGACGGTTTCGGCGTCGGTGCCGATGAGCCCCCCGCCCGCCCTCACGTCCTGGATGATCAGCGCCGAGAAGACGAACAGGCAGCCGATTACGAACAGGAAGGCCACCGGGATGAAGCGGCGTCGATTCATGCGCGCCACCACCCCGCCGAAGGCGAGCACCGCCAACAGCGAGACTACCGAGGAGAGCACGAACAGCCAGCGCAGATCGTCCATCCCGCGGGCGACGCCCATGGCCTCGCGCACCGGGCGCAGGAAGAAGTACGCGCAGAGGACGAAGAAGAAGAAGATCGCGGACAGAACGGCGATCGGAAGCTCGCCGCGCTCCATATTGACGAACCGGGCCAAGAGGCCCGTAAGCTCAGCCAGGAGGGGGCTCTTGTGCACCGGCGCCGGGTTCGGTCCCTGCGTCGTCGAGTTCGTCATGCGCGCCCGAATCCTCCGCTGCCGTGCCGCGATACCCGAATCATGCTTCCTCGTGAGAACGGATGCGCGCCGGGAGGAGCGGATCTCCGTAACGGAATGCCCCGGCTGGAGTGTGGTTGGATGTAGAGAGCGAGCCGGAGCAAGTCAACCCGACAGGCGCAGCCGCGCGCGGGGCGCCTTCATGGCAGTTTGAGAACTTGAGCTGTTACGGCCGATATTTCCCTTTGCCCGCCCGCCCGCTACGGCTACCATCAGGGCTGCGAGTCCCATTTCGCCCCTCCTGAGAGGTTATTCGATGAACGTCTCCGCTTCGCGCTGCTTCCGGATCCACCCCCGGGCGTCCCGCGTCTCCGCCAGACCGGCCACCGCGCTCACGCTCGTCCTGCTGGCCCTTCCGCTCGCGCTCTCGTGTGCGCCAGCGGCCTCGGCCCAGACGCCCGAGCTGGTGTTCCTCTCCAACATCACCGGGATGTCGGACGGCGACCGCGTCCTCACCACCATCGAGGAGCAGACCGCGGCTGCGCTGGATGCCCTCGGGGCGGAACTCGCCGGACACGGGCTCGGATACCAGGATGTCGTCGCAGTCAACGTATTCCTCCGGGATACGCGCCATTTCCAGGGGATGAACGGCGTCTACCGCACCTTCTTCGCGGAGAATCCGCCCACGCGCGCCACCGTGGAAGCCGACCTGCCGGACATGGGCGCTCTGATTCAGATATCGGCCGTGGCGACACCCGATGTCACCGAGGTCATTTCCCCCTCGGGGCTGCAGTCGCCGGCGCTGCCCTATTCATGGGGCATTCGCGCGGGCGATGTCCTCTTCATCGCGGGAGCGACGAGCCGCGATCCGGAGAGCTATCAGCCGGTGCGGGGCGACGTGCAGGTTCAGACCCGGCGCGTCTTCGGGAATATCGGGATGATTCTCGAGGCGGCCGGGATGGACTATGGGAATCTGGTGAGCTGCCAGGTCTTCCTGGACGACGTGCGTCTCTGGGGCGACATGAACGAGGCCTACCGGGAGTTCGTCACTGCTGACGATCCTCCGGCCCGTGCGGCCGTGCGCGGCGGGCTCATGAATTCCGATTTCCTGGTCGAGATTCAGTGCGTCGCCGAGAGTTCCGACGCCCGCGCGGTGGTCCGTCGCGCGGGGCAGGGCCCGGGGCGCGCGCCTCTCTCCCCGGCCATCTCCACCGGAGAGCGTCTGTGGCTATCGGGCATGCTGGCGCAGGGGGACGACATCCCCGCCCAGGCGCGCAATGCGCTGGCGAATCTTGGAGCCACGCTGGAGGCCGCGGAGATGGATTTTTCGGACGTGGCCAACGTCTGGGTCTATCTTACCGACGTGCGCGACGCCGAAGCGGTCCTGGAAGTCCTGGGCGAAGTGATGCCGGAAGGGGCGCCGGAGCCGACCGTGGCCGGGCTCCCGCTGGTGGGCCGTCTGGGAGTCGAGATTCAGATGATGGCGGTCCGCTGACATGGGGATGAAGCCGAAGCCCCTTGGCATGGCGCTGCTCGGAACCGGGCGCATCTCCGAAACCCAGCTGGCTCCGGCCTTGGCCGCGGCCTCCGGCCTTCGCCTGTGGAGTGTGTTGAGCCGGGACCGGGAACGTGCGCGCGATTTCGCGGAGCGTCATAGGGCGAAAGCGCCCGAACCGGCCCGCGACAGCCTGGATGAATTGCTGGCCGACCCCAGGCTCGACGCCGTGCTGATCGCTACACCCGACGCCCTGCACGCCGAGCAGGCGCTCGAGGCCATCGCGGCGGGCAAGCACGTCTTCGTGGAGAAGCCGATGGTGACCTCCGCGTCCGATGGCCGCCGCGTGGTGGAGGCCGCCGAGGCCGCTGGCGTCACCGTCGGAGTCGCCTACCACCTGCGCTGGCACGGGGGCCACCGCGCCATGGACGGCCTCATCAGAGGCGGGGCGCTCGGGGAACTGCGACACATGAGGGTGCAATGGACCTGGCCCGCCCCCGACGACTCCAACTGGCGCGCCGGCTCGGCTGTCGGCCGCTGGTGGAGCCTCGCCGGGGTCGGCACCCATTGCCTGGACATGATTCGCTGGTTCATGATGCCGGGCTGCGGTGAGGTGGTCAGCGTCCGATCAGTCACCAGCAACGCCGTGTGGGGCGGTCCCCGTGATGAAACCGCACTGGTCGCGCTGACTTTCGAATCGGGGGCCACGGCGGAGTTCTGCTCCTCGGTCCAGTTCGAGTCCCCCTCCCGCGTGGAGGTCTACGGCGATCAGGGATACGTCATCGGCAACCATACCCTCGGGCCGCGGGGCGCGGGCACCGTCTTCACCAAAACGGGCATGGTGCCCTACATCGTCCGGAACCCCTATGTGGGCGAGCTGGCGGATTTCGCTTCGGCGGTGCGCGAGGGGCGCTCTCCGGCGGTGGACGGGCGCGAGGGGCTGCGCAACGTGGAGCTTCTGGAGGAAATGAAGTGATGGTACGAGCTGCAGAACGAGGAAGACCGTGCGGGCCGACCCGCGGACGTGCCGGAATGCGACGGAAAGTGCGAGTTCGTCGGGACACCGCGGCCGAAGGGAGGCAAGCGCGTTCGAAGCCCGCGCTCCGCGGAGGCCTGCGGCGACCGTCCGCGTATGCCGCCGCCGCGCTGGCTGCGGCCGTCGCCGCGGCTACCTGCGACGCCCCTGCCCCCATCGACGTGGTGGAAGCGACCATCGCCGAGGTGCAGGAGGCCATCTTCTCCGGCGAGACCACCTGCCGCCTGGTGGTGCAGGCCCACCTCGACCGGATCGAGGCCTACGAGGACCGCATCAACGCCATCACCGTGGTGAACCCGGCCGCGCTCGAACGTGCCGGCGAGCTGGACGCGGCGCTGGCCGCGGGGGAGCCGGCCGGCCCTCTCTTCTGCGTGCCCGTCCTGGTGAAGGACAACTTCGACACGCACGACATGGTCACGACGGGCGGTTCGATCGCGCTCGCCGGGAGCATCCCGCCGGACGATGCCTTCATGGTAAGACGCCTCCGCGAGGAGGGAGCGATCGTGCTGGCCAAGACCAACATGGCCGAGTGGGCCTTCAGCCCGCGCCAGTCGGTGAGCTCGTCGTTCGACACGACCCGCAACGCCTACGCCCTCGACCGCGTCCCGGCCGGGTCGAGCGGCGGCACCGCGTCGGGAGTCGCGGCCAGCTTCGGCCTGATCGGGCTGGGAAGCGATACCGGCAACTCCATCCGCGGGCCCTCCTCGCGCCTGGCGCTGGTGGGAATCCGCTCGACCATCGGGCTCACAAGCCGGGACGGCGTCGTCCCCCTCGCCTTCGATCGCGACATCGCCGGCCCGATGGGGCGCGCGGTGGAGGACGTGGCCAGGCTCTTCAACGTGGTGGCCGGCTACGACCCCGCCGACCCCTACACGGAGGCGGGGCGCGGACGGATGGAAGATGACTACACGACTTTCCTGGACGCAGACGGCCTGCAGGGGGCGCGCATCGGCGTCCTCCGCGCCCTCGTGGACACCGAAGATGCCGATTCCGCGGTCGTGGCCGTTTTCGAGAACGCGCTCGCGGAGCTGGCCGGGCTCGGCGCCGGGATCGTCGATCCCTTCGACTTCGACGTGCAGGCGCAGCTGGAGCGGGAGGGCATGTCCTGCCGCCGCTTCCGCTACGACATGTACGTCTATCTGCAGTCCCTGGGAGACGCGGCCCCGATCACGGACGTGCTGGCCGTGCTCGAGACCGGGCAATACGGAGGTGACGCGGAGAGCGGCCTGCGCCGGTCGGAGGGGATGCCGCTGGACGTGCCTCCCCCCGAGTGGGACCCGCCCTGCCCGGACTACCTGGACAACGAGCAGCGCCAGGGCTACCTGGCCGACCTGGTGGGTGCGATGGACGACGCCGGAGTGGATGCCATCGTCTATCCCACCTGGCTGAGCCCACCCGCGCACATCGACCGGGCCAACGAGGAGTACAGCGGCGACAACAGCCAGCGCGTGGCGCCCGCCACCGGGATGCCCGCCATCACCGTGCCCATGGGCTTCACGGAGGGGACCCACCCCGCGGGCCTCCAGATCCTGGCGCGGCCGTACGACGAGGGCCTGCTCTTCCGGTATGCCTACGCCTACGAGCAGGGGACCCACCACCGCCGCCCGCCGCCGGGGTTCCCGGAGCTGGGGAACCGCTGAGCGGCACGGCCGGCGAACCAGAGCTTGACCGAGGCGAGATCATTAGTTAGTCATAATCTTGACTAATCAAGACTCCGTACGGGGAGAAGGGTCGATGGTGGCCGTCAACGTGCACGAGGCCAAAACGCATCTGTCGCGGCTGCTGGCGAGGGTGGAAGAGGGCGAAGAAGTCGTAATTGCTCGCAATGGCAAGCCGATCGCCCGACTCGTTGCGCACCAGAGCGGAGAGGGCAGGCGGCGCTTCGGTGCCCTTCGGGGACGGCTCGTCGTTGACGACAGCTTCTTCGATCCCCTACCGGAGTCCGAGCTGGCGTCGTGGGAGTCCTGACGCCTCTTGCGGATTCTCCTTGACACGCACGCGTTCCTGTGGTGGCTTGCCGGGAGCGACCGGTTGTCAGAGACCGCTCGAATCACGGTTGCCGACCCGGCCAACGCCATCCTGGTGAGCGCCGCGTCGGCTTGGGAGATTACCACCAAGCACCGCCTGGGCAGGCTGCCCGGAGCGGATGTAGTCGCTGGCGATGTCCAGGCCTGCATCGACGACCAGGCCTTTCAGCAGCTCCCAATCACCGTAGCGCACGCCGAACGCGCGGGCAGGCTTCCCGGCCTCCACCGCGACCCGTTCGACCGTATGTTGATCGCCCAGTCTCTCGCGCACGACCTACCCCTCGTCTCCATCGAGTCGCTGTTCGACGGATACGGCATCCGGCGCATCTGGTAGCCGCGATGATCCGGCAGGTCCTTCAGCGCACCTTCGGCTACTCCGAGTTCCTCGCGCAGCAGGAGGAAATCATCGAGCACACGGTCGCCGGTGGCGACAGCCTGGTGCTCATGCCCACCGGCGGCGGCAAGTCCCTCTGCTACCAGATCCCCGCCATGCTGAGAGAGGGAACCGGGGTGGTGGTCTCGCCCCTGATCGCCCTCATGCGCGACCAGGTGGAAGGGCTGCGCCAACTGGGCGTACGCGCCGCCTGCCTGAACTCCTCCCTCTCGTACCGTGAGGTGCTGGAGGTGGAAGCCGCGGTGCGCGCGGGACAGCTGGATCTGCTCTACGTCGCGCCCGAGCGCCTTCTGGGCGAGCGCACCCTGGAGCTGCTCTCGCCGGCCCGGCTGTCCCTTTTCGCCATCGACGAGGCGCACTGCGTGTCCCAATGGGGGCACGATTTTCGCCCCGAGTACCTGCAGCTCTCCGCTCTCGGCGAGCACTTCCCCGATATCCCGCGCATCGCGCTCACCGCCACCGCCGACGAGCTCACTCGCCGCGAGATCGTGGACCGGCTGGGGCTCCGGGGCGCGCCCGTCTTCGTGAGCGGCTTCGATCGCCCCAACATCCGATACAGCGTCGTCCCGAAGAACAATGCGCGCGCCCAGTTCCGTCGCTTCCTGGACCGGCACCACAAGGGCGACGCGGGCATCGTCTACTGCCTGTCCCGGAAGAAGGTGGACCGGACTGCGGAGTGGCTTCAGGATGAGGGCGTAGGTGCGCTCCCCTATCACGCCGGGCTGGGGGCCGCCGAGCGCCGCAGGAACCAGGACCGCTTCCAGCGCGAAGAGGGGGTCGTGATGGTGGCGACCATCGCCTTCGGCATGGGCATCGACAAATCCAACGTCCGCTTTGTGGCACACCTCGATCTGCCGAAGAGCATCGAGGCCTACTACCAGGAGACGGGGCGGGCGGGGCGCGACGGGCTGCCCGCCAGCGCGTGGATGGTGTACGGGCTGCAGGAGGTCGTTACCCTGCGCAACATGGTGGAGGGCTCCGAGGCCGGCGAGGCGCGCAAGCGTCTGGAGGTACGCAAGCTGGACGCGATGCTGGGCTACTGCGAACTCACCACCTGCCGGCGCCAGACCCTGCTCTCGTACTTCGGCGAGACCCTCCCCGAGCCCTGCGGCAACTGCGACAACTGCCTGACTCCAGTCGAGACCTGGGATGCGACCGAGGCGTCCCAGAAAGCCATGTCGTGCGTGTACCGCACCGGGCAGCGTTTCGGGGCCGCGTACCTCATCGATGTCTTGCGGGGCAGGGAAACCGACCGCATCCAGCGATTCGGCCACGACCGCATTCCAACTCACGGGGTGGGCGCCGATCTGAGCCCCTACCAGTGGCGTTCCGTCTTCCGCCAGCTGGTCGCCCGGGGTCTGCTGTGGGTCGACATGGAGGGATACGGCTCGATCCGGCTAACGGACGAAAGCTGGCCTGTGCTGCGCGGCGAGACCCGGATACACATGCGCCAGGACCTTCACCCGCCGAAGGCCGCGCGCAAGCGAAAGCCGCGGGAGGAGCGGCCGCCGCCCGACCCGGCGACCTGGGACGAAGCGCTCTGGGAGGCGCTGCGCAAGCACCGGCTGGAACTCGCCCGGGCCCAGGGCGTGCCCCCCTACGTCATCTTTCACGACGCCACCCTGCGGGAAATGGTGGAGCTGCGCCCGCGGACCCTTGACGAACTGGCCGGAATCACAGGGGTGGGCGAGACGAAGCTGGAGCGGTACGGCGAAGACTTTCTGGCGGTGATCGCGAAGGCGGAGTAAGGGGCGCCGGCGGTCTGGTTCGGGCACCCCGGCGGCCGTATCGTCAGTGCGTCCAGGGGATGCCTGCCCGGAAGGGTACACCCGCCGGGCCCGGCCGACGGGAGTCAATCGGTACGAGCCCGCCTTGATCCCGGAGCGCGGACCGGGCACGCCCCGAGCGGCGACGCCCATGGGAGGGGCTGCATGAAATACGACTACCACGCGCTGCGCGGGGATCTCTTCGGCGGCGTCACCTCGGCCATCGTGGCGCTGCCGGTCGCGCTGGCTTTCGGCGTGGCGTCCGGGCTGGGGGCGGCCGCGGGCCTCTACAGCGCGATCGCGGTCGGCTTCTTCGCGGCGGTTTTCGGCGGAACCCGCTCGCAGATCTCCGGGCCCACCGCGCCCATGACGGTCGCCATGGCGGCGATCCTCGCCACGCACTCCGCCACCCTCGGCGAGGCCATGGTCGTGGTGATCATGGCCGGGCTGCTGCAGATTGCCATGGGCGTGCTCAAGATCGGCCGCTTCGTGGCCTATACACCGGCGGTGGTGGTGTCCGGTTTCATGTCAGGGATCGGCATCATCATCATGCTGATTCAGAGCATGCCTTTTCTCGGCCTGCCCCCGGCTGCCGGTGGACCGATGGGCGCGATGCGGGCGATGCCGGACGCGCTCATGACCGCGAACCCGACCGCCGTTGCGATCGGCGTTCTCACGCTGGCGGCCAGCCTCCTGTGGCCGAAGCGCTACGCCAGGCTGATTCCGCCCCCCTTGGTTGCGCTGGTCGTGGGAACCACGGCCGCAGTCCTGTGGCTGGGCGGCATTCCGGTCATCGGGGAGATCCCGACAGGCCTGCCGACTCTTCAGTTCACGCCGCCTTCCCTCGGCTTCCTGGTGAGTGCGGTTCAGCCGGCGCTCATCCTCGCCATCCTGGGCTCGGTGGACAGCCTCCTGACCTCGCTGGTGGCCGATTCGATCACCGGAACCCGCCACAAAGCCAACCGGGAGCTGATCGGCCAGGGCATCGGCAACATCGCATCGGGGCTGATCGGCGGGCTGCCCGGCGCCGGAGCGACCATGGGCACGGTGGTCAACATCCGGGCCGGGGGCCGCACTCCGGTCTCCGGTGCCCTGCGGGCGGCGCTGGTGCTGGCGTTGCTCCTCGGCCTCGGCCAATACGTGGAGCCGATTCCCCACGCCGTCCTCGCGGCCATCCTGATCAAGGTGGGATGGGACATCATCGACTGGCGCATGCTCGTGCGCATCCACCACCTGCGGCGCGAGCATCTGATCGTCATGCTGGTCACGCTGGGGTTGACGGTGTTTGTGGACCTGATGACCGGCGTTGCGATCGGGCTCATCGTAGCCGGAATGGCGCAATCAAAGCAGCTGGAGAGCCTGGAGCTGGACAGCGTGGTCTCCGTGCCCCTCCTCGACCGGATGTTCTTCGCCGAACAGGAGGATCCGGAGGTCATGGACTGGTATTCGGCCCGGGTCGGCCTGGTCGCCCTCAAGGGAAGCTTTACCGTTGCGTCCGCGCACAAGCTGGTCGCGGTGATCGGCGGAGACATCAAGGAGCACGAGGTCACCATCTTCGACTTCACCAACGTGTCGTACCTCGACGACAGCGCCGCCATGCTCATCCTGCAGCTCCTGGATGTCGCCAGCCGCGAGAATACGGACGTTGTCGTCATGGGCCTCTCGGGCGCTCCGGCCGAAACTCTCCGGACTCTGGACATCCTGAAGGGTGTGCCCGGGAAACACGTCGTAAGGACGCTCGACGACGCGCGCCATGTCGCGACCGCACTTCTGAAAAAGCGTGGTTCGGGAAGCCGTCAGCTGATAGGCTGACGCAGGGCCCCCGATCCCGCATCCGGATCGGGAAGTGCCCCGGTGACCCTCGGCACCAGTCGCCGGGAGCGTCGCCCCGGCGGCTTGCTCAACCCCCCGGCGGCCAGCTCGGGAGCGCGCGCCCCGTGGTCCACGGCACGCCCGCCGCCTCCAGCTCCCCTTCCAGCGCCGGCAGGTCGGTCTCGACCAGTTGGGACAGCTGCGGATACAAGGCCGCGAAGGCGTCGCGCGCGACGCGGTACTGCTCCCGATGCGTCCCCGTGGGACCGTAGGTGCCGTTCCAGTGGCCGCGCACGACCTGGTTGACCCGACCCGCGATCCCCGGCAGATCAGGCTCGGCGCGCGAGGAGCGCGTGCGTGAGCCGTCCAGCGCCTCGCGCAGATCGAGCAGGCGCAGTTCCAGCGCACGCGCCTCCCCCATGAGCGGGGCCGGCGCGGCGGGCCAGCGCTCCAGTGCCTGCTTGATGGCGCCGATCCGCTCGGCGGCCCCCGCCGCGGCCCGCTGCGAACCGGTGACGGCGCGCAGCAGTTCGCCGGTCTCGCGCTGGAAGGCGAGCACCGCCGCCCGGTCCTGGGCGGCGATGGCAGGCCGGGCGAGCGGCGCGATCTCGAAGGGGACCGGGCCCGCGAGTTCGGTCACCTGGCCGTCCACCCGCTGTGCCAGCGAGACCGTGTAGCTTCCCGGCAGCGCCATCGGGCCGTTGCCACCACCGCCGAAGCCGCCCCCTCCACCTCCGGTCACCGGAGTGTACGCCGGGTACCGATAGTCCCAAACCGCCCGATGGACGCCCCGCGAGGTCGAGCCGCCCACCACGTTCACCACATCCCCGCCCTCGTCCCGAACGGTCAGGAACACCCGCGGCGCCTCCTCCCGGTCTTCCTCGCCCAGTTCCTCAAACGAGGGATACGGGGTGTCCTCACCCCGGCCAGCCGCCCGCCTCTCCGCGGCCCGTCTCTCGGCCGCCCGGGTCCGGAGAGTCTCTCCGCCCCAATACGTGAAGGTCACGCCCAACTCCGGGTTGTCGGCGGCATAGAAGTCGCTGCCGTTGGCCCCGCCGGGGTTCCAGGGCACGTACATGTCGCCATCGGCCACCGCGAACAGATGCCCCGCGGAGGCGAGGATGGCTTCCGACCCCCGCGCCAGCTCGCGCAACGGCGTATAGTCGTCGATCACGTAGAAGCTGCGCCCGAAGGTCGCCGCCACCAGGTCGCCCTCCCGCTTCTGGATCTCCAGCTCGCGCACGGGGATGGTGGGGAGCCCGCTCGCGAACTCCATCCACGACTCGCCCGCGTCCACGGACACGAAGGCCCCGAATTCCGCGCCCAGGAAGAGCAGGTCGGGCTCGACATGGTCCTGGACGATGGAGAACGCCGGGCTATTGTCCGGCAATCCGCCGGTGATGGCGGTCCAGCTGCGCCCGCGGTCCTCCGACTTCAGGACATGGGGCCGGAAGTCGCCCCGTTTGAAGTTGTTGACCACCGTGAACACGGCATCGGGATCGTGCAGAGAGGCCTCGACATCGTGCACGAAGCTCGTGTCCGGCACCCCCGGCAGGCTCGCGATCTCGCGCCAGGTCTCGCCGCCGTCCTCGGTGACCTGCACCAGGCCGTCGTCCGTTCCCACATAGATCAGCCCCTCGACCAGCGGGGATTCGGAGATGGCCACGATGTGCCCGAACACCGACGTCGACCGGTTCTTGCCCACCGCATCCACGCTCCACACCCGCCCCATCACCTCCAGCTGGTTGCGGTCGATGTTGCGCGACAGATCCCCCGAGATGGCGCGCCAGCTCGAACCCTGATCGTCGCTCCGGAAGAGGATCTGGGCTCCGAAATACAGCCGCTCGTTGTCGTGCGGCGACATGTGGATGCCCGCGTCCCAGTACCAGCGCAGCGGAGGCCCGTCGGGATCCGCCCGGGGCTGGATGTCCAGCCGCTCCTTGCTGCCCCGGTCGAAGCGCGACAGCACGCCGTGCTGCAGTTGGGAATAGATGATGTCCGGATTCTCGGGGTCCACCACCGGATCGAAGCCGTCGCCCCCCAGCGTCACATACCAGTCCGAGTTGCGGATGCCGCCCCCCAGAGTCTGCGACGGCCCTCCCATGGTATTGTTGTCCTGCGTCCCTCCATAGACGTAGTAAAAAGGCTCGTCGTTGGACGTCGCGACCTTGTAGTACTGGGTGAGAGGAAGATTCGCGAAATGTCGCCAGCTCTCCCCGAAATCGAATGTCTCGTACAGTCCGCCGTCGTTGCCCAGAATCAGATGCTCGGGATCGTCCGGGTCGAAGGAGATGGCGTGATGGTCGACATGCACGCTCTGCGTCGGCAGCCGGTTCCAGCTCTCGCCCCCGTCGTCCGACATCTCCACAAACGTATCCAGGGAATAGATGCGGTCGAAGCGATGCGGATCGGCATGGAGTTCGTGATAGTACATCGGCGCGCTCGACTGGTAGCGCGAAGTGCGGCTCCAGTTCTCGCCCATGTTCTCCGAGCGGAACGTGCCGCCTTCGTTCCCCGACGCCTCGACGATGGCATAGAGCACATCCGGCTGGATGGGAGAGATGGCCAGCCCGATGCGCCCCTTGTCCCCGGAGGGGAGCCCCCGGTTGATCGCCCGCCAGCTCTCACCGCCGTCGTTGGACTTGTGGATGCCAGACCCGGGACCCCCGTCGATCATGGTCCACTGGTGTCGGCGCCTCTGCCACGAAGTAGCGTACATCGCCTCCGGGTTGCGGGGGTCGAAGTAGACCTCGTTGACGCCGGTATGCTCGTCGATCTCAAGCACGAGTTCCCAGCTCTCACCGCCGTCCCGCGTGCGGTACAATCCGCGTTCGCCGCCATCGGCCCAGAGTGGTCCCTGCGCCGCTACGAAGACGGTGCGCGAGTCCTCCGGATGAACCGCGATCATCCCGATGTGCCGGGAGGTCTCCAGTCCCATATTGCGGAACGAGCGCCCCCCGTCCACCGACTTGTACACGCCGTCGCCGTATCCCACCGAGCGCTGGCCGTTGTTCTCTCCGGTGCCCACCCAAAGGGTTAGATGGTCGCCCGGGTCGAGCGCGATGGCCCCGATGGAATACGACCCGTAGTCGTCGAAGATGGGAGTCCAGGTAGTGCCCGCGTTGGTGGTCTTCCACACGTTGCCCGAGGAGGCCGCGACGTACCAGATGCTGCGGTCGGTCGGGTCGATGGCGATGTCGGCGATGCGCCCCGAGGCAACCGCGGGCCCGATGCTGCGCCAGCGGAAGGACGAGAGCAGGCCGGAGTTGAGTTCGGCGGGAGCCTCTTCCTCGGTCTCCTGGGCGTGGAGTCCGGCGGCGAGCACGGAACTGACTCTTGCCTCTGCCCCCCACAGGTGCCCTGCGGGAGAGCGCAGGTCCGCCGGGGAGACGAAGGGAAGCGCTGTGATGAGCGCGACGGAAGCGAGCAGCGGGCCGAAGAGCGTACGGCGGGTTGGGAAGCGGAGGTCGTACATCGTTTGATCCTCGGGCGGAGGTGTGCGTAGACGGGAAAAGTCTACGATGTTCGGAAGTTTGGGAGTAGGGGCGACGGAATGCTCATTTCGGACATGCCCGGTGCCCGCCGGCGATAGCAATTGCTGTCCGCGAGCCATGGACGGCCATGTTCCCGACCGCGAAGTTGCCGGAGTCGTATGAGCCCTGGACAAAGGATCGGAATCATGCCGGCCACAGTGTTTCGCCGCGATGTCGTCGTCCTCTTGCTCGCTTTCGGGAGCCCCGCCATACCCGTCGCCACGAATGCGGGCGACGGCGTCCTGGTCTCCGCGACGCCGCTGGGCGCCCAGACCCCCGAGCAGCGCTACACCGACTGGACCCGGCTGGAATTCCGGGCCCAGGAGTACGCGTACCGTCGCGCACGCATCCTGGACGGCCTGCGCGCCAGCGGGGGAGGACTTCTGCTAACGCCGTCCTCCGACGGGCTCACGCACGGCGATACCTTTCGGCAGCTGGAGGACTTCTGGTATCTGACCGGTCTCGAAATCGTGCAGTCGCTGCTGGTTCTCGACGCCGACCGGGACCGCTCCATCCTCTTCATGCCCCCGCGCGATCCCCGCTTCGAGGATCCGGGGCGCCCCAACGACTTTCCCGGGCGCCCGCTGCTCGAAGACTATCAGCTGCGGAGCATTACCGGCATCGACGAATACCGGGACATCGCCGAGTTCGACGGCTTCCTCCGTCAGCGGCTGGGCGGAGGAGCGGTCCTTCGGGTCAACGCGGGCTCCAGCGGTCAGATCGCGCCCCCGGCCGTTCCGCTGATCGGGAGCCTCGACGCCACCGCCTCCCTGATCCACCGGCTGAGCGCCGACCATCCGGGCGCCGAGATCGTCAACGCCTACGACGTCATCGCCCGCCTGCGCATGATAAAGACCCCTGCGGAGATCGCTCACATGCGCGTCGCCGCCGGTGCGACCATGGCGGGAATCCAGGCGGCCGCCTGGCGCATCCGCCCGGGGGTCGACGAGCGCACCCTCCAGGGGGAGTTCGAGAAAACTTGCCGCACTTTCGGTTCCCAGTCGATCCCGTTTACGCCCATCGTCAAGTCAGGTCCGAACAGCCTCTGGCCCTGGCGGGTGCTGGCGGCCCACTACGACCGTCGCAACCGGGTTCTGGAGGACGGCGACCTGGTCATCCTCGACGTCGGATGCGAAGTCGATGGCTACATAAGCGATGTTGGACGCACGTTCCCGGTCAACGGGACATTCACCGACATCCAGCGCGAGAAGCTGCTGGTAAGCACGCGGGCAGCCGATGCGATCATCGCCGCGGTCCGGCCCGGCGTCACCCTGCTCGAACTCATGGACGTGGCGTATGCCGCGATCCCCGACGAGGAGGAGCCCCACATGCAGACGGGCTCGTTCTTCGGCCACCACATCGGCCTGTCGGCGGGGGATCCGGCGCTTCTGGACGAGCCCCTCGCGCCCGGCATGGTGTTCACCGTCGAACCGTGGTACTACAACCACGAAATCGGCGTCTCCGTCTTCGTGGAGGACGTGGTCCTGGTGACCGGGGACGGGGCCGAGGTGCTGACCAACACGCTGCCCCGCTCGCCCGAGGAGTTGGAGGCGCTTCTCCGCTAACGAGGCAGCAGAGCGACCGAAGTCACGCTTCGCTGGCGGTGAACAGTAGCAGGAGGCCCACCAGGATCGCCGGAGACGCTCAGCGGCAGTTCGGAGCGTCCGTCCGACGCGGCCCCCGGGCTACCTTTGCACGTGCGGATATACCAACTCGACCGCGCGGCGCGCGCAGTCGCGGGCGCTGGCGGCGTCCGCCCGCGAATAGAAGCCGGATGGCGTCAGGTCCTCGGCCCCGTGGAACGCGAGTTCCCGGTCTCGCCGCGGGTGCCGCGCGCCGCTTGCGCGGCCACCCCGCTCGATCCGGTCCTGTCGATTCGCTGTCGTCTTTTTCTGTCTGCCTTCAGCTGCATCGCGCGGGGCACCATCGCGACCGAAAAGGCAACCATCGCGGTGCCGAGCGCAATCCCTCCCAGCAGGCCTCCGAACGTCGCTCCGACGACTCCCCCGAAAAACCCCCCTGTCGCATTCGCCGCGGCTACCCTTCCGCGGGCATCCATGCTTCCGGGCTGGCTGGGAGGCTTGCCGGACTCCAACCGACGTCTGGCCCCAAACAGCAGAAACAACCACACAAATCCAGTTACCAATGCCAAAACAAGCATAGTCGTTGTCTACGAAGCCCTTGCCGTTTCGAGGAGGGGATCATGTCCCCGCCCCCCACCTACTCGGATTCGCCAGGATACCTGCGAACCCTTACTATGGCCATCTGAGGCAGCCGGGCCAACCGGCGCCCGAGCATCGACCCGTTTTTTCCAGGAGGAGTGGCATGCTCAAGCGATCCCTGCTCTTCGGCGGCGCAATCACCCTCGTCGCCTTCTCGGCCCCGACCGGGACCACGGCCCAGGACCCGTCCGGAAGCCTGTCGGCAGACGGCATGTTCACCGTGGCGCTCACGGGAGACGCCATCATCACCCGGCGTCTCTCCCCCTACAAGGAGCCCCTTTACCTCGACATGATCGAGCTCGTCCGGAGCGCGGACGCCTCGTTCGTCAATCTTGAGGTGCTCTTCCACGACTACGAGCCGTACCCCGCCTCTTCCAGCGGCGGCACCTACATGCGCGCGGACCCGAACCTGGCGAACGAACTCGTGTGGGCCGGATTCGACATGGTGTCGATGGCGAACAACCACACGGGCGACTATTCCGCGGACGGGCACCGGATTACGCGCAGGCACGCGGAAACGGCAGGACTGCTCACCGCGGGGACCGGGGAGAACCTGGCCGAGGCCCGTGAGGCCCGCTTCCTGGAGACTCACGATGGCCGCGTCGCGCTGATCTCGGTGTCATCGGCAATGACCGAACACTCGATCGCCGGTCCCGCCAAAGGCGCCGTCCGGGGACGTCCCGGCCTCAACCCGCTACGCGTGATAACCACGCGCTACGTGGAGCGCGGCCAGCTGGAAGAACTGCGCCAGTCAGTCCAGGGCATGGACCTGGAGGCACTCGGGCAGCAAGGCGACCTCGGCGCTCCCGGCGAGCCGCTCAATCTGTTTGGCACGGTGCTCCATCCGGGCGACGAGTCGGGCATCGACAGCGACCCCGATCCCGTGGACATGGCGGAAATCGCGGCGGTGGTGAACAACGCCTCGAGGCTGGCCGAGTACGTCGTGGTCACGATCCACGCGCACAACCAGAGCCCGTACCTGAAGAAGTTCGCGCACGCGATGATCGACGCCGGAGCGGACGTTTTCGTGGGGCACGGACCCCATTACCTGACCGGCATCGACATCTACAAGGGCAAGCCCATCATGTACTCCCTGGGCGACTTCATCTTCCAGAACGAGACGCTGCTGCGGCTGCCCTACGACAACTACGCAGGCCTCGGGCTCGAGGGCGAGGCCAACGCCTGGGTCGGGGACTTCAATACGACGCGTTACCAGAACGAGACCACCGGTTTTCCCACCCGGGCTCAGATCTGGGAGTCGGTCGTCGCGATGCCCACCTTCCGGGGCGAGGAGCTGGTCAGCCTCGAGTTGCACCCCATCTCGCTGGGATTCGGTCAACCCACGACCGTGCGTGGCCGGCCGATGTTCGCGGACCGCGAACTCGGCAGGAAGATCATTCAGGATCTGATCGACGCGTCCAGGCCGCACGGCACCACGGTGGAGTGGGACGACACGCGCGGCATCGGCGTCGTGCGACTCCCGCCCGTCACCACGGACTCCGGCAGGTCCGGCCCGAGCCGCTGAGCCTTCCGGCCCCCGGGGGAGGTCATGCACGGCCTCCCCCGGGGCCGCTCCATCCAGGCGGAGCCCGCCTCGAACCTCGTCGAAGGCGTTTGCCGCAGCTTTGACAAACCGGCCAACAGCGCCCTACTCTGCCAAGGTATCCGTAACCTGTGTTCGGATGGCGTAAGAAGGCTGGCTTATTGGTCACGGGGGTAGTTTCGGCCGGGTAGCGGATCCTGGTCCAACGCACCACCGAGTCGAGCCGTGGCGCATCCAAAACCGCGGAGGGCGGTATGAAACGGATTTTGTCAATGGCGCTGGGTGCGTTCCTCCTGTTCCTTGCCCATCCGGCCACCGATCTCTCCGCGCAGCTGTTCGGCTCGCTGGGCGAGGCCGAACCGGGTGACGATGTCGTGTCCGTGGGAGTCATCTTCGGGCAGATGAACCCACAGACCCGGTTTCGGGACGGCGGCGGATTCGACACCGCCAGTTTGCTCGGCGGCACTCTCAACTTCTGGTTCCATCGACACATGGGCGTACAGATCAACGCCTTGTCGACGGACCACGGAACCTTGGGCGCCACCGACGGACGAGCTTCGATCGTGTCGGGTCGCGATCCTCGCATCTGGACCATTCTGGGTGACTTCGTGGTCCGTCTTCCTCTGGCGGCCGGAGCCCTGACGGTTTCGCCCTACGGGGCCGTCGGTGGAGGATGGAAGTCGTACAAGTGGGTCTTTGACCCCGCAGGCGGCCCGGACGCGAGGGGGTTCGACACCGCCTGGAGCCTTGCAGGCGGGGTCGAGGCCCGGTTCGGAGCGGAGAGCCGCATCGGGCTCCGCGGGGAGTTCCGGGAGCTGCGGACATCCTTCGCCCGCTTCGGCGAAGACCTCACGCACAAGGACCGGGTCCTCACCGGCGCGCTTCTGATCAACTTCTGAAGCGCCGGGGCTTAGGCGCCCGTCACATGTGCGATCCGGCGCGCCGCACGGAATCATCAGTTCGGGGGGGCCGACGAGCGCCGTCCCGCTCCCGTCTTTTCCGGCGAACCGGGCACAGGCTGTGCCGGTTCAGTGCCTGCCTCTCGGGCGTAGCTATCGTCGCGCTCCTTCCCTTGGAAGTCTCGGGCCAGGCCATGGGAAGCCTCACCGGCCAAGTGGTCTACAGCGGAGGTGGTCCGGTCCTGCCCGGCGTCCAGGTCCTCTTCCCCGAGTTGGGACTGCGCGCGGACACCGACTCCGAGGGGCGGTTTCGCCTGGCCGAGGTACGTCCCGGCGAACACCGGCTGACGGTCTACGCGCTGGGCTGCGAGCTGGCCACCCGCACCGTCGAGGTCGAACCCGGGCAGACCCACCAAGTTACCGTGCAGGTGGGTCCGCGGGCGTTCGCCCTCGACGAACTCGTCGTCACGGGCACGCCATCCGAGCTCTTGCGCGCCGAGCTTCCGTTCTCGGTGGAGGAGCTGAGTGGCTCCGAACTAAGGACCGGGACCGCCGCCGGCAGCGTAGCGAACCTTCTTCGGGGCATCGCCGGCGGGAGAGTGGTGCGGGGAAGCGGTCTTCCGGGGCAGGAGGCCGACATTCTCCTGCGGGGTCCCGCCAGCCTGGGCGGTGCACAGCAGCCGCCGCTGGTCGTCGTGGACGGGATCATCGCGGGCCACAGCACGGCCGGGATCGATCCCATGGATGTCGAGCGCATCGAAGTCCTCAAGGGCGCGGCGGCTGCGGCGCACTATGGGTCCCGAGCGCAGGGTGGCGTGATCGAGATCACGACCAAGCGGCGTCCGGCGGCACCGGAACCGGTGGAAGCGCAGCCGTTGCTGGTCGTCGATGGGCTCATTTCGGACCGGGCGCTGGCGGATCTCGATACCCGCGAGATCGTCGACATCCGGGTGCTTCGAGGTCCCGCGGCGACCCTGGTGGCCGGTTCTCGCGGTGCCGGAGGCATCATACGCGTGACCACGGTTCGCGACTTCGGCAACATCGCGCAATGCCCCGCGGACCTGCGCCCGTAATCATCCACCGGAGCGGCCTTTGCTTGACACGGGTATGGGGCGCGCCGTAGTCTGCCGATGTGTAGTACTCAAGCGCCTTGGGCGCACAGATGGGATGCTGGAGTATGGCGGTACTCTATGCCGCGTCGGCCCATAGCAGGTCCACCTGTTTGGAGGGGTCTGCGCGGCATTTTGCTGTTGTCTGGACATTCGTGCGTTTATCTGGACATCTTGCGTAGTCTGGCAGCTTGCACGTGGGGGCTCAAAATGGATGGATCGTGCGTTAGGAAGATAGGGTCATCGTCGGTCGCCTTGGCGGTCGCCCTGGCCATGATCACGGGCAGCCTCGCGGCCCAGACGGGGGTCGTTACCGGAACGGTGACGGATTCGAACACGGGCGAGCCAATCAGCACGGTTCAGGTCCACATCCCCGAGCTCCAGATCGGAATGCTGACGAACGCCGACGGAGCCTACGCCCTCCCGAACGTGCCCGTCGGCCAGTACGAGATCAGGGCGGAGCTCATCGGTCGCCAGACCGACGCTCAGGTCGTCGACGTCACCGCCGGGGGAAGCGTGGTCGCGAACTTTTCGCTTCAGTCGCGGGTGCTGGCGCTGGATGGGGTGGTTGTGACCGGCGTCGCGGGCGCAACTCCCGAGACGGAGCTGGCGTTCACCGTGGACCAGGTGCAGGTGCAGGATGCCCAGATCGCTTCGGCCCTCAACGTGGCCAGCCTGCTGCAGGGCCGTACGGCGGGAACTCGGGTGATTCAGGGCACCGGCCAGCCCGGGGACGAGCCCTCCATCCAGTTCCGGGGTCCCACGAGCATCATGCAGAGCCAGGCGCCGCTTCTGATCGTCGACGGCGTGATTTCCACGGGATCCCTTGCGGACATCGACCCGAACGACATCGCGAGCATCGAAATCGTCAGAGGAGCGGCAGCGGCCTCGCTGTACGGCTCTCGCGCGCAGGCCGGGGTGATGGAGGTGACGACCCGGAGGGGCGCCTCGCTCAGGGAGGGTACCCACGAGTTCACGATCCGCACCCAGTATCTGTTCAACGACATCGAATACCTCATGGGGATGACCGAGTCGCACGAGTACCGCATGAACGCGGCCGGCTCGGCCATCCTCGATCGCAACGGGAACGAGCTCGACCTCAGGAACCGGAGGCAGGAGATCAGCACGGGGTCGTACGCGCTGAACGACAATTTTGGCCGGCCCGGCGGAACCGGCCGCGACCAGTGGACCACGTTCCAGGACCAGCCGATCCCGCCGAACCTCTACGGAGGCCAGATCTGGCCTCAGATGCTGTCTTCAGGAAACTCCTACAGCACGTACGTGTCGGCCTCCGGGAACGAAGGAAGCACCCAGTACCGGGCTTCGGCCGCCTACCAGCGCGACGAGGGAGCCCTGGTGTTCCACGATGGGTCGAACCAGACGAACGTCCGGCTCAACCTCGATCAGGCGATCGGTGACAACCTCCAATTCTCGTTGAGCTCATACGTTACGCTGCGGGAGCAGGACGTGATCTTCCAGCACGAGAGGGCCGGGCTGAGCGACCTGACGGACCTGGTGGGCCAGGAGCCGCGGGACCCCACAGGCTCCGGGGGCGCAGCCAGTCGCGGGCTCTTCCGTGGCACCGATCACTACCGTGCGTCCACCGACCTCTTCGCGCGTGACGCGGACGGCGACCTCGAGTTGATCGGCGACCTGATCCGCAGGAGCACCAACCCGCTGTATCAGTTGGAGAATCAGGACTGGACCCGTGACCGCCTGCGGGTCATGGGCGCCTTCGACACACAGTACTCCCCCTTCTCGTGGCTGTCGTTCCAGGGGAACCTGTCCTACGATCGCACCAATCTGAAGGAGGTGAACATCACGCCGAGTCCGTGGAAGCAACGCTACCCCCGACCTCCCCGAGACGGCGCGATGTTCAGGCTCGAGGATCTTCGGGAGGAGCTGAACGGCAACCTGACGGCGTCGATCCAGCACAGCTTCGGAGATCTCACGACGCGGACTCGCTTCCGCTGGCTGGCGGAGCAATCGACGTCGGACAACTTCGTTGCCGGAGGTTCTACCTTCTCGGTCGTGGGCGTTCCACAGATGGGGCTCCTCACGACGGGTCTGTACACGCGCTCCAACGCGGAGACGGTTCGTTCCCAGGGGCTGTTCGCCATTACCGCCCTGACATACAGGAGCCGCTACATCATCGATCTCCTCGCCCGGCGTGATGGCAGCTCACTGTTCGGGCCGGACGAGCGCTGGCAGAACTACTACCGGGTCTCCGCTGCGTGGAGGTTGGCAGAGGAGGACTGGTGGCCGCTTGACTTCTTCACCGAGTTCAGACCCCGCTACTCGAGGGGGACAGCAGGCGGCCGGCCAGGGTTCTCGTACCAGTACCAGAGTTACGCGGTCGACCGCGGACGCATCGTCCCGAAGCTCCTCGGAAACCAGGCCCTGAAGCCCGAGTTGGCCACGGAGCAGGAGTACGGGCTCGACATGATGATTGCCGATCGGTATCGCGTCCAGTTGAACTATGTCGATCTCGAGGTGAAGGACCAGCTTCTGCTGGTTCCGCTCAGCTCGGCCCTGGGTTTCGAGTCTCAGTGGCGCAACGCCGGTACTGTGGCCTCCACCACTTGGGAGGCCTCGATCGAGGCAGCCTTGGTGGAGCGTCCCGACCTCCTCTGGACGGCTCGCCTCACCATGGATCGCACGCGCCAGAAGATCACCGAGCTCAACGTTCCGCCGTTCGAGTTCCGAGACCTGCGCGCGCGGATGATCGTGCGAGAGGGCGAGGAGTTGGGAGCGTTCTATGGCTCCACCTGGCTCAGAGGTTGTGGCGATCTGCCATCGGGAATGGATTGCAGCCGCTTCGACGTCAACGACGACGGGTTACTCGTCTATGTCGGCTCCGGCAACGGATACAGGGATGGGGTGTCCAAGTCTCTCTGGGGCACCGTAGGGGAGGTCGATGGTGTGACCTTGGATTGGGGCATGCCCATCAAGCACAACAAGTTCGACGCCGAGCCGCGGAGGCTGGGCTCGTCTCAGCCGGATCTGAACATCGGCTTCCTGCAGGACTTCCAGTACCGGAACATCGGGATCTCGCTCCTCTTCGAGGGTGAGTTCGGGGCGCAGGTCATGAACCAGACCCGCCAGTGGGGTTCACGGAGCGCCGTTGGAGCCATCGATCAGCGCGGAAAGCCCGAGGAGCTCAAGAAGCCGCTGCCGTACTACGGGGCCGCCTTCCTGTACGACCGGAACAACCGGAACGACTGGTTCGTGGAGGATGGGGACTTCGTCAAGCTGCGTGAGCTGTCCGTCCGCTACACGTTCGACCAGACCAACCTCCCGGGGTTCCTGTCGCAGGCGGGCTTTGACCGTGCAACGATCAACCTGGCCGGTCGCAACCTGATTACGTGGACCGGCTATCTGGGTCACGATCCGGAAGTGGGCAAGACGACGTTCGGAGGTTCGGCGGCCATCGGCCGAATCGACGAGTACTTCTACCCTAACTACCGGCAGATCGGCCTTGACGTCGAACTCGTGTTCTAACCCCTGGACCGAAGCAACGCCCGGGTCCCAGGCATTGGGCCCGGGCCGGGCCTCCAGAGAAAGGGCGTTCGACACACGGACTCATAGAGGAGGAGCGTGAGACGTGAGATTCCTACCGTCAAAACTGCGAAGCCAAGTAGCTGCCTCGGCCGTGATCCTCCTGGTCGCGGCGTCGGCTTGCGACCTGGAAGTGACAAACCCCAACGAACCTGATCGTGCACGTGCGCTCTCCGAGCCGGGAGACGTCGAGTCGCTCATTGCAGGCACTTACTCGACCTGGTGGGACCAGGTTCACGGGGCCGGAGACGAACTCGCCATGGTGCGAGGCCTCAGCAGTGCGGCCGAGGTGCTTTCCTCTTCGGGCGCGAACCACTTCGCCTCCGACAACAACCAGCAACCCCGGATCAACCTCACGAACGCCATCGGCTACCAGTGGGGGCGTTCGCTACGCGCTCCGTGGATGGAGTTGAATCAGGCACTCGCCGCGATCCGTGACGGGGTGCTGGTCATAGAGGCAGACAACCTCGAGATCGGACCGGGCGGTCGGGACACTCCGCGGACCCAGGCATTTGCGAAGCTTATGCAGGGGCTCAACCACGCCTACATTGCGAACGTCTTCGACCAGGGGTTCATCATCGACGAGACCGTGGATGTCGAAGCGGCGGTGGAGAACGCGGACCTGCGTCCCTATGGCGACGTCGCCCAGGCCGCGAGGGGCTATCTGCAGGCGGCCCGGCAGATCGCGAGCCAGAACTCGTTCACGATCCCTGCAGGCTGGATGGGCACCAGCGTCTCAAGCGAGGATTTCATCCGCATGGTCAACTCGTGGGAGGCCCGGCTCATGACGACCGTGGCCCGGACTCCCGAGGAGCGGGCCGCAGTCAACTGGAGCGAGGTGATGAGTCTCGCTCAGGACGGGATGACGGCCGACTATGGCATCAACACCGTGCCGGGAGACGTCTGGGACGACGCCTACAACTCGCCCCACGTCCTCGGTATCCGTTTCGTTGGCCCCGCGGACCAGTCCGGTGCCTGGCAGGCCTACGAGGCGGCGACCCCGAGGGCAAGATTCGCCATCCATGTGGAGACGGACGATCAGCGGATCCACGCCCCCGGTGACCCGGAGGCCTCTGGAACACTCGTCGAGCTTCCGGGCACGCTCTTCGGGGACTCGCAGCGCGGGATATGGTTCGTTACTCCCTACCGGACGTGGAAGTGGCGGGACAAGTCCGACACGGGTTTCGGTTTCATCCCCGAGTTGAGGGTGCGGGAGATGGAGTTCCTCATCGCGGAGGCCCACATCAGGCTCGGTCAGCCGGAGATGGCACTTCCCTACATCAACTCGAGCCGGGTTGCAGCCGGGCTTCCGCCCGCCACGGCCGACGGGGTGTCGGGTGACCGGTGCGTGCCCCGCACCATCACGGGCGAGTGCGGCAGCGTGCTGTTCGCAATGTGGTACGAGAAGAGCATGGAACTCCTCTTCGAGTCCGGCGGGCTCGACTACTTCGATCAGCGCGGCTTCGGAACGCTTCGGGTGGGGACCCCGTTGCACATGCCGGTGATCGCTGAGGAGATGGAGGCGCTGAAGCTGGAGGTGTACTCCTTCGGTGGGCCGGGGAATGAGGGCACTGCCCAGGGGTGGAGCCTGAGGTAACTATACGGTTCCGCGAATCCGCACGCCCGCGTTGATGTTCATCATGAGTTCGTCGGACACGCTCCTCATGTGCTCCTCGAAATCGGGGGTGGCGAGCGGCGACCAGTCTCCGCTCGGAAGGATGCCCCGGACCGAGTTCTCCACCCGAATCTCGACGTCGTAGAAATCCGATCCCCCTCTTCGTCCCTGCACGATGAACCTCGTCCGCACCTGCTGCACACCCCTCTCGACCTCGTCGTCGAACGGCGCCCGGTAGAGCCAGGAGGTTTCGTAGTAGATGCGGGTGCGCGTCTCCCTGCGCTGATTGATCGAATAGCCGTGGTCGGCCAGGATCTCCGGCACGTGGACCTGGATGTCTCTGAGGGTCGCGCGACCGATGTCGGCTCTGTTCTGGCGCGCCAGGGATGCCCCGCAGCCAGCGAGGAGAACGACCAGGGCCAATGCGGATAGCGCGCGCCCTCCGGCCGTGATCAATCGGTGGCACGATCTGGGACCAGATCCGGAGGGGCGGGTGCCGGCAACCGGGTGTCGCACCGGCCTGCGTGCGGCCGCGATGGGCATCGGGACCTCCTCGGAACGAAACCCCACCTGTCTACTTCTTTCAATAGACCCCCGGTTGCAGCGCACGTTCCTGGCCCGCAAAGGCGCAAGCCGGCTGCGTCCGCTCCCGATCCGGGCATGTTGTTGCCAGTCGCGCACATCCTCGCTAGCCGGGCCCATCGTTGTCCGCCGCGCCTGTCGCCTCCGGCCGCGCACGTACTCGCCAACCCGGGCCCGTTTCTCGCCCACCTCGATCTCTGTTGGTATCATGAAGGGTTGCGGCGATTCGTCACCCGACCCTGGATGACGCCGGCCCGGCCCGGAATGACATCGCCACGGCTCCCGTTCACCGTCGCCCGCGAGGTTCATATGCGTCTTCTGTCCGTTGCCCTCACCGTCACTGTCGCCGCCCTTGCGGCGGCTTTCGCCTCGCCACTCGCGGCCCAGCAGCGGCCGCTCACCTTCATGGACGTTCAGGAGCTGAAGCGCGCGGGCTCCTGGACGCCGAGCCCGGACGGGGCGTGGATGCTCTACACCGTCACGACCCCCGACTGGGACGCGGCGGAGTCCCAGTCGGACATCCACCTCGTGTCGCTGAGCGAGGGCGTCCCGTCGAGCCGGCAGCTCACCTACACGGAGGACAAGAACGAGACGAATCCGGCCTGGGCCCCGGACGGGTCGTTCTTCGTCTTCTCGTCCAACCGCGACGGGGACGCCAACCAGCTCTACATGATGCGGCACGACGGCGGCGAGGCCCGGAAGGTCACCGACGCCGGGGAGGGGGTGTCGGGCTTCGCGTTCGGCCCCGGCGGACGGTGGCTGGTCTATCGTTCGGGCGAGAGCGACCGGGAGCAGCTATACAGGCTGCCGGCCGGCGACCTCGTGGGAGGCGAGCCCGAGCAGATCACCGACGGCGACGCGGGCGTCGCCCAATGGGACTTCTCTCCTGACGGGAGCCGGATCTACTTCACGCGTCCCGATTCCTACGACGAGGACGAGAAAAGGAGACTTGAGGCGGGCTTCACGGTGGACGTGCGGAACGCGGTTACGCCGCTGTCGAGTCTGTGGAGCGTCGACGTCGAGTCAGCCGCCGAGCGGCGCGAGACCAACGACGCGTCGTACAGCATCAACAGCTTCACGATCTCCGACGATGGGCGCTGGATCGGAATCACCGGAGGCTCGCCGGAGCGCTACGAGCGCAACATCACCGCGCAGCGCCTCTACGCGGACCTCCATTTGAAGGAGATCGCCACCGGCGAGATCGAGCGTCTCACCGACAACTACGAAATCGGCGAGGGCGGGCTCAGCTTCTCGCCGGACGGCCGCTGGATCGTCTTCTCGGCGCCGAACGAGATGGAGCGCTACTCCATGACCGAGAACCGCGTCTACATCCGGCAAGTCGGGGACCGCGGAGGCGCGTTCCGGAAGCTGGGCGCCGACTTCGATCAGAGTTCGAGCGTCGGGTTCTGGTCCGAGGATTCGGAGACGATCTACTTCAATGCCGGCGTGACGGTGACGACTCAGCTGCATGCGCTCGACGTGGAGACGGGCGCGGTGCGGCAACTCACCGAAGAGCGCGCTGCGCTGTCGGTCTCCCGGGATGAAGACACCGGCACGATCCTCATCGGCTACAGCGATCCGGATACCCCGCCCACGGTGTTCACTGCGTCAGGCGTGGACGACGTGCCGGACCGTTCTGCCTGGACGCAGCTCGTGGACGTCAACCCGCAGGTGCGCGACATCGCCCTCGGGGAGGAAGTCGAGATCAACTGGCGCTCGTCGGATGGCAAGATGGTCGGAGGGGTGCTCGTCTATCCGGTCGGCTACGAGGAGGGGACGCGCTACCCGCTCATCGTCGCGATCCACGGGGGTCCGGCGTCGGCCGACGTCCTCCGCTTCAACGGCGGCTACAACGCGCAGGTGTACGCGGGGGCCGGATACGCTGTTCTCAAGCCCAACTACCGCGGCTCGCGCAACTACGGGAACGCCCACCGCACGGACATCGTCGGCGACTACTTCACGATGGGCTATGAGGACATCATCACCGGCGTGGACCATCTGATCGCCGAGGGCATCGTGGACGGCGACCGCATGGGCGCACTGGGCTGGAGCGCGGGCGGCCACTGGTCCAACTGGATCCTCACGCAGACCGACCGATTCAAGGCGATCAGTTCGGGCGCCGGGACGATGAACTGGATCAGCATGTACGCGCAGAGCGACGTGCAGCGGAATCGGCAGTTCTATGTGGGGGACGGCTTCCTCTACGAGGACTTCGACACGTACTTCGACCAGTCACCGCTCAAGTACATTACGAACGCGGTCACCCCGACGATGATCCACGTGGTGGAGGGCGATCCGCGCGTGCCGAGCCCGCAGTCGGTCGAGCTGCACATGGCGCTCAGGAAACTCGGCGTGCCGACCGAGTTGTTCATGTATCCCGGGCGCAGCCACGGGATCCCGGACCCGCGCAACCGTCTCGTCAAGGCCGTGAGCGAGATGTCCTGGATGGACTACTACGTCCGCGGGATCGGCGAGAAGTTCGACTGGCGGCAGGTGCTGGAGACGCTGGAGGAAGGAGAGGGGCCGACGGTGGTCTCGGAACCCTAGCCAAACATGGAAAACTTCGGCGGCGGAGGCGATCCCGATTGGGCGGTTCGCCATAGGGCATTTTCCGCGCTCGAGCGGTTGAGCGTTGCGTGCGGTGGGAGGATCCCATGGCGCAAGATCTCCCGCGGCTTCGAGTTTCAGGGACGACGCATTTACTTCGCGAGCAGGGCCATCGGCATCTTCAAGCCCAAGCTGATGAGCGCCGCGCTCAGCATCAAGACGGTGAAGCCCAAGCCTGGGCGCGAGACTTGGTATCGAGACCAAGAAGCGGGTCTCGACGATTCAACGGGCCTCGTTCCCTACGACCTGGCCCAGGGCGGAATGAACAATGCTTCGAACCGGCATCTCCGGTTAGCCTTCAAACGAAGGGCACCGCTCGTCTATTTTCGTGCGACCGACCCCGGGGTCTACGAGGCCATCTGGCCCGTCTGGGTGGAGCACTTCAACGTTGATGAGGAACGGGTCTTGCTCGCTGCCCAAGACCCGTTGCAGGGGAGCGTGAGTTCAGTCCGAGCTACAGCTCCCGCAGGCCAGAATCTGGTGGTGGAACGCCGTTACTCGATGCGGCAGGCACGGCACCGCAACCACCAGGCATGGTTCAGCAGCCGAACCAAGGCCGCTTACGGGTACCGGTGCGCCTTCAGCGGACTCCCGCTACGAGATCTTCTGGTCGGCGCCCACATCCTGCCCGACTCGGAGGGAGGCCCCGCATCGGTAACGAACGGGATATGCATGTCGACCCTCCATCACACGGCCTTCGACACGCACGTCATTGGCGTGGATCCGGATCTCAGAGTCCATATCGCCGCACGAGTGACCAAGCGCGGGGACGGACCTCTGCTGGAGAGCTTGAAGGCACTGGACGGAACCGCGTTGCGCACGCCGCAAGACCCGCGCGCGCACCCGAGCCGGGAGTACCTGGAGCACAGGTTCCGCCAGTTCAGCAAGGCTGCGGGATGACGAACTCAAGAGGCCGTATCGCCCTGCCGCCAGTCGGCGTCTGTGATCGAGCGGTCGTGATCTTCCAAATCTTCCTTGAAATCGGCCATGGTTCCTACATCGAAATCGAAGACTTTGAGAACGAACCGTTGGTCTTGGAACCTTTTTGAGCATTCAAACGCAAGTACGATCCGATTGATATCTACAGCATCAACTTGCGGCGGATCCGAATGGACGGGCTGCTGCGTAAATCGACCTTGTCACCACATGAATAGACAGCGACACCGCGAGGCGTCGCGCGATGTCCCGCCCCTAAGGGATAGGGAATGCTGAGACGATTGACTTGGCTGGCGGTCCGCATTGCGGCCGCCATCGCCATCGTCGTCGTACCCTTCGGTTACGCGGTCACGGGCGTGCAGACCGACGTCCTTATCGGAGCGGGCTGCGGGCTGGCAATTGGTGTGGGTGTCGGCCTCCGGGGAGGCTCGCACAGCGGCCCGTGGACTGGCCATCCTGATCGGGTCGTTTGTCGGGATCTCCGCGGCGCTCATCGCCGGCGCGCTGCCCCTTGACGGGTGGGGAGCCCTCATCCTCCCCATTCTTGCCCTGGCGGTCGGTTTGATCGACGGGTTCGGCGGGTTGTCGCTCTCCGGGTATCGGGACGTGGCCCGGGAGACGTTCATCCTGTCTGTCCTGTTTGCCCTGGGGCTCCTGCCCGCGACGATCGCGTTCAGCCGAGTGGGTCTCGGGGGGATCCCCATCGTGCTGGTGCCTTTGATGCCCATCATTTGCGTGCCGTTGGTCGCGCTGATTGCCGGGATGCTCAGCCGCCGCCGCGATGGATGGCGTGACCCCCGTCCTCCCCGGCTGCTGCTCCTGGTCACGTTTGCGCTGCTTGTCATGGGGGCTCTCCTGGTGGAGGACGAGGTCCGCATCCGGGGGGTCTCCCAAATCGTTGTCATCCTGATAAACGTCTTTCTCGCGACCCTGGCAGTGGTGGCGCTTCCGGCGGCCGCGTTTCTTCTGGGACGCACCGCCATCACCTGGCTCCAGCCGCGTCTTCGGGTGTACGGCTATCTCACCGACTACCTGCGTGTCATGTGGGTCCCGATCGGCGGGTTCGCGGTCGGCTACCTGACGATCATCGTCCTGTTCTCCGGCTTCTACGGGATGCTCGAGCACTTTCACCCGGGCGCGTTTGCCGGCGCCGGCACGGGCATCGCCGACTGGTTGTCCTTTGCGTTCTTCACCGCGCTCGGCCAGGACTTCACGAGCGTCGTCCCGGTTTCGGTCAGTGCAAGGGTGCTCGTCGGCGCCCACCTGATCCTCTCGGCGGGTTGGGCGCTCGTATTGTTTGCGGCGGTGATGTCATCCATCGGGCCGAAGCTGGACCGGATCGCGCGGCGGCACGCGGAGGAGGGAGGCGACTGAGCGGTGTTCGCGCCGGTGCTCGCCGCTCACCGTTGGCTGTTGGTTCGGAGACTATGGGAAACACTATTCGCCATTGTCCCGTCCGGTTTTCGGCGGAGAGAGGTAGGGAATGAAGACTACGACCTGGTTAGCGCTCCGGATTGCGGCAGCCGTCGCGCTCGTCGTCGTTCCCTTTGGCTATGCGATCACCGGAGTCCACCCCGACGTCCTGATGGGAGCGGGCTGCGGCCTCGCCGTCGGCGTGGGCGTCGGCGTTCGCGGAGGCACGAGGGGCGGGGCGTGGACGGGCATCCTGATCGGCTCGGTTGTCGGGATCGCCGTCGCGCTGATTGCGGGCTCGTTTCCCGGCAACCGTTGGGGACTTCTCGGTCCGCCCGTTCTCGCCCTGGCGGTCGGCATGATCGACGGGCTCGGCGGGTCATCCCTCTCGGGGTATCGGGATGTCTGCCGGGAGACGTTCATCATGGCCGTCCTGCTGACCGTGGGATTCTTCCCCGCCCAGGTTGCCCAGGACCTCTTCTCCCATCTGCGTGCAGAGGGAGTCTTGTCGTTTGAGGGGGCGTCATTGGTGTTGCCCCTCCTGGCGATGCCGTACATCGCGCTCCTGGCAGGTCTCCTGAGCCACCGCCGAGAGGGATGGCGCGACGCCCGTCCTCCATGGCTGCTGCTGCTCGGAGCCGCGGTACCACCCGCGTTGCTGGTCTACCTGGTCGCAACCGGGGTGCTTGAAGAAGGCCGCGGGTACTCGGGCATCCGATTGATCGGGGTGATCGCCTCTTTGGTGATCTTCACGATGGTGGTGTATCCGGGAGCCGCGTTTCTGCTGGGACGCGCTGCCACTCGCTGGCTCCAGCCGCGGCTTCGCGTGTACGGCCGGCTCGCCGACTACCTGCGCGTCATGTGGGTGCCGATCGGGGGGTTTGCGGTCGGCTATCTCACGATCATCGTCCTGTTCGCCGGCTTCTATGGCATGCTGGAGCGCTTCAGCCCCGGCGCGTTTGCCGACGCCGGCACCCGGGTCGCCGACTGGTTGTCCTTCTCCTTCTTTACCGCGCTGGCGCAGGACTACGCAGCCATCGTTCCGGTTTCGATCGCTGCCCGGGCGCTGGTGGGCGCGCACCTGATCCTCTCGGTTGGTTGGGCACTCGTGCTGTTCGCGGCAGTGATGTCATCCATCCAGCCGAGGCTGGACCGGATCGCGCGGCGCCACGCGGAGGAGGGCGGCGCCTGAGCGGTGGCACGAGGCATGGACATGAAGATTCTTCGATCACCTGGGTCCACCCTGGCTGTGACGACGCTCGTCGTGGCAGCCGCGGCCTGCGATTCCGCTCCGGGTACAGTACACACGATACACACCGATTCGGCGTGGATCCCCATCGCCACGGTCATCGAGCCTCAGTGGGGTCCCGGTGAAGCCTGGACCGTCGAAACGGAGCCCCTCGTCGAGATCGGTACCGTGAGCGGCGCCCCCGAGTACCAGTTCGCCGATGTCGTCGCGGCGGTGCGCCTGAGCAACGGCGACATCGTGGTGGCCGACCGGGGCACTTCGGAGCTGCGGAGCTACGACGCAGCGGGGAACTTCCAGTGGCGCGCAGGCAGGTCCGGGGCAGGCCCCGGCGAGTTCGAGAGCCTCGAGTTTCTTGGGACCACCGGCGGCGACACGCTGGTGACCTTTGACGACTCGCTGGTGCGTGTTCAGGTCTTCGGCCCGCAGGGCGGGTTGGCGCGGACCTTCCGGGCGGCGATCACCGAAGGCGAAGCCTCTGATCAGGCGGCGGTGGCCGACAAGGCGATAGGCGTCGTGGACGGCCTCCTCATTGTCCGATTCGTCGAGTACGGCGATGCGATACCAACCGGCATCGTTCGGTGGCCCCTGGAGCGCCTGGCTGCGCTGGACCTCGCGGACGGGAGGGTGTGGCCGCTAATGGTGCTGCCGGGCAACGAAGCGCATGTGCGGTTCCGGGAGGACGGGGGCTATTCGCACGGCACATATGTCTTCGCGAAGGGGCCGGACTACGGCGCCGCGGCCGGACTTCTCGCCGTGATCGACACGGAAGCCTGGTCGGTGCGCCTGGTCTCCCCCCGCGATGGCGCGATCACGGCGGTGGTCCGGCGCGACATGGTTCCCCGCGATGTGACCGCCGCCCTCCTCGACCTCCATCTGGACGGTATCGTGGAGATCGCCTTCCCGGATCCGGACGCGGCCGCGCCGGAAGCCGTCGAGAGTTTGAGGCGCATGTGGCGCGGCATGCCGAGGGCTCCGACGCTACCGGTGCTGCGCTCGGTACACGTGGACGCGACCGGGCATCTTTGGCTGCAGCCTTACTACGTGGCCGGTGCCGAGCCCCCTCCCTTCGAAATCCACTCCCCCGACGGAACCTGGCTGGGCAGCGTGTCACTTCCACCCGGACACCAACGGGGGTTTGTTCAGTACCTGGCGCCCTACATGGAGATCGGCGAGGACTACGTGCTCGGCGTTTGGACCGACGATCTGGACGTTCAGTACGTCCGGATGTACCGGATCAACAAGTAGCCGGGTCTACGCGACTGTGACGGCTCCAGCCGCGGCTGAACCGGATCGCGCGGCGGCACGCGGAGGAGGGTGGCGACCAGGCGGCCGGCCGGGTCAGCCTCGCCTCGAACGCCGAACAGTCGCTACCCGACGGTCACTGTCCGGAGCTCCTGTGCCCGACGGTCCGCCGGCGACAGATGGCGAGAAGCCACGGCAGGGCGCTCCCTCAGGTCTCCGCCCCCGGTTCGCCCGGATTTCGCACGCTTCCGTTGGGCTGGCGATAGCCAAGGGCTACTCCAGAGACTCCTCCATGGCTTCCCGGGCAGCGGCCTCAATCTCCCAGGGGATGGCGGAATCGCGATGGAGCGCGGCCCCGTTTGAGAGCGTGAGACGCTCACCCCTCGACGGGGCGTCGGGATGAACCGATGGGACCGGCGGCAAGCCTGCATCCATCCCTGCCCGCTTCCTCCGCCCGTTGACGAGCCCTCTCCCCATCGGCGCATCCACCAGGATCCTCCCTGTCGGCGTGAAGAACACGACCGTCCCATCGCTGTTCACGGACACCTTGACCCACCCCTCGTGAACGGCGCGGTGGTGCCGCCGGCAGAGCAGCAGCGTGTTCCTGAGGCTCGTCTCGCCCCCGTCGGCCCAGTGTTTCACATGATGCGCCTCGGTGAACCTGCAGGCGCAGCCGGGGAATCTGCACCCCCGGTCGCGCTCCTCCAGCGCCCGCCGGATGTGGGGTGGAATCGTGCGCGTCCTGCGGCCCACGCTCAGCGCCGAGCCGTCCTTCGCATGGACCATGGCCACCACCGCCGCATCGCACGCCATGCGCCGCGACGTTTCCGCGGAAACGCGGATTCCATCCAGATCCGAGCGTCCGGGCTCGCCTTCGGTTGACAGACTCGCGGCGTCGCAGTGGACCATGACCTGGTAGCGTTCCGCGCTGGTGCCGGACTCGACGCTAGGTTCGGCGTTCGCCGCATTCTTCGGTCCGCCTCCCGGCGTTCCAACCACTCCTGCCCGAAACGCTGCATCCGATTCGGCGACCGGAGCGCCGTCCGGCTCATCCGAACCGCCGCGGGCGCCGCGAAGCTCGCCACCTCCGAACCCTGCCGCCAGCGCCCGCTCCGCGAGCAGTCCCACCGCATCCGCCCGACGCTGCTTCGGCTCCGGGGGTGCGTCTGTCGTCTCGGGTCGCGCGTCGTCCGCCCCGTGCTCGCGCCGGAACAGCGCGTCGGATGCCGCCTCCACCGCCCGCATCAGCACCGCCCCCGCCTCCGGCTCGAGCCGCCCCTTCACCACGTACATCCCGTCGCCGTCCACGAACACGGAGAACGCGCGGCTGCGGTGGCGGGTCTGCTCGGCCGTCAGCTCCGCATCGCGCGACAACCGTCGCCACATGCGCACCGTCTGCTCCAGCTTCGCCGCCGACCCGGCACGCGCGAACTCGAGCAACTCCGCCTCGTGCTCAGGAGTCGCAACTCGTGTGAGCGCCCGTACCTTCGCGTACGAGATGCTCCCCTCCCTCAGAGCATCGGCCGTCTGCGGCAGCCTTTCCAGCGCGCGCGCCGTCCGGACCCTTTCGCGCGCGGGGCCGATCTTGATGCCGATCCTCCAGGCCAGCCACTCGGCGCACGAGCCGAAACCGTCTTTCCAGCCACCCCGGCGGTCGAAGTCGGCGATGAGCGTCATCATCCGCGACTCAGCGGCGTTGATGCGCGCGGCCAGCTCCGCGATGCGCTCGCCGAGCTGGAAGAGTTCGTCGTCGTCATTGGAAGGCTCGGGAGGGGCGGGCGCGGAGATGGCGTCCGCCGTCGCGCTGGCGCCGCCGGAGTATGTTGCGGCATCGGCGCGGGGGGCCCCAATCGATTCCCGCACCATCGCCGGCCACCGGGAACCCCTCCGGCGAGTGTCGTAGAGAAAGTCTTGGGAGACCCTCGGAGGAGGAGGCGGCCTGCGAATTCTGTCAGCGGGTCTGCCATCCCCTTTGGCGGGCGAATGAACGCGGCATCTCGGACTCCGCCGGATCGCGAGCTCAGAATCTGTCAATGGCAGGATGGGACTTGCAGATGTGAATTCGGGCTGCCACCGAAAGGCGGGAGTCCGTCTCGATGTTTCAGCGGTGTGTCGACCGAGAGATGGGCGAGACGCTGCGTGCCACGTCTTCGGGAGTCTCGAAGAGGCGCCGCCGCTTGCGTGCTCCGGCCGCCGACTGCATGCTGGGGATCCCCGAGACCGTCGCCAAGGGTGAGGCCCGGCAGGAACGGTCGTCACCCGATTAGCGGAGGATTTCCCATGACCACACGAAAGCAGGCGAGCGATTTTCCCCAAGAGGTGCTGGCCCTCTTCGATGGCTACGTCCACGGGCACATCCAGCGCCGGAACTTCCTGGAGGGGGCCGGGAAGGTGCTGGGCGGCGGCGCGGCTGCCCTGGCGGTCCTCGAGGCACTTCGTCCCAACTACGCGTGGGCGCGGCAGGTGGCGCCCGACGATGCCCGGATCCTGCAGGACTACGTCACCTACCCTTCGCCGAGCGGCTCGGGGACCATGCGTGGCTACATGGCCGTGCCCGCCGGCGCGACGGAGCCCAGGCCCGCGGTCCTCGTCATCCACGAGAATCGCGGCCTGAACCCCTACATCGAAGACGTGGTCCGCAGGTTCGCCGCCGCGGATTTCGTGGCGCTGGGGCCGGACGCGCTCACCCCCATGGGTGGCTATCCCGGCAACGACGACGAAGGCCGAGCGATGCAGCAGCAGCTCGACAGGGGCGTGATGATGGAGGACTGGGTGGCCGCGTTCCGCTTCCTGCGGGACCACGAGACGACCACCGGGCGAGTCGGGGCCGTCGGGTTCTGCTACGGCGGCGGAGTGGTGAATCAGCTCGCGGTCCGGCTTCCGGATCTGGCCGCTGGTGTACCGTTCTACGGGTCGGCGCCGGACCTGGAGGACGTGTCCTCCATACGGGTGCCCCTCATGTTCCAGCTCGCGGGCCTGGACGAGCGGATCAACGCCGGCTACTCCGCTTACCAGCAGGCGCTCGAGGCAAACGGGAAGGAGTTCGTGGTCCATGTCTATGAGGGCGCGAACCACGGGTTCCACAACGACACCACCCCACGTTACGATCAGGAAGCTGCTCGCCGCGCGCAGGAGCGGACCATCGCGTTTTTCAACGAGCACCTGCGGGGCTGAGCCCGATTCCGCCAAACCGCGCAGCCGCTACGTCGTGCTGACTATGTCCGCAGTCCGGTAGAACCGTACACCTGCCGGTCTTGCCTCATCGCGACAGGTGGCATCGGCCTTCGAGACAGTGCGGGCGTCAGGGGGTGGTGGGTAACCCGCCGCGACCCGTCGCCGTCAGCCCGCGCGCGTCAACCTCGGCACGTTGAGCGGGCTCGCCTCCAGCACCCTGCTCCATATCCGCCGCCCAACGGCGTCGGCTTCCCGGATGATGCTTTCCTCGTCCATCGTGAGGACCTCGCGGTCGCGCATGACGAACTGCCCGTCCACCATGACCGACTCGATGTCGCCCGGGTGACCGCTGTGCACCAGCGCGGAGATGATCCGCCCCGCCGGCACGAGGTGGGCCCGCAGCGTGTCCACGACAAGGAGGTCGGCCTTCTTCCCGACTTCCAGCGTGCCGAGTTCGTCGGCTTGGTGCACCGCTTGCGCACCCCCCTGCGTGGCGTCCGCCAGGATGTCTTCCGGCTGAGGCTGCAGACCGGGCACCTCGTCCCCGTCGCGATTGCGTCGGATCCGCTCGGTCAACAGGGCGATTCGCATCACCTCGAAGACATCGTTGGTGTTGTTGTCGGTGCCGAGTGCGATGGGACAACCGGCCGTCCTCAGCTCCGGAATCGGCGGGCTGATTCCGCGGTTCGCCGCCATCCCCGCCTGGTGTGAGATGATGGTGCCGGTCCTGCCGAGCAGCGCGATCTCCTCGTGGTTGACGTAGCGGGCGTGCGCCGCGAACAGCCGGGGCCCGAGGAAGTCGTGCCGGTCCAGATACTCCGCGGGACGGAGGCCATGGTGCATGACCATGAACTCATACTCCGCGCGGCTCTGGTTCAGATGGATCGTGTACCCGAGATCATGGGTCTCGGCAAAGTCACGCACCGCCCGCAGCAGCTCGGGCGACGAAGTTTCGGTGAGCGAAGCCGCCGGAAACACCGTGATGCGGCCCTGTCTCGCCCCATGCCAGGTGCTGAACAGGTCGTTGATCCGCTGCATGCCCTCGTCCCGCAGCCTCTCCGAGAACCGGGGCGTCTCGCTGACGGCCTCCGCCATTGCCCTCGTGGAGACCGGGCCGGGAACGTTCTCGGCGTCGCGGATCCCTTCCGCGAGCACGCAGCGGAGCCCCGAGTCGGCCAGCGCCGCCGCCTGGCGCTGAATGTTCCCGGTGTACTCCACGATGGTGGTGGTTCCGGTGCGTATGGCCTCGAGCGCGGCCACCTGCACCATGAGATTGCCTTCCTCCCCCTCCAGGAGACTGGCGGGCGAGATGGCCAGGTTCGCGGTGTTGGGGAAGCCGAAGTCCTCATTGAAGCCGCGCGCGACAACGGCCCGCATGTGGGCGTGACAGTTGATGAGGCCCGGGAAGAGCGCCTTGCCGCGTCCGTCATACTCCTCGGCGTCGGGATAGTCGGCGAGCACCGCGTCGGTCGGGCCGATCGCGACGATCCGGTTGCCCTCAACCGCGAGGGCCACGTCGTCCAGCACGGCGTCGGGGTTCGCGACGGTGGTGTTTGTGAAGACGACCGTCCCGACCTGCTGCGCGGGCAGCCGCATACCCGAGGGCGTCTCGGCCCGAAGGGGACTCTGGTTCAGCAGCAGGGCCGCGGTGCCGGCTCCGGCGCCAGCGAGCCACTCGCGACGGGTGAGACCGCCTGGGCCTCGGGAGGAGGGCGAGGTCGGGGTCGGGCTCTCGTTAGTCGATGTTGACATGGTATCTAGTGGTGATATGATGATGACATAGTGTTGACATCGTGACGAACTCCACAGGGGGCTGGCCAAGGCTGGTCGCCAGTCGTCCCGACACGGCTATCGACCGAGCGCCGCGAAGACAAGATGACGCTCGGTCGCTGCCGCCGCCTGGCGGCTCACCACTTCCGCCATCGAGATGTTGCCCCCGGGGGGCAGACCGCTGGGCACCCGGGCCGGGATCGTGCGGTCGAAGTCGGGATCGGTCAGCGCTTCCAGGAACGCGATGATGTCCTCCATCTGTTGATCCGTCATGTCGTCCACGCCGCGAAAGCGTCCCGAGAGTCTGCCGGGAGTGGCCGGGGCCTGGTCTTCGCGATTGTCATCGCCGCGCCTCCGCCGCCGGTTGGAGACGTTGGGGTTCTCCGACCGACCGCGGTCGTAGAAGGCGAGAACCTCTTCCAGCGTCCCCAGCATCCCGTTGTGCATGTAGGGTGCGGTGAGGGCGACGTTGCGGAGGGAAGGGGTGCGGAACCGGAACCGCCCGTCCCCCGCGTCGGGTTCGGCCAGCAGGGGGTTCTCGGCGACTCCCTCGGCCTGCATGCGGAAGTCCGACAGCATCGGGCCATCGTGGCAATCCGAGCAGTCGGCCTCGTCGAATTCCTCGAGTCCTCGACGCTGCTGCACGGTGAGGGCGTCTTCGTCCCCGGCCAGGAACCGGTCGAAGGGGCTGTTGCGCGTAACGAGGGTGCGCTCGAAGGCGGCGATCGCCTGTGCCACCTGCGCGGCGTCGATGGAGGTACCCTGACCGTAGTACACCTCCCGGAATAGGCTCACGTACCCGGGAATCGCCCGCAGGCGGGCCACGACCGAGTCGACCGCGACCTCCTCGGGGTAGGCATCTCCCCGCATCTCCTCGCGAATGGTCAGCGGGAGGAGCGCCTGCGTCTCCAGGCTGCGCGCCCGCCCGCGGCCGTCCCCGCTGACACGCCCCATCCCTACCGCCGGAACAGGTAGCTCAGCTTCATGAAGAAGCGATCCTCGCCCCTCGCCATGCGGCGGAACCGGAACGCGTTGGGCTCATCCAGCGCCGCGCCGTAGCCGAGGAAGACGACGGTCCCCGGCGTCGGGCGATACGACAGCAGGACGTCACCCGTGAACTGGTTGTCCTCCGTGGGATGGGAGGGCACCCATCCTCCGGTGTCAGGCTCGAAGAGGAAGATGGGCTCGTCGGTGTCCCCGGCTCTGAGCGCGTCCCGCTTCAGGGAGTCGTACTGACCCAGCAGCCGAACGAAGAGGAAGCGCGAGATCTGATATTCCAGCGAGAGCCTGGGAATCCTCTGGATGGACATGTTCGATCCGTCGGAGCGGCGGTCGAGGGTGAGCTGGTTGTAGAGGAAGTTCAGGCGGAACTGGTCCGTGGGCCGCCAGTTGACGGTCACGTTGGGGCGAAAGAGCCATACGCCCCGGGCCTCGGCGAAGCCCACATCCTGCCACACATTGACGGCGACCCTGGCCGAGAACGATGAGAACTCGGGGGTGGTGACGCTTGTGATCCACCCTCTCACGTCGGTGATGCGGTCCGGGGCGTCCCAGAATACCGTGTCGGCGCCCGCCGCCGTGGGTCGCACGACGCCGTAGCCGGCATACCACTCGGGCTTGAACGCGTAGCTCTCCCACCCGTGGCTCACGCGCATCGACCAGCCGCCCCGGAGCTGGAACGTGCTCGACAGGAAGGTCTTGGTCTCCTCCGGCGCCTCGTCCCCGAACCCGTGATACCTCCACCACCCCAGCGAGCTGAACCCCGGCGTCCAGCGCTCGATGAGTGCGCCCGGCCCCCCGTAGAAGTTCACGCTGTTGCTCGCCCGGGTCGCGACCACCCCGGGGCGGTTCACGAACCCGGCCTGGGTCTCGAAGTCGGGATGGATGCCCGTGACTCGATAGTCGAGCACCAGCCTGCGTCCGGTGCGCTGGAAGGCCGCCTCCCAGATGGGGGCCTGGCTGGTCGTGCCTCCCGACCTCGTGAAGCTCGCGCCTCCCTGGAGGGCCACCGTGTAGAGGCCCCCGAAAACCAGCCGCGCGTCGGCGGCCGCCACCCGGTTGAAGTCTCCCCCCACGATGCGGTCCGTATAGGCCATGCCGATCGTGGACTGCCCGCCGACATCGCGCTGCAGCCGGAGAGCATTGAAGTAGGGATGCGAATCGACGCCCGCGCTGTTCGGGACAGACCCGTCGACGCCGGAGAGCAGGCCGATGTTCATTCCCGCCACCTTTCCCGTCAGCTTCACGCCCGTCACCGGATTCTGGAGTCGGCGCGTGTAGATGAGGCGGTTCGGGGTGTCGAAGCGATCGATGCCCTCGAGGAAGAAGGGCCGCTTCTCGGGGAAGAAGAGGGCGAAGCGCTCGTTGCTCGATACCTGCCCGACATCCGCCTCGACGTGGGAGAAGTCGGGGTTCCCCGTGGCGTCCAGCGTGAGGTTGGCGCTCACGCCCCAGCGCAGGTTGCCCCCCATCTCCGCGTCCGAGCCGTAGCTCCACGCGTTGTCCGCACCGGGGGCGCCGTCCAACGCGGCCGTCACCGTGGGCGTCATGTCGACGACCATGCCCCGGGTGAGGTCGCGCATGTCCACCAGACGGCCGGACTGGGCCAGAAACGAGGCGGCTCCGCGCCGCGCGGGCGTCCACGTGTCCGTGTATCCCGAGTGCTGCACCTTGCGGATGACGTTTATGCCCCAGCTCTGGACGTCGGAAGCCTGATAGCTGATGCTCTCGAAGGGGATATGGATCTCGACCTCGTAGCCGTAGTCCGTGAGCCTGCCCCGTGAGTCGAAGATGTAGTCCGGCGTGAGATTGGTCTCGCTCACCTCCACGCCCCGGCTCGCCCGGCCCTGTTCTCCCTCGGTTCGGTTTCCGTCCTGCTGGATTCCGAACGGATTGACGCCGAACAGAAACGCCTGGCGCTGATCGTCGAATGTGTCGAGCAGAAGCTGGACGTAGTCGTCGCCCTCGATCCTGTCCCGGTCGGCGAGCGTGGCGTTGACCTGTCCGGAGGCGTTGAATGCCTTGATGCCGAAGTAGATGCCGCTGGGCGAGTACCAGACCAGGACCTGGGTGGTGTCGGTGGCCGGCCTCTGGTCCACGGGCTCGTACTGGGAGAAGCCGGTGAGCACGGCTGCGGCAAGCCACGCGGGCTCTTCCAGGAAGCCGTCGATGTCGGCGTCCTGCTCCAGGCGCGGAACGGAGACTTCGATCTCGTTCCGGATCCCGGCATACGCCGACTGAGACGCTTCCTGGGTCGCTGGCGCTGCGCTGAGCAGGCTCAGGAGTATGGGCAGCATGGCCTCCCCGGCTGTTGTGGACCTCGCCTGCGGAAGCAGGCGCTGCTCCTGCGCTTCGGGCGAGGCATGCGGCTGAGACGTCGCGGGCCGCCCCCGCCTTCCCGCATGCGCGTCCGACCAAACGTTTTACGCGCTCGCCAACAGTATAGCGATCCCTACGGGGGCACGACATCGGAAGGGGTTGACGCGCGGGCATGGCTTATCCCATAATGAGATTTTTCCAAGGTCTTCCGAGTTGCGACCCGCTGGCCCTCCCAGCTGAATTCAGGTCGTGGCTCGACAGCACAGGAGGGCTCCATGTCAGCAGTACGGAGACTGTTTTTCGCAGTGCTTGTGAGTGCCTTCGTAGCCCTGCCCGTGAAGGCGCAGGAACCCGTCAGCAGCTTCTCCCTTGCCGCCCACGGCGGGCTCATCAGCAATCCCGCGAGCTACGATGCGGACCGCGTGGTGTCCTACGGGATGGGCGTCCGCTTCGGTGCCGGGGCGACGCTTCAGTTGTACGAGCGCATCTCGATCAGAGGCGATGTCAGCCTCACCTCCAAATCCGGAACGGACGCGACCGGCGGCATCAGCGAGTCGGTCGACCTCGGCCGCCAATACTACGGCGGGGGCGTCGAAGTCCTGCTCGCGACCGGCGGCAACATGGAACCGTACGTCTTTGGAGGTGGCGGGCTCGTCGTCGTCGATCGGCAGGGCCAGACAGCTACCAGCTACTCGTACGACGTCACCGAGTTTACCGGCGTGTTCGGAGCGGGCGTCCGACTTCTCCTGGAGTCCAACGCCTTCGTCTTCGTGGACGCCACCAGCTGGACCTACCAGAACCACGTCGTGGACGAAGCGCAGTTCGACACGTCTTTCAGCGTGGGATTCGGCTACCGCTGGGGCGGCTAGCAAGGACCATAGGGCAGAATATCTGCAAGGAGGTTGACCATGAAGCACTCTAATGTCCGAACGGTGCCGCTCGCCTTTCTGGCGTTGGCACTCCTGACGGCCCCGACGCTGCTCCAGGCTCAGACCGGAAACGTAACCGGTCTCATCACGGACGCAGGCACGCTGGCTCCCCTGGAGGCCGTCCAGGTGTCCATTGTAGGGCAGGGGATCGGTGTCACGACCAACGCGCAAGGCAGATACCTCATCCAGGGCGTGCCGGTCGGGGAGGTGACGATACAGGTCGAACGCCTGGGCTACACCACTCAGACCGCACAGGCCACGGTCAGCTCCGACGCCGCAGCCGTGGCCGACTTCCAGCTCGCCAGCGAAGCGTTGCTGCTTGAGGAAGTGGTGGTCACGGCGCTCGGCATCACCCGCGCGGAGCGCAGCCTGGGCTACTCGGTGCAGGGCATCGACGGGGACGAGTTGGCCGAGATCCGGGACACCAACATCATCAGCAATCTGGCCGGCAAGGTGGCCGGACTGGTGGTCACGCCTCCGGCCGTTCTGGGCGGGACCTCGAAGATGGTCCTCCGGGGCATCGCCTCGATCTCCGGGAACAACGAGCCGCTGATCGTGGTCGACGGCGTGCCCATCGACAACAGTCGGCGGGAGACCGCCGCCAACGGCGGCAGCCGCGGCTCGGTCGTCCGCAACCGCAGCGGCATCGACTACGGCAACATGGCCCAGGACCTCGATCCCTCGAATGTCGAGTCGGTGACGGTCCTGCGAGGCGCCAATGCGGCTGCGCTCTACGGGTCGCGCGCCTCCAACGGGGTCGTGGAGATCGTCACCAAGTCCGGCCGGGGTGCGATCGGCGGCACCACCATCACGGCGAGCAGCAACTTCGTCGTCGAGTCGCCGCTTCGCCTGGTCAAGTACCAGAACGTCTACGGCGGCGGCGCCACCGACGACGGCTACAACTGGGTCGACGGCCGAGGCGGCGGCGAGAACGACGGGGTGGACGAGAGCTGGGGCCCGCCTCTCGACGGGCGCCTCTTCCCCCAGTGGTGGTCGAACGGCGTTGCTCAGCCCTGGCTGCCCTCCCCGATGAACGTGAGGGAGTACTTCCAGACCGGCCACAACCTCACGACCAACTTCGCCATCTCCAACGCCACCGAGCGCTCCAACGTGCGCTTCTCCGCGCTGCGCATGGACGCGACAGGCATGGCCCCGCAGAACGAAGCCGAGCGCACACAACTGGCGTTGAACGCGGGGGTGCAGGTGACCGACCGGTTCAACATCGACGGCTCGTTCCAGTATACGCAGACCCAGGGTCACAACCGCCCCTCGCCCGGCAACGGGTCCTACAGCGCCATCCACATCTTCAACTGGTTCCAGCGCCAGGTCGACGCGAAGCGCATGGAGCGCGCCACCAACGAGTGGGATGAGTCCTCCGGCGTCCTGACCCCGAACTGGAACCACAACTACCACGACAACGTGTACTGGCTCCAGTTCTTCCGGAACAACGACGACCGGCGCAACCGCGTGATCGGTCAGGTGACGGGCAACTACAAGCTCGCCGGCGAATGGCTGAACGCTCGTGTGCGCCTGGGGACGGACTGGTTCGAGCAGTCCAACAAGGAGGTCTATCCATTCTACTCCCAGGACACTCCCGAGGGCGGCTTCGTGGAGGCTGCCTCGTTCCGCCAGGAGACCAACCTGGAGGCGCTGGTCACGGCGAACCGACAGGTGACCAGCGACATCTCGCTGAAC
This sequence comes from Longimicrobiales bacterium, assembly GCA_965225805.1. Taxonomy (GTDB): domain Bacteria; phylum Gemmatimonadota; class Gemmatimonadetes; order Longimicrobiales; family Gaopeijiaceae; genus BD2-11. Next base: position 1,344,271 of record OZ245327.1, read on the forward strand.
GTCAGCGGCGGTGCCAACATTCGCCGCAACGACTTCGATCTGCAGGAGGCGGGAAGCCGCAAGCTCAACGTTCCCGACATCTACAACGTGAGCAACTCCGCCGCTCCGCCGCTCCTGAACTACGTCATCGAGAGAAAGCACGTCAACAGCCTCTACGGGCTGTTCACCCTCGGATACCGCGAGTTCGCCTTCATCGACGTGACGGCCCGCAACGACTGGTCCTCGACGCTTCCCGAGAACAACCGTTCGTATTTCTACCCGTCCTTCTCGGGCAGCCTGGTGTTCACCGACGCCCTCCGGATCGACTCCGACTTCCTGTCCTACGGGAAGATCCGGGGAAGCTGGGCCAAGGTCGGCAACGACGCGGATCCGTACCAGCTCACTTCGGTCTACTCCGAAGTCGACAAGTTCGGGAACATCCCGGGCTACACGACGAGCAACACGATCCCCAACGCCGACCTCAGGCCCGAGGAGACCAAGTCCTGGGAGATCGGCGCGGATCTGCGCTTCTGGTTTGATCGCGCCGCTCTCGACCTCACCTACTACAATTCGACCACCAGGGACCAGATCCTCGCGGTGGACGTCTCCGAAGCCAGCGGCTACACGCGCCAGGTCCTGAACGCGGGCTCGGTGCGCAACAAGGGCATCGAGGCGTTGCTGACGGTCGACCTGGTGAACCAGCCGGGCAGCCTGGCCTGGGACATGACGTTCAACTTCGGCAAGAACGCCTCCGAGGTGCTTGAGCTCGCCCCTGGCCTCGAGTCGATCGTGATCGGCCGCGCCGGCGGAATCCGGGGAGCCGTCGAGGCACGGCCCGGCCACCCCTATGGGGTGTTCTTCGGGCCGGTGTGGAGGCGGGACTCCGCGGGCAACATCATCGTCGGCGGCAACGGCCTCCCGATCCGCGGACCGTCGGAGATCATCGGCTCCTACCAGCCCGACTGGATCGGCGGCGTCCGGAGCACGCTCTCCTACGGCTCCTTCACCGTCAGCGCCCAGGTCGACACGCACCAGGGCGGACAGATCTTCTGCGGCTCCTGCCGCCTGGGCTATCGGACCGGCGTGCTCTACGAGTCGGCCAACCCGACGCCCCGGGACTGGGATCCGGACGGATCCACGGGCCGGGGTCCGGTGGTGTTCCCCGGGGTGACCGAGGGTGGAGCGGCGAACACGGTGGCGGTCGCGCCGCGGACGCTCGCCACGCGGCTCGACGACGTGGACACCGAGTGGCTCTTCGACAACAACTTCACCAAGCTGCGCGAAGTGGCGATCGCCTTTGATCTGCCGCCGCAGGTTCTGGAAGCGTTGCCGGTGTCGCAGGCCCGCATCACCCTCGTGGGCCGCAACCTGTGGCTGTGGACCGCCGTCCCCCACATCGATCCGGAGACCGCCGCGATCGAGGGCAGCGTCAACGAGGCGAACCTCGCCGGCATCGAATACGAGCAGTACCCGACGCCCCGGACCTTCGGGATCAACATCTCCGTCGTGCATTGAGCCGATCCACATGCCTCGACAGGAGAGAACGATGATGCCGAAGACATCTGAACCGAGCGGGAGACCGAGAATGAACAGGAAGAGAATGACATATCGCAGCCTCGCGGCCGGCTTGCTCATGGTAGTCGGCCTGGGGGTCTCCGGTTGCACGGAGGACTTCACCGGGATCAACACCAACCCGAACGCACCCACGGACGTGGGCGTGCAGTACCTGCTGCCCGCGGGCATCGTGAATGCCGTGACCAGCCTCCTGGGCACCGGCTTCGACCGGGGCACGGCCTCGGTCTGGGTGCAGCACTACGCCCGGCTCCAGTACGGCTCGATCGATCGCTACGAGATCGACGGCACCTTCTCGGACGGGCTCTGGGCAGGGCTCTTTACGGGAGCCCTCGTGGACTTCGACGCCGTCGTCCAGAAGGCCGCCGAGCGGGGCCAGGCGAATCAGGAGGCAGTCGGCCGAATCATGCGCGCCTGGATGTTCCACAACATGGTGGACCTCTGGGGCGACATCCCCTACTCCGAGGCCCTGAGCGGGCTGGCGTCCAGCAACATCACGCCCAAGTACGATGACGCGCAGTCGATCTACAGCGCACTTCTGGCGGAGCTGTCCGCGGCCAGCTCCCAGATCGCTCCCATGAGCGGGCTTTTCCCCGATGTGTTCCGCGGAACGGTCGGCAATCCGGATCTGATCTACGATGGCGACATGTACAAGTGGCAGCGGTTCGCCAACTCGCTGCGGTTGCGCATGGCGATGCGGATCATGAGCGCGTCGGAGGCCTCGAGCGCGATTTCCGCGGGCGTCTTCGAGAGCAGGGAGGACGAGGCCAAGCTGGACTGGCTCGGCTCTCCGCCCAACGAGAACCCGATGGCGCCCGCGTTCATCTCCCGCCCCGGCGACTTCCGCATCAGCGCGGCGATGGTCGACGCGCTGATCGAGCACAACGATCCAAGGCTCTCCATCTACGCTGATCCGGCGAGGGAGACGGGCGATTTCCGCGGGATGCCCAACGGAATGGACGACAGTCACGGGATCGAGTTCGAGCAGGTCTCCCGGGTCGGGAAGTGGTTCCTGCGGCCCTCCACACCGACCTGGATCCAGTCGTACGCGGAAGTGGCGCTGCTTCAGGCCGAGGCCGCGGTGAGAGGCTATGCCGGGGGCGACGCGAGGGCGCTCTACGAGGCCGGGGTTCGGGCGTCGATGGAGACCTACGATGTCTCCTCGGACGACATCGACGCGTATCTGGCGCAGCCCATGGTGGCCTTCGCCTCGGACATGGATACGCAGCTGCAACAGATCTCCCAGCAGATGTGGTTCGCGCTCTACGATCAGGGACCGGAGGCGTGGGCCTACTTCAGACGCGCCGATTCTCCCGGCCTGGCGGCGGGGCCCGACAACCTGAACAACGACCAAATCCCGGTGCGGCTGCCGTACCCGCAGAGCGAGGAGTCGGTCAACAACTCCAACCTCATGGCCGCGCAGTCGGCTCAGGGGCTCGGTTCGGAGCCGTGGAACGTGCGGTTGTTCTGGGATCCGAATTGAGCTGAGCCGCCGGGGTCTGACGCTTCGTCAGGTAAGGCCCACGGGCGAGGAGAAACCGGCCGGTCCCGCGTGGGCTGGCCGGTTTCTCTCGTTCAGGATATCCGGAGCGGGCCGGACAGAACGTCCGTGTTGGGCTGGAAGGTCGCCCAGGCGAACCAGAAGGCCATGTATGCGTCTGCGATCGGTTCGAGCGCGGTGCCCTCATGAGGACCCGCGACCGCCAGCCCCGCCAGCGTCCACTCGCTCCCCGTCTCCACATCGAAGAACTTCCCGTCCCGGACCTCGAAGGCGAGGTCCTGGCCGTTCGCCGTTGGCTCGTAGGCCACAGCCGCCCGGGCCTGGTTGGACCAGAACACGACCACCGGCTGCGAGCCCTGCACGTCGTCGTGCACCACTACGACATCGCCCCTGCTCTCGAGAACCGTGAACGGAAACGCCATCCCGAAGCCGTTGTCCCGCGGAATGCCGAGGACGCGCTCCTTGGGCGGCCGGCGGGTGTCGAACTCGACGTGAGGAAAGAGGGTCTGGGCGTTGTCGATCTCCTCGTAGTCGTTGTAGGGATAGTGCTCGTAGTCCCCGCCCCGGTCCCGAATACCCGAGACAACCAGAGTCTCGGGATGAAGCTCCTTCCAGGCCTTCCACCGGATCTCCATCGACGGAAGCAGCTCGAGCGGCTGTCCGTCCAGGGGACCACATCGCGCACTCCGCAGCATCTGCGGGAAGAGTGATTCCTGGGCCGCATCGCCGCGGCGGTTGAACATCATCAGGTTGTTGTGGAAGAGGAGGCCCGAGACCCCCAGATCCGCACCTTCGATGGAAGAGCGATCGAAGACCATGCTCGACCCGGTGAGGGGACAGTAGGTGACGGCGAACGGGCTCCCGAAGTCGTCGAAGTTCACGATCTCGTGCCACCAGAGAATGTTGTGCGGCACCGCGATGAACCGCCCGTCGGCCTCGATCCCGATCACCCGGTCGGCTTCCCCGATGTAGGTGGCCTCGGCATGGTAGCTGGGCACGAGCGACGGGTTCCGGAGAGCCGGAATGCCGTCCCGGCCGACTCCCCCGGAGATGATCAACTCCTGGGGAATGCTGCAGAAGGCCTCCTCGGGCAGGGGCGGTGTGCCACTGCCGTCGCCGTCGAATGGCGAGGTCCCGTCCAGACCACAGGAGGAAAGCGTGCCCGCAAGCACACAGATCGCGATCCATGTGAACCGCCGTCCTGGCCGCACGCTCTGCTCGAACTCGGAATCAGTCATGGGTCGTCACGTTGACGAGAGACAATTCATCGCCTCAACGATATGATCTCGATGATGCCCCGCGGGAATCCCATCCCGTAGAGACTCGCGGCCCTGCCCGGATCGAGATAGCGAATCTCCTCGATGTCCCGCACCTGATACGCGTTCAGGGCATCCAGATCGCCTATGCGCGTGCCATCCATGAAGACCGTCGGCGTCATCGGTGTCGCATTCGCCAGCCCCGCGGTCTGCCCCCGGGCCCGCAGCCACTGGGGATGCAGCGCGCGGACGACGTCGTATGCGGTGATCGCTTGCGACTCTTCGATTTCCGCGCGAGTGATGAGGTTTCGGGAAGCTCCCGGGCCGGTGCCGGCGGCGGCGCACCCGTCGAGGCAGAATGCGAGGAGGAGGAAGAGGACGAGGTAGCGCATGGAGCTCCTCCGGAGGCGGGAAAGATCAGTCCAACGTAGCACGGGAGGGGGCTGTCGGGCGACACGCGATGAGCGAAGCCCCTGCGATCCTCATGCAAGCCCTCCAAAACGAGTTGAAGCTGAAGATCGATGATTTGGGCGCGACTGGCGGACCCCTCGCACGCGGCGGGACGCCGTGATCTGGTGGCTCCGCTCAGCTTTGCCGCGCTGGCCGCCGGCGCCGACGGCCTCATCGTCGAGGTGCACCCCGATCCCGAGACGGCGCTCTCGGACGGGGGACCAATCCCTCGACTTCGAGGGGTTCTCGCTGCTTTATGCGTGACCTGAAGGTGTTCGCGGAGGCGGCGGGCGGGACAGTGTAGGCGGGATCATCGAATGCGCCGATATGACCCCAGCATCCTGAACATCGTCGCCCGGCCCTGGATCCCTTTCAGCGCGGCTCTGACGATCCCGTCCTCGCGGTGGCCCTCGATATCAATGAGAAAGATGTAGCGACCGAGACTCCGCCGGTCCGGACGGGACTCGATCTTGATCATGTTGATGTCGCGGGTGGCCAGCTCCCCGAGAGCCCCGTACAGCGTTCCCGCTGCGTCTTCGCTGAAATCGAAGCAGATCGAGGTCTTGTCGTGACCGCTCCGGGGCGTGTCCTGTGGCGCGAGCCAGCACGCACGGCCCACTGTAGGAGCATCATCGAGCACGACGAGTCCATAAGAGGAATTCGTTCGCGTAATCACCCTCCTCCCTCAACTGCTGCACCGGTCCCAGCACGCTGAACGTTTTCTCGCACCACGCTCGCGCCGTGACGGTTTCTTGCACCAGGGCCCCATTCGTGAAGGTTTTTCGCACTTCGTGAAGGTTTCTTGCAGCCTCCCCATGGCTGTGAGCGGGCTATCACCGGGCGAGTCTGATCGAGGGGAGATCTCCCGAATGGTGCACGGCGAGCCCTTCGGTGCCCATATCCGCCGGATCTGGTTCTGTTGTTGTGGGGCCGGTCTCCTGTGGGTCCGGGCCGCTGCTGGCAGCCAAATGTCCAGGTAGCGGCGGGATGAGCCCGAGGCCCGTAGATTGCGGAGAAGAACCATCCCGACCGCATGGAGATTCCTGCCACGAGGACACAGGACTCAGCCTTGAACGCATACGCCGCCGTCACGGACAAGAACTGGTTCGACCACCTCAGGAGCCTTTCCCGTCGCGAACAGGTTGACGAAGTCAACTTCTGGACTCCGAAGCCTTGGGGTGGCCACTTCCGCGTGCTCACACGAGGCCAACCGTTGTTGTTCAAGCTGAAGAGTCCGCACAACGTGATCGCTGGCGGCGGGTTCTTCGAGCACTACACCGAACTCCCGATCGGCCTCGCCTGGCAGGCGTTTGGGGAGAAGAACGGTGCTCCGAGCCTCGACGAGGTTCGGCAGCGTACGGCTCATCTTCGCAGGGACAGTCCACGGCCTTGGGAGGATTACACGATCGGATGCATCCTGCTGGCCGAACCCTTTTTCTGGGATGGGAAGGACTGGTTTCGTCAGCCGGCCGATTGGGCTCCGAGCATTCAGCGGGGGAAGGGATACGACTTGCGGGCCGGGATCGGGCGCAATCCATGGACGCAGGTGACCGATCGCCTCCACGGGACCATCGTGGCGGAACCGAAGCCCGAGGGCTGGCTGGATCTTCCGGGAGGCTATTCCGATCCCAAGCCCGCGAGACATCGAGTGGGGCAGGGGATCTTCCGGAGCGTCGTCACCGACGTATACGAGCGCCAATGCGCGGTAACGCGGGAGAAGGCGCTCCCGGCTCTCGACGCGGCCCACATCCGGCCTTTCAGCGAGGTCCCGGAGAACTACGTCCAGAACGGGATGCTGCTGCGGTCCGATGTACACAGGCTCTTCGACGCGGGTTACGTAACCGTGACGCCGGACCACCACTTCGAAGTCAGCGAGCACATCCACACGGACTTCGATGACGGCGAGAACTACTACAAGCTGCATGGGAAGGGGTTGTGGGTGCCTGCGCGCCCCGAGCATCGGCCGGGGCAGGACTACCTGGAGTGGCACAACCAGAATCGGTTCCGGGGGTGAGTGACGGAGTTGCCCATTCTGCCATTCTCTCGCACGCCGGAACGGGAGAGATTACCGGTGGTCGAGTTGGGTCGTTGGCTCCGATAGCCGTCGCCGGCGGTGTGGGAGCACGCTCGAGGCTCCGCTCATGTTTCTTGCGAATTGCGATGTGCCGAGGGTAGCATCCTCTAGATCGGCGTGCGCCAGCTTGCGGTGCAGCCTCCGCGATGGAAGACAGGGATGAAGGATGAGGTCAGACCCGCTCAGCCCAAGATTTACCACATCATCCACGGCGACCGGCTCGCGTCGATCATCAAGGATGGCAACCTTTGGTGCGATGCGGTAATGGCCGGACGAACGGACGCCGGGACGGCCATCGGGATGACCACGATCAAGGAGAGACGTTCGCATCTGGGCCTGTCCAGTGGTACTACTAGGAGGCGCCAGTGATTCAATACAAGACTGGCGACATCCTTTCCGAGAGTGCCGATGCTCTTGTAAACACGGTGAACTGTGTTGGGGTCATGGGACGCGGTCTTGCTCTTCAGTTCAAGCGCGCGTTCCCCAAGAACTTCCAAGCCTATGCGGAACAGTGCCGTCGTGGCGAGATGCGCCCGGGCAGAGTCTTCGTCTTCGAGACGGGCGAAGCAGCGCTTCCTCCACCTCCCCCAGCTGCACCCTCAGTACCTGGGACACCTCCCGGTGCTGGTCTGTCGGCTGGAAGTCTGCGCTCGCGACCGCTCCCTGCAGGTAACGTAGCCTCCCCACGATCATCGATGGCCAGCGGACGCCGTCACTTCCCGTGTTCATCAGCTGGATCAGCTCACTTTCCACCTCGATCAGGCGGGCGTCGAGCGCCTCCCCGGCCTCCATCAGGTCTTCCGCATTGCCTTCGGCCTCCAGCACCGGCCGCAGGTCATAGATCTGCCGGCGTAGCAGTTCGATGCGGTTCACCATGTCGGCGGCCCGATTGCGGTCGCCCATGATCTCCTGCACCAGCTCGGCTTGCTGCGCGATGTCCGCGAGGGTGCCCTCGGAGTTGGGGTCCTTCAGCACGTGAAGCGGCCGGCTGCCCATTTCTTCATCGTCGACGAGCAGCGTGACGGTGTACGTGCCCGGCGGCTGGAGCGGCCCGCCGCCGCCCCCAAAACCCCCACCACCCACGCGGTAGCCCTCGTCCGGCATCGAGAACCAGTCCGAATAGAGCGGTTTCGTCCGCAGCCGGATCTCGGTCGGGCCCTCTCCGGTGAAGTCCCACCACACGCGGTTGAAGCCGGCGCTGCTGGTGCCGTCCAGCGTCGTAACCGTCTCCCCGGCGCTGTCGTCGATGCGCACCTGCACCATGCCGCCGCCCTCACCCAGCCAGTAGCTCAGCGGGGCCCCGCCCTCCGGGTTCTCCCCGTCGGACCAGTCGTCGAGCATCGCGGCGGGCTCGGTCACGGGGCGGAAGCGGTAGGCGTCGCGCGGCTCGAACAGGTGCGCGGCCGACGCGACCACTTCGTCGCTCAACTGCTGCACCGGCCCGAGGTCGTCGAGGATCCAGAAGCCGCGCCCGTACGTCCCGATCACCAGGTCGTTGAAGTGCTCCTGAATGAAGAGACCGTAGTATGGCGTCGGCGGCAGGTTGGGCATGAAGCGCTGCCAGCTGTCGCCGTCGTCATAGCTGACGTAGAGCGAGCTCTCGGTCCCCAGATAGAGCAGCCCCGGACGCACGGCGTCTTCCAGCAAATACCGCGTATAGTCGACGGGATAGTTGTCGACCCCGTCGCTGATCCGGGTCCAGCTCTCGCCGAAGTCGTCGGTGCGGTAAGCGCGCGCCTCGAAGTCGCCCACCTGATGGTGCTCGATGGTGATGTAGGCGCGGCCCGCATCCCAGCGAGAGGCGTCGATGCTGCGCACCACCCCGTCGGGGGGCAGATCGGGGATGTTTTCGGTCACGTTGACCCAGCTGGCGCCGTCGTCGCGGCTTACCTGCACCAGCCCGTCGTTGGTGCCGGCCCACAGGACGCCCGCCGCCACCGGCGATTCGTCGAAGGCGTAGATCACGCAGCAGAACTCCACGCCGATGTTGTCCGGGGTCAGCCCCCCGGAGATGGTCTGCCGGGACTTGTCGTTTGTCGAGAGATCCGGGCTGATCACCTCCCAGCTCTGCCCGTTGTTGCGGGTGCGGTGCACATGCTGGCTGGTGACGTAGATGGTGCCGGGATCGTGGGGCGAGAGGAGCAGCGGGAAGGTCCACTGGAATCGGAAGCGCATATCCTCCGCGGGCCATCCCAATGTCGACATGGGCCAGACCTCGACATCCCGAAACTGTCCCCTGGCGACATCGTGGCGCACCACGATTCCGCCCGCCGCGCCGGCCCCGGATGCGCTCGACCATACGATGTTGGGATCACGCGGATCGGGCGTCGCGAACCCGCTTTCGCCTCCGCCCACGCCGCGCCACTCCCCGCGCGGGATGCGCCCGTCGGAGAACAGACCGCCCATCCGTGAATTCGACGGCCCCCGGAACGATGGCCCGTCCTGACGGTTGCCGAGCACGTTGTAGGGAACGGCGTTGTCGGCTGTCACGTGGTACATCTGCGCGATCGGCAGCTGCACCCGGAACCACGAGCGGCCCCGGTTCTCGCTGATCGAGAATCCTCCATCGTGCGCCACTGCGATGCGGTCCGCATTGAGCGGATCGCTCCAGATGTCGTGGTGGTCCCAGCCGGGCGCGTCGCCGGCGCGCAGGAAGTTGGTGGTCTCGTGCGTCTCGCCGCCGTTCCGGCTGACGCTGTAGCTGGACGACAGGAAGTAGACCTCGTCGCGGTCGTCGGGGGCCACGCCGCAGCGCGTGTAGTACGCCTGGCGCGACGCCAGATCATGACTGTATGAGACGAGACGCCAGCTCTCGCCCCCGTCGCTCGTGCTCCAGAGTTCGCCGCTGTCGGTCTCTTCGCCGTCGATGGGCACCCCGTCGCCGGTCTCGATGAGGGCGTAGATGCGGTCGGAATCGGACGCCGACATGCAGAGCGCGATCTTGCCGATGCGGCGCGTGGGCAGCCCGTTGCCCTCGATCTCGCGCCAGGTGTCGCCCCCGTCCAGGGTCACGTGGATGCCGCTCGCCGGACCCCCGCTGTCCCGCTTCCAGGTCTTGAGGTCCAGATCCCACATGGTCGCGAGGATCTTCCGCGGGTTGCCCGGGTCCATCACCATTTCGTAGGCGCCCGCGCCCGGGTCCACGGAGAGCACCCGCTCCCAGCTCTCGCCGCCGTCCTCGCTGCGGTAGACGCCTCGCTCCTCGGCCGGCTGGTACGAATGCCCGAGCGCGGCCACGTAGACGATGTCCGGATCGGCGGGATGGATGAGGATGCGGCCCACCCGCCCCGTCCCTTCCAGCCCCATGTGCGCCCAGGTGTCGCCGCCGTCGGTGGACTTCCACACGCCGTTGCCGAGGGAGACGTTCGACCGGATGGACGACTCGCCCGTTCCCGCCCACACGATCGCGTGGTCGCTGGGCGCCACCGCCAGCGCGCCGATGGAGTGCACCGGCTGATCATCGAACACCGGCTCCCAGTTGAGGCCCGCGTCCTCCGTCCTCCAGATGCCCCCGCTGGCAGCGCCGGCATAGTAGGTATTCCGGTCACCTGGCACCCCGACGACGGACGCCAACCGGTTGCCGACCGGTCCGATGTGGCGGAACTGGAGACCGCTCAGATGCTCGTGCGGGACCTCCTGGGCCAGGAGGACGCCCGTCGAAACGGACAGAACCGCCGAAGTGCTCAGCGTCGTGGCCACTATCAGGCCGACCACGGTGGCGAGCGACGTGGCGCCCCCAGCGAGAGCCCGAGCGACCCGGGTGGGCCGGATCTTGGTCGCGATCCGCGAAACGGCGCGGGCCGGAGAGCTCCCGCGGACGGATGGGCGGATGGTCAGATGAGAAAGGCGCATCGTGCTTCTCCACGGGTTGGGAATGCTACGACTCGGGTCGCTGAACGCGGGGACGACCTCACGACAAAGAGGATCCGGGGCAACCGGTCCCCCGACCGGCGGCTTATCTGCCAAAATGTCAGGAAGTGCCGCTGAACCTGCCAAAATGTCACCTTCAGCCGCCCCGGCTCTCCATCAGCACCCTGTGGATCGCCTCCACAGTTACGTCGGTGCGGAACTCGATCAGTTTCCTGCCGTGCTCGATGGTCCGCTCGGCCGGGAGGAGGCTGATCCCGTTGATCGACGCCTTGTCGGCCGCAATGCGCTGCTGAAGGCGCACATGCTGCGGATCATCATTCATGATGATCGACGTGATGTAGTAGTCGTCGTGGAGACCCTCGAGCCGGGGATCCTCATCGATCCCGAGCACGTCCCGCTGATACGTCAGCACGTCGCCGTAGTTGTAGAACTCGGGGATGTGGGCGATGGTGATGCCCTCGCCCGCCCATCTCTCCGACAGCTCCTCGGCCACTGCCGCCATGCCGCGCTGATTCCCCCCGCTGTCGCCCAGCATGAAGATGCGCGTGAAGCCCTGGGCCTTGAGGCTGACCGCCATGTCGTGCAGCACCGCGCGGTAGGTCTCCTGCGAGAGGCGGATCCCGCCGGGCGAGCTGGCGTTCTCGGGGTTGCCGGGTTCGATGGTGACGATGGGCGCGACCAGGGTGTTCCCCAGCCGCCGCGCAATCGCGTCGCCCATGACCCGCAGCACGTGGTTGTGCTTGCCGGTCGTGAGGTAGGGCCCGTTCTCCTCGATTCCGCCGGTCAGGATGAGGGCGGTGTTGGTGCCCTCGCTTAGCGCATCCCGGACCTCGAGCATCGTGAGTTCTTCGATCCAGACGTTGTCGAGGGCCGCGATCGAGCGCTCGAACTCCATCATGTCGAGCATTCCTTCCCCCTGGGCGGCAGCCCTTCCGGGACTTACCAGGAGCCAGGCGCCGAGAGCGAGTACGAATATGGGCAGCGATGACGATTTCATGAGATACCTCCCCGGGGTCCGCGCGACTGTGGCTACAGGAACTTCTTGACCATGCGCGCGCGGGGACGCGTCGGCAAGACCGCTGAGCGCGGTAGGCGTCCGGCCGCGAAGGACGACGAGAGGGAGTGGAAGCCGCACGGACCTCCAGTTGCACGTGGGAATGCAATCGCAGCGCTGGCGGGAACGGACCCCGCTTGATCGGGCTGGCGGGAACGGACGCCGCTTGATTGGTCCGATACCGCGGGTGAGGTTTATGGCAGGTTCCCACGCCTGAAGGAGGCAAGTGATGAGCACGGTCGAGACCGCTTTCGCTACGACATCGTCCGCGACGGAGGTGGGCGTCGATGATGCCGCGATCCGGAGGGCGCGCGTCGACTTTGCGGCGGTGCATCGGATCGTTGTGCATGAGAACATGCACGAGGGCACCTGGAACCACTTCAGTTGCAAGGTGCCGGGCAAGCCTGGACACCTGTTCATCACGCCGGGGCAGACGCATTTTTCGCGCGTGACGGCGAGCAGCCTCGTCGAGGTGGGCCCGCACGGGGGGCCGGTCGGCGGGGAAGGGGGGCTCAACGTGAGCGCGTGGGCTATCCACGACCCCATCCAGCGGGCCCGGCCCGACATCATGTGCGCGCTGCACATCCACGCCCCTTACACCACCGCGCTCGCCTCCATCGATGGGTGGACGTTCGATGAGCGTGGAAGCCAGAACGCGGCCGTGTTCTACGGGAATTGCGCCTACTTCGGGTACGAGGGGCTCGTCACGGAGTCGGACGAAGGCCAGTGCATGGCTGAGGCCCTCGGTGACAAGCGGGTACTCTTTCTCGCGAACCACGGCGTGCTCGTCGTCGGCGACACGATCGAGAAGACCATGCTGTGGCTCTATCAGTTGGAGCGCGCCTGCATGAACGAACTGCTGGTGCTCCAGGCGGGCCGGAAGATCCGGCCGATCCCGGTCGCGGCCGCGAAACACAACGCCGAACTGTCCATCGAGTCCTGGGGCGAAGCGGGCTACCTCGAGGGGATGAAGGAACTTCTGGACGCAGAGCGCCAGGACTACGCCGACTGACGCAGGGGGACGCCGGCGAAGTCGCTCCTCGTTGGCCAAGGCGCTAGCTTGTGGACATGCCGAACATCCCGTGTTGCGCAGATGCTCCTCGACTCGGTGACGGCCACCCTGGCGCCGCTGCTTCCAACGCCGCCTTGTCGAGGGCTCGGTGCATCGCCCTGGCCGCAATCCTGGCCGCATCCGCACTTCCGGCCACTGCCCAGGAACCCATCGTCACGGGCTTCCGCGGACATGCGTGGGGCAGCCGCGTAGAGGACATTTCCGAGATCGCCGACACCGAACAGGTGGGGGAGCGTGACGGGCTGCGCATCTACTCGACGGAAGTCCGGCTAATGGGCCGCCAGGCCCTCGCCGGTTACTACTTTCATCCCCGGACAGGCGAGCTGCTCGAGGGCGCCTACGTCATGGTCATGCCCCTCGCGAGCTGCCAGACCATCTGGGATCTCATGACCCGGGACATCCAGCGCACCTACCCGGACCTGGAAAGGCAGGGCGAGCTGCCCTCGCGCAGAAACGCGCACCGGCCCGTCTACGAATCCGACTGCGAATACTTCGTCTACAACTATCACCAGGAAGAATGGCGCATGGGGTTCGGAAACCCGGATCCCCCGCACGACGAAGTACGCATGTGGATTCGCGTGAACGAACGAACGCCCCGGCTTCATGTGGCGTACAGGGGAGAACGCGCCGAGCCCCGGTAGAATCACCGATGGTTCGCCTTCCCAACATTTCCATCCCCACCAGGCATTCCGGCAGTCATACCCACAGGGAGGGAAGAATGAACTCAGCCACGCCCCAGCTCTCGCGCATCCTCGGCATCAGCCTCCTCTTCTCGCTCTTTGCCTGCGCCCCCGCCTCGGACAGCGGCGAGGATTCGGGTGGCTCGATGGACATGGCCGAATCCGGCGGGATGGAAAGCCGCATCGAAATGGCACCGACCGCGGACGACGCGCTTCCGGCCGCGATCCTCGGCATCGCGCCCGCGCCGCGCGGGCAGGACGTCCACTACATGGCGGGAGACGAGTCCACCCGGGGATACCTGGCGGTGCCCGAAGGGGAGGGCCCCTTTCCCGCGCTGGTCCTGATCCACGAATGGAACGGGCTGGTGGACCGGGTGCGACAGCTCGCGGACGCGATGGCCGAAGAAGGGTATGTGGCGCTGGCCGCGGATCTCTTTCAGGGCCGCACCGGATCCAATCCCGACGAGAACCGCGCACTGACGGCGGAGGCGAACGCTGATCCCGACGCGGTCATCGGAAACCTGAACGACGCGGTGAACTTCCTGCGGGCCCGCGACGACGTGACCGGCGCGATCGGTACCATGGGATGGTGCTTTGGCGGCGGCATCGCCCTCAGCTACGCGCTGGGCGGCGAGCACCACGACGCCACCGCGATCTTCTACGGGCGGCTGGTCACCGACCCGGCGGAGCTGGCCGCGATCGGCCATGAGGTGTACGGCACCTTCGCCGAGATGGACGGCGGCATCCCGCCCGACCAGGTGAACCAGTTCGTCGACGCGCTCCGGTCACAGGACATCGAGAACGACGTCCACATCTACGACGCGGTCAACCACGGCTTCTGGCTGCGCGTGGACGGCGATCCCGAGCTGCGCACCGCTCCGGCGCTGGACGCCTGGCAGCGACTGAAGGCGTATCTCGCGCGCACGCTGGCGGCGTGAGCGGACTGTCCCGGCAGTGGCAGGGAGAGGATACCTCGGGGGCGAGCTGCCGATGATGCTCGCGCGGCTCATGTTCAAATCGCTTCGGCCTGCGGCGCTTCTCGCCGGCGTATTGGCGGCCTTGCTGCTCATCGCTGAGAACGGCTCCGGCCAGGAGACGGCCGAAGTCGAACCGTCGCCGCCGGACGCGGGCGCGGTGGAAGCCCGGGAGCCTGAGCCCGACAATCCCTTCTACGGGTTCGAGACCCACTACCTCTCCAACGGCCTCAAGGTCTGGTTCAAGCACCTTCCCGGTGCTCCCAACGTCTCGGTCAGCGCGGGGATCCCCGTGGGGTCCGACGCCGATCCGCCCGGACAGGAGCAGCTCGCCCACTTCACCGAGCACATGCTCTTCTCGGACCACGACGGCCGGACCGAGCAGGAGATCAAGGACGCCGTGGAGGGGCTGGGCGGGCAGCGCAACGGCTTCACCTACCGCGACCGCACCTGGTACTACGTCACCATCGGCAGGGAACACGGGCTCTTCGCCATCGAGTGGCTGGCCGGCATCCTGTCGCCGCACGAGATGGACCCGGCAGTCGTGGACCGCGGACGGCAGCCCGTGGAGAACGAGATCCGCGCCCGGCCACGCGAGTTCTTCGACCATCTTTGGGCCACCCTCAACCCGTCGTGGCTCGCGCCCCCCGATTTCTGGGAGCGCGAGTTCGGGATCGGGCGGCTGCGCGCGCCCTTCCCGGACATGTGGAGGAGCCTGCAGGGGATCACGCCGGAGGACCTGCGCGGCTTCTACGAGCAGTACTACTCGCCTGCCGTCATGACCGTAACCATCGTCGGAGACCTGGATCGCGACGAGGTGCTGGAGCAGGCGCAGCGTACGTTCGGGTCGCTCCCCGCGCGTCCGGTCAGCCGCTGGGCGACCACCGCCGAAGACCCGGGACGAGGAAGGATCACGTACCATTGGGGGTTCCAGTCCACGGCCCAGTACCAGTCGCGCCACAAGCTCTTCTATGCCTCCGGCGAAGAGTTGCTCACAGCGATGTTCATCCGCGATCTGCTCCACCGCAGGCTCAACCAGCGCCTGCGCTACGGGGAACGCAAGGCCGTCTACGGCGCAAGCGCAAACCTGGTGATGCGCGGGCCGGCGGCCTACCTGCAGATCGGCAGCCGCATCGACGAGGACGATTACGAGTTTGCCAAGTCGGTCATCGACGAGGAGATCGAGTACCTGCGGTCAGGCTCTCTTGCCGCGGAGGAATTCGAGGCCGACCGCGCCGCGCTTGTCGAACGGCTTCGGGCCGCGAACCAGACCGCGGAGTCCCTCAACGCCTGGACCCGGCTCACCTTCTACGATCCGGCCACCTTCACCGACTTCCCCGACGTCCTCTCCTCCTACGAGAACCTGACCCAGAGCCGGGTGGCGTCCTTCGCGTCTCGTGCCTTCGACGAGTCGCGCCAGGTGCTCTCGGTGACGCGCACGCAGCCCGTCAGCCAGGGGATGATGGTGCTGGCGGTCGCGGTCCTGGCCTGGATCACGTTGCGAGTGGTCGCGTGGGCGCTGACCAAGCCGGTCCGGATGAAGGAGATCCGCTACGTGGCCCATTTCCGGCTGCCGATCCTGCTGAGGACGGCGTACACCCTCGGGCTGGCAGCACTCGCGCTCGCCCTGGTGCGCTTCGCCGCGGTGGGGATCGGGTGGGCGGGGGACCGCTGGATTACGCCCGTGGACGACTACGTCATTCAGCACGCCGGCATCGGCGGCATCCTCGTCATCCTGCTTGCCGGGCTCGCCGTCCTCGCGGCGTGGCCCCCGCGGAAGCTGCTTGTCTTCGATGACCACATTCGCGTCAAGTCGCGCGCCTGGCGCTCGCGCATTCTCAAGGCGGAGGACATCGAGGAGATGACGGTGCGGCGCGGACTCGGCGAATGGCTGAGCCGCGGGGTCCTGAGGAGCCCCCCGCTCGCTTTCGGGCTGATACGCCCCGGCATCCTTCTGCGCCCCGTCAAGGGGCGAAGCTACTTCTTCCGCACCCGGGATACGGAAGAACTCGCGGAGGTACTGGGTTCGTGGTGGGGACGGCCGATCTCGCAGCTTCCGCCGAAGAGGCGCGCGAAGAAGGCCCGAAAGGCCAAGGGGACCGCGGCGGAAGGCCCGGCGGCACCAAGCCCGTCAGCAGCCCGGGCGACACTCCCGCGCGCCACGCCGCCGCCTCCTCCCGGTCCCAGCGATCCCGCCGAGGACATCGACTTCGACAACATCGGCCTTACCGAGGAGGAGATGCGGGAGCTGCTCGGGGAAGATGGCTGAATCGCGCCCCGGTTAACAGACCGACAACCTTACCGCCAGCCGATCTCCGCCAGAGCCACGAGCACGTCCTCGTTAGGGGGGACGACGCTGACGATCACGGGAACCGCTCGAACCGGCACTCCAGGTGTTCCACCATGCCATCGGGCACGCCGACTGCTGTTGCATATTCCCGCCAGTTGGCCAGTGAGTCGACGACTTCACTGATGATCGTCCTGCCGTCGTCCGGCAGGTCGTAGTTATTCCCCACTTGCAGCAGGTCGCTCCGGGTGATTCCGCGGAACTTCCCATTGATGGACATCTGATGTTGCCGCGTCCACGCCTCGCTCTCGGCGTAGGTTACGTCGTACGCGCGGGCCAGCCGCCAGCGTCCCCGGGGATCCATCAGAAACCCGAAGTTCTTCACATGGTCATCGAAGTTGACGGTTGCCACGTTGAAGACCATTCGTCGAAAAGCCTCGTTCACGGATCGTTGTCCGAGGCCGATGGCACGGATGGTATCGAAATAGCCCTCGTAGCTGAACGCGTACTGATCGTTGAAGTCGACGTGTTGAAGCCCTCCCAGACTGTGGAAATGCAGTCTCGGCTCCCCGGCGTCCACGGATACGCGGTCGAAGCGACGGGTCAGGAAATGAGCGAACTCTCCGTCGCGCAACAGCTGTGTCCGGGCCATTTCGATGCCCGCATCCCTCGCCATTTGCGAGTACGCGTACTCGATGCGGCCCCAGGGACCGGGCCGCGGGTCGCCGCGCATGCCCTGTCCGGCTGAATCTCGCGTAACTCCGTCGAACTTGATGAGCCACGGTTCTTCCCCGGGTTGCGGGCGAGCGAATCCGGAACGGATACGGTTGGTTGCCCGTTCCCAGAGAATCAGAGCCTTCGGACGGGCGCCTCCCGCGCTGCCCCCGATCTGCATGATTTCCGGAACCGCCACCGACACGTCTCCTTCGATCACTCGGCGTGCCTGGTCGACCAGCGTGCGCAGTTCAAGGGCATCCTCGGTGCTCTCGCCCGAATCGAGGGCGGGATGAAATTCGAGTGTTTGCGGGCAAGCTCGGGGAAAGAGATGGGGCCGCGACGGTGAAGGGGTAGATGGAGCGGGGAAATGTCTAGCCCGGACGCGCGAAATGCCGGATCGTATTCGAAGGTCACGCGCCCGGTCGAGGACTCTCCCAGAACACCGACCTCCCGACCCCAAAGACGGACCCGTACCACCGCATAGTCAGTCACCGGCCCGCCTCGAAGCGCGTCGGCGCACTCTCCCCCTGAGCCTGGCGATTTCGTAGGGGGATACCTCCGGCACCGGGATGAACGCCTCGAAGGCCTGGAGACGACCAAGGCCACGCATGACGCGAACAAGGTTCTCGGTGCCGACGCTGTGCCCGGCCTCGAGGCGATCGATGGTGCGCGGGCTAACGCCGGAGTCGGCGGCCAGATCCTTCACTCGCAGATTCTGCTGGAGACGCAACGTCTTCAGGCGCGCCCCCAACTCGCGGAGCACGTCAGGTGTGCGGCTCGTGGCAACGATCGTAGCCATGGCGATCACCTCCTTGCGACACGCCCTGAAAGTAAGCGGAGGTAACGCGTGTGTCTACAACGCCAGATATGACGCACGATCGCCCGACACAGACATATTACGACAGAAGAGACGTGTTATGACGACTCCAGCCGGTGCGCTGCCTACCGGAGTCACTGAACTCGCGGGGGCGTTGTTGACCCCACGCCGTATACTCGGCCCCGCGTCCGCCGCCGGCACCTCAGCTGATTTCTGCCCGCGCCGCGCGTCCCCTCAGCCGATCTCCGCCAGAGCCGCCATCACGGCCTCGTTGGTGGGGCGGATGCGGTAGTCGACCTCGATGAACTTCCAGCGCACCGCCCCTTCCTTGTCGATGACGTAGACGGCGGGGTGGGGTACCGGGCGCCGGCTCTCGGCGTTGAAGAGGCCGTAGCGGTCGATGACCGCGTGGTCCGGATCGGCCAGGATGTGGAAGTCGATGGTGCGGCCGTGTTCGCCGGCGACCCGGTCGATCATCATCTGCTGTTCCGGACGTTCATCCACGGAGATGGCGAGGATCTCGGTGTCCGCTTGCTGTCCGGCGTCCAGCAGGTCGCTCAGCTCCCCGAGCTGACTGGCGCACCAGGGTCACCAGTGGCCGCGGTAGAAGGCGAGGACCACGTTCTTCTGTCCGCGGAAGTCGGAGAGGGTGAGCACGTCGCCCGAATAGGCGAGCAGCGAGAAGTCGGGGGCGGCATCGCCGACACGTACCCTGCCGGTGTCCTGCGCGGGCAGGTCGCGGCCGTCGGCGGGGCCGAGGTTCGCATTCTGGTCACCCACGTCAGGCGAGGCCGGCGCGGCGCCCTGGCGGCCCACCGCCAGGTAGTATCCGCCCAGCAGCACGGCGGCTAGCAACACCACCATTCCGGTCCGTCGCGACATCATCTTTCTCCCGGCTAGTTGCCCGCGAGGCTCGCGTACACGCCGCGCACGAAGCGCTCCGAGTTCTCGCCCCAGTCCGCATCCAGGTCGGCGGTGGGACCGGCGGCGACCACTTCGTCTTCCGTCATCCCCTCGCCCATCATCTCGCTTACGCGGTCGCGCACGGTGGCAAGCATGTCCCGGTACGCGCGCAGCGAGGTGTGGTCGGTAATCTCGCCGTGGCCGGGGATGAGGCGGGTCGAAGCGCTGGTGTTGCCCAGCACGTAGTCGGCGATGGCGATGACCCCGTGGACCCCCCCGCCGCTGTCCACGTCAATGAAGGGATAGCGCCCGTTGAAAAACGTATCGCCCATGTGCACGGCATCGGCGTTGGTGAAGAACACCAGCGCGTCACCGTCCGTGTGTGCGTTGGGCATGTGGTTGACCCGGATGGTCTCGCCGTTCCAGTTGAAGCTGACCCGATCGTTGAAGGTCACGACCGGCAGCCCCTCCGGCGCAGACTGCTGGGAGCGCCCCACCAGGTCGGCGAACTCGGCGGGGTTGAGGCGGCGGTACACGTTCTCGTGCGCGACGATCATGGCGCCCTCACGACCGAGATTCTCGTTGCCGCCGGTGTGGTCGCCGTGCCAGTGCGTATTCAGCACCCAGCGCACCGGCTGGTCGGTGACTTCCGCCACCGCCGCGAGGATCTTCTCGGTGAGGGGCGCGTACTGGTCGTCCACCAGGAAGGCGCCGTCCTCCCCGACCGACACGCCGATGTTTCCGCCCGACCCGAAGAGAACATAGAGGCCGTCGGCCACCTGCTCGGTCCGAATTTCCACCTGGGAGAAGTCCTGCTGGGCGGCGGCGGACAACGGGGTGAGCGCCAGGAAGGCGGCCGTGACCAGCACCGCCGACGGATACCGCGTCGCGGGCCTCATTGACACACCCTCCGGCCGGTGAAGTACACGATGGCGGTGCCCACCAGGGCGACCACGACCGACACCGCGTTCAAGCTCAGGACGGACCAGATCACCCCGTAGGCCATCACGAAGGTGGCGGCCAGCAGGACATAGAAGATCAGCGGATTGTGGCGAACAGCGGTCATCGATCGGTCTCTCGGCTGGGATTGTGCGACAGGGTTGCCCCCAGGATGCCTGACAGGAGTCTGGGGTCGAATTTGCCGAGCCGAACATGGCGTGTCAACGACGGCACGGTGCCGCGCGCAACGCGAAGACCACCGACCATCCATCGCGGGGTCGCCAGGCGTTCACGCAGATGGTTCACGAGCCTGTCGGGTTGTCCGGCGCATGGCCATTCCTGCATTCTCCTTATTCGGAGAGCTGCAGTACAAGCATCGAGACGCGTATGGCGTTCGAAGTCAGATTGGACCACGAGGTTTGCCGTGAAATCCGACGCATCGCGCGCGAGGAGATAGACCGGGCCATCGCGGCGCTCACCCAGGCTCGCGAGGGGCGGCTCAAGGGCATCCACGACGCGCGCAAGCGCTTCAAGGCCATTCGGGCGCTGCTCCGACTCGTCGCGCCCCGCATGGGAAACGCCTTTCGTCGCGAGAACCGCTGGTATCGGGACGTGGCGCGCAGGCTGGCCTCACTCCGTGAAGCTCAGGCGAGCCTCGAGACGCTGGACCGGCTGGAGAGCGTGGAGGACGCAACTCTTCGCCGTGAGCTCGAGGCCCGCTACGAAGCTCTGCGAGCGCAGCAGTTCCAGGACGCCGATGCGCTGGCGCTGCTGGCGGAAGATCTGGGGAGGGCGAGGCAGCGAGTCGCGGGCTGGCCACTCGCGGGAGAAGGTTTTGAGATCATCGCGTCCGGCCTGCGGGCTACCTATCGGCGGGGCCGGAGGGGCTTCCGACGCGCTCTGCGCGGCGCCTCTGCAACGGAACTCCACGAGTGGCGCAAGGACGTCAAGTATCATCGCCACCATCTGGAGTTGCTGGTCCAGCTGTGGCCCGACGTCATGCCGGGGGCGGCCGCAACGGCTCGGACCCTTGGCGACCTGCTTGGGGATCATCATGATCTGCACGAGCTGGGTTCGCTGATTGCGAAGTCTTCCGGGCTCGCCAAGAGCGGGGACGAGCGGGAAGCTCTGCTGGCGTCGGCAGGGAACCAGGCGCGCGCGCTGGAGATGCGCTCCATCGCCACCGGCGGGCTCGTATTCGCGGAGAAGCCCGGTCTCTTCGTCGCACGGATGGGGGCCTACTGGAACGCGCGATCGAGAGTGCAGGCCTGATACACCGCTGACTTTTCGGGGTGGTCCTGGTGTTAGATTCCTGGTTCGACGCCACCTGGCGATCCCCGTCCACCCTGCGACCCGTGTCCATTCCGCGAACCACGCCCATCTTGTGATCGATGTCCACCGTGGGACCTGCGTCCATTGGATGAACCGACTCTATGCCCATGAACCCCACCTATTTCGCCCCGACCACCTTCGGATTCCTCACCAATCTGGCGGCCAACAACAACCGCGAGTGGTTCCGCGCGCACAAGTCCCGCTATGAGAGCGACGTGAAGGAGCCGGCGCTCCGGTTCATCACCGATTTCGGGCCCCGACTCGCGCAAATCAGCACCCGCTTTCGCGCGGACCCCCGAGCCAACGGTGGCTCCCTCTTCCGAATCTACCGGGACACGCGGTTCTCCAGGGACAAGAGCCCCTACAAGACCTACACGGGAATCCAGTTTCGGCACGAGGCCGGAAGGGATGCGCACGCGCCCGGCTTCTACCTCCACCTGGAACCGGGCAGCGTCTTCGTGGGCTGCGGCGTCTGGCGCCCCGCCGGTCCCGCGCTCAGGAAGATCCGAGAAGCGATTGACGAAGATCCGGAGGCGTGGCTGCGAGCCTCCCGCGACGAAGGCTTCATGGCATCGTTCGAGCTGTCGGGCGATTCCCTGATCCGGGCGCCCAAGGGCTTCACGCCCGCTCATCGCCTTATCGAGGATCTCCGGCGCAAGGACTTCATCGGGGTCGCGCAACTAAGCGAGGAAGCCGTCTCGTCCGATGGGTTCCTCGACGCATTCGCCCAACTGTGCCGGGACGCCGCACCGTTTCAGCGCTGGTTGTGCGGGGCGATCGGGGTGGCCTACTGAGGGGTCCACGACACCAGCCGCCAACCTGCGCTACAAAGGTTTCAACCCCCACCGATGTCGCCCGCGCCCTTCTCGGCAAGAACCCCCGCGTCAAGGCAGGCGCATAATTCCTGGCACTAGATACTAGACCTGGCCTTGACGGGGTCCGGAGCATGGAAGCATTTCGGCCCGAGTGGGTATCGAAAGAGGAAAGGGTTAGCCGAAGAGAACACTATGGAAACGCCAGTGGTAAAGCGTCCCCTCCGCGCTGCACGAAGAGTCCTCCCCGGTGTGTACGCGCTGATGGCTGCCCTCGCGCCCGCGCACGGCGCCGTCGCGCTTCAGGACACGGGCTCGGTCATGGGCCTGGTGTTGGATGAGGGGAACCTTGAGCCCGTGTCCGGCGCCCTGGTGGCGCTCACGGAGTTCGCGCACCACCAGACTCGCACGGACGCCGAGGGGTGGTTCCGGCTCCTCAACGCGCCCGCCGGGGAAGTCGTGATGCGCGTCGAGGGGGACGGATACATCACGCTTGTCGAGACGGTCGAGATCACTCCGATGGAGGAGTCGCGGATCCACTTCCATGTCCACCGTGTCTCGGTCGTGCTCGATCAGCTCCTGGTGGAAGTCCCGCGACTCGACGATCGTGGACGCGGGCACTCGGAAGCGCACGTCAGCGGGACGGGTGCGAGTTCACGAACCGCTGCTGACCTCCTGCTGACGGGCGTGCCGGGCGTCACGGCCCAGCAGCCCCAGGGCGGAGTCGGGACCGGGGTGAGGATTCGAATCAGAGGCGTAAACTCGTTCCTTCTGAGCGAGGAACCACAGATCTACCTTGACGGCGTCAGAATCGACGCCGGCGGACAGGACCGGGCGATGTTGACTCTCGATCAGATCCCGGCCACGTCCGTGACGCGGATCCGAGTGCTGCGTGGACCCGCATCGACATCGCGGTACCCGGGTGCCGCAGCGGGCGTCATCCTCGTTGAAACGCTGGGCGGGGGCGAGTAGACAAGAGCACGCTCAGCGACCCCCACGGCCAACATCCCACCACCTGATCTTACCGGTCGCCGCTGCGGCGCATGTCTGGGCTCCGCACCCTGCGGAAGCCTCCGGCCCCCCGCAAGGGAGGCCGAATCGGCTTCCGCAGGGTGTCAGATCATCCGCCCACCTGCTCGTTCTGGGCGACTGGGAAGCAAGTGGTGGTGCCGTAAACCTGACCATACTGGTCGACCCCGTTCGGATGATCGGAGCCAGCTTCACCGAGATAAGGGATATTGAACGGGGTGCCCCGCCAGCGCAGATGGTCTCTGTGACGATGGCCGCCTTCGACGAAAAACTCCCGCCGGCGCTCCTCGATCACGTGCCGGATGACGTCGTCCTGGGTGGGTAGGTCTTCAGCGGTCACCGGAGGAATCCCGGCAGCGGTGTGGAAGTCGTTCAGAATGCCGATCGCCGTGGCCAGGTCTCCGGCCATTGCCGAGGCCTCGGCAATGATCATGCGGGCCTCACGCGACGAGGCAATAATTACGTCCTGAGCCGCGCCTGCGGCAAAACTTTCGGGCGTCTTGTTGTGGCGCCAGACGATCGTGGCGTTGTCGTGACCGATGAGCCCGGTTTCCATGACGGTCACCCGCGGGTCGGCCACGCCCTTCCACTGCAGGTCGCGGTAGCTCGGGGCGACGGTCGACTGTTGGTTGGTATCAAGTTCGTTCGTGTTCGCCATCGAGTTCTCGCGCCGGTTTTCACCATACTCCCGGGTCGCGTAGAAATCGAGACCGGTATCGTCCACAATCGACTGCGCGTCGGCGATGGCGTTGGGATACTGTTGCAGGTCGAGATACGCGCGGGCCCGTCCAATCCGCGCCGCCTGCACGAGTTCCTGACTCCGCCCCGTCCCCAACGCCCCCGCGATACTCAGGGCCTCCGTGAACTGATCCACGGCGATCTCCAGGAGCTGGTCCGAAGTCCGGACGACTCCGTCCCCGTTGAGCGGCGTTCCGCAGAAGCCCTCTCCGAAGACCACGTAGATAAAGCCCCCGTACGCCCGCATCTCGGCCAAGTACTGAGTCCGGTTCGGGACGTCGGCGTCGGAGAAGGTCTGAAGCCGGTCGAAATTGGACTCGAGCATGACCCTCGCCCGATGGAGCCGGCCAAAGACGTTGACCTGATACCGTGGGAGATTCGCTGGAATATCCCGGAGCTGCAGTCGCCTTCCGGTGAAGTTGCCGGAAGACTGGATGTACTCGTCCGAATGTTTGGCCGCGAAGTCTACGTACTCATCCCACGCCCACTCGAAGTCACCGATTGCGGATACCCGCATGGTAGCCGCCAAACCAGGATCCTCGATGTCACTGGCCGTGACGTTGCCCGGGAGATCCACCTCGAGGAGCTCGGCCGTGTCGCACCCCCCCAGCCCAAGGGCCACCGAAAGCGCCACAAGGCCGCGAACCCGCCGCGACCACGGCACCATCTCGATCACTCTATTCATGACAGGTCCCTCTCTGGTTTCATCTGAAGTCAGCAATCCAGTTCTGGATCCCTCCATCCTCGCGCGCATCACCAGGTCACCCGCACGGTCGCCAGCAAACGCTTGAACATCGGGAAGCCGTCCTGCGTATAGGCTGAGATCCCTCCGGGGTCGGTGCTCCTTGCGCCCGTGTCCCGAATCTCCGAATCGACGATGGGGTGCCCAAAGGCTTCGCTCTGCGCTCTCCATAGCCTCCAGAGGTTCTGACCGGAAAGCGTCAGATTGAGTCGGGAGGCACCGAGCCTCGCGGCCATGTCACCTGAAAAGCTGTGACTCAGCGACACGCTGCGCATCGTGAGCTGGGAGGCGTCGAAGATCCCCGACGGGTTCACTTCCCCGATCTCGTCGTAGCCGAGGAAGATCGGGTCGGTCTTCTCGTTGATCGCCTTCGTGTTCCGGAAGAACAGGTGGGAGCCCGCCGTGATCCCGTCCACCATGGTGTGCCCGCCCACGTATTGGAAGTCGACGTAAAAGCGTGTGTTGTCGAGGAACGACACGGTCGCGTTGAAATCCATTTCGCGTGTTGGAACAGTCGAGCCCCTGTAGACCTCGGGAGCGGTCTCTCCGCTCGTGCAGGGCACAGCAGGCCCTCCTCCCCGGGTGATTCGGGTGCCCGGCGCCGCGATCGGACCGCTCTCGCACATCACGTTCGTCGCGCGCGCGCTCAAGCCTGTGCCCACGATGTCGGACGACACCACCACCGGCAGGAA
Source organism: Longimicrobiales bacterium (assembly GCA_965225805.1). Classification (GTDB taxonomy): domain Bacteria; phylum Gemmatimonadota; class Gemmatimonadetes; order Longimicrobiales; family Gaopeijiaceae; genus BD2-11. The sequence continues at coordinate 1,369,761 of OZ245327.1, forward strand.
AATGGACCCAAGCGGGAAACCCACTGCGTGGCGCTGGCCCGTCCACCCGGTGGTGAAGTTCCGTCCGAACACCGGAATCGGGTCCAGTCCACCCAGATCGAGCACCTCATTCCTGTTCACATGGAGCGCCAGGCCGAACTCGACCCCCACGGTCGAACCCTGGTATGCATCCACATTAAGCCCGAGCTCGAGTCCTACGTTCTGAATCTCTCCGATATTCCTCAGCTGGGAGCCGGGAAAGCCGGTCGAAGGCTTCACCGGAACGCTGATCAGGGCATTCGTCCGCTTCTGGTTGTAGTAGGTGAACTCGAGGCCGACTCGGTCGTTGAAGAGCCCGGCGTCGAAGCCGATCTCGGTCTCCACGCCGACCTCGGGCTGCACGTCGGAGTTTCCAATCGTCGCGGGGGTCACGCCTCCCGAGCCCTGGTATCCCGGCTCCGGATTGTAGAGCCTCACCGCAGCGAACTGATCGGGCTGTTGTCCGGCTTTCCCCCAGGCTGCCCGGAGCCGCAGTGAGTTGAGCCAGTCCAACCCCTCCAGCGCGGACTCCTCCGAGACCACCCAACTTCCGCTCAGCTTTGGATAGACCACGAAGTCGTAGTCCGCCCCGAAGGCAGAGTTGTCGTCCCCTCGGAGAGCACCGGTCAGGAAGATTCGGTTCTGCCAGGAGATCTGCTCCTGAACATACATCCCGATGGTCTTGTTGCTGGAAAACCCGTCGGACGTCTCTCGGACTTCTCCGGCGGAGATCGTCTCGAGACTGGGAACCGCAAAACGTGAGCCACGCCCCGAGAGCCACTCGGACGACCGCTCGTAGTACTGGGCGCCGGACGATGTCGCCAGCGAGAGCCCGGCAACAGGCTCGTAGGTCAGCGTGCCGGAGTAGTCGAAGCTGAAATTGTCGGTATTGCGAAACTCGAGCCTCTTGTCGCCCTGACGGCCGCTGATGCCAACCCGCCCTGACGAGTGGCGGTTGAGCCGGAAGCCGTTCGTCTCCGCCTGGTCCAGTCCCACGACCAACCGGTGAGTGAGCCATTCGAACGGGCGATGCGTGGCCGTAAGCGAATAGATGTTGCGATAGACCTTCTGCCCGGAATCGAGCAACTCGTCGTACAGGTCCGGCAGATACGCGATATAGCCGCGGAAAGCACCATCAAGCGCGTTGGGTGTGCCTGTACCGATCTCGCATCCACCGCCAGGGCAGGACCAGTGAAACCCTGTGACACGCGCAGGCTGGCGCCCCGTCGTGGTGTGCAGCTCGGAGCGAATCCCCCCGAAGCCGAAGTCCACCGTCAGGTCATCGCGGGGCAGCCAGTTGAGGTTCGCACGTGCGTCCAGCCTGTTGTTGGTATTGTTCGGAACGGGTCCTTCATCAAAATCCCAGCCCAACGTGAAATGATACCGGACCGCGTCGGTGCCTCCCGAGACGGTACCGACGCTTCCAAAAGGCATGCCGACCTGGAAGTGCTCCATGCCGAGGACCTCGTAGTCGCGCTTGAAGACGTTCACCTCCACGATCTCACCAGGAGTGCACGGATCGGTCCCGAGGCCACTGCAGGTGTAAAAGCTTCCCGGCCAATGCTCCTTGGGATCCCGATACCAGTTCTGACCGACCTTCGACGTCAGGGTGAATACGGGGGCTCCCCGAGCACCTCGCTTGGTGATGATGTTGATGACCCCGTTCGACGCCTCCGTCCCGTAGAGCGTAGCCGCCGCCGGACCCTTGATGATCTCGAGGGACTCGATGAGTTCCGGGCTGATGTCGTTCAGCCGCGTGGACGGACTCTGCGTGCCCACACCGAGGGACCCTTCGCTTCCCGGTCCGCCGCTGTTCACCCGGACACCGTCTATGTAGATGAGTGGCTGCCCCGAGAGGACCATGGATCCGGCTCCCCGGATGCGGATGTTGTTGCCGCCCCCGACGTGGCCGCCGCCGTAGGCCACGTTCACGCCCGGAACGGCGCCCCCCAGCATGGTCTCGAAGTTGTCCCGGGGAGCGATCAGCTGCGTTTGGGCCACCGGGACGGACCCGACCGTGGTTCCGAGGGAACGGGCCTGCTGCGCCCCTGCCGTACCGGTAACCACGATCTCATCGAGGTTGATGGCCATCTCGACCAAGACGAAGTTCACCTCCGTCGGGCTCTCAGCCGTGACCGTCGTCGCCTGTTCAACGGTACGCCGACCGATCATCGTCGCCGTGACGGTCATGTCCCCCACTGGAACGTTCAGGAGAATGAATCGGCCCACGTTGTTCGTTACCGCATTGATGCCAGTACCCTGGACAACGATCTCGACGCCGCTCAGGGGGGTCAGGTCGTTAGCGTCCGTGACCTGACCGGTTACCGTTGCGGTGTTCTGCGCCGCCGCGTTGCCAGGCACCAGCACGAACAGACACGCGACGAGGAGTTGCATACTTCGCGCAGATCCCCGCGCGGCCGTCCAGTTCGTGTATACACTTCGCAGACATAGGTCGATCATCAGGACCCCCTCGCACATGGCGGTTTGGGAAGGATTAATTCGAAGGAAATTCGGCATAATAAAATGGTACTTCCGTAGCTGTCAAGGAGCGCTCGCAATGGGATCACCGCCCCCCCACCAGCCGCAGAAAGTCCGGGTTGTCGTGGAGGCGCTCGAAGTTCTGGTCCCGCGGCAGGGTGCGCAGGCGCCCGGGGTTAAGCTCGACTGCCCGGCGGAGCGACTCGAACGCTTCCGCGTCCCGTCCCATGCGCGCCTGTACGGCGGCCAGAGCCACCCAGGCGTTGTCGTTCTCCGGCGACCTGTCGCGCGCTGCCGTTGCGGTTGCCAGGGCCTCTTCCAGATTCTCCTGCGCCAGGCTCGCGTTGGCGGCGCGCACCATCTCGCCCGAGCGGAAGAGATCGAGGACGCGCCGCAGCTCCTCGAGCGGCCTGGGGTGGTCGTCCACCCGGATGTCCACCACCCGGTCGCTGAACCCGCCGCTCCCGGCGCGCGGAGCCACCACCAGAATGGCGCCCGACTGCTTGCCGCGCGCATCACCCCCCGCGGCCTGGGCGGCATCGAGCGCGTCCATGAGACGCTCCGCCAGCGGACCGCTGGACGACTCGAAGGAAGCCGCCATGGCGTCGACCACTTCGGGACCGACGAGGATGTTGCCCTGCGCGCAATAGTCCCGGCCGCACCGGTGGCCCTTCCAGTCGCTTGGACCTGTTCCGGTCCAGGCCGCTGTCCGGCCATCCATGTCCAGAATCGCCACCTGCCGCCGGTCGCGCCCCTCGTCGCTCGCCACCATCATGTCGAGCGCCTCCTGCGGACTGTAGCCGCGCTCGATCAGCTCGACGCCGATCGCGCCGTACATCGGGTTGGCGGACGCCTGATGCGCGATGACCGCCACGCCCCCCTTCGCATGCATGGCCCGGTTGCCGGCGGCGAAAGCCTTGGACTGGACGCCCATGCCGAGTTCGCCCATGCCCGGGTCACGGGCGATGATGGAATAGGTTGCCAGATAGTCGGGATCGTCCTCCTGCGCGGCCGCGGTCGCCGGCGTCCATGACGGGAGCAGCGCGAGGATCAGGAGGGCCGCCAAGGCGCGGCCTTCCCTCACGAACCTGATAGAGCCTGCTTTCATGCGGACCTCCAGGGTGGAGAGTGGAAACCAGGGGTACGGCGATCACGCCCTGCGCATGCGCGCGAAAGGCACGTACATCCCGACGACGATGAGAATCACGAGTCCTTCGAGGACGAGCAGATACCAGGGCCACGCCGGAAAGACGTCCATCAGCGACGCCGACTCCGGCTTGGCGACCACGTACAGGTAGTTGGTGCCCGCCAGAAGGTTGAAGGAGTAGACGACTGCGGCGTAGACGTTGACGATCGCCAGCGCCCGGAGGGTGGAACGAAACGTGGGCCGGTAGCCTTCGACGGCCACGACCCACACGCCTGCCACCACCACCGTGGAGTGCGAAATCATGGTGTTCAGGAAGCGAATGTGCGGAAGGCCGTACGCGCTGTCCGGTGTGATGACGGCCTGAATCGCCCCCGCAATCCCGAAGAAATACATGAGCGGACAGGTCCACGACCGTTTCGTCCACAGCCCGTACACGGTCACCCACACCATGGCCCCGCACATGTGCAGGGGCAGGCGTTCCTGAATGATCCAGAGCCCATGATGGAGATGCCAGAAGTGCGCCTCGAAGTAGAGGAGCACGAGCACCGCGATCATGCCCGCCCGGAATCTGCGCCGGGTTCCCTCGCCTCCGGCCTGGCCGGCCCGGATGACCAGAAACCCGAGAACCGCGAGCGCGGCCATCGTCAGCAGGTGGGCGCGCCCGAACAGCACGAAGGGTATGGCGGGGGTGCCGGACGAAAAAAAAGGATCCCACAAGTGTGCCTCCTGACGGCCGGGCTTCCGCAGGGACGCGGAGGAAACCCGATGGCAGGTCACAGATTAGCGTTCGGGGCCGCGCACGGGAAGGGTCCGGTGGGCAGGGTGCTTCCCGTGAGAGGTCGTTGTCCGCTGACCCAGTCGCCCGGGCGGCGTCACATCATCCCTCTGGCCGTTGCCCTGGCAGCGACTCGCGAATGGCACTTCACCGCTGTTGGCCTGCCGGGAACCCACGCTCGTCTTGTTGCTCTGGCAGCGACGGCATATCGTGGATCTGTCTGTTGCTCGCCCCCAAGCGGAGTTGGAATACGATGCAGAACCGCGCCTTTTCGCTCGCCCCGCTCGTGATCCTCGCCACGGGTTGTGCCCCGGGCGACAATGCTCCTGCCACCCAGGCCGGGGACCCGGAGGCGCAACTCGTCGCCCGCGCCGCCGCCCTCGAACTTCCCGGCGAGTACGTGCTTCCGCCCGGGGATGCACTCGTGCATTCGACGGCGGGCTTCGCGAAGATCCTCTGCTCCAACGTCTTCCTCTCCGGGCTGGATCCCGACTTCGCGGCCGAGCACACCGGCTTCTTCAGCGCGCCCGCCGAGTACCGGGGGGCGGTCACCGACCGGGTGGTCGACTACGAGAACAGGCGTGTCCACCTGACCCTGCCGGACGGCACCGTGCGCTCGGCCAAGCTTCACGGCGACCAGGGGTGCCTGGCCCTCCCCATCGGCGAGGACGAGCCCTACTACGAGACGGTCGAGGTGACGCCCAACCTGCCGGACGCGGAGACCACGCCCTGGCCGCTGGGGGATCTGCTGCCCAACGAGCCCTTCCCCGAGGACGTGGACATGGACAAGGTCGCGCAGGCGGTGGAGGCCGCGTTCGCACCCCCCGAGGCGCTGACCGCCGCCTTTGTGGTCATCCACCGTGGCCGCCTGCTGGCCGAGCGCTACCGCGAGGGCATCGACCACACCACGCCGCTCGAAAGCTGGTCCATGAACAAGAGCCTCACCGGCACGCTGATGGGCATCCTGATTCAGAAAGGGGTCTACGACCTGTGGCAGTCCGCGCCGATTCCGGAGTGGCAATCCGAAGACGACCCGCGCCAGCAGATCCGCATCGGCGACATCATGAGGATGTCATCCGGGCTCCGTTGCCGGAACCTGGGCGATCCGGGCGACGACCCGGGCATCGGATACCCCGACCACCTGTACCTTTATACGGGCACCGTCAACTCGTTCGAGTATGCGGCCGGCAAGGACCAGCAATGGGAGCCCAATACGGTGGGACGGTATCGGAACTGCGACCCCGTGCTCACCAACTACCTGATCCGCCTGGGAGTCGAGGAGCAGCTGGGCGAGAACTATCACCAGTTCCCCCAGCGACATCTCTTCGACAAGCTGGGCATCCGCAACTTCCACGCGATGACCGATCCCTACGGCAACTTCCTCCTCCAGGGATACGGCTTCGGCAGCGGACGCGACTGGGCGCGGCTCGGCAACCTATATCTTCAGGACGGCGTCGTGAATGGCGAGCGCATTCTCCCGGAGGGATATGTGGAATACGCCTCGACGATCGCACCCGCCTGGGAGGCCGATGGGCGGCGTGTCTACGGAGGCTCCTTCTTCTGGGTGAACGGCAACGGCGGCTTCCCGATCCCGCGAAGCGGCTTCCGCATGGCGGGGGCCGGAGGTCAGAGCACGATCATCATCCCCACGCACGACATGGTGGTCGTGCGCATTGGACACTACAGCGGCGCCGGACCCGGGCGGCGCGCCCTCGACGAGGCCTTGCGTCTGCTGATGGAGGCGGTGCCGGAGGCAGCGGCGGAAGGCTGATCATCCGCGGCCGGGAAACATCTCTCGCCTTCCGCGATCCGATAATATATTCTGGAGCGGATTCACGGCGAGCACGGAACGACGACAAACCTGGCAAGCAGAGCGGAACCGACAGGAGCGAAACGGATGAGCGGAAGACTCGAAGCGATCTGGCTCAAGCGGGAACGCGGCGGCCCGATGAGCGCGGTAACGGAGGCCAACGCGGAAGCAAGAGGCGGGCTGACCGGAGATGCGAATTTCGGGCGGATCCGGCGCCAGGTCACGCTGATCGAGAAGGAAGTCTTCGAGACGCTCAAGGACGAGTTCGGTACGTCCGTAGATCCGACCGTGAGGCGCGCCAACCTGATGGTGAGCGGGGTGAGTCTGGCCGACACCCGCGACCGCAGGATTCGCATAGGCGACTGCGTGCTCCAGGTTCGAGGCGAAACCCGGCCCTGCACGCTCATGGAGGATGCGCTGACGGGCCTGCGTGACGCCCTCGACCCGGAGTGGCGCGGCGGCGTCTTCTGCACGGTACTGAGCGACGCCCGCATCCAGGTCGGGGATTCGGTGAGCTGGGAGGACTAGCTCCCGGCTCCAAGTGGTTGGAGCGTCGCGCGCAGCTGGGCAACTGATAGCGCCTGCATGCCAAGCGGCATCGTGTAGCTTTTTCGTTCCGGCGCAAACCGAACGGTGGGAGAGCGAGCGACTCACGGTTGACTCACATTCAGCACAACGATCCTGACCTTGTTCTTCTGGGCGGTCGTCAATTGTTGTGTCAAGCGTTCTTCCAGTTCGCCCGGAGTTCGCGGGGGCTTTCCCCGCGGTGTGGGTTTCTTCGCGAATTCTGTGCCGTGCCAAAAAACGACGTACACGCCGTGTCCTCCGGATTTCGGGTCGCGAGGGTAGCGTGGAATCAGCTGCTCGCTAGCGGCCGTCCACAAGTCGCGGCTTGAGCTCATCTTGGTCTCGACCGGAACGGCAAAGTCGCGGAAGGAGACCTGTAAGTCGGCGCGCCTGACCCCTACCCCTGCGTAGCCTGCTTCAGGCTCTACGCTTACCTGTTCAGGGAGCTGAGGACGCAGCGCGTTGAGCAGCGCCATCTGGCAGGAGGGTTCTACCTTTGGCGACTTCGGTTTTCCACCTTCCCTCTCGTTCCAGAAGTGACGCCACATGTTGGCATTTCCATCCCGGACCTGCTCGCCGATTGCCACGATTCTGTCCACCACCAGAGCGGTGAGATCGGCGGCACTGGCCGGTCGGCCATCCTCCAGCACACCTAAAACGTCCGGGATTGTCGGCGGAACGAATTCCGCGTTCAGACGGGCTATCCGCTGGATATCGCGAGCCTCGGTGATGTCCCTCCGCCAGGCGGCGAGGTCGTCATCGTCAACCAGGGCGTGAATCAGTTCCGTGGCCTCCGGGGATGGAAGGTGAGAAAGAGCATCCAGAGCCGCACGGATTATTCCGCCCGTCTGGATCGCTTCAACCGCACTGTGAGAAATGTAGCCTGGCGCTCCCGCAGAACGCGGAGCGAAGCATCCGCCCAGCCTCCGTACCAACATCGCCAAGGTCGCAGCCGATAGCGACCCGATTCGCTTGGAGAGCGCCTCAACCTTCAGAAAGGCTGCGAGTTCCCGCACCCTGGCGTCGGAGCCTTCGGCCAGGAAGCGGTCGAGTTGTTCCCCGAACGGCGGGTCGCCGATCAACATGCCCGTAGCCAACCAACGGATACGGTGACTGACCCGCAAGCTGGACAATTCGAGCTTGCGATGGACGATTGATGCCAACTCGTCTCGGTCCACATACTCGAGAGCCGCCGGAATCAGATAGTCCAGATAGAATACCTGATTGGCCGTCGCCTTCGCGGGAAACGACCTCAAAAGCCGCGGAAGGGCCACCCGGGCCGCTTCCGCATACGATTCGTCGCGAGTGAGGGAGCGCAGATGCCTGTCTACGCCCGACGCCCGGCGGATGCGTGACCGGTACACGCGGACGAAGGCATCAGCCACGTCTTCCGCGTCCGATCGTAACGCCCGACGATACCACGCCGGATCGGGGCCGTCGAAGCCTCTGGCGAAGAAGAGAGAGCCGAGCGCGAGCTGCAACGCGCCTCCTCCCAAACGCGCGCGGTCTTCGCTAGCAGTCCGATCCCTTTCCTCCATCGCCGCCAGCAACGGAAGGACGAAATAGGAGATGCTTCCGTTCTCTTCGAACCGGATCAGGTCATCCAGGGTCGGGAGGTCGGCGCGACGAGCCATCCGTCGCAGTCCGTCCAGCGCCATACGCTGTAACTTCTCGTCGCCGAGGAAGAGGTCATGGACTCGTTCTTCTGGAGTGTTGCCCGTAACTGAGGCGTTCTCACCCAGATAAGCCTTTGCGATCTCATGATACAGGCTCGGGGGACTTTCGCCGCGGCTCAACGCCTCGTGGTCTTCTCGTACCCAATCGATCCATTGCTTTCGCTTGCGTGCTCGCTTCCGGACAAGGGGGTGCTCCGGGTTTGGTTGCGGAGGCGGGGCCAGTAGCGATTTCAGACACTCTTCGAGCGGCGAATGCCCTGAAATGCGGGCACGTATCTCGTCAAGGGTGAGGCCGTTGGATGTCGGCCCGGTCCTGCGGTTCGAGTCCGCGTCCTTCTCCCAAGGCATGCGGAGACGGTCGGGAAGCTTTTCGAAGACCTTGCGGAGATGGTCGGGAAGTTCCGCCAACTTGCGTGTGCCAACGCCGGTCCGGCTCAGCATATGACACGCGAGCATCGGGCGGGATTCCGACAGCGACACGGCTTGTTCGAGGAACCAGGGAGCGAAGTCGGCGACGGAAGCATCGGCCAGGATGTTGTCAATGGTCAGTGCGCCCGTGGCAGAAAACGAGTCTGTCGGCCAGATAATGTCATAGTCTTCCTGGCGGCGAACGATCTCCGAGATCAGTGCCTTCTGTTTGTCCGGACGGCTCTGGAGCCAAGCGTCGATCTTTGCCTTGGTGTCCTCCGGTGGTGAAGCAACGCCAAAATGGAGCCGATTCTGGCTTGACAGATCCAAGTCGCTCTTGCTCGGAATCCAGGGGAAAGCAACCGCCGACCAGTCATACAACCTTTCTGCTTCAGTCTCGTCGCCGTGACGTCGGAGGGCGAGAGCGAATGTCTTCACGACGCCATCGCGGATGGAAGAGTCGTCTATGCTGTGTGGTCGGTCGTGGAGCCAGCGACGCAAGCTGTTGAGAACCTCTGCCAGGCATCCCTCTTCGTCGGACCGTCGCGGCAGCTCGTTCTTCCAGAAACCAAGATGCCCGCTGCCTGGGCTGGGGGGGACCGACCGCGCGTATTCCCAAAGCCGTTCCGGCGTCACCTGCTTCGGATAAAGATAGCCGAGCAACAGACCGGCGAGGCTCCCTCGCGGGTCACTCGTCTCATCGTCGCGAATCTCCTTGAGGAGTTTCACGGCTTCGTCAACGTTGCGTCTGCCGCCGGACGCGCTTGCGATCCAGGCCTTCAGAGCGGCGGCACGGCTGCCTGGCAACCAGCGTAGGTCGCGTGCTACGCCTAGCAACGGGGTCCGTATGCCCCGCGGAATGGCAGAACCGTCCATCTGAGCGATGGCGCGCAACGCCAGATACACTAGCTGCTGCGTCGCGTCGTCACGCTCCGGGGCGGTGATGATGGCGCACACGATGGGCAAGGCTCCGGGCGTGGCCAGCGACGGGAGCGCGAAATCCGGCCATTGCCGGATGTCGATGTGCCTAGCCCGGTCTCGGAGGCAGGAAATCAGTCGTTCCTGGTCTTCTTGGGCGAACTCCGAGGGATCTCCGTAGCTTGCCACGCCGATGGGATCGTCACGGATCAGCGCGGAGCGCGCTGTCGGGCTATGGGCGGCGATCCAGGCAGCGAGACCTCGCAGGGAAGGTGCCGCCGCCCCGTTGTCGCTCGCCATTACCGCGCGGAGCCGGGCGGGTGACAAGTTGCGCTGCTCTACCTGCCGGCCCAGGAACCGGCCCGCGAGAAACTCCGCGACCTGTCGATGGATCGGTTCGAAACGGCCGTCTCGTGTCATTCTGAAGAGCCGAGTGCGCAGCGCGCCGTCCAGCTCTTCGGGGACTACATTGGAATCCGCGTTCTCGATTTCACAAAGCGACGGATAATCGGGGGTTGGTTCCGCCGGATCGACCGACCATCCGGGAGTATCCGTCAAGAGACTCAAAGCGCAGAGTCGGCCGCTAGCATCCAACAACGCGGTCTCGGAGGGACGAGAAATCCCCCGCCTCCCGGCGCGGGGTGCCGGGTTCTTATCCCGACTCATCGACTTGCACGCCGACTCGAACAGGCTGCGACGGCTAGAGATTTGGCGGTTGCCAATTCCGGCTTCCAGCAGCAACTCGATATGGAGCGGGTGCTGAAGAAAACCGCGAAGGCCGTGTTCGCGCGCGTAGCTCATGAACTCGTGGGCCCTCGCTCGCCCGACGCGCTCTTCGAGAAGGGTGCGCATTTCGCCTTGGTCCAAGGGGTCCAAACGAAGCACAGCCATTTCGCCGGCTGGCACGAGCCGCTTGAGGGCGGCGGCATCGTTCTCGCCGAGCCATTCCCCTGCTCGGCAGGAAATACGAAAGCGCGGGTGTCCGAGGCGTTCGAGGCGGTTACGTATGGAGTCCAGCGGCGCGCCCCAGTCGCTAGCTGCCGTTCGCATCTCGTCGAGCCCGTCGATGAAGAGGGTCTTTTCCCGCCACTCGGGGTGGCTATCGAGGTCCAATGTCGCGAAGTCCCGCGCCGTCACGCGCTCGCTGCCCTCCGGGTCGGCACGGTATTCCATGTCGAATGCCGTGGTCTTCCCCGATCCGGGTTCGCCGAGCAGCACGTAGGCCGACACATCGTGGTAATCCTTCAACGGACGGGATCCCGCGGATGAGCCTGGACCATGCTTCGCAGATGAGGCGATTCCAAATTCTGAGGATGAGACCGGACCGCGTCTTGGAGGCGACGTTGAACCAACGTTCATCGCCGTCACCCGCCGAGGCACGCGAAACGCCTTCATCCTTCGTCCTCGATCCAATATCTGGCGGGCTCCGACAGGAATTCGTGCAACGCGACGCCTCCGGTACCCACCACCAAAGTACGCGCAGGGCTGAATCGTCTCTTGAACTCCTTCATTCCGCTCACCTTGCCGCGCCGAGCACCGCTCTTCACCTCAATTGCCGTCAGACGTGGCCCGCGGGAGACTACGAAATCCACTTCCAAGCCGTTGTGACGCCAGTAGTAAAGCCTGATTCCCGGTGTGTGGGTATTGTGGAGATGGGCACCCACCGCGCTCTCGACAATCCGTCCCCAGAAGGAGCGGTCGGCCTTTGCCTCCTCGAACGTATAACCTGACGAAGCAGTCATCAGCGCCGTATTGAGCACGTTCAACTTCGGGCTGGAGGCGCGCCGTTGGTGAAAGCGCGAACTGTACTTCGTCAGACCGGTGAGCAACCCCGCGCCACTCAGGAGCGCGAGGTAGCGCGCCAGCGTCGTCGTGTTGCCCGCGTCCTGGAGTTGGCCGAGCATCTTATTGTAGGACAGGATTTGCCCTGAATAGAAGGAGCCTAGCTCCAGCAGGTTCGAAAGGAGCGCGGGTTTGACCACTCGGGTAAGCGAGAGAATGTCCCGCTCGATGTTGCGTTGGACGATTCCGTCCTCAATGTAGCCCCGCCAATCATCTTCGTCGTCCCATCGTTCCGCTCCCGCAGGATATCCGCCAAAGAACAGGTACTGATCCATGCTGCAATCGAAAGCGCGTACCATCTCTGGCAACGACCAGTGGCTGACAGGGAGAGGCAGGAACCTGCCGACCAACCGCTCTCCCAATCCGGTCAGCAACGGCAGCGGCGCCGACCCCATGATTACCACTTGGAGTGGACATCCGGTTGCCTGGTCCTGGTCCCAAAGACCTTTCACCGTCCGCGACCAGTCTTGCACCTCCTGGATCTCGTCCAGCACCAGGATTGCCCCGTTCGGCGACTGTTCCGCCGCGTGGCGGGCTTGCTCCCACATGCCGATCAGCCAGCGTGTGTCGCGACTGCCGGGGAAAACGCCGACATCGCCGTGCGTGGCCTCCCGATACTCGGGCCACGAATGCGTATCACCGAGTGGAAGTTCCGGACCTGTACCCGATGGCGCGTCCACCGCCACATATCGCCAGGCAATTCCCGTCGATGCCAGTGCCGCCAGCGCCTGACGGGCGATCGTCGTCTTGCCCGTTTGACGGGGGCCGGTGATGGCGATGAGTCGTCGTCGCCCGCTCCCCGTAAGGAGCTTCATGAGACGGTGAACGTGAGCACGGCGGAAGGAAGTCATGTCAAGTAAGATAGGCGTTGAGTAAAATTACTCAATAGCATGACCCATCACGACTGCGATCCGAATTCGGATTGGCCCTAGCTCTCGCCTCCGTACCGACTGGAAGCGGAGCTGCCGGCGCATCCGGCGCATAAAACTCCCAAGGTGGCAGCGTGGCCAGGTACCCAACAAAAGGACAGCCCCCGAAGTGAAGCGGGAGCTGTCCTTTCTGTCTTCAGGTCGCGGCGCAGAGTTTCGTCCGCGGCAGCCTAACGCCGATTCCCTCCCGGAGGCGGCGGCACCACGGTCTGCGGAATCCCCTTCTCCGCCCACGGATCGTGAACTCCGAGGCCTTCGCAGAAGTCGCCGGTGTCGAGGAAGTGAGTGTGCTCGCACTCGCGGGTGGAGCCGAGGCTGACCAGCAGCTCCTCCGTCTCGGGGTAGGCGACGCGCACAAAGAAGCCGGAGCGGCCGCCGCGCGCCATGTCCGCCGTCGACTGGCCCAGCCGGGTGATGGCCGAGACATCCGCACCCTGTTCGACGAGGTACATGATGAGCTCGTTGTCACCCCGGGCGGCAGCGTAGTGGAGCGGGCGGTACAGCCACGAGTCGGGGAGGTTCACGTCCGCACCGTGCTCGTCGACCAGGTACTTGACCGCGTTGAGGAAGTTGTCGGGGACGCTGCGCACGCTGAACGCGCCCAGGCCCTGCCAGCCGCCACCGGCCGCCGCGTGAACGGGGTAGGCGTTGTAGGAGTCCTCGGGAATCCACGGAAGGCCCGAATCCTCCTGCTGGCGCCCGTCCTGCTGGCGGCGCTCGCGCATGCCGATCGCCGGCCAGCGGGTGGGAATGTCGGGGTCGGCGCCGTGGGCGGCCAGCATCTTCATCGCCTCGATGTCCTGCGCGAAGGCGGCCCGGTAGAACGGCGTGGCGCCCTCCAGGTTGATGCCCATCTTGGTTAGCCCGAACTCCCAGTACCACAGGTGCGTGTTGAGGCGCACGTTGGGGTCGGCCCCCGCATCCAGAAGTGCCTGGAGCAGCTCCATGTACTCTGTCTGCTCGTTGTCGTGCGCGCGCGGCTGCGGATAGTTGGACTTCGGCGCCCAGTGGGTCTGAATAACCGCGAACAGGGGGGAGATGCCGTCCGTGTCGGCGGCCCGGTCAGGATCGGCGCCACGCTCGACCAGCTCCATGGCCAGGTCGAACTGGCCGTTGAGGGTCGCCATCAGGAGCGGGCTGGTGCCGTCGCCACCGACCTGGTCGATATCGGCTCCGCCGTCCAGAAGAGCGAGCGCCGCCTCGACGTGTCCCTCGCGGGCGGCGTGCAGCAGCGCCGTCATGCCACCGGTCATGCCCACCAGCGTCTCCCGGTAGGGCGGGCGCGCGAGAGGCGGGCCGCCGGGGTAGTCCGGCCGGTGCTGGGTGAGTTCCTCGGGATCCAACTCGGTCTGTGAGTGGTCGGCGCGCAGGAACTCCCGCTGGGCCGCGATCGCCTCCCGCACCTCCGCGGGAGTCGGTTCACGCTCCGTGCCCGGTTCGGCTTGGAAGCGGAGCCCCTCGATACGGTTGCGCAGGAGCTGGCTGGCCTCCTGGTCGAGAGCCACGCTGCGCAGCACGTCCACGACCCTGGTGGCCGCGTTCGGGTCCGCCCCGTGCTCCAGCAGAACCTGGATCGCCGGCGTCCGGTTGACCGCGGCCGCAAACATCAGCGGAGTCTGGCCGGCGGAACCCTCGCGGGCGTTCACCTCGGCCCCGTGTTCGATCAGCGCCGCCACCGCGTCCTCGCCGGCCACGGCGCGCGCGGCCAGGTGGAGGGGAGTGGTCCCGCTGTTGGTGGTTGCCAGCCCGGCCTCGGCTCCCTTCTCGAGGAGCGCGCGCACCACCGCGCCGTGTCCGCCCCGGCTGGCCAGGTGGAGCGGCGTGTATGCCCCGATGCGGGTGGTAGCGCCGACCTCGGCTCCCGCCGCCAGCAGCGCCTCCACCGCATCCGTGTGGCCCTCCATGGCTGCCGCGTGCAACGCGGTCATGCCATCGCCCTGCGCAATGTTCGGGTCCGCGCCTCCAGCGAGCATCGAGCGAACCGCTTCCGCGTCACCGTGCTTCGCCGCCCCGATCAGCCCCAAGTCCTGAGCTTCAACGGACCCGGCCAGCGAGACCAGCAGCAGAGTTGCGCCCAACAAGCCCATGCGCCGCCGCGGCGCCGCTCCGCCCTTGTCGGCCCTCACGATCCGCCCTCCCGCAGCGCATCGGTGACGCCGCCTCTCGGGGAGGTCAGCGGGAACTCGCTCACGCTGTCTCCGAACGCCCGCATGTCGTCGTGCCCGATACCCTGCATCAGGCTCACGAAGACGTTGGCCATCGGCGTCCCCTGGGGAGCGCGCAGGTGCACGTTGCCTTCCAGCGCGCCGTTGGCGTGCCCCATCAGGATGAGCGGGCACCGGCGGTGGTTGTGCAGGTTCGGATCGCCCATGGACGATCCCCAGATGATCGCGGTCTTGTCCAGCAGGGAGGCGTCGCCCTCCATCGTGTTCTTCATCTTCTCGAGGAAGTACCCCATCAGGCTCAGCCTGTGAGTGTTGATGAGGTTGAAGTCCATGATGTCGGGGGGAACGTTGCCGTGGTGAGACGCCCCGTGGTGCGACTTGTTGGTGCCGCTCAGGGGGAAGGTGCGGTTGGACTGGTCGAAGCCGATCTTGAAGGTGATGACCCGGGTCATGTCCGCCTGCAACGCGAGCAACTGCAGGTCGAACATGATCTCCATGTGCTCTTCCCAGGAATCGGGAACCCCGGAGGGAGCCTCCGGCATCGCCCGCTCCTCACCGCTGGTGTTGCGCGCCTCGACCAGCTCGATGCGGCGCTCCAACTCGCGGATGTGGGTCAGGTACTCGTCCATCGCCCGGCGGTCGACTGCCCCCAGCTCTCTCTTCAGCCGCGCCACTTCGGTGGCGATCCAGTCGATCACGCTGCGGTCGGTGCGGCGACGGGCGGTTCGGTCGGCGGCGGAGTCACCCGCGCCGAAGAGCTGCTCGAAGACCGCCCGCGGCTCGCGAATGGCCGGAAGCGGCTGGGTCGGAGAGGCCCAGGCCAGCGAGGTCGTGTACGCGCAGTGATAGTTGTACGCGCATCCGCCCCCGCGGTCGATCGACTCGGTGGTGAGCTCGAGCGAGGGAAGCGCGGTGTCCTGACCGAAGCGGCGCGCGTGCAGCTGATCCAGCGAGGTGCCTAGATATAGATCCGATCCCTGGGTCTGCTTGGGATGAGACTGGGTCAGGAAGACGGCGGTCGTGCGGTCGTGGTCGCCGCCGATCTCCTCCGCGCGATACGCCTCCGCCATGCGGGAGTCCGTGTTGCTGACCACCGTGAGGTACTCGCGGTAGGCCTCCAGCGGCTTGAGCTGGCTGGTCGCCACGAACTCGAAGTCCCGGCCCGCCGTTTCGGGCGCAAACAGGAACTGCTGGTCTCCCCAGTCGCTGCCGCCCGCGCAACCCATCGATTCCTCCACGGCCACCAGGCGCGTGAAGCCTTCGCTGGCACGGTCCCGCCGCAGCCTGCCGGCGGGCACCATGGCGTCCAGCAGCGGGACGGCGACCGTCGTTCCCATTCCGCGGAGGAAGGTACGGCGGGAAAGGTGCTTTCCTGTGATGAAATGCATGGCGTTACATCCCCTGGCTGGCTTCCGCATCCGCGGTCGCCTCGGTTTGTCTCATCCGGAACGGATCGCTCTTCACGACGCCCAGAATGAAGGATGACATCCTGTATCCGTCGGACTCCGCGTCACTCGCGATGGCTCGAATGGCCGTTTGATCGAAGTACTCCACGCGGCGGCCGATCGCGTACGCGAGCAAATGCGCGGTGAAGTTGCGCACCAGCGGGATCGGACGCTTGAGGATAACCTGGGTCAGCTCCGCCGGCGTGGTGATGGAGGTGCCGTCGTAAAAGTCACCCCGCGTGTCCAGCGCCACCATGTTTTCGCGGATGCGCCAGCGGCCGGTGACGTCGTAGTTGTCGAGGGCCAGGCCGATGGGATCCATGAAGCGATGGCACGCGTTGCAGGTGGGGTTGGCGCGGTGCCGTTCCATCCGCTCGCGGGTGGTGAGGCGGCGGCCATCGGCCACTCTCTCGGTCTGGTCGAAGGCGGGAATGTTGGGCGGGGGCGGAGGTGGGGGCGTCCCCATCAGCACCTCCATGACCCACTTCCCGCGCAGCACCGGGGAAGTGCGCGCGGACATCGAGGTCAGCAGCAGGACGCTGCTGTGGCCGAGGATGCCGCGTCGCTTGTCGTCGGGATACTCGACCAGACGGAAGTCGTCGCCCGTGACGCCATCGATCCCGTAGTGCCGCGCGACGCGCTCGTTCAGGAAGGTGTAGTCTGCGTCGAAGAACTCCAGCAGGCTGCGATCCTCCTGCACAAGATGGTTGAAGAACAGTTCGGTCTCGCGGACCAGATCGTCGCTCAACTGCCCGGTGAAGTCCGGATACAGGTAGGGCTCCGGGTTGTTCTTCGCGGCATCCTGGAGACGCAGCCATTGATGGGCGAAGCGGGAGCCCAGCGCCTCGGATCGCGAATCCTTCAGCATGCGCCGGACCTGCGCCTCGAGCACGGCGTCGTCGGAAAGCCGTCCGCTGGCCGCCACATCGAGCAACTCCTGGTCGGGTGCCGAGGCCCACAGCAGGAAGGAAAGCCGGGACGCCAGATCCAGGTCGTTCAGGTAGTAGTTCTCGCCCTCGCCCGTCCCGGAGGGTTCCCGTTCCAGCCGGAAGACGAAGGATGGGCTCGCGAGCAGCGCCTGGAGCACGGTGCGCAACCCGATCTCGAATCCCTCTTCCTCCGACCCCTGGTCGTAGAAGGCCATCAGACCCTGCAGGTCCTCGTCGGTCACGGGACGACGGTAGGCCTGTTGCGCCAGCCTCGCGACGATGGACTCCGCGCAGGGGCGCTCATCCGCCTCGAAGGCGGGACGGCACGAGAAGATCCTGTCGCGGCTCGGGGTGTCGGATACGCCGGTCACGGTGGTTGGCCCGGTGATCATCAGGTTGGCGAGATGCGGAAGCGCCGTGATGCCGTAGTTGGCCCACTGCTGGGCGTCCTCGCCTCCCACGAACGACCAGTCGAAGGGGCTGAAGCGGTCGTCGTAGGGGCCGTCCATGCGCCGAACGAACGCCGCCGCGATCCGGTGCTGGCCCGTGCGCACGAAGATGGGATCGGTGCGCAGGGGAACCCCGCGCTCGCCGTTGTGCGCGATCGCCAGGACAGCCACTCCCTCGCCGTCGATCGAGATGTCCAGGTCCTCGAAGCCGGTGCCCTGGCCGAACAGGGTCTCCACCGTGAAGACGTATTCGCCGTCGGCCGGGAAGTCGTGGGTCACCACCATGCCGCCGCGGGTGCCGAAGGGTGCTCCCTCCAGCTGGTCCCACGCGTGCTGCGACACCTCGATCGGGTTGGTGTACTTGCTCGACACCGAGACCGCATCCGGATTGCCCATGGCAAGCCGACTGACCTCGGTGGCGGCTCTCATGTAGGAAGCCAGCAGCGTCGTAGAGAGCCCCTGGGCCGCGGACAGGTTGTCAAAACTGCCGAGCAGCACGTCGGCGGGGAGCCAGCGTCCAGCGTCGATTTCGAGGTCCAGCATATCGTGGACGACGCGCTCGTATTCCGCGCGGCTCAGCCTCTGGAAGCGACGAACTCCGGGATTGGGGCGGCTGGCCGCAGCTTCGTCCACCAGCTGCTCCAGCGTTTCCACCAGCACTTCGAGGGTATCGCCCCCCGGACGCGGCATGTCCGGTGGCGGCATCATCCCCGCGCGCAGCTTGCGGATCATGCGTTCCGCCGTCTCCGCCTGTTCCGGGGCACGCTCCACCTCGAATCCCTGAAGCGAGACGTTGCCCGTGAGCAGCGCGTCGTTGTGGCAGACTTGGCAATACTGGACCACGACCTGCGTCAGGGCAGGAGATTCGATCGATGTCGCGTGACCCGCGGTTGCGGCACGCGCGACTTCGGGCCGGGATTCCGCGGGAGGAAGGGAAGGGGGATCGCCGAACAACGCTAGCGCGATACCCATGGACATACCGATGACGAGTGTCCTCATGGCCTCCGCCTGAATCGTGGGGGTTGCCGCCTCGTCACGACGAGACACTCCGCACCAGAATCCAGTATAAAGGAGACAAGCGGTAGTCGCAAAAGGTTGTAGATCAGTTTCAGGGACCCCGGCTCAGCAGTTCGGGGCAGAGGAGGTTCAGCCGGCCGAGGTCTGCTTCCGTGACGCCGGAACCCGGCTCATCACTGCGATCCGGCGCGGGTCCGGCACCCATCAACGACGCCGGATCCGAGCCGTGGCCGAGCCCCAGGGCGTGGCCGAGTTCGTGTGCGGCAACCCGGCGCAGATCATCCAGATCGGCGAAGCGATAGATGCGGATTTCGCGGCTGACGCTGACGCCGCCAGCGCCGTTGCGCGTCACGGCCTCGCGGTAGACGCCCGCCTCTCCCGTGTCCGGGGGAAACAGCTCCGACAGCTCGCGTGCCCGTGCCTCGAACTCGGCGGCATCGAGGGTCGGGCGCAAACGCTCGAGGTCGGCTTCCATGCGGCGACGTTCGCGGGTGCGCGCCTGGCGCTGGCCGTAGACGAAGCGCACCGGCATGCCCTCCGCCGGATCGTGCCGGAAAAGCGGCTTCCCGGCCTCTGCTTCCCAGAGCCCGGCCGCTCCCCGCAGCCCCGTTTCCGCTGTGACGGCGTCGACCCCGAACTCCTCGTCCAGCCGGGCGATTCGCCAGGCCAGGGGAGCCTGGCAGGGTATCGCCGACCCCTCGGCCGGAAGTTCCACCCAGTCCGGCTCGGCCGGGGGCGGAGGCGCAAGAGGAGTGGCGCCGGGAGGCTCCGGTCGAGCCGACGACAGCCAGATCATGAACCCGAATACCGTGAGGATCGCCGCCAGCCATGGGAAGGAAATCTTCATGACGCCTCCTTGCGCAAGCGGGCTTGTGTCTTCCGCACGATCCTTCCTAGTGTGACCCATGTCCGTTCCCACCGCCAACGATCGCTTCAAGACGCAATGGGACAACCGGCTGGCCTGGTCGATCGTAGCCGCCGTGTTCGCCCATATGGCCGGGTTCGTCTTCTTCCCGGGTTGGATGCTCCGGGATCTCACACCCGAGCCCGCTTTCGGCGCGCAGGTCACGGAGTGGATCCTCCTCCAGTCTCCCGGCCCGATTCCCGGGGTGGAGGCCATTGCCGTTGTCGCCGTGGCGGGCGCGGGCCAGGACTCCCTCTCCGGGGAACCCGAGGAGAAGGCCGATGCCGGTCCCGCCGAACTCGCCGATTCGGGCCGCGACGGTCTCGCGGCCTCGCTGCTGGACCGTCTACGCGGACGCTCATCTCCTCGCCCGGTTCTCGCAGAACCGGAGCTGTTGGTCGCCGAGCCGGAGTCCACCGTCGATTCCGAGGGCGAGGAGAGCCGCCCCGATGACGCGCTCTCCATCGAGGGCAGCGCCTCCACCGCATCGATGGAATCCCTTCCGGACCCCGACGCGCTCGACCTGGACCGCCTCTCGGCGCTTGAACCGGAACTCTCGCTCACGGCGCTTTCTGCGTGGGTGCTGGTCCGGAATCCCGAAGAGGTGATGGAGTTCATGCGGCGTTCAGCGGTGCGCGCGGGCCTGACCGAGGAAGACTTCATGACGGTGCGCATAACCCTGTGGATCGACCGCACGGGGTCGGTGGAGTGGTCCGAGCTCATGGAGTCGAGCGGTGTTCGGCGAGTCGACGAGATCGCGCTGGAACTCGTGAACGAGGTGATCTCGTTTCGGCCCGCCCGGGAACAGGGGGTGGCGGTGGCGCGATCCGCGGTCTTCAGCATCCCGTTCCCGTGGACCTGATGCGGCCGCATCCCCCGGGTGCCGCCGCGCTGGCAGCCCTGCTGGTAGTGGCGTGCGTGGGCGGCCGCGGGCCCCGGGGGCCGGTGATATCGCCCACCGGGATTGTATACCCGCCGGGAGTACCACCCGTCGAGACACGGTTTTCCCAGACCGCCACCCTCTACCTGAACATCGACGGCGAAGAGGGAGCCGCGCTCGCGCAGGCCCTGGAGGGCATCGAGGTCGATCCCGGAAACCCCATCCACTACTTTCTGGCCGGGGTAGCCCAGGCCAGGCTAGGGGAGTGCGCTGAAGCGCACCGCCTGTTTTCGGAGGCGGAGCGCATCTACCCCGCCTATGAACTCGATGTCGAACCCGAGCGGGAGGCCGCCTGGGCCAGGGCGTTCAATGCGGGTCTGGAGGCCTACGCGGGGGGCGAAAGGGAGGTCGCCGCGGAGCAGTGGCTGCAGGCAACGGCGATCTACGACCTCCAGCCCGCGGCCCACCGCAACGTCGCCAGCCTGCTGGTTGAGCTGGGGCGCCAGGACGAGGCGATTCGCGTGTATCAGGACGCCTTGCGCGGCCTGGACAAGCGGTCGGCGACGCGTCTGCTGGAGGAGGGCGAGTTGCGCGAGCGCGCCGAACTGCGTGCCGACACCGAGAGTCGCCTCGTCCAACTTCTTCTCGTCGCCGGACGCTTCGCCGACGCCGAAACGCTGCTGCGGCGGCAGCTGGCCCGGGACCCCGGGAGCATCCGGGTTCGGAGCGACCTGGCGACCGTCCTCGGGGAACTGGGGAGGGCGGAAGAGGCCGCCGAGCTCTACGCGTCGCTCCTGACCGACGAGTCGCTGGCCGCGGCCGACCTGTTCAACCTGGGGATCGCGCTCTTCCGGTCGTCGCGCTACGAGCAGGCCGGGCGCGCGTTTCTCCTCCTGACGCAGCAGCAGCCCAACTCCCGGGACGCCTGGTTCAACTACGCCAACGCCCTGTTTGCGGCGGAGTCATGGGCGGTGCTCGCCGAAGCCGCCGGGGAGCTGCTGGCCGTCGATCCGCTGAGCGAAGCGGCCCACCTGATCACGGCGCGAGCGCGGCTGGAGACCGGGGACGAGGCAGGCGCGCGAGACGGGGTGGCCCGCGCCGACGGTCTGCCCGTGCACCTCGACGGGCTGCGGCTGAGCGTGACAGAGGCGGGAACCGTGGTCCGGGGACGCATCGTCGGAAACACGCTCCCGGAGGGGGCGCCGGTGCGACTGCGCTTCATCTTCTACGACAACGTCGGGACGCTGGGAGTGAGGTTCATGAACGCCCAGGCGCCGGCCCCGGAAGCCGGCGTGGATTTCCAGGTCTCCATCGACGGGCGCGCTCTCGGATACCGCTACGAGCTGGAGTCGAACGGGACGCGGTAGTCGGCGCACCAACCCTCCGTGTCCGGGCGCGCGCTGATCGGCGCCAACGCCTGCTCGATCGCGCCGAGTGGGTGGAGCGGGTCATCGAGCGCGAGCGCGGTGATTGCGCTCGGCAGGCTACCTGCGGCAGGCGGTGCGTGAGGCGCGCCGGTGGTCTATCGGTTGCACGGTAAGGATGAGTTCGTCGCCGTCCATGACGTCGATGGACTCCGACAGCGTGCAACCCTGGGCGAGAAAATCCATCAGGAAACTCACCCGGCTCGACAGGTTCCAGCGGAAGCTGAAGGTGTCGTTGTTGAGCGCCTCGACCATCCCCAGCCGGTTCTGGTAGGTGTCGCTCACAACATAAATGGTGACCGCGTTGCGGGCCTGGTTCTGGACTTCCAGCGATATGCCTTCGGGACGGCCGGGCGGCCGAAGGGTTCGCTCCCGGGCGGAGGCGCAGCCGGTCAGGGAGACCAGCAGCACCAGAACCGCGAGCTTGCCTCGCGATCTCATTGACGGCGGCGGCGTCCTGCGCGCCCCGGCTCCCGCAGGCGCCCCGGCTCGGTTCGTGGAATTCACAAGACGGATGTCGCCTCCACACGCCGGTAATGGGTCCCACTCCGGGGTCGTTCCCGGACCTGCAAGGCGAGCGAAACCGCTCGCCGATGCGTATGCTATACTGGTAGTAGGCCAAACGGCGCGAAGGGGGTCCGATGAACCTGCGCTCAAGCGACGAGCCGTACGTGTTCGGGCGCCAGGCCGACATCGCCTTCCTCCCGGACGGCAGCTTCTACGTGGCGGACGGCTATTGGAAGACCCGGGTGGTCAAGTTCAGCGCCGAGGGCGAGTACCTGATGGAGTGGGGCCGTCCGGGCGATGGGCCCGGGGAGTTCAACCTTCTGCACAGCATCGCGCTGGATGACGACGGGCGCGTCTACGTGGCCGACCGTCGCAACAGCCGCGTCCAGGTGTTCACCGGGGACGGCGAGTTCATCGAGGAATGGCCCGGCATCTTCGACCCGGTCAACATCTACATCGACGAGAGCCACGCCGTGTGGGTGCTGGACGCCACCCTGAACCGCCTGCTGAAGTACGATCGCAACGGGCGGCTGCAGTACACCTGGGGCGCATACGGCGAAGCGGGCGCGATCGGGCGGCCGCCGTGGCCGGGTGGGCTGGTGCTCCCGCATCAGGCGGCGGTGGACCAGGAGGGCAACCTGTACGTCGCCTCCTACGACGGCGGTCACGTACAGAAGTTCGTGCCCAGGCCGGGGGCCGATCCGCGCAAGCTGCCGGGCCCGCCGATGCTGCTGAACTGAGGCAGGCTGGGCGCGGGATTCGGGCCCGCTGGTCGCCCGAGCATCCCCGGGGGCCGCACTTGGAGCGCCCGCCAGACTGAGCAGCGCGCGAGCCCGCTTGCCCATCGCCGCTATCCCGGGCATCTTGCCCGCCATGCCCAAGCCCGCCCCATCCCGTAGCCGTTTCTGGCCGCGAACCCGCGACGGACGCATCGCGGTGGTCGCGTTCGTGGCGCTCTTCATGCTCGCGATGCCGCCGGTGACGCACACCGTGCTGAACCGGATCGAGCCGACGTTTCTGGGGCTTCCGTTCCTCTACGTCACCCTCTTGGTGGTCTACACAGCGCTCATCGGCGTGCTGATATGGGCCTACCGCCGAGGGTTGTAGGATGACGGAAAGGGCGGTCCGCCAGGCGGGGGGAACCCGATAGTGGAACCCTGGGTCGTCGCCACCTCCCTGATCTTCGCCTACCTGCTGGTGACGCTGGGGGTGGCGGTGGTGGCCAACCGGCACATGTCGGTGGACCTGGAGGATTTCCTGCTTTGCGGGCGTCGGACCGGGTTCGTCGTCCTCTACCTCACCGTGGTCGCCACCTTCCACTCCGCCTTCGCGTTCCTGGGCTCGGGCGGGTTCTTCTACACCCACGGCATCGGTTTCTGGGCCGCCGGGGCGTGGACGATGCTGGTCGGCGGCATCACCTACGTCGTCGGGACCCGCATCTGGGCGCTGGGCAAGGCGTTCGGATACATTACGCCGGCCGACATGCTGGCCGACTTCTACGAGTCCGAGGCCGTGCGCATTGCGATCGCGCTGTTTTCGGTCCTCTTCACCATCCTCTACATCCAGGTGCAGGCGCTCGCGCTGGGCTACATCGTGGAGGTCGCCTCGGACGGGCGCATCTCCTTCGAAGTGGGCGTGTTCGTGATGCTCGCGGTGGCTGCGGTGCACCTGGCGATCGGCGGGCTGCGGGCGGTTTACTGGACCGATGTCATACAGGGCGTGTGGATGTACGTCGCCGTGTGGGCGGGCGCGCTGGTGCTCTCCTTCGAGCTGTTCGGCGGACCGCTGGAACTGTGGCGAGCGGTCGCGAGCGAGCGCCCCGACCTCCTCACGCTCCCCGGCCCGGAGGGGCTCTTCACGCCGGGCATCTGGGTGGGGATGGTGATCACGCTTTCCTTCGGCATCGTCCTGCAGCCCCACATGATGATCCGCTACTACACGGCGGTGGACGGCAAGACGCTCAAGCTGCTGGGCGCCACCACGCCCATCTACCTCATGACGCTCTACATCCCGGCGGCGCTGGTCGGCCTTGGGGGTGCACTGGTCCTCCCCGACCTCGCCCAGGCAGACCGCATCTTTCCGGAGCTGCTCTTTTCCTTCGCTCCGCCCTGGCTGACCGGCCTGATTCTGGCGGGCGCGGCGGCCGCAGCCATGTCCACGCTCGACTCCATCCTGCACGCCAACATGACCGTGCTCACCCGCGACGTCTACCAGCGCTATCTGGTGCGCGGCGCAAGCCAGAAGCACTACGTGCGCGTCGGTCAGGGCATCGTGCTGGTGCTGCTGGGGGTGGCCTACTGGCTGTCGCTGCAGGAAGGCGCCCTGCTGGTCAGCATCATCAACCTCTCAGGCTCGGGGGCCCTCCAGTTGCTGCCCGCCATCATCGGCGTGTGCTTCCCGGGCGGCCGCTCGCTCAGCAAGGCTGGAGTGTTGGCGGGTCTGGGCGCCGCCGTAGCCACCCTGTGGTGGTCCCTGCTGGTCGATCCGAACCCGTTGGGAATCCATGGCGGGCTCTGGGGCCTCGGCATAAACCTCGTGGTTGCGGTCGCCGTGTCCGCCGTTACTACGCCACCCTCCGCGGAGACAGTGGAGCGAGTGCACGGCGAGGTGGAGCGCTTCGTCTACGGGGACGACTGAACTCGACACCCCTGGAGCGGCCGGCCAGTCCTACCTCCGGGAGGCACCGGACGCGGGTAAGATCCCGGTTGATGCTTGTGCAAACCGTAGCCCAGGCCCTTGAAGTCTTGCAAGGTTGTCGCGTGGTTCAGCACGTCCAGCGCAACAGTGGCAGCAGGCCACAGCTGCTGAGGGCAAGTTCGCCGGGCAACCTTGGTGTCCGCCCCGTCGAAGATGTCTTCCGTCCCGCTGTCGGCGAATGAGATGATCACGGTAGCAACCCTCGAAAGGAACATCCGATGATTCGGTTACCCAAAAACCGTCCTCCCACCCATCCCGGGGTGCACCTGATGAGGGTCATATCCACGCACGGACTCACCCAGACGAGAGCTGCCCACGCACTTGGCATCTCGTTCCAGCGTTTGAACGCGATCATTAACGGGCGCCGAGGCGTCACTCCGGACACGGCGCTTCGCCTTGAGAAGATGTTTGCAGTGTCTGCGGGCTTCTGGCTCACGGCCCAGCTTGCCTGGGACCTCTGGCACCAGATGCGGGAAGAATCCACGATTTCCGCCGTCGGCCGAATCGAGGCGGTGCAGGACGGAGAGTACGAAGAAGTATCGGTCCATGCGGGGTAAGGCTTTACGAGCACTTTTCGAGCTACGTTGGAGTTCGTGAATCTTCTGCACCAAGATGATCCCGACGTCACGCGGCACGATGACTCAGCGGATCCATGCGACGCCACAACTGGCGACGATGTCGGTCAACCGAAGGAGATGTCGCAGCAGAGCCAGCCTGTGCCTTCTTCAGGCGCCATCGGAACAAGAGACTGGGATCTTACGATCCCGCTCATGAGCGGGGAACAGGCTGTTCTGAGGGTGCCAATCCCCTTAAGCGAGGAAGAACTTCCAGTTGGTTAAGGCATTGGTCAACGTGAATCTGGACGCACTCAAGCTGTCCATCACCCGCAAGCCTGCGCGGATGGAAGACCCAGGAAGGGAGTAGCTTAGGGACTTCCCCTACCGGAACTCCTCCATCAGCGCGTCCATCTGATCGCTGCCGGGGCAGAGATCCCCGTGCCCCAGCTCTGCGAGAGGCGTCGAGGCGGTCGCGTTGTCGTCGTGCATGTCCTGTCCGCCGGGATCCAGATAGAGGAGCCCGGTGACCACTTCGCCCCGGTTCTGCAGGGTGCGGTAGTGCTCGTAGGCGGACAGGCGGTCGGTGGGGTCGTAGTCCTCGGGCACCTTGCGGAAGCGCACCATGCTGCCGTCGTGCATGGTGATGGAGGTGCGGCCGCCCTCCTTGTAGGAGGCCGAGATCTCCGAGCGGATGGGCACGAAGTCCACGGGCGCCAGTTCGTGGCCGTGGTGCCGGGTGTACAGGTAGCTCTTGGTGGACCCGGCGTGGTCGTTGAAGGTGACGCACGGCGAGATCACGTCCAGGAAGGCGAATCCCTTGTGCATCAGCCCCGCCTTGAGCACCGGGATGAGCTGCTGCTTGTCGCCCGAGAAACCGCGTGCGACGAAGGTGGCGCCCAGGGTGAGCGCAAGCGCCACCGGATCGATGGGCTCGGCCAGATTGGGAACGCCTCGCTTCGAGCGCGAGCCGATGTCCGCGGACGCCGAGAACTGGCCCTTGGTGAGCCCGTAGACGCCGTTGTTCTCGAGCACGTACAGCATGTTGACGTTGCGGCGGATGGCGTGGCAGAACTGGCCCAGGCCTATGGAGAGCGAGTCGCCGTCGCCTGATATGCCGATGTAGTACAGGTCCCGGTTGGCCGCGTTGGCCCCGGTGGCGAGGGCGGGCATGCGACCGTGCACCCCGTTGAAGCCGTGCGCCTGTTTCACGAAGTACGCCGGCGTCTTGGCCGAGCAGCCGATGCCGCTCATCTTGGCGATGCGGTGCGGCGGAATGGAAAGCTCGTAGAAGGCCTGTATGATGGCGGCCGTCACCGAGTCGTGGCCGCACCCGGCGCACAGGGTCGAGATGGTGCCCTCGTAGTCCCGCATGTGCAGGCCGAGTTCGTTGGCGCCCAGGCCGGGATGCCGGACCGCGGGCTTCGCGATATAGGTCATGCCACCGCTCCTTCCGGCCTTTCAGCGGCCGGACGCACCATGGTTGCCTCGGGGACCGGACCGTGCGGACCGAGGCCCAGGCGTTCGCACACCTCGCCGGCCACGAATGCCGCGCTCAGGGGGAAGCCGCCGTAGTCAAGCACCGAATGGAGGCTCGCCGGATCGACCTCGGTCTCCGTCACCAGCAGCCTCCTGAGCTGCGCGTCCCGGTTCTGCTCCACCACAAAGTTGAGTTCGTGCGCGTCCAGAAACTCCCGCACGAGGGTGTCGAAGGGGAAGCCGCGCACGCGCATGAAGTTCACGGGCACGCCCCGCCGCTCCAGCAGGTCGGCGGCCTCGCGCACCGCTCCGTCGCACGAGCCGATCGTGACCAGCGCCATGGTCGCGCCCTCGCGCATCTCCACCGCCGGGGCGGGCACTTCGCTTGCCGCCGAGTCGATCTTGCGCCCCAGCCGGTCCATCACCTCGGTGTACTCGTCGTCGTCCTCGGTATACGTGCCACGGCTGGTGTGTCCTGAACCGCGCGTGAAGTATGCCCCCTTGGCGTGCACCCCCGGAAGAGTCCGATACGGAATCCCGTCGCCGTCCACATCCATGTAGCGGTAGAACCTGTCGATCTTCTCCAGCTCCTCGGCCCCCAGCACCTTGCCGCGGTCGGGCACGAAGCCGTCGTCCCAGCTCAGCCTGGGGATCATCCAGTCGTTCATCCCGATGTCCAGATCCTGCACCAGGAAGACCGGGGTCTGGAAGCGCTCGGCCAGGTCGAAGGCCTCGACCGCCATGTGGAACGACTCCTCCGGGTTGGCCGGGAAGAGCGCGATGTGCTTGGTGTCCCCGTGCGACGCATACGCCACTGCGGCGATGTCGCCCTGCTGCGTACGGGTGGGCATGCCCGTCGACGGCCCGACCCGCTGCACGTCCACGAAGACCGCCGGCACTTCGGCGTAGTAAGCCAGCCCGATGAACTCGCCCATCAGCGAGATGCCCGGACCGCTGGTCGGGGTGAAGGCGCGCGCGCCCGCCCAGCCCGCGCCGATCACCACGCCCGCCGCGGCCAGTTCGTCCTCGGCCTGGGCGATGAAGAAGTTGCGCTCGCCGGTCTCCGGATCCTTGCGGAATCGCTCGCAGAAGCGCTTGTAGGCGTCCATCAGCGAGGTTGAGGGCGTGATCGGATACCATGCCCCCACCGTCGCACCCGCGAACACGCACCCGAGCGCCGCCGCGGTGTTGCCGTCCATGAGCACATGATTCGAGGTCGCGTCCATCGTCGCGAGCCGGATCGGAAGCGGGCAGTCGAAGTGCTCCATCGCGTAGTCGTAGCCCAGCTCGATGGCCTTGTAGTTGGCGTCGATGAGGTTCGGCTTGCTGGAGAACTTCTCCCGGATCATGCCGCGGATGACATCCATGTCCATCGACAGAAGGGCGGCCAGCGCCCCCGCGTAGGCGATGTTCTTCATCAGGATGCGCACCCGCGCGCCCTTGAATTCCCGCACGCACATCTCCCCCAGCGGAACCCCGAGGAAGGTGATGTCGTCGCGCAGGAACTCCCCGGCCATGGGCCAGGAGGAGTCGTGCAGGAGATATCCGCCCGGGCGCACTTCCGCGATGTCGCGCTCGTAGGTGGCCGGGTTCATGGCCACGATGAGGTCGAACTCCGGGGTGCGCGCCGAGTAGCCGTCCCGGCTCACGCGCACTTCGTACCAGGTCGGTAGCCCCTGGATGTTGGACGGGAAGACGTTCTTCCCCGTGCAGGGGATTCCCATGCGGAAGATCGCCTGCATGATGAGACCGTTCGCGCTGGCCGAGCCCGTCCCGTTGACGGTGCCTATCTTGAACGCGAAGTCGTTGGTGCGGTCGGTCTGGTCTAGACGTGGCTCGCGCATGCTTCCTGTCCCGCGTAGGGAATCAAGAGTTCGAACTTGCGCATGTCCCACGCAGCCGTGGGACAGCGCTCCGCGCACAGTCCGCAGTGGACGCACAGATCCTCGTCCTTCACCATCACCCGTCCGGTTTGGGGGAGTCCTTCTGATACCATCAGATCCTGGGTGAGGTTCTCGGCCGGGGCCGTAAGGCGGCTGCGCAGGTCGGGTTCATCGCCGTTCACGGTGATCGTGAGGCAGTGCACCGGGCAGATGTCGATGCAGGCGTCGCACTCGATGCACAGCTTGGCCTCGAAATGGGTCTGGAGGTCGCAGTTGAGGCAGCGCTCCACCTCGCGCGCGGTCTGCTCGGCGTCGAATCCCATCTCCACTTCGATGGAGAGCTCCTCGAAGCGGCGCACCAGCTCCACATGCTCCATCTTCTGGCGCGACGAGGGATTGTAGTCGTTGGAGTACGCCCACTCGTGCATACCCATCTTGGCGGAGATGAGGTTGTGGTCCTGGGGCGGCCGGTCTTCGGTGAGGGACATTCCCTGGCAGTAGTTGTGGATGGAGATGGCCGCCTGGTGGCCGTGCTCCACCGCCCAGATGATGTTTTCCGGCCCCCACGCCGCGTCTCCGCCCACGAAGACCCCGTCGAGGCTGGCCTGGAAGGTGTTGCGGTCGACCACCGGCATGTCCCAATGGTTGAACTCGATGCCGATGTCGCGCTCGATCCAGGGGAAGGCGTTGTCCTGGCCGATGGCGAGGATGACGTCGTCGCAGGGGATGATCTCGGTATCATGGACCGTCGCCTTCAGGCGGCCCGACTTCTCATCCTTGTGCCAGCTTACGAGTTCGAACTCCATGCCCGTGAGCCTGCCGTCCTCAAGCACGAAGCGCTTCGGGGAGTAGTTCTCGACGATGTCCACCAACTCCTCTTCCGCGTCCTCCAGCTCCCACGGAGAGGCCTTGAAGTACGGCCGCGACTTGCGCGCCATCACCTTGATGTCCACCCCGCCGAGGCGCTTCGAGGAGCGGCAGCAGTCCATCGCCGTGTTGCCGACCCCGATCACCAGCACGCGCTCGCCGATGGAATCCACGTGCCCGAAGTGCACCGACTCGAGCCACTCGATGCCGATGTGGATGTTGTCGGCGGCCTCCTGCCTTCCGGGGATGTTGAGCTCCTTGCCCTTGGGAGCACCGGTGCCCACGAAGATGGCGTCGAAGTCCTCCTCGAGCAGCGCCTTCATGGACTCGATGCGCGTGCTGTAGTGGATCTCCACGCCCATGTCGAGGATCATGTCGACCTCTTCGTCCAGGACCTGCCACGGGAGCCGGAAGGCGGGGATGTTGGTGCGCATGAGTCCCCCGGGGCGGTCGAGGGCCTCGAAGATCACGCACTCGTAGCCGAGCGGCATGAGGTCGTTGGCCACGGTGAGCGAAGCCGGCCCGGCCCCGATCAGGGCGATGCGCTTGCCGTTCTTGATCACGGGGATCTCGGGCAGCCGGTCGTCGGTCGGATCGCGCAGATCCGCGGCGACGCGCTTCAGCCGGCAGATGGCGACCGGCTTGCCATCCACGCGGGTGCGCCGGCAGGCGGGCTCGCAGGGACGGTCGCAGGTGCGGCCCAGGATGCCCGGGAAGACGTTCGAGGAGCGGTTCAGCCAGTATGAATCGGTGTAACGGCCGTTGGCGATGAGCCGGATGTACTCGGGAACGTTGGTGTGGGCCGGGCAGCCCCACTGGCAGTCTACCACCTTGTGGTAGTAATCGGGATTGCTGACGTCCGTGGGTTGCATCAGTCCTTGGCGGTGGACCTGGGGGAGCGGATACGGCTCGCACAGCCGCCCTTGGCGCGGGCAGGCGCCGTCGCAGCCGGAGGCGAGCGCGAGCGCGAGCAAGGGGCCGAAATATTAGTCAGGAATACGGCTTTGCCGGGTACGACCCCGTTGGGAGCTGGGCAAGAGGCTCCGTTGGCGCTGGGGGTCGCATCCGACCCCGATGGTCCCCAATGATGTACGAGAGTGCCGCCGATGGCAAGATTTCGCGCATGCGCGGGCCCGGAAACGGGTTCCGGGCCAAACCTCATCAGGGAGTGGCGAGCCGTGACCGACCCAACAACCCCCGAGTCCCGCCCAGGGCTTGGCCGCGCGCGGGAGGGCGAGGCTCGTCCGAAGCGAACAGCGCCCGAGTCCCGCACGGGACTGAATCCCTTCCGGAAGGCCGAACTGCCGCTCCCTCCCCGGCCACGAGGGCTGGCCTGGATCGGAGTGGTTGGCCCTGGAGTGATCGTGCTCGGCGCCTCGATCGGTGGCGGGGAATTCCTGCTGGGTCCCTCGGCCTTTGTTCGCCACGGCCTGGTGCTGCTATGGGTGACGCTGGTCGCCACCTTCCTGCAGACCGTGTTCAACACCGAGCTGATGCGCTGGACCATCGCGACCGGTGAGCCCGCCTTCACCGGGTTCATGCGCACGCGGCCGGCGGCTCCGTTCTGGGCGATCCTGTACGCCCTTCTGTACTTCCTGCAGCTGGGATGGCCGGCCTGGGCGGGCACGGCGGCGGGCGCCGTGTTCTTTCTCGTGTTCCGCGACCTGGCCGGGCCGGAGAATGCAGGTCTGGTGCACGCCTTCGGGGTGGGGACCTTCGTCCTGTGCGCTGTGATCCTGCTCTTCGGACGACGCATCGAGCGCACCCTGGAGGTCCTCAACTGGATTCTGGTGGTGGCGATCCTGGGAACCTTCCTGGTGCTGGCGCTCATCTTCGTGGCCCCCGAGACATGGGTCGCGGGAGCGGCGGGGCTGGTGGGGTACGATCCCGCAGCGGGCGCGTTCCGCTTCATGCCGGCGGGCGTCGACTTCTTCCTGATCGGCGCCTTCGCGGCGTACTCGGGCGCGGGCGGGATGACCAACCTGACCCTCTCCAACTGGGCGCGCGACAAGGGGTACGGGATGGGGAGCGTGGTGGGGTACATCCCGGCCGCGGTGGGCGGCAAGCAGGTTCGCCTCGCCCCCACCGGCTACATCTTCGACCCCACGCCGCAGGCGATGGGGCGGTGGCGGGGGTGGTGGCGGATCGTGCGCGCCGACCAGTGGGGGATCTATTTCGGCGGCGCGATGCTGGGCATGATCCTCCCGGCGGTGCTGTACGTGACCTTCATCGAGGCCGGCACCGACATCCGCGGCCTGTCGGTCGCGGCGGCGCTGGCGGACGCCATGGCCACCCAGGCGGGCGCGCTCTTCGGGGGCGTCATCGCGGTCATGGGCGTGTGGATCCTGTTAAAGACCCAGCTGGACATCGTGGACGGGATGACGCGCGCCATCACAGACATCCTCTGGACGGGTTCCCGGCGCGTGCGGAGCTGGCGGGGAGGGGATGTTCGCTTCGTCTACTATACCGTGCTCGTCGCGATCGCCGCGTGGGGGATCATCGGTCTGGGGCTGGCCCAGCCGATCGTGCTGCTGCAGCTGGGAGCCAACATGGCGGGGATCGTCTTCGTGATTTCCTCGCTCCACGTCCTGTACATCAACACGCGCTTCCTTCCCGTCGAGATCCGGCCGGCGCTCTGGCGGAGGGTCGCGCTGGTCGCCATGTCGCTGTTCTACGGCGCGTTCGTCATGTTGTGGCTGCGAGGCGTGCTGTAGGGGACGGGCGGCCACGACTCCCCGAAGTGGGGCAGACGGGGACGTTCCAGGAAGATCTTGGCCCTTTCTCGCGATGACTGGCGACTATGCCGCGATAGTGTGCGATATGCCGCTATGGAGTGAACCTCATGTCAGCCGCCCGGACGCGCGGTGGATGAATCGGGTAGCTGGGAGTCGGGTCCGCTCCTGGGCCGCGAAATCAGAAAGCAATCAGAGCATCGCGCGCAAGTATGGACGATATGCCGCGAATGAGGTTGCCTTATGCCGTAACTGAGATACGGACACCAAGCTGCCCTCCTGCGAGATTATCCGATTAATGATCCTAAGTTGACACACGGAAGGAGAAACTGGTCTGCGGAAGATTCTACTTCAAGGAGATTCTCCAGCCTTGGAACGATCGGTCGGCATCAACTCGAGCGGGAGTCATGATCGCACTTTACTGTAGACCGCAGGCCATACGAGAACAGATCGAACAGCTGCTGCCGGCGAACCAGTGCCAACCGGTCGACAGCAGAAGTGAGTTCCACCGGGCGCTTGTTCGCTTTGGCGCCGGCGTCTTCGGCGCGCTGAGGTTCGACCGAACCGACGCGGAGTGGATCGCCAGGCTCGTCGACCATTCTCTTCACGTCGCATGCGTCGCCGTGCTCCCGTTGTCCCTTGAACACTTGCAGAGCTTCAGGCCGATTCTGTCGGATCGGCTGAAGGTGGTCTGGCTGGAAGAAGCTCGGGAACAACTCTCCGACATCGTCAGGCAGACGCCGGGCGACCATGACAATCCGCTTCATCGGCTGGCCCTCGGAGTTCTCACGTCCCGGCAGCTTTCGCCGCTGGCGAAGAAGACCCTGGAAGAGATCTGCTGTCCCAGGCCGACGCTCTCGGACGACATGCCCCTGCGCCCCGTGCCCCCCAGGAACATGGAGGACCTGGCCTGCCGGGTTCACCACTCCATCTCCGGGATCCGGGTACACTGGAGAGAACACATACCGCTCCGCTGCACGCCGAAGAAGCTCATGGAATGGGCGATGCTCATGTGGGCGGCCAGTGACCGGGTGCTTCCCTCCGCGAGTGCCCAGGCGCGATACATGGGGATCCACCCACGCACGCTGGAGAGAATCTGCGCCCGCCTGATCGGGTGCCGCATGAGCGAGGCCAGGGCGGACCCGCAAGCCGTTCGGCATCTCCTCGAGGAATGGCTTGATGAAGTCCTGGAGCCGCCTTTGCACGCCTTGGCGGGTGGTACCGGCGGAACCGGCCATCATCCTTTCGGGAAGCGGAACGCCGTCGACTTGGCGGCGCTCTGCCAGGGCCAACCCTCGCGCCGTCCTGCGCGCTCCTCCAGAATGATCGGGGAAATGTTCGCGCGACCGGTATCCACTGGCGGTCGGCGAAGCCACCGAAACCGATGAGCGAGGGTTTTCACCTGGCCGACTACGGCAGAACGTTCCCGCGGGTCGATGCGCGAGCCGAAGTCCTGGTCGATTCCGATTCCGTCTGGGCGTCCGTCCAGGCCGATCTCGCCGCCGCGCGCGAATACGCGTTCATCCAGACCTACTCGTTCGAGGGTGACCGGGTGGGGACGGCCCTCTGCGACGCCTTCCTCGACGCCGAGGCCCCGGACCGCCGGCTGCTCGTCGACTCCTACACGCGCGCCAATCAGAACGACCGCTGGATCGCCCTGCCCGGGACGCTCTTTGATCCCGGATTTCGCGCCGAGGTGCGCAACACGGGCCGGCTGGTGCGCGTGCTGCGGGCCGGGGGCGTAGGCGTCCGCTTCGGTCGCCCCTTCGGCATGCTGGGTCGGCGGTTCCTCAACCGCGACCACAAGAAGCTCATCCTCTTCGACGACCGCGTGTCCTACATCGGAGGCATCAACTTCTCCGAGCACAACTTCGAGTGGCACGATCTCATGGTGCGGGTGGAAGACCCGGAGGTCACCCGCTTTCTCAGACGCGACTTCCAGTCGTCATGGGAGGGGCGCTCGCAGCACGGGTGCGCCTCGTTTCCGGAACTGGGGCTGGACCTGCACCTGCTGCCCGGGGAGGGCAACCGCGCGGCCTATCGCGATCTGCTCGGACTCATCGATACCGCTGAACGGTCGATCGACGTCATCAGCCCGTATGTGAGCCCGCCGTTCACGGACCATCTGGCGGCTGCCGCGGCGCGTGGAGTCCGGGTTCGTATCGTGACGCCACGCAGGAACAACAAGGGCTATTTGCAGAAGTACCTGCTTGCGACAGCCGCGCGGTCCGGCTTCGAGGTCTGGCTGTTCGGGGATCGCATGATCCACATGAAGTGCATGCTGATCGACGGCGGCACGCTCGTGACCGGATCCTCCAATTTCGACCTGATGAGCTACAACGGGTTTCTGGCCGAGATCGTCGCCGTGTTCCGCGCTCCGGAGGTCATCGGGGCGTTCCGCCGCCAGGTGCTCGATCCGGATCTGGAGGCTTCGCGGCGATTCGAGGGAGGAAGCGGTTTCCGGACGGGACGACTGGGGGGAGCGCTGCGCGAGATGCCCATCCGGGCGGCGAGATGGCTGGCCGGAGTACTCGGTCCCGGTTGACGGCGCTGTCCAGGCCAGCGGGAGGGCCCGCCCTGACGCCGCGCCTGGCGAAGCAGTGGTGGGGCTTCCTCACCCGCGTTCCACCGGGCGGTCCGGATCCGTGACCCAGTGGCTCCAGGAGCCCGCGTAGAGCCGGCCGCCGGCGAGCCCCGCGTGCTCCATGGCGAGCAGGTTGTGGCAGGCGGTGACGCCGGATCCGCAGTACGACACCGAGTGCTCCGGGGGCTGCTCGCCGAGAAGGGCGCGGAAGCGCCGCCTCAACTCGACCCGGGAGCTGAAGGTGCCGTCCGCGGAGAGGTTTTCCTCGAAGGGCGCGCACATCGCCCCGGGAATGTGGCCCGCGACCGGATCCAGCGGTTCGACTTCGCCGCGGTAGCGTTCGCCGGCGCGGGCGTCGAGGAGGGGCGCGGAGGCGTCTCCGAGGCGGCCGAGCACTTGGGCCGCGGGGACAAGACGCTCCGGGCGCGGTGAGGCCGTGAAGACCCTCGTCGGCCGGGCGGCCGCCTCCGCCGTGATCGGCCGTCCCTCGCCGCACCAGCGCTGCCAGCCGCCATCGAGCAGGGCGACCGCGTCGTGGCCGACCCACCCGAGCATCCACCACGGCCGGGCCGCGATGGCGCCTCCCATGTCGTCGTAGACCACGACCTGCACCCGCTCGTCGATGCCCCACGCCCCCAGCGTGCGCTCGAAGTCGGCGACTTCGGGGAGGGGGTGGCGGCTGGTCACGCCCTGGACGATGGGGCCCGAGAGGTCTTCCTCCAGGTGGGCGTAGAGGGCACCCGGCACATGCGCCTTCAGGTACTCGCGCCGGCCGTGTTCGGCGTCGGCGAGGGAGAAGCGGCAATCGAGGACCACCCAGCCGGGGTCGTCGAGGTGCGCGAACAGATGGTCTGACGTTACGAGCGTGGTGAAAGACATTTTGGCATTGCGGGGTATGGAGTGGAGCAGGATCTGCTTGACCAGATCCAAGCGAGGGGTTTACCTGAACATTTCAGGTCTTTGTGCGCTGCGCCAGCGCGGCGAAGAAGTGATGACAGCCCGCGCAACGAGGTGACTCTTGTCGGTTGAAAGTCGAACCGCTCCACCCTCCCGCCCCGCCGGCGACGGCGCCACGCCCGCACGCATGGAACTTCCCGTCACCGGGATGTCGTGCATGGGGTGCGCGGCCACCATAGAGCACGTCCTGCGCGCGGGCGTCCCCGGGGTCGTGAGCGCGGACGTGAATTTCGCCTCCGGGCGCGCGACCGTCCAATACCTGCCCGAGGAGGTCACCCCCGCCGAGGTGGCGCACGTCATCGAAGAGGCCGGCTACGGGGTCGTGACCGAAGCCGCTGGGGAAGCCGGCGGGGCGTCCGAGGGGGCGAAGGAGGATGCCGAGGCTAGCGCCCGCGCGCGCGAGATCGGGCGGCACGCCCGCGAGTTCCGCACGGGGCTGGCGTTCACCCTTCCGCTGTTCCTGCTCAGCATGGCCCGCGACTTCGGACTCGTGGGCGCCTGGGCCCACGCCGCCTGGGTGAACTGGGCCTTCATGGCGCTCGCGGCTCCCGTCCAGTTCTACGTTGGATGGAGCTACTACACGGGCTCCCTGAAGGCCCTCCGCAATCGCAGCGCGAACATGGACGTGCTGGTGGCGCTCGGGTCCTCGGCGGCGTTCTTCTACAGCGTTGCCGTTACGATCGCACTCACAATCGGGGTGATGTCGCTGGGCGAACACGTCTATTTCGAGACAGCCGCGGCGATCGTCACTCTCATCAAGCTGGGCAAGTGGCTGGAGGTTCGAGCCAAAGGCGAGACGGGCGACGCCATTCGCAAGCTGGTGGCCCTCAGGCCGCGCACGGCAACCGTCCTCGTGGGCGGGAAAACCCGGGAGGTGCCGCTCGACAGCGTGCAGGTGGGCGACCAGGTGCTGGTGAGGCCCGGCGAGAGGATTCCGGTTGACGGGACCGTGTTGCGAGGTCGCTCGTCGGTGGACGAGAGCACCTTCACCGGGGAGAGTCTCCCGGTGGAGAAGGAGGTGGGGTCCGAGGTGATCGGAGGCACCGTCAACCACCAGGGTCTGCTGCACGTGCGCGCGTCCCGCGTGGGCGCCGACACCGCCTTGGCGGGGATCGTGCGCCTTGTGCGGGAGGCGCAGGGGAGCAAGGCGCCGGTGCAGCGGCTGGCCGACCGGGTGGCGGGGGTCTTCGTGCCGGTGGTGATCGTGATCGCGGCCGGGACCTTTCTGGTGTGGTGGCTGGCGGCGGACGCCGGTTTTCCGGCCGCGCTGATCCGCATGGTGGCGGTGCTGGTGATCGCCTGCCCGTGCGCGCTGGGTCTGGCGACCCCCACGGCCATCATGGTCGGGATGGGAGTGGGGGCGGGGAAGGGTGTTCTGTTCCGCAACAGCGAGGCTCTCGAGCAGGCCCAGCGGTTGCGGGTGGTGGTCCTCGACAAGACCGGCACGATCACCAGGGGTGAGCCGGCCGTACGCGAGGTGGTCGGGCGCGACCCGCGCAAGCTTATGCAGCTGGCGGCCTCCGCCGAGTGGGGAAGCGAGCATCCGCTGGCGCGCGCGGTGGTGCGGGAGGCGGAAGCACGCGGAATCCAACTCGACCGGCCGCGGGACTTTCAGGCCGTCGCCGGATGCGGCGTGGTGGCGACCGTGGACTACCACCGGGTCACCGTGGGGAAGAGGCAGTTCGTGGGTGTTCACAGTGGCCGCCCACACGCCCTGGATTCGGACGCGGACCGTTTGGAGGGGGATGCCCGCACCGTCGTATGGGTTGCGGTCGACGGGCGCGCCATCGGCCTGATCGCCATCGCGGACGAACTCAAGCCCGGCGCCCGCGACGCGATCGAGACGCTGCGAGAGCGCATGCGCGTGGTCATGGTCACCGGCGACAACGCCGAGACCGCCGCCGCCATCGCCCACGAAGCGGGCATCAACGAGGTGCGCGCCGGTGTCCTGCCTCGCGACAAGGCCGAGGCGGTCCGGGCCATTCAGGAGAAGACGGGAGAGCTGGTCGCAATGGTGGGAGATGGCGTCAACGATGCTCCCGCGCTGGCTCGGGCGGATGTCGGCATCGCCATCGGGACGGGCACCGACGTGGCCATCGAGAGCGCCGACGTCACCCTCATGCGTGGCGACCTGGCCGGCGTGAACGACGCCATCCACCTGTCACGCGCCACGATGCGCACGATTCGCCAGAACCTCTTCTGGGCTTTCGGCTACAACGTGGCGCTCATTCCGGTCGCCGCCGCCAGCAGCATCCTGCATCCGGTTCTGGCGGCTCTCGCGATGGCCTTCTCGAGCGTCAGCGTGGTGCTCAACAGCCTTCGCCTGCGCCTCAGATCCGACCGGCCCCTGGCCTGGTGAAGACCA
Source organism: Longimicrobiales bacterium (assembly GCA_965225805.1). Lineage (GTDB taxonomy): Bacteria > Gemmatimonadota > Gemmatimonadetes > Longimicrobiales > Gaopeijiaceae > BD2-11. The sequence goes on from OZ245327.1 coordinate 1,408,167, forward strand.
CCACCTGCCACACCGCACCGCACCGCTCGAATCGCTTCGCCAGGCCGTAGCCTTCCGCCACCTCCTCCACCGCCGCGGGGTCGTGGGCGAAGACCCGGAACGGGTGTCGGCGCAGGCGCTGGATGAAGTTCACCAGCCGGACGCCGAAACGTGCCAATGGCCCGCCCCGGGGCAACACCAGTCCCAGCGTTCGTTTCGCGAGCGGCGCCGCGGCTCCCAGCAGCGCCGGCATGTCGGGATAGCAGCAGACGACCCGGTCCAGCGTCACCACGTCGGCCGGCGAGAGTTCGTGGGCCCGCTCGACGAAGTCGCCGTCGAGGTAGCGAATGCGGTCGGCGTAGCCCCCGGCCTCGGCTTCGTCGCGCGCGGCGCGCAGAAACGCGGGAGCGGCGTCCGAGTGTGTCCCGCCCGCCGCGCCGCCCGCCATCAGGTCGTGCTGAATGGCTCCCACGCCCCCGCCGATGTCGATGAAGGTGCGGCCCGCGACGCCATCTTCGGCGACAGCTTCCAGCAGCCAGCGCGTGGCCTTCGCCGGGCCCTTGCGGCGGTACTGCCGCAGCTTGGTCTTTGCGTGGGCGTCATCGAACTGACGTTCGAGCCCGCAACACTGGGGGCAGCTCACGGCGGCTGACGGCTCAGATGCGCTGGTGGTCGGCCCGCCAGTTCCCGATGGCCTGCTTGATCGCCTTCCGATCCTCGAGCTCTCCATCGAGAACCCGACGCACCAGTCCGGGCAACTCCCCGTCCGCAGCAAAGCGCAGCCCGATCAGCTGGTCCGTAGTCAGCTCCTCGATATGGCCCTTCAGATCGTCGGGCAGGAGCCTCTCCATGCGGATGCGCTCCTCCAGGCGGATCACCCGGTCCTGTACGCCCAAAGCAAACACGCGGCCGAAGGAGATTGCCGCCGAAGCGCCGGCGGCGGTGAAGAATAGAGCCAGGGTTTGAACGCGAAAGTCGATGAAGAGCTGGTAGCCGAAAGTCACCGCCGCGGCCGCCGTAGCGAGCCAAGCCACGCGAAACAGCACGTGCGGACGCTTGGCGTGATTGGCGTAGTTCTGGGGTTCGACCATTGGTGTTCCGGTTTCAGGGGCTCCGCCGGCCTACCAGTTCTCCTTCTCGGCGGCCTTCATCTCCTCGCGCAGTCGCTCCCAGTCCTTCTCCGAGATGTCCGAGACCACCACCGGCGCGCGTTTCCGCCCGCGGGCAACGCCCCTGCGCAGGAAGAGTCCGATGAGGATGCCGGACAAGACGAATGCGACCCAGGGCATGATGTAGCCGATCCGGTTGAAGCCCTCCCCGGGAGGCGAGCCCAGGATGTCCATGCCATAGTCGGCGACGAAGCCGGCCAGAATCACGTCCTCGGTCTCACCGGCCTCCAGCGCGGCCATGATCCGCTGGGTGAAGACCGGAGACTCGCCGCACTGCATCTGGTACTGACAGGTGTGGGTGTCGAGAGTGCAGCCGCATGTGCAACGGATCTTTTGTTCGATGTAGAGCAGCTTGTCCCCGAGCGGCCCGTCGTGCGAATGCCGGGCGGTCACCGCCTCGGTGTATCCGGCGTGGGAGGGGCCCGGGGAGGGCAACTCCTGGGTCGCTCCGTGAACGTGCAGAGCGGAAGCAGCGAGCAGGATGGCGGCGGCGGCAGTCATGGTCGTCCTGTCTTCTAAGTGAACCGGCTCGGCCTGGGGCCCGGGTCGGGATGAATGTAACGGGTCGAGGTCAGGTCTGGGCAACTCCGGGCTCCCCTGCCTCTGGCGCTGTCGCTTCCCGCGCCACACCTTCGCGGGTGCCATGTCTCGTGAGATACGCCATGCCTAGAGAGATTCATCCCGGAATCCACTGGATTCAGGAGTTCGGGCCGGATCGGCCGGGGATCGCGAAGTCCCTGGTGGAGCGTGAGGCTCGCTGGTATCAACCCGGGCGGAAGATCCACGTTCCCCAGAACGCCTTCCTCTTCGCCGGGAAGCGGACGCTCCTCTTCGACACCCTGTCGCCGGCCGGGGGCGAGCAGATCATCGCCGACCTGGAGAAGGTGCTGGGCGGTCGCCCGCTCGACTATCTCGCGCTCTCGCATCCGGACGTCCCTCACGCGGGCAACACCTTCCGAATCCTCGAGCGCTACCCCGAAGCGACGCTGGTCGCGCCCCGCTTCGGGGAGACCCACGAGCTCTACCACCTCGAAGCCGCCCACAAGGTGGGCCCCGGAGACTCGCTCGATCTGGGTGGGAAGCGGCTGCACTTCCATCACGCCGCCTTTCTGGATGCCGCGATGTCGATGTGGATGACCGAGGAGAACCGGGGCATGCTTCTCCCCGTCGACTGGATGGGGTTGCCGCTGATGGACGGGGAGGGGCTCCTGTTCGCCGACGAGTTCCGCTCTTCCGTGGATGTCGACCGCTATGCGGAGTTTCACGGGCGGGTCATGTTCTGGCTCCGGTATGTGGACGTGGCCCGCACGCAGCGGGAAATCGACATGCTGCTGGAGACGTATCAGCCGGCGATGGTCGCCTCCGCCCACGGGCCCGTCATCCGCGAAGACGTGCCGCGCCATTTCGAGATGATGAAGGAGGTTGTGGAGCGGGTGGCGACCGGCGGCCGGACCGGCGTCCTGTGAGCGTCGTGGCACGGGAGTCGGGGGCGAGCACGGCCGTGGCGCTCACCCGGAGCGTGTCCTGGATTGCGGAGAACTACTCGCTCGGAGCGGGCCGGAACGTCCATGTGAGCGTGTATCTGATTCGCGCCGGAGAGAAGAACATCCTCATCGACTCCGGCTCGTTCCATCATCGGGCGAGCCTGGTGAGCCGCATCTCGCGCGCCACCGCGGGAGCGGGCATCCATTCGCTGGTGCTGTCGCATTCCGACTACCCGCACTCCGGCAACATTCCGGCATTCCGGCGCCGCTGGGGCGACTTCGAGATCGTGGCTTCCTCCGGCGAACCGGAGATCCAGGGGCTTCCCTACGCCCGCCGCAGCCGGATCGGGGGGAGCCTGGAGGTGGCCGGGAGGGTCATCGACTTCCTCGACCCGCCGCTGGCGGACCGGTCCCACACCTCGTGGATCTACGACCGGGCTTCACGCGTGCTCTTTGTCGCCGACGGATTCGGCTACCACCACGCCGACGACGAAACCGGGCTTACGTCGCGCCAATTGCCTGACGGCTTCCGGAGCGAGGAGATCTACACCTTCCACCGGGATACGCTCATCTGGCTTCGGTACGCCGATCCGCCCGTGCTCATGGGGGTGCTTCGGGGGATGTTCGAGGCGCGCGAGGTGTCCTGGGTGGCGCCGATCCACGGAAACCCCATCGCCGCCGAACACCTCGACGACTATCTGGAGCGGCTTGAGGAGGGAGTCCGGCGCATCGTGCGCGAGCAGGCGGTCTGAGTCGGGGCGACGCGCTCACACCCGCCTTCGTGCGCAACGTAAGCCAGTCCGGGCGCTATGCGACGGGAACGGCTTCTATCTCGATGTCCGGCCTACGAGCAGCCTCGCGCGCGTGAGGCGCGGCGCACCCACCTTCGGCTATGCCAGCAACCTTGCCACCCTTGCCCGAATGTCCCCGGCCAGCGCGTAGATGTCCTTCGGTGTCTCCACCGGGTGGCGAACCTCACATTGCGCCTCATCCAGCACTCCCACTTGCTTGTTTTTCCGGTTGAAGCGGAGCCGGACGATGTTCTTTCTTCGACTCCCGTCAAGGTTGATGTTGCAATACCTTGGCAGGTCATGGAGTTCCACCCGCTCCAGGTCCACGCCGCCGGTGAGGATTTCCTTCACCACCTCAAAGGCTTCCCACTCCTCTGGCGTGGTCTCCACCTTGGGAGCCGGCCGCACCTTCGGCTCCGGTTCCAGCTCCGGTTCTGGTTCCGGTTCTGGTTCCGGTTCTGGTTCCGGTTCCGGTTCGTCCCGCTCACTCGCGAGCGCGGACTTGAGCCGGTTGTCGATTCGGTCGTTGATGAACTCCCGGAAGGCCACACGGGTGAGGTCCCGGAACTTCTCGACCCGCGCCTTGGTCTTGGGACCCCCGTGCACTTCATCTAGGATGAACCGGACGAATGCATCGTGGGGGCGCTTCATTATGTCCGCCAGCACCCACTTGATCGCCCCGGTGTACTTGAGGTTCTCCGCCGCCGTGATGGAGTCATGGAGGTTGAACGAATCCCGTGTGAACCGCTTGAGGTTGGTGGCGTCCTGTTCAGTAATCTCCGAGAGGTCAAACTCAAGGAACGGCTTGACGTCCATCCGGTTAGGTTCTTCCAAGTCGGAGAAGAAGCGGTAGAGGAGCCCATCCGTGAGGATGCCGAACCGCGCCGAGGTGGTGGTGAAGTAACGGTACAGTTGCGTCACGGTGGTGGTTTCCAGCGACGTGCCCACGACCTTGCACTCCACGATGATGATGGGCTCGCCGTCCTTGAGAATGGCGTAGTCCACCTTCTCCCCCTTCTTGGTTCCAACGTCCGCCACGTACTCCGGCACCACCTCCAGCGGGTTGAACACGTCATAGCCCAACACCTGCAGGAACGGCATGACCAGTGCGTTCTTGGTCGCTTCCTCCGTCCGGGCGTGCGGCATCCGCTGGCGAGCACTCCCGGACAATGCCCGGAGGCGGTCGATGAAATCCATCACTTGCTCCCCTTCTTCATCGGTCGCGGTTGACCCCCCGGTTGGCCTCTCGGCCTCTACCCGAGGGCGTGAGACCGGGCATTGTAGCTCGTTGGGGTTCGGGGCGATACCCCCAGTCACTCCGCTTGCTGATGGGACTCTGACGCCTACGCGGTACGTTCTCCCGGAGCAAGTGAGACAGGACAGGAAGCCCCCGCCATGGTGCTGGCGGAGGGAGTGCGGAGGTGGGCAACGGGACCGGACCACATCGTTTTCGACGCCGTGACCTGGCGGGACCCTGGGAGGATTCTGGAGGCGCTGGAGCGGCGCGCCGGGCTGGTGGGCTCACCACGGGGACGTGGCGCGGGATGTTCGAGGAGCGCGAGGTGTCCTATAGGCGGCGCCCATCCACGGGAATCCCATCGCCGCCGAGCATCTGGACGACTATCTGGAGGGGCTCGAGGAGGGGGCACGGCGCATCGTGATCGAGCAGGGCGATCGTCGCCCGGCGTAGGTCCACCAACTCCACACTCAGCTCATGTTTGCAGGTGAGCCCAGCTTCAGGCTTGTTGCGCGCTTGACGACATACCCTCCGCACTTCATGGCTACGAACAGGAAAAGGATGGGAAACAGGATATTCTTGACGAACACGGCGGCCAGTACGCGGGCTATGCGTTCCAGGAGATCGTCCGCCCTTTCGAGGATCACGTCTCTTACCATCTCGGCCGTATCGCGAACCCATTCAAAAGGTGAGCGGCCGTCCGTGCGGCGCAAAACCTCCTCCTCGGTCTCGGTCAATTCGCTTCGCTCTCTGTCAAGTGCAGGCTGAAGCAGCGCCTCGCTGACCAGAAAACTACTTCCGACAAAGATGGGTACGATGAAGCGAAACACCGCCGCGATTACGAAGATCCTGATGAATCGTCGAAGATAGCGATCCGACAGCGGGATAAATGTTCTGAAGCGCTCCGATACCAACGGCAGAATGAGGGAAAGGGCAACCAGTCCGGACGCGAGTAATATCCACTTGAAGATCGTACTCGATGCGGCTTCCAGTATGATGCGCTGAATGAACAGCGATCCGATTGACCAAACCAGGATGGTGGACAGTCGTTCAATGCCGTCATTCACCGGGTCGAGCATTTCGCCAGGCGAAGTTGACACGAAAGGAATCCTGACCTCTGAGGCCTGAAGGGAGGAAACGATGGCATTCATACCTCTGGAGACACCGTAAAGCGTTACGGATTCCCGGGTCGCTTCCGCGACGCGCTCGAGGGCAAAGTCGTCCACCGCCCCTTGGCAGGAAAGCGCTGGCAGCGCCAATGCCAGAGTTGCGAGGGCGATCAGCTGGTAGCGAGGAGTGGTGCGCTCGGTGTTGCTCATCGTGGTTCTACCTCAGGGGAACGGTGCAATACTCTTCCGTAGCCGCCGTACGGTTGGGATGAATTGTGGATGGACGGCATCTCGGCTCGGCGTGACGGACGGCGATGCCTCCACCTACCGGTAGAAAAGCTCCACCAGGCTCATCGGCACAGCGGGCAGGTAGGTGACCATCACCAGAACCGCCAGCAGCACCGCCACGAAGTAGACGTTCACCTTGCTGACCTCCCAGATGTCGGCCTTCGCCACCGAGCACGCCGTCACAAGCACGCTGGCCACCGGCGGGGTCTGCTGCCCGATGCCCAGGTTGAGGGTCACCACCAGGCCGAAGTGGACCGGGTCGATGCCGGCCGCGTGCACCAGCGGCATGACCACGGGCACCACCAGGATGATGGCGGCGGCGGAGTGCAGGAAAAGCCCGATGGCCAGGAAGAAGACGTTCAGCAAGGCGAGAATGGCCCAGCGCGAGTCGGTGATGCCGATGATGCTGTCCGCCACCCGCTGCGGCACCTGGGCCTCGGTGAGGTAGTCGCCCAGCAGCGCCGAGGTTGCCACCAGCAGCATCACCACGGCCGTCTGCACGCCGCCGTCGAGCGCCGCGGTCCGAAGGGCCGTCAGGTCCAGCTCGCGGTAGATGAGCCCTCCGACCACCAGTGCCGCCAACACCGCCAGCCCGGCTCCCTCGGTGGCGGTCACCCACCCGGTGAAGATCCCGCCCAGGATGATGACGGGGAGGAGGAGCGCCCAGCCGGCGTCGCGGAAGGTGGTCCATACCCGGCGCAGCTGGAAGGCGTGCTCCACCGGGAAGTCGTTGCGGAGCGCGAGCAGGTACGCCACGCCCATCAGGAGGATTCCGCCCAGCACCCCGGGCACTACCCCCGCGACGAAGAGCTCGACGATCGAACTCTCCGACATCACCCCGTAGATGATCATCGGGATGGATGGAGGGATGATCACGGCCAAGGTCGCCGAGGAGGAGGTGACGGCGGCGGCGAACGGCGTCGAGTAGCCGCGCTTCTTCATCGCCGGAATCAGGATCGATCCCAGCGCGGCCACGTCCGCGACCGCGGAGCCCGAGATCTCGGCGAAGAAAAGGGACGCCGAGATGGAGACCATGGCCAGCCCGCCGCGAATGGCTCCGAAGAGCGCCGAGGCGAAGGCGATCAGCCGGCGCGAGATGCCGGTCGCGTTCATGATCGCCCCGGCCAGGATGAAGAGCGGGATGGCGATCAGCGGAAAGGAGGTGGCGCCCGTGAACAGCACGAGACCGGCGTTCGGGATTGCCGTGGCGCCCGAGGTCACCACCATGGCGATCAGCGCGATGACCCCCAGGGCGACGGCGATGGGTACGTTGATCGCCACCAGCACGATCATGCCCATGAACATCAGCAGGAGGGTCATGAGCCTGCCTCGTTCGGGCTCGCGACCCCGTCCGGGCTGGTCCCATCCCCGGCGCGCAGCATCTCCGGGAGGCTCAGTAGCTGCGCGATCACGAAGAGCACGCTCCCCGCGGGGATCACCGACTGCGTCAGCCGGGTGGGCACCCAGGGAAGGCTGACCATGGCCGAGCCCTCCAGGATGACCACCACCCGCCACCCCGCCCAGGCCGCGACCAGGAAGAACGCGATCACCACCGCCTCCCCCGCCACCACGACCGGTATCCGCCAGGGCCGTCCCAGTCGGCGCACCAGGTTGGGGAAGCCGATGTGCGCGCGCTTCAGGGCAGCCAGCGCCGCCCCATAGTAGGTCAGCCATGCCAGCAGGATGGAGGCCACCTCGTCGTACCACACCAGCGCCGCCCCGAACTTGCGGAATCCCACCCCCATGATGACGACCGTAGCGAGGGCCGCGACCAGCACCAGCACGACGGCCTCGAGCAGGCGCTCGAAACGGTTGCGCAGGGTGGTCGCAGGCAGGGTGCTCACGGGGTTTCTCCGGGGAAGGTGGACATGATCATCGGGGGGGAGGATCCGCGATCATCACTCACCGGGCAAGTTGGAGATGAGCCAGCGCTCGCTCGCGCCCGGGTCCGTCCGGTCCCAGTTGGAGTTGCGCAGGACGACTGTCAGGCCCGTGGCCACCTCGTCAGCGCCGGCCATCGGGCCTCGGAATCCTCGGGATCCAGCGCGGCACCTCGCGGCAATACGACTCGTAGCGGGGGCCAAACGACTTCATGTCTCGCCACGTTACCGGCGTCTCCGGCAGCGCGCTATGGATGCCGTCCATGTCCTGGTGCAGATTCCAGGTCGGGAGCGTCGATCTCTGACCGAAGCCATTCGATCCGAGACCACACGCAAGAAAGGAGGAGTCTCCTGTTTCAACCTCGTCTGGATACTCTCCCGCATCATCAGCGGCGCCTTTGGACCGAGCTTGGGACGACGCCCGGCGAATTCGTTCTCTACGGCGGCACAGCGCTGACGCTCCGGCTGGCGCATCGCAGATCGGAGGACATCAACTTCTACTCGGCGGAGCCCTTTGACCCGATCCGCCTGCTGGACAGCCTCCCGTACTTGCGCGATGCGGAGGTTCTTCGGCGGGGCAGGGAGAGGCTCGCGTGCATCGTGGATCGCGGCGGGATTGTTCGCGTCTCCTTCTTCGGCGGTGTGGTGCTGCAGCGCGTGGACGATCCCGAGCCGGCGGAAGGACCGGGTATCATGATTGCGTCGCTGGCAGACCTGGCGGCAACCAAGGCTCAGCTTGTCCAGACCCGAGCGAGCGCCAAGGACTATGTTGATCTGGATGCCCTCATCACGCTCGGAGGGATCAGCTTGAGTAAGGCGCTGGGCGCGGCAACCGCTGTATTCGGTGACCAGTTCAATCCGCTGCCTACGCTGAAGGCGCTGACCTTCTTCGGCGACGGGGATCTGCACACCGTGCCCGACCCGGTGCGCGAGCGGCTTGCTCGGGCGGTGGAAGGCGTGGATCCAGACCGCATCTCTCCTCCGGCGGCCCGCCCCGGCCTCCGGCCCGGTAAGGGGCGGGTCGAGCGGTTGCCGATGCGCAAGGTGCGCCGATAGAAGGCTTCAGCAGTGTGCCGGCAGCATGATGAAGCCGGCGACCATGAAGTGGTGGTCGAGGGTGAGCGCCTCGCGGATGCCCAGCTCGCTCATTACAACGAAGCTGGCGGCGTCGGCAAGAGAAAAGGGCTGATCGGAGAAGCGTTCGATCCAGTTCCGGATAGCGGCCGCCTCACGCTCTGGCGTGATGTATTCGATCTGGGTCGGGGCCTGCAAAACGGCCTTGAGGAAGGTCAGCGCGGCCCTTCGGCCCGCCCGGCGGAGAAGCAGCGCGTAAGTTTCGGCCACCACCAAGTTGCTGGTCACGATTGTTGCGCCTTGGCGGATCTGCGCGCGCAGGCTCCGGGCCAGCGCTTTGTGATCCGGATGAGCACGGTTGGCGAGAGGGTACCAAGCGCTGATGTCGACGAAGAGGCCCTTCACTCGGAACCGCGTTCGTCCGGTTCCTGCGGGTGACCTGACCAGGAAGCGTTTTCGGTGGCGGCGAGATACTCGTCATGCTCCCGCGCAATGTCGAACCCCGGGTCATCAGGCAAGGACACGATCCCGATGATGCTCAGTGCCGGGTGATGGTCCGGATCCGAGATCTGGCGTTCCAACGCCTCCAGCCCCCGACGAAGGACATCGGACTTGGTGGCCTCGAGTTTGGCCGTCAATCGTTCCAGACGGTCCTTCTCGGCTGGGCGGAGATAGACTTGGACCGGCTCCGCTACACGCCGTTTGGATGGCTTATCATGAGAGTAGTTCATGAGTCATGATAATGATTCCACCCTCACCCCGCCAACTCCCCCACTCTCCGCACCAGCTCTCCGCCGCCGTCCACATCTTCCGCGAACTCGTCGTAGATGGCGTCGCTGGCGGCCCGGAAGCTCGCCCTGTCGGCCTCGTTCACCTCGATGCCGGCGGCGCGCAGCTCCTCCAGCAGCTCGGTGTCCATGCGCGCGGCGGTTTCGTAGACGAATGCCTGCATCTCGCGGGCAGTGTCCTCAAGGATGGCGCGCACGTCCTCCGGCAGACGCTGCCAGCGGGCTTCGCCCACGGTCACGAACGCGGGCGTGTACACGTGCCCGGTAAGCGACAGGTACGACTGCACCTCGTGCAGCTTGGCGGAATGGATCTGGGCGAGCGGGTTCTCCTGCCCGTCCATCACCCCGGTCTGCAGCGCCACGAAGACCTCGGCCAGCGGCATGGGCGTGGGGTTGGCGCCGTAGGCCTGGAAGAGCTTGACCCGCCAGACCCCGCGCGGGGTGCGCAGCTTGATGCCCGCGAGGTCTTCCGGCCTGCGGATCGGGCGCGCGCTGTTCGTGATGTGGCGGAAGCCGTTCTCCCACACCGCCAGGATGCGGTAGCCCTCGACTTCGGCCAGCGGAGCCAGGTGTTGCCAGAAGACAACCTCTTCGATGCGCTTCATGTGTTCCCGGTCCTGCACCAGGTACGGCATTTCGAAGAGGCCGAAGCCGTCGATGATCGACGACATGACCGTGGACGGGAGCGCCATCTCCACCGTCCCCAGCTTCAGCTTCTGCATCAGCACATCGTCGCCGCCCAGCTGGCTGGAGCCGTAGACGATGACCCTTCCGGCTTCGCCCAGGCGCTCGTTGGCGCGCTCGGCGAATTCCCGGGCGACGATGTCGTAGAGCGACTCGGGGGCGCCCACGTGTCCGAGCCGGATCTCGACGGGGCCCGTGTCCTCGCCCGGGGCGCACGCCGTCCAGGCGCATGCCGCGAGCAGGGCCAGGGCCAGGACGCGGATTCGCGAACGCTGAGCGTTGGCGACCCTTGTTTCCAGGCCGCGCGAGTTGGCGAACCGGGTCCTGCCTGTTCGCCTATCGTTCCTCGTCTTTCGCATCATCCGTCTCCAGAATTGGGCGTCATCCCTCTCCCGTACCCGGCTCCATTCCTTCTCCAGGGTTCGGCATCATCCTTCTCCGAGGGCGTGGCTTGTGTTGGCGAGGTGTTCGAGCGCGGCATCCACGCCCCCGCTGCAATGGGGAACCCGCGCCAGCCGCAGCCCCATCTCCACCCCGCAGAGCGTGCCGGCAAGGGTGAGTTCGTTCAGGTCTCCCAGATGGCCGATGCGGAAGACGCGCCCGTCGAGCTTCGCGAGCCCGGTGCCGAGCGACATGTCGAAGTGCTCGAGGATGACCTTGCGGAGGGCGTTGGCGTCGTGTCCTTCGGGGAGCAGCACCGCGGTCAGGGAGTTGGAGTGCTCGCACGGGTTGATGCTGTAGCACGCGAGCCCCCAGGCGGTGACCGCGGCGCGCGTGGCCTCGGCGAAGCGCCGGTGGCGTGCGAATACCCGGTCGAGCCCCTCCTCGGCAAGCATGGCGAGCGCCTCGCGCAGGCCGAAGAGGAGGGAGGTCGCGGGGGTGTAGGGGAAGAAGCCGCTCGCGTTGGCGGAGAGCTGATCGTTCCAGCTGAAGTAGGAGTGCGGCAGCGGGGAAGTGGTGCGGTCGGCCAGCGTCCGCGCGCCAACCGCGGTGAAGCCGAGGCCCGGCGGCAGCATGAGCCCCTTCTGCGACCCGGTTACGGTCACGTCCACGCCCCATTCGTCGTGGCGGAAGTCGATGGACGCGAGCGACGACACCGTATCGACCATGAGGAGCGCGGGATGGCAGGCGGCGTCGATGGCGGCGCGGATGTCGGGGATGGAGGTGGTCACGCCGGTCGACGTCTCGTTGTGCACGACCATCACCGCGCGGATACGACCGTTCGTATCGCGGCGGAGCTTGTCCTCCACCAGCTGCGGCTCGACACCGGCGCGCCAGTCTCCGGGCACGAGGTCGACTTGCAGCCCGAGCCGGGCAGCTACCTCGGCCCACTTGCCGGCGAAGAAGCCGCGGTCGAAGGCCAGGACGCCGTCACCCGGGGAGAGTGTATTCACCAGCGCCGCCTCCCACGCGCCAGTGGCGGAGGAGGGGAAGACGAAGATGGTGCCGTCCGTCTTGAAGACGGGTTTGATGTCCTCAAGGACGGAAAGGGTGAGGTCCGCGAACTCCGGGCCGCGGTGGTCGATGACCGCCCGGTCCATGGCGCGCCGGACCCGCTCGGGTACGTTGGTGGGGCCGGGGAGCTGGAGAAAGTGCCGGCCGCTGCGTGGGGTCATTCGCGTCCTCGGGTGACGTGGAGAGGGCCGCGGATTAGAATGCGGCGACCCCCGGCGACGAACCCTGCAAGCTAAGAAGGGCGCCCATGCCTGACCACCGACCGCGCATCGGCAACCTGTCGCTCGCCGCCCGCCTGCGGCGCGAGCTGGAGGGCGAGGTGCTCTTCGACGCGGTCAGCCGCGGGCTCTACAGCACGGACGCGTCCATCTACCAGATCGAGCCGGTGGGGGTGGTGGTGCCGCGCACCGTGCAGGACGTGGCGACGGCGATCGAGATCGCGGTGCAGGAGGGGGTTCCGGTCCTGCCCCGGGGGGCGGGGACATCGCAGGGCGGGCAGGCGGTGGGGAGGGCGCTGGTCGTCGACACGAGCAAGCACCTGCGCGCGATCTCGCGGCTGGATCCGGAGGCGATGACGGTGCGGGTCGAGCCGGGTGTAGTGCTCGACGACCTGAATCGCTGGCTGGCGCCGCACGGGCTCTTCTATCCGGTGGATGTGGCCACCTCCAGCCGGGCCACCCTGGGCGGCATGGCCGGCAACAACAGCTCCGGGGCGCGGTCGATCCGCTACGGCATCATGGCCGACCGGGTGCGCGCCATCGACGCCGTGCTTGCGGATGGGACGGCGCTCAGGTTCGGAGAGCTGCCGGAGGGTGACAACGGAGCTGCGGGCGTCGCGCTGGCGCGCCGCATGTGGGAGATCCGCTCGCGCGAGGCGGAGGAGCTGGCTCGCCGTGTGCCGAAAGTCCTCAGGCACGTCGCCGGCTACAACCTGCATCGCCTGGAGCAGCCCGGACTGAACTTGGCGCCGCTGCTGGTGGGGTCCGAGGGAACGCTCGCCTTCTTCACCTCGCTCGAACTCGACCTGGCCCGGCTGCCTCCGCACAGGCTGCTCGGCATCTGCCGTTTCCCTGGCCTGGAACGCGCCCTCGATGCGGTGCAGCACATTGTCACTCTCGATCCCACCGCGGTCGAGCTGATCGACGCCAGCGTCATCCGGCTGGCGCGCGCCAACCCCACCTTCCGCCCCGTGATCGAGCGCGTCTTCGCCGGGAATCCGGGAGCGGTGCTGGTCGTGGAGTTCTCGGCTTTCGAAGCTGCGGCAGCGCACGAGGGGCTGGACCGGCTCGAGGAGCTGATGGGGGACCTGGGCTATCCCGGACCCATTCGGCGCGCCCTCACGCCCGCAGACCAGCGCGAGGTATGGGGGGTGCGCAAGGCTGGCCTGAGCATCGTCATGTCGTCGCCCGGCGACGTGAAGCCGGTCTCCTTCATCGAGGATTGCGCCGTGCCGCTGCCCCGCCTCGCGGAGTACGCGGTACGGGTCAACGCCGTGTTCGACCGGCATGGGGCAGAGGGGACCTGGTACGCGCACGCCTCGGTAGGCTGCCTGCACGTGCGCCCGTCCCTCAACCTGAAGGAAGCGCCCGACGTGGGCCGCATGCGCGCCATCGCCGCCGAGGTGCACGGGATCGTGCGAGACCTGGGAGGATCGCATTCCGGGGAGCACGGGGACGGGCTGGTGCGCTCGGAGTTCATCGAGGGCCTGATGGGACGGCGGCTGGCCGCGGCCTTCGGGGAGGTGAAGCAGGCCTTCGACCCGCGCGGCTTCATGAATCCGGGCAAGATCGTCGACCCCCCGCGCATGGACGACCGAGCACTCATGCGCTATCGCCCCGGCTACGCGCACCAGCCCTTCGAGACCACCCTCGACTGGGGCAAATGGGGGGGGCTGGCCGCCGCCGCCGAAATGTGCAACAACAACGGGGCCTGCCGGAAGGCGGATCCGGGCACCATGTGTCCGTCGTACCGCGTGACGGGGGACGAGAAGCACGTCACACGGGGGCGCGCGAACGCCCTGCGGCTGGCGCTGACCGGCCAGCTGGGCCCAGACGCCATGCGCTCGCCGGAGATGAAGGACGTCTTCGACTTGTGCGTCGGCTGCAAGGCGTGCCGCCGGGAGTGCCCGGCTGGCGTCGACATGGCCCGCATGAAGGTCGAGTTCCTGCATCACTACCGGAAGAAGCACCCGCCCAGTGCGAGAGACCTCGCGCTTGCGCACCTGCCTCGGCTGGCGGCACGGGGTGCGCGTCTGGCGCCTCTGATCAACATCGGCGGGAGTAGCCGTCTGCTGCGCGCGGCGGGCGAGCGCATCACCGGCGTCACCGGCGAGCGGCCGCTGCCGAGGTGGTCGAACCGGCCGTTCCGAAATCCGCCGGCTCCAGGCGGGAAGCCCGACGTGCTGCTCCTGGTCGACACGTTCAGCCGCTATTTCGAGCCCGAGAATGCGCGGGCGGCGTTGAGGGTGCTCGAAGCGGGTGGGTACCGGGTCGAGGTGGCCGGATCGGGGGCTGGCTCCAAGGCTCGGAAGGGCTCCAAGGCCCGCGCTGGCTCCAAGACTCTGAGCGCCTTCGGAGAGCGAAGCGGCTCCAGGGCGCGGACGATCTTCGGAGGCCGAAGCGCCTCCCGCCCCCTCTGCTGCGGCCGCACCTATCTGAACGCCGGGCTGGTGGAGGAGGCGCGCACGGAGGCCCGCCGCCTGCTCGACGCGCTCTCAAGCGCGCGCGTCCGCGACGCGACCATCGCCGGCCTCGAGCCCTCCTGCCTGCTCACCCTGCGCGACGAAATCCCGGCCATGCTTCCCGGCGCTGTGTCAGAGCAGGTGGCGCAGCGGGCCCTGCTTCTGGAAGAATTGCTCGCGCGCGACGAAGAACGAGTTCGGCCCCGTCTCAACCTGCGGGAGCCCGACACAGACTCCGCCCTCATCCACGGACACTGCCATCAGAAGGCCTTCGGCGCCTTCGACGCCACACCGCGAGTTCTCGACTGGATTCCCGGGCTACAAACCAACGTCATCCAGTCCGGTTGCTGCGGCATGGCCGGCTCATTCGGCTACGAGGCCGAGCACTACGAGTTGTCGATGAAGATGGCAGAGCTGGATCTGCTGCCCGCGGTCCGCGCCGCGCCCCAAGACGCCCTTCTGGTTGCTGATGGAACCAGCTGCCGGAGCCAGATCGCGCACGGAAGCGGCCGTGAGGCCGTGCACGCTGCGGTGGTGCTGGCGCGGGCGCTGGGGCGGGGGAGGGGCTGAGCACACTTCCGAATGCGGATGGGCAGCGGCTATGTCGCCTGCACCAATATTACGGTCTTCTTGCCAGAGTACACACCCGCAATGTCTCCATAGTCACGACGCTCGGATGCTTCGTCGCATTCGTTGGAGGACAGAATGGCCATGCCTGCGGAAGTCCAAAGCCGTTGGATGGAATTGACCCGCAAGGCTCACGCGATCACGGCCCGCAGTGCCCAGGACAAGGGAAACGCCAGGGTGGGTGGCCGCCGCCGAAGAATCCCCCCCCTCACCACGAAAACGTCTGCGAGTACTTCACCGAGAACGACCGCCCCGTCGACAGCGGTGCCCGCGGGATCATGTTGGCGTCGCGCTCCGTGTGCAGGCCTTCGTTGTAGACGATCCAGAGGTCGGTGCCTTCGCTGAAGTGATAGCGGATGCGCGAATTGAGGCTGGTCAGGTTGTCCACCCCGTTGTACTGGCCGTAGGCGCTCACGGCGAAATGGGTGTTGAGGGCCACCTCCACCTTCAGGTGCGCGAGATGCGTCGTAGTGGCCATGTCGCGCTTGGAGAAGTCGATCCTGTTGATGGAATACGCCGCGCCCAGCTCCAGATAGCGCGACAGGTTCCAGATCGGACCGACCGACAGGCTCAGCCGGCTGCCGTCGTAGAAGCTTCCCGCGGACACGCTGTAGCGGCCCCGGAAGCTGTCGCTGCGCGCGAGGCTGAAGTTCGCCTTGACCTCGTGGAACCAGTAGTCGCCCGCCGGCACCTCCACGTCTGAAATCGCGAAGGGATCGCGTATGCTTTCGAACTGCGACTCCAGACCCACATCCAGGCGCGCGCCGCTTCTGAACTGGGCCTCGAACTTCGGGTTCAGCAACGTCGATTCGGCGGTCCGGTCCGAGTTGCGGATGAATTGCCTGGTGGTGAGCCTCACGCTCCGCGAGCGGAACATCGCGGAGGGGTCGTCCATGAACTGGCCATACGCCAGTTCCACGCCGCCGAAGCTGAAGCCCTTGCGCCGCTGGAACCCGAGGCCGGGGTTGTAGTCGGCTCCCACGCGGGCGGCGTCGAGGGTGTAGGTGAATCCCACGTCTCGCCGCCGCTCCCAGCGGCCTTTCATCAATCCCGTCTCCAGCCCGCCCTCTCCCGTCGTGGCTTCATCGAAGGTCTGCGCCCACTGCAACTGGGCATACTCGTCCCCGGTCAGCCGGAGCGAGGTGTCCAGCCCGTAGGCGATGTTGTCCTGTCCGGGGGTGCCGAGCCGGCTGGTGACCATCGCGCCCACGTTAGAGTAGGGGTTCAGCACCTGCTGGCGCAGCCGCAGCACGCCCATGTTCTCTGACGAGCGCTCGCCGTGCCCGGCGGTCTGCATGTTGAGGAGCCCGTAGTCGGTGCCGCCGACGCGTCCCACCGCGCGCACGCCCCCGTAGATCCTGACGATGTCGTCATCGGCGAGGCCGATCTTCCTGCTGTAGAAGAGGCGGTTGAAGGGGCCGCCGGTGTTGAAGTCGAAGGTCGCGGAGCGCTCCTGAAAGAACTGGCGCTTCTCGGGGACGAACAGCTGGAAGCGTTCGAGGTTGACCTGGGCGCTGTCCGCCTCCACCTGGGCGAAGTCGGTATTCACGGTGACGTTCAGCGCCAGATTCGACGTAGGGGCATACTTGATGTCGAGTCCGACCTCGCGGGACCCCTCCTGGTCGGTTTCCCAGGCGGACTCCGGGCCCGCGGGCCCGTCCGTGAGTCGCGGCGTCTGCTGCAGGCCTCCCAACGCATAGGGCGTCAGGTACACGGGCGTGGACTGCTGCACCCCCCGCAGGACGACGCGCTGGGCCTGCGAGGGCTTGGCGAAGGCGATGCCGCCCCAGCGGGGATCGAGGTCGGGGAAGGTATGGCGCTCGTTCTTGCGGGCGATCATGCGGTAGAAGATGAAGCCCATCGTCACTTCGTCGCCCTGGACCTGGAAGCCGAGGGTCGAGAAGGGGATGCGAAACTCGGCAAACCAGCCCTCGTCGCTCTGGCTGGTGACGACGTCCCAGTACGAGTTCCAGTCGGAGTTCGACGGCATCCCCGCGCGCGGGACGATCTGCGCATCGTTGAAGACCGTGCGATCGATGCGGTTCCCGGCCGGATTGGTCACGAACCAGACCGCGGTTTCATAGTCGTTGTAACTGTCGAAGATGACGGCCAGGCCATCGTCGCCGCTGTAGCGGTCGCGATAGAAGGTATTGGTGCGGACCGCCTCCGGCTCGGAGTCGTACAACCGTCCCGACACGTAGAGGAACTCGTCGTCGTGCGCGACCCGCACCTCGGTGGTTTCGGTGGGCGGCGCCCCGTAGGCGGGACTGAACACCGTGATGGGAAACGGCTCCACCTCGTCCCACGCCGCCTCGTCCACGATCCCGTCCAGCTCGATGGGCCCGGAGATGCGCGGGATGGTGATGGGGGTGGTCCGGGAGTCTCCTGCGGAAGGGGCGGATTCCGCTGGAGGGTCTTGGCCGCTCAGCGGTGCGGCGGCGAGGCACGCCGCCGCAACAAGGGAGGTTGCGAAGGGGAGGCCGCCGAGGAGGGAACCGGCGCCGCGCGTGCGAGAGAAAGTCATCGTTGCCCGTCTCGTCCTCGTTCACCCGTCCCCGGCCATAGGTCTGTCCCGGCGTCACCGCCGCGCTGGCCAGGGGCTCAGCCCCCCCGAAGCCACTTCCGTACGAAGGCTACCCCCGAGCCGACCCCAACGCTCTACGCTCAGCGGGTTTTCCGCAACCCGTTCCGAGGCCTGTCGTCACACCCGGAAGCCCGCCCTCGCGCAAGTCCGAGTGCTGACCCGGCTCCTGAACTTCCGCGCCGCCCATCACCTGACGAACGTCCTCGCATACTTCACCGAAAACGCCCGGCCCGCCGACAGCGGCGTTCGCGGGATGAAGTTATCGTCGCGGTCGGTATGCAACCCCTCGTTGTAGACGATCCAGAGGTCGGTCCCTTCGCTGAAATGATAGCGGAGACGCGAGTTGAAGGTCGCCAGGTCGTCCACGCCGTTGTACTGGGCGAAAACGCTCAGAGAAAGATGAGTATTGAGCGCTGTCTCGACCTTCAGCTGCCCGAGGTGCGTCGTGGTCGCCATGTTGCGCTCCGGGAAGTCGATCTGATTGATCGAATAGGTGGCGCCGAGTTCCAGATAGCGGGACACATTCCAGATCGGGCCGACCGAGAGGCCCAGGCGACTTCCGTCGTAGAAACTCCCCGCGGAAGCGCCGAAGTTGCCCCGGAAACTGTCGGTGCGGGACAGAGAGAGGTTCGCGACCGCCTCGTGGAACCAATATTCGCCCGCCGCTACTTCCACGTCGGAAATGGGAAACGGTTCGTGCACGCTCTCGAACAGCGACCGCGTACCCACGTCGAGGCGCGCTCCGCCCTTCGTCTGAGCCTCGAACTTTGGGTTTATCTCCCTCGATTCCGCTGTCCGGTCGGAATTGCGGGTGAACTGCCTCGCGGTTATCGCCAAACCTCGCGACTGGAACGCCGAATTGGCGTCCATGAACTGAGCGTACCCGAATTCCACGGCGCCGTAGGTGTAGTCCAGGCGCCGCTGGAACCCCAGTCCGGGCGCATAGTCGGATCCCACTCGCGCGAAGTCGGCGTGGTAGGTGAATCCCGCCTCGCGCCGCCGCTGCCAGCGGGCTCGCAGCAGCCCCGCGTCCAGCGCGCCGGCTTCCGCGATGGCCTCGTCGAAGGTCTGCGCCCACTGCACCTGCGCATATTCGTCCCCGACTATCCGGATCGAGGCGTCCAGCCCGTAGGCGACGTTGTCCCCCCCGTGCGAACCCAGCCGGCTTGTGACCATGGCGCCGACGGTGGAGTACGGGTTCAGGACCTGCTGCCGTAGCCGCAGCACGCCCATGCTCTCGGAGGAACGGTCATCGTGCGCCGCCGTCTGCATGCTCAGGAGCCCGAAGTCGGTGCCGCCGACGCGCCCCACCGCGCGCACACCCCCGTAGATCCTCACGATCCGGCCCTCGTCGAGCCCGATCTGCCTGCTGTGAAAGAGCCGGTTGGCAGGGCCGCCCGTGTTGAAGTCGAAGGTTGCGGAGCGTTCCTGGAAAAACTGGCGCTTCTCGGGGACGAAGAGCGGGAAGCGCTCGATGTTGACCTGGGCGCTGTCCGCCTCCACCTGGGCGAAGTCGGTGTTCACGGTCACGTTCAGCGCCAGGTTCGAGGTGGGGGAGTACTTGATGTCGAGGCCCGCCTCGCCGGACCGCTCCCGCTCGGTCTCCCAGAACGATTCCGCGCCCCCGGCACCGTCCACGAGTTCGGGGTTCAGGCTCACCCCTCCGAGTGCGTACGGAGTGACATACAGGGGCGTGGTCTGCCGGACCCCCCTGAGGATGACGCGCTGCGCCTGCGAGGGCTTGGCGAAGGCGATCCCGCCCCATCGCGGATCGAGGTCGGGGAAGGTTTGGCGCTCGTTCTTGCGGGCGACCACGCGATAGGCGATCAGGCCCATCGTGACTTCGTCGTCCAGCGCCTGGAAGCCCAGAGTGGAGAAAGGGATGCGGAATTCGGCGAACCAGCCCTCGTCGCCCTGGGTGGTGGCGACCTCCCAGTACGAGTTCCAGTCCTCGTTCATGGGAGGCCCCCCGCCGGTGATGGGCTGGCCATCGGCGAAAACGGTTCGATCGGTGCGCGCTCCCGCGGGATTCGTCACGAACCAGACGGCGCTCTCATAGTCGTTGTAGCTGTCGATGATGACGGCCAGGGCGTCGTCGCCGCTGTAGCGGTCGCGATAGAAGGTGTTGGTCCGGATATCCTCCGGACTCGAGTCGTACAACCGGCCCGACACATAGAGGAACCGGTCGTCGTGGGCGACGCGGATCTCGGTGGTTTCCGTGAGGGGACCTCGATGGGTGGGGCTGAACACCGTCATGGGCAGCGGTTCCACTTCGTCCCAGAACGGCTCGTTGACGATGCCGTCCAGTTCGATGGGCCCCGAGATGCGGGGGATGCTCATCGGGACGGTCCTGGAATTCCCCGCGGCCGGGGCGGCCTCGCTCGGAGGGCCCTGCGCGCTCAGGGGCGAGGGAGCGAGGCAGGCCACGGCAAGGAGAGATGCCGCTACGAGAAGGCGGGGGACCAGAAAGCTGGCGCCCGCCGCGACGGGCTTGGCGCACGTCGCGCGAAGGGAAGTCATGTTACCCGTCTATCATCCTCATTCACCATCGGCGTTCGCCGAACCGGCTCAACGCTCTGCTCTCGGAGGGGTTTCCGCAACCTGTGCGGGGACCGGCAGCTCGTGATGTGCACGGGCAGGTGTCCCGCACGGCTTCCGTAACCTGGGGGCACGGGCAACGGTACCCACCGGTAACAGGACTCGAGTCCCGGGCCGTAGCCGCCGTTCGACGCGGCCCCTGAAGCGCACCGTAACCGGACGGCAGGCACACGTGTATCGCTGATGTGCCCGGCGACCCGGTGGCCACGGTCACCGGCACGACGCGCGGTGCGCAACGATGCAGGCATGAGTCGGAGAGGGAGATGATGCGTCACATTTCCTCGCCCCCGGTCGTTCCTGGTGCGACAACTCGACAACGGAGAGCGGCTCGGGTGGAGCCAGAGGCATTCCGCGGCATCTACGACGAACTCAAGCCGAAGCTGCTGCGCTACTGCACGTACCGGTGCGGGGATCCGGACACGGCGGAGGACATCGTGCAGGAAGCGATGGTGCGGCTGTGGCGGCGGGACGCCGGGGCGCCTCCGGCCGATCCCGCGAGCTGGCTGTTCACGACCGCCAGACACCTCATTCTGGACGGCGACAAGGTTGCCCGGAACCGCCGTCGGCTGCTGGCGTCGAATCCCGTTGACGAGTCCGAACCGGAGCGGGCCGACCGGGCCTTGGAGCGCGAGGAAGAGAGAGAAAAGGTGCGCAAGGTTCTTGGCCGCATGCCTGAACGGAGCCGCGAGATTCTGATGCTCCGCTACGCGGGGTTCAGCTATCGCGAGATCGCCGGCGAAGTCGGGGTCGCGCCCGGGTCGGTCGGTACCCTGCTGGCGCGGGCCGAGCGCCGGTTTCTGGGACTCCTTGGCCCGTCTGAAGAGGATGCGGGATGATGACCCATCTGACGGAAGAGACCCTTCTTGCGGTACGAGACCGGGAGCAGGTCGCAGACGAGGTGCTGGCTCACGTCGACGAGTGCGCCTCGTGCGCCCGGGCTCTGGCAGAAGCTCGCTCTCGCGCGGAGGCGGTCGAGAGGGCGCTGGCGGTGCTGGCGCAGCCCGTGCGGGCGGTGGACGAGGGACCACGCGCGGTGGACGTCGCCGCCGGTCGCGGGCGGCGGGATGTGGCCGCGGAAACCGGAGCCCGGGTGACGCCGATCGGCCGGGGGCGGCGGGATGTAACTACGGGAACCGGGACGCGGGTTGTGCCGATCGGCCGCGGGCGGTGGGATGCGGCGAAGGGAACCCGAGTCCGGGGCGGCGCCCGAACCCTCTGGTGGCTCGGCCGGGCGGCGGTGCTGGTGCTCATCGGGGCGGGGGCGCTGTCCGCGCTTCCCGGGCCGTTCAACGGGTGGATTCCCCGGATGTTTTCGGGGGCCCCATCGCCGGGCGCGCCGCCCGCCACGGCGCCGGAACTGCCGGAGCAGGTCGGCGGGCGCATGGCGGTCGCGAGCGGCCCGGTGGTCGTGCGCCTGGAGACGGTTCCGCCCGGAACTGTCATCGATGTCCGTCAGGTGACGAGCCAGGCCGTGGGGGTGCTGGCGGGGACCGGGAGCGAGTTCTCCTACGGGGGTGGGGAAGTGCGGGCGAGCATCGTGGCGGGCCCCGTGACAGTGGAGCTGCCGGAAGGGGTCGTTCCGGCCACGTTGATCGTGAACGGGGGGGTCTACCTCGTGGTGGACGCGGCCGGAACGGAGGTCCCGGGGCCGCGCACGGCCGCCGCCGGCGAGAACCTTGTGACCTTCCGGGTTCCGAATTGAGCGCGTTCGGCATGGGCTCCAGGGGAGCGGGATTGCCCACTGGGCGACGATTGACACGCGTCGCTGCGCTGGCGATGGCGGTTGCGGCGACGTCCCCGTTGATGGCCGCGACGACCCGGGCACCAACAGCCGCTGCGGCCCCGGCCGCCCGGCCGCTCCCCGCCATCCCCGCGCCCCCGACGCCGGCCTTCGATATCGTGGCCACCCACCCGTTCGCCGGCACCGTGGCGCCGCAGGTGCCCACCGACACTGCGGCCGCCTCCGTGTACGGGACGGTTGCCGGCGTCTTCGGCGGCCGCAGCACGGCGCTCGCATACGCCCTCCTGGCGGTCGAGACTCCGGCGGGGCGCCGGTGGGTGCAGGCGGGCGAGGACGGCCGCTACTTGCTGGACGGGCTCCCGGCTGGCGTGGTCACCGTTCGCGTGCGCCATCCGGGCTACGACGCGATCGCGGTTGAGGTCACCCTGGTGCCGGACGCGACCGTGCGCGTCGACCTCGAGCTGACCGGTCGGCCGCTACGCCTCGACCCGGTCGAGGTCCGGGCCAGCCGGCTGACGGGCGAGAGTTCCGCCGGGGACGAGCCCGGACGACCCCGGCCCATCCCGGAACTGGAGATCCAGGCGCTCGACCTGACCCCCGGCGTCGGGGATCCGGCTCTCGCCGCTGCGGTGCGCGCGCTTCCAGGCAACGATCCCGCCAGCGCCACCGACGTGCTGTACCTGCGGGGTTCCACCGCCGACATGAAGCTCGTCCTTCTGGACGGCGCGCCGGTGTACACCCCGTTTCACGTGGCCGGGCTGATGCCGGGCTTCGAGCCGGCGCTGCTCGGGGCCGCGGCGCTCCACCGTGGCGGGGCTCCCGCCCGCTACGACGGGGGCCTCACCCACATCCTCGACCTGCGCACGCGCTCCCCCCGCCGCGATCGGCTGCGCGCTTCCGCAGCCATCGATCTGCTCACCGCGTCGGGCGCCGTGGAGGGTCCACTGGGCGCGCGGGGCGGTTTTCTCGCCTCGGCGCGCGCGCTGCACGATGTCGGATCGGGACCGCTGGGCGGGAACCGGCCCTACGGATATGCGGACGCTCTGCTCGCGGCGGAGTACGAACCCGGCGATGGTCATCGCATCCGAGCCACCGCTTTCCGCAATTCCGAAGCCGTTCTCCTCGACTACGAAGCCGCGCCCGACGACGCCACCTGGTCGAATCGAGCGCTCTCCCTCACCTACGAGGGCTCCGCCGCCGGTGCTCGTGTCCGCGCGCTTGCGGCCGCCAGCGACTACGACGCCTCGCTCCCCCTTCAGCCGGCGGATTCCGACTCGGTGCCCTCGGCGGCCGTGCTGCTTGCAACCGGCGCCAACCGGCGCGCCCGATTCCTCGCGGAGCTGGAATGGGGCGGCCCCGCCGCCCGCACGGCTGTCGGCCTGTCCCACAACTACATCGAGGCGGAGTACGGCGCGCGCGATCCGGGAGCCGGCGTGGGCTCGAGCACCAACGCGTCTCACACGTCCACCGGCCTCCATGTCGACGCGGTCCGCCTTCTGGCCCCGGAGGTCACGCTGCGCGCGGGGGTGCGCGCCGACCTCCTCTCGGGCGGTGACCTGGCCTTCGCCCCCCGCGCACGCCTCTCCTGGGCCTTCGACCCGCGCGCGCTCCTGAGCGTCGCGGTCGGGCGCTACCACCAACCCACCCGCACGCCGGACGTCGAAGTCGAGCGCACCCTCCAGGAGGTGGTGGCCTCCGACCTCTCCGCGCGCCACCTCCTCCCGGTAGCCCGGGCGGACCACGTCGTCGTCTCCCTCGACCAGCTGCTCGCCGGGCGCGTGCGTCTAGGACTGCACGGCTATTGGAAGGGGTACGAGGGGTTGGCCGCGGCATCGGACGACGGAGAATCGATCCGCAGTTCGGGGATGGATCTCCGTCTGAGCAGCGCCGGAGAACGCGCGGTGATCTGGTTCGGCTACGGGCTGTCCTGGTTCTGGTCCGACCGCGATCTCTCCGGTTACAGCCGCGACTTCGCCGGGCGCCACCTTCTCACCGCGGGGGTGTCGAGCGAGTTGTGGGGACCGGTGCATGGAGAGTTCCGCGTGGCCTACGGCGCGGGCCTCCCGTATAGCGCCATTCCTTTCCGGTCATTGGGCTTCGACCAGGAGTCGGCCGCACCTGCCGAACCGACTCCACCCGGGCCTGACCTGGAGCCTCTCTCCTCCCTCGACTCGCCCCTCCTCGAAGGACTCGACGAGGACTTCCTCCGGGTCGACCTCGAACTCCACGTGCGACTTACGCCCCAATGGGGCGGTCACAGCTGGAGCGTTCGCCCGTATCTGCGCGTGCTCAACGCCTTGAAGCGTCGCGACGCCCTGTTCTACGCCTTCCAGCCCTGGCGCAACGACTCGCTGACCCCGCTCGCGGAGCGCCCCTTCCTCCCCGTGATCGGCGTCGCCGTCACGTTCTGAGGCCCACCGTCACATTGCGAGGGCCGCCGTCACGTTCTGAAGTCCCGCGGTCACATTGCGAGAGCCGCCGTCACGTTCTGAAGTCCCACGGTCACATCCCGAGGCCCGTCATCACGACGGGTAGCTGCCCATCCACGGCCTCCGGAGGCTGTTCCGTCACATAATCGCTCCTCCGCTCGCTCTCTCAGATGTACGCTGTGGCGCAACCGCCGCACGATCCATTTCAGAATAGTGCTGGGAGAATGTCTCGCATGAATGGTCCAATGAAGTCTCGAAAAAACGATACGGGAATGTTTTGGCGCAACGATGAAATATCCGGAATATCGCGGCGATTGTCCGTCATTTTCGCTCTCATGGCGTTCCTGGGGTGCTTTCCAGTCACCACGTCCGGGTTGAACGCGCAACTCATCCCCATCCGCACGGTTCCGGTCGCGAGCGGCGATCAGTTTCTCACGGTTCCCTCGGCCACTCTGGGGATGGCCGGCACGGCCATCGCCGTGGATGATTCGATCGCCGACGTGTGGTCGAATCCCGCGAAGGGGATATTCATCGAGGAGTCTGCCATGCTCGGCGCGCCGACCTTCTACGGCGTCTCCGGCGACGGAGGGGCCGGCAAGACCTTCCCCTTCACCGGACTCGTCCGCCAGGGCGACTGGTTCGGCGGCGCCTCCGTCGCTCTCCAGCAAGTGAGCGGCGGGTCCCAGGGGCGCTTGTGGAGGGGGCCGCGCAACCGCCTGTCGGAGCAGTCGGCGCGCAACCTGTACGGCCGGATGGCCATCGGCCGCAAGCTGAACGGCGGCGACTGGTCGGTCGGAGTCGCTGTCTCCCGGGCGAGCCTGAACGCGATGACCGGAGTGGACCAGTTGTATGCGGAGGCGGACCGCATCGACCAGCGGGGCGGCGTCACCGACCTGCGCGCGGGGGTGTTCCGCGACGGAGAGCGTGACCGCCTCGGCCTCACGCTGATCCACAACCGGGTGTCGATGGAACACGAGGTGCAATATGCCGACGTCATTGCCCGGGACTCCATCACCTTCGCGCCGACGTTGGAGTTCCGCGAGGAACTCAACCAGGACAAGACCCGCACCCTGGGCGGGCACTTCGAGTGGGACCGGGCGCTGGAGGAGGACGGATGGCGCATCGGGGCGACGTTGACCGTGAACCACAAGTCGCATCCCAAGATTCCCAACTACGAACTTCAGAACATCCCGCGCGACCCGGGAAACACCTGGGCCTACGAGATGGGCTTCGGCATTGGGAGGAACTTGAAGTCGACGACGTTCGGCATCGATGTCGCGTACCAGCCCATCTGGAGCCACACCTGGCAGGAGGCCGACCGTCGCATGGAAACGCCCCGCGGCCATTTGGAGGTCGGCGACAAGACGATCGAGAATCACTTCACCTTCTCGAACGTCGTGCTGCGCTCCGGGGTCTCGCAGCGCTACAAGAGGTTCGGCTTCCAGTTCGGTCTGGAGGCGCGGTCATACGCCTATCATCTCGAGCAGGACGATCACGTCGCGAGGACCTCGCGCGATCAGGACGAAGCCTGGACGGAGTGGACGCCCACTCTCGCGACCCATTTCCGCTTTCAGGACATCGAGATGCAGTTCAGCACCCGCATCACGTCTGGCACAGGCTTTCCCGGGATCGACCGCATCGGCGGATTCCAGGAGATGGCCGCAGAGCCGGCGTCCCCGGACTTCATCGCCGCGCCCCGCGGCGCGCTGACGCTCGATGGCGTGACCGTCGTGACCCACCAGGTCTGGATCCGGGTGCCGATCCGTTGACTCGCTCGGTTGGGCGCCCGGGCCATCGCCACGCTGGACATGCGCGATTTCGGCGCCGTGACCCTGCAGGGTCAGCCGGAGCTGTGGCCGAGGGACCTGTAGGAGTCCCGTCATTGGCGCGAACCGGTGTCTTGCTGCGGTCGAAGGCGGGGGAGCTGTGGCCGAGGGACCTGTAGTCGCCGGGCAACGGTACGATGTGCCAGGGTTCCCCCGCACCGCGAAGCGCCAGGGGCTACCCGCACCGACAAAGAGCGAGGCCTCATGAAGAAGATCGCCGCTGCCGCACTCGTCCTGATCGTTTCCTCCTGCGTCAACGTGTCGAATACCGTGCTCATGGACCGGACGGCGTACCCGGTACCGCCGATGGAAGTCAACATCTTCCTGCCCGGCGATGACATTTCCGAGGACTGCGAGCGGGTCGCGCTTCTCTTCGCCTCCGGCAACCAGCACTTTACCGACGAAGGCGACCTGCTGAACAGCCTCAGAGAGGAAGCGGGCGAACTCGGCGCCAATGCCATCGACATTCAGTTCATGTCGGAGGCGGGTACGGTGGAGGTCATCGCCGCCGCCGTCCTGGATGCCCCGGTGGAGCGTGACGCGGACGCGATAGCGCTGTATTGCCCCGGTGGGACGGGACCGTTTCGGGAGTAGTCCGCAGGGTTCAGAGCGACTGGGCAGCGCCTGTTGGAAGATAGTCGGTTGCAACTCTCGGTAGTCGTTCCCGCGCATAACGAGGAAGCCTGGCTCGCCGCGACCCTCGACTCGATCCGGGCCGCCGCCGAGTATCTGCGGGCGCGGTCCGAAGTCGACATCGAAACCATCGTCGTCGACAACAACAGCACGGACGAGACCGCGTCGGTCGCCCGGGACAGGGGTGCGACCGTGGTTCACGAGCTGGTGCGGGGCATTGGGCGGGCCCGGAACGCCGGAGCACGCCTCGCGACGGGTGACATATTCGTCTTCGTGGATGCGGACGTGCTGGTGCCGCAGGCGCTCCTCCAGGTGATCCACACGACGATGAGCGATCCGCGGTGCGTCGGAGGGGGCGTGGACACCGAATACCAACCGCGTCGCGTCGCCGTCGGGCTGTATCTACGGGGTTGGCGGCTGCTGGCCAGGGCGACGGGAATGGTGCAGGGCGCCACGCAGTTCTGCCGCAAATCCGCGTTCGAGCAGGTTGGCGGCTACGACGAAAACGTGTGGATGGGTGAGGATGTGGACTTCTATCGGGATCTGAGGAGACTGGCCCGAAAGACGCGTGGTACGGTCCGACTGATCCGGACTCCGCGCGTCCGGCCCTCCAGCCGCCGCTTCGACGATTGGCCGCTCTGGCGGATCTTGATCTGGACCAACCCGGTCTTCATTGCTTGCTTCCGGCGCTGGAAGGCGGCTTGGGCGGGCTGGTATTCGGAGCCGGTGCGATAGTCATCCCCGGCCTGTTTGCCAGCAAGTCCGGGCCTGTGCGCCAACCACTCCAGCCTGCCGCGCCAGCCACTCCAGCCTCTGCCGCGTTAGCGTTAGCCACTCCAGCCTGCCGCGTTCGTCACACCAGCAGCTCGTCCGCCCGCTCCAGGTCCTCGACCCTGACCAGCAGCCGGGCGGGATTGGCGAACGCCATGCCGATCTCGGAACCACCTGAATCGTCGACCTCGAGGACACAGGGGATGCTCGCGGCGTCGAGGATGCCGCGCGCGAGCTCGCCCTGGTAGCGGTAGCTGAAGGTGCGCACCACCGCGACATCGTGATGGCCATCGCGCCGGAACGGGAGCCGCCTCTTCGTCATGGCACAGCTACCAATCCATCTCAGGCAGCACATCCCCCTGCACGCGGAACATCTCGTTGATGAGGTTCACCGCGGCGCGGTAGGAGTGGGTCGTGGGGTCGAGCATCAATGCCTGGAGCAGGGTCCCTCGCGAGCCGTGCGCGAATGCGTCCACGAGGAGATGGTGGATGCTGGTCTGGGTACGCAGCAGAGCCAGGATTCCCTCGGGCAGCCGTTTCATCTTCCTTGGATGAAGCCCGCTCGAGTCCACGCGCGCCGGCACCTCGACCACTGCGTCTTCTGGAAGGCCCGGGATATATCCTTGATTCGGCACGTTGACCGCATCCAGGTAGGTGTCGACGCCGCAGAGGATTCCCTCGAGGAGCGGCACGGCCAGCTCGCCGGACGGCGCCAACGGGCCGGGAAATTCCAGTCCACCCGCTACAGCCGGTCCATTGCCCGGGGGCGTCTCGCTCGCGGACCCTCCACCGGTGTCGTTCCCGGACTCTTCGCCAGTGTCGTTTCCGGACCCGCCATCGGTGCGCGCTGCGAGCGCCTCGGCCGCGGCCGCCCTCTGTTCCCGGGTCGGCTTCATGCGGGGCACGGGGCCGCCCGGAAACGCGGGCATGTCTGTGGGATGGTCGGCGAGGTTGTAGATCCAGGTCGGCACCTCGCCGGTCTCCCAGGGTGCGCCGCGCACGGGATCGTAGAAGAACTGCACAACGCTGCTGCCGAGAAACTCCTGCGCCCATCCCAGATATTCGCCGATGTGATTGGCTCCCGGGCTGGGGAAGCGGCCGAAGACGCGATACAGGATGCGGCTGAGGGCGATCTCGTCCCAGTCGTGCAGCAGGTGGGCTTCGCCTTCGCGCTGCTTCAGACGGGGATAGAGGTCCTCGCCGGTCTTGCGGTCGCGCACCGACTCGAACCAGGTGAAGTGGTTGATGCCGCTCGCCCGGGCGTCCAGCCGCCCCGTCGGGAGGCCCAGGAGGCGGGCCATCTGCTCGATGCCGTGGAAGACGCCGTGGCAGAGGCCCACCACGCGCACGTCGGAGAGCCGGGACTGGGCCTCGCACAGCTTGGTGAGGGGGTTGGTGTAGTTGAGGAGCCACGCGTCGGGACAGTGTTCTTCCATCGCGCGCGCCACCTCCACGCAGGGGCCCATGTTGCGCAGCGCGTGGAAGAGCCCTCCGGGGCCGCCGTTCTCGCCGTAGATCTGGGGGAAGCCGAAGGTGCGCGGGATGTGGAAGTCCTGGGCCCAGTAGAAGTAGCGGTCGAGCTCGATGGCCATCACCACCGCGTCGGCTCCGGGGAGCGCGTCCGCGAGGCGGGTGGTGACGGACAGCTGCGCCGAGCGGCCCAGGCGCTCCGCGACCGACTCCGCGTATCCCCGCATCCTGGGGAGTTCCGCCGCGTCCAGGTCCATGAGGACGATGTCGAGCCCGCTCTCGCTCAGGGCGTCGCTCAGCAGCAGGTCGCGGATGGAGGCGGGTCCGA
Source organism: Longimicrobiales bacterium (assembly GCA_965225805.1). Classification (GTDB taxonomy): domain Bacteria; phylum Gemmatimonadota; class Gemmatimonadetes; order Longimicrobiales; family Gaopeijiaceae; genus BD2-11. The sequence continues at coordinate 1,437,792 of OZ245327.1, forward strand.
ACTCGCGGCTTCCGGCGCCGACCAGGACGATTTTCATGGTTTGACTTCCGGGTTCATGCGGTGGTTTCCGGGGTCATGCTTCTGTTCTCATCCGCCGACTTCCGCGCTCATGGTGCGGCTCCCGTCGGCGTCTCTCCGGTATTGGCGTTGGCGCTCCGTACGGCCAGCGCTCCCGCGCCCAGCGAGACGGCAACAAGAAGCGTGCCTGCGACGGCCTTCCCCGTGAGGAGGTAGCCTACGCCGAGGAGGCTGGCGAAGACGAATATCGCGCCCATGAGGAAGCCGAGCCACATGCGGCCGGCCGAGGGGTCGGAGGAGGTGATCCCGGTGCGGCGCGAGACCTGCTCCCACCAGCCGCCGGGGTGGACCCGGCGGTAGAAGCGGTCGAGCACTTCGTCGGCCTCGGGCCGGGTAGTCAGCGCGACCGCCAGCCACAGCGCCGTGCAGGCGACCAGGATGATCACGCCGCGGACGAGGTCCATGCCGGGCGCGTACATGGCGTTTACGGCCTCGAGCACGGGGGCGGGGACGACGGGCTCGATCAGCCCCAGCAGCACCCTGGCGTTGGCCAGCACCACCGAGCCGGCCATGGCGGCGATCTCGGCCCAGGCGTTGACGCGCCACCAGTACCATCTGAGCAGCCAGACCAGCGCGACCCCCGCGGTGAGCTCGATGATGTAGATCCAGCCCCGCTGGATGGAGTCCATCTGCCAGGCCACGATCGCCGCGACCCCGGCCAGCAGCACGACCGCGACCCGGGAAGCCGCGACGTAGTGGCGCTCCGATCGGCCGGGCCGCATGAAGCGGCGGTAGACGTCGTTCACCATGTAGGACGCGCCCCAGCACAGGTGGGTGTCCATGGTGCTCATGAAGGCGGCCAGGAAGGTCGCGACCATCAGCCCCCTCAGTCCTGCGGGCATCAGCTCGCGGATCATCATCGGATAGGCGAGCTCGGGGTCGGCGGCCAGCGCGGCGTCCATGGTCGCGGGGGGGAAGACCAGCAGCGACCCCAGCCCGACCACGATCCAGGGCCACGTAAGCAGGACCGTCCCCGCGAAGGCGAACCAGAGCGACGCCTTGACCGCCTGGCGCTCGTCGCGGGTCGCGAACAGGCGCTGAGCCACGTAGCCGTCGCCCTGTCCGCTTCTCAGCCACAGGATGCCGATCAGACAGAGGAACGAGACGATCTCGAGCGAGGAGGCGTTGGCGGCGGTTGGCACCAGGTCGAGGGCGCCGGGAGGAGACTGTGGGACGGCGGCGATGGCGTCGGCCATGGCGGCAGGGCCGCCGAAGCGGGCCAGCACGATGCCGGCGAGGGTGATCGCCCCGAGCATGCCGGCGGTGAACTGCAGCAGATCGGTGACCACCACGCCCCACAGCCCCGAGGCTACGGTGTAGGCCAGCGCCAGCCCGACGCAGACTGTCAGGGTGAGGGCGGGGTCCCATCCCAGCAGTACGCTGCTGAACTTCACCATCGCCAGCATGACCCACCCCATCACTACGCCGTTCTTGATGAGTCCCTGATAGACCGCCGAGAAGCCGCGCAGGACCCGGGCGGGGGCGCCGCCGTAGCGGATCTCGATCACTTCGGCGTCAGTGAGCACCCTGGCGCGCCGCCACAGGCGCGCGTAGAAAAAGGTCAGCATCAGCACCCCGGCGGCTTCGTACCACCACAGCCAGTTCCCGAAGATGCCCTGCTGGCGAACGAGCGCGGCGGTGGCCAGGGGCGCGTCCGAGGCGAACCAGGTCGCCGCGATCGAGGTGCCCGCCAGCCACCAGGGGAGGGAACGCCCGGCGACGAAGTAGTCCTCCACGCTTCCGCCCGCGCGCCGTGCCATACCGAAGCCGATGGCGAGGACGATGGCTCCGTAGACGGCGACGACGATCCAGTCGAGGGAGGTCAGCGCCATGGGTCAGGGGGTGGGCGCCCACCGGGCCTCGGCGCCGGCTGGCGGCCACGGGATTTGGGAACCATGCGCGGCAGGGGCGACCCCGCCATGGGCAGGAGGCGCCGACCAGGCGGTTCGGGAACCATGGGAAGCAAGTCCGCCATGGGCGTCGGGCGCAGGCCGGGCGATGTGGGAACCATGAGGGCCCGTCGCAACGGTCAGGGATCCCCGCGGGGCGAGAGCACGTTGGAGAGAATGCGGAAGGCCCCGGGGACGCCGTAGGGCAGCTGGCGGTGTAGGGCGAGCGCGAGGTAGGTGTAGCCGCCCTCGCCGATCGTGGCCGTGAGCCAAATCCCTTCCTGCGGGGCCTGCCCCTGGTCGTGGGTTTCCACCAGCGCGGTGTACGCGGTGTCCCACTCCGTGAAAAACTTCGAGCCGCGCTGCTCGACCCAACCGTCGAAGTCGGCTTCGGTGATGCGGTTGGGCGCGGTCATGAACGGATGGTCCGGCTGGAGCAGGCGCACCGGGGCGTCTTCTTCCGACACTTCCTCCGCGCCGCGTGGGAGGGCGGCGGGGTAGGGGGCCATCTCCGCGGGCACGAACTCCTGGGTCTGGTAGAGGATCACCAGGTGGCCGCCGGCGCGCGCGTACTCGATCAGGCGCTGGTTGTGTTCCAGCAGGTCCGGTCGCACGGCGTACGCCCGCGTGCCCACCACGATGGCGTCCAGCCCCTGGGTGGACTGCGGGTCGGCCAGGACGGCTGCGTCCAGGAGGTCGACGCGGGCGCCCAGCGCCTCGATGGCCGCGGGCACCTCGTCGCCCACGCCCATCACGTAGCCGATGCGCGCGCCGTCCAGACGGGCGACCGGCACCGACCGCACGGTCGTGGTGGCGGGGCGCCACAACCGCGCCAGCCGGAGGTCGCGGTGCTCGATGGTCTGGTACCCGGTGCGGTATTCGCGTCCGTCCGCCCGGGACACGGCCTCGAGGGTGGCGGCGCCCCTCCACCCGTCCGGCGGGGTGACCTCGAAGGCGACCTCGGCGATTTCGCCCGGGCGGGTGAAGTCTTGCGCCACGGCGGCGGGCGCGACGACCCACCCGGCCGGGAGTCCCAGGCGGGTCTCGGCGGCGAGGGGGGCGGTGTTGGCGGTGACGCGCACGTGGATGGGGACGGGGGCGGCCTGGGTGCGGGCACTGGCAGCGTCCGGCAAGGTCGCGCGGTTCGCCGAGGTGGTGGGGCGGTCGGATGCGGGGATGGGACGGTTGCGCCCTTCGTTCGCTGAGGTGGCGGGGCGGTCGGATGCGGCAGCGGGAGGGTCCGGCTGCCCGTTCACCGGCGCCGTGGGGCGCTGGGATGCACCGGCGGGCCTGCCGGGTCGCCCGTCGCCAGGAGGCGCGCCCGGGCCGTCCACCGGAACCACGCGCACGGCCGGCTCCACCACGACCGACAGGGCAGGCAGCACCTCGACCGGGCGCGTCACCGATCCGTACGGCAGGCGGGGCACGGGGGTGGTGAGGGGGGCGGTGTACGACAGGGTGGTCCCCTCCACCACCAGGTCGACGGCAACCGCCAGGGCGGGCCGCCGCCATGGCAGGTGCAGGTCCGCCGAGTCCGTTACCTCGTAGTGGTTCTGCGCGAGCCCGGCGCGCGCGAAGTAGGGAGCGCCGGCTGGCCCGTCGTCGCCGGCCTCGGACACACGCACGTCCATCTCGGCTGCGAAGCCATCCTCCGTCTGCAAAAAGCCGGAAGTCCGGCCCAGAATGACCCCGGCCCTGTCCACGATCCGGCCCTCGGAGACCGTAACGTCTGTGGAACCGGACGCCTCGATCGCGATTCGGGTGGAGATGCTCTGACCTGGCACCACCACCGCGTTCCCGGCTCCACCGCCCAGTTCCCCCTCCACCTGCAGCCCGCCCGCCGCGGCGATGGCGTCGGTGAACTGCCGTTCCTTCAGCAACAGGTGGAAGCGAATCTCGGGAGCATCCCCCGATCCTGCAACCGCCGAGCGCAGCAGCACGAGGCCTCGGATCAGATCCGGAACGGACCGTCCCGGAGCACGGAAGTCGAACTCCTCGACGACTTCCTCGACGAGTCTCTGCAGCTCTCCGAGCGTCGACGCGGCTTCGGGAGTCACGTTCTCCCCCAGCAACGCGGGAAGCGCGCTCAGGCTCGTGTCCAGGCCCGCGAAGAACGACACTTCGGCATCCCGGTCCCCTCCTGCGTCCCTCAACTCGTAGCGATAGCGGCCGCCCCCGATGCGCACCCGCCCGGCCGTCTGCGACCGCTGCAGCCCCAGCCCCCGGCTGGCCCAGCCCTGGTAGGTCGTGCCGAGCCACGGACTCTCTCCGGTGGCATCCACCTCCACATGGTAGGGCTCACCCTCTCGGATGCCTCCACGGTACGTACGCAGCACCCGCCACGGCCGTAGCCCCTCCCCCTCGATCTGGCGCGGGAAGCGGGCCGGATCCGCGGCGGCAGCCACCGCCTCGGGCGTGAGCAGACCCGATGTGTGGTGATGGCCGTGTCCATCGCGCCGCGACCCGTGAAACCGGGCCACCACCACCAGCGGGCGGTTCAGGCGGATGACCCGAACCATGTCCTCCAGGACTGCCTCGGGCTCCCAGCTGCGGTAGGCTTCTTCAACCGACTTGGAGTAGCCGTAGTCCACGGCGGTGGTGAAGTAGAGGTCGTCCAGGCCGTAGTAGCGCCCCGCCAGGACCAGCTCGCGCGTCCGGATCAGCCCGAGCCCGTCGAAGAGTTCGGAGCCGATGGCGTTGGCGCCGGCTTCGCCACGATTGAGGCTCATGAGTGCGGTGCGCGCGCCCCAGCCACGGCTGGCCAGGGTGAGCATCCCCGAGTTCTCGTCGTCGGGATGGGCGGTGACGTGGAGCAGGCTGGCGGTGGTCCCCAGTTTGCGGATCCGTTGCCAGGCGCCCATCGCGCCCCGGTCCGGATCGAGTCGCTCCTCACCCACCGGGGCGGGAAACGCGAGCACCCGATCAAACCCCGGTTGCTCCACGCCGGACGACTGGGCCGCAAGCCCGCGAGGACCGGCGAAGGAAGACAAAAGGAAGCCCGCCAGGGCGAAGGCGATGACGGCGACGCGCATGCGTCCTCGACCGCCGGCACGCCAACCCGGGGCCACCACGATATCCCCAGCCGATGCGCGGATCATTGTTCCCACCGAGTAGCTGTTCCTAACCTCCGTCCGCCCCCTGCACCGCGAACTTCTGCGCCCGGAAGCCGGCTTGGACGCTGTCGCCAGCAGCATCGACTACCATGGGCCCGGCCGCCTCGGCCACGAATATGTTCCCCTGGGGATCCACCGCCAGGTTGTGGGGCCGCCCGAGCTGGCCAGGACCGGTCCCGGGACCGCCGAACTGGTCCACGATCTCCAGGTCGGAGCGCCGCAGGACCAGAATCACATGCGAGCCCCCGTCCGCCACATAGAGATATGTCTGCGCCTCGTCGGGCGAAAAACCGACTGAAAAGGTCGCAGACCCCCCGCAATTCGGCACCTCCGGCTGGCCCTCGGGCATGCACAACGGCCGCACGATCTTCTCCATCACGTACTCGCCGTTCTGCTGGAAGACCTGAACGCGGTTGTTGGCCCGGTCGGCTAGGTAGATCAGCCCATCCCCGGACCCGGTGATCCCGTGCGCGGTCTGAAACTGTCGCGACGGCTCGCCGGACATCCGATCCCACTGATAGTCGTCGTCCGGCTGCTCCCCGTACGCGCCCCAGTGCCGCAGATACTCCCCGCTCTCTCCATCAACGACGATGACGCGCCGGTTGCCGTACCCGTCCGCGATGAAGACCTCGTTGTCCTCGGGATCCACCCAGATTTCTGCCGGCCGCCCCATCAGCGTGGGATCATTGCTGCCCCCGGTTTCATCGAAGCGCCCGAGCGTCATCACGTGTTCCCCGTCGCGCGTGAACTTGAGCGTCATGTTGCTCTCGCGCGCGTTCGTCCACACGAAGTCGTTGTGGTCCACGAAGAGGCCGTGGATCGTGCTCCAATTCCCGTCCGGGCCCGCGGCACTCCACGACTGCACCAGGTTCCCCTCGGTGTCCCATTCGCGTATCTGGCTGGCGTTGGAGGTCCAGACATGGCCTTGGGCGTCGGCGGCGATGCCGATCACCTGGCCCCACACGAAGCCCTCGGGCAGCTGGAACCAGTCCTCCACGGGCTCGAACCGGGGCACGCCGTCCGACATCCCGGCAGAGGAGTCGGAGGCGTCGGGTGCCGCGCAGGCCAGGGTCATCACGGCCAGGACGGCGACGACCGGCACGACGAAAAGAGAAACAACGCCCGGAAGCTTCTTGCGAACGATCATGGGACCACCTTGGCTGGGAGCGATGGGTTTTCTTCTGGAAACGGTAAGGCCTGCGGGCGATGAGATGGCAAACGGGGATCCTCCCATCGTGGTCCTGCACGGGTTTCCGGGCAAGGGCGACCGGCCCCCTCGCAACTCGTCGCGGATCCCCCGCGTAGACGAACGCCGGCCTCCGCGGCGGGGCGTCCGGCCCCAGCTACGGCGATGCCTCCCGCTTTACTGTTCCCGGCGGACCCCGCTCCGTATGTTGCCGGGTTCCCGGCCCGCAGCCCAGGCTCGCGGGCGAGTTGAACTCCGAAGACGCCACATGGAGGAAGCGCCTTGACCCAGAGAAGCGCCGGAGACCCCAGGCTTACGCCCGTACAGAAGTTCGGTGAGGTCATCGCGGACCGAGTCGAGCGATGGATGCCGAATCCGTTCATGTTCGCAATCATCCTCACCTACGTCGCGGCGGTGACCGCCTTTTTCTCCGAGGGATCGAGCCTTCCAGAGATCGCCTTCGCCTGGTACGACGGCTTCTGGCTTCTTCTCACGTTTGCGATGCAGATGGTCATCATCCTGGTGACCGGGTTCGTGGTTGCGTACCACCCGCGGGTGAGGCAGGGGATTCTCTGGCTGGTGGGGCTCCCCCGGAACGGGCGGCAGGCGGTGGTGCTCGTGGGGGTGGGCTCGATGCTGATGGGATGGATCTCGTGGGGCCTGGGGCTCATCTTCGGCGCCATCCTCGCGCGCGAGATGGGAAAGCTCGCACACCGGAGGGGCATGGCCGTCCACTATCCGCTGCTGGCCGTGGCGGGATACATGGGCATGAGCCTGACCTGGGGATGGGGCATGTCCAGCTCGGCGGGCCTCCTGCAGGCGACCGACAACAACGTCTTCATGCAGATGGGCATCGTGGACCGGGTGATTCCCGCGAGCGAGTGGGTCTTCCATCCCTATCCGCTGATTCTCACGGGGCTCGCTCTGCTCTACGGCTGCCTGATGCTCTATCTCCTCGCGCCGCCGGACCAGAATTGCCGGGGGATCGCGCGCTACCTCCCCGAGGCAGCCGACGCCCAGGACGTTCATCCCAAAGCCGCTCCGGCAGACGTCAAGGCGAGCCTGGCCGACCGCATCAACCACAGCCGCGTGCTGGGCGGAATCATCGCGCTTACGGGTGTCGTCCTCCTCGGCCGCGAGTTCTATACGGACCCCAGGGGGGCACTCGACCTGAACGTCTTCAACTTCGGGTTCCTGATGATCGGGATGCTCCTGTACCTCAGTCCTTCGAAGTATCAGGACGAGTTCAACGATGCGGTGAAGGGCAGCGCCGGCGTCATCCTTCAGTTCCCCTTCTATGCGGGGATCGTGGGGATCATGACGGGTACCGGGCTGGTGGAAACGATGACGGAGAGCCTGCTCTCGCTGTCCAGCGCCGACAACTTCCCCGTGGTCACCTGGATAACGGGCGGCATCCTGAACGTCTTCGTGCCGTCAGCGGGGAGCGAATGGGCCATCGTGGGGGGCCCGATGATGCTCGCAGGGGCGGAACTCGGCGTGCCGCACGGCCAGACGATCGCGGCCTACGCCGTGGGCGACGCGCACACCAACCTGTTCAACCCGTTCTGGGCGATCCCGCTACTCGCCATCACGGGCCTGCGCGCCCGCGACATGTTCGGCTACGGCATCACGATGATGCTTTTGCTGATCCCGTTCATCGCGGTGGCGCTGTTCTTCCTGCCGTATTGAGGGGGGAGGGCAGCGGGAAGGCGACCTACGAGTCTCTGGCGCATGACATAATAGTGACTACTTGGTCTTCGTGGATGAGAGCGGAGACCACGGGTCATTCTGCACGAGCACGACATCCGCAAGAAGAAGCCGCCCTTCAGCGGGGCAAGAAGGAAGATGCCGAACTGGAACTTGCCTTTCGGCGGAACCGTGATGACATGCCCTGTTTTGAAATTGTCTTCGCTGACAAGAAAACCAACTCTGTGGGTTTACAGCTTGCCGACCTGACCGCTCGGCCAATAGGCCGTCACGTAGTGAATCCCCAACAACCTAACCGAGCTTGGGACATCATCCGGAAAAAGCTCCGACGAAGTCCCGACGGGAGGTACCAAGGCTGGGGTCTGAAAATCTTCCCTTAATAACGAAAGGCCCCGGGAAACCCCAGAGCCAGACGCCGACCGGGAACAACTCCCCCAATCCTGTCTCAAAAGCTAGGGTAGCGGCGATAGCTATACAAGAGGGTTGGCGCTCTCCTGAGATGTGTGCCCACGCGTGTTGCCGCGCGTCGCATCAAGAGCAGGCGCCGACGCCCCGGAGCGCCTCTACAACATGGGGTGTGTCTTCCGGACGGGTCGAGCCCTAGCGAACCACTCTTCGTCAAGTTCCATGGTGCCCGGATCGGCGGCGATGCCAGGCTGGATCGCTGCTTCCTCGCCGTGCTTCACGGCGATCTCGTAGAATGCCGGGTCGCTCATATCACGTTCCGGTTGTACTCTGACGGAGGATGTCGGACGGAGTGGCTAGTGGCAAACGTTTGCCGCCGCCGCCAGAAATCTCGCAGCCGATGAGGTCATGATCCACCACGCTACTCCAAGGATGGCACGAACCAGGGGACTGAGGGCGACCGTAGCGGTCGCACTGCTGATTCCTCGCCTGCGGCGACGGAGAGTCCGGTGCTTCCGACGCCGCGAACGAACTCATCATCGCCTGGACCGCCTCCCGGGAGCCCGCTTCGCTCGACGGCCACATCGAGCCATACCAGACGGCGTGGCTGATCGACTACAAGATCGCCGATCCGCTGCTGATTCTCGGGCCGGACGGGGAGTTCCATCCGGCGCTGGCCGCGAGCTGGTCCTCGAACGATGTCGCGGACGAGTGGACGTTCACGCTGAAGAGCGGCGTCGTGTTCCAGGACGGAACGCCCTTCGACGCGGAGGCCGTCAAGTACAACGTCGAGCGCATCCTCGACCCGGCAACCCGCTCCGGGGAGATGGCGGCCCACGTCGGGCCGGTCGAGCGCGTGGAGGTGGTCGACGACACCACCGTCACGCTCCACTACGAGGCCCCATGGGTGACGGTCCTCGACGCCTTCCGGAGGGTGCCGATCTGGTCCCCCGCGGCTGCGGAGCAGTGGGGAATCGAGGAGTTCGACCGGCATCTGGTTGGCGCGGGCCCGTTCCTGCTGGAGGAGTGGGTGCCCAACGACCATGTGACCGTGCGGCGCTGGGACGGCTACGGCGGATGGAACTGGATCAGCAAGGAGCCGGGCCCTGCCAAGGTCGAGCGCGTGACCATCCGCTTCATCGGCGAGGAGGCGGTCCTGGGCAACATCGTCCGGACCGGCAACGCCCATATCGCCATGAATCTGCCCACGGCGTACATCGATGACTATCGCGATGCGGAGGGCTTCTCGCTGCTGACCGGCTACCAGGCCGGAACCGGACTGCAGATGGTCATGAACGTGCGCCGTCCGCCCTTCAGCGACCTCCGGGTTCGGCAGGCCGTGCTGTACGCAACCGATCAGCTCGCCATCAACGACTTGCTGTACGACGGGCACTTTCTGCCATCCGATGGCCCCCTGAACACGGTCCATCCGTGCTACTGGGAGGGGAACGCGGACCTCTACCCGCACGATCCCGAGACCGCGCGGCGGCTACTGGAAGAGGCAGGGTACGCGGACCGGGATGGCGACGGCATGCGCGAGGCATACGGCATTCCCGGTGTCGAGGACGGCACGCCGCTGCGCGTGCGCTGGACCATCCTCGACCGCGAGGAGATGGGAGAGGCGATCCAGGCGCAGTGGCGCGCGATCGGCATCGACGTGGCCATCGAGATCGTGCCCGGGCCGGTACAGCTGGAAATGGTCAACAACCGCGACTTCGATCTGATGTACGAGCGCCAGCGCAGCCCCGATCCCCTGCTTATGGACATGCTCTGGAACTCGGCGCACGACGTGGTGGGCGGATGGGCATGGACCGGCTTCGTGGACGAGGAACTGGACCGACTCGTGGGCCAGCTCAGGACCATCCCGGACCGGGAGGCCCGGTGCGAACTCGCTCAGGATGCCCAGCGAATCATCATGGAGAACGCGCTGATGCTGCCGACGCTCAGCGAACCGATCTTCTACGCGGTGTCAGATGAGGTGCGGGATTTCGAGTTGATGTCGGAGGGGCAGTTTTACTTTGTGCATAATGCGTGGTTGGGGAGGGAATAGTGGATTGCCAATCTGAGTCGGAGGAGGAAAGATGGCCAGGAATACTCTTGGGGCGTTGGCTCTACTGCCATTCTGGATGAACTCGGCGGCGGCCCAGGAGTTTCCGCCGGGATACGTCGATCCCTATCCCCTCCTGGCTGCTGCCGCCGAGGAAATCGGCGAAGCGGATCTCCGCTGCATCACTTTTTCCGGTAACGGTTACAGCGGAGCCGTCGGTCAGACGTTCGAGAACGCGGTCAACGTGGACTGGCCACGGATCGGCGGCCTGAACAACTACACCCGAAGCATCGACTGGGAGACCCGGACCAGCATCGAGACCTTCGACCGGGAACCGGGCATCAGTCCGGCCGCGTGGAAGTACGGCGTGGGTTGGGAAGGGGGCACGCCGACTCAGACGGAAACGCGACAGACCCATGTCGTGAGCGGCGACAAGGCCTGGCACATCGATGGGGACGGAGAGCCCGTAGCGGTTCCGCCGGACCTCGCGGAGCTGTATCAGCTCGATCTCTGGCTCAATCCTCCCGGCTTCATCAAGGCCGCCCGCCTGCCCGGGGCCGATCCCGTCGCCTTCTGGCGGTGGGAGCAGATCGAGAAGGGCCGGGACGGGAATGTGGTCCTCCCCGACAAGATGCACGTCGTGGCGATCACGATGTTCGGCAAGTATCGCGTGGATGCGACGATCAACCCGCAGAACCAGATCCAGCGGATCAAGACCACGGTCAACGTACCCGCGCTCGGCGACTTCAACATCGAGCACGAGTCGACGGAGCAGTTGACCTTCGGCGACGTGAAGTGGCCGATCGCATGGCACTCCCACCATGGCTGGGACGACAACTGGCAGTTCTACCGCCGGAGCACGGGTCACAACGGCTACGGCGGCCGGTTCCCGGATGTGCGGCCCAACGTGTGCCCGGATCCGGGCCCCGTGCCTCCGGCCGTCGCGGAGGCGTCCTTCGAAACGGAGGTGACCGTCACCGAGATGGCGGACGGCGTCTACCTTCTGGGCGGGAGCCCCGCGAACAGCTACATGGTGGAATTCGACGAGTTCGTCGCCGTATTCGAGGCCCCGGGAAACGAGGAGCGGAGCCTCGCGGTCATCGAGGAGATCGTCCGGCTCGCCCCCGGAAAGCCGATCCGCTGGGTCATCAGCTCGCACCCGCACTTCGACCACATCGGCGGGCTCAGGACCTACCTGCACATCGGCTCCACGGTCGTCACGCACATGATCAACCTCGATTTCCTGAACACTGACGTGCTGGTCTACGAGCCGCGGACCGTGGAACCGGACATCGTCTCCATGTGGCCTCCCACGGAGTTGTCCGAGGGCTACAACTACGAGGCGGTCCAGGAGAACTACGTGATCACCGACGACTCCCGGATCCTTCGGGTCTACTACGTTCAGCCGTTGCAGCACGTCTCGGGGATGCTGATGGCCTACCTGCCGGAGGAGGGCATCGCATTCGAAGCGGATCTCTTCGACACGCACGAGCCCCCTCGGCCGGCGCAGCTGCCAGCGATGCGGAGCTTCTACAACCAGATCGAGAGGATGGGGTTGGAGGTGTCCACCGTAGCGCCCGTCCACGGGGAGCCGGTGCCCTGGTCGGAGTTTGTGGCGGCGCTGAATGCGCTTGAGGGGAGGGAGTGACGGGGTGCGTGGATTGACGGGCACGCGTGGACGCGGCTGGCCCAGCTTAGCTCAGCTCGGCTGGTTCAGAGCGCCTGAACTGCTCGCCGAAAGGGGTGACATCCAGGACGCCCTTGTCGACGTCCCGATGCCTGCGGTTAGCATGAGCGGATGCCAGCCGTCGCTCTTGGAGGAAGGCTTGCGTACCCTGACCGGACACACCACTTTAGTTATCCTAATTTGGTGTCCGGTATCATTTGAGAGAGAGACAAACCCATGCCAAAGAAGCATAACCAGCACGTTGTTCCAACGAAGGATGGGTGGGCCGTCAGGCGCGCAGGTAGCCAGAAAGCAACCAAGGTATTCGATACCCAACGGGAAGCCATCGAGAGGGGGCGTGAGATCGCCAGGAATCAACAGTCCGAGCTGTTGATCCATGGACGTGATGGGCGGATCCGGGAGAAGGACTCATTTGGCCACGATCCTTACCCCCCTAAGGGGTGAGTGTCTCGCCCTCAAGCGGAAGTAGCCTTTGGTACTGCTTCAGGCGTTTCAGCTACCCGGGTGTCGCTGTCATGCATCGCGCGAAGTTGCTGAAAGAGTGGGAGCGGAGTCAGGTCGATGAGTGAAGCAAGACCATTCAGCCGTGTTGTCTTCTTCGGGACGGTGGAGGATTGCTTGCCGGACGCCGGGCTTCGCTGTTTGGCGAGACAGCTATCCGCCACCGTCCACGCCGAACCGCAGCCGACCCTGATCGTGGCTCGAGCAAGCGAGCTAATGCGACCGGACCGGGTCATGCTACCGGACTGGGTGAATACGGAGACACGTTACCTGGTTGTCCTGGACGTGCCGGAGCCGGCCGTCCTTCGTCTTGCCTCGACGCTCCGACTTCATAAGCCGGATCAGCGGCTGCAAGTGTGCCGGGACCCGTCCGTTGTGAAGCGTCTGGTGATCGCCCTCAAGCGGCCAGCCCCGTGGGAGGGCATCCTCGACGCATATGTCCTCGAGGACACTCTGGTGGTCGTCCTCGGGGATATGAGCGTACGAGAGTTTCCAATCGATAGGCTTCCTCGGGTCAGACGGTTTGCGCCGGCAGTGGTCGGCCGGTTCGTGATCGATTCAGCCGGTTCTTACCTGCACTGGCCCGACCGGGATGTGCATATGGGTCCATCTCAGATGCTGCAGGCTGTAGATCCCATGTATCTGTCCGATGTGGAAATCCGTCGGTACGAGATGGAGAACGTGTCGCAGGTCCTCCTTGACATGAGAAATGATCGACAACTGAAGCAGACGGATATCCCGGGGTTGTCCGGCCGGCATGTCCGCCGATTGGAAAAGGAGGCAGCACGCCTCACCGTTGAGGCAGCCAAGAAGTTCGCGAGTGCATTCGACGTGACGCTGTCCGGGTTCCTGGACGAGCTGAGTGAGCGAATAGCGGCTCTGCGGGAGAGCGCCAGGGCAAAGCGGCCACGCGACCATGTCGATGCGCGGAGGGTTGCAAGCGCTGGCTAGTTCGCGTTGGCCTGCTGTGGATCAGGCACGACGGGTCGTATCTGAACGTCCCGGCGATGATGCTTTTCAGGAGCCATCGTTCCTGGCTGGCCGAGTGCAGCGGCTAGTCTAGCGGCATCCAGTAAGTTTCAATCAGTGCGCTTAGCTCAGCTGGTTTAGAGTGTCTGCCCTACAAGCGTGAGGTCGGTGATTCAACCGAGCGGCCTCATCGGGCGGCCGAGATTGAGGTCGCGATTGTCAGCCCATCGGCGGCCACGCATCTTCACGGGCGTCATGTCCGAGTCCACCACCTACGTCGCTGTCGTGAAGGACGAGTGCGAGACCTGCCACCTGGCGGTGCCCGTCCTCGGCGAGATCTACCAGGCCGGCCATCCGCTGACCATCTGTTGGCAGGACGACGGCGGATTGCTGAGCCCCGTCCTCGCCGCCGCCGTGGACGACCGCGCCCTGGAGCGCTCCTTCCACCTCGGCGTCGAGACGGCCCATTGGACTTACGGGGTTTTCGGGGACCGCAGTATACATCAGACTCGCCCGCTACGCCTGTGGTCGGCAGATTGTCGCGCAGCAGAGTTGCAGATCCGTTAGATGGTATCCAAAGAAGAGCGAGCCTTGCTCGAACGACGGCACGCCCGGTCAATCGTCCCCAGTAATGGCGCCGCGGTATCGCGGGTGCAGAATCACGTCCTATCACAACTGGACAACGAACGCGCGATTGCCCTCGAGATCCGCTTCGACGACCGTTCTGTTTCAGCGCGAGACTTGGCTGCATACCTCATGTTGCTTGATGGCGCGTTCGGGCGGACCGATCCGAGGGGCTTTCGCAGCTACTCTCTCCGTGCCCGTGACCACCTTTCGATCGATCGTTTCCAATCCGGTTCTACCGTCCTCGAGAGGGCAGCCACCTTCCCGCTGCCGCCCGTTTTGACCACGCTCATGTGATCGAAGTTGCGCTTCGCATCCAACGGAGACGCCCCGGCGGCGATGCGGTGTGAGAGTCCCGAGGGTTAGGGGCTCTGGCTCAAAGTCCAATGGCCCGTTCTGCGTTCCGGGCGATGGACTTCCACACGCTCCGCCACGTGGGCACAGCCAACCACCTGCATGTGTCGTTGAGGTTGCCGGAGTAGGCTGCTGGCGAAGAATGGTAGCCCTCGACCTGATGTACGAGCGCCAGCGCAATCTGGCCGCAGTCCCACCACTTGAATCGACGCCTGATCACTCTGGAGTCTCCAGATCGATCCGGGGCGTCACGATGAGGATGAGCACGGGCTCCTCGGAGGAGCGACGAGCCGATCCCAACACGACCCTCTGACCATCACGGATCGTGACCGAGGCTTCGAGAAGCGGCAGTCGTTCCCTCGAAATCGCATTACCTGTCACCCGCGAGGTCACGTCGGTGAGGATCACCTTGGCACGGACAACCCTCGTGGAACGGCGCGCCCTCACCTCCGCGCTGATCGCCAGAGGTGTTTTGTAGTCGCCAGGGACAATTCTCTGGGACCCGCTGCCGGTAACGCTGGCCGATGAGTTGGTTTGCTGTGCGAGGCCGACGTTGAGCACCGAAGTCGACAGGAGCCGGTATCCCCGGAAGTTGAAAAGCATCCGGAGTTCGGCCACGACATCGGCGATCCTGGGATCCTCGTCCGTGAAGCCATCCGCCTGCACCAAGTCAAAGACGAGTTGCACGTTCCGGATGTCCTGAGTGGTATTCCGGCGCTCCTGTGCACTTGCGACGCCCGCAAGCGGACCCAGGGCTAGCGGAACGATCAGCGCGCATCGAATACTCTTCTTCACAATCCTGGTCATCAGTTGCTCTCCTTGGGGTTGAACAGCCAGACTACGGCAATGTCGGGATCGCTCGTGGGGAAGACCGCGAACGGCCTGTCGGCCTCCACGTCCAGCTCCGCCGTCATGCTCCGTGCCTGCGGAGCCTTTGGCAAAGCGAGGGACTCGTCTCTCTCTCCGGTTCGGCCGGTCCGCATCAGGATCAGCGAAGCGACGATGGCAGCGGCCGTCAGCGGCACCAGGGTCCGAAACCTCCAAGAAGGCCGAGGGCGTAGCGGTGCGGCTTGCCTCCACTCCGCAGCCGGCGGCCTTTCACTCAACCGGTTTGCCATCGCTCTGAGGACGGCGTCCATATTCCGTCCGTCCCGGGCGATCAACTCGACGCTCTGACGCACTGGGGCATCCATGCCCTCGCGCGAGTCGAGATCTCCCTCCAGGATCTCATCCGGCCAGTCATCGCGATGATCCATCACTCCCCCACGTTTCCGTACCTGTGGCCTTGGGACAACATCTCTTTGCGCATCGCGCGCCGTGCGCGCAGCAGATGTACCCGCAGCGTGTGCGGGTTCATCTCCAGCAGACCAGCCGCCTCGATCGGCTTCAGCCCCTGCAACTCCACCAGATCGAAGACCTCTCGTTGCCTCATGGGCAGCTCGCTCAGAAGCGTCCGAATCAGTCTCAGCGTTCTCTTCATCTCGAGTTTATCCAGCGGGTCTTCGAGCCGGGGTGTCTCTGCCTGAGCCAACTGCCCGAGCTTCTCGGCCAACCGTTGGTCCCGCCGCTTCCCTCGCAGGTGATCCAAGCTGGCGTTCCGTGTCATCCCGTAGAGCCAGCTCGTCACTCTGGAACGGCCGCTGAAACCTGTGATCGACGTGAGCATCTTCATCACGACGAACTGTGCTACGTCCTCCGCGTCGTCAGGATCGGCGGTCATGACAAGCGCCCACCGGCAAACAACGGGTCGGAGATCGCCCGCCAGCCTTCCGAGCGCCTCCTTGTCTCCCGCCTTGGCCCTTTTGGCCAACTCCAAGATCTCTCGGTCGGAGAGCATGCATTCTCTGTCCTTAATTCCGTGCCGCTTCCTGGAAAGAGGACGCCAGGAGAGACCGGAACGTTTACCTTGTACTTCGCGGCGCGCCGGCGCGACGGGACGCAACCGCGACGTTTCCCTGGCAGAGTCGGCTGCGCGCGAGAGGATGGGATTGGAGGTGTCGAAATGACTCATGGCAACCGGCAGTGGTTGAACCGGGCCATCCACCCTGCCCTGATCCTGGCTGCATACCTGGCGGGGCCGTCGGCCACGCTCGCCGCTCAGACGGTAGTCGAGAGCGAAACCCCTGGAACCCCCGACCTGACCTTGGCGGACGCGCCGCAGGTGCGGGTCGGCATGCTGGATGGCCCGACGGAATACCTGTTCAGCAATATAGAAGGTGGGGTCCGGCTGGAGGACGGCAGCATCGTCTTGGCGGACGAGCAGACCTACGAGATCCGGCTGTTCGATGCTCGTGGTCGCCATGTATGGACGAGCGGACGACAAGGCGAGGGGCCGGGCGAGTACGGAGGAGTCAGGTTGTTACGGGGCTGTCCGGGAACGGCGATCACGGTCTTCGACTGGCATCTGGACCGCATCACGAGGCTGGATCGGGACGGGAACGTAATCGACACTCGGGCGCTTGCCGGGACTGGAGTGCAACCATACGGCAGTCCCGCCTGCTCGCCAAAGGGCGATCTGGTCTTTGTTGGGTGGCCGGAGTGGGACAGCCGACCGGCGGGCGTGGGTGAGATCTATCGTTGGGAGATGGCCGTGAGTTGGGAACGGGACGATGGTGTGGTCACCTTGGCCGAGGGGATCCCCGGAACGGAGCGCCGCACTTATGGCGGCGGTTCCGGGCCGCTGACTTGGGGTAAGAGCCTGGCCTTCGCAGCCACGGGCACCGGCGTGTGGTACGGGTCGGCCGGCGACTACGAACTCGTACACGTCGACTGGACCGGCCGCATTACGCGTGTCGCGCGGTGGGCGGGGCCGGACCTCGAGGTCACCGGCGAGCACCTGGATCGGTACCAGAGCACCTATCTGGCTCGGTACGACACCCCTGCAGAGCGGCGGCGCTTCGAGCGCGAGCGCTGGCCCGGGATTCGGGACGACTTGCCGGAACGCTTCCCCGCCTACGAATCGGATGGCCTCCTGGCGCTGCCGGACGGCAGTGTGTGGGTCACGACCCACATGTGGAGGGCGCCGAGGAAGGAACTCCACTTGCTGGACCCGAATGGCATGTGGGTTCGGCGGCTCACAATCCCGGCTCGCTCGAATCTCCTCGACGCGGGCCTGGACTGGGTGCTCCTGCTTGAGCGCGGCGAATTCGATGAACAAAGCGTGGCTGTGTACGAGTTGGTGGAGCGCGGCGATGCCGGATAACGCCTTGCGGGTGCGGGCGCGGGCACCGATGGGCCGGAGGCCGACCATGGACATCGCGGCAAGACTCCGCAGCTACGACGGGAAGCGCGTGGCGCCGTTTCGCGCGGTCGCCGAGGCTGTGCGGGATGCGCCCGAAGTCGCGCTCGGTCACCTTCTCAACCTCGCAACCTCGGACGAGATGCAGCTGCAGGTCGGTGCGACCTGGGTGCTGAAGCACCTGGCCGAACGGGGGACGGCTCCGCGCGGGGAGCAGGCGGCGGAGCTGGTGGACCTGCTTGGCCGTGCCGCCGCGCCCGACGCCACGCTGCATGTGCTGCAAACGCTACAGTACATCGATATCCCGGCGGGACGGGAGCGCGTGCTGAAGCGAAAGCTGCTCACGCTGGTCAGGTCGAAGCGAGCGTTCCTGCGGGCGTGGGCGTACAACGGCCTGGGAGTTCTGGCGGCCCGCGATCCCGCGATCCGGGCAGACGTCACAGCTCTCTTCGACCGCGCCGTGGAAAAGGAAAGCGCGGCGGTCAGAGCGCGTATCAGGCACGCAAGGAAGGCCTTCTAGCGCATCCTTCGGTCGATGGTAGAGGACTTGGAGCGCGCGGAGCTATCGACCCAACGACACCCCCCGGGCCTGGAACACAGGGGATACACACTCTGCTGGGGAGGGCTGATCATGAAGACACTCCACACTATCCTTGCGGCCGCGATACTACTACCGCTCAGCCAGGCGCCGCTCCTCGCGCCAGCGGAGGCGCAGGTCGCTCCGGGCCACATCGAGCCGGTGACCATCCACCCGCCCGTCGCGGCCCTGTTCCAGTGCTCCGAACACCCGCTCGGCGCGACGGTGAACCGACGGATGTCCATGTCGCATACGTCCATGTCCGCGAGGTGACGGTATCCCAAGGTGACACCGTGCGGGCAGGCGACCCGGTCGCCCGCATCGGGAACAACGGCTTGTCATTCCACCCCCACGTGCACGTCGGCGCATTTCGCGGCGACATGATGTCGGAAGACGCCGTGCCGCTTCAGGTGCGGATGGATCTGGCCGCTCTGGGACGGCTCCGAGGGACGGCGGGCAACTGAGCCGACACCGCAGCTGAGATCAAGTGGCTCGGCATCCGCTCCGCGCCCGCCTACATGGGCGAACCGGAGTGCAACGGCGTCGCGGAGCGCTTCATCCGCACGCTCAAGGAGGAGTGCATCTATCTGCACAACTTCGAAACCCTCGGGGAGGCCAGAGCGGTGATCGGGGCCTTCATCGAGCGTTACAACAACGGCCGGCTCCTCCAGCGCCACGGGTACCATGACCCAAGCCCGCGCCCGCGAGAAGCTCAGCCGAAGGGCGGCCTGATGTCTAAGCCGTCCACTTGTCCAGAAAACCGGAACCGGTACATACCGTACTACAACATCCGGGCGAAAAGACTGGCGTAGGTGTCGAGCCTGCCCAGCAGCGCGGGCTCTGGTATCCCGGGGCGTACCACCGATGGGACGGTCTTAGGCCCTCGCCGCGTCCATTGACGCGGCCCGGGCGAGCCCCTGGTCATTTGCCGAGCCGCCCGTGTGGCTCGATTCCGGACGATTCGCCTCCGGAAGCGAACCTACTTCGCCTTACAGACGAGAGCTAACTAACTGAGCGCTCTCCCCTGACCAGCGCATCCGGAGCATAGTACGCTCAGGAGGCTCTTTAGCGATTTGGTCGCCTGCGACCACGGGGCTTGTGGGGGGCGGCAAGGATCTGCTACACCGATCGGTGTCTTGAGCTCCTCAGTAAGCGCGCCCTCTTCGGTCGCATACATCGCCCCGCGCGCACCCTCGTACTTGCAGGCGAGCGCGGCAAGGGTGCGAGCGAAGGAGAGAGCCTCTTGAAGGGATTCCCTACCGACCTTCTCCAGTCCGACCGCCCCCGACCGTCCGAGGCGCTCAAGAAACGCTGCGATAAACCAGTCACCCGCTCCAGATGTGTCCGCGATTCTCGCTATTGAAATGGCGGGAACGTGGTGCCATCTCGTCCCGGAGAACTCTCTAGCTCTGTAGCGGAAACCGTTTGACCCTAGGGTCTCGATCTCCAGCCAGAGCCCGTCGTCCCTAAGATC
The DNA here is from genome assembly GCA_965225805.1 of Longimicrobiales bacterium. Lineage (GTDB taxonomy): Bacteria > Gemmatimonadota > Gemmatimonadetes > Longimicrobiales > Gaopeijiaceae > BD2-11. The sequence goes on from OZ245327.1 coordinate 1,457,641, forward strand.
ACGCGTAGCGAGACCCCGTAGCTGAGTCCCTGAATACTTCAGGATGTGAGTGTATGAGAGTGCCTCGGCGAAGAGCCGCGGATTCCCGATGCTGCTGGGTTCGAACACGACAATCGCGCCGCAAGCGGCGGAGGCCTCGGCCAGCAACAAAGAGCTTCGAGAGACTCGATCGAAGAAGAAGACCTCTGGTCGCAGACCCACCGATGTCCGGTCCAGGAGGTCAGCGACTATTCCCTTGGTTGCTTCTTGAGTTACCGGACGAAAACGAGGAAACCAGGTCCCACACTCCGGACACGTCATTGAGAAACGATGGGTTGCGTCCTTGCGGTTTCTTTGGACGATGATCGGCGTCGGAGTCCCTGGGGTCCTGTCGACGAACCTCAGAGAAACACCCCATTGCTCTAAGTCCTTGCGCAGCCAGCGAGACGCGACGTCCCCATTAAACCGAGCGATTGGCAACGCATCCCATTCAAGGGAACTAAGAACCGTAAGCACATTGCCGCAGGTCCCACCCGCAGCCAGAGTTGCCGTCCCCTTAGGGTCCGTGCCGACAATGATATCCAAAGCAAGCAATCCGGTCCCGAGAATCAGAGGCCGCTGGGAAGGAATCGTCGAATCGCTCATGCGGGCGGGGGATAGGCATCCCCAGAGAGCCAAACGTGGACGAAATCGTCATCGGGAATAGCGGTAGGCCCGTCGGACGCCAATTGGTATCCGAGCGCCTCAACGTACATCACAGGTAGATCCCGCTCGATAGCCGCCATCATCGTTCCAAGCGCGAGTGCCTTTCCTCCCAGAGGCGAGAGCACGACTAGCGAGCCGATCGTGCTTTCGAACACTGGCCAGCGTACGTCGTCGATCCGCAAGACGGTCCGATAGAAGTCCAAAGGGTGCCCGTCGGCCGCGAAGACGACATTGCGTGGGTCGACGCCCCATCTCTCCTCCACCTCATAAGCGTAATGCTCGATCAGGGTGTCTGCTAAGCGCGGATTGTGCGAGGGAAACGGCAAGACCGGGACCACATCGTCCGGTCGAATCACTGTGTAGAGATCCTCGAGCACGCGTCTCTGTCCCATGCGCAGCTGAGGCAGCCAAAGCTTGGCTGCGCCGGCCGTTTGGTCAATTCCCCACCGGCCTTGGAACCCGTGCACGGGGCCAACGAAGCTGCTCGGTTGCGGGAGAATGCTATCGTCGGTGAACGGGCTAATTGTTACCATCGCGTGTAAGTTAACCCCTGCCTGTTGGCCAAGCCGCACCAGTAGCGCCCGAGTGAGGGGGAAGCTAGTTCCGATAGAAAGGGCACTAAAGTCCACGACTACATCGGTTATGCCCGTTAGGTCCAGTCGCTGCGCGAGTGTCGCGACGTAGCGACCGGACACGACGTGGCGGCCCGGTGCCGATGTCCCGTCTCCGTCTGTATCGAAGACTTGAACGTGCTCGATCGTGTAGTCCTGCAGGAATACGCACAGAGTCTCAAGGTGAGCTTCGGCTAAGGCAGTGAGAGCAGGCTCAGAATCCGGGCGTTCCTCTCGGATAAGGAGTCCGGTCATGCGTGACCGAAGCGTCGAGTTCAAAAGAGTCGCGATCTCGATGGACCGAGGGTCAAACCCTGCACCCGCAACGAGCAGGACATGGCGCGACGTATCCGCGAAGTAGTGCTCAACGAATTCGCGCACCTGCTTGCCGCGATGATCCACGCATCGACTCCATCGTCCCTGCATACGGGTTACCTTCGCACCTCAGCGCTGACGCCAAGCCAGAGCAGCGTCATCTGGCGTCTGCTTTGACGGCCATTAGCCGTCCCAGTTCGCTGGGAGTACTGGTGACGAACCCACCCCGCTTGAAGGTCAGACCGTAACGCAGAATCGGAACACCTCCGAGCTCGATCAGATTCCACCTGTCCCCCTTGCACGGGTATTCTGGGACTAAGGCGAGCGCGTTGTAAGCGACCCCGAGTTGGAGCGTCCTCGCGAGTTCCGGGTGCGTGCGATGCACACAGTCGAATTCCTTCTGACGTATACCGAATGCGTTGGCCCCTGCATCCAGCCAAGCATTGTTGGTCAGGGACTCGATGACACAGCGTTTCGCGATTCCGTCAATGAGACGGCGCACAGACTCGTGGTTGGGGAATGACCATGCGTCCAGCATCGTCTTCGCGCGCCGCCGCAGTTCCTCGTGCTGGGTGGCCGCAGACAAGGTTGCCGGTTTGGCCCGGGTCAGCTGAGTAGATGCCCGTTCTACAAGGGCTGCGGCGAGGCGGAGGAACTGCTCTGCGTTCTCTGTCCCCGCGTCACACAAGGTGTTCATACCGTAGTAGAATGGCCGATTATGCTCGTGCAGCAGGTGGACACGAGCGCCTTCCGCTACTCCGCTTTTCGCGACAATTGGCCGAGCCGGTTCCGGGTCCCTGTGTTGGCTGAAGAGGCTGGCCTGGGGCACGCGTTTGACATAGCGGTGCATCAGGATCCTCACCATCGCGAGCCGCAAATCCGGCGTCAGGTCATTGCTCTTGCTGGACGCCAAGTAACGGTCCACTTCGCTTTCCAGCGCCTTCAAGCGCTTGTGACCGACCCCGAGAGCAACACGCTCACGCTCATTGCGCTTAGTCATTCTGGTGAGGACAGTGTTAGACGCTACCTCTACACCTTCTTGGAGCAGGTTCTCGAAGCGTTGGATGCCGCGGTTGGCGAACAGAGGCATCTGTTGGAGATAGCGACTGGCCATGTCCTTGGCCGTCTTTCGGAACGCAAGCCGTTCCTTTTTCCGATCCGTGTATCCACTTTGCAGATAGATCCTCGTAGCCACTCGGTCAGGGTCGATTCCCGGTTGCTCTGGCCGATCTACATCGTCCTCGCGTCGCGCTGAGAGGACCTCTTGTGGAGCGACCACGTCGAGCCAACTCAGGACCCAGCGGGCGACGCGTAGCTCCCGGCGACTCAGCCACGCTTCCAGTTGAGAGAATTGCACCGGGTGCAGCGTTTGAGCATCGTCCATGATGACCAGAGGGTGTAGACGAAGCACGTTACCCGCCGACACCGACGAACTCAGTTGTACTTCAAGGGCTTCGATCACATCAAACGGATGATAGGCCTTGATCGTCCCACTTCTGAGCTTCGATACATCGGGAGGGATGAGTGCCGCCGCGATTTCGTACAACTCGTATTCCACTTCCTGCGCCCGTTCGAGTACGGAGCGCCCACTGATGCCACCGATGGCGCGGAGTGCGGCTGTGTCTGGACCGCGCGGAACCACACTCACTTGCGATAGGCACACTTCACCCTTCTCAAGGTTGCGGAGCCAGCCAAGAACTGCGCGCGCTTGGATAAGCGATGCGAGGAGTCCGGTGCGGAGGTTCTCGGAATACGGAAACTCCCATACGTCCCTGTAACCACTCTCCATCGCAATGCGGCAACCCACCAAACATGGAACATCGTCCACGATGGCACCGCATTCCGCGAGCGCCGCGATAAGCGGCTTGTATGCCTGGACTCTCCCATGTCGGAGTAGAGCCGCGATCCGGTGGTATTCGAACAGCTGCGCGATCGTCGTCTTTCCGCTACCAGGCGCACCGCGCATGAGAACCAAGCGATCGTAGAGACGGCCCGAATCCGCGTACCGCTTGAGGTAGGTCGTGACAGGCTCTGGACTTACGACGGCGAGAAAGGACTCGTTGTCACGAAAATACTCGCTGGCTCTCTTCTCGAACGGGTTATTCATCGTAAACATCCGCGCGGCTATGAGTGGCGGTGCCGCCGACGGAAGAGGGGGCGCATCGAATGCGCCCCCTCCTCCCTACCATCGGTTTCGGCCCACAACAGGCTTACAGAGTTGTTCGGCGTGTTGTGCTCAAGGATTAGGGGCACTGCACAGCGCCCGAATCCCAACCGCATGTCAGTTCCCCCCTCGCTCGTGTGTTCGTTCTCCAGCTCTGGATCATAGTAGCGTCGTGCGACTTCTGTGAACCTCCGCGCCACGCTCTCCGCCGATCTAGTGATCGGTAGATCTTCAGGGAGGATCGTGCCAAAGCTGAAATGCACGTTCGGGAACCACTTAGCCGGACCAAGCTCTGCAAGTGCTTGCTCCTGCCTCTCTTGGAGCTTGTCGACGACGTCATGGAGCGCGATGTAGTGGTGCACGCAGACTCGAAACCCTTCCTCGAATGGCGAAACTGGTCCTATGACCCTGTGGAATCGCTCCAGCTTGCCCTTCCAATTGCCTGACTTTGCGTCCTTTCGTATGAAGGTTGTGCCGGTTGCCACAAAATCGTCGATGAGGTAGACCAGTTCGAAGCAGGCATCAGGTGCCTGGCCGGGCGTACGTCGAAGTTTGTCGAGAAGCTCCTCCCACTTCTCGTCATCGATGTGCGTAGCAACGACGACCTGCTCGTTGTTGATCACACCGGTGTTTGCACGTCGGAACAGGTCTAATCGAGCCCCGTCGCTCAAGCCGATGAAGAGGGTCTGGCGAAGCAGTCGCTCATAGTGAGCGGTGGCCTCGGTTGAGGCCCAGACTCGATAGGGGGGGATTTCGCGCGTTTCCGCTACGGACCGCAGGAGCGTCCGCTGGACCTCGTCTGGATAGAACAGTTCAACCAAGCGACGCATCTCAGATGGGCCGATGTACACGAGTTGCTTTCGAACAAAGGCATAGGCTGCCGCTCGATCGTCAGGCGTCGGAAACTGTTGGATCCAGGCGGCGAGGCTCTCAATAAACCGCGCTCCCGCCAGGTAGTCCTGATAGCCGTCATACTTCATCTTAGAAACCAGTCTTAGCCAGCGAAACTCCTTGGTCGCTTGTGAATCCGACCAATCCATGATCTCGCCAAGTACTCGGAGCGTAAGTCTCTCGTTCATTGGAAGGCTAATCCTGACGCGGGGGGTGAGCCTTTGATCTCGCTCCCGCACCAGAGCCGGACAAGGTTCGCTGACGTCCTAGTCCGGCGGCGTTGCGGATCGAGAAGCGGAAACCTCGGTCCCGAGTTGGTCGGAGGGCTGCCAAGTACTGCAGCATTGCCGAAGTCCGACGACTCCCTAGTGGGGCGATGTTCCAACAGCCTTCGAATGAACTCGACACTCTCTCGACGCTTAGCCCCAAAGTGTGAGCAAGGAAGGGAGCGTCATTCCCTCCCGCTTGGCCCTGGTCGCCAATTGTCATCACGTTGAGTCCATCGCTCTCTGGTATCTCCTGCCGGAGTGTCTCCACCACCCGCCGCTTTGAGACCGTTCGGACGATCACATCAACCGAATGTCCAGAGGCGAATACATCCACGGCCGGGAGGTCTTGGTCCATGGCCAGCGCCTCGACAACGAAGCTGCGGAGCATCCCGTCCGGTAAGGGCATTCGAGCCATAGCCGTCACTTGGGTGGGACGCAAGCGAACGTCGGCCAAGCGCTGTAGCACCGGGGATGCCGCGAGGATCGCGTGAGCATGCTCCATCTCAGGCTCTCGAGGCACCCCGTCAGGTGGACGTTCATCGAGTCGGAAAAGCACGCCGCCGTTGTACATTCCGACTCGTATCTGACGCCATAGTCGGCGCGGCAGCACGGTGCGCAACGCTTCCGAAATAGATTTGCCCCTTCCAGTGGCGATGCCTACACGCATGCCCTGATCTAGGAGGGAAGTCAAAGCTGCGCCGACGGGGCTGGCTGGAGCGGTGAATCGTTCGCTCGCTTCGCAGAGCGTCCCGTCATAATCAAGGACGACGGCGCCGACCCGTTCAGATTCGACTGCATCCACCCAATCTCGGCATCGCACACGCCAAGATCGGCGGGTGTCCTCACCCACATTTGCCCAGACTGCCGTGGAAACTTTTCGCTGTATCCACACATCTTCAGGTGGAGCCCCACCGCGCACCCGTGCTCGTTGGCGAGGGAGCTTGGCACGATAAAGGACCCGCCCGAAGGCGGGGACCCGCGGTCGACCCGGATCCACACCGGAGTGCGCTCCGACGGCGCCAGCAAGGGAGAGTACGCGAACAATTAGGTCCAGTGATCCAGCCGGACCCAGCAGCGGGCTGTCTAGTGTGGCAACTGTGGCCGTGCCTGGCAGCTTGGCGAGCGTTTTCTCAAGCACCGTCGCCTCCGCCGGTGTGGTCAGTCCGAGCACCAGGGTCTCGTTGATGACGCGCGAGAGCCCATAGTGCCGTCCGTGAGCGAAGTTGCGCGCGTCGGTCACCGTCACGCATCCAAACCCCATCTCGCTCCACTTCGATTCGAGGTCTACCGCGGCGGCGAGAGCCCAGCCGCTCGCGAGCACAACCGTGCGCGGGAGGAGGAGGGACTGGACAAGCAGGTCCGTTTTCAGGGGTTCAGCTAGCGCAGGCAGGTCCACAGGTAATTTTCGATCGTATGCCCGAGCCATTGCGGCGCAGGTCAGCACTAGCGAATTCGTGGCTAGGAATCCGTCCCTCGATGCGGGCCCGGTGAACTCGAACGCTGTCGCGTACGGATGCTGGCCCAGCTGTGCACTGAGCGGCGTGCCAACACGAGTGGATACGGCGGCAAGGGTTACCGCTTCGGACCTAACCGCATGGTGGGCTGCAGCCAGGATGTCGGGGTTCGACCCACTGGCACTCAACAGCAACACCCCTGAGTCGTGGAGCACGGGATTGTGGAGCAATTCAAGAGGAGTCAGCACACGGGCCGAAAGATGCGTACCGGTCTCGTGGAGTCGGGCGACGAAGTTTGCGGCCGTGAGAGAACCTCCCGAGCCAACAACCACCAGAGGCCGAGTGCGCAAAGTCTGGACGACCTCTGCCAGGGAAGAGATGTCAAGAACTTGAGCCGACGCGTAAGTCTCAGCGAGTGTGGCCAACTCGCGGGCATATGAGCGACCCATCGAACCTACGCCCCGTCTCTTCTAGGTTCAGGCTTCCAGTAGTCCAAGCCTGGGCTTTGGACGGACTGCCCCGTCGAGACCCTGGACGGCCTTCCCATCCGTGCTGCCCGTCGACTCATCCAGCGAGAAAGCAGTGGCGCCACCACGTGATGGCCGCGTGATCGGGTCCGAGAAACCAGCCCGGCGACGGTGAGGCGGCTCAACTGGGCGCTTACATGACCGGGCGAAAGCTCAAGAACACGCGCGACTTCGACGGCAGACATTGGGCGCCCAGTTTGGGCAATCTGTGCGAGGATAGCACGCTGTTGCGGACCCAGGTTCGTCCAAGGCTCCGCGTACACTGCGCCCGCGAATTCCCCCGCTAGGTTGAAGAAGCTCTCCAGTTCGTCGTCCGATCGTTCGTTTCGGAGGCCTGCGATTCGACTCAGGAACACCAGAGCGGCTGGGTGACCGCCCGATTCGACGATTATGGCCTCTGCCGCTGCTGGCGATAACCGTGGCGCCCGCCTCTCGATAAGCGCACGAGCAGCCTGCGGATCAAACAGAGAGAGGCCCGTTTCCACAAGCACGCGGCCCGGAATCGCTCCCAACGCCTTGTCCGGATTGATTAGTCGCTCCTTGGCATCTGGTCGACAACTAGCGACAAGCCGTGAGTTGCTGCCATCGGCCACCGCTCGGGTGACCGCTTTGGCAATGGACTCACGCTTGAAGACAAGATCGTCGAAGTCGTCAATGGCGAGAAGAACTGGAGCGGTTTCGGGGGCAGCGAGTTGGTCGCACACAGCATTGAGCGAGCGCTCTGCGGGGGAGCCGCCAACCGCCGAACCGAGCATCTTCGCCAGGTGGCCCTCGCTGGCGACGACCCCTCCGCTTATCCAAATGACTCCACCCCGAGTACGCTCCGAAACGAGATCGGCCACCGCAGTCAGAACGGCAGTTTTCCCCATTCCAGGGGCACCCACCAGTAGCACAGCTGAGGCTCGATCACAAGCAATGGCCTCGGCCAGCCGCCTGACGAGCGGATCCGAAGCTACAGGTCCCTGCGTATCGCCGTTCACGCAACAAACGTATTCGTTTTCTCGGAATCGCACCAGCCTTCGCGACACCTGCCCGGCGATCGACTCGTCAGCGCCCGAGGTGATGGTAACTGCCGGTAGGATTGGCTTGGCGATCTGGACGCTGCGGGAGAGAGCTATGGTCTCACGCAGGAGCAGCCCGACGAGCGCATCGGCGTCAGCCGGTCCACCCATTCGTCAAGAATCGAGCGCTCCGAGTTCGCCACCGCACGGTCGGCACGTACCTCGGCACCGCGAACGAACTCGGGCTGCTCGGCGAAGAGCGTCTCAAACCCGACAGCCTCTCGCCGGTGGAGGGCACGGCTCCATCATGCCGTCGCACCGGTACCCCTGTGAAGCGCAGCGTCAACGGTCCGCCAAATGCCCGCCATTTGAACCGATTTCCCCGCCATTTGAGCACGACAGGCCCGGTCACGGCCTCATGGCAAGAACGGCAGATCGTGCAGTTCCTGTAAGACTTTAGACGATTTCTTGCGTGCGCCGTGGAAAGGCGCGCCTTCCTAGCGGGTGCGAATCCGTGCGCCGTGGAAAGGCGCACGTTCCTAGCGGGTGCGAACCCCGTCCGGCAACTGTCGTTCCAGCCGGAAGCAGCCAGAGCGGTTTATGGAGGTGACGACATGGACTGAAGCACTCTGGTAAGGGCTGCGGCCGATAAGCGAAACCCTAAGCGGGCACGAAGTTGGAAACGGCGGATACAGCCAAGGGAGGAGCTAAGTTGGCAGGCGGTTCAGCGAACGTGCGGGCCGAAACGTGAGTGAACGCTGAGCAGGCCTCGAAAACACGAACGCGGAAGCCGACCCTGCGGATTTGAGGGGAAGGCCGCCGACTGGTCAGGAAGTGAGCGACGAGAGCACTGGACAGTTTCCGCCGGGGTAGTAGCGTCAGCACGTGCGGAAGATGGAATGTGTGGCAACACGGGAACCCCTGTCGGTGCCGTGCACCGGCAACCGGGACCCCGCAAGGGGCAGGCTGGGCCGGCAGGGTGACGGATGGGCCCGTAGTACTGAGGACGCGGGGTAATGCCCGTCGAGGGAAGGGGCCTTGAGTTGGGAACGGTACGGAAAGGAGGCAGGGACTTGGCTACTGACGGGAGTCTAAGAGGGTCGGCAGGAAGCGTTCGGAAACTCCAGACCGTGCTACTCGCGAAAGCGAAGGAGGAACCTGACCGACGTTTTCACGCCCTCGTCGACAAGGTATGGAGGCAGGACTTCCTCTTGGAGGCGTGGGGGATGGTCCGGCGCAACGGCGGAGCGGCTGGAGTGGATGGTGTGACGGTCGCGGACGTCGAGGCATACGGAGCGGAGCGTTGGGTTGGGGAACTGTCGCGGGACCTGAGGGAGGCACCTACGAGCCGAGACCGGTGCGCCAGGTACTCATTCCGAAGAAACAGCCGGGGAAGTTCCGTCCCCTGGGCATTCCGTGCCTGGGGGATCGGGTTGCGCAGACATCGGCGATGCTGGTGCTTGGGCCGATATGCGAGGCGGACCTGCAGCCGGAGCAGTACGCATACCGGCCGGGACGAAGCGCGAAGGACGCAGTGCAGCGGATCCATAGGTTGCTGCACCAGGGCCACAACGAAGTGGTCGATGCGGACCTCTCCAACTACTTCGGTGAGATACCGCACGCCGAGTTGATGAAGAGTATTGCGCGGCGCGTGAGCGACGGGCGGATGCTGGGACTCATCAAGGCGTGGCTGGAAATGCCGGTGATAGAGGAGGACGGCAAGGGCGGCACCCGCCGCACGAGCCGGGCGCGGGAGGAGAGGAAAGGGACCCCGCAAGGGGCCTCGATCTCGCCGTTGCTAAGCAACATTTACATGCGGCGGTTCATCCTTGGCTGGAAGGTGCTGGGCTATGCCCGGCGCTTCGGTGCGGAGGTCGTGAACTACGCGGATGACTTTTGTGTGCTCGGGAAGGCCACAGCAGCGGAGATGCTGGAGGCGGTCAACCGGCTCATGGACAAGCTGAAGCTACCGGTCAACGCACAGAAGACCCGATGCCTCCGGTGCCCCGAGGAGCCGCTTGAGTTTCTCGGGTATCGCATCGGTTGGAACTATCGTCCCACGGACGGGAGCCGGTACATCGGTACCCGGCCGAGCAAGGCGAGCGTTCAGAGTATCTGCCGCCGGATTAGCGAGCAGACGGACCGCAGACGCGGATGGCCCTCTCTGCCAACAAGGGCGAGACACGAAGGGAGAAAATGCTTAGAGTAGGGCGATGCAGAGAGATGAAGGATGGAACGAGGAAAAGGAATGAAGTTGAACGGAACGCCCCTCCCTTCGGGGGAGGGCAAGCGAAGCGCGGCAGCTTCCCCGCCGGATCCGGAGGTTTCGGCGAAGGCGACGAGGCGGCGGTTCACACCGCAGTACAAGCTGTCGATCGTCGAGAGCGCGGAGCAGTGCGAGGGGCCGGGCGAGATCGGAAAGCTGCTCAGGCGCGAAGGGCTGTACAGTTCGCATCTGTCGGCGTGGCGGAAGGCGGCGCGGGAGGGGTCGCTGCAGGCGTTGGCGAAGAAGCGCGGCCCGAAGCCGTCGGGCGGGAAGCGTGAGGCGAAGAAGGTGCGGAAGCTCGAGCGGGAGAACGCGCGCCTGCGCGAGGAACTCCGCAAGGCGCGCATCGTCATCGATGTCCAGGGAAAAGTTGCGGGGCTGCTGGGGTTGAGCCTCGGGGACGGGAAGCGTTCTTGAGCGCGGCCAAGGGTTTGGCCGAGCACGTGGGCGTACGCGTGGCGTGCGCGGCCCTAGGCCCAACTTCCAGCGGAATCCGGGCCTCCTGACGCTGTAACTCATTGGCAGGCGGGTGTTTTGGCGGGATTGTCGTGGTGTCTGGCGTACCCATGTAGTGTAAGAGATATCAACTTGCCATGACTCATTGTAGTCGTTATTATAATACCCATGTATGTCGAACGCGTGCCCAACCGGAGCTCCCCGCCCGCCGTGCTGCTGCGCGAGTCCTTCCGCGAAGACGGCAAGGTCAAGAAACGCACCCTCGCCAACCTGTCGAAGTGGCCCGACGATCTGGTCGAGGGGTTCCGCATCCTGCTCAAGGGCGGGGTGGCGCTGCCCTCCCTCGGCGACGCCTTCGCCATCCTCCGCTCCCGGCCCCACGGCCACGCCGCCGCCGTGCTGGGAACCGCCCGCCGCCTCGGCCTCGAGAAGCTCCTGGACCGCCGCCCCTCGCGCGACCGGGCCCTGGCCACCGCCATGATCCTCGCCCGCATCCTGGATCCCCGCTCCAAGCTGGCCACCGCCCGCTCCCTGTCCCGCGAGACCCTGACCCACACGCTGGGCGAGGAACTCGGCGTCGAGGACGCCGGCGAGAACGAGCTCTACCGCGCCATGGACTGGCTGCTCAAGCGCCAGGCCCGCATCGAGCGCCACCTGGCGGCCCGGCACCTCGAAGAGGGCGCCCTGGTGCTCTGCGACGTCACCTCGGTCTACTTCGAGGGCTCGAAGTGTCCGCTGGCCAAGCGCGGCTACTCCCGCGACGGCAAGCGCGGCAAGCTCCAGATCGTCTTCGCGCTGCTGTGCAACCGCGAGGGCTGCCCGGTCGCCGCGGAGGTCTTCGAGGGCAACACCGCCGATCCCGGCACGCTGGCCACCCAGCTGGAGAAGCTGCGCAAACGCTTCTCCCTGTCGCGCATCGTCCTGGTCGGCGACCGGGGGCTGCTGACCGACGCCCGCATCCGCGAGGAGGTCCGGCCCGCGGGCCTGGGGTGGATCACCGCGCTGCGGGCTCCGGCGATCCGCAAGCTGGTCAAGGGCGGCACCTTGCAGCTCTCCCTCTTCGACGAACAGGATCTGGCCGAGATCACCGCGCCCGAGTTGTTCCCGGGGGAGCGCCTGGTGGTGTGCCGCAACCCGCTGCTGGCCGCCGAGCGGGCCCGCAAGCGGCTGGACCTGCTCGCCGCCACCGAACGCGAGCTGGACAAGGTCGTGGCCGCCACCCGGCGCGAGCAGCGGCCCCTGCGGGGCAAGGACAAGATCGCCGTGCGCGCCGACCGGGCGCTGCGCCGCTTCAAGGTCGGCAAGCACTTCGACACCGAGAGCACCGACGACGGCTTCTCGTATGTGCGCAACGAGGACCGCATCGCCGTAGAGGCCGCCCTCGACGGCATCTACGTCATCCGCACCAACGTGCCCGCCGCGGAACTTCCGGCCGAAGAGGCGGTCCGGTCCTACAAGAGCCTGAGCCGCGTCGAGCGGGCGTTCCGCAGCTACAAGACCGTGGATCTCAAGGTGCGCCCGGTCCACCACCGCCTCGAAGGCCGGGTCCGGGCCCACGTCTTCCTCTGCATGCTCGCCTACTACGTCGAGTGGCACATGCGCCGCGCGCTCGCGCCGCTGCTCTTCGACGACGACGATCCCGCCGCGGCCGAGGCCGCCAGATCCTCGCCCGTCGCCCCCGCCCGTCCCTCTCCCTCGGCCCACGCCAAGGCCGGCAGGAAACGCACCCCCGGCGGCCTGCCCGTCCACAGCTTCCAGACCTTGCTGGCCGACCTCGCCACGCTCACCCGCAACCGCGTTCAGCCCGCCGCACAGGGGGCCGTGGCCGCCGATGTCCTCACCCGCCCCACCCCGCTCCAGGCCGAAGCCTTCCGCCTCCTCGGCGTCCGCCCCTGACCCGTACCCAGTAGCGTACACCCCCGGACCACGGCTATGTCGCCGCACTGCACTAAGTTGCCCGCTTCTGGGAGTTCGAAGTTGGGCCTAGGGGTCGCGCGCGCCACGTTCTACCGTCGCCGGAGGCCGAAGACCGGGCAGCGGCAGCCCCGGCCGGCTCCTGCCCGGGCCCTGGGCGAAGCGGAGCGGACGGAGGTCTTCCGTGTGCTGTGCTCGCCGCGCTTCACCGACCGTGCGCCCGCGGAAGTGTACGCGACCCTTCTGGACGAGGGCGTCTATCTGTGCTCGGAGCGGACGATGTACCGGATCCTGGCCGAGAACCGGGCGGTCCGGGAGCGCCGCGCCCAGCGCAGCCACCCGAACCACCCGAAGCCGGAGATCGTGGCGCGTGCGCCCAACGAGGTGTGGTCCTGGGACATCACGCGGCTTCTCGGGCCGGAAAAGTGGCAGTACTTCTATCTCTACGTCATTCTGGACATCTTCAGCCGCTACGTCACGGGCTGGATGGTGGCGGACCGGGAGACCGCGGGGTTGGGCGGGCGCCTGATCGAGGAAACCTGCCTCAAGCAGGGCGTCCAGCCCCGGGTGCTCACGCTTCATTCAGACAGTGAGTGTTTAAGAGCCGGTTCCCTTCGGGTGGTCTGACTCAAACACTGATAGACGTTTCTGGAGGTCGATGCATGGGCGGCCGCGGCCGCTCCTGGGTGGCTTGACCCGCATTCTGACCGACCGAGAGTGTCATGCCCCGGACTCGTCGGCCACCCAGGGGCAACCGGTTTGAGGCTCCGACCTCGACCGACATCGTGACCTAATGAGAGCCTGGCCCAAGGCGTCCCTTCACTGTCGTGTCCGACATCGGCCGAGTTCGGTGCCAACCCGTTCACCCATCATGGACAGAGGGGGCCGACATGGCGAGTACGCCAGCTGAGGACACCGGGATCATCGGGGGCGTCGATACCCACCAGGATCTGCACACCGCCGCCATCGTGACGCTCGAAGGCGCGGTGCTCGGCACCGAATCGTTCTCCACGACACGGGCCGGCTACCGGGTGATGCTTGCCTGGTTTCGGTCTCACGGCGAGCTGCTGCGCGTGGGAGTCGAATCCACCGGCAGCTACGGCGCCGGCATCGCCCGGCACCTGGCGCTGTCCGGAGTGCCCGTGCTCGAGGTGACCGGTCCCGACCGGGCCGCGCGAAGAGCCAGGGGGAAAGACGACGCACTCGATGCGGTCGCGGCGGCCGAGGCGGCTCGCACGGGATGTCGAGTCCAAGTGGCCAAGGACCGCGGCGGCGCGGTGGAGGCCCTGCGGGTGCTGCGCACGACTCGCAAGACCGCGGTCAAGTGCCGCCGGGCGGCCCTGCAGCAGCTCCACAACACGATCGTCGCCGCGCCGGACGAGGTGCGCGACCAGGTCCGCAACCTCACCCGCATGCGGCGCTTGCGCATCTGCGCGGCTTGGAGGCCGGACGCCGCGGGATACCGGGATCCGACGGTCGCGACCAGGCTCTCGCTGAAGTCCCTCGCCCGCCGGATCCTGGACCTCGACGGCGAGATCGCCGAACTCGACCGCTTCATCGCTCCGCTCGTCGAGGAACTCGCACCCGATCTGCTCAAGCTCGAAGGCGTGGGAACCGCCAGTGCGGGCGAGCTCCTGGTCACCGCGGGCGAGAATCCCGAGCGGCTGCGCTCCGAAGCGAGCTTCGCGATGCTGTGCGGTGCCTGCCCACTGCCCGCCTCGAGCGGCAAGACGCAACGCCACCGTCTCAATCGCGGCGGGAACCGCCAGGCCAACTCCGCCCTCCACATGATCGTCCTGTGCCGGATGCGCACCGACCCACGAACCCGAACCTACGTCGAGCGGCGCACCGGGGAGGGGCTGTCCAAACGCGAGGTGATGCGCTGCCTGAAACGCTACGTGGCCCGCGAGATCTACCGCGTCCTCACCGCCCCATCACCCACTTGACAAACATGAGAGCGTCAGGGGATCTCCCATGACGGCCAAATGCACGGCGCAGCTCCTGGCCGACCTCGGCGTCACGCAGTCGCTGAACCGTCCCCGGGTCTCGAACGACAACCCGTACTCGGAGGCGCAGTTCAAGACCGTCAAGTACCACCCCGGCTTCCCGGGCCGCTTCGCAGACATCGAGGAGGCGAAGGACTTCTGCCGCCGATTCTTCCCGTGGTACAACCTGGAGCACAGGCATGGCGGCATCGGCCTGCTCACGCCCGGACAGGTCCACCTCGGTCGCGCGCCCGAGGTCATCGAGCATAGACAGGAGGTGCTGGCCGCCGCCTACGCCGCCCGGCCCGAGCGCTTCGTGGCCGGCCCGCCCCGGGCGGCCGAACTCAAGGCGGAGGTCTGGATCAACCGCGCACTCCCCGTCAGTGAAGTTGATGGCGCAGAACCGGGAGACGGGGCAGATGGCCACGGAAAGGAGGGCTCACTAAACTGATTCGCCAAGCGTCTCAAAGTCGTTGGCAGGTTCCGTGGCTGGAAGCCGAGGAAGTGGTAGGGCGCCTGAACCGGATGGTCTCGGGGTGGGCAAACTACTTCAATCTCGGGCAAGTCAAACCGGCCTACGAGGCTGTGGACCAGCACGCCGTCTGGCGGCTACGACAGTGGTTCTGTCGGAAGCACAAGGTTCGGGAGGGGAAATACGTGCGCTTTCCCTCCACGTGGCTGTGGGAGCAGTGCGGCCTCACGCGCCTTGCGCGGACGACCAGGTACCTTCCGTGGGCGAAGGCGTGATCCCGACTGAGAGCCGGATGCGGGAAATCCGCACGTCCGGTTGTGTGTCCAGCTAAGGCTGGTTTGTTCAGCGGGGGTGAGTCCCGCCGGGGTAACAATCAGAAGCCCCGTAGCTCGGATAGCAGGGAGGAGGGAAACCGAAATTTCTGAAGCCTATCGACAAGGTCTCCCTTGGGGAGATGGCGAGTCATTGGGCCGCAACGCAAGTGAACGCACTGGTGGCCTCGAAAGTGTATTCCGAAGGCCGAGCCCACAACCGGAGGGCGAAGGCAGCATGGACGGCCGAAAGCTGATTGAGACGGCTGGACCACTTCGGCGGGGTGGCAGCGGTGGCACGATGACAAGGACAGACCGAGCAACTGGAGAAGCCCTCCTCGCCCCGGCGCGAAATCGTCGGAGCAAGGTAGGTCCTATAACCGGCGACACCGGGAAGTGGGCCGAAGGCGAGAGGGTGGCGGATGGGCGTGCAGTAGCGTTGAGGCGGGGTAACGCCCGCGGAGCCAAGGCGCCCTGCTGTTGACGTTTTCTCCGACAACAAGGAAGGCAGGGGCGAAATGATAAAAGCGTCCATAAGTCTGCAAGACCTGAGGAGGAGAATATATCTCAAGGCGAAGGCTGACCAGGAATGGCGTTTCTGGGGGCTGTACGTCCATGTGTGCAAGCCGGAGACACTCCGGGAGGCTTACGCGATGGCGCGACGCAACGGCGGTGCCGCTGGCATTGACGGGGTGACATTTGACGCGATCGAGGAGGCTGGACTGGCGGGGTTTCTGGAGGGCATTCGTGGCGAGCTCGTCTCCCGGGCCTATCGGCCATCGGGGAACCGGCGGGTCGAGATTCCGAAAGATGGCGGCAAGGTCCGTACACTCGGGATACCGACGATCCGGGACCGGGTGGTGCAAGGAGCGTTGAAGCTGATACTGGAGCCTGTCTTCGAGGCTGACTTTCAGGAAGGGTCCTATGGTTACCGGCCCAAGCGCACGGCCCATCAGGCGGTGCACCGGGTGACGACGGCGGTTGTTCAGAACAAGACCATGGTCATAGACGTCGATTTGGCGTCGTACTTCGACACGGTTCGACACGATATCCTGCTTGGAAAAGTGGCGGCTCGGGTGGAGGACGATCAGGTTCTGAGGCTGCTGAAGCTCATCCTCAAGGCTGGTGGCAAGCGGGGCGTTCCGCAGGGTGGTGTGATTTCACCGTTACTCAGCAATCTCTACCTCAATGAGGTCGACAAGATGCTGGAACGGGCGAAGGAGGTCACCCGGCAGGGGCGATACCACTATATCGAGTACGCTCGATTCGCCGACGACCTCGTGATCCTGATCGACGGTTACCGCCGGTGGCGGTGGCTGGAGAAGGCCGCGTACAAAAGGCTTCTGGAAGAACTGGCCAAGCTCGAGGTTGAACTCAATCGTGACAAGACGCGTCGGGTTGATCTTGCCAATGGCGAGAGTTTCCGTTTTCTGGGGTTTGAGATCCGCCGTGCGAAAACGCGGCGGGGCAAGTGGGGGGTGAGGTGTGTGGCCGACAATGAAGGCACGCACCAAACTCCTGCGCCGACTCAAGGAAGTGTTCCGACGTTATCGCTCGCAACCGGTGCAGCAGGTCGTGGACCTGATCAACCCGATCCTGCGTGGATGGGTGAACTATTTTTGCGTAGGGCATGCGAGCAGATGTTTCGGTCAGGTCAAGGATTGGGTCGAGAAGAAGATACGGCGACATCTGATGCAACAGCGCGGACGTCGGGGATTTGGCTGGAAGAGGTGGAGTAGGCGATGGCTATATGAGCGGCTCGGATTGTTCTCACAGTACCGGGTTCGCTACCTGTCGCCGAAAGCGCTCCCGGCTCGATAGGCCCATAACCCATGGGAGGAAGGCAACAGGAAAGCGTAGTGCGGGAAAACCGCATGCTGCGTTTGACGAGGCGGGAGCTGGAAACGTGGTCACGGGAGCCGGACTGAGGGCCAGAGCGAAAGCGATGGGACAGCCACCGGACCCTAAAATCGGCGCGCCAGCTCCCGACCCTACCGGTGGGCAGGGGGTGGAAACGGACCTATGGGAGTCGGACTGAGCACCGCCGCGAAAGCGAGTGGATCATACGCACCGGACCCTACTAAACTAAGGGCACCGCGCCACCTCCTGACCCTACTGTGCTCGGAAAGGCCCCGGCGGCGGAGATGCTGGCGGCGGTCAACCGGCTCATGGAAAGGCTGAAGCTACCGGTCAACGCCCGGACAACCCGATGCCTCCGGTGCCCCGAGGAGCCCCTTGAGTTCCTCGGGTATCGCATCGGCTGGAACTATCGTCCGCCAAGGCGGAGGCCGGTATAATCGGCACACGCCCGAGCAAGGCGAGCGTTCAGAGCATCTGCCACCGGATCACCGAGCAAATAGACTACCGATATGCCTGGCTGGACGCCGAGGAAGTCGTAGGACGCCTGAACCGGATGATGTCGGGGTGGGCGAACTACTTCAATCTCGGACAGGTCGGCCCCGTATACCGGGCTGTGGACCGGCACGCGATCCGGCGGCTGCGACAGTGGTTCTGTCGGAAGCACAAGGTGCGATCGGGGGGATACGTGCGTTTTCCCGACCAGCGGTTGTGGACACACCACGGCCTTACGCGCCTGGGGCTGACGACCAAGTACCTTCCGTGGGCGAAGGCATGATCCCGACTGAGAGCCGGATGCGGGAAAACCGCACGCCGGGTTCGACGAGCAGGGGCTGGAAACGGACCTACGGGCGACGAACTATGCACCGCCGCGAAAGCGTGCGGAGGACGCCGCGTCACCCTAAGGGCACCGCGCCAGCCCCTGACTCTACCGTGATTCGCGCCACTCGTGTTCCGCTTACCGTACTTGTACATACCGTGGGCCGTCTTATCTACGGAGTAAACCCCGCCGTTTCAAGCAACTGCCCGTAGGGCGTTACGCCTTTGTCTCCGCCATGCCAGCCACGAAACAATCGGTGCTTATCCCAAAGACATTCCATCCCGGGGAGTCTCGGGCCAATCTGACTCCAAGTGCAGTTAACCAATACCATTCCTCCTCCCCCAAGATGTCCGTCGCGCCGCACCACGACTACTTCTCTTCTTGGGTTGTCCCCACAGATATCGAGCCGTTCTCGGAATACCGAAAGGACCCAGTTGTAGAATCCACCATTACAATGGTCTCGCGATTTGTAGTTTGCGTGTTTGCCTCGCGATACCCAGACCATCGGTTGCCCTCCCACAGTATCCGCCCACTGGGGAGAGAACGTCCCAATAGTCCTGTCCGCACCTGGTGGAAACTTCGTGCCATGGTGGGCCGACATGACCACTGCACGAACCGCCCATCGTGAGTCGTCAATATACCCGACATCCATCACGATAAATTCCGAATCACCATTGTGAGCGTGCTGTCCTGTGTCTTGATAGTATCCCAAGGCATAAAAGATGGATAGGCCTTGGTCTACCAAATCGGACCGCTTGACGGCCCAATAAGTTTCTCGCTCGGGTGCGTCTTCATGTTCGTCGAACATCAGCACCGGCGCGAATCTAGATGCGACCAAGAATTCGCATTCGTCCAACAAGTCATCACCATCGACATCCACCCCAGCGCTCCTAGAGCCCCGCAAGGAAAGATCACACTCATCAAACGACTCAATCTGCGCCAGTTCGTAGCCCACGGCGCTACTGCCTCGGATCATGAATTCGTCATTCTCGTCTACAACACGAGGCTGTTCCTCAGATAATAGTCGATCCACGTCAGGTTCGGGCAATGCGTCCGTGACAATGAACTCTGGTGGTAGGAGCAACTGGTTCTGGTCGAGACGGTACCCCTTTTCTCTCAATAGTTCTGACTCCTCAAAGCGTGTGCTAATTGTAGCTTCGACCGTAGGCATCATTACTTGCTCCAGGATTGTGCCAATTGGGTTGGCGTCATATTCTAAAGCAGTGGCGGAATCAGCTGGCATAAGTACGATAAGTGTTTCTGGTATCCAAGTAAACGAAGCTACTCTGACACTGTCGCCGCCGATTCGGAAGCCGGGGATCGACGATGTTGTCACATCTGGGTCATTAAGGACACTTAAGTCGACAGCGATTATTATTGCGCGGTCATCGCCGGTCCAGTATTGTCGATCTAGAGCTCCGGGAATCGACAGTTGTAAGTTGCCGAACTCAGCAAGGGTACTGCTAGGTGCGTTTTGTTGCAAGCGATCCGATAACATCTGATCGACAGCGAGATACTTTTCAAGGGTGATTTGACGTTCTGGTAGATTGCTCGTTTGGAAGGCGCGAAACAACCTGGCCCGCAGTGTATCGGATTCGAGACTAAACGCTAGCGCACGGGCAATTGAGTGTAGGTCAGGGTCGACTTCGAGAGGAGTGGTGCCGGCGAAGGTCGGAGCAGAGCTGTAGTCCGGGGAACAGGCACCAGCGATGACAGCGAGCAGCATGTTGAGGAAAAGGGACGTCGAGGGGTGTCTTATGGCACGTAAGAGGTCGGCAGCAAATGATGGCATGGGGTGGCTCCGAGATTTCTGGCTTCTTCATCTAGTGGTCTGACAGGAACTGCAAGGTGAGGCTTGAGCAACTCGATGACTTCGTACCTCCCGCCAACCTCGGAGAGCTGATCGGCAATCTTCCGAAACACCTCGTCGGACAGCGTGTAGCGGCCGTGCTCGATGTCTGATTCGTTTGACACCAAAACCTGGACGCGTGAAGCCATCTCGTGAAGCCTGATGCCGGTTCTGAGGCCGAGCCTCCGGATGGTGTTGGCGAGTGAGGTTCTCGTTGGCATATCGCTTCCACAGACATGCATAAGCATAGGTCACGAACGCAGATGCGTCAATGCAGGTAGGAAGGCGTGAGTTGGGCCGGTTGGTCCCCGAGAATTCGCCCGCACAGGCTTGACCCGCCGTCTGCGGCTTCCGGTGCCATCAACCCGCACATGCGAACGGATTCACGACTTTCACCCCCGCTGACTTGAGTTCCTTCGATTGCGAGTAACCACGACGAGTCCATGAGAAAGTGCAGTCGCCGTGATCAAGCTGTCCTTGACGGGCACCGATCGTCCGCGCGACTGGAGTCCGGCTAGGAGTTCGCTCCAACGGAGTCCGGTAATCGCGTCAAAAGGGAACACAGTGAATCCGACGCAAAGAACTCGTTGAACCCAGGACCTCGAGGGAGTCGCGACCGCGCCCGGGCCGCAGCGGGCGTATCCCGTACCAGACTTCCCCGAGGACCCACCGGGTTCACGACAAGGTGCTATTGGTGGTTTCGCAGCCACTCGATCACACTCGGGTTCGGGTTTGGTGAAGTGACCCCCAAAAGTTGGACACCTGACCTCTGGGTCTATTGTGCTGTTCAGCCCTCGCGGTAGAGTTCCTGAATGATAGCCAGGGGCGGCCGGTCTCCGAGGGAGGAGTGACGGCGCACCCGATTGTAATACCTGATCCGATCCCGGACGACTGCGGTGAGTTCCCCGAGTGATTCGGCGTCGAGGATCAGGGATCGGTTTTCCACCTTGAAGCGGCCGAAGAAGCTTTCCATCTCCGGGTTGTCTCCGGGCCCGCGAAGGGCGTAGGAGATCCGCGCGCCCGCCGAGAGCAGCTGGCCGGTCCAGGCATAGCCGGTGAACACGGGATCCTGGTCCTGGTGGACGATCAAGCCCTCGAGCGAGTCGCGGAGGCGGGTGAGAGTCTTCCGTGCCGCATTCCAGGCCGTGAGCGCCAGTTCGGAGTTCGCCCGTTTCCCGACCGCGAAGCCGGCAACGTACTTCGTCCTGTGATCGAGGAGCGGGATCAGCCATGCCTTCCGGACCCCGCCAGCGAAGCGGAGTTCAGTGAAGTCCGTGTAGAAGACCTCGAGCGGTCCGATCTCCGCCTTCCTGCGTGTCGCCAACAGGTTTGCACGCGGGCCCGCGGTGTCGATCGCCCGCCGGATCGCGCTCGGTTTCGGCCGCGAGACGCGCCGCAACGGCAGATCCCACAGGCGGTGCAGCCGCTCCACCACCTTGCGGTTCACGCGCTGTCCGTACGTTTCCTTGAGTTCAGCGGTGGCACGCCGGTACCCGTACTCCGGGTGCGCTTCGGCGATCGCCTTCAGCGGCGCCTCCAGGTGCGCGTACTCTCGGCGTACGTCACCCGGGTCCGGGTGTGGTAGTACCACGTCGAGCGCGCCAGCCCGGCCGCCCGCAGCGCCGCCGTCAGACCGTGTGCCTCTCGCGCTCCCGAGACGAGCGCCACCCTCGCCTTCACGCTCAGCCGCTCTCGCCCAAGAAATTTTTTAGAAGCGCGATCTCGACCTCCTTCCTGCCCAGCAGCTGCTCGAGATCCCGGATGCGACGCTCGTACTCGTTGACCGTCGTCTCATCCGCGAAGATCTCAGGAGCCCGCTCGACGAACCGTCGCTTCCAGAGCCCGACCGAATTCGGGTGCACCCCATACGCCTTCGCCACCTGGCCGGGCGTCTTGTCCCCGGCCAGCACCTCCAGCACCACCTGCGCCTTCAGCTTCGGCGTGTACCTCCGTCTCGCCATGACAACCTCCTTCCGGTCTGCCAGGTCTACCCTGCGCAGCACCCTTCCAGAGGTCAACATCACAAACGTCGCATGTCCAGGATTCGGGGGTCATATCCCCACGGGTACATGACCCCGGCCCGCGCCCGCGAGAAGCTCAGCCGAAGCGCGGCCTGATGTTTAGGCCGTCCACTTGTCCAGAAAACCCGGACCGGTACACGAGACACCTCACGTCTGTGCAGCGTGCGGTCATTCGGGCGGCCCTGGAGGGCATGGGGCGTGGCCATCGGACGCCAGACGTTGATCGGGCCCGAAGTGAGAGAGCGAACGCTGGCTCCTGTGTTCGAGAATGTACAACCGTTTGGAAGCGCTCTTCGCGATCCGTCTGGCGACGATCTTGTTTGAGGTCGTAGCGGGGTTACTGGCAGATTGAGGCGCGCGGAAAACGACAGTCCACTTTGGCGGCGCCTTAGGTAGTATGTCCTCGGACGCTGATCCGGGGGTTACAGGAGCGACATGTCCTTCACGCTCGCACGCTACTTACGCCAACGCGGTAGCGGAAGGCGGCGAACCATACGTTTGAGCCAGGTACTTGGAGCTGGACTGCTTCGGTGAGATCCAATCAGCCGTGTCCGCTCTGCACGTGCATACTCGACATGAAGATCCGGATGGATACTATCCGCCCATATGACGACGTTGCTCCGTATGAAATAGTGACTTCCACAGCCGGAATTAGCCCATACAGACCCGCCTGTATACGCGCCCAGGGAGACCGATTTCCCATCGAAACATACGTGCCAGCGGGTTGGGTGGAGCGACAATATCGTCAGGTCGCCGCAACCACATGGACAACGCAGGTTGACGGTTCTGTGCTTAAGGCTGATCCATATCTCACCAGCCTTGATCTTGTTGAAATCGGGCAATACCTCGACGAACACGGGGCGGAGCTTCAGCGGCATCGCTCCTCCACGGGTCCGTACGCTATGCGCGGCTTCTCGATCCGGAACTTGTGGAGAAACGAAGTGGATTTCGACACATACTGTCCAGTCTGCCGCCGCCACTCCATTACGGCAAGCGCCGCTGCCAACGCATTCACCTCTGGCAGTTGCACGTTGCGGTAGCCGGGCGCATCGCCTTCAGCTTTGGCGTTCGGTATGGCACTCGTCCACTCGAGCGAACCTGCGGCGTAGGCGCTCGTCGTCACCGCACCACTAACCGACGCGTCTTCCAACGTAATGCTTACACCGGAATCTATGAAGGGGATCCTCGCCTCCGAGAGCGCAGCGTATACGACATCCTGGCGTGGCGAATCGCTGTCAGTCAGCTGGTCGATGCACACGAAGGCATAGTCGATGGGATTGGTAGAAAGAAACTCTGCAAGCACGGACGAACTGTCCACTCGGACGGCATGGGGCCGGATGCCGTCGCGCAGGGAAGCGTACTTGGAGTAGTAGTAATCCACTTTTTGCAGACGCTGCTCAGTTTGGGACCCGACCTCGTGGGAAGTCGGTGCGCCGGGGGCGCGCATGAAATTGTGCCAACCGAAGGAATCCGAGTCCAAGAGGTGGATTTCGCCAACAGGCGTCTTGGCTAGGAGGTCGAGAATGTAGGCACCCGTTCCGCCCAAGCCAATAAGGCCGATGCGCTGCCCGCGGACTCGATCCTGAACGGGGCCTATGTCGGCTCGTTCTTCAAACGTGTTGGGTATTCTGAAGGGACTGGCGACCCTCGTAGAAGGAGGTACTCCCCCGGCTGCCGAGACGGCCCCAACGATCTGCTTTGCATACCGATGAACCACGTCCCAGGCGGAGTCGTCTTTCTCTGGGTGCGCTTGGCTACCCTTCCTGATGGAAATCTCTGACCACGATTGGTCATCACCCCTGAGGTGACGCCCAATCGGTGTTCCATCTGCGTGGTATACGCGGCCGTCGAGCGCTTCGTCAGTTGTAATACGCACCGCGTGGACGGCTCCGCCGATGCGACCATTTGGTTTCCCTGTCTCGGCGTCGAAGGATTTCGTGATCGTACAGGTGCTAACCGCCCCATTCCGCAGCAGACAGGGTACGTCGACTGCCAGAACAGTGTCGGCTTCGACGCTGACGGAAAAGTTGAATTGCTCGCCGAACGCCGACAGGCGGTCCATTACGAGACATGCTCCGGATCGACCGAGAAGCTGGTACCGTCCTTCACATCGACGGTCTTCCCCGGTAGAAGAACCCCATCCTTACCCTCTCGGTCGTTCTCGTAGTCTATGCCCGGCGTGCCGATGATGTGCTTGTTCTCCGGCTCATGGAGCTTGTTCCAGATCTGGACGATCTCCTCGTATCTGACGCTCTTGCCAGGGACCTTATACTCGCGACCACTAACGACGATTTGCGTGTCACTATTCATGGGGCTTACCTCCTTAGATATGTAGAGGTCCTCTCAGAGACTTTCGATGGTCATTGAAACGAAATCGGACTCGAACAGCTTCTTGTCATCGCTGACCTCGAGACGTTGCAAACAGTAGAGTTTCCAGTAATTCACCCAGACGGGGCTGTCCGGGCGTTCACGGGTTACGTGCAGCCCAATAGTCTCGGCGGCTTCAGCCGAGATTACTTGCCCGTGGGTGTGCCAAGATTCGATGTCCAACAGCTTGGACACCGGTTTTGTGACCGGCAGTCCTTCCATCATGCCGGTCAGCAGTAGCTTTTCGGCCAAATACCGGGCCCGGGCGAAGAGTCGTTCGATCTCAACTACCTGATGCGGTTGGAACTTGCCCAACATTAGCAGCGCGCTGGGATCTCCGGGATTTGCTCTCAGCTCTTCGGTGAAGCGCTGATAGGCCTTCAGGTAACTGAGAACTGAGTAGCGGACCCATTGCCCTTGGCCGACGTGGAACGGAACCTGCGGGTCGATGGGGCCCAACTCCGAACTGTCGCTCATGACGATTGTGTCCGCCCCCAGCGCCATGAGCGTTGCCGCGCTCTTGGCGTAGTGGGGCACGACCATCCGCAGCGTACCGTTCTTGACCCTGTCTCGGACCATCGTGATGAGTTTCTCTGCCGCATCGATGTCACCCCCTCCGGAATGCACGACGAGATCAACATCGCTCTCTGGAGGAATCCGACTGAGGAGGTCCACAAAACCCAGGACATCGTCACGATCAATCTCGGTTCGCTTGCCCGCCACGTAGCAGATGACGTGTCGGCCAACGTTCTCCTGGATCTCCTGGATTAAACGTTGGCGTGCATATCGATCAGCCTGACGAGCTTCAAAGAGAGGAGTCTTGGATGGAGGCGAGAATCCTTGCTCTCCCACATCTTCCGGTTCATGCGTTGGCTGTTCGTTCATTCTCTATCCTCTCGCAGACAGTTCTTTCCATACGACGCGCCCGCCGCGAATGAAGTAGTGACATCGGGCCGAGTCCGAGAAGTCATCCACGCTCGGGTAGATCGTCAACGGGTCGAGGTTGAGGGTTTGCCACCACGGGTCCCGCCCGGGATCGAGGTTGAGCATGGCTCGATGCGGACGCCCGCACGGGCAGTCGAACACGAGCCATCCTGGCTTGCTTCGTCCAAACACTACCAGCGCGGCACCCCGATAGGGGAGGTTCTCGGGTACGTCACCGGCCGACTCGACCAAATGGGTCACACGCCAGCGCCTCCACGGTAGCGGTAATCGGACATACCAGTTCTTCAGCGCGTCCATGTCTGGTCCAGGAATGGTAAGGTCACCCCGAGGCCCCATTTTGCGCCGTCTGGCGAGCAGTAGTGCCCACTCTTCGGCTCTGCATGGTTGGCCGACATCTCACGGTCGTGTGCTCGAATGAGGATCTCGTTTGGAACAGGTCTCGGGCCGTAGTGAATGAGACGCTCGAGGAGTTCCGAGACGGCGACTGCGGCAACCCAGGATGTGAAGCTCACCACGGCCGGCTCCACTCCCGGCATGGCAGGGGCATAGCCTTCCGCCGCGAGCGAAGCTTGTTCTTCGGCGCTCCGAAGCTCGACAGCTGCCCGCTGGAGGTCAACGCGGCCCCGACAGACCAAACAGGCTGCGCCGGGATGAAGGACGGTGATGCGACCGTGAATCCCGTCTATCGTCCCACGAGCATCGCTCGTGAGAAGAACTCCCACGTCGACAACTGGAGTCAGGAAGTAGGTCGAGAACCGTGAGAGCACGAGCCGGCCTGCGTTATCGTCCGTGCAGCCGAAGACGACGTCCGTATCCATCAGGTGACGGGCTACGCTCTCGGTCGTGATAGCCGAAGCGTGGGTGTTTATTCTCGCGTTCGGCGCGATGGCTCGAAGATGCTCCGCCACGACATCGGTTTTCGCACGGCCTGCATCCGCCGGACGGGAGCCATAGAGACGCGTCAGGTTGGAACGGCTGACATGATCAGGGTCATACAAGTCGAGCTGCCTAGCTCCCAATCGGACCAGTTGCTCCGCAACGGCGGATCCGGTGCCACCGCATCCCACGACAGCAATCGAGAGCTGCCCGATCACTTCCTGGATGTGCGCACCAAACGCACGAATCTGGCGGTCGTACTCTGCACCAAAGGTCGGGCGACTTGGTCGCTCGTCATTCCACCTGAGCCGAAGCTCAGGACCTACTAGCCACAGCCGGTCTATGGACGCTTTGGCTTGCCCGTCATCGATGTGCCCCGCAAACCGCACATCCTCCCCATCCTTCGATAGGATCAGGGCGCCATAGAACGCGGCGCCGGTGCGAAGGCGAAAGACGTCTGACAGAAGGCGATCAACCTCGAAATCGCGAGGACTCGGTCGCGGGGATGCTCCGTGATCCGGATGAGTATGGAGCCAGATTGCCATGCCGCCCACCGCCTCGATTTCTGCGAGGGGCGGGATGAATCCGTGTGAAGCAACGATCAGTTCGTCGGACCGC
This sequence comes from Longimicrobiales bacterium, assembly GCA_965225805.1. GTDB lineage: Bacteria > Gemmatimonadota > Gemmatimonadetes > Longimicrobiales > Gaopeijiaceae > BD2-11. Next base: position 1,484,314 of record OZ245327.1, read on the forward strand.
CGCAGGACATAGGCATCTTGTGGTACCTCCCAGATCCCAATGGCAAGCAGGCGAAGGTCCCCACCTTCCGTCTGCACGATCCGAGCTCCGAGGACGGCACCTGTCTCCATTTTGGCGCGGAGCATGCGCTTGGCGATAGCCGTGATGGGAGCGGGGACGACGAGGGTAACTGTCACGCTGCCTCCGGCGAGGCACAGCGAACGAGCTCCTGACGGATGAGCGCGAAGAAGCTGCCGATCCCATCAACCCCAGAATGCCATTGTTCAGGACCCAGATGGCGGGACCAGCGCTGCCAACTCCTCCCGAGATGGTACTCTGTAGCTTGTGTGGCGGGGATCTCCCGTCCGTCGGCGCGAAGCACGGCGGGACTAAACCACCACATGTCAGGCGGCAGGTCTGGATATCCCATCGGTAGACGCACGAGAAGGTCGGCCTCTGGAACCTTGTAACCCGGTGGAAGCGTCCACCTAGGCACCACAACGCAGACCATGCCACCGTCGGCCGAGACTGAGTATTCGACCCAGCGCTCCGACAAGAACGCGGCATCCGGCGCAGGCAACATGGGCTATACGCGTCCCGGATTGATGTGTGCCGGCGCGGTGAAGAAGCGCTTCCCCTTCCTGATCTTCACGATCGCATCGAGCTCAATCTTCCTGTCGGGCTCCCCCGGAACGACCTCAAAGAGATCGCGATCCGTCTTGATCGGTTCAGCTGGGACCTGGCGCAACTCGGCTCCAGTCATTTCGTCCTTCTCGACCTGATAGTGCTTCCTGTCGATCTGGATCTCGAACTTCTGGTCGATCTGGACCTCCAGTTCATCAGGGCCCTTCGCCTGCCTGTCGTCGGGTCCGAGAGCCGTCATCATCCATCTCCGTATTCCAGGTATCGTGATACCACGGTATCATCGTAGCTTGACACGCTGGGGGCGTCAAGGCATCGTATCAATATGAAGAAAATCAAGGCGATGACGATCCGGCTGAGTGCGGAGCAAGCGGCGGAGTTGGAGACCGTCGCGACGGTTGACCAGCAGCCCGTGTCCGCAGTGATTCGCGAAGCGATCACAGATCACGTGGTCGCCCGAAAGCAAGATCCGGCTTTCAGAGACGGGCTCCGCGCACGGATTGAACGGGCCCAGAAGATGCTGGGCGAATAGGCTGCGCTCGACCATCGTAGCCATTTGATCGCATAGGCATCGAGAGCTCGGGTGGTTCGGCTAACTCGTTTCGGCACTCGGACGGGCTGTGCATGGTGCTCCTCTCCATCTGGAGAGAATCGAGGGGCTCCGACCGTCCGGCGGTGCACGTAAAAGCCCGGTAGCCGATATGCGAACCCGAATTCCGTCGCAGTGGCGTTCACCCCAGCCCGGCCATGCGCTCCTCCTCGTCTGTTCGCCTGTCAGCGACGAGTTGCCGCACTTCCCGGCTCAACCTCCTCGCCCACCGGCGGACTGCGGGCGTCTCATGTCCTTTCAGCACCTCCAGCGGGGCCTCGTGGCTGGCGTAGTGATCTGCCATTGAGCTGACCGGTCCCCTTGGGAGCAGGTTTCTCTCGAACGCCTCCTGCACATCGGTGCGCTCTCCGAAACGGTCGATAAGCCGCGACATCACGGGATGAAGGTGGTGCGGGCGCGGGTCGCTACTTGCCGCCGACAAGATGGGTAGGCACTTCGCGGCGAATGCGGGCGCCTGATCGGGGTTTGCATGGCACCACGCCAGCAGTGTTTCCTCAGGGAGAGAGAGGATCGGAGGATCGACTCCGCGATCGTGCACAGACCTTTCGCCCAAGATGAGCGCCATGAGGCGTTCAAAGCGGGGGCTCGAAAGGATGGTACCTCCGATAAGCTGCCACGCGATTCCCGGAAAACCTGACAACAGTTCCCGCAGAACGGGCCGCAGCGTCTTGCCGTACAGGTCGAGCCAGCCGTCCCGATGCCGTTGAATCAGTGCCTGCGAGAATGCAAGGGCCGTCTCGCGGGCGTGGTCATCCTCGCGACCCCTCTGCAGCATCTGCAAGACGATTTGGGTGAGGTGCCATTCGGTCATTTGAGAGCTGAGACGGGGATCTGTTGTCCCGGTTGCGGCTTGGAAGTCCCGCGCGCTCCAGCGGCCGGCGTTGAGCGCCATCTTGAGCACCTGGGGTCGGAAGTCCGCAATCTGGAGCCCGGTTGTTTCCCGGGTGTCCCTCCCCTCTCGATCTTCGTTGCGCGACATCATCCACAGGGTGTTGACGCCGATGGCGAACGATGTCGCGTCATGGTCGAGAAGCACGTCGAGTAGCCTGACCACCGTTGCGCGCGGTAGCGGATCCAGCGTTTCGGGGTGCGTCCACGACACTAACGCAGACGACGGAATGGTTCCTCGGGCCAACCCCTCGACGGCCTGCGTAACATCCTTGGATGTGAGCCCCACCCGTCGACAGACCTCGGGGAAGACTGGAGCGAGTGCCGGAGATTCGATGACCCTTTGTTTGACCGCTTCCACCTCGGCGCGATGTCGATCGGTCAGACCCGCAACGAATCCCACGAAGAGAGCATGGTTGCGCTGGGTCTCGGGCTCATGCTCGACGGCTCCGATGATCGGGTCCAGCCAATCCAGCGGAGTCGGTGCTCGCTTCGCGATGGACTCTCCCAGCTGGCCGGCGTGGATGTGCGTCCCGCGGCTGAGCTTGGGGAGGAACTCGCGCAATGCCTCCGGTGTCCGCAGGAGCTCGTCGGACAACGCGTCGATCTTGGCGCGAAGCGCCTCGAAATGCTCCGATGTCGATTCGGTGACCCAATCGAGGGGCATCGGAGGCTCGGTCACCAGTGCGCGTACCCGATCATTGAGGTCAGTTGGAGCGAGCAGATCGATTAGGGAATGCACGCGCGCAGCCGTCGCCTCGTCAATTGACTTGGGGAAGTCTATGAGGGCCCCATGGAGCTGCCGCAACGCAAGCGTCCACCGGTGGCCCGCGTCGGCGACTCGGGGGATCGCGTCCTCGACGCAATCTATGAACCCATTGCCAACCAAGCTGCCGATCAACCCGCCGAGCTTCTTACGGCACCGTACGCCGACTTCGTCATTCCTTGAAGCGAGTTTGGCAAGGTGAGAGATGCATCCGCCGACATACTCGGCCAGCTCATTCTTCGTGGCCGGATGCCAACGATTCAGGGTTCGCCGGGAGCCGTGCACTTCCGGGCCGATCGCGCTCAATTGACCCACTGGGTCGCAGCCCGCCGCCAGTGCACGGACGACGTGCCTCATCCGGGTCGGGTCGTTTGTCGCGACGGCTTCATCTAGGAAACGAAGACGGCGGTTCCCGTCGGCCTCCGTGGCTCCCAAAATTGCGGGAAAGAGTGCGGCAAACGGACGGGACATGTACTCGCTGTCCGTCCCGTTCTCGACACCCAACAGCCGCAGCATCAGACGGGCACCAACTACGAATGTCTCTGCGGGGAAGGCAATTCTGCCGAGGGCTCTCAAGAGGCTATTCCGACCGTTGTCGCCGAGCTGCAACCGGTCTGGATGGCCATCGAGAAGGCGTTCGACGTACTCGGCCACCACTTCCGCGTCCACTTCGGCCAAGCAGGCAATAACGTCGGCCCGGTTGTTGTCGACAGTGCCGGTATCGAGGGGGCCGCCTTCTCTGCAAACATGCTTCACGACCTCGGCCGCGATCTCGGTCTCGTTGAGGTGGGCCAGGCGTTCGGCCGCTGCCCTGGTGAGGCCGGGCCCGAGATTGCCCGACAGCAACCGGTCCCATTTCCCGCGGTCCCACTCCCTCCACTGCCGCTCTGCCAGCCGAATGGCGATCGGTCGAGGCTGGATGGCTCCAAGTCCGCCGCGCCGTTTGAAGACGCCCCGCTCCGCAAGTCGTTGCGTCGCCGCATATAGATCGTCACAGGTGAGATGGCGACCAAGGGCCGCGATCGGCGCAAGGTAGTCTTCGGTCGTCTGCGCCTGACGATGGTCGAGCCATCCGGTGTTCACGGGGTCCACCCGCACCAAGCGGAAGGTGGAAAGCAGCGTCGCGGACCGAAGCAGGAGGTCCGCATCTCGCTGCGCTCTCCCCGCAACGAAGCTCTCGATGAGTTGGTCCGAGCGCGGGTCGACGAGTTGGGTAGCACCTGGTTCGCTACCAATTTGGCGCGCGATTTCCGGGAATCCCGCCGACATGCGTGCGAGGCGCTGCCGGTCCAGCGGCGGAAACGTCCCGGCAACATGCTCAACAATCGCTTCGACGACGCTCGCGGCCGCCTCGGGGACCGGGATGGTGTCGGTGCCGAGATGGAAGGGTATCTCGTCGTCAATCGTCACCAGGGAGACCCTGCTGCCGGCGCGCCGCACCAACCTGGCCAGGTCGTCATGCGTCTGCGGGTCGCAATCGTCCACCACAACGACGGCGCGTGCGCCAGAGCTGGCCAGCTGGTCGACGATGGCGAGCAGCTCTCGGTCGGGCACTTCGGACTGCGCAGCGTACATCACCAGGGCGCGCAGTGGGCGTTTGGCTGCCGGGCCGTCGTCGGTTCCGCCCAAGGCTTCGAGACAGAGCCGCGACTTGCCCACGCCCGACAGTCCTACCACCCGGAGGGCGGCGCGGGGTTGGGTCAACTGCTCTCGGAACGCCCGACGCAGATGCGACAGCCGGGGATCTTCCACCCAAGGAACCGCATGCTCACTCCGGCCTCTCCAGTAGTACCAGGAAGCGAACAGGCCAGCCCGCGCGAGTCCGACCTCCTCCCGAACCCAAAGAGCCGCCGACGGATGCGCGTTGACCCAGAGGGCGATCAAGTCGGCGTCCCGAAATGAGATCCGCTCCGGGGGCACGGACAACCCGGCCTCGCGTAATGCCGCGTGGATGGCCTGCTCCCGATTCTCGATGGCCTGCTGCGTGTACCGGCGCGCGCAAAGCATGATGTAGTCTCCATCCCGCTTGAGGACCGAGTGCACCATCGGCTTCACCTCGCCGCGCGCAAGCACTTCCCGCCCGGCTTGGGCTGGACCGATCCCACCGGCCTTCAGCTGGAACTGGCAGAGGCGAGAGGGCAGGAACTCCGTGCGCTCCGGCCCGTCCTGCCAAGAGATGCGTCCATCCTCACCGCCATCGGACGCGGCGATGTTGCTGGACACGTGGATGCCGTTTAGCGGGATGCCATTCGCCTGAGCCTCGACGCTCAGGAGTCGGCGCAGGAGCTCGTGAAGCTGCTCGGGGCGGAGACCCTCAAGATCCTTGCCTTGCACCTCGAAGGGAGAGGGAGCCCGGGAGACTCCCGGAGGAGCTTCCTCCCCGCGAAGCACCCACATCACTTCGGGATGAGCTTCCAGCACGCGGAGCAGGTTGCTCGCGGCCGCCCTCGGCCTCATGCTCCCCGACTCGTACTTGGTGAACGCCCGTGGCCCACCTCCAAGGATCGCTCCGGCCTCCTCCTGGGTGAGACCCAGCCGCTCGCGGATCGCCCGAATCCGGTCGGGCGTCATGTCCTGCTTCGGGCTCACAATTTTCACAATCAGTATCTCCTGTACCATAACGATATATGTAATGGATGATGTACCAATATTGCAGCGTCCGACGAGGAAGCACAACCCGCAGAGCCAGTTGCCGCGCCGTCCTGCCGTTGTTCGATCACCGTCCACCCTCTCAACCGCTCCCGGTGGCCGACTACCAACCGGACCGTCATATTCTCCCGCATGAAACATCGAGACACGACCGCATCGTCACTCCGGACGCGAACCGCAGCCCTTCCAGGCGGCTGCGCGCGCTGGTCCGGATCCAGACTCCCCCGGTTCATCACCCTTGCGTTCGCTCTGCTAGCTTCAGCCACCTGTTCGCCCGGCGGAGAGGAGGCAGCCTTCCCGAGCCGCCCCATCGAGATCGTGTCGTGGGCGACGCCCGGCGGGCCCACGGACCTCCTCTCGCGGGCGCTGGCCGATGCCGCGCCGCCGCACTTCGACGGGCAGCGCGTGACCGTGATGACCCGGCAGGGCGGGGCGGGGGCCGCCGGCATGCAGTACATGCAGGGCCGCGCGGGGGACCCCCATGTGCTCGGCGTGTTCACGGCGAGCGGGACGGTGAACATGGCGACGGGGCGGATCCCGTTCGCCCCGGAGGACTTCACGCCCATCCTGCGGATCCAGATCGATCCCTTCCTCGTCGCGGTGCGGGACGACAGCCCCTTCCGTACGCTGGGAGACCTGTTCGAGGCCGCCCACGCCCGGCCCGGCGAGGTGTCGGTGTCGGGGTTCGGGGCGGCGTCGGCCCATTTCCTCGGCTTTGCCCGGTTGCGGGCGGCGGCGGGAGATCCGGATGTCCGCTGGATCGCCTACGAAGGGTCGGCGGACGCGGTGGTCGCGGCGCTCGGCGGCCACACGGACGCGGCGCACACGAACTACAATATCGTGCGCGAGCACCTGCGAGCGGGGACGATGCGCGTGCTGGGGATCGCGTTGCCCGTCGAGGCGCTCCCGGACACCCCGAGCTACGCGGAGCAGGGGTACGGCCTCCAGCCCGTCCACTGGCGGGGGGTGGTGGGCCCGCCGGGGCTGGACCCCGGGACGCGGGCCGACATCCGTGCCCGCCTCATGGCCGCGATCGAGGATCCGGGGTTCCGGGAGTACATGGAGCGCGCCGCCCTCGAGTACGCGACGATGGAGGATGCAGAGGCGTTCGGGGCCTGGATGGCGGAGGAAGTCACGACGAGCCGGGAGCTGCTGCAAGGGCTGGGAATCCTGGATGAGTAGCCGCTCCGCGCGCGGAAGCCCGCCACTGCGCCTCCTGGCCGAGGCGGGGCTGCTCGCCGCCGTCGGAGCCGCGGTCCTGCTCGACTCGCGCGGCTATCCCCCTTCGCTGGTCGAGGGCGCCCCGGGCCCGGCCTTCTTCCCTCGGCTGCTCGCGGTGCTCCTCATCGCCTGCGCGGCCTGGCTCGCGATCCGTGCCTGGCGCGGCGCGAGGGAGAGAGGCTCAGGCGGCGAATCGGGCGTGGGAGCCGGGAGCCGAGTCCGGCGCCTCGGATTGTGGCTCGCGGTGGCGTGGATCGCCGCCTTCCTCCTCGTATGGCCGCGGCTTGGAACCGTCCTCTCGGTGCCGCTCCTCGTCGTCGGCCTCATGTGGCTGACGGGCGAGCGTTCGTGGCGGATACTGGTCTTTGTGCCCCTCGCCTTCGCCGGGTTCATCTACCTGGTGTTCATGGTCCTGCTCGGCGTGCCGCTGCCGACCGGGTTCTGACCGGGCGACGCGGGGCGTGTCGGCCTTCCTCGACGGTCTCCTGACGGCGCTCCAGCCGGGGAACCTTGCCGCGCTGCTGGCCGGCAGCCTGCTCGGGGTGTTCGCCGGGGCGATGCCGGGACTGAGTTCGACGGTGGGACTCGCGCTCGTCCTCCCGGTGACCTTTGCGCTCGACCCGACGCCGGCGCTCCTGATGATGGTCTCGATCTACATGGCGGCGGAGTACGGAGGATCGATCACGGCGATCACGATCGGTGTTCCGGGCAGTTCGCCCGCGCTCGCGACGACCTTCGACGGCTACGCGATGACGCAGCGGGGCGAGGCGGGGCGCGCGCTGGGGATTTCCCTCTTCTCCTCCATGAGCGGAGGGCTCCTGGGGACGATTCTCCTCGTGCTGGCGCTCGGGCCGCTCTCGCGGGCGGCGATCGCCTTCGGGCCGGCGGAGTACTTCGGGCTCGGCGTCTTCGGCCTCTCGATCGTCGCGAACCTCGTGGGAGACGATCCTCTGAAGGGGATCATCAGCGCGCTGCTGGGGCTCCTTTGCTTCATCGTCGGGCTGGACGTGCTCTCGGGGGCGCCGCGGCTCACGCTCGGCACCAACATGCTCATGGACGGGCTCGGGCTGGTGCCGATGCTGATCGGCTTCTTCGCCATCGCCGAGGCGCTGAAGGCGGCGGCCGGCGGGCGCAAGCCGACAGCGCCCGGGGCCGGCATCACGGGGGCGCTGCCCAAGGCCCGTGAGTTGTTCGGGCTCTGGCGCCCGATTCTGCGCGGGTCGGCGATCGGTGGGCTGATCGGGGCCATCCCCGGCGCCGGGGCGACGATCGCCTCGATCGTGGCGTGGAACGAGGAGCGGCGCGTCTCGAAGGACCGGGAGCGGTTCGGGACGGGGGTGCCGGCCGGCATCGCGGCACCCGAGGCGGCGAACAACGCCTGCGTGGGCGCCGCCATGATCCCCCTCCTCGCGCTCGGGATTCCGGGGTCGGCGAGCGCCGCCGTGCTGCTCGGCGGCCTCACCGTGCAGGGCGTCGCGCCGGGCCCGCTGCTGATGGCCGAGCGCGCCGACCTCGTCTACGCGCTGTACGCCGGGTTCCTGGTGGCGGTGCTGCTCATGCTGGCCGTGGGGCGCCTCGGGATCCCCCTGTGGACGCGCGTCGTGCGGCTGCGCCCGTCGATCCTGATGCCGCTGGTCGTGGCCATCTCGCTCGTGGGCGTCTTCGCGCTGCGCGGGAACCTGGCCGACGCCTGGGTGGCCCTCTTCTTCGGGGTCGTCGGCTTCGGTATGCTGCGGGCCGGGTTCCCGCTGGCGCCGGCGGTGCTCGGCCTCATCCTCGGTCCCATGATCGAGACGAACTATCGGCGGGCCCTCACGCTGTCGTCGGGCTCGCACACGGTCTTCCTCGAGAGTCCGATCAGCTTGGTGCTGCTCGCGCTGGCGGTGGTCAGCTTCGCGGCCCCGGCGGTCAGGAACCGTCTCGTTTCCGGAAAACGACAGGCAAAGGAGCAGGAGTGAGCGCGACACGCGCGGTCATCGACTTCATCCTCGAGACGAACATCGGAGACTTCCCGGAGCGGCTGCTGAGCGAGGGGCGGCGCTGCGTACTGGACGGCACGGGCGTGATCCTCGCCGGGTCCACGGACGCCTGCTCCCGCATCGTGCAGGACCAGATCGCGGCGCAGGGGGGGCACGCGGAGGCAACCATCTTCGGGCCGCCGGACACCCGCGCCCCGGCTCCGCTCGCGGCGCGCGCCAACGGCACGGCGGGCCACGCGATGGACTTCGACGACACGCAGCTCTCGAACGCCCCCGACCGCATCTTCGGGCTCCTCACGCACCCCACGGTGGCGCCGCTGTCGGCGGGGTACGCGGTGGCGGAACGGGTGGGAGCCACGGGCGCCGAGTTCCTGGAGGCGTTCCTCATCGGCTTCGAGGTGGAGTGCAAGATCGCCGAGGCGATCGATCCCCGGCACTACAGGGAAGGATTCCACTCGACCGCGACGATCGGCACGCTCGGGGCCTGCGCGACGGCCGCCAGGCTGGCCGGGCTGGAGGCAGACGACCTCGCCATGGCGCTCGGCATCGCGGCGAGCCTCTCGTCGGGGATCCGGCTCGGGTTCGGCACCATGACCAAGCCGCTCCACGCCGGGCGCGCCGCCGAGAACGGCATCGTGGCGGTCGACCTCGCGATGCGCGGCTTCACGGCCGGGAACGACGCTCTGGAGGCGCCGTGGGGCTTCTTCCGCGTGTTCGGCGGCGGCTTCGAGCCCGAGCGGCTGGTTGGCGCCCTCGGCGCGCCCTACACCCTGCTCGACCCCGGCGTCTCCGTGAAGCCCTTCCCCTCGGGAAGCCTCGGCCACCCGAGCATGGCCGCCATGCTCGAACTCGTGACCGGGCACGACCTCGCGCCGGAAGACATCGCCGGGATCACCTTCCGCGCCGGCCACAACATCCTGAACCCGCTGCGGTATCCCGTCCCCCGCAACGAACTGGAGGCGAAATTCTGCATCCCCTTCGTCCTCTCGAGCATCGTCCTCCGACGGCGGGCCGGGATCCGTGAGTTCCACGACGACTTCGTCCTCTCCGAGGAGGTGGCGGACATGATGCGCCGGGTGACGGTCCAGTTCGACGAGGCGATCGACGCGCGCGGCTACGATCGCATGCGGAGCGCGATCGACGTCCGCCTCCGCGACGGCACCGAACTCCACACCGAGGCGGACACCTATCCCGGCGGTCCGGAGCGGCCCCTGAGCCGAGAGGAACTGCACGCCAAGTTCCGGGACTGTGCAAGTCTCGTGATGGACGACGCGCGCATCGACGCGGCGCTGGAAACCCTCGAGCGGGTGGACGACCTGGGCCACATCGGGGACCTCGTGGCGGCGCTTTCGGCACGGACAGCCGCCGGGGCATGATCGCCCCCAACGTTGGTCTTGGTCGCATTTCCCGCACCAGGCTCCCATCCGCCCTCCGCGGGGTCCGGCGCCATCAACCTGGACATGCGAACGGATTCACAATTTCGACCCCCGCCGGCTCGAAGTCCTTTCGGTTGCGGGTAACCACGACGAGTCCATGAGCGAGGGCGGTCGCCGCGATCAGGCTGTCCTTGACGGGCATCGATCTCCCGCGGGAGCGGAGTCCGGCCAGGAGTTCGGCCCAACGGAGTCCGGTATTCGCGTCCAACGGCACACAGTGAATTCGGCGCACGACCTCGTTGAACCAGACCTCGAGGGAGTCGCGACCACGCCCGGGCCGCAGCAGGCGTATCCCGAACCAGATTTCCCCGAGGACGACGGGATTCACGGCCAAGTGCTGCTCGTGGTTCCGCAGCCACTCGATCACACTCGGGTTGGGGCTCGGTCTGGTGGCTTCCGAGAGGACGTTCGTGTCGACCAGGTACCTAATCGACCGGCTCCTCGATCCCCGGATCCTGCAGGTCTGCGGTCGACTCGGAGGGAACGGGCACGAACCACCCCTTCTCTGGGCAGGCCAGCAACCAGTCCACCAAACCTGCGTTCATCGGTGCCCCGGTGCGCGCGAGGCGGTAGACTCCCGGTCCGAGCCGCTCGATTTCGAACTCCTGGCCGGGGCCGACGCCGTCTCGCTGGCGAAGCTCGGCCGGGAGAACGAGTTGTCCTTTGGTGGAGATGACGGTCTTCATGGCTGGTAAGATAGCCGACTTACCCAGGTTGGCAAAGAGCCGCTCGCACCGTCATCCGGTCGCTCGGCGGGGCGCAGAGATTCTCGCACATGCCCATTCCACGCGGTAGTTTTCCGCCGGAAAACAGTGACCTCCACACGCAAGGCCGCCGACCACCCTCATGTTCGCCAGCTACCTCGCGGGACGACTCGCCCAGCTGGGTGTGGTGTTACTCCTCGTTTCGGTGGCGGTCTTCTCGATCATGCATGCCCTGCCCGGCGACCCGGTCCAGTTGATGCTCTCCGGGGCCGAGAGCGGGTCGGTTACACCGGAGCGCCAGGAGCAGCTGCGCGAGGAGATGGGGCTGAATGACCCGCTCTACGTGCAGTACGGCCGCTTCCTGCGGGGCGCGGTGACGGCCGATCTGGGAACATCGGTCCGACTGCGCGCACCCGTGCTCGATCTGATCCTGGACCGCTTGGGGTCGACGCTGGCCCTCAGCCTGGGCGGCATCCTCTTCGCCGTGATCATCGGGGTCACAACCGGCGTGCTGGCCGCGCTCAAACAGGGCTCGTGGATCGACGGGTTCAGCCGGGTGCTCGCCTACGCGGGGGTGTCGCTGCCCCTCTTCTGGCTCGGACTCCTGCTCATTCTGGTGTTCTCGTTCTGGCTGCCCTGGTTCCCTCCCGCGGGGTCGGAAGGGCTTCGCTCCCTCGTGCTCCCCAGCCTGTCGCTGGGGCTCCTGTCCGCGGGGGTGATCGCGCGCCTGACGCGTGCGTCGCTGCTCGAGGTGCTGGTCGAGGACTACGTGCGCGCGGCGTGGGCAAAAGGCTTGCCCAAGCGCATCGTATATCTGCGGCACGCGCTCCGGAACGCTTTCCTCCCGGTACTGACCATGCTCGGGCTCCAGTTTGGGGCCATGCTCGCGGGCGCGGTCGTGACGGAAACGGTCTTCAGCCGCCCCGGGCTGGGCCGTCTGGTGGTGAGCGCGATCCTCTGGAAGGACTATCCGCTTGTGCAGGGGATCGTCCTGTTCATGGCCACGGCCTACGTCCTCGTGAACCTGCTCGTGGATCTGCTGGCTGCCTGGCTCGATCCGCGCATTCGGGACGCGACCCCGGCATGAGGGTCGCGGGCCGCACGCTCACTCCCGGCTTCATCGCGGGGATCTGCATCCTCGGGGGTTGGGTGCTGCTGGCGATCTTCGCCGCCCTGGGCTCGCCCCACGATCCCCTGGCCACGATCTCAGGAGCGCGCGAGGCGCCGTCTGCCGAATTCTGGTTTGGGACGGACCGGCTGGGGAGGGACGTGTTCAGCCGCGTGATCTACGGGGCCCGTGTGTCGCTTGTCCTCGGCTTCATCAGCGTGGCCATCGGTTCGGCGCTCGGCTCCGCGCTCGGGCTCGTGTCCGGCTACTACCGCGGCGCGGTGGACACCGTGCTGATGCGTATGGTGGATGCGATGCTGGCGTTTCCCGGCATCCTCCTGGCCCTTGTCGTCATCGCAGCCCTCGGGCCCAGCATCACCAATGTCATGATGGCGGTCGGGGTCTCGACGATTCCGCGCTATGCGCGCCTGGTGCGCGGGACCGTACTGACCGTGCGCGAGGAGGCCTACATCGACGCGGCCCGGCTCCTTGGGGTTCGGGACGTGAAGATCATGCTGCGGCACGTGCTTCCGAACACGGCGGTGCCGCTGCTCGTGCTATCGACGCTCGAGTTCGGACACGCGATCTCCGTGGGGGCGGGACTGAGCTTTCTTGGACTGGGCGCGCAGCCCCCGACGCCGGAGTGGGGATTGATGGTTGCCGTGGGCCGTGACGTGCTGGGTCGGGCATGGTGGATTTCCACCTTCCCGGGGCTCGCCATATTCACGGTGGTGATGGCGACGAATCTCCTCGGCGACAGCCTCCAGGAGATGCTCGATCCGAGGCTGAGGTGGAGGTAAGGGAGAAGCTTGGCGCGAGATGGCGAGAGAGTTGCCAGCTATGTGAGAAGAAAGCTGCCGAGGCGAGAAGAGGCTAAACGAGGCAAACAGCACGTTGGCGAGGCGAAAAGCAAGCCAAGACCGACCGTGATTTCGTCCCGGATGAACGTCACCCGATCCCAAACCGGGCACTTGTCGCCGCCCGTGCCATGCCACGCCGGGCGATAGCGTGTTGAACCGATGAAGCCGCCGTCGGGATGTTGTCCAAGGCGTTCAGCCCGCCCGAGCCGGATTGCAGACCGCCTTGGCGCAACGCTGGCGACGCCAACCGTCCCGATCCAGTACCCGCCGTCCGACAGCTGCTTCCTAGGCTCGGTTACTGATCTGCCGATGAGGCAGCTCATATTACACCGTACAATCACGATTTCGGGTTAACCAAAACAGGCATTGGTCGTAGCGATTCTTGATTTCAAGGTAATAGGCTTCAAGTTCATAGTTACGATTACCTTGTGCTACTAGAGCTTGGCTCGCATAGTGAAATGACTGACGCGCATACAATTCGTATTTGTCTCTATAACGGGGATAAACGTGTTCGGGCGCTGCGAACATTCCCGCGCAGCCCGCCAACAGTATCAAGCCAATCAATTGTAGTTTTTTCATCCTTCATAATCTCGATCTAGCATTGCACCGTAAGCTGTACAAGTTACCGATACGCTGCTCGGCGATGCCTGTCAACCGGCTATGGCAAAGGAAGCTTCCCAAGGCAAACCGGGCGGCTTCCGAGGCCAAGTCACTACGGGGACAGTTCTGGAAATCCGAGCGATTTTCTACGAAGCTACACACGGGCTATCGCGGCGACGGCAACCCGCAACCGGGAGGCGGGACGCCGGTAGCGGCGTGTAGGAGTCAAGGCTGCCGGAGAAACTGAAATGAGCGACAGGTGCGTAGGCGTCCAGATCGGGACCGCGAGCTTCGTGGACGAAGGCGTGGATGCAGTGCTCGACGCGCTGCAGGAACGCGTGGGCGTTAATGCGGTTTTTCTCGGCACGGTGAGCTGGCTGGGGCTCAAGATCGGGCGCAGCATCTCGTGGAAGATCGACGGCTGGCCGGACCACGGCATTCCTGAGCCCGCGGAAGTGCAGGGCGGCTCCTACCTGGCGCATCATCCCGAGTTCTACCGCAACACCTGCGTCACAAACTTCCGTGCGCCGGACGAGGCGATGCGAGGACGGGACGTTCTGGAGATGGTCATTCCGGGTGCCCGGGAACGGGGGATGAAGGTCGTCCCGGAGCTGATGGAGCCGCTCTTCAAGTATTCGGGCCACGGGTCGGCCAACACGGTGCAGATCCCCAATCTGGTCCAGCTCATGGAGGTGGACTATCTGGGCCGGATAAGCGGGGCGCCGTGTCTGGAGAACCCCGACTACCGGGGGTGGTGGCACGCGCTCATCGAGGACCACTGCCGGAGCTACGATATCGACGGCATCATGTGGTGCAACGAGCGGCGGAGCCCTCTGGACCAGCTCGTGACCGGGATGGCGCCGGGCTGCTTCTGCAAGCATTGCTTGGGGAGCCTGGACAAGGCCGGGATCGACGCGGAGGGGGCACGCCGGGCGTCAGCGGCTGTTCACGACTACTTCAGGAAGGCGCGGGCGGGCGTCCAGTTTACGGACGGCGCCTTTATCACCGGGCTCCGGGTCCTCCTCGACAACCCCGAGTTCCTGTTGCTGGAGCGGCACTGGGTGACGCGCAACAAGGATCTGGACCGCGAGCTGTACGGGCTCGTCAAGTGGTGCGATCCGGCGCTTGAATTCGGGCTCAACGTGTGGAACCGCAACCACTTCAATCCGGTGCGCAAGGCGCAGTGGCCGTGGGCCGAGACGAAGGACTATGCCGACTGGGTGAAGCCGATCACCTACCAGCATCAGTCGGGCGGCATCTACGTCAACGAGATGAAGCAGCTGCACGCGACCCTTTTGCGCGATCTGGCGCCTGCGGAGATGACGCCGATCATGTACCAGATTCTCAGGCTGGACGAGGCGCCCTGGGATCAGCTATTCGGTGTCGGCATGGCCCCGGCGAGCTATGTTGGCGGGCAGTGCCGGGCGACGATCGAGGCGCTGGACGGCGAGCTGCCGGTGCTGATGGGGATCGGGGTCGACGCGCCGCGCGCGAGCGCGGAACAGGCGGTGTGCACACCGGAGATCGTGTACGAGAGCGTGCACGCGGCGTACGAGGCGGGTGCCGCCGGCGTCATTTATTCGCCCAACTACGCGAGCATGAAGCTCACCAATCTCGATGGGGGCGCGCGGGCGCTCGCGGAGCTCGGGATTTGAGAGAGCAGCGGCCCAATTGAGAACGAGCGGAGCCGGGGGCGCAACGATGTCCTGAAGGGACTCCGGCCGAGACTGACGGAGGCGACAGACCACCATGCCCGAAGCACCAGCCTGGAAGTTCCAGCCGGTCCTGCAGGATCTGGCCCCGAGGGAACCGGCGTCGGTCACCCTGCGCGGCCGGGTGATCACCGGAGTGGGCGAGGAGGTGATCGAAAACGGTCATGTGACCCTGGAGGATGGGGTGATCACCTCGGTCGGGCAGGGCGGTGGGATGGAAGGAGGGGACCGCGCGGTTGTGGAGACCGGCGGGACCATCCTCGCCGGCCTGATGAACAGCCACGCCCACCTGGCCTGGGACGGCATCCACGACCTGGCCGCGCAGTCGCTTGGAGATGCGCCCGAGATCAGCGCCTACAAGGCGGCCGCGAACATGCTGGCCTGCCTGCGGGCGGGGATCACCCTGGTGCGCGACCTGGGGATGAACCGGAGCGGCGCCTTCGCCAAGCAGGCGGTGGAGCAGGGGGTGTTCGCGGGCCCGCGCCTGCTGATCGTCGCGGAGGCGATCACGCAGACAGGCGGCCACACCTACTG
The DNA here is from genome assembly GCA_965225805.1 of Longimicrobiales bacterium. GTDB lineage: Bacteria > Gemmatimonadota > Gemmatimonadetes > Longimicrobiales > Gaopeijiaceae > BD2-11. Next base: position 1,500,002 of record OZ245327.1, read on the forward strand.
GTGCTGCCGGGAGGCCACCGGCGCCAACGAGATGCGGCGTGCGGTGCGCGAGCAGATCAAGGACGGGGCCGATCTCATCAAGATCATGATGTGCCACGACAACCTGGAGTTCACGGACGAGGAACTCCACGCGCTGGTTGACGAGACGCACCGGCACAAGCGGCCGATCACGGCCCACGCCACCTTCGATGCCTGCATCGAGCGGGCTGTCGACTTCGGCATCGACACGGTCGAACACGGCGGCAGCATGTCGGACCGGACCATCGGCAAGCTGGTCGCGCGGGGTGTCCCCATCGTGACCACATTCTCGCCCGTTCTTCTCCAGTCGAAGCCCGAGATCGCGCGCAAGTACAACATCCCGGAATGGAAGATCAGGGAGCGCCAGCGACTGGTCGCCGACAAGAGCCGCTATGACGGGCTGCTGAGAGCCGCGCGCGCGGGAGTGCGCATCGTGTTCGGGACGGACGCGGGCAGCCCGGCGGTGCGCCACGGGGTGGTGGTCCCGGAGATGGAGTTCATGATCAAGGTAGGTGTGATCGCCGACAATCACGCCGCCATCATGAGCGCCACCCGCGAGGCCGCCATCATGAACCGGCTCGACGATCGCATCGGCACGGTGGAGGCCGGGAAGGAGGCCGACGTCATCGTGGTGGACGGCAACCCCCTGGACGACCTCCGCGACCTGGAGCGCGTGCGCATGACGTTCGTGCGCGGGAGCTGCCTGTACTCGCGCCCGCCGGTTTCTGCCGGGACGGCCTGATGCACGTATGCGCTCTGCCTCATGCGGAAGCACAACCGAAGCGCGCGGATCCGGGTTGCCTGATGTCCGCGGGCGACCCGATGAAAGTTTGCGCCATCCCGCGGTCCGAGGCGCGACCCCAATGACGCAGGTCGCACGAGAGTCGCATCTCGCCGCCCGCGCCGTCAGCGTCAAATCCAGCTTCCGAACCCGGATGCTCGAGGTGTCGGGCGGGCTGGACGGCATCATCGCGCTCGGCCGGGGCGACCCCGATTTCGAGACTCCGCCGGCCATCGTCGCCGCGGGAGCCGACGCCCTCGCGGGCGGCTACACCCACTACACGGCTCCTCCGGGACTTCAGGAACTGCGGGAAGCCATTTCGCGCAAACTCAAGCGCGACAATGGACTGAAATATCCGAGCAACCAGATCATCGTCACCAACGGCGTCCAGGAAGCGTTGCTGATTTCCATCCTCGCACTGGTCGATCCCGGGGAGGAAGTGGTGCTCCAGTCACCCCGCTTCAACGCCTTTGACTATATGGTCAACCTGGCTGGCGGCCGTGTGGTCGACGTTCCGACGCTCGAAGAGGACGACTTCGCCCTCAGGGCCGACGCCATCCGCCGGGCGCTGACCGAGCGCTCGAAGCTCCTCGTAATCGCGAACCCGAACAACCCCACCGGCGGCCTCACGCCGCGTGTGGAGCTGGAGCGCATCGCGGAGCTGGCCGAAGAACACGACCTCCTGGTCATCTCCGACGAGATCTACGAGAAGCTGATCTTCGGAGGGGCGGAGCATGTCAGCCTGGGTACCTTCGACGGCCTCCGCGACCGCACCATCACCGTGAACGGCTTCTCCAAGGCGTACGCGATGACCGGGTGGCGCGTGGGCTATCTGGCCGCGCCCGCCTGGTTCATGGAACCGGCTGTCGAGATCAAGCACACCCTGAGCATCTGCACGCCCCCCGCCCTGCAGCGCGGAGCGCTTGCGGCCCTGGAGGGGGGAGACGAGGCGGTCGCCTCGATGCTAGCCGAGTACGAGCGGCGGCTCGATCTCGTCCTGCGGAGCCTCGACGGCATGGGTATTTCGTGTGGACGGCCGGGCGGCGGGATGTACGTATACGCCAACATCTCGAGCACGGGGCTGGACGCGGAGACCTTCTGCCTCGAGCTGCTGCGCCAGGAGCAGGTGATGGTCTTCCCGGGAACCATGTTCGCGGATCCCGCCAACCGGCACATCCGCATCACCCTGCTGTCGGCGTATTCCTCCATGGAAGAGGCTCTGGAGAGGATGAAGCGTTTCGTCGAGGGGACGCGACGGACGTGACGGGCTCCCCCGTGGCATCGGGCCCCAAAGGAGACCGTCCTCGCGTGATCCTGATCGGCGCGGGCGTCCGCGGGAAGAAATGGGCGCGCGTCATCTCCGAAGCCCCCGACGCGACGCTGGCCGCCATCGTGGACCAGGACGCATCCCGCGCCCGGCGCACCCGCGACAACTACGCCCCTGAAGCCCTCGTGGAGAGCGACTTCACCTCCGCTCTCAGGCGGCTCGACGCCGACGCCGCGGTCATCGCCACGCCGCCCGACAGCCATCATTCCCTGGTGTGCCAGGCATTCGACTGTGGCCTCGATGTCCTCTGCGAAAAGCCGCTGTCCGACGATCTGGGCGAAGTCCTGGACCTGATCGTCAGTGCGGAATCAGCCGGGCATCATCTCCTTGTGGGGATGAACTTCCGCTATCTGCCGTCCTCCCAGAGGATCCTTCACTACGTGCAAAGCGGTGAGCTGGGTGCACTCAGCTACGGGCACTTCACCTATCATCGCCAACGGGATGGCAACCGCCACGACCTGAACGACTACGTCATGACGATGGCCCATCCGATGCTCCTGGAGCAGAGCATCCACCACTTCGACCTCCTTCGCTATTGCTACGACGCCGAGGTGGAGTCGCTGGTGTGCGACGCCTGGCGGCCGTCGTGGAGCACCTACGAGGGCGATTGCTGCGTCTCGGTCCTTTTCCGCTTCGAGAACGGAGTTCACGCGAACTATCTCGGGACCTGGACCGCGGCGTGGAATCGCATGGACTTCCGCTGGCGCAGCGAATTCGAGAGCGGGGCCCTCATTCAGCGCGAGCAGTTCGAGGATCTCGTGCGCATCGACTTTGATCGCGGCCTGGGGCTCCGCGGAAGCAATTTCAAGGGGGACGCCGAAGCCGAGAAGCCGGTCCCGGAGTCGCTCGCGCCGTGCACGGCCTTTATCGACGACACCCGGGGGCTCCTGGATGAATTCCTGCGCGCGCATCGCGGTGAAGCTGAGCCCCGGACCACCGCGCGCGATCACCTCAACACCCTGCTCCTGGTACAGGCGTGCATCGAATCGCTGGAAAGCAGGGAGTGGGTAAGCCTGCGAGACCTCCACGAGCGGTTTGCGGTGCGGACTAACCGGGCCTGTACGGAGCCAGCTCCATGACCCAGGACCCGTCGGACGACCGATCCCGCGACCTCCTCCGGGTCCGCGGTCTGCGCACCCGGTTCCTCAGTGACCGGGGCGTAGTTCACGCGGTCAACGGCGTGAGCTTCTCCGTCCGGCGCGGCGAAGCCCTCGCGCTGGTTGGCGAGAGCGGTTGTGGCAAGACAGCCACGATGCTCTCCGTGCTTCGCCTGTTGCCTCCCCACCGGGCGCGCATCCAGGCCGACGAGGTGAGCTTCCGTGGCCGAAACCTGCTGTCTCTCGACGATGAAGAAATGAGACGCGTGCGCGGAGCGGACATCGGGATGGTGTTTCAGGACCCCCGCGCGTCGCTCAATCCCGTGCTGACCATCGGCCGGCAGCTCAGCGAGAGCCTGGAGGTGCACCTCGGCCTGAAGCGGCGCGAAGCCCGCGACCGCGCCATCGAACTGCTTCAGTCCGTGGGCATTCCCCGGCCGGCCTCCCGGCTCGACGACTATCCTCACCAGTTCTCCGGCGGCATGTGCCAGCGGGTCACAATCGCCATGGCGCTGTCCTGCGATCCCGGCCTTCTCATCGCCGATGAGCCGACCACCGCCCTCGACGCCACCATTCAGGCGCAGATCCTGGATCTCGTTTCCGAGCTGCGGGCGACGCGCGAGATGGCGATGATCTGGATCAGCCACGACCTTAGCGTGGTGTCGAGCCTGGCTGACCGGGTTGCGGTGATGTACGGCGGTTCCATCGTCGAAACCGCGTCCGCCGACCGTCTCTTCCAGGCGCCGGCCCATCCCTATACGCGGGGCCTGCTGGCGTCGCTGCCCGCGCTGGGCGGAGGGGAAAGGGGGCGCCTGACGGCGATTCCCGGACAACCACCCGACATGGCGCGGCTCCCCGAGGGGTGCTCGTTCGCCGAGCGTTGTGTGCACGTCTTCGACCGCTGCCGGCGAGAGAAGCCGCCACTGCTCCCAACAGGGAAGGGGGCGCGCGCGGCGTGCTGGTGGGACGTGGACCAGGGCTGCGAGAGAGTGGCGGAGCCCAGCCGCATGGCCTCGGCGGCCTCCGGGCTGCCGACTCGGTCAGGGCAGGATGCGGACGTCGATGTCGCCTGACACGGGCGCCCCGCGCGACCCCATTTCGGGGGTAGATCGCCCGGCGGGCCAAATGCGCCCACTCCTCGAAGTCATCGACCTGAAGAGGCACTTCCCCGTGCACCGGGGCGTCATGCAGCGACCAGCCGGGTCGGTGCGCGCGGTCGACGGCGTCGGCTTCCACCTGCGGCGAGGTGAGACGCTCGGGTTGGTGGGAGAGAGCGGCTGCGGCAAGACAACGGTCGCGCGCACGGTCCTCCGGCTCATCGAGCCCACGGCGGGCCGCATCATGTTCGACGGGGTCGATCTGACGGCGGCATCCGGGGCCGAACTGCGCGCCCTGCGCCCGCGCATGCAGATGATCTTCCAGGATTCCTATTCGTCGCTGAATCCGCGCTTGAGCGTCGGCCGCTCCATCGCCGAGCCCCTGCTCGAACACACGAAGATGAGCCCCGCGGAGCGGCGCGGCCGCGTCGCCGAACTCATGAGCATCGTCGGCCTTGATCCGAAGCTCGCCGGACGCCTGCCCCACGAGTTCTCGGGCGGCCAGCGGCAACGCGTCGGCATCGCGCGCGCCCTCGCGCTGAGACCCGACCTGATCGTCTGCGACGAGCCCATCTCCTCGCTCGACATCTCCATCCAGGCCCAGATCGTGAACTTGCTCGCGGACATTCAGGAGCAGTTCGGGCTGACGTATCTCTTCATCTCGCACGACTTGAGGATGGTCGAACACCTGTGTGACCGAGTCGCGGTGATGTATCTGGGGAAGATCGTGGAGACGGCACCGACCGAGGCTCTCTTCCGCGACCCCAAACATCCGTACACGCAGGCGCTCTTCTCCGCGGTGCCCCGCCGCCCGGGTTCCCCGAAGGGCCGGGACCTGCCCGGGCGGATGGATGCACCGGGGGGACGCATCGTGCTCTCCGGGGAGGCTCCCAGCCCCGCCAACCCTCCCCCGGGCTGCCGCTTCCAAACGCGATGTCCCTACGCGGAGGCCCGGTGCCGCGAGGAGGAGCCGGAGTTGAAGGCCCTCGCCGGGAAGCGGCGGGTGGCGTGCCACCTGGTGTGAAACGCTCGCGATCTTCCTCCGGGGCACCCGATCGCGCTTCGGGGACAGCTGCCTCACCCTCCGGTCCGTCTGCTTCTCCCGCGATATCCAACTTCGGGGGAAACATCTGTTTCCAACCCCGCCACCGGTACGAACCGCGGGACGAAGACGACGTGGTGTACATCCTTAACCAACACCGCGACGGAACCGTGCGCGTCATCGGCGCGGGCCACTCTTGGAATCCGGGCATCGAGACATCCGATGCGCTCCTGGACCTGCGCCATCTGCGCCGGATCCGCGTGCATGACGACGAAGGACGCGTTTCCGTGGGAGCCGGCTGCCGCATCGCCGATCTGCTGGCCCATCTCGCCCAGCGCGGGCTGACTCTTCCATCCATTGGTCTCATTGCCCGCCAGACCGTCGCGGGCGCGATCGCCACGGGCACCCACGGGTCGGGGCGGCATTCCATGTCCCACTATGTCAAATCCATGCGCATCGCCTGCTTCAATGCCGGCGGAGAAGCGCGAGTGCGCACGGTCGATTCAGGCGAGGCGCTGCGGGCGGCCCGATGCTCCGTCGGGGCGCTCGGGGTGGTCCTGGAGGTCACCCTCGAGTGCGTCCCCCAGTACTACGTCCGCGAACGATGCGTCTGGCGCCCGAACCTGGACGCTGTGCTGGCGACGGAGTCAACCTCGCCGCTGCAGCAGTTCTACCTCATCCCGCACACGTGGGCATGCCTGGTACACGAGCGAGGCGTAGCTGCGCAAAATCGCCGCTCAGGGGCGGCACCCCTCTACCGCGCGTACTGGCTGCTCGTGATCGATGTCCTGCTCCACCTGGGCATCAAGCTCACCGCCTCACTGCTGCGAAGCCCCCGGCTGGTGGACTTCCTCTACCGGTATCTTCTCCCGGCGTGCATCTTCCCGAAGTGGCGAGTCACCGACCGTAGCGACCGGCAACTCCTCATGCGCCACGAGCTGTTTCGCCATCTGGAGGTGGAGGTCTTCGTGCCGCGCAAGCATCTCGAACCGGGGCTCGACTTTGTCGTGGAGGTTCTGCGCGCGGCCGACGATGGCGGCTACGAGGTATCGCCCGGCGTACACGACCGGATCCGGGACCTCGACATGCGGGATGCTCTCGAGGAGATTCGAGATTCATACAGTCACCACTACCCGATCTGCGTCCGGCGCGTGCGGCCTGATGACACGCTGATCTCGATGTCGTCGTGCCACGGGATTGAAGAACAGGATTGGTACGCGATGAGTCTCATCACATTCACGGAGCCCCGGCGGCCCTTTCAGGAGGTTGCCCGCTTTCTGGCCTCGGCCATGGCACGGCTCTTCGGCGCTCGTCTGCACTGGGGAAAGTGGTTCCCGTTCGATGCCGGCCAGGTCGAGACCGGATATCCGGGACTCGCCGCATTCAGAGCGACGTGCGCGGAGTTCGATCCGAAGGGAGTCTTCCGCAATGTATTCTTGCAGACGGCTATATATGAGGATGCGTAATGGCATATTCTAACAATATATACTATGATATAGTACAAGGAGAATGATTGTGCCCATGTCTATGATAGAGATAGATGATAGTCTGATCCGCTTCCTGTTCACACTCGACCTTGTTGCCCTCTTTCTGTTGCTGACCGGAATCGTCTGGTCCGTGGTTCGGCCGAGTCGCCGCATCTGGCCTCCGCCAGGACCCCGCTCATGGCAATATGTCGTGACCTGGATCTGCTTTTTTGCAGCTTGCGGTCTCAACGCATGCCTCCTGTTCCTGGACTGGAACTCCTGGATCCTTGCGGGCGAACTCCGGTTCGTCCTCGGCGTCCCTGTGGCTCTGCTCGGAGGGCTGTTGGCCTTGTGGGGAGTCGTGACGATCGGCTGGACGAACAGCTCGGGCGTAAGGGACGGCTTCATGGCCTCGGGCCCGTACCGGTTCACCCGCAACCCGCAGTACCTCGGCGACAACGTCTTCTTCCTCGGGCTGAGCATCATCGCGAACTCGCAGCTCCTCTGGATCACCCATGCGCTGCTTGCCCTGGTGTTCATCATCACGCCCCTGAGCGAAGAAGTGTGGCTGAAAGAACAGTACGGCGAGGAGTACGAACGCTATCGGCGGGACACGCCACGATTCTTGTGAGTTCGGACGAGGTCTCGTCAGTCCGTTGCGTGACCGGGAATTGCGAGGCTCGACGATGAGCCCTGCTCAGACGGGCTCGTACCGCTGCACCTGGACTTCGCTCTCCCGGGCGCGCATTCGGGCGGCGTCGTGCCAGGCTTGCATCCTTGAGAATCCCAACGAGAGGCATCATGAGAAAACCGTTCGCGTTGGCTTGGCCACTGTGCTTGTTCCTGCTCTTCGCGGCTCCGACCGGCGCCCAGGAGAACGGGTCTCCCGGCTCCGGACCCGAACCTTCCCGCTGGGAAAGCAATCACTCCATCGTGGTGGGCGGCGAAACGGTCGAATACGACGCGGTGGTGGCCAGCACGACCCTCACCAACGCGGACGGCGAAGCCGCCCTGCCGCAGTGGAAGGAGACGCTCGACGGGTTCATCCTCCGGACCTCGGGTCGGACGGCGCCCGTGTCGCAATAGGGGCGCCCGTGTGCCTCTGACCGCCCTCGCCCTGGTGTTGGCAGCGGGGATCCTGCACGCCTCCTGGAACCTGATCCTGAAGCGTTCCAGCGAGCGTCTGTTCGTTGCGGCGTGGGCAATGCTGCTCGGTGCGGTTGCCTTCGCCCCGGCGCTCGTGCCGGCGTGGCCGCCCCCCGCGGCGGTGTGGCCGTTCGTCGGAGCGAGCGCGGTCGTGTACGTCGCATACTACGCGTGCCTGGCGCGGGCCTACGAAGACGGTGACTTCTCTCTGATCTACCCGGTCGCGCGCGGGACGGCGCCGGCGATGCTCGCGGTGTGGGCGGTCCTCTTCCTGGGCGAGCGACCCTCGCCGGGAGGTGTGCTCGGGATCATCACGATCCTCTGCGGGCTGATCGTGCTTGGCGGGGCCCCCTTGTGGTCGCGGGATGGGGGGGCAATGGGCCGGACTCGCGACGAGGACCAGGCCGCGTCCGGTTCCATGGGCAAGACGCCGGCGATGGGCGAGCAGCCTGCCGGTTCCATGGACGAGCCGCCTGCCCGCAATCGATGGCACGCATTGCTCGCCCACGCGCGCGGCTCGGGATCCGCTTTCCTGGTCGCGTTCTTCATCTCCGTATACTCGACGCTGGATGGCGCGGCCGTCCGCCAATGGCTCCCGGTCCCCTACCTGGTGCTCGTATTCGGGCTTTCCGGATGCGCGTTCGTCGGTATGCTGGCGTCCCGTGACGGGAAGCGGGCGTTGCGGGTCCTGCGCACGCACTTCCGGCCCATCGTGATGATCGCCGTGATGACGCTCGCGGCCTATGCACTCGTTCTTCGGGCCTTCCAGATCGCCCCCATCAGCTACGCGGGAGCCGCCCGCGAGGTGGGCATCGTCTTCGGTGCCCTGGCCGGATGGCTCCTCCTGGGAGAGCGCTTCGGACGCATTCGCACTGTGGGGGCCGCGCTCGTGTTTGCCGGCATCGGGCTGTTGGCGCTGGCGGGGTGAGGCGTCGGCGCAGATCCCCGTCCAGTCCGTGACCGAGACGCGGGACGGTGTGCTGACGGCGCGATGAGGCGTCGGCGAGGGGCGGTGCCATGTTTGCGTGGGAATGGGGGGTGTGCGCGTTCGGGCCCGTTGCGGTATAGTGACGGCCCGGTCGAACGCCCGGCGGTTTGCGAGCCCTCGCGGCGTTCAGCTCATCCCGCTTGACTCATCCACCCTACGTCACGTCCCGGAGTCATTTCACATGCGATACGCGCATCTCGGCCGCAGAGCCATCCTCCTTCCGGGGGCCGGCCGATGAAGGAGAGTGACACCGCTGGACTCGGGCCTTCGGCCAACGGAGCGGGACTCACGCTCACCCGCGCCGACTTCGAAGCCGCGTACAAGAACGTGGCTCCCTACATCCACCGCACGCCCATGCTCACGAACCGGTCGCTCAGCGAGGCGTCCGGGTTCGACGTGCGCCTGAAGGCCGAACTCTTCCAGCGGGGCGGCTCCTACAAGCTGCGCGGGCCGCTGAACAAGATCGCCAGGCTGACCGAGGTGGAGCGGGCGCGCGGCGTCATCTGTTCATCCGCGGGGAATCACTCCCAGGGCGTCGCGCTCGCAGCGCGCCAGTACGGCGTCCGGGCGGTGGTGGTGATGGCCGAGAACGCCACGCGCTCCAAGATCGCCGCCACCAAGGGCTACGGGGCGCGGGTCGTCCTGCACGGCTCGATCTGGGATGAGGCGAACGAAAAGGCGCTTGAACTCGTGGAAGCCGAGGGCCTGACCTACATCCACCCATTCGATGATCCGGAGCTGATCGCGGGGCAGGGGACCCTCGGCCTCGAGATCATGGAGCAGTTCCCCGAGACCGAGTTGCTGATCGTCCCCATCGGCGGTGGCGGTCTCATCTCGGGCGTCTCGATGGCGTCAAAGTCCATCAACCCGGCGGTGCGGGTCGTAGGGGTCGAGTCCTCCGGGGCTCCGGCGATGAAGCGCAGCGTGGACGCGGGAACATGCGTCGTCCTGGACAAAGTCGACTGCTCCGTCGACGGGCTGTGCGTCAAGCGCGTCGGAGACCACACCCGCTCGGTGGTGTCCCGCTTCGTCGACGAGATCGTCACCCTGCCTGACCGGGAGATCTTCGACGCCATGCTCTGGCTGATGACCCGGGCCAAGGTCGTGGTGGAGGGCGCGGCCGCAGCCTCCGTCGGAGTCCTGCTTCAGGGGCTCGTGGATGCGCCGGCGGGAACGAAGACGGTCTGCGTGCTGAGCGGCGGCAACCTGGACGTGGAGAGGATGCGCGGCTTCTCCTGGAACTGAGCCGGGAACCGGCCGGCTTCGCTGATTGCCGGAGCTAACCGGACTATCCGGAGGATGGCCACAGGGGCCGGGGCGATCCGATGTCCGGGTGCGTCGGGTGCGTCGCTGCTCCTATTCCCTCCACGGATACTGCGGTCGCCGCAGATGCCAGTCCGTCTCGCGCTGATACCCCATCCCCAGATCCAGCACGGCCTGATCGTCCATCGACGAGCCCACGATCTGTAGCGAAAGCGGGAGCCCGTCCTCGTCGAATCCGCAGGGGATGGCCAGCCCCGGGAGCCCGACCAGGTTGGCGATGTAGTTGAGGCGCGGCGTGCGCGCGCTGACGTCGCCGGGCGGCTCCCACTGGTTGCGCGCGGGGATCGGCCAGCCGTCCCGCACCTCGCGCATGGCGGCGCCGTTGGGCCAGGTGGGGGCGATGACGGCGTCGTAGCGCGAGAGGATCTCGTCGGTCTCCCGCACCAGCTGGTTGCGGATCCGCTGGGCGGTCAGGTAGTCGGCGGCGGGCATCATGCGCCCCGCCATCCAGGCCGCGCGCCGGTCCTCGTTGAAGGAGAACATGTTGGCCGCGCTGCCGTCGTCGAAGAGCGCCTTGAAGTTGGTGCCGCTCTCCACGGTGACGATGGTGGTGAAGAGCGCGCCGGTCGGCCGGAGCGGCAGCTCCACATCCTCGAGCTCCACGCCCATCTGTTCGAAAACGTCGAGCGCCTCCTGGAAGGCGCGCCGCGTCGTCTCCGACCCCGAGAGCTCGAACTCCGGCCGATGCACCCCTAGCCGGCGGCCGCGCATCGCGCCGGGGTCCGCGCGGAAGGCGAAGGGACGGTCGACGGTGGAGTTGTCGCGCGCGTCATATCCGGCGATGTGGTGCAGGATGTGGCCGCAATCCTCCGCTGAACGCCCCACGGGGCCGATCTTGTCCAGGCTCCACGAGAGCGCCATGCAGCCGAAGCGGCTCACGCGCCCGAAGCTGGGACGCAGCCCCGACGCGCCCACCGCGGAGGCCGGGAAGACGATGGAGCCCCCGGTCTCCGTGCCGATGCCGAAGCCGATCAGCCCGGCCACCGCTGCCGACACCGTGCCGCTGGAAGAGCCGAAGCTGGTGCGGTCGAGCTTCCAGGGGTTGAGCGCCGAACTGGTGTTCCCGCCCGCGAACTCGCCCAGCGACATCTTCGCCATGAGCACGGCACCGGCGTTTTCCAGCATGTCGATGACGGTCGCGTTCCGGTCCGGAATGCGGTCTCTGAAGATGCCCGAGCCCCAGGTCGTGCGGATGCCGCGCGTGTCGAGCAGGTCCTTCACGCCGTAGGGGATGCCGTGCAGGATGCTCCGGCGATTGCCCGCCGCCAGCTGCTGGTCCGCGCGTTCCGCAGCCTCGAGCGCGTGGTCGTGCGCGATGGTGACCATGGTGGCCAGCTTGCCGTCGTGGTCGGTGCGCGGCTCGCTGGGCAGCTCGAAGGGTGGCACGTCCAGTTCATCGGCGCGCTCGAGATAGGCCTGCGTCAGCTCGACGGAGGTGACTGAACCGTCGGCGAGCCGGTCGGCCAGCTCGCGAACTGTCAGGAAAAGTGTCGATTCCTGCATGGCTCATCCCCTCCAGAAGACGAGAAGAGGAGACTCGTCCGGGTCGAGCGGGAAGTCGCGCAGCGTCTGCTGCACGTTGACCATGTTCGCGATGGCTGCCTGCAGCCGTTCCAGCTCCGCGGCGTCTTCGTAGATGCCCCGCGATCCCTGATGATCAAGCAGCGTATTTGCCGTTGCAGCTGAGACTTCCCCGGTCTCGGCGACTTCGGTACAGGCTTGCTGCCAGGCCGCAAGCGCCAGCGCGCCGGCACCGGCGACGGTGGTGAACTGTCGGCGATCCATGGTCATTGGACAAGACTCCTGAATTCGATGTCGCGGGTCGAGCGGGCACCGTTGAGGCTCGCGCCCCATCGCCCTGGCCCCTGCATTGTGCTCTCGTCGCTGCAAGCTTACGGGGACCGCCGTGACATTTCCAGCGTGTCACGCCCTCCAGGGGTGACGACGGATCACGGCTGGCACGAATCATCGACGGTCGAGCGGCCGCGGCTGTTGGTGGCAAGGGACCGGTGAACAGCCCGCACCTGAGCTTGAATCCGGAGGGTCGTGAGTATATCATACTCATGTTATGAGTAAACGACTGCAGGTAGTGCTGTCCGAGGCGGAGTTCGAAGAGATCCGCGACGCGGCGAAGCGAAATCGCGTGACGGTGTCGGCGTGGGTCCGGCGGGTGTTGCGCCAGGCGAGGGAGCGGGAGCTGCGCGGTGGAGCGGCTGCGGTGCGAGAGGCTCGCCCGGACTACCGGGCCCCCGAATCCGTCCATCACCCCTTCGTCAACCTCGAAGTGAGGCTGCCGGAAACCGATCTGGAAGCCGTGAGAAAGCGCTACGGCCTCCGCGACTGGTCCGCGGCCGTCAAGGAAGCGGTCTGTCGTCAGGCGGTCGTGCCGATGACGAAGGAGGAGGCGCTCGCCATGCAGGGGTTCGGTTGGGACGGAGATCTGGACGAGATGCGCGACGGCAGTCCCGGTGTCGTCTGGTGATCGTCGATACCTCGGCGTGGGTGGAATATCTCCGCAACACCGGAAGCCCCACTCACCTCGCTCTCCGCACCGAAGTTGATGCCAGCCGGCCCGTCGCCACACCCGCACCCGTGGTTGATGGAGTTGCTGGCGGGATGCCGCACGGAGTCCGACGCCCGGCAGCTCCTGCAGCTGGTGTCCCGTTTCGAAGTGCTGGTGCCTGATTCGCTGGGAGACTTCCAGCATGGCGCCCTCATCTATCGCATCTGTCGCCGCGCCGGCTGCACGATCCGTTCGATCGTGGACTGCATGGTTGCCGCAGCCGCCATAGACGAGGGCCGTCCCCTCCTGGCCCGCAACCGCGACTTCGAGATGATCGCCCGGCACACGGAACTGGAGTTGTTGGAGCCGGAGCGCAGCTGCTAGTCGGGTGGGGTCGCGGAACACCAGCGGAGCCTGCCCGCCGCCGGATGCCTCCACTGGCTTCCGGGAGATTCCCGACCCTCGCGGCGGAAACACTCGCGCACCCATGCGCCGCTCTCTATCTTGCTCGCGCCACGGGCCCATAGGGGCGTGTGGTCCGACTGCGACCTCCTCTGCAACTCCATCCCGAACCGGAAACTCCATACCGTGCGAGCTCTCCATATCGAACCCCTCCCGGACTGGATCCAGGGCCTCTACCAGCAAACCGCGGATGCGGCCGGAATCGAGATGGCGTGGGGCGGCGGGATGAACGCCCGGGAACTGCACGCCGCCGCCTCGGATACGGACGCGCTCGTAACCGCCAAACGACCCATCAGCGCGGATCTGATGCGTGCGGCTCGCGGGCTGCGTCTGGTGCAGGTACAGGGTCGGGCGCCCTGGGCGGTGGATCGGGCGGCCGCGGCCGCCGCCGGGGTGCCGGTCTCTGTGCTTCCACACCGGGGCGCGATCGCCGTCGCCGAGCAGACCATTGCGCTGATGCTCGGGCTCTATCGCAAGCTGGTGCCGGGACATCTGGGCACCCGGGACGCGGAATATGTGGCGCTGGGGGTCGAGCCCGTGCGCACCACGGAGCGCAAGATCGCCTTCAACTGGCTGCGCTATCCCGATGTCTGGCAACTCCACGGCAAGACGCTGGGACTGGTGGGGCTGGGCGACATCGCGCTGGAGGTCGCCCGGCGTGCGCGCGCGTTCGATATGGAAGTCGTCTACTTCAAGCGCTCCCCGCTGCCGCGCGAGCACGAGGAGATGGTCGGGGCGCGCTACCTGGCGCTCCGGGACCTCCTGGCCGAGAGCGACGTGGTCAGCCTGCATGCGCCGCACACGGACAGGACGGAGCGCATGATCGACGCTTCCGCGCTGGGGCTGATGAAATCCACGGCGATTCTGGTGAACACGGCGCGCGGCGGGCTGGTTGATGAAGCGGCGCTCGTCGACGCCCTCCGCGAGGGACGGATCGCCGGCGCCGGGCTGGATGCGTTCCTCGACGAACCGCTCCCGGAGGGCAATCCGCTGGCGGATGCCCCCAACGTACTTCTGTCGCCACATGTAGGTGGCGGGACGGGCGGCGGCCAGCGCGGCATGATCGAGGACGTGGTCGCGAATCTGGTCGCGGTGGCCGAGGGCGGGGAAGTGCGCGGTCTACGCTGAGTCCGCGAATTCCGTCCGGCGATGGGCGAACTGATGTCGCGCTCGAAAACGACAGCAAACTGAACCCGGGAAAACCATGCTACGAGACCCGCTTCTGGTTGTCGCCTTCATGCTGGCGGTGGTGGCCTTCGCGCGCTGGCTGGAGGAGCGCTTCGACGTCATCAAGAAGATCAGTTCCGCCGTCGTCTGCACCCTTCTCGGCATCACCCTCGCGAACGTCGGGGTGATCGAGCACACGGGCCCGGCGCACGAGGCCGTGTTCACCTTCGCAATCCCCTACGCGATCGTGCTCGTCATCATGGGCACGCAGATGAAGGAATTGGCCAATGCGGGAAGGCCGCTCCTGATCGCCTATCTCGCGGCCTGTGTGGGCAGCTTCGTGGGCGGGACGGTGGCGGGCGCGACCATGGCGGGATGGGTCGGACCGGAGACGTGGAAGCTGTCCGGCGCGTTCTCGGCGGCCTTCGCGGGCGGCGGGATGAACTTTGCGGCCGTCGGGCAGGGCCTCGAAGTCGAGCCGAGCACGTTTGCCGCCGCGGCGCTGGCGGACAACCTGTCGACGGTGCCGTATCTGCTGCTGCAGGTGTGGCTGGCGGGGATTCTGGCCGTAGTGTTCCTGCGCCGATGCGGCCCCGTGTCATTGCGGGCGCAGGCTGCGGGCTCCGTCGAGGAGGGTGACCAGGAAGCCGACGAAGAGGCGATGCGCCGGCGCTGGACCGACACCGACATCAGCATCACCGACTTCGCCATCCTGGGAGGACTTCCCCTCGCCGCGCTCTGGCTGGCCCGGCTCATCAGCGAAACCCTGGGCGAAGCACTCCCCTCCATGGCGGATGGGTCGCCTTTGTACGGACTGGTGAGCTTCCTGAGCGAGGTCCCGGAAGTGTTGTGGCTCACGACCATCGCCCTCATCGTGGCGCAGCTGCCGTGGGTGAGAAAACTGCGCGGGGCCGAGGTGCTTTCCTACTTCGCGCTGCACATCTTCTTCATCGCGCTGGGCGCGGCTTCGGACCTGGCCACCATCGTCGACGCCGGCGTCCCCATCTTCAGCTTCATGATCGTGATCATCGGCATTCACGTTGTGATCGCATACGGGCTGGGGTGGCTATTCCGCATCGATCTGCCCACGGTCTCCATCGCCAGTCAAGCCGCGATCGGCGGCCCGGGGTCGGCGCTCGCGATCGGCATGGCGATGAAGTGGCACAAGCTGGTGGCCCCCGCGGTGATCGTGGGCATTTTCGGGTACGCGCTCGGGAACTACCTGGGCTTCTTCTGCGCGCAGTTGGTGAACGCGCTGGTGGGCTGAGGCTACCAAGAGCGTTTTGGTCTCGGCGATGTACGGATGGCAATGATGGGAGCAAGAGTGTATGCCTGTTCCTGACTACGAGTCGCTGATGCTGCCTGCCCTCAGGGCGCTCTCCGATCGTGCCGAGGCACGGATCAAGACCGTGCGTGCCCGAATCGCAGTTGCCGAAAAGCTGACGTCGGACGATTTGAATGAACTACTTCCCAGCGGCAAACAATCGGTGTTCTTGAATCGCGTCAGCTGGGCCGTCATGTACTTGGAGCGAGCCGGTCTTGTTAGGAGAGTACGCCGCGCCGTCTACAAGCTCACAGAGGACGGCGCAAAGGTACTTAATCGGGATCTTCCGCGTGTTGATCTGAGTGTTCTTCAACGGTACCCAGCTTTCGTACAGTGGCAAGAAACCGTCAACAAACCATCGCAAGAGCAGGCTCTCCCACTATCGCAAAAACGGGCCAGACCGGTTCCGCCACGGAAGGAGACTCCAGAAGAGTCCCTGCACCGCGCCCATCGTAGGCTTCGGAACACGCTGGAGGCAGACGTGCTGGATCGGGTTCACGCGGCATCGCCGGCATTCCTCGAGCAGGTTGTTGTCAAGCTGCTCATAGCCATGGGCTATGGTGGTGGCGACACTGACCGAGGTAGCGTAACCGGTCGATCGGGTGATGGCGGCATCGACGGTACAATCCGAGAGGATGCTCTCGGGTTGGACGAAGTCTACGTTCAGGCGAAGAGGTATAGGCACGGCAATACGGTTGGCGAAGGTGACTTGCGCAATTTTGCTGGAGCAATTGACGCGGCGGGGACGACCAAAGGAGTCTTCGTCACAACTGCCACCTTTACGGCGGCGGCCGAGCGGTATGTCAAGCGCAGTCCCAAGCGGATCGTATTGATCGATGGGAACGAGCTCGCGCGTCTGATGGTCGAATACGACGTCGGTGTCCGAGTAAAGGAGTCCTATGAGATTAAGCGGATTGACGAGGACTTCTTTGAGCAGGAAAGCGCCTAAATTGCTCTCGCGACATACCATGCGTTCAAGCGGTCATACCCACTTGGCAAGCGTCGAGGGCGTCGATGTCCTCGTGACCGGATCCGGGCGCGGACTGGGTCGCGGCGTCGCGCAGGCCATGGCCGCCGCGGGCGCACGGGTGTGGATGGTCTCCGAAGTGCCGGAAGAGCTCGAGTGGACCGCGTCCGACATCCACGCCGCTGGAGGAGAGGCGCGCATTCTCGTGGCCGATCTGGGGCGCGAGGATGACAGGAACGGACTCGTGCGCACCCTCCGCGAAAAGGCCCGAAGGCTGCGCGTGATCGTCAACAACGCCGGCGTGCTGGAACGTGAGCCTGTCGCTTCGCTGGACGCCAGCCACTGGCAGCGCATCATGAGCGTGAACCTGGAGGCGCCGGTCTTCCTGACCCGGGATCTTCTGCCGCTCCTTCAGCGGGAGGGCGGGTCCGTAATCAACGTCTCCTCGCGGGCGGGCGTCGGCGCCTTCGCGCAACAGGCAGCATACTGCGCATCGAAATTCGGCATAGAAGCATTCACTCGATGCCTCGCGCTGGAGCTGGCGGGTTCTCCCATCAGCGCCAACACGGTGACGCCGGGGCTGCCCATCAAACCGACCTCCGTTACGAAGCACGACGCGGAACGTGCGGACGAGACCACCCGTGCCCGGTGGCAGGATCCTGCTAAACTGGGTCCGGCGTTCCTCTTCCTCGCAGGACTTCGCGGACAGATCAGCGGCTGTCGCTTCGACGCCTGGGAGCTGACTTGCGGTCTGGAGAAGTGGGGGGCGCAAGGGGTGATGAGCCGAATTGAAGAAATAGCCGAATACACGCCGGAGACTGTTTGATGAACAAACCGAGCAACCGGGACGCGCCCGCCGAGGCGGGGGCGAATGCCGTCGAGGCGGCGATCTCGCTCAGGGCACGTGCCGCGATGAAATCCGCCCGCGTTGTCGGCGCGGCTGGTTCTGACACATCGGGGCGCACCGGCCCCGCGCCGGGCCTGCTGGCCAGCCTGCGCCATCACCTGCTGGCGGGAGAGACCCACTACCCGGACCGCCCCGGGATGGCGGAACTGCGCCGGCGCGTAGGCGCGGCGCTCCCGGGCGCGGGATTCCCGGCGCGCGACGCGGACTGTGTGCTGATCACGCAGGGTGAGGGAGAGTCGCTCTTCGTGACCATTCTGGGTCTCGGGGAAGGAGAGGGCACGACTATCGCTGGCAAGTCCGGAGGGCGTCATCAGCGATTGCTCGACTGGATGCAGGTGCGCGTGACGGAGCCCGGTACCGATGCCGACGCCGCCTTTCACCTGATCGAATACGGGGCGGGGGCGACGGCCCCGGAAGAAGAGAGCACATCCCACGCCGCGCAACTCCCTCAGGTGCATGCCATCGGCAACCGGCTCTTCGCCAATGCCGAGGCTCGAGCCTCGGCCTCATCTGGAGGTCGGAACGACGCTTCCTCGGGGTCCCAGTCCCCCGACGCCCCGCCCGAGGCCGCCGACGCCCTCTCTGATGCCATAGTGATCGGCTCGCTCGACGGCCTTGAGGGCATGCACCCCTTCCGTCTCGGCTTCGTGGCAGCTCCAAAGGCCGTACGGCCACGCATCGCCAAGTGGAAGCAGGCGTCGTCGATCTGCTCGCCGGCACCCTCGCAACGCGCCGCGCTTTGGGCGCTGGGGGTATGGCCATGAGCGCCCCGATGAAGTCCCGGGAACGAGCGGGCTCCGCCTCGCTGCGCAAGGGCGAGCGAGCCACCTCTCTACGCTACAAGATGATGGCGCTGGCGCGCGAGCGAGAGAACGTCATTTCCCTGGGCCGCGGGGACCCCGACTTGCACACGCAGCCGCCCATCATCGAGGGCGGTCTGGCCCGTATTACGCGCGCGATGGGCGCGGACATGGCAAGATCCGACGAAGGGCCGGTGCGTGGTCTGCAGTCTCTGCGCGAGGGCATCGCCCGCCGGTATGCCAGAGAGAAGGGCGTGGATGTCGATCCCGCCACCGAGATCGCCATCACCAACGGAGCCCAGGAGGGGCTCTTCCTGGCCATGCTGGCGCTGGTGAACCCGGGGAACCGGGTCGCCTGCCAGGATCCGCGCTACAGTTCCTACGACCAGGCGATCGGGATCGCCGGCGGCGACATCGTCCCGGTCCCGACCGGAGGCGACCGGCCCTTCCAGCTCGCGGGCGACGAGCTCCGCCAACACGCGGACGGCTGCAAGCTCCTCATTTTCGTCAATCCCTCGAACCCGACCGGCGCCTGCGTCGGTCCGGAAGGGGTGCGGGATCTTGCACGGGCCGCGGACGACCTGGGACTGGTCGTGCTGGCGGACGAGATCTATGAGGACATGGTCTTCCGCGAGGAACCCTTCCTTTCGCTGCTCGCCGCGGATGGCGCCCGCGGGCGCTCGGTTGTGCTCTCGGGGTTCTCCAAGGCGTACGCGATGACCGGCTTCCGGGTCGGTTACCTGATCGGTCCGCCGGCCTTTGTCGACGCGGTGGAGGCAATCAAGAGCACAACCTCCGGTGCCTGTCCGGCGTTCTCCCAGTACACGGCTTTGGCGGCCCTCGAAGCCAAGCCCGATCCGCGTCCCGAATACCTGGTACGCTACCGGAGGCGCCGGCGCGCTCTGATGGAGGGTTTCGCCGATCTGGGCATTCCGCACGGTCCCCACGGCGGCGGCCTCTTCATGTGGGCCGATGTCTCCCGCTTCGGGATGGACGCGGAGACCTTCTGCTACCGGCTGCTGGACGAGGCGGGCGTGCTGATGTTTCCCGGGGCGTCTTTCGGGGAGCGCTGGCGCAACTGGGTGCGCGTCTCGCTGCTGTGTCCGGAGGAGCTCATCCTGGACTCGATGGAGCGCATGCGGAGGTTTGTCGGCACGCTGCACGATGGGTAGATGAGGCCGGGTCGCTGCTGGCCGAAATGGAATTGTTGAAGGGCGGGGAAGACATGTGGGAACCGGCAAAGACGAGTGGCGTAGTCCGGGTTCGACGGCTACGCTCCTGCCTTGGTGGCACCTGCATCCGAACCTGAGCCTGGAGGAGAATCATGACCTTGCGAATCAATGACGAAGCACCCGATTTCACCGCCGAGACCACCGAAGGAACCGTTCGATTCCACGACTGGATCGGAGACGGATGGGCCATCCTCTTTTCCCATCCCAAGGATTTCACGCCCGTATGCACCACCGAACTGGGCACCGTGGCCGCGCTCAAGGACGAGTTCGCGCGGCGGAACTGCAAGATCATGGGGATCAGCGTTGACGGGGTCGGCGATCATCACGCCTGGTCCAAGGACATCGCGTCATTTGGCGGACATGCCATCAACTACCCGTTGGTGGGCGACCCGGAGCTGAACGTGGTCAAGCTCTACGACATGCTGCCGGCGGGCGCGGGCGACACCTGCAAGGGGCGGACCCCGGCCGACAACGCCACGGCGCGGTCCGTTTTTGTCATCGGACCCGACAAGAAGATCAAGGCCACGCTGACGTATCCCATGAGCACGGGACGGAATTTTGCCGAGATCCTCAGGCTGCTGGACTCCTGCCAACTCACGGCTTCGCGGCAGGTGGCCACCCCGGCCAACTGGGAGCAGGGCGAGGACGTGATCATTCTGCCGACCGTGTCCAACGAGGCCGCGGAGGCCAGGTATCCGGATGGATGGGAGCAGCCGCTGCCCTACATCCGCATCGTGCCGCAGCCGGAGTAGCGATACCCGAAGCAGCAGGCAGCGTACTGACCGGCCCCCGGCTCTCGCGCCCGGCCAACGGCGTGCGTCCGGGGGTCACTGGCACATGGGAGCGCCCGTGAGCGAACTGTTGATCGCCGGCGGCACCGTGGTGACCGCCGACCGCATGGAGGCGAGCGATGTCCTGATTCGGGACGGACGGGTTGCTGATGTGGGCCCGGACCTGAGCACGGACGGCGAGATCCTGGACGCGCGCGGCCACTGGGTCATGCCCGGTGGCATCGACACCCACACCCATCTGGCTCACCCCATCGACCGCCTGGGGATCACCACGGCGGACGACTTCCATACGGGTACAGTCGCGGGGGCGTGCGGTGGCGTGACAACGATCATCGACTTTTCCCTGCAGCGCCGGGGCGAGTCGCTGGCGTTGGCGCGCGACAGGCGATTGGCGGAAATCAAACCCGACGCCGTCATCGACTATGGCTTCCACACCATAGTCACCGATGTCCGCGACGATGTCCTCGAGGAAGTGCCCGGACTGATCGAGGGTGGCTTTCCGTCGTTCAAGGTGTATATGACCTACGGCGACAAGATCGTCAACGACGACGGACTGTTGCGGCTGCTGGAGGTGGCCGGCGACAATGGCGGGCTCGTCTACGTCCACTGTGAGAATGACTGTGCGGTCACATATCTGATCAATCAGCACCTCAACGCCGGAAAGACCGGGCCGGCATTCCACGCGCCCAGCCGCCCGCCCGTGGTGGAGGCGGAAGCCACCCACCGCGCCATCATGCTGGCCGGAGTGGTGGGCGCGCCTCTCTGCATCGCGCACGTCACTTCCGCCGGCGCGGCGGGTCATGTGGCCGCCGCCCGCGAGCGGGGCGAACCGGTGGTGGCCGAGACCTGCCCGCAGTACCTGGTGCTGGACGAGACCGTCTACGACCCCCGCGGGGGATTCGAGGTCGCCAAGTTCGTGTGCAGCCCCCCCATGCGGGCCGCCGAGCACCGCGAAGCACTCTGGCGCGCCCTCGCGGCCGGTTCGATCCAGCAGGTGTCCTCCGACCACGCCCCCTTCCGCTATCACGACCAGAAGACCACCGGACGCGACAACTTCACCCGCATCCCCAACGGCCTCCCGGGGATCGAAACCCGGCTGCCCCTGGTGTTTTCGGGGGGCGTAACGACCGGCCGGATCTCCCCCCAGCGGTTCGTCGAGCTCACGTCCACCGGCCCGGCCCGCATCTTCGGGCTGTACCCGCGCAAGGGCACGCTCGACGTGGATGCCGACGCGGATATCATCATCGTCGATCCAGAGGCCGAGACCGAGATCGACGCCGCAAGCCTCCACTCGGCAGTGGATTACAGTCCCTTCCAGGGGATGCGCGTGAGGGGTTTTCCGACCTGGACGCTCTCACGAGGCGAGATCATCGTGGATCGCGGAGAGCCGGTCGCGGAGCGCGGCAGGGGGCGTCTTGCGGAGCGCCGGCCCATCGATCCTTCAGAGTTGCCGTGAGCAGGACCGGGTTCAACGCGATAGCCGGTCACGCGTCCGCGATTCGACTTGGGAGGTCCGTCCGTAGCCAGCTCGTGACGTCGCTCGCATCCGTCCTCGGTGCGTGACCCTCGCTTGGGTGCCCGGCCTGTGAACCTCGACCAGATCCGCGCGGCCTTCCCCATCCTCCAGCGCCGCAATTACCTGAACTCGTGCTCGCTGGGCGCCCTCTCAACGCGGGCCGAGGAGCGTCTCCAGGACTTCCTCAACCGCTGGCACGACATGGGCGCCTCCGCCTGGTACGAGCACTGGTGGGGACTGCTGGCAGAGCTGCGCCGGCGCGCCGCGGGCTTTTTCGCGGCATCGGACGGGACGGTCGCCCTCATGCCCTCCACCTCCGCCTGCCTCGCGGTCATCTCGGAGAGCCTGGATTGGTCGAAGCGCAACCGCATCGTCACGACCGAGCTGGACTTTCCCACACTGCTCTATCAGTGGAAGGTGCGCCCCGAGGTGGAGATGGTCGTGCTGGAGAGCCCGGACGGCGTCGGCGTCGACCCCCAGCAGTTCGAGGACGCCGTCAACGAGCGGACCCTGGCCATCGCCACCAGCCACGTCTTCTTCACCACCGGTGCCATTCTCGATCTGGAATCGATCGCGAATATCGCGCACCGGGCCGGGGCCTATTGTCTCATCGACGGCTATCAGGGCGCGGGCCAGGTACCAGTCGATCTTCCGGCGACGGGCGTGGACTTCTATACCGCCGGCCCCCTCAAGTGGCTTTGCGGAGGCCCGGGGCTCGCCTATCTCTATGTGCGCGAAGACCTGATTACCGGCCTCGAGCCCAGAATCACGAGCTGGTTTGCGACCGAGGACCAGTTCCGCTTCAATCCCGGAGAATTCCGCTATCATAGGGACGCACGCCGCTTCGAGCTGGGGACCCCGGCTCTCGCCACCGTCCACACGGCGCTCGGAGGTCAGGACATCGTCGACGACGTGGGAATCGAGGCGATCCGCGCCCGCAACGCCGCGCTCACCGAGCGACTGATCGAGGGCTGCCTGGCCACCGGCTTCTCCCCCCGGGTCGCAGGTTCTCCGGAAACCCGCTCCGCCATCGTCCCGGTCCGCCACCCGGCGCCCGTGGATGCGGTCAAGCAACTGGCCGATCAGGGAATCATCGTGGACAGCCGGCCCGGCGTGGTGCGGGCCAGCCCACACTTCTACAACACATTCGACGAAATGGACGCGTTCGTGGAGGCGCTCCGGGAGACGGTTTGAAGTCTATAGTCTGCGCCTGGTGATCGCCCCGCGGGTGCTCGGAAGGGCTGGAGAGGCCGGGATTCTACCCAGCTCCTCTCAAGCTCATCACTTGGACCGCCTGCACACCCAGTTCATCTGTCTGCACTCCCGCTAGCCCCAACTTCCAGCGGAATCCGGGCCTCCTGACGCTGTAACTCATTGGCAGGCAGGTGTTTTGGCGGGATTGTCGTGGTGTCTGGCGTACCCATGTAGTGTAAGAGATATCAACTTGCCATGACTCATTGTAGTCGTTATTATAATACCCATGTATGTCGAACGCGTGCCCAACCGGAGCTCCCCGCCCGCCGTGCTGCTGCGCGAGTCCTTCCGCGAAGACGGCAAGGTCAAGAAACGCACCCTCGCCAACCTGTCGAAGTGGCCCGACGATCTGGTCGAGGGGTTCCGCATCCTGCTCAAGGGCGGGGTGGCGCTGCCCTCCCTCGGCGACGCCTTCGCCATCCTCCGCTCCCGGCCCCACGGCCACGCCGCCGCCGTGCTGGGAACCGCCCGCCGCCTCGGCCTCGAGAAGCTCCTGGACCGCCGCCCCTCGCGCGACCGGGCCCTGGCCACCGCCATGATCCTCGCCCGCATCCTGGATCCCCGCTCCAAGCTGGCCACCGCCCGCTCCCTGTCCCGCGAGACCCTGACCCACACGCTGGGCGAGGAACTCGGCGTCGAGGACGCCGGCGAGAACGAGCTCTACCGCGCCATGGACTGGCTGCTCAAGCGCCAGGCCCGCATCGAGCGCCACCTGGCGGCCCGGCACCTCGAAGAGGGCGCCCTGGTGCTCTGCGACGTCACCTCGGTCTACTTCGAGGGCTCGAAGTGTCCGCTGGCCAAGCGCGGCTACTCCCGCGACGGCAAGCGCGGCAAGCTCCAGATCGTCTTCGCGCTGCTGTGCAACCGCGAGGGCTGCCCGGTCGCCGCGGAGGTCTTCGAGGGCAACACCGCCGATCCCGGCACGCTGGCCACCCAGCTGGAGAAGCTGCGCAAACGCTTCTCCCTGTCGCGCATCGTCCTGGTCGGCGACCGGGGGCTGCTGACCGACGCCCGCATCCGCGAGGAGGTCCGGCCCGCGGGCCTGGGGTGGATCACCGCGCTGCGGGCTCCGGCGATCCGCAAGCTGGTCAAGGGCGGCACCTTGCAGCTCTCCCTCTTCGACGAACAGGATCTGGCCGAGATCACCGCGCCCGAGTTGTTCCCGGGGGAGCGCCTGGTGGTGTGCCGCAACCCGCTGCTGGCCGCCGAGCGGGCCCGCAAGCGGCTGGACCTGCTCGCCGCCACCGAACGCGAGCTGGACAAGGTCGTGGCCGCCACCCGGCGCGAGCAGCGGCCCCTGCGGGGCAAGGACAAGATCGCCGTGCGCGCCGACCGGGCGCTGCGCCGCTTCAAGGTCGGCAAGCACTTCGACACCGAGAGCACCGACGACGGCTTCTCGTATGTGCGCAACGAGGACCGTATCGCCGTAGAGGCCGCCCTCGACGGCATCTACGTCATCCGCACCAACGTGCCCGCCGAGGAGCTCCCGGCCGAAGAGGCGGTCCGGTCCTACAAGAGCCTGAGCCGCGTCGAGCGGGCGTTCCGCAGCTACAAGACCGTGGATCTCAAGGTGCGTCCGGTCCACCACCGCCTCGAAGGCCGGGTCCGGGCCCACGTCTTCCTCTGCATGCTCGCCTACTACGTCGAGTGGCACATGCGCCGCGCGCTCGCGCCGCTGCTCTTCGACGACGACGATCCCGCCGCGGCCGAGGCCGCCAGATCCTCGCCCGTCGCCCCCGCCCGTCCCTCTCCCTCGGCCCACGCCAAGGCCGGCAGGAAACGCACCCCCGGCGGCCTGCCCGTCCACAGCTTCCAGACCTTGCTGGCCGACCTCGCCACGCTCACCCGCAACCGCGTTCAGCCCGCCGCACAGGGGGCCGTGGCCGCCGATGTCCTCACCCGCCCCACCCCGCTCCAGGCCGAAGCCTTCCGCCTCCTCGGCGTCCGCCCCTGACCCGTACCCAGTAGCGTACACCCCCGGACCACGGCTATGTCGCCGCACTGCACTAAGTTGCCCGCTTCTGGGAGTTCGAAGTTGGGGCTAGCCTTCGGTCGTCTCCGGCATACGGAACGAATCCTTCCGGCATACCCATGGTTCCCTCGTACTCCAGCGTGGCACCGCGAAAAAGATCCCACAGCGGCGCGTGGTCGGGTGGATCAACGGGCGGTGCCACATCATCCCCAACCCCCAGGCCCCGGCGGATCCAGATAGTTTCTTCTGGCGGACCCCGGAACACGTGAATGATGACTCTGAACGTTTCCGGCAAGTCCATCTCATCGACCATTTCCGGCGGAAGCCCTTCACGACGCGTACCCAGCAACGAGGTCCATCCCTTTGGTGCGGATATCGGATTCACCAGGTATCGTCTCAGCGCGGACGCGAAACTGTCCGACACTCACCATGCCGGCGATCAGCCCGAACTGGCGGTCGGCCGCATCGTGACCGACGGTGAAATCGTCCGTCAGGTCGAGGGCAAGCAACTGTCCGCCGAATTCTTGAGCGTCGGCAGGCGATGTCATCGTCGCGGCCATCGACATCTACCCCAGCAGATCGTCCCGCACTTCGTCGATGATGCCGAAGAAGCAGCACCACTCGCCTTCCAGCACCGCGGGACGCGAGCGCAGGCCGAACACCACGCCTTCCTGTGGAGCCACCACTTCCGCGCGAACATCGCCGTAGAGATCGAACACCCGTCCCAGCGGCGTCCCCGCCGGAATCGGCGTCTCGAACGGCACGTGCCGGTCCCCGACCCACATCCCCGAGGCCGGAGCGAGCAGCGCCTGCTGGTGCCCCATGCGCCACCGGGGCGCGTAACGCGCGTC
Organism: Longimicrobiales bacterium; assembly: GCA_965225805.1. Lineage (GTDB taxonomy): Bacteria > Gemmatimonadota > Gemmatimonadetes > Longimicrobiales > Gaopeijiaceae > BD2-11. The sequence goes on from OZ245327.1 coordinate 1,526,033, forward strand.
GCCCTCGAGCATCCCGTAGTGCCACATGACGTTCCGGTAGCTGTCCGCCAGGTCCACAGCCACCACGTGAAAGTCCGAGGTGAGGGTGCGGCAGTTGCCCCCAAGCTCGATGGTGATCCCGGCCTTGCCCAGCTCCGCGACCTTCGAGGAGGGATTGGCGCCGCCCACCCCGCTGCGGAAGACGAGGTCCCACTGCGGCCCCATCGCCGCCGCCAGCTCGAAGCTGGGCGGGTTGTCGGAGGCGAAGATCATGTGCGCGAGGTAGGAGTGCTCTCCCCCCGAATGAACGGCGATCTGGAGGTCGCAGGCGTCCTTCATGGCCTGCCAGTGCGCCCAGGCGGCGCGCTCGGTCGGGTAGCCCCCGGCCCGGCCCGGATAGATGCGGTTCATGTCGTAGGAGAAGGTGTCCAGCGGATCTCCGCGCTTGCCCGCTTCGAAAGCCGGCACATTCATCGCGGGAACTCCGACGACCGTCCCGCGGACCTCGCCGGGATTGAGCGTCGCGAACAGCTTGAAGATCGAGAGAGCGCCCTCGGGCTCGTCCCCGTGGGTGGCGCCGTTGATCCAGAGGATCGGGCCATCGGATGCGCCCCGGCATACCAGAACGGGAATCTCGCGTGGGACCCCGGCCACGTCGGCCCCTACCGCGATGGCGCCCCTGGCCATCGTTCCGGGGGCTGCTTCGGCGCTACCGATCACAAGCACGTCGTTTCCCATTATTCAGGCGTCTCCCGTTCTCTCGCATCCGGGCGCGGGCTCCAGCGAAAAGGGAACCGCCAGCTCCTCTGCGAGCCCCCGTAACCTCATCACCGTCTTCGGATCCATCGGAATCCCTCGCTGCAAGCGGCCCCGCGCGCGAGCCTGCTCCGCCTCCCCGGGGAGCTGAACCGGTCGCGCCGGGTCGATCGGCGGGGCGGCCAGCACATCCGCGATCAGCAGCTCCAGCCTCTCTCCGAACTCCTCGGGCGGCATGAACGCCTCGATGCTGATGGCGATCATGGTATGGGCAACGTCGTAGTCCTGATCGTCCTGAAAGACCTGCGCCCCGAACAGTGATCCCGTCAGGACGCCCGTCAGAATGTCGGTGATGAGGCTGAGCCCGTAGCCCTTGTAGTCACCGATGGGGAGAAGAGGGCCCTTCATGGCCGCGTCAGGGTCTGCCGTGCGCGCGCCGTCGGGTGTGAGCGCCCAGTGGTCCGGCATCGGTAGACCCGCCCGTCTGAGCCAGCGCATCATCCCCTTGCCGGATTGCGTCAGCGCCATGTCCAGTACGATGGGGTCGCGTCCTCCGGTTCTCGGGATCGCCATGCCCCAGGGATTGGTGCCCAGCACCGGTCGGGTCGCTCCCCAGGGTGCCATCTCGGCGCCCGCGTTCGTCATCGCGATGCCGATCAGGCCGGCGTCAGCAGCCCGCTTGGCGTGGTAGCCGGCGATGCCGAAGTGGTTGCTGTGTCGCACGCCGACCATCGCCACGCCTGCGTGCCGCGCCATCTCGATAGCCCGGTCCATCGCACGTCGCGCCGCCACATACCCCAGTCCCTTGTTCGCATCGAGAAGCGCTGCGGCCGGCCGCTCGCGAACCCACGTCATGGGCGCGTCAGGCAGGATGCCTCCGTTGCGCATGCGCCTCGCGTAACGGAAGAGCTTCTCCAGACCCTGGTGCTGCCCCGGATGCCACCAGAGCGATGCGGTCACGACTCCGTCAGCATTGATGCGGGCCTCTTCCGCGCTCGCGTCCAGCGCGCGCAGCACGGCTTCCGCGAATCCGCGCACCGAGGGCTCGCGAAACCGCTCGACCGCGACCCGTGCATCCAGATGGTAGGTGATGGAGGTTCTCCTTGGTCCGCGACCCCTACTCCCCGAACCCCCAACTATGCGCATGAGGTTGGATCAGCTCGGCCGTCATCCCGGGCAGCTGATCCGGATAGACGAACGCCTCGTAGCCGTCGTTGGCGTCGAAAATGGTGTCCTGGAAGAAGGGAATCCTGCGTTCGCGCAGCCCCGCGACATCACCGTCGATATCCGTCGTCTGGAGCGCGATGTGGTCCAGTCCCTCGCCGCGCGACCGCAGGAAGCGGTTCACGCGCGACTCCGGATCCCAGTTCTGCACCAGATGCAGCCAGCACTGGTTGGGGAAGAGGATGCGCGCATCCAGCTGCCTGCCCTTGCCCTGGTCGTTGCGATAGTCCTGGGCCTCCAGCCCGAAGAAGCGCTCGAAGCGCTCGCACGCGTCCGCGAGGTCGTTCACGCACAGCCCGATGTGCTGCAGTCGGAAGAGCTCCATCGAGTCGCTCGCCGGCGCACCCACGGCTTCGGGCGGATAGTACCAGCTGCGATCGTGTGACTGAATGAGCTCGATTGTGAGGCCAGGCAGCTTGTCCGGATAGACGAAGGTCTCGTAGCCGTCGTTGGCGTCCAGGACGCGGTCCTCCCAGACCCCCACGCCGATTTCCCGGAGATGGGCGACATCGGCTTCGATATCGTCCGTTTCCAGACAGATGTGCTCCAGTCCCTCGCCCTTCTCCCGCAGGAACCGGTTCACGCGCGACTCGGGATTCCAGTTCTGGACGAGATGCAGCCAGCACTCGTTGCCGAGCAGGATGCGGGCGTCCAGCTGCATGCCCTTGCCCTGATCGTCCCGAAAGTCGCGCGCCTTTAGCCCGAGGACACGCTCGAAGCGCTCGCAGGCGTCCTCCAGATCGCGCACCACCATGCCGATGTGTTGAACGCGTAGAATCATGCGGGTTCCCGGGTTCGCAGGATGGTGAGGGACCAGAGTGATATCATCGTTGCGGCCATGGTGGACTCAGGCGTGCGACAAGAATGGTATCCCGCTGCGACAAGTACTCCGGGATCAATCGCGGCCGCCACTTACCGGGTCGTTCCGGTACACCCGGCCCGCGCGCATCACGAAGACCACCCGCCCGAGCGCCCCGATGTCGGCGGAAGGATCGCCCGCCACGGCGATCAGGTCGGCCTCGTATCCGGCTTCCACCGCCCCCAGCGACCCACCGAGTCCCAGGGACTGGGCCGCCAGGCTGGTCGCGGAAACGACCGCGTCCACGGGGTCCTGGCCGCCTTCCTCGACGCGGTAGATCAGTTCCCGCCAGTTGTTTCCGTGCGCTCCCGCCACGGCGTCGGTCCCGAACACGATGTTCAGGCCCTCGACCCCCAGCGCCTGCTGGAAGGTGGCCAGCGCCACCGGCACCGCGGCGCGCATCTGCTCGAAACCTTCCTCCGTGTAGTTGCCGATGCCCAGATAGCGCTCCGCATTGGCGAAATAGTTGTCGAAGATGACGTGGATGTGCGGGTCGTAGTAGAGTCCGCGCGCGGCCAGCAGCTCGAGGGTGGCCAGGTCGAGCAGGGCGCCGTGTTCGATCTGGGAGCATCCCGCCAGCGCTGCCCGGCTCGCGCTCTCGGGGCCGTGGGCGTGCACCACCGAGCGCAGGCCGTGCTCGCTCGCCCGGCCACAGGCGGCATCCAGCTGCTCCTGGCTGAGTGTCGGCCCGCCGCCCACCCGGATGCTCTCCGAGGCGAAGATCTTGACCACGTCCGCGCCGGCGGCCGCCACCTCTTCCACATGGGCGCGGATCTCTGCCGGTCCGCCCGTCCCCGCGTTGACCGCCCGGACCGAGGTGAGCACGCGCGGCCCGGGGAGCAACCCTCCGGCGATCGCGTTCCGGACCGGGATGTCCTCGGGGCCGCCGACGCTCTGGACGGTGGTGACCCCGCTCCGAAGCATCTTCCACGCGTTTTCGGCCGCGTACAACGCCCGATCCCCCGGGCCGTCGGTGGAGGCCTCCGTGTGGAGCCGCCCGGTCTCGCGGTCGAAGTGCCACCCCAGGTGGACATGGGTGTCGATCAGACCGGGCAGCAGGGTCGCGCCGGACAGGTCGTAGACCACGGCTCCCGTAGTGGTCCCGGACTCGACCACCGCCACGATGCGGCCATCGCGCACGACCACCTCGCGCGCGGCCAAGGCCCCGCCGCGGCCGTCCAGCACCCGGTCGGCGCGAAGCACGACCACGTCCTCGGCCGCCGCCTCGCCGGTCGCTCCCGGCCCGCCACCCTGGCCGCCCGCCGGCGCCTCGTCGGCACAGCCCGCGAACAGTAACGTGACGGTCCCGATCCAGCATGCGCCCGCCCGAACGCGTTTCTGGTGCCGACTCAAGGTCATCTGTCATCACTCCCGTTTGCGGATGCGGCAGCCGCCATGCCTTTCGCCCAAACCTCCGCGCGGCTTCCAACCACCCCGGGTTAGCGCCATCTTTCGCCCGGCAAGATGCAACGTTACCGGAGGGGACGCGAGTCGGGGGGAAGTTCGTTGGCTGACGCAAGAGCGAAGAAGAAAATAACCGGAGCGAGCCTCAGGCACGCTTTCCACGAGATCATCTGGCCCCGGCGCAAGCTGGTCCTCGTCGGCCTCCTGCTCGTCACCTTCAACCGCCTGGCCGGGCTCGTTCTTCCGGCCTCCACCCGCTACCTGATCGACAACGTCATCGCCAACGCAGACATGACGATGCTGTACCAGCTCCTCGGAGCCGTCGTGCTCGCGGTCATGGTCCAGGCCGCGACCTCGTACACGCTCACCCTCCTTCTCAGCGTGGAAGCCCAGAATTTGATCGCGGAGCTGCGCGCCCAGGTCCAGAAGCACGTCCTCCGCCTGCCCGTGCGCGTCTTCGACAATACCCGCTCGGGTGACCTGGTTTCGCGGATCATGGACGATGTCAGGGGGGTCCGGAATCTGGTCGGAACCGGCTTGGTGCAGCTGGTGGGCGGAACCATCACGGCGATCGTGGCCCTGGTGTTCCTGATCCGCATCTCACCGATCATGACGCTGCTCGCCATCGGGCCGCTGGCCGCCTTCGCGATCGTCTCCACGCGCGCCTTTCAGACGCTGCGCCCCGCCTTCCGCGAGCGCGGGAAGATTCGCGCCGAGGTTACCGGCCGGCTCACCGAGTCGCTGGGCGGAATACGCGTCATCAAGGGCTTCCATGCCGTGGAGGCGGAGGGCGCCATCTTTCGCGCAGGGGTTCTGCGCATCTTCGACAACGTCAAGACCACCCTGAAGGCCTCCAGCATGGTGACCAGCGCGGGCACGTTCCTGATGGGAATCGCGGGCGTGCTCATCATGGGGTACGGCGGGAGCCTGATCATGGAGGACGCGCTCACGGTCGGCGAGCTCTTTTCCTTCACCCTGTTTCTGGGCTTCCTGATCGCTCCCGTGATACAGATGGCCAACATCGGCACCCAGATGACCGAAGCCTTCGCCGGCCTCGACCGCACCGCCGAACTCCTCTCCTGGCCTACGGAGGACGCCGACCCCAGGCGCGTCGTGGAGATGCCGCCCATCCAGGGCCGGTTGCGCTTCGACGAGGTTCACTTCCGGTACGAGGAGGACAAGCCAGTCCTTCAGGGGATCAGCTTCGACGTCGAACCCGGGACGGTCGTGGCGCTGGTGGGCAGCTCCGGATCGGGCAAGTCAACCCTCGCCAGCCTGGCGGCGTCTTTCCTCAACCCCGACCAGGGACGCGTTCTGGTCGACGATGTGGACTTGCGCGAGGTGAAGCTGGCGAGCTACCGCAACCAGCTGGGACTGGTGCTTCAGGATGACTTCCTCTTCGACGGCACCATCAGCAAGAACCTGCTGTTCGCGCGCCCAAGCGCGAATGTGCATGAAGTGGAGCACGCTGCCCGGCAGTCCTATGTCACCGAATTCAGCGACCGCTTCCCGGACGGGCTCGACACCGTCATCGGAGAGCGCGGGGTAAAGCTCTCGGGCGGACAGCGCCAGCGCGTCACCATAGCCCGCGCGATCCTGGCCGACCCGCGCATCCTCTTCCTGGACGAAGCGACCTCCAGCCTGGACACGGAGAGCGAAGCCCTGATCCAGACCTCCCTCGCCCAGCTGCTGAGAGGGCGAACGACGCTTGTGATCGCGCACCGTCTGTCCACCATTCGCCGCGCCGATCTCATCCTCGTGCTGGAAGATGGCCGGATCGTAGAGCGGGGACGACACGAGGATCTCATAGCGCGCCGCGGCCGGTACCACGAGCTCTACACGGTTCAGGCCCGGATCTGATGAGGACGGTTGCCGTTGCTGCGCGCCGTATCTCGCAGGGAACGACACTTGCGCTCCGGCTGCTGTTCCTGAAAACTGATTCCACAGTGCGGTCTCGGGCGATTTTGCCCGTCGAAAATCGTCGCATCACCGACAAGAGGAGGCATCGCATGACTGATTCTGCCGGAAACTGGACTCGTTACGGGTGCATAGCGACCATTTTGTTGCTTTTTGCGACATTTCCCACCACGGGGCACGCTCAGGGGTCCTTGGAAGGCACGATTCGCGACGACGCCACCAACCAGGGCGTGGCCGGCGCACAGGTATTCATCTCTACTCTTGCCATCGGCAGTCTCAGCAGCAACGACGGCTCTTTCCAGATCGGTGGCATTCCCGCCGGAACCCACATCGTGGAGATTCAGCTGATCGGCTACGCCACCGAGCGGCAGGAGGTGACCATCACGGACGGCCAGGTGACGCAGCTCGACGTAGCCATCAGCCAGGAGGCCATCGCGCTCGGCGGCATCGTCGCCATTGGAACGCGAGCCCGTCCACGCACCGTAACCGAATCAGCCGTCCCCGTCGACGTCATCCCCAGCGCGGAGATCATCAACCAGGGCGACAACGACTTCGCCAACCTGCTCCGCAACGTGGTGCCGTCGTTCAACGTCAACATCCAGCCCATCAGTGACGCGGCCACCTTCGCGCGCCCGGCCAACCTGCGGGGGCTAGCCCCCGACCACACGCTGATTCTGGTGAACGGGAAGCGCCGCCACCGCACGGCGGTCATCACCTGGTACGGCAACGGCCTGGCCGATGGCTCCCAGGGCCCTGACATCGCACTGATTCCGGGCATGGCGCTGGAGCAGGCCGAAGTGCTGCGCGACGGTGCCTCGGCGCAGTACGGCTCCGACGCCATCGCGGGGGTGATGAACTTCGTGCTCAACAACAACCGCTCCGGCGGAGCCCTCGAGATCAAGACGGGCGCACATCTTCTCTCGCAAACCGGCGTACCCTTCCAGGATGATCCGATCCCGGGCGACGGGGAGATGTACAGCATTGCGGGCAACATCGGCCTGCCTCTCGGGGAGACCGGGTTCCTCAACCTGACGGGCGAATACGGCAACGCCAATCCCACCGACCGCAGCGTGCAACGGAACGACGCGCTCGCGCTGGTCGGGGCCGGCAACCAGCACGTGCGCACGCCCGCGCAGATCTGGGGTTCCCCGCAGGTATCCGACGAAATCAAGCTCTGGGCGAACACGGGCTACCTGTTCAGCGACGCGCTTTCGTTCTACGGACACGGCAACTACGTAAGCAAGCAGGTGGAGGGCGGTTTCTACTTCCGTAATCCGAACACCCGCAGCGGCGTGTTCGCGACCTCGAATGCCGCAGGAGAGTCCATTCTCCTGGTCGGCGACATGCTCGACGCGCGCGACGGAGTGCTGGACGGTTCGGCCAACTGCCCGGAGGTACGGGTGAGCGGCGGCGTCGTGTCCGACCGCACGGCATTGAGCCAGATCCTCGACGACCCCAACTGCTTCACCTTCCAGGAGATCTTCCCCGGAGGCTTCACGCCGCAGTTTGGCGCGTACGTGCTCGACGCCTCCGCGGTGGCCGGCCTCAGAGGCACCCGGGGCCGGCTGGACTGGGATGCAAGCGCGGCCTGGGGCAAGTCCAACATGGACTTCTACATGTACAACACGGTCAACGCCTCGCTGGGACCGGACCAGCCGTGCAGCGACCAGGGCGCTTCGATCGCCGTCCCGAACCAGCCCTGCACGCCGTACTTCCACCCCGGCATCTACGATCAGCAGGAGGTCAACTTCAACGCCGACGTCTCCTATGCCGTCAACGAAAGAGTCAACGTTGCGGGCGGAGCGGAGTGGCGGAACGAGCGCTTCGAGATCTTCCAGGGCGACCAGGCTTCGTGGACGGAGGGTCCGCTCGCGACCCAGGGCTTCACCCCCGGCTCCAACGGCTTCACCGGTTTCGGGCCCCTCACCAAGGGCGCCTGGAACCGCAGCAACTTCGCCGGCTACGGCGACCTCGAGTTCCGGGATCCGGCAGGCGCGTGGACGTTCGGCGTCGCCGGGCGCGTTGAGAACTTCTCCGACTTCGGCACCACGGTCAACGGGAAAGTCGCCGCCCGGGCGACCGTCTCGGAGGGCTTCGCTCTCCGGGGCAGCGCCAGCACCGGCTTCCGCGCCCCCACGCCCGGCCAGCAGAACGCCTTCAACATCTCGACGATCTACGATCCCGAGATCATGGACCTCACCAACAACGGCACGATTCCGTCGACATCCCTCCTAGCCCGAGAGTTTGGCGGCGAAGCGCTCACGCCGGAGAAGTCGGTGAACATGGCGTTGGGCGCCGTGCTCGAGCGCGGCCGGTTCAGCCTCTCCACCGACTTCTTCCAGATCAACCTGAACGACCGTCTTACGACGAGCGCCGACCGAAAGCTCACCCCGGCGGAGATCGACCAGCTCGTGGCCAACGGCATCATCCGGCCGGGCGGGGTGCTGGCGCGGTTCCGCTTCTTCATCAACGACTTCGCGACCCGCACCCGGGGAATCGATCTCGTGGCCGCCTACCAGATGGAAGGCGCGAACGGCTCCACCACCAACATCACCAGCGCCTGGAACTGGACCTCGACCCAGGTGACGGACTTCAACTCCAACACCCTCACGGGCACGCGCATCCGCATTCTGGAGGAGGGGCTCCCCAACGTCCGCGGCAACGTCGCCATCAACCACACCTTACCCAACGGACTGCGGGCTCTGGCGCGCGCGAGCTACTGGGGCGGCTACTACGATGGCGAGCAACCCTACTACGTGTCTGATTCCAGCAACACGATCGACTATCCGGCGCGCGTCCTCTTCGACGTCGAGGGAGCTTACTCCCTGACCGAGAACTGGACCCTGACGGCGGGAGCGCAGAACGTGCTCGACACCACGCCGGAGGAATACCCCGGCGCGGCCGATGGCGTCGGCAACCGCTACGGCCAGTTCACGCCGTTCGGCTTCAACGGCGCCTACCTGTACGGCAAGCTGGGGTACAGGTGGTAGCCTAGAACCGATCCGCCAGCGGACGGATCAGCTGGCCCCGGAGGGTTGCTGGACGACCCTCCGGGGCCGGTCTTCTTCACTTCCAGGCATACTTCACCCACACCCGACTCCAAGAGACCCTGACTCGATCCATGTCCTCGGCTAGACGTGTTCCCTGGCTCCCGGCCGCCGCCCTGTTCGCCGTCGGCAGCTGTGTGTCGTCCTCGGCGCTCGAGTTGTATGAGACCAGCGATGCCCCCTGTTACGACCGCGCCCTCGAGCCCCAGACCGCGGTCGTCGACGCGCATCTCCACTTTCGTCCCTTCGGAGGTCCCGAGATCCCGTTCGGGGAACTCGTGACCTATCTCGAGGAGACGGGCGTGCTCTTCGCGAACGTCTACGGCATCGGCCAGACGCTCCCGGACTCATCGTCCTGCACCTACTACCTGGACTGTCCCGGCACGCCGCTGACTCCATCGCTCGACAATGACCTCGCCAACGCTGCCGAGTACGTGACGCACCCACCTTCCCGCGTTCATGTGACGATGTCGATGACCTTCCCGGACCTGGCGCGCCCCGCCACCATTCTCGCTGGAATGCAGCGCCTGGAGGAGGAATATCCGGGTGTCTTCTCCTGGATGGGCGAGGTCAACCTGGTCAAACAGGCCGTGTTCGACAACGGCCGCGGGCCGGTTCCCGAGGAGGTCCTGGACGGGTGGGCACCGTTCATGGAGGTTCTTCGGGAACGGAACATGCCCCTCTCCATCCACGGCGATCTGGGCAACGATGAAGACCCGACCCTGTACCTTCCGCTGATGGAGGGGGTGCTTGGTCTGTATCCCGACAACCACATCGTCTGGATGCACATGGGATTGTCGCGGGAACTCACCGAAATGGACCCGGCCCGACACGTTGAGATCATGAAGTCGATGCTGGACCGCCATCCGAATCTGATGCTGGACATATCCTGGCGCGTGATCGACGACGCCTATTTTTCGGATCCGGACGCGCGAGCTGTCTACATTCCTTTTCTGAATGAGTACTCAGAACGGATTCTGCCCGGCACCGACTTCCTGGCATCCCGGGACAAGGACTTCGAGGTTTACCGTACCGAGCTGAACGTCACCAGCCGCATCCTGCACTCCCTCGACGACACCGCCTTCCGCAACATCGCGCTCGGCCAGAACTACGTCCGTCTGCTGGGCCTGGACTACGTGGCTCCCGAGGTGTGCGAGGGTCCGTGACGGATTGCCGCAAGAGCGCTGCCCCGGCCGCCCTGGGCCACCGTACTCGTACCCGGGATCCGAGGGCTCCGGAAATCTCTTGAATTACAACCATTCTGGCTACAACCGGGCCCGAATTTCCCATAGATCGGGGAAGACGGGTTTGTTAAGCGTCGTGGCCAAGTAGCGGGATCCCGCGGATCCGCCCGTCCCGCGCTTACGTCCGATCGTCCGCTCGACCATCTTCATGTGACGGTAGCGCCACTCCTGCAGACCCTCGTCCAGGTCCACCAGGCGCTCGCACAGCTGGGCGTTGCGGCTGTCCCGGCGATAGATGTCGAGGAGAATCGCCTGCACTGCGTCGTCCGCCGCCACCAGACGCGTGACGTCGCGTTCCAGAGTTTGCCGGGGCACATCATATCCCTCTTTCGCAAGATAGTGCAGGAAACAGTCCCACAACGTCGGCGCGCTCAAGCGACGCTCGAGATCCACCCACGCAGAGCTCCCGGGTTCGAAGCGTCGCAGAACCGCCTGTTCCTTCCACCCCAGGCAGAATTCCAGGGCGCGGAACTGATGTGACTGGAAGCCGCTGGCAGTGTCGAGATGATCCCGGAAGGTCAGGAACTCGATCGGGCTCATGGTCTCGAGGATGTCGAGCTGCGCGACCAGCACCTTGAGGATGGTGAGGATGCGTTTGAGGGTGTGCCGGGCTCGGGGCGCGTCTCCGCTCTTGAGCAATCGACAGCAGTAGTCGACCTCGTGAAGGACCACCTTGAACCAGAGCTCGTACACCTGGTGGATGACGATGAACAGCATCTCGTCGTGTTCAACGTCGTCCCTTGGCTGCTGAAGCGCGAGAAGCTCGTCCAGCTTCAGATAGCTTGCGTAGTTGACGGCTTCAGGGTTCGGTGTCACTCGCTCAGCCTCGGCGGCTCCTCCAGATAACCTTCCTCGATCAGGATGGTTTCTATCTCATGCCAGACGGCGAGCTGACTTTCGTGGCCACTGTCGTGTTCCAGTGCCACTTCGGAGATGCGCCCCTCGCTTTCGTTCACGAGATAGAGTGCATCGAGGACCGCGTCGTCTTCTTCCGACTCCGCGGCCCCGTGCGCCTCCAGCACCAGAAGCACGTCCGCGGAGGTGACGTGATAGGCAAAGCTCAATCGCACCTCCGCGGGTCGTGCCTCCGGCCGGGGCTCAGGCGGCCGCCGTGATGGTGGCCCTCAGGATGCGCTCCAGGTTGCGGATGTGCACTTCCAGCTCCGCCTGCAGCTCCTCGTAGCGCACCTGGGCGTCCCGTCCGGGCATCTGATCTGCGCGGTTGAGCATCGAATAGAGGTAGTTCAACTGGCTGAGGAGCATGCGTTCGGGATAGCGGATGCCGTCCGCGCTCTCGTTTACCAGGGCATTCTCAATGGCCTGCAGCGACTCCAGGGCCTCCTGCATCCCGTCCCGGTCTTCGAGGCCGGGAGTGACCTCGGCGATCTTCGCCGCGGCCATGCGCGCCTGGCCCAAGGCGTCGCGCACCTCCATGGCCAGCGCGAACTGCTCGCGCAAATGCTCCATGGTGACGCCGTCGGCGGCCACCCGGGGGTCCATGACCACTTCGGCACGCTCAGTGGCGCTCCATCCGTCCACGTTCAGGCGTACCTGGTAGCTTCCCGGCACCGCCACCGGTCCGCCGCGGCCGGCGCGCGCGGGACTGGCGTCCCAGGGGCCGGGGTAGCGGAAGTCCCAGGTGAACCGGTGCATTCCGGCGGAGTTGTCCACCCGGGGGGTGCCGACGCGCTCGAGGGAGGGCGCGCGCATGCCCGGCTCGGCCGGGGGCACCATCTGCTCGCCCACGGCATCGCTCGAGAAGGAGCGCACCAGGTTCCCGTCGGCGTCCAGGATGTCGAGCGTGACCTCGTCCGCGCCATTCGCCAGGTAGTAGTCGATCACGGCGCCCGGGCGCGGGTACTCCGGCGCCGCCGGGTCGTTGCCGCCGCCGAATCCGGAGCTGAAAGCGCGGAACGCCGGACGCGGGGCGAATAGATGAGCGTCCGCGGCGGCGACCTGCTCGCTCAGCTCATGAAGCGGGCCCAGGTTGTCGAGGATCCAGAATCCGCGCCCCATCGTGGACAGCACCAGATCCCCCAGGTGCACCTTGATGTCGGTGATGGGCGTGGTGGGCATGTTCAGCTTGAACGACTGCCAGCTCGCGCCGTCGTCGAAGGAGACGAACATCCCGAACTCGGTGCCGGCGTAGAGGAGGCCGGCGCGGTCGGGATCCTCGCGCACCACGCGCACCGGATAGTCGTCCGGGATCCCGTTCTCGCCGGTGGTGATGCGAGTCCACGACTCTCCGTAGTCCTCCGTCCTGTAGGCGTACGGTTCGAAGTCGCCCAGCTGGTAGCGGAGGATGGTGGCGTAGGCCTTGGCCGGATCGTGCGGCGACACCTCCACGTTCTGCACCCGGCCGCGCCCCGGCATGTCCGGGGTCACGTCGGCCCAGCTCGCGCCGCCGTCGCGGGTGACGTGGATGGGGCCGTCGTTGGCGCCCGTCCAGATCACGTTGGGGTCGTGCGGCGACTCCTGGATGTCGTAGAGGACGCTGTAGTGCTCCTCCCCGGTGATGTCGCGCGTGATGGGGCTCCCGGAGGGTACCTGGGTTTCGGGCTCGAACGCGGTGAGGTCCGGGGAGATGGTCTCCCAGGTCATCCCCTCGTCCGTCGTACGGTGCACGTACTGGGAGGTGTGGTAGACGACGTTGGGGTCGTTGGGGGAGACGTGGATGGGCGCCACCCGCTGGAAGCGGTAGGGCAGATCGGCCGGGTTGCGGCCGTACAGGTCCCAGGCGCCCACGTAGTACTGCTTCTCCTGGTCGGTGCTCCAGCTGTAGCGGCCGAAGCGGCCCTTGCAGTTGGCGTAGACGATGTCCGGGTCACCCGGCTTCGGCACAGCCGGCCCGGTCTCGCACCCGCCGATGGCGCGCCAGTGGGCGGTGAAGCCGCCGGGGGCCCCGTAGGGTGACCGGCCGGGCACCGCGATCGTCGAGTTGTCCTGCTGGCCGGCGTAGAGCCAGTAGGGGAAGCGGTCGTCGATGTCGACCTGGTAGAGCTCGGCGGTGGGCTGGTTGTTCTGGGTGGACCAGGTCAGACCGCCGTCGCGCGTGACGTTGGCCCCGCCGTCGTTGGACTGGATGAAGAGGTCGGGGTCGTCCGGGTTGATCCACATGTCGTGGTTGTCGCCGTGCGGCGTCGGGCGGCGCTCCCAGTCGGCGCCGCCGTTGGTGGACTTGTAGAACCCCTCGTTGTTGACGTAGACGATGTCCGCGTTGGTGGGGTCGGCGTCCACTCCGGTGTAGTAGAAGGGCCGATTCAGGATCGGGTTGTAGCTCGATACCTGACGCCACGTGGCGCCCCGGTCGTCGGACCGATAGAGGCCGTCCTCCGGCTCGGGCGCCTCGATGAGGGCGTAGACCCGGTCCGGATCGGCCGGGGACACCGCCAGGTCGGTCTTGCCGAAGAGCCCGCCCGGCAAGCCCTGCTCGAGCTTCGTCCAGCTGTCTCCCCCGTCCGAGGACTTGTAGATCCCGCCCTCGTAGGCGCCGCTGATGATCGTCCACGGCTTGCGCTCCCCGCGGTACATGCCCACGTAGATCTCGTCGGGGTTGTCGGGCGCGGATTCGAGATCCACCGCTCCGGTCGAGTCCGAAACGAAGAGGACCTGGGTCCAGTTCTCGCCCCCGTCGCGGCTGCGATACACGCCACGCTCCGGATTCGGCGCGAAGGCGTTCCCCATCGCTGCCACGAAGACCACCTCGGGATCGTCGGGATGCACCTCCACGGCGCCGATCTGACCGGCGTCGGGCAGGCCGATGAAACGCCAGTTGCGGCCGGCATCGTCGGAGCGGTAGATGCCCTTTCCGGTAATCACGTTGCTGCGGATGCCATCCGAGCCGGTGCCGGCGTAGATGATGTCCGGATCGGAGGGCGCCACCCGGATCGCTCCCATCGAGCCGGTGGCCAGATAGCCGTCGGAGATGGGCCGCCAGGTCTGGCCGTAGTCGGTGGTTTTCCAGATTCCTCCGCCGACGGTCCCCATGTAGAACGTTTCCGGATGGCTGGGATGTCCCGCGACGGTGGTCACGCGCCCGCCGCGGGAAGGCCCGACGGTCCGGTAGCGCATCCCGTCGAAGAGGGAAGGCGAGAAGGTCACGCTGGCTTCGGACCCGTTGGACTGCGCCTCGCCCTGCGTGGCGGAGAACGCGAAGGGAAGCATCGACAACGCGAGCACTACTGAGACGACTTTCTTCATGGGAACCCCTTTGGTGGATCAGCGACAAACCGCATCAATATAAAGCGACGGGCCGGGCTCCGCTTCCCCGTGGGAACCGGATGGCCCCGAATATGCATGCGATCCGGCCATGCAGGCCTTGGGACCGTTCTGGCCATGCAGGCCCTCGGACTACATCCGACCCTGGTTGCGCCCGGCCGCCAGCCGCTCGACCCTCTCCGCCAGCCCCGGCTCTCCCAGCGCCTCGGCTACCCGATCGAAGCCCGGCGCCGCGCCGTTCCAGCGCAACTCTTCAACGTCGCGGAAAAGCTGCGCATGATCCCGGAGAGTGGCTAGATCGCGGAAGAGCAGGGCATCCTTCCACCCCGCCCGCAGCCTCTCCTGAAGCCGCGCGGCGCCTCGGACCGTCACGTCCCAGGGCTGGCTGCGCAGCGGGATGGCTTCCAGATGCTCGTAGTGTGCGAGTACGGTCGAGGTCGACTTTGCTCCCCAGCCCGGGATGCCCGGAAATCCGTCGGCGCTGTCTCCCACGAGAGCAAGATAGTCGGGGATGGAGGCGGGCCGCACTCCGAACTTGTCCACGACCCCCTCTTCGTCGCGCAGCGTCCGCTGGCGCCGGTCGAACTGGACGATACGGGTTCCGGCGACGCACTGGCTCAGGTCCTTGTCGGGCGTGCAGATGAAGATCTGCGCAATGCCCGGGTGCGCGCCCGCGAGGCGGGCCGCGGAGGCCAGCCCGTCGTCCGCCTCCAGATCGACCATGGGCCACACTGCGATGCCCATCGCGGCCAGGGCGCCCTCCAGGGGATGAAACTGCGCCCAGAGCGCCGGGTCGATGCCGGCGGAGTTCTTGTATCCGGGCCAGAGATCGTTCCGGAACGATTCTATGACGTGGTCTGTGGCGACCCCGATGTGCGTCACGCCCGCTTCCAACATCCCCAGAAGCGACCGCAGCACGCCCAGGAGCGCACCCACTTCGCGGCCGGCCCGATCGCTGCGCGACGGGACCGCGTAGAAGTGGCGGAACAGCTCGTAGGTGCCGTCGATCAGGTGAACGTTCACGAGGGGATCGGCTCCTTCGTTGATGGCTGGACGGTATGCCGATGGCGTCGTCGCCGGAATGCCGCAATGGGAACCATGCGGGGCGGATGGTCCGGTGCGCAAACCGCCAGCGGGACGCCACTCGCTTCCCGCCCCGGTCGGCGCCGCCGCGCCATCCGACCCCTGCCGCCGCCTCCCCGATGCCGCGTCCACGATCACCGACGGCGCGCCTCGGTGCTCAGCGGCATCGCTACCTCCGTCTCTCCCGATGTCGTAGCGCGACTACACGCCCTGGCCAGGCACCAACCGGCGTCTCCCGGATTGACACGCGATTTGCCGGGCGGCCTTATTGACGAATCGCCACCCGGCGCGCCGCATCCCTCGATATGGAGAGGAGGATTCTGACATGCGCACCCTCGCCCCGCGAAAGATTCTTGTTGCCTCAGTGCTGGCCATCGCCGGTCTGGCGCTTTTGCAGCGTACCCTTGCCCAGGTGCCGCCTCTGCGCACCACCGCCTTCGTGAACGCGAACGTGGTGCCCATGGACCGCGAGGGCGTTCTCGCCGGATACACGGTGGTCGTCTCCAAGGGGCGCATCGTGGGCATGGGACCGTCCTCCTCGGTGGATCCCCCCGCCGACGCCATGGTCATCGACGCCGCCGGCAAGTACCTCATGCCCGGCCTCGCCGAGATGCACGGACACATGCCCGGCGGCGACCTGGAGGAGAAGGTCATGTTCCTGTACGTGGCGAACGGCGTCACAACCGTTCGCGGCATGCTGGGACAGGACGGGCACCTGGCGTTGCGCGCGAGGGCCAACGCGGGTGAGATCGTGGCCCCGACGCTCTACATGGCCGGCCCCAGCTTCAACGACCAGAGCGTGAACTCTCCAGAGGAGGCGGAGGAGCGCGTGCGGCGGCAGAAGCGCCAGGGGTGGGATCTCCTCAAGGTCCATCCCGGCCCCACCCTCGAGGAATACGACGCCATGGCGGTCACCGCTCAGGAAGTGGGGATCCGCTTCGGCGGCCACGTGCCCGCGGATGTGGGGCTCGAGCACGCCATCCTGATGGGCCAGGAGACCTTCGACCACCTGGACGGCTACATCGAGTACCTCGACGCCTTCGAGGGGTCGGTGAACGAAGAGCGCCTCGAGGAGATCGTGCGGCTTACCCGGGAGGCCGGGGCGTGGGTCGTGCCGACGATGGTCCTGTGGGAGGTCGGCATCATCGGCCGGGGCGACGCCGACGAAATGGTCGGCTACCCGGAGATGCGCTACTGGCCAGCGGATGGGGTGGATGCCTGGGCGCGCCGGCAACGGGCGTCCGCGGCCGGCACGAGCCCCGAGCGGGCGGCGCAGTGGGCATCGAACCGCAATCGGGTTCTGAAGGCGCTGTCGGATGGGGGCGCCGGCATTCTCCTGGGCACCGACTCGCCCCAGATCTTCAGCGTTCCGGGCTTTTCGCTACATCGGGAGATGCAGGCGATGGCGGACGCGGGGATGTCCGCGTACGAGATCCTCGTCAGCGGGACCCGCAACGTGGGCGAGTACTTCCAGCGGCTCGACTCGTTCGGCACGGTGGCGGTCGGGAGGCGCGCGGACCTGCTGCTGCTGAACGCGAATCCGCTCTCCGACGTGGCCAATGTGGCCGACCGCGCGGGCGTCATGTTCCGGGGCCGCTGGCTTCCGGAAGAGGAAATCCAGAGAAGGCTCGAGGAGATAGCGGATGAGTTGGGGAACTAGAATGCGTGGCGATGGCGGGATGTGGCGCGGCTTGAACGGATCGGCACGCGTCTATGCGGCGGTTGCGCTGGCCGCAACGGTTCTTGTTGCGCGGCCGGCCCTCGCCCAGAGCGTCGACGCCGACGCGTGGCGCGCGGCCATCGACCGTTTCGAACAGAAGATCGAGGCGCAGGTGGCGGCCGACGATGTCGGCGGGATCGGCGCCGCCGTCGCGAGAGGCAGCGATGTCGTGTGGGCGCGCGGCTTCGGCTGGGCCGACCGCGAGCGCCGCATCCCGGCCGGAGTGGGCTCCATCTACCGGGTGGGTTCCATCTCCAAGACCGTGACCGCCGTGGTGATGATGCAGGCGGTCGAGCGGGGTTACATCGACCTCGACCAGCCCCTGAGGCGGGCCTTCCCGGTGGCGGGCCGCTTCCCGGGTGCAATGGAAGGCGCTCCGCCGCCGACCTTCCGCCAGTTCGGGAGCCACACCTCCGGGCTGGTGCGCGAGCCCGCCTGGGACAGCGCCGCCTCCGGCCTCATCGAGATCTGGGAAGAGCGTGTAGTGGAGTCGATTCCGCTGAGCCGTTTCCAGAACGCGCCGGGGGCGGAGTACTCGTATTCGAACATCGGCTACGGCGTGCTCGGGCTGGCCGTTGCGCGGGCCATTGGACGGCCATTCATGGAACTGGTGGAGGAGGAAGTCTTCAAGCCACTGGGAATGACCAGCTCCACCTTCGTCATCGGCCCTGAACTCTCTCCCCGGCTGACCACCGGGTACGTGAACCGGGGAGACGGCAACCCGAACCCCGAGGTGCCTGCGCGCGAGCATGCGGGACGCGGCTACAAGGTGCCCAACGGAGGGGTCTATTCGACCGTCCTCGACCTGGCGCGCTTCATGGGCGCGCTGCAGGGCAGGGCGTCGCCCGCCGTCCTCTCGGACGCCAGCGTCGAGGAAATGGGCCGGGTCCACACGCCCGAAGACCCCGACAACGGCTACGGGCTCGGCCTCATGGTGCGCACGACGGACGACGGCGCCCGGCTCATCGGGCACTCGGGTTCGGTGGCCGGCTACAACGCCTACATGCTGTTCGAGCCGGAATCGGGCCTCGGCGTCGTCCTGCTGCGCAACTACAACCAGGGCGACGCGAGCCTCGGCGCGGCGGGTCAGGAGCTGCTCGTGGAGCTGCTGGCCGCGCTGGATTGACGCAACGCGGCTCTCCGCAGTGACTTGACCGGCGGCGCAGTCGCTCACGCTCGGGCTGGGGTGGCGGCCAGCCGGACGCGGTTCAGTCGTTCTCGGAAAACAGCCGCATCTGACCGCCCCTCTCGGGCCTGAGGAACGCCTCCGTGGCGAGCGCCGGGACCCGCCGGTTGAGCCCCAGTTTTCGACAACTGACGCGGAAGAGGCTCCACAGGTGCTCGGCGAAAGGCCCTCTGCCGCGCCCCCTCCGCCCGAAGCGGGAGTCGTAGAGCCTGCCTCCGTGCACCTCCCTGATCCGCCCGAGCACCTTGTCGCGCCGCTCGGGAAAGTGCTGTTCCAGCCATTCGCCGAAGAGTTCCCTCACCCCGAACGGGAGCCGGAGAAGCATCATCCCGGCATGGGATGCGCCCGCCTCGCGCGCCGCCGCGAGGATTTCGGGGAGCTCATGGTCGTTCAATCCCGGGATCAGAGGGGCCATGTTGATGCCGACCGGGATGCCCGCAGCGGACAGCGCTCTCACCGCCGCCAGCCGCCGGGCGGGGATCGAGGTGCGTGGTTCCATTACCCGGCGGAGGTCGCGGCGCAACGTGGTGATCGACAGTGTCACCCGCACCGTCCGATGCCCAGCCATCCGCGAGAGGATGTCGATGTCCCGCGTGATCAGGTGGTTCTTGGTGATGATCGATACGGGATGGCGGCACTCCAGAAGCACCTCCAGGCAGGCACGCGTGATCCTCAATCGGCGCTCGACCGGCTGATAGGGATCGGTTACGCCGCTGAGCGCGAGCGTCCGAGGCTCCCATGACGGGCCGGACAGCGCTTTCCGCAGCAACTCCGAGGCCTCGGGCTTTACCATGATGCGGCTCTCGAAGTCGAGTCCCGCAGACAGGCCGAGATACTCGTGAGTCGGCCTTGCGTAACAATAGGAGCACCCGTGCTCGCAGCCCCGGTACGGGTTCAGGCTGACTGAGAAGCCGAGGTCCGGGCTCGAGTTGCGCGAGATGATGCTCTGGGACTGATCGGTGAAGAATCGGGTCTGTTGGGGCGGCTCGTCATCCCGGGCGATCTCCCCAGGGTCCGGCTCCAGATGCAACCGCTCGAAGCGGTTGGGGAGGTTGTGCGAGGCACCGCGGCCGCGAACGGCGAGTCGCATCAGCGTCTGGCTCTTCCGGCGAGAGGATCGGAATGCTATTTTCGGTATCTATTCGGTAACGCGGCATGAGGCCTTTGCGCAAGGGCGGCGGGGGATCAGGGGAAGTGGTGTTGCATCTCCGGCCACGGTCCTATGGTGTAGCGTCAGGACCGGAAGAAGGCTGCGACCCATCCTGCGGGAGTGCGGGCCCGCTGCGAAATCCAAGCGCACGCGAAGAGGAATCGATCCAATGAAGAAACCGCGCTTTCGCCGGATCTGCCCGGCTCGGCTGATGGCGGGCATCGCGCTGTTGAGCGTCGTTCTGCTCCAGCCAGGCCTCGTTCTGCCGCAGCCGGTCAGCGCACAGGCCGGATCCGGAACCATGGCCCTGGTGGGCGGGATGCTGCTGGACGGGTACGAGACCCCTCCCATCCATCACGCAGCCGTCGTCATCGAGGGCAATCGCATCGTCGCCGTGGGGCCGGCCAGCGAAGTCGAGATTCCCGCGGGCGCCCGGATCGTCAACACGGAGGGCATGACCATGCTCCCCGGCCTGGTCGACCTCCACGTCCATCTGATGATCCTCGGTCACGGCGAATACTCCGAATGGTGGCCCATCCTGGATCAGGCCAGGGAAGAGATGATGGCCATCTCGGCCAGGCAGCTCCTGATGGCGGGAGTCACCACGGCTGTCGATCTGGGCGCCCCGCTCGAGATCATCTGGGTGGGGATGACCGAAGACGACATCCGCGCGGTCGTCAACACGGCGCACCGGCGGGGAATCGAGGTGCACAGCCATCTCTACGCGCCCGAGGACATGTGGGCGGCCATCCGCGCCGGCACGGATGTCATTCAACATGCGGGTTCCGGCGGCAACCCTCCCTATAGCGAAGACCTGATCGCCGAGATTGCGCATCACGGACTCCCGGTGGTCCAGACCATTGCCCACCGCATCTGGGTGTATCCCGCGACCCTGGAGTTTCCGGAGCGGCTGCAGGACGCGCGGCTCAAGGAGGACCTGTCCCCCGATCTGTATCGGGAGTTCCAGCGTTCCTTCGAGGACTTCCAACGGAATTCGTATTTCCGGACGACGCCTCGCCAGATTCGCAACTCGGAGATCGCGGCCCGACAGTTCATCGAAGGGGGTGCGGTCATCGCGATGGGCACCGATTCAGGGTCGCCCATGAACTTTCACACCGAGTCCGCCTGGAGGGAGATTTCCGCTCTGGTGGACTCCGGAATGACTCCGCTGGCGGCGATCTCGGCTGCCACCAAGACGGGGGCGGAGGTCATCGGCCGGGGACGGGACCTGGGAACCGTGGAGCCGGGCAAGCTGGCCGACATCATCGTCGTGGAAGGCAATCCGCTGTTCGACATCAACGTTCTTGGATATGTCCGGATGGTCGTCAAGGACGGCATCAGGTACAAATGATCGCGGGGCGCAAGAGACCCCGCAGGGAAGGCAAGCATGAGGAGCGGACGACATCGGCTGATGGCGACGGGGATCCGTAGGGACCAGCCGCGGCAGCGAGCCGGGGCAAGCCGGATCGGGCTGCTGCTCCTGTCGACGGCTTCGTGGGTCGCTGCCCCCTCCGGGCTCGACGCCCAGAGGGTCACCCTTCCCGACAGCAGCCAGGTGACCGCGATCGTCGCCGGACGCCTCATCGACGGTGTCGACGGGGGAGTGCGCGAAAACGTCACCATTCTGGTGCGGGGCACGCGGCTGGAGGCGGTCGGCGAGGACATCGCGGTCCCCTCGGGGGCGAGCCGCATTGATCTGTCCGACCACACGGTCATGCCCGGATTCATCGACCTTCACACGCATATCACCAGCGACCCCGGGGGCGGGGGAAGCGGCCTGCGCCGCTGGCCGGGACACCTGGCCATCGTGGGCGTCATGAACGCGCGAACCACCCTCGAAGCGGGCTTCACCACCGTGCGCAACGTAGGCAGCGACGACTTCGCCGATGTGGCGCTCCGCGACGCCATCAACGCCGGCATGGTGCCGGGCCCCCGCATGTACACGGCCGTGCACTCCCTCGGGATCACGGGGGGACATTGCGACAGCAACGGCTACCGGCCGGACATCTTCGACGAACCGGGGATCGAGGACGGCATCGCCCAGGGCCTCGACCGTGTGCGCGAGGCGGTGAACTACCAGATGAAGTATGGCGCCGACGTGATCAAGTTCTGCGCGACCGGGGGCGTGCTCTCGGAGGGGGACGCGGTCGGCGTGCAGCAGTATACGGATGAGGAGATGGCCGCCATCGTCCGGACCGCCAACATGGCCGAACGCACGGTGGCCGCCCACGCCCATGGCCTGGAGGGGATCAAGGCGGCGGTGCGCGCGGGCGTTACGTCCATCGAGCACGGTTCCATGCTGGACGACGAGACCGTGCGGCTCATGACGGAGCACGGCACCTATCTGGTCCCGACCATGATGGCCTTCGAGGATGTCCGCGAGAGGGCGCTGGCGGGCACCCTGACCGGGCTGCCGGGAGAGAAGGCGCTCGAGATCTATCCGTACTTCCGGGAGTCCATTCAGCTGGCGATCCGGGAGAAGGTGAAGATCGGCTTCGGCACCGACGCAGGGGTCTTCCCGCACGGAGAAAACGGAGGAGAGTTCAGCCTGCTCGTCAACGCGGGGATGTCGCCGGCCGAGGCGATTCTGGCCGCGACCCGGGAGGCTGCGATCGTGTTGCATCGCACGGACGAACTCGGGAGCGTGGAGCCCGGGAAGGTGGCGGATCTGGTGGCGGTGCGCGGAGATCCGCTGGCCGACATCGAACTTCTGACAAATATCGGCTTCGTCATGAAGGACGGGGTCGTCTACAAGCAGGACGGTCGGGGCGCGAGGCGTCCGGCCACGCAGTAACCGTTCCGGTGCCCCTGGCCCGCTGGCCGGCCCGGCATCAGGCCTCACCTCTTACAGGACCTGGGACCATGAACACCAATCGACGCGACTTCATCCGGCTGTCGGCCCTGGCGGGCGGCGGTCTCGGTGTGGGCCTGGCCTCGCCGGCCCCGCTGGCCGGACTGCTGAACGGATCAGCCGCCCCGCCGCGACGGGCCTCCAGCATTCTCCTTCTCGGCGGCACGGGATTCATCGGCCCCTGGCAGGTCAACAACATCCTGTCGCGCGGCCACGAACTCACACTGTTCAATCGCGGGCGCAGCCAGCCCCGCATGTTCCAGGACCAGTTCACCGGGCTGGAAAACCTCATCGGGGATCGCGACGGCGACCTGTCCGCCCTCGAGGGCGGCAGAACCTGGGACGTGGTGATCGACAACTCCGGCTACACCCCCGACCAGGTTCGCGCCACCGCCCGCCTGCTGGTCGACCGGACGGATCAGTACCTTTTCATCTCTACCCAGGCCGCCTACATGTCGCGCGTGGAGATCGGGATCGACGAGAGCGCTACGGTGGGACAGGCGGACCTGCCGATGGAGGAATGGGAAGGCTACGGCCCCATGAAGGCGCTGGCGGAGCAGGAGCTGCAGTCCGCCTTCGGAGATCGCTGCACGATCGTCCGCCCCGGTCTTGTGGCCGGCCCCGGAGACCGGAGCGACCGGTTCACGTACTGGTGCGCGCGCATGGACCGCGGCGGGGAAGTGCTGGCCCCCAACACCCCCCTGGACCCCGTTCAGTACATCGATGTGCGGGATCTGGCGGAGTTCATGGTTCACCTGCTTGAGCAGGAAACGAGGGGAACCTACAACGTGATCGGACCGGAGGGTGACCTGCACATGGCCGAGTTCCTCCACGGGATCAAGGCGGTGACCTCGACGCCTTCCAGCCTCACGTTCGTGGCCAACGACTTCCTTCAGGCCCAGGGCGTGCGGCCCTGGAGCGACCTTCCGGTCTGGCAGCCGCCCGAGGGGCCGACCACGGGCTTTGCGCGCATGAGCCGCGCCCGCGGCATCGCCGCCGGCCTTCGCTATCGGCCGCTCGCGGTCACGGCGGCCGAAACCCTGGAGTGGTGGAAGGGACTCCCCGAGGAGGATCGCGTGACCATGCGGGCGGGACTGACTCCCGAGCGCGAGGCCGAGGCCCTCGCCGCCTGGCATCAGAGGTCGGGCTAGGTCGGGCGACCGGCCGCAGAGTTCCTTGCGTGGCGCCGGGCCGCTGGTTACGGTGCGTGCCGATGCGTTTCCCCCGGTCATGTCCTGACCGCTATCCCGCAATCTCGGAGGCATCGATGACCCGGTTTGTGAAGCTGTTCCTCCTCGCTCTGCTCCTTCTCCCGAACGCAGTCGACGCTCAGAGAGCGCCTCGGCCCGGGAGTGGCGGCACCCCGATCGATCCTGCAGCCCCCCGGCCGATCGACGCGCTGGAGTCCGTGTGGATCGAGGAGCTCACCTTCATCGAGGTGCGCGATGCGATCCGGGCCGGGAAGACGACGGTCATCGTGCCCACCGGCGGGGTGGAGGAAAACGGCCCCTACCTGGCGGGTGGCAAGCACAACTACATCCTGCAGCAGACCGCGGAAGCCATCGCGCGCAAGCTGGGAAACGCGCTGATCGCCCCGATCATCAAATACGTGCCCGAGGGGGACATCGACCTTCCTCCGGGCTCGATCCGCTATCCGGGAACCATCGGTGTCACGGTGGACACCTTCAAGCGCCTTCTCAACGATGTTTCCACCGCCCTACGGGCGAACGGCTTCGAACACATCGTCCTGATCGGCGACAGCGGAGGCAACCAGGAGCCGCAGCTCGAGGTCGCGCAGGCGCTCTCCGCCAAGTGGACCGACGGCAAGACCGGCATCCACCACATCCCCGAGTACTACAACTGGGTGGAGCGCCAGGAATGGCTGCGCGAGCGCGGGATCAACGAGGTGATGCAGCCGGTCGGCCTGCACGACGAATTCAGCGCCACCTCCATCATGATGTTGACGGATCCCACCACTGTACGCATGGAGCAGCGCATCCGGGCGGGGCACTTCTCGATCAACGGCGTCGACCTGGCACCGATACCCCGCACGCTGGCCCTTGGGCGTGAGCTCGTGGACTGGGTCGCGGACGTTACCGTGGCGGCCATTCACGAGGCCACCGGGGAGACGGACGGAAGCTGACCATCGCCGGCCCGGGCTCACTCGGGGTTGGCATCCGCAGTCATACTTTCGTCCCTGAATCGGACGGGAACAACACACCTGTAGAGGAGATCGTCATGGAGTCGCGAACCGTCACAAGGATTGTCGCAGCCGGGATCGTGTTGCTGCTCTCCCTGTACATGACCCCCCTGGAAGCACAGCAACTGCACGGCGGCGAATTCCGCGCCGGGGAGACGGCGATAGTCCAGCACAACCTCATGGTGCCCATGCGGGACGGCACCCTGCTCTCCACGGACGTCTACCGGCCGGCCGCGCCGGGGCGCCATCCCGCGCTCCTGATCCGCGACCCGTACGACAACGGGTCCGACGCCGCTTCCTGGGAGGAGGGGCTGCTCTGGGTGGAGAGGGGATATGTGTACGTCCACCAGAACGTGCGCGGCCGCTTCGATTCAGAGGGGAGCTGGTATCCCTATCTGGCCGAGGCCAACGACAGCCACGACACCCAGAACTGGATCGGCCGGCAGGCCTGGTCGGACGGACAGATTGGCACCCACGGCAACTCCTACCTCGCCACCACCCAGTGGAAGGGAGCGGAGTTCAGATCGCCCTACCTCAAGGCGATGGCCCCCAGGGTGACCCCGTTCAACTACTACTTCGACACGGCCTATCCGGGCGGGGCACTCGCGCTGGGGTCCCGCATCGGCTGGGCGTCGGGGATGGGAGGGCGCACCGGCCAGGCGGGCAACCCCGACTGGGACCAGGTGCTCTGGACCATGCCACTGCTGGAGATGGGCGCGGCCACAGGGCAGGACAATCCCTGGTGGCGCGACTTTGTGATGCATCCGACCTATGACGCGTATTGGGAGGTGCTCGACTCCGAAGCGCGCCTCGACGAATTCGCGGCGGCTTCCCTCAATATCGGCGGATGGTACGACGTCTTTTTGGACGGGACCCTGGTGAGCTACACGGGCATGGTGGAGAAGGCGCGCACCGAGTACGCGCGGGAGAATCAGAAGCTGCTCATCGGTCCCTGGCCCCACGCGAGCGTGCCTAACTTCGTGTATGACGGGATCGACTACGGGCCCGACGCCACCGTCGATTTCGACAGCCTGCACGTGAAGTGGTTCGATGCCCTGCTCAAGGGAGTCGACAACGGCTATCTCGATGAGCCGGCAGTGCGAATCTTCATCATGGGCGAGAACGTCTGGCGTTCCGAGAACGAGTGGCCGATCGCCCGCACCCAGTATACGAACTACTACCTCCACAGCGGGGGCAATGCGAACAGTTCGTCCGGAGACGGCACGCTGGACACCGGGATGCCGGGCGCGTCCGAACCGGTCGACGAGTTCGTGTTCGATCCGATGGACCCCGTCCCGACCCGCGGCGGCAACCTCATGTTCGGCCCCACGCCTCCCGGCCCGTTCGACCGCGCGGACATCGAGGAGCGGGACGATATGCTGGTGTTCACCACGCCCCCCCTCGAGCAGGCCGTGGAAGTCACCGGTCCGGTCACGGTCACGCTCTACGCGTCGACTTCCGCGACCGACACCGACTTCACCGCCATGCTGGCGGACGTGCACCCGGACGGGAAGGTCATCAACCTCGCCGACGGCATCCTGCGGGGGCGGTATCACAACAACCCGGACTTCACGGACTTCGAGTTGCTCGAGCCGGGGACGGTGTACGAGTTCAATATCGACATGTGGGCGACCAGCAACCTCTTCAGGGAAGGCCACCAGATCCGCGTCGAGATCTCGAGCAGCAACTTCCCCAAGTACGACCGCAACCCGAACACCGGCGGTCCGGTCCATCTCGAGACCGAGGTGCGGACTGCCAACCAGACCATCCACCACAACGCCCGGTACCCGTCGCACATCACGCTGCCGGTGATTCCCCGGTAGGAGCGGCGCCGGCAGCCGCGTAACCGAGCGGAGCTGCGGCTGGTGAGACCATGCATACCCCTTCGCGTTCTTGCGAGGGGGAATGCCGAAACCGTATTTTGAAGCAGTATCATGTCCGGGATCCGCGTGTCCGAGCGACGCGCGCGTGTCCCGCGTAGCAGTCGGCTAGTGGAGGTGTTTCGGTGAGAGCTTTTCTTCCGGGAGTCTCGCTCCTGGGCTTGGCCTTGTTTCTGGGCTCGGAGGGCGGGAGCGCGCCGACGCCGCACGCGGCGACCGGGCACCCCGCCATGGCGGTCGCGGCGAGCAATGGCCTGGATGCCCCGCGTCGGCCGGACGCGCGTAGCGACACGCCCTCGTCCGAAGCGCTCAACGCCGTCGTCCTCCAGTACTGCCAGGTGTGTCACAACGATGCCATGATGACCGGCAACATGTCGGTCCAGGGCTTCGACGTGACCGCCGCCTGGGACCACTGGGAGACGGCGGAGCGGATGATCGCCAAGCTGCGCACGGGAATGATGCCCCCGCCCGGCATGCCGCGACCCGGGGGAGACACCCTCATGATCCTCGTCGAGACACTGGAGCGGACGATCGACGACTACGCGGCCGCCAATCCCAATCCGGGCAACCGCAGCTTCCAGCGGCTCAATCGGGCCGAATACGAGAAGGCCGTCCAGGATCTCTTCGGCCTTGACGTGGACGCCAGCCAGTGGCTTCCCCCGGATCTCTATCTGGGGAACTTCGACCACATGGCGGTCTCGCAGCCCCTGTCACCCACGTTGCTCAACTCGTATCTGAACGCCGCCAACGATGTCAGCCGCCTGGTTCTGGGTCATCCCGGCGCGGCCCCGGACTCCAAGACCTATCTCGTCTCCACCTACCAGTCCCAGCACGAGTGGGACCATGTGGAGGGCGCGCCGTATGGCACACGCGGCGGCATCGTGGTCGATCACCATTTCCCCGCGGACGGCGAATACATCTTCGAGATGACGTTCTGGGCAGGGGACCATGAGCGTTTCGCGGAAATGGACATCTCCATCGACGGCGAGAGGGTCGCCCTCGTTCCGGTGGAGGAGCTGCGCCGGGACGCCGACCTGGGGCCCAACTGGAATCAGTTCACCGAGCCCATCTTCGTGAGCGCGGGTCAGCATCGGGTCGCCGCTGCGTTCATCCGCAAAGCGGATGGGCCCTACGCCGACCTGCAGGAGCCCTTCGGCTGGTCCAACGCCGGCGTTCGTTTCCGAATCGGCACGGGGTTCGTCGTCCTGACCCACCTGAGGGACGTGACCATACGGGGTCCACTGGATCCGCAAGGCGTCTCGGAGACTCCCAGCCGGCAGCGTGTCTTCACTTGCCGGCCCACGTCGCCGGAGTCGGAAAGACCCTGCGCCCGGGAGATCGTCGCCAGGCTTGCCAGACAGGCCTACAGGCGGCCGCTGACCGAGTCCGACCTGGAGGGGCTCCTGTCCTTCTACGACGTGGGGGCCTCCGAGGGAGGCTTCGAGACCGGGGTTCGCACCGTTCTGGAAGCCGTCCTGGCGAGCCCGCACTTCGTCTTCAGAATCGAGGAAGCCCCGGAGAACGCACCCCGGCCGGGAGAGAGCTACCGGATCAGCGACATCGCCCTTGCTTCCAGGCTGTCCTATTTCCTGTGGGGAACGCAGCCGGACGAGGAGCTGGTTTCGCTGGCGAGCAGCAGTCGGCTCTCGGACTCCCGTGTGCTGGAGCGGCAGGTCGGGCGAATGCTGGCCGATCCCCGCTCGGAGAGTCTGGCCACTCGTTTCGCCACACAGTGGCTGAGGCTTCAGGATCTCGAGAGAGTGCAGCCGGATGCCTTCTGGTTCCCCCACTTCAACGAACAGCTCAAGACCGCCATGCGGCGTGAAACCGAGTTGTTCTTCGAACACCTGGTCCGCGAGGACCGGAGCCTCCTGGAGCTCTACGGCGCCGACTACAGCTTCATGAACGAGCGCCTGGCGGAACACTACGGCATCCCCGGCGTGGTTGGGGAGAACTTCCGGCGCGTCGACTATCCCGAGGGCATGCTGCGCCAGGGGCTGCTGGGGCACGGCAGCGTGCTGATGTCCACCTCGATGGGTACGCGCACGTCCCCGGTGTTGCGGGGCAAGTGGGTCATGGAGGTGCTGCTCGACGCGCCGCCCCCGCCTCCGCCCCCCAACGTGCCCGCCCTGGAAGAGACGGAGGGCGTAGGGGAGGGCCGGCTACTCACCACGCGCGAGCGTCTGGAGATCCATCGACGGAACCTGGTGTGCGCCGCCTGCCACCAGTTCATGGACCCCATCGGGGTGGCGCTCGAGAACTTCGGCGTGACCGGGGAATGGCGAATTCGCGAGAGCGGATCCTCTCTCGACGCCCGGGGTCAGCTATACGACGGCACGCAGCTTACCAACTCGGTCGAGCTCGCGGACGCGCTTCTGGAGCGCCCGATTCCGCTGGTGCGCACCTTCACCATGAACTTGCTCGCATACGCCCTCGGGCGTCGCGTCGAGTACTACGACGGGCCGACCATTCGAGCCATTGCGCGCGAGGCCGAAGCGAACGACTACAGAATCTCGTCCTTCATTCTGGGCGTTGTTGAAAGCGACGCCTTCCGGAGCAAGCAGGACATCGGAACTGCTGCTGCGGACGGGGTCGAGCGCAAATAGAAGACGGACAACATGCTTCGGGGCGCCGCCCCGAGGCGCCACGACGAGTAGAGGGAGCACGACGATGACGACCAGTTTCATCACGGGCGCGCACATTCCCCGCCGCACCTTCGTTCGCGGGATGGGAGCCACAGTGGCGCTGCCGCTCCTGGACGCCATGATCCCGGCCGGGCCACGGCGCTGGGGACGCGCCGCGGCCGCTCTCGACGACCGCACCCGCCTGGTGTGCATCGAAGAGGTGCACGGGGTTCCGGGATGCAGCGAGTGGGGCGCAAACCAGCACCTGTTCGCACCCGAGAAGATCGGGCGCAACTTCCGACTCGGTGAGGCGAACGTGCTCAAGCCCCTCGAGCGCTTTCAGGACTATCTCACCATCGTCAGCAACAGCGATGTTCGCATGGCGGAGGCCTACGAGCCCAACGAGATCGGCGGCGACCATTTTCGGTCGACGGCGGTCTTCCTGACCCAGTGCCATCCGAAGCAGACGCAGGGCTCGGACATCTACGTCGGCGCTTCTCTCGACCAGCTGCAGGCGCGCCGGTTCGGGCAGGGCACGGCGCTGCCCTCCCTCCAGCTCTGCATAGAGAACCTGGGGCAGGGCGGCGGCTGCTGGTACAACTACCACTGCGCCTACACGGACGCGATCAGCTGGGCGTCCCCGACCGAGCCGCTGCCAATGATCCGCGACCCGCGTGCCGCGTTCGATCTTCTCTTCGGCGCCGGCGGAAGCAATGAGGAGCGGGCGGTCCGCAGGCGGACCAACCAGAGCATCCTCGACTGGATCGTGGCCGAGGTGGCGACGCTCAGGGCCCGGGTGGGAACCGAGGACCGGAACCGCCTGGACCGGTATCTCGAGAACGTGCGGGAAGTGGAACGCCGGATTCAGAAGGTGGAGGAGTTCAACACCAGCGGCGAGCAGCGGGAGCTCCCGGAAGCGCCCGCCGGCGTGCCCGACTCGTTCGCCGAGCACATGGAGCTGATGTTCGATCTGCAGGTTCTGGCCTTCCAGACCGACATGACGCGGGTGGTGTCCTTCAAGATGGGCCGCGACGCCTCCAACCGGATCCATCCGGAGAGCGGCACCACCACGCCGTTCCATCCCGCCTCGCACCACGGCAACAGCGAGGAAGCCATTCTGGACTTCAACCAGATCGCGCAGTACCGCATGAGCCCCCTGCCGTACTTCCTTGAGAAGCTGCAGGCGACCATGGAGGGGGACGCGAACCTGCTGGACAAGTCGGTGATCATGTGGGGTTCCCCGATGGCGGACGGCAACGTCCACAACCACCGGCGCTGCCCGCTGATTCTGCTGGGCCATGGCAATGGACGGCTCGACGGCAACGTGCACCTCAAGGCGCCCGACGGGACCCCCATGGCGAACGTCTTCCTCAGCCTGCTTCATCAGCTGGGGCACGACGACATGGACAGCTTCGGCGACAGCACGGGCGAGTTCTCGCTGGGTTATCCCGGCGGCGCCGTGGCCGCGGCGCAGTCATCGAGCCGATAGAGAGGACCTGCCAGTGAATCCGACGACTGCCTTAGCGATTATCGCGCTGCTCTGGATCGGCCCGGCCGTCAACGGGCCGGTCGCCGACGCGGCCATGCGCGGGAACCTTGAGGCCGTACGCTCCCTTCTGGAGCGGGGGGCCGACGCAAACGAGGCCCAGGGCGACGGGATGACCGCGCTCCACTGGGCGGCGCGTCACGGCGACGGGGAGATGGCGCGGCTGCTCATCACCGCGGGAGCCAACGTCGAAGCGGGGACGCGAATCGGGCGCTACACCGCCCTCCACCTCGCCGGCAGGGCGGGAAGCGCTCCGGTGGTGGGGGCGCTGCTCGCGGCCGGTGCCGATGTGCACGCGGCCACCACCAATACCGGGGTGACCCCGCTCCACCTGGCGGCCGAGTCGGGGAGTCCGGACGCCATACGCATCCTGGTCGAAGGCGGCGCCGACGTAGACGGCCGTGAGGACGCGTGGGGGCAGACGCCGCTGATCTTCGCGGCCGCCCGCAACCGTCCGGAGGCGATCCACACGCTCCTGGAGCTGGGCGCGGATGCGTCACTTTCCGAAAGCGTCATCGAGGACGTGGAGCGTCTGGCGACCGTCGACGTCGCCGCCCAGCACCGGCTGTACGAAGTGCTGGCCCAGTTCCGCCCGGACTGGCTGGAAAACGACCCGCGGGCGGACCCATGGGGACCGGTCGACGAAGGCGAACGACCCACGCCCGGGCAGGTGGCTGTGGCCATCGAAGCCGCTCGCGAAGTCCAGCGCAAGGGCGACGTGCTGATCATGGACGGCAAGGTGCAGGGCATCTCGCCGATATCAACTAATCCCGACCCGCGTCAGCCGGCCCTCGTGGGCAAGTGGGGTGGCCTGACCCCTCTCCTCCATGCCGCCCGCGCCGGGCACATGGCGGCGGTGAAGGCGCTACTGGACGGGGGCGCGGACATCGACCAGACGAGCGGAGACGGAACCAGCCCGCTGCTGATCGCCATGCTGAACGGGCGCTTCGACCCGGGGCTCTATCTCCTCGAGCGGGGAGCAGATCCCAACGTCGCCAGCGAGCCTGGGGCGACGCCCCTTTATGCTGTGATCAACGTCCAGTGGGCCGGCACCTCCTTCTACCCCCAGCCGCGCGCGCACGAAGCGCAGAATGCCCACTACCTGGAGGTGATGGAAGCGCTGCTCCAAGCGGGCGCGGATCCCAACGCGCGGCTCACCAAGGACCTGTGGTGGGCGCATCAGCGTCTTGTCAGCGCGAACCTGGAGGGGACGACCCCCTTCTTCCGCGCGGCGCTGGGCGTTGACGTGGCCGCGATGAAGCTGCTGGTCGCCTTCGGGGCGGACCCCGACATCCCCAGCCGGAAGCCGGCCGACACGGGCGTGGTTGTGGCGACGAACGAACCCCCCAAGGCGGACGTCAGCGGCATCCCGCCGGTTCCCCCCGGGGGTGCCGCCATGTCGCCCATTCACGCGGTGACGGGCGTTGGGTACGACCAGCGCGCCGCGAACGAACATCGCTACGTGCCCGGCGGATGGCTGCCGGCCGTGAAGTACCTCGTCGAGGAGTTGGGCGCGGACGTCAACGCCCGGGACCTGGATGCCCGCACGCCGCTCCACAACGCCGCGTCGCGAGGGGACAACGAGGTTATTCTCTATCTGATCGAGCGCGGCGCCGACGTGCATGCGGTGACGCGGCTCGGGCAGACGACCGTCGACATGGCCAACAGTCCGAGCTACAACGTTCGCCCGTTTCCGGCGACGATCGCACTTCTGGAAGGACTGGGAGCCATCAACAACGACAACTGTGCGATGTGTTAGTTTCGCGGGGTCGCGGGCTACATTCCCTTGATCGCCCGGCAGTTCCGCGAATTCATGCAGGGTTCCTGCAGCAGGATCGGTGCCGTCCCCCCAACAGGAGGTGGAAGTATGAAAGTCCTTCGTAAGGTCATCCCCGTCGTCGGTATGGTTTGCGCCATGGCCGTAGTCCTGGCCGCTCCCGTGTCCGCCCAGACGGGCACGATCACCGGCTCGGTTCAGGAGGCGGGCACCGCGTTGCCGCTGTCGGGCGCCCAGGTGAGCGTCGCCGCGGAGGGAGTCGGCAACGTCACCAACGCCAACGGTCGTTTCGTTCTGCTGGGCATTCCGGCCGGGAATCACGTTCTGGAGATCCGCTATATCGGCTACCGGACCGAGAATCGCGACGTCACCGTAGTCGCCGACGAGACCGTGAACGTGGACGTCCAGATGGAATCGGAGGCGATCGCGCTGGACGAAGTGGTCGTCACCGGGACCGGCGTGGTCACGGAACGGCGGCGGCTGGGCGCGACCGTGGAAACGCTGGGGGCGGAAGCGCTGAACGCCGCGCCGGTATCCAACATCACCGAGGCGCTCTCCGGTCGCATCACCGGAATGGTGCCCGGGATCGCGCCCAACGTGGGGACCTCGAGCCAGATCCTCCTGCGCGGAGCGGTCAGTCTGACGCAGCGGAGCGCACCTCTGATCTACGTCGACGGGGTTCGCATCGACTCCAACTACAGCAAGGTGGGAGGCGCCCGCCAGGCTGGTACCATCGACCGCCTCAATCCCAACGACATCGAGCGCATCGAGGTGATCAAGGGTGCCGCCGCCGCGACCCTGTACGGCACCGAGGCCTCGAGCGGGGTGATCCACATCATCACCAAGCGGGGGAGCGCCGGCGATCCGGTGTGGACCTTCGGGACCGGCTTCGACGGCACGAGGATACCGTCCGCCCGTCTGAAGGGAGTCTGGGGCTACAACTTCGACACCAGGCAGTTGCAGACCCTGGGCAAGCCCGCCCTCGACTACCTCGGTGGCTGGGGCTCGGTCATGGACTTCAACGCGGACGTACGGGGCGGGACCTCGACGGTACAGTATTTCGCCTCCGGCCGACTCCGCGACGAGGTCGGGCAGATGGGCCGCGAGTACCGTGACTTCCAGGGAACCCTGGACGCCAACCTGCGTGCCAACCTCACGGTGCAGGCAACCGACAGGCTCGGCATTCGCATGGACATGAACACGGTCTTCAGCGACCGGCGCCAGCCCGGGCAGAACGGGCTCAACTGGGGGAGCGGATACCTCTGGGGCTTCTTCCTGGCGACGCCCAGGAATCCGGCGCCGAGGTTCCCCTACGGCGGGCGCTACGGGGTCAACGCCTACGAGATCGCGTGGCCGCCGCCGCACGGGTACAGCGGACCGCTTTCCGCGAGCGAGCACTTCCTTCCGCTGGACAGCGAGCCCATCGCGAGCGTGAGGTCGAACCAGGACGAACAGCGCGTTACGCTCAGCGGCGCCATGAACTACGACTGGGGCCACGGCATCCGCTCGGAGCTCATCATGGGCCGGGACCGGATCACCGAGGAGTACATCGAGCACGTCGCCAAGGGCCTCAACATCTATCACGAGCAGGGCGAGCGCCTGGTGCGCACCTCCGAGCGCACGGCCACCACGCTGGACTTCAAGACTTCGTGGACGCGCGACTTCAGCGAAGACCTGACCTCCACCCTGCTGGTGGGTGGCCAGAGCTTCTGGGAAGAGGAGTGGTTCAGGACGCTCGGGGTTCGGGACTTCCCGCTGCGCCAGCTCTCAACCCTGCCGGCCGGATCACAGCTCCTGCCGCCGAACGAACGCTTCCAGGAAGTCATCAACGCCGGCGTGTACGCGCAGGAGGAAATCGGGCTGTATAACCGCCTCTTCCTGAACGCCGGCCTGCGCGTGGACGGCAACTCGGCTTTCGGCGAAAACTTCGCCTTCCAGGTGTACCCCAAGGGCGGTGCCTCCTGGGTCGTCTCGGACCATGACTTCTGGCCGTTCCAGACGTGGGACCAGTTCCGGGTGCGGGCGGCGCTCGGCGCGGCGGGGCTGCAGCCCGGCGCGTTCGACGCCACCCAGACGTGGTTGCCCGGCATCGCGGTGAACAACCTCTCCATCGTGAGAACCGGCAACCCCGGAAACCCGGACCTGAAGCCCGAGCGCACCCTGGAGTGGGAATTCGGGACGGAGTTCGGCTTCCTGGATGGTCGCGTGGGGCTGGATCTGGTGTACTACAACGCGACCACCCGCGACGCGCTCCTGCCCGTGCCATCCGCGGCCTCCACCGGATTCCTCCAGCCGGTGGTCTCCAACGTCGGCAAGATCCGGAACCAGGGGTTCGAGTCTTCGCTGGACGTTACCTGGATCCGGCGTCCCGGCCTGAGATGGTCGACCACCCTTTCGGCGGCGCTGAATGATTCGGAGATCCTCGACATGGGCGGCGTGCCCCCCTACCGGGTTCACATCCAGGGCGGTACCAGCGCCGGCCGGTACTATCCCACCATGAAGGAAGGGTTCACTCCCGGCGCGTGGATCGCTCCGGTGCCCGACCCCAGCAACCCCTACACCGTGGCGGTGCCCATCGCCGAGCTCACGAGGGTGAACCAGATCACGCCCAACAAGCTCAAGAATGCCGCGGGCGG
The DNA here is from genome assembly GCA_965225805.1 of Longimicrobiales bacterium. GTDB lineage: Bacteria > Gemmatimonadota > Gemmatimonadetes > Longimicrobiales > Gaopeijiaceae > BD2-11. Next base: position 1,561,334 of record OZ245327.1, read on the forward strand.
CGATTCGCTGGAGTACGTGGGGCGCCCCATCCCACTCTGGACGGGAAGCTTCCTCACCTCTCTCGACCTCCCCGGGGGCGTGAGCGTCAACGCCACCTTCACCGGGGCGTACGACTATCACATGTTCTCGGAGGTGTCGGTCATTCAGGATGCCTTTACCCGGAATTCACCGCGAGTGGCCGAGTTCGAGGCCATCCTGGACGACCCGAACACCTCGGTGGAGGAACGCCAGCGGGTCGCGGAGGACTTCGGCAACCAGCATCCTTCGATGATCTCCAGCTACCTCTTCGAAGCCGACTTCATTCGCTTCGCGGACCTCTCCCTCAACTACAACGTTCCGGAGAGATTCCTGACTTCGCTCGCGGGCATGAATTCCCTGGTAGTCAGGTTGTCGGCGAGCAACCTGTTCCTGTGGAACAAATGCCCCGTGGACGTCTGCATGTCGGATCCCCTGACCCCCTACCACGGAATCCCCGATGCCCGGTCCGGTGGACCCTATAACGCATTCGGCATGAACTCCGACTACGGTCAGCCGCCGAGCCCCAGACGCTATGGCATTCGTTTCCAGGCGACGTTCTAGGATACGAGTGTGCGACGAGTATCGGATCGATCGCCATTGGCGATGAGTGGATCTCTGACTAAAGGGGAGCTATAACCATGCGAATGCACATATTGAGATTGGGCGTACTTTCGTTCACCGTGTTGATTGCAGCGGGATGCGGTGACCTGTTCACCGTCGACAACCCGGGAAGCCTCACGATCGCGGATCTGGAAGAGCCGGATCTGGTTCCCGCCCTGGCCGCCACACCGGAGGGCGTGGTCTGCGACGCCTGGGACGGCATGGCCGCGGCCAACGCCCTGCAGTCCGACGATGTAACGTTCATATCGAGCTTCACATTCACCGAACTCCACATGTGGGGTCACATGGAGGGGTTCAATACGGTCCAGAACGGGGCCTGGAACTCTCTGTCTTCCGCCCGCTGGATCGCGGACGAGGCAGTGAGGAGGTTGCAGGAGTCGAACCCCGGGGACACGACCATCGTGCGCGGCATCTTCTGGGAGGCGTTCGCGCGCATCGGTCTGGCCGATCACTTCAAGGAAGTGCCCTTCAACGGCGAGGCGCCGCTGGCGCCGGATGTCGTGCTGGAGCAGACGCTGTCCACGCTTGACCAGGTGGCGCAGGCGGGCAACCCGGACCTGCGGGCGGCGGCGCTCGCCACCAAGGCCCGGGTCCATCGGTCGCTCTACTTCGAGCGCGGCAGGGACATGTCCCAGATGGCGTCCGCCATGCAGGCGGCCGAGGCGGCGCTCGCGGTCAAGCCCGATTTCTATTTCGCCTGCCGCTACCAGCAGCCGGGCTCGCTGAACAGCCTCAACACGTACCATCAGTCGATCACGGGGGTAATCATCGATCCGCGCAACGTGGCCATCGAGGATCCGGTGAGCGGCATGGTGGATCCGCGCATCGGCACGCGTGTCGGTCCGCCCGAGCTCGCGGCGCCGCCGCCCCACACGGGCGACGTACACCGGTTCTTCAAGTACGACGGACTCGACGCAGATCTTCCCGTCAGCCGCTGGGCGGAGGCGCGGCTGATCCTGGCGGAGGGCCACCTGGTGTCGGGCAACTACCAGGAGGCGGTCAACCAGATCAATCTCGTGCGCGCCGCCTGGGATCTGCCGCCGTTCATGAGCATGAGCACGGACGAGGTGTACGAACAGCTCATTCACGAGCGCAGGCTCGAGTTCATGGTTGAAGGCCGTCGACTTCAGGACCATCGTTACTACGACATCAAGCCGTGGCAGTGGGACGAGGTGACGAAGCAGTTGGGGACGAACCGCCGCTGGCCCGTCTCCTCCGAGGAGCTGGCGGGCAACAGCAGCTACCACGGAGGTAGCTGAGTCGGGACTTCAACCTGCCCCGGCGCGCCCGAGTTGCGGTTCAGGGCGCGCCGGGGTCGCTCTTTGTCCCCGAATATGCGATGAGGCGGGCTGCGCCTGCCAGGACTTCGACCAGGCGGCGCAGACGGGTAGAGTAACCCGGACCTGCGGGCTGCGGCGCCCGTCTGCGAACTAGGGAAAGCGCAACCGCACGAACGGTTCGCTGGGGGCATCCGTCGGCGGGGAGCTGGGCGCGCCTTGGCTGCCCTGGATGATGTTGACCACCGCCCAGGCGATCGCCGACCCCGCGGCTGCCACAACGCCCCCCACCAGCAGCCCGGTGCGCGTGCGGTCAACCTCGCGTACGTCGATGCCCAGGACTTCGTCAGGGTCCACGACAAGCCGCTGGCGCAGGCCCGGGTCGATGCCCCTGCCCGGGGTTGCAAGTACCGTGGACAGCAAGACCTGGGGCTCCCACTGGATGAGCTCACCGCTGACCTCCAGCGTACGCGTGCCGGTTGACTCCGCCAGTCGCTCGGCGCCGTCCTCGGAGAGGCGAAGGCGCACATCGCTGCCCGGCGGGACCGTTCCAAGCGGGGCCGGCACCCATCGGGCGCAACCGGCGATGGCCAGAAGAAGGACCATGGTCAGACCGGTGCGTGTCATGTTCATCTCCGGTTGAGAGGCGGGGGACGGATTACGAGCCGCGGGACCGGGGTCGGCCCGAGCCTCCCGCTACCGGAACGGCACAGGCGGTCCTCTTTCGCCGTCCGGTGGGATACCCCCTAGGGAATGCGAATGCGCACGAAGGGCTCGCTGGGCCCGGGGGACGGAGGGTCGGTTGGTGCCGCGGTGCCGCCCCCGGTCAGCTGCGATACGATCCACACGATCGCCGACCCCGCCACAACGGCAACACCCCCGGCGAACAGCCCGGTCCGGGTGCGGTCCAGTTCCCGTATGTCTACCCCGACGATGTTCTCCTCGTCCACCACGAACCGTTGGCGCAGGTTGTTGTTGCCCACGCCCGCGCCTGCGGTCTCCAGGGCAGCCGAGACCATCACTTCGCTGCCCCACTGAACCAGTTGCCCCGAGACCTCGGATCGGCGCGTGCCGGTCAATTCCCCCAACACGTCGGCGCCTTCATCCGATAGCCGCAGGCGGACGTCCGTCCCGACCGGCACTTCGCCGACCCGGGCCGGAATCCATCGGGCACAACCGGAGACCATGATCGCGAGCGCCATCACCAGACTCGCACGTACCATATTCCAACTCCTGTCAGGTCCAAGGCTGCGTATTCGAAACGGCGACCGGATTATGCGCAAAACCGGACGCCCGCCCAAGTTATTCCGGCAACGGTGCATCCGAATTCGTCACTGGGAGGCGTGCCGCTCAATAGACGTCGAGGTCCGCGGCCGACACCACGCGTCCGGTGTAGCCCGCCTCGCGAACCTCGCGGATAAGGTCCTCGTCGGTGGCCGAGCGGTAGAGTTGGTGGTAGAGCACCAGAAGCTCCGGCCGGGCCTCCATCGCCAGCGCGGCCACTTCGGCGGTCGAGGTGTGCGCCGCCGCGTGGTAGGTCTGGTTCTGGTGCCGGTCGAAGAAGTCCCGCGAGTAGACCTCGTGCACGAGCACGTCGCATCCGTTGCAGGCCTCTGCCAGTGACGGGCTCGGGCGGGCGTCCCCGGAGATGACGATGGTGCGGTCCGGGGTCACGAAGCGGTAACCGAGGGCGATGGGCCAGCTGGTATGGTCGACGGGGATGGCGTCCACCCGCACGGTGCCGTCGTCGTACACCGTTCCCGACTCGACCTCCCGGGTCACGGCGCGGTAGTTGTGGGCGCGGCGGCCCTCCAGGCCGAAGAGGCGCATGTGGATGTCCTCCACCCATGCCTCCTCGATGTTCGTGGTCATGCGCAGCGTCCCGGGCGGTCCGTAGACCTCCACGGGCACCCTGCGGCCGTTCTGCCACGGTGTGAACATCAGGTCGGGGAGCCCGACCGTGTGGTCGGAATGCAGATGGGTGATGAAGACCCGCTTCAGGTTGGAAGCCGCCAGGGCGGGGATCCCCTTTTGCGCCGCGGCCGCCGCCCTGCGCACCACCCCCGCTCCCGCGTCCACCAGGTAGGATTCCTCCCCGACCACCACCGCGAGGGAGGGTCCGAAGCGGTCGGGGTCGGCGATGGGCGTTCCGGTGCCGAGGATCACGAGCTGGGTAGCGGGCTCCTGGGCCTGCAGGGAGCGAGGGCTCTGGAGGAACGCCGCCAACGCCAGGACGGCCATCAGTACGCGGCTGGCCGCACTTCCGGGCAGATGGCGGTTCATCGGATCTTCCGGCTCCAGGACGGTTGGGGTTGGGACGGCATTCCGGACGATACACCCACCCATGACGGTAGCGCGTGGCGCGACGCAAGAACAGCGTAGCAGCTCGCCACGCGACGCCCCGCCTTCTCCCACTGGCGCCTCGCCGTGCCGGTCCCTGATCTTGCAGGATGCCCGAACTTCCCGAGGTCTGCCTGTACATCGACGCGCTTTCCGCCCGCATCACCGGGCAGCCGGTCGAGCGCGTGCGCCTTCGTTCGCCGTCGCTTCTCAGGACCTTCGATCCTCCGGTCTCGGAGCTCGTGGGGAAACGCGTGCAGGCAGTCGGACGCCTGGGCAAGCGCATCGTGCTGCACCTGGACGACGATCTCCACGCCGTCATCCATCTCATGATCGCGGGCCGCTTCCAGTGGCACAGTCCCGGAGCACCCCTTCCCGGCAAGCGCGCTGCCGCTGCGCTGGACTTCCCCGGCGGAACGCTTCTCCTGACCGAGGCGAGCACCAGAAAGCGGATGTCGATGTGGGTGGTGCGCGGGGCAGAGGCACTTCGCCGACTCGACCCTGGAGGGATCGAACCGCTGGAGGTCGATTTCGCCGAATTCCAGGCGGCGATCGTCCGTGAAAACCGCACCTTGAAGCGAGCTCTCACCGATCCGAGGATTCTGAGCGGCATTGGCAACGCCCACTCGGACGAGATCCTTCTCGCGGCGCGACTCTCGCCCGTGCGGCTTACGCGCCAGCTGTCGACCGCCGAAACCCGCCGGCTGTACGAGGCCACGCGCGCTTCCCTGCGGGAGTGGACCGAGCGTTTGCGCAACGAAGCGGGCGGGAAGTTCCCGAAAAAGGTCACCGCCTTCCATCCAGCCATGGCCGCTCACGGGAAGTTCGGGAAGCCGTGTCCCCGGTGTGGCACTCCGATTCAGCGCATCGTCTACGCCAGCCGCGAGACGAACTATTGCCCGGGATGTCAGACGGGAGGCAGGCTTCTGGCCGATCGGGCGCTCTCCAGGCTCTTGCGCGAAGACTGGCCGCGCACGCTGGAGGAACTGGAGGCGATTCGGACCCTGGGAAAGGCATGAAGTCGGGCGCGACGATGGTGGAAGGAGACTCCCTGGCGTGCTAGAGCGCATTCACTTCCCGAAAGCGGATGGGCGCGCGGATGTATTTCCGTTCAACATCCCGGCCCTTCAGGGGCTCGCAGCCCTGGCGGTCGCGACGCCCGTCACGCTGTTGGTGGGAGAGAACGGCTCCGGCAAGTCCACCGTGCTCGAGGCGCTGGCGGCCGCGACCGGGCTTCCTGCTGTGGGGAGCAGGAGTGCCGATCAGGATCCCACGCTCGCGCCCCAGCGTCGTTTGGCAAGGGCGATGAGGCTGTCGTGGAAGAAGCGCACCCACCGCGGGTTCTTCCTGCGCGCCGAAGATTTCTTCGGGTTCACCAGACGCATGGCCCGACTGAGGAGGGAGTTTCAGGAGGAACTCGTCGAAGTCGACGAGCGATTCCGGGACCACTCCAAGCTGGCCCGCATGCTCGCGCGCGCACCTGCTGCGGGCTCCATCGCGGCGATTGAGCGAAAATACGGGGCGGATCTGGACGCGAACTCGCATGGGGAGAGCTTTCTGAAGCTCTTTCGAGAGCGCTTCGTGCCCGGAGGACTCTACCTCCTCGATGAACCCGAGGCCGCGCTTTCACCCCAGAGTCAGCTGGGCTTCATGACGATGATGCGCGACATGGTCGACCAGGATTCCCAGTTTCTGATCGCGACCCACTCGCCGATTCTCATGGCCATCCCCGGGGCGAGGATATACGACTTTGATGGCCGGCCCGCGCGGGAGGTCGACTACGAGGAGATCGAAGCCGTAAACCTCACGCGCGATTTCCTCAACGCCCCGGAGCGTTTTCTGCGACATCTGTGGCCCTGACACGTCCGGCTATCCGGCGACCAAACTGGCCCTGGCTTGCCTGCTCGTGTACCTGGAAGCGTGCGCCCGGGGTTGAGTTTTAGGCATGTCTAACTTATAAATTAGGCGAGCCTACAAACAATGCCCCTCGCCTCGCGGGACTTCTGCACGTGATCGATCCCGGATTCGCGCTCCTCGTGTTCGCCATGACTGCGGGTCTTTGTCTCGCTCTGCTGTGGCCCGGCAAAGGACTCCTGGCCAGGGCGCTCGCCGCCGCACGCATGACGGAACGGGTTCGCATCGAAGATGCTCTCAAGCACCTCTTCAACTGCGAGTACCTGGCCTTTCCCTCCACTCTCGAAAGCCTCGCCGGGGGACTGCGGGTCCGTCGCAGCCGGGCGGGCCGCCTGGTGAGCCGCCTTTGTGAGCTGGGGCTTGCGGAGGCGCGAGGCAGCGCCGTTTCCCTCACGGATACGGGTCGGTCCTACGCGCTCCGGGTAGTCCGGACCCACCGGCTGTGGGAGCGTTATCTTGCCGATCGCACGGGCGTGTCGCAGGCCGACTGGAATGCGCAGGCAGAAGTGCGGGAGCACCGCATGTCGGAGGCGGAAACGGAGGCGCTGGCGGCGCGCCCGGGGCATCCCCGCTTCGACCCTCACGGCGATCCCATTCCGACCGCCCAGGGCGAGGTCCCGCCCCGCACCGGCATCTCCCTGACACAGCTGCGCCCGGGGACGGGCGCCCGCATCGTGCATCTGGAGGACGAGCCGCGCGAGATCCATCTCGAATTGTTGGCGGAGCAGCTCTCCCCCGGCATGGAGGTGCGCGTCATGGACATCTCGCCCACCGGCGTCCGGTTCCTGGCACAGGGGAAGGAGCGCCTTCTCGACCCGGTCGCGGCGGCGAGTGTCACCGTGGAGGCGGCCGAGGACATGATCGTGCCCTCCGAACCGCCCCGCACTCTTGCCGAGCTGGAACTCGGGGAGACCGGCGTCGTGGATCGCATGGCGCCCGCCTGCCAGGGCCCGGCCCGGCGGCGCCTGCTGGATCTGGGCGTTGTCCCCGGCACCCCCGTGCGTGCGACCTTGCGTGGCGCGGGTGGCGACCCGACCGCCTATGAGATACGGGGAGCGACCATCGCGCTGCGGAAGGAACAGGCGTCCTGGGTCGAGATCGAGCGAGCGCCAGCGGTGGGACGTGCCTTCCCGGAGGGCTCGTTGGCGGCCAGGCCCGGATCCTCGGACGCAGGGGGCTCACCGGTGGCCAGGCCCGGATATTCGGACGCAGAGGGCTCACCGGCGGCCAGGCCCGGATCCTCGGACGCAGGGGGCTCACCGGTGGCCAGGCCCGGATATTCGGATGAGGAAGCCGCGCCGCGCCGGACCGGCAAGGCGGTGTCGCGATGATCGGGCGCGCCCGGGAGCGCAGGGGCTGCGGCGCGGGTCACCAGCCTCGCCTGGTGCAGCTCGGGATCCACCCGGGCCGATGGGACTATCTCGTGGCCTTGGCGGGCAACCCGAACACAGGGAAGAGCACCGTGTTCAACGCGCTCACCGGGCTCCGCCAGCACACCGGTAACTGGCCGGGCAAGACGGTCGCGCGCTCGGAGGGCGCGTTCCTGCATGGCAAGCACCGGGTCAAGGTCGTCGACCTTCCCGGAACCTATTCCCTGCAGGCCGGCAGCACCGACGAAGAGGTCGCGCGCGACTTCATCCTCTTCGGACGGCCCGACGTCACCGTGGTCGTGGTGGACGCGACCCGCCTTGAGCGCAACCTCAACCTGGCCCTCCAGATTCTGGAGATCACATCCCAGGTGGTGGTGTGCCTCAACCTGGTCGACGAAGCGCGCCGGCACGGCATCGCCATCGACGAGAAGCGGTTGTCGCGCGAACTGGGCGTGCCGGTGGTCGCCACGGTCGCCCGGCGGAGCGAGGGCATCGACGAACTCATGCGGGCCGTTCACGATGTGGCGAGCGGCGCCTCCGCAACGTCACCCTTCCGCACCGCCTCGCATGCGCCCGAGGTGGAGCGGGCGGTCTCCGCGCTGGTCCCCGTGATCGAGGCGGAGTTCCCGGGACTGCCCAACGCCCGCTGGGTGGCGCTACGTCTTCTCAATGCGGACGAGCGCGTGCAGGAGGCCGTGCGCGCCGGCGACATCGGCGAGGCAGGGCGCGTGGGCGTGGAGGCGGCGCGCCTGCCGTCGGCGGCCCCGGAGGCCGAATCCGCGCACGAGCACGTTCTTGAAGAGGCCTCCCAGCTATGCTGGACCCTCCCCGCGGACTTCCACGATTCCCTCATGACGGGCTTCTACCGCGAGTCCGAACGCATCGCGCGGGCCTCGGAAGTCCGGGGTCTCCGGCGGGTCGGCTTCGATCTGGACCGCACCCTCGACCGTGCCCTCACGAGCCGCTGGACGGGATTCCCGGTGATGCTGCTCATCCTCACGGTGTTGTTCTGGCTCACCATTGCGGGTGCCAACGTGCCCTCCTCCCTGCTCGCCACCCTGCTCGTCGACCACATTCACCCCTGGCTGGTCGGGACGGGCTCCGCGCTCTCCATGCCGTGGTGGCTATCAGGGTTCCTGTTCGACGGCGTCTATCTGGCCACCGCCTGGGTGATAAGCGTCATGCTCCCGCCCATGGCGATCTTCTTCCCGCTCTTCACCCTGCTGGAGGACTTCGGCTACCTGCCGCGCGTGGCCTTCAACCTGGACGGTCTCTTCCGAAGGGTGGGCGCCCACGGCAAGCAGGCGCTCACCATGAGCATGGGGTTCGGCTGCAACGCCGCCGGCGTGGTGGCCGCGCGCGTCATCGACAGTCCGCGTGAACGCCTGCTCGCGATTGTTACCAATAACTTCTCGCTCTGTAACGGCCGCTGGCCCACGCAGATCCTCATCGCAACCATCTTCATCGGCGCCGTCGCGCCCGCGCATCTGGCCGGGCTGGTGTCGGCGACGGCGGTAGTCGGGATGGCCGTGCTGGGCATCGTCTTCATGCTTGCGACCTCGTGGCTGCTCTCCCGGACCCTGCTGCAGGGCGAGGCCTCCACCTTCAGCCTGGAGCTTCCCCCCTACAGGCCGCCGCGCATCCTGCAGACGCTCTACACCTCGCTCATCGACCGCACTCTGATCGTGCTCTGGCGCGCGGTCGTGTTCGCCATGCCGGCCGGCGCCGTGATCTGGCTCATCTCCAACATCGCCGTCGGGGACGCGAGCCTGGCCGAGCACTTCGTGAGCTGGTCGAATCCGCTGGGCGTGCTGCTGGGGCTTAACGGGGTGATCCTGCTGGCGTATCTGGTTGCGATTCCGGCCAACGAAATCGTCATCCCCACGATCCTCATGCTCACCGTCCTGACCACGGGCATGCTGGGCGCCGGCGAGGGAGCGGGGGTGATGTTCGAGCTGAGTTCGCCGGCGGACGTGGGGGTTCTGCTGACGGCGGGCGGATGGACGCTCCTCACGGCCGTGTGCCTGATGCTCTTCAGTCTGCTGCACAACCCCTGTTCCACGACGCTGTACACCATCTACAAGGAGACCGGGAGCGTGAAGTGGACGACGGTCTCGGCTCTGCTGCCCCTGGGGATCGGGTTCGTGGTGTGTTTTCTGGTGGCGCAGGCGTGGAGGCTGGTGGCCGGCGCCTGACGCCCGAACTCAGACGCCATAACGCGAGTTCGGCGCCCTCCGGTTGGCTGTCCCCCGTCCGGGTCGAGTGTCCGGTTCCGGTGGTCGGGGGCTGACGGCGAAGCCTCCGTCAGACGTCGAACTCCGCGACCACCGGGGCGTGGTCCGAAGGCTTCTCGGTGAAGGGACCCTTCTTGCGCGCCTCCCGGTCCACGAAGGCGTCGGTGGAGCGCGCGGCGAGACTTTCGGTGGCGTAGATGTGGTCGATGCGGAGGCCGTCGTTGCGGGGAAAGGCCAGCCGCTGGTAGGCCCACCAGGTGTAGATTCCCCCTTCCGGGCGGTGTTTCTCGAAGACGTCGCGGAGTCCCCATGCGCGGATGCGGGAGAGCGCGTGGCGCGCCGCATAGTGGCACAGGACGCTGTCCTTCCACTCCTCCAACTGATTTGCGTCTTCATCACGCGGCGCGACGTTGAAGTCCCCGGCCAGCACCAGCGCCTCGGAGGGAGAGGCGATCTGTTCCAGATGTTCCCGCAGCCGCCGGAGCCAGTCCAGCTTGTAGCCGTACTTGTCGGTGCCCACACGGGCGCCGTTGGGGACGTATGCGGACAGCACCCGGATGTTGTTCACCGTGGCGGCGACCAGCCGCGCCTGGGGATCGCGATCGCCCGGTCCCATCCCCACCTCGATGTCGAGCGCCGGCGAGCGACTCAGGATGGCCACGCCATTGTAGGCGCGCTGCCCATACACCGCGGCGTAGTAGCCCAGCTCCTCGATTGCCTGCAGAGGGAAGGCGCCGTCCGCCACTTTCAGTTCCTGCAGGCACAGGACATCGGGCCGGTGCAGGCGCAGCCAGGTCAGTACCCGCTCGCGGCGGGCCCTGATCGAGTTGACGTTCCAGGTCGCGATCTTCATGCGGGACGGGGGCGCTCCGTCATGCTTCCAGCGCGCTGCCGGCGTTGAACCCGAACCAGCCGATCCACAACAGGCAGGCACCGATGAAGCTGAAAGGCAGGTTGTTCGGCCGCATCTTCTCATGCGGATAGCCCTTTCGCTTGCCGATCACCAGGCAGCACACGAGCGCGGACACGCCCGACGAGATGTGAACCACGGTGCCGCCGGCGAAGTCGAGAGCGCCCAGCGAACCGCCTTCAAACGCGTTCATCAGGCCGCCCGCCCCCCACACCATGTGGGCCATCGGCAAATAGACGACGAAGGCCCAGAGGACCAGGAACACCAGCATGGCCGAGAACTTGATTCGCTCCGCGAAGGCCCCGGTGATGAGCGCGGGCGTGATGATGGAGAACATCAGCTGGAAGACCATGAACGTGAGGTGGGAAATGCTCCCCCTGGGCTCCTGGCCCACCCCGTTCAGAAATGCGAACTCGAGTCCGCCGATGATGGCGTTGCCCTCGCCAAAAGCCAAGGGAATAGCCGATTACTCCCCAGAGGATGGTCATGACCGCCATCATCGTGTAGGACTGCATCATCGTCGCCAGCAGGTTCTTGTGGCGAACCAGGCCGCCGTAGAAGAGAGCCAGTCCCGGTCCGGTCATCAGCAGAACGAGAGCCGAACAAACCAGAATCCAGGCGTTGTCACTGGGGATCACCTGAGCGACTTCGTTCCCCTGTGCCAGGACGGGCGAGGCGGTTAGCAAGGTGGCCAGCCCGCCCAGGAGTGTATCCGTGACGTGATCATCGCTCCTTCTCCCTGGACATGGTCCACCCATTGGATGACGTTGGTACTGCGGAGACTGACGTTGGTACTGCCGAGACGATTCCGGGCTCCCGAGGAGGGATTTGCGGCTGGGGGTCCGGCGGCCTGACGCGGTAGGTTCCCTGTCATTATGGGGGGCTAGAATAACCTCTTCGCGCCGGTGGCGCACTACCGGCGAAAGGGGTTGTCCGCCTTCCTCGATTCGGTCCCTGGGAGGGTCGAGGAAACAGATGTCCCACCGGCCCGGCGGCCGGCCTCCCACGCCAGCATGCAGCGCTTGCGCGTGACGCCCCCGCCGTAGTTGCCCGTGATCCCCCCCACGCGAATCACGCGGTGGCAGGGGATGAGGAAGACGATCGGGTTGCTCCCCACCGCGTTCCCGGTCGCCCGCGCGGCCCGGGCGCTACAGACCTGTTCCGCCAGGCGGCCGTAGGTGGTGACCGCCCCGGGAGGCACACGAAGCAGGGCGCGCCACACCGCGAGCTGGAAGTTGGTACCTCGCACATGCACGGTCAGGGGGCCGGCGTCCGGATCGAAGGGCGCGGAGAAGATGGTCCGCGCCAGCGCCCGGGCTTGCGCGTTGTCCGCTTCCAGCGCCGCCCACCTCCAGGTCCGCCGGAGGGCTTCCTCCTCGGCTGCGACACCTCCAGCGTCCGCAAATCCAACCCGGCAGACGCCGCGCTCCGTCCAGGCGACGAAAACGGGCCCGAACGGCGACTCTCCGGTGCCGAAGCGGATCGTCAGTCCCGCGCCCCCCCTCCGGTACTCTCCGGGGGTGACGGCCTCCACGGTTACGAAGTGGTCGTGCAACCTGCCCGGGCCCGAGAGGCCGCTCCCGTAGGCCGCCGAGAGCACGGTCTCGGAGTTGTCGAGCAACTTCTTGGCGTGCTGGACGGTAAGAAACTCAAGAAAGCGCTTGGGCGTGACGCCGGCCCAGCGCGAGAACAGCCGATGCAGATGACTCCGGCTGAGACCGACGTGCGCCGCCAGCTCCGCGAGGTCCGGCTGGCGCTTGCGGTTCGTGTCCAGGTAGCGGATGGCGGCCTCGATCCGGTAGTAGTCGGCGGTGTTCATGCAGAACTCCTGTGAAGCGTCGTCGAACGGCGGGTTCCCGTAAGCTCGAGTCTGCGAATGCTGAAATCGACCCGATCCTTGCTGAAGGATATCGACTCGGAACGCCACCATCCGGGTTCGGCGCCTTCCGGCGAAACGCGGAAAGACGGTGCTGCTGTTGGTGCGCGCCTCGATTACGGTACCGACCCGTCCTTGCTAGTATAGATCTTCCTTCCTGCCACGCCCCCGCGGACGGAATCCGACATCCCAGCACGAGAAAGAAGATGAACAGCCTGACGAAACCCGGGCCTTCCCGCCACCCCGCCTTCCGACTGCGCGCCGGGCTCCTCGCTCCCATCACCACAGGCGCGCTTCTCGCTCCGGCACTGCTATCGGCGCAGGTTCCGGCGGCCGCCACCCCGCTCCCCAGGGATCCGGCCGTCACCGTTGGCCAGCTCGACAACGGACTCCGCTACTACGTGCGCGAGAACGGCACCCCCGAGAACCGCGCCGAATTCCGCCTGGTGGTGAACGCCGGCTCCATCCTGGAGGACGAGGACCAGCTCGGCCTGGCCCACTTCACCGAGCACATGGCCTTCAACGGCACCGAGAACTTCGAGAAGCAGGAGCTGGTCAACTATCTGGAATCGATCGGGATGCAGTTCGGGCCCCACATCAACGCCTACACCAGCTTCGACGAAACAGTCTACATGCTGCGCGTGCCCATGGACGATCCCGATGTGCTCGAGACTGCGCTCCAGATCCTTCAGGACTGGGCCCGGGGCGTGCTCTTCGAGCCGGAAGAGGTGGACAACGAGCGCGGCGTGGTGATCGAGGAGTGGAGGCTCGGGCGAGGGGCGCAGGCTCGCATGTTCGACACTCAGCTTCCCATCCTCTTCGAGGGCTCCCTCTACGCGGACCGCCTGCCCATCGGGAAGACCGAAGTGCTGGAATCGGCTCCCGGCTCGGCGCTCGAGCGCTTCTACCGGGACTGGTATCGGCCCGACCTCATGGCGGTTGTCGCGGTCGGGGACTTTGACGGAGAAGCCATCGAGGGCATGATCCGCGGCCGGTTCGCCGGTCTGGCGGCTCCCGCGGATTCCCGGCTTAGGGAGATGATGGACGTGCCCTTCGACCACCCGCCGCGCGTAGCCATCGCAACCGACGTAGAGGCGTTGCAGTCACAGGTCTCGGTGCTGTACAAGCGGCCGGTCGCCCCGCGGGGAACCGTTGCCGCCTTCCGCCGCAGCATCGCCGAGAGCCTCTACGAGGGGATGATGGCGACCCGTCTGGAGGAACGTACGCAGCAGGCCGATCCGCCCTTCCTGATCGCATTTCCGGCAGGCGGGAGCTTCGTGCGTGCGCTGGACATGTACCAGCTGCTTGCGCTCGTGCCCGAGGGCGGGCTGCAGCGCGGGCTGGACGCGCTTCTTACCGAGGCCGAGCGCGTCCGGCGCCATGGTTTCACGGCAACCGAGTTCGAGCGCCAGAAGGCGGAGGTCATGCGTTCCTTCGAGCGGCGTTTCGCCGAGCGCGAAAACCAGGAGTCGGCCAATCTGGCGGGCCGCTATGTCCAGGCGTATCTCAGCGGCACCGTCTTCACGAGTCCCGAAGACGACCTCGAGCTGGCGAACGCGATCACGCCGGAGATCACGCTGGAGGAAGTCAACGGGCTGGCTGTCGAGTGGCTGCAGGAGCGGGGGCGCGTCGTCATGGCCAACGCCCCCGAGAAGCAGGATCTGGAGATTCCGACTGAGGAGGACATTCAGGGCGTGTTCGCCTCGGTGGCCGGCAAGGAGATCGAGCCCTATGAGGACGCCGCGATCGACGCGCCGCTGGTGGCGGTGATTCCGGATGGCTCTCCGGTTGTGGACGAAGAAGTGGTGGAGGAGGTGGGGGTCGCGGTCTGGACCCTGGAGAACGGGGTGCGCGTGGTCCTCAAGCCGACCGACTTCAAGGACGACGAGGTCCTCTTCTCGGCGACCAGTCCCGGGGGCAGCTCGCTGGTCCCGGACGAAGAGTTCGAGGGCATTCGCTTGGCTTCGACGGTGGTTGTGGAGGGTGGAGTCGGCGACTTCGACAAGCTGGCCCTGGAGAAGAAGCTGGCGGGCCAGGACGTGCGCGTTTCGGCGAGCGTGGGGTCGTTAACCGAGGGCATCAGCGGGAGTGCTTCCCCCCGGGACATCGAGACTGCCTTCCAGCTCATCTACCAGCGCTTCATGGCCCCGAGAAAAGACGAAACCGCGTTCATGGCCTACAGGACGCTTCTCTCCGGGATCTTCGCCAATCGCGGCGCCAGCCCCGCCGCGGCGCTCGCCGACACCGTTGGCCTCGTAATGACCCAGGGTCACCTGCGGACTCTCCCGCCGAACGAGGAGATGATCGAACGGCTGGATCTGGACCGCTCCTTCGCCTTCTATCAGGACCGCTTCGCCGATGCGAGCGACTTCGTCTTCTACTTCGTGGGCGCATTCACGCCGGAGGAGATCCGGCCGCTGGTGGAAACCTGGCTCGGAGGGTTGCCGAGCCTGGGACGCGTGGAAACCTGGCGCGACGTGGGGATCGACCCGCCCGACGGCGTGATCGAGAAGGTCGTGCGCAAGGGGCTCGAGCCCCAGAGCCAGACCCGCATCGTCTTTGCCGGCGACGCGGAGTATTCGCGTGAGGAGGAGATGGCGATCTCGGCACTCGCGGACGTTCTGGACATCCGCCTGCGGGAGCTGCTCCGCGAGGACCTGGGCGGGACCTACGGCGTGCGCGTTGGCGGCTCGCTCTCCAGTCGCCCGGACGAGGAATACTCGGTGAGTATCAGCTTCGGTTCGGCGCCGGAGCGCGCGGACGAGCTGGCGGCCGTGGCCTTCGAGGAGATCGACCGGATCCGGCAGGAAGGGCCCGATGCCGAAACCGTGGAGAAGGTGCGTGAGACCCAGCGGCGCAGCAAGGAGACCCAGCTGGAGCAGAACCGGTACTGGCTGGGCCGTCTTCAGAGCCTGGATCAGCTCGGCATGGACTACAGCTACGTGACGACGTACGAGTTCATCGAAGGATGGACGGCGGACCAGGTGCAGGAGGCCGCGCTTCGGTATCTGCGTGACGACCGTTACGTGAAGGTCGTTCTGTATCCGGAGAACCAGGTGCCCTGAGGCGCCGCCCGCCGGCGCGACTCGACCGCGGGCGCGGAGGACGAGGCAGCCTCGTCCCCGCGCCCGTCTTCTTTCGTGTCTCCCGGCCCGCTAGCCCGCGAGGGTGAGTGCCGCGGCGGTCGCCAGCGGTACGGTCAGATTGTCATCCAGGGGAAGGGGAGACCCCTCGACTGCCGTCACCGCCAAGGCCGCGAGCGCCGCTGGACCGACTCCGGTGAACGGGAGCAGGCAGAGCGTTGCCACCAGCCAGAAGACCCCGCTTCCGAGCAGGGAGGGCTCTCCCGGCTCACCGCGGCCCCACAGCCGACCGCAGACGTGCGCGCAGGGGTCAGCCAACGCGACGACCAGTATGCTCGGAACCCACACCCGGGACGGGAAGAGAGCCATCACCAGACAGACACTGATGACATACCAGGTGGACGACGCCGGCGCGGTGGCTTCGCGCGGAGAGGCGAGATGCCGGAACGCCTGGAAGAACCTGTAGTTGAACGCAGGCCACAGCAGCCTCAGCACGTCCGTCACCACCGCCAGCGTGACGATTCCCCCCAGAATGACGGCCAGCAGCGGGGACGGCAGGAGCTCCAGCCCGATGATTCCGGCGAGTCCCAGCCCCACGCCGGCGTGAACCACGCGACGCCAAGGCTGTAGCCCGCGCGTCTCCTCCACCAGTTTTGCGAACAGCTTGTCCATGGTTGTGCGACTAACGGGTTCTGCCTGTTTCGTCCGGCCGGGCCGGTTTCTCACAGGGCGGGTCGCCGGCCGGCCTCCGGGTCCTCGATTTGTGCGATGTCGAAACATCGTCGAATTGCTACACGTTGGGTATTGGAACTGCTACAAGTTCGCTACCTGGTGAACGCCTGCCCGAAGGTTAGAGCGACCCTATTGATGGAGCGAGCCCCGCCGGCGCCTCGACTGACGATACCAGAGTGAGCGCCGAGACGCATGAAGCACGTTCCGGGGAGAAACGCGAGCCATGCGAATTGCCCTGTTCACCGACCAGTACGCGCCGCAGGTCAGCGGCGTCACGCTCACCCTGTCCCGCCTGGTGGAGAGGGCCTGCGAACTCGGCCACGGAGTTCATCGTCGGGTGGTCAGGGGTGCAGTGGGCGCTCCGGAGCGGGCTCCCCCTGGTTACCTCGTTCCACACCAACTCCCCCGCCTTCCTCAGCGGATACGGCATGACCCCGCTGCACGGGGTGGTCTGGCGTTATCTTGGATGGCTGCACGCCAAGCGTTCGGCAACGTGGTGATGGAAGCGTTCGCAAGCGGCCTTCCGGTGATCGCGGTGAACGGCATGTACAGCTCAAGGAGCGAACTCTACTCATGATGGCAGCGTTGAGGGCCTACGACGAGCGCATTCTGGATGTAATCACCGCTCGCAGGAGGCGGTGGCTCGACATCTTCATGCGGTGCATCACGCATGCGGGTGACTGGCCCTCGATGGTGGGCATTACCCTGACGCTATCCTTCGGCTTTCCGTCGGGCCTGCGAAAGGTGGGGCTCAAGTGCCTGGTGGTGCTCACGGCGTCGCATCTGCTGGTGCAGCTGATGAAGCGCACCATCAATCGGGCGCGCCCGAAGCTGCGTCCGACCGGGTCGTTCGTCATGGAACCCCCCGACCGCTTCAGCTTCCCGTCGGGGCACGCCACCGCCGGGTTGGCGGTCGCGTTCCCCCTCTATTTCGCGCTTCCCCCGGTGGCCGCTGTGATCGTTCTGTGCCTGGGGTCGGCCGTCGGGGTATCGCGCGCCTACCTCGGGGTGCACTATCCGGGAGATGTGTTGATGGGCTGGGTGACGGCGATCTCCACGTCTCTCCTGGTGGACTGGGGCCTGCCCGTCTAACGCTCCGCGCCTGCCCCGTCCAACGCTCCGGAGCCAGCTCGTCTAACGTCCCGGGCCAGCTCGCCTAACGCCCGGGGCCGGCGTCCTGCCCCCCCGCGAACCCGTAGTGCGTCTCCAGGAAGAACTTCAGCGACCGGGCCAGAGCGCCCGCGAAGCGCTGTCGGTTCTGCTCGGTATCGCGGATCCCCGGGCCGTGCAGTTCGATCTGGACGCCATCGATGACGCTACCGTCCAATGACCCGTGGCGGCGGGTGCTGTAGCCGCCGCTGAAGAACGGTTCGTCACCCGGATTGGGGATGAGCGGACTGGGCACTACCGTCACCCTCTCCCCGGACAGCAGCGCCCCCAGGCTCTCGGGGCCGCGCACGAGGTCGGCGAAGGAAAGTTCGACGCGGCGGGCGAGCGAGCGGATGCTGGACTGCTCCCGAAAGCGCGGCTCGTTCAACTGCCCATCGGAGCGGTTCAGGTCGCTTCCCCTGAGCAGATATCCCAGCTCCACCCGGGGGATCGGGTGCGAGTGGCCGTGCAGGTCCACATAGAATCCGCTTCCATAGTCCTCGGCGACGCGGTCGCGAGCCACCTTGACGAAGCCGTGGTACTCCCGCCACGCCTGTTCCGCGAACTCGCTTCCCTGCGCGGCCTCCACGATCTCCCGGTTGGGATCCAGACGGGTGCGGCGGAGTCGGTTGATGACGATGTGCGGATGGCCGCCCCCGAAGTACGCGACGATCGAGTCGCGGACCGCCCGGGTCGTCTCCTGGGTCCACGAGTCCCGCCCCAGGGTCCCGTAGGTGCGGCGGAGAATCTCGTCCGGCTCCTCACCGCCGCCGTGTCCCGCGCTCACCACCAGGGGCAGGTCGCCTGCGATGTACTCGACGTACTGGTTGCGCCCGAAGTAGGTCTCGCCGGCCACATAGTCGGCGACGGGCGCTGGAGCATACACCTCCAGGCTGGCAGCGCCTGAAACGTCCGCCACCGCGGCCCGAACTTCCGTCCTTCCCGTGGCGACGGCGGTGACCTGCCCGGTGGCGTCCACGGTCGCCACCGAGCGGTCCGTGACCGACCAGGAGACCATCTCGGAGATGGTAGTGCCCCGCTCGTCGATCACCCGGGCGTCAAAGCGGAAGGTGGCCCCCGGCTCGACCAGCAGTTTCACCTCCGGTGTCACGATGACGCGCGCGGGCGGGGAGGGCGAGGTGCCGCCGTCGCACGCCCCGCCGACGAGCAACATCGCGGAAAGCCATCTGCGCATATAGCTTCTCCCAGTCTTCTCGCACGACCTTCTTGTGGATACTGGCCACAACCGGTGCCCTCGATCAAGGGCGGGAACAGGCGTCTCCCGGCGCAGCGATGGGGAGGTTCCCTGGGGGCGGCCTCCACCGCGACATGTAGCGACCGGGCGAGGAGCCGGAACGAGAGGCGAGCCGATGAAGACAGCGAAATGATCCGCACCGAAGCCCTCAGCAAGGCATTCCGGTCGCGCGGGAGGAAGCGGATCCTGGCCGTGGATCGGCTGGATCTCAGTTGCGACTCGGGAGAGATCTACGCCCTTCTGGGCCCCAACGGGGCGGGGAAGACCACGGTCCTGCGCATCCTGAGCACGCTCATGGACCCCACCTCGGGTGATGCGTGGGTGCGGGGACACTCGGTGCGAACGGAAAAGGCCGCCATCCGTGCCCTCATCGGCTTCGTCTCGTACGAGACGCGCGTATACGAACGCCTCACCCCGCGCGAAATCGGCCACTTCTTCGGCCGGCTGAACGACATGGCCTCCGCCGCAATCGAGGACAACCTCGCGTACATCTTCGATCTGCTGGACATGAACGAGTTCGCGGACGAGCGCACCGACAATTTCTCGACCGGGATGAAGCAGAAGACCGTTCTCATGCGCGCGCTGGTGACGAACCCCGACATCCTCATCTGGGACGAGCCCACCTCGGGGCTCGACGTTCTAACCGCCAAGAAGGTGATCGACTACATCCGATTGCTGCAGAGGGAAGGGAAGACGGTCCTGTTCTCGACCCACATCCTTTGGGAGGCCGAGAAACTCGCCGATCGAATCGGCATCATCCATCGGGGGAGGCTCCAGACCGAAGGAACGCTGGAAGCGTTGAGAGCCCGCACCGGGTTCGGGGATCTCGAAGATATCTTCTTCTCCCTCGTCGGCGCCGAACAAGGCAGAGGCGCATGATGGTGCGCAAGGCGCTCCTCGTCTACGGCAAGGAGATTCGGGTGCTGAGGCGCGACGCCCGGCTCATTGGTGGGATGGTGGCGAGCGCGCTGGTCTTCTTCCCCCTACTGATGGGGTTGGCGAGCAACCTTGACCGGATCGCCGGAAACGATGCCGGCCCGGTGCCCGTGGTGGCGCCGGGGTCCGACGATGTCCTGCGCCGGGTGCTCGACGCCAATCCGCTGGTTCGCGTCGCAACGCTGGAGGAGGTGTCGGGCGGGGACGAGGCCTACGTGAGCGTCTTGCGAGAGGACGCCGCCTACCGGATCCGGGCGGCGTCGGCGGAGAATGCGGTCTGGGCCGCGGCGATGTCCGTGCGCCTGGATCTGGAGGCGGTGCGCCAGCGGGTCATCGAAGACAGATTGGCCGAACGCGGCTTGCGAATGCGCGATCTGCGCCCCTTCGAAGTCGTGCTGATCGACACCACCCGCGGTTTCGCGGGAGCGCTCAGCCTGCTGGTGCCCTACATGGCGGTGATCCTGCTCGTAACCAACGCGGCGCGCGCGCTCTACATCGCGGTCGGGGAGAAGGAGAAGAACACCCTTGCGGCGCTGCTGGTGTCGACCGTGCCGCGCCCGGCGATCGTGATCGGCAAGAGCCTGGCGATCATGACCTTCGCGGTGGTGGCGTCGCTCCTGCTGATCGCCGGGATGATGTTGGCAGCCCGCCTGGGGCTGGCGCCGGACGACCTCGCGGGGACGGGCGGGTTGGCACTGGCGCCGGCGCAGGTGGCGGCGCTGACCGTGAACCTGGCCGCCCTCGCCCTGCTGGTGTCGGCGCTCATCATGGTCATCGGCACATGGGCGCGCTCGCAACGGGAGGCGGGGATGTACACCGCGCCCCTGGTCTTTCTCTCCGTCTTCCTGGCGATCTTCGCGCTGTCGCCGGCTTCGTTCGGGAGTGCCGTATACGCCGTGCCGATCCTGGGCAACGCGCTGGCAATGCGAGAGGCCATGCAGGGGCAGATCGACTGGATGTCGCTGGCGCTTCTGGCCGGCGTGAACGTCCTGGGCTTCGTGCTCCTGACCTGGGGCTCGATTCGGCTCTACGGGCGCGAGTCGGTGCTCTTCCGGGTCTAGCCAGGATCACCTGGCGTCCGCCCGCCGCCGCGGTCCCCTCAACCAGACGCGTGTACGCCCCGGCGTCAGCGAGGCGAGTGGGTCGACGCTGGTTGCTAGTCCAGCGACGCCAGCAGCGCGGCGGTCCGCCTTCCTGCTTCGTCGATCGCTTCCAGCAGGCGATTGCGCTCGCGAACCAGGGTGGCCATGGCCAGGCGGTAGCGCTCGCTTCCGGGCGTTTCTTCGGCGAGCGTCGCTGCGGGGGCGAGGCCGGGCAGCAGTCCCGGGACGGCTCCCGCGTCCGGGTGATGCGGGGTCAGGGGAACGTAGAGCACACGGTGCAGCGGCCGCAGCAGGTCCACGAGCGCCATATCGAGCGAGGCCGAGCCAGGGGCGGTGGGCAGGGATGCCTGCAGCTCGCCCGCCAACGCGAGGAGTTCCATCTGCGCTTCGATGGCCCGCGAGAGGTCGAACCGTCCGTCACCGGCCTGGGAGCGCGCGGCGATGGCGGCGCCCAGCGTCTCGATCTGGCCCACCAGATCAACCGGCAAGACCTCGCGTCCAAGCAGCGCGGAAAGAGCGATGGTATAGAGGTAGGTGTCCCGCTCCAGGATGTTGAAGTCGATCTTGTCGAAGGTGTCTTCCGGCGTATGCCACCACCAGTACCCGCCGTCTTCGTCGGTACGGTTGCGGTAGAGTTGGAGGAGGGGCACTCCGACTCCGTTGAACGACTGGTCGGAGTTGCGCCCCGGCCGGGACGGCTGAATGTCGGCGTCCTCTCCTCGCTGCATGGCGAAGCGGGCCAGATCGGCCAGGGAAGCGGTCGTCGCGGCCGCGAACACACGCGCGCCCATCTGCCCGATCCCGTCCACGTTCACGTAGGCCGCGGCGCGGTCGCGCAGCTCCTCGAAGAAGTGGTCGGCGAACCAGGTCGAGCCGCCGTAGCGGGCGTTGGAGTGCCCCGGCCACCAGGCCACCACCAGCCCGCGGCGCAGGCGCTCGCGTTCGGCGTGGAAGGCGAGCGCCAGGTCGAGCATCGCCGCGTTGGACGCGCCTTCGTCCGTGGCGCCGTGGTACCAGCCATCGATGTGTCCGCCGAGGAGGACGTAGGGGCTCTCCGGCTCGGGCCCGGGGATGCGGGCCACCGCCAGCCGCAGCTCCTTCCAGCCCGCGTCGGTCTCGGCGGAAAGCACTGCTTCCAGCGGGCCCCGCGAGAGCATGGCGCGCAGCTCTTCGGCCGCGCCGCGGGCGATGTGCGCGACGGGCAGGTCCGGCAGCCGGTGATAGTTGAGCAGCGAGGGCGCGCCCCAGGTGGAGGTCACGATGAGGTCGTTGACCCGCTCCTCCGGATTGGCAAAGATCACGCCCGCCGCGCCCAGCCGATCGAGAACGATGACCGGCAGGTTTCTGGGCTGCCCGTCCACGAGCACGATCGCCCCGGAGACATCGGGACGACCCCGCGAGAAGGACCCGTCCATCCCCTCTCCTGCGAGCACGATGCGCTCGCCGGTCCCGACCTCCACGGCCGGCAGGTCGGCCAGGGTTCCCAGGTCGACCAGCGGCGCCCGCAGGAAACGAACCGAGGCGGAGAACGAGGAGGTGATGGCATTGAAAGTGGGCCCCTCCGGCACCGAGACGGAGGCGGACACCGGGTCCGACACATAGGTCTCGAATGTGTGCACCTCCACCGCGACGCCGGCCGTCTGCAACGTCTCCACGATGTAGTCGATCGCGGCGTTCTCGCCAGCGCCGCCGGACGGACGCTCGTGCTCGACGATGGCGCGCGCGTGGGGCTCGAGCGACGACGCCGTGATGTGCGTGCCCACGGCGGCGGTGAGCAGGTCCGCGTTCATGTCCGCCGCCATACCCGACGGTTCTCCGGGGGCGCAGGCGGTCGCCAGCAAGGGGGCGAGCGCGAGGGCCAGGAGCGTCGCATGGTTTGCAGATCGGGGCATGGGATGTTCCTCCGGGAGCTATGCGGGCGACGCCATGGATGATGGAGCGGGCTCTCGAGCGGCGCCAGAGTGTCCGCCATGCCTCCCATTTGGGAGGCGCGAGACAACGGGGCGCACGGGGGGCACGGTCCGCTGGCACCTGAAGAGGATCTTCCGCAAGCAAGGCATCTCGCGGGAGGCGGATCCGGTGCGGCGGGTCCTGTCGCTGGACGGCTTCCCAGGGGCTCGCCGGTGAATCTTGTGGTCCGGACGACCACCGGACGGGAAGCTTTCGCCGCGCATATCTTCGTCCCACGTTGGAGTCCTCGGGTACCAGCTTCTTCGCGGGAGGTCGTCATGAACCAGGCAAACCGCATCGGCGTCATCGTCACGCTGTGGCTCGCTTCCGGGTGCGCGCCGGCGGAACCCGATCATTCGGCCGTATTCGACGGGAGAGCGGGACGGTGGATCGACTTGACCCACGACGTTTCCGCCGGCGCCGTCTTCTGGCCGACTGCCGACCCGTTCGTGCTGGACACGGTCGCGTACGGCATGGCCGAAGGGGGGTATTTCTACTCGTCCTTCAACTTCGCGTCGTCCGAACACGGCGGCACCCACATCGACGCGCCCATCCACTTCGCCGAGGGCAGGATCTCCACCGAGCAGATCCCTCTGACCGCGCTGATAGGGCCGGCGGCCGTCGTCCGCGACCCGGCGATGGAGGGCCCGGACCATCTGGTGGGGGTGGACGCCATCGCCGCGTGGGAGGAGCGCCACGGCCCGATCCCCTCCGGGGCGATCGTCCTGCTGGACACCGGCTGGGCGGACCGCTGGCCGGACCCGGTCGCCTATCTGGGGACCGCGTTGCGGGGCGAGGAGGCGGTCCCCGAGCTCCACTTCCCGGGGCTGGATCCGGCGGCGGCGCAGTGGCTGGTCGACAACCGCGACATTGCGGCGCTGGGCATCGACACCCCCAGCATCGACTATGGGCAGTCGAGCGGCTTCGAGACGCACCGAATCCTTTACGCGGAGAACATCCCCGGCTACGAGAACGTGGGTTCCCTGGCCGAGCTTCCCGAATGGGGCGCGTTCGTCGTGGCCCTGCCCATGAAGATCGCCGGGGGGAGCGGAGGCCCGCTCCGTATCGTAGCCTTCGTACCCGACTGAGGAGGGGCTAGCGACCTGTCCAGCCGGGGCCGCGCACGAAGCGACCGGGGGTCCGGCCGGTGGGCTCGGCGTCCTCGAGCACCATCACCCCGTTGACGAAGACGTGTGTCACGCCGGTGGCGAGTTGGTGGGGGTCTTCGTAGGTGGCGTGATCGATGATGGTGGTCGGGTCGAAGACCACGACGTCCGCGAAGTAGCCCTCCGCCAGCTGCCCGCGGTCGGAGATGCCCAGGTTCGCGGCTGGCAGCGAGGTGAGCTTGCGCACCGCCTCCTCCAGCGGGATGACGCCTTCCTCCCGTACATACCGGCCCAGCAGGCGGGCGAAATTGCCGTACGCGCGCGGATGGGTGCTGTTCTGCAGGAAGATGCCTTCTGGCGCCATGGATGCCGCATCGGAGTCGAAGGAGACCCAGGGCAGGGCGATCTGGCGCCGCACGTTCTCCTCGGACATGAGGAAGTAGACGACCTGCACCCGGGTGCCGTCCTCGATCACGAGGTCGATGGCGGTCTCCTCGGGCGGGGTGCCGCGCTCCTCGGCCACCTGCGCCAGGGTCATCCCCTGGTAGCGGCGCAGCGCCTCGTTGCGGAAGCCGACCAGCAGGGCGCCCCCGGGTCCGGAGGAGAGCAGGAGGTTCTCCCACTCGTCGGTCGGGGTCTGCATCTCCCGCACCACCCGGGCGCGGATCTCCGGGTCCTGGATGCGGCTCGCCCAGGCGTCGTAGCCGCCCTCCTGCACCCAGGGCGGCATGGCGGCGTCGAGACCGGTGGAGCCGGCGGTATAGGTGTACATGTCCGCGGTGAGGCGCAGGCCGTCGGCGCGGGCCTGCTCCACGCGCGTGATCACGTCGCCGAGCTTGTGCCAGTTCTCCCGCCCACCCGCCTTCAGATGGTAGATCTCCGCCCGGATGTCGGCAGCGCGCGCGATGTTGATGAGTTCCTCGACGGACTCGAGCAGTCGGGCACCTTCGCTACGCATGTGGGAGATGTACATCCCGCCGTATTCGGCGGCGACCTCTGAAAGGGCGATCAACTCGTCGGTGTCGGCGAAGAATCCGGGGGTGTAGATGAGCGACGAGCCGACCCCCATGGCGCCCTCTTCCATCGCGGTCCGCACGAGCCCGCGCATGCGCTCGAGCTCGTCCGCTGTCGGCGGACGGTCGTCGTACCCGATCTCGTGCACCCGCGCGGTGGTCGCGCCGATGAAGGAGGCCACGTTGGTGGCGACCCCTTTCCGCTCGAGGAAGCCCAGGTACTCGCCCAGGGTGGTCCACGGCACCTCCAGCGGCGAATCAGGCGGGAGTCCCAGCGCGCGGGCGGCACCATCGGCCCCGCCCGTCCACGAGACGAAGTCCTGGAGGAAGTCCTCCTTCATGGCCTCGTTGGCGGGCCCCATGGAGGTGCCTTCGCCGAAGACCTCGAGCGTCACCCCCTGGCGGATGTCGCCGAGGGAGCGGCCGTCCACGAGCAGCGACTCCGTGGCCCAGCTGAGCATGTTGACAAAGCCGGGGGACACCGCCATGCCCGAGGCGTCCAACACCTGCGTTGCCGGCGTCCCGGAGAGGTCGCCCAGCGCCGCGATGCGGTCTCCGCGGATGCCGACATCGGCCACAACGGGGGGTGAGCCGGCGCCATCGTAGACGGTCCCGCCGCGGATGAGGACGTCGAAGCCGTTCTCGTCTCCGGCGCATCCCGCCAGGCACAGCGCACCCGCGCACAGCACCGCCGCCAGCCCCGGCCGAGCGCCGCTCATGCCGAGACCTCGTGCGCCGGTCCGGCACCCTTCGGTACGCGGATACTGTCCACCAGGCGACCCACTTCCTCGGGCGGCGCAGCGCTGTAGCGTGACACGATGCCCGCCACCGCGAAGTTGATCAGCATCCCCACGAACCCGATGCCCTCCGGAGAAATGCCGAGGAACCAGTTGTCGGGCGTGTTGGCGGCCGGATTCACGTAGTGGAAGTAGATGATGTACGCGGCGGTGAAGCTGATCCCCGAGATCATTCCCGCGACCGCACCCTCGCGGTTCATGCGCCGCGAGAAGATGCCCAGGATGATGGCGGGGAAGAAAGACGCCGCGGCCAGCCCGAAGGCGAAGGCCACCACCTGCGCCACGAAGCCGGGCGGGTTGATGCCCAGATAGCCGGCAAGCACGACCGCGAAGGCCGCGCTGACGCGTGCCCACAGGAGTTCTCGGCGCTCTGAAATGCCAGGCCGGAACACCCCCTTGAGCAGGTCGTGGCTGATCGCGGAGGAGACCACCAGCAGCAGGCCCGCCGCGGTGGAGAGTGCGGCCGCGAGTCCTCCCGCCGCGACCAGGCCGACCACCCAGGCGGGCAGCCCCGCGATCTCCGGGTTGGCCAGCACCATGATGTCGTGGTCGATGCTGAGTTCGTTGCGGACCGGCTGGCCCGAGGCGTCTTCGGCGTTGGGCCCGACGAACTGGATCAGCCCGTCGCCGTTGTGGTCTTCGTAGGCGATCAGCTCGGTATTCTCCCAGGTGGTGAACCACTCCGGCACAGCTTCATAGGACTGTTCCGACACGGTGTTGAGCAGGTTGGTGCGGGCGAAGACGGCCACCGCGGGAGCCGTCGTATAGAGAATCGCGATGAAGAGCAGCGCCCATCCCGCCGAGATCCGGGCGTCGCGAACCCGGGGAACCGTGTAGAAGCGGATGATCACGTGCGGCAGCCCCGCCGTCCCCACCATGAGCGCGGCGGTGATGGCGAACACGTCGAGCATCGACTTGGAGCCGTCCGTGTAGGCGGAGAATCCCAGTTGCTCGTGGAGTCCGTCGAGCCGGTCCAGCAGGTACTCGCCGCTGACCAGGTCCGCGCTCCCCAGCCCCAGCTGCGGCACGGGGTTGCCGGTGATGAGGATGGAGAGAAAGATGGCCGGCACCATGTAGGCGAAGATCAGCACGCAGTACTGCGCCACCTGGGTGTAGGTGATGCCCTTCATCCCTCCGAGCACGGCGTAGAAGAAGACGATGCCCATGCCGATCACCACGCCCAGCCAGATCGGCACTTCGAGGAAGCGGCTGAAGACGATGCCCACGCCCCGCATCTGTCCCGCCACGTAGGTGAACGAGATGAAGATGGCGCATACCACGGCCACCACCCGCGCCGTGCGCGAGTAGTATCGGTCTCCCACGAAGTCGGGAACGGTGTAGCGCCCGAACTTGCGCAGGTAGGGGGCGAGGAGCAGGGCCAGCAGCACGTAGCCGCCGGTCCAGCCCATGAGGTACACCGATCCGTCGTACCCCAGGAAGGCGATCGACCCGGCCATCGAGATGAACGACGCGGCGGACATCCAGTCGGCGGCGGTGGCCATGCCGTTGGCCAGCGGAGGTACGCCCTTTCCCGCCACGTAGAAGTCGCGGGTGGTGTTCGCCCGCGACCACACCGCCACGCCGATGTAGAGCGCGAAGGACAGCGCCACCAGGGTGAAGGTCCAGGCTTGAACGTTCATTCCTCCTCCATCCCGTATTCGCGATCCAGCCGGTTCATCAGCCGGACGTAGATGAAGATGAGCACCAGGAAGACGTAGATGGACCCCTGCTGCGCGAACCAGAATCCGACTTTGAAGCCGGAGCCGGGCAACCGATACTCGTTGAGCGCGTCCGCCCAGAGGATGCCACAGCCGAACGACACCAGAAACCAGATCGTGAGCAGGATGCCCAGATATCGGAGGTTGGCGGCCCAGTAGCCCGGCCGGCCGGATGACGGGGATGGCATGCGGGCTCCTCGGTGCGGAGCAGTGAGATTCAGGGTGTGGGGCTTCGTTGATACAGGTTGCCGGGCGGATCCGGATTCTGGCGGAACGAGCGCCGGAGCAGAAGGTAGCCCGCCACCACGAACGTGGCGCCCATCGCGTTCAGCCAGAAGGGCTGGAACTGCACGGCATCCCCCATCCCGTCCGTGAAGCCGGGAACCTCCACCGGCAGCAACCCCGCGACATACGCTGTCCCGTTCGCCACCGCGTGCGCGAAGAGGCACGGCACGAGCGATCCCGTCTCGATCAGCAGCCAGGCGAGCAACACGCCGGCAACGAAGGCGGAGATGAACTGCCACGGGTTCGTGTGCATCAGCGCGAAGAGCAGCGCGGAGAGCAGGATCGCGCTCCTCTTCGAGTAGTTTGCAAGAAATCCCCTCAGAATGAGGCCCCGAAAGAAGAGTTCCTCGGTCACGGGCGCCACCACCACGAGCAGGAAGAAGCTGCTGAAGGGGTGCTCTCCCGTGTTCAGGAGGCTCTCAAACGCTTCGACCAACGCCGCCGGCGGAGGAAAGATGGAGCGTGTGAGGTTGTCGATGTCGGAGAGCAGGATGACCGTGCCCAGGACGAGAACAGCAATGAGCGCGAGGGCTCGCCCGGAAACCGGGGCAAGCGCACAGGCTTCCCGGAAACCGATGCCGCTACGCCGTGTGGCCACCAGGATCACGGTGCCGAATGCGATCAGGTTCGCGACGCCGAGCGTGAGGGGATGCTGACTGTAGCTTCCCTGGGTCGGATCCAGCAACAGGGCCGCGAACGCGATCCCTCCCTGCAGCAACAGGACCAGGACCAGAAGCCCGAGCGCCGTGAGGAAGGTGGGAAACGCTCGCGCGGGTCGTGCGCTGATGCTGCCGGCGTCCGGGGTGTCATCCGAAAGCCGCCCGGCCTCCGCAGGGACCGGGCGTTCGGATGTGTCTCCGATTTCCGTCACCTCGCGAATCGGGGGAAGCCGAGGCCTCCGATCCCGACGGCGCCGAGGGTGGCGCCGGAACGAACGAAGGGTCTGCGGTCCATGGACTCACTCATGGCTGGAAGGTGGCGTGAAGGCTGAAGGACCGCGTTGATGATATCCGCAAGCGAAACACAGGGCAACGCGCCCCTTGCACGGTGCCGCCGGCTCTGTGAACGTTCCCCGGCACCGTCGCCCAATCGAGAGGAGACCTTCCGGGATCGTTCCCCCGCGGAGGTAGCTTAGGCCGCTTGGCGGAGACATGAGAGTACAGGCACCCCCAGGCTTCGTTCTGGTTCGCGAAGCCGTCCAGCAACGCCATCTTGAACCCGGCACCTTCCTGAGATGGGGCCGGGGGAGGTCCCGGGGATTCTGGGCCCGACGCAGGGGATGGCTGGCGCATGTCGGCGAACTCGATTCCCTCGTTCATTCGGAGAGGGGGAAGGGGGACCGCTTCCTCCAGATCCTGCGTTGGGCCGCGCAAATCGCGGGGCGCGAAGATGGAAACGGATGGCGGAGAGAGGGACGGGGCGCAGAGTCCGCACCCCGCTTCTACGGCGGCTTTTCCTTCCGCGACGATCATGTGCCGCGAGACTTCTGGGCCGGCTTTCCCCGTGCCCGCTTCGTGCTCCCGGAACTCGAGCTGGAGCACGACGGGGACGTGGCGTGCCTGACTGCGCAGGCGCTGGCGGTCCCCCGCGAAGACGTGCGCCGCGTGCGCAGTCGACTGCGTGCGTTGCTCGACTCCACGCTCGATGCCCTGGCGCGGGCCGGTCGGAGCAGTGGCGGGACAATGTCGCGTCCGGCCGCCCGCCTCCGTTCGGGACGGAGGGGGTGGCAGCGAGCCATCGAGGAGATCCTGACCGCCATCCGGGGCGGCCGGGTGGAGAAAGCGGTTCTGGCGCGCATTCTGGATGTGTCGACCACGGGCGCCCTCGATCCGGTGGAGGTGCTCGAGTACCTGCGCCGGGAGAATGGCGATGCCCATGTGTTCCTCTTCGAGCCCACGCCTGGATCGCTCATCGTCGGGGCCACTCCGGAGGCCCTCGCCTCGGTTCGGGGCGACCGCTTTCGCGCGACCGCCGTGGCGGGTTCGGTGTCCCGCGGCGAGACCGGTGAGGAACAGCGAGCGCTCGCGCGGCAGCTCCTGACCAGCGCGAAGGATCGGGTCGAGCACGCCTTTACCGTCAGGGACATGGTGGCCCGCCTGGGGCCTCTCTCCCGGACGGTGGAGGCGGAAGCGGAACCCCATGTGCTCACGCTGGCCCGAATCCAGCATCTGGAGACGCGCATCAAGGCGGTGCTGCGACCCGGCACGTCGGTCCTGGACGTGGTGGCGGCGCTCCACCCGACGCCCGCGGTCTGCGGCCTGCCCCGGGACGCGGCGCTCGAACTGCTCTCCAGGAACGAACCCTTCGAGCGAGGCTGGTACGCGGGTCCGGTAGGGTGGTTCGACACCCGCGGCGACGGGGTCTTCGTGCCGGCTCTGCGAACCGCGGTCGCCCGCTCCACGACCTGGCGGCTCTTCGCCGGGGCGGGCATCGTGCCCGGCTCGAACCCCGAGTCGGAGTGGGAGGAGACCGGCATCAAGTTCGAGCCCGTGCTGCGGGCGCTGGACGGCGCCGGGGCCCACGGAATTCACTGACGTGGCGGGCACGTGACCGGTCCGAACCGGAATCTGCTGTGGGCCGGCGTCTTTCTGGACGAGCTGGCCCGGGCCGGGGTACGCGAGGTCGTGCTCGCGCCCGGCTACCGCTCCGCCCCGCTGGTCATGGCCGCGGCGGCGGACGAGCGCCTGCGGGTGTTCACCCACCTGGACGAGCGGTCGGCGGCGTTCTTCGCGCTTGGCGTGGGCAAGCGCGCGCGGCGGCCGGCGGCGGTCATCACCACCTCGGGGACGGCGGTCGCCAACCTCTTTCCGGCCGTGGTGGAGGCATCGTACAGCGAGGTGCCCCTCCTGCTGCTGACCGCCGACCGCCCGCATCGGTTGCGGGGCGCGGACGCGAACCAGGCGATCGACCAGCTGCGGATCTTCGGCGGTCATGTGCGGGACTTCGTCGAGGCCGCGCCGGCTGAAGTGGACGCGGGGGCGCTCGTGCATCTGCGCGCCGTCGCGGCGCGAGCGGTGGCGTCCGCGCTCGGCCACCCGGCGGGCCCGGTTCATGTGAACCTGCCCTTCGCCAAGCCGCTCGCGCCGACGCCTGCGGCCGGTGAACCGCCGGACGGCTTCGCCTTCGCGCATCCGCTGGCGGCGCGGGGGCGGTCGGGGGGCGCGCCCCTCACGCGCATTGCCGTGCGCCGCTCGGCGCCCGCCGCCGACCGCGTCGCGGAGCTGGCGGCGCGGGTGCGGGCGGTGCGGCGCGGGCTGATCGTGGCCGGCCCGTCCCCCGAGCCGGAGCGGGACGGTCCGGCCGCCGCGGCGCTCGCTTCGGCCACCGGCTATCCGCTGCTGGCGGACGCTCTCTCGGGGGCGCGGTTCGGCGGGTCGGACGGGGATCTGCGCGTCGGCGGATACGACCTCTTTCTGAAGCATGCGCCGACCCGGGCGGCACTCCGACCCGAACTGGTGGTGCGGGTGGGTGCGAGCCCGACCTCGGCCAGCCTGCTCTCCCTCCTGGAGGAGGCCCGGGGAGAGCAGTGGGTGATCGATGGCGGCGACCGCTGGAAGGATCATCTGAACGTCGCGACCGACTACCTGCGCTCCGATGCCGCGGCCTTCAGCGACGCCCTGTGCGCGCAGCTGGCGGCAGCGCCTGGGCGGGCCGACGAGGGCGCCGCGGCGATGGATGCGTGGCTCGGCCTCTGGCGGCGGGCGCAGCGGGTGGCCACGCGCGCGCTGGCCGCGGGTCTTGAGGGGGAGCTCTTCGAGGGCGCCGTTTGCGCACAGGTGGTTCGCCTTGCACCACCGGGGAGCACCCTCTTCGTGTCGTCCAGCATGCCGGTGCGCGACCTGGACGCCTTCGGCCTCCCTTGCCGGAAGCATCTCGTCGCCTACGGCAACCGAGGGGCCAGCGGCATCGACGGCATTCTGTCATCCGCCGCCGGCGCCGCCGCCGGAGGAAGGGGTCCGGTGCTGGCCATCGTCGGGGATGTGGCGTTCATCCACGACATGAACGGGTTGCTGAGCGCGCGCGATCACGCCGAAGTCATCTTCGTTCTGGTCAACAACGATGGCGGAGGTATCTTCCACTTCCTGCCCGTCCGGAACTTCGAACCGGCGTTCACACGGCACTTCGCGACTCCGCACGGCCTCGATTTCGCCCACGCGGCCAGCCTCTACGGGTTGCCGCACGAGAGGGTCGAGACGCGGGCGCAGCTGGTGTCGTCGCTGGAGCGGGGGATCGCGCGAGGGGGGAGCAGAATCATCGAGGTCCGAACCGACCGCGAGCTGAACCGGCGCCGCCGCGAGGCCGTTTATGAAGCCGTCCGCTCGCTCCTGGGAGAGAATGAGGCCGATCCGAGTCATCCTGTCTCGTAGGCATCGCCGGATCGCGCGCTCACGGGCAGGCCGGGCCGCAGCGGGAGATCGCGAATGAAGCAACCGAATTGGAAGCAGGCGGGCGAGTACGGCGACATCACCTATCACAAGTGCGACGGGGTGGCGCGCATCGCCTTCAACCGCCCGGAAGTGCGCAATGCCTTCCGCCCGGAGACGTTGTTCGAGGTGCAGGAGGCGTTCCGCGACGCCGGGGAGGACATGGGCATCGGTGTCGTGCTCTTCACCGGCAACGGGCCTGCGAAGGACGGCAAGTACGCCTTCTGCTCGGGGGGAGACCAGCGTGTGCGGGGAGACGCCGGGTACGTGGGCGGCGATGGCGTGCCGCGGCTGAACGTGCTCGAGCTGCAGCGCTACATGCGCACCATGCCCAAGCCGGTCATCGCCCTGGTGGCCGGATACGCCATCGGAGGCGGCCACGTCCTGCATGTGGTGTCGGATCTCACGATCGCCGCCGACAATGCCGTTTTCGGGCAGACCGGGCCCATCGTGGGCAGCTTCGACGGGGGATTCGGCTCCTCGTACCTGGCCCGCATCGTGGGACAGAAGAAGGCGCGCGAGATCTGGTACCTGTGCCGGCAGTACAACGCCGCGGAGGCGCTGGGGATGGGGCTGGTGAACAAGGTCGTGCCCGTCGAGGAGCTGGAGATGGAGGGGTGGCGCTGGGCGCAGGAGATCCTGGACAAGAGCCCCCTCGCGATCCGTTGTCTGAAGGCCGCCTTCAATGCGGACGTCGATGGCCAGACCGGGCTTCAGGAGCTGGCCGGCAACGCCACCTTGCTCTTCTACATGACGGAGCAGGGGCAGGAGGGAAAGAACGCGTTTCTGGAGAAACGCAAGCCGGACTTCCGCAAATATCCGTGGTTGCCGTAGAGACCGGCGCGCGCATCTCCCGAATGGAGACCGGCGCACGCATCTCCCGCACGCGAGCGTGGGTGATGGCCTGCCGGCCCCGCACCCTCACCGCCGCCGTCGCCCCGGTGGCCGCCGGCACCGGGCTGGCCCACATGCACGGCGGCTTCGCCCCGCTGCCCGCGCTCGCGGCGCTCTTTGGGGCCATGCTCATTCAGGTCGGGACCAACCTGGCCAACGACTACTACGACTATCAGAAGGGCGGGGACAGCGAGGGACGGCTGGGTCCCGTGCGCGTCACCCAGGCCGGGCTGATCGAAGGGCGGGCCGTGCTGGGCGGGGTGTTGCTGGCGTTCGGGCTGGCCACGGGCGCGGGAGTCTACCTGGCGGTGGTCGCGGGGTGGCCTGTGGTCGTGATCGGCGTGGCCGGCATCGCATCGGGGATCGCGTATACCGGCGGGCCGTATCCGCTCGGATATCACGGACTGGGCGATCTGTTCGTGTTCGTCTTCTTCGGCCTGGTGGCGGTGGCGGGCACGAGCTACGTGCAGGTTCTGGCGTTTCGCCCGGACTCTCTGACCGCGGGCGTCGCCCTGGGGGCCGCGAGCACTGCGATTCTGGTGGTGAACAACCTGCGCGACATGGACACCGACGCGCGCGCCGGCAAGCGCACCCTGGCGGTGCGCATGGGCCGCGGATGGACGCAGGCGCAGTACGTCTTCCTGGTGGGGCTGACCGCGGCGGTTCCTCCCGCCGGGATGGCGCTCCACGGCTGGAGCCCCTGGGTCCTGCTCTCCCTGTGCGCGTTGCCGGCGGTGACGGGGTCGCTCGTGCTGGTCGTGACCTACCGCGAGTCGGCCTCGCTCAACCGGGCGCTGGCCGGGACTGCGCGCTTCCTGGGGCTCTTCGGGGTGCTTCTCGGCCTCGGCTTCGCGCTGGGGTGACGGGGTCGGAAGCGGAGAGAGCGCGGGCGTGAGAGACGCGGTCGCGGAGGGGGCGCGAGTACATCCCGGGAGGCTCGCGCTCGATGACGGGGGCGGGGGCTACACCTATCGCGACCTGGACGTGGCGGCTGACCGGCTGGCCCGCCGGCTGGTGGGGCTGGGGGTGAGGCCGGGCGACGCGGTAGGGATGCTCGCGGCGACCGGGCCGGCGGCGGTGGCGGCCATGTACGCGCCGCCGCGGGCGGGTGCGGCGCTCGCGCCGCTGGGTCCGGCCTTGGCGCGCCGCGAGCTGCGGGCGGCCCTCGCGGTCGTGAGGCCGGCGGTCGTGTTGTGCGACCCGGACCATGCGGAGTCGGCGCGCGAGGTGGCGGGGGAGGCGGGGGCACGGGTCGCCGTGCTGGGGGCCCGGCAGCGGCGGACCGAGAGGCTGGCGCCTGCCGATATCCGCCGGATGGCCCCGTCGCAGGCACCCCTGCCCGGGGTGGGACCCGACGATGTGGTCGCCATCCTGCGCACTTCGGGCACCGGAGGCGGGGCGCGCGCGGTCGCGCTCTCGCGGCGCAACTTCAACGCCAGCGCCCGTGCCGTGCGGGGGCGGTTGGATCTGGGTCCGGACGACGTCTGGTACGCTTCGCTGTCGCTCGCGCACATCGGCGGGATGGCGCTGGTGCACAGGGCGCTTGCAGCCGGGGGCCGGGTGGTGGTGCGCGGCGCCTACCAGCTGGAAGTCCTGGTCGAGCTGCTCGAGGTCGGCCGCATCAGCCAGGTCTCGCTGGTGCCCACGATGCTCGGTCGCCTGCTCGACGCGGGGCTCCCCCGGCCCCTCCCCGCCCCGCTGCGGTGCGTGCTGGTGGGGGGAGCGGGCGCCCCGCCCGACCTGGTGGAGCGCGCGCTGGCGGCCGGACTGCCGGTGGCGCTCACCTACGGCATGACCGAAGCCTGCTCCCAGGTGGCCACCGCCCCCCCCGCGCTGGTAAGCACCAAACCGGGCACGGCGGGCCCCCCGCTCGACGACGTGGAGATCGCGGTGGCACCCGACGGGGAGATCGAGCTGCGCGGGGAGATGGTGGCGCGCGCGTACCACCGGGGTGGTCCCATCGCCGGCCCGGACGGCTGGTATCGAACCGGCGACCTGGGCCGCCTCGACCGCGACGGCCACCTCTGGGTCACCGGCCGCAAGGCGCACCGCATCGTGAGCGGAGGGGTGAACGTCGATCCCGCCGAGGTGGAGCGGGTCCTCGCCGCGCATCCCCGGGTGACGGAGGCGGGGGTGGTGGGCCTGCCCGACCCGGAATGGGGAGAACGGGTGGCGGCGGGGGTCGTGGCCGCCCGCGTCGGCGAGATTCGCCCTCAGGCGCTCCACCGGTACTGCCGGGAAGTGCTCGGCCCTGCTGCCCGCCCGCGCTCGCTCGTAGTGCTGGGCGCGCTTCCGCGCAACCCGAACGGCAAGGTCGACCGCGCCCGCCTTGCCGCCCTGCTTTCCGGGCCCGGCCAGTCACCGAGCCCATCGCCGCCGCTGGATTCCGTCACCCCCGACCGCGACCTGCGTGGGCGACCGTGACTCTCCGGGCACCATGGAAGAACGATTCCCAACCCTGTAGCTTTGGCCGTCCCGGGTGCTGTCCCCGCGGGCGCGCCATCCAGCCGCTCAACCTCGATCCAGCGCCCATCCCCAAACGCCCCAACCCATGAACCTGCTCGACGAATACAAGTGGCGCGGCCTGCTCTACGACGCCACCGACGGCGCTGCGCAGGCGTTCGCCGCCGAGTCCCGGGTCGCCTACATCGGCTTCGACCCGACCGCCTCCAGCCTGCACGTCGGCAGCCTGCTGCCGATCATGGGGCTCGTGCATCTGCAACGCGCGGGGCACACCCCGGTCGCCCTGGTCGGCGGCGGCACCGGCCTGATCGGGGATCCGTCCGAGAAGGCCGCTGAGCGGGCGCTGCTTTCCAAGGAGGATGCGGAGGCCAACGCCGCCGGCATCCACGCCCAGCTCGCGCACTTTCTCGACTTCGAGGTGAAGGGCAATCCCGCGCGCATGGCCAACAACCTGGACTGGCTGGGACGGGTCGGGATGGTCGACTTCCTGCGTGACGTGGGCAAGCACTTCTCCATCAACGTCCTCCTGGGCAAGGACTCGATCCGCAGGCGCGTGGAGGACCCGCAGGCAAGTATCTCGTTCACCGAGTTCAGCTACGTGCTCATGCAGGCCTACGATTTCCTGGAGCTTCACGACCGGTTGGGTTGCACGGTGCAGATGGGCGGCAGCGATCAGTGGGGCAACATCACCGCCGGCATCGATCTCATCCGGCGCGTGCGCGGCGCCCGGGCCTACGGCGTGACCTTCCCGCTCCTGGCCACATCCTCGGGCACCAAGTTCGGCAAGACGGAGAGCGGAACGGTGTGGCTGGACCCCGAGCGCACGACGCCCTACCGGTTCTACCAGTTCTGGATGAACACCGCGGACGCCGACGTGGGGGCCTACCTGCGGCTCTTCACCCTGTTTCGGCGCCAGGAGATCGAGGAACTGGAGGCGTCCGTCGCGAGCGAGCCCCACCGGCGCCTCGGCCAGAAGGCGCTGGCGGCCGACGTCACCCGCCGCCTCCACGGGGAAGGGGGCCTGGCCCGTGCGCAAAAGGCGACCTCGGTGCTCTTCGGCGGCGAGATCGAGGGACTGGTCGCCAGCGAGGTCGCGGACATCTTTGCGGATGTGCCCTCGAGCGAGGTCTCGCGAGACGCGCTCCAGGGGGAAGGTCTCCCGCTTGTCGACCTGCTTCACGGGTCCGGCCTGGCCGCCTCGAAGAGCGATGCCCGCCGCGCGATCGGCGGCGGAGGCATCTACCTGAACAACCGGCGCACCGCGAATGTCTCCGCTCGGGTGACGATCAGCCAGACCCTGGCCGGCGAGTTCGTGGTCCTGCGCCGCGGGAAGAAGCGGTACCACCTGGTTCGCGTCGGGACGGGCGCGCGCCGCCCCGACGCGGTCTGATCGGAGCTAGACGATTTCCACGTCGTAGCAGATCCGCCAGTTGCTCATGGCCTCCGGGTCGGGAGGCCCTTCGTCTCCCGGTTGGTGCCGGCCCACCCAGGACTCGGCGGGACCCGCGAACTCGCGCGAATATCGTTCGAGTTCGTCGTCGTCCGAGAACTTGTCCGTTTCCACGCCGCGCAACTCGATGAGCAGGGCATCTCCCGCTTCGCCCTCGTACATCACCTTGTTCATGTGATCGAGCTTGTTCCAGCGGGGATGGTCCGAGATGGGATAGTGGCCCTTTTCGGGCAACCGGCGTTCGTGCGTGTGCTCCCCGCTCGTGACCTTGGCCCAGAAGACGAACTCGCCCTTGTTCTTGTACCAGGGCTCGAGCTTGTCGAGCACCTGAAGCCAGCGGAGCGTGACCCTGATCTGCTTCATTCGGTTTCCCCTGTTTGATCTGACGGTGGTGGACGGCACGGGGTACAAACGCGACTTTCGACAGTAACTCCGGCTTCCGCCCCAGTTCAACCCTTGACCCTTCCGCGGGGGTTCTGCATCGTGGGCTTTCTTCCCCGACTCCCTCCGACCCGCACCGGTTGCATTTGCATGGATTCTACGGAAAACGCCAAAGTCGGTGTCATCATGGGCTCCAAGAGCGACTGGCCCGTGATGACGCACGCCGCCGCCACCCTCGAGTCGCTCGGCGTTCCCCACGAGGTGCGCGTGATGTCCGCGCACCGCACTCCGGATTTGGTTCTCGATTACTCGCGTTCCGCGGAGGAGAGAGGCCTCGCGGTCATCATCGCCGCCGCCGGTGGAGCCGCACATCTCGCTGGCGTGGTGGCGTCGAGCACCGCGCTTCCGGTGCTGGGCGTGCCGATGGGTTCGGCGCTGCAGGGCCTCGATTCGCTCCTCTCCACCGTCCAGATGCCGGGGGGCGTTCCGGTGGCCACCCTCGCGATCGGGAAGGCCGGGGCGGTGAACGCCGCGATTCTCGCCACCCAGATCCTCGGGGTTGCGCATCCCAGGTTCCGCGAAGCCGTGAAGGCGGACCGGCAATCCCGCCGGGAGGTGGTGCTGGCCACTTCCGATCCGCGTGCGTGACGCCGCGCTGCTCCGTCCCTACATGTCGTCCGGAGGGGCCGCATGCTGAACGAAATCAGGCAGAAGATCGAAGATGAGATCGAGGCCTTGTTGCGCGAGCTGCACTTCGAGCTTCCCGACCGCATTCGCAAGGCGGTCGAACTGGGAGATCTGCGCGAGAACTCGGAGTACAAGTCGGCCCTCGAGCGCCAGCAGTTCGTCAACGCGCGTATCGGACACCTCACCCAGCGCGTCTCCGCACTCTCCCGGATCGATGTGGACGGGATGCCCGCGGACAGGGTGGGCTTCGGCTCCCGGGTCACCGTCCGCGATTGCACGCGGGGGATGCAGGTGACGTACACGATCGCCGCCGGGGACTACATCGACATCGAAGCCGGCCATGTCTCGATGGCTTCGGCGATCGGCCGAGGGCTCATGGGGGCCCGCCAGGGCGACAAGGTCGAGGTCAGGCTGCCGAGCGGCGTGCGCCGGTACGAGATCGTCGAATTGAAGACGTTACCTCAGCAGATGGAGATGCCATAATGGTGCTCACGCCTTCGACCATGATTCCGTTGGGGACGCCCGCGCCCGACTTCCGGTTACCGGATCCGGCGGGCCGGGAATGGGAGCTGGAAGATCTGGGTGCGGCGCCCGGACTGCTGGTCGCCTTCATCTGCAACCACTGTCCCTTCGTGAAGCACCTGCGCCACGAGCTGGCGGAGTTTGCGCGCGAATACCAGGCGCGCGGACTGGCCGTGGTGGCCATCAACTCCAACGACGTCGCGACCCAGCCGGCCGACTCGCCGGAGCGCATGGCCGATGAGATTGAAGAGGTCGGGTACACCTTCCCGTACCTGTTCGACGAGTCCCAGGAGGTGGCCAAGGCGTACGGGGCCGCCTGCACGCCCGACTTATTCCTGCACGACGGCGACCGGAGGCTGGTGTACCGGGGCCAGTTCGACGGCTCCCGCCCGGGCGCGGGGACGCCGGTGACGGGCGAGGATCTGCGCGCCGCGGCCGACGCGCTGCTGGAGGGGCGGCCCCCGCTGGCCGTTCAGCGCGCGAGCGTGGGTTGCAACATCAAGTGGCAACAGGGGAACGCGCCGGAATGGTTCGGGGCGTGACTGTAATGATGCGCTTGGCGCGACACGGTCCGCCCCCGTGGGTAACTGTGCGGCCCGGGCGACGCGGCTCGGCCGGGCGGCTGGCCGGCACTGTGCTGCTCGCCCTGGCCGCGGGAGGATGCGTTGAGGGCCCTGCCGCGGGCGACCCGGGCCTGCCGCTCGACTACGTCGCCTCCGCCGAGCAGGTGGGACCCGTCGCGTATCGGGACCCGCTGGGGAGGGTTTCTTCCGACGGGCGCTGGCTCGCCTACACCGAGCGAGACCGGCTGCACGTCATGCCGGTGCGGGGTGGGGCGACGCGCGTCATGGGGTCGGGCGCGTCGTCGATGCGCTTCATCGAGTGGCTTCCCGACAGCCGCCGGATCGCGGTCCGTGAGCGCGTGTTCGACCGCAGCCGGCAGGAGTGGTGGGTCTACGACCGGACGGACGGCGGCCGGGAGCCCCTGTGGCCGGCCCGCTCGGAAGCGCCCGACCTGCTCGCGCTCGACATGCTCGCCTGGTCGCCGGACGGCGCGACCGTGGCGGGGGTGGCTACGGGTGGGGGTGAGTCGACGGTATGGCTCCTGGACGCGGACGGCGGCAACCCGCGGACGGCGGCGACCGGGATGCGGCTCTCCTTTCCCGCCTGGTCGCCGGACGGTCGGCTCGGCTGCCTCTCGCTGGATGACGACCATCAGCGGCTGCACTTTCCCTGCGAGGCGTCCGAGCCGCTCTTCGCGGACCAGGAAGTCTACGGCCCGCTCGCCTTCTCACCGAGCGGCGACAGGGTCTACTACGCGGCGCCTGGCGAGGGCGGCTTCCTGGATCTCTGGGCCCGCCCGGTTGGAGGAGGCGCGCCCGTGCTCCTGACCGGCTTCTCGCGCGACGCCTACGCTCCCTCCGTGGGCGCGGACGGGCGGATTCTGTTCAAATCGCAGGACTACCGCGTCTTCCTGGCCACCGCCCCCGACGATGGCGGGCCGTCCGCGCCGCTGACCACGTTTCAGTCCGAGACGCCGACCTGGAGCTGGGACGGATCGGAGGTGGCCTTCACCTTCGGGAGCTGGCGCCATGTGACCGACGACTTCCACTACCCCGACATCGCGCAGCACATCGGCATCGTCGGAGCTCACCCGGGCGAGCCGCACGACGAACCCGAGCGCGTGGTCCGCCAGTCCTATTCGGAGGACCAGGGGATGCACTGGTCGCCCAACGGACGCTGGATCGCCTTCCATACCCATCAGGAGTCGGACGACATCTGGCTCATGGCTGCGGACGGGAGCGACGAGCCGCGCATGATCAGCGAAGGCGGCCATGAGACGGGGTGGGCGCGCTGGTCGGCGGACGGGCGCTGGGTTCTCTTCCCCAGCTATCGCGTGGACGACTCCGGGGCGCGGCGGGCTCATCTGTTCGTGATCGGTATCGACCAGGAGAACGGTGAGGTGACGCAGCCTCAGACGCGGATCGAACTGGCCGGCTTCGAGCAGGACGTGATTCAGGGAGAGTGGGCCGACGCGGGGGAGACGATCATCTTCGAGGCGGCCGAGGCGGTCGGACGCAAGAGCCTCTGGCGCGTGCCGCGCACGGGCGGAACCCCGGAGCGCTTCCACAGCTACGGCTCGGACCAGATCCACTCGGGGATCAGCACGACACCGGACGGCCGCTGGGTGGCGTACGTCGACCGGGCCGACGACGGGTTCTTCCAGATCTTCCGGGTCCCTGCCGGCGGGGGCATGTCCGAGCAGCTCACCTTCGACCCGTCACACAAGACCCAGCCCGCGTACGCGCCCACCGGTGGGCGCGTCGCCTTCACCGTCTGACTACCGGGTGCTGTTCTGGCAAGTTGCGCCTTGACAGGTCAGGGGGCGCGCCAGGAATCGAGCCGCCATTCTTCTCCCACCCCCGCAACGCGTCCGCCGGGATGTCGACTCCGGCGCCGGCCGAGGCCGCGTTGAGGGCCGCGACCGCGCCGGCGAAATGGGGCGGCGGGCGCCAGAAGGCCAGCGCCTCCCACTAGAGGGAAAACGCCGCCGGACTCGGTCCGACGGCGCCTTCTTACAACGTTTTCTGCTCAGCCCGGCACGATGGCCGCTGGCTGGAACAGATACGATCACGCGGCTAGCGGCGATCGCTTGCCCATGCCAGGCTGAACGGGGTACTTGGACTAGACAATTGATCACCTCCTTTTCATGAGTCGACATCGGGCCGAACACCGGCGGGCCCAGGCCCGCGGTCCGTCGGAGAACGCCATCTGAGCGATTCTCCAAGCGGCCCCGCCGCTCCCCGAATTGGAGCGGCTGCAGCAAAGTACAAATCCCTGATGCAAGCGGCAAGCAGCAGCCAGGATGCCAGGGATCATCTGTTTCCAGCGCTCCGAGCTTACGCGTCCCGAAACGCCTTGCGGAAGAGGATGAGCACGACCACGATCGCGATCGCGATCCACAGGAATCCCCAGAACATCGTGGGGATGCCGGTCATCTCGGCGAGCATGCGCGCGTCGGATTGGAGCTCGGGCCTGTCGATGATGTCGCTCTTGATGTCCAGTATGGCGTACAGGCAGCTGGTGAGCCCGAGCGCGGTAAGCAGGATCCGGTTCGCGCGGGCCGGGAGGCGCGCGGCGGAGGCGAAGAGCGCGAGGCCGAAGAGGAGGCCGAAGCCGAAGCCGAACGCGCTGCGCACGTAGAGCAGCGTCAGCACGACCACCATGACGCCCACCGCGCCAACGATCCAGCGCGAAGGCCGGGGGCCGGCGCGCGCCCCAATGAGGAGCATTGCCCCCCAGCCCAGGCTGCCCAGATACCCCGCCGACAGCGTCAGCAGCGCGTTGCCCCCCGGACAGTAGCAAACTCCGCCCTGGGCGGGGTTGAGTTCGATGCCCTGGATGGTTCCGCCGGTGGCGAGCGCCGCGATCCCGTGGCTGATCTCGTGGAGCAGCACCACGAAGACCTTGAGCGGATAGACCAGAGGCGTGTCCCAGGCGAACCAGATCACCCCGAAGTAGAGGGCGAAGCCGACCAGGAAGCCGATGCGTCGTTTGGTTTGGGAGGTCATGCAGGGTACTTACGTCCGAAAGGGGCGAGGGGTTCCGGGGCCCGAGGACACCGGTCGGAGGAGCGTCAGGGACTTCGGCCTTCCAGGATCGCCGCGAGGACGCGCGCGTCGATGTTGCCTCCCGAGACCACGGCGACGACCGGCCCATCGCCGATGCCGGGAAGGCCGCCCAGAGCCGCCGCGACCGCCGCGGCTCCCGCCCCCTCCGCCACGATGTGCGCGCGTTCCGCCAGCAACCGGATCGCTGCGCGGACATCCTGCAGCGAGACGACCCGCGACCCGGCCAGAAGCGAGCGCACGAGGGGCCACATCTCCTGCAGGAGGCTCGCGGCGCCGATCCCGTCCACGAAGGACCGGGTATGTGGGACCGGCACCGGTCGGCCCGCCTGCAGCGACGCGGCCAGGGGGGCCGCAGTCTCCACTTCGGCGGCGAAGACCCGTGCTTCCGGCCGCACCGCCCTCACGGCGGTGGCGATCCCGCACGAGAGGCCGCCCCCGCCGTAGGGTACGACCACTGCGCGAACGTCCGGGAGCTCCTCGACGATCTCGAGGCCTATGGTGCCGTTGCCGGCGATCACGTCCGGGTCGCTTACGGGATGCACGAAGAACCCGTCCTCGCCGGGGCGGCCGTGGTCGCGCAGGACCGCCCACCACTCCGCGAACGACACCGGAACGGCCGTCGCCCCCAGCCGGGCGATGGCGTCCAGCTTGGCCGCGGGCGCCGTGTCCGGGACGATCACGCGACAGGGAATCCCGCGCCGCCGGGCCTCGAAGGCGACGCCCTGAGCCATGTTGCCGGCGCTTCCGGTGTAGACCCCGCGCGCCAGCCGGGCGGGATCGGCCCGCGCCATGGCGTTGGCGGCGCCCCGGATCTTGAAGGAGCCGATGGGCTGCAGGCACTCCAGCTTGAGCCACACCTCGGCCGCCGGAGCCTCGGGAACCTCCAGACGAACCAGCGGCGCGCGGATGGCGGCTCCCGCGATGCGCTCGCTCGCGGCCCGGATGGCGGCCAGCTCGATGGGACCGATCGGCTTCATCCTCCCTCCCGCAGCGCCGCGGCGATGCCGTCGGCGGCGCGGGCCATGCAGCGCTCTCCGATCTCGCGGCTCATTCCGCGCGGGTCTCCCAGCACTCCGTTGGGCGTGA
Source organism: Longimicrobiales bacterium (assembly GCA_965225805.1). Classification (GTDB taxonomy): domain Bacteria; phylum Gemmatimonadota; class Gemmatimonadetes; order Longimicrobiales; family Gaopeijiaceae; genus BD2-11. The sequence goes on from OZ245327.1 coordinate 1,604,561, forward strand.
CCGCGCGCAGCCCCTCTCCGAAGATCCGCTCCGCCAGGGCTGCGTCGAAGCCGCCGGCGTAGCCCGCCGCGGCCAGCTCCTCCTGCACCAGGTCGGGCCGAATGCAGAGCATCTCCGAGCTCTCGGCGATGTCGGCGTGGCCGCCCACGCGGTCGGTGAGGTCCGGCGCCACCTCGCGCACCGCGCTCTCCCACAACGACACGAACTCCAGCAGATCGGTATAGGCGTGGACGTCGCAATCGGGAGCAACCGCGGCGCGGAGTTCGTCCAGCATCAAGGCGAGGGGCGCGAAGTTGCCGCCGTGGGACGGCACGAGGTAGACCGTACGGAAGCCGTGGCGCGCGAGACTGACCACATAGTCCATGCAGATGGCCTTGAGCGTCTCCCCTCTGAGCGAAACGGTGCCCGGAAAGCCCATGTGGTGCTCCGAGCAACCCACCCGAATCGTGGGACCCACGAGAGTGCGCCCCAGGCGGTGGGCCACCTCGAGCGCCAACCGGTCGCCGCGCGCCGCATCCACGAGGAGCGGCAGGTGCCTGCCGTGCTGTTCAATCGCGCCCACGGCCACCACGACCGACGTAAACCCGTCGGCCAGCGCCCTCTCCACCTCGGGCCAGGTCATTTCTTCGAGGAGCAGGTTGTGAAGCATGGCCCCAACGTATGCGGAGATGGGGAATAGCTCCAGATCAAGCGGAAGAAAGGGACGTCCGGCCGGCCGCCCCGGATCTCTCCAGGACGGCCGGCCATGTTGTCAGCCGCGGCGCACGAGTCGCCGCGACGAGGTGAAGATCAGTTCGCCTGAGGCCGAATCGTCACCCGGATGACGTCCGTGATGGCCGGGTAGTAGAACCCGTCGGCGGCCATCATGACATCGACCTCGTGCACGGTGCCTCCTTCCTCGTCGGCTCCGGTGTCCGGCTCCGCCTGGCGGGGCGCCTGGTTGGGACCGGCCCCGGGAGCCTCGTTCATCTCGGTGCCCGCATCCCACAGCTGGACTTCGTCGGTGATGTCGCCGCTGATGGGCGCGCCGGCGGCGTCGAACAGCCCGACACCCCTCTCATCCGGCGCGAAGAACAGGTCGTTCGACTGCACCAGCATGGTGGCGAAGGAGAGGTAGTCGCCCGGGTTGGCGTCGAAGGTGAAGGAATAGCTCTGCCCCGGGAATGCGGGGGCGGGATCCGACCCTCCCGCGGGTGTGGCAAAGGCACCCGACGTGACTCCGTCAACGGTCGCCAGCTCGTCCGCGAGCGCGGTCGGGACCCCGTCCTCGGCCAGCGCCTCCATGCCCTTGCTCGCGGCCTCGCCGTCATCGAAGAGGACGCCTGCTCCGGTGTGGACCGCGAAGACCCCGGGAGCGATGGGGGTGGTCAGGCCGGTGCGGCCAGCCAGCGCCTCGCCGAGTTCTCCGGCGGTGCCGTCTTCGGCGAGCCCCTCGAGGCCCTCCCCGCGGTCGGCTTCGCCTTCGGTGAAGATCGGATTCTCCGCGCTGTGCACCACCCACACCCCGGGCGCCAGCGGCACATCCGGAAGCGACATCATGTCGGAGGTCATCAGCGTGGTCGCCGTGCTGACGTTCTCGATGCGGAGGTGGAACATGCCGGCGCCTTTCGACTCCAGCGTGACGCGGATGACGTCGCTGACCTCGGGCAGGTTGCCGAACGCGTCGGTCACCAGGCGCACCTCGCGCTCGGGATCGGCTTCTCCGGTGTCGGGCCCGGCCTGGCTCGGTGCCTGGTCTGTGCCGGCGCCCGGTTCCTGGTTGATCTCGGTCCCGGCGTCCCAGAGCATGATCTGGTCGGTGACGTCACCGCTCACCGGCGCGCCATCGCCGTCATGGAGTGCGATCCCGCGGCCGTCGGGTGCGAAATAGTAGTCGTTCGAGTGCACGAACATGGTTGCAAAGGAAAGGTACATCCCGGGAGCGGCCGCGAAGTCGAACTCATACGTGGCGCCCGCATGCAGCGGACCGGGCTCATCCGCTCCCGTCGGAACGGCGAATACACCGGAACCGAGGAAGTCGTAGGCAGCGGAGACGTTCTCGATGGTGACCTCGAAAGTGGTCGCCGCAGGCGCCGGTGGCTCGACCGGCGGCGCGATCACTTCCTCATCGTCGCATGCTCCCAACATCACGGCTCCAGCGAGTGCATTGATCGCGAGTCGTCTGGAATATTTCATAATTCTGGCTCCCCTTGTTTTCGGAGTGGTTGCTCACGACTGCTGGGGAGCGTCGATGTCCTGGTTCAGACACGGTCTGGCAATCCGATCCGAAGACCACCGGCGCTCCGCATCAGTCCGACACACGTCGATGGCAAGGAGCTTGCACGAATGATGCCGCAGAGGCTCGCCCCGGATGATTCGGCGGGATGAGCGAAGACTTCGTGGCGGCTCCTTACTTGGCCGACGTGACCGGGCCGGCGTATACTGCCTGACTTCAGCGCAACATCAGGAGGAACCAGGATGTCTGACGAAGCCGATCCCGCGCCGCGACCTTGCCGCGCCCGCATCGGGGAGGGGGATTGAGATGCTGCGCCAAGCCCTGCTCTGGGCATCGCGGAACGCGTGGCTCGAGGGCCAGATGCGGCGCCGCTCCTTTGCTCGCCGGGCGGTTTCCCGCTTCATGCCGGGCGAGACCGCCGAGGCGGCTCTGGAGGCCACCCGCAAGCTGCGCGAGCACGAGATCTCGACGGTGTTCACCAAGCTCGGCGAGGCCCTCGACGATCGGCACGAGATCGAGAAGGTCATGCAGCACTACACGGGGCTGCTGGAGCGCATCGCGGCGGAGCGGCTGAACACCCAGATCTCGATCAAGCTCACCCAGCTCGGGCAGGATCTCGGGCAGGACTTCGCACAGGCCAATCTCAAGCGCCTCGCGGAGTCGGCTGCGGCGAACGGCAACGTCGTCTGGGTGGACATGGAGGCGTCGCCGTACGTCGACGAGACCCTCGACATCTTCACCACCACGCTTGCCGAACACCCCAACCTCGGTCTGTGCGTGCAGGCGTACCTGTACCGCACGACGGCCGACGTGGAGCGGCTGCTCGCCCTGGGCGCCCGGCTGCGGCTGGTGAAGGGAGCCTACCAGGAGCCGGCGGAGATCGCCTATCCGCGCAAGGCCGATGTGGACGAGAACTTTCTGGCGCTGACCCGGCTCATGCTCGAGAACGCCGACCCCTCCGCGCCTCAGGGGATCGCAACCCATGACATCGTTCTCCTGGCGCGCATTCTGGAGGAGGCGCGCGCCAGCGGCGTACCCTCGGGCGCATTCGAAGTGCAGATGCTCTATGGCATCCGAACGCGCGAGCAGTTGGCGCTGAGGCGCCGCGGCATCCCCGTGCGGGTTCTCATCAGCTACGGGCCGCATTGGTACGCGTGGTACATGCGGCGGCTGGCGGAGCGGCCCGCCAACCTGGGGTTCGTCGTCCGCAGTGTCTTCACGCGCTAGAACCCGCCTCGCCGACGGGCTGCGGGCGAACCTGCTCTCGGCGGGCATCCCGGCGCGGGACGACGATGTCGATCGGGTTGTCGCGGAAGGCTATCTGGACCGCGCGCCGGCGTTTCGCGAAGCCCTCGCGACCTTGGGGGAGGACGACATTCCGGACCCTCTGTCTGGGTGGTCGATTCCCGGGCCGGGGGTGGTCGAGGACGGCGGTTCGACGGGACCACCCTGTGGCGCGGTGGATCCGGTGGACGTGGCTGAGGGACGGGTTGACTGGCCATCGACCATCGCCGGACTGGCCCCCTTGGTGCGCGCCCGCGCGATCTCGCCCGTCGAGCTGACCGAGCAGGCGCTCGCCCGTATCGAGGAGGACGATGACCGGGCGAACGCCTTCCAGCTGGTCCTGGCGGAGAGAGCGCGGGCGGCGGCCCGGCGAGCAGAAGACGAGTTGGCCAACGGCGCGTGGCGAGGGCCGCTGCACGGGATTCCGGTCGCGGTCAAGGATCTCGTGGCCATGAAGGACACGGTGACCACCGCCGGGTCGAAGGTCTTCGCCGGGCGGGTCACCGGCCACGACGCGACCGCGGTGGAGCGCCTGCGGGAAGCGGGCGCCGTCATCGTGGGGAAGACCCGCCTGTCGGAGTTCGCGTACTGGCCGGGGTCGACCAACCCCCACTACGGCCCCACCCCCAACCCCCGCGACCCCACCCGCGACGCGGGTGGGTCCAGCAGCGGGTCGGCGGCGGCGGTGGCTCGCGGCATGGTGTACGGCGCCCTCGGGTCGGACACCGGGGGCTCGATCCGCATCCCGGCGGCGCTCTGCGGGGTGGTCGGCCTCAAGCCCACCTTCGGGCGCGCGAGCCTCTTCGGTTGCACCCCGCTGGCCTGGTCGCTCGACCACCTGGGTCCTCTCGCGCGCAGCGTCGAAGACGCGGCGCTGCTGCTCGCCGCGATCGCCGGACCCGACCCGCGCGACGGCCGCACCCGGGCGAGCCGGCCGTTCGTGGCGGCCGGCGCGCGCGGTGGGCGGGACGGAGGTGTGCGCGGTCTGCGGGTCGGCGTGCCCCGTGAGCTGCACTCGCACACTCCTCCAGGGGCCGCGGCCTCTCGCTCGTGGGCGCGCGCAAACCAGGCGCTGGAGGAAGCGGGCGCGACTTTGGTGGAGGTCGACCTCGACGACATCCACCTGCTGCGCCAGGTGGCCGTTGTGACATTGGGGGTCGAAGCCGCGGCCTTTCATGCGCCCCTGCTGCGGGCCCGCTACGACGACTACGGCCAGTTCTGCCTGGGCCGTTTGCTCGGGGCCTTCACCTTCAACGCCGGGGACTTCCTCGGGGCACAGCGACTGAGGCACCGGATACGCGAGCGCTGGAACGCCATCCTGCAGAGCGTCGACCTGCTGAGCTTGCCGTGCCAGCCCGGCGTGGCTCCACCATTGGACATGCCTGCCTCGACGGACCTTACGAATCCCTTCAACGCGCTCGGCTGGCCTGCGATCAGCGTTCCCTGGGGCAACGGGGAGGGCGGCCTCCCGCTCGCAGTGCAGCTCGTCGCGAAGCCGTGGGATGAAGTCACGCTGTTGCGTGCAGCGCGGGTGCTCGACGGGTGAGGCGCGGCTGGAGGATTGCCCTGCTGGCGATCCTTGGCTGCAGCGAAGGCGGCCCTTCCGAGCCGCCGGACACACCGCAGGCACCCGGACTGCTTGAGCCTGCCGTTCCGCCTGCGGGATACGAAGGTCCGACGACGATGTTCGGCTTTCGGTACGGCTTCAAGGGGCAACTGACCCGGTCGGGGATCGGCGTGGGCCATCTTCCTCCAGAGGCCGGGGAGATGGACCGGGTTCCCTGGCTATGGATCGGCTGCTTCATCCGGGGAAATGCCGAAGCCCGCTATGTGAGGATCCACTCGGTCGCAGGGTCCGCTCTACCCTGTGGCTTCTCTTGGCACAGGGACCACCTGGATGGCGTGGTAGAGTCGCCACGCACGCCCCTGTGGGAGGCGCTCATCGTCGTGATCGTACCCTGAGGGCGCGAGCCGGGGCCTAAGCTGCTTCTCCTCGCCGTGCGTGTGGTAGACGCGCGTGCCGCCGGCGAGCACGGTGCAGGTGATCTGGCCTGGGCCTAAGCCAAGTCACGGTCCGGCCGGCTCCGGAGCACACGAGCCACCTCGTCGGGCGTTGCCGTCGCCGCCCCCCGTCGCGTCACCACGACTGAAGCGGCCGCATTGGCCAGCACGGCCGCGCCCAGGATGTCCGAACCGGCCGCCAGGGCAAGCAGCAGCGCGCTCGCCACCGTGTCGCCGGCGCCGGTCACATCCGCCACCTCCCCCTGGCGAACCGGCGGGACGTCCCGCCATGCCCCGTCGCCCTCGAAGACGCGCATCCCCCGGCTTCCGCGAGTGAGCACCAGCGCAGGCGCACCCAGGCGGGTCAGGAGTTCTCTCCCGGCCGCTGTCACGTCGGCATCGTTGCGCAGAATGCGGCCCAGGACCGCTCCCGCCTCCTCTTCGTTCGGGGTTGCTACCGTAACGCCTCGGAACTCGGTCAGCTGATAGCGCGAATCCGCGCAGGAGGGGATTCCCCGCATGCGCGCCGCCTGGATGAGACAGGAACGCACCGGCGGCGCCAGGGTCGAGTACCCGTAGTCGGAAAGCAGCACCGCGTCCACTTCTCCAAACAGGGTGCGGGCGTGCCGGGTGAGTCGCTGGATCCGGCTCGCGCCGTATTCCTCCCCTTGGTCGATCCGCAACACCTGCTGTTTGGCCGCGTTCGCGGCCCCCGCGAGAATGCGGGTCTTCATGACGGTGGGCCGCTCCGGGTCGCGCAGAATCCCGCGAGTGTCGACGCCCGCGGCCCCGAGCAGTTCGACCACCTCGTCCCCTTCCCGGTCTTGCCCCACCAGTCCGAGCGGCACCGGCTCGCCGCCCAGCGCGCGCACGTTGCGGGTGGCGTTGCCCGCGCCCCCCAGGTTCGTGTTGCCGCTTTCGTGCCGCAGGATGACCACGGGAGCCTCGCGCGAGAGGCGGGTGGGTCGGCCGATCAGGTAGCGGTCGAGCAGGAAATCGCCCGCCACCAGGATGCGCCGGCCCGCGATCGCATCGAGGGTCGCCAGGGCTCGGGCGCGCGCGTCGTTCAACGATTTGTCGGGGGGCATGGCGTCCTCACCGGGGATCCCGCGGCAGCGCGGTCACGATCGCCTGCGCGGCGGCGAGGAGGTCATCGCAGATCAGGTCGGGCTCGACGCGCCAGCGGTGCCGCTGGTACTCGATCTGGCCGCGTCCGTATCCGGTACGCAACAGAATCCCTCGCGCCCCCGCGGCGTGCCCCGTTTCCACATCCGTGATCATGTCCCCGGCCATCCAGGAAGAGGCGAGGTCCACCCCGTGCTCGCCCGCGGCCCGCTTGAGCATCCCGGGAAGGGGCTTGCGACAATCGCACACGGCCGGCCGGCCCTCGGGGGGCAGGTGCGGGCAGTAGTAGACCGCCTCGACAAGCGCACCTTCGCGCGCCAGGCGGTCGACCAGCCGGCGGTGCACCTCGTTCAACACCTCCTCCGTAAAGTACCCGCGCGCAATCCCCGACTGGTTCGTCGCCACGAACACCCGGTAGCCCGCCTGGTTGAGCAGCCCAATCGCCTCGCCCGAGAAGTCGTGCAGGCGGAAGCGGTCGGGATGGTTGATGTAGCCCACCTCTCTCGCGACCGTGCCGTACAGGTCGAGGAAGACGGCTCCCGGAAGGGAGGTGCGGGCGGCGGACATGATGCGACAGTATATCGCTCTCGCGACCAAGTGGGCAGTCCCGCCGCGCACGCGTCGCGTCCCTCGGGCAAGACGAGCCGCGGCTCACGGATTGGCCGGGCCCCTGGGCGCGGGCAGCGTCTGTCGGGCCAATGCGCGAGACTGGAACAACGCGCCGCTCGCTTCTACATTCCTGCCTCTCACCGGGTGTGCGCGGGGCAGGAGACGAGGGCAGGGACGCATCGGGTCCCGCGGACGCGGGGCCACAGCTCGGTAACGGGGCCATAGCTCAGTCGGGAGAGCGCCTGCTTTGCAAGCAGGAGGTCGCCGGTTCGATTCCGGCTGGCTCCATTGAACTTACGCGGTTGGGACGCGGAGTGCCCGCCAATTAATTTCCGTTATTTGGGCCAGGAGCAGGTCCTCCGGCGGTCCTCAAGGGCCTTCCTGAGCTTGTCCTCGTCCGCGCTGGTAGCACTCGAGCACCGTCCGGGCCGTCTTCCATCCGCCCAGCTGGCAGAGCACCTTGAGCGGCTGGTTCATGAGGTCCGAGGCGAACTTCCGCCTGAGGGAGTGCCAACTGCGGCCACGCTTGGGCTCCAGCCCGGCGCGTGCCACGGGCTTCAACGTCAACGTCGGACCAGCGGACTGCTGGTGGCGCGAATTACGGCAAGGAATCACGTAAGTTCAATTGGGACTGCACGATCTGCCATTCTTGCCGTTGGACCATGTCTGATTCCGTCGTGTCACAACTGCCGGAAAGACGGAGTCGATTGGCGGGAATCCCGACCAATTCGGAGAGCGGGAATGCGTCGCACGGAATGGGATGGCCGCGGACGAAGTTCTGGGCGAGGAAGGAAGAGAGACAAGTCGAACCGGGCGATCTCCCGCCCTTCCACGTGCGGTCTTGTCGGCCCAACCTCCCCCACCCGCCCCGCAGACAGCACCGCGGCTTGTTCGAGCACAGCGCGCGTCGCCTTGTGCTGCGTGTCGGGCGGGCAGCCGTGCTTCGTTGGGATCCGCTTGACCAAGCGGCGCAGGTTTGGCGCGGACGTTGTCGCGAAGCGTCCAGTCGATCCTGACGTTGTTTCGCAGGTCTGGACCGGCAGATCCGGATTGTCGCGCTCGATCGCGGCCATCGTGCAATCCACGGTCTGGCCGATGGTCGGCTGTCTTGCCTGGGCCTTCAGGCGCGCCCAGCAGGCGGCTCATGAACGACTGGGCCGCGTATCTGGCGGGCTAGCTGCTAGACTCTCGAACCGGCGACGCCGCGAGCGGCACGCGTCCGCTCGCATGTCGGATCGTGTTGAAATTGGCGCACGGTAACCTGCGCAGCTAGGTTTTCGAGCCCAACGGGCGGAGTCGGGGTGCGGAATCAGCAGGGAGAGCGACGGAACAATTATGGGCCACGATTGCAGGGCATCATGGACGGCGCTATTCGGAAGCATCCCCGTCCTGGTCGGCTTGATCGCCGGATCAGAGCCCCTGAGTGCGCAGGATGTGGGAGAACGCGTCCGCGTGACGATTGGGGATGGAGTGGCCAGTACCGGCCAGTTCCAGGGCATAGCGGAAGAGAGTATCGACCTACTCCTAAGCGATGGCCCGACCGGCTCCATCCGCTCTTTCGCCCGCTCGGAGATCGTTCTGCTCGAACGGAGCCTCGGGACCACGCGGCAGTGGAAACGGGGGCTGCTTTGGGGCGGCGCAGGCGGCTTCGCCGCGGGACTCGTGAAGGGTCTGGTGTCGGGCTACGATACTTGCCCCCCCGCGACGTTGTGTTTTTCGCCTGAACAATACGAACATCATGAAGGCCTCTATGCGGCCCTGGTGTACGGGATAGGATTCGGTGCCGTGGGCGCGCTCTGGGGCGGTGGGATTGGGGCGCTGATCCGACGTGAGGAATGGGAAACCATCCCGCACGCGACTCCCAATGGCTTCGCGCTTAGCCCCGTCCTCGATGTCCGGCCAGGGCGGGACGAAGGCTCAACGACGTACTTGGGAATACGCGTCCAGTTCTAAGGACCGCCGCAAGCGCCTTTCCCGCGCATCGGCTGGATGCCGATAATGGGAGGTGTCGAGTGTCGGCGAGCGTCGAGACCCGAAGGCCGACCCGGTCTTTTGAGGCGCCGGCTCTTGACCCGTTAGCTGTTAGCAGTCATGAGCAGCTTACCCTTTGAGGCCACGCTTCGCGGGTCCCCGGCGGGGGCTGGCGGGGGGCGGTGCCCCCTCCTCGGCACGCGCACTGGCAAGCCGACGCAAGCTCACCTCTTCGCCCGATGATCGGCGGATGACCGGGCCTCGAACCGGCCAATCAGGTCTATCAGCTGGAGTGATCTCTCTTCGTATCTCATCTTTGAAATGCCGAGCGGTCTCGGATCGCAGCGGTCGGGTCTCCTCTGCGGATTGATGGTTCCTCCCGTAGAGTAACCCTTCAAGACCTAACCAGGGCAAAGCTGGTGGCGCGTAACCCGACACCCGACAGTGGATGCTGCCCGCTACCGCAGCGGAGGCCCGCGGCCCGCGGCGAAGCGGTAGCCGACGCCGTGCGCGTTGAAGATGTAGACCGGGTCGGCCGCGTCGTCGCCGAGCTTCTTGCGGAGCTTCTTGAGGGCGGTGCGCACGCGGTCGGTGTCGCCGGAGCCCCGGCGCCCCCACACCTGCCGGAGTAGCGCCTCCGTGGTCACGACCCGTCCCCCGCCTGCCGACAGGACGCGCAGCAGCTCGAACTCGGTGGCCGAGAGCTGGACCTCTCGGCCGGCCACGGTGACGCGGCGCTGGCCGAAGTCGACGGCGAGTTCCCCGCACGCGAACGTCTCGGGCCGGGCGTGGGCGCGTAGCGCCGCCTGGACCCGCGCCAGCAGTTCGGTATGGGAGAACGGCTTGACGATGTAGTCGGCCGCGCCGCTCGCGAGCGCCTTGGCGATCGTCTCGTCCCGGCCGTAGCCGGAGATGAAGATGACCGGAAGGTCGGCGAGCGCGGGGATCCGCCCCATCAACTCGATCCCGTCCGTTCCGGGGAGGATGAGGTCGAGCAGCACGAGGCGGGGCTTCTCGGCGCGGATGATGCGGGCGACCTCGTCGGGCTCGCCCGTCGCGACCGGGGCGTAGCCCGCGTCGGAGAGGATGTCGCGCACGTAGCGGAGCGTGTGCGGATCGTCGTCCACGACGAGGATGCGACCCTTGTCCCCCTGCCTCCCGGCCCGGCCGGACGGCGCGCTCGGCGGGGCCGCCTCGGGTGCGGCCGCCCCGGAGGAACTCCGCGCGCTGCCGCTCCAGCTCCTCGAGCGGCTCCAGGTCCTGCATGGTGACGACGACCGACACGACCCGTCCGGCCGGCGAACGGATCGGCGTGACGTTCAAGAGCGTCCGGACGCTCCGCCCGTCGGCCACCGAGAGCTCGACCTCCTCGGCCCGCAGGGTCTCCGCGCTCCCGAGCTGCCGGGAGAGGGGAAGTGCCTCGAGCGAGACCTCCCGTCCGTCCTCGTGCCGGCACGTGATCACTTCGAGCAGTTGCTCCGGCGGGCGGCCCGGGGTGCGGAGGTGCTCGACGATGCGCCGCGCCTCGCGGTTGAACGAGACCGGATGGCCGGTTGCGGCGTCGAACACCGCCACGCCGACCGGCGAGGTCTCGATGAGTGCCGCCAGGTCGGTCCGCGCCCGCTCGACCTCGCGGTGCGTGCGCGCGTTGGCGATCCGGCACTCCCCTTCCCGCGGCGGCTCCCATCCCCCGCCGGTCGCGCCTCGCGACACCCGTTCAACGGCTTCCCCCGGAACGCTCGCGGGGGTTCTCCGCCGCCGCATTGGCGGCGGCGTCCCGGACAGGAGGGACACGTGGGACAACATCGGACAGGAGAGACACTTAGGCGATCTCCTAGCCCGGATTTCTCACACGAGCCGGTTGGCGGTGGTTAGGCGGGCGACTCGACGAGCCGTCGCGAGTGGCGGGGCCATTATGAGGCGAAATATCGGGCCGTCATAGTCGGATGCGGGGCGGAGAGGCGCCCGGGGAGGGGTGTGCGCGGCGTTGGCGGATCCCGGCGGGGCGAGCGGGCAGACCGGTCCCTCCGCCGCGGGGAAGCGGCGGGAGTCACGGTCCGGGGGTGGCGGTTTCTATCCGGGTAATCGGGCGTGGACGCGGGCGAAGGCGGAGGCGGAGGGATGCGCGGAGTCCATGGCGACCTTGACCCTGCGCGCCGAGACCATCACGCGCGCTCCGATTTTGAGGAGCTTCAGGCGCAGCGTGCCGGCGGTGGCGCGGGCCAGGCCGGTGCCGCAGAGCGCGCGGCGCAGCGCGGCCATGAGGATGGAGGCGAAGGCGGAGAAGAGGAGACGGAGCTGGTTGGCGGGGAAGCGGGTGGCGGAGGTCCGGTCGGCGAACAGATCGAGCTGCTGCTCCTTGATGGCGTTCTCGGCGTTGCCCCGGGGGCAGTACACGCGTTCGTAGACGGTCCGGGGGGAGACGGTCTCCGGGAGCGAGGTGACGACGAAGCGGGGGTTGGGCTTGCCGGGCAGATGCTCGGCCTTGGCGATGACGCGGCGCGAGCGGGACCAGCTCCTCCGGGTGGAGTGGGCGAACTCCTCGTAGATGCGGACCGGGCGGCGGCGGCCCCGCGACTCGACCCGGGCGGCGAGGAGTTCCGGCGCGATTCTCCGGGCGAGCCGGGCGTTGCGGGCGACGCCGATGACGTAGTCCACGCCGTTGTCCTCGCACCAGGCCAGCAGTTCCTCGCGGGCGTAGGCGGAGTCGGCCCGCACCAGGATGCCGAGCCCGGGCCACCGGCGGCGCAGCCGGGCGACGATGCGGGCGAGCGCTTCGGTCGCGCCCGAAGCGGCGCCGGAGTTGCCCGGCCGGAGCACGGCGCACAGCGGGTGCTTGCCGCAGAAGATGTAGAGCGGCAGGAGGCAGTGGTGGCCGTAGTAGCCGTGGAAGGAGCGGCCCTCCTGGCGGCCGTGCACCTTGTCGTCCGTCGCGTCGATGTCGAGCACGAGCCGCGACGGCGGCAACCGTCCCGGCCAGGACTCGATGAACAGTTCGGTGAGCAGCGCCTGGAGCGCCTCGGGGTCATGGGCGATCCTGTGATACCGCTCCGACCTCCCGTCCCCGGGTGCGTGCTCGAGGCGGTTCAGCGTGCTCTTGCCCGCCAGCGCCGCGCAGCCCTTGCGCCCTCCCTCGAGCTTGCCGGACAACAGGGCCAGCAGGGGATCGTGCCGCAGGAAGTCGTGGTCGTTGAGGTCTTCGTATCCCAGGGCGATGCCGGTGATGCGCTGCGCGACCAGCGTGCGCACCGAGTGCTCCGTCAGACGCGGATCGCGCCGGTCCGTGAAGCAGGCGGCCACCCGGTCGAACAGCCCGATCGAGCGGTCGGTCCCCCGCAGCAACAGGGCTCCCCCGTTCGAGGTGATCGAGCCGCCGTCGAACGCGGCCATCACCTTCCTGCCCCCGCACCCTTGAAATCCGAACGAAACGGGTCTACACTGTGTCGGCATCGGTCCTCCGGTTTGGTCACTGTCAAGTTATTGACCCACATAAACTTAACAGTCCCCGGAGGCCGGTGCCACCTTATTGCTTTGAGAAATTCAGGCTAGGAGTTGACTTCCTCGAATACGCCTCTTCACCGTTGAGGTCCTTGATACGGCTGGAATCGCAGTCATGCAAACCCTGGAGGAGCAATTCAACACACGGGTAAGCGCGTTTCTGAGCCGGTCGGGCATGGGTCCGACGACGCTCGGCATGAAGGCGGTGGGCGACCCGAGCCTGCTGCGCCAGATCGAGCGGGGCCGCTCGCCGTCGCTGAGGACGGCGGACTGGGTTCTGGCGTACATCGCAGGCTTCGACCAGGACCCGGGCAGGGCGCAGGCTCCTCCCGGCCGAACCCAAAGGTCGCGGCCCGGGGCGCGGGCGAAGAGAACGCGGAAGAGCGGAGCGGAGACCGGGACCGCGCGGGGAACGAGACCGCCGACCCGCTTCCTGCGGGTATCGGAGGTGCAGGCGCGGACGGGCCTGTCGCGGAGCACGATCTACCGGTGGTCGGCCGAGAGTCGCTTCCCCCCCCGATCCGGCTGAGCGGGCGCGTGGTGCGCTGGGTCGAGGCCGCGGTGGAGGACTGGATCCGCGAGCGGATCGCGGAGCGCCGGTGTGCAGGCGCATAGGCGGCAGCGTGTGCGAAGGTAAGCCCGGCCCGAGATCTCGGGCCGCGTGAGCACGCGGAGAAGACCGGTCCGCCGTGTCGAGTCCGGGCACCCGCAGCGGCGGCGCACGGGCTTGTCGGACGCTGCTAAGGCCCGGGAGCCAGCCTACCCTCCGTGGCCACACTCCGTGTGTCTCCCGGAGGGGCTGGCGGGGGGCTGTGCCCCCTCTGACCCCCAACACCGGAACGGTGCGCCGTGAGCGCCGGACGCGCCGTTTGGGTGAAGGTCCGCGCCAGTGACGCGGAGCGTGCCGAGTGGCACGCCAAGGCGCGCTCCGCCGGCTTGACGCTGTCGGATCTGGTGCGCCGGTCGCTCGGCCGGGCGCGCACCTGGACCGTGCCGCACGCGGAGGTCGAGCGCGAGCGCACCCGGGAGGCGGCGCGCATCGGAAACAACCTCAACCAGATCGCCAGGTGGGCCAATACCCACAAGGGGGCGGCCGAGGCCGTCGAGGTCATCGCCCGCCTTGTCGCCATCGAGCGGGCGCTCACGGCGCTGGCTCGCTTCGAGAGCCCGGACCGCGATGCACATTAAGTTCCTGGCCCGTGGAACCGGCTCGGCGCGGGACGCGACCGGCTACCTCCTCGGGGAGCGGGACGCGACCGGGAAGCCGCGCGAGGGCGTCGAGGTGCTGCGGGGGAACCCGGAAATGGTGGCCGCGGTGGCCGACTCGCTCGACTTCGAGCACAGGTACACCTCCGGCGTGATCGCCTGGGCACCGGACGACCAACCCACCGACGAGCAGATCGAGGCGGTCCTGGACGCCTTCGAGGAGACGGCTTGGGCCGGGCTGGAGCGCGACCGCTACGCATGGACGGCGGTGCTCCACCGGGAGGAAGACGGCGGCGCGCACGTCCATGTCCTCGCGGCGCGATGCGACCTGGAGACCGGGCGGAGCCTCAACATCGCCCCTCCGGGTTGGCGGAAAACGTTCGATCCACTCCGGGACGCCTTCAACCACGAGCACGGTTGGAGCCGTCCGGACGACTCGGCGCGGGCCAGGGTGGAGCAACCCGGCCACCGCGCCTACATCGAGGCGGCGCGGCTGCGGGCCGGGCTTCGGCTCGAATCCTCCCCCCGCGACCTGATCCGGGACTACTTGCTCCAGCGTGTCGAGCACGGAACGGTGCGGAATCGCCACGAAGTCGTCGCCGCCCTGCGGGAGGCGGGCCTCGAAGTGCCGCGCCAAGGCAAGGACTACATCACGGTGCTGGACCCCGACAGCGGGGACCGGTGGCGGCTGAAAGGAGAACTGTACGCATTTGATTTCGAGCGCGAACGATTTGACCGACCGGCTGCGGAGACGGCTGGAGACCGAACGCAGGGAGATCGAGGAGTTGACCGCGAGCGAGCTCGAAAGGCTCGGCGAGAACTCGCGGCGCGTTGCGAGGAACGCGCTCAGTACCATCGAGCGCGATACGGAGGAGGCGACCGGGCGGGTGCGCGAGTTGCTGCTCAAGGCGTGGCTCCGGCCGCTGATCGTCGGCCTGAGCCTCTGGCTCGGTTTCTTCGGCGGAAGCTGGGCGACGATGCAGTGGTTGTCGAGGAACATCCAAGCCCGGATCGAGACCGCGGCCGGGCTGGGCCGGGACATCGAGGACGCCCGGAGGACGCTGGCCCAGCTGGAGGAGGACACCTGGGGGCTCGTGTTCCACGAGATCAAGGGCGAGAGGTTCGTGGTGGTGCCGGACGGGGTGCTGGCCCGTCCGCCCTGGTGGGTGGACGACCGTCCGGCGTTGAAGCTGTCGAACGAGTGAAGGAGGTTTATGACCGCGTTAGAGGAGCAGTTGACGAGGGCCTTGCGGAGGTTGTCCGCGCAGTGCGAGACGGAACAGCGGCGGCAATCCGGGCAGGTCGAAGCCTTGCGGCGGCGCGTCGAGCGGCAAAGCGGGGAGAACGAAGCCTTGCGGCAGCGCGTCGAGCGGCTGAGCGCGGAGAACGAAGTCTTGCAGCGGCAAATCGAGCGGCTCGACGTGCAAGTGACACGCTTGGCCGAGTATTACGGGACATCCGCCGTCGCGAGACCGCACGGCCTCCGTATCTGATGCGCCGCCCGGGACCGAATCGCGATCAGGGTCCGAGCCGTTGATGGTTTCCGGCCGTCACGGCCGCAAGCTCCCGCGCGCCACGGCTGCCACGATGATCGTGACGCAAACCGAAAGACGGCCAAGGATATACGGAACCGGCGGTGTGTCCGGATTGGAGGCGATTTCGTGTCCGCCTACCAACCGATGTCGGACGGACACCGGCGCTCTGGCCCCGGCGATGCGATTCCGGGAGCGGCAACGCCGCTTGGTGAACGACGACCGTGGCAGGTCGTTCGGCAGGTCCCGGCCCAGGCTCGTGGGGGACGGCTCCGAAGGGGGATCGGAGGTCGTGGCGTGCCACGTCATCTGGAGCACCGGGCTGTTACGTTAGAATCCGCAGTTGAAGGCATTGGGACATGGGGCTCGTCCACTGCGTCCCTAGGCGAATCAAGAACCAAGCCAGCGACGCCAGTACCAGCGCGGCGCCCGCAAGGCCCAGATCGGAGGGCCCAAAGATGAATCGACAACACGTTACTTCGAGCAACATCTCTGCTGTCGGATACGACGCATCGGACGGGACGCTGGAGGTGGAATTCCACGATGGGAGCATCTATCAATACTCTGCTGTTCCAGCCTCGGTCTATCGGGGCCTGCTCGACGCGCCATCGAAGGGTTCATACTTCCACGCCCACATCCGAACTACCTACCCGTATCGCCGACTGAGATAGGCCTTGCCATGAACATCCGGGAAATACGGGTCAAGAACTTCCGCTCCTTGCGCGATGCCACGCTATCGTGCGACCGCCTCACGGCGATCGTTGGCCGAAACGGCACAGGGAAGTCGTCGTTTCTTCGGGCCCTGGAGCTATTCTATGACCAATCCGCGATGGCAACTCCTGACGACTTCTACAACGGCGACATCGATCAGGACATTTCCATTACCGTAACGTTCTCGGACCTTACGCCCGACGCGCTTCGTCTATTCTCTTCGTACGTGGACAAAGGTATGCTCTCCGTCACGCGAGTGTTCTCCGGCGAGCAGGGGAGGAACAACGGGAGGTATCACGGTACCCGTCTGCGAAATGAGGAGTTTGATCCCGTCCGAAACGCTGGGGGGTTGCGAGCGGTTACGACCGCGTACAGGAAGCTCCACGCGGACCAGCCAGAGAAATACGGATCACTACCGCCGGTCACGAGGGGAGCCGATGCCCTGGCCGCGCTCGAAGATTGGGAGAATCGGCATCCGCAGGCGTGCAGCCCGGCCCTCGACGAGGGTCAGTTCTTTGGTTTCAAAGGTGTTGGGAAGGGATACCTGGGGAAGCACACCACGTTCATACGCATTCCGGCCGTCCGTGATGCGCTGTCCGATGCCACGGAGGCACGAGGCTCGTCCATGACACAGCTCATGGACAAGGTCGTGCGCGGAACCCTCGCGTCACGAGCCGACGTGATGAGCTTCGAAGCAGAGGTAAAGGCTCGGTACGTAACGCTATTCGATTCCTCGAACCTGGAGGAGCTACGGGGCTTGGAGTCGCAGCTGGCTGCGACGCTGGGTCAGTATGCCCCCAATGCGGGGATCACTCTGGACTGGTCACAGCTCGATGGGCCGCAGATTCCGATGCCGCAGGCGCAGGTGAAGCTGTCGGAGGACGGGTATGAGTCGGCGGTGGGCCGAGCCGGACATGGCCTTCAAAGAGCCTTCATTCTTACGGCGCTGCAGCATCTTGTGGCGACGCAAGTTGCTGATCCGAGCGAGAAAGCCAGTGGAGAATCGGGGGAGGCCACGTCCGATGCAGGCAGCGACGATCTTCCCAGTCTCGTCCTCGCCATCGAAGAACCCGAGCTGTACCAACACCCCAGCCGTCAGCGCCACATGGCGTCGGTGTTGTACGATTTGGCCATGGGTTCCATCCCAGGTGTCGCAAAACGGACTCAAGTCCTCTACACGACGCACGCGCCCCTCTTCGTAGGGCTCGACCGGGTCGATCAGATAAGGCTCCTCAGAAAGCGGAGTCACCAACCGACGCAACCGCCGGTCACGATGGTTCACGCCACAAGCCTGACACAGGTCGCGGAGGAACTCTGGAGCATTTCGGATCGGAAGGGAGTCAAGTACACGGCCGAGACGCTCCGACCCCGTATGCAAGTCCTTCTGACGCCGTGGATGAACGAAGGGTTCTTCGCGGATGTTGTCGTGCTAGTAGAAGGAGAAGGCGATCGCTCGGCGCTACTCGCCGTCGGAGAGCTGGAGGGCCACGACATGGAATCGATGGGGATCTGCGTCGTACCGTGTGGCGGCAAGCGGAGCCTGGATCGACCGACCGTCGTGTTCCGAGAGTTGGGTATTCCCACCTACGTGATCTGGGACAACGACAACGGTAGTCGCAATGCGAGGCCTGAAGACAACAGGCACCTGCTGCGGCTTGTCGAAGCCGAGGAGCAGGATTGGCCTGCGGGCGTCTGGGACACGCACGCCGCCTTGGACGGAAATCTCGAACGCGTGCTGAAGCGAGAGATATCGGAGGGGGTCTTTGAAGACCTACTCAGTGACCGACGGGATGAGTTCGGGATGAAGAAAAACCGGGCGCGGAAGAACCCGTTCATCCTGCGCTCAATCATCAGGGACGCGAACGCCAAGGGGCTAGGGAGTCGCACGCTGAGCGACATCGTGAACGCGATCGTCCAGATCCATCCCATGCACGGAGATTGAGGGCGAGGGCTCGGCCGGTAGCTGTGACAGCTGAGGTTCCGAACCGTTCCCTTCGAGCCGGGCAGGGCCTGCCGAACCACCTTCCACTGGTCAAACACGCCCTGCCGAGCGAAGTTTCAGGCGCGCAGATCGTGCAGTCCATCACGAGAGGAATCGAATGATGGCACGCACGAAGCGGGACCGGCGCAGCTACAGCGCCGGCGAGTGGGGCCGGAACCGGGTCAGGGTGTTTCCCGATCCGAAGACCGGCATTTTTCAGATCGAGTGGCGAGAGAACGGGCGCAGGCTCACCCGGTCGCTCAAACACCGCGACTGGGCTCGCGCGAAGCGGCATACCTCATCGGATTCACATCTTACTGTGACCGTTGAGCTTACGCGATTCGGAGGGGTCGTTCCCGCTGTTTGATTCCCGCCGAATCGACCGGGATCAGGTGCGGAGCCTCGGGCGGCTTTCCAGAGCCTTCCTGAGTTGTCCCGTGTCGGCCTGCTGGTAGCAGCGCAAAACCGTCTGGGCCTCCTTCCAGCCACCCAGCTCGCACAGCACCTTCAGCGGAAGGTCCATGAGGTCGGACGCGAATTTCCGCCTCAGCGAGTGCCAGCCGCGCCCGCGCTTGCGTCCCAGCCCCGCAAGGTCTTCGGCCCTGTTCCACCAGTAGCGGACCGGCGACTTGCCCATGCACTTCGAGGCATCCCTGGATGCGGGCAACACCGGCGCGTCTCCGTTTCCGGGATTCCTGCGTTGCGCCTCTTCCAAGGCGGCGAGCGCCTCGGCGGTCACGGGCGTGCGGTGCTCGTATCCGCTCTTCTCGTGCTCGGCGCGCCACAGGATCGTCCTGTCCTCGAAGTCGATGTCAGTCCACCTGAGGTGGCGGATGGCACCGATCCGGTGACCGGTCTCGTGAGCGAGCACGAGCGCGACGTGGAACCGCCAGTCCACCCGGCGCGACACTCGTAGCATCGCGTCGTATTCCTCGTCGGAAAGGACGATCCGCGTCGGGTTCTTCTCCTTGGGCAGCTTGAGCCCTCGCAGCGGATTCGAGTCGAGCAGCAGACGGCCCTGCTCGTCCCTCGATTTGGAAGCCCAGTTGAGGACCGCGATCAGGAACTTCAGGTCGTTCTCGATCGTCCGATTCAACACCGGCTGGCGGCTCGGTCCGAGCCTGCCCGCGCGGCGTTCCCGGATGAACCGGTCCCAGTCCCGCTGCGAAAGCGTCTCGGGTCTTCGGTTTGGCCCGAGGAAGTCGAGGAACATCCGCAACTGCATTCTGTCCCGCTGCTGAGTCTTCTCGGTCTTGGTTGGCGTCACCTCCTCGCCGTAGATTTCAAAAAGCGTTCCCAGAGTGAGCGGCTCCGGTTCGGCTTCCGCCTTGCCGTTCAGGTCCGGGCTTGCGAACCCGGCGGCGAACTCGTCCGCCTGCCGTTTGGCTCGGGTCCAGTCACGGTGACCCAAGGACCTCGTGAGCCTGCGCCCGTTCTCCCGCCACTCGATCTGGTACAAGCCGGTTTTCCGGTCGGGGAACACCCGGACCCGGTTCCGGCCCCATTCGCCAGCGCCGTAAGAGCGCCGACTTCGTTTCGTGCGTGCCATCTTTCGATTCCTCCGATTGATGGACTGCACGATCTGCGCAACGGAATCTCGCTGGACTCAGGCTGCTTGACCAGTGCGGCAACCGCGCCGTTCGCTTCTTGAGCCGCGCCCGAGCACTTCGCCGGGTTCTCTGGAAAGCGATGCAGGAGCGGCTGCCGGAAGCCGCTCAGCATCCACCGCTCTCCACCCTGCCGCCCGCGAATCCGGTCGTGCGGTCCACCGCAGATCGCCCGGATCTTGACCGCCGCTCGGCCGGGGCCGGTGGCGTACCGCGCGTGCACATCGACATCGGGGTGCATGTGCACGGAATCGTCGTGTCCATGTGCGCGGGCAGGAGCTACGTATGTCGCTGCCCACGTTGTGGTTACACCACGGCCGCACACACGGCGGTGCCGTTCCAGAGGGTGCGGCCGTGGCGGGAGCGACCCCGCCCTTCGGGTGCCTGGTACGGCACGGCGACGGTCGGGATGTGCACGGCCATCCCAACCTCGCCTGGGGTCGCTCCCGGTCCATCAATCCCATGCGGGAAGGCCAAACGGCGAGCCGGAACGGGCGCGTCCCGGCCTTGGTCGGCGATGCCGGACAGCCCGACGGCCAAGTGGTCGGGCAACGGGTCCTCCAGCGCCTCGAAGCGACTCTCGACACCCTTCCGGGACGGACTGTTGGCTGGGAGCGACCCCGCAGCGGAGGGGCGGATGGGGATGTACATCGCCATCCTGCCCGATGCCCATCGAGGCATGCCTCGATGGGGGGTCGCTCCCAGCCACGGCCCCGATGGCCGGATCGGCATCGCCGCTCCGGCGGCCGTGGCACAACCGCAAGCGCGCCAGCGACATACGGAACCGGCGGCGTGTACATCGCAGACGCGATTTCGTGTCCGGCGACCCCCGAAGCACCATGTACACTCGTGGATCGGCATCGGTACGGGCGCCCGGCGGTCAAAACGGGTCCCCCCGACAGACGGCTCGAATGCCACCACGGGGAGGACGTTGGAGGTAGAGACGCCATCGGGCTACGCCTTCGCCTCGGCGACAACCCTGTGGCGGACTCGGCCGCCGATACGCGGGCGGTGACGATGGGCGGTGCGGCGCACGGCCACGGGGAGAATTATAACCCAGTGTAGGACAGCGGTTTATGGATATAGTCGCTTGCTCGTGATCACCCCGGCGATCACCCTTTGAGCACGGGATACCGGCATCCAATGGGCCGACGGAACTTCGCCGATTCGGTTCGGTTGTCCTGTGGTGTCTCGCGTCATGCCGTACGGTCTCCTGCGGGTTCGAGCGCTGAGCGCGTCTGGACCCATCCCGTTAGCGACGAGTGTCACTCACTTCCTATCGTCCAGCTCAGCAGCACCAGAAACAGCGACACGATAGCCCCCACAAGGGTGAACAACCATCTCTAGCCCGCGCTACGTGGCCCTTTGGGGGGTCGAAAGGGTGCGATCACCAGCCTCAGCGCCGATGTCGGATTCCGCGCAGCCGCCGATCACTACTGCGGCTCGGGCAAGGGCAGCGACGGCGATCATGTGACTTACACGGCCTGCGGACTTGGGGAATCCCATGGACCGGCGCCCAGACCGGACGCGCTCACCGTCGCCACCGCCGCGGCGCTGCTCGCCCAGCTCACCGCAGCCCCCACCATCGCGTTGCCGTTCTGGTCACGCACCTCGGCCGTGACGCCATACCGCAACAGACGGTCACGGTCAGCCAGAAGACCGGCGCAACCGGAGGCTGCGGACTGATACGCGAGAGATCATGCTCACCTTCTCGGCAGTCCCCGGATGACCTGGACTTGCGTACCCGACGCCATGGCCGCCGCAGATGTTGCGTCTCCGACAAACCAGTCACGCGCGATTGTTCGTACCTGGCCCGATGCACGATCAATGATCAACGCCGCCCGCCCGCCGGTGTCGCGGTCCAGGGTCGTCGAGCCCTCGGGGCCCATCAGCGTGATGCGGTCCAGGGCCTCGGACCATTCGGGCTCGAAGGGGATCGCGAACAGGAAACTGCCGCCCCCGTGGTCGAGTGCGTCCGGCGTGAAGCTGAACGAGAACAGGCGGCGCCCCTCCGCATCGAGGCCCTCGAGCCGGTAGGGACCGGGGGCCTCGGGGAGTTTCAGCCGCGCGTCATGTGCGAATGCGGGCTCCAGGCGCAGGCCCCCTTCGTGGACGCCGCCCCACAGCAGCAGGGTTTCCTGCATGGCCGCGCGCTGGGCGAAGCGGGCCTGGGCCGACGCAAGATCCAACCGATAGTCGAGAGCCTTGTTGAAGTTGGCGTCGCTGATCCAAGGCTGACGGAATCTCCAGTTGGGACATTCATCGGCCTGCATCACGTCAGAGTGTTTCTCAGGGCTAAGCAACCGACCGAATCCCGTGTCGTCGCCGGCTATGAACCTGTGTCCCCAAGCTCCGATGGAACCATCCGGGTAGGGGAAATAGGCTGGATGATCCTCCGGGCCGTCGCAGCGGGCGTGCCAAAGACTCAGGTTGTGGCCGAGTTCGTGGGCAACGACGCGATAGAGTCCGCTGGGCTTGTCCCATATCCCTGAAATGGCGGTGTATCCGTACAGGTGGGCCCAGCCATGGGGCCCCCAGCCCGAGCCGTGGGGATAGAGGAAAACCCCATGGTAATATTCATTTGTCCCGCTGGCTTCCAGATGCCTCAGCATATCAATCTCGCCAAGGAGCTGCAGATCACCGTTCACCATCGTGTCGGCGTACGTGAAATAGGGCTCCCGGAGCCTCACGTTCAGACCGCCAATCGGCAGCATCCCTCGGACACGACCCATCGTCCCGTAGGAGTCGGTACCGGCCATTTCACGCGTGACGTCCTCAACCACCGGATTGGTCTCCTGGTTGGCCTCCGTACTGTATAGCACGGGAACGATGGTCAGATTTAGGGGCGGGAGTTCCCGCACGTCAAGGGCGAGATGGCCCGACGCCGGAAAGCGGGTACGGCTTCCCGACTTCAAGGGCAGGACCCCGTCGGGATCCAACTCCACGACCATCTCGAGGCCGGGTTGCAGGACGTGTCCCGGAATCCTCGCGTTGAAGGAATGGCCGAGGCGGCCTTCCTCCACATCGAGGGGAATGCCCAGCGCGGGCGGCTCCAGGGAGGCGCTGTATACCTCCTGGCCACGGACCAAGAAGGTGGCTTGGCCCTCATGTCCGACGATGTAGCGTTGGTCGGCGGTTGCGAACACGCGGAGCAGCGCCTCACGGCCCGCGATGAGCGGAACGCCGCCGCTCAGGTCCTGGCTGGCCTGGGTCAGGTGGGCGGCCGGAACCGACAGGGCAACGGTCTCGGGGTTGGCCAGCACCAGAAGATCACCGGCCACGATCTCCCATCCCGAGCATTTCGGTCCCTCGGTATTCGATCCAGGGGCCTCGCACACGGTCGGCACCGGGCCGAAGGCAACCGAAACCCCCGTGCCGGAACCATCGAACGTCAGCGTGGCCTCCGTGCCCACCGTGGCGCCGGCCGCAAACGATGCGCCGGGGGACGATAGCGTACCTCCCCGCACGGAGAGGGGGATCGTCATCGCGAACGGGGTGCCCTCGGCCACGCTGAACCCCAGTGTCGCTGGGCCCGGCGACGTTGCGTCACCGTCCGTTCGGGTCACCTCCGCCGTCAGCGTAAACGGAGAGCCAGGGTTGTGCGCCAAATGGAGTTCTTTCAGGCTGGCAAGACCGGAGAACACCCCTTCGGGCAACGCGGTCAAGTCGTTCAAGCCCAGATTCAGCCATTTCAGGCTGGCGAGGCCGGAGAACACCCCTTCGGGCAAGGCGGTCAAGTCGTTGGCGCCCAAATCCAGCATACGCAGGCGGGACAGGTCGGCGAAGATGCCAACAGGCAACTCTGTGAGTCCGTTAGTGTCCAAACCGAGAGACGACAGCTTTGAGAGGCCGGAGAACACCCCCGCAGGCAACTCCGTGAGTCGATTCACAAATAACGGCAGGTCCTCCAGGTTTGAGAGGTCGGAAAACACTCCTTCGGGCAACGCGGTGAGTTCGTTGAGGCTCAACTGCAGCGATCGTAAGCGGGATAGGCCGGAGAACACCCCTTCGGGCAAGGCGGTCAAGTCGTTCCCGCCCAGATTCAGCCATTCCAGTGCGGCGAAGCCCAGGAAATCGCCTTCGCGTAAGACGGTGATGGGGTCATCCTCCCGTGCGCACCCCTGCCACTCCACCTTCGGAAAGCACAGGTCCAACCCGTGGATCGACGCCAAATGCCGGTCCTCGACCTCTGCGCAGTCGCCGAGGCCTGCCTGCTGGACGATCTCGTCTCCGACCTGCGGCGTCCGGTCGCACACGCCTTCCTCGATCGTCACCGCTGCGCTGGCAACGACGCCAAGCCCATATCCAGCATCACTCCCAGGCGTGTCCAGGGTCAGCGTGAACACCTCGCGCACCGGCTCTATGTCGTCATCGTCATTGATGGCGATCTCGATCACCGCAGCACTTGCCCCTGCCGCGATCTCGACCGCGCCCCCGCCGCCGTCCGTGTAGTCGGACCCGTCCGCGTCCGAGGTCGCCGGGTCGCCATCTACCCCGAGCGTGTAGCGCACGCTGATCGCCGAATCCGGCACCGGGTCGACCGTCAGTGCCAGCGTGACCACACCGCCCTCTGGGGCCGACTCTGCACCGCTGTCCAGTGTCACCATGGAACCCACCGACACCGTCACGGTCGCGGTGCCCGACACCGAGCCGGCCGTCGCCGTGATCGTCGCCGTCCCGTTTGCTGCGGCAGTTACCAGCCCGGAGTTACTCACCGTGGCCACCGCGGCGCTGCCGCTCGCCCAAGTTACGGAGGCGCTGGCCATCGCCTGGCCGTGTTGGTCGCGCACCTCGGCCCGGAGCTGTACGGTCTCCCCCAGGGCCGTGAGTTCTGCGGTCGCGGGGGTCACCATAACCGTCGTAGGCCGGGGGGGATCGGGAGGAGGCGCCGGCGGCTCCGTGGAGCCGTCCCCGCAGGCCGCTGCCCAAGCGACTGTTGCCATCGCTGATGTCAAGACGATGAAGAGCCGCTTACGGCTATTCCTGCCTCTCGCCAGGAAGGTGCTCACGAAGCGAGGCCGTTTCAACGTCTCCTCCTTTCAACGATTGCCGGAAGCGGGCAAACGAACGCCGAGGGTCGACCGCCGGTCCCGCGATGCCTAGGCTCATCAATGCTCGGCCAAAGGTAGGGCATCTGGCTCGCACTTGATACAATACAGACAAGATTTAATAATACATACAGTTGGGCGCCCAAGCTGCGAGCATAGATTGCTTGGACAGGACGGGTGGACAAGACGTGAGTGTACTTATTGCTATCGCTATTTTGTATGTATCTTTCTTCCGAAGCGGAGGTGGCATCCGACATCTGCTTGCACGGCCTTGCCGGAGCCCTGTGGGGTTTTGAGGGGAGGCATTGGGACCGCTGCTTCACGGAGGGCAGAAACGCCGCCGCCAACGAAGCTCTTTGGAAGCCGGACGCGAATAGCTTCCCTACCGGGCTGGCGCCAGGACGGCCACCTGCCTGACCCATTGCGAGTGAGCTGGTCCGGGCAGCGCACCTCCGCCGCGTTCTGGGCCTTTGGCAGCGGCGCCTTGAGGTGCTTCTGGATGTGGCCGGGCTTCGGCAGCGCCGCCCGGATCGCCTCGCCCGCTGGGTTGTCGACCCGGTAGCCCTGCGCGATCGCCCACTTCATCACCGTCCCGATCCGCTCCCGCACCCGCTTGGCCGTCGTGTGCTTCGCGCTCCAGATCGGCATCAGCACGCCCATGACGTCGGCCGACGTGATCCGGTCCACCCGCTTCCCCCCGATCCTCGGATGCACGTACATGCGAAGCGTCGACGCCCACTGGGCCGCGTGCTTGGCGCTCCACGAGGTACGATGCATGGCGAAGACCTTCGCCGCCGCTCGCTCGAACGTCGGCACCGAGCGGCGGCGTGTCGCCCTCGGGTCGCCTCCCGCTCTGGCCACCTTGCGGTTGGCCAGCGCGGCGTCCCGCGCCTCGGCCAGCGTCACGAGGCGGACGGGACCGAGCCCCAGTTCCCGGCGCTTGCCGTGGATGAACAGCCGCTGGATCCACTGCTTGTAGCCGGACGGCTTGACGCGGAGCACGAGGCCGTGCTCGTCCCAGTAGAGCCCCGGCTCGTGGACGCTTCGCACGAAGGCGGCGGTGAGTTTCCTGCCGTGTTTGCCCATCTGGTCACCCTTTCGCGATCACCCCATTGATCACCCTTTCGGTACTGGAACACACCGAACGTCCTGGAACGGCAGTATAACATAAGTCACGGTACGGCAACATGTTCACCCATCTTATCGGACTTCCTGAAACCCCGCTGGATCATGCAGTGGCGGAGCGGCGCTCAGGCATCACGCCGCACCGGCGCGGGGGGAAGGGGGCGGCGCCCCCAAGCGCGACCTCCACGGGAGCGCGACGCGCGGGGGGTTCGAAGGGGGGGCGGGAGCCATCCCCTCGCCAGCCCCGTTGTATGACAACGGGTAGGCTGGCTGAGCCACCTAACAGTGGCTCAGCCAGCCCTGCGGACGACCTCGAAGCCGCTCACGGAGCGCCGCTCGAAGACCGGGGATCGGAGACGGTTCGGCACCTCGCCGATGCCGCGCGGCGAATCGGTGCGAGGCATATCCGACCGAGTCCCGCGTGTTCGACCTCGCTCTGGTCAGGAGCCGCTACCGGCAGTTCTATGGACCCCGGTCGGGCAAGGTCGTGCTGCGAATTTGACGGATAGGGTCGGCGGGTCCCACCTCGCAGACAGGGGGGACGCGCACCGTGGTCGAAAGAAGCCGAGGTGCTGTCGCCGGGGGGGCGGGGTGAGGTTGGGGGCCGACGAAACCGCCCTTGGACAGGGTGGGAGATCGCCCGGTTGGACTTGTCTCACGTCCTTCCACACCCGCAACTTCGTCCGCACCAGATCACGAGTGCCACGCGGAACCGCCAGTCCATCGACAGCGACGCCTGGAGCAGTGCGTCGTACTCCGCCTGGGTGAGAATCACGCGCGTGAGGTTCTTCTCCTTCGGCACCTTGAGGCCTCTCAGGGGGTTGGATTCGAGGAGGAGTCTTCCCTCCTCGTCCCTCCGACTTCGCGGCCAAGTACAGTAGCGCCCGCTGGCGCCGAGGGTGGACAGCCTGGTCAGCGGCTTTGCCGAATCCCGGCGGTCAACGTTCTAGGCAATCCCGGCCTTGCTCCCGCTGGCCTCCGCGCAGCGACATAGCGGGCGTCGGCCAGGTTTCGTACTCCCACATACAAACTGCGACTATTGGACATCCTGTACTCGCCGGTCAGGTTCAGCACGACGAAGCGGTCGATTCGCTCGTTGCCGGGGATCGGACCCTGCCCCGCCCGCGCGCGGGCCGCCGCCGATCCCCAGAGGTCGAAGCCCACCGACCAGCGGTCACCCTCCACCGCGATGCTCGCAGCATATTGATGCTCGGGAAGGTAGGGGAGTTTGTCGTTCCGGGAAACCTCGCCCCACGCGCCGAATTCGCTCTCGAAGTCTGTGCGGAATTCGGCACGCGTGAAAGTGTAGGATGCGCCTACGGGTGTGCGCAGTGAAGGCACCTCAAGGTGGGGATCAAACTCGACGGAGAGCTCGAGGCCGACGATGCCGACCTGCCCGCCGTTGAAGAGATCGCCCGCGCCACTCTCCCCTGTGGCGAGTGTGCCGCGGCCCAGGATGTTCTCGTAGTCGGTGTAGAAACCGGTTGCCTGCGCGGTCATCGAGGGCTTCCGCACTTGGGCTCCGAGCTCGTAGTTGATGCTGCGCTCCGCCTCCGTTCGCTCATCAGCCCCTGGGCCGCCGGCGCCAAACCCTCGATGGATCCCCCCGTACAGGTGCGTCGAGGGAGTCGCCTCGACCGAGACTCCCACTCCGGGAATCCAGGCGGCGATCGTGTTGTCCCTGACCCGGGTGGGAGCCGAGCGGCCCGGGTCGTCCTTTGCGTAGTCCGTGCGCCGGAAGTCGACGTCCTCGTACCGAATACCGGGCACGACGAGCCACCTTCCAATCTCGATCTGGTCCTGGAGGTGAAATGCCACCGCGCTCGCCTCTCCCACCCGGTTCGTCTGAGAGCCCGGCGCCCCTTCGGAAGTCAGCACCATCCGCTGCGCGGTCATGCGATACCCGTCCTCCCACTGGAACCGATCCTCTTCGTCCGTGTGAACGCGCACTCCCAACTCGACGTCGTGACTCATCGCCCCCGTCTCCAGATGAAGACCCGCAATGAACTGGAGACCCTGAGAGAGGTACTCCCGGTTGTTCGCCCTGACGGCCAGCGCGTCCGGGCCGGAGTCGGCTCCCCGCAAGATATCGAAAGCCGCGCGATGATTGCCGGCATCTCTGAGCACACTGGAGATCGAGGTCCCCAGCACGCTCTGAAGCTTGTACCAGTTGCGGGCGAAGCTGTTGCGATACAGCGTCGTGGTGAAGTCCAGGTGCCTTCCGAGCCTCAGAAAGTGGCGGATCTGAATCTGGGAGTGCTCGGCGTCCATGATATCGGGTTCGGAGGCGACATAGCGCTGGAGGGCATCCCGACGGAAGTCGTCGTCCAGGAGTCCGAGGTAGGTCTCGTTCGACACTTCGTCGGTGTATCCCACCTTGATCTCCACCTGCTGGTAGACCGTAGCGGCCTGGCGAGAGTTGAGTCGCACCTTCGCCACGTAATCGCCTACCCTGAATCCCGTGTTGCCACCCTGGGGCAGTCGCTTGTACCCATCCGTTCCTATCTGGTAGGTCTCGACCATCCAGCCGACGTGCTCGCTGGATCCTCCGGCTCGGCCGATCCCCTTGAAAGTCGAACCGCTTCCACCGGCCACGTCCAGAGACCAGCCGAACTCGTCGGGAATCCCGGTGGAAATGAAGTTGATCGCCCCGCCGATCGTGCTGGGACCGTATCGGATCTGGCTGGAGCCCTTGCGCACCTCGATCGCCTGCATCCGGCCTACCACGGGGAAGTAGTACGCGGCGGGCGCGGAGTACGGAGCGGGCGCGATGAGGACACCGTCCTCCATAAGGGTGATCTTGGCGCTTCGCTCAGCACCCGTGCCGCGGATACCTATGTTGGGTCGAAGTCCGTACCCCTCCTCTTCGCTCACATTGACCCCGGGGACCTTGCGGAGAAAATCGTGCACGTCGTCGAAGGCGAGGTTCATGGCACTCATGGCCGAACGGCTCAAGTAATGCGCCGCTCCCGGGACGTGGGGATCCGCTCCCACCATCCGCATGCGTGTTTGAAGCACCAGGATCGGGTTGAGGGCGATCGGCTCGGCCGTGAGCGCGACCACCAGCTCGATGCGATCGCCCGGCTCGATCCGCACTTCCTCCGTGTGACGCCTGTATCCGATCCGTTGGAACTGGATCGAGACAGTGCCGGCAGGGACATTTATCAGCCCGTAGTGACCGTGTTGGTCCGTCAGGGTCTTGATCCTCGTTCCGGCGATTTCCACGGTGACTCCCGCTAGCGGTGCACCGTGCTCGGCGGTCTTGACCTCTCCCGCCACGAAACCCCTGGCCAGTGAATCGGGCTCCTGACCCCCGAGTCCGAAGGGGACGGCACCCGCAGCGAGGACAGAAGGGAGAAGCGCGCGTCCCAGCTTGACCGACTTGGCAAGCGCCGACAGGTACATTGACATGTCGATGTCCTCTTTTGGGAAACGCGATGGCGGTGCAGCGGAAGAAGGACCTCAATCTACCTGGCCCGGCAAGCCCGGCAAGGCTGCTAACAGTGCTCACCGGGGCGTCGCGAGCAGCTCCTCGGCGCCGCGGTCGCGTTCCGCCCTGCCTCTACCCCTCGGGAACGCGAGATCGTCGATCCTGGGCGATCCCGCAGCCCGAAGGTTACCCGAAAACGCCCCGGAACCCGCAGAAACGGCCTCTGAGCCGCGTCTGGAAGAACGCTGGGTTTGTAACACGCGCAACGCCCTGCTGGTTTGGACCTGCCCCGCTTTCACGGACGGTTGGTTCTTGGGGTAGATGTTGTCTGATGCGGTTTGCCTCTCCCTGGCGGAGAGGGGCGGCGGGATCGGACCCTCGTTCGGATGGCGGGTCTCCCGGCGTCCGAACGAGGGTGGGCAAGCGAAGCGAGGCAGGCCGGCACGCGAGTCGGCGCCGCGAGATCACGGATCCGTGGCTGGCCGGGATGCTGGCACGAAGCCCATCGCGCAGGTGCGGGAACGTGGTGAGGACGATCCGACGCATCATCGCCGCGGAGGCGTAGGGCGTGCTTCGCCTGCAACCGCCGCAGCTTCGGCTGGCGGCGGTTCCCCCCGTCTTCCCACCGGGAGCCAGTCCCGGTGGGAAGACGGAGGTTATGTTCCTACTGGGCCTGGTCGACAACACCGGGTCTCAAGAGGCATCCTCGAAAGCTTGAGAAACCACCGGAATCCACCCCCAAAACGCCTCGGGCCGTCCAACGAAATAGGACCGCCTCCGTGTGGGCCGATTCCCGCCAATCGAACCCGGTTTTCCTGCCATCGCGGCCCGACGTAGTCAGATACTGGTCAACGGCAAGAAACGCAGATCGTGCAGTCCTGTATGACGTTAGAAGATTTCCTGCGTGCGCCGTGGAAAGGCGCGCCTTCCTTGCGGGTGCAAATCCCGCCCGGCAACTGTCGCTCCAGCCGGTAGCAACCGGAGCGGCTCATGGAGGTAACGACATGGGTTGAAGCACTTCGGTACGGGCCGCGCACGATACGCGACACCCTACACGGGCACGAAGCTGGAAACGGCGGAGACGGCCAAGGGAGGAGCTAAGTCGGAAGGCGGTTCAGCGACCACGCGGGCCGAAACGCGAGTGAACGCCGAGCAGGCCTCGAAACATCAAACGCGGGAGCCGACCCTCCGCAAGAAAGGGGAAGGCCGCCGACTGGCCGGGAAAAGAAGAGCGACGGGACAACCGGCTGGTTTCCGCCGGGGTAGTGGCGTCGGCACGTGTGGAAGATGGAGAGTGTGGCAACACGGGAAGCCCCGTCGGTGCCGTGGCACGCGGCAACCGGAACCCCGCGAGGGGCAGGCCGGGCCGGCAGGGTGGCGGATGGGCCCGTAGTACCGGGGACGCGGGGTAATGCCCGCCGAGGGAAGGGGCCCTGAGTTGGGAGCGGTACGGAAAGGAGGCAGGGACATGGCCACTGGCGCGAGCCTAACAGGGTCGGTGAGCGTTCGGAAACTCCAGACCGTGCTACATGCGAAAGCGAAGGAAGAACCCGGACAGCGCTTTCACGCCCTTGTCGACAAGGTATGGCGGGAGGACTTCCTGCTGGCGGCATGGGGGATGGTGCGGCGCAACGGCGGAGCGGCTGGAGTGGATGGTGAGACGGTCGCGGACATCGGGGCGCACGGAGTGGAGCGCTGGGTCGGGGAACTGTCGCGGGACCTGAGGGAGGGCACCTACAAGCCGAGTCCGGTGCGGCAGGTGCTCATTCCGAAGAAGCAGCCGGGGAAGTTCCGTCCCTGGGCATCCCCTGCCTGAGGGACCGGGTTGCGCAGACGTCGGCAATGCTGGTGCTGTCGCCGATCTTCGAGGCGGACCTGGAGCCGGAGCAGTACGGATACCGGCCGGGACGAAGCGCCAAGGACGCGGTCAGGCGGATCCACCGCCTGCTGCACACGGGCCGCAACGAGGTAGTCGATGCGGACCTCTCGAACTATTTCGGCGAGATACCGCACACCGAGTTGATGAAGAGCATCGCACGGCGCGTGAGCGACGGGCGGATGCTTGGACTCATCAAGGCGTGGCTGGAGATGCCGGTGGTCGAGGAGGACGGTGAAGGCGGCACGCGCCGCACGAACCGGGCGCGGAAGGAGAGAAAGGGGACTCCGCAAGGGGCTCCGATCTCGCCGCTGTTGAGCAACATCTACATGCGGCGGTTCATCCTTGGCTGGAAGGCGCTGGGTCATGCCCGGCGCTTCGGTGCGGAGATCGTGAACTATGCGGATGACTTCTGCGTGCTCGGAAGGGCCCCGGCGGCGGAGATGCTGGCGGCGGTCAACCGGCTCATGGAACGACTGAAGCTACCGGTCAACGCCCGGAAAACCCGATGCCTCCGATGCCCCGAGGAGCCTCTCGAGTTCCTTGGATATCGCATCGGCTGGAACTATCGTCGGACGGATGCGAGCCGGTACATCGGTACCCGGCCGAGCAAGGCGAGCGTTCAAAGCATACGCCGCAGGATCCGCGCGCAAACGGCCCCACGGTACGAGGGCTGTCCAGCAGAGGAGGTTGTAGGGCGCCTCAATCGGATGGTATCCGGATGGGCAAACTACTTCACACTCGGCCAGGTCAGTCCGGCCTACGCGGCTGTGGATACGTACGCGGCCCAGCGGTTGCGACAGTGGTTCTGCCGGAAGCACAAGGTGAAATCAGGAAAATACGTGCGATTTTCCCACTGGTGGCTGTGGGAGGAATGCGGCCTCACGCGCCTTGCGCTGACGACACGACACCTTCCGTGGGCGAAGGCATGATCCCGACTGAGAGCCGGATGCGGGAAACCCGCACGTCCGGTTCGATGAGCAGGGGGTGGAAACGGACCTATGGGAGCCGGACTTGGCACCGCGCGAAAGCAAGCGGATCAAATACACACCGGACCCTAAGGGCACCGCGCCACCCCCTGACTCCACCGCGATTTAGGTCACCTGTGATCCGCCGAAGCGGCAGGCGGACGAAGCCGCCGCAGGACTCGCGATGTACGAGCCCAACGGCAAGGCCGAAGCCGAGCACGAGCCGCTCACCTTGGAAAGG
Source organism: Longimicrobiales bacterium (assembly GCA_965225805.1). Classification (GTDB taxonomy): domain Bacteria; phylum Gemmatimonadota; class Gemmatimonadetes; order Longimicrobiales; family Gaopeijiaceae; genus BD2-11. The sequence goes on from OZ245327.1 coordinate 1,636,989, forward strand.
CTTTTTGACATCTACGGTGAAGAGGTGACGCCCAACAAGGCGTATACGTCCCGCATGCACGACCGGGCGGCGACGGCGACGTTCCTCGACTTCCTCGGACGGGACCGAAGACCCGAGACGCTGTCGCGGAGGGACTGGGACCGGTTCATACGGGCGCGGCGCGCGGGAAGAGTCGGTCCGAGCGGCCAGCCCGTGTCCGACCAGACCATCCACGGAGACCTCACGTTCCTGATGGCGGTGCTCAACTGGGCCGCGAGGTCGAGAGACGAGCACGGCCGCCTGCTCCTCGACAGAAACCCGCTCAAGGGTCTCAGGAAGCCCGTCGAGAAGAACCCGGTTCGCGTAGTCGTTACGGACAAGGAATACCGGGCGCTTCTGAAGGTGTCCCGCCGGGTCGGCTGGCGGTTCCACGTCGCGCTCGTGCTCGCGCACGAGACCGGGCACCGAATCGGGGCTATCAGGAACCTCAGGTGGGCCGATATAGACCTCGACCGCGAAACCATCCGGTGGCGCAGCGAGCACGAGAAGACCGGATACGAGCACCGGACGCCGTTGTCCGCAAAGGCACTCGCCGTTCTCAAGCAGGCGTGGAAGAGGAGCCCCGGGATCGGGGACGCGCCGGTGCTGCCCTCGGCGACCCGTCCCCTGAAAAGTGTGAGCCCGTCGCAGCCGCGCGTCTGGTGGTGCAAAGCCGAGCAACTCGCGGGGATTGAGCGGAAGCGCCGCAGGGGTTGGCACTCGCTGAGGCGCAAGTTCGCCAGCGACTTGATGGATCAGCCGCTGAAAGTGCTCTGCGAACTCGGCGGCTGGAAGAACGCCAAGACGGTGCTCAACTGCTACCAGAGGCCGGACGAGGGACAGCTTCGGAAGGCTCTGGAAGCCCGCCGCGGGGCGCGAGACTAAGAGTCTCGTTTGGCGGGAATCAAACAGCGGGAATTCGATCCCAAAATCCCGTAAGTTCAAGTTATCACGAGAGATCCCAGCCTCGGGATCAACGTCGGACCATCTAAGCGGATGCGGGATTGTCGCGCGTCGGGATAGTCTTCGTGTCTTGGGTGAGCCGTCAGTACAGTTCGTACACCTCCACGCGCTCGACGCCAAGATCGTCGGTGGATATGACGGTCAGCCTCCCGTCGCTGATGTGCTGGATGCGAAGGCTGGCAGGGCCCGTGACCTGGCCCAGGAAGCTGCCGTCGGCGCCGAAGACATCTCGCGCGACCGTCTCGGCGCCTCGAATCGCGAAGCGCCGCGCCCAGATCTCGCCGCTGTCGGCGATAAGCAGCGAGTTCCAGGCGGGGAGCCGATCGGGCATGGGCATCTCTTCGTAGCGGCGCAGGGCGGCCTCCACCTGGGCGTCGTCCATAGGCTCGCGGTCGCCGGTGGAGCCGCGCACCCAGGCTTCGAGGTGCGCGTCGGTGGGGACGGACGGCTCTTCGGCGAGGCGCACGATGCGCTCAAGGGTGCCAAAGGGGTCGTAGAGGGAGAATTCGTAGGACCGGCCCGTGGTCACGGCCATGCGCCCTTCCGGGGAGGCGGTGGCGGCGGGGGCGGGCGAGAAGGGCACCCGCATGATCTGGATCGACATGTTGGTGCCGCTACCCTGGACGGAAGTCTGGGTGGCCTGACCGGGAACTGTCGCGACGGTGTCGATCAGGGCGCCCGCCAGGTCGTGCCGGACCAGATACTCGGGTCTGCTTCCGAGAGGGTCCGATATCGATTCGAGGGCGTCTTCCAAGCTCGAGACGCCCTCCAGCGAGGGGAGGTTCAGGGATTGCACGCGGCTGAGGAAGGCGCCCGGCCCTGCCAGCCGGATCGGGCGGATCATGGGCCGCTCGCCTGGGCCCTTGAAGCCCGCCGTTGCCAGCAGTTCGCCGTCCGTGTCGAAGCGGGTGATGCGGTTGAGCCGCGTGTCTACCGCAACGATGGCACCGTCCGCCGTGGGCCAGGCTCCGGCGAGCGCCCGGAACTCGCCCGGTCCCTCTCCCTCTCCCCCGATGGTTTGGAGGTGGGCGCCGTCGGCATCGAAGATACGGATCTCGCCGATCTGCCCGTCGGCGACGATCAAGTTGCCCGCGCCGTCGACCGCGACCGAGGCGATGCGCCCGAAGAGCACCGCGACGGGGCCGTCGATGGCACCGATGGAGAGGACCGGTTCCGGGACGATGGTGGCGTGGACGGCGTCGCCGGGCGGATTGGTGACGATTGCGACGCCCGCTGAGTCGGTGAACTGGGCTGGGGTGGGCAGGGGTTCCCCGTTGTCGCCGCAGGCGGCAAGGGGCGCCAGCGCACCGCATAGCCACGCGCCGGTCGTGTGGAAGGGCCGCCGGAGCCGCGGCAATCGCTCTCTTCTCATCCTGTGGTTCGTTTGCATTTGCCCTCTGTGGACGGGTGGGATGATCGTCGCACTCCTCTTGGGACGCGGGGACGGCCGTCGCGTTTGCCTTCCCGCAAGGGATCCTTGGTTCGAGAGCGACGCCTGGGGGGTGAAAGAACACCTGGCCCCGAGCCCGTGCCGGGCCCTCGAACTGGGGGACTCCCCACCATTTGTCAACGCTTCTGGAAGCGGGGCTGTAACCCCGCGTCCAAGGAGGAGATGAGGCGGCATGACTCTCTGCAGGTTGAGCACGTCCGGGTCATTAGCATGGCGCAAGCGAGCGCGAGCAGATGGCCACGGCCGCGCCGGAGGCACCCACCGCACGGGGAGCCGGTCCGTGTGAACGTTTTCCGGCTTCCACCGGGACGTCACAGTGACGAAAATTTTCGTAGAGCATGATAGCCGACGATTCGCCGGATGTCAACGAGGGTCTTCGTAGGAGGCGCTCAGGTCCCGCGATGGTCGGTTTTTTGACTACCATGATATGCGACGGCGGCGGCGGGGCGGATGTCGTCGGCCCGACCCCAACCGGGCTTATATGAAGGCCGCCCAACGGGCTGGCCCTCAGTTTGACTCGTCTTTTTACCCCGGAGTATCCTGGCTAGTTCGTCATCTTCGATGGAGCACGGCCTTCCCGGCCTGACGCGGCAGGGCGCGATCGCGGAGCGGAACCCCGAACTGGTTGATCCAGCGGATCACATCTCCGCAGGTCGTCTCAGAAAGATGGATGGCGCGAGCCGTCTCGTAGACGGACAGTCCGCCGCATGAGAGAAGGCGAGGGAGGTCCGAGGGATGGATGCAAGCAAAGACGCCCCACAGGTGCCCGCGCTCGGAGGCGGAAGGATCGGCCGAACGGAAGATCCGCTCTAGCGCGAGGCCGTCAGGGCGACCGGCGACGCCGGCGAGGTGAGTGCCTGCAAGCCCGGCAAAGAACTTGTAGGATTCGCCCGCCCGCGCGGTTGGCGGGGCCTTGGCGCGGGGTTGTCGAACCACGCCAGCGGAAGGGGCACCTGGGGGAGGCGCCGCTCGGGGTCGTAGGCGAGCCGACGCAAGGGCCGGGGCGGACCCTCCGGACTTGGCGGCGATCCACTCGGCCATCTCCGCCAGCCCCGCGCCTCCGTGGCGGAAGATGCGTTCCGCCCGCTTCGAGCCGTCGCCGCCGACTACGCAGACGTGATGCGCTTCCGACGCCCAGTCCACGCCGGCGAACCAAGCCTTGGGTTCTACCATGCTTCCTCCCGTGTGAAGGTGTCACTTGACAGCGAAGGCTCTGCCGCGATGCCCGCCAATCCCTGTACTGGCGCTCGATGGCGCAAACTCCCCACTGGGCATCCATCGCGGCTTCCGGGCCGGGGTACAACTCCCCCGTAGGTGCTCGGTGGCACAGGTATGCTGTGGTTACTCCCGGCCCGGTAGCCTGCCGCTGTTGTTAGAATCTTTCGATCTAACGCGAAGCATTTGCAAAGGGTACAGGGTATGCTGGCTTGTCTCTCTTAGCGGCGTCCGACAAGCCCGTCCGCGGCATCTTCGGGTGCCCGGACTCGACGCGGCGGACCGGCCTTCTCCGCGTGCTCACGCGGCCGCCTATTCGCCTGCACACCGGCGCTCCGCGATCCGCCTGCGGATCCACTCCTCGACCTCGGCCTCGACCCAGCGCAACACGCGCTCGCTCAGTCGGATCGGCGGGGGGAAGCGACCCTCGGCCACCCAGTCGTAGATCGTGCTCCGTCCCAGGCTCGTCCGGGCCTGCACCTCCGATACCCGCAGGAAGCGGGTCGGCGGTCTCGTTCTCCGCGCGTTCCCGGTCTCCGCTCTGCTCTTCCGCGTTCTCCTCGCCCGCGCCCCGGGCCTCGACCTCCGGGTTCGGCCGGGAGGAGCCTGCGCGCCGCCCGGGTCCAGGTCGTAGCCTGCGATGTACGCCAGAACCCGGTCCGCCGTCCTGAGCGACGGCGAGCGGCCCCGCTCGATCTGGCGCAGCAGGTTCGGGCCGGCCGCCGCCTTCGTGCCGAGCGTCGTCGGACCCATGCCCGGCCAGCTCGGGAACGCGCTTAGCCGTGTGTTGAATTGCTCTTCCAGCGTTGCCATTGTGACTGCCGCTCCAGCCGCATCAGGCCCCGTAACGGTGAAAGGGCCCTTCCCGCGATGTCAACTCCTGGGAAATCGCCCGAGTGTCTCTCCTGTCCGATGTTGTCTCACGTGTCCCTCCTGTCCGGGACGCCGCCGCCAATGCGGTGGCGGAGCGCCCCCGCGGGGAAGGGGCGGGCGAGGACGGTGTGGCGGGTTGCGAGGCCCGGCCCAGGGAGCCGGGCCCGGGTGGGGTCGAGGAGGGAAACGAGCTGGGCGGCGTGGCGGAGCTCGAAATGCCCAGGGAAACCGGACACCGTCCTAACGGTGCCGGGCGGGTGGCTCCGGTGAGGACGGTGCGAGCGGGCGCCTCGCCGGGGTCCGGCGCGGAGGGGGATCCCGTGAAAAGCTGCCCGCCAGGGGCTGGCCGACCTGTTACTGGCCGGGAGTCAGCATACCTTCGTGGCCACAAAGAGGCAGCCTGCGGGGAAGGCCGTTCAGCAGGTGTCGCGAGGCACGGTCCGCCGAGCCTGCTTCTCCAGCGCCACGCCGGGCTTCATGGCGGCTTGGAGACCGCCGTACTCGTCAACGATGCCCCTCGACAGGTCATCCGCAGGTTTGCGGCCCCGTCATGGCGGCCTCGTTGGCTAAGCACAAGTATGGCATATACATAATAGGACTACGGTCATAGTCATGGCCTGCACCTGAGAGGTTAGAATCGTTGGTGGAGACGAGGTGGGCGGCAATCCAGCAGCGACGAACTCATGGAACGTTTGGCTTGGGGTACACCTGTCGGGCGCGGCCTCCTCGTGGCGGCGTCGCTGTCGGCGACTCTTTGGGCGTACGCCTGCGGCGACGGGGCCACGGAACCCCCGGCCCCGCCCCCCGACCCTCCGCGGCCGACGACCGTGGCGGTTACGCCCGCGACCGCCCAGCTCGGCGCCTTGGGCGCCACCGTGCAGCTCTCGGCCGAAGTGCGCGACCAGAACGGACAGGCGATGGCGGGTGCTGCGGTGACCTGGGCGAGCGACGCCACCGCCGTGGCCACGGTCGGTGGATCCGGGTTGGTGACGGCGGCGGGCAACGGGCCGGCGACGATCACGGCGACGGCGGGCTCGGCATCGGGCATCGCGACGGTGACGGTGGCCCAGGAGGTAAGCGCGGTTGCGGTCTCTCCGGCGGCCGACACGCTGGTGACGGGCGACACGCTACGCTTGGCGGCCGAAGCGGCCGACGCGAACGGCCATGCAGTGCCGGAGGCGGAGTTCTCGTGGGCATCCAGCGACACGCTGGTCGCCGTGGTGGACGACGCGGGTCTCCTGACCGGGGTCGGCGCGGGCGAGGTGGAGATCACGGCCACCGCGGCGGGAGTCACGGGCCGCGCGGCACTCGCGGTGGTGGCTCCGGCACCGACAACCGTAGCGGTTACCCCCGACACGCTGGCGTTGACGGCCATCGGACAGACCGCGCAGCTCACCGCCGAGGTGCGCGACCAGGCCGGGCGTGCGATGGGTGGCGTTCCGGTGTCCTGGTCGAGCGCCGACACGACCGTCGCAGCGGTGGACTCGGCCGGGTCGGTCACGGCGGCGGGCAGCGGCACGACGACGGTCACAGCGACGGCGGACTCAGCATCGGGCGAAGCCGTGGCGGCGGTGATGCAGTCGGCGGGTTCGGTCGTCGTGTCGCCGCCTGCGGACACGGTCGCGCCGGGCGACACGCTCCGGCTTGTCGCCGAAGCGTTCGACGAGAACGGGCACCGGGTCGAGGGAGCGAAGTTCACCTGGTCGTCGAGCAATGCCTCGGTGGCTACCGTGGATGCGACGGGATTGGTCACGGGCGTCGCGGAGGGGACGGCCATGATCACGGCCACGACGGGAGACGCCTCGGGGACATCCGCGATCACCGTCGAGAACCCGGACCGTGCGGCGCTGGTGGCGCTCTACGAGGCCACCGACGGGCCGAACTGGGTCAACAACGAGAACTGGCTGACCGACGCCCCGCTGGGGGACTGGCACGGGGTGGAAACCGATACTTCCGGGCGAGTTATCCGGCTGGTTCTCGCCGGTCGCTGGGACAACGATGCCGGCGAGTATGTGCGCTATGGCCTGAAGGGTTTGCTACCGACGGAACTCGCGGATCTTGCTAACCTGAAGGAGCTGCACCTTCAATTCAACGGTCTGACCGGTCCGATTCCTTCCGAACTCGGCGGCCTCGCCAAGCTGGAGCGATTAGACCTCGGCGGAAACAACCTTTCCGGCCCGATCCCGCCCGAACTTGGCGGCCTCGCCAAGCTGGAGCGATTAGGCCTCGGCGGAAACAACCTCACCGGCCCGATCCCGCCCGAACTTGGCGGCCTCGCCAAGCTGGAGCGATTAGGCCTCGGCGGAAACAACCTCACCGGCCCGATCCCGCCCGAACTCGGCGACCTCGCCAACCTGACCTGGCTGAACCTCAGACTGAACGATCTTCTTTCCGGCCCGATCCCGTCCGAACTCGGCGACCTCGCCAAGCTGACCCAGCTGTACCTCGGCTGGAACAACCTCACCGGCCCGATCCCACCCGAGATCGGCAACCTCACTGGGCTGCGGGTTCTGAATCTCGCTTTCAATGACCTGACCGGCACCATCCCCGAGAGCTTACTCAAGCTCGATGGGCTTGAATACTTCAGGTTTGGTGAGAACGCCGGTCTCTGCGCGCCGGGCACCTCTGCCTTCTTCTCATGGCTGGAAAGGATGGAGCATCGCGCCGACGGTCCCTACTGCAACGCGTCCGACGCGGATGTGCTCGAAACCCTCTACCAGACGTCCGGCGGACCGAACTGGGCGAACTCCGACGGCTGGCTCGGGACTCCGGCTCTGGAGGAATGGTACGGAGTGACCGCCGACTCCCTCGGTCGTGTCGTGACGCTCGACCTCACCGACAACGGGCTGACAGGTCGCCTGCGGGCCGATCTGGGCAAGCTGGCCCAGATGCGCCGTCTGCGTATCGGAGACAACGGGCTGTCCGGTCGCCTGCCGTTGTCTCTCACCCGCCTGTCGCTTGTCGAACTCCACTACACCGACACCGAGCTGTGCGCGCCATCCGACGCCTCCTTTCAGACGTGGTTGGCCGGAATACCGTCGCATGAGGGCACCGGCGAGGAGTGTGCCCCGCTAACGGACCGGGAGATCCTTGAGATCTTCTACTTTGCGACCGGCGGACCGAATTGGACCAATAACGACAACTGGCTCAGCGATGCACCGCTCCGAGAGTGGTCCGGCGTCTCGACGGACAGCGATGGACGGGTTAGGTACTTAGACCTGTTCGAGAACGGCTTGACCGGCGCCCTGCCGCCGGAACTCGGTGGTCTTACACGCCTGGAAGTTCTATCGTTCTTGCAGAATTGGGAGTTGTCTGGCCGGATTCCCCCTGAGCTCGGAAATCTTGCACGACTTGAGCAACTACTCCTTTCGTTTACGGCTTTGACGGGGCCCATTCCTCCGGAACTTGGCCGGCTCTCCAAGCTGACGCGGTTTTACGTTTGGCGCACCGGCCTATCCGGCCCCATCCCGCCCGAACTCGGAAATCTGGCCAATCTGACCAGTATTGCGCTCGGCGAAAACGAATTGACCGGCCCGATCCCTCGGGAACTCGGCAACCTCACCAAGCTGGAAGAACTCCTTTTGGTCAGGAATGCGCTGACCGGTTCCGTTCCACCCGAACTCGGCAAGCTCTCCAGTCTGGAACAGCTCTGGCTCGATCAGAACGACTTGACGGGCTCGATTCCTTCAGAACTGGGACAGCTAACCAGGCTCCGGGAACTCGGAGTCACGAACAACGCAACGATGTCGGGCGTTCTTCCGCCAAGCCTGACCGCTCTTCGGGAACTCGACGAGTTTACGGCTGCAGGCACGGGCCTGTGCGCGCCTTCGAACCCCGCGTTCGAGGCTTGGCTGGCAGGGATCCGGAAGCGGCGCATCGCCAGTTGCAACGCCGGAGATGCCGCCGCCGCGTACCTGGTCCAAGCAGTGCAGTCGCGCGATTTTCCTGTCCCACTGGTTGCCGGCGAGCGGGCGCTGCTGCGCGTGTTTCCAACAGCCCAGCGCGCGACAAGCGCCGGCATTCCGGCGGTCCGGGCCCGGTTTTACCTTGACGGCCGGGAGGTGCACGTGGAGAACATCCCGGCAGCAACCACGCCCATCCCGACGGACGTCTACGAGGGCGATCTCTCGAAATCCGCCAACGCCGAGATTCCCGGTCATATCGTACAGCCAGGACTCGAGATGGTCATCGAGGTCGACCCTGACGGGACGCTGGACTCGGCGCTGGGGGTGGCGAAGCGGATTCCGGGCACGGGCCGTGCGACCGTTGAAGTGCAGGCAATGCCCACACTCGATCTGACGCTGGTCCCGTTCTTGTGGGCCGCCAACCCGGACTCCTCGATTCTGCACCTCGCCAGCGGCATGGCGGCGGATCCGGAGAACCACGAGATGCTCAGGGATACCCGGACGCTGCTGCCGGTTGGCGTCTTGGACGTGGAGGCGCACGAGCCCGTCCTGACGGACCACAACAAGGGCGTGAGCCTGGGCACATTGGAAGCCATCCGCCTGATGGAAGGCGGCAGCGGCCACTACATGGCCTTCGTGTCGCCAAGGAGAGATCTGGGATTGGCTGGCTATGCGCGCGGCAATCGGCTAAGCGCATCAATGCCTTTTCCTGCAACCATAGCTCACGAGCTCGGGCACAACATGAGTCTCAACCATGCTCCATGTGGCGGTGCCGCAGGACTCGATAGCGGTTATCCCTATTCCGACGGATCGAGCGGAAGCTGGGGGTATGATCATGAAGGCGGCTGGGTGTTGGTGCATCCATCGCGGCCAGATCTTATGTCGTATTGTGGGCCGGAGTGGGTCAGCGACTATCATTTCACGAACGCGCTTCGTTATCGGTTGGTGGACGAGGTGCCTCGGGCGGCTGTGGCAGCTGCGAACGTCACCCGCGGGCTCCTGCTGTGGGGCGGAATTGACGCTGACACGGTGCCATACCTGGAACCGGCGTTCGTCGTTGACGCGCGCCCGGCCCTGCCGTCCTCTGCCGGCGCGTACACCGTGACCGGCCGGACCGGCGGCGGGACCGAACTCTTCTCGCTCAGCTTCGCCATGCCCGAGACGGCCGATGGCGACGGGAGTTCATCCTTCGCCTTCGTGCTTCCGGTGCGGGCCGGGTGGGAAGGCAGCCTGGCCAGCATCACCCTCACGGGCCCCTCGGGGTACGCCACACTGGATGGAGAGAGCAACCTTGGGATGGCGATCCTGCGCAATCCGCGAACGCGGCAGGTGCGGGGGATACTGCGGGACTTGCCGGCTCCGATCCAGGCCGCCATGGACGCGGCCGGGCGCGCCGGCCGGGCGGGGCTGGAGGTGCTGTTCAGCCGCGGGATACCGGGAGCGGAGGGGTGGCGGCGATGACGAAACGTTCCGGCAAGGGATTCGCCGCAGGGGGGAGCGAGGTGACATGGATTCCCGCCAATCGGTTCCGTCTTTCCCGCTGTCGCGACATGATCGAGTCAGTGACGGCCCAACGGCAAGAAACGCAGATCGTGCAGTTCTGTATGACTTTAGACGATTTCCTGCCGGGATTTACGCCACCAGTAATCCGCCGTCCCAAGGTGAGCGGCTCGGGCTCGGCTTCCGCCTTGCCAGCGGGCTCGTGGACCGCGAAGCCAGCGGCAACCTCATCCGCCTGCCTCTTGGCCCTCACCCAGTCGCGGTGCTTCAGCGACCGGGTGAGCCTGCGCCCGTTCTCGCGCCACTCAATCTGGTACAGGCCGGTTTTCGGGTCGGGGAACACCCTCACCCGGTTCCGGCCCCTGTACCCTTGTCGTCGGGGTGTGTACCAAGTTCGTTCGTAGCGATGGCGACCGGTCCGGGAGTAACCAAAAGGCCCCTGTGCCTGCGAGCACCTCGAATGGAGCAGTGCCCCGGCCGGGAGCCGCGGTGGATGCCCAGTGGGGAGTATGCGCCTTCGAGCGCCAGTACAGGGACCGGCTGGCATCGCGGCACCGTCCGTCCGCTCGATTCCATCCCGTTCATCTTCGCGAGGAGAGCTTATGGCAAGAGATTCCGCCTGCTTCGCCGGAGTCGACTGGGCCACGGAGACGCATCACGTCTGCGTGGTCGGCGATGACGGATCGAAGCAGGAAGAGCGTACCTTCCGGCACAGCGGGAAGGAGCTGGCCAGGATGGCCGATTGGATCGCCGCCAGGTGCGGTGGCGATGCCTCCGGGATCCCCATCGCCATCGAGGTCCCGCACGGACCGGTGGTCGAGAGCCTGATGGACCGGGGTTTCGCGGTCTACTCGATCAACCCGAAGCAGCTCGATCGCTTCCGCGACCGCTTCTCCCCGGCCGGTGCCAAGGACGACAGCCGCGATGCGCGCGTGCTCGCCGACGCGCTTCGCACCGACAGCCACTGCTTCCGACGCATCGATCCCCTCGCCCCGGTCGTCATCGAACTGCGGGAGTGGTCGCGCATCGCCGAAGAGCTGACCCGGGAGCGCACACGCCTCTCCAACCGCGTGCGTGACCAGCTCTGGCGCTACTACCCGCAGATCCTCGAGGCCACCGAGAATGTGGCCCAGCCCTGGGTCCTCGAGCTCTGGGCACGGGCACCCACGCCGGCCAAGGCCCGCCGGATCCAGCGCCGCACCCTGGAGGCCCTTCTCAAACGGCACAGGATCCGCCGGATCACGGCCTACGAGTTGCTCGATCTCCTGCGTGTGCCGGCGATTGCCGTCGCACCGGGAACCACCGAGGCCGCCGTAGCCCACATCAGGAGCGCCACCGAGCGCCTCGGCCTGGTGCACCGGCAACTCGCCGAGGCCAAGCGCGAAATCGGCCGCCTCCTCGGGTCTCTGTCCACCCCCGAAGAGACCACCTCTGAAGAGCAGAGCCCGGCGAGCAGCGCGACGCGACGATCCTCTCCTCCCTGCCCGGAGTCGGTCAGACCGTCCTCGCCGCGCTGCTCGCCGAGGCACCGCAACTGGTGGCCAAACGCGACTACCTGGCCCTGCGGTGCCTGTGCGGAGTCGCGCCGGTGACCAGACGATCCGGCAAGTCAATGATCGTCGTCCGTCGGCTTGCCGCGCACCCGCGCCTCCGTGACGCGGTTTACCACTGGGCTCGTGTCGCCGTCCAACATGACGCCACGAGCAAGAAGAAGTACGCCGTCCTTCGCGCACGCGGTCACACTCACGGCCGCGCCCTGCGCTCCGTCGCTGACCGGCTCCATTCGCCGGCGCCGTAGCTCCGGCGGCTTCGTTTCGTGCGTGCCATCGTTCGATTCCTCTCGATTGATGGACTGCACGATCTGCGCGCCCGAAAGCTCGCACTTGGGAAGCTGCTTCGCCAGACGGGCGGTTGACGGCGCGCCGGACGCTGCGGCGTTCGGGTGGCAGGGGACTTGACGCCATCGTCAACGGCTCGGACCCTGATCGCCATCCGGTCCCGGGGAGCGGATCAGATACGGAGGCCGCGCGGTCTCGCGGCGGCGGATGTCCCGTAATACTCGGCCAAGCGTGTCACTTGCCCGTCGAGCCGCTCGATTTGCCGCTGCAAGGCTTCGTTCTCCTCGCTTTGCCGCTCGACGCGCCCTCGCAAGGCTTCGACATGCTGCCGTAAGACGTCGACCTGCCCGGAGTGCCGCCGCTGTTCCGTCTCGTACTGCGCGGACAACCTCTTCAAGGCCTCCGTCAACTGCCGTTCCAACTCGCTCATACAGCTCCCTCACTCGTTCGACAGCTTCACGGCAGGCCGATCGCGCCAGGTCCAGCCCGTATTGTCCAGCGTCCCCGCTGGCAGCACCACGACCCGCTCCCCGTCGATCTCCAGCAGCGCGACCCCCCAGGTGTCCACCTCCATCTGCGCGAGCGTCCGCCGGGCTTCGTTGATGTCGTAGTCCAGTTCCGCGACCCTCTCGATCCGGGCCTGGATGCTCCGCGACACCCACCGCATCGTCGCCCAGCCTCCGCCGAAGATGCCGAGCCAAAGACTCAGGCCGACGACGAAGGGCCGGAGCCACGCCTTCAGCAGCAACTCGCGCATCCGCCCAGTCGCCTCCTCCGTATCGCGCTCGATGGTACTGAGCGCGCTCCTCGCGACGCGCCGCGAGTTCTCGGCGAGCCGCGCGAGCTCGCTCGCGGTCAACTCCTCGATTTCCCTGCGTTCGGTCTCCAGCCGCCGCCGCAGCCGTTCGGTCAAATCGTTCGCGCTCGAAGTCAACTCCGTACAGTGCTCCTTTCAGCCGCCACCGGTCCCCCGTCTCCGGGTCCAGCGCGGTGATGTAGTTCATGCCTTGGCGCGGCACTTCGAGGCCCGCCTCCCGCAGGGCGGCGACGACATCGTGACGATTCCGCGCCGCGCCTTGCTCGACACGCTGGAGCAGGTAGTCCCGGATCAGTTCGCGGGGGGAGGATTCGAGCCGGAGCCCGGCCCGCAGCCGCGCCGCCTCGACATAGGCACGGTGTCCGGGCTGCTGCACCCTGGCCCGCTCTGGGTCGTCGGGCCGGCTCCAGCCGTGCTCGTGGTTGAAGGCGTCGCGGAGCGGATCGAACGTCCGGCGCCAGCCGGGAGGGGCGATGTTGAGGCTCCGCCCGGTCTCCAGGTCGCACCGAGCGGCGAGGACATGCACGTGAGCGCCTCCGCCGCGCTCGCGGTGGAGCACGGCCGTCCAGGCGTAGCGGTCGGGCTCCAGTCCCGCCCACGCGGTTTCCTCGAAGGCGTCCAGGACCGCCTCGATCGGCTCGTCGGTGGGGTGGTCGTCCGGGGCCCAGGCGATCACGCCGGACGTGTACCTGTGCTCGAAGTCGAGCGAGTCGGCGACGGCGGCCACCATGTCCGGGTTCCCCCGCAGCACCTCGACGCCCTCGCGCGGCTTCCCGGCCGCGTCCCGCTCCCCGAGGAGGTAGTCGGCCGCGTCCCGCGCCGCGCCGGTCCCGCGGGCCAGGAACTTAATGTGCATCGTGGTCCGGTCTCTCGAAGCGAGCCAGCGCCGCGAGCGAGCGCTCGATGGCGATCAGGTGGCCGATCACCTCGACGGCCTCGACCGCCCCCTTGCGGGTATTCGCCCACCGAGCGATCTGGTTGAGGTTGTTGCCGACGCGCGCCAACTCCCGCGTGCGCTCGCGCTCCACGTCCGCGTGCGGCACGGTCCAGGTGCGCGCCCGGTCGAGCGACCGGCGCACCAGATCCGACAGCGTCAAGCCTGCGGAGCGCGCCTTGGCGTGCCATTCGGCACGCTCCGCGTCGCTGGCGCGGACCTTCACCCAAACGGCGCGACCGGCGCTCATGGCGCGCCGTTTCCGTCTTGGGGGTCAGAGGGGGCACGGCCCCCCGCCAGCCCCTCCGGGAGACACACGAAGTGTGGCCACGGGGGGTAGGCGGAACTCCAAGGCCGCGAATCACGGCAGGAAATCACGTAAGTCTAATCAGGACTGCACGATCTGCGTTTCTTTCCGTTGGATCGCGACGGGTTCCACCCTGCGTCAATGGCGGGGAAATCGCCATCGAGTGGCGGGAATTTGCAGGTATCGCCGACCGAGCTTCCGGCACAACGCGACCACAGGCAATCAGAGGGCAGGTATCCCGAACTGCCCGCCATCCAAAGGGAGGAACCTACGATCTGTCGCGCTTCACGCTGTAGTCCCGCCGGTCGAGGCACTGGCCCCGGCCTCCCGCGACGCCGGCCCCGACCCGAACTTGCCCAGCTTGCTCCCTCCGCCCCAGACTCTGCGTACCGATTCTGTTGACGCTCCCGGCCCACACACACACGAAAGACCCCCATGCTCTCCAACGACGACATCAGATTCGGGAATACGAGAGGGCGTCCCGTGCGTTTCTTCCGCGTCCAAGTTAGCTGGGACGGCGGACAGACCTTTGTGCCGGCGTTGGTCATGAGGGGGGATGTCGGGGACGGGCAAGATAGGAACAAGCGCCCCTTCACGGTGGCCTGGGCGGCGACGAGCGAGCTTGAGCGTCGTGTGGTGGCTGCCCTCGGGCGCGTGGAGCATGGGTACTCAGCCAAGGACACCAAGAACGCACTGAGGGGGCTCCTGAGGCACATTCCGCGCGATTACGTTCCAACCGATTCGCGGGTTCCCGAAGATCTGGAAAAACGAATTGCCGAGTCACCCTGGCGGCTGGAAAACCGGTACGGTCCCTTGAAGGCGTGGGAGCAAGAGGCCGACTCAGCTGCGCTACGGCGGGCCGTGATGACGGACAGGGCCGACGTGCCGGGCAAAGACCGTCTCCTCAGCCTAGTGCGATCAAGGTATCCGGGTTGGCTCGGGTTTAGCGACCCACGTTTCGACGGGGGGCTGTACGACGAGGTTCAATACAAACTGGAGACCGTTGCGAAGGCTAAGGAACTCCTCTCCAAGCAAGCGCTCAGGAGCCTGATCGACGCTGGCGACCATGGAGAGATGATCGAGCGGCTCAAGGTCATCGGACGGGACACCAATCTCCTCTTCCGGCCCTACAGCCCCGGCGGGGATCTGGACTTGCTCTATCACGCAGGCCTGGAGCACCGCGTTTTCTGCGAGGCATTTCTGAGTCTCCTGCACGGCGACGACGATGCCCCCCACCGCCTCGATCGGTACTCCGATCAGGTCAGGTCCATGGGTTTACCTCCGAACGTTAACCGATGGGCCATGCCCACCTACTTCCTCTTCTTCCTCTATCCGAACGAAGAGGTCCTCATCAAGCCCGGAACGGTTCGCACGCTCTTGGACCTGGGAGGGTGGGGTGGAAAGCTCGGGGTTGAGCCGTCGGGAGAGGAGTACGTCCGGGTCCGCACTGCCTACTCTGACCTACGGGAAGCGCTTGAAAAGCATGAGCCGCGACACATGATTGATGTCCAGGGCTTCGCTTGGGTCGCGGTGCAGGAAGCGAAAGAGAGGGCCAAAGCGGCCAAGCGGGCGCGCGAGACGGGAGACGAGCAGGATCCCCGCATCGACCGGGCGATGGAGGAGTTCGAGCGGGAAGCCGATGCCCACGACCTGATCAGGCAGCAGAAGCTACTTGAACAAGCTCAGGTTCGTTTCCGCGAGATCTTCGGAACCGTTTCGAAGATCAAGTCGCTCTCCCCGGATGGTTTCTTCGATCTCTTCAATGAACTCGACGCACGCAACAGCCGATCGACTGGGCTCTTCCGCCTCGGACTTAGCTTTCCGAAGAATCGGAACACCCAGGCTTACCGTGACTTGGAGGACGATCTCCCAACCTTCCGAAGAGCACTCGTGGAGCTTCTTTATGGTGCCGGGTCCGAGGCCGAGAGTCTCGACCGCATGTGGGAGATCGGACGCGTGCGTGGACGCGTGCGAAACTACATCACGGAATCACTCATAATGCCCAGCGCCCTACTCTTCCTCCAGGATCCAACCAAATGGTCTTCCGTCATGAAGATGGAGGTCAAGGAGAAGAAGGTGGCGCTAGCGGGTATCGCTCCCGTGTTGGCCGACGATGCGTCGCTCGGCGAGCGCTTCGTCGCCTTGGAGCGCGCCCTGATCCAGCTGCCCCCCAAGTACGGTAGGAATCACTGGACTCCGATGACCATTTCGGCGTTCTACTTCAACCAGGACGTCGAGCGCCACTTCGATGGTCCGCCTCGTCCGAAGCCCCGCCCTAGCCCTCGGTCTCTCACGTCCCTGATCCAATCCCTCGAAGACTGCGGACTCCGTTTCTCGCGCGAAACCGTCGCCAACTATGTCCTCGCGTTACAAACCAAGCAGTTCGCGATCTTGACGGGCGTTTCCGGTACCGGAAAGACCTCGCTCGCAATCGAGGTCGCGAGATACTTCGGGTTACGGGCCGAAGATCCTGACGCGCTATCATCGAAGAACGCGGCGGACAGCGGCGATGGCCACTATACGGTCGTCCCCGTGCGGCCCGATTGGGTCGACAACCGTGGCTTGCTCGGGTACTACAATCCGCTGACGAACGACTATTCGCCGACTCCCGTCCTCCGCCTTCTCCTCAGGGCGCGCGCGGAAAGGAAGCGTGCCCAGGAAGAGGAACGGAAGCCTTCGCCGTTCTTCGTCGTCCTCGACGAGATGAATCTCGCCCGTGTGGAACACTACTTCTCGGACTTTCTCTCGGCGATGGAGTCGGGAGAAGCGGTGCCGCTTCACCACGACCCCTCCGTCGAGCGCCGTGAGATGCAAGCGAGCGGTTCCAGCCGCAGTGACGCCGATGCGTCTGTGCCCATCCCCATGACGCTCAAGGTCCCGGACAACGTCTTCTTCACCGGCACGGTCAACGTGGACGAGACCACATACATGTTCAGCCCCAAAGTGCTCGACCGGGCCTTTACCTGCGAACTGAACGAGGTGGACCTGCGAAGCTACGAGAGCGGCCGCGGCGACGATGGTCCGAACGAGCTGACGTTGGACGCGCTCCGCCCGCTTGGCCGCTCCCATCGGGGAGAGCCGTCCGAGGTCCAGGGGAAGCGGTCTCAAAGCGGGTGGAAACCCAATCGGCACGACTGGCTGGAGTTCTGCAAGCTCTCGGGTGGCCGGTTCCGCGACCGGCTCTTGGAACTCCACGGAGTCCTCGAAGGGGAGCATCGCCACTTCGGGTACCGCGTTGCAAACGAAATCGCACGCTTCGTACTCCTCGCACACGCGCAGTCAAGCAACAAAGATATCGCGGTCGAGGCCGCCTTCGATCTGGCAGTCTTGCAAAAGGTGCTGCCGAAGTTCCACGGAACGCAGCAGGAGTTGGAGCCGCTCCTCCGGCGGCTCCTCGGTTTCGCTGTGGCAGGTGGGGTCGTGGCCGGTGCCTCGGGGGATGAGCCAAGACTCGACGAGTGGCTGGTGAAGAAGGGCCGTCTGCGGGCCAGGGCCGCGAGAGTTGAGATCCCCGAAGCAGAGAGCGAGGGAACGACGGACCTGGAATCGCCCGAATCGGTGGGCGACGCTCCTGAGCGTAAGACTGAGGACTCCGCGGTGCGTGCTCCCGTCCTGCCCCGAACCGGGGCGAAGATCTGGAGGATGTTGCGTCGACTCGAACAGCGGGGCTTCACGTCCTTCGTCGAGTGATCGCCCACGCCTACTCCACCGGCAACATCGCCGTCCGCCGGTGGGATGCCGGTCCGGACGGACCAGAACATGCTGGCCCCGTTCCCCAGCGGTTGCAGACCGAATGGAAGTGGGTCGTCGAGGCACCGGAGAAAGCGCTGGACGACATGGCGCACGCGTTGCCAAGAACTGCGTTCACCCGACCCGCGAACAGAGTGCTCATCCTGGACTTGGTCAACTCGGTAGGCATCCTCGACCTTCCGCACATCGGGCAGGTGGAGCTCGTAACGGGGAAGTTCCACGAGGACGACTTCGAGGCGATGCTTCGAGACATCACCGAATGGTCGGCCGCTCTGCCTTTCTCAGCCGATCAGCCCGCTTCGTTCCGCTACGCCAACAGTAGGGTACTCCGTGACGAGATCCTCTACCATACCTTCGTCTATCTTCGCCACGTCCTCTCCGACCGCGCTCCCCGATCGTCCCGTTTGATGCCTGCGCTAAAGAGGATTCACATGGAGCCCCACCGAATCTGGCTCACGGATCGCCACGAGGTGCGGATCGAGACCGCCTCCCGGGTCGACTCGCGTACCCTCATAGACCTGATTGCGCGGGGCGGACGACCGGTTTCCGAGGCGTCCCTGTCGCCGAAGGGAAGAGCGCTGGCCGAGCGGTTGGGCATGCGACTCCCCGAAGTGGTCACGGAACGGAGGATCAGGGCCACGACCGATACCCAGGAGAACCGGTTCGTGAAAGCCTTTGTCCACCAAGCCACCGGGATCATCGCGCGGATCCGGTCGGCGACCGAGGCTCGCCGCCCGACATCGTTCAGCACGCGCGTGCTGCGAGACTGCGAGCGAATGACGGAGTCGTTGACCCCGGTCGTTCGGCATCCGATGTGGAAGGAGGTGGGACGGATGACCAGAATCCCGTTCTCTTCCACCGTCCTGCAACGCCATCGCGGATACCGGCGGGTCCTCAGGCATTGGGCGAGAATCAGGCTGGCCCCGCGAATCCCGCTGAACCGGGACGAGATGCGCGACATGCTGGAACTCAAGAACATCGCGCTCCTTTACGAACTGTGGACGTTCCATCGCCTCGCGTCCTGCATCAATCAGTTGGTAGGACCCCCCAAACAAACCGGTCGGATGATCGGCGATGACTTCCAAGTGGATCTCGCAAGGGGAGAAGCGTTCGAGTGGGCTTCTGGAATCCGGTTGGCGTACAACCCCACGTTTTCTCGCCGGGCCGCTCATGTCCCGAATCGATCCTATTCCGTAGAACTGCGACCCGACGCTGCCCTCTGGATTCCGAGTGGAGTGAACCGCGGAATCCATCTCTTCGATGCCAAGTTTCGGCTTCGCTCCCTCTCCGAAGCCGGGGCGACGGAATCCTCGGGCGGTGCCACAACCGAGAAAACCGACGAGAGGAGAGGCAACTTCAAGCGAGCCGACATCTACAAGATGCACACCTACAGGGATGCGATTCAGGGCGCCCGCTCCGTGTGGATTCTCTATCCGGGCAGCGAGTTCCGTTTCTTCACCGCCTCCGGTAGAGGCCGAGTCACGTCCCCAGGAGGGTTGCCGGACGCGCTACTGGGGGTGGGAGCGATCCCGCTGGTGCCGAGTCGCGAAAACGGGGCGGCGAGCGTTCGGTCGGGCGTAAGCGGGCCGCTGGAAGCAACGCTTCGGCGACTGTTGGCGTCAGGGAAAGACCGAGGCTCTCCCGAGTGGCACTCGTCTTCTACGACGCACTCGAAGGTGCCGACATCGGTGTAGCCGTCATGAAGGCCGTGGAGGCGTCTCTGCCACCCGCGCGCGCGCCGCATTGAGATGCAGCGCCGCTTCGAGGCGCTGGAGCAGCGGGACGCCGACCGGCCGCCCCGGGGCGGCCGGAGCCCAATCGCGCCCAAGAGCGCGTCCCGTCCCGATTGCCCCACGGGGGCTGGCTCATGACCCTTACCGGTCAGGAGCCAGCATACCCTGTACCCTTTGCAAATGCTTCGCGTTAGATCGAAAGATTCTAACAACAGCGGCAGGCTACCAGGCCGGGAGTAACCACAGCATACCTGTGCCACCGAGCACCTACGGGGGAGTTGTACCCCGGCCCGGAAGCCGCGATGGATGCCCAGTGGGGAGTTTG
The DNA here is from genome assembly GCA_965225805.1 of Longimicrobiales bacterium. Classification (GTDB taxonomy): domain Bacteria; phylum Gemmatimonadota; class Gemmatimonadetes; order Longimicrobiales; family Gaopeijiaceae; genus BD2-11. The sequence continues at coordinate 1,656,617 of OZ245327.1, forward strand.
CGCCATCGAGCGCCAGTACAGGGATTGGCGGGCATCGCGGCAGAGCCTTCGCTGTCAAGTGACACCTTCACACGGGAGGAAGCATGGTAGAACCCAAGGCTTGGTTCGCCGGCGTGGACTGGGCGTCGGAAGCGCATCACGTCTGCGTAGTCGGCGGCGACGGCTCGAAGCGGGCGGAACGCATCTTCCGCCACGGAGGCGCGGGGCTGGCGGAGATGGCCGAGTGGATCGCCGCCAAGTCCGGAGGGTCCGCCCCGGACATTCCGGTGGCGATCGAAGTCCCGCACGGGCCGGTCGTCGAGAGCCTCATGGACCGGGGGTTCGCGGTCTACGCGATAAACCCGAAGCAGCTCGACCGGTTCCGCGACCGCTTCTCGCCGGCCGGCGCCAAGGACGACAGCCTCGATGCCCGCGTCCTCGCCGACGCGCTGAGGACCGATCTTCGCCACTTCCGGAGGATCGACCCGGTCGACCCGACCGTCATCGAACTCAGGGCATGGTCGCGGATCGCCGAGGAGCTCACCCGGGACCGCGTTCGCCTGTCGAACCGCGTGCGAGAGCAGCTGTGGCGCTACTACCCGCAGATCCTCGAAGCGGTCGGAAGCGTGGTCGAGCCCTGGTTCCTCGACCTCTGGGCCAAGGTTCCGACGCCCGCGAAGGCCCGGCGGGTCCAGCGCCGGACCCTCGAGAGCCTGCTCAAGCGCCACAGGATCCGGCGGATCACGGCCGACCAACTCGTCGAGATCCTCCGCGCCCCGGCCATCGCCGTCGCACCCGGTACCACCGAGGCCGCGGTGGCCCACATCCGGAGCGCTTCCGAACGCCTCCGCCTCATACAGCGCCAACTCGCCGACGCCAAGCGGAAGATCGCCCGCCTGATCGACGTCTTGGCCGGCAGCGAGGACTCCGGCTCCGGCCAACCCGGCGGGCAGCGCGACGTGACGGTCCTCTCCTCCCTGTCCGGAGTCGGCCAGACCGTCCTCGCCACGCTGCTCGCCGAGGCCCCCCAAGCGCTGGCGCGCCGGGACTACAAGGCGCTGCGGTGCATGTGCGGCGTAGCGCCGGTCACACGGCGATCCGGCAAGTACAAGCTCGTCGTGCGCCGCATGGCCGCCCACGCCCGCCTTCGCGACGCAGTGTACCACTGGGCACGGGTCGCGGTCCAGCTCGATCCCGTCAGCAAGGCCAAGTACGCCGCCCTTCGCGGGCGCGGCCACGGCCATGCGCGCGCCTTGCGTTCCGTCGCGGACCGCCTGCTCGCAGTCGCCTGCGCCATGCTCAGAACCCAGACCTGCTACCGGCCTCCACAGCCAGCGGAGGATCATGCGGCCTGATCTCCCCCCTGGACGCGGGGTTACAGGCCCGCTTCAGGAACCGTTGACTAATGGTGGGGAGTCCCACAACGGCAACGGCGCGTCATGAGCGCTGGACGCGCCGTGTGGGTGAAGGTCCGCGTGAGCGACGCGGAGCGTGTGCCGAGTGGCACGCCAAGGCGCGCTCGGTGGGCTTGACGCTGTCGGATCTGGTCGTCGGCGGCCACAAGGCGGCTGCCGAGGCGGTCGAGCTCGTCGCCCACCTGGTCGTCATCGGGAGAGCGCGCTCCGGGCTCGCCGACCAGCCGGGGCTGATGCAACGCGCCGACACATGGCGGACGGTTCGCCTCGCGGGAGTCCTCTACCAATGATTTGCGCACCTCTGGCGCCGTGGGTCATGGCCGTATACGCCCGCGAAATCGACAAGGGGTGCCGATGCGCACCCCGGCGCCCAAGACGTGCGCACCGGCGGGGCGACGGAAGCTGCTGTGCGCAAAGGTCTTGCGCCTCGCTGTCCAGGGCGGCCGGGGCCGCAGGGCTCACTCGGACGGGGCTGGGAGCGACCCCCCAGTCCGAGGGCCTGGTACGGGTTCGGGGCCGGGCGCGTTTGCGCACCCCTGCCCCCGTCCCCTGGGGTCGCTCCCGATCCATCAATCCCTGTGGGAAGGCTATCGGGCAACCGCGGAAGACAGCGTTCTTCGGACTTCGCGGTGTTTGCGGGGGCGGCCGCCATTGGGGCTCCAGCCTTGCTCGGCTCGAAACCCGAAGAATCAACCGAAGGCCGTTCGCAGCCGAGTCCGGTGACGGCAACATTCGAGCTTGACCCAAGTCCCGTCTCCAGTTCCCTTTGGATCGATAGGCTTCCGCGATCTTCCACACACTAGCGCTGTAGCCGCGTCGTCCATGAATCCACCCACGATCCCCACACGAACGGCGAAGCCGTGCCATACCAGCGAGTGAAGGTATTCGACTTCTTCTCTGGTTGCGGCGGGGCCAGCCGTGGTTTCCAGGACGCCGGAATGGACATCGTGTTCGCTCTCGATTGGGACGCGGACGCCGAGCGGACCTTCCAACGGAATTTCCCGTCATCCGCCTTTGAGTCCAAGGACATTCGGGAGGTGGAGGAGGACTCCGTCCACAAGCTTGTGGTCAAACACCGGCCGCATCCTGTTCTCTTCTGCGGATGTGCCCCTTGCCAGCCGTTCACCAAACAGAACACCATCCGTCCCGAACCCGAGGAGGATGAACGGGTGCCGTTGCTTCTCGATTTCCTGCGGTTCATCCGAAGGTGCGAGCCCGACATCGTGTTCGTCGAGAATGTCCCGGGTATCCAGAACGTATCTCCTGACTCCGAGCCGCTCGCCGGGTTTCTTCAGGGATTGAAGGACGCTGGATACCCCGGTCCGGCACGCGCTTCGGTACCCTTGAGGCGGTACGGAGTCCCCCAGAGCCGCCGCAGATTTCTCCTGCTCGCGAGTCGACACGGACCGATCGAACTCCCACCCGAGACCCACGGTCCGGGAACGCCCAACCCGGAATTCGCCACGGTGCGCGACTGGATCGGAGACCTTCCCAAGATCGACGCCGGCCAGAGCCACCCGGAGATTCCCAACCACCGGGCGGCCGGCCTGTCCTCGCTCAACGCGAAGCGCATCAGGGCAACCCCGGAGGGCGGTGGCAACAGGGATTGGTTGGAGGAGGATCTTCGGCTGGAGTGCCACAAGAAGGCCACCGGATACAGTGATGCCTACGGTCGTATGTCGTGGGACCGGCCCGCCTCCGGTCTCACGACACGATGCATCAGCTATTCGAACGGCCGATTCGGCCACCCCGACCAGGATCGTGCGATCAGCGTCCGGGAAGCCGCGTGCCTTCAGACATTCCCGATGGGTTTTCGCTTCTCCGGTAGCCTGAACTCGATGGCTCGGCAGATCGGCAACGCGGTGCCGGTGCGTTTGGCGACCATTGTTGGAGAGCACGTCGCCAGACATCTGGTCGCGGCAGGCGCGACCTGATGGCGATGGACGTAAGCTTCAAGGCCCGGGCCAGGACGCTGGACATGCTGGGGAGACAGCAGATCGCCGGCATACCCACCGCCATCAGCGAGCTTTTCAAGAACGCGTACGACGCAGACGCCGAGCGGGTGGAGGTGGACTATTACCGCAGCAACAGACTCTTTGTGCTGCGGGACGATGGTTTCGGGATGGAAGCGGAGGAATTCGTCGAGCGATGGCTCACCATCGCTACCGAGACCAGCGTCAAGCGGAAGCGCGCGGAAAGGCGGCTCCCTCGGTCGGAGAAGCGCACCAGGCCCGTACTGGGGGAGAAGGGAATCGGTCGCCTCGCCATCGCTACAATCGCTCCTCAGGTGCTGGTGCTCACCCGCGCCCTTCGCGACGGCGTCTTGTCCGATCTCACAGCCGCCTTCCTGAACTGGAGGCTCTTCGAGTGCCCCCGGCTCGACCTCCAGGATATCCGGATTCCGCTTCGCACGTTTCCAGGCGACAGTTTGCCCGACAGCGAGGACGTGGCAGACATGGTCGGCTATTTCCAGAGCCGGAACGCACACCTTCGGGAGCAAGTCGACCCGAGCGAATGGGACCTGATCGAGACCGACCTCGCGCGGTTCGCGGTCGATCCTCTGGACATGGCCGATTTTTTGGGTGAGCCGACGCTTCTCGCCGGGGGTCACGGTACGCACTTCTACCTTCTCCCCGCGTCCTCCAACCTAGCCTATGACATCGCTGGGGATACAGATTCCGATGTCGCGCCGCCGATCCAGAGAGCACTGCTGGGATTCACCACCCCCTCAATGGCGGGCCGTGCCGAACCGGTCATCCGCACCGTCTTTCGGGACCACAGCACTGACGGAATCTGCGAAGACCTCATCGGCGGACACGAGTTCTTCACTCCCTACGATTACGAGAACGCGGATCACCAGGTCTGGGGACGATTCGACGATTACGGCCAGTTCAAGGGCAACGTCTCCGTCTACGCAGAGACCGTGCACGACCATGTGATCAACTGGAGCGGAGGCAAGGGACGGAAAACGGCTTGCGGTCCCTTCCGCATCAGGTTCGCCGCAATCGAAGGCGCGGCCAGATATTCGACCCTTCCGCCCGCGGAACACGGTCGCATGCTTGAGAAGACCAGAAGAATCGGTGGCTTGTACATCTATCGGGACGGCGTGCGCATTCAACCCTACGGAAACACGGACTACGACTGGCTGGAGATCGAGCTGCGCCGGACGAAGAGCGCGTCGTACTACTACTTCTCGTACCGGCAGATGTTCGGAATGGTCGAAATCGATTCCACCCACAACAGAGGTCTTCAAGAAAAAGCGGGTCGTGAAGGCTTTCGCGCCAACAAAGCCTACCGTGATCTGCGCGACATTCTGAAGAGTTTTCTCGTCCAGATCGCCGCCGACTTCTTCCGCGAGGAGGGAGTTCAAGGCGAGAGGTTTGCGAGTCGCAAGCGGGAGTTGGACGAGACCGAGCGACATCGGCGTGCGCGAGCCAGGCAGGTCACCGCCAAGCGCGGCAAGTTCAAGAAGGACTTGGCCGCGTTCTTCGACCGAATGGAGATGGAGAAACCGCTTGAGAGAGTCATGGCACTGGGACTGGAGGCCGAGTCGCGTGTAAGGGAGGCCGGCCGCGATCCGGACCGCGCGAGGGCGGCCAGGCGGATCATCAAGATCGAACGCGATGCAAGGAGAGACCTCGGGGATCTGGAGGCCCGCTACCGGGTTTCCAAGCCGAGGATCGGCATGACCCGGGCCTTGCAGAAGGAGTGGAGAGACTATCGGGAGGCGTTCGAGGATCTCGTCGGCAGCGTGCGGGACATCCGCGACTCGATTGAGAGTGTCGTCACGAAGGAGGTGACCAAAGCGGGGGTTGACGTGAGTGCCAGAGAGCGCATGGAATCGGCTCTCACCGAGATCGGACAATCTGCGAGGCGCGACACGAAGGCGGGCCGGAGAGAAGTGGAAAAGGTGGCCGAGGAGATCTGGACCGGCACGCGAACGATAGCGAGCCAATGTGTGCGAGAGGTCGAGTCGACGATTCGCGCCGTGATGGCCGACTTCGCTCGGCGTGATCTTCAGGGCATGGACGACCAGCGCCTGATCGCGGAACGTTCGGGCCTGGAGGCGCGGATCCGCGAGGCACTGGAGAACGCCACCCTCACCCTCGACTCCTTGCGCTCGCAACTGGCGGCCATCGACTTGAAGGGCAAGTCCTCTCTCGTGGATCAGCTCGCGGCGGTGGAACAGAGCAACGTCACCCTAAAGGAACAAGCGGCGGCCGACCTCCAGCTCGCCCAGCTCGGCATGGCGATCGAGATCATCAGCCACGAATTCGGGGCCGCCATCCGATCCGTCCGATCGGGGCTTCGTAGCCTCAGGAGATGGGCCGACGTGAACCAGGAACTGATGTCGCTGTACCAGGGCATCCGCGGCAGCTTCGACCATCTCGACGGTTACCTGACTCTCTTCACGCCCCTCCAGAGAAGGCTTTACAGAAAGGCGGTGGACATTCGCGGCTGGGAGATCCACGAGTTCCTGGCCAACCTGTTCGGCCAGCGGCTGGCCAGACACAACGTCGAACTGACCAGGACCGAGGCGTTCGCCAGCGCCGCCGTTCGAAGCTATCCATCATCCTTCTACCCGGTGTTCGTCAATCTCGTGGACAATGCGATCTATTGGCTTTCCGGCCAGAACGAGCGCCTTGAACGACGAATCGAGCTTGATGCGTCGGGCAACAGGTTCCGCATCTCGGACTCGGGTCCCGGGATCCACACCCGGGATTGCGACGACATCTTCGACATCGGGTTCACTCGCAAGCCGGGAGGTCGCGGCATGGGGTTGCATATCGCGAGGGCAACGCTGCGCGAGATTGGCTATGACCTGAACCTTGAAGCGAGCGAGCCGGGCCATGGGACGACATTCCTGATCGCACCGATCGAGGACGAGGACGAAGAGACCGATGCCTAGCAATGGCTTTACCGAGCACTGTCGAGAGATCGCCCGGCGATTCCTCCTGACAGCGATCGTCGTTGATGACGAACTCTCGGTTCCCGCGGACCCACCCGTCCACGGCGATCTGACGGCTCCAGAGCGGAGCGCACCGGTGCGACGCGGGCCAACATCGGTGAACCCCCAGCTCCATCCCCGCCGACCGCTCAAAATCGACCCGATCACATGGTCTTTCGCCCGCCAAGGCATGGTTTGCGGCGTGATGTCACCCGAAGGAAGGCAAGACGACCTTGGCGCCCTCGCCAATGCCGTCGCTCGTGCGGACATCGTCATTCTGGACTGGCGGCTGAGCCGATCTAGCGGTGCGAACGCGTTGCCGTTGTTGAAGCGAATCCTGACAGAGGATCAGCCGAACCGGCTTCGCCTGATCGCTGTCTATACGGGAGAACCCGACCACGAGGCGATTCGCGAAAAGATCGCAGACGGTCTGAACAGCCTCGATACCTCCGATCAGGCGGTATCGGCAGGAGATAGCCACCGTGGTCGGATCGACTTCCGGGCCTGTCGTATCGTCGTATACGGGAAACCCGGTTCTCTTGCCCCCGAGCGGAGGAGAGTCAGGGAAACAGCGTTGGCCGACCGGCTCATCGGCGATTTCGCGGAGATGGTCGAGGGGCTATTGCCCAGCTTGGTTCTGACGGCATTGGCTGCGGTCCGAGACAACGTGTACCGTGTACTGGAGCGCTTCGGGCGGGACTTGGATCCGGCCTTCCTGGTACACCGCGCCTGTCTCCCACAGCCTCCAGAATCGGAGCAGCACATCGTCGAACAGATCGCCAGCGAACTCCACGGGATCATGGACGATGTGGTAGGCAGGACGAGTCCGGCGGGAATCGAGGCGATCGAGCGGTGGATCGGCGATCGCTTCGGGAATGACGATGTCGTGTTCGGTCCGAAACACAAGGCGGCCACGCCCATCGTCCTTAAGATGCTGAAGGATGGACTGAAGGAGCAACCCGGACCTCTAGGCCTCGGAAAGTACCACCTTCTCTCGCATGGGCTTTCGGGCGGCCTTGCCATGAGCCATGAGCTTGATCGCCGTCTCGCGTCGGCGATGGACTTGAGACAGGTGGTTGCGGACACTGAGCGGCAATTGTCGATGGGGACGGTTGTCCGCCAGACCGGAGACGAGGGTTCAGCGCTCCTGTGCGTCACACCGAGATGCGACAGCGTCCGATTGACCGGTAAGTCATCTTTCCTCTTTCTTCCTCTGTCAACTGCGAAGGAAAACACGCCGCAGGTCGTGGTCCCGACTGACGACCGCGGTTTCCGCCGCATGACCATAATCATGAATCCATCGCAGTGGCGTATTGAGGACTTCGAGCCCGAACCAGCCCGGCAGTGCGTCCTCGCACGCCGCAGTGGGCCGGATCAGCCTTTCACCTTCAAGGATGTCGCTGGCGCAGCATACCGTTGGGTGGGAGAGCTGAAGGCGGAAGTCGCGCAGTCCATTGCCCAAGGGATCGCGGAGAGAATGTCCCGGATGCCCCTAAACAGGTCGGAATGGCTCAGGCGGTCGGCGCGCGTTGGAGAGCGAGCAAGGTAATTTGCTGGCAGGTGCCACTCACACCTCCGATCCCTTGACGGCCTCCCCTTCCTCCGGTCGCAGGAACCCGGCAATCCGTCTGGCCACCACCGCGACATCCGTCGTCTCGCACTCCCAGATCACCATTACCCGCCAGCCGAGGTCGTGCAGGGCGGTCTCGTTGCGCCGGTCGCGGATCACGTTCCCTTTGAACTTGTCCTCCCAGAACTGCACACGGGTCTTGGGGCTTGAGGCGTACTTGCAGCCGGGATGCCGATGCCAGAAACATCCATGCACCATGATGACGGCCCGATGGCGGGGGAGCACGATGTCCGGGGAACCTGGAAGACGCTTGCAGTGCAGGCGGAAGCGGAAGCCGAGTCTGTGAGCGATCCGGCGGACGATCATCTCCGGCATGGTGTCGCGGCTGCGGATCCGGGACATCATCTCACTTCGTGTTAGGCTGTCGACGATGTCGGTCATTGTTCGTGACGCCGGCAGACGGGTAATGTTCGCTCATGCGCGAGGAACGGGAAATTACTCAGACCGGCGTTCACCAGCCAACCGAGCCACCGCGTACGGGGTTGCGTTGGAGTCGTCTCCGCCCGTCGCTCATGGTCTCCGCGCCTCGGCATGTGCACCTTGCTGGCATCCGGTGCTTACCTGCGCCGGCACAGCTGGCACACAGTCGGGTCGCGTGTGGGTAAGGGGGGCTCACAAGCAAAACGGCCTTCCCGCACGGGATTGCTGGCCGGGAGCGACCCCCGAAGGAGGGTGGGATGGGAGTGCACATCCCAACCGTCGCGGTGCCGTATGAGGCATGCCGAACAGGTGGGTCGCTCCCGTCCACGGCCGCAAGCGCCCGCGCGTCACGGCCGCCCCGGCGGCTTCGGCACAAACGAAAGTACGCCAGCAACTTGCGGCATCGGCGGTGTGTCCCGTCCGGACGCGGTTCTCGTGCACAACGACCCCGATGTCTGACGGACACCTCTGGATCGGCAACGGCACCCGCCCATGGGCGGTCAAATCCCGCCCCCGGAGAAGCGGCTCGAAACCCATACCGAATAGCCGTGGATCATTCCTCCGGGGAGGCCCGATCGGAGCAGAGCCCTCATCTCAACGAGGCGGTGAAGGCAGCCGTTGAGACCGCCCAATTCCTTGACCGCCGCGTCGTCCATTCCCCGGATGGCATTCTCGACGCGCGCAATCTCGCGCCGGACGGCTGCGATGGTCTTGGGCTGCTGGTTGGGCTCTTGGGCGGTGGCGGCGCCGACCCAGTTTCCCAGGATCGTCCGTGCGCGTTCGAGTTCCCTCCGACCGCCTGCGACCCTGGCGACCTCGACCGACAGGCTCTGCTCCCTCAGCGCTTCCCATAGCCCATGGTGCCGATCCCGCCACGAGCGGAGCGCGGTCGAGGTGTCGTAGCCGGGATCGGCGGGCACGAACACGGCGCGGCTGGAGTCCAGCGCCACGGGCATCCCGCGGGGAAGTACCGCCGCGCGCCCCCGGCGGCGCCCCGGTAGATCCGGACGGGCAGGAGCGAGCGACTGATGTCGAGTACCTCGAACGCGGCGACCTTCTCCGCCTCGGTGGGCAGCCAGGGCAGGCCGGTGTGCTCGATCACGTAGTCGAAGGAGAGCAGGCGGCGCATGGCCACCTCGGGCGAGGTGATCCTCCGGTGGCGCACACCTTCGGCACCCAGTGCGCGGTAGATGCCGCGCGCGCAGATCCGGCAGACCTTCAGGTCTCCGACCATCTCCTCGGCGGCCAGCCTTCGGTCCCTCAGGCCCTGCACGAACCGGAGCGCCGTGAAGCGGCTGACCCCGAGCCACGCAGAGAACTGCTTGCGGGTGAACACGCCTCCGTGCAGGCTCGCCAAGGCGATCCACTCGGCGCGGCGGCCCGTCAAGCCGAACGGCTCCAGCGCCTTCTCGCGCCCCTGTAGATGGTCGATCACCAAGGCCGCCGTTGGTCGAGGGCTTTGCTGTACATGAGGGTTCCCAATTCCCACGGGCGCACCCTGGTTCCGTGGTCGGGACCGAGAACCGTGGAGGTTGTCACTGCCGACAGAATCGGAAGAGGGCTTGCGGCGGCGTCAAGTCGCGTATGCGGGCCATAGTCCCGAGCCGTCCGGTGCCGTCCCGGACGCGGACCTGCTTCCGGCAGCGCTCCTCCATCGCTTTCGAGAAGCCAACAGCGCGGGTATCGCACTGGTCAAGCCGCCTTCGTCCAGCGAGATTCCTTCGCGCAGATCGTGCAGTCCATCAAGAGAGGAATCGAATGATGGCACGCACGAAACGAAGTCGGCGCTCCTACGGCGCTGGCGAATGGGGCCGGAACCGGGTCCGGGTGTTTCCGGATGCCAAGACCGGCATTTTCCAGATCGAGTGGCGAGAGAACGGGCGCAGGCTCACCCGGTCCCTCAAACACCGCGACTGGTCGCGCGCGAAGCGGCAAGCGGACGAGTTCGCCGCGGGCTTCGCGGGGCCGGGCCTGAACGGCGAGGCCGAAGCCGAGCCCGAGCCGCTCAAGCTGGGATCGCTTTTTGACATCTACGGCGAAGAGGTGACGCCCACGAAGGGGAGACGGACGCGCCAGCGCGACTTGGTCGCGACCAGGATGTTCCTCCGCTTCTTCGGACGGGACCGAAGACCCGAAACACTGTCGCAGCGCGACTGGGATCGGTTCATCCGGGAACGGCGCGCGGGCAGGGCCGGACGCTCGGGCAAGCCCGTAGGCAACCGGACGATCGAATGGGACCTGACGTTCCTGATGACGGTGCTCAACTGGGCCGCAAGGTCAAGGGACGAACACGGACGGCTGCTCCTCGACTCCAACCCGCTCAAGGGCCTCAGAAAGCCCAAGGAGAAGAATCCCAACCGGGTCGTCCTCACCGAGGACGAATACTAGGCGCTGCTCGGGGTTTCCCGGCAGGTCGGCTGGCGGTTCCATGTCGCGCTCGTGCTCGCGCACGAGACCGGGCACCGGATCGGTGCCATCCGCGAGCTCCGTTGGGATGACATCGACATCGAGGGCCGCGAGGTCCGGTGGCGCGCGGAGCACGAGAAGACCGGCTACGAACACGTCACGCCCCTGACCGCCGAGGGGGTCGCCGCCCTGGAGGAGGAACGAAGCAGGAGCGAAGGAACCAAGAATGGCCCGGTGCTGCCGTCGCCGAGGGATGCCACGCAGTGCATGAGCCGCGTTGCCGCCCACAAGTGGTGGAAGAAGGCGGAGACCCTCGCGGGACTGGAGCCGAGGCGGGGACGGGGCTGGCACTCGCTCCGTCGCAAGTTCGCTTCCGATCTCATGGACCTGCCGCTCAAGGTGCTTTGCGAGCTTGGCGGCTGGAAGAAGGCCCAGACGGTGCTGCGCTGCTACCAGCAACCCGACGCGGTACAACTCAGGAAGGCTCTGGACAACCGCCGCCGCAACGGTCGGGCCTGATCCGAATCGGCGGGAACCAATCGGCGAGAATCAGGCCCGCCAAGCCTGTAACTCCAAACTCTACAGTCAGATGCAGACTTCATAGCATTTGCGGGGTAGGCTGGCTCTCCGGCCTTAAGGGCGTCCGACAAGCCCGTCGCCGACGTGTCCGAGACCCGGCGGCGGCCGGCGCCGATGCGGTGGCGGCGCACCCCCGCAAACGCTCCGGGAAACCCGTTCAACGGGCCTCGCAAAGCGCGGCCGACGGCGGGATGGAGGCCCGCGACGCCGGGCCGTCCATGTACCTGCGAAGCCGGAGCGGCAACTGATCCCCACCAGCGCCCCTGTCGCGGGACACGGGCGTCAGTTACGCCGTGGATGGATCAACCTGAACTACGCGTCTCCTCCCGCGTTTCGCCTCGTTTGGTCGTGCTGCCCTTCACACGCTTCGGTGACCCGAAGGGAAACACTTTGCGGATTTGATCCGCAATTGGTTTCAATCCGGCCCGGGGGGGGAGAAAGGCCCCCCACGCCACCCGCATGCCCGCCGGCGTCCGTTCCCGCGCCCGTTGATGGCTTGGCGCAGTACGGGGTTGTTCTGTCTCGCCAGCTCCAGGGCTTCCTCCAGAGACAGGACGCGGGGCTCCTGCGCCTCGAGCGGCGCTGCAGCGATCGATGCGGCGAGGATGCAGCCCGCGGCGACGCGCGGAATCCTCGTTCCCCACACCTCACGGAGGGCCCCCGCGGACGTGCAGGCCGGCACCGCCGAATGCTCCCGTTGTCCCGAGAAAGCCAGCCCCCGAACAGCGCCTCCGCCTCCTCCCCGCTCATCGTCCCGGCCCGGTGGAAGGCTCCGCGCCAGCCGGCATGTCTCCCCCGGCGGCGGGCATGTCCCCCTCGGCGAGCTGGACGGCGGCGGCGTGCCCGAGGAAGTGGTGACCATCCACGAGTACGATCTCCCCGGGGTCCACCATCGAAGTCTCGGGGTTCTGCACGATCTCGACCACCCGGTCGTTTGCGAGCTCGGTGGTGACGTAGCGCCACTCGGTGCGGCCGATTTCCCCTTCCTTTTCATTGAAGACGAAGAGCATGGTGCGCCGGTCACGCTCCAGCACCGCCGAACGCGGAACCAGGATGCGCTCGGTGAAGTGCTGCGCGTCCAGCGATACGCTCGCGTACATGCCGGGCTTGATCCGGCCGCCGGGGTTGGGCAACAGCACGGTGACGCGCGCCGAGCGGGTCTCGAGGTCGATGACCGGGTCGATGGTCTCCACCGTGCCGGTGAAGGTCTCGCCCGAGAACGCGGCGAAGGTCATGGTGGCGCGACGCCCCTCCTTCAGGAGTCCGATCTCTCCCTCGAGCACCTGGGCCTCGACCTTGATGGGATCCAGCTCCACGATGGTGACCAACTCGTCGCCCTGGGCCACGAACTGGCCCGGCACCACCCGAAGGTCGGCCACCCGTCCGGCAAAGGCAGCGCCGATATGCGTCCACGAGAGTTCCAGCTCCGCCTCGCGAACGCTCACCATGGCCTCGTCCAGGCCGCTGCGCGAGCGGGCGACGCGCGCCCTCTCCGCCCGTACTTCGGGATCGGCGATCTCGTCGTCGAAGAGGACGATCTGTTCGTAGTCGGCTTGGGCCTGGGTGAGAACTGCTGTTGGCCCGCGCGAGCGCCAGCGCGTACTTCGGTGGTGTCGATCTGGATGAGGAAGTCGTCAGAATCGACAGGATCGTTTTCCCGAACCGCGACCTTCCCGCACCTGGCCGGCAACGCGGGCCGAAAGGGTGGCGCGCCGGAACGCGGCCGCGCCCCCCGACGCCGTGATCCGGATCCACAGCGTATCGCGCTGCACGCGCGCCCCGGTCACTGGTTGCGCACGACGGGCGAAGCTCGCCAGGGAGGCATCGGGCACTTCGAGCGTCATCGCTTCGGAAGGGGTTGCGGCATCCTCCTCGGTGGCATCGGGACACCTCGGCCGCAAGTGAGGTTGCACGAGCATCGCGGCCACCGCTCCAGGGTCGCGCCGGGGCTACCGCCAGGGTTTGGGGGGCGGCCGGCCCGCGTAATGGCGAACTCCGGCTGGAAGGGAGACTGGCGACGATATCCCCAAGATAGGGGTGCTCGGGCCAATATCCATGACAAAACGAGACCCCCGAAGCGGACGGATGCGCTTCGGGGGCCGCCTATCGGAGTGCCTGAGTCAACTTTCGCTGGTCAGCACCAGCCGGGCAATCAAGATTTCCTCGTCGAGTGCCGCAAAGATGCGCGGATGTGGTTTCGCTTCAAGATAGACGCGGCTGCCGAGCATCCAGTCGAGCCCGCGTCTGGAGGGCACTGCAACCGGCACGGCCTCCAAGCTCTTCGGGTCGAGCACGTACCCGATCATCCGACCCCAGGTGATGCGCACGAACAGCCGTCCGTCGGGTAGGGGCTGCAGCTGGGAAGCGGTCTGAACGCTGAGCACCCGGCCCGGACCGCCCAACCCATCGACAAGGCCTTGCTGCCGATCAAGTTTTTCCCGCCGCATCAGGTCGGGAAGGAACGCGGCTCGCCGCAAAGCCCCGCTCTCGGCATAGCTGACCAGCACCAGCCGCCGGCCGTCCAAGACGTGAACCGAGCCGTCGGGGCTGGCCGCGACCAGATCCGTGCGCAGCCGGAACGCGCGCCCCGCATCGTCCGCAAGCCAAGACGGCATTTCGGCGAAGGCCGTCGACTCTCCTCCGGCGTAGCGGCTAAGGTAGTGCACAGGCGAAGCGTCCTCCGCGACGAGCAGCCCGAGTCTCGGGTGAAGTGCGATATCCACCGAATTGGCGCGCATCGGTTGGCTCGAAATGAACTTTCCGGCGGGCGTCAGGTACGACACGCGGGCCAGGTTCTGGTCCAGCACCGCGATTCGGTCTCCGTCGCTCGCCATCGCCGCAGGGAACCGATACTCTCCCGGACCGCTGCCCTCGCGGCCTATTTCGCGCACGAGCGCGAGCTCCCGGTCGTACAGCATCAGACGGCCGTTGCGCGAATCCGTGAGCAGGTAGCCCTCGCCGGTCCCGGCGATGTCGTATGCTCCGAATAGTTCCACTTGCGCGTTGCGGGACAGCACCGGTCCCACATGGTAGACGGAGTCGCCGACGACGAAGGAGGAAGTGCCCGCCGCCGTTGGCGCCCCGGGAGTATTGGGCTCGTCGCAGCCGCCGAGGCAGGGCACCGAGGCGGCCGCCGCCACCAATGCCGCGGTGCGAAATCGCGCGAACCCGGGCACTATCCCGCCAACTCGTAGGTGTCGCACCGGACGGAGACAGTCTCGCCAGTCGAATCGTCACGGTAGTTACCGACATGGTAGCTCACGGTCCTGCCCCCGGAGACTTCGGTTGATGAAACGCCGACGGACCCTCCCACCTCCTCCGTTACCAAGCTGCTTCCTTGCAGCGTGCCCTCAAAAGGCTCGTCGTTTCCCTGCGACGTGATGTACGGTGCGCAAGCGGACTGCGCCCGAACCTGGTGCGTCAGCAACAGGTTCAGGCAGAGCCCGACCACAGCTAGGAGCCTGCGCGTCAGAAAACTCTGTCCCCCCGACCCCCAATAGATAGTGGGTCGGCCATCTGCGTACTACCGCATATGGTATCACACCCGTCCAAAACCGGGGCTAAACCGTTCTGCGGCGCAGGCTCCTAGCACCGCTGTCAGTGACAAGGAAGCAAAGGATGAGGAACGCATGAATGACTCCCGGCTCGAAGTGGATACACACCTAACTAACTAACTCTGCCGCCGAAGCTGGCGACCGAGATCCAGCCTGTCAACCCTCAGCGTTGTCCAACGACAAATGAGCATCAGCGGGCGACGAGTTTCCAGCGAAAAGTGACACTTCGCACCGAACGGATTCGCACGCTCGACGACGTCCGCGCTTTCCTCGAGGGAAGCGCGGCGGCGGACATCACCCTCCATGACCGCCGGGAGGCCTATGCGTTCATCGAGCGCACCCTGGTCAGGTTTCGGTACCACTTCGGCCTGTCCAGGGCCGGCAAGGGTCCGGTGAGGAGGTGCCTCGCCAAGGTGACGGGGTACTCCCCGGCCCAGCTGAGCCGTCTCATCGCGCGCCAGCGCCGCACGGGCGGGATACGCGACCGCAGACGGCGTCCCCCCCCCGGCCCTTTCCGACCGTCTACACGCCCGCCGCCGCCAGGCTGCTGGCGGAGGTGGACGAAGCCTTCGGCCAGCTCTCCGGCCCGGCCACCAAGGAGATCCTGCGACGCCAGCACGAAGTCTTCGGCGACGAGCGCTTCGCCCGTCTGGCCGGGATCTCGAACGGCCACATCCACAACCTGCGCAGGCGCCAGACCTACCGCCGCGCCCGGACCACGGTCCGCGGCACCCGCGCCGCGCCCTCCCCCATCGGCGTGCGCCGCAAGCCCCGCCCCCAGGGCCGGCCTGGCTTCCTGCGCCGTCGACACCGTCCACTCCGGCGACCGCGATGGCGAGAAGGGGGTGTTCGTCATCAACATGGTCGACGAAGTGACCCAGTACCAACAGCTTGTGGCCGTCCCAAGGATCACCGAGTACTTCCTCGTCCCCGTGCTCGAAGCCCTCGTCACCGCGTTCCCCTTCCGGGTTTTGGGCTTCCACGCCGACAACGGGTCCGAGTACATCAACCACCGGGTCGCCCGCCTGCTCAACAAGCTCCACGTCGGCCAGTTCACCAAATCCAGACCTCGGCGCTCCAACGACAACGCGCTGGTCGAGTCCAAGAACGGAAACGTCGTCCGCAGGTGGCTCGGACGCACCCATATCCCCGAACGCCTCGCCCCCGGGGTCAACGCCCTTCTGCGCGACTCGCTCTCCCCCTTCCTCAACCATCACCGCGCCTGCCTCTTCGCCGTCGAAGTCGAGGGAGTCTTGTCCAACGGCGAATGAGCTTGAACGCCGAGCCGGTTTCCAGCGGGGAGTGAGTCGGAAGTCCGGGGCGAAGAGATCATTGGAGGATGATCGTGACACTTCGGCCCGAACGGATTCGCACCCTCGACCAGATATCCGCGCGTTCTTGGACGGCAACCAGCCGGCGGACTTCGAGGTCACCGACCGCACCTCCGCCTACGCCTTCGTGCATCGGGGTGGAGTTCGCCGACGAGAAACCCCGTGCGGGCAGGACTGTGGGAGCATCCCTGACCGTCCCCGTCTCGTCGCGACTCGGCATCGAACTCTGGGGCGCACTCACTCAGAGAGGTGCCACGATCACCATATTCCAGGTGGGAGAAATCAGTTACAGGCTCAACTCCGTTCAGTTATCGGCACTGGGCAAAGCCACCGTTCCCGTGACAGCCGAGCGGGTCTCGCTCCACCTGTTCCCCGGTCCCGCCGTTGGATTGGAGACATCGTGCATGGGCAAGTTCACCTCTGTGCTCCTGCCGATCGCGTTGGTGGAGGAATGTGACGGCGACCGACTCAACACCCCATCCACGAGCCTCGATTTCGGAGTCGTCGGTGGCGTGGGCACCCACTTCGCCCTCGCCGATTGGGTGGGGCTCTCGTTGGATCTTCTCTACACGTTGGGACTTCGGTCGACGTACGACGGCGAACTGGATCGGGCGTCCAAGAACCGCGACATGACCGTGCAGGCGGGGCTGGTCCTTCCGATCGGATAGCGACGGTCGACTCGATCTACCCCCGAATCCCCTTCCAGATGTCGAGCCTTCGGACGGGTAGCGCCGCGCTACCCAGCCCATCCTGCCCCCCGGCCACCCACCTTTCACATTACTCCCTCCAAGCCGGTGTACCAAGAGTCCTTCACCGCCGAAACTCGAGGTGGACGCGCTAGATGAGCTGGCGGTTGAAGCGATTCGTCGATGTCACGTAGTTCTGTCGGCCGAATTTGCCGGACGGGCAGGCCGAAGCCTCTTGGTGACAGCTTTGAGGCGGCTCCTCCAACCACGCCGAGGGGAGTTCACTTTCCCGCTCTCTGGCGCGATTTCACCGCTATTTCAGCGCGGTGGAATCAGACACGCCCCAACGGCAAGGACGGCAGATCGTGCAGTCCTGATTGAACTTACGTGGTTTCTCGCCGTGATTCGGAGCATCCGTACTCTGCTGGTCCGACATAGACATGGATGGCGGAGTCATCCGGTGGAGGGCCGAGCACGAAAAGACGGGGTACGAGCACCAGACGCCCGTCACCGCCGAAGCCCTCTCTGTTCTGCAGGAGGCGCTGGCGAGAAACTCCGGGACCGGGAACGCGCCGGTGCTGCCCGCGCCGAGGGATGCCTCGAAGTGCGTGGGCTCCTCGCGGGTCCACGCTTGCTGGAACAGAGCCGACAGGCTCGCCGGGCTGGAGCCCAAGCGGGGGCGGGGCTGGCACTCGTTGAGGCGGAAGTTTGCGACCGCGACCGACCTGATGGACCTGCCGCTCAAGGTGCTCTGCGAACTCGGCGGCTGGAAGGACGCCCAAACCGTGCTCCGTTGCTACCAGCAGGCCGACGAAGTACAACTCAGGAAGGCGCCTCGACAGCCGCCCCAGAGTCCGCGCCTAGGCCAATCAGCGGGAATCAAACAGCGGGAACCCAGGCATACACTCCCGTAAGGTCAATACTCACAACAGGATGCATACCTAATGGTACTTGCCGCATGAGCACTCCCCTGGAGGTGATCCGGCGCTGGCGGATGTCCCCGACGCCAAGCGCCCGGTAGATCCCGCCTCCATGGATCCGGCACACGCGGCCGATGCCGGCGATGCCGGGCGGATTCTCTTCGACGGCCACGCCTTGCGCGACGAGGGCGTGAACGGTGCGGCGTGCGTGCTCATGGTGGCACCCCAGAAAGCTCGTCCACTTCGCCCGGGTGAAGACGCCGCCATGGAGACAGGCCAAGGCGATCCATTCAGCCCGGCGTTCCGTCCAGCCGAAGCCCTCCAGCGCCTTCTGGCGTTCCTTGAGATGGGCGATCATCGCTGCTGCGTCGCCCGGTCACTAACCCAGGCCGGGCGCGGCGGGGAAATCGTCCGAGGGAAGGCAGCTTGGTGGCGCATGAGGAACTCCGCCTTCTCGCTTCCCGTGCTTCGGCGCCGGGGATAGGGACACCTGATTGGTTACCTGACGCGCCGCATCTGGTGTAGAATCGGAATGGGTCACCGGAGCCCTTGGAGCGAACGCCACGAACCGGGAGAAGCGATTGCACCGATGAGTGAGAAATGGAACCAGGTCCGATCCTGTCTTACGGCACTCATGCGCTGGGTCGCTACCCCGATGACGCTGGTACGCCGTGCCGTTCCCGTTTCATGCCTGCTGGCGTTGCTTCCGGCCCTCGGTTGTCAGGAAGCACCGGAGCGTGGTCAGCGGCTTGGTGCTGGTGCAGCTGCTGTGGCGGTAGACGTGGCCGATTCCGGAGGGGTGAGCATTGCCAGAATCCCCAACCTGCATGCCCTCGACCTTCCGAAACTCAGCCTGACACTACTTTACTCCACGGTCGGCGATCTTGACTTGGTCGAAGTGGTGGGTGCGGTCCTGCTACCTGATTCGTCGCTGGTTATCGCTGACAAAGTTGCGCCTAACCTTAGCTTCCTGCGTCCAGATGGGAATCTACGGGCGCAGGTGGGTCGAGAGGGAGAGGGTCCGGGCGATTTCACCGAGATCGCACGGATTGGGCTGACCAACGATGGATCGTTGTTTGTCTATGACCGAGCCTTGCGGCGATTTACGTTCCTCGATTGGGAGGGCAGCGTCGTCAAGGTCCAGCGGAGCGGGTGCACTGTCGCGACAGGAGAGGTAGTTCCCCTTGCGGATGTGAACGGGCAAGCCTTTATCGGCGTCCTCGAAACCCGGCCCAATCTCCGGCCGGGCGTGCAACGCGGCCCACTGTTCCTGGTGGCCTGTGGTGGCATCGAAGGATCATTCGATACCTTGGGGGAGTGGGCTGGCAAGGAGCGCTACGTCACATCGAATGAGTGGATCGCCGTCGGATTTGGTCGCACCGCATTGTACGATGGACGGGGAAACCGCACAGTCGTCGGTACGAACGACTCGTTGGACTTGACGCTGTACGAGGGGTCGACCGTGCGTACCAGGGTCCGCGGCGGTTCTTCCATACAGATGGTTACCACGCAGGAAAGCGAGGAATGGACCAATCTGTACCTGGGAATGTTCCCCGAGATAGTTCGGACGGACTGGCGGAGGAGGTTGGAGCAATCAGTTGTACGAGACGCATATCCGGCTCTTGGGTCCGTCAAGGTAGATGCCAGTGGCAGGATGTGGATCGGAGACTACGCGAAGCTATCAGGTGAGCAGCGGCTGTGGACGGTGCTCGGCGCGGACGGGACGCCAGTCGGCGCCATCCGTCTTCCGGTCTTCCGTCCGGATTGGCTGCAGATCCGTGAAGGCTCTATCACAGGCAGAGCGCTTGTGGAGTGGGAAGTCACCATCCCAAGCCCGGTCCATGAGTTGCTGGACATCGCTGACGACCGCATCGCGGTGCTGCGCAAGGACGAGCTGGGTCGCGAATATGTCGAGGTATACGGGGTCAAAATGGCGAGCCCAGGGGATTCGCGGCAACCGTGACGTGGGGGCCAGACAACTGTGAGGGCTTCCGCGAGCATGTTACCACGATCGGGGGATTCACGGCTGTGGGCGCTGTTGCCGGACTGGTCTTGGGTAGCGTCGGCGCTGCTCTGGCACAAGGCACACAAGCTGACTTCCAGGTTCGCCCTGCTCGGCATCAACCCGGTCGCCTGGCAATTGAGCTTCGCGTCCCGCTCGCGTGGTTAAGCCCGAAGGCAGGATCCTGACGGGATAAAGATTCTCCCCTTCGCGGCTGCCTGCCGGATGGGGCGCAGCGTGCGCCATGCTGTGGCTTTACGCAAGCCGAGATCTCGGTGGAGGCTCATGCTCCATACCCCACCCCGGGGCGGTATCTTTGATGTAGAGCACGATCGTCCATGTTGGCAGCTTCGTTGGGCGTGGCCAGCTATTATCAGACGTTCGCGCTCCCGAAGATCTTGGGTGATACTGGAGAAGATCGTGGAGACCGATCAGGAAGCGTGCTCAAGAGGGGTATTGCGAGGCGTTTTGGGGTTTCGTCTACCTGCGGTCGGCGATGGAGGGTAGGCGCAGGGTGGACGCCTGCAATGTGTACCGGGCCGGGAGGCGTTTCGCCCCGACCCGCTAGCGGCAGGGAAGGTGACACCCATGCGCGAATTCAGGATTCTGCTCTTGGCCGGCCTACTCCTGGCGGTGTGCGCATGTACGGAGGCCGGGACCCTCGTTGGTGACGACGAAGAGTACCGCGACTTGAGAACCAACCGCCCCCCGGAGGTAACAGAGGTCCAGATCCCCGACTCGCTGTTCCTTACCGTTGGCGACTTCGTGATCTTCCTGGATGTGCAGGTACTGTTCCGGGACGACGAGGCGCTGACGTTTTCCGGAATGTCTTCGGACACCACGGTTGCGACCATTACCGTCTGGCGTCGCAACAACGACGACCGGTATACGGATCAGGCGATCATCAACGCGGTCGGGGTGGGGGATGCCACTGTGACGCTGAGTGCAAGGGAGAAGCCGTTCGATCAACTGGACCGGCGGCCATCATATCAGCGACCGTCGAACCGATCAGCAACGCGCAGCATGGCCGTGAGGGTGTCAGGTCCCTGACTCCTTTACGGTGACATGCATCTGCCGGCTCGCCGATCGACCGGACGGCTGGTCTCGCGCCGGCGTTGGGTCGCTCGGATCGAACTGCGGCTCCGTCACCGTCAGCGTTACGACGGCCTCGCCTTCGCCAACCCCGATGATGCTGATCTGATTGGCGGTTCTGTCGTACACTGGATGAACCGGCTGTCCGGGTGTAGCGGTCCTGCGCCATACATGGACGACCACAGCGTCGATGTTCGAGGACTCGGCATCAATTCTCAACGGATCGCCGTCGTAGAACAGCGCCATCACATCCATGATGATCGCGGACGATCCGATGGTCAGGAAGATGGAGTCAGGAAGCTGAACAAGTGTGGCTCTCGGCGCGGCATTGGGAGGAGGGGTAGGAGGGATGCCGTTGATGATGACAAAGGGATCGTCCTCACACGCCCCGGCCAGGAAGAGGAAGGCGCAGAGGACGACTACCTGAGTTTTGTTCATCATGCGCAAGCTATCTCCCCGAACTCCATACACTTACCCATGATTGCCGGTACACAGGCTCATGTGAACTTTGGCGTAGCGGAAGCACTATCGCTACAACATCGAACTTGGAAGGCAAGATGCCTGGGGCACAAGGCCCCGAAGGGAAGTCGCCGGCCGTGACCGCCAACAGGCACAGCATCGCCTTCCAGTATTGGCACATGTGCCCTCGGGGCTCCGGCGAAATCCGCGTCGCGAATCGCGTCGTCGGCTTCAATCGGAAGGTTCTACAACTGCCAACGCGAGGGTCTCTTGATCTGACCCGAGACCGGGGATACTCTTCGGATTCCCTCCATTTGATGCCATTTTCCCGGTATTCCATTACGTTGGAATCAGGCGTGGTCTGACGGCAAGAACGGCAGATCGTGCAGTCCCAGTTGAGCTTAGACGATTTTATTGCCGCGAATCACATCACCCGTGCCACGCTTTGCAAGCAGGAGGTCGCCGGTTCGATTCCGGCTGGCTCCATTCGCGGGCCCACGGGCCCGACCGCCCGCTTCGACCCGGTGACCTGAACACATGACGAAGACCCGGCCGTACTCCCGCACGAACCTCCTGTTTCTCCCGCGGGCATGCGCACTTGTCGCGGCCGTGCCGGTGCTCTACGCCGCGGCCTGCTACGACGGACTCCGGCCGGTCTTCGAGGACGGGGAGGCACAGATCGTTCCCGAGTTCGCGGATTCGACCACCTGGGTCCGCCACGAACTATGGGTCGAGACCGACTTCGATTCCGACGGCGACGGCGCCCCCGATCGGGTTCACGTCGACGTCACCCGTCCGGGCGCGACCGAGTCCGGGCTCGAGGTCGCGGTGGTCTACGAGTCGAGCCCGTACTACTCGGGCACGGGCGGGCTCGACTTCCAGTACTTCTGGGATATCCGCCAGGAGGTGGGGGAGCCGCCCCCGCCCCGCACGGTGATGCCGCCCGTCGGACACATCGAGGAACAACCCGTCATCTCCACCTCCCATGTGGCCACCTGGGTCCCGCGCGGGTTCGCGGTGGTCCACTCCCAGTCCCCCGGGACGGGCCAGTCGCACGGCTGCCCGACCGTGGGCGGCGAGAACGAGTCGCTTGCTCCCAGGGCGGTGATCGACTGGTTGAGCGGACGCGCGCGCGGCTTCAGCGCCGCGGAGGGTGGAGACGAGGTGCGCGCCTATTGGTCCACCGGCAAGGTGGGCATGATCGGAACCTCCTACAACGGCACCCTGACGCTCGCCGCGGCCACCACGGGGGTGGAGGGGCTGGAGGCCATCATCCCGGTGGCCCCCAACACCTCGTATCACCACTACTACCGGTCGAATGGGCTCGTGCGGTCACCCGGCGGCTACCCCGGCGAGGACATCGACGTGCTGTACGATTTCATCAACAGCGGCGCGCCGGAACGCCGCGACTACTGCAACCAGACCGTCCGCAGCGACCTCATGCAGGCGCGCTTCGACCGCGCCTCGGGCGACTACAACGACTTCTGGGCCGGCCGCGACTATCTCAACCACATCGACGGGGTGCGCACCCCGACCCTCATGGCGCACGGCTTCAACGACTGGAACGTCATGCCCGAGCACAGCTACCGCATCGTGGCCGCGCTCCGCGACCGGGGCGTGCCGGTGCAGGTCTACTACCATCAGGAGGGCCACGGGGGCGAGCCGCCGATCAGGCTCATGAGCCGCTGGTTCTCGCGGTACCTCTACGGGATCGAAAACGGAGTCGAGAACGATCCGGGGGCGTGGATCGTGCGCGAGAACGACGACCGCCTGAGCCCAACGCCCTATGCGGCATATCCCAACCCCGATGCCGAGCCCGTGCGCCTGCATCCCTCCGGGGAAGGAGGGGCGCTGGGGATGCTGTCGCTGGAGGCGGAGCCCGCCGCCGGACAGCAGTCGCTCACCGACGACGTGAGCTTCACCGGCGCCGACCTGGCCGAGGCCGAGGCCTCCGAACACCGGTTGCTCTACGCGACTCCCGAACTCGCGGACGACGTACACCTGTCGGGCGTCGCCCGCGTCTCACTGCGCCTCGCCGCCGACCGCGCGGCCGCCAACCTCTCCGTCTGGCTGGTGTCGCTCCCCTGGACCGAGGGCGCGTCCATCAACGACAACCTCATCACGCGCGGCTGGGCCGACCCCCAGAACGCGGCCTCTCTCAACCAGAGCGAGCCGCTGGTTCCGGGACAGTTCGTCGATCTCGCCTTCGACCTTCAGCCCGACGACCAGATCATCCCCGCCGGACAGCGTCTCGGGCTGATGATCTTCTCGAGCGACGCCGACTTCACCCTTCATCCCGAGCCCGGGACCCGGCTCACCGTCGACCTGGCGGGATCCGCACTCGATCTTCCGGTCGTGGAAGGCCGCGCGGCGCTGGCGCGGGCGCTGGGCCAGGGCTCCGGCGGATCCTGAGAGACCTCGACACAGCGGCCATGGAAGCGCAAACAGACCGCATATCGAGTAGACCGGATATCGAGGAGTCCGGATATCGAGTAGACTGATATCGAGCAGACTGCACGCCGAGTAGACCGCAGACCCGGGAGGCCGCCATGTCCCGCAGCAAACTTCGCCCGTCCGTCCTTGGCGCGGGGATCGCGCTCATCGTGCTCGGTTTTCTCTTCGTGCGGCGGACTCCGGATCCGACCGGCTCCGTGGTGGCCGCCGGCCCCGGCTCGCACGCCGACCTGGCGCAGCTCTTCGAGGAGTGGCGCGCCTTCGAGATGCCGGATTTCGTGGACGGCGTCCCCGACTATTCCGCGGCCGCGATGGCCCGGCAGCACGCCGAGCTCCCGCAGTGGCAGCTTCGCCTGAACGCGCTCGCCCCTGACAGCTGGCCGGTCGAGGAGCAGATCGACTGGCACCTGGTGCGCGCAGAGATGAACGGCCTCGACTTCGACCACCGCGTCCGCCTTCCATGGGCGAGGGATCCGGCCTTCTACGTCACCGTCTTCACGGCCGAGAGCGACGTTCCCGCCCATGAAGGCGCCGTGATCCACGGCTGGATCGATCTGTGGACCTACGACTATCCCCTCTCCGAGGCCGACGCGGCGGAACTCGCGGTCCGCATCGGCGCCATCCCGGCGTTGCTGGAGCAGGCCCGGACGAACATCGCCGACTCCAACGCGCGCGACCTCTGGTTGGGCGGCATCCGCGCCTTCAACGGCCAGGCCCGGGACCTCGACGCCTTCGCCGAACAGGTCGCGGGTACCAGCGCGGACCTCGACGAGGCCATCGCCGACGCACGCGCCGCGTCCGAGGATTTCCGCGTCGGGCTGGAGGAGGGAGCTTCCTCCCGCACGGGCTCGTCCGGCGTCGGTCCGGAGAACTACACCTGGTACATGCACAACGTCCACCTGGTCCCCTACTCGTGGGAGCAGCAGGTGACCCTCATGCGCCGCGAGCTGGCGCGCTCCCATTCGTCGATGCGGCTGGAGGAAAACCGCAACCGCAATCTTCCCGAGCTCGAGCGCATCGGCTCGCCGGAGGAATACGACCGGCGCCTGAACGAGTCCGTGGACCTCTACATGCGTTTCCTGGAAGAGGAGGAAGTAGAGACCCTCGCGGACTACATGGATCCCGCGCTGAGAGCGGTCAACGGCAGCTTCACTCCCGCGGAGCCGGGCGAGATCCGCAACTTCTTCTCGGAAGTCATCTACCGGGATCCGGACGCCTTCCGGCCGCACATGCACCACTGGATCGAGCTGGCGCGCATGCGCGAGGATCCGCATGAGAGCCCCATCCGGGCCATCCCATCGCTCTACAACATCTTCGACTCACGCTCGGAGGGGCTTGCGACGGGCGTCGAGGAGATGTTCATGCACCTGGGGCTGCTGGACGACTCGTCGCCCCGCTCCCGCGAACTCACCTGGATCATGCTGGCGCAGCGGGCGGCTCGGGCGCTCAGCGGCCTCAACCTGCACGGCAACGTGTTCGACATGGAGCAGGCCGTCGCCCACGCCATGACCTGGACCCCGCGCGGCTGGCTACCCGACGGCGATCTGGTGCGCGGGGAGCAGAGCCTCTACCTGCGACAGCCGGGATACGGCACCAGCTACGTGACCGGCAAGATCCAGATCGAGGAACTCCTGGCCGAGTACGCCATCCAGGAGGGCGCCGACTTCACGGTCAAGCGCTTCTTCGACGCCTTCTACGGCGCCGGCGTCATCCCCGTCGTGCTGACACGCTGGGAGATGACCGGCCAGAAGGACCCGATACTGGAAGGGAACTGACTCAGTTTCCTCCCGGAGGCGGGCCCCGGTAGGTGCGCACGGGCGGCAGGTGGGCCCCCGTGAGGCCCTTCGGCTCGACTTCGCTCACGACCGGCATGCTCAGCGTGCCGATGCCGTCGATGGTCGCGGTTATCTGCTCGCCCGGCTGCAGGAAGCGCTGCGCGCCCCGCACCGCCGTCCCCATCCCGGTTCCCCCCGAGGTTCCGTTGTTGATGATGTCGCCCGGGTACAGGGTGATGATGGAGGCGCCGTACTCGACCAGCTCCCAGAGCGAGTGGATCATGTCGCCGCCGGTGGCTTCCTGCATGCGCTCGTCGCCTACGCTCAGCGTCTGCCGCAGGTTCTCCATCGGGTCCCCGTAGAACTCCTTCGGCACGATCCAGGGGCCGTGGGGCGCGAAGGTGTCGTGCCCCTTGCCGACGAACCAGTCGGAGGTCATGGGGTTGCCGCCGGGCGGACGTCCTCCGCGATCGGAGATGTCGAGCGAGACCGTGTAGCCGAAGACGTAGGCCTCCGCGTCGTCGGCCGACACGTACTTGGCCGCCCTGCCGATGACCGCGCCCAGCTCAACCTCCCAGTCGATGCGATCCCGGCCATGGGGAAGCACGATGGGGTCGCCGTTGCCGACCACCGCGCCCTTGCTGGGCTTCAGGAAGAGGTACGGCACGCCCCGGTTCTCGCGCCGCTGCCTCCGCGCCTCCGCCCGCTCCTCGTCCGTGCCGGTCTCGTTCACGTGGCTGTAGAAGTTGACCGCGGCGTTGAGGATCTTGCCCGGATACATGATGGGCGGGAGGGTGCGCACGTCTTCGAGGTCGTGCACGTACGAGGGCCGGTTGGCGCCCAGCATGTCGTTCTCGACCAGATGGTTGACGACTTCGTAGAGGCGCCGCCTGAGGCCGTATTCGTAGCGCTCGATCAGCTCCAGCATGTCCGCCGGGGCCTGGATGCGGGCGTAGTAGGGACCGCGCTGAAGGGCGGTGTTGGCCGCATCGATCTCAACGATGAGCTGGTCGCGCAGCACCAGCGCCACGATGGGCGTGCCGCCGACCTCGAAGGTCCCGACCTTGAAGGGCTCCGCGATGTCCGGCACGGATTGCGCGGACAGCGGAACTGGAGCCGCGATCAGGAGGAGTGTGGCCAGGATCCGGAAATTGCGCATGTTGTCCTCCGCGGGTTGTCTTTCTTACTGACTTCGGGCTTTGCGGCTCGGCGGTTTTCGCGGCGATTCGGCAGTTTCGCCGGCACCATCCGCGAGACTGCACACTTACGCCCGCCCCGGGATTCTGTCAATCGGATGGGTGTCGAGTCCCCGGTGCCCAGGTCCCGGCGGCGTCCGAACGCCGGTACCCGCACGATGGACCAGAGGAGAGCTGACGTACCTCGGGTTGACGCTCGCGAGCACGTGCATGCGCCGTTGCTTCGCTGTGCGTCGTCGTCTACCGTTCCCCTCAGCACACATCCTCCGGCAGCAGGTGGGTCATGAAGACGATTCGATGGGTACTGGCGCTTTCGATCCTGGCGAGCCTCCCGCTGGCGCTCTCCGCGCAGCAGAAGGTTTCCCTCGATCACGACGCTTACGCGATCTGGAATCGCATCGAGGACGAGGATCTCTCGCGAGACGGCCGCTGGCTGGCATACCGGCTCGTTCCCGGTGACGGCGACGCCACCCTGGTGGTGGAGAATCTGGAGGACGGGCGCCGGGTGACAGTCCCCCGGGGCGCGGACCCGGGCTTCAGCGCCGACACCCGCTTCCTGGTCGCGCGGGTCGAGCCCGCCGAGGCGGCGGTGGACGCGGCGCGCGCAGAGGATTCGCGAGACGCTCCCGGCGACTCCCTGCTGATCCTGAACCTGTCCGACCTGTCGGAAACGCGCGTCGCGGACATCGAGTCCTTCCGCCTGCCGCGCGACAGCGGCGCGTGGATGGCGTACCTGATGGGGGCGGGGGATGGAGGGGAAGACGAAGCGAGGGAGGAAGATGGCCGCGGCGGTGGGGCGGGGGAGGATGACGAAGCGGATGGGCCTCCCCGCCTGGACGACGGCACCGAGCTGGTGGTGCGCGACCTGGACACCGGCGACGAGCGCCGCTTCGACCATGCCGCGGGCTACGGCTTCGCCGCCGGAGGCAGCGTGCTGTACTACGCCGCATCCGGCGACGAAGGGGCAGCCGACGGCGTGTTCCGGGTCGGGCGAGCCGGCGGAGCGGAGACGGTCGCCAGCGGGGAAGGGCGCTACCTGCAGCTCGCCGTCTCCGACGAGGGCGCCGTCGCCTTCCTGAGCGACCGCGACGACCGCGGGGCCGGGGCGCCCGCGTTCTCTCTGCACGCCGCGCGCGAGGGAGCGGCCTCCTCGCGGGTGGCGCCGGGGGCGGAGGCGCTTCCCGACGGCTGGGCCCCGAGCGAACACGGCGAAGTGTCCTTCTCGGATTCGGGCGCGCGCGTCCTCTTCCACAGCGCGCCCCGGCCCCTCCCGGATCCCGAGGACGAGACCCCCGAGGACGAGCGCGTGCGCGTCGACATCTGGAACTGGAAGGACCCGCTGCTCCAGCCCATGCAGCTGGTGCAGCTGGAGGACGAGCTGGAGCGCAGCTACCAGGCGGTGCTCGACCTCGGGAGCGGCCGCGTGGTGCAGCTCGCCACCGCCGAAGTGCCGGAAGCGACGGTCGCTGACGACGGTGACGGCGCGGTCGCGATGGGGGTGAGTGGCCTGCCCTATGGCCCGCTGGTGTCGTGGGAAGGGGGCTACGTCGACCTCTACACGATCGACGTGGCGGACGGCTCGCGGCGGCGGGTGGCCGAGAAGGTGCGGGGACAGGGCCGCCTGTCGCCGGGGGGCGGCTACATCACCCGCTGGGACGGCGTCCGCCGCATCTGGGTCGCCATCGACACCGGCAGCGGGGAGGAGATCGACCTGACCGGCGGGATCGACACGGGCTTCTACAATGTGCTCGACGACCGCCCCGACCTGCCCGGCTCCTACGGGTCGGCGGGATGGACGGCGGACGACGCCTCGTTCCTGGTCTACGACCGCTACGACATCTGGGCGGTCGACCCGACCGGCCGCACGGCCCCGCGCAACCTGACCCGCGGGGCCGGCCGCGCGTCGGACACCCGCTTCCGCTACGTCGACCTGGACACGGCCGACCCGTTGGTGGCCGCCGGTGAGGTGTACCTGTCCTCCTTCCACCTCTCCGACAAGTCGTCCGGCCTGTGGCGCGGCGACTTCGACGGGGGAGGTGCCCCGGAGCGCCTGATCGCGGGCGACGCCCGCTACGCCGACCTCCTCCGGGCGCAAGACGCCGAGGTCTTCGCCTACACCCGCTCCACCTTTGAGGAATTCCCGGACCTGTGGGTGGCGGGTCCGGCGCTCGACGACGGGCGCAGGGTCACCGGCGCCAACCCGCAGCAGTCCGACTACCTGTGGGGCACCGCCGAGCTGGTCGAGTGGACCTCCATGGACGGCACCCCCCTGCAGGGCATCCTCTACAAGCCGGAGGGATTCGACCCGTCACGGGAGTACCCCATGATGGTGTACTTCTACGAGCGCTCCTCGGACGGCCTGCACGGCTATGCGGCACCCGCCCCCGGAAGCTCCTCCATCAACCGCAGCTTCTACGTCAGCCGCGGCTACCTGCTCTTCGTGCCCGACATCCCCTACCTGGAAGGCTATCCGGGGGAGAGCGCGCTCGACGCGGTGGTCCCGGGCGTACTCGAGCTCATCGCGGAGGGCTACGTGGACCGGGAGCGCATCGGCGTGCAGGGACACTCCTGGGGCGGCTACCAGATCGCCTACATGGTGACCCGCACCGACCTGTTCGCGGCCGCCGAGGCGGGCGCCCCGGTCTCCAACATGATCAGCGCCTACGGCGGCATCCGCTGGCAGTCGGGACGGAGCCGCGCCGTACAGTACGAACGCGGCCAGAGCCGCATCGGCGGCTCCCTCTGGGACTATCCGCTGCGCTTCATCGAGAACTCGCCCATCTTCACCGCCGACAAGATCAACACCCCCGTGCTCATGATGCACAACGACGAGGACGGGGCGGTGCCCTGGTATCAGGGGATCGAGTTCTTCGTGGCGCTGCGCCGTCTGGGCAAGCCGGTGTGGATGCTCAACTACAACGGCGAGGCGCACGGTCTGCGGCAGCGGCACAACCAGAAGGACTGGGCGATCCGCATGCAGCAGTTCTTCGACCACTACCTGAAGGGCGCGCCCGCCCCGGTGTGGATGGAGGAAGGGGTGCCGGCGACGATGAAGGGCAAGACGCTGGGACTGGAACCAACCCGCGTGCGGGTGATTTCGGAGGAGGAGGCCGGCCGCTCGCCCGGCGGCCCGTAAAGGCTCAGCCGGGGAGAATGCGGACGCTCGCCTAGCGGCCCGGGGGGCTCAGCGGCGGAGAAGACAGCCACTCGTCCGGCGGTTTGAGTGGCTCAGCTGCGCCAGGTGATGGGCGCGCCGCGGGAGACCGCCATCGCCCCGCTGCGAACCAGCGCATCCGTATCGGCGATGCGGCTGGCGCTCTCCAGAAAGCCGTCGATCCTGGGTCCGCTGCTGGTGATTTCGATGGTGTAGTGGCCTTCGTGCTCGTCGAGGATGGTTCCCCCGAACTCCGCCACCATCTCGTCGAGCTGCGCGCGGTTGCCCGTCGTCAGGCGCAGCTTGAAGAGCGCCAGTTCCCGTACGATGTGGTCGCGGCTGGTCATGTTCCTAAGGGCGACCACATCCACCAGCTTGCTCAGCTGCTTCATGACCTGGTCCAGGGTCCCGTGCGAGACGTTGGTGACCAGCGTCAGGCGGGAGACGGCATAGTCCTTGGTCGGCGCCACATTGAGGCTTTCAATGTTGAAGCCACGGGTCGAGAAGAGGTTCGTAACGCGCGAGAGCGCGCCCGCCTCGTTCTGAAGCAGAATCGATATCGTGTGTCGCATGGCGGCCAAAGGTCGTCGGATCCCACAAGGATCGCAAGACACGCTACCTTTGCCAATCGGTCCCCTTTTCCCGACTATTCAGCCACGGCATTTCCACTGATTCCGTGCTAGCCACGGGAGGCGTTTTCCATGACAATGAGTACCGCGTTGCGGGAGGCTCCAGCCCACCCGCTCTCAGGCCGGATCATGAGCGGGGCCGACATGATCGTTCAGGTTCTGGCCGATGAGGGCGTCGATACCATCTTCGGCTACAGCGGAGGGGCGATCCTGCCCACCTACGACGCGGTCTTCCGCTACAACCAGGAAAACGCCCTCAACGGCGTCGAGCCCATGCCGCTGATCGTGCCCGCCAACGAGCAGGGCGCCGGCTTCATGGCGGCCGGGTACGCGCGCGCCAGCGGGAAAGTGGGGTGCGTTCTGGTGACCTCGGGCCCCGGCGCCACCAACACCGTGACCCCGGTGCGGGACTGCATGGCCGACTCGATACCCATCGTGGTGATCTGCGGCCAAGTGCCCACAGCCGCGATCGGCACCGACGCCTTTCAGGAGGCCCCGGTCACCGCGGTCATGGGGCCCGTGGCCAAGCACGTCTTTCTCGTGACCCGGCCGGAGCAGCTCGAGGCCACCATGCGCACCGCCTTCGAGATCGCGCGCACCGGCCGTCCCGGCCCGGTGGTGGTGGATGTGCCCAAGGACGTGCAGAACTGGACGGGTCCCTTCCGCGGGGAGGGACGCCTGCCCATCCCCGGATACCGGCGTCGCCTCGATGCTCTGCACGCGAGCAAGCTCGGCGAGCAAGAGTGCCGCGATTTCTTCGAAATGCTGGGGGAAAGCCGCCGCCCGCTCATCTATGCCGGCGGCGGGGTGGTGAATGCCAACGCCTCGGATTCGCTGCGGCGGCTCGCCGGGGAGTTCGGCATCCCCGGAGTGACCACCCTGATGGGGCTGGGCAGCTTCGACACCACCGCGCCTCTGTGTCTGCACATGCTCGGGATGCACGGCACCGCCTTCGCCAACTACGCGGTGGACGATTGCGATCTGCTCATCGCGATCGGAGCGCGTTTCGACGATCGCGTGGCGGGGTGCCCGTCGGAGTTCGCACCCAAGGCCCGCCGGGTCCTCCACTTCGACATCGATCCCTCGGAGATCGACAAGGTCAAGCCGGCGGACTGGCACTACACCGGAAAACTCACGGACGCGCTCGACGCCCTGACCGCGTACGGCCGCTCCATCGGTTTCAGCTCCAACTTCTCCGAATGGCACGCCGAAGTCGCGGCGCTCAAGCGCGACTATGCCCTCAACTACGACCGGGAAAGTCCGCTCATCCAGCCGCAGTACGTCATTGAGGTCATGAACCGCATCACGGGCGGGGACGCGATCATTACCACCGGCGTGGGGCAGCACCAGATGTGGGCGGCGCAGTACTGCGACTTCAGCGAGCCCCGGCTGTGGCTGACTTCCGGAAGCATGGGCACCATGGGGTTCGGACTTCCCGCCGCGCTCGGCGCGCAGTTCGCGCGGCCGAACAAGCTGGTGGTGGATGTGGACGGAGACGCCAGCATCCGCATGAACCTGGGAGAGTTCGAGACCGCGACCTCCTACGATCTCCCGGTTAAAGTGATGGTGCTCAATAACTTCGGCGATGGCATGGTCATGCAGTGGCAGCGCCTCTACTTCAAGGGGCGCCTGTCGGCCAGCGACAAGTCGCTGCGCAAGAAGGACTTCGTGCTGTCGGCGAAGGCGGATGGCTTCGAGTATGCGAAGCGCCTGGACCGCAAGGAGGATGTGCCGTCGGTGCTGGAGGAGTTCCTGAGCTATCCCGGGCCGGCCTTCCTGGAGGTCGTCATCGATCCGGAGGCGAACGTCTATCCGATGGTCGGGCCAGGACTTTCCTATCAAGACATGATTACGGGCGACTTCATCCCCAATCGCTACGAGGACCGGGGGGCGGAGCCCGATCCCGCCGATCTGTTCTGAGGCCCAGGATGGGTAGCCGGTCCCGCTGCAACCCGAGGTCTTGGCTCATGACGACCTGGTCCGCTTCGAAGTCCCGGCTTGCTCCGGGCTCCCGCCCTCTGCCCGTGTCCCGCTCCGCGCTTTCCGTTCGCCTCATCCTGCCCCTCTTCCTCCTGGCTCTCGCCTGCACCCCTTCCTTCCAGGTGGAGGAGGCGACGATCGCGGATATCCATCAGGCGATGGAAGAGGGCCGGCTGACGGCGGAGGAACTGGTGCAGAGCTACCTCGATCGCATCGAGGCCTACGACAAGCAGGGGCCCTACCTGAACTCCATCATCACCGTAAGTGAGCATGCGCTGGGCCGCGCGCGGGAACTCGACTCGGTCTTCGCGGAGTCCGGTTTCACGGGACCGCTGCACGGGATTCCAGTGATCGTGAAGGACAACTACGACACCCGCGATCTGCCCACCACCAACGGAACCCTCGCCTTCCGCGGCGCCATTCCGCCCGACGACGCCTTCCAGGTGCGCAAGCTGCGCGAGGCGGGGGCGATCATCCTGGCCAAGTCCAACCTGGCGGAGTTCGCGTCCAGCGGAGCCTTCACCCTCAGCTCGGTGCTGCCCGGCTTCTCCCGCAACCCCTACGATCCCACCCGGGTGACGGCGGGATCGAGCGGAGGGACGGGGGCCGCGGTCGCCGCCAACTTCGGCGCGGTGGGACTGGGTTCGGACACCGGAAGCTCCATCCGCGGTCCCTCGTCGCACCAGGCGCTGGTGGGGTTCCGCACCACCATGGGGCTCACGAGCCGGGACGGCATCGCGCCGCTGAGCGCGGCCCGCGACGTGGGCGGTCCCATGGCCCGCACCGTGGCCGATGCGGTGGCGGTGCTGGAGGTCATCGTGGGACAGGATCCCGCGGATCCGGTCACGTTCGAGAGTGAGGGCCACGTGCCCGACAACTACCGCCAGTTCCTGGACGCCGACGCGCTTGAGGGCGCCCGCATCGGCGTGCTGCGGCAGCTCTTCGAGGAGGCGCGCGACTACGACGACCCGCGCTCGCCGGGAAGCGGCGTGGTGGTGCCGGGGATGGAGGGGCAGTCCGACGAGGCGGCGCAGGCACAGGAAGGACAGCGGCCGGAGGAGCAGCGACAGGAGGAGGAGCAGGGGCAGCACGAAGACGAGCGGCAGCAGGAGGAAGACGAGCGGGAGGAGGACGATCAGCAGCAGGAAGAGGACGAGCCCAGCACCATCCATCCCGAGGTGCTCGCCGTGATGAACCAGGCGCTCGACGACATGCGCGCAGCCGGCGCCGTCATCGTGGATCCCGTCGAGATCGCCGATCTGGACGACATCCGGGGCGACTTCCCGAGCATCAGCCGACTGAAATACGACTTCGAGCGGTACCTCGCGACGCGTCCGGAACTGAAGTTCAAGACCCTCGACGAGGTGGTGGAGTCGGGGGACTACCACCCGTTCCTGCGCGCCAGCCTGGAGCGCAACCGGGAAGTGGACTACGTGCCCGAGGAACACGAGGACTACCCGGCCTATCTGGAGGCGCAGAAGCGGCTGCGCTGTATAGGACGCCGTGCTCGCCGTGATGGACGAGCACGAGGTGGACGTTCTGGTCTATCCGACCTACAACTACCCGGCCCGGCTGATCGGCGACGAGAACACGACCTACGGCGCCAACAGCTCCATCCTCTCGCCCCCGACCGGCTTCCCGGCCTTCAACGTGCCGATGGGGTACTCCTTCGGCACCCTTCCCGCGGGGCTCCAGCTCCTGGGCCGGCCCTTCGACGAGCCCACCCTGATCCGCATCAGCTACGCGTACGAGCAGGCCACGCAGCACCGCCGGCCGCCGCCGTTCACGCCTGAGCTGGGGAGGTAAGGGGGCGTATCGTGAGCGGCTGAGGACGCCCCACCAGGACATCGCGCGATCCTCACTGCGGGATGCCCGCCACGCACTCCGATTCACCGTCCAGACCATGACGCGGGCGCGTTTGGTACCTGCTTGATGGCCAAGTGTACCAGAACACAGCACGCCCAGGCGAAAGAGAGGAGAGCCTATGTCCGGCCGAGCCATCGCAGGCAAGGGGTTGGTCGCGGCATGGACCCTCTGGTGGGTTGTCGTCCTCTTGCCGAAGACGGTAGCGGGCCAGAGCACTGCGGTCGACCGAATCCGGGAGGCCGACGCCAGCGTGGTGCGGGTCGTCACCCATCTTCCCGGAGGTTTTGCCACCGGCAGCGGCTCGGTGGTGGCTGCCGGCACCGTCCTGACCAACTATCACGTCGTGGACGGCGGCTCTCGGCATCAGGTGATCTCGGAGCATACCGGCGGGCTCAGAGAGGCCCGGGTGCGGTGGGGATCGCCCGAACTGGACCTGGCCCTGCTAGAGGTGGCCGGTCTGGGGCTGCCCGAAGTCCTGCTCGGGACCATGCAGTTGTATACGGGTGAAACCGTGTGGGCCGTGGGATTCCCCGGCATCGCGGATGCGCTCACCGGAGACATGTCGCTTCAGACGACCTTGACGCGGGGAGTGATCGGCCGACTGTACCGCGGGCCATGGGATGTCAGGGGCGGAGGAAGGGAGCTGGACAAGATTCAGCATGATGCGGCGATCAACCCGGGCAACAGTGGAGGGCCGTTGATCTCCGATTGCGGGATGGTCGTGGGTGTGAACACGGCAGGTGCTCGCGAATCGCAGGGCATATTCCTGGCGTCCCGGATCACGGAGGCGGTGCCCGAACTACGGACTCTCGGTATCACCATCCGTACGGCTGATTCCCGATGCACGGAGGACGAGGCCATCGCGGCAAGGGAGGCCGCGGAAGCGGCGGCCAGCGCGGCAAGGCAGGCTGCCCGGGAGGCGGCCAGCGCGGCGACCGAGGCCGCGGGAGCGGCGGCCAGCGCAGCGGCGGAGGCTGCGGGATCGGCGGTGCAGGCGACCGAAAGACGCATGGATGCGACCGAAGACAGGGTAGCTCTGGCTTTGTGGATCACTCTCGGCCTTGGAGCGGTCATGTTTCCAACCCTGATGCTCCTGACCATGCGCGAGCCGCGCCGGGAGGTTGTCCGGGTCGTCGAACGGGCGTCGGACAGAGTGCGCGATTTGGGCCGGTCCAGTACTTCCGGGCTGTATTTGCCGTTCAGATATTTTCGGCCCGGTGGGGGCCGCGACGGAACGGAATTTCATGGTCCGGATCTGCGGTTTGTAGCCAGTGCTTCGGACTACGGTGATTCACGCATTGACATTCGGGTTGGAAGCCGTGGACTGAGGCGTGCCGACGGCGGGTTTGTGATCGGCCGCCAACCGGCGCTGGTTGATGAAGTCATCCACGACCCGACCGTCTCCATGCGCCACGCCCGTGTGATCCGCAAGGGAGGACGTTTTTTCATCGAGGATCTCCACTCGCGCGAGGGCACCTGGGTCAACGGTGAGAGGCTCGCTCCTTTCGCGCTCCGGGAACTCGGGCCGGGGGCTGTTGTTCAGTTTGGTGGAACGCCGCCTCTTGGCCTGCAGTCAGAGCCTGTTCCTTCGAGCATGGGCCATGAGGAGCCGGAATGAAGGGGATTCGGACTTGTCTCGAATAGTTGCTCGGACCGTGGGCCGCAAAGGCACCTGCGATGTAGTGCTGCAGGATGGGAGCGTGTCACGGTGTCATGCCGAAGTCGTTTGCCTGCCGGACGGACGGGTTCACGTCGCCGATCGTGCTACCGTGAAGGGCACGTTTGTCCGCCGCGGGGGCGATTGGCACCCGATCCGTCAGGTCCTTCTCGATCCAACGGATGTCTTGCGGTTCGGTGAGTACCCGATAACCGCGGGGGAGCTGGGCGCCCTCTGTACCCTCGCCAGTACGTCCTCTACCGAACAGGCTGCACAGGAAAAGCCTGGTTCACCCCTGTCCGACGCCGGGGCCGAAGCCGAACCGTAGGAAGGTGCGCGCGGTGAACACAAGTCATCGCTGGCTGGTGGCGGATCCCATGTGGCTGGTGGCGGATCCCACGACGGAGGTCGGCCTGTGGGACACCAGCAGAGGCGACCCGAAGACTTCCGACACGAATTCGGTCGCGGGGTGGGTGGCGAGTGCTTCGGCCGGGCCGCGCTGGACGATCCTGCCCTCCTCGATGACGAAGACGTCCGCGTTCAGGGCCGCGATGTCGTGCACGTCGTGGGTAACCACCAGGGCCGGCACGGCGCTCTCCGCCAGGTGCTCCGCCAGACGACGGCGCATGGCCCGGCGCGCGGCGGCGTCCAACGCCGCGAGGGGCTCGTCCAGAAGCAGGATGCGAGGCTCGATCACCAGAGCGCGGGCCAGGGCGACCCGCTGGCGCTCTCCGCCCGACAGCGTGTCCGGCCAGCGTTCGGCGAGATGGACGGCGCCCAGTTGTCCGAGCACGGCCAGGGCAGAGGCGCGGGCTCCGTTGTCGCGCCGGGACGCGCCCGCCAGCCCGAACCTCACGTTGTCGAGCACGCGCAGGTGCGGGAAGAGCCCATAGCCCTGGGGCACGTAGCCGACCCTGCGCTCCTCCGGAGGGAGGTCGATGCCCTTCGCAGAGTCGAACAGGACGCGATCGCCGACCGCGATGGTCCCGGCAGACGGCCGATACGCTCCCGCGATGGTGCGCAGGAGGGTAGTCTTCCCGGAGCCGTTGGGCCCTACCAGGGCGACCGGCCGCTCCCCGCCCTCCAGCCGCACGTCCAGTTGGAGCGCGCCGACCTGCATGCGCACCTCGGCGTGCCAGGTCGCGCTCACCGCCACCGCCCACCCCCGCCCGGTGCCCGCGCGCGACACGCGGTGCCCGCGCTCGCCGCCCACCGGCGACTTTTCGTGCTCCCCGCCCCCGGGAGGACGCCCGTCACCACTCTTCTCACCCCCGCCCCACCCCCGCGGCCACCGCCTCCACCACCCGCCCCAGGCGGCCGCCTGGGAGCGCGCGCAGCCCGAGCAGGAGGAACACGGCCGCCGCCGCCAGCACCAGGGAAAGCGCGACCGCCGCCTGCACGTCGGACTCGAGGGCGGTGTAGATGGCGAGGGGGGCGGTCTGGGTCCGGCCCGGGAGGTTGCCGGCGAAGAGCAGGGTGGCCCCGAACTCCCCGATCGCGCGCGCCCATGCCAGCGCCGCCCCGCTCACCAGCCCCGGCAGCGCCACCGGCACCGCCACGCCGAAGAACGCTCCCGCCGGCGACCGTCCCAGGGTGCGCGCGACGATGAGCAGGTCGCGGTCGACGCGGCGGAAGGCGGCCGCGGCCGACTGCACATAGAACGGGGAGGCGACCACCACCTGGGTGAGCACGACGGCGGCGGTGGTGAAGGGCACCTGCAGCCCGAGCACCTCCAGCGGGCCGCCCAGCAGACCGTTGCGGCCGAAGGTCTGGAGCAGCGCGATCCCGAGCACGGCGGGTGGCAGCACGATGGGCAGGTCCACCAGCTGCTCGATGCCGCGCGCCCAGCGACCGGAGGAGGCCGCGAGCCACCATGCCAGCGGAGTGCCCGCCGCCACGACGACCACGAGGCTCACCACCGTGGTGCGCGCCGTCAGCCAGAGCGCGGGCAGAAAGAGCGGGTGGCGCGCCCCCGCCGCCAGCTCGGCCGGCGACGAGGCCAGCGCCAGCGCGACCACCGGAAGGGCCAGCAGAACGAGCATCGGGCCCGCCGCCATCAGCGAAGGCCAGCGGCTGGCAGCAAGGGCGTCGGGCGGGCTCGCCTCTGGTCTCACTCGAGCCTACTCTGCAACAAACCCGTGCCGGGCCAGGAGCTCGCGGCCCTCGCTGGAGAGCACGAAGGCGAGCCACGCCTCGGCGAGCTTCGTGCTCGAGGCCCCATCGACGATGCCGATCGAGTAGTCGGCGCTCACGTTCAAGTCGGTCGGGATTTCGATGGTGCGCACGCGCTCCGCCGCGACGGTATCGGTCCGGTAGACGATGGCGGCGTCCGCCACGCCGAGTTCCACTTTGGCGCGCACCAGGCGCACGTTGCTCTCCTCCGACGCCACTCGCGCCAGCACCGAGGCCACGAATCCGCCCTGGCCCGCCGCCTCCGCGCGTCGCAGCGCCTCGCGGGCGTAGCTTCCCACCGGAACGTTCTTGGTCCCGATCACCAGCCGGCTGGCCCGCGGGAGGTCGCGGAAGGACTGGATGCGCGCGGGGTTGTCGGGCGGGACGATGAGCACCAGCTGGTTGTGTGCGAAGATGCGGCTGTCGCGGACGCGGCCGCGCTCCACCAGCGCCCGCATGTGCTCTGGATCGGCCGAGGCGAAGACGTCCGCGGGAGCGCCCTGCTCGATCTGGAGGCGCAGCACCTGGCTGCCCGCGAACGCCAGCACCACGTCGGTCCCGGGGTGGGTCGCCTCGAAGGCGTGCTCCATCGCGGCGAAGCTCTCGGCAAGGGAAGAGGCCGCGTAGACGTGCAGGGTGCGGGGCGCCTCGGCGGGGGTGCATCCATGCGCGAACGTGGCGAACACGGCCGCACAGGTCAGCCTTGACGTGAGCGATCTGCGCGCTCGCGCCCGTCCGGGGCCACACGCTCGCGTGCGGTTCCGCGCGGGAGGCGGCCATCTCCAGGCGGGCGTTTTCCGCGACGGACCATGGCGCCCGAGCCGGCTGTGCCTCATGGTCCCGGATCCCCTCCTTCAAGCGTGCTCGCGTGCCCGCTGATGGAGGTGTCGTAGCCCGGGAGACACGCCGCTTCGGCGCGGAATCCCGGGTCGTCCAGGGTTTCGAGGAAGCGGGAGACGGGTGGGGCTTCGGCGATGTCAGCCGGGATCACCAGGTCGAAGCGCTCCTCCACGAGCGGCACGAAACCGAGCCCCCAGGCGAGCGCCGCGCTCTCGATGGCGACGCCGGTGTCGGCGGCTCCGCAATGCACGCGCCGGGCCACGTCGAGGTGCCCCTCCGCCACCGGACCGGAGAAGTCGGGCTGTCCGCCCGTTTCCCCGGCGAGCAGCCGTGCGACCAGTTCGTCGGCCCCGGTCCCCGGTTCGCGCGCCACGACCCGCACGCCGGGTCGGAGCAAATCGGCCACCTCGCGGATGTGAAGGGGGTTCTGCGCGGCCACCACGAAGCCCTGGCGCCAGCGGGTCAAGTTGACCACGAGCATGCGCTTCCTTGGGAAGCGGCGCCGCACCGCCCGGACGTTGGCCTCGCTGGACTCGCCGCCTGACAGGTGCATCCCGGCGATGTGGACCATCCCCGCGGCCAGCAGGTCCAGGGCGCGGTGACTGCTGGCGGGGATCCAGGTGGCGCGCGCGTCGGCGGAGCCCTCCCCGACCCGGTGCGCCAGGTTGGCGAGGAGCGGGGCACACCCGGCCACCAGGACGTTGCGTTCCAGCTGCCGCATGGGGCGGACCGGCCGGGCGCGGCGCGCGCGTTCTTTTCCACCCACCAGGACCCCGTCGGCCGCGCCGGTCGTGTGCGCGGCGAGCGGGTGGGCCGCCCACCGGCCACCCACGCGGCCGACCGCTACGCGGGAAGAGGGGACGCGCGGGGAGGCGGTCGCGGCGGTGCGGGGGGGAGGGAGCTGCACCTCCAGCTCCGGTGCCGCGTCGAGGCGGAAGAGGTCGTCGACCCCGCATCCGAATGTGTCCGCCAACCGGAGCGCGAGGGTCGTGGACGGAACCTGCCGTCGGGCCTCGATCCCCATGATGGCGTGTCGGCTGACCCCGACCTGGTCTCCAAGGGCTTCCTGCGACAAACCCAAGTCCCGGCGGTGTCGTCGGACGCTGTTGCTAAGTCGGGTGTCCGTCATGCCCGTCCTTGATCCGGCGGCCAGTGCAAGTCTCTTCTCGTACATCGGAACGAGGATCGAATGAATCTCCAACGAGAACGATATGTCCGCCGTATGTAATGTGCAAGCTACATGATGTAGTGTATGCATTACAAACTAGTGCCGATTCGGGAGCAAGACTCCATGATGCTGGTCGCTGGGAAGTCCGCGCCACGGGGAGAGAGTGGCGGTAGCTGGTGAGATCGAGTGGTGGGCGTGTGGGGTGGACCTGACGGCTCAAAGGCGAAGTGCGTCTACCGGGCCGTCTCGGATACCCGGGCGATCAGCGCCTCTCTCGTGTCGCATTCGAAGATCGCGCTGATGACCTCGGCGATCTGGTCCGAACCGGACAACGGCAGGCTGGACACCCGCTCCGCGGTCCCGGGTCCGAATTTGCGCAGAACCAGGCGACGCACCAGCGCTCGGCGTTCCGACTCGCGGCCCTTCTCAACGCCGTCCTGGTACCACTGCTCCGTCCAGGCCTTCACGGTC
Organism: Longimicrobiales bacterium; assembly: GCA_965225805.1. Classification (GTDB taxonomy): domain Bacteria; phylum Gemmatimonadota; class Gemmatimonadetes; order Longimicrobiales; family Gaopeijiaceae; genus BD2-11. Next base: position 1,697,400 of record OZ245327.1, read on the forward strand.
TCGGCCAACATGGTTCGAACCTCCCCAAGGGATTCGGTCTCCACCAGGCGAACATCCGGGAACTTCCTCGGCACAACGACATGCTTGACCCAATCGACGAATGCTCGCCTGATATCGCGGTGTTCCGGGCCTTCAAGTCGGCGCGAGAGGACCGCCAGCGCATGCGACAACTGATCCGGGGAACGCGTTCGCTCGACCCGGACGAGCTCCGACACCAGGTTGTTCATGGGGAAACCTGCGTCGTGCGCCCCGGAGATATCCAACAGAAGATACCGAATGGCTGGCAACCTGCCCCGACGACCCCGCGCTCTCCGATGCCTCTTCGCTGCCCCCAAAGCCAGGGCGGAGTACTCGAGTATGCGGAGCGCCATGTCGGGAGCATTCTCGGACTGAAATTCGAGAAGTACGAGCAGGTACAGCCGTCGGTCGTCTCGGAACCGGATCTGCCAGAGCATGTCGCCAAAGCGTTGCTGCAAGTACTCTCCCACGAACTCGGCGGGCACTCGCTCCAGCGATGAGAAGTCGAGACCGCGCGTCTGGTCGAGCGCGAATCCGCGCAAGAGATCCGCGACTACCCGCGGGTGGGCGAACATCCGCTTGTAGGCCTCTTCGTGTGCCGGCCTTGTCACCCTTCATCTGGCTGTGGAAGGAGAGTGCGCCCCCACGGCGTTGGGGCAGCTGTCAAGTACGATGGCTACAGCTCGTGGGCGGTTCCATGGCGCGATCGGCCCGCCCCACTCCCACACCCTCGCCCGCGTGGCAATTCTCCATGCCCGGGTCGCGACGCGGACTCGGTACACACCCGGGGGGAGCAAAAACAAGCCGCCGGCAACGGTCCCGCCGCCGTCCCGGACTGGCTGGCGACTAGCGACCGGCCCGGCCGCCGAGTTCCTCGCCGGATGTTCATGGCGAATCATGGCGAGACAAGAACTGACCGATACGGATGTCCGTCCGACCTGACACGTTCAAGACCGGCTACATTCTGAACCCGCGCGCCGATCTGGTGTGGTTCCTGGGGCTTCCCTTCCTGGCTGTGGCCATCGCCCTGGGCTTCCAGATGTGGCTGCCCTACGTCGTCGTGGCCTCCGTCAACCTCTGGATCACGGTGCCCCACCACTACGCGGGCTGGGTGCGCAGCTACGGCATGCCGTAGGAGTGGGGGCGCTTCAAGGACCGGCTCATCATCGGTCCCATCGTCATCTTCGGACTCACCGCCGCGGGACTCACCTGGGCCCCGATCACCCTCCTGCTCATGGTCACGGCCTGGGACCATCAGCACAGCATCATGCAGCAGCACGGCTTCAGCCGCATCTACGACTTCAAGGCGGGCGCGGGAACGCCCTCGACGGGACGCTGGGACCTGGCGCTGCACTGGAGCCTGTACCTGAACATGTTCATCCAGGCCCCCATGTTCAGGCACCTGTGGATCCGCGAGCTGCACCGCATGCAGATCCCCATTTCCGCGGGCTTCGTGGAGACGCTGCAGCGGGTCGGCTGGCTCGCCCTCGGCATCTACCTGGCGTGTCGAAACCCGGCTTCTGGAGCCGGCTCGTGGGCAAGGGCAAGCTGAAGTGGTTCCTGCTGGGCGGGGGCGCCTACGCCATCGTCGTGCAGCTGCTCATCAACCGGCCGCTCGACGAGTTGGGGTTCGGGGTGGTCAACTTCCCGCCGGACGTTGACGCGTACGAGCGGTTTCTGGAGGAGGCCTTGGAGAAGGCGCCCAAGCACAACGACATGCTGCTCCGCTTTCACGCCCAGCACCTTATCGACACCGGAGCGGACTGGCTGGCGGTCAACCAGGCGCTCAACCGCTGGCGCATCAACCATCCCTTCGATGTGGAGACCATCAACTACTACATCGATGCGGGACCCCGGACCCAGCTCGAGCTCGCGGCGTTGGAGGCTGCCCTCGGCCGCGTCCGCTGGATCGAGCGCGTGTGGCTGGAGCCGATCGCGGGAGAGGGCGGCACCCAGCCCTGGCGCATCGTGATCGATTTCACGGACGGGGCGGTAGTGGACATCCGGGACGTTACCCGGGCTGTGAGCTTCGTCCTGCCCGGCTGATCGGTTACCGGGATTCCGCGGGACGGCCCTCGCGGACTGCCGACAGCAGTGCGAGGTCGACGTTGATGCGATCTTCGCGCGCTCGAGCCCCGGCAAGGTTGTAGCCGGCCTGGAGGCGCATCCAGAACTCCGCGTTCGACCAACCGGCCTTTTCCAGCCGAATCGCCATTTCAGCCGATATCCCCGCGTGGCCGTTCAGGACACGGGAGAGCGTGTGCCGCGCCACGCCCAGGATCCTCGCCGCGTCGGTCACGCCCAGCCCCAGCGGATCCAGACAGTTGATCCTGATGGTTCGGCCCGGGTGCGGCGGGTGTTTCATCGGCATAGGGTCAAGTCTCCCGGGCATACCTCGTACCGGTACGCATATCAACTCTCGGTTAGTTCAGAAGTTGCCCATCGACCGCGCGCCATCCAAGATGGGATATCGGCGAAGACGCCTGCCATGGAAGAATGAGCCGGAGACGATGATGGACCGACGGACGCTGCTGAAGATCGGTGGCATGGGCGTGATCGGGGCCGGACTGGGCGCGTGCTCGGTGCGCTCCGCCTCCCTGGGCCAGCCGCCGCTGCGGCTTGCGCCGGTGCGCGTGGCACCGGACCGGATCATCCGCACCACCGTCGGGCTGCGCCCGCACCGCCCGGCCGGATTCCTGCTGCGGGCCGACCGCCTCGACGAGACCACGGTGATCCACAACTACGGCCACGGCGGGGCGGGCATGTCGCTCTCCTGGGGCACGGGACAGATGGCCGCCGAGATGGCCCTGGATCACGACAGCCGCGCCGCGGCAGTGATCGGTTGCGGGGCCGTTGGGCTGACCACCGCGCGTCAACTGCAGAGGCGCGGCTTCGACGTGACCATCTACGCCATGGCGGTGCCGCCGAACACAACTTCGAACATGTCGTTCGCGGGCTTCACACCCACATCGGGGCTCGTGGACGGGGACCTGCGGACGCCCGCCTGGGACGCGCAGTTCCGCGAAGCCGCCGAGGCTTCCTACCGGCAGCTGCAGTTGCTGGTGGGGCGGGGATATGGCGTGTCGTGGCTCCACTCCTATTCGTTGAGCGACAACGAGCCGAGCCCCCGCGGAGGCGACCGGGAAGGGGACGAGGAGCCGCTCCTTCCGGCGCATCTGCGCACGGGCACGAGGTCGCTGGGGCCGGGGGAGCATCCGTTTTCAACTCGCTATGCGAGCCAGCGCACCCAGATGCGCATCGAGCCTTCAATCTATCTCGACGCCCTGGTGCGGGACTTCGTCGACTTCGGCGGGCGCATCGTCATCCGCAAGTTCACGGAACCGAGGGAGCTGGTGGAGCTGGACGAATCGCTCGTCGTCAACTGCACGGGGCTCGGCGCGCGCGACCTGTTCGACGACGACACGATGGTCCCCCTCAAGGGGCAGCTCACCGTGCTCGTCCCCCAGCCGGAAGTGAACTACGGCACCTTCGGCGGCGCTCCCGCGACACCCCAGGGTGGCCTGGGCATCCACATGCAGCCGCGCAGCGACGGCATCGTGCTGGGGGGGACCTCCGAGCGCGGAGAGTGGTCGCTGGAGCCCAACCAGGAGGCGCTGGAGCGGATCGTAGCCGCGCACCGGGCGGTCTTTTCGGCGATGCGGGTGTGAGGCCGGGACAGGAGGTCGTTCTTCCGGCGCTGCCCCGCACTTGCCTTCGAGCCGAACCGGAGCGGACTTCATTGGCCCGGTTTCGAGGGTGTCCGGAGTCCGCGGCTTCACTCAGGTAACAGGAGGGATCAGAATGGCGTTTCTTCAACCTAGGACCTCGACCCGCGCCGTCTCTTGCGGCATGGCTCTCTGCACTATGGTTTCCGCGCTCTTCCTCTCGCTCGCTGCCCCTCTCTCCGCCCAGGAGGAGCATCTGGCCCTCCTCCGCGGCAAGCTCCAGGCTGAACTGGAAAGCATCGTCGACCGGTATGAGGGCGTTGCCGGCGTCCATCTCCTCGACCTTGCCTCCGGCGACCGCTTCCGGGTGAACGACGAGCTGGTCTTCCCGCAGGCCAGCGCCATCAAGATCACCATCCTGCTCGAGCTCTTCCGGCGGGCCGAATCCGAGCCCGGTCTGCTGGGCCGCCGCATCGACATGACCGACGAGGCGCGCACCGGCGGGAGCGGAGTGCTGCTTCACCTGACCGACGGGGGTGCCTCGCTGTCCCTTGAGGACTACGCGATCTACATGATCGTGTACTCGGACAACACGGCCACCAACGTGCTCATCGACGAACTGGGAATGGACGCCATCAACGCGCTCTCCGCTTCGCTCGGGGCGGAGCACACGCGGCTGCAGCGCAAGATGATTCAGCCGGAGGAGTCGGCGCGTGGAAACGAGAACCTGTCCACGCCCCGCGATGCCGCGCTGATCATGGAGCGCATCGCGAGCTGCGACCTGCCGATGGGCGAATATGAGTGCACGCGTGTGCGCGAGATCCTCGAGATCTTCAAGGGCGGACCCATCCGGAGCCCGGTGCCCCGGGACGTGCCGATCGCCTTCAAGCCGGGCGGAATCACCGGGGTTGCCACCGTCTGGGGGCTGGTGGACGTTCCCGACCGCCCCTACGTGATTTCGGTGATGTCCAGCTACGGCGGCAACGGCGGCGCGGTGGTGGAGGCGGTCTCGGCCGCGGCCTACGACTACTTCTCACGCCTGTCGGGCATCACCATGTACGGCACCCGGGTGGACCCGGAGATCAAGCGGCGGGTGCGGAGGCCGGGCGGGTGAGGAGGGTGCGCCTCGTGGTGAGAGGGCGCGATCATCAAGCGGCTTTCGACTCCCTCTGATACATGCGTGGCGCATTTGACGAATAGGTGAGAAACGGGCAATAATACGCCTCTGATCTCGGTCATTTGTCAAATCGGACTTGACGTATTGGTGAGATAAGGTCAAATATTTGACCTTATCTCGCATGATCGTCAAGGAGTCGATCGTGAGCTTCAACGGCTTCCTCGCACGGCACGCCGTCTTTACCGTGGAAGAGCTGGACCGCTTCCTGTCCGACCGAGGGTCAGGCAAACCGGCTACCCGCAAATCCCTGCTGGCATATCACCGTAGACGTGGTCGCGTTGTTCCGATTCGCCGCGGCCTGTATGCGACGGTTCCCCTGGGGATGGATCCGGCAACTGCGTCAGTCGACCCCTATCTGGTGGCGGCAAAGCTGACCGACGATGCGATCCTGGCCTACCACACTGCCCTGGAATTCCACGGCCGCGCGTACTCGGTGCACTGGAGGCTGGTCTACGTATCCGCGTGGAGGTCGCTTCCGCTCAAGTTTCGAGCGCACGAGTACCGGCGGGCCCCTGTGCCCCCGCCACTCATCCGCAAGGGGCGGCAGATGTTCGGGTTGACCCGCCAGAACCGTTCTGGCGTGGAACTCCGGGTGACCAATCACGAACGAACTCTGGTCGACGTGCTGGACCGCCCGGATCTCACCGGCGACTGGGAAGAGATCTGGCGGTCTCTGGAGTCGGTAGAGTTCTTCGATCTCGACCAGGTCATCGAATACACGCGCCTGCTTGGCAACGCCACTACTGCGGCCAAGGTGGGCTTCTTCCTGGAGCAGCACAGGGAGACCCTGATGGTGGAGCAGAACCATCTCGACGTGCTTCGTCGGCTGCGGCCCAAGCAGCCTCACTATCTGGTGCGGGCCAAGCGTGGCGCCTGCAAGTGGGTCAAGGACTGGAACCTGATGATCCCGGCGGAAGTGCTGAATCGATCCTGGGAAGAAGTGCTGTGAAGTTCTCACGGTCGGACACAGCGCCATTTGCCCGAGCCGAGGGCTTCAGCGAACAGGTAGTCGAAAAGGTGCTCCAGCTGTTGCATCTTCTGAACACGCTCAATTCACATCCGGCGCTCCGCGGCAAATGGGTACTCAAGGGCGGGACAGCACTCAACTTGTTCGTGCTGCACTACCCACGGCTGTCCGTGGTTATCGACCTCAACTACATCGGCGCCCTGGATCGGGATCGGATGTTGGCCGAAAGACCCGGAATGGAGCAGGCGGTCCAAGCGGTCTTTTCGCGGGAGGGGTTCACGGTCAGGAAGGCGCCGGCGCTTCAAGAGCATGCAGGCGGCAAATGGCGACTGGCCTATGCCAGCTACACCGGCCAGTCTGCCAGCATCGAGGTGGATCTCAACTACATGTACAGGCGGCCGCTCTGGGATATTCGCGCGTTGGATTCCCATCCTGTTGGCGACCATCAAGCCAGGAGAATCCCGGTTCTGGACCTTCACGAGCTCGCTGCTGGCAAGCTCGCTGCCCTGTTGTCACGCAGACAGTCGAGAGATCTTTTCGATTGCCATCAGATTCTCCAATTGGACGAACTCCAAGGTGACCGGCTTCGCGTCGCATTTGTCGTCTACGGAGGAATGAACCGGAGGGATTGGAGAACCGTCTCGATCGACGAAGCAAGCTTCGACGACAGGGAGCTGGCCAGGCAACTTCGTCCCATGGTTCGTGCGCTTGAACCTCCAGGGACGGCTTCGATGGCCGAGTACGCGGCCCAACTTGTCGAGGAGTGCAAACAAGCACTTTCAGCCTTGTTGCCCCTTGCCGAGCCGGAGCGCGCATTCCTCGATCTCCTGTTGGAGAAGGGGGAAATCGATGCCGCTCTGCTGACCTCCGACACATCCCTGCAGGAGCGCATTCGCGCCCAGCCCCTTCTCAGATGGAAGGCCCTGAACGTCCGGCGTTACAAGGGATTGCCTGCCCCTCCTACCTCCCGGCGTACTTCATGAGCTGCCGGGGCCCCACTTCGGCGCCACAAATGTTGCCGTCCGCGTACATGACGATGCGAATTCTTGCCGCCGGAGCCAGCGGAGCATACCGTGGCGGCCCGTATCGGGTGGACCGGTCGCCACATCCCGCCCTAGTATTGGCTCTCTCGCGAACGTCCCCAAAACCCACGGATGATGGAGATGACCATGCCGAAGCTGCTCGTTGCCGCCCTCGCCGCCGGAATGCTCTGTTCGGTGGCCCAGGAGAACCCGGCCGCCACCCACATCTCCGCTGACGACATCCTCGCCACCATCGCCAATGCGCCCGAGGGGCGGGTCAGCGATCAGCAGATCCGGCACATCGACGCGGGTGGACACAACGTCGGGGTGGGGCTGGTGCACCGCCCGCCCACCACGTCGCTGGGGGCGATCCAGCACCATAACCAGACGGAGGTCTACTACGTGGTTTCGGGGCGGGGCACGCTGGTGACGGGAGGCGAGCTGTCCGACGCGCGCCCCCTCGACCCCGAAAGCAACACGGTACGGATGCTCACCGGGCCGAGCTCGGTGGGCGGCATCGAGGGCGGAGAGAGCCGGGACATCGCAGCCGGAGACATGGTGATCATCCCGGCCGATTCCCCGCACGGGTTCAGCGAAATCACCGAGGCCATCACGTACATCGTGATGCGGGTGGACCCCGACCAGCTGGTGGCGTTGAAATAGAGCAACTCACTGGCGCTGGCGCCTTGCGCCGCCAACCTATCCTCTCTTGGAGAGCGCCTCGATCAAGCGCCGCGCATGGGGCGACCGACGAAGAGCTTGACGCTCACCACCGAGTCCCCCCGATGTCTCCCCGCATCCAAAGCTCTCCAAGCCGGTATCTCTTGAGCCAAGGTCCGAGTGCCGTTGCGTCGAGGCGACGGAGTTGCGTCGCCCCGTCAAGCTTCTCGCAGACGATCACGGACTCTGGTGTGCTCGTGAGTGCGTCCACGAGGATGTCGGAGTGGGTAGTGACGAAGATCTGGCTGCGGCAGGCGAGCTGGCGTGAAACGCCCGAAATTCCACTCACGATAGAACCGCATGCGCTCAAAGGTGGCAGCCAGATACGTCAGCTCCGGATACGAGTCAGGATCGCGGCGTTGCGAGAGAATCGACTGCTCGGGCTTCACATCTTCCCGCTTTAGGCGCCGAGGCTTCCACATTGCGGAATTCTCCTGCGTGAAAACGTTGAGCACCGGGTCGCCCTCCTGGTAGCGGTAGTAGAAATACGGCTCGTCGCGGCCTTCCAAGGGGCACTCGTTCTCTACGGCTTCATCGCTGAGCTGGAAACGCGACCCGGTTTCTGTGAACGCCAGTCTATATCGGAGCGGTCTGTTCCGGTATTCGACGGTAACGTCCACGGTGGCCGCGAGTCGGGCGGCCCTCTTCGAGAGCCAATCTCGCACGCCGCCCCCTTCTCGAATCGGTGCTTGAAGATCCCCGGGTGCTGCGGCGAGGAGCGAGAGTATTTCGATCAAGTTCGACTTCCCGGAAGCGTTTGGGCCGATGAGACCGTTCAACGGCTCAAGAGAAAACTCGTCATCTCTCTTGCTAACGGAGACAAACTCCGTGGACGCATGTGCCCGACGAGGCTCCAAACTTGCGCGATCAGCCAGTTCCGCGCACGGTCCGTACTCGATTCCGGTTACACACGCCCAACCCGGTAGCGCCCATGACTCGATCGGTATTCGCAAGACGCGCCGCGCTCGCGCTCCTCGCGCTCTTCGCCTCCCTGATGGCAGCCGGGGCCGTGCGAGCCGCCGCGCTGGTCGCCTCCCAGAGTTCGACGGAAACGGTACGGCCCTCACCCGTCGCGTCCCCGACCGCCGCCCAGAACGCCGACGACGCCGTGGTCGTCTTCCTGGTGCGCCACGCCGAGAAGGTCGACGACAGCGCCGACTCCCCGCTCAGCGACATCGGACGGGAGCGCGTCCAGAAGCTCCGTGCGATGCTGGCCGACGTGGACTTCACCCATGTGCATTCCACCAACCTGACCCGGACCCGCGACACCGCGCGCCCCATCGCCGAAGACGATGGCGTGGAGCTGGCCCTCTACAGCCCCGGCGAACTGGAGGAGCTGGCGGAAACGATGCGCGCGACCCCCGGGCGTCACCTGGTCTCCGGCCACAGCAACACCACGCCGCGCCTGGCGGAGGCGCTCGGAGCGGAGGACCACGGTTCCATCGACGACATGGAGTACGACCGGCTCTACATCATCGTCATCCAGCCGGGGCAACCCGCCGTGACCACCTTGCTGCGCTTCTGATTGGCGGCCAGCTTCCCCGGCATGCTCCTCGAAACCCCCTTCCACGCGCGTACCGCCGCGCTCTGTCACCACCGCCGCTGGCGCAACTGGTCCGGGTACGCCATCGCGCTCAGCTATGAACCGAGCCACGAGTACGAGTACTACGCGGTTCGCAGCGGGGCTGGGCTCTTCGACATTTCACCCCTGCGCAAGTACGAGGTCACCGGGCCCGACGCGGCCGCGCTGGTAGACCGCATCGTGACCCGCGACGCCGCCGACTGCGCGGAGGGCAGGGTGCTGTACACCCCCTGGTGCGACGAGGCCGGCAAGTTGATCGACGACGGCACGGTACAGCGCCTGAGCGCAGACGCCTTCCGCATCACCGCGGCCGACCCGTGCCTGCGCTGGTTCCAGGACTGCGCGCTGGGGATGGACGCGAGCGTGCGCGACATCTCCGGGGAGCTGGCTGCGCTCGCCCTCCAGGGTCCCACCTCCCGGGATATGCTGGTGGAGCTGGTGACCGGCGCGGACATCGCCTCGCTTCGGTATTTCGGGTTGGTGGAGGGAAGCGTGGGGTCGGTACCGGTCACGATCACGCGTACCGGGTACACCGGAGATCTGGGATACGAGATATGGGTCTGCCCCGAGCACGCGCTCGCCCTCTGGGACGCCCTCATGGAGACGGGCCGGGGGTACGGCCTCGCGCCGGCCGGCCTCGACGCGCTGGACGTGGCCCGCATCGAGGCGGGGCTGCTGCTCAAGGAAGTGGACTACGTCTCGGCCTGGACGGCGCTCATCGAGTCGCGCAAGTCTTCGCCCTACGAGGCCGGGCTCGGGTGGGCCGTCCAGCCGCATCCCGGGCGGGACTTCGTGGGCAGGAAGCCGCTCGCGCGGGAGGCCGCCAAGCCCTCCAAGTGGGCCTTGGCGGGGCTGGAGGTTGACTGGCCGCGCGTCGAGCAGCGCTTCGCCTCCGTCGGGCTGCCCCCGCTGGTGGCCGGCCGGGCCTCGCGCGAGCCGGTGCCGATCTTCCGCGCCGGCACCCAGGTGGGCTTCGTGACCAGCTCCACCTTCTCGCCCATCCTCAAGAAATACATCGCCCTCGCCACGCTCCAGCGCGACTTCGCCAAGCCCGGCAGCGCGGTGGACTTCGAGCTGACCGTGGAGTTCGTGCGTCACGAAGTGCCGGCCACCGTGGTGAAGACGCCCTTTTTCGACCCCGCCCGCAAGCGCAACTGAGGACCGATGAAGCGCGTCAATAACAGCCCGAGGGCGCGGCAATGCGGCCAATGGTTCGGCGGGACGGCCCGATTGCGCGGATACCGAGCCCGATGACGCGGAAATACGACGTGATCGTGGTGGGCGGCGGGCACAACGGCCTGGTGCACGCTGCCTACCTGGCGCGCGCGGGCCTGGACGTGTGTGTGCTGGAAGCGCGGCCGCTCGTGGGAGGCGCAACCGTCACCGAGGAGATCTTCCCGGGCTTCCGGTACAGCGTCTTCTCCTACGTGGTCAGCCTGATGCGCCCGGAGATCATCCGCGAGCTGGATCTCCCGCGCCACGGACTCGCCATCCTGCCGCTCGAGAGCACCCTCACTCCGCTCCCGGACGGCGACCGCCTCTACCGGGACGGCGACCACGACCGCAGCTGGCGCGAGATCGCCCGCTTCTCGGTGCGCGACGCGGAGGCCTACGACGACTACGGCCGGTCCCTCTTCTTCATGGCGCGCGCCGTCAAGTACCTGCTCGACATCGTCCCGCCCGATCCTGCCCGGCTGGGCCCGAGCGACATCTCCGGCCTGATTCGGCTCGCCCGGCATTTCCTCGGCCTCGAAGCGGAGCAGCTCCACCTGCTCGTGAAGCTGATGACGATGAGCGCGGCGGACTTCCTGGAGGAATGGTTCGAGACCGACGTGCTGAAGGCCACGCTGTCGGCGAGCGGAATCATCGGGACCTTTCTGGGTCCGCGCTCGCCGGGCACCGCCTACGTCCTCCTCCACCACTACATGGGGGAGATCGACGGACATTTCCGGGCGTGGGGCTTCGCCAAGGGCGGGACCGGGGCGGTCGCGGAGGCGATCGCGTCCGCCGCGCGCGAGGCGGGCGCGGAGATCCGCACGGACGCGCCGGTTGCCCGCGTGCTGGTCCGGAGCGGGCGCGTCACCGGCGTGGCTCTCGCCAACGGCGACGAGCTGCACGCGAAGGTGGTGTCCTCGAGCCTTGACCCGCGCCGCACCTTTCTCGACCTGCTCGACGAGTACGAGCTCCCCGGGGAACTGGTAGAGAGCGTGCGCGCGTTCCGCTTCCGCGGCTCGTCCGGCAAGGTCAATCTGGCACTCGACGCGGCGCCCGACTTCACTTGCATGCCCGGCTGGGGCCCCCATCTGCGTGGGGCCGTCTCCATCAGTCCATCCATCGACTACCTCGAACGCGCCTACGACGACGCGAAATACGGAGACTTCTCCAGGGAGCCATACATCGACATCGTCGTCCCCTCGGCGATCGATCCCGGGATGGCTCCGCCCGGCAAGCACGTCATGTCGTGCTTCGTGCAGTACGCTCCCTACGAGCTCGGCGAGGGCAACTGGGACGACCGGCGCGAGGCCTTCGGCGACTCGGTGGTCGACACGCTGGCCCGGTATGTCCCGAATCTGAAGGACATTATCCTGCACCGTCAGGTGCTCACGCCGCTCGACATCGAGCGCACCACGGGCCTCTCGCAGGGCAACATCTTCCAGGGCGAGCTGAGCCCTTCGCAGCTCTTCTTCCTCCGCCCGGTCGCGGGGTACGCCAAATACCGCACGCCGGTGCGGGGCTACTACCAGTGCGGCTCGGGGACGCACCCGGGGGGCGGGATCATGGGGGCGCCGGGGAAGCTCGCGGCCGGGACCGTGCTCGCCGACCTGGGGCGGGGGCGGCGTAGGGGGAAGGGGCGATGAGCAGCTACGACGCGGTCGTGGTGGGCGCGGGGCACAACGCCCTGGTCACGGCGGCTCTGCTCGCCCGCGAGGGGTGGAGGGTGCTGGTCCTCGAGCGCCGCGGCGTTGTCGGGGGCGCCGCCGCCACCGAGGAGCTCTTTCCCGGGTGCCGGGTCAACGTGGCCGCCCAGGACGCAGGCCTCTTCCACCGTGAGATCGTCTCGGACCTCGGGCTCGACGCCCACGGGCTGGAGTGGGTCCATCCCCCCGCGGTGGCGACCTCGCTCACCGGCGGCGGAGAGGCGCTGACCCTTTGGCGCAATCCAGGACGTGCGTGCGAAGAGATCGCCCGCCGCAGCCGGGCGGACGCCGTGCGCTTCCCCGACTGGGCCGACTACGTGCGTTCGATGGCGCGCGTGCTGCGGGTCGCCCTCAGCCACGCGGCCCCGGCCCTGCACAACGCCTCCGCGAAGGAGCGCCTGAGCTGGTTGCGCCCTCTGCTTCGCGCCGGCCGGCTCGGCAAGCGCAACGTGGTGGAGCTGCTACGCCTGCTGCCGCTCCCCGCCCGGGATCTCCTCGATGACTGGTTCACCGGCGATGCCCTCAAGGGGATGCTGGGGACCAGCGCTCTGCTAGGTGTGAGTCACGGTCCGAGCGCCATGGGGGGCGCCTTCCGCATGCTCTACCACGCCATGGGCAGCGAAGCCTACGGTTTTCGCTCCTCGGTCTTCGTAAGGGGCGGCATCGGCGTGCTCTCCGAGGCACTTGCGGCTGCGGCGCGCGCGAACGGAGCCCAGGTTCGCACCGGCGCGGAGGTGGAACGCATCCTGGTGGAGGACGGAGTCGCCACCGGCGTGCTGCTGGCCGGTGGCGAGGCAATCGCTACCCGCTGCGTGGTCTCGGGCGTCGACCCCCGCCGCACCTTCTTCGGGCTGGTGGGGGCGCCCCGGCTGGGCCCCGAGTTCAACCGCAAGGTGGACAACATCCGGTTGCGCGGAACCACCGCGACGCTGCATCTCCTGCTCGATGAGCTTCCGCCCATGCCGGACGCCGCCGAGCGTCTCGCGGGCCACACCCTGGTGTCTCCCGACCTTGACTACCTGGAACGAGCCGGCGACGACGCCAAGTACGGCCGCTTTTCCGAGCGCCCGCATCTGGACATGGTCATTCCCACGCTGCACAACCCCGCGTTCGCCCCCGAGGGACGCCATCTCGCGAGCGTCCAGATCCGCTACGCCCCCTATCGGCTGCGCTCCGGCGGCTGGGAGGACGGCTCGACGCGCGACGCGCTGCTCTCCAGCGCGCTGGACGTGTTCGATGAGTTTCTTCCCGGTTTGCGGGAGCGCGTCGTTGACCACCGCCTGCTCACCCCGCTCGATCTCGAAACCGAACTCGGCCTTACCGGCGGCGGCGAGTACCACGGACAGATGGGCCTCGACCAGCTTCTCTTCATGCGGCCGGTCCCTGGCTGGGGCCGGTACCGGACGCCGGTCGAGCGGCTGTTCCTGTGCAGCTCAGGCACCCATCCGGGAGGTGGGGTCACGGGCGGTCCCGGCCGACTCGCCGCGTTTGAGATCTTGCGCGACCCGGGGCTGGGCCCTTCCACCTGAACCCCATCCGAACCATCACAACCCGAGGAGCGAGATTCATGTCCCCCACCTTCGACATGGCCCTGATCCAGCGTGGAGCCCGGCTCCGCAGATCGCCCTACTTCGAGGCCACCCTGCGCGCGGGATGTCTGAGCTATACGGTGTACAACCACATGTTCCTCCCGACCCGGTACGACGACCTTCACGCGGAGTACGAGAAGCTGCTGACCGGGGTCACGGTGTGGGACGTGAGCGTCGAGCGCCAGGTTGAGATCACGGGTCCGGACGCCTTCGAGTTCACGAACCTGCTCACCCCCAGGGACCTCTCCAAGTGCGCCGTCGGCCAGGGGAAATACGTCCTCATCACGGCCGAAGACGGGGGCATCGTGAACGATCCGGTGCTCCTTCGCCTGGGCGAGAACCACTTCTGGCTGGCGCTGGCGGACAGCGACGTTCTGCTGTGGGCCAGGGGCGTGGCCCTCAATTCCGGCCTCGACGTGCAGCTGTGCGAGCCGGATGTCTCACCGATGCAGGTGCAGGGTCCGAAGTCGAAGGAAGTCATGCGCAGGCTGTTCGGGGATGAGGTGCCGGCTTTGCGTTACTATTGGTTCCATGAAACCCACCTGGACGGCATTCCGGTGGTTGTGACGCGCACCGGGTGGAGCGGCGAGGTCGGTTTTGAAATCTACCTGAGGGACGGCAGCCGGGGGATGGAACTTTGGGAACGCGTGATGGCAGCAGGACGCGATTTTGGCATTTCTCCCACCGGGCCATCGGACATCCGCCGCATCGAAGCCGGCATCCTCAACTACGGCATCGACATGACGCTGGAGAACAATCCCTACGAGGTCGGCCTGGGATGGCAGGTGGACCACGATCAGGCGAGCGACTTCATCGGCCGCGAGGCGTTGGCCCGGATCGCCCGCGAGGGACCGCGGCGGCTGCTTGCCGGAGTTGAGATCGCGGGTGCCGCGCTCGACCTGAACATGACCCGCTGGCCCGTGCATCGGGATGGAGACGAGATCGGCTTCATGACCTCCGCGGTCCATTCTCCGAGGCTTGGCCGCAACATCGGCTACGCGATGGTACCGGCGGGCGCCGCGAAGCTGGGGACGCAACTTGGCGTGACCACGCCGGACGGCGAGCGCGATGCCACGGTGGTGCGGCGGCCCTTCGTCGATCCGAACAAGCAGATTCCCAAGTCCTAGACAGATTCCGACATCCTGGACGAATCACGCATCGATATCAGCGAGGAAGAGGAGTGACCGACAGGGGAGTAGACGGCGGGACGCGCATGTCCGTGCTCGGGCATTTCGCCAACTACCGCTTCACGCCGCGTTTCTGGGAGCTGGACGCCGGGGCCAGACGCTCACGCGCGCGCGAGTGGTTTGAAGATGTGCGGGCGGCCGCGGATCTGGCCCATCCGTATCTGTTGCAGGGTCTGGAGGCGGGTGCCGACGTGCTGATCTGGAGCACCGTGCGTGCGGACGGGGACGACGCGGGAGCCCGTTACTTCACGCGGCGCGCTAGGGCGGAGGGCAGGCACCGGGACATCGTCGAGCCGGTGAAGATTCTCTGGGGGATGACGCGGCCTTCCGAATACAGCAAGGCGCGTTCGGCGCAGGAGATCGACTCGTTCGCCGAGGAGCGGGCGCGGTATCTGGTGGCCTATCCCTTCACCAAGACGGCGGACTGGTATCTGCTCGGGCGGGAGACGCGCCAGGGGATGATGAACGAGCACATCCGCATCGGGAAGCAGTTTCGGCGCATCAAACAGCTGCTGCTGTATTCGTTCGGACTCCAGGACCAGGAATTCGTGGTGGTGTATGAGATGGACGACCTGCGGCTGTTCTCGCGGCTCGTGCACGAGTTGCGCGCCACCGAGGGCAGGCGCTACACGGCGAGTGACGCGCCCCTGCATACGGGGATCTTCACTCGGGCCGTGGATTGGCTCGACACCCTGGGGTGAGGTGGTTCGACACTCCGGGATGGGGCGATAAGACGCATGCATGACTCGGTTCCCGTTGCGGCACCGCTCGCGGGCCGGCGGGTGGTGACAACGCGCGGCGCCTCGGCGGGTGACCGCCTGAGGACGCTGCTCGGGGAGGCGGGGGCGAGCGTGGTGACCTGGCCGACCTGCGAATATCCTCCGCCTCGGGATCCAGCTCCGCTGGAGGCGGCGCTCGCGCGGCTCGACCGGTTCGACTGGGTGGTGTTCACGAGCGCTCGGGCCGTCGCTCGGGTGGGAGTGGCCGCGCCCGCCCCTCCCACCGTGCGGGACCCGGCAGGGGCTCCAGCCACGTCGCCCGGCCCGTCCCCTCGCGTCGCCGTGGTGGGGCCGGCCACCGCCCGCGCCGCCACCATGGCGGGTTGGACGGTCGCGGTGGAGGGGCGCGGGCCGGGAGCGCGCGACCTGGCCGCCGGGGTGGCCGCGACCTTTCCGCTGGCGGGAGCGCGCGTGCTGTTTCCGGCCGGCTCGGGGGCCGCCGCCACCGTGGAGGAGGAGTTCACCGCGCTCGGGGCCCGCGTCACCCGGGTGGAGGCCTACCGCACGGTGGTGACGCCACCGCCCGCCGGGCAGGTGCGAGCCGACCTGGCCGCCGGGGTGGCCGCGGTCACCTTCGCCAGCCCGGCGGCGGTGGAGGCGGTCGACCGCGCCCTGGGCGGGGAGATGGCCCGCGCGCTCGCGGGGGTGGCGGTGGTCTGCATCGGCCCGACCACCGGGGCGGCGCTGGCGCGCCGGGGGGTTGCGGGCGTCCAGATGACGGCGACCCCCACCCTGGCGGGTATTGTGGACGCGCTGGTGGAGTGGTTCGGGGGAGCGGGTGGGAGTGCTTCCGCGCGCGGGTCGGGGCATTCCTCGTCCGCGGTGGCCGGGCATTCCTCGTCTGCGGTGGGGCGCGCCGATGTTGATTTGGGACGGGGCAAGGCGGTGAACACGAACGCGCGCGGGGCCGGGCGCGCCGATGCGACTGCGGGCACGGCCGGGCCCGCGGATGCTGCGATCGGCGGCAACACGGCAAGCGAAGCCCGGCCCCGCCCCGGCGATCGTCCCCACACCTCCCCGCGGCTGGGCGCGCGCGCCGACACCACGGTGGTCTCTGCCAGCCAGCCGGGAGCCCGCCCGTGAACTCGCGCAGCGAAGAGCTGTTCAGCCGTGCCCGGCGGGTCCTGCCCGGTGGGGTGAACAGCCCCGTGCGCGCGTTCACCTCGGTCGGGGGGGTGCCGCGCTTCATCCGTTCCGCCCGGGGCGCCTACATGCAAGACGCGGACGGCCGGCGCTACCTCGACTTCATGGGGTCGTGGGGGGTGGCGATCCTCGGGCACGACCACCCGGAGGTGCGCGAGGCTGCTGCGCGCGCCCTCACCCGGGGCGCCTCCTTCGGGGCACCCTCGCCGGACGAGGTCGAAATCGCCGAGCTCATCGCCGGGATCGTGCCGGGCATCGAGGTGGTGCGTTTCGTCAACTCGGGCACCGAGGCGACCATGAGCGCCGTCCGCCTGGCGCGCGCGGTCACCGGCCGCAGCCGGATCGTCAAGTTCAGGGGCGGCTACCACGGTCATGCGGACGCCTTCCTGGTGGCGGCGGGGTCGGGGGCGGCCACCCTGGGAGTTCCTTCCAGTCCGGGCGTTCCGGCGGCGACGGCGCGCCATACCTCGGTCGCCGAATTCAACGACCTGGCCTCGGTGGAAGACTGCTTCTCAGCCTCGAGGGAAGGCGTCGCCGCCGTCATCGTGGAGCCGGTCGCCGGCAACATGGGGTGCATCCCCCCGGCGGACGGTTTCCTGCAGGGTCTGCGGGAGCTGTGCACCCGCCACGGCGCCCTGCTCGTCTTCGATGAAGTGATGACCGGTTTCCGCGTCGGACTCGCTGGCGCCCAGGGGCGCTACGATGTGATTCCGGACCTCACCACGCTGGGCAAGGTCATCGGCGGCGGGCTGCCGGTCGGCGCATACGGCGGTCGTGAGGAGCTGATGCGCGAGATCGCCCCGGACGGGCCGGTCTATCAGGCGGGCACGCTCTCCGGGAATCCCCTGGCCATGGCCGCGGGGCTCGCAGCCGTGCGCCACCTCGCGGAGCACCCCGAAGTGTACGAGCACACCGAAAGCCTGGGCCGCCTCCTCGACCGGGGCTTTGCCGGGATCGCCGCGCGCTCTCCGGTGCCAATCCGCTGGAACCGGGTGGGCGCCATGGGGTCCCTCTTCTTCTCCGAGGCCCCGGTCGTGGACTGGCCTTCGTCGGAAGCATCGTCGAGCACGCGTTTCAACCAGCTCTTCCACGGAATGCTGGAACGTGGCGTCTATCTGCCCCCGAGTTCCTACGAAGCCTGGTTCTGGTCCTCGGTCCACGAGGAGCACGAGATCGCCCGCGCTCTCGAGACCGCCAGCGAAATCATCGAACGGATGGATGCGTAGGCGCAACGCAGCGGATGCGGTCTCGGAAGCTGTTTCACGGCGACAAGCGACATGGGCGCACGGCGTGGACCGTGGCCGGGCGCCTGCATGCAACAGCAGGTCACAATATCCTGATGATTGAAGCCGCCCGCTGGGCGATGATATGAACGAATCCGCCAACCCCACCGTCTTCGAACGGGCCGCGCGCGGGCTACCCGTGCCCCACACGCCCGTCTGGATCATGCGCCAGGCCGGGCGCTATCTCCCGGAGTACCGCGAGCTGCGCCGGAAGGTCGATTTCGTCACCGCGACCCGCACCCCTGAAATCGCGGCGCGCATCACGCTGCAGCCCATGCGGCGCTTCGAGATGGACGCCGCCATCCTCTTCAGCGACATCATGACGCCCCTCGAGCCGATGGGTGTAGACGTGATATTCGCCCCCGGCCCGGTGCTTCCGGAGCCTGTGCGCAGCTCCCGGGACGCGCGCGCAGTCCGCGAACTGGTGCCCGAGGAGGGCGTTCCCTTCGTGCTGGATGCCATCCGGGCGGTGCGCTCGGAACTCCGCCCGGAGGTGGCGCTGATCGGCTTCGCGGGTGCTCCCTTCACGCTTTTCTGCTATCTGGTCGAAGGGGGTGGCTCCAAGGACTTCATGACCGCGCGCAGCTTCCTGCGCCGCGAGCCGGAGGCTTCAAGTACGCTTCTCGAGACGCTGGGACACTCGATGGCCCGCTATCTCGTTGCCCAGGCCGAGGCCGGCGCGAACGCGGTCATGCTCTTCGACTCCTGGATCGGCATGCTCGGCCCCGACAGCTACAGACGATTCATTCACCCGGTGCTGGAGGAGACTTTCGCCACGGTCCGCTCTCGCACCTCGTGTCCAATCATCTATTTCCCCAACCGGGGCGGGGCGCTGCTCCGCTACATGGGCGGACTCGACACCGATGTCACCGCCATCGACTGGACCCTGCCGCTCTCTAGGGCCGACGCCCTGCTGGGTGGCGGGTGGACCCTTCAGGGCAACCTCGATCCTGCCGAGCTGTTCGGGCCTTCGGATGCGCTCATGGGCGCGGCGGACGCCGTGCTCGCGGAGGCAGCGGGGCTGGCGGGACACATCTTCAGTCTCGGCCACGGCATTGATCGCCGCACGGACCCCGACCAGGTCGCCCGCTTGGTCGACTACGTACACGAGCGCAGCCTGGCGGAGATCGCGCCCTGAGAATCGCCGTCCTCCTGATCAACTTCGGCGAACCGGCCGAACCCGCGCTGGACCAGGTCACGCCCTTCCTGGAGCGCATCTTCCTCCAGAACGCCAATCTGGAGAGCGACCGCGCCGCCCGGGCGCGCGCCGCCCAGCTCGCGGCCAAGCGGGCGCCCCACCTGGTGGAGGCGTACCGCGCGATTGGTGGTTCCCCCCTGGACGGGCAGGCGCGCGCCCAGGCGCAGGCGCTTGAGGAGGCACTCGCCCAAACGCGCGTCACCGCCCGGGTGCAGGCCGTCTTCCAGTTCACGCCCCCCTTCATCCACGAGGGTGTGGCGCGGGCGCGCGACGAGCGCGCGGATGTGGTGGTGGGACTGCCCGTCTACCCCATGTGCGGTCACTCCACGACCGTGGCGGCCCTGGACTCGGTGCGCGCCGCCCTCGACGAGCTCGAGTGGGAGGTCCCCTTCCTCGCGGTCGCCGGGTGGCACCGGCATCCCCGCTACCTGGCGCTGCGCGCAAACCACATCCGCGCCTTCGTGGACGACCAGGCGCTCGATCTCCGGGACCCCGAGACAATCCTCTATTTCTCCGCCCACGGCACGCCCGTGAAATACATCACGGAGGGCAACCGCTATGACCGCTACGTGGAGGAGCACTGCCGCGAAATCGCCGGGGCGCTAGGGGTCGGAGACCGGTTCGCCGTCGGCTTCCAGAACCACACCAACCGGCGCATCGCCTGGACGTGGCCGGACAACGAGGAGCGCATCCGCACGCTCGCGGAGCGGCGCCTGGTGGTGGACGCCGTGAGCTTCATCCACGAACAGTCCGAAACCCTCGACGAGCTCGACCGCGAGCTGCGCGCCGAGGTGGAAGCGCTGGGCAAGGAGATGTACCGGGTTCCGGTTCCGCACGACGATCCCGGCTTTGCCGGCGTGCTGGCGGACCTGGTGGGCCAGGCCATGGGCCAGTCGTGGGCGGGGGAGATGTCGCTGGCGCCCTGTCGCTGCCGGCCGGTTCCCGGCACCTGGTGCACCAACGGCGCGCGCGACCTCGCGCCCAGCCCGTACATCAAGGCGAGCCCCGATCCCAAGCCGAGCCCCGCTCCGGAACCGAGCGCCGAGTTGCAGTCCAGCCCCGACGCTGAGCTGAGGCCGGACAGAAGACCGGGCTCCGACGCGGAGCCGAGTCCCGAACTCCCCCCTTGATCGCGATCGTCGGCGGCGGCATGAGCGGCCTCGCACTGGGCCGCGAACTCCTACGAAGGGGGCGCGAGTTTGTCGTGCTGGAAGCACAAGCCCGGCCCGGCGGCGTGGTGAAAAGCGCGCGCGTGGGTGGCTTGCTTCTGGAGAACGGGCCGCAGCGCGCCCGCCTTACCAGACCCTTCTCCGTTGTCGTCAACGAACTGGGGCTCGGCGATTCCCTCCTTCTCGCTCCGCGGGACCTCGACTTCTTCATATACCGCGACGGTGAGCTTCGCCGGGTGCCTCTGAATGTGTCCGGACTGCTGGCATCCGATGTAGTGAGTTGGCGGGGGAAGCTGCGCGCGCTGTTCGAGCCTCTGACCGCCGGAGCGCGCAACGACGAGCGTGTGGCCGAGTTCTTCTCCCGCAAGCTCGGTCGAGAGCTGTACGAGCATGTCGTGGGCCCCCTGTATGGCGGGCTCTACGGTACCGACCCCGCGGACATGGTTGTGGGGCAGTCGCTGGGCGGTCTGTTGCGCGATATGGGAATCGGCCGGAGCCTCGTGCTGTCCCGCCTGCTCCGTCGCGGGGGTGCGCACCCGGCTCCAGCCTGTTCCTTCGCGGACGGAATGGAGGCCGTGCCGCGAGCCATGGCCCGAACCATGGGCAACCGGGTGCGTCTCAATTGCGCGGTGCGCGCGATAGAGGCCCGAAGGGACGGCTGGTCGATCAACCTGGACGATCAGTCACTGCCGGCGGAGCAGGTGGTGCTGGCTGTGCCGGCCCCGGTGGCCGCCGGACTGCTCGTGGAGATCGCGCCGGATGCGGCCACCCGGATCGCGACCCTCCACTACAACCCTCTCGCAGTCGTGCACCTGCGTGCGGACACCCCGCTACGCGGGATCGGCTTCCAGGTGTCGCTTGCGGAGTCGCTGGCGCTGAAGGGCGTCACCTTCGCCCACAGCCTGTTTGGCGGCCCAGGGGCCCGCGCTGATCGAACCTGGGTGTATACGGCCTATCTCGGCGACGCCGCAGGCTTGTGCGTGAGCTCGACCGACGACGACACACTGGGCGAAATGGCCGCCGCCGAATTCCAGCGATGCACCGGATTCGACGCCGAACCACTCGCGCTGGCGCGCCCGGCCATGCCCGCATGGGACACGTCGTGGTCGGCGCTTCAGGGGCTCCTTCTTCCCCGGGGGATCCACATCACGGCCAACTGGGAGAGCCGCCCCGGCCTGACAGGCCGGTTCGCCCGGGCCCGGGTGCTGGCGGCCCAACTCGACCCGCACCGGATCTGAGGGTCAACCATATGGCATGTGGCATATGGCACATCAGGGCGGATGGCCTCAACCCAACACCGCCGAGATATGCAATACGAGCCTGACGATGCCATATTTCGGCCGCCCTGTTGAATCGACGACTAGGCTTGCAGGCCTATTCGCTCGGCATCGCCTACGAGTTCGATCCCTACTTCGGACTCTCCATCTCTCGGGTGGATCCGCTGCCGCATCAGGCTAGGGTCGCAGCGGTTAGAATCGAAAAGGACCCAAGCGCCGACCCGCAAGCGACCCCTCTTCCCTGACTGGGATACGACGCCTAAGCGACGGACCATCCGTCGCGGTAAGGGGAAGATTCTGGGCAGCAACGCCGAACTTCAGGCACCCGATGCCACCACCCTCGACCGCGTTCATGCCGCCATGCTTCTCCAGTCCAGCGGTCATACCAACGCTCTCCGAAGGCTGATCACCGCTGAACAAGATAGAGGCCCCGAGTTCCTGCGTCTCGCCAATGCGCTCTCCGCCCTGTATCCTCGTGGTAGCCAGGAAAAGCGGCTTCTCGATGCTATGTTGCTAGCCGTGCCGAGATGACCACGATCCGAAGGCCAACGACTCGCGAACCCTGCCGCTCGCCATGCTTCGATTCCGAAAGCTTCGCCTGAAGAACTGGAAGAACTTCGAGGCGGTCGAGGTCGACCTCCAGAATCGGATGTTTCTGGTGGGCCCCAACGCTTCCGGGAAATCCAATCTTCTGGATGCCTTACGGTTTCTCAGGGATCTCGCATCCGTGGGCGGTGGGTTCGGAGAAGCGGTCCGCCGGCGCGAAGGCGTGAGTACGATTCGCTGTCTGGCCGCTCGCCGCTATTCGGACATCGAGATCGGGGTGGAGTTGGAGAACGGGGACGGCCAGTCCTGGGACTACCAACTCGCCTTCAACCAGGACAACCAGCGCAGACCTGTCGTTCGCAGTGAGCGCGTCCTTCGAGGGGATCAGTTGATTCTCGACCGCCCCGACCCGGATGACCAGATAGATGCCGCTCGCCTGACCCAGACCCACCTCGAACAAGTGAACGTGAACCTGGAGTTCCGCGCCCTGTCCGCGTTCTTCGCTTCCATCCGCTATCTGCACATCGTCCCTCAGCTCGTTCGCGAACCGGACCGTTCCGTCGGGCGGTCCAACGATCCGTATGGCGGTGACTTCCTGGAGCAAGTCGCGAGGACCAACGAGAAAACCCGGAACGCGCGAATGCGCAAGATCCAGAAGGCTCTGCGCGTCGCCGTACCTCAACTGCAGAAAATCGAACTGACACGGGATGTTCGGGGCGTTCCCCATCTTCGTGCGAGATACCAGCATTGGCGGCCTCACGGTGCTTGGCAGAGCGAGGGACAGCTGTCGGACGGCACGCTTCGATTGATGGGGGTGTTGTGGGCAACGATGGACGGTAAGGGGCCTCTGTTGCTCGAAGAACCGGAACTCTCGCTCCATCCCGAAATCGTACGAGTGCTACCGCAGATGTTGGCGCGCTTGCAGCGTCACACCAAGAGACAAGTTTTCCTGAGTACGCACTCACCGGATCTTCTGGCAGACACGGGAATCGGCCTTGACGAGGTCTTGCTGTTCGTGCCGAAGAAGGAAGGTGCCGCGGTGCTTCCCGCCGCATCGCTTTCCGACGTTAGACAGCTGCTTGACGCCGGCCTTTCGCTTGCCGATGTAGTCATTCCCAAGACGCGTCCGGCGAATCCCGGCCAACTCGCATTGTTCGCGGACGCGTAAGCCGGTTGAGCGTATTGGTCTTGAGTGCCGCCGTCGAGGGGCTTGTGGACGAAGCTGTCCTCCAGAGACTCGTTGAGCATGCGGGAGGCCAGACGGGAACTGTCTACGGACGAAAGGGCAAGTCCTATCTGCGGCAGAGGATCGGTGGCTTCAACCAGGCCGCTCGCCATTCGCCGTGGGTCGTCCTTGTGGATCTCGATGGCGACGCTGACTGCGCCCCAGCGCTGTGTTCCGAATGGCTGCCAGATCCTGCTCCGCATCTTTGCTTCCGAATCGCCATACGCGAAGTGGAGGCTTGGCTGCTGGCGGACGGCGCGACCGTGGCGCGCTTTCTGAGCGTGGCGAAGAGCCGTATCCCCGGTAGTCCGGAAGGCCTGCCCAAGCCGAAGCAATTCATGGTGAATCTCGGGCGTCGATCACGTCGGAGGGCCATACGCGAAGATATGGTCCCGCGCCCGGGCAGCGGGCGGGTCGTGGGACCGGCCTATACTTCCCGGCTAGTCGAGTTCGCCAGCACGACATGGCGTCCTGAAGTTGCCGCAGAACGGTCCGACAGCCTCAAGCGGGCGATCCGCTGCATCCGGCAGCTCGTGGAGGCTTCCGGCTGACTGTCCAGGGGGTGCCCAGTAGGCGAAGCCATCTACCGGCGCATAGGTTATCGTCCACCAACACACGAGCCTGTCCAACTCCGCCCTGGCGAGGAACGCGCATGCATGAGGTGAGATCGATCGAGTACTTGTTGGACCAGATCAGCCGCGACGAAATCCTGCTACCGGAATTCCAGCGCGGCTACGTCTGGAACCGCAATCAGGTGCGAGGGTTGATGCAGTCTCTCTACCGGGGGCAGCCGCGTCTGGGTTTCCGGGGATTCCGGGACTCCTCAGAGAGGCCAGTCTCACGAATGTTCCGGCCGCTCGGGTTGCGGTTTTCGTCGGCAATGCCTGGGACCCAACCGAAGGCCGGGAGACCCCGTGGATCGACTTGGCTCGGCAGTTGGCGGGGGACCGCGGTGTGGAGGCACTCGGTTCCGCTGCGAGGACCACGCCGCCCGGCACGGAGGCAATCGGACGGGTGTTCGCGCTGGCCGAAGCGCCAGTGCTCGTGCTGTTCGACGAAGTCCTGAACTTCGTCAACAGACACCGAGGCATGGCCGACGGCTTCCACGCGTTCATTCAAAACCTCACGGTTGCAGTTACCGGGACCACCCGGGCCGCCGCTGTGATCAGCCTCCCGCGCAGCCAGGTCGAGATGACCGACTGGGATCAGCAGTGGCAGGAGCGGATCACCAAGGTAGTCCGACGCGTAGCACAGGACCTGATCGCCAACGACGAAGCGGAGATAGGAGAGGTCGTCCGACGACGACTGTTCGAGGACCTCGGTAGCGCGCGCATCCGGAACCGCGTTGCCAAGGTATACGCGGATTGGTGTTTCGAGCGTAGCAACCGACTTCCGCCCCACTGGACAGCCGTGGACACGGCCACGACGGAGGCCAGAGCCAAGGATGCACTGCGCAGCCGATTCAGCGCCTGCTATCCAATTCACCCGGCAACCCTGTCCGTCTTCCAGAGAAAATGGCGGGCGCTTCCTCAGTTCCAGCAAACCCGGGGAGCCTTGGCCATGTTGGCCCAGTGGGTCTCTTGGGCATCGCGGACGCACTTCAAGGAGGCACGCACGGAGCAGCTGATCACGCTGGGATCCGCACCCCTGCATGATTCCGGGTTCAGAAGCACCATCTTGGGCCAGCTGGGAGAATCCAGACTCGATCCTGAGTTGAGGTTTGCGCTTGGTGAGCCGGACGTGGAGACGACGACCGTGGACAACGCCGCGGCGGCTTTGGCGGGGTCAAGCTTCTTCATCCGCAAGGTGGGGACGGACGGCTTCAAGATCCATCATGTCGCCACGCTGAGGAAAGTAGTTGTGAGTGACCGGCGCGCTTCGCTGGATGTTCGCACCAAGGCGAAGAGCGCCGAAGAAGAAGCCAAGGACGAAGTCTGGGCTGGCTATCGCTTCGTCGCGCTCGGCGACGCCAAAGTAGCCAGTGGACTCAGGGTCATTGACCTCGGCGCGGGCCATGCCAGCGCCAGCGAAACCCTCTCTGGCCGGATCGTCGGCGCTTTGAAGTCGGAGGCGATCCTCAACGAATCGGTGGGTGCCGGATACATCGCCCGGCACTGGCCGCCCGCCTTGAAGGAGGCCGGCGCTTGGCCGCTCACCGGGCTTCGACAGAGCTTTCTCGATGGCTCGCTTACCCGCTTGATTGACCCCGACGCCGTGCTGCGCCGGAAGATCGTGGAATTCGTGGGCAGCGGAGCTTTCGGCCTGGCGTCGGGCAGCGGGACCGGCGGCCGCTACGAACGCCTCTGGTACAACGAAATTGTTGCGCCCGAAGATGTAGTCTTCGAGACGGGCATGTTCCTTCTTACCCGAACGAAGGCGGAGGAACTCCGGTCGCCGGAAGTGGGGCCCGCGCAACCCGAACCCGAGCTCGGACCGCCTCTCGTTCTTACGCCTGAGCCGGGGTCCTCCTCGGAAACACAGCCCGTTTCACGTGAAGTCCGGCTCCGAATTGTGGGTACCGTGCCCCCCGAGACATGGAATCGTATCGGGATCAAGGTGTTGCCCAAGATGAGATCCGGGAACGATCTTACAGCGCACATCGAGCTGTCGGTAAATGTGAGCTCACGTCGAGCCCGGAACATGGAGAACGAGCTGCGGCAGATTCTCAACGAAATGGGGCTGGGCGGCAGCGTCAGGCTGGAGAGGTCGTAGACGTCCATGGGCTTGTGTGACGGGTTGCAGCACGGAGGTCGTAGACGGTGATGCCCTTGGTCGCGGTACTGGCCATTGCCCTCCAGGGCGCGCCCTGTTGCGGAACCAACGGGGAGGCCGCGGAAGATCCCCCCAGTCAACAGGATCCGTCGGGATGGACGCCATCCCTCTCCTTCTCGGTGGAGCACCGGACGCGGTACGAACACCTGAACAACCAGTTCCGGGCCGGCCGCGGAGGCGACGACCGGCTGCTGGTGTTCCGCACCCTGGCGAAGGTGGAATTGGGCCTCCCCCGCTTCCGGCTCAACACGGAGTTGCAGGACGCCCGCACCGAGCTGGGGGACTCGGAGACGCCTCTCTCGACCAGCATGGCCAATCCCCTGGACCTGCTGCAGGCCTATGTGGAGCTTCCGCTCGACGACCTGATCGTGCAGGGAAGCGAGAGCGTGTTGCGCGGCGGGCGCGTCACCATGGACCTCGGAAGCCGGCGCCTGATCGCGCGTGACAACTTCACAAACGTTTCCTACGCTTTTACCGGCATCGACTGGCAGTGGACCGGCCCGGACGAGAGCCGATTGCGAGGCTTCTTCACCTTTCCGGTTCAACGCCGGGTATCCGGAGATATTCTGGAGAATCGGCCCAGGTTCGACACGGAATCCCTCAACGTGCGTTTCTGGGGCCTCCACTACTCTCCCGCCGGCCTTCCCTGGGGCGGCGAGGGAGAGGTGTACTATTTCGGCCTCGAAGAGAACGATACCCCAGGCCGGCAAACCGCCGATCGGGACCTCCATACCGTCGGCGCGCGACTATATCGTTCCTCGACGGAAGCCAGCTTCGACTACCAGATCGAATCCATATTCCAGTTCGGCGAATCACGCATGTCCAAGACGGCTACGACGGACCTGGATCACTACGCTCACTATCACCATGTCGAAGTCGGCTTTACCTTCGCGGCCGCGGGCGCTCCCCGGTTGCAGCTCCAATACGACTACGCCACCGGCGACAAGGATCCGGCGGACGGCAAGAACAACCGGTTCAGCGGCTTGTTCGGTTCCCGCAGCTCCGACTTCGGGCCCAGCGGCATCTACGGCCTCGTCCCCCGGACCAACCTCAGTTCGCCCGGCGCGCGCCTGAGCCTGACGCCCCGCGATGGCGTGGACGCGTTCGCCGCATTGCGGGGCTACTGGCTGGCCACAGCGGACGACGAGTGGACGGTGGCGGGTATCTGGAGTCCCTCGGCCCAGGCGCATCGTCACATCGGCACCCAGCTGGAAGCCCGGGTGCGCTGGGATTTGCTGCCCGGCCGTCTACGGTTTCAGTCGGGTGCGGCGCACCTGTTCGCGGGGAAGCTGCTGGCAAGCGCGTCCAAGACCGATCCCACCTACTTCTACGCGCAAACGACGGTGTCATTCTGACTTCGCCAGGGCTCAGGCGCGCTTCATTCGCTCCGGCTCGCCCCCACCAGCCCGAAACCGTTGTGCCGTGCCGCGCGCATGGCGCATGTGCACATGTCATACGGCATATGTCATGTCGTAGATGGGGAAGGCAGATGGGTGGTGCCGGGATGGCGGATGAGTGCAGCGCAGCCTGCTTGTGGGCCAGTCCCGCGCCACCTACGTTGACCCCGTTGACGGGCTCGCAAACACACCACGCCCCAGGAGGCATGCCATGAAGCTCTCAAGACGCGACGCGATCAAGGTATCGGGGACGGCCGTTGCCGGCCTTTCCCTTGGGGTGGTGAGGCCGGACCGGGTGCTGGCGCAGGAAGCCCAGGAGTTCCCGGATCGGCTGGTGGAGGGGGAGATCCGACAGCGGTCCGACCTGCCGCTCAACGCGGACGGCTCCGCCCCTGAGCATGCTCCGGGAATGGCGGGCTCCATCGACGGTGTGATTTACCGCTACACGGGGGGCGAGGCGCCCGACATCAACCACGACTACCGAACCGCGAGCCTCCGCATCGCCGCGAGCAGGTTGTCCCGGCTCCACGGCACAATGCGCTTCGAGGACCTGGCCGGCCTGCCGCGGCACTCCATGGTCACACTGCTCCAGTGCGGCGCGCCCCGGCCCACGGGAGTCGTCAAGTGGACCGGCGTCCGCTTCGGCGATGTCCTGGACATGATCGGCGTGGCGCCTCCCGCGCACTACTGCCGCATCATCTCCCACGACGGGTACTACACGGACGAGGAGATCCCCACCATGCGTCATCGCCAGACGATGCTCGCGTGGATGCTCAACGACGAGCCGATCCCTCCAGTGAACGGTGCCCCGTTCCGGCTCGTAATCCCGTTCCGCTACGGCGCCCGCAGCGTCAAGGCGGTCCAGGAGATCACCTTCGGTTCGCCGGCGCTGCCGTTCCGGGAGGTTCCAACCCGCGGAGCCTGAGGCGAAGCTGCCGCGCTCCGGGGGATGCCCGAAGCTGCCCGGATTCTCTCGCCGGGCACGGCATCCCTCGGGGCGTGACGGTTCAAGGCAGGTCCCGGTATTGACGAGCGCGACGCCTTCAGGACAGTCAGCGGAGCTGTGCCCAGGACACGGAGACGCATTTCTCCGTCGCATTTCGGCCGCGATGGATCAGAAATGCGCCATCGGTTCATTGGGCGCATTTGCATAGATGCAATTCGACCCCGGGGGCGTCCGCTTGCGTACGGACGCCCCGGGGGCCGGACAATCGGATTGCGGGGTCGCTCAGCCGGTGTGGCAGGCCATGTCCTGGCCACAGCACATCGGCGACTTCACCATGCCGTGCCCGTCGGGGCACTTGGAGACGTGCACCGAGGAGCCGTCGTCGCGGTCGAGGCTGCCATGGACGAGCTCCTGGCCGCACTGGCCGCAGGTCATGGTGCCGATGCTCATTCCGCATGCTTCGCAAGTGTACGCTGCCATGTCTTTCTACCTCAGTTGGGGTGGGGTTCTCGCCTTCGTGGCCTGCTCCAGATCGTACGCGTAGCCCAACAGCTCGGCCTCCGTCCAAAGATCTCCGATGAAGGCGAGTACGAAAGGGGTGCCATCCGGATAGTATCCGAAGGGCACGGTGACTACGGGAAGCCCGATGTCGTTGATGACGTTGCTGGGAAGTTCGGGGTGATTGTTGGGGTTGAAGTCGGGACGTTCCGGATCCTCCACCAGATCGCCGATGGGGGCCCCGGCCTGGGGAAAGAACAGGCCGTCCAGATCATTTTCCTCCAGCACGCTTCGGAAGAGGGCGCGGATGTCGGCGCGCCAGCCCTGAAAGGCGTCTCCCTCCTCGGTGGCGCTGGGACGGGCGGGAGGGGGGCGCTCGCGTCCACCGCGGTAGGACTCTCCGGACAGCGCCTCCCACTCCTCCACGCTGTGGAAGGCGGCGCCTGGGCCGAGCCCCAGAAAGTAGTTGAGCATGTCGTAGGCGGCTGCCGAGGGCACGCGCGGGCGTTCCCCGTAGAGTTCCACGAAGCCGGTTCCCGCAAACGGATCCTCCACCGTTTCCGCCCCGCGCGCGTGCAGCGCGGCGATCGCCTCCCGGTAGATCGCCTCGGTCTCCTCGGCGAGCGGAAGCCAGGTGTCCCGCCAGCCGCTGCCCACCAGCCCGAAGCGCCTGTTGGCCAGGGCGGTCGGGTCGAGCGCGGCGGCGTAGCCGTCCTCCGGGATGTGGCCGGCCGCCGCGTAGGTGGCGAGGTCCTCCGGGGTGGGCCCCGCGAGCACGTCCAGGGCGACGGCGGCGTCGTACACGGTCTTCGCCATCGGGCCGACCACGTCGGCGTAGCTGCCGTTCAGCGGCACCACCCCCTCGAGCGGCACCAGCCCGTAGGTGGGCTTCACCCCCACCAGCGCCTGAGCCGCCGCCGGGTTCTGGATGGACCCGCCGGTCTCGGAGCCGAGCCCGAGCACGGCGAAGCTCGCGTTGACGGCGGTGGCCGTGCCGCCGCTCGACCCCCCCGGGATGCGGGTGACGTCGTAGGGGTTCAGCGTGACCCCCGCCACTGAACTCTCGGTGCGTGTGCCGTGTCCGGCGAAGTCCGGCAGGTTGGTCTTGCCCAGGATGATTGCCCCGGCTTCGCGCAGGCGCGTCACCACCGCGGCGTCGTCGTCCGGGATCATGTCCACGCCCCCGGTCGCCGCGCTGAAGCCGTCGTAGCCGGCTGTGGTGACCTGGCCCCCGTAGTCGATGTTGTCCTTGATGACCACCGGCACCCCGTGCAGCGGGCCGCGCGGGCCTGTCGAAGCGTATTCCCGGTCCAGGGCGGCGGCGGTGGCGAGGGCGTCCGGGTTCATGGAGATGAACGCGTTGTACAGATCCTCGTGGCGTTCGATGCGCGCGAGGAAGGCCCGCGTCAGCTGAACGGCGGTGTAGCGGCCCTCGGCGTAGTCGGCCTGGATCTGCTCGGCGGTGAGCTCGACGACGTCGATGTCCGGGGCTTCCTCCTGCGCCGGAGCGGTCTCGGGCACATCGCAGCTCGCGGAGAGGAGCATGAGCCCGATCGCCGCCAGGCGGCAGCTCGTCCGGGCTGCACGACGCCCGTCTCGGCTCCAGCCCTCGGTGAAGCGGCGGACCACGCTCGCGGCGAACGCGCGCATGGCGCGGCCGGCGATGGTGGGCATCGTGCTTCCGGCGAGCGTGGACATCGTGCGTCTGGCGAGGCCGTGCATCGTGTGCCTAGCGAACCCGCGCATCGCGCACCTCGATTGCCAGACCCTCGTCGCAGGCCGGCTGCTCGGAGAGGGTGGCGCGCAACACCACGCGCGAGCCCGCCGCCAGCTCCTCGGTGTTCCCGCTCAGGGTGTAGAGCCGATCGTCCTGGTTGCGCAGGGTGGGGCAGGCGAGGCCTTCGTCGGTGATCTCGCCCTCGACCCGGAACACCCCTTCCGCGTCGGCGACGTGAAACTCGTGCGAGGTCACGAAGGGCCGCTGGTCGAAGCCCGCGAGGAAGAAGAAGTGCTTGAGATCCGGGGTGGCCCAGTTCGGCAGACGAACCGTCGCCGAGAGCAGGCCGTCCGCGTCGGTTTCCCCCTGGGTGAGCAGCTGGTGGTTGCCGCCCAGCGCGCCGAAGCCGATGTAGACGGCTGCGTAGGGAAGCTGGTCCATCGACACCGTCACCTCCTCGCCGGGGCGCGCCGCGGCGGGGACGGCCTCGGGCCGGCGCTCCTGGCGGGAGAGCCCGGCCCTGCCGGCACTCGGAAATGAGCGCATGCGCGCGCGTGGGCCACCGGATGTCATCCTGCTCCTGTCCATCATCATTCTCCAGAGTCGGCGACTCGCTGGAATCGCATGTCGTAGACGCGTCCCTGCCGCATCCCGAAGGCGTCCGCGCGTCCGTCCGCGCCCCGGTCGAAGCGGATTCGTCCGAGGCTGCCTGCGTTGAAGGCGTCCTCATGGACGGGCTCCAGCTCGAAGCGGGCGTCGGGCCTCCGCCGGGCCACCAGGCGGCCGTCCTCCACCGCCACTACCAAGGTGGTCTCGGCGTCGTCGCTGTGGTAGGTGCCCGTATAGGCATCGAGCTGCCCGGCGGTCGGCGCGAACTCGGCCACGGGCTCGTACGTGTTGTCGTAGTAGTCGCCCGTGTACTCGTCAATGGTGGGCCGCCCCCCTTCCATCGCGTTGCCGAAGACGAGGCGGCGCTCGCTCGCCCCCACCCCGAACTCGCTCGCCGAGTGGGCGACCAGGCGCTGGTCTCCTACCCGCAGCGCGCCGTCCTCCAGGGTGATGCGTAGCGGGTCACCGGTGTCCACCTCGCGGTAGAGCCCTGTCTTCGCCTCCTGCTCCGCGGCCGAAAGCGACATCCCCTCGCCCGGCTCCGGGTCGGGCGAGGCCGCGTCGCCCAGGAAGATGCGCGCCACCTGCCCGCCCAGCGCCCCGGGGTTGGCGTTGCCCACGTTGCACAGAATCGCCACCGAGAGCTGCTGGTCGGGATACCTGCCGATGAAGCCCCGGTAGCCGGCAGTCGATCCGGTGTGGGTGACCGAGGGCACGCCCGCGAAGGTGCGCAACTGAAGGCCGCCCGCGTACGCGATCTGACGGCCATCGTTCAGGATCGCCTGGTCGTGCATCATGCGCACGAAATTCTCCCCGCCGAGGCGCCCGTCGGTAAGGGCGGCGTTCCATGTCTGCAGGTCGCCCACCGTGCTCAGGATGCCCCCGTTCCCGTGCACATATTCGATGGGACGATTGATGAGGAAGCCCTCGTCCGCGGCGGAATAGGCCGTACTGCGCCGAGGCACGATGCGCCGGTAGTCGTCCCGCCACTGGGTATCGCTCATCCCGAGGGGCTCGAAGATGCGCTCGCGGGAAAACTCGGCGAAGGGCATCCCGCTCACCCGGTCCACCACCACCGCGAGCAGATTGTAGCCGGTGTTGCTGTACGAGTATTCGTGCCCGGGCTCGAAGTTGAGGGCGCTCTGGCGGCTGACGATGTCGAGCACGTGCGCGTGCCGGTGCGAGCGCTCGCCGCGTCCCCAGCCCGAGATGGAGGCCACCGAGCCCCAGTCGCGCATTCCGCTTGTGTGGGTCATCAGGTGGCGCAGCGTGACGGGCTTGCCGTAGTCGCGCACCTCCGGAATGTATTTCCGCACGTCGTCGTCGAGGGAAAGCGCCCCGTCCAGTGCCAGCAGGACCACGGCCCCCGACGTGAACTGCTTCGCCAGCGATCCGCCCTCAAAGATGGTGGACGGGGTGTTGGGGATGCCGTGCTCGAGGTCCGACATGCCCCAGGCGCGCGAGACCAGGGGGCTGCCCCCCCGGGACACGGAAAGAGCACATCCCGGGCTCTCCGGCGAGTCCCACTGCGCGAAGATCTCGTCCACGTGCGTTTCCGCCTCCGATGGCGGCTCGGCACACGCGCCGATCATGCCGATCAGGTACAGCAGCGATGCGAGGATGGGAAGGGGAGACTGGGTTTTCATGGACGGACTCCTTCCGGGTAGACGCGCGATCCGACCCGGAATAGTGCTTCCCCCGCATCCGCTTCGTCAAAGTTTGTCCCGCGCGGTCCGTACGACGAAGCTCCGCCCGGCGACAGATCGGGCGGGACTCGCGCGACGCATTGCGCGAAGCGAATCCGCGCGATCCGGCGATGCGCCCGACCTCGAGCCTGCCTGTGGCGGTTGCACAGGGATACTCAGCCACCCACTATTTCTGCCAGGCAGTGCTCGGACCCGTAGCAGCTTTGGAGGTGAGAATGGACCGTCGGGGATTTGTTGCCAATGGAGCGAGAGCTTCAGTGGGGCTGGCGGCCTTGCCGGGTGCTGCCTTCACCGCCGACGCTGGGCCGTGGAGGTTTTCGCCGGCTCAGCCGGGTCAGGACACGACGCTGCGGCTGAACCACAACGCCAACCCACTCGGCATACCACCGCGCGCACGTACCGCGATCCTGGAGGCGATGGAAGAAGTGCCCCACTATCCCGGCCCCCAACGGGAGACGCTCATGGATCGACTCGCCGCGCTCCACGGTGTCGGCCGAGACCAGGTGGTTCTCGGATCCGGCTCCACGGAGGTCATTCGGCTCGCTGTGCATGCCCACGCTTCTCCACGGAGTCGCGTTCTTCAGGCGAATCCGACCTACGAGAACGCGATGCGCTACGCGGAGCCCTTTCCGTACCGGGTCGAGCAGGTTGCCCTGACGAGCGATTTCGCCCACGACGTCGAACGCATGAGACGTCTCGCCGAGGGATGGCGAGAGCCCACACTGGTCTACATCTGCAATCCCAACAATCCGACCGGAACTCTCACTTCCAGCGCCCAATTGGAGGACTGGTTCTCATCGGCATCCGACAATGTCTTCTTCATTGTGGACGAGGCCTACTACCCCTTCGTCGATGACCCGAGCTATTGGTCGGCCGAAAAATGGGCCAATGAGAGGCCGAATGTGCTGGTTACCCGGACCTTCTCAAAGCTCTATGGGATAGCCGGACTCCGCATAGGCTACGGCATCTGTGCTGCCGGGACCGCCAGCCGACTGAAACTCTATGCCAACCGCTCCAATCCCAATACTCTGGCTGTGGTCGGCGCCATTGCCGCCCTCGACGAGGAGGGTTGGGCCGAGAAGAGCTTGAGAATCTGGGCCGAATGCAAGGAAGTAGTGACTCCCTGCCTGGACGAGCTCGGGCTTGACTACTTCAGGAGCCACACGGCCTTTCTGTTTCACGAGATCCGCGGTGACCAGGACACCTACATCCGTCGTATGAGGGAGCACGGGATCCTGGTGGGCCGGCCGTTCCCGCCGATGCTCTCCCACAGCCGACTCTCCCTCTCGGCCACACCCCGGCAATTGGGCCGGTTTGTCGATACCCTTCGAATGTTCAGAGGGAAGGGTTGGGTGTAGCCCACCCTCGCAGTCGACAACACCGGCGGAGGAGTACCAGAGATGCGCGCAACGAGAAGAATCTTCGGGAAGGTGCTTGCGGTGTTGCTCGCGGCGGTGCTGGCTGCGGGACTTGGCGCGTGCGCGGGCGCAGATGATCCCGTCCATGACTTTGTGCTCGCCGGGGGCCGGGTCATGGATCCGGAATCGGGGACGGATGCGATTCTCGATGTGGGGATCACGGGCGACCGCATCGAGGCGGTCTCGGAAGGCCCGCTGGCGGGGGCTCGGATCATCGACGCGTCAGGCCTCGTGGTGGCGCCCGGCTTCGTCGACCTTCATCAGCACGGCCAGTCCGACGAGACCTACCGCTTCATGGCCCATGACGGAGTGACCACGGGGCTGGAGCTGGAGGTGGGCACGGGCGACATCGCGGCGTTCTACGCGGAGCGCGAGGGTGGGCAGCCGGTCAACTACGGTGCGAGCATCGGCCACATCCCGGTGCGCATGCGCGTCCTGGGCGACCGGGGCGAGTTCCTGCCCGCCGACGCCGGCAAGGACGATCCCGCCACGCCCGAACAGATCGAGGAGATTGCGCGGCGCATCCGCGAGGGACTGGACCAGGGCGCACCGGCGGTGGGATTCGGGTTCCCGTACACGCCGGCCGCCAGCGACGAGGAACTCCTCGCGGCGCTCTCCGTCGCGGGAGAGGCGGGAGCTTCGGCCCATGTGCATACCCACGGAGGCCCCGACGGCGCCCGCTACGCCATCGACCTGGCCGCGCAAACAGGCGCGCCGCTGCATCTGGTGCATGCCAACTCCACCGGCGGCGCCCGCACCGCCGAGTTCCTGGCGGTGGTGCGGGAGGCCGTCGACGCCGGACGGGACGTGACCACCGAGGCGTATCCCTACAGTGCCAGCCAGAGCCGCATCGAGTCGGCGCTCTACGACGACTGGGAGGAATGGGAGGACGAGCGCTTCACCGTCTTCCAGTGGGGAGCCACCGGCGAGCGACTGACCCGCGAGACCTTCGCCCGCTACCGGGAGGAGGGAGGCAGCGTGATCAGCCACACCCGCACCGAAGAGATGACGCTCGCGGCGGTCGAGAGTCCCCTGACCATGGTCGCGAGCGATGGGGGCGCGCAGGTGAGCCATCCGCGCTCGACCGGGTCGTTCTCCAAGGTGCTCGGCAAGTACGTGCGCGAGGACGGCGTCATGACCCTGATGGAGGCGCTCCGCAAGATGACCATCGAGCCGGCGCGCCGCCTTGAGAGCTACGTGCCCATGATGGCGAACAAGGGACGCATCCGGGTGGGGGCCGACGCGGACATCACCGTGTTCGATCCCGAGGCGGTCATCGACCGCGGCGACTACACCAACGCGGCGGTGCCCTCCGGCGGCATCGAATACGTGTTCGTGAACGGCGTGCTCACCATCGAGGGCGGCGAGTACGTGGAAGGGGCGCGGGCGGGCAGGCCGGTGCGGCGGTAGGCAGGCGCGAATTGAAGAACTACATGGAATCAGCCACCGCCGTACTCGTTGGCGGGATTCCTGTAGACGGAGTGGTAGTGACCCCCGTCACTGCCGACCGAGCCTTGCGTCGAGAATTCGAGGATCAGGTTCGGACCCTGTATCCGATAGTAGATGGAGCCGGAGCCGTCGTAAGGACCGTTCCAGGCGAAGCGAAGCTGGTCAAGACCATCTCCAAGCTCCGCCAGCCTGCGCTCGGCAGCCGCCTCGGGCATGATGCGCACCCAGAAACCGATGAGTTCCAGAAGCTGCTCCTTCCTGGCTGCGGGCCAATCCGCCACACGGCTTCCTTCCACCGCAGGAATCACGCCGTCCTCTCCGGCACCGGCGTACACTTCCTGCGGGCGAGAGTCCACACTTGACGAGCCCCGAAGGTTGTCCGGGAGTGACCGCATCAGGTCGATGCCGCCTGTGATCCGGTCTTCCAGCGGAGCAGCGCTCGATCCGTTCATCTCGAAGGTGGCCGGTTCGATGCCGATGAACGTGGGCGACATGCTGGGGATGCCGTTGCGGACCGCTACGTTGATCGCGAGATGGTGCCCGCCGAACTGCCAACTCCAGTCGTTCCCCGCGGAAGGCTCGCCGAAGAACGCCAGCCAGTAGTTTTCCGAACTCCACTCGAATCGAGAAGCCCGTGGAGACCGGCTGAGAATGCCTTCGGCAGCCATGACGCCTTCAACGAGATGCGCTCCGTAGGGACTCAGGGATGCGGAAAGGAACGCGAGCATTGCCGTCCGTTGCTCGCCGGTCATATCGCCCAATCGAACGCCGTTGCGTTCGAATCGGAGAACACCCGCTGGCAGGTTTGACCAATTGGACTTCAACGGGCTGTCTGGCTCACACCTGAAGTCGGGTCACCTGAAGAATCGGCGTCCCCTGTTCGATCCCATTCGCGGGTTGACCACGTTGTTGAAGACCGAACCGAACGTAAAGCTGAACCCGATTTCCAGGTCGTACTCGAAGTCGGTTCCCAGCTGGCGACGCTCGAGGAGGATGTCTTCATCGGGAACGTCCTCGCGGCTCACGTAGATCTGGTCCTTCACCCGGGCCACACTTCCTTCCACGTCGAGGTTCAGACCTCTCATGAGCCGATA
Organism: Longimicrobiales bacterium; assembly: GCA_965225805.1. GTDB lineage: Bacteria > Gemmatimonadota > Gemmatimonadetes > Longimicrobiales > Gaopeijiaceae > BD2-11. The sequence goes on from OZ245327.1 coordinate 1,734,471, forward strand.
TTCCACGCGCCCGAACAGGTCGATCCGATGTAGCGAAGGGTCGTGGACGAACATGGACGCCTCGAGAGAGCTGTTGATCTCTCCCCAGGGCTGCTGAAACTCCGCCGCGACCTCCATTCGCTGCTCTGCGTACGTCTCGTTCGTCTTGTCGAAGAGGGTCACCTCCTCGTAGTCGAAGGACGCAAGCCCCAGCGAGTACAGGAACGTGATCTGTTTCCGCGTCGACTCGGCGTAGGGAAAGACGCTGTACTGCACTGCGGGCGCCGCTCGAATGGCCAGGTCCTGGTTGACTCTCGTCGACGTGAGTGCGGACGCGCGCACGCCGGCGGACCAGCGCGGCCCGAGACTCCACACGATGAGGCCTTCGTGGTTGATGTTGCGCGACGTGCTCACGAGCAGGTCGCCATCGCTCAGCTCGAACTCTTCCTCCTCGAACCGGGCGAAAGAGCTGATGTCGATCTTCAGGTCTTCGGTCGTGCGGCTCGCCGACAGCGACCCGTCGAAGGACTGTGAACTCTGGCGGCTCTCACCGTCGATCTCGGCGCCGGCTCGAACGCTGAACACCCACAGATTCCATGGATCGGTCGTGGCCGTGGCCTGCTGCCGGTCCTGCTGGGGCGCTGCGTAGCGGATGTCGAGCAAGGAGGCGGCAGGCGTGTGCGCTGCGTATCGCACGAGCCCCAGCTTGAACATCTGCGTCAGACCGGCACGGACCTCTTCCTCCGAGTCGCTCTCCAGCGAGACGAAGCGGAGCGTGTCCTGCTGGCCATCCCGCTCCGCGAGTCCCATGAAGTACAGCTCGTATGCTTCGCCCCCGCCCCCTGTGTCTTCCGAGGTAACCAGCACGTGGAGTTCCGCATCCGCCCGATCCCGGACGTAGTTGACGAACGAGGCCTCGCGGCGGAAGTGATCGAAGTCGCACATGCGCCGGTCGCAGTCCAGGAAGACGCGCAGAAGAGAATCCTCTGTGCCGGAGTCGAGTACCTGCTCCTGTGCGCTCCCCTTCGACGGGAGCAAGGACGCCGTCACGGCCAGCAGCAAATACGCCAGCCCCTCGGATCTCTTTCGTGGCTGAGCCCTCCTGAAGGGAAAGCCAATCACCATGGAGCACTCCTCCTTGAGTCAAGGGTGCCATTGGAAGATCGGCCCCGGGAGAGGCGAAGTGGTGGGTGCCGCGTTAGCAAGTTGTCAGAGAAGTGTCAGGCCGTTTCCGACTAGCTTCGCAGCCTGTATCCGGATCGGTGGACCGTCAGGATGTGACGGGGCTCGCCTGGATGTTCTTCGAGCTTTCGACGAAGCTGCGCGATGTGCGTGTCGACAGTCCGGCTGAGGATCGCCGCCCGATGACCCCACACCTCCTTCATTAGCGCAACCCGGCTCGCCACCGCCCCGCGGCGCCGCACCAGCGCAACCAGGAGATCGAACTCTTTGGGGGTGAGCTGCACCTCCTGGCCGTCGCGCAGCACCGACCGGTGCTCAAGACGAACCTCAACAGTGCCGAAAGCCTCCACCTCAGTCGGCTGCCCTTTCTGTCCTGCCCTGCGCAGAATCGCGGAGACGCGCGCAAGCAGTTCCAGGACTCCGAAGGGCTTGGTGACGTAATCATCCGCCCCAAGGCGAAAACCCATCACCTTGTCCGCCTCTTCGCCCTTGGCCGTAAGGATCAGGACGGGGACGCCCAGGCCCCTGTCGCGAAGAGAGCGGAGCACCTGGTAGCCATTCATCTTCGGCAGCATGAGGTCCAGGACCACAAGGTCAGGCTCCCCTGAAACCGCTGCCTCCAAGCCCCGGGGGCCGTCTTCCGCCACATCGACCACATGACCGTCGATCTCGAGGTTGTTTCGAAGACCGTACGCCAGCTGAGCGTTGTCCTCCACGATCAGAATCCGGGCCACCTCAAGCCTCCCGCGACCCGTTGGCAAGTGGCAGCTCGATGGCGAACCGGGCGCCGGTATCGGGGGTTCTCCTGCCCGCCTCGACGCGCACTCGTCCTCCCTGGACCTCGATGACCTCACGAACCACCGCGAGGCCGATGCCGGAGCCTGCGGTCGCGGAGGCACGGTCACGGTCGAGGCGAACGTAGGCTTCCCAAACGCGCTCCTGCTGACCCGAGGGTATTCCCGGTCCTTCGTCTTCCACCCAGACCGTCGCGGAGGAGTTCTGCGCCCCGGGCGTGCGCCGCACTCCGATCTCGATCACCTGCCCGGTTGGGCCGTACTTGACCGCATTGTCGAGCAGGTTGAGAACGGCCTGGCGCGTTGCTTCGACATCCGTCACGCAGACGATGCCGGTCTCGATACGTGGCTCGAGGGCAACATCTGCGGCCAGCGCGAGCGGCTCGAAGCTCTCAGCGACACTCTCGACCAAAGCACCAAGATCCGCCTCGACGGGATTCAGGTTCAGCGCGCCTCGCTCGCCTCGGGAGAAGAGCAGAACGTTCTCGACCTGGTGGGTGAGCCGGTTCGCCTCGTCCACGATGATCTCGGTCGCTCGCGACCGCTCCGCTTCATTCCTCACCCGACCCAGCATCAGCGTCTCGCCAAACATCCGGATCTGAGTCAGCGGCGTGCGGAGCTGATGAGATACGCTCGATACGAAATCTTCTCGCAGGTCGGCCAGTTCCGCCTCTCGACGTAGTTGCCACACCGCTGTAACGAGAAGACCGGACGTCAGGACGAGAAGCGCGACGATGTAGGGCATGCGCGACTGCGGGACGCCACCGCTGACGAGTTGTTCGATGGCCTCTGCTCGCACGCCGAGCTCCAGCACCATCCCGCCCAAACTCCCGTCCAGGTCGTGCAGCACCGGGACTCCCGCGTGCGGATCGCTGGAAGATTCGTAGATGACGTTGCCGTAAGGACCTCGGACGCGAGCGACAAAGATGTCCTCGTTGGCCCGACCACCCGAGAAGGCCTCCGGGAGGAGGGGCTCCTCATGAAAAGCCCGCTCCAGCGCGGGACCGAATGCCTTCGGCGACAAGATCATTCCATGGAGCGTGTACTCTCCCCGGCCTTCGTACGAGAGTCTGTGCACGATCACGCTGTTCCCCCCTGACGCGAACAGCGTTCGCACGTCGAAGTCATTCGGGTTCCGACGGCTGTGCTCTCGTGCCTCGCCCACCGCCCAGGCCACCTGGGCGGAATCTGCCTCCCCGGCAACCCAGATTTCGCCTTCGCGAGGGTCAAGACGGAAGAACAGCGATGCATGATCCATGGCGTCCCAGCGCCGACCTCTCGCCGCCTCCCGCAAGCGATCCAGTGTCAGTGGACGATTGCCACGGCGCCCCACGCTCGATTCGATGACCTCGATGCCATCCTCCAACAACTCGAACTTCACTTCGCCACGAGCCTCGATGGCGAAGTTCGAGGCGGCAAACAGGGCCTGATCACGAACGTTCTCCTCGGCAAGTTGCACGCTTGAGCGACTGGCGTCCCAGGCCTCATAGCCGAGAACGGCGGTCAGGACCCCCGTTAGCCCGAGGAGTGTGAGCGTGACCGTCCAGCGCGGACGGCTCACCATGCGATGTCTGGCCATGCTTTGAACCTATTGGCTCGGCGGCTCGGCTCAACGATCCGGGTGCAAGGAAATTGTCAGGATTACAGTTGGCAGGCTGAAGGCGCACTCGCGGAAGCAAGCCTCTGAGAGAAGCCGGTCCGATACGGCGGTAGAGGCGGCTGCCCCGGCTGTACCCGCCCGCCGCGGCGCTCAGTCCACCCAGGTGGTCAGGTCGCGGGCAGGCAGGCGCGGCTTGGGATCCGGCACCGCCGCCGGTTCGCCCAGGTTGACGATGGCCACGATGCGCTCGCTGTCGGGAACGCCCACCGCCGCCCGGGAGCGCGGGTCGTCCATGACCGCGCCCGTCTTGATGTGCGTGCCCAGCCCAGCGGCCTCGGCGGCCAGACCGAGATTCTGAATGCCCATCCAGGTTGCCGCGTAGTCCTCTTCGCGAATCTCGGGGTTCTCGTGCACCTCCACCGCCACCGCGATCATCGCGGGCAGGGCCTCGTGGCGGTCGGCGACGCTCTCCACGACTGCCCGTGCCGCATCCGGGTCCGGGACGCGCTTCGCCTTGCGGGCCCCCAACGCCGCTCCGTACTCGCGACGGGCGACGGGCCCCAGCACGTAGAAGCGCCAGGGCTGGGTCATGCGATGGTTGGGAGCCTGCGCGACCAATTCGAGGAGCGCCTCGATTTCTTCCCGGGTGGGCTCGCGGTCGGTGAACTGCTTGATCGAGCGGCGCCGCGAAATGAGTTGGGCCAGAGACGTGGAGTCGGACATGTCTACATCCCGGGCAGCCTGAAGCGTTCGATGTAGACGAGGTCGACTTCGTCCTTGAAGGTCGCGTAGACGACGCCGTCCCCGAAACCGATCACCGTGTGCCCGTTGGCCAGTTCCACGGTGCCCGCGTGTTCCGCGTCGGGGGTGAAGATGTCGTACAACCACGGAGCACCAACGGGCTGGTAGCGCCGCAGCCACGCGCGGCCCTGTCCGTCGATGAGGATGCGGCCGGTGAAGGCCGGCAGCACCTCCGGCCAGTCGTAGTCGTCGACGTCGTCGCTACCGGCGTCGATCGTAATGTTGGTCGGCCGGCTGCCGCCGATCCCGGGCAATGAGCCGCCGGCACCGGAGACGACGGTAAAGGAGCCCCCAATGGCGAGGCGGCCTTGTCCCGCAACCCACGACTCCTTTTCCGCCTGGCCCACGGGGACGGGGTCGTAGACGACCGGGGCGCCGCTGCGCACCGAGCCGTCGGGGACGGTCCAGTCCAGGTGGTAGTCCGACGCGCGCGCGACCACCACGCTGCCGTCGGGCGCGACGCCCCAGCTGTCGGTCGGCGTGTAGGGGGGCTGCTGCATGCTCAACATCATGTTGCCGGCACTGGTTCTTGATTCGAGCCCCGGGCGGACCGTGGGTGCGAGCCTGGCCACCGTGGTGGTCGACAGGTCGCTCAGCTCGATCCGCACAACATCGCTGGAATCGGAACCGGGTTCGCTGCTCCCACCAACGATCATTGTGACTGTGCCCGCGGTATAGATGCGCCCCGCTTCGTCGACGCCCCGAGGGGTCAGGAGCGTGACACCCCGCTCCGGGTGCATCTCCATCCTCGGCCGCGTTCTGCCGAAGGAGAAATCGGGGCCCAGCACGGTCAGCCGGTTGTTGCCGCCATCCACCAGAAGGGTGGAATCACCGGGCAACGGCCACAGCCCGCTGGGAGTCTGATATTCCTGCGGTCCCTCTCCCCGGCTGCCTACCACCGTCCGCGTTCCCGCGTCCAGGTCCGCGAGGACGAGCTCTCCGCTGATGCGGTCGGCGACCAGCAGGCTGCCGTCCGGCCGCACGCGAATGCCGTTCACGGAACCGAATTCCCCGGAAACCACCTCGGGCTCGTCGAGGACATGCCTGGGGACGTCGTCGGCCGGAGCGTCAGCGTCATCCGCGGCACATCCGGACGACCCGATTGCAGTGAGCGCGGCGAGGAGGGTGAGAGCGTCGGTCCAGCGGGTTCGGTTCTTCATTCCTTGTTCCATATCCTGTAGGAGATACTCTCGTCCTCAATCCGACGATGATTCACCAACGATTTTCTTAGCTCACCAATAGCAGGGGATGCTCCATCTGTCAACGAGAGTCTTCGTAGAAGAGATATTGGCGCCGACCGTTGGATGACGAATGCTCCGGCCAGCCGGGACTCAGCTGGACAGCCGTCCGATGGCGCCCGTCTTCTCCACGACCACCCGAAACCCGTCGCAACTTCGAGGAACACGCGCTTTCCCGCCGCCGCCGCCGCCGCTGACGTACACCTTGATGCAGGGCTTCCCGGAAGCAACGCCGATCGCCGTGCCGACCACGCCCGGCCGTCCCATCACCCGCTTGGACAGGCGCTTGTGCGCCTTCTGGATGCTTGCCGCCATGCGCCTACCCTCCGTCGACCGAAACGCCGAAGCGGTCGAGCACGAGGTCGATGGGGTTGGCGATGGTGGTGTTGGGACTGCCCGCGAAGAGGAGGCCCACCGGCCGGCGGTCCTTGCGCCCGCGCCCGTCGGTCACGATCAAGGACCCGGAATCGCCGCCGGCGCTGAAGCCCTCGCCGGTGACCACGATCTGATCGACGAAGCGTGCCAGGCCGGTGCGGTAGTTCACGTCGAGGATGGCGTTGAGCCCGGTCACCTGGCCGTGCGTGAGGCCGGTGGTGCGGCCGTATTTCTGCACCTCCAGCATGAGCTCCGCCTCCACGGTGCCGGCCCGGGGCGCGCCGTAGCCGTTGGAGGGAGTGGCCGTTGCCAGCTGGTCGGGCGACGTTTCGGCGATGGCTCCGTCCACCAGGTTTTCCGGGCAGGCGAGGGCGCGGCAGAAGCCGATCTCCTGGAAGTCGGCCAGGGTGCCGAAGGCGTGCTCCGGGTCGCTGCCCCCGTCGGCCACGCCCGGCTGGATCACGTTGTCGCCCAGGTTGGCCTCGTTGCGGTTGGCGAAGACGTGGTTGTTGGAGAGCGCGTAGGTCCGGCGCCCGTCCGTGACGCGCGCCCCGATGGTGCCCGCCGTGACCCCCGCCCGCCCCGTGGACACGCCGATGGGAACCGGGCGCGGAAAGGGGCCCTTGGGGTCGATCGGGCCGGAGGCGGTGGCAGGGAGGGGGAGGTCGCCGAGCGCGGTGATGCGCCCGGTCACCTCGTGCACCAGCGGGTAGCCGGCGAAGCTGGCGGGCAGGCCGTCCACGCCGGCGTACTCCAGGTAGACCATCACGACCGGCTGGTCACCGGCGCCCAACCCGACCGCGGTCCCGACCACGCCCGGCATGGCCAGCAGGTCCGGGCTGATCTCCTCCTGCGCGGCGAAGGCGGCCGCCAGGGCCTCCTGCGACAGCCCGCCCGTGCCGAAGCCGGGAAAAGGGAGGCGCGGGCCGCCCGCCGGCGTCAGCCACAGCGACTCCACCGCGAGGAGGATCAGCAGCCGCGCCAGCGACGGAAGCAGCGCCGGCCTTCCGGCCCGAACGCCTTGCCGCCTGGATCTCGCTTCACCCCACCGGGCGCGAGAGTCCGCTCCGCCGGCCCGGGGAGCGGACCAGCCGGCCCACCCCGCCGACAACCTGGCCCGCACTGCGGACCACGCCGACGGCTTCATGACCCGTCTCCGACACTGGAACCTCTCCTCATGGCCCCCACTCTTCTTGTGGCTGCGTTTCCCACCCGCCGCACCTTATACTTATGTGAAACCTCCACCGGCGCGAAACGGATCCCCGGCGCTCGCGTAGGAGTCCCGAGCTTCGGGCCACAGATACCTGCAATCATTGGAGTGTCATGATGTTCGGTTTTCTCCTGTTGGGACTCGCGGGTGCGGCTGGATTCTACGGACACGTGAAGTTGCGAAGGTTCGTTCGCCGGCGGCTGCGCTACACCTCGTGGGTGGAGAAGCGCGGCCTCGGAATCATCGTCGGCGCGATCACCGCTGTCCTCGTGTCTTGGCCACTGACACTGGCGGCCGGACTGCTGGTGGGAGCCGGAGTCGGCAGCGGCATCGCCATGGGCGCCAGGGACGTCCGCGAGCGACGCCTGATCGACGAGTAGGACCGAAGCCGAATCGGGCCGGACCCGTCTCCGGCGCGGCCAACCGGATCATCCCCCTGGCCCGAACCTCGCCAGCACCGGCAGGTGGTCGCTGGTCGTGTCCAGATAGTCGTCGATGAACTCATCCACCTCGTACACCATCGCCGATCCCTCCTGGTACCACGCCATCGCTTCATTCGACGCGAGGATGTGGTCGATCACCTCGGTGTAGCGGGGCATCGACCGGGCTCCCGCGGCGCTTAGACCGGCGGTGGAGAACACCCACTCCGGAGCCGCATCCACGAGACTCCTGTAGGGCGTGTCGCGCCCGCGCGTGATCGACTCGTCCACATCGTCGTTCCAGTCCCCGGGCACCAGCACCACCCGGTCCGGCCAAGTGGCGTCGAGAAACGCCTTCAGTCCTTCGCCCGCCGTCCTGCGGCGCTCCCAGGACGCCTCGTCGGCGATGGCCTTCGCATGCATGACGATCACCACGATGTCATGACTCGCCCCGCCCAGCGTGATTCGTAGCTGGACCTCCAAAGGCGGACGGCCCGCGAACTCGTAGTCCAGCTCGCTCAGGATGACGCGGGCGCCGGTGACCTCGGCGACGGACGGCTTGTAGACCAGGCCGACCTTCAGTTCGCCGCGGTTGTAGCTGTCCGAGCCGCCGGGCACGGAAGCATCGTTGGCTAGGAATCCCCGGTACCCGGGCAGCTGGTCCAGCAGCGACGCGAACGCGTCCGCGTCGGTCACTTCCTGCACGCCCCACAGGTCGGCGTCGGTTCCCAGGATGACATCGCGCACGCGCGCCATCTGAAGAGGCTCGTCATCGGGGCCCTGGTTCGCGGCTCCGAAGTAGAGGAGGTTCCAGGTTGCCACGTCCAGCGTCGCGGATGTCCCCTGGGCCGGGATCTGGATCGCCGGCAGCTCCGGGGCAGGCTCCGGTTGCGCGGAGTCGGGGGGCTTGGCGATCGCCGGGCTGTCACACCCCGGCGAGGTCGACAGGAGGGCCAGCACGACGGCGGAGCCAGAAGCGGTGAGGCCTGAGACGCGCTCGGGGAAGACTGCGAGCGAAATGTTGTAAATAAATAACATAAACCGTTTGTATTTATTTGATACCTTAAGTACCTGAAGTGGTCTGAATCCGGCTCGGCACAGCAACTCGGCGCTCTCTCATCAGAATACGATGTTTTCGGTTGATTCGCTGGTGCAGCGCTGGTGCGGCGCAGGGGCGCTCGCTGGCCGAGCCGTCCCGGTGCCCGTAGAATCCGCGTCGTGCCGCTGGGCAGGAACCAGAGCCGCGCAGGCCTCGGAGAGGATCAGGTCCGCCATCGACGCGAGCAGCGGGCGAGTCGCGGGCGGCGCGCCGAGCACCGGAGACAGCTTCAATTTCGACGTCAGCTGGCTATCCGTCTTCGAACTCGGGGGGCAATCGTTCTCGTTCACGGGCCACGCCTGAGTACATGGGCGCGATCACAAGCGAACTGGGCGACGAGTACCCGGGCAGCATTCTCGCGCAGCCTCAACTGAGATGGGATGTGGGAAAGGCGCTGACCGGGGCGGCCGGCGTCCTGCACGCAGGCATCGAGTACCAGATCTGGACCAACAAGCTGGGAAGGATCGGGGACGAGCACGCACTGCAGCTGCTCGTCGTATGGCAGATGGACTAGCGGTGACGGGCGTCCCCGGCCCACCAAAAAAGCGATTCGAACCGGAAACTGGCCTTGAATCGGAGATGCGCTCGAGCGAGCGCGGAAGCCTGCGGGCAGGAAGCCCGCGGGCGGGAACTACTGGTCGTTGACGATGCGGACCCCCACCAGCCGGCACCCGAGTCGGCAGCCCGGCCGCAGCGCGAACGACGCGAGGATGGAGGCGACCGCCAGGCCGATCATCGGGCCGGTCATCGGTTGGATGACGGTCTTGAGCACGCCCCAGACGGCCACGAACAGGACCAGTCCGAGGAACACTCCCAGAAGCTGGCGCGCGCTGTCGGGGCCCTCGAACCGGATGGGGGCTCCGCCGTAGTAGAGGGCGGCCAGGGTTGGGTAGAGAGCGAACGGAATGATCCATTCGATCATGGAGGAATCTCCGGTTGAATGAAGTCCCGATGGGGTTTGACGACGGCACCAAGCTAGCCAAGGCGAAGCAGCCGGGACAAGGCCGGAAGCGGCGATTGCGTGAGCGACGACGGCGGGCTTCCACGGGCGTTCCGGGCCGTGGTGCCGCACTCTCCCGCCCGGTCGTCGACGTCGGCATCGAGATATTGGCGCGAGATGCGCGGTTCAAGGCGCACAATGGGTGGCATGCTTTCATACGATGACATCATCGCGGCCCGGCGGCGTATCCGGGGCGGGATCGTGGAGACCAGTTGTCCGCGCTCGCTCGGGCTCGCCGCATCCCGCCTCGGTAGCGTTCACCTGAAGGCCGAGTTCCGGCAGAGGACGGGGTCGTTCAAGGATCGCGGCTCGCTGAACCGCCTGCTGTTGCTGGATCCGGCGCAGCGCGAGGCCGGAGTGGTCGCGGCCAGCGCCGGCAACCACGCACAGGCGCTCGCGTACCATTCGGCGCGCCTGGGAATCCCCTGCACCATCGTGATGCCTGACGGCGCGCCGCTCATCAAGGTGACCAAGACGCGCGGCTACGGGGCTCGCGTCATCCAGACCGGCGAGACGATCACCGACGGAATGGCGCGCGTCGAGAGGTTGGTCGCGGAGGAAGGACTCACACTGGTGCACGCCTTCGACGACCTGGCGGTGATGGCGGGGCAGGGGACCATGGCACTGGAGATTCTGGAGCAGGTTCCCGACGTGACGACGCTGGTGGTCCCCATCGGCGGCGGCGGGATGATCTCCGGGGTTGCGACCGCCGCGAAGGCGCGCCGGCCGGGCACCCGGGTGATCGGGGTGGAGGCGTCGGCTTCGCCGGGTGCGTCGGCGTCGCTCGAGGCTGGAAAGCCGGTGCACCTGGAGAGATCCGACACCCTCGCCGACGGGATCGCGGTGAAGCGGATCGGCGACCGTACTTTCCCGCACCTCCAGTCCCTGGTCGACGACGTGGTCGTGGTGGACGAGGAGGAGATCGTGCGGGCGATCTTCTTCCTGATGGAGGCGGAGAAGATGGTGGTCGAGGGCGGGGGCGCGGTGGGGGTGGCGGCGATTCTGGGGAAGAAGGTCCGCCTGAGCCCTGCCGACGTCACGGTGTGCATTCTCTCCGGAGGCAACATCGACATGAACGTAGCCTCCAAGATCATCGACCGGGGCCTGTGGGCGGACGGCCGTCTGGCGCGCCTCTCGGTGGTGGTGCGGGACCGCCCCGGCTATCTGAATGAGGTGACCGCCGTGGTCGCCATCCACGGGGCGAACGTCCTTCACATCGAGCATACGCGCGCCTTCGGGGACATCTCGGTGGGTCACGTCAGCATCGAGATGGAGATCGAAACCCGCGGGCGGGGCCACGTCGCCGGGATCGTCGCGGAGCTGAGGGAGTTGGGCCACCAGGTGGGCGAGGTCGCGTGACCACCCTCCAGCCGACTTGGAAGGACCAGAACCTGACGCCGTGCCGCGCACGCCGCGGGCGCGTATCATAGTCAACAAGACAATCGGTCTTCTCGCTCCCGAACGAGGTGATTCCCATGAAGTCAGCACAGCGGCCGCATCGAGCCACCCCGGTCCTCTTCCGCGCGATCGTCTTCGCGGCCTTTGTTCCGGGCGCGGCGGGCCTCGCGGCGCAGGACGCCTACTTTCCCCCCGCGGGAGACTGGGAGCGCAGGTCTCCGGAGTCGATGGGCATGAACGCCGAACTCGTTCAGGCGGCGGTCGATTTCGCGATCGCGAGCGAGAGCACGGCGCCGCGGGATCTGGAGGTGGCGCACGCGCTCAGCTGGAACACCGAGCCCTTCGACGAGGCGATCGGCCCGCTCAAAGTGCGGGGTCCGCAGAGCGGCATCGTCGTGAAGGGGGGCTACATCGTTGCCGAGTGGGGGGAGACCAGGCGGGTCGACCCGACCTTCAGCGTGGCCAAGAGCTTCCTCTCGTCCACCGTGGGGCTGGCGTGGGACCGCGGGATGATCCGCGATATCCACGATCCGGTGCGCGAATACATGCCCCCTCTGGTGCTGCCGGTGGGCGATGGCGAACCCGGCATGGAGCACGATGGACGCGGGGTGCCGACGCCGGTTCCCCTCTTCGACTCCGAGCACAACCGCAAGATCACCTGGGATCATCTGCTGCGGCAGACCAGTGACTGGGAAGGCACGCTCTGGGGCAAGCCGGACTGGGGCGACCGGCCGGGGCGGGACCTGGCGGCGAACCGCTCGCGCGAGCACAACGAGCCGGGCACCGCCTACAAGTACAACGACGTGCGCGTGAACCTGCTTGCGCTGGCGGCGCTCCAGGTCTGGCGCCGGCCCCTGCCGCAGGTGCTGCGCGAGCACATCATGGATCCCATCGGCGCCTCCAACACCTGGCGCTGGTACGGATACCACAACTCCTGGGTGAACGTCGACGGCGAGATGATGCAGTCGGTGAGCGGCGGAACCCACTGGGGCGGCGGGATGAACCTGAGCGCCGAGGACCAGGCGCGCCTCGGCTACTTCACGCTCCACAAGGGCAACTGGGACGGGGAGCAGCTCCTCTCGGAGGACTGGCTGGCGATGGCGGAGACCCCGGGGCAGGTCAACGACATGTACGGGTTCATGAACTTCTTCCTGAACACGGACCAACGGTCGTACGCCAGCACGCCGGCCTCCTCGTTCAGCCACCGCGGCGCGGGCACCAACCTCGTCTACGTCGACCGGGAGAACGACCTGGTGGTGGTGGCGCGCTGGATCCAGGGGGGCGCCATCGACGAATTCCTGGGGATGGTGATCGCGTCCTCGCACGCCACCGCGGCGCGGCGCTGACCCGAGGAGCGGCGGCGACCGAGGAGCGGCGCTGGACCTCCTGGACAAGTGCGCCCGGGGGGACTTCTGGCTAATTTGCGCGGGCGCTGGCGGCGAAGGGCCGCCGGAGATGCGGCACCAACAAAGGATGGAGTACCCATGGACAACGATTCCCGCGACGGAAAGGTCGAAGCTGGCCAGGCGGGCGATGGCATCGATTCGGCGAACCGGGACGGCGCCGGCCTGATGGAACCCGTGCAGGCCCTCGAACGACGAGCGTTCCTCGGCAAGGCGGCCATCGGGGCGGCGGCCGCCGGGGTGCTGGCGGCTTCGTGCGGCGGCGCTGAGGATGCGGGCGGTGGCGGTGACGGTGCTCCGCAGGTGATCACCAACCCCAACGTTCGCTGGCGGCTGGCCTCCAGCTATCCGCGCACCGTCGACGCCATCTTCGACACCGCCACCCGCACCGCCGAGTCGCTCTCGGCGATGACCGACGGGCGCTTCCAGCTCCGCGTCTACGAGGCGGGCGAACTGGTGCCGGCGTTCGAAGTGATGGACGCGGTCCAGCAAGGCACCGTGCAGGTGGGTCACAGCCCGAGCTACTACTACACGGGCAAGGCGCCGGTGCTCGCCTTCGACACCTGTGTGCCCTTCGGCCTGAACGCGCGCCAGCAGCACGCCTGGCTATACGACGCGGGCGGCCTCGAGCTCGTCCGCGAGACCTTCTCGGACTTCAACATCCTGCCATTCCCGGCGGGCAACACCGGCGCGCAGATGGGTGGCTGGTTCCGGCGCGAGATCGAGACTCCCGAGGACCTGAACGGCCTCAAGATGCGCATCCCCGGACTGGGCGCGGAGGTCATGGACCGTTTGGGCGTGACCGTGCAGAACCTCGCGGCAGGCGAGATCTATCCGGCGCTCGAACGGGGGGCGATCGACGCCACCGAGTGGGTGGGGCCGTACGACGACGAGAAGCTGGGATTCCAGAACGCCGCGCGGTTCTACTACTACCCAGGCTGGTGGGAGCCGGGACCCTCGACCACCTTCCAGGTGAACCAGGCCGCCTGGGACTCGCTGCCCTCCACGTACCAGGAGGCTTTCCGGGTGGCGGTGCGTTCGGCCGCGCACGGCGTCGAGACCAGGTACGACGCCAGGAACCCGGCCGCCCTCCGGCGCCTCGTCGAGGGCGGGGTTCAGTTGCGCCCCTTCTCTCCCGAGATCATGGAAGTGTCGCGCGTGGCGTCGCAGGAGATTCTGGAGGAGCGCGCGGCCGCCGACGCCACCTACCGCCGCGTGTACGACCACTGGTCGGCGTTCCGCACGGAGGTGTTCGACTGGTTCAGCCGGGCAGAGTGGGCGTATGCGCACGCGGCGTTCGGGCGGGACGTGTAACGCCCTTCCAGCAGTAGTATCACCCTGCGGTCTCGGGTGATACTACTCAAGCCCCCGGTGATATCGCGGGCGGCGCCTGCCTCTAATTCACCAGTGTCGTGACCATCTGCGGGAAGACCGTGATCAGGATCAGCCCGATCAGCTGGATCACGATGAAGGGGATGACCGCGCGGTACATCTCCGACGTGCGCACCTCCGGGGGCGCCACGCCTCTTAGGTAGAAGAGCGCGAAGCCGAAGGGCGGGGTCAGGAACGAGGTCTGGATGTTCATCCCGATCATCACCCCGAACCAGACCAGGTCGATGCCCAGCAGGGCCGCGGCAGGGGCGAGCAGCGGGATGATGATGAAGGCGATCTCGAAGAAATCGAGAAAGAATCCGAGGATGAAGATCGCCAGGTTGGCCACAATCAGCAGGCCGATACGGCCCCCGGGGAGGTTGGTCAGAATGGCCTCGATCCACAGGTCCCCGTCGAGGCCGCGGAAGACCAGGGCGAAGGCGGTCGAGCCCACCAGGATGAACATCACCATGGCGGTGAGGGAGGTGGTGTACTCGCTGGCCTCGCGGAGCACCTTCCACGACAGGCGCCTGTTGGCGGCCGCGAGCCCGATCGCGCCCACCGCCCCCACCGCCCCCGCCTCCGTGGGAGTGGCGATCCCCGCGAAGATGCTGCCCAGCACGAGCAGGATCAGCACCAGCGGCGGCATCAGCACGGTGAGCACCTGGCGCGCCAGCTTCCACCCCGCGGCGTCGCGCACGTGGGCAGGCAACGCCGGCGCCGAGGCGGGGCTCACCTTGGCGACCAGCACCACGTAGAGCGCGTACATCCCGGCCAGCGAAAGGCCCGGAATCAGCGCGCCCAGGAACAGATCGCCGACCGAGATGCCCAGCTGGTCGGCCAGCACGATGAGCACGACGCTGGGAGGGATGATCTGCCCGAGCGTGCCCGAAGCCAGGATCACGCCGGTGGAGAGCGTCTTCGAGTAGCCGTAGCGAAGCATGATGGGGAGCGAGATGAGCCCCATCGCGACCACCGACGCCCCCACCACGCCCGTCGCGGCCGCCAGCATCGCGCCCACGAAGACCACCGCCAGCGCCAGCCCCCCGCGCAGCGTGCCGAAGAGCTTGCCGATGGTGGTGAGCAGGTCCTCCGCCAGTCGCGACTTCTCGAGCACCACCCCCATGAAGATGAAGAAGGGGATCGCGACCAGAACCAGGTTGGACATCACCCCGAAGATCCTCTGGGGCAGCGCGTAGAGCAGCGCCCAGTCGAAGAGCCCCATGGAGATGCCGATGAAGGCGAAGATCAGGGAGGTGCCGCCCAGCGCGAAGGCCACCGGATAGCCCACGAAGATCATCGCGAAGACGCCGATGAACATCAGCGGCGCGAGGAGGTTCTCCATTACACGATGCCTTCTGTTACACGGGGACCCGGACCGGCCTCCTCTTCATCCGACCCGTTGCCGGCCATCTTCAGGCCGCGCAGCACCCGGATTCGCTTGATGATTTCCGAGATGCCCTGGACAATGAGAAGCAGAAAGCAGATGAGGATGAAGGTCTTGATGGGATAGCGGGGCAGGCCTCCCGGATCGGAGGAGATCTCGCGCACCGCCCAGGAGTTGCGGATCGTGGGCCAGGAGAGCCACAGCGTCACCGCCGAGAACGGGAGCATCAGCAGGATGGTGCCGAGGAGATCGATCCAGGCTCGGCCTTTCGCCGACAGGCGGCTGTAGAGGATGTCGACGCGCACGTGCTCGCCCTTGCTGAGCGCCGAGGCGGCGGCGAGCAGAAAGAGCAGGCTGAACAGGTACCACTGTAGCTCCAGGTAGAGGTTGGAGCTCAGCCTGAAGCCGAAGTAGCCGCCGAGGTAGCGGACGGCTGTGTTGTACGCCGTGACGAGCACCATCAGCAGGCAGAGCCAGGAGGTCCACCGTCCGATTCTGTCGGTTACCCGGTCGATCGCACGGGAAAGTCTTAGCCAGCGAGTCATTCCGGAGGGACTTCCAGAAGCCGGGGGGGTTGTGGAGGCGGGTGAGCGCGCGTTGTTGCCGCGCTTGAAATACGGCATCGGGCGCGGTGTTGGCAATAGCTGGCCCCTCGTGGCCCGAGCCTGCATCTTGTGGGCTTCACCGAACAGGCCAACTCCCCGGAGCGCGCATGGGCGTCAACAAGCAGCACGACGGATACCAGTCCTTTTCCTACCTCGAACCGGGCATCGACTACGCGCCCTTCGAACTGGCGGCGCAGGTCGGGCGCGTCGAGCCGTACCTGGTGCCGCTCTCGGAAGCGGAGGAGGCCCGGGCCGGGAGGCTGGCCTCCGAGCTGGTCATGGTTTCGATGCACGAGCACGCGGGCGTATTCCCGCAGGACATTGACGAGACGCCGGCGTATGTGCGCGCGGGGCGGATGGCGACGGCGTTCGAGGGGCTCCGGCATTCGTGCTGGGACGCGGTCTTCGACAATATGCTCGACGGCATCTGTACCATCCATTCGCACGGGGGCTGGAAGTGGGACGATGTGCTCCACGACTTCGGAATGCGGCTGTGCGATCTGGCGCACCAGGACTTCCTCATCCACTGCCGGGGCGCGGGCGACATCCTGCGGGCGCATCGGGAGGGAAGGGTGGCATGGGTCGCGTCGATGGAGGGCGCGGCCATGATCGAGAACGAGCTGGACCGCATCGACCTGCTGTTCGGGTACGGGTTGCGGGCGCTGGGGATCGCCTACAGCGAGGCCAACGCGCTGGGGTCGGGGCTGAAGGAGCCTCGCGACGGCGGGCTGACGATGTTCGGGCGGCGCGCGGTCGGGCGCATGAACAAGCTGGGGATGCTCATCGACTGTTCCCACTGCGGGGACCAGACCACCCTCGACACCATCGAGTGGAGCGAGCATCCCATCGTGCTCTCGCACATCGGTGCGCGCGCCCTGTGGGAGTCGAACCGGCTGGCGCCCGACGACGTGCTCGAGGCGTGCGCGGCCAAGGGGGGCGTGATCGGGATCGAGGCCGCGCCGCACACCACCCTCACCCGCAACAACACGGTGCACGGGATCGAGGCCTTCATGGAGCACTTCGAGTACGTGAAGGCGCTGGTGGGGATCGACCATGTGAGTTTCGGCCCCGACTCCGTGTACGGGGACCATGTCGGGCTGCACCACGTCTACGCCGCCAACCTCTCCATCAAGGAATCGCGCTCGGTGGGGAAACGGGGGCCCAACCCCAATCCGGACTTCGACGAGGTCACGTACGTGAAGGGCGTCGAGAACCCCACC
Source organism: Longimicrobiales bacterium (assembly GCA_965225805.1). Lineage (GTDB taxonomy): Bacteria > Gemmatimonadota > Gemmatimonadetes > Longimicrobiales > Gaopeijiaceae > BD2-11. Next base: position 1,751,552 of record OZ245327.1, read on the forward strand.
GAGGCGTCGCACAACATTTTGCGGTGGCTGGTGCGGGAGGGATATTCGGATGAGGACATCGGCAAGGCCATGGGGGGAAACACCTTGCGGGTGCTGAGGCAGGTATGGCCCTGAGGGTGGGAGCCGTCGCGGGGGTGGCGTTGCTGGCCGTAGCTGGCGCGGGCGGTTGCGTGGGCGTCCGGGACGTTGTGGCGGCCGTCTCGCAGGGCCATGAGGTCGCCCAGGAGGGCGAGGAGGCTGGCCAGCGCGGCCAGGTGCTCCGGGTGTCCGTGTCGGCGGACGCGCGCGAGACCGGCGCCGCCTTCGTTTCCATGAACTACCGGCTGGAGGTGGGCAAGGAGACGGCCGCGATACCGTTCACCCTGCTGCTGTTCGCGCCCGCGACCGTCGGTGAGATCTCTGCGCAGGCGGGCGGGGAAGTTCTCCCGCTCCGGCTGACGGATGATTCCGCGCCGCGGCTGGAGGGCGAAATCGAGCTTACGGACGCGCTATCGGGCTCGGAACAGGTCTCGCTTGATCTGGGCTATTGGGTGGAAGACGCGGTGCGCGCCGATGGCGAGGGCGTGCGCGTCGTGCTCCCCATGCTCGCGGTGGACTGGTCGCCGGCGGAAGCTCTGCCGGGCATGTTCGAGGCGGAGGTGACCCTGCCGGAGGGGATGGAAGCGCGCGAGATCTTTCCGGTGACGCCGTCCGGGGGTGCGACCCCCGGGGTGGCGCGCGCGAGCCTCCAAGTGCTTCCGGCGGTGGTGCAGGTGCGGGCCCTGCCCGAGGGTAGCGTCGGCATCTCGCTGCCGGGAGTACTGGAGCTGCTGTTGCTGGCCGCCGTGATCGCGTGCGGGATGGCCGGGCTGCGCTATGTGAGGAGGGTCCGGTGATCGCGCGTACCGGTCGATCATCGGACCGATATTCGAGGGGTCGGGTGTCGCGCCTCGTGAGTGCGCGGAGGATCCCGTGAGCGCCGTGTTGGAGGCGGGCTTCGTCTTCTGGGGGCTCTTCCTGGCGTCCGCGGTGATCGTGGCGGGCTATCTGGTGTGGATGTACCTGGAGGACTGGCGAGAAGAGGACCGGTGAACGTCCAGCTCTCCACCTTCCTGCTCTACTTCGTGGTGGTGTTCGCGATCGGCTGGTACGCGCTGCGGGCGACGAAGAGCGAGGCCGACTACTGGATCGCGGGGGGGAAGCTGGGCTGGCTGGTAGGCGGCGCGACCATGGCGGCCACCCACACCAGCGCGGGCACCTTCGTGGGCACCATCGGGGTGATGTACGTGGCAGGGTGGTCGTTCGGCTGGCTGGTGTTGGCCTTGCCGCTGGCCTACTGGTTCATGGCGGCGGTGCTCGCGCCGCGCTTCACGCGCGTGAAGCAGCTCACCCTGCCGGCCTTCATCGAGACGCGCTACTACTCGAAGGGGGTGCGCGCGCTCGCGGCCCTCATCATCCTCATCGCCACGGTGGTCTACGTTCAGGCGCAGATCGTGGCGGGGGGGCTGATCGCCAACATCGTCTTCGGGGTCCCGGTGAGCTGGGGGATGGTGGGCTTCACCGCGATTCTGCTGGCCTACACGGTGATCGGCGGGATGATCGCGGTCGTGTACACGGACCTGCTGCAGCTGGTGATCATGGTGCTGGGGGCGATCTGCGCGGTGCCGCTGGCGATTCGCCAGGTGGGCGGGGTCGAGCCGCTCTTCACCTACGTCGAGGCCGTGAACCCGCTGACCTTCAGCTGGGAAGCGATGCCCGCGATGCTTCTCTTCACGATGGGGCTCTCCTTCCTGCTGGGTGGGGTGGCGACTCCCGAGAAGCTGATCCGGCTCTACGCCATGCGCGACATGCGCACCATCCGCCGGGGCATCCTGCTCACCATCATCGCGGTCACGAGCCTGAACTTGATGGTGTTCGTGCTCTCGCTCGCGGCGGTGGTGCTCTTTCCCAACCTGCCGACCGGCGACCTGGCGATGCCGATGCTCGCCACGGCGGTGCTTCCGGCGACGCTGGGCGCGATCCTGCTGGCGGCTATCACGGCGGCCATGATGTCGACCGTGGACTCCCTCCTGCTGGTCGCGGGGTCGGCGCTCTCGGTCGACATCTACCAGCTGTTCCGTCCCGACGCCCCGCCCGGGCGGCGGCTGTGGGTCGACCGGCTGGGCATCGTGGTGGTGGGCACCATCCCGGTGGTGCTGCTGCTCAGCGGGGTGGGGGAGGGCGAGCTGGTCCAGTTCATCGTGCTGCTCTTCACCGCGCTCATGGCGTCGAGCTTCTTCATCCCGGTCGTGGTCGGGGTGTACTGGCGGCGGGCGACCCGGGAAGGGGCGGCCGCCGCGATGGTCGGGGGCGTGACCACCGCGCTCGCCTGGGAGGGGTGGGGGCCGGCGGATGCGATCGACCCGGTGCTGCCCGGCTTTCTGGTCTCGGCTCTCCTGATGGTGACTGTCAGCCTGCTCACGCCGCCGCCTCCGGCGAGTGCGACCGAACCTTACATCCCCGCGCCCAAATCGACGGAGTGAAGCGATGCGTGTATCGAAGATGGTCACCGCGGTCGACGCCCACGCAGGCGGCGAGCCCGGACGAGTCATTGTCGGCGGGGTGATGGACGTCCCCGGCGAGACGATGTTCGAGAAGAAGATCTGGCTGGAGCGCCACGCCGATGGCCTGCGGCGGCGCATGCTGCGCGAGCCCCGGGGCTATCCCGCCCTCTGCTGCAACGTCATCCTGCCCCCGACCCACCCGGAGGCGGACGCCGGCTTCGTCATCATGGAGCACACCGAGTACCCGCCCATGTCGGGGAGCAACACCATCTGCGTGGCAACGGTGCTCATCGAGACCGGGATGGTGCCGGTCACGGAGCCGGTGACGGAGCTGGTGCTCGAGGCACCCGCAGGGCTGATCCGGGTGCGCGCGGATGTGGCCGGGGGCAAGGTCACGCTGGTCACCTTCCGCAACGTCCCCGCCTTCGCACTCCACCTGGACGCCGTCGTGGACGTGCCCGGGTTGGGCAGGGTGACGGTGGACGTGGGGTTCGGCGGCATGTTCTACGTGATCGCGGACGCGACGCAGTTCGGCATCGAGCTCCTGCCGGAGAACGGCGGCCAGATCGTGCGTGTGGGCGAGATGCTGCGCGTGGCGGCGACCGAGCAGCTCTCCTGCGCCCATCCCCTAAACCCGGAGATGGGCGGCGTGTCGATCTCGCAGCTCTCCGGGCCACCCCTGGGGGACGCCGACCGGCGCAACGCGGTAACGGTCTCCACCGGCCGGCCGAGCTGGGACCGGCCCGAGAGCTGGAAGGGCTGCCTGGACCGTTCTCCGTGCGGAACCGGGACCTGCGCCAAGATGGCCGTGCTTCACGCCAAGGGAGAGCTGGCGCTGGGCGAAGAGTTCCGCCACGAGAGCATCATCGGCACCGTGTGGACCGGCAAGCTGATCGAGGAGACCGAGGTGGGCGGCGTGCCCGCGGTGGTGCCGACGCTGAGCGGCACCGGGTGGATCACTGGAATCGCCCAGTACGTGCTCGACGACACCGATCCGTTCCCGGAGGGGTTTACGGTAGGGGATATCTGGGCGGAGTGAGAACAAGGGGCTTAATATCCGCATAGACGCTACGCGGTGCGAATGGTTCCGGCGGTGCGCATGGTTCCGGATGCCGGCCGCACTCAGTCCGGGCGCCAAGTAACTCAGCTCTCTCTTGCCCGTGCTAAGAACTCGTCGCCTGTTCGGCACTCGAGGACGCCATCGGCGATCGCCTCGATCCGATCGGGATCCGAGATGTCCTCGAGCAGCGGCATCAGCTGCTCGGCGGTAGTGGTTCCGAACCTGCGGGCCGCCAGCCGATACAGCAGATCCCGCGCCTGTCGGCCACCCTCCTGCCGGCCCTGTTCGATGCCCTTCTCCAGCCACTCCTGATTGAGCTCGTCGCCCCATCTCTTCACGCGCTCGTACAATGTCGACATCGTTCCCTCCTCCTGGGTCCGGGTCCGTAACCCCATGCTCCTGCCGGCGGGATCCGTCCGCGCCACCAGCACTTGCGTGATCCACGCCTCGAACGCCTCGAGCAGCGCTGTCTCGCCCATGCGCATCAGCCACTCCGCCAGTGCCGCCCCCAACTCCTCCAATCGTCCCTGCGATCTGGCCTGCTCCAGCATCGCGACCAGCGACACCACGTTCTTGGATGGAAGCCGGGACGGGTCGAGCGCCCTCAGGTCCATCAGAAAATACCGGTGTTGCGGCAGGTATCCAACCAACTCGTCCGGCACGGCCGCGAAGAGCTCTTGCATTTCGGTCGCCGCAGTCCAAGGCCGCTCCCCGTTGTAGATGACGACTGGAAGGACGGGTGGAAGCACCCCGCTGGGACCCCGGTTCTCTCGGCTCAAGCCGCCGAGGATGCGGACCGTGTAGTCGAGCATGCGCAGCGCCATGCGGGTCTCGACTGTCGACTGGAATTCCAGCAGGACCACCAGGTAGAGCCAATCACCGCCGATGGTCTGGATCTTCCAGAGCATGTCGGCGCGTCGCTGGCCCAGGTGTTCGGTGACGAAGCTGGCGGGGAGCCGGTCGAGCGTGGACAAATCCAGGTGGCGGGCGAGATCGCCGGCGAAGCCACGCAGGAGATCGGCCACGGTGCGCTTCTGGGCGAAGAGCCTCTTGTAGGCCGCGTCGTGTTTCGGTCGCGGCGATGGCTTGCCTGTCCCGGGCATCGTCCAGGTTTCCCGGCCGGGAAGAACAGCGTGGCAGCCCGGGCGAGTCGCCTCCGGTCCTTCGGTGGTCGCGGGAGAACGATGCGGCCGAAGCACGGGCGACAGAATGGCTGGATGGGGCGGATTGCCGGGAGGACTTGCGGACGCGTCAACTCAGAGCGCTATCGGGGACACCGCCCAATTGCTGTTGCGCGAGGAGACTGAGGTTCGCCTGAGTTCAACGCGCCTTGCCCTCGTGCCCGCAGAACCGCAGCGCCGTCAGCGCGAGCGTGCGGGTGACGGTCTCAAGCTCCGCGATGGGAACCCACTCGTCGGGCCGATGGGCGTTGCGCACGTCGCCCGGGCCGAACATCACCGTCGGAGTGTGCCCCACGTTCACGAGCAACTGCATATCCGCCCCGTAGGGCATCCCCTCGATGTGGGGCTTACGTCCCTCCACGTCCCGGAACGCATCGGCCACGGTGCGCACGATCGGATCCGAAGGGTCCGTGGTGGCGGGATGGAACTGCCCGCCCCACCACTCCACCTCCGGCGGGTAGCGTTCCAGCCACGGGTCCGAACGCGCCGCGTCGGCGACCGCCGCCTCGAAGATCGCCTGCGCCTCGGCGGGTTTCTCGCCCACGGCCACCCCGTAGCGGCCTTCAAAACAGAGGCTTTCCGGCACGTTGGAGGCCCACTCCCCGGCGCGCACGGTCCCCACGGAGAGGGGGAAAGGCACCTCGTAGTGAGCGAATAGCGGGTCCGAAACACCTGAATTGCGTCGCGCCTCGAGCGCCTGCAGCGCCCGGTAGATGGGGATGAAGCCGTCGATGGCGCTGACGCCCTCGGTGCGGAGGGCCGCGTGCGCGGAACGGCCCCGCACCCGGATGCGGAAGTTGAGGGCGCCCCCCTGCGCCGGCGCCAGCGACAGGCGGGTCGGCTCGATGACCACCGCGCCGTCGGCAGTGTAGCCACGCTGGATGGCGGCCAGGGTTCCCGCGCCCCCGTCCTCCTCGGCGATCACGCTCTGGAGGAGGAGCTGTCCGTCCAATTCCACCCCGGCAGCCGCGATCGTCCGGGCGGCGTAGAGCCCACAGCAGAGCGCCCCCTTCATGTCCAGCGCGCCCCGGCCCACCAGGTTGCCGTCGCGGATTGTGCCCTGCCACGGTGGGACCGTCCACCTCGACTCGTCGCCCGCGGGCACGACATCGACGTGCCCGTTGAGAATGAGCGAACGGCCCGGTGCGCGCGCGCGCCCGAGCGATCCGACCACCCCCAGCGACCGACCGCGCTCGATCTCGATGCTGAAGCGGGGATGGGTGGCCAGCTCATCGAAGTCGATCTCCCAGACGTCCACCTCCATGCCCGCCGCCCTCATCCATTCCGCCATCTGTTCCTGGGCGGGCGTCTCCCGGCCCTGGTCCGTGGGAATCGCCACTAGCCGCGAGATCGTGTCGAGCAGCCCGTCCATGTCGATGGCATCGAGGACGCGGGCTTCGGTGGGGGTGAGGTTGGGAGTGGGAAGGGTCATGGGATTCTCGTTCCGGGTGGGCAACGGCTGCGGTGGTTCCTGGGACAAGTCGTGCCGGGCCAGGTCACGCGCCTATGGATCCGACGGGCTTGGCGATTCCCCCCACCCCTGCGGCGTCTTGCGGCTTGAGAGAAGATGAAGGCGGGGGACGAATCCGCCAACATCAAGCGTCCTGGTTCCCGGCTCGCTCGAACGCGATTGGCAGGTCTGCAGACAGAGAAGTACGTTGTGCACGCGTTGGGCATGAGCCCGGAGACTGCGGGACTGGATTCATCGCGGGCCGGGCGTCTTGGCGTCGTCGATCTCATCCCTGCAGCGACGGAGGCCATCGACAATGAGTTCAGCAGAGCTCCGCGCCTTCGCTGTCGCGGCTGCGCTGGCTGGCTTGGCCCTGCTCGCCGACGTCCTTCCCGCGAGCGCCCAGCAACAGCTTGCAGCGGTCGTTTGCATGGGGAGCGAGCTCGAGACCCTGGCGGGCACGGGTCCGGTGCGGCGGGTCATCCGCAGGGACGCGGAACTGGTCTACCGGGTTGGCGTCGACCTCTCCGGGGAGGCTCAGGTGGAGCAGAGCCTCAGGGCGGAACTGGGCGGATCGGGGGAGGTCTCGTGCGCGTGGTCCGGAGCTGGCCAGAACCATCTCGTCGTGGTGGGCTACCAGGGGGTGGCGTGAGGAGGCCTGACCATTGATCCGGAGGATCCGCGCTTTCAGAGTTTCACGGTTGGGTACGGAACGGACTGGGAGCAGGCCGAACAGTTTGCGACGACGCGCAACGAGCGTTTCGCGACCAACTACGACGGCAGCGGCTACGACGTGCTGGTCCGTGAGACTTGGGGTGTCTCAGGCGCTTTCGCAGCCGGTGCGGGTGGGGGAGCGGGGGGCCCTGGAGCAGGCGCGCCGGAGCCGAGGACGGTGTTCCGGGACTGCGATGCCTGCCCGGATATGGTGGTGGTGTCGCCGGGAAGCTTCACGATGGGGTCGCCGGCGACGGAGGCGGATCGAGGTGATCACGAGGGTCCTCGTCGCGAGGTGACGATCGACTATCCATTGGCGGTGGGGGTGTACGAGGTGACGTTCGCGGAATGGGACGCGTGCGTGAGCGCAGGGGGATGCGGGAGATACCGTGCGGAGGACGAGGGATGGGGCCGGGGGAGGCGTCCGGTAGTCAATGTCAGCTGGGAGGATGCGCAGGCGTATGTGGCGTGGTTGTCGGACGAAACGGGACAGCAATACCGGCTGCCAAGCGAGGCGGAGTGGGAGTACGTGGCGCGAGCGGGTACGCGGACGGCGCGGTACTGGGGAGGGAGCCGGTCGGGCCAGTGCCGGTACGCGAATGGATCTGACCAGGACTTTGCGACAACGGAACGGGGACAAAGATTGACAGAGTTCTTTGAACCGGCCTCCTGTTCGGATGGCTACGGGGACCGCACGGCACCGGTGGGGGCTTTTCAGCCGAACGGATTCGGCCTGTACGACGTGTTGGGGAACGTGTGGGAATGGACGGAGGATTGTGGGAACGACGGTTACGCGGGTGCCCCGACGGACGGGAGCCCCTGGACAAGTGGAGATTGTACCCGACGCATGTTGCGCGGCGGTTCCTGGCTCGACTTTCCGGACGTCCTCCGCTCAGCGAACCGCCTCGGGAACGAGGCCGGGGACCGGTACTACCTCAACGGGTTCCGTCTGGCCCGGACAATGAATTGAAGCCCGCGTCTTACCCGCCGCGGCCGACTTCCTCGCCAACCCCGAAAAGGAAACCCTCCGCCTGGAGCGGGAGCCCAGGTCGGGGCGCTACCGGCCGGGCCGCTGGGAACGCGACGACGAGATACTTGTGCCTGATGCTGGTTTTGGCCGGCTGCGTGCCGTCACCACTGCCTCGTGCTGGCGGTCGTGTGGACAGCGTGCCGGTCGGGACGGTTCTCCGGGTCGAGGTCACACCGGACGAAGCGGCCGCGATCCGTGAGCGCACCACATATGCCGGCGCACTGATGCGCTATCATGCGTTCGTCAGCGATACCGACGCCGTCCAGTTCTGGCACGACGGCAAGCTTCTGGCAACGATCAACGATCAAGGCGTTGTGACATACAGTCCGTTGATTCTATCGATGGCGGTCCAATCAGCTCCAAAGCGCACTGAGCGGCACAGCGAAGAGCCCGTTCCCGAACGCCGTGGTGTGATCTCCGTCGTAGAGCAGGACTCCCATTCTAAAACGCGCGCCGGAGACCCGCTGGAAACGCTTCAGGCCGAGAAAATCCACCGACCTGAGCGTCGCCGCCGCCTTGACCTCGACTGCGTAGCAGCCGCCGTTGGCGCTCTCCATGACAATGTCCACATCGACCTTGTCCTTGTCGCGGTAGTGATGGAAGCTGATCGGGTCCTCCTCCCATAGCGCCTGCTTCCTGAGTTCGTTGTAGACGAACGACTCGAGCAGCAGCCCGAAATCCACGGGGTTCTCAAGGAGCCGTCGCCGCGTGATGCCGCGCAGGGCGCACATCATGCCGGTATCGACAGCGTGCATCTTCGGCGTCTTGACCAGCCGCTTGTACTCGTTCGCGTGCCAGGCCGGCAGGCGCTCCACAAGGAAGAGTTGCTCCAGCAGCGCCAGATACCTTCCGGTGGTAAGTCGGTTCAAGCCGAGCCGACTCCCGAGTTCCGTGAGGTTGACGAGCCTTCCCGAGAAGACGGCGACGAGCTGAAGCAGTCTGGCGATCGCTTCCATATGGCCGATCCGGCCGAGGTCGGTCAGGTCGCGCTGGACCAGGGTGTTCACGTATTGCCGGTGCCCGGCGCGAGTCCTCCGCTCGCCCTCTCGCGATAGCGGTTCCGGAAAGCAGCCGGTGACGATGCGCTCGGCCAGATGGTCCCGCACCCTGAACTCCCTGGCCACGGGCGGCTCTCCGCAGAGAAGCTTGTGGAGGAACGCAGGCTCCCGCCCAGCGATCTCGCACTCCGACAGCGTCGCCAGGCGGACCGCCTCCATCCTTCCCACCAGGGCGTCCGATACGGTGGGCAGCAGCAACGCGTTCGCCGAGCCCGTCAGCAGGAACCGGCCCGGAGTTCGGTCCTCGTCCACGGCCTGCTTGATTGCCAACAGCGTCTCGGGAACGCGCTGCACCTCGTCGAGGGCGATCCTCCGGGGCGGAAGATTGCGGATGAAGCCCACGGGATCGGCCCGGGCCACCTCCGCCTGCGCCAAGTCGTCGAAGGTGATGTATTCCCAGCTCTCGTCGATCAGCTGCCGGACCAGGGTGGTCTTTCCCACCTGCCGGGCCCCGAGGAGAAAGACGACCGGCGTATCGGTGAGCGCTTCTTCGAAACGCTGCTAGATTGCGCGAACGGACGCTGAACTCAGAGATCGCGCAACATCGCCCTGAGGTCGCGCGCGACCGACAGGCACCCAGCGGAGACATCTCATGTTCCCACGCTACACCGCCCACAACGCCCAACCGTTATGGGAACAGCGTCCAACCGTTATGGACATGACGTCCAAACGTTGTGCGCTAAACGTCTGATCGTTTAAGGAAGGCGCGTCTCAGCTAGCTGTGCCGCCCAGGATTCCACGCCGACCGGATCTGGGAACAATCCCTACGCGGGCAACCGCACAAGCGGTTTGGTGATGCATGGCCCGACATCAAGATGAGTTTGGGCAAGCGACTATGGAAGCACCTGCGCACAAAGATCCACGAAAAGGTCAGGAACGAGCTGTCCGATATTGCCCCGGATATTCAGATCGGATGGACATATGGTGGCGAAAAGCCGTATTCCCCTCTTGTGTGGATTGAATCTCCCTTACACGGACTCCTGGTGGCTGCGGTTTGGTGTGGTTGATGGGGAGAAGGCCAGCTGGAACTTCCTTCTTCCCGAATTGTACCGGGAATGTGAAGCCGGGGGTGGGGAAGATTACGGATTATTACATTCATAATATGATGGCCATCGCCACCAATGCGATTCCGGTCGTTGACAAAGTCAAACGAGACAGCTGGCCGTGCTTCACTCGCCCACACCCTAGTGCCTCAAGCCTACCTGGCCCGCGCGATCAACTCTTCGGCCGTCTCGCATTCGACGACTCCGTCGGCGATTGCCTCGATCCCGTTCCGGGTCCGAGAGCCGCTTCGGCGGGCGGGTAGATCGACCGTGCCATTCTGCCATTCCCAGCGGCCGAGGCTGCCCTCGTGGCCGCTGCAATAGCGGCCTACCACGCCGGACGAGCAGCCAGGGCGGCAGAGTTGGCGGCGGGCCCGGCACCTGAACGCAAAGATCGATTCCACCAGCGCTGATCTGCCGACTAGCCACCCGCAGGTTCGGTCCCGGCCCCGCCGAGAAACTCATCGGCGGTGTGGCTCATCTCACCCCCCTGCTCTTTCGACGACTCACCCGCCCGCGCTATTCTAGGGGCTGAGGTTCGTCGTGCCCGCAGCAAGGAGATCCCATGCGTTCTTTCAGGCTCGTCCTCTCGCTCGCGGTTGCCTTCGTGGCTTCCGCGCTTTCCTCGGCGGTTACGCTGGCGGCCCAGACCCCCGAACCCGACCCCTCCATCGTGACCCGCCTGACGGCCGAGCCTGCCGAGCTGTCGATGCGGGTCGGAGATGTCGTGCCTCTGACGGTCACCGCCTACGACGCCGCGGGCGCGGTGGTGGACATCCCCATCCGGGTGAGCGCGCCGCGTCGGGCGCTACGCATCCGTGACGGGAACATCGAGGCGTTCGTGGCCGGCCAGTACGACGTGCGCGCCATGGTGGTCATGCCCGCGAGCGGGGCGCCCGTGGCCGAGCTCACCATTCCGGTGGTGGTCGACTGGCCGGAAGTGGCGGTCGTCGAGGTCGACGCGGGCCCGGACATGCTGTACGCCGGATCGACGGTGCGCTACACGGCGGCCGCCCGCCACGCCGACGGGTCTGCTCGCCCGACCGCCGAGGTGGCGTGGTCGGCCTCCGACCTGGAAGTTGCCACCGTCGACGCATTCGGTAATGTCACCGCCCGCCGCCCCGGTCCCGTCACCGTGACCGCCATGGTGGAGGGCGTGAGGGGATCGGTCGACCGCACCGTCGAGGCCTTCCCGGCCACGGCCATCCAGCTCACCGGGGGCGGGGGCGACCTGCTCACCGGCGACGTGGCGGAGTTCACCGCGGCCGTGCTGGACGATGCCGGCAACGAGGTCCCGGGCGCGCCGGTGACCTGGTCGCTGGCGTACATGCCCGATGACAGCATTGTGGCGCCCGCCGGGCCGGGGCAGGTCGACGACGGCCGCTTCGTGGCCGACTGGCCGGGGCTCTACACCGTGGTCGCGACCGCCGGCAACCTGTCGGCGCGCGAGTCGGTGCGGGTCAGCCGCCGCGGCGCGGTGCAGGAGCTCGAGATCGTGGGGCAGGGGCGCGAATCGCGCGTCTTCACCACCGACCTGTGGATCTGGGAGGGGGTCGACGGGCGCGACTACGCGCTCACGGGCTCCAAGATGGGCAACGGGGTCACCTTCGTCTGGGACATCACCGATCCTGCCAACATCGTCAAGACCGACTCCATCATCGTCGACGCGCGCACCACCAACGACGTCAAGGCGTCCCCCGACGGTCGCTACGGCGTCATCTCGCGCGAAGGCGCCTCCAACCGCCGCAACGGCGTGGTGATCCTCGACCTGGCCAACCCGGCCCACCCCACCATCGCCTCCGTCTGGGACGAGGGCGTCACCGGCGGCGTGCACAACATGTTCGCCACCAACGAGCATCTCTTCGTCCTGTCCGCAGGCGACAAGTACGTCATTCTGGACATGGCCGACATCTACAACCCCCGCTACGCCGGCGAATACGACCACCCGGACAGCCGCGTGCACGACGTCTGGGTGCACGACGGCATGGCCTACTCCGCGGAATGGGAGAACGGCATCGTCGTGGTCGATGTGGGGAACGGACGCTGGGGCGGCTCCCCCGAGAATCCCGTCTTCGTGACCAACGTCCCGCTGCCCTCTGGGCAGACGCACGCGGTGTTCCCGTATCTGCAGGAGTCGACCGGCAGGTTCTACCTCATCGCCGGCGACGAGATCGTCGGCCGTGAAGGGCTCGCTTGGGCAGGCACCGGCCCGGACCACAGGCTCCAGTACGATCCGGAGACGGGGCGGGGTGGATACCCGCGCGCCACGACGGGCTACCTCCAGATCGTGGACTTCACCGACCCCGAATCACCCGAGATGGTGGCCCGCTACGAGGTGTCGGAATACGGCACCCACAACATGTGGGTCGAGGACGACATCCTCTACGAAGCCTACTATGAGGGGGGCCTGAGGATGGTGGACCTCTCCGGCGACCTGATGGGGAATCTCTATACCCAGGGACGCGAGATCTCGGTCTTCAAGGCGCACGATCCGCTCGGCTACATCCCCAACGCGCCGGCCGCCTGGGGCGTGATGCCGTGGAAGGGCAACGTCTTCTTCGCCGACATCAACTCGGGGCTCTGGTCCGTCAAGATTCTGCCGAAGGATCGCCCGGTCAGCTGAGCTTCAGGTCCGCACGCGCGCCATGAGCACGGCGCCGAGGGCGAAAAAGACGGCGTTGGGGGTCCAGGCCGCCACCACCGGCGACAGGACCCCCGCGCCCGCCGCGGCGCCCAGGACCCGGAAGAGGATCAGGTAGAGGGTGATCGAGGCGATCGACACCCCGATGCCGTAGGCCGCGCTGCCGCGCTGGGACGAGGTCCCCAGGGGCAGCCCGAAGAGCACCATGACAAAGGTCGCCATCGCGAGCGCCGCGCGCTGTTCGCGCTCGACGAGGTATTCGGAGGCGTCGCCCCCGCTCCGTTCGATGATCCCGGCCAGCCGGTCGATCTCCGCGTTCGTCATCTGGTCCCCGGAGCGGGGCCGTTCGAGCAGCTCCTCGGGGTGCTCGCTGAAGCCGCGCGTCTTCATGCTCTCGAAGCGATAGGTCTGTTCGCGGGCGTCGGAGAGCAGGCGCCTGAGATAGCCGTCGCTGAACGTCCACCCCGATTCTTCGTTGAAGTAGGCGCGGTCCGCGACGGCGTGCAGGGAGGGGCCCGGAGCCTGGTCCTCCGCAGTCGATTCGCGCTCGAGCACCACGTCCTGGAGTTCCCGCGCCATCACGGTCAGGCGACGCACCGAGAGCGTGTGCCCGTCTTCGGTCTGATAGACGAAGTTGATGCGCCAGTCGCGGCTGAAATCGCGCTCTTCCAGGATGTCGAAGGCGGCGCGATTCGTTCGCGGCACGACATCGCTGAGGTAAAGCGACACTCCCGAGAGCGCCACGCCCAGAACCAGCGCCGGCACCGCCAGGCGATGGAAGGAGATGCCTCCGGCCTTGGCGGCGACGATCTCCCGGTGCACCGTCATGGCGTGGATGGTGAAGACCGCCGCGATCAGCGTCGCCATCGGAAACGCCCAGAACACGAACTGGAGGATCTGGAACCCGTACGCCGTGAAGACATCGGCCATGGAGAGCCCGCGGTCGATGTACTCGTCGATGTTCTCCGTAAGGTCTCCCACCACGAAGAGGAGCGGCACGGCGGCCACGAAGGCCAGGAAGATTCTGAGGAAGCTGTTGGCGATCAGCCGGTCGAGGAGCCTCATGGGTCTACGCTCCCGGGTGCAGGTGGTCCACGCTCTCGGATGCGAGGTCGACGCTTGCTAATGCGGGGTCCGCGCCAGACCCGCGCGGGCGCCTCACCTGATTCATCAACAGCTGCCACAAGCCTCCCTGGCCCGAGTCCCGCGGTGCGGACACGGCGCGTCCCATGCGCGCGGCCAGCCAGATGCCGGCAGTCAGGAAGATGAAGTTCGCGATCCACATCGCCACGTTCGGCTCCATGTAGCCGCGGTCGGCGAGCGACTCGCCTCCGATCAGTGTCGTCCAGTAGATGGCGAAGATGGTCCCCGAGAGGAGGATGACGGTGCCGAGCCCGCCCCGCGGGAAGCGGATGGCGAGGGGAGCGCCCACGAGCACGAAGACGAAGCACGCGGTCGCGATGGCCCACTTCTTGTGGAACTCCACCCGGTATCGGTTCTCGTTGAGCAGCAGTCCCTCCTCGCGGACGGCGTTGGTGCGCAGGTTGGCGGTGACCACCTCCGTGACCTGGTCCGGGGGCGTGAGCCCCAGGTCGCCGACGATGCTGAGCTGGGTCTCAAGCGCCCCCGGCGGCAGCAGATCGTCGATCTCCTCCCCTTCCACGGGCTCGAGTGCGAGAGCCTCGCGCACCGCCCCGCGTGAGCGGGCCAGGCTGGCGCGGCGCACCTCGACCAGCTCGTCGCGCGCCTTGCGCACCTCGGCCGCCAGCATGGCGGTGGACATCTCGCGGTCGCCGCGCTGGTCGCTGTTGCTGCGTTCCAGCACGTCCGCGATCCCGCGCATGGGGATGATCTGCCGCTCGAAGGCCAGCTGCCGGAATCCCGCCGGCCGCATGTCGCTCACCTCGTATGCGTTGCCGTCGAAAAGGGTCAGGAAGAGATCGGTGCCGCCCTCGTCGAACGCCATCGTCCCCCGGGTGGCATAAATGGTGCGATACTGGTCGTATTCGCTAACGTCGAAGATGGTGACATCCTCGAGTTCATTCGTAATCGGGTCGATCGCATGTGCCTGCAGGAAGTAGCGTGTGGCGCCGTTCACCGCGCGGATCTCGTTGATGACCTGCTCCCTGAGTCGAAACGTGGGGCTCTTGCCCTGAACGTCGACCATGAGGTTCTTGAGACGATGGTTGGATTCGGGGAGCAGGCGGTCGTGCAGCAGGAAGACCAGACCAGCCGCGATCGTGCCCGCGGTGAGAAGGGGGACCAGGAGGCGCGCGGGACGCACCCCGCCCGCCGACATCGCGGTGATCTCGTTGGCCTCCGTCAGCTCCGAGAAGGCGTAGAGCACGGCGACGAGCACCGACATGGGGATGGTGAGCGCCAGGGTGTGCGGGAGAGAAAGGAGGAGAAACTCGGTGTAGACCTGCCACGGCAGTCCCTTGCCCATGAGCGCGCCCATCCTCAGAGCCACCAGGTTCAGGAAGAAGAGGCCGGTGAGCACGGTGAGCGAAAAGAAAAACGGTGCCACGTGCGCCCGTATCAGATAGCGCGTGAGAATGTTCATCCGTAGTCGGTCGCGGGTTGGACGTTGAGCGAGCCTCCCTCAACTCGCACCGTACACCGGCCGCGTGCCCGTGGTCCCGGGGGATGGGGGTGGTGGGCCGGCGCGGCGCTTCTCCTTTGTGCGCTGGTTCCCGCGAGAGCCACGGCCGCGGCCACCACGGCGCCGGCGGCCCCCCAGGTTGTGCCCGCGGCCGACACGATACGCTGGCGGGGGCTGTTCCCCGCGCCCCCACCGCTCGCCTCCGTCCCGCCCCCCGCGGCGGTACGCGTCCCGCTCGGGCTGGCGCGCGTGCCCCTCCTCTTCCCGGTCGCCTTCGGGCCCGCGCCCGGCACCGGCTCGCCGTGGTTCCGGCCCTATGTGCTCGGACCGCCGGGACCGCTCCCCGGCTCGCCCCTGCGGCCGGGAGCGGCGCTGGCGACCCGCATCGCGCGCCCGCCCGCGGACGAGGAAGCCGGGCAGACGGGCCCGGTGTCCTTCCTCCCCGAGCTCCCTCCCGAGCCGGAAACCGCCGTGCTGCCCGGAGCCGGCCTGCTCGAGTTCGCCGATCTGGACGTGCGCATTCGGGGCAGGGGAGAGTTCGGAGGCGACTGGACCCGCTTTCGGCCCTGCGACGCCGGCGTCCAGCTGGGATGCCAGCCCGGCCTCCTGCCCCGCCTCGTGCCCGAGCTTCAATTCGGCGTCCAGATGGGCGGCACCATCTCGGACCGGATCGTGGTGAACGTCGACTACGACCAGACGCGCGAGTTCTCGGCCACCAACAACATCAACGTCTTCTATGAGGGGCTGCCGGACGAGATTGTCCAGGGGGTCGAGGTCGGAGACGTGACCTTCGGGCTCCCCGAGTCGCGCTTCCTCACGGAGGGCATCCCCGCCGGCAACTTCGGTCTGCGCGCCACCGGCCAGCTGGGCCCGGTCGATTTCGAGACCGTGTTCGCGCAGCAGAAGGGCGACCTGTCGTCGCGGGAGTTCCGCCTGGCGGGGGCGGGCACGGACCGCGCCTTCGTCCAGGAAGACACCATCGTGGTCGACAACGCCGACTACGTGCGCGGCCAGTTCTTCTTCCTTTCCGACCCGCGCGACCTCTTCGACTACCCGCACATCGACATCCTGGGCGCGGACCCCAGCACCGTGCCCTCCACCGCCATCCCGGGCGCGGAGCCGATTCAGCTCTACCGCTTCGAAAGCGACCCCGTCACCCGCCAGCAGGTCGAGGGCTACATCCAGGCGGATGCCTCGGCGACCCTCGGGGACGACACGGTGACCGAGTCCGGGTGGTTCCGCTACCTGCAGGCGGGCGTGGACTACTTCGTGCACCCGAGCGGACTCTGGATCGCGCTCCGGAGCCCCCTGCGCCGCGCCGAGATGCTGGCGGTGACCTACATCACCGCCGCCGGGGACACCATCGGCGACTACAACCCGGAGCGCATTCACAACGAGGGCGGGCGTCCTCGCCTCTCGCTGCTGCGCGCCTCGCAGCCCAACCACCAGCCGGGCCGGCCGACCTGGGACATGGAGATGCATCAGGTCTACCGCGTCTCCGGCTCCAACGACGTGGAGATTCCCTCGGTGTCGCTGGAGATCTCCGTCGGCGAGCTGAGCGCCGGGAGGACCTTCACCCGCGGCGCCGGCGGGGAGGACGTCACCTATCTGAAGCTGCTCGGGCTGGACGAGGAATCGCCCGTCGACGTCGTCGACCGCGCCTTCGTCTACAAGCCCGCCGCCGACGCCTTCGAGGAGCAACCCGCGGTTTCGGGCACGTTCATCATCTTCCCGACGCTCAGGCCCTTTGCCGAGCCGCCTCCGGTGCCCTCCCTCGGCCTCTCGGCCGAAGAGACAACCGAGATCCTGGCGGGGGACGCCAACCCGGAGATCTACGACGCGGTGGACCCCTACGAGCGCGAGAACGCCGGGCTCTACTGGCTGACCATTCCCTTCCGCGTGCGCAGCGAGGGCCTTGTCTCCTCCTTTTCGCTGGGCGCGCTCGGCATCCGCGACGGCAGCGAACGCCTCTTTTTCGGCGACCGCGCGCTCGAAGCACGCACCGACTACATCATCGACTACGACATGGGGCAGGTCACGCTGCTCGGCGCGGAGAACCTCTTCGCCACGGATCCGGCGGCGGATCTGCGCGCCACCTGGGAGCAGCAGGCGCTCTTCCAGATCGCCCCGACCTCGGTCTTCGGCATGAACGCCAGCTACCCCCTCGGAGATGTGGGCGAACTCAACTTCCTGGGGCTCTACCAGCGCGAGAAGGGACTGGTGCGCAGGCCTCAGCTGGGTGTGGAGCCGGCCTCGATTCTCCTCGGGGGCCTGAACGGCCGCATGGAGATGGAGCTGCCCGCGCTGGACCGCGCGCTGGACCGGGTGCCGGGGCTGACTCATTCCGGCCTCTCGCGCCTCAGCGTGAACGGGGAGATGGCCCTCTCCCTGCCGAGCCCGAACCTTTCGGGAGACGTATACCTTCACGACTTCGACTCCTCGAACGACCTGCCCCTCTCCGGCCTCAACACGGGATGGCGGCTGGGGAGCGCACCGCTGTTCCGGGACGGCGCGGTGCAGGCTCTTCCATCGGCGCTCGGGCCGAGCGACATCGCGTCCCTCCAGTGGCAGCACACCTGGATCACCGAGGGCGCGGGCGGGGACAGCACCGGGGTCTTCGAGGGGTTCCTGCCGCGCAACGACATCGACCGGCAGATCAACGTGGCCGGCAACGAGATTCGCGAGTCCGGGCTGCTGGTCACCTTCGGCATCAGCGAGAGCGGCGCCGGGGGACGCTTCGACCGGAAGCGCTGGCGCTCCGTCACCACCAACCTCTCAAGCACGGGCCTGGACCTGACCCGCACCGAGTTCCTCGACATGTACATCGCCGGGGGCGAGATCCTGACCTTCATCTTCGACCTGGGAACGGTGAGCGAGGATGCCCTGTTCGTGGATGAAGACGGGCTTGCGGGCGGTACGCGCGAGGGCGGGGGCACCTGGGGGCTTGGCGCGCTCGACCAGGAGGCAGACCCGCGCCAGGGCGAGATCTGGAACGACGAGCTGGACCGGCGCGGGCTGTGGGACGAGGCGTGCCTGGCGACCCGGGCGGTGGTCTACCGCATCGGCGATCCAAGGGTGAATTGCACCCGGGGGAACGGGCGTCCGGATTCCGAGGACCTGGACGGGGACGGCAACCTGGATACCGACGAGCGCTACATGCGCTACGTGGTGGAGCTCGACGGATCCTCTCCCTACCTGGTGCGCGACACCACCGAGACCGGAACCCTCTTCCGTCTCTACCGGATTCCCCTGCGCGGGCCGCAGGCGGTCAATCCGGCCGGGATGTTCACCGACGGGGACTTCCGCGCCGTCAAGCACCTGCGCCTGACGGTCACCGGGGACGCGGAAGCGCCTGCGGTGCTGGCACGCATGCGCCTGGTGGGCTCGCGCTGGGTGAAGCGCGCGGGCGAAGGCGTGCTCTCGGGGATGGCGGGGGACCAGCCGGGAACGGGGGGCACGGTCGAGGTGAGCCCGGTGGGCGCGGTGGAGGTGGGCGCCGCCTACCAGCCCCCGCCGGGGGTGGTCGAGCAGCTGGACGATCCCACCAGCGCGCTGGGGGCCCAGGGGGTGGAGTTCAGCGAGAAGGCCCTGGGCATCACCTACCGCGGGCTGCCCCCGGGGGAGAGGGTCGAGGTGTACCACCGCTTTCCCCAGCGGCCCCGCAACTTCCTCACCTACCGGCAGGCGCGCATCTGGGCGCTGGCGCGCCGGGGCGACTGGGGCATGGACCGGCCCTCATACTTCTATCTGAAGGTCGGCAGCGACGAGGACAACTTCTATCTGTACCGGACCCGGCTGGAGCCTGCGGTGGACCCCGCAGGGGTTGGGGCCCAGGACTGGCTGCCCGAGATCCTGGTGGACTTCGATCGCTGGCTCGAGTTGCGCAGCGAGGCGGAACAGAGGCTGATCGAGGATCCCCCGCTTGCAGGGTCCCCGGCGCTGGTGGTTTGGAGTGCCGACTCGACCTACGCCGCGGTGCTGCAGGACCGGGCTCGCGCCCCCAATCTGTCGCAGGTGCGCGAGCTCTCGCTGGGGGTGTGGAACGAGGGCGAGTTCGCCGACGATGGCGAGGTGTGGGTCAACGACTTCCGCCTCTCCAACGCGGTGACCGACCAGGGGCTCGCCAGCCACCTGAACGTGGACCTGAACGCCTCCGACTTCATGACCACGCGCATCTCGATCTCCGACCGCGGCGCTCTTTTCCGCCAGCTGGAGGGGGACCCCAGCTACCAGCGCGACCAGCAGTGGACGGCGAACTCGACGCTGCAGCTGAGCCGCTTCACCCCCGCCTCCTGGGGGATCGAGCTGCCGCTGACTGTTTCGCACACCAGCTCCGGGCAGGATCCCACTTTTCTGGTGCGGAGCGACATCCGCGCGGACCGGCTCGTGGGACTGCGCAAGGTTGCCTTCGACCGGACCCGCGTCGGCGTGTCGTTCCGGAAGCGCACGCCGTCCAGCAACCCGTGGGCGGCGATCTTCCTCGACGGCCTGAGCGCGCGCGCGGGATACTCGTCCGCGCAGTCCGCGAGCGCGACTTCGGAGTCGGACTCGCGCGTGCTGGACGCACGGGTGGGCTACGACCGGGCGGTGGAGCCGCGCACCCTGCCGGTCGTGCCGGGGTTCCTGGGGGGCGTGGTGCGTCTGCTGCTTCCGGAATCGCTGGAGGAGCGGGTGCTGGCGAGTCGCGTGCGGTGGAGTCCGGAGCGGATCGGCTTCGGGGCCTCCTACGCCAACCAGCGCAACCAGACCCTCCGCTTCGAGCAGATCCTGCGCCTGCCCGCGGACAGCAGCGCAACCCGCACCCGTTCTCCCCGGAGAGGCCTGGACACCGACGCGCGCGTGATCTTCCGACCCTTCCAGTCCGTGACAGCGACCACCGACTTCAACTCCAGCCGCGATTTGCTCTCCCCCGAGCTCGCCGTCAGGGATCCGGCGGTGCGGCCGCTCCTGGCGCGGGAGAGGTCGTATCTGGGCGGCGTGGACCTGGGCTGGGAGACCAACCGCCGGCTGCGCACCAACATGCGCTGGGCGCCCCGGCCCGCCGACTGGCTGCAGTGGACCGTCACCTGGACGACCACCTACAGCTCCGACCGCAACGCCACCCTGGTGCGGCGCCAGATCGTGGAGGCGGACACCCTGCGCCACCTGCAGCGCAACGTGGGCGGACAACGCAGCACCACTGCCTCCCTGACCTTCGACCCGGGGACGCTCGCCCGGGGAGGACCCCCGAGGCCGAGTACGACAGACGGCCCTCCGCAGGGGATGATGCGGAGCCTTGCCGGCGCGCTCTCGCCTTTCACGGTCAACTGGCAGGACGGCCTCACCTCCCGCTTCAACCGGGAAGTGCTGGATCCGGACGTGTGGTATCAGTTCGGCCTGAACGACCTCGAGGGGTTCCGGGTCGTGGACGGGGCCACCGCGGCCACCCTCGTGGACCGCAACGGCTGGGCGATGGGCTCGGGGCTCACGCTCCTGCCGGGGGTCAGCGTGGACGCGGACTATTCGGTCACCGACATCGCCACCTTCGACACCCGCAGCGACCGCGCGTCGCACACCCGCAGCTGGCCGAACATCGTCCTGCGGGCGGCCTCGGTGCCGCTGCCGCCCTTCGTGCAGGCGGCGGTCGAGCGCCTCACCCTGAACTCGGGATACCGCGTAGACACCCGCCGCATTTCTTTTGGCACGGGAACCCAGCAGCAGCGGCTCCAGGAGGACTCGACCGTTCCCTTCGACGTCTCGGTGCGCTGGGGAGGCGGTTTCTCAACCAGCTACCGCACCACCATGACGCGCGGCGAGGGCACCGACCCCACCGGGGACACGCGCCGCCGCCGCAACACCCACGTCTTCACCATGAGCGGGAGCTTCACGCCTCCGGGCGAACTGGGGGCGCGGCTGGAGCGGCCCATCCAGGCCTCGCTGCGCTACAATCGCGCCGGGCAGAGCGACTGCCGCATCACCTTCGGGAAGGACAAGTGCGTGCCCTTCGTGGACCAGCACAACAGCACCTTCAACCTCACGCTGGACACCGTCGTCTCCGAGCTTCAGGTCGGCTTTCAGGCCAGCTACACCGACCGGCAGTCGAACATCGGCCAGCGGCTGGGCTCCACCCAGTTTCAGATCGGCGTCTGGGGCCAGTTCGTCTACAACGCGGGAGCCTTCGCGGGGCTTCCCTGAGGATGCCGGGCGGCCGCGGGTCGCGCCGTGCCGGTGACGCGCTTCTGGCGCGCGTGACGCGGACAGGGGCCAAGGGACGACGTCCCGGACAGCCAATGCTTCGCCCGTACCGCGGCAGGCAGTGCCCGGTGGCACGACGTCCCGAACAGCCATTCCTTCGCCCGTGCCGGGGCGTGATCGTCCATGCATGACACGCGACGAATCCCGTACCCTGGCCATCACGGCTGGCGTTCTCTTCCTCGCGGGTGCCGTGCGGGCCGGGCTGGAAGCTGTCCGGCCTCCGCTCACCGTTCATGCCGACACCGTGTCGGCGCGGGCGCTGGCGGCCGACTCGCGCGAGATGCTCGACGAAGAGGAGCGCCGTTCCGCCCCTCTTGCCCCCGGCGAGCGCATTGACCCCAATACGGCCACCGAGGAGGACCTCGACCGGCTGCCTGGTATCGGTCCGGCGGCGGCCCGGGCGATCGTGGAATCGCGAGCGGCCGAGGGCCCCTTCGCGGATGCCGGGGCGCTCACGCGGGTTCGCGGCATCGGTCCGGCGACGGTCGAGCGTCTCGCGCAGCACCTGGCCCTGGCGGCGAGCGGCGGAGGACGGCGCGCACGGCGGCCATCTGGCCCAACAACGACCACGGCAGCTCGGCGCACCACTTCACCCGCGAATCCGCCGGACGAGAGTCCCATCGACCTGAACCGGGCCACCGCCGAGGAGCTGGAGGGAGTTCGCGGCATCGGTCCCGCGCTCGCCGCCCGGATCATCGCTCGCCGCAGCGAAGTGGGCGGTTTCTCCCGCGTGGAGGATCTTCTCGAGGTTCGCGGCATCGGTCCCGCGATGCTCGAAACGGCGCGCCGGCGCTTCTTCGTGCGTCGATGAACGCTCGCGTCACGGAGCCGAAGGCGGAAGGGCTGGACCGGGCCGCCGCCGACCCGCGCGGCTCGGGGCCGCCGAACCTGCGGGCGCTGCTCGAGGAGATGGTGGAGAGGGACGCCTCCGACCTGCACGTCACGACCGGGGTTCCGCCCAGGCTGCGCATCGACGGCGAACTGGCCGACTCGAGTCAGGGGCAGCCGCTCGCTCCGCAGGAGACAACGGAACTGGTGCACTCGGCGCTGACGGAGACCCGGAGAAATCAACTCGCGGCGGGGCGCGAGATCGACTTCGCGTTCGACCTGGCAGGGCTCGCGCGCTTTCGGTGCAGCTGCTTCCAACAGAGGGGGCATCCGGCAATGGCACTGCGCAGAATCCCCCACGAGATACGCCCGCTCGAGGATCTGCGGCTGCCACGGGTGGTGAGCCGGCTCGTGGAGCTGCCGCGGGGGCTGGTGCTGGTGACCGGGCCCACCGGTTCGGGAAAGACCACGACTCTGGCCGCCATGCTCAACCGGATCAACGAAACCCGCCGCGGACACATCCTCACCATTGAAGACCCGGTCGAGTTCGTCCACCCGTCCCACGGGTGCATCGTTAACCAGCGCGAGGTGGGAACCGACACCATGAGCTTCGCGGCCGCCCTCAGGTCGGCGACCCGCCAGGATCCGGATGTCATCCTCATCGGCGAGATGCGGGATCCCGAGACCATATCGGCGGCACTGACCATTGCGGAGACCGGCCATCTCGTATTCGCCACCCTCCATACCAATTCGGCGGCAGCCTCCGTCCATCGCGTCATTGATGTCTTCGAGTCGCGGCAGCAGGCGCAGGTGCGTGCCCAGCTGGCGCTGGTGCTGGAAGGCGTGGTGACCCAGAACCTCCTCCGCCGGGTGCGGGGACGAGGAAGGGTCGCGGCGTGCGAGGTCCTCGTCTGTACGTCGGCAGTGCGTGCCGCCATCCGCGACCAGAAGGTCCACCAGATCCCGTCGATGATGCAGACGGGAAGAAAGCACGGCATGCAGACCATGAACGACGCCCTGCGGCAGCTGTGCATGCGGGGGGAGGTCTCGACGGAGGCCGCGCTCAAGTGTTCCCATGATCCCGGGGAGCTGCTTCGGTCCCTCGGCGACCCCCACGCCCCATAGTTCGGCGGTGCTCGCATGGCTCGCTCGGTGTATCGATTGCGCAGGCCACCGCCCGGACGGGGGTGGCGGCGGTGGATCCGGTCGGGGCTCCGCGGTCGCGTCTCGATGCGCGACGTCGTGGTGTTCGCACGCCAGTTCGCGACCATGATCCAGTCAGGTCTACCTTTGGTGCCGAGCCTGGGCGTGCTTGCGGAACAGACCGGCAACCGGAAGCTGACTGCGGTGGTGGGCGAGGTGCGCCACGACATCGAATCCGGTCGCACCCTCGCGGGAGCGCTGGGCGAGCATCCCGCGGTGTTCAATCAGTTGTTCGTCAGCATGGTGTCCGCGGGAGAGGCGGGGGGCGTTCTGGACACGGTGCTGGCGCGCCTGGCGGACTCGCTCGAGAAGACCGACAGCCTGGTGCGCAAGGTCCGCGGCGCCCTGGTCTACCCGGCGGTGGTCCTGGTGGTGTCGGCGTTCGCCGTGCTCGTGCTGCTCGAATTCGTGATTCCCACCTTCCAGGAGATGTTCGCGGCGGCGGATATGCCCTTGCCGCTACCCACGCGGATCGTGATCGGTCTCTCCGAGGGAATGCGGGCCTACTGGTGGCTGCCTGCCCTCTCCGCCGTCGGCGCATGGGTGGGGCTGCGGCGCGCCCGCTCCACCCCGGCGGGCCGGCTGGTGCTGGACCGGGTGGTGCTCGCTCTCCCGGTCGTCGGCAAGCTGCATCTGAAGATGATGGTGGCCCGCTTTACCCGCACGCTGGGGACCCTGGTGGGCTCCGGGGTGGCGATTCTGGAGGCACTGAAGATCACAGCCGCGGGCACGGGCAACCGCGTCGTCCACGACGCCGTGATGAGCGCGCGCACGTCGATCGCGGGGGGCCAGACCATTGCCGAGCCCCTCCGGGAGTCGGGGGTGTTCCCTCCCATGGTGGTGCAGATGATACACGTGGGGGAGCAGACCGGCGGCCTGGACGAGATGCTGGCGAAGATCGCCGACTTCTACGACGATGAGGTCGGGCGCTCGGTGGAGGGTCTGTTGGCGGGGTTCGAGCCCGCGATGGTCACTCTCCTGGGCATCGTGGTCGGCGGAATGATCGTATCCATGTATCTGCCGATCTTCGACATGATCAACGTCGTGGGGTAACGCGGGGGCGAGTGGCGATCGGAGCGCGAAAAAGACAAGCGCGAGCCTCGTGGGGCGGACGCCTCCTGCTCGCCCTTCTGTCGCGAATCCCGCGCGCGCTGGCCAGCCGCGGCTTCGGCCGGCTGGCGGACGCGGACATCCCTCGCTGGCTGCGGGCGCCGCTCATCGGGGGGTTCGCGCGTCTGGCCGGTGCCCGGACGGAGGAAGCCGAGCGGCCGCCGGGCGAATACCGCAGCCTCAACGCATTCTTCGTCCGTCGCCTGGCGCCCGGCGCTCGCCAGTGGCCGTCGGACGCGTCCGTCTTGGCGTCGCCGGTGGATGGCGTACTCACCCGGATCGGCGCCATCGAGGAGGGACGCCTGGTTCAGGCGAAGGGGCGACGCTATTCCGCCGCCGCCCTGCTTGCGAGCGAAGAGGCCGGGGCGCGCTTCCGGGGCGGGCTGTACGCGACCATCTACCTCGCGCCCCGGCACTACCACCGCATCCACGCCCCGGTCGCGAGCTGGCTGCGCTCGGCGTCGTACGTCCCGGGAGGGCTCTTCCCGGTGAACGCGCCCGCGGTAGCCGAGATCCCCGACCTGCTCGCTACCAACGAGCGCATCGTCTGCTCTTTCGCGGGCGACGCCGGGCGGATCGCGCTGGTGGCGGTCGGGGCGTACAACGTGGGGCGCATCTCCACCGCGTTCGATCCGGGGTGGGGCGGGGGAGAGGGGGGCTGGGTCACCAACCGCCGCCCGCCCTCCGAGCGTCGAAGGAACTACCAGCGCCCGATCGAGGTCGCCCGCGGGCAGGAGATCATGGCCTTCCACCTGGGGTCCTGCGTGATCGTACTGCTCGAGCGCGGAGGCTACGAATGGGTGCCCGGGCTGGCGGCGGGCAGGGAGATCCGCCTCGGGGAGGCGCTCGCCCGGCCAGGGCGCTGACGCCGCCCGCCCGAGCCTCCGCGCGGTTCCATCCCGGGCTCTGCACCGTTCCCCACCGGGGGCTCCGCACCGTCGCGATCCCGGGCTCTGCACCGTTTCCGCCTCGGGGCGGCTCTCGGCCGTTCCCGCCCCAGGGCTTCCCGCCGTTCCCGCGCGCGTTT
This sequence comes from Longimicrobiales bacterium, assembly GCA_965225805.1. Taxonomy (GTDB): domain Bacteria; phylum Gemmatimonadota; class Gemmatimonadetes; order Longimicrobiales; family Gaopeijiaceae; genus BD2-11. The sequence goes on from OZ245327.1 coordinate 1,777,255, forward strand.
CGGCGCTCCGCTTTCCGCCTCCCCTGAGCCGGCCGATGTTGACCACGGTCCTCCCGCGGGGCATCCTTCCCGATTCCGATACCCGATCCGCCCCCCACCCGAGGAGCCTCCGTGGAACTCTTTCAGACACTCTCGGACCTGGGAAACCGCTACATCGTCGAGCTCGGCATCTCCGTCGGCGACGAGACGGTTCCTTTCATGGTGATTCTGCTACTGGGCGCGGGTGTCTTCCTCACCCTTCGCCTGGGCTTCGTGCAGCTGCGCAGGCTGGGTCACGGGTTCGCGGTCACATCGGGGAAGTACGACGATCCGGATGAGCCGGGCGATGTCTCGCACTTCCAGGCGCTGACCACGGCGCTCTCCGCGACCGTCGGCATCGGCAACATCGCCGGGGTCGCGATCGCCATCCACTGGGGAGGTCCGGGCGCGCTCTTCTGGATGTGGGTCACGGCCGCCCTCGGGATGGCCACCAAGTTCACGGAGGTCACCCTCGCCCAGAAGTATCGGGAGGTGGAGGCGCCCGACCGCGATGCCCACCGATGGGAAGGGACGGTGAGCGGCGGCCCCATGTACTACATCGAGCGTGGGCTGGGAGCCCGCTGGAAGTGGATGGCCGTCTTCTTTGCCATCACGCTGGGGCTGACTGCCTTCCTCACCGGCAACGCGATCCAGGCCAACACGGTCTCCGATTCGATGCGCACCATCTTCGGCATCCCGACGACCGTGAGCGGCCTGGTGACGTCGGCGATAGTCGCCCTGGTCATCCTGGGGGGGATCACCCGAATCGGGCGAGTCACCGGCATCCTGGCGCCCCTCATGGCCGCGATCTACTGCCTGGGCGCGCTGGTCATCCTGTTCTTCAACGCCAGCGAGATCATCCCCGCGTTGGGGCTCATCTTCCGCGAAGCCTTCAACCCGACCGCGGGGGTCGCCGGAACCGGCGTGGGAGCGTTCCTTGTGACGCTCATGTGGGGCGTGCGCCGCGGTCTCTTCTCGAACGAGGCCGGACAGGGCTCCGCGCCCATCGCACACGCCGCTGCCAAGACCGACGAGCCCGTGTCCGAGGGCGTGGTCGCGCTGCTCGAGCCCTTCATCGACACGATCGTGATCTGCTCGATGACCGGACTCGTGATCATCACTACGGGCGTCTGGAACGACCGCATTCCGACGGAGATCACCCTGGGGGGCGGCGACCTCGGCTACGTGACCGTGGACGCCATGGGCAACAACGAGTCATCGGCCGCTCCGGCCGAAATCCGCGTCGAGAACGGAGCTCCCGAGGATCCGGGCGGCGTGCACATCGCCTGGCACGACGCCTTCGTCGAGATGCTGTACGTGGACGAGGCGCACACCACGCCCTTCACCGGAACCGTCGTTCCCTCTGAAGGCGTGGCCAGAGGAAACGATGGCCAGAGTCATGCGTCCCTCTACGGCGAGGCTGTCGAAAGCGGCGCACCACTCACGATGGAGGGCTTCCGCCGGGGACTGAGCGCGTTGGGCGACTGGGGCCACATGATCGTCGTCTTTTCGGTGCTGCTCTTCGCCATATCGACGGCGATCTCGTGGAGCTACTACGGCGACCGTTGCGCGCACTATCTGCTGGGGGCGGGCGCGGTGCTGCCGTATAAGCTGGTCTTCGTCGTCATGCACTTCGTCGGCGCGGTACTGCCCCTGACCGTGATCTGGAACCTGGGCGACATCTTCCTCGCGATCGTCATCGTGCCCAATCTGATCGCGCTGATCATGCTCGCTCCCAAGGTGGCCGGAGAGGCCAATAGCTACTTTTCGCGGAAGCCTTGGCTTAGGCAGCCAGGATCTTCACATTAAAAGAGATAGCGCGATTCGCTTTAAGTAGAATGTGAAGTCATCAGGGAGTCAGGCTTCGCCCGGGATTGAGGGCCCGGTCGCCGAAACGGTCCCGGGCGAGGTCCATCACCCGCGAGATGCGCCGGGCGCGTTCCGGGTCCGGGCCGTCGGCTTCGGGGAAGAGCGCGAGCTGCGCGCCTTCCGTCTCGCCCGAGAGCCCGCTGGCGGCGAGGCCAAGGAGGCGGGCGGGGGTGCGACGCCTGGCCCGCAGTTCAGCGAGAAGCTCGCGCGCCACCCCGAGAATCGCCTGATCCGACTCCACCGGCTCGGGGAGGGTGCGGCTGCGCTGGCGGGTCGAGAAGTCCCGGTCGCGGATCTTGACGGTTATGGTGCGCGCCCCCACGCCGAGTTGGCGGACGCGCCGCGCGACCGAGTTCACCTGCCGGGAGAGTACCGCATCCAGCTCGTCGTCGTCGGAGGTGTCGTTGGCGAAGGTGCGCTCCGCGCTTACGGACTTCCGCTCCCGGTGGGAGAGGGCGCCCTCTCCGTCCAGGCCCCGCACCCGGTCGTGCAACCAGCGGGCGCGCCGGGCGCCGAACCAGCGCTCGAGCCACTCCGGCTGCACCCGCAGCACGTCGTTCACCGACCGGAGCGACCGGCGCTGGAGCTCGCCGAGAAACGCGGGGCCGATCCCGGGGATGTCCTCAAGGTCGAATCGGCGCATGAACTCGGCCTCCTCGCCGGCGGGCACGACGCATACACCCGCGGGCTTGGCGAGCCCGGTGGCGAGCTTGGCGATGATGCGCCGCGTCCCGCCGCCCGCCGAGACCGAGATGCCGGTGCGCGCGAGCACTACCTCGCGGATCCGGCGCGCGGTGCCTTCGAAGGCCTCGTCGGCCAGCATCCGCTCCGTTCCTGAAAGATCGAGGTAGAATTCGTCGATCGAGGCCGGCCGCACCACCGGCGACAACTCTTCCAGAACCCGCCGTACTTCGCGGCTCCGCCGGACGCACGCCGACCGTGCCACCGGCACGACCACCGCCTCGGGGCAGAGACGGAGGGCCTGCGCGGTGGGCATCGCCGAGCGGACGCCGTGCTCGCGGGCCTCGTAGGACGCCGACGCCACCACGCCCCGGCCCTCCGGCGTCCCTCCCACGACAAGCAGCCGGTGGCGTCCCGCGCCTTCGGGGTCCTCGAGGCGTGCCACCTGCACGAAGAAGCTGTCGCAATCGACCAGAAGGATGCGCGCCGAGCTTGTCATCAGCTTCAAAATCCTTCCGGGGTGGGCAGTGGAACTCCGGGGCGCTTGCCTGTAAGATACGAAGCCGACTCCCCGGCGTACCAAGCCCCCGTCCTCGCGAGGTGGCCGGGAGAACGTCCCCTCAGCCAGCGGAGCGCACGACCATGGCCTATCCTCACTCGCTTCCGGACCTCGGTTACGATTACGACGCGCTTGAGCCGCACATCGACGCGCGCACGATGGAGATACACCATTCGAAGCACCACGCGGCCTACACCGCCAACCTCAACGCAGCCCTCGCGTCGCATCCCGACCTTCAGGAGTGCAGCGTGGAGGACCTGCTGGGCAACATGGGCGACGTCCCCGAGGCCATTCGCGGGGCCGTGCGCAACAACGGCGGCGGATACGTCAATCATACTTTCTTCTGGCGCCTGATGACCCCCGGCGGAGCCGACGCCCCCAGCGGCGAACTGGCCGCCGCCATTGACGCCGCCTTCGGTTCCGTCGACGAGCTGCGGGATCAACTCAAGACCGCCGGCATCACCCGCTTCGGCTCCGGCTGGGGTTGGCTGGTGGCCACCGATTCCGGTCTGGTGGTACGCTCCAGCGCCAACCAGGACAGCCCGCTGATGGATGGGCAGACCCCGATGCTGGGCGTGGACGTGTGGGAGCACGCCTACTATCTGCGCTATCAAAATCGCCGCCCCGACTATCTCACGGCGTGGTGGAACACGGTCAACTGGGACGTCGTGGCTGCCAATTTCGCCGCGGCCGGGTAGGGGAGCCGCCGAAGCTCCCGAATCGCTTCGGTGACGGCAGCCAGCCGTTCCCTCGCCACGAGGTTCGAGGTGGAGCCGGCAAGTCCTTTGCAGCAGACCCTTGCGGAGGGCGGGATTTCGCCGTAAAAATACCAAACAGTGCGGTATAAACAAATGAAGTTGGGATGGATCGGATCGGCTCTCCCGGTCGCGTCCTGATCGCCCTTCGGTTCAGCCTGGATTCGGATGGAGGATGATGGGTCGAGACCACACAATCGCCATCCGTTGGCCAGGGCAGTCCCGCCCCGACCCCCGCGGCACTCTCGGAAGCGTGGGTGTCGCAGGGGCACTCCTGGCCGCCATGTCGCTGGGCTTCGCCCCCGCCTCGTCCAGCGCACAGACCCTGCGGGGGTCGTCCCGCTCGCTCACGGTCCAGAACGTGCAGGCGCGGGCTCACGACTTCACCTACCTGCAAACCCCGGCGCACGTGCAACGGTTCGTGGAGCTTGGCTACCTGGAGCCGGTGCGCGGCAACCGCGACTACGACATCGACGAGGAGGTCAGCTTTGCGTACGGCCGCCCCCAGGTCCGCACTTTCGTCGAGCGACTGGCGGCTCAATACCACCAGGCGTGCGGTGAGGTCCTGGTTGTCACCAGCCTGACGCGCCCACTCAACCGCCAGCCCCGCAACGCCTCCGACCGCTCGGTTCATCCAACCGGAATGGCCGTCGACCTGCGCCGGTCGAACATAGGCGCCTGCCGCCGGTGGCTGGAAGATGTCCTGGTCTCCCTGGAAGCCAACGGCGTCCTGGAAGCGACACGCGAATCCCGCCCTCCGCACTACCATATCGCCCTCTTTCCGGCGCCCTACGCCCGCTATGTGGACGGCTTGATGGCTCGGACCACCCAGGCTTCCGAGACGCGCGTTGCGGCCGCGATGGCATCGGAGGCAGCGCCGAAGGCGTCCGAAGCCCCGGTCACGTCCACGTCCGGGAACGGGCAGTACCGGGTGCGGAGCGGAGACGCCCTCTGGGACATCGCGAGTGCCCATCGCATCACGGTTACGGCGTTGCGCCAGTCCAACAACCTGAGCGGCAGCCGCATCTATCCCGGCCAGATCCTGACCATCCCGTCGCGCGGAGCTGCGGCGCGCAGTGCCGTCGGCGGCAACTACCGCGTGCGGTCCGGGGACGCCCTGTGGGACATCGCGCGGGCGAACGGAACGACGATTGCGGCGATCCAGCAGTCCAACAACCTGAGCGGCAGCCGCATCTACCCGGGCCAGATTCTGACCATCCCGTCGGGTCGCGCCCCCGGTGGGCAACGAGCCGTCAGCACCAGCTATCGGGTGCAGCGGGGAGACTCGCTGTGGGATATCGCGCGCGCACACAGCACCACGGTCACGGCGCTGCGGCAGTCGAACAACCTGCGGGGCAGCCGCATCTACCCCGGGCAGGTCCTGACCATCCCCATGCAGGAACGGTAGGGGGCTTGTAGTCCCCAACTCCGCGCAGTCCCGAATTCACTTTCGGTAGTCCCGGGACGCCATCCCCGAAGGAATTCCCTGGCGCCATCTTTCATGGCATGGACAGGGGATTCACGCTTTTCGAGTGCGCCGTGGTGCTGGCGATCGTCGGCATCGGCATCGCCCTGGGAATGCCCGCCCTGCAGCTGCAGCGAGACCGTTGGGCTGTGATGCAGGCGCGCGAGGCCAGCGCGGCGTTGCTGGCCCGCGCCCGAGTGGAGGCTCTGGGTTCGGGCGGCTCGGCCGTCACGATCTCCCCGCTTCGTAGCCGGCTGGAACGCAGCCTGCGGGGGACCGTCCGCGAGAGCGTCCAACTGGGAGACCGTTTCGGCGTGTCGCTTGAGATGTCGGGGCGAGACACTCTCGCGACCATCGAATTCAACGCGCTCGGGCTGGGCCGGATGTCCGCCCGGACGCTTCGTTTCGCGCGCGGCAGATCATCCGCCTCGCTTGTGATTTCCACCTACGGGCGTGTTGCCCGGCGATGAGTCGGTCGACGCGTCTACGCGCTGCCTTGCGGAATGCCGGGGGTTTCACCCTCGTGGAGGCGATGTTCGCGGTCGTCCTTCTCTGTACGGGTTTGCTGTCGGTGGCCGCGCTGGTGTCGGTCGCACTTCATACCTGGCGGCGCGCCGGTGGGATGACCGCGGCGGTCGTGGCCGTCGCGGAGACCGCCGATTCCTTCGGAGTCTTCGGGGTGTCGGGTGGCGGCAGTCGCCAGTACCCGTCGGGGACAGTCGTTTGGGACGATCCGCTTCCCGTGGATGGGCGGTTGCTGCGGGTGGTCATCCGGGCGAATTCGCTCGATTCCACGAGGACGGAGTTGCTGCGCGTCGCAGTGACCGTGCCGGTTCGTTGAGATGAGTGCGTGTCGGCCACCGGTACTCTCTTCCCGGAGGGGTTCTTCGATCGTCGAGGCCCTCACCGCCATGCTGCTCATGATCGCTGTCACGGGGGCGGCGTTGCGGACACTGGCGACCTTCCGAACGACTTTCGCGAACGTGACCGAGGTTGCGGAGTTCCGAGAAACCGCAAGAATCGTCCGGCAAACGCTCGGGCAGGAATTGAGGGTGGGGCTTCCAGAAGTGGACTGGGTGGTGGGCACGGGGGATTCGGTCGCGCTGAGAGCGTTCCGGGGCACGGCAGTATTGTGCGCTTCGACGCGACAGCCTGCGTGGGCGGTACGGTACGGCGGGCTTCGCCGTCCCGACCCCTCCAAGGACTCGGTGCTCGTGCTGGCTGGCGATGGGATCTGGCGCGTCGCCGAGTTGGTCCGGGCCCGGACTCGCACCGACGCATGTGGCCCGGGTGTCGGCGGGGAAGTGTGGGAGCTGGATCCTCCGGTGCTCGGGGCGGTGATTGGGCGCCTCTTCGAACGGGGCAGCTACCATGTCGCAGCGGGAGCATTTCGATACCGGTCAGGCCGGGGCGGTCGCCAGCCGCTAACAGCCCAGGTCCTCCTTACGGGAGCCGGAGCCGCCTCGGGTGTTTCCGCCCTCGGTGCCGGGCTCGACGTGCGACTCGCATTCGAACGCGCCCGATCCCCGGTGTCCATCGACTCGCTACGCGTGTGGCCACGGGAGGTGTGGCCGTGAGACACAACGGGGAACCGGGATTCGCGATCCCGGTCATGCTCATGGTGCTGCTCGCCGCCACCGCTTTCGGCCATCTCCTCCACTACCTGGCGCGCCAGGAGTTGGCGGTGGCGGGTGCGGAGCGCGATCTGCTGATCGCCCGGCTTGCCGCGGAGGGAGGAGCGACCGCGGTGGCCTTCGGGCAGGCGGGGTTGCTGGCGGCGTTGCCGGTGGGCGACAGCGTGATTGTAAGCGACGAGCATGGCGATCGAGGTATGTACCGGGTGGCCGCACATCGGTTGACGAGCGAAATCCATCTGCTCGTGGGGGAGGGAAGTGCGGGGGGGACGACCCGCGTGCGGGCGGGGCGGTTGACGTGGGCGCTAGATCCCGGTGCCCGGCTCGCCGCCTTGCCGGCCGCGGTTGCCTTCGCGACCGACATCCTGGTGACGGACTCGGCTGCGATCGTCAGCGACGGCGTTGCGGCCCCGCCGCTGGCTTGGAGTCCGGCGGACTGCGCGCCGCATCTTGCCTTGGCGGATTCGATGTTCCCGGATGGACGGATGGCAGCGAGCGAGCGCTGGGTACCCGCGGTCTCTGCGCTCGAGCCCGCCCGCAGACACCGGTTGCCGGTCGACCGGCAACCGCCGTCCCTGAATCTGGGGGCTCTCTCCTTCGAGGACCTGGCCGAGCTGGCCGACTTGACGCTCGGGGTAGTCGGAGGCCATACGCGCGTGGATCTGCAAAGCGGGTGTCCCGCCGCCGCGACGGGGAGGTGGGGCACGCCCATGAGTCCTGCCGGAAGCTGCGGTAAATATTTTCCCGTCGTCGTCGTTCGCGGCTCGCTTGAAGTGACCGGCGGCCAGGGCCAGGGAGTGCTTGTGGTTGCCGGGGACGCAAGCTTCTCTGGGGACGCCACCTTCGCTGGACTGGTGCTGGTGGCGGGGACCGTCCACCTCTCGGACGATGTCGTGATGGCGGGATGGATCCGCTCAGGTGACGACGTACGACTTGAGGACCGGGCTCGAGTGGAGGCGTCCACCTGTGCCGGGCTACGCGCGCTCAGCCATGCCGGATTGCAGGCGATGCGGGCGCTGCCGGCGGGCTCCTGGCTCGGTCCGGTCTAGCAGTCGCCTGATGCGTTGGTTCGCGCGCAGGCAGGTGTCCATCGGCCTCGACATCGGCAGCGGGTACGTAAAGGTCGTACAGGTGAGCCACGCCGGGGACGTTCCCGAAGTTTCCCGCATCGCGATGAGGCCGTTGCCGGATACCGAGGATGTCTCGGACGCGGCTCCCGTGGTGGAGACGGTAGCTGGATTGCTACGGGACGCCGGACTCAGGGGCCGGGACGTGGTAGCCGGTGTCGGTGGCCACGATGTCATCGTCAAGAAGATCGAGGTGGAGCGCATGAAACCGAGCGAACTCCGCGAAGTGATTCGCTGGAAAGCCGAACAGCATCTTCCTTTCGATACCGCAGACGTCGAGCTGGACTTCCAGATCCTCACGCCCGGGGATCCCATGGATGTCCTGCTCGTGGCAGCCAAGCGCGATTTGGTGAAGAGCACGGTGGAAGTCGCCCGCGCTGCCGGGCTGGCGGTTCAAGTGATGGATGTGGATGGCTTTGCGCTGTACAACGCCCTCGCCCACAACCACTCCGAGGCGACCGAAGGCGTTGTCGTGCTCGCGGATGTCGGCTGGGAGACGACCACGATGGTCGTTGTCGAGGAAGGGATTCCCGCCGTCACCCGCGACCTCCCCTTCGGAGTTCGCTCCCTGCGAGACTCCGTGCAGCGGGAGACAGGCCTCGGACGGCGGCCCGCGGAGGCGATGGTTCGCGGGCGGGAGATGTCGTCCGAGGTGAGGGCGGTCATCGAATTCGGCGCGGACGAGATTGCCATGGGGGTGGAAAGGGCTGCGGCCTTTCTGAAGACCCGGCCTGCTGACCTGGGCCTGGGACGCGTCTATCTGAGCGGAGGAGGAGCCCGGATTCCAGGCTTCTCCCAGTCGCTGGGCCGCATCCTCAACGTGGAGACGCTCATCGCCAACCCCTTCGAGCAGGTTCCCGTTCGTCCCGATGCGTGCGTCGACGTCAAACTCGAGGAAGTCGCGCCGATGCTGCTATTGTCGGTGGGTCTGGCTCTGCGCTCACCCGCACGGAGCCGAAGCCGGTGATCGAAGTCAACCTGATGCCCCGTAAGGCGAGCCGATCGTCCGGCCGAGTGCGATCGTCCGCAGATACGTCCCCCTCGAGGACGGCGTCCCTGTGGCCCATGGCGGCGTGCGTTCCAGGACTGGCCGGCCTTCTCGTGCTGGCGTTGCTGCATCCGGGGATCCGCGGTCGACGCCAGGTGATCGGAGCCCGCCTCGCCCAGGCCCTGGGCGACTCGACCGAGCTCGCCGAGCTGATCTCCGCCTCGGAGCGGTTGCGCGCCGGGCGTGATTCCGTCGCGACGCGGATGAGGATCATCCAGGAACTCGACCGAGGACGCTACCTCTGGCCCCACATCCTCGACGAAGTGGCGGTTGCGGTCCCGGAATTCGCGTGGCTGACCCGGGTGGCGCAGCGAGGCACGGCGGACGACCTCCATGTGGAGATTGAAGGACGCGCCGGAAATACTTTCGCTCTCACGCGCTTCATGAACCGGCTGGAGGCTTCTCCCTTCCTGACCGCCGTCAGCCTGGTCACCACCGAGCAGATCGCGGAACAACAGCCGGGCGGTGGGGAGTGGATCCTCAACTCCTTTGTCGTGCAAGTGCGCTACCAGGCCCAGCCGGGATACTCGGAGCGGGAGCCGCTTCCAGACGATGTCGACGAAGATCCAGGTCCGATGGAGACCCCACCATGATGATTCGGAAACCAGGTCCGCGGGCCATGGTGCTGACTGCGGTATTGCAGGCGATGGCCGCCCTCCTCTTCTACCGCGAGCACCGAAGCGCGGAGGAGCAGATCCGGCTCACGGAGGACCGGCTGGCGCAGCTGGCAAGCCGGAATGAGCAGGCGCGAAGCCTGGCGTCCGCGGGGGAGGCGCAACTCACGCGTCATCTCGAGGACTACGCCGCCCGCATAGCCCGGCTGGAGCGGCTGATCCCCCGGAGCGAGGAGGTTCCGGCCCTTCTCGAGTCGCTGGCTGCGGAGGCTCGGCGCTCGGGGCTGGGAGACCTTGTCTTCATTCGCCCGGCAGAGAGCGAGCCAAGCCCGTTCTACACCAGACGGAGCTATGAGGTATTGGTGGAGGGCGGCTACCACGAAGTGGCGCGCTTTCTGACAGCCATCGCATCACTGCCTCGCATCATCACTCCGGTGGAGCTGGAGATGACCGCGCTTCCCGGCCTGGACCCGGAGGCGGATTCCGGAGTCAATGTTCACTTCTGGATCGAGACCTATGTGCGCCCCCCGGCGGAGATCGACGTGCCCGTCGCGGGGGGAGGCGCGGAACCGGTGGAAGCTGCCCGATGAGAGCGCTCGGCCTCGCGCTGGCCATCGCGGCCGCGGCGCTGGCACCCCGGTGGCTGGCCGGACAGGTCCGACCGGCTGCGCCCCCCGACGCCGATGGCGCTCGACCCGCCGCCGTCGACGCGGCGTTCGAGCCCGACGCTGTCGAGCAGGTGCTCGACCGCGAGGTCTTCGTCTACCCGGGCGACGGCCGCCGCGACCCGTTTCGGCCTCTTCTTCCCGGCGATCCTGCGGGACCGAGGTTCGAAGAGCTGCGCCTGATCGGTGTCATTTTCTCTCCCGACCCCCGGCAGAGCGTCGCTCTCGTCGGCGTGAGTACAGGGGGCCCGTCCACGCCAATGAACTCGGGACAGCAGACCTTCCGCCTTCGGCAGGACGACCTCCTCGGCGATATGGTGATCCTGCGGGTCGAACAGGAGCGCGTCATCGTCGAGACGAGGCGATTCGGGATGAGGGAGCAACTCGAGTTGCACTTGAACCGACAACGCGGGAGGGACGGACGATGAGACGGATTCTCACCACGGTGGTGTGCCTGGGGTTGATGTGGGTAGATGTTCCAGCGGCTCAGGGCGCCGAGTCGGCCATGGCGCTCGGCGCCCCAGGACACGCAGGCACCGTATACGGAGTTGCTCCCATGTTTCCCACTCTGCAGGCTCAGCCGCCGCGGCCTTCCACCGAACCGCGTATCACTGCCACCTTCCTCGCCGCCCCGCTTCGGGACGTACTCTTCACTTTTTCCGAATTCGCGGGGATATCCATCGTTCCCGGTTCCGATGTCTCCGGCGTCGTCTCGGCCGACATTCGGGACCAGCCCTGGGATGTAGCCCTGCGCGTCATCCTCGATTCCCAGGGACTCGCCGCGCGTGAGTTGGAGAGCGGCATCCTGCGAGTGGACAACATCGAGAACCTGACCCGACGCGAGGATGTCGAGCCGCTGGAGACCAGAGTTTTCAATATCAGCTACGCGACGGCAGATGACATCCTGCCGGCCACGCAGTCGCTCCTGAGCGACCGGGGAACGGCGTCTCTGGCGCTGACCACCAACAGCGTCATCGTGACGGACGTTCCCCGAGTGTTGGCTCAGGTGGAGGGACTCGTGCAGGAGCTTGACATCCGCTCTCCGCAGATCACCATCTCCGCCCGGATCATCTTCGTGAACCGAACCGGTCTGGAGGAGTTCGGGGTCGCCTACGACCTGCGGGACTCCCGGGGAGAACAGTTGTTTCTCCCGACCGACGGCGCAGATGGCGCCGGCGCCGAGGAGGCGGTGGAAGAACAGACCGGGAGCGCATCCTCGTCGGAACCGCTCAACGAAGATGTGGTTCTGCTCGGCGGCACCTCGATCTCCGCGCTCGGCAACGCCGGAACCCGGATTTCCAACCCTGCGCTATCCGTACTGACATCGCTGGTTCTGGGGCGCCACACGCTGCTTGCGTTCCTGGAAGCCCTGGAGACCCTGAATCTGTCGCGCACGGAGGCGGCTCCGTACATCTCCGTGCTGGACAATCAGACTGCCCGCATCCTGGTCGGCGAACGCACGCCGATCCGGGTGCTCGACGCGGGCGGCGGCGGTGCAGCGGGAGCGCAGTCGCCGACGGCTGCGGTCGATATTCAGGAAACGGGAATCGTTTTCGAAGTGACCCCGCACGTGACCGAGGGAGGCCACGTCCTGCTTGATCTCCACGCGGAGCGATCCTTCGCCGAATTCACCTCTGCCGCATCCGACGCTGGCGTCATCTTCCACACGCAGGAAGCGGCATCCCGCGTGCTGGTGCAGGACGGCGAAACGGTGGTCATCGGCGGGCTGACGGTGACGGAGGAAATCGAGAGCCGCTCCGGCATCCCCTGGCTGATGAGGCTGCCGGTGCTGGGCGCCCTCTTCCGGGTCGACCGCAAGCAGCAGATCCAGCGCGATCTGGTCATTCTGGTGACCCCCTACATCGAGAACTAGCGCCCGCGAGCGGGGCTCATGCGCAAGGTGACTTCCGGCGCGCAGGCCTGGTTTTCGAGTGCATCCCGGCATCCGGTCCGGGTTGACGCCCGCGAAACGGTTCGCTATCACTGCCCCCGATCCTCTCTCCGCGAGACGCACGCACATGAGGCGAATCAGTTTTCGGACGGCCGGCGAGTCCCACGGGCGGGGCCTGATGGCGATTCTGGAAGGATTTCCGGCCGGGCTACTCCTCTCGATGGAGCGCGACGTCGATCCGGAGATGAAGCGCCGCATGGCCGGCTACGGTCGTGGGCGCCGCATGCAGATCGAGTCCGACCGCATCGAGCTGATTTCCGGCGTGCGTCTCGGCGAGACGCTGGGCTCGCCCATTGGGATGCTGCTCTGGAACCGCGACTGGAAGAACTGGACCACGGCGATGAGCCATGCTCCGCCGGATCCCGAGGGCAACCCCAAGGCGCTTCGTCGAATGCACCTGCCCCGCCCGGGACACGCCGATCTGGTGGGAGTGCTGAAGTACGACCGCTACGACACCCGCGACATTCTGGAGCGGGCAAGCGCACGCGAGACGGCCGCCCGGGTGGCGTGCGGAGCGGTGGCGAAGACCCTGCTTGCACAGTTCGGGGTTACGGTCGGGTCACATGTCGTCTCCATCGGCGCTGTCGAGTCCATCCTTCCGGACGAGCTTCCGGCCGATCTGAACGCCGTCGCGGACGCCTCGCCGGTACGGACGCTGGATCCCGACGCGGGGGCCCGCATCATGGAGTCCATCGACCGGGCCAAGAGGGAAGGGGATACCCTGGGAGGCATCTTCGAGGTGGTTGTCCGGCACGCACCGGTGGGGCTGGGCAGCTACGTCTCCTGGGACACGAAGCTGGACGGACGCCTCGCCGGGGCGATGATGTCGATTCACGCCATCAAGGGAGTTGATCTGGGCCTCGGGTTCGAAGGCGCCCGCCGGCCGGGCTCGCGCGTCCACGATCCCATCCACCCCGCCCCGGGCGACCGTCCACCGAGTGGGTACGCGCGCCCCTCCAACCGCGCCGGAGGCCTGGAAGGCGGTGTCACCACCGGGGAGCCGCTGGTCATCCGCGGGGCCATGAAGCCCATCTCGACGTTGCGCAAACGGCTGCCCAGCGTGGACCTCCGCGACGGTTCCGTCGCCGACGCCGCCGTAGAGAGGAGCGACGTCTGCGCCGTCCCCGCCGCCGCGGTGGTGGGGGAAGCCATGGCGGCGCTGGTGGTGGCCGACGCGCTCATCGAGAAGTTCGGGGGGGACAGCCTGTCGGAGATGCGCCGGAACTTCGACGGCTACACCGCCTACCTGCGCGCGCGCCGCCGAAGCGATGTCTGACCCGGCGGGCGAGGAGGGTGCTCCGCGAGCTCCCTCACGAATCCTCCTGGTCGGCTTCATGGCCAGCGGCAAGTCCTCCGTGGGACGCGAGGTGGCGCGGATGCTCGACTGGCAATTCGTGGACTTCGACGAGGAGATCCGGCGCGCGGCCGGAGAGGAGATCCCGGACATTTTTTCCCAGGCCGGCGAAGCGGGGTTCAGGGCCATCGAGGCGCGTGTGGCTCGACGGCTGCTGCGCCGCGACAGCGTTGTCCTCGCCTCCGGTGGCGGCTGGGCGGCGCAGGCCGGCCACATGGAGAACCTCGCCGACGACACCCTTTCCGTCTGGCTTGAGGTTACCCCCGAAACGGCGGTGGGACGCGCCCGCGCACAGGGTGCCGAGCGACCCCTCCTGGATGTCCCCCGACCCGTCCAACGCGCCCGGGACTTGCTTGCCGGACGCACGCCCTACTACCGTCTCGCGCGCTTGACACTGAACAGCGAAGATATTTCCGTATCCGCGTTGGCGGGCTGTATCGTTCGTTTCGCGTCCGATACCGCCCAAGCGGCCACTACCACCCCGGCAAAAACGCCCAAGCACCGATCATGAAACTTGTCATCGTCGAATCTCCCGCGAAAGCGGCCACCATCAAGCGCTTTTTGGGCGGGGACTACGAAGTCGCGGCGAGCTTCGGCCACATTCGCGATCTGCCCCGCTCGGCGAGTGAGATCCCGGCGCGCCTGCGCTCGAAGCGGTGGGGACGGCTGGGCGTCGATGTCGACGGCGACTTCGAACCCGTCTACGTGATCCCGCGGGAGTCGAAGAAACACATCACTGCCCTGCTCAAGAAGGCTCGAGGGGCGGACGAACTCATTCTCGCGACCGATGAAGACCGCGAGGGCGAGTCCATCAGCTGGCATCTGCTCAAGGTCCTGAAGCCGGAAGTTCCCGTTCAGCGCATCGCCTTCCACGAAATCACCCGTGCCGCCATCCGCGCCGCGCTCGCCCAGCCGCGCCAGGTGGACGAACAGCTGGTCCGCGCCCAGGAAACCCGCCGCGTGCTGGACCGCCTGTTCGGCTACTCGCTCTCCCCTGTGCTGTGGAAGAAGGTGCGCGGAAAGCTGAGCGCCGGCCGCGTGCAGAGCGCCGCCCTGCGTTTGCTGGTGGAGAGGGAGGAGGAGCGCCAGCGGTTCAAGCGCTCGGAGTACTGGGGGGTGCGAGCGTCGCTTGGATCCGGTGACGATGCCGACGATGGAGGCTTCACCGCCGATCTGGTGGAAACGGGCGGCTTGTCCGTCGCCACCGCGAAGAACTTCGCCTCCAGGACGGGAGAACTTGAGCGCTCAAGGCGTGTCACGGTGCTGGACGAACCCGCGGCCGCCCGCATCGCCCGGGAGGCGATGACGGCGCGTCCCTGGCGGGTCCGACGCGTTGAGGAGAAGGACATGAGGCGTCGCCCTTCACCTCCCTTCACCACCTCGACCCTGCAACAGTTTGCGAGCTCGATGCTGCGCATGCCCCCCAGGCGCGCGATGGCGCTCGCCCAGCAGTTGTACGAAGGGATCGACCTGGGTGGCGGCGAGCGGGAAGGGCTGATCACCTACATGCGCACCGACTCCGTTAGCCTCAGCCAGAAGGCACTCGCGGACGCTGCCCGGTTCATCCGCCAGCGCTACGGGGACGACTACCACCAGGGCGTCCGCCCCTACGCAACCCGATCCCGTACCGCCCAGGAAGCCCACGAAGCCATCCGCCCGACCGAGATCAGCCGTACTCCCGAGGCGCTGAGCCGCTTCCTGAATCGCGATCAGCTCAGGCTCTACGGGCTCATCTGGCGACGGGCGGTGGCCTCCCAGATGGCCGACGCGCGCATCGCCCGCACCGCCATCGAATTCCAGGCTGACATCGAACCGGAGCAGGGTGCCGCCGCCCCCAACCACGACGCTGTCGACCCCACCACCGCCGCCGCCCCCAACCACATCTTCCGGGCGGCGGGCTCGGTGGTGCGCTTTCCGGGCTTCCTCCGCGTGTGGGGCAACAACCGCGAGGACGTCTTCCTGCCGCGCCTGGTCGAGGGCCAGTTGATCGGCGGGAGCGATTCCGGCCCGGGTCAAGCCAACGAGGTCCCACTGACCGATGCTCCGATCAGGGCCTCAACACCGGTAGACATCACGAGCGTCGAACCCCGCGGCCATCAGACCCAGCCGCGGCCACGCTACTCAGAGGCGGCGCTCGTGCGAAAACTGGAGGAGGAGGGCATCGGGCGTCCCTCTACCTACGAGCCCACTCTCGCCAAGCTCCGAGAGCGCGAATACGCGATCAAGAAGAAGGGAGTGCTGGTCCCGACCTACCTGGGACTCTGTGTCACTCAGCTTCTGCGCGACCACTTCCCGCATTACGTCGACCTCAAGTTCACCGCCGGGATGGAAGATGCGCTCGACCGGATCGCCCGCGGGTCGGTGGACCACGTTCGCTTCCTCTCCGACTTCTTCCGGGGCGACGGCGATGCCGCGCCCGGCCTGGAGAGGCGCATCGAAGAGGCGCTTCCCCGCATCGACTATCCCGCTCTTGACGTTGGCCGCGATCCGTCGACCGGCGAGCCGCTCTTCGTGCGCATCGGCAAGCAGCACGTCTATCTCAAGCGCGGCGAGAAAAAGGACAATCAGTGGGCTGCCATGCCGATGGATCTCCTCATTGACGAGCTGACCCCCGAGAAGGCCTCGGACGTGATCAATTCACGGCTGCGCGGCGGGAACCCACTTGGCCGCGACGAGGAAAGCGGGCTCAACGCCTACGTCCGCAGCGGGCCGTTCGGCCCCTATGTTCAGTTGGGTGAGGACGGGGATGCCAAGCCCAAGCGGGTCAGCCTGCCCAAGGGCACATCACCCGAACAGGTCGATCTGGCCTACGCCCTCCGGCTCCTTTCGCTCCCGCGCGTCCTGGGTGAGGATCCCCGGACCGGGCAACAGGTCATCGCCGGGATGGGCAAGTTCGGACCCTACGTCAATCGCGTCAAAACCTACCGCAACCTCGGCTCCCTGGAGCGAGCGTTCGACATTACGCTGGAAGAAGCGCTCGCGCTCCTCAACGCCAGTGCGGGCAAACCCGTGGTCGCCGTCCTCGGCCAACACCCCGACACCGGCGAGCCGCTCAACGTCTACAAGGGGCGCTACGGCCCCTACGTCACGGATGGCAAGGTGAACGCCAGCATCCCCAGGGGCCGCGATCCCGCCTCCGTCGGAGTGGACGAGGCGCTCGGTCTGTTGGCCAGGGCGGCCGTGCGCAAGGCCGCCCGGAAGGGCGGCCCCCGCACTCGCGCCACACGGGCCAGAAGGCGATGACGGGCTCCGGGGCCGCGTGAGCGTCAGCCCCCGGGCCGGCGAGTTCCTGCGTTCCCTCGCCGACGAACGCCAGCTCTCCCCGAACACGGTCTCGGCGTACCGGCGCGACATCGACGACTTCGAGCGCTTCCTCAGCGACTATACGGGGCACGCGGGCTGGAGTTGGTCGGATGTCGACCGGCTTGCCCTGCGCGGTTTTCTGGGACATTGCCGCAGGCGAGGGCTCTCCCGGCGCACAACGGGGCGAAAACTCTCTGCGCTTCGCTCCCTCTTCCGCTTCCTTCATCTCGAAGGACACATCGACAGCAATCCGGCGCGCGCACTGCGGACTCCCCGGGCCGAAAAGAGGCTGCCCGCCCATATGTCGCATGTGGAAGCGGGAGCCGTTTTTCGGGTCGCGGAGGCGCGTGCCGCCGAGAATACCCTTCTCGGCACGCGCAACCTGGCGATCCTCGAAATACTGTACGGCAGCGGGGTGCGCCTGGCCGAGCTGCACGGCCTCGACCGCGACCGCGTCGACCTGATCTCGGACCGGGTGCGCGTGATGGGAAAGGGACGCAAGGAACGCATCGTGCCGCTGACCGGCGCTGCGGTGCGGGCCCTCAGGCGATACGAGCCCCATCGAGAACGCGTCGTGACGCTGAACGAAGGCGACCGGAGGGCCGCCATCGTGAGCCGCAACGGCCGCCGCCTCTCGCGTCGCGCCATCCAGTATGTCGTGCGCCACGCGCTGGAACGCGGGGCAGAGGCGGAAGGGCTCTCCGTTCACTCGCTACGCCACAGTTTTGCGACCCACCTCCTCGACTCCGGCGCCGACCTGGTGTCGGTGAAGGAGCTGCTGGGCCACATATCGCTTTCCACGACGCAGATTTATACGCACACGTCGAAGGAACGACTCAAACGCATCTACGGCGCCGCGCACCCGCGCGCGTGAAACGGCGGAACGTTACGGCGAAGGCCCCGTGTGGCCATTGCTTCCCCTGCGTCTGACTGCTGGTGTACTCTTTGCATGTCTCCATGCATCTTCCCGCGCCGGTCTGCCGTTTTGGCACTCGAGGCGCGAGATTCTCTTCCACTCACCCCGACCTGAGCAACTTCCTCCCCTCAACCCGATATGGAACACACGCCCATGCAGAGTTTCCACGCGACGACCGTCCTCGCGGTCCGCAAGCAAGGCCGCGTCGCCATGGGAGCCGATGGCCAGGTGACGATGGGTGACACCATCGTCAAGTCCGCGGCCCGCAAGGTTCGCAAGCTCAAGGATGGTCACTTCCTGGCGGGCTTCGCCGGGGCCGTGGCGGACGCCTTCACGCTCTTCGAGACGCTGGAGGCGAAGCTGGAGCAATACCCCTCCAACCTGACTCGCGCGTGCGTCGAGCTCGCGAAGGACTGGAGGACGGATCGCGCCCTGCGCCGGCTGGACGCCCTGCTCGTGGTGGCCGACACCGAACATCTGTTTCTGATCAGCGGGGACGGCAACGTTCTCGAGCCGGACGACGAGGTGGTGGCCATAGGATCGGGGGGCGCCTATGCGCTGGCCGCCGCCCGCGCGCTCAAGGCGCATGCCCCGCTCTCCGCTCCCGAGATCGTGCGCGCCAGCCTGGCGATCGCGGCGGAAATCTGCGTCTACAGCAACGAAGAGATCACGGTTCTGGACCTGGAGTCCAGCTAGTCCGAGAGGTTCTCATGGCGGTTGATACGACGGAGTCCGCGGCCCCCTCCGCCCCTGTTCCCGACGGCGAAGCCGCGCTCGTCTGGCTTGAGGATCTGACGCCGCGCCAGATCGTGGCCGAACTCGACAGATACATCGTGGGCCAGGACGAAGCGAAGCGGGCCGTCGCCATAGCGATGCGGAACCGTTGGCGCCGGCAGCGCGTGGAAGAAGAGCTGAGGGACGAAATCCTCCCCAACAACCTGATCCTCATGGGCACCACCGGGGTCGGCAAGACCGAGATCGCGCGCCGCCTCGCGCGACTGACGGGGGCGCCCTTCGTCAAGGTCGAGGCCTCCAAGTTCACCGAAGTGGGATACGTCGGCCGCGATGTCGAATCGATGATCCGCGACCTGGTCGACACGTCGGTGAACATGGTCCGAGCCGAACGGGAGGACGGCGTTCAGGAAGAGGCGGAACGCCGGGCCGAGGAGCAGTTGCTGAACCTGCTGCTTCCGCCGGCGGAGGCGCAGAAGTCCCCGGCGGGCCCGGTGGTGGTCTCGGGCGGAGTCCCCAAGGTCTTCGTGGCCGGTCCTCGGGGAGTTCAGCCGCAGGCCCGGGCGGAGACCCTGAGCGAGGAGGACCAGCGCCTCCTTCTCCGCCGGGAGCGCACGCGCGAGAAGCTCCGCACCCTGCTGCGGGACGGCAAGCTGGAGGACCGGGAAGTCGAATTGGAGGTGAAGCAGAGTCCGGCCATCGACGGAATGATGGTGCCCATGGGCGGAATGGAGGGGATGGACTACAACTTCTCCGAGATGCTTCAGGAGATGCTTCCCAAGCGCACAAAGCGGCGGACTGTCACAGTCGCCGAAGCGCGGCGCATCCTCATCCAGGACGAACTCGACCGGCTCGTGGACATGGACGAAGTCGTGAACGAGGCGCTGATCCGGGCCGAGGACATGGGGATGATCTTTCTCGACGAGATCGACAAGATCGCGGGCGATCGGGGGGGCTACGGGCCCGACGTGAGCCGGGAGGGGGTCCAGCGCGACCTGCTTCCCGTGGTGGAAGGCTGCAACGTCCAGACCAAGTACGGACTGGTGCGCACCGACCATGTCCTGTTCGTTGCCGCCGGCGCCTTCCACGTCGCCAAACCCAGTGACCTCATCCCGGAGCTGCAAGGTCGCTTTCCCATCCGCGTGGAGCTGCACAACCTCGGCGAAGAGCACTTCAGGCGCATCCTGCAGGAGCCGAGAAACGCTCTTCTGGTGCAATACAAGGCCTTGATCGAGACCGAAGGCGCGCAGGTGGAATTCACCCCCGGCGGGGTCGGCGAGATTGCCCGCATCGCCGCGCGCCTCAACGAACGAATGGAGAACATCGGAGCCCGGCGCCTGCAGACCGTCATGACGACGCTTCTGGAGGAGATCCTTTTCGAGTTGCCGGAGGATGTAATCGCGGGGCCGCTTCTCGTCGATCGCGAATTCGTGCGCGGGCACCTGGAGGAGATCGCGGAAGACGAGGACCTGCGCCGCTACATCCTCTAGCGGCTTGTCGCGTGAGCGCTTCCACGCGTTTCTCTACCGTGGTACCTTGGAGCGCCTCTGCCAAAATGACAGAGAGCGGTGCGAGCCACGTCCCCTGCCGAACCGACAGTCCAGATTCCGACCTTGTCGAAACCACTGACGCGATCCGCCCATAAGGACTTCCTGTCGCTCCGGGATCTCAGCCGGGACGAGCTGGTCGCGTTGCTGGCGCACGCCGAACGCCTGAAGGCGGGGAAGGGCGCGCCGGCGCCGCTTCGGGGCAAGTCCCTGGCGATGATCTTCAGGAAGAACTCCACGCGCACCCGGGTGGCGTTCGAGGTGGGCATGTACCAGCTGGGCGGTCAGGCTCTCTTCCTCTCCGCCGGCGACACCCAGATCGGACGGGAAGAGCCGATTGCCGACACCGCGCGCGTCCTGGGGCGCTATGTGCACGGGATCATGATCCGCACTTTCGACCAGGAAGAGGTGGAGCAGCTGGCGCGTTGGGCTCCGATTCCGGTCGTCAACGGCCTGACCGACCTTCTCCATCCGTGTCAGCTGCTCGCTGACCTGATGACCGTGCGCGAGGAGTTCGGAGCCGGGCTCGGCGGCATCCGGGTTGCGTGGATCGGCGATGGCAACAACATGGCCAACTCCTGGCTGAACGCCGCGTCCATCCTCGGCTTCGAACTGGCGCTGGCCTGTCCCCCGGGTTTCGATCCGGATCCGGAGATTCTGGGGCGCGCCCGATCGCTCGCGCCGGTGCGTCTGACGCGCTCGCCGCGCGAGGCCGTCGAGGGCGCCGATGTGGTCACCACCGATGTATGGGCTTCGATGGGGCAGGAGGATGAGGCGAAGGCCCGGCGCCGGGCCTTCGCGGGCCATACCGTGGACGACGCGCTGATGGCGCGCGCGTCCCGGCGATCGATCTTCCTGCACTGCCTGCCCGCCCACCGGGGCGACGAGGTCACCGAAGCCGTTGTGGAAGGCCCGCGCTCGCGGGTGTTCCGGGAGGCCGAAAACCGCTTGCACACCCAGAAGGCGCTCCTTATCGCGCTTCTCGGAGGGGAAGGAGACGGATGACCACGGGATGGATTCAGTGAACGCCGGGCTCGCGCGCACCCCGCTCTACGAGGAACACCTTCGGGCCGGGGGGAAGATGGTTCCCTTTGCCGGGTACGCAATGCCGGTTCAATACAGGCGCGGGATCCGGACGGAGCACCACGCGGTCCGGGAGCGCGCCGGACTTTTCGACGTCTCGCACATGGGGGAATTCGAAGTGCGGGGACCCGAGGCGCTGGAGCTGGTACAGTGGCTGACGACCAACGACGCCAGCCGCATCGAGGTCGGGCAGGCGCAGTACTCGCTGCTCTGCAACGAGGCGGGTTGCGTCCTCGACGACCTGCTCGTGTATCGCTTCGAAGACCACTACCTGCTGGTGGTCAACGCGGCCAACCGGGAGAAGGATCGGGCGTGGGTGTGGCGACACGCGGCCCGATTCGACTGCCGCGTAAGCGACGTTTCCGACCGGACCGCGTTGCTGGCGCTGCAGGGGCCGTCGGCCGCTGCCGTTCTCGCCGGGCTCGCGAATGCGGATCTCGAGACCGTGGGCTACTACCGTTTCGCGACAGGCGAGGTCGCGGGCGTTCCGGCGATGGTGGCGCGCACCGGGTACACCGGCGAGGACGGATTCGAACTGTACCTGGACGCCGCCAACGCTTCCGGCGTGTGGCGGGCCCTGCTACAGGCAGGCAGCGCGCACGGTATGGAGCCTGCCGGGCTGGGTGCCCGGGATTCGCTGCGCCTCGAGATGGGCTATGCCCTGTACGGCAACGATCTGGACGAGGAGCACAGCGCGCTCGAGTCGGGGCTGGGATGGGTGGTGAAGCCGGGGAAGGGCGATTTCCCGGGCCGCGCTGCGCTGGTCGCCCAGAAGGCCGCGGGAGTGCCCCGTCGCCTCGTGGGGCTGCGCCTGCTGGAACGCGGCTTCCCGCGGCCGGGGTACCAGATCGTGGCGGCGGACGGGGTCGCGGGAACCCTCACCAGCGGAACGGTGAGCCCGTCGCTGGGGGAGGGAATCGCAATGGGCTACCTCGCCGCCCCCCTCGCGACCCCGGGGACGCAGGTGGCAGTGCGCATCCGTCGGGCCGATGTCCCCGCGGTGGTGGCCCGCCCCCCCTTCTACCGGAACGGCTCAATCCGGCGCTGACACACGGAGACCGACAAGGTGACCGGTGAACCCACAACCCCCCGCCCCGTGACCGTGGCGATCCTGACCGCCAGCGACCTCTCCTCCCGGGGCGAGCGCGCCGACAAGAGCGGGGACGCCATCGAGGCGTGGTGCCGGGCGCGCGGGTGCCAGGTGGTCGCGCGCGCGGTGGTCCCGGACGAGACCGCGGCCATCGTGCCGGTCCTCCTCGACTGGTCCGACCGCCTGGACGCCGATGTGATCCTCACCACCGGGGGCACCGGATTCACCACCCGCGACGTCACCCCCGAGGCGACCCGCGCCGTGATCGAAGGGGAGGCTCCGGGTCTCGCCGAAGCGCTGCGGGCCCGGGGCGCGCGCAAGACCCCGTACTCGAATCTGTCACGGGGAGTGGCGGGCTTCCGGGGAGGCACGGTGATCGTGAACTTCCCCGGCAGCACCGGGGGAGTGCGCGACGGGCTCGAGGTCCTCGATCCCGTGATCGACCACGCCGTCGAGCTCTCCCGAGGCACGTCCGTTTCCCACGCCCCCCGGACCCACGCCACCTCGTGAAGGACACCGTCCTGATCAGCACCCACGACCTGCGCACCGCGGGTCCGCTTCGCGGCGCCTTCGTGTCGTCCGGCTACCGGGTGGAGCTGGTCACCCCGCACGAAGAACTGGACCCGGGCGCCGGCGTGCTGCTCGTGCTGACCGACGCCCACGCCGAATCGGCGGATGAGCTGGCGAGTCAGGCCCGGGACCGGCTGCACATCCCCGTGTTCGGCGTGGCGGCGCCCGGCCGCGCGGGCGAACTCGTCGCCCTCGGCCTGGAGGAAACCTTCGCCCGTCCCGTCGACCCGGACGAGGTGCTCCTCCTCGCCCACACCCTACTGGAACGCCGCCGCCTCCAGCGGCTGACCGGCATCGTGGGCGAAACCGACCCCATCCGGGAGGCTCTCGAGCGCGTCGTACAGATCGCTCCGGTCGACTCCACGGTGCTCATCACCGGGGAGTCGGGCACCGGAAAGGAGCTGTTCGCGCGCGGGGTGCACGGACTCTCCCCCCGCCGGCACAAGGCCTTCATCGCCGTCAACATGGCCGCGCTCTCCCCGACGGTGCTGGAGAGCGAGCTGTTCGGCCACGAGAAGGGTGCCTTCACCGGCGCGATCGACTCCCGCCGCGGGCTCTTCGAGCTGGCGAACCACGGCACCATCTTCCTGGACGAGATCGGCGAGATTCCGCCCGCGACGCAGACCAAGCTGCTGCGCGTGCTGGAACAGAAGGAGTTCCTGCGTGTCGGGGGCGAGGCGCCGATCCGGGTCGACGCCCGCGTGATCGCCGCGACCAACCAGGACCTGCGCCACGAGGTGGCGGCCGGGAGATTCCGTCGCGACCTCTACTACCGCATCAACGTCCTGCACATCGAGCTGCCGCCGCTGCGCAAGCGGGCGGACGACGTGCCCCGGCTGGTGGAGGCGTTCGTCGAGGAGGTGAGCGCCCGCAACGGCCGCCGCTTCTCGGGCATCAACGACGAGGCCATGCGCATCCTGCAGGGCTACGCCTGGCCTGGAAACGTTCGCGAGCTGCGCAACCTGATCGAGAGCATGGTCGTGCTCTCCCCGGGCAAGGAGATCGGCCCCAAGGACATCCCTCCCCAGGTGTGCTCGCCCGGGTCCTCCCCGTTGCTCCCGGTCCCGACCCCCGCCCGAGACCCCGGACGCGGGGACGCCGGCCAGCTTGGCCCCCAGTTGGAGTTCGTCTTCCGTACCCTGGTCGAGCTTCGGGTCGACATGGACGACCTGCGCCGGCAATTCGACGCCTACCGGCGCGAACACCCATACGGGGAGGCGCTACTGCCGCCGGAGACCGGACGGGTGGAGATCCTCTCGTCCGGACACCCGGCCCCCGAGACGACCCTCGACCAGCCTCCGCACGGGTTGCCCGGCCCGCCTCGCCCGGACGCGTCCGACCAGCCCGGAACTCCACCGTCCCCTCAGTCCCTCGATGCCTGGCCTGTCCAGCCCACTGACGACCAGCCCGGCCATCGCGATGCCTGGCCCGGCCATCACGAAGCTGAGCCCGCCCGGCCCCCCGAAATTCCACTCGGTCAGACGGCCACCACCGCCGCCGCCTCGTCCAGGGCCGGGGTCGCCGACCCTTCCTCGCAGCCGCCCGCAGTCCCCGGGGACTCCGAGTCCGCGCCCCGGGACGCCCAGGTCGCTTCCGGCGATTCGGCCTCCGAAGCCTCCGAACCACCGGTGCAACCGGAACCGGCGGTCCCGCCCGGCGGGGTCGTCTTCCAGCCCGGCATGACTCTGGAAGACCTGGAACGGGAAGCGATTCTGGCCGCGCTCGAGGAGGTCGAGGGCAACCGCCGCCAGGCTGCCCGCCTGCTCGGCATCGCCGAGCGAACGCTGTACCGGAAGATCAGCCGCTACGGACTCGACTGACGTCGCGTCTTCAGCCCCCGGCCCGCGCCCGCACCTTCGCACGCTCCGCTTCCAGCACCGTCAGAATGCGCTGCCAGCCCGCGTTGCGGGCGTCCCGATACTCGATCGCCAGATCGAGGTCGAGGTTGATGAAGGGGCTGAAGGCGTAAACCGCCATCTGCATTTGCTGCTGGTCCAGCCTCTGCAATCCCCATCCCGGGGTGATCGCCTGAATCGCCAGGGGCCGTTCGCGGATCCCCTGGTTGACGAGATTGATGTCCTCGGGCTGGTAGGTGACGTTGGGCTGGTAGCTGAAGATCGAAACCAGAAAGAGCACCGGGTCGGTCGACCGGGTCTGGAACTCAAGGGCCTCGCGATGCGCCGCGGCAAGCCCCGAGAGACGCGCGTAGGTGTCGGGCGCGGTCAGCCGCGTCACTTCCTCGGCGAGGGGCGTGGCCTTGATCAGCAGGTCTTCCGAACGGAGGGAGAGCGAGACTTCGTCCTGCAGCAGGGTGCCGTACCCCGCCGGAACCAGATCCTCCTCCTCTGCATCCTGCGCGGCCGCGGCCGGTGTCGCGCAGGCGGCGACAACGCATGCCGACATCCAGCAAAGGAAGCGCGTAGCGTCTCTGCGGGTAGCGTCTCTCTGGTGCATGATTTTCCTCCTGGCCCGGCCGTGGGGCCGTTCATTCCGGGCCCCCGCCATCGTCAGAGGCCCCACCGGCATCCTCCAGCAGGTCCTCGATCGCGCCGAGGAGCTCCTCTCGCCCCTCGCCGGTGCGGGCGGAGGACACCAGCAGCTGTTCCCTCGCCACCGCGAGCCTCTCCCGCAAGCGCGCGATCCGCTTTTCCCGGGCGCTCTTCTTTGTCTTGTCGATCTTGGTGACTACGATCAGGGCGGGCAAGCCGAGCTCTCCCAGCAGCTCCATTGCGGCCAGGTCCCCGGGCGCGGGATCCCGCCGGGCATCGACCAGGTGCACCACCCCGGCGAGTTCGCGGCTCCGCCGCAGATAGTCGCGCACCAGCCGCTGCCAGCTCTCGCGCAGAGTGCGCGGCACCTTCGCGTAGCCGAACCCCGGGAGGTCGACCAGGACGAAAAGGCGATTGACGATGTAGAAGTTGAGAGTCTGGGTTTTCCCCGGACGCGCCGAGATGCGCGCCACCTTCCTGCGCGTTCGCCTCAGGAGGACGTTGATGAGCGACGACTTGCCCACGTTGGAACGCCCCCAGAAGGCGATGTGGGGAAGCTCGGGCGCGACCGACACCCCGGGATCGACGTGGCTGCCTGCGAACTCGACGCTACGAATGATCATGGGCTCTCGCTGGCCTGGGCGCTGGAGACCCGTTTCGGTTCGGGCCATTCCGACGCGGCTTCCTCCGGTCCTCGACAAGGCGCGGCAAGGTCGGCGAGCACCGGGTGCCTGCGCCACCCGGCCGCGCGCGGTCAGGCCCCCTTCTGTCGCTGCTCCCCTTCGACCACCAGCAGCGGGGGCGTCCCCGAGGTGACCGACTCGACCGTAATCACCACCTCGCGCACGTCGCGGCGAGACGGCACCTCGAACATGACGTCCTGCATCACTTCTTCGAGCACCGCCCGCAGTCCCCGCGCCCCCGTGCCCCGGTCGGAAGCCTTCCTGGCCACCGCCACGAGCGCCTGGGGATCGAAGGTGATCCCGACGCCCTCCAGCTCGAACATCTTCCTGTACTGCTTGACCAGCGCGTTCCTGGGCTCCTGAAGAATGCGCAACAGGTCGTCCTCGTCCAGTTCCGAGAGGCCCACGGAAACCGGCAGGCGTCCCACCAGCTCGGGAATCAGCCCGTAGCGCTGCAGATCCTCGGGCTCGATGAGCTTGACCAGGTCGTCGCGGTTCCGGTGGTCGCCCCCGCCCTCGTGGGACGCCTTCCCGAAGCCGATGCGCCGCTGTCCGATCCGCTTCTCGACGATCTCTTCCAGCCCGTTGAAGGCGCCACCGCAGATGAAGAGAATGTTGCGGGTATCGACCTGCAGGTACTCCTGCTGCGGGTGTTTGCGCCCGCCCTGCGGAGGCACGCTGGCCACGGTTCCCTCCAGGATCTTGAGCAGCGCCTGCTGAACCCCCTCGCCGGAGACGTCGCGGGTGATCGACGGGTTCTCGGACTTGCGCGCGATCTTGTCCAGCTCGTCAATGTAGACGATCCCCCGTTCGCAGGCCGTGATGTTGAATTCGCTGGCCTGGAGCAGGCGCACCAGGATGTTCTCCACATCCTCGCCCACGTAGCCCGCTTCGGTCAGGGTGGTCGCGTCGGCGATGGTGAAGGGCACCCTCAGGATGCGCGCGAGCGTCTGCGCCAGCAGCGTCTTGCCGACGCCGGTGGGCCCGACCAGAAGGATATTCGCCTTGTCGATCTCGACATCGTCGACCTTCCCCTGGTGATTGACCCTCTTGTAGTGGTTGTAGACGGCGACCGACAGGGCCCGCTTGGCCTCTTCCTGCCCGATCACGTACTGGTCCAGGTTCGCCTTGATCTCCGCGGGCACCATGGTGGGCACCATCACGGACACCGCCTCGCGCTCCTCCTCCTCCGCCAGGATCTCGTTGCAGAGCGAGATACACTCGTTACAGATGTAGACGGAGGGCCCGGAGATGAACTTCTTGACGGAGTCCTTGGTCTTTCCGCAGAAGCTACAGCGGGGGAATTTGTCGCTGGTCGTGGCCACGGGTCTGCTCGGCGTAGCGGGTGTTCAAAATCCGGGTGTGATTCTATTCCTCCAGGCGCACGGCCGTTTCAACTTCCTCCTCCCGGCCGATCAGAACCCGGTCTATCAGCCCGTAGTCGCGCGCTTCCTCCGGGCTCATGAAGCGGTCGCGGTCCACGTCCTGGGCGATCTTGTCGACCGGCTGACCGGTGCAGTCGGCGAGGATTCCGTTGAGCCGCCCGCGGATGTCCAGCACCTCGCGCGCGGCAATTTCGATATCGGCCGCGGTGCCCTGCGCCCCCGTGGACGGCTGGTGGATCATGATGCGCGAGTTGGGGAGGGCGCTGCGCTTTCCCTGCTCGCCCGCCGCCACCAGGATCGCGGCCATCGACGCCGCCATGCCCACGCAATAGGTCGACACCGGGGCGCGCAGGTGCTGCATGGTGTCGAAGATGGCGAGTCCGGCATAGACGCTCCCGCCGGGAGAGTTGATGTACAGATAGATGTCCCGCTCGGGATCCTCCGCGTCCAGAAACAGAAGCTGAGCCAGAATGATGTTGGCCACATTGTCGTCGATGTAGGCGCCCAGGAAGACGATGCGGTCCATCAGGAGTCGGCTGAAGATGTCGTAGCTTCGTTCTCCGCGGCTCGTCCGCTCGATGACGTACGGAGGGAAAATCGGCATTGGGTTCTCGTTCTCCGTTGGATCCGGCTCAGCCGGCTTCGATGATCTCGGATTGCTGCTTCAGGAATTCGAAGACCTTCCCTTCGGTGATGTCGCGCTCCAGCGACTCCATGCGCCCGTTTCTGCGCAGCTGGGCGTCCACGGTCTCCGGCTGCACCCCGTTCCGGCGCGCGATCCGGTCAACCCGATCCGCGACCTCGAACGGGGTCGCGGCCAGGTCGTTCGCCCGTGCCAGGCTGTCCACGGCCAGCAGCGTGCGGACCGCCTTCTCCGCCCGGGGACGGACGGCGGTCTTCATCTCCTCCACCTTTTCGGGAGGCGTACCCTCGGGTGCGTCGCCCGCCACCGCCTCCAGATACCGGTCGACCATCGAGGCCGGGGCGTCGAACGTGTTCGCATCCAGAACGAACTCAATGAGCCGTGCCCTGACGACCTGTTCGGCCTGGGCGGCCGCCGTCTTCTCCAGGTCGGCGCGCACCTTGTCCTGCAAGTCGGCGAGGTTGTCGAAGTCCAGACTGGTGGCGAAATCGTCATCCAGCTCGGGCAGATCGAGAACCTTCCGGCTGACAAGGCGGATGTGCAGGCGCTGCGCCTCACCCCTGCGTTGTTCGTCGGGGAAGTCTTCGGGGAAACGGACTACGAACTCACCCTCCGTTCCCACCTCCAGCTGCTCGATGGCGCGCTCGACATCCGGAATGGCGTCGCCCTCGCCCAGGATGAACTCGTAGTCCCGCGGCTCGGCGTCCGCCTCGTCCAGTTGCTGGATCTTGACCGTTACCGCATTTCCCGCTTCCGGAAGCCCGTCTTCCAGGGGCCGCCAGGCTCCGTTCTGCTGGCGCAGGCGGTGCAGGACCGACTCCATATCCGCATCGCCGACCGCAACGGCAGGCCTCTCCACGACGAACCCGCTGCTGCGCTCGATCTCGACCACGGGCTCGACATCGAACGAAATCTCGAAGAAAAGGTCCTGGCCCGGCTCGCCCCGCACCGCCCCGACCTCGGGATCGCTGATGGGCCGAAGCTGCTCGCTGCGAATGGCCGCCCGGGTCGCCTGGTTCAGAACGTTCTCCAGCGTCTCCTGCTCAACGGCCGCTCCATAGCGCTGCTCGAGCACGCGCTCGGGGATTCTGCCCTTGCGGAAGCCGGGCATACGCACGCGCCCGGCGAGGTCGCCCATGATGCGCGAACGCTCCCGGCGGACCAGGTCGCCGGGAACGGTGATGGCAACGTCACGCCGCCAGCGTTCGCCTTCGGTGACGGATATGCGCAAGCGGGTCGGGTCGATGGTCAAGAGTTCGTCCTGGCTGTTTCAGATGGCCCGCTCCGGCGAGCGGGATGCGAAAGGGGGGACTCGAACCCCCACGGCCCAGGGCCACGGGATCCTAAGTCCCGCGCGTCTACCAATTCCGCCACTTTCGCGGAGAAGTCCGGATCCCGGGACGACGTTTCTCCTCCACGGCATCCCGGAGTCTTTGCACAAACTCAGGAAAAATAACCGAGCGGGCGCCGGGACTACAACCGGACGGGCGGGGAGGCAGCCTCGCCGCCTCCCCGCCCGTCCGTTCAGTGTCGGCCTCCGCGGACGAGATCACTCCGGCATGCGGATGTTGCGGAAGCGCTGCGCGCCGGTGACGGGGTTGGCCAGAAGCAAGGTGACGATCTCGCCGGGCTCCACCTCGGCCAGGGTCTCCGTGACTTCATCGGCGGATTCCACCCGCTGCCGGTTGACGGCCACGATCAACTCCCCGGCCCGCACCCCGCGCCGGTCGGCGGGGCCAAGGCGGGTCACGTTGCTGATCAGCACGCCCTCGTCAATGCGGAACTGATACTGCCGGGCCAGCTCCGGGCTGTTGTCGACGACCTCGATCCCCAGCCTGTCCTCCGCGCGCACCGTTCGCTCGGGCGCCGCCGCAGTGGCGGTCTCGGTCAGCGGCGACTCGCCCAGCCGGGCGACCACCTCCCGGCGCTGGCCGTCCCGGTAGAAGTCGATCCGCACCCGGTCTCCCGGTCTCTTGCGAGCGACGAGTTGCTGCAGCTGGTTCGAATAGGCAACAGGGTCGTCGTCGATCGCGACGATGACGTCCTCAGGCCGCAGTCCGGCGTCCTCGGCCGGCGTGCCTTCGTTGACTTCCTGCACGAGCGCGCCGCTCACTTCGGGCAGCCCGTACACTTCGGCGTCCTCCGGCGCCACCGGTCCGATCTGCACGCCGAGGAAGGCTCGCCGCACCGCACGGTATTCGATCAGGTCCTCCATGACGCGGCGGGCGAGGCTGATGGGAATTGCGAACCCGTAGCCCTGGTAGTAGCCGGACTGGCTGGCGATCGCGGAATTGATGCCGATCACCTGCCCCCGCAGGTTGACCATGGGCCCCCCGGAGTTTCCCGGATTGATGACCGCGTCGGTCTGAATGAAGTCCTCGATCGCGAACTGGGCCGCCTCCTGGGATTCGGGGTCGTTGCGCAACTCGCTCCCGATGATGCCCAGTGGACGTCCCTTGAAGCTGACGATTCCCGCCGTCACCGTATGGTTGAACGACGTCGGCCCCCCCGCGGACTGATAGCCGGGGTTGCCCACCGCCAGCACCCACTCGCCCACGCGCGCCTCGTCGGAGTCACCGAGGCTGAGGGTCGGCAGGTCGCTTCCCTCCACCTTGATCACCGCGACATCGGTGGTGGGATCGCCGCCCACCAGCGTTGCCTCAAAGGTGCGCCGGTCCTCGAGTTGGACCCTGATCTCGTCGGCGTCCTCCACCACGTGGTTGTTGGTCAGGATGTAGCCGTCGCTCGAGACCAGGAATCCACTACCGCTGCCGCTCCGGGGCTCCGGATCGGGCACGCCGAACCAGTTGCGGAACGGATCGCGGGCGGTCGACTGAACCACGCGACGGGTCGTGATGCTCACGACCGCGGGCGTGACCACTTCGGCCACCCGCACGAAGGCTTCGCTCAGGTCGCGCGCCGGCTGAACCGCCTCCACGGGAACCTGGGGAACCTCCTCGATCACAGGCGTCGCCACCGCGTCCCGCGTCCATCCCAGCCCCGAGGCGGTGCCCACGCCGACCAGGAACGCCAACGCGACGTAGAGGAGTACTTTCATCTTGGTTCTCAGAGGATCGAACATGCCTGGCCTCCTGTCGAAATCCGGTATTGTTGCAGCCGGGACGAGGATGTTGTCTGCTGCTACCCACGCGCTCGCCGCCGGTTTCTCCTGACCTGTCTTCGCCCCTTTCGACGCGCGGCGCCGCGCCGGAGTTGCCCCGCGGGACGTGCTCCGGCGCGGCGCGGGCCGGGCGCGCCTGGAGGGCCTACCTCTCTTCGTCGACGATCTCGTAGTCGGCCTCCATGACATCGTCATCTTCCGAAGTCCCGTTCCCGGCGCCGTTCTCGCCTCCATCCGTGGAAGCGTCCTCGGCCGAGCCCGCATCCGCGGCCTGCGCCTGATACATTTCCTGGCCGGCCGCGCTGAACGCCTGCATCAGCTCGTCGCGCGCCGAGTTGAGGGTCGCGAGGTCGTCGCCCTTGAGCGCGTCCTTGGCCTTGGCCAGCGCCTCGTCGAGTCGCTCGCGGGTGCCCTCGCTCACCTTGTCGCCCCACTCCCCGGTGTCCTTCTCCACCTGGTAGACCAGGGAATCGAGGTGGTTGCGCGCCTCCACCTTGTCCTTGACTTCCTCGTCCTCCCGGGCGTGCTTCTCGGCGTCGCGCACCATCCTGTCGATCTCGGCGTCCGAGAGCCCGCTCGAGGCCTCGATGCGGATCTTCTGTTCCTTGCCGGTGGCGCGGTCCTTCGCGGAAACGTTGAGGATTCCGTTGGCGTCGATGTCGAAGGTCACCTCGACCTGGGGCATGCCGCGCGGCGCCGGGGGGATGCCGGTGAGCTGGAACTTGCCGATGGTCTTGTTGGCCAGCGCCATCTTGCGCTCGCCCTGCAGCACATGGATCTCCACCGTGGTCTGGTTGTCCTGCGCGGTCGAGAACACCTCGGACTTGCGGGTGGGAATGGTCGTGTTGCGCTCGATAAGCGGCGTCATGATCCCGCCCAGGGTTTCGATCCCCAGCGACAGCGGAATGACGTCGAGCAGGAGCACGTCCTTCACCTCGCCCGCCAGGACCCCGCCCTGGATGGAGGCTCCGATGCCCACCACCTCGTCGGGGTTCACGCCCCTGTGCGGCTCCTTCTCGAAGAACTTGCGCACGATCTCCTGAATCTTCGGGATGCGCGTCGAGCCGCCGACCAGGATGACCTCGTCGATGTCGTCCTGAGTGAGCCCGGCATCCCTCAGGGCGGCCTTCATCGGCGGGATGGTGCGCTGCAGCAGCGAGTCGGCCAGCTGCTCGAAGCGCGCCCGCGTGAGCGAGTAGTTCAGGTGCTTGGGACCTTCCTGAGTCGCCGTGATGAAGGGCAGGTTGATGTCGGACTGCATCGTCGTGGAGAGCTCCATCTTGGCCTTCTCGGCGGCTTCCTTCAGACGCTGGAGCGCCATGGAATCCCGTGACAGGTCGATGCCCTGCTCCTTCTTGAACTCCGTCAC
The DNA here is from genome assembly GCA_965225805.1 of Longimicrobiales bacterium. GTDB lineage: Bacteria > Gemmatimonadota > Gemmatimonadetes > Longimicrobiales > Gaopeijiaceae > BD2-11. The sequence goes on from OZ245327.1 coordinate 1,809,926, forward strand.
CAGCCAGTTGATGATCACCTGGTCGATGTCGTCTCCCCCGAGATGGGTATCGCCGTTGGTGGCCTTCACCTCGAAGACGCCGTCGCCCAGCTCGAGGATCGAGATGTCGTAGGTCCCGCCGCCGAGGTCGAAGACCGCGATCTTCTCGTCCTTCTTCTTGTCCAGCCCGTAGGCGAGGGCCGCCGCGGTGGGCTCGTTGATGATCCGCCTCACCTCGAGTCCGGCGATCTTGCCGGCGTCCTTGGTGGCCTGCCGCTGCGCGTCGTTGAAGTAGGCGGGCACCGTGATGACCGCCTGGGACACCTTCTGACCGAGGTAGTCCTCCGCGGTCTGCTTCATCTTCTGGAGGATGAGCGCGGAGATCTCCGGGGGGTTGAAGGTCTTGCCGGCGTTGGGGACCGCGACCTGAACCCGGTTGCGGGCGTCGCTGGTGACCCTGTACGGGACCAGCTTGCGCTCTTCGCTGACCTCGGAGGACTTGCGGCCCATGAAGCGCTTGATGGAGAAGATGGTGTTCTCCGGATTGGTGATGGCCTGCCGGCGGGCCACCTGCCCGACGAGCCGCTCACCATCCTTGGTGAACGCCACCACCGAGGGCGTCGTCCGCCCCCCCTCCGCGCTGGGGATGACGACCGGCTCGCCGCCTTCCATGACCGCGACCACCGAGTTGGTCGTCCCCAGATCGATACCGATGACCTTGCCCATCTCTTCTCCTTGCTGGTGAGTTGTTCCTGATGTGGGGTGTGCTGCCTCTGATTCGCTCTGGACGGCGTGGAGCAACGTTCGTGCCCGGCTTGCGAGCCGAAACCTGACAAAATGGCAGACTCTGTTCCGAAAACCAGACAAAGTGGCAGGTTTTTGGGGCGGTCGGGCTATTTCTCGGCGGCCGGGTTATCATGGTGGCCGTCTGCACCGCAACCCGCTGCACGTCGTGCACTGGAGCCCGTCGCGTCCTGCCCCCCTGAAACCGGACCAGACATGCTTCCCTCGTCCTCGGACCTTGCCTCGTCTTCCGACCGCTTCCCGGACCGGCTCCCGGGTTCAGGCCGGATGGAACGCCAGGGTGGCCTCTTGAGCCAGCCAGCCGCCGGGCGGTGCGCGAGCCTCGGGCCCGGGCTGATCATCCTCTGGACGGTGTGCGCCCTGCTGCTCCTGGCGGGCGTGGCTGCCGCCTCGCTGGGCGCGGCGGGAGCGGAGGGCGCGCCGGCGCTCGCGGAAGCGGCCCCCGCCCAGCAGGGTCCCGGACTCGGCATCTCGATCGCCTCCGAGGGGCTGGACACTTCCTTTGCCGAACGGCTGCGCTCGCTGCTCGGTATGCTGGTGCTTGGCGGGCTCGCCTGGTGCTTCAGCGTCAACCGAAGCGCCATACCCTGGCGGGTCGTGGCCTGGGGGGTCTCGCTCCAGCTGGTCTTCGCCTTCTTCATCCTCAAGACGGTCGTCGGGCTGGCGCTCTTCCAGGGGGCCAACACGGTAGTGGTCGGGCTGCTCGGCTACACCCTCGAGGGCGCGCGCTTCATCTTCGGCAACCTGGTCGACAACAACATCCCGATCGGCACCGGGGAGCCCGGCAACGGCGCCTTCAACCCGATTCCCGGACAGGTCGCCAACCCCGCCTCCTACGTGGCTTTCACGGTGTTGCCCACGATCATCTTCCTGGCCTCCCTCATGACGGTTCTGTATCACCTGGGCGTCATGCAGTTCGTGGTGCGGGGCATGGCCTGGGTGATGCAGCGCACCATGCGCACCTCGGGGGCCGAAACCCTCTCCGCCGCGGGCAACATCTTCGTGGGCCAGACCGAGGCGCCCCTCCTCATCAAGCCCTTCGTCGAGAAGATGACCATGTCGGAGCTGAACGCGGTCATGACCGCCGGCTTCGCGACGGTCGCCGGGGGCGTGATGGCGGCGTACGTCGGCTTCCTGATCTCCTATTTTCCGGACATCGCCGGGCATCTGATGGCCGCGTCGGTCATGTCCGCGCCCGCGGCCCTGATGATGGCCAAGCTCATGTATCCGGAGGACGGCGAGCCGGAGACGGCGGGCCGCCTGGTGAAGCAGGTCGAGAAGCCCGACGTCAACGTCATCGACGCCGCGGCGCGCGGCGCGGGGGACGGGCTGCGCCTGGCCCTCAACGTGGGCGCCATGCTGCTCGCCTTCGTGGCGCTGGTGTACCTGATCAACGGGCTGATGGGATGGGCCGGGGGGCTGGTCGGCCTGCCGGACCTCACGCTTCAATCCGTCCTCGGCCTGGCCATGGCGCCGCTGGCGTGGCTCATGGGGGTGCCCTGGTCGGACGCGGCATCGGTGGGTTCGCTGATGGGGATCAAGACGGCGCTCAACGAGTTCGTGGCGTTCGTGGAGCTGGCGGGCCTGCTCGGGGAGGGCTCCACCCTGCACCCGCGCTCGGTGGTCATCGCGACCTATGCGCTGTGCGGCTTCGCCAACTTCTCCTCCATCGCGATCCAGATCGGGGGCATCGGCGGCATCGCGCCCTCCAGGCGGCGCGACCTCTCGCGCATCGGGCTCCGGGCGATGGTCGGGGGCACGCTCGCCGCCTTCATGACCGCCACGGTGGCAGGGATGATCCTGTGAAGCCGGGGGCAGGCCCGGGAAGTCGGAGATGATCCTGTGAGGCCGGGGGTGGGCCCGGGAGACGACTTCGACGCGGTGGTGGCGTCGCTCCGCGGGCGCATCTCCACGGCCCCGCGCGTACACCTCGTGCTCGGTTCCGGGCTGGGCGGGGTCACACGTGTCGTCGAGGTGGAGGAGGAGGTGCCGTTCGGGGAGGTGCCGGGGCTCCCCTCGGCAGGGGTGGTGGGACACTCGGGCAGCTTCGTCTTCGGGCGCTGTGAGGAGGTGCCCGTCCTGGTGCAGTCCGGCCGGTTGCACTTCTACGAGGGCCATCCGCCCTGGGTGATCTCGGCGCCGGCCCGCATCGCCGCCGCGCTGGGGGTGAAGACAGCCGTCATCACCGCCGCGGTCGGAGGCGTGAACCCCCGCCTGCATCCGGGCGACCTGATGATGCTCGACGATCACATCAACCTGATGTCGCGCACGCCGCTGCCGCCGCCCGCCCAGGCCGGGGGAGCGAATCCCTTTCCCGACATGAGCGCGCCGTACGATCCGGAGCTGCAGGAGGCGGCTCTGGCGGCGGCGGCCCGTCTGGGGGTCCGTCTGGCGCGGGGCACCTATGCGGCCCTGCTGGGTCCGAACTTCGAAACTCCCGCCGAGATCCGCATGGTGGCCCGGCTGGGCGGGGATGCGGTCGGGATGTCCACCGTGCCCGAGGTGCTCACCCTGCGTGCGCGCGGCGTGCGCGTGCTGGCCTTCGCCATGGTCACCAACATGGCGTGCGGGGTGGGGATGGCACCCGGGGCCGAGGGAGCGGACCCCCTCTCCCATGAGGAAGTGATGGAAGTAGGGAACAGGGCGGGGGCGGTGCTCGGGCGGGTGATTCACGGGATGCTGCGGGAAGGGGCGTTTGCAGCCTGATATGCGCTTCCGCGGGCTCGTCTTTGCCTTTGACATCCTTGGCCCGACTTGCGGACCGGCCGGAGCCGACGACGTCACTCCTCAAGACGCGTCATTCGAGCCTGCAGGCCGGACATGGAGTGATCTGGTTCAGCTTCAGCGGTCACGCGATTCCGGGTGTCGGTCGGTCAGTCGCCGTCCGCGTCCACGAAGTGGTTGATGGGTCCGCCCCCCGCCCCCAGCCCCGGTGCGGCCGCAATCGCGCGCGCGAGGAAGTCCACCGCCGCATCTACGGCTCGTGGAAGCGACCTTCCCCGAGCCAGGCCGGCCGCCACCGCGGCCGACAGCGTGCATCCGGTGCCGTGCACATGGCGCGTGTCGATTCGAGGGCGCCGCCACACCCGCTCTTCGGTTCCGTCCCAGAACACGTCCGCCACTTCGCCGGAGGGCAGGTGGCCGCCCTTCACCAGCGCCGCTCCCGCCCCCATCTTCACGAGGTGGCGGGCCGCCGCCTTCATCGCCGCGAGAGAGTCGACCTCCGAGCCGGTGAGCAACGCGGCCTCGTGGAGGTTGGGCGTGGCCAGTGCGGCCAGCGGGAGGAGCCGCTCCGCCAGGGTGTTCTCGGCGTCCGGCTGCAGCAGGCGGTGGCCGCTGGCGGCCACCATGACCGGATCCATCACGTAGGCGCGCAAGCGGTGCGCCGCGATGGCCTCGGCCACGGCCTCCGCCAGCTCGGCCGTCGCCAGCATTCCGGTTTTCACGGCGCGCGGGTGCAGGTCCGCGGCGACCGCGTCGATCTGGGCGCGCACCACGTCCGCGGGGACGGGGTGGACCGCGGTCACGCCCAAGGTGTTCTGGGCGGTGATGGCGGTCACGGCGGAGGTGCCGAACACGCCGAACGCATGGAAGGTCTTGAGGTCCGCCTGGATGCCCGCGCCGCCGCCGGAGTCGCTTCCGGCGATGGTGAGCGCGACCCGGAGGGAGGCTGAGATCGATCCTGGCGGACTAGGCATGGCAGGGAGGTGGGGGACGAAGGGGGACCACGGCCCGGTGAGGGAGCCGATGCCGGAAACATACGTCGGTCTCAAGAGATAAGAAGCCCGGTTCGGGTGATGGGGTGACATGACGAGGTCGAGCGAACCTGCGCTGAGCAAGCGGAAGAGGCGGTTGCTGGCCCGCCTGCGGGGTCAGCGGAGCCGCGTGCGCGAGGGCTGCGTCCTGGTCGAGGGCGTGCGGGCCGCCGGTGAGGCGCTCGGGTCCGGCGCGCCCGTCCGCTTCGTGATTTGCTCGCCCGCGGTGACACGCACCGCCGCGGGAGAGGCGCTGCTGGCGGAGCTGGAAGCGCGCGGCGTCGCGCCCGACTGGGTGGGTGAGCGCGAGATGGCGACCCTCTCCGCGACCGTGGCTCCCCAAGGCATCCTGCTGGTGTGCGCGGAGCCGTCGCTCGGTCTCGATGAGCTGCGAATCACGCCGGACGCGCGGTTCCTGGTTATGGATGGCATTCAGGATCCGGGCAACCTGGGCACCCTGGTGCGCACGGCGCGCGCCTTCGCCCTCACCGCCGTGGTTGCCCTCGACGGCACCGTGGACCCGTGGAACGCGAGGGTGGTGCGCGCCTCCGCGGGAAGCGTCTTTCGCATTCCCGTGGTGCGCGCACCGTGGAGCGAGGTGCGGGCGTGGGCTGCGGGCGTGCAGGTCATTGTTGCGGACACGGCCGGGCAGGACGCGGCCACCCTCGCCGTCACGCCCCCGTGGATGCTGGTGGTGGGGAACGAGGGAGCGGGTGCGCGCGACGAGATCCGCAAGGTGGCGAGCGCGGCTGCGGCGGTCCCCATGCCCGGCGCGGCCGATTCGCTGAACGCGGCGGTCGCGGCCGCGGTCGTGCTCTACGCGCTCATGCGCGGGTGACCGACGCTGCCGCACATGACCGATCCGGTCGCGCTCTTCTTCGCCGGGCTGGTGGGCCTGGCGCTGGGGTCGTTCCTGAACGTGTGCGTGGCGCGCTGGCCGCGGGGCGGGTCGGTGGTCCAGCCGCGATCGGTCTGCCCGGCGTGCTCGACGGCGGTCCGCTGGTACGACCAGATCCCCGTCCTGAGCTGGGTGGCACTGGGCGCTCGCTGCCGATCGTGCAGTGCGCGCATTTCGCTCTGCTACCCGCTGGTGGAGGGGGCGGCCGCCGCGATCTGCGCAGTCATGGTCCTGACCGGCGGCGTGAGCTTCGAGGCGGCAAGCGGCGGATTCTTCCTGCTCGTCCTGCTGGGCATCGCCCTCACCGACGCCCGCTTCTACCTCATCCCCCACCCGTTTTCGCTCGGCGGCGCGGCGGCCGGCCTGGCACTGTCGCTCGCGCCGGGGGGGATCACGCCCGGGAGCGCGGCACTGGGGGTGGTGGTGGGGTTCGGGGGGATGTGGCTGGCGGGGGCGGCGGGCACCTGGATGCTCGTGCGCGCCAACCCGGGCAGGCTGGAGGCGGCCGGGCGTGAGCACGACCAGGGACGCCGGCGGGCCCGTCACGCACGTGTGGTGCGCGTTCTGGCGCGGCCGCGTGCCCAACTGGCGGCGGTCCTCCCGGCCGTGCCTGTGGTGGTGCTGGCGGCGTGGGGGTTCGGGCCGGTCGCCGCGGCCGCGGCGGCGGGGGGCTACGCGGCCGGGCTGGCCGTCCTGGTCGCCTGGGTGGAGGGGTTGGGGGCGGGGGCGGGCGCCGCCCGGGCCGACGCGGACACCCCGCCGAACGTCCCCTTTTCCTCCGACGCGGGCACCGACCCGCCCCATGCCCCCGACCCAGCGGAAGCCCCCGACCCAGTCGGCGCGCTCGCTCCAGCGCGTGTTCCCCCGACCCCGGGGGCGGTGCTGGGCGGCGGGGACGTCAAGATGATGGCGCTCATCGGCGCGTTCACCGGCCCCTGGGGCGCTGTCCTCACGGTCTTCCTGGGGGCCCTCTGCGGCGTCCTGGCCTACCTCGCCCTTCGCCTGCTGCTCGGAACCCGCCAGCTGGTTCCCTTCGGAGTATTCCTGGCGGTCGGCGGTGCCATCACCCTGTGGTGGGGCGAAGCGCTTCTCTCGTGGTATCTTGCTCTGACCGGTCTGCCTTCACCCTGACGAACCCTCGCCGGGCGCAGGCGGGCTTCCCTCCGGGCCAAACGCCGCGCCCAACTCCCGCATGTACCGCCGTGACAGCCGCACGTAGTGGCCGCCGCCCCCCTCCACCCAGCGCGCGGACTCTCCCTCCAGGGTCTTCTTGACCCGACCCGGGACGCCGGCGACCAGGCTGCGCGCCGGAATATCCGCATTCTCCAGCACCACCGTTCCCGCCGCCAGCACGCAGCGTGGGCCCACCCGCGCGCCCTGCAGGATGACGGCGTTCATCCCCACTACCGTAAAGTCGCCGATCGTGCAGCTCTCGAATTTCGCGCCGTGGCCGATGGTCACGTCCTCTCCGACGGCGGTGGGCCCCCAGTGGCCCACGTGCACGACGCAGTTCTCCTGGATGCTGGTGCGCGCTCCGATGACGATTCCGTGCTTCGGGTTGTCGCCGCGCAACACCGCCCCGAACCATATGCTGGCTTCCTCGCCCACCGTCACATTGCCGATGACGACGGCGCTGGAAGCCAGAAACGCGCTCCTCGCGACCCTGGGCGTGTGCCCGTTGAAGGGAAGAACGAGGGCCATGTCTAGTCGGCTCCTCCCGCGGGAGCGGGCGTTTTTCGCAGCCGGGCACGCAGAATCTGGGTCTCGGAGGCTTCCTCGATCTCGATGTCGACGCCCGCTACGGCCACCTTCTCGCCCGCCGACGGCACGTGACCGAGTCTCTCCACCAGAAAACCGTTGAGCGAGCGATGCTCCAGGTGGGGCAGCGACACGTTCATCGCGTAGTTGATCTCCCGCAGCTCGGTAGAGCCCTCCACGATCGCTTCCGTGCGCGAGACCCGCACGATGGGTTCGGAGGCGGGATCGGTTTCGTCCACGATCTCGCCGACCAGCTCCTCGAGTATGTCTTCCAGGGTGACAAGGCCGTCGGTGCCCCCGAACTCGTCCGCCACGATGCCCATGTGGATGCGGCGTCCCTGAAAGTCTCGCAGCAGGCGCGTGAGCGGCAGGGAACCCGGGACGAAGAAGGGTTCCCGGGAGAGCTCCGACAGGCGCACGTCGGTCTGCCCGCCCGCATGGGCGGCGTAGGTTTCGCGCACGTAGAGAACGCCCGTGACATCGTCGATCGACTCGCCGAAGACCGGCACCCGCGAGTAGGGCACCTCGGGCAGTTGCTCGATGATTTGCGACAGCCTGAGCGTGTCGTTCCAGGCGAAGATCGATACGCGCGGCGTCATCACGTCCCAGGCCGTAGTCTCGTCCAGACGGAAGGCGCGCTCCGCCAGCTCGTGCTCTTCGGGCATCACCACCCCTTCCTCCTGTCCCAGCCGCGCCAGCTCGCTCAACTCGCGCTCGTCGGTCGAGAGATCCTTCTCGCCCCGGCGGTGGGACCAGTAGCGCCCGAAGCGCCGCACCGGGAAGAGCATCGGCCGCGACAGCCGCTCGAGCAGCAACAGGGCGGGCGCACTCGCGAGCGCCAGACGAACGGGACGAGCTTCGGCGGCGGCGCGCGGCAGGAGCTCGCCCACCACCAGCACGATCACGGCGGCCACGCTCGCGGCGATTGCCACGGCACCGGGTCCTCCCCCGCCGAAGGCTCCGACCACCAGCCCGACCGCACCCACGTTGAGCAACGTGTCGAACAGGACGTAGGAGTCGATGAAGCGAACGGGTTCTTCACGCAGCCGGGAAAGCTTGTCCGCTTCCTGAAATCCCTCGTCGACCAGTGTGCGGATGCGCGAATCGCCGACCTTGAAGCAGGCGGACTGAGCGGCGGTCAACAGCGCCGATCCCATGAGCAGGAGCAGGCCGAGCACCACGAGGATGCCGGTCATGGCGAGCCGTCCGTTGGTGGAGACGACGGAGCCGCGACGTGACCCTTCCCAGCAAGGAGATTCCCGATCCTCCGCTGGAAATCCGGTGCTCTACGTGCGCCAGCGCCGGGGGGTTGCTCGATAGATGGAGGCTCGGAGGCCTGACTACTGCTTGGCTCTACCTCCATTGGCGGCTCTCCTCAAGCAGCTCGCGAATGATGTCGTGGGTACTTCTGTTGTCGGCCTCGGCCTCGAAGTTCAACACCAGGCGATGCGCCAACACGTCCGCCGCCACGGCGCTCACGTCGTCGATCGACGGCATGGCCTCCCCGTTCATGGCGGCGCGCGCCTTGGCTCCGAGGACGAGGAACTGCGAGGCGCGCGGGCCGGCTCCCCAGCTTACGTACTTGCGGGTCACCAGAGGAGCGTCCGCGGATGGGCGGGTGGCTCGTGCGAGGCGAACCGCGAACGAGACCAGCGAAGGCGAAGCCGGCACCCGTCGCACGAGGTTCTGCAGTTCGATCAATTCCCCGCCGGCGACCACGGGCGAGATGCGGCCGATTTCCTCGCCGGTGGTTCTCATGGCGATCTCCTCCTCCTCCCGCTGATCGGGATATCCGATGCGCAGCTCGAGCATGAAGCGGTCCAGTTGCGCCTCCGGAAGAGGGTACGTTCCTTCCTGCTCGATCGGGTTCTGGGTCGCCAGGACGAAGAAGGGAGGAGTAAGGGGGAGGGTCTCGCCCGACGCGGTCACGGCCCTTTCCTGCATCGCCTGGAGCAGGGCGGCCTGGGTCTTGGGCGGTGCGCGGTTGATCTCGTCCGCCAGGACCACATTGGCGAAGATGGGCCCCCGCACGAAGCGAAACACCCTCCGCCCGGAACTCCGGTCCTCCTCGATGACCTCGGTTCCGGTGATGTCCGTGGGCATCAGGTCGGGTGTGAACTGCACGCGGCCGAACTCCAGGTCGAGGGCGTCGGCGAGGGTAGAGACCAGGAGCGTCTTCGCGAGTCCCGGCACGCCCACGAGGAGAACGTGGCCGTTTGCGAGCAGAGCGGTGATCAGCCCGCCTACGATCCCTTCCTGACCCACGATCCGCTTTGCGACTTCGCTCCGCAGTGCCTGCGTCACCGTGCCGACCCGGTCGAGCAGCAGCAGATCCCGGTCCTCCATCGTCGCGTCTTCAAGCGTTCTCATGTCAGGCTGCAACTCCGGGTTCGAGTCGAGGGGCGGGCAGCGGATACGGCGCACAATCTGCAAGATCGCAGAATCCTCAAGTCTAGCGAGAGTAAACCGTTTTCCGGGGTAGGATCCCGGCGCGGCCCAGAGACGGCGAAGGTAGGGGAACCGGCCCGCGCCACGCCAGCTCCCCAGACCGAAAAACGGATCCCTCCGGGGCCCCTCTCCGGGACGCAAAAGGGGGCTCTTTTGAAGGTTGCGCAGGATGCCGCAACCTTCTAGCTTCTGTCGGCTGTTCCGGGGTTGGATCGCACCGGCGGAGGTTGAACAGGTGGGCGAAGACAAGCCCCCGCGAGCTCCATCGCGAGATCCGTTGAATCCTCGGGCAGATGCACCCCGGGTCGCGGGACAGGGGCTAACCCTGGCGCTTGCGACCGGGCTCTTCCTGTGGGCGGGCTGGTGGCTGGACAACCGGCTGGGGACGGTTCCTTTGTTTACCGTCCTGGGTGCCTTCGTCGGAGCGGCCGCGGGCTTCTACAGCCTCTACTACCACGTCGTCCTGGAACCACGTCGGCAAAGAGAACGAGAAGAACACGAGCGATGACGCTCAAGTACGCGTGGGCGGCCCTTGCCATCCTGGCTGCCGCAAATGGCGTGATGTTCCCCTGGCTCGACGGCCCCGGAAGGGCCGGTCTTCTGGTTGCCGCCGCCATCACGTTTCCGGTTCAGGTCCTCGCCTTCGCGCTGCTCTGCAAACACGCCGTGCGGCCTGCGGAGGGCTTGGTCGTGTGGATCGGTGCCGCGGTCGTCCGGATGGCCGTCGTGGTCGCCGTGGGGCTGGCGGTGACAGCGCTTCCGGCTCTCTCTCCCGCTACCACCCTGCTCGGCTGCGCCGGGTTCTTCTTCGTGCTTCTGATGCTCGAGCCGGTCTTCCTCGCCGCCCGCGTGCGGGCCACGGCGGAAGCGGCTTGAGGGGGAAGGCTAAATGACGGCGACCGCACTGCAGCAGGCGGGGCAAGGTGCGCCCGCGCACGGCACGGAGGGCGGGACGCCGGATCTCGGCGGCACCCTGATGCACCACATCGTCGATGCCGCGGAAATCGAACTTCCGCTCGGTCTGACGATCCACCTCCCGCACCTGGAGCCACTCCATCTGGGGCCGCTCACGATCGATGTGTCCCCCACCAAGCACGTCGTCTTCCTCCTGCTGGCGGCCGCGATCTGCGCCATCGTGTTCACGCTGGTCGGACGCTCACTGAGGCGGCGCGACCCGAACCGGGCACCCTCGGGTTTCGCGAACGCGATCGAGGCGCTGGTGCTTTATTTCCGGGACGAGGTGGTGCGCAGGAACATCGGGGAAGGCGCCGACAAGTACGCGTCCTATATCCTGACCCTCTTCTTCTTCATCCTGACCATGAATCTTCTGGGGCTGGTGCCCTGGGGAGCGTCGGCAACCGGAAACATCTCCGTAACCGCCGCACTGGCGATCGTCACCTTCGTGGTGGTCGAGGTGTCGGGGTTCCGCGCTCTCGGTCCGGCCGGCTACGCGCGCACCATCTTCTTCGTGCCGCACGGGATCCCCGGATGGATGAAGCCGGTCATGCTGGCGGTCATGATCCCGGTTGAGCTGGTCAGCAAGCTGACCAAGCCCTTCGCCCTGGCCGTCAGGCTTTTCGCCAACATGACTGCGGGGCACACGCTCATCCTTTCCCTCCTGGGCCTCATCTTCATCTTTGCACAGCTCACCTTCGGGAAATGGGCGGTCGCCGGCGCGTCTGTCGGGGCTACCACGGCAATGATGGTCCTGGAGCTGTTCGTGGCCTTCCTGCAGGCCTACATCTTCGCCATGCTCACGGCCGTATTCATCGGCCTGATTCGCCACGCCCACTGACGGGCGGGCGCTCCCGGCTTCACGACACGGTTTTCAACTCAAACCACGGACGAGACGAATCACCATGCTGCACGCGACGCTGACTGCGGTCCAGGAGGCCGCCATGGACTTGGAGACGGCCAGGAACTACCTGAGCCTTCTGGGCGCGGGGATCGGGTTCGGTCTCTCGGTGCTCGGCGCGGGCATCGGCATCGGGCTCATCGGCAAGGGCGCGGCCGAAGGCATCGCGCGCCAGCCCGAAGCCGCGGGCCGGATCTTCAACGTCGGCATCATTCTGGCGGCGATGATCGAAGGGGCTGCCCTCTTCGGTCTCGTGCTCGCCTTCCTGTACAAGACCCTTTAGGCCGGAACTCCCGGCGATCAGGCGCCGGGCACCCGTGCCGGATCCCTCATCCGGCCGGGCCCGGGGTCCGTCGGGGAACCTTGGTGGCGCGATTATGAAAGGTTTGCCGGTGGCTGCGGCAGCGGCCGCACTCCACGCCGTCCCCGCATCACTCCTGGCTCAGGAGGGTCCGGGGCTCTTCGACATCAACACCGGACTGAGCCTCTGGACGCTGATCGTCTTCGGGATTCTGCTCGCCCTGCTCGGGAAGTTCGCCTGGGGCCCGATTCTGCGAGGACTCGAAGCCCGGGAGCGGAACATCCAGGGCTCCATCGACGATGCCGCAAGGCTCCGGAGCGAGGCGGCCAACGCGCTCGATCGGCACAGGCGGCAGCTGCGTGAAGCGCGTCGCGAGGCGAGCCGGATCATCGTCGAGGCGAAGGAAGCCGCGTCCCGCCTCGGGAGCGAACTCGAGTCGAAGGCGCGCGAGGAGAGCGCCGCAATCGTCCAGCGCGCGCGGCGCGAGATCGAGATGGAGAGGGACGCCGTGCTTGAGGCAATCCGCAAGGAGACCGTAGGTCTTGCGCTGGCAGCCGCTTCCAGGCTGGTCCAGCAGCGCCTGGACGCTCCGGAGGACCGCGAGCTGGTGATCGACTACCTCTCGTCGCTCTCCACGACGGAGAAAGGGCACGACGCGTGAGAGAAGAGACCGTCGCCAGAAACTACGCGGATACCCTCTTCGCGCTGGCGGAGCGCCACGAGGGCGTCGAAGCCTATCAGGACGCGCTCGCTTCCCTGGTCGACATCCTGAACGAGAGCCCCGAACTGCGGAGCTTCCTGGCCACGCCGCGCATCGCCTCAGGCGACAAGAAGGCGGTGCTGCGCTCGGCTCTGGAGGGCCGGGTGCCGGGACACTTCCTGAGCTTCGTGCTGGTGACGGTAGACAAGCGGAGGCAGTCGCTGCTCGGGCAGGTCGCGCTGAGCTACAACGAGCTTCTGGACGAACATCGCAAGCGGGTCCACGTCAAGGTGACGGTGGCGCGCCCCCTCAACCAGGCGGCGCAGGAAGGGGTTGCCGACCGGCTCTCCCAGCTCCTGGGGCGGACCGCGATTCCACACTTCCGTGTCCACCCGGAGATTCTGGGCGGGGTGATGGTGCGGGCGGGAGACACCGTATACGACGGCTCCCTGAGGCGCCGCCTGGAGGGGATGCGCCACTCGCTGCTGACGACGTCCCTGGACGCAACGGCAACAACCAACGGCGGAGGCTGACGCCTTCGAGATTCTGAGGACAGGGTATGGCTCATACTGATTCGCAACTTCGGGCCAGCGAGATCAAGGACGTTCTGCTCGCCGAGATCGAGCGCTACCGGGAGGAGTTGCACGCCGAGGAGATCGGCGAGGTTCTCGAGGTCAGGGACGGGATCGCCCGCATCTACGGGCTGACCAACGCCATGGCCAGCGAGATGCTGGAGATCACCTCCGGGGAGAGCGGGCAGACCGCCACGGGGCTCGCCCTCAACCTGGAGGAAGACAACATCGGCGCGGTGATCATGGGCGACTGGACCCAGCTCCACGAGGGCGACGAGGTGCGCCGGACCGGTCGCGTGCTGGATGTGAAGGTCGGGTCTGGATACATCGGCCGCGTGGTGGACGCGCTCGGCGAGCCGCTGGACGGCAAGGGGCCGGTCGCCCCGATCGAGGGCAGTCGCCAGATCGACGTGGTGGCTCCCGGCATCGTGTTGCGCCAGCCCGTCAAGGAACCGCTGCAGACCGGACTGAAGGCGATCGACTCGATGATTCCCATCGGCCGTGGCCAGCGCGAGCTGATCATCGGCGACCGGGGCACAGGCAAGACGGCCATCGCCGTGGATACGATCATCAACCAGGGGGATTCCAACGTCATCTGCATCTACTGCGCGGTGGGCCAGCGGGCGGGCAAGATCGCTGCGGTGGTCGAGACTTTCCGCGAGGCCGGCGCGATGGACTACACCATCGTCGTGGCGGCCAACGCCTCCGATCCCGCGCCCATGCAGTACATCGCGCCCTACGCCGCCTGCGCGCTCGCGGAGCACTTCATGTGGCAGGGGATGGCCACGCTGGTGGTCTACGACGACCTGTCCAAGCAGGCTCAGGCGTATCGCCAGTTGTCGCTGGTTCTGCGGCGCCCGCCCGGACGGGAGGCGTATCCCGGAGACGTGTTCTACCTCCACTCCCGGCTGCTCGAGCGGGCCGCCAAGCTCTCAGAGGAGCATGGCGGGGGGTCGCTCACGGCGCTGCCGATCATCGAGACCCAGGGAGGGGACGTTTCCGCGTACATCCCGACCAACGTGATCTCGATCACCGATGGCCAGATCTTCCTCGAGCCGGACCTGTTCTACTCCGGTGTGCGTCCTGCCGTAAACGTGGGCATCTCGGTTTCGCGCGTGGGCGGAAACGCGCAGATCAAGGCGATGAAGAGGGTCGCGGGCCGCCTGCGCCTGGATCTGGCGCAGTACCGCGAACTGGAAGCCTTCGCCCAGTTCGGCTCCGACCTGGACGCGGTCACGCAGAAGCAGCTGGCGCTCGGAGAGCGCACCGTGGAGGTGCTCAAGCAGCCCCAGTACCAGCCAATGCCGGTCGAGAATCAGGTCGCCACCATCTACGCGGTCACCAACGGCTACCTCGATGAGATCCCGGTGGGCCGAGTGCGGCAGTGGGAGCGCGGCTTCCACGAATTCCTGCGGACCTCCAGGGAGAAACTGTTGCGCGAGATGCGCTCCGAGGGGGTACTCACCGAGGATATCGAGGCCCGCCTGGTGGACGCCATCCAGGCGTATTCCGGGATGTACATGGCGGACACGCAGGCCGCGAACGGCGGGGCGAGCTGACATGACCGGAGCCCGCGACGTCAAGCGCCGCATTCGCTCAGTCGAGAATACGCGCCAGATCACGCGGACGATGGAGCTGGTGGCCACGTCCAAGCTGAAGCGGGCCACCGACCGGGTAAACGCGGCACGGCCCTACAGCGAGGCCCTGGGCGCCATCGTGTCGAGCCTGCACGCGCCGGACTATGCCGAGGTGCTGCCGGTGCTACGGGCGCCGGAGCAGGTGCGCCGCGCCGCAATTCTGCTGCTCACCGCCAACCGGGGACTCGCAGGGGCCTTCAACGCGAACCTTATTCGCGAGGCACGCGGCCTGCTCGAGCGATTGAGGGGCGACGGAGTGAAAGTCGATCTGCACCTCGCAGGCAGAAAGGGGCTCGCCTACTTCAGGTTCCGGGGCGAGACGATCGCTTCGAGCCGCACGGATGTCGGAGACAGTCCCACGGTCGAGGAAGCCGAATCCCTCTCCGGGTCGCTGCGCGAGGCCTTCGAGGCGGGCGAGATCGACGCCGTGTACCTGATCTCGTCGCAGTTCCGCTCCGCAATGTCCACGCCCCCGCGGACGCTTCAGCTTCTGCCGCTCGAACCCTCCGAGGGAGCCCTTTCGCCCGACGCGTTCATCCTGTCGCCGACCGCGGTCGGGGTGCTGCGCGAGCTCATTCCGCTGCACCTGCGCAACAGGGTCTACCGGGCGCTGGTGGAGAACGCGGCGGCCGAGCAGGGAGCGCGCCGGACGGCGATGAAGAACGCAACCGACAATGCGGGTGACATGCTCGAACACCTCACCCGCACGTACAACCGGGCCCGTCAGGCGCAGATCACGCAGGAAATCGCGGAGATCGTGGGAGGGGCCGAAGGCGTGGGATGACGCGCGCGCTACGTCCTGTCAGCCCGCGGCGAGGGGCGCGGCTGCAGTCCACATCATACCAACAGCAAGACGACGGAAACCATGTCCCAGACAGATATCGGCAGAGTGGTTACGGTGATCGGCCCCGTGCTCGACGTGGAATTCGAGTCCGGCCATCTGCCGGAGATTTACAACGCCCTGCGCCTGCAGGCCACTTCCGGCGGCGGCCGCGAGATTTCGCTGGTGGCGGAGGTGCAGCAGCACATCGGCCGCGGGCAGGTGCGCGCGGTCTCGATGTCCTCGACGGATGGCGTGACCCGGGGGATGAAGGTGGTGGACACCGGACAGCCCATCACGGTGCCGGTCGGTGAGGCGGCGCTGGGACGGATTCTGAACGTCATCGGCGAGCCTGTCGACGAAATGGGCCCTGTGGTGACTCCGGACGGGGCGACGCCCGAGCGCTGGCCGATTCACCGGGAGGCGCCGCGGTTCTACGAGCTCGAGCCCAAGACGGAGATCTTCGAGACCGGCATCAAGGTGGTCGATCTGCTCGCGCCCTACGTCAAGGGCGGCAAGACCGGCCTCTTCGGCGGCGCCGGGGTGGGGAAGACCGTCATCATCATGGAACTGATCAACAACATCGCCATGGAGCATGGCGGCCGCTCCGTATTCTCGGGCGTGGGCGAGCGCACCCGCGAAGGGAACGACCTGTGGCTGGAGATGAAGGAATCCGGCGTGCTGGAGTCGACCGCGCTCTGCTACGGTCAGATGAACGAGCCTCCGGGGGCACGCATGCGGGTCGGTCTTTCGGGGCTGACCATCGCGGAGTATTTCCGTGACGTGGAGAAGCAGGACGTACTCCTCTTCATCGACAACATCTTCCGTTTCACGCAGGCTGGCTCGGAGGTCTCGGCGCTGCTCGGGCGCATGCCCTCGGCCGTGGGATACCAGCCCACCCTGGGGACCGAAATGGGCGAGCTGCAGGAGCGCATCACCTCGACCCGGAACGGTTCCATCACCTCCGTGCAGGCCATCTACGTCCCGGCCGACGACCTCACCGACCCCGCGCCCGCCGCCGCGTTCGCCCACCTGGACGCCAACACCGTGCTTTCGCGTTCGATCGCCGAGCTGGGCATCTATCCCGCCGTGGATCCCCTGGACTCCAACTCGCGCATTCTGGATCCCCAGTTCCTGGGCGCGCGGCACTACGAGGTGGCAACGGGGGTCCAGCAGATCCTCCAGCGGTACAAGGATCTCCAGGACATCATCGCGATCCTGGGCATGGACGAGCTGTCCGAGGAAGACAAGGTCATCGTCAACAGGGCTCGCCGCCTGCAGCGATTCCTCTCGCAGCCCTTCTTCGTCGCCGAGCAGTTCACGGGCATTCCCGGGACCTACGTCAAGCTTGGCGACACGATCGATTCGTTCGAGCGGGTCGTGGCCGGAGAGTTCGACCATCTTCCCGAGCAGGCCTTCTACATGAAGGGCGGAATCGAAGAGGTCGTGGCCGCCGGCGAGAAACTGGGGGCCTGAGGTGGGTTCCCTGAATGTGAAGGTGGTGACGCCGGAGCGGATCCTGTTCGAGGGCGAGGCCGCTTCCCTGGTCGCACCCGCCTGGGACGGCAAGTGGGGATTCTGCCCAGCCACGCGCCCTTCCTGACGCTGCTCGGCGAGGGAGACGTGGATGTGGACCTGGTGGGCGGAGGCAGCGCCCGGTACCCGGTTTCAGGAGGCGTGCTCAAGGTGCTCGCCAATGAAGTGATCGTTCTCACGGAGTCGGGGCGCACCGCCTCTTCCGGCTGAACCCGGTGCGCCTGGACCTCCACCTCCACTCGCAGGCCTCGGACGGCTCCGAGCCTCCCTCTGAAGTCGTGGCGGCCGCCGCGGCCGGGCGCCTGGATGTCATCGCGCTCACGGACCACGACACCACCCAGGGGCTCGATGCCGCCTGGCGCGCCGCGCGGCAGGTGCCGATCGAGATCATCCCGGGCATCGAGATGAGCACCGTTCACGCCGGCGAGGGGCTCCACATCCTGGGTTACTTCGTGGATCCCTCGTCACCCCGTCTGCGGGCGTACGAGACCCGCGCGGGCCACCGGCGCGAAGAGCGCATGCGGGAGATGATCCAGCGGCTGACCGCTCGCGGCGTTCACGTTTCCTACGAGGCGGTTGTCCAGATCGCCGGGCCCTCGCGGCGCAGTCTGGGGCGGCCCCATCTGGCGCGCGCCCTGATGCGGGCGGGATACGCGAACAGCGTCCCCCAAGCTTTTGACCGCCTCATCGGAAACCAGCATCCCGCGTACGTTCCGACGGCCTTCGTCTCGGCCCGGGAAGCCATCCGGATCATCCTGGAGTCGGGGGGGGTTCCGGTTTGGGCGCATCCTCCCTTCGGGCTTC
Source organism: Longimicrobiales bacterium (assembly GCA_965225805.1). Classification (GTDB taxonomy): domain Bacteria; phylum Gemmatimonadota; class Gemmatimonadetes; order Longimicrobiales; family Gaopeijiaceae; genus BD2-11. Next base: position 1,827,793 of record OZ245327.1, read on the forward strand.
TGGAGGGCCTCCTTCCCGGACTGAAGCTGGCAGGCCTGAAGGGGATTGAGGTGTACCGGCCCCGCACCTCACCGGAGCGGATCCTCGCGTTGGAGCGGACCGCCCGCTCGTGGAACCTGCTCGTGACCGGGGGCTCGGACTGGCACGGCCCCGACTCGGGGACGCTGGGCGACTTCTGCGTCTTCGGAGACGAAGTCGCGGCCTTGCTGGAAGCGGGAGGGATGTAGGGGCCGGCCAAGTTGTTCGTCAACCCCACCCCTCCACGGCCCCGATCAGCCGGCGTGCGGCGTCCACGGGGTGCTCCGCCGCCATCACCGCCGAGATGACCGCCACCCCGCTCGCCCCACTCCGGCCGAGGAGCCGGGTACGCTCGACTGTGACGCCGCCGATGGCGAGCACGGGAACCCGGACCGCGCGCGCGACCGCCGCGAGGCCGCCAACCCCGATGACCGCACCCGCGTCCTCCTTGCTGGTGGTGGGGAAGACGGTTCCGCACCCGAGGTAGTCGGCGCCGTCGGCCTCGGCCCGGCGGGCGCTACCCGGGTCGTCGGTTGAATGGCCCAGCAGGAAGCCGTCGGGCACGACCCGCCGCGCCGCCGCCACGGGGACGTCTTCCGGGCCGAGGTGTACGCCGTCGCCGCCCGCCGCCAGGGCGACGTCGAGCCGGTCGTTGACGATCAACAGGGCCCCGTGGCGGGCGGTGATGCCGCGCAGCCGGTGAGCCTGAGCGAGCAATTCGCGCGGAGACGCCTCCTTGTCGCGCAGCTGAACGGCGCCGACGCCCGCCGCCACGAGCTCCTCCACCACCTCCCCGAGGGCTCGCCCGCAGCCCGGTCGCGGGTGGCTGACCACCATCAGGCGGAGCGCACGCCGGATCGGCTCTGGAACGCCCCTCACCTGCCTCCCGGAGTGAGCGCACTGGCTTCCCGTCGCGCCCGGGCCCGGGCGCGGTTGTGTTCGGTAAGCGTGCGCGAGAAGGTGTGCGACCCGTCCGCGTTGGCGACGAAGTACAGATAGTCGACCTCGGCCGGATGGAGCGCGGCGTCCAGGGCGGCGGCTCCGGGCGCGCCGATGGGGCCGGGGGGGAGCCCGCCCCGGGTGTAGGTGTTGTAGGGGTTGTCGGCCACCGAGTCGATGGCGGCGAAGAGCAGGCGGGGGCGGTGGCCGCCCAGGGCGTACAGCACGGTTGGATCGGCCTGCAGGAGCATGCCGATGCGAAGGCGGTTGTGATAGACAGCGGATATCGTGGGCATTTCCCCGGGTACGCGAACTTCCGCCTGGATGATCGACGCCAGCGTTACCACCTCCCTCTCCGACAGTCCCAACTCGGCCGCCCGGGCCTGTCGTTCGAGGGTCCAGTAGCTCCGGTAACGCTCGCTCATCGCCTCCACCACGGCTTCCAGAGGGACTCCGCGGGCGAAGAGATAGGTATCCGGAAAGAGGTAGCCTTCCAGTCCCGGCCCCGGGACGCTCCACTGGACATGGGCGCTGTCCCCGTCCAGCCGGACTTCCACGGTGTCGGCGGCGAGTACCGTGATGCCGGCGACGCGGGTGGCGATCTGCGGCAGGGTGAAGCCCTCCGGGATGGTGACCGGCACCATCCTCACCCGGCCCTCGACGAGGGCGTCGAGCAAGTTCCTCCAACCGCTTCCTGCGGCGAGCGCATACCTGCCGGAGCGCACATTGCGATCGTCCCGCCGCACCCGCCCGTAGATGCGGAAGAGCAGGGGCCGGCGCACCAGTCCGCGCGCCACCAGCGTGTCGGTGATCTGCTCGAAGGTGGCCCCCGGCGCCACGGTGAACAGCACGGTCTCGCCGTCCGCGGGGCCGTCGTCGCGCGTCTCCACCGGCGCCGCCACCCAGAGCAGCAGCGAGACGCAACCGAACAGGATCAGGGAAGCAGTGGCCGCCAGCCCGATCTTCGTCCAGCCCAGCGCCGCACCCCGGCGAATGGCCCACTGAAGCCCGTAGCGGGCATCCGCGAAGAGTGCCCGGACCGCGGAACCGGAGGCTGCCGCAGCGTCCTTCATCCGCTTCCGCAGGTCAATGGACCGGGCCACGGCCCCGATCGCGGAGCCAGCTGCGGTCGCAGCGGCCTTCGCCGGATCCCACACGGCACCCGAGCGGCGGGCCTTCCGCAGCAGCCGAGCGACGGCCGCCAGCGCGGCCTGCACCTTCCTAGTCACTTGAGCCGCTCTTTCCCTCCCGCGTCCAGCCATCTCTGCAGGATCAGCGCCGCCGCCGCCGCATCGACGCGCTCCTTCTGCTCCCTCTTGCGCCGGGGCAATGCGAGCGAACGCACGATCCTCTCCGCGCGGGCGGACGTCATGCGTTCGTCGATATAGTATACGTCGAGCGCCCGTCCGCCACCGAGACGTTCTCCGAAACGGCGCACCTCGGCGCACCACTCGGTTTCGGTTCCGTCGGATGCGAGCGGAAGCCCGACTACCACGGTGGTCGCGCCGTACTCCTTTGCGATCGTTCGCAACGCGCCGATGGGCGGCCGCTTTCCACGCCGCCGGGTCAGCGTGGGCAGGGGGATGGCGAAGTTGCCGGTCGGATCGCTGATTGCGACGCCGACTCGCCGTTCCCCATAATCGATCCCCAGAACTCTCATGCGAGGCATCACTCCCGAATGTGTGCGCGCCGCGCGAAACACGTCGCCGCGGCCCGACAGTCGACTTCCCCACGACACTTCATTATGAAACTCATAACATCGCACCCCGCGCCGGTCGCCGTCGACCGCTCCCATCGCCGATGAGCGCAATTCGCGTCATCGAGCGCAAGAGCACGGGCCAGGCCCTGGAAGCCGACGAACTCGGGGCATTTCTGCGCGCATATCTCAAGGGTGACATCCCCGACTATCAGATGGCGGCCTTTCTCATGGCCGTCTGGTTCAGGGGCCTGTCGGGAACGGAGCTGGATGCCGTTCTGCACACCATGATCGCATCCGGCGCCTCCCTGGACCTCTCGCATCTCGACGGACCGCGCGTCGACAAGCATTCCACGGGTGGTGTCGGGGACAAGGTTTCGCTGGTGCTGGCTCCGCTCGCCGCCGAGCTGGGGCTCTACGTTCCCATGATGTCGGGCCGGGGACTGGGCCACACGGGAGGCACCCTCGACAAGCTGGAGTCGATCCCGGGGTTCCGGACCGACATCGCCCTGGACCGGTTCGTGTCGATCGTTGAGCGGGAGCGGTTCGCCATGATCGGACAGACCCCGGAAATCGCGCCCCTCGACCGCCGGCTCTACGATCTTCGCTCGGTGACGGGCACGGTCTCGTCGATTCCCCTCATCGCCACCAGCATCATGAGCAAGAAGCTCGCGGAGGGGCTGACCGGCCTGGTGCTGGATGTGAAGACGGGCTCCGGCGCGTTTCTGCCCGAGACCGCTCGCGCACTCGAGTTGGCGGAGACGATGGTGCATCTCGGAGTGCGCGCCGGGGTCGATACCGCGGCCCTGGTAACCGCGATGGACCGTCCCCTCGGGCGCGCCATCGGGAACGCTCTGGAGGTGGCCGAGGCGCTGGAGTGCCTGGCCGGGGGCGGACCCGCCGATCTGCGGGAGGTCACGCTCGCCCTGGCTGCTCAGATGATGATCATCGGCGGGCTCGCGCGCGACGCCCCGAGCGCCCGCGAACGGGCCGCCGCCACCCTCGACTCGGGCCGCCCATTGGAACGCTTCGCTCGCGTGGTCGCGCTTCAGGGAGGGGACACGCGCGCGATCCATCGGCCCGAGCGGCTGCCCTTCGCTCGCGTCCGCCGCTATGTGCGCACGCGCGCGGGCGGATTCGTCGGCGCCGTCGATCCGCTGGCGCTGGGTCGCGGCGTGGTCGAGATGGGTGGGGGCCGGGTGCGGCTGGGCGGGACCATCGACCGGGGCGTGGGATTCCGCCTCGAGGTCCGAGGCGGCGAGGAGGTGGGGCCCGGGGGCACTCTGGGTGCCGTTCACGCGGCGACGGCGGAGGACGCCGACCGGGCGTCGGAGATCCTTCGGCGGGCGCTTCCAATCGTTCCGGAGCCGCCCCCCCCGCCGAGCCCGCTGGTATCGCACCGGGTCACCGCCGCGGGGATCGAGCGTTTGTAGGGCAGCTCGCGGGACCCGCCGTCAGCGGGGCTCGGGCGGCAGGCCACCGAAGATCCCGGAGGCGTCACAGGGCTCGGTCGGCTCCGTGCCCGGAATGAAGATTTCCTGATAGCGCTGGGTTGCCGGACACCACTCGGAGGCCAGCAGTCCGGTCTTGTTGTCCACCTCGAGCCTGAGGAGGGTCTCCGGAAGCGGCCAGCGCTCCGGGATGTCCCGAAGCGGCGGGATGGCAAGATGTGTCTCGTCGCCCTCCCACCCGTAGTAGACGCTGCGCATGAAGCTGCCCCACACGGGAGCCGCGTCTCCTCCGCCGGTCGAATTGGGACGGATCTCCTGGGGCTGGTCCATCCCGAACCAGACGATGGCGTGCAGGTCGGGGGTGAATCCGTTGAACCACGCATCCGTCGAATTGTTGGTCGTCCCGGTCTTGCCGGCCGCGGGCACCTCGTACGGGAGCCCGGCGATGATTCGGATGGCTGTATACCCGGTTCCGTTCGAGACCACGTCTTCCAGCATGTGCACGATCACCCGGGCCTCCAGGCTGTCCAGCACCTGGGTCTTCTCGGGCTGCGGCTCCCACAGGACCTCGCCCTCGGCATTCTCAACCCGCAGGATGCCGTGCGGCTCCACGCGCGTGCCCAGCGTTGCGAAGGACGCGTACGCCTTCCCCATGTCGATGGGGAGGACCTCCGCCGCGCCGATGGTGGTCGAAGGGAAGCGCGGGATGTCGGTGCTCAACCCGAGCCGGGAAGCCATCTGTGCGACGGTCTCGATGCCCACGTCGTCCCACCCGAGCCTGATGGCGATCATGTTGCGGGATTCCCTCAATCCCTGGCGGATGGTCATGCGCCCCTGGAAGGTCTCGTCGAAGTTCTGCGGCAGCCACGGTTCGCCGCTCACCTGCATGAAGGCGAAGGGGGCGTCGACCACGATGTGCGAGGGCGGAATGCCGCTCTCGACCGCCGCGGCGTAGACGAAGGGCTTGAACGACGAGCCCGGCTGGCGCATTGCCTGGGTGGCGCGGTTGAACTTGGAGTGGACGAAGTCGCGGCCGCCGACCATCGCCAGCACCTCGCCGGTTGCCGGATCGAGGACAACCATCGCCCCCTGGACGTACGGGGTCTGGAAGGCTTCGGAGGCCTCCGCGAACTCCTCGTAGCGAGGATGCCTGAACCCGGGCCGCTCCTCAATGCGCTGGAAACCCCACTCCATCGCCCGCTCGGCCAGAAACTGCATGTCCAGGTCGAGCGTGGTCTGGATCTCGAGGCCCGCCGTGTACAACTGGCTGCCGTAGCGGTCGTCCAGGATCTGCCGGATCCATTCCTCGAAGTACGGCGCCGCCGGCCCCCGGTCCCGCGTGGCCGGGGTCGGAAGCGGGGCGGCGGACCAGCGCTCGAGGTCGGCGGGGCTCAGGTAGCCCTGTTCGGCCATCCGCCGTAAGACCAGATCGCGCCTCGATCGTGCCTGTTCGGGATTGAGGAACGGGTTGTAGCGGCGCGGACGGTTGGGAATGGCCGCCAAGAGAGCCGCTTCCGCGGGATTGACCTGGGTGGCGGGCTTGCCGAAGTACTTGCGCGCCGCGGCCTCGATGCCATACACGCCATCGTAGTTCACCTGATTCATGTAGGCTTCGAGAATCTGTTCCTTCGAATAGGCGCGCTCCAGCTCCAGCGCCACCTGCGCCTCCTTGAGCTTGCGCAGGAGCCGCTTCTCGTAGCCGATGTCCTCCTCCCAGATGTTGCGCGCCAGCTGCTGGGTGAGCGTGCTTCCCCCGCCATGCTCCAGCGAGCGGGTGAGCAGCACGTCCCTTACGGCGCGTGCGATGCCTTGCGGATCCACGCCGCCGTGGCTGTAGAAGCGCTTGTCTTCCACGGCGACGAAGGCTCCCGGGACGTAGGCGGGCAGAGAGCCGATGGCCACCGGCGTCCTGCGCTGGATGCCGAACTCCTGGATGAGGCGGCCATCACGGGCGAGGAGCTTCGAGGTCTGGCGGGGCTCCCAGTTGTGGATCTGGGCGATGGAGGGGCAATCGCTGCACAGGTTTTGCCAGGAACCCCACATCAGGCCGCAGGCGAGCGCCGCCAACGCCAGCACGCTCCACGATACCGCCGGAACCGCGAGCAGTGCTCGAATCGCCGAGGTCAAGGATTTCATGTTATCGGAAGGCTGGCTTGCAGGAGCAACGGTTCCGGTCTGATCTCAGGCTGACGTAACGATGGCGCGACGGGACTGCGACGACTCTTGCCCGGAGTCCCGACCGAAATACCCCCGGTCGCGCGTCTCGGTCCACACGGGAGCGCCCCCTTTGAAATTGGGGGCGGCATGTGTTAGTATGCTCCAATAATGCCGGATTGACGTACCCAGGTCAGAGCGACTTGGTGCCGGGTGTGTGTGATCGGGATTTGGGGGGGGGCGCCGACCGTCCTGGGTGTGGTTGCGAGTTCGGAAGTAGCTCCGAGTTCACTGCGGACGCAGGAGGTTGCCTGTGACACGGTCCCATGTGCGAACACCACACACAAATAACCCCATACCCAACAAAAAACGCCCTGGCACGACTACCAAGCGTCGTGTCGGTGCTTTCGGGAGCGGGCGCGCCTGTACGGCGCCGCCCGCTTTTTGCTGGTTCAAGGAGGCGATCATGACACGTATTCTGTCCCCGATCCCGGGACTGCTCGGGATCGCCACGGCGGCGATTGTGCTCTCCGCCGTGCCCGCAGCCGCCCAGACCGGAAAACTGACCGGCGTGATCACGGATCAGTCCACGGGCGCGCCCCTGGCCAACGTGTCGGTCTTCATCGAGGGGACCGGGCGCGGGTCGCTGACCCAGGAGAACGGGCGCTACTTCATCATCAACGTTCCTCCCGGGGCCTACACGCTGGTCGCGGAACTCATCGGGTACGCCAGCGAGCGCCGGGACAACGTCGCCGTCTCCATCGACGTGACGGTGCAGCAGAGCTTCCAGCTCGCCACCCAGGCCATCGCGCTCGGCGAGGTGGTGGTCTCCACCAGCCGCACGCCGCTGGTGCCGGAGGGCCAGACCGGTTCGCTGGAGATGATCTCGAGGGACGAGATCGATGCTCTGCCGGTTACGGACATCATGGGCGTGCTCGAGTTGGAGCAGGGCTTCCTGCAAGTCCCTGAGGACAACACCACGGTGGTCTCGTTCGCGCAGCAGAGGCAGGGCGTCACGGCGCTCCGCATCCGGGGAGGACGGGGAGCCGAAACGACCGTAATGATCGACGGAATCCCGATCAACAACTTCGCCTTGGGCGGCCCCGCCTTCGACATCACCAACAAGGCCATCGAGCAGGTGGCGGTCTTCAAGGGCCAGCTCGACGCGCAGTACGGCAACGCCCTTTCCGGCGTCATCAACTACGCCACGCCCGAAGGCACCGACGAACTGCAGGGCGAACTGGAGTTCCGTTCCTCGGAAGTGGGCGGCTGGCTGGGCAACCAGTACGACGAGACCCGGGCGTTCGACATGTTCGAGGGCGTCATTTCGGGTCCCATCCCGATGACCCAGGACAAGATTCGCTTCCTCATCGCGGGCAGGCAAAGATACGGCGCGGCTCGGGCGTACGAGTTCGACGACGATGTCTTCGACCCGTCGAATCCCTCGACAGGCTTCAACACGCCCGACGCCAACGACGTGATCCCCGGCTGGCGGTCCACCGGATTCGACGAAGTCCGCGACGGCTACGCCAAGCTCACCTACTACGCGACCCCCGCGGCGAAGCTCAACGTCTCCTGGGCGGGGTACGAGCGCGAGTTCAAGCCCTTCGACTTCGACTGGATGCTCGCCGGCAACCCGCTCGAACACATGACCACCGCGGCCGACAGCGCCTACTACCTGGGGCGGCAGAGAACGCTGGACTACCAGTACCTGGTCCAGAACTCCCTCCGGCTGGACCGCAACCTGTTCATCGCGCGCTGGGACCACACCTTCGGCCGCTCCGCCTACAAGATCACCGTGGGCCGCTTCGACCAGAGCCGCGAGACCTGCAACGTGCTGAGCGGGATCTGCCTCGAGAACCACTACGAGGATCCCAACTTCAACGGCGGCTTCGTGGGGCCGGGGCCCGCGGTCTTCGTGAACACGCCCACCGCCGGCACCGACGCCTTCTGGGGCGGCGAGACCGTGCGCACGACGACCGGGCGCTTCGACTTCCAGTCGCAGGTGTCCGACCACCACAACATCTCCGGCGGGGTGTTCTTCCAGGGCCACGACCTGACCTACGACGAGTGGCAGGACGTGGGCGTGAACGACGTGGTCAAACTGCACCAGTTGTTCGAGGCGCAACCCTGGGACGGCGCCGTCTACATCCAGGACCAGATCGAATACGACTTCCTGACGCTCAAGCTCGGAGCCCGCTTCGACTACGGCAAAGCCACCGGGCTCTTCTTCGCCAACCCGATCGACCCGACCAACGGCACCACCGCGCTCGACGTATGCAGCAATCCCTCGCAGTGGCAGAACGTCACGGTTCGCGAGTACGATTCCGACGCGGAAACCTTCAGCACGGCCACCATCTCGGCCGACCCGAGCTGGACGCTGGCCGGCTGCACGTTCGACGTCCGTGACGAGGCGACTCGGGTCGCCTCCTCCGACGACTTTTCGGAAGCCGACGCCCGCTCCCAGTTCTCTCCGCGCATCGGCGTGAGCTTTCCGGTTACCGAGAGTTCCAGCCTCTTCCTGAACTTCCAGCGTCTGTCGCAGAACCCCATCCTGATCAACAACTACAGGAACTCGGGAATCGGAACTCCGCGCGAGGGAACCGCCGACGGACCCGCCATCTTCGTGAACGCCTCCGCGGGGACCACCCCCTTCCTCGGCAATCCGCACCTGGTCACCGAACAGGCGACGACCTACGAAATCGGATACACGCAGGAGATCGACGATCAGTACGCGCTGTCGGCCATCGTTTTCTCGAAGGACCAGAGCGGCCTCACCGGTGTGGCCCGGGTAGGCCGGCCGCCGTACACGGTCATCGATCCGGGAGCGACCTATGGTTTCTCGGCGCCCGACTACGCCATTCTGACGAACCAGGACTTCGCGACTACGCGTGGGATCGAGGTCTCGTTGCGGCGGCGGGTGGAGAACTACTGGGGCTTCGACATCAACTACGGTCTCTCGGCCTGCCGCACCAACGCGGCCGACCCGGAGCGCGAATTCGAGGCCCTGACCGAGGAGCAAGACCCCTTCGTCCGGGATGAGATACCCTGTGAGGTCGACCAGCCCCACAAGTTCACCGGCGTCCTGCGCCTCGCCGTCCGGGACGATGTTCCGGATGTCCCGTTCGGGGATCTGCTCGCCAACACCAATCTTTCCCTGGTTTTTTCGGGTTCCAGCGGGCTGCCCTACACGCCGACACTGTCCTTCGCCGGCTTCGGCGAGCTGAACCAGTTCGACCGCTACAGCGGGCGCGCGCCGATGCTCATGGCTCTCAGCCTCCAGGCGCGCAAGGACTGGACGATCAACAACGTCCGCTACGGTTTCTTCGTGAACGTCAACAACCTCACCGATCGCGTGAACTGCATTCAGGTCTACGAGTCGACCGGGAAATGCACCGACGGCGCCGAGGATCAGAGCCGCCGCCGCTCGGGCAACACGGTGGGGTCCAACACGGACTCCACTTTCTTCGACCGCCCGCAGTTCGTCGGGTTGCGCAGGACGATCACGGCCGGTCTGCGAGTCACCTTCTAGGAAGCCATGGACCGCCGAATGGAAATGGATGCCAAACTTGCCCAATCGGGAGTTCTGATGATGAAACTTCTCATGCGTAGGGGAACCCTCCTCCTCGCGAGCCTTGTCCTGTTGCCACTGGGCACGCCCGGCGAAGCGCGCGCGCAGGAAGAGGTGACGGTCATCGACGCGGGAGGAGTGGGTTCCGACCTCGTGGTTTCGACGCGTCCGAACCTGTTTCAGCTGCGGGCCTTCGGGGACGAAGGCGCGGCCGGGGTGCGCTCCAACGGTTCGAACATCTGGTGTATGCAGAACATCGTCGGGTTCTCGAACCGCAACAACTTCGGTTGCGGCACCGGTTGGTTCGTCCGGACGGCTACCGGAGGCTACTCCAGCGCCATCTTCGACATGGGGATGAAGTGGGCAGCGGCGGCGGGCGACCTGCCCGACGTGATCGACCCGGCGACCAGCGGTCTCAGCGGGGGGGGGTACACCGTCAACATGACAACGCTGATCATCGGTGGCGTGGTGAGCGGAGGCGGCGACAAGCTGTGGGCGTCCGACCGAAGCCCTGTTGATCTGCTGAATCTCGCGGCCAGGACCACCGAGGACGCCACCTGCCTGAATCACTCCGCCGCGCGCGACGGCAACATGAATCCGGGGTTCCAGCTCACCCCGACGTCGGACTGCGAGGCGACCCACCCCGCGGCCGGATGGAAGGGAAGCCACCCGGTTCCCGCGGAGTCGTATCTGGAGCTCCAGCGCTCGGCGCCGGAATTCGGAGCCATGTTCGAGTCGATGAGCCCCAACGACTACGATCCGTTCGCGTTCTGGCGCGTGCCCGAGGATATGCAGGCCAATGAGAAGTTCCTGGGCGACTGGCAGACCTACGGGGAGCTGAGCGACTGGCACCGCACCGCCATCGAGCGTTACGGCACGGTCGTTCCCGGAGGCACGGGATCGCCGAACTACGGGGGCTGGCCGCTCGGACTGACCCAGTTCTACGACATCATCTACTTCGGGCTGCCCACGGTGGCCAACACGATGTACTTCCAGTCCATCATCGTGAACGAGTCCGAGAAGGTGTACGGCGTGGGGATGACGTACGACTCGGTCTACATCGGGATCAACGTCGACCCCCTGCTGCAGGGACAGGGGGACGCCCACTACTACGATCCGCGGCGCAGCGCGATGCTCTGGAAGGAAACCGGGACCGGATGCGAGGCTGCGATCAATCCGCCGGGGTCTGGTTGCGGAGGCTTCGATTGGAACGATGGTGCGGCGGGAGCCGGCATCGTTTTCCTGAAGACCCCGATCGGAGACGCCCGCTACAAGCTTTTCAGCGACCCGTCGAGCGACTTCTACAACCCCTCGCACCCGCGGGCGGGCGACACCATCATGTTCCAGCACCAGCGCCAGTGCGGGTTCGGGGGCTGCATTCCCCGGACCTGGGGCCGGAGCCAGCGAGCACACTTCGGGCACTTCACCTCGATCGGCGAATACACGCTGGACGGGGAGACGCCGGGCGATCTGGACGACCGCTCCTACCACCGCATCTTCCGGCCCGAAGCCTGGCCCGAGCGCACCGGCGTCTACAACAAGTACGTGCCGGGCGAGGGCGAGGCGGGCGCGCCCATGTGGGACTGGAACCACGACGGGCAGCCCGACACCATCTACGCCGACGCCTGCGGCAGCCGTGGATGCGTAACTCTGTGGGCGGACACGCTTCCCTCGGGTTACACCAACAGCTACGGCAATATCTCCGACCTGGCCGTGGGCCCGGTGCACATGGCCCCGGGCGACACCGTCCCCTTCGTGGTCGCGCTGGTAGGCGCGGCGGACTCCGCCTCCATGGAGTCCGCTCTCGACAACGCCATTGGCTTCTACCAGCAGATGTTCCTGGGGCCCGAGACGGCCCCGCCGCCGGTGATTTCCGCGGTGGATGTCGTCGCGGGCCAGGCGGCGACGACGGGAGAGGTCGATGGAAACCGGATCTCGCTCTTCTTCGACGACACGCCCGAGGAATGGGTCGACCCGTACCTGGCGAATCTGGACGTCAGCGCGGACATCGCGCGCAACTACTGGCTGCCGGATTCGGTCAGCGCGCGTGCGGAAAACAACGTCGCCGCCATCCACATCTTCAAGTCCTGCGACGGGGGTTCCACCTTCACCCAGGACGGGGACTGTGACGGCGACCCGATCTTCGACGAGACCTCCCAATGGTCGAGCTTCGGATGGCAGCCGTACCAGACCTTCGAAGCCGAAGACGACGGAACCCTTCCCAACGTGTTCGACGATTTTGCGCTGGTACCCGGCGTGACCTACACCTACTCCATCATCACGGAGACGCGCGGGGCAAAGTTCAACGTGATTCGCGGCTCACACGTCGACTCGCTGCTGGCGGAGGAAGTGGAGTTCGCGCCCGAGCTGCTCGGTTCCGTGTCCGCGTCGGGCACCAACCCCAACGTGGCCGTGGTGTACGCGCCTCTGAACCTGGCGGCTGGAGCCGGTCGGGCCGAACTCAACGAAGTCTCGCGCACCGGAAACTCCACCGTGCCGGTCGACTTCTCCGTGATCGGGACATCACCCGTTTCCGGGCAGTATCGGGTCGTCTTCGGCGACAAGCTCGTGGTCAACCAGGTCGACAACCTGGACGATACCGGCTCCCCGATCTCGACTCAGACCACCGTGTCGGCGCAAAGCGTGCGCACCGTTACCGGTCCAGGTGACGCTCCGGAGGAGGTTGTGATCGCGAGCGTGGACTTCAGCCGCACCGGCACGGTCACCATGTCGGGGCTTGAGGAACAGCCGCCCGACAGCGCCATGCAGGGCTCGATGCAGCGCACCACCGTGTTCGAGGGGGGCTTCGGCATGGTGGTGGCGGCAGGTTCCACACCCTTGCTCGCCTCGACGACCCTCGAGGGTTCCGAGGCCACGCCCGGAACCTTCTACAGCCGGGACGACTTTCCCTTCTTCACGGTGTCGGTGGACGCCGAGGACGGAGGTACGCTGAACTCGCTGTCCCGGGTCTTCACCACTGCGTCCGCGGACACGATCGCGGACCGTGTGCGGCCCTCGGTGTGGTGGCTGACCGGTCCCTCCGGGTACGTGGGAGGGGGCGAGTACGGCGAGTACGCGATCGTCTGGAACGCCGACTCGTGGGGCGCGGGCGCGCCCTTCCAGATCATCGATCCCGCCATCGAGTCGACCGTGGCTGCTTCCCTTTCCGGCCGCCCATCGGCGTCGACCTCGGCCACGGGAGAGGATGTACTCGAAGCCGTGCAGGCAGTCAACGCCGACGTCACCGAGCTGGCGTCGTACACGATGCCGTTCTCGGTCCGCAACAACTCCTACGGCCGCGACGTGCAGGTCGTGGTCGTGGACCACCAGGAATCGGTGCTCGTGGGGCAGGGTGTCGACTCGGTTCGGGTCGATGTGCCCCCGGGTGTCTGGGTACCCGGCGACCAGCTCTACTTCGTGGAGACCGTGACCCGGGAAGTTGCGGACAGCTCCGGAAACACCGTGCTGGACGAGGGCGGTCAGCCGATGACGGAGCAGGCCACCGTGGTGACCTTCGACGCGACCCTGGGCTGTGATGCGCCGCGTCCGTCCTGCGACCCGACCATCGGCGGGCAGACCAGTTCCGGTTACATCGCGGTGACCGAACAGGCGACCCTGATGGTCCCTTGGCTGGTCCCCCTGCAGTCGGGCGACGAGGTGGTGGTGGACGTGCAGAAGGCGATCACGGCCGCGGAGGCGGCCGCGAGCGGCGCCGTCACGCTCGACGATGTCCATGTCGTACCCAACCCGTACCTGTACGGGAGCGCGTTCGAGCGCGCGACCGACGCCCGCATCCTGAAGTTCACGAACCTCCCGCAGGAGGGCACCATCCGCATTTTCGACGTCGCGGGGCGTTTCATCCAGGAAATCAACTACGGACCCCAGGATCTCGAGGGAATCTCGGCCCACTGCGGCGCGACGGACTGCGGCGGAGACCTGAACTGGGACATGCAGACCCGCGAACGGACGAACCTCGGAGCCGGGCTCTACATCTTCGTTCTGGAGTCCGGTGGTCAGAAGAAGATGGGCAAGTTCGTCGTCATTCGCTGAGCCTCAGGCCAAGGAGATAGATCAAATGAACCGTGCACTGCTGCTAGCGCTCACGCTCGTGGCGACGGCGGATATGCTCGAGGCCCAGGAAACGCTGACCTCGACCCCGGAGCAGGTTGTGACCCGCATCGGCACGCGGGGGGCCGCCTTTCTCTCGCTCGGCGTGGGCGCGCGAGCTCAGGCGCTGGGAGGCGCATTCGGCGCCGCGGCGGACGACGTGACCGCCCTGTACTGGAATACTGCCGGCATGGCGCGCATCGACGGCTTTTCTGCGGGAATGACGACCGCGCGGCTGTTCGGCGACCTGGACATCCAGCACACGTTCGTGGGTGTTGTGCTGCCGTTCGGCTTTACCCGGCTCGGGATCAGCGTCAACACCCTCGACTCCGGGGAGATGCCCTGGCAGAGCGAATACTGGCCGAACGCCGGCTTCGGGGGCGAGCAGGATCCAACCGCTGCGGCCTTCGCCTGGACGGGAACCGCCATCGGGCTGCACCTGGCCCAGCCGATCACCGACCGCCTTACCGTGGGTCTGGCGGCCAAGGTTGTCGAGGAAGGGATCACCAATGCCATGGCAAGCTACGTGGGCGTCGACTTGAGCACGGTGTTCCGCACCGGGCTCTACGGGGTAACGCTGGGAGCTTCGCTCACCAACCTGGGAACGTCAGGCCGGTTCGAAGGCCAGCTCCTCGACACCCGTGTCCACACCGGGTTTTCTGAAGGTCAGGCCCTCAGCGACTTCGTTCGGATCATGGAGGTCTCGGCGGCCACCGACAATCTCGAGCTGCCCACCTCGTTCCGCTTCAGCGTGATGGCGGACTTGATCGGAGGCGCGGACGCCATCGTCTCTCCCGACGCGAACCAGTCGCTGCGTCTCATGGCCGACATCAACGACCCGGTCGACGCTGCCCAGGAGACCTCGCTCGGACTCGAGTACGGCTTCAGGGGTCTGGCCTTCGTGCGCGCCGGCAAGCGTTTCGCCAACGAAGACCAAATCGATCACGGCCTCATGCACGCGGCGGCGGCGGGCGGAGGTGTTCGACTGCCGGTCGGGGAGCTGGGCACGCTGAGCGTGGACTACGCCTATACGTCGATGGGGCAGCTGGAGAACATCCAGGTCTTCAGCTTTCAACTGCAGTTCTGATGCGGCTCCGCGCCGGGGAAGAGGGAGCGAGCCGTGCGACCCCGTGGAAACAACGGGAGGAAATAGACTGATGAGAGTACTGAACTGGTTGGCGCTGGCCGGGCTGGCAGTGGCGGTGCCGTCGACCGTGCATTCCCAGTCGGAGCAGGGCGCCTGGAGCGTGGAGGTATCCGCTGGAACTCAGATGTATGCCGTATCGAGTTCGCTCCTGAGCAGCCCCATGCTCGCGCTGGAAGCGTTGTATCAGGTCACGCCGCGGATCGCGGTGGGGCCTGCGATTCAGTTCCACCGCGCCGACACCGACGGCAGCTTCTACGTGGCCGCCGTCGACTTCGGCGCCGACAGCACACGCATCTACGAGGTCGGTCAGAGCCTGAGCGCGCTCCACTACGGGTTCAACGCCCACGTCAGCGTGATGCAAGGCGGTAGTCTGGACCCGTACGTCGTTCTGGGAGCGGGGGGGGCCACGCTTTACCTTGATACCCAGGCGAACGACAATTTCCGGCGTGTGACCCATCAGATGGTGCAGGGGGGGGCCGGAGTGCGCTACGTGGTCAACGAATCCGCCGGCATCCAGCTGGACGTGCGTGACGTGATCTACATGAACTTCGACCGCGACGTTCTGAATCCGGTGCAGGAACGCCTGCGCAACTGCAAGAGCGACGGCGCCTGCCGGTTCCCGGACGCCGAGCGCACAGACCTCCCGGACAAACAGGACATGATCCACAACATCCGCCTGTCGATCGGGTTGACGTATGTCCCCGGACTCAACCGCTAGCGGGCAGGAGGCTATACAATGAATCTCGAACGCAAACGAATTCGGCTGCACACCGTGGGTGTCGTCCTGTTCGGAGCGCTCCTCGTCGTTGCGTGCGAAACCGACAACGTGACCGACCTCACCGAGGATCGGCCGGTGCTCAAGGTCGTCCTGGCGCCGGGAGACGCGGTGTTTCCGTCTGGATCGGTCGAGCTGTCGAAGGCGGTAGTGTCAGGGTTTGATCTCTCGGTTCCCGACGGGTTTGAGCGCGGCTTCGCGCCGGGGGGCCGCTTTGGTAGCGTCCCGACCGCCGCAGGAACCGTTCCCGGTGGGGTTGACGTGGGGGGCTCGGTACGCAACTCCTCCCAGGATCTCCGGCTTCCGGCGCTGAGGGAAAGTTCCGCCGAGGTGGGCGGCCACTTCGCCCTGTTCGAACTGGTCGCGATTTCCAGCAACCCGGCTTTTGCACCGGGCGATTGGGACCTGTGGGGTGAGGTTGCGGGCCTTGAGCCCTCCACGGTCTATACGGTCGTCCTCGCACGCATGGCGCTTCAGGTGAACGGCGAGCTGGACCACAACCAGGTCCTGACGGGGAACGCGGTGGACGCTCCCGACGAATTGTCCTTCCTTCCCGGGCGGGAACTGGTTCATTCGGGTGTCACGTGCAACTTTAGCGCGATCACCCGTATAGGGGCGGTCACGAACCCGGTGGCGCTCGGTGTAATCGAGACGGATGCCGGCGGGAATGGGGTCGTCGACTGCATCATCAGGGCCACTCCCGGCGACCTCTGGCCGGTGCCGGCGGAAGGAGCCGAAGTTTCTACTGCGGAAGACTTCACGGCGGAGAATACTCCCTTCGGCTCGAACGCAACCGGCGCCAACGTCGCCGCCGGACAGTTCAACTACCTGCTCCTCTACGAGGGAGCACCCAGCGAAGACGCGATTCCGGACGGCGCCCCCACGGTGCGCATGCAGCTGGGACCCGACATCGACGCCTCCGGCAACGTCATCAACAACGCCATGGCGCCGTTCCCGACCGGCCCTGTTCCCAACGCGCCCGAACTGTCCGGCGGCATGAACGCCTTCGCCGCGCCCGGCCAGATCGACGTCACCCTCACGGGATTCTCGCCCCTGTCCGGCGGCTCCTATCAGCTCTGGATGCACAACGCGGGTTCCGGTTCCTACGCCGCCGTGGATGCAACCATCTATCCCGATGGCGACATGGACATGATGATGATGGGCTCGACCTTCTCGCCGTCCTCCTCGGAGGGCGTGTACCACGCGAAAATGGAAGCGTCCATGGATCTGAACTTCGGTGACTTCACGCACGTCGCGGTGAGTGCCGAGTCCGGCCAGTCGGGCTCTCCTTCCGGGGGGCCGTTCCTCTTCCAGGAATACCTGACTTCCGCCAACCTCATGCAGCAGGGCGCCATGACGTTCGGGCATCTGGATTCGGACGGCGAGATCCAGCCCTTCTCCGGGGGTGGCTCGGGGTCGGCATCCTTCTACGAGAACTCCCTGCTGGTGGAGCTGAACCGGATACCCTCGCCCCCTCCGGGACTCCACTACCAGAGCTACCTCGTCTCCTTCACGGGCCCGGCGGTCACCAACTCCGCACGCGGCAACACCATCACGCTGGACGCCCGCGGAAACGGGGCGGACAGGCTGGAGGATGCCGCAGTGGGTTCGTTCGGTTCGTTCAGCACCTACCTGCTTGTTCTGGAGCCGGACGGCATCCAGTCCATCACCGATATGCGCGTTCAGCAGAGCGACGACTACAAGAACAAGTTCAAGGAGTTCTTCGGAGGCTGACGCCCGCCCACGCGTGCCGCCACAATTCGCGCCCGCCGCCCGTACAGGTGGCGGGCGCGTTTGTTGCAGGGAGTTCCTCCAGCGGGCGCCGGTGCCCGCGCACTTGCCCCGGGTGATAGATTCCCCTGCGGCGCGGCAACTGGCGGAGTCCTGGAGATGAAGACACTTTCCGTCCGGGTCGAGAAGCCCTGGGGCTACGAACTGATCTGGGCGCACACCGAGCGGTACGTCGGCAAGATCCTCCATGTGAACGCCGGCGAGGCGCTTTCGCTTCAGTACCATCGGCAGAAGGACGAGACCCTGTATGTGCTCGCCGGGTCGATGCGCCTGTGGCTGGGCCCCTCGGCCAACGAGCTGGAAGAGCGGATGATGAAGGAGGGAGACTCGGTGCGCATGGTTCCCGGGACCGTGCACCGCATGGAGGCGGTGTCGGACGTGGACATTCTCGAGGCGTCAACCCCGGAGCTGGACGATGTGGTGCGGCTGGAGGATCGGTACGGGCGCGCCGGGGACAGCGGGCAGCGGGAATGACGCGTTCCCTTGCCGAGCCGTCCCGACCGGCGGGCGTTGGTGATTGCTGCCAGCACCGCGCGCCGGAGCAGCGTCCGCGCGGGTCAGCGGGGGTCGGCGGTCGTCGCCTGCTCCGTGCCACGGGGTTGACGCGGTCGGTTGCCACGCCGCTCGGACGGTGCTGCGCGATGCTGCTGCTGGCCCTCGTTCCCGCCGTCGCATGCAGCCGGGAATCACCCACCAGCGGTCTGGTGGCGTCCTCGGACGCCGCCCTTCAGGAACTGGCCGACGGGCTGCTTCGGGACGTGAGCGAGCGCTCGGGGCTCTCGCTTGCCGATCCGGTGCGCGTCGAATGGCGAAGCGAGGAGGAGCTGGTCCGGTATCTGACCTTCAAGCTCGCGGAAGAGCTTCCCGCAGAGGAGGTGGAGGGCATCCGGGACAGCTACGCCCTCCTCGGGCTGGTTCCCGGGGACCTCGACCTGTCCGCGCTCTTCCTGGAGCTGTACACCGAGCAAGTGGCCGGTTTCTACGATCCCGACTCGGTGGCGCTCTACGTAAGGTCCGGCCAGGCCGAGGACGCCGTCGAGACCGTGCTCGTCCATGAACTCGTGCACGCCGCGCAGGACCAGGTCGTCGACCTCGCCGGGTTGACCGACCGCGAGCGCGGCAACGACCGCCAAGCGGCCGCACAGGCGGCGATCGAAGGCCACGCCACGTTCGTCATGCTTGAGTACACGATCGAGAAGCAGCAGGGCGTGCAGGTGGATCTGGTGGGGCTCCCCAACTTCGCCGAGTTGATGGGACCGTCCCTTGCGTCTATCGCCAGCTCGTCGCCGGTGTTGGGGGCCGCTCCCGGAATCGTGCGCGAGTCGCTCATCTTCCCCTATGCCCACGGCACCGAGTTCGTCCGCGCCTTGTGGCAGCGGCAGGGCGCCAGGCAGCCCCCCTTCGGAGACTTCCTTCCTCTGTCGACGGAGCAGGTCCTGGAACCGGAACGGGCGTTCGGGCCGGACCCGGATGTGCCCGTTGAGATCGAGATCTCCGGGGGCGAAGATGCCCTCGTCACCTACGCCAACTCTCTCGGCCTGGCGGAGATGCGGATTCTGTTCGAGGAGGTGGCGGGGGACGGGGAGGCGATCTCCGGCTGGGGAGGCGACGAGTTCGCCCTGGTGGAGGGCGCCGATGGGAGCCGGGGGCTGGTGTGGTGGTCGGTCTGGGACGACGAAGCCGCCCGCGACGCGTTCCTGGTGCGTGGCCGGGCGTTGGTGGCCGCCCTGGCCGACGCCGCCCTCGAGGCCGGCGTCCTGGATGGCAGGCCGGTCGCGGTGCTGACCGTGGGTGCGGTGCCGGCCGCGCCCGTGGTGCGCATCGTGGAGGGAATGTGAGTTCACCGGCGTCCGCGGCGCGCGTCGTGTCCGTGAGCACAGGGGGGGGCGGGGGGTACTCGGTGCTCGTCGGGCGCGGCCTGCGACACGCCCTGGCCGAGCTGCTCGCCGAGTACGCGCCCGCCTGGCGCTACGCGGTGATTGCGGACGCGCGCGTGGCCGCTCTGCACGGCGGCAGCCTCCTGGATGCCCTGGGCGCGGGCCGCCTCAGGGCGAAGATGTTCACCTTTCCCGCGGGGGAGGTGAACAAGATCCGCCGCTCCTGGTCGCGCCTCTCGGACGAGCTGTTGGCCGCCGGGTTCGGGCGCGACGGCTGTGTGGTCGCGCTCGGGGGCGGGGTGACCGGCGACCTGGGCGGCTTCGTGGCCGCGACCCTGCTGCGGGGCATTCCCGTGGTGCAGGTCCCGACCAGCCTGGTTGCCATGGTGGACGCCTCGGTGGGGGGGAAGACGGGGGTGGACACCCGGGCCGGAAAGAACCTGATCGGGGCGTTCCACCCGCCGCGGGTGGTGGTCGCCGATCCCGACTACCTGGGCACCCTGCCTGCGGCGGAGCGCGCCCAGGGGCTGGCCGAGGCGGTCAAGCACGGGGCGATCCTGGACGCGCGCTACTTCGATGAGGTCGCGCGCTCCGCCGCGGGGGTGCTGGCCGGGGACGCCTCGGCCATGGAAGCGGTCGTGCGCCGGTCGGTGGAGCTGAAGGCTCACGTGGTCAGCGAGGACGAACGGGAGGGGGGCCTCAGGCAACTCCTCAACTTCGGACACACCCTCGGGCACGCGCTCGAGGCGGAGTCCGGCTACACGCTCCCGCACGGCTCGGCGGTTTCGCTCGGCATGGTACTCGAGGCGCGCGCCGGAGAGCGCATCGGGCGCACCGCGACGGGCACCGCCGACCGGCTGGCCGAAGTGCTCGCCGCCTGCCGGCTCCCGACCACCCTGGCCGCGGAGCCCGACCCCGCCGCCATCCTGGCGCGCACCCGCTCGGACAAGAAGACGCGCGCCGGATCCCCCTCCTACGTCCTCCTGGACCGGATCGGTCGGGTGGACGGTACAGGTGGATGGACGCACCCGGTGCCCGACGAAGTGGTGCTGGACGTACTTCGCGAGGCAGGATGATCCCTCAGGAAGGCACCCTGTGATGGACCGCGCTTCCAACCGCGCCGGCTCCCCGGAAGGCCCGTCGCCTTCCGCCGCCGCCCTTCTGGCCCGGGCCGCCGCCCACCCCGGTAGGCCGTTCATCCTCTTCGAAAACGGCATGCTGACCTACGGCCAGGTGGAGAGCCGGGCGCGGGCCCTTGCCGCCTCCCTGCACAACCTCGGCATCGAGCGGGGCGAACGCCTCGCGATCGTGCTTCCGGGCCGCCCCGAGTTCGTCATCGCCGCCTTCGCGGCGGCCAGGCTGGGGATCGTCGTGGTGCCGCTGAACCCGCGCCTTCCCGAGCCGGAACTGCGCTACCGTCTGCGCCACTCGGAGGCGGCCGTTGCGGTGACCCCCCAGGCCTTCGACGACGTCGACTATCTGCAGTTCGCCGAGGAAGCTCTGGAGGAGCTGCCGGAGCTGGGATACGTAGTCACGGTGGGAGACGAAGACCTCTGGTACGACGACCAGATCTACCCCTTCGAAGACCTGATCTCGGAGGGACGCGGCAAGCGGTGCCCGAAGCCCGAACTCGCCGGCGGCGACCTCTTCGCGATCCTCTACACTGCCGGAACGACCGGAAAGCCCAAGGGCGTGGAGCTGACGCACGAAAACCTGGTGCGGACCGCATCCCGGACCGTGCAGGAGCTGGGGGTGGCTTCCAGCGACCGCGTCATCGGAGCCAGTGACATCTTCCACGCCTTCTCGCTCGGTCCCGCCATCCTGGGCACCGCGAGCGCCGGCGCGTCGATCGTGCTGCAGGAGACGTTCGACGGCGCGGAAGCGCTGGACCTCATCGAGCAGCACCGCGCGACGGTGCACTACGGCGTTCCCACGCACTTCCTCACGGAGCTGTACGCGCAGCGGCTCAACCCGCGCGATCTTGGCAGCCTCAGGACCGGGATCGTCACCGGGGGCCCGATCGGCGACCTCGCCCTGCGCCATGTGCGCGACGAGCTGTGTCCCAACCTGCAGGTGGCGTATTCGCTCACCGAGGCCGGCTCCACTCTCTCGATGACGCGTCC
Organism: Longimicrobiales bacterium; assembly: GCA_965225805.1. GTDB lineage: Bacteria > Gemmatimonadota > Gemmatimonadetes > Longimicrobiales > Gaopeijiaceae > BD2-11. The sequence goes on from OZ245327.1 coordinate 1,849,442, forward strand.
CGACGATCCTCCGGAGAAGCAGCGCTTCACGGTGGGGCGTCCTCTGGCCGACGTTTCGGTGCGTGTACACGACGGCGACGGACCCGAGCTCCCCGTCGAGAGCCTGGGCGAGATCCGGGTCCGCGGCCCCGGAGTGATGCGCGGCTACTACCGGCAGCCGGGCAACACAGAAAAACACTTCGACGCCGACCGATATTTTCACACCGGCGACATGGGGATCGTCGACGACGACGGCTATGTGCATTTGGTCGGTCGACAGGGAGACGTTATAACTAAGGCTGGATTCGATGTGTATCCCCGGGAAGTCGAAAACAGAATCGCGACACACCCGGCGGTACGGGACGTGGTGGTAGTGGGGATTCCCGACGAGCTCCTGGGCGAGGCCATCTGCGCGTGCGTGCACGTGATCGAGGGGGCCATCATCTCCGACGAGGAGCTGCAAGCCTGGTGTCGGCCTTCGCTGGCCACCTACAAGGTGCCCGACCGAGTCCACTTTTTTGACGAGTTCCCGGTGACGGGAACCGAAAAGACCGAACGCGGAGAACTGACTCGCTTGCTGCGGGCCGAAATCCTGCGCCGGCACGATTAGGGTCACTGGCTTCCCCGGCCCGTTCCACGACCGATCGCGGCGTGCGCCGCCGACGAGAAGGTGGACCGGGAGAGGAGGCTCGGCGACCGGAACCTGAACTCGGTTGCGAGAAAACAACAAATGATGAATCACTTCACACGCGCCCCGCATGTCGAGGCGAGGGGCCCTATCCTGCCCTCGGCTCCCAACGCGGCCCTGCTCATCGACTTCGACAACGTGACGATGGGCATCCGGAGCGACCTTTCCAAAGAGCTCAAGACGCTCCTCAACTCGGACATGATCAAGGGGAAGGTCACTGTTCAGCGGGCCTACGCCGACTGGCGGCGGTATCCCCAGTACATCGTGCCTCTGTCGGAGGCGTCCGTCGACCTCATCTTCGCTCCCGCGTACGGTAGTTCGAAGAAGAATGCCACCGACATTCGCATGGCCATCGACGGCATGGAGCTGGTCTTCATCCGCCCGGAGATCGGCACCTACATTCTCCTCACGGGAGACAGCGATTTTTCCAGTCTGGTCCTGAAGTTGAAGGAATATGGAAAATATGTGATCGGCGTAGGGATTCAGGAATCCAGTTCCGATATTCTGGTCCAGAATTGCGACGAATACTATTCCTATTCATCGATCGCCGGACTGCAGAAAGCCTCGGTGGGAGATAAGGGCAAGTCCATCGATCCGTGGCAGCTGGTCACGCAGGCGTCGAACAAGATGGTTGAGCGCGGCGACGTGATGCGCTCGGACCGGCTCAAGCAGGTGATGCTGGAGATCAGCCCGAGCTTCGAGGAGTCGAAGTTCGGATTCAGCAAGTTCAGCAAGTTTATCGCTGAAGCCGCCTCTCGCGGGCTCGTGCGGCTGCGCAAGCTGGAGAACGGACAGCACGAGGTGTTTCCGCCGGGCGCACGCCGGCGAGACCAGGCCGCAGCGGTTTGGGGCGGACCGGAACGCATCGACGCGCGCAAGCGCGCCGCCGTCCCTCGCGACAAGGCGGAATTGCCCGCGAGTGATCGCGCTCGGGCGAGCGCGTCGGGGAACGGGGCGGCGGGCGCGGACCCGCTCGCGAACGCGTACGCGCTTCTGCGCAGGGCGTTGCCGGAGATCAGCCCGGACAACAGCTGGACCCGGGATTCCGACGTGAAACGTCGTATGCTGGACCTCGACCGGGGCTTCGACGAGGCCGAATTGGGGTTCAGCAAGTTCAGCAAGTTCCTCACCCAGGCCCACGAACACGAGATCGTGCGCATCCGCAGGAACGAAGCGGGGAATTTCGTGGTGCGGCTTCCTCGATCGGACCGCGCGCGGGCGGGGCGGGTCAAGCCTGCGGACACATCGTCCGGGAAAGTGGGCGGGCCTTCCGGCGGGCCCGCCGCCGGAGCGGAGGATGGAGTATCGCCCGAGGCGGCGGTCCGGGCCTCGAAGTCACCGGGGACGGCCGCCGGGGAGCATGATGGGGTCCCCGAGGCGCCGGACGCATCGAAGCCGGCTGCGGGATCTCCCGCTGCACCCAGGGGAGGAGGTCGCACACCCCGCTCGCCCCGTCAACGCATGCGACGGCAGAGCCAGCGCGCCCGCCAGCACGAGAAGGACGAGAAGGACGAGCGAGCCGAAGCAATACCCTCATTCGATCCTGCTCGCCTCGGGCTTCCCACCGATGCCAAAGCGGTCCGGCGCTATCTCGCAAACCGGTACCGGGGAGTAGGCGAGAAGACGGCGGGGCGTCTCATCGAGGCCTTCGGGGACCGGGTCTTCCATGTGCTGCACGAATCCTTCGAGAAGGTGGAGGGAGTCCTTCCGCGCAGCCGGGCGGCACAGGTCAAGGAGGCGTGGCAGGAGGATTTCTCGCGCCGGTCCAAGGCGGAGACGGACCCGGAGAAGACCTCGACCCCGAAGGCGGCCTCGACCTCGCGAAAGGCTGCGACCTCAAAGAAGGCTGTGACCTCAAAGAAGGCTGTGACCTCAAAGAAGGCTGTGACCTCGACGGCGACCGCTACCCCGAAAAAGGCTGCGGCCGCGAAGGCGACCGCTACCTCGAAAAAGGCTGCGACCTCGAAGAAGGCGGCGACCTCGAAGAAGGCTGCGACTTCGAAGAAGGCTGTGACCGCGAAGGCGACCGCTACCCCGAAAAAGGCTGCGACCCCGACCTCGCAAAAAGCTGTTACGTCGAAAGAGGCTGCGATCCCGAAGACGCCCTCGGACCCAGCACGACGGACGCGGCTGGGACGGCGCCGCGGTTCCTCCTGAGCGGCGCGCCCGGCAGAGCGGGGTGGTGTCGTCCACTACCGCCGTTGTGAACGAGTCGCTCGCCGGACTTCTGGCGAGAGGCGCGCGCGCGGTCGCTCCCGACCTGCTGGGCTGGGAGGTGGAGTCGACCGCCGGCGGAGTGAGGACGGCGGGACGAATCGTGGAGGTGGAAGCCTACACCGGACCGCACGACCCCGCGTCCCACGCCGCCGCGCGCATCGGCCGCACCCGCCGCAACGCGTCCATGTTCGGCCCCCCGGGCATCGCCTACGTCTACCTCATCTACGGCGTGCACTGGTGCCTGAACATCGTCACCGACCGGGAGGGCTTTCCGGCCGCCGTGCTGGTGCGCGCGCTCGAGCCGATGACGGGTGAAGCCGCCATGGCGGCGCGGCGGGGCCGGACCCGCGATCTCTGCTCGGGCCCGGGGCGGCTCTGCCAGGCCCTGGGGATCACCGGGGCACTCGACGCGCACCCGCTCGACCGGGCGCCGCTGCGCCTGATCCCCCGCGAGCCGGTCCCGTCCGGGCGCGTCGGACGTTCGCCGCGCATCGGCGTAACCCGGGGGCGCGAGCGCGAGCTTCGCTTCTTCCTCCAGGGCAACCCTCACCTCTCCACGCGCACAGGCGGAGCCAGGTGAACGAACCGAGCTGGATCTCGCTCCTTCCCACAGTCCTCGCGATCGTGCTCGCGATCTGGAGCCGCCAGGTCTACGTGTCGCTCGCAGCCGGCGTCTGGCTCGCCTGGACGATTCTGGAGGGCTGGAACCCGCTCGCCGGCATCGCCGCCGCCATCGACCAGACGGTGGCGGTGCTGGGGGATCCCGGGAACGCCAGGGTGATCCTGTTCACGCTGGTCATCGGCGCGATGATCTCGACCCTTGAGGCGGCGGGGGGCGTGCGCGGATTCGTGTGCTGGATCGAGAGCAACCGCTGGGTCACCAACGGGCGCCGGGCCCAGTTTCTGGCATGGTTCATCGGCATCGTCATCTTCATCGAGTCGAACATCACCGTGCTCGTGGCCGGCGCGGTGTCGCGGCCGCTCTTCGACCGTTTCCGCACCTCGCGCGAGAAGCTGGCCTACATCATCGACTCCACCTCGGCGCCCATCTGCATTCTGATTCCGCTGAACGCCTGGGGGGCGCTGAACCTGGGGATCCTGAATGAGCTGGGCGTGGAGAACGCGCTCGGCGTGTTCATCGCCGCGATTCCCGTGAACTTCTACGCCCTCATCGCCTTCCTGCTCGCGGGGGCGTCGATTCTCTGGAAGATCGACATCGGTCCCATGAAGCGGGCCGAGAAGCGCGCGGCCGAGGGGCGGGTCCTGTGGCCCAACGCCCAGCCCATGGTGGATGAAACCGTGCTGTCGCCGGCGCCGGTCGGCCGCATTACGCCGCGCGCGCGCAACATGCTGGTGCCGATCGCGGTGATGGTGCTGACCATGCCTCTGGGGCTCTACGTGACGGGCGGTGGATCGATGCTCGAGGGCTCGGGGTCGACGAGCGTGCTGTGGGCGGTGCTGGCCGGGCTGGGTTCGGCGTGGCTTCTGCTGCTGGCGCAGCGCGGCGCGACCCTCGACGAACTCACGCGCACGGGGCTCAAGGGCGCCGGCGGGCTGATGCCCCTGGCGCTTATCCTGCTGCTGGCCCTGGCACTGGGGTCGGTGGCGCGCACTCTGGGGGCGGGCGAGTATGTGGCGCAGGTCACCCAAGGGGTTCTGCCACCGGTGCTCTTCCTGCCGCTGGTGTTCCTGGTCGCCGGCGGGATCGCCTTCTCGATCGGCTCGAGCTGGGGCACCTTCGCCATCATGCTGCCCATCGCCGTGCCTGTCGCCGAGACGCTGGGGATGCCGCTCGCCCCCTTCGTCGCGGCCGCGCTGTCCGGGGGCATTTTCGGTGACCACTCCTCGCCCATCAGTGACACCACCATCATCTCGTCCATGGCCGCCGCCACCGATCACATCGACCATGTGCGCACCCAGCTTCCCTACGCCCTCCTCGCCGGCGGCGCGGCCGCCGTCTGCTTCGCGGTGCTGGGTGCGACGCTTTGATGTGGCGCCGGAAGGAGACGAGTGTCGCATCGCCCTATGCCCTTCGCGGCATCTGATCGTTCAGAGTCGCCCGGGCCGTTGCAGCCATCGTCGGTGGCGGATTCCGGTGACATTCCCCTGGGCGGGATCTCGTGTACTTTCCTTGGGCTGTCCGGGCCCGCGAGCGTCGTGAGGATGTGCGCTGGCCACCCATGTTCTCCATCCGATCTTCCATCAGGAGCGACATAGCTTGAACGTAAGCGTCTGCATCCGCAGGGTGCCTGACACCGACACCCGAATCCGCGTCGGCGGCGACGGTGTCTCCATCGATGCCAGCGGCGTGAAGTACATCGTGAGCCCCTACGACGAGTTCGCGCTGGAGGCGGGCCTGCGCGTGACGGAGAGCCGGGGAGCGGGCCAGGTGACGGTGGTGACCGTCGGCGACGCCGGGGCCTCCGAGAGCCTCAAGAACAGCCTCGCGATGGGGGCGCACCGGGCGGTGCTGCTGGAGGGCGAAGTCTCCATGGATGGGCTCGCCACCGCCAAGGCGCTTGCGGCGGAGCTGGAGGGAGCCGGCGCCCCGCTCATCCTTCTCGGCGTGAAGGCGGCGGACGACGACCAGCAACAGGTGGGGCCGATGCTCGCCACGCTGCTGGGAAGGCCCTGCGCCACGGCGGTGACTCGTCTGGAGGTGGGGGAAAGGCACGTCCGCTGCCACCGTGAGGTCGAGGGCGGAACGGAGCTGGTCGACCTGCCTCTCCCGTGCGTGGTCACGATCACCAAGGGCACGTACGAGCCCCGCTACGCCACGCTGCGGGGGATCATGGCCGCGCGGCGCAAGCCCCTCGAGCGCAGGCCCGCCCAGCTGCCCGTCTCGCGCCTGCGCGTGCGTAGTCTCGAGCTGCCCGCGCCCCGGCCGCCGGGGCGGATCGTGGGGGAGGGCGTGGACGCGGTTCCCGAGCTGGTGCGGCTGCTCCGGGAGGAGGCGGGAGCCCTTTGAGCGCCGGGGGAGTGTTGGCGGAGCCTGTGACGGTGCCCGAGCCGGGGGTGGAGACGGAGATGGAGTCTGGTGCAGGAGTGGTGGCCGCGTTCGTGGAGCACCGGGATGGCAGCGTGCGCGCCACCGCCCACGAGGTGGTGACGGCCGCGGCCGAGCTGGCGCATGCACTCGGGGGAAGCGCTCACGCGCTGGCCGCGGGCGGGCCCGGGTTGGCCGCGCAGTGCGAGCCGCTCGGCGCGCGCGGCGCAGAAGTGATCCGGGTGGCCGAGAGCGGTGAGCTGGCGCAGTACCAGGCGGAGGGGTACGCGCGCGTCGTTGCGGACATGGTCGCGGGGGGCGGCTACCAGGCGGTGTTGTTTCCCGCCAGCGCGCTGGGAGCCGATTTGGCGCCCAGGGTGGCGGCGCTCCTCGACGTGCCGCTTGCGGCGGATGCGACCGGCCTGGCGGTGGAGGACGGCGCGCTGGTCGTCACCCGGCCGGTGTACGGCGGGAAGGCGTTCGCGCGCGTCACCTTCGACGCCAGCCCGGCGGTGGTGTCGCTCCGTCCCCATGTCTTTGCGCCGGCTGCCCGTCCGGCCGCCGGCCGGGTGGAGGCGTTTGCCCCGGCCGGAGGAGCGCCGATGGGGGGACGGGTGGTGGAGTTCCGGTCCGCTTCGCAGGGAAGCGTGGACGTGGCCGAGGCGGAGATCGTGGTCTCGGGTGGCCGCGGCATGCGCGGTCCGGAAAACTGGGGCGTCCTGGAGGACGTGCGCGACGCCCTGGGCCCGACCGCGGCGCTGGGCGCCTCGCGGGCGGTGGTCGACGCCGGGTGGCGGCCGCACGCGGAACAGGTGGGCCAGACCGGCAAGACCATCGCGCCCCAACTCTACTTCGCGCTGGCGATCTCCGGCGCGATCCAGCACCTGGCCGGGATGCGCACCGCGCGCACCATCGTGGCCGTGAACAGGGACGCGGACGCGCCCATCTTCAACGTGGCCGACTACGGCATCGTAGGGGATGTATTCGAGGTGGCCCCGGCGCTGGCGGAGGAAATTCGCCGGTTGAAGAGCGAGAGCGGGTAGGGGCACAGGCAAGAGGGCGGCAAGGGAGACCCCGTCAGCGCAGCACCGGCTTGTCCAGGGAATCCCAGCCGTAGGCCCGCTCCACCCGCTCCAGCACCTCGCGGTAGGCCCCGCCCCCGCCGGAGGAATTGGTCATCACGACCACTCCGTAGCCCTTCGCTTTGTGGGCCGTGAGGTAGCAAACGAAGCCCCAGTTGCCCCCGGAGTGGCTGAAGTACCAGCCCTCGCCCCTCTGCTCGATGTGGAAGCCGGCCGCGTACGAGCCGACCCCCACCGGGGTGAGCATTTCCTGGACGCTCGCGCGCGAGAGCACGCGGTCCGGATCGCCGCGGGCCGCCTTCTGCACCTCGATCGCGAAGCGCGCCAGGTCTGTAGGCGTGGTCCAGAGCCCCGCCGCCGCCAGAGCCGCGTACACATGCCACTTGTCCGTGCCCATGGGCAGGCCGTCGCCCCGGTGGCCGCGTGCGGCGTTCAGGTCGAGGGCCGGAGGGAGGGGCTGCTCGAAGGTGCTGTGCGTCATGCCCACCGGTTCCAGAACGGTCCGGCGCATGAGGTCGGGGAAGGGCTCGCCGCGCGCGTCGGTGAGCGCCAGCTGCATGATGGTCGTGCCGCCCCCGGAGTAGTGCATGGCGGTCAGGGGCGGGCGCACCAGCTGCACGGGTTCCACGTTCGACGGCGGTTCTCCCTCGAAGATCTGCACCGGGGTGGGGCGGGGGGCGCCCGGCTCGTAGCCGGGGAAGCCGTGGCCGTCGCCCAGTCCGGCGGTGTGGCTGAAGAGCAGCCGCGGGGTGACCGGCCGGGCTTCGGTGAACCCGCCGCCCGGAAGCGTCCAGGAGCGGAGGATCGAGTTGATGTCGTCGTCCAGGGAGAAGAGGCCCGTCTGGATCGCCGCCAGCGCCGCCATGGCGGTCACCGGCTTGCTGATCGACGCGGCCTGAAAGAGCGTCTGGGTGTCCACCGGAGCGCCGGTCACGACGTCAGCAATGCCGTACCCCTTTGCCCAGTGTACCTCGAAGTCGTGGATGACGGCGACGCTCATCCCCGGCACGCCGAAGCGCTGCATCACCTCTTCCAGGGCAAGGACATCCAGTCCCTGGCGGCTGGGAACCTGGACACCTTCGATGCGGGCGATGTAGTCGGCAGGGGAATCCTGTCCGGCGACGGGCGTGACGCCCGGCAGGGCGCCGAATACACATAGAGCGAGGCTCGCTCGCAGCCGGCGAACGCGCCCACCCCGCGACAGGGAGGTTGCGGTCCCGGTCATCGGAGACCATTCACAGCCGGAGTTCATGATGGCGTCCTCCTGGATCGGGCCGCTTTATCGGATCGCCGGCGTTCCCGCAGGGCGCGGCGGCGCGCCCGGTCGCCCGCCCTCGCGGAAGGCGCGAGGCGCACGACGGCGATGCCTGCCAAGATGACGCCGGCTCCCAGCAACTGCAACGCGCGCGGAGTCTCCCCGATCCAGAGCCAGGCGGTGAGGATCGCGGCCACCGGCACCAGGTTGGAGTAGACCGCGGTGCGGCTGCTGCCGAGCCTCTGCACGCCGCGGTACCAGATGAAATACGCGAGCCCGACCGCCATCACTCCCGCGTACAGGATGCCCGCCCAGGCCCCGGCCGAGATCGACCCGAGGTCGGTGCGAAGCAGACCCGGGAGGCCCATCAGAACGATCGCGGGGGTGCCCAGCCAGAGGGTCCAGGCGGTCATTTCCAGCGCCCCGTTGCGCCTCACCGCCCGCCGTCCCAGCACGGTGTAGAGCGCCCAGACGACAGCGGCGCCCAGCGTCAGCAGGTCTCCCCGCAGGGTCACGCCTCCCAGCGCCATCCCCGCGGAGCCTCCAAGGATGACGAGCGTCATGCCCGCCATCGTGATCGCAACTCCGCCCAGAATCATCCAGCTGAAGCGCTCGTGGCCCAGCACGGGGGAAAGGATCGCGATCCACATCGGCACTGTCGCCAGCATGAGAGAGGCGTTTCCGGCGAGGGTGATCGAGAGCCCGATGATGAAGAAGACCTGATAGGCGACATGGCCCAGCAGGGCCAGCCAGGCGACTCTCGCCCGATCCCTGGCGCGCGGCATCAGGCGCCGTCCCTGCGCGCGCAGGAGAATCCACACCGTGAGCGCCGCGAACGGAAAGCGTAGCGCGTTGAACGCCAGCGGGTCGACCTCGCGCAGGACCACCTTCACCACTGTGAAGTTCACCCCCCAGATGACCGCCAGAGCCAGGAGGTCCAGTTCACCGGTGGGGGTCCGGGCCAGTCGCGGCGGGCGCGGCGCGCGCCATGGCCGCCTCACCGCGTGCCGGAACCGGCCTCGCCCGGAAGCCAGCCGGGGCGGCCGAAGAGCAGCACATCCACTTCTTCCCCTTCGGCGATGGCTCCAACCCCCTCCGGGATCACCGCAAGCCCATGCGCCCGGCCCGTCGGCGCCACCAGCGCCGAGCTCTGATGGCCCGAGAGCACGGCGTGCCATCCGTCGCCGGAGGCAGGCCGCAAGCGCACCCGCGGATACACCGCAAGTCCCTTCGGGCCGCCCATGGCTTGCCCGGCACGGGCCCGGATCACGGGAGGAAAGGGGTGCCGGTGCCCGGCCAGTGCGCTGATGTAGGGACGCGCGAAGAGGTGGAAGGTGACGAAGGCCGACGCCGGATTTCCCGGCAGCCCGAACACCGGCACGGGCTCCCGCCCCTCGACCCGCAGGTGTCCGAAGCCGAAGGGGCTACCCGGGCGGATGCGCACGCGCCAGAAGTCGGGCTTGTATCCGAGTTCGTCGAGCACGCGCTTGAAGAGGTCCCCCTCGCCCATGGAGGCGCCCCCGATGGTGATCAGCAGATCCGCCTGCTCCGCACCAAGCAGCAGGTGCTCCCGCACGCTCTCCTCGGTGTCGCGCGCGATCCCCGGCCGCACCGCCTCCCCGCCCGCCTCCCGCACCGCCGCGGCCAGCATGGGACCGTTGGTGTCGGGGATGGCGCGCCCGGCCGCCACCTCCGCGAACCGCTCCGCCGGGGCGATCTCGTCGCCGCTTGCGAGCACCGCCGCCACCGGCCGCCGGTGCACCTCCACCGAGGTGAGCCCGCACGCGGCCAGCACGCCGGCCTGGCCAGCGCCCAGGGTGGTTCCGCGGGGGAGGACGGTCTCGCCCGCCCGCATGTCCTGGCCGGCCTGGCGCACGTTGCGGCCGCGATCCCGCTCGGAGAACACCGCGACCCGCCCGGGCTCGCGCTCGGCGTCGGTGTCCTCGACCCGCACCACACAGTCCGCCCCCGCCGGCACCGGCGTTCCGGTCATGATGCGCACCGCCTCGCCAGCCCCCACCCCCTCCCCGCCGACCTCGCCCGCATGCAGGGCTCCGGTCACACGCAGGGTGCGGGGATTCGCGCGTGAGGCTCCTGCGATGGAATCGCCCTGCACCGCGTAGCCGTCCATGGCCGAGTTGTTCCAGGGGGGCAGGGTGACCGGGCTCTCGATCGAGCGTGCCGGCGCCATGCCCTCGGCCGCCTCGACCGGCAGCCGGATCAATGGCAGGGCGCGCGCCCGCTCCATCACCCGTCCCAGCGCCTCCGCGCACGACAGCCAGTCGGCGGCGCGGGATTCGAAGCGCGTCGCCGGCGCTCGCCCGGGCCCGGGCCGAGATCCCTCGTCCATCACCGGCTTTCCGCTAGAACCGCCACGCGATCCCGACGGACCACCCACGACCCACCGACCAGAAGCCCTCCTCCGGGGTTACGGGCTCGTCAGAGCCCTCCGGCGGTTCGATGAGCCGCCGGTCGGTGCGCAGGAAGCCGCGCGGCGTGTTCACCTTCCAGTAGGTCACGATGCCCTCCGCGCGCACCGAGATGCGGTCGATGGGGAACAACTTGATCCCCGCGCCGAAGCTCCCCAGGAAGGAGGGACCGAACGAGAAGCGGTCATCCTCCTCGAGAACCATGTCGATTTCCTGATCCGGCGCGAAATCCATTGCCATGCCTCCTCCGGCGAACAGATGCGGGGCCAGCCGGTACCAGGTTCGCGAGCCGGTAAGCGTAAACTGGAGACGCACATCGGCCATCGCCATGGTCACGTCCGCTTCGCCGATCTTGCGGTCGCCCTCCTCCCGGCGCGGATCGATGACGTCCCGGGTCGTGGGCAGGTAGCCAAGGTCTCCCTGGACGGAAAACGGGCCCCCGACGCGTACCTGGTAGTAGGAGCCCATCATCCCGCCGCCCCTGGGCCCGAAACCGAACGTCCCGGCCTGGGGCGTCACCATGGACAGCGATGCTCCCGCTTCCTGCGTCGTCTCGATGAACCGATAGGCCGAAGGAACGCTCTGTGCGGACAGGTCGTCGGGACGAAGTCCCAGGACCGGGATGCCCACGAGGATGATGAGGAGGAGATGCAGGCGCCCGTTTTGCCAAGCGGCGGGCGATCGTTGAAATTCCCCGGGTGTGTGCATCCGAAACATGTACTTGAGATTTCGCACCTTTCAGGAACGTTGCCATGAGCGTGATCGAAGATACCGAATCGGCCCGCCCCTCTCTACACTTGCCGGCCTCGCGGCAAATCGCAGGCGGCTCCTGGTTGGCCCGCCGGCCCGCCGCGCGCACCACGCGCCGGTGGCTGCTCCTGGCCGCCGCGCTGCTGCTGACCGGCTTCTTGGCCGCTTCCCCCTCGGAAGGCCAGGAGGCGCGCCGCCGCTGGGAACGCATGTGCCAGATCCGTGCCGAGAAGTTCGACCTCGTGCTGCCGAAGGCGATGCAGGACAACGATCTGGACATGTGGATCGTCGTGATGCGCGAGGGACTGCTGGATCCGCTGTGGGAGGCGCTGGGCAGGGGCTACGTGGGCGACTGGGCGTACTACGTCTTCACGCACCCGGCCGGTGGCGGGCGCGTCGAGCGCGCGGCGCTGGGCGTGGGCGGGTACATGCTGGAACAGTGCGGCGTCTACGACCACTTCGGATCCGCGGCGTCGCTCGCCGACTACGTGGCCGAGCGCGACCCCGCCCGCATCGGCGTGAACATGGCCGCTTCCATCGGCGGCGCCGATGGCCTCTCGCACACGTCGTATCTCCATCTCAAGGAGACGCTGGGCTCGACATACGGCGAACGACTGGTCTCGGCGGAGCGCTTCGTCTCCGACTTCCGGGCCACGCGCACGGCGACCGAGATCGCGGCGTTCGCCGAGGCCGGCGAGATCAGCCGCGAGATCGCCGAGCGGGCCTTCTCCAACGAAGTGATCCAGCCGGGGGTCACCGCGCTCGAAGACGTGGCCTGGTGGATCTGGGACCGGCTGCTGGAGCGGGGCCTCGAGTCGTCGTTCGACATGCCCTCCATCTACATCACCGGCCCGGAGGGCATCGTGGCCACCTCCTCGGCGCGCATCATCCAGCGGGGCGACCTGCTCATGATCGACTGGGGGGTGGGCTACCTGGACTTCTACACCGACATGAAGCGCATCGCCTACGTGCTGCGCGAGGGCGAGACCGAGGCTCCCCCCGGACTCCAGCACGCCTTCGACCGGGCGGTGGAGGTGCGCGACGTCATGAAAGCGTCCATCAAGCCCGCGCCCACCGCGCAGCAGGCGGTGGACGCCACTTGGGCGGCGATCGAGGCCGCGGGCTTCAACCGCATCGAGTTCAACCAGCCCACCGCGGATCCGGCGCTCACCGACGTGGTGATCGGACCGCACTCGGTGGGGAACTGGGGCCACGGCTTCGGCCCCTCGCTGGCCTTCTTCAACCCGACCCGACTCACCTACGAGCTGCGCCCGGGGACGCTCATCTCCGTCGAGCTGTTCGCGTACACGTCCAACCCCGAATGGGACAACGCGAAGGTGCGCATCCCGCTGGAGGATGACGCCGTGGTGACCGAGCGCGGAGTCGAATGGCTCTATCCGGTGAACAATCGGATTCTGTTGATCCGGTAGGTGTTCCGCCGGGCTCGACCGCACCTGTGGTTCCGCCGGCACAACAGGGCCCCGTGCGCGCGACTCCGGCAGGCGCGCGAGCGAGCTATCCTCCCACGATCCGCAGTCGCCCCTGCCGCATCGGGGTGATGTGCTCGGAGGACAACAGCGCCTGTTTCCGGCACCAGGACGGCGGGGAGGACCACCAGCTCGCCCGGGTACTGCCTCATGACCGGCACGCCGGCCTCGTCCCGGGCGAAGGGGATGAGGTCCAGCCCTTCGGGCCCGGCGGCCAACCCGATCAGCCCCGCCAGGATCGGCGTGGGCAGAAAGATCGTCTGAAAGAACCGTACCCACGTCCGCAAGAGGTGGGCGATCACCAGAAGGCCGGAGATGAGGGCGAAGTCCAGGAACATGGCGTGTTCCCTGCGGTTGGGGTCGCGGGCCTCGCAGAGGCGGTTGAGAACAAACTATATTGGGGGACCGGTTTCCGTCGTTGTCGAGTCTTGCCGGTTTCGCGCAATCGAGGGATCCCCGACGGCTTTCACGAATCCGCACCGGCCGGTTATCGTACGGACCCGGGATCCCGCGACAAGAGGAAGCATGGCACGATCCATCCGCTGTTCCACCTGTGGCGCCGCCCTGGAGGGGCCCGGGCGCCGCTGCACGACCTGTGGCGCGGAGAACCCCGCCGTTACCTGGATGAAGCAATGTCCCCGCTGCCGGCACAAGGGATACGGGGAACACTACTTTTCCAAGGTTCAGCACGTCGCGCTGCTCGTGGTCCTGAGCCTCGTCACCTCCGGCATCGGGGGACTGATCTACTGGCTGATGCGGTTCCAGCACCGGGTCTGTCCGCGTTGCGGCCTGAACTGGCGACATGCCTCCTACCGCGCGCTCTCGCATTCGGATGCCAGCCAGGGATCACTGGCCGAGGGAGCAGGCATGGCCCCCTATGAGGATGCGTCCGCGCCGAACGCGTTCATGCCCTCCGAAGATCGTTCCGCGCAGGGCTGGATCCGGATCGGGATCGGAGCCGTGCTGGGCTTCATTGGCGCCGGCTGGATATCCGGCGCAGCCATGGTTCTCGATATGGGCATCTCGGGCCTTTCCTTCATGCCTCTGCTGATGCTCGTTGGCGGAACCGCTGCCGTCTCGGGGGGAGCGGCGTCGATCTGGTCGGGAATCAAGAAGTTGCGCGGGCGCCGCCAGGCGCTCGCGGGTCGGCTTCAGCGGGGCATCCTGCGGCTGGCCAGCGAACGGGGCGGACAGTTGACCGCGAGCGAAGTCGCCGCGTACCTGGATCTCTCGCTGCCCGCCGCCAAGAAGCTGCTCGACGACATGGAGCTCGAGGACAGTCAGCGCGTGTGCTCGGATGTGACCGACGAAGGGGTTATCGTATACGAGTTTCCGGAGTTACGGCGACGCCCGAAGCGACGACTGGACGGCACGTAGAGATCGGGGGGCAGGGAGATATGAGAAGTTTCCAGGACGAAAGCGGACGAACCTGGATCGCGAGCGTCCGCGAGAGGCCGGGACACGACTACAAGGGCCGCTACTCGTTTGTCTTCGCTCTGGAGGGCGACGACGGCGGAGAGCCGATCGAACTCGCCGATGTGCGCTGGAATTCGCTCAAGACGGCCGAGCGAACTCTGGCGACCACATCCGACGTGGAATTGCGCCGGCGCCTGCGCTCCGCCCGGGGCAGGGCCTCTTCGCGCGCGGTTCGCTAGAGCGGGAGCCCGGCGCCGCGTACGTGCCCGGGGCGGGACGGGAGTCTAGGTCGGTCGGCAGCCGTCGCAGTAGCCGACCACTTCCAGCCTCAGTTCGGTCACGGAGAAGCCCTCCATGGCGACGGGGGCCGCCATGAACGACTCCGGCCGGCCGGGGCCGGGCACGTCACGCAGGCGGCCGCACTCGAGGCAGCGGGCGTGATAGTGCGGATCCATGCGTCCGTCGTATCTTGCCGAGCCGTTTCCCCTGCTGAGCTTGCGCGCGAGACCGCATCCCACGAGCGTCTCCAGGCTCTTGTAGACGGTTCCCAGGGAGATGCCGGGAAGGTCGGCGCGCACCTTGCGGTAGACATCGTCCGCGGTGGGATGGGTGTTGGTGGCGTGCAGGAATCGGAACACGGCCGCACGCTGGGCGGTGAAGCGCTGACCGCTCCGCTCCATCGCCTTCCGCAGGATGACGTCTGTCTGCTCGGACTGGGTCAACATGGCCGGTGATATTCGGCCCGCCAACGCCGATGGCTGCTGAAATCGGGCCTGTTAGAACGTGTTCACTCCACAAGGCAACGTAATGAGCGGGGCGAAAATGTGTCAACCGGAAACGAACTGGCGGGAGGCGGTGTGATCGATCACGAGGGTCCGCTGCTTACGCTCGAGCCCTTGATCGACGCGGTGCGGCGGGGTGTGGAAGATGCCGGCTGGACGCTCTCCGGACTGCAGAAGACGACCAGCCACGAGTTCGACGGCCGCTGGGCGGGGGAATCGACGCGGAGCGCCTATCTGTTCTTTCATCCGGCGCGTGGCCGCGCCCCGGTGAGCGTGGATGTCTTTCTCGACGAGACGTCGCGGGGACTCGGCGGCAACCTGACGCTCGCCATCGCGGGGCCGTCCCTGGGGGAGCTGGGGGATTTCACGACGGCGCTGAAGCGCCTGGCGCGGGTCGCCGACCGCGAGTTGACCCGGGGGCACCGGACGCCGGTGACGCTGCGCGCGACCGTGCCCCGGCGGGATGCCCGCCCGGAGGACGCCTATACGGAGTGTCGGTTCAGGCTTACGATTCCCGCAGTCGCGATCGATGCCGGGGCGCGGGTGGTGCGCACGCTCAGCACGGCCACGGTGAAGTCCTTCGAAGCGTTGCTCGCCAGCCGGGTTGTGGTCGACTTCCTGGGTACGGAAGATTCCTGAACGGTCGAGGGGCGACCCAGGTCCGATGTGACGCTCGACAGCCCATATTGGGAAACGGCGGACTAACCAGTATTCGCCATATGATATCAGTATTCGACACCCACTAAGAGAAATCGGCGGAGACCTGAGATGAGCGGCAAACCCGGAGTGCTCGACGACCTGTTGCGTGAGACCCGTCTCTTCCCCCCCAGCGACGAGTTTCGCACTCAGGCCAACCTCTCCGACCCGGGCGTATACGAACGCGCCGGGGCGGATCCGGAGGGGTTCTGGGCGGAGTGGGCCGAGGAGCTCGACTGGTTCGAGAAGTGGCATACCGTGCTGGAATGGAATCCGCCCCACGCGCGCTGGTTCCTGGGCGGCAAGCTCAACGTCTCCCACAACTGCCTCGACCGGCACCTGGGCGGCTTCCGCCGCAACAAGGTGGCGCTCATCTGGGAGGGGGAGCCCGGGGACACGCGCACATTTTCCTACTGGGACCTGCACCGCGAAGTGTGCAAGTTCGCCAACGTGCTGCGCGGGCTAGGGGTGGGCCGTGGCGACCGGGTCGCGATCTACCTGCCCATGATTCCGGAGGCGGCCATCGCCATGCTGGCCTGTACCCGCATCGGCGCTGCGCACTCGGTGGTGTTCGGGGGGTTCAGCCCGGAGTCGCTGTCGGGGCGCATCAACGACGCCCAGGCGTCCACGGTGATCACGGCGGACGGTGGATGGAGGCGGGGTGGCTACGTCGCGCTCAAGGCCAACGCCGACGTGGCGGTGGCGGATTGCCCCTCGGTCGAGAACGTGGTCGTGGTGCGGCGGGGCGGCCAGCTGAGCGCGGACACGCCCGTGGAGATGCGGGAGGGCCGCGACCACTGGTACCACGAGCTCATGGAAGGGGCCAGCGCCAATTGCGCGCCCGAGGCGATGGACGCCGAGGACCTGCTCTTCATCCTCTATACCTCCGGGACGACCGGGAAACCCAAGGGGGTGGTGCACACGACCGGCGGGTATCTCACCCAGGTGCACGCCACCGCCAAGTGCGTCTTCGACCTGAAGGAGGACGACGTCTTGTGGTGCACCGCCGATGTCGGATGGGTGACCGGGCACAGCTACATCGTCTACGGTCCGCTGGCCGCCGGGGCGACGGTGCTGATGTACGAAGGGGCCCCCGACTGGCCCCGCAAGGACCGCTTCTGGGAGCTCTGCGCCAAGTACGGCGTGACCATCTTCTACACCGCGCCCACCGCCATCCGGGCCTTCATGAAGTGGGGGGACGAGTGGCCCGCCGCTCACGACCTGTCGCAGCTGCGCCTGCTGGGCACGGTCGGGGAGCCCATCAACCCCGAGGCGTGGATGTGGTACCACGAGACCATCGGAGCGGGGCGCCGTCCCATCATCGACACATGGTGGCAGACCGAGACGGGCGGGATGATGATCACACCCCTGCCGGGGGTGACCGCGACCACGCCGGGGAGCGCGACGCGGCCCTTCCCGGGCATCTCCGTGTCGCTGCGGGACGATGCCGGCAAGCGCGTCAAGGCCGGGTATCTGGCGATCGACCGGCCCTGGCCCGCGATGCTCCGAACCATCTACGGGGACGACGAGCGCTACCGGGAGGTCTACTGGTCGAAGTGGGACGGCATCTATTTCGCCGGCGACGGGGCCAAGGAGGACTCCCACGGCTACATCTGGGTGCTCGGCAGGGTCGACGACGTGCTCAACGTCGCCGGGCACCGCATCGGCACCTCCGAGGTGGAGAGTGCGCTGGTGGAGCACGAGTCGGTGGCGGAGGCGGCGGTGGTGGCCCGGCCACACGAAGTGAAAGGGGAGGCCATCGTGGCGTTCGTTACCCTGCGACAAGGCTTCTCGCCGTCGGATGAACTGTCGGCGGAGTTGGGGCAGCATGTGCGGGCCAAGATCGGGGCAATCGCGCGCCCGGAGGCGATCCTGTTCACGGCCGAGCTGCCGAAGACGAGGTCCGGGAAGATCATGCGGAGGTTGTTGCGCGACATAGCCGAAGGGCGCGCGCTCGGGGATACGACGACGCTGGCGGATCCGTCGGTGGTGCAACAACTGACCCAGGCGTATGGGGAGAGGGGGTGAGTGAGGTCCCCGGTACCCGATCTTGGGCTCTTACCAACCCCGAGCGCATGTCCGCCGTTCACCGGCCGCGCCAGTGTGGACATGCTATCCCTCTTCCTGAACGGGAATCCATTGGACCGGAAGAAAGGTCCGTGGACCCGTGCACCCGTGGACGAGTTGGCGCGAATCTCGCGACCCCGCCTCCCACCATGAACGGTCGTGCCTTCACGTGCGCAGCCGGATCGCGGAGCGCGAGGGTCTGTCCGTCCACGGCAGGCCGACCCGCACCTCGAACCGGGGCACGGGGCACCACCGATGGATACCGTTCGATCTTCTCCCGGAGCCGTGACTGACGGAACTCGACGGCATGAGGATCGTCCTGGAGCGCCAGGTACAACTGGAGCAGGTCGACCTGAATGTCGTAGAGACCTGCCAGGAAGAACCGACTGACCGACACCACCGCCGACTTGGCGTCCTACTCCGAATGAACGTCTCCGGTCATCAGGAGTCCGTACTTGGAACGCAGCAGGCTCAACGTCGAATGCACGGCAGGCTGTGGCAGGTACGAGATTTCGTACCCGGCAATTGCGGAGCTGGAAGGACTGGATGTTGAGCGGACGCTACCTCGAGAGCGTCCAGATCCGTCTCTCGGCCTTTAGGGACGATTTCGGCACGCGCTCGGGAACCGGGTGCAGTAGGTGCCCCCCTCGATAAGTGCGTGAACCACCGCCCGCCCGAGGGCGTCGGACGCGGCATTGTATAGGGCCTGCAGCTCCTGGAGTGAGAGGCTTGCCCCAGGAGCCGGGTCCGAGGTGGCCATGCCGAAGACCGCATCGCCGTCGCCGAGGTTGTGGATGGGCCGGATCGAGCGGGCTAGTCCGCTGTTGGAGACCATTGCCATCCTGTGGACCTGCGTCTGGTCCATTGGCGCATCGGTGGCGACCAGTGCGATGGTCGTGTTGAACGAGTCGATCCTTCGAGGAGCGGCATTGCGGACCGCCTCACACTCGACCGGATCAGGCGGGACGAGGCCGAATTCGCCGTAGATTTCCAAGAAGGCCCCATAAGGCACGCAGGTTTCGGGATTCACCGGCGACCCCGCGGAGTTGAGCCCCACGATCGCCGCAACCGTGTAGCGGTTCGCGAGCACGACACTGGCCGATCCGAGCCCGTAGCGAGCGCCGGTGCCCGCACCCACCCGCCCCATGGGGACGGCACCCTGACTCGCGGCTTCCGCCGCCAGATAGCCGAATTCCGCATCCGGACGCTTGGAAAAATCCCCGCCGCGACCCAGGTCGAAGAGGATCGCAGCGGGGACGATGGGCACGACCCCCCCGGCGATGGAAAAGCCGTGGCCATGCTCTTCCAGCCAGCGCATGACGCCGGTGGCGCTGTCCAGGCCGTAGGCGCTCCCACCGCTCAGCACGATGGCGTGCGCCTGGGTCACGAGACCGCCGGGCGCCAGCAGGTCCGACTCCCGCGTCCCCGGCGCACCGCCCTGCACGTCGATGCTGGCCGTGACACCCTGCTCGGTCCGCACAACCGTGGTCCCCGTCTGGTAGCCGTCCCCCACGCGCTGGTAGTGGCCGACCTTGATTCCCGGCACATCGGTGAGCGTGTTCGTGCGCCCGGGCGCCTGCGCCGCCAACGACAGGGGGAGAAGGAGCAGGGTGGCCGCGGCGAGAGAGAGCTGCGCCCTGAGGTAACCAACGGCGATGTGCATCGTGTTCGCATCCTTTCCTGATTGGGGTCTCAGGATGTCGTCAGAACTTGACGCCATATCATATACTGCACATGGTGCAATGAGAATCCCCCCGTAGCACCCCGGAGGCGTGAGAAGCGCGATCGTCGGATGATGGGCTACCGGGGGAATCGACAATGAGTTAGGTCGATCAAAGACCGCACCAACTTGCTGAAGATCGGCGAGGTCCGGGATTGCGGGGCTCATTCCGGATACTCGGAGACTTGGTTCACCGCGTGCTGTCGCAAGATGAGGCGGCTGCGGCCTTGGCCCGCCAGTCGGCGAACTCGGCCGGCGATCCGCGGGCCGACGCGGTGACGGTGCGGCGGTCAGCCATCAGCGCCGAAATCCGCTCCGAGGCGGGAGGCCTCCAGACCGAATACGCGGATCTCGAAACCCGTCACCAGGCCGCGATCGTCGCGGAGGGCGAGCCGGAAACCCGAGCGGCCGCGCCGGACGCCGAGCAGCGGGAGCGGATCGAGTTCCGCAGCAAGGCCAGCCTCGGGCGGTACCTGGTCAACGCCTTGCGGGGCCGGGCCGCAGCAGGCGCGGAAGCGGAGCTCCACGGCGGGCCGCGGCGGCTGGCGCGGGCGGATCGGTCGCGGGCACGAGCGGTGTGCGCGGCGGGGAGCGCGGTGGCGGACACGGCGAACAAGACGACCGGTCCGATTACCGCGCCGCCGACGGCGGTCGTCCGCGTGAGCTGCCTGGAGAGCGGCTACTGTGGTTTTGACGGGAGCGGCTCCAGCGACGACCTTGACGCGAACAGCCAGTTGTCATTCTTCTGGGACGTGTGCGAGACGACCGGTACGGGGGAGACGTTTAGCTACCAATACCAGAACGCCGGAACGTACACCATCACACTGACAGTCACTGACACCAGCGGACAGACCGGCTCCGATAGGATGGCGATCAACGATCGAAAGCGGCCGAAGTCCCCCGGCAAATCGCCGCCGGTTCCCGGGTTCACGGTGAACTGCGCCGAGGGAGGCATTCAATGAGGTATTGCTATTGCGCACTGTTGCTGCTTGGCCTACTTGGCGCGGCGTGTTCGGGGGACGGCGCAACCGGCTCGTCTTCGCCGATTTGGTCCGAACAGGATGTGGCCCAGCGAACACCGTTACCGATGGTCTTCGATACGGTGTGGCGCATCGGGGGAGAAGCCGACACGACTTTGCTGCAGCCGATGTGGCTATCCGCGGGTTCCGAAGGTGTCACGGTCTGGGACCAGGGCCGGAAGGCCGTCGTGCGGATATCCCGCGAAGGCGCCGTGCTTTGGAGCTTTGGCAGGGAAGGCGACGGACCCGGCGAGTTTCGTTCGGTTCGGGGCATTGCCCACCTGCCCGACGGTCGGGTTGCCGTGGCGGACAATGCCAGCCGAAGACTCACCATCATTGACGCCAACGGACAGATGATCGGTGAGGCCGACATGGAACTCAACGTCTTTGACGTAGCTGGCTTGCCGGATGGTGGGATGGTCGTGTTTACCCAGGACGATCCGGCGTTCCTGTTGTTCGACGAATCCGGAGTTCCCGCCGGGGTTCTAGGCTTTCCGCATGAAGGGTATCGCGACCTTTCGTCATTTTCCCGTCAAGGAAGGGTTCAGGGTACCGGGGAAGGATGGGTGTTCGGTTTCACCGCCGGAAACGGCTGGTGGCGTTTCGGGGAAGGTGGCGACGACACCGAGGGATTCCCCTACGCCGAGCATACCGACTTCCCCGAGCTTCGCACCGTCGTTAGCCGGTCTGTTGAAAACGGGGTTGTGACAACGACCCGCTCGACCAGGGCAGCGGCGTACGCTTCTTCGGCAATGAGCATAGGCGCGCGCGGGGATACGCTCTTCGTTCACTACGGCGGCAATACGGCATACCGAAGGCGGACCCTGGACCTGTTCGGCTTGAGCAACGGTGCTTATCTGGGGTCGGTACGGCTTCCCTTCGCATCGTCTCAACTTGCCGTAGGGCCTGATCGGGTCTATGCCCTCGGCCGAGAGTTGTTCCCGGCGCTTATGGCGCTCACACTAAACCCGCAGGGAGGAGAATCCAGATGAAGATGCCGCCCTCGCGCGGCACCTCGAGGCCCGCCTCCCGCAAGGCGGCGAAGACATCGGTGCGGTTCCTTGCCGTGCCGTGCTCGACACGCTGGAGCAGGTAGACCCGGATCAGGTCGCGGGGCTCAGGCTCAACCCCCAGGCCTGCCCTCAGCCGCGCCGCGTCCACATGGGCGCGGCGCCCGGGTTGCTGCACCCTGGCCCGTGCCGGGTCGTCCGGCCGGCTCCAGCCGTGGTCGGCGTTGAAGGCGTCGCGGAGCGGGCCGAAGGTCTTCTCCCAGCCCGGCGGCGCGATGTTGAGGCTCCGGCCGGTCTCCAGGTCGCACCGCGCGGCGAGGACGTGAACGTGAGCGCCGCCGCCGCGCTCGCAGTGTACCACGGCCGCCCAGGCGTGGCGGTCGGGTTCGAGCCCCGCCCAAGCCGTCTGCTCAAAGTCATCCAGAACCGCCCCGATCTGCGCGTCGGTCGGAGCGTCGTCCGGTGCCCAGGCGATCACGCCCGAGGTGTACCTGTGCTCGAACTCCAGCGCGTCGGCCACCGCGGCCACCTGATGGGGATCCCCCCGGAGGACCTCGACGCCCGCGCGCAGCTGCCCGCTCGCATCCCGCTCCCCGAGAAGGTAGTCGGCGGCCGCGCGGGCCGAGCCGGTGCCGCGGGCCAGGAACTTAATGTGCATCGGGATCCGGACGCCGGACGCGGGCCAGCTTCGAGACCGCCCGCTCGATGGCGACCAGGCGGACGATGACGTCAACCGCCTCGGCGGTCCCCTTGTAGGTGTTGGCCCAGCGGGCGATCTGGTTGAGGTTGTTGCCGACGCGCGCCAGCTCCCGAGTGCGCTCGCGTTCCACCTCGGCGTGCGGCACGGTCCAGGTGTGCACCCGGCCGAGCGACCGGCGCACCAGATCCGACAGCGTCAAGCCCGCGGAGCACGCCTTGGCGTGCCACTCGGCACGCTCCGAGTCGCTGGCGCGGACCTTCACCCAAACGGCGCGTCCGGCGCTCACGGCGCACCGTTGCCGTTGTGGGGGTCAGAGGGGGCACGGCCCCCCGCCAGCCCCTCCGGGGGACACACGGAGTGTGGCCACGGGGGGGCTGGCGGAACATCTGAGGCCTGAATCACGGCAAGGAATCACGTAAGTTCAACTCGGACTGCACGATCTGCCGCCCTTGCCGTTTGCGGGAGGCCCGGTTCAAGCGCCTTGAACAGCCGGAATGCTGTACCGAACGGCGGGAATATGCGGACGGATCCGGTCGAAGCTTTCGAGGCCGCCCGGATAGCTTCTCTAGCGAGACCTCGACGACACTCGACCACGCTTTGGATCGCCCGTTCCGCAGCCGTCCATTCGACCGCAGCTCCCGGAGTGACAAGGGCGTAGGACAGCGTCTTCTCAGCCGGCTTCCAATCCCAGGTCTGCGGGGTCATCTCGGCACGTGGTCAGGCTTTGGCGGTGAACATTCTCAATTCGTCCGATATGGGGAGCTTGAAGGTCTCCGTTCGCGGCCTTCCAAGAGTGGACACGGCGAACCGGTACTCTCGCTCGCCAGAGAATCTTGTCTTCTTGGTGAACCATCCCCGCGGCACCATGGAGAAGTCGGCGAAGTCCTCCATGGATTCCACGACGCCGGATTGGTCCTCGTAGACAACGGGACCGTGGTAGACGCGGATGAACTTGTCGACTCGATGCTCGCCTTCCCACAGGCCCACCGTATACCGGCTTTGTCGATAGGCCCATTCGTCGATCGGACCGAGTTCAACATGCTTGGACTTGTCGACGCTGATCGCGAAATCGATGCCCAACTGCATCGCGAAAGATTCCGGGTCCCTGATCGAAGTGATGGCGTCATACCTGGGGAATCTCGCCCTCAGCCGCTCCGTGTCGGCGTCATTTGCAGGTGCAATCGACGTGCAGTAGACCCATGGCTCGTCGGGAGAAAAGGAGAACGTCAACGACGCGCTGAGATCGTGGATGAAGGAGCCAGCCGTCCTCAACGCCAGGTCCTGCCGCGCCCAAGGCGTGGCGTCCTTCGTTAAGCAACCATCGTGCGGATCCGTGGGTTCGGAGTCGGGGCTCTCGCCTTTTCGATAGTATGCTGGCGTTGCTAGCCGGAGTTCTCGCGCACGATGTGCGGCGAAGCGCCGGTGCGATAGCTTCACGAGGTTCTCAACCCGTGGAAGTGCGGCCGAGCCGCAGTTGACCCGATGAATGAAGACTTGGTAGCATTCCCTCCGAACGACATTGAAGACCATGATCTGCCGGGAGATAAGCGATGGTTCTGTTCGGTTGATCCCGATCCTTTCGCTCACCTCTTGGTGAACCTTAGTGACCTCCTGGTTCAGCCTGTCTACTTCGACAGCGCCGAGTCGGGCAAAGACCCAGTCTCCCTTATGCCAGCCATAGCCTTCCTCGGCGAGTCTCTTGTCGCTCATCATCCGAATCCTTGTGGGTTTTCCCTGGGGGTGGTGGCTCCGAATCGGCGCTCGGTCACGAGTCCAATCGGGCGTATACGATAAGGGTAGTGGGACCAGGTCTGAAAGACGCGATCAACGCGCCGTGGACGCACCGAGCGCCTCGGTCATGGCCGAGCCGGACTGCCGCAACCGACTCCGGTCTCACGGTGCCCATCCGGCGGATAGCACTTCCGCCTGCTCCAGCACCGTCCGCGTGGCCTTCTCCTGCTTGTCGGGCGGATAGCCTGTCTGGATGCCTCGTCCCCACCTCCTGTGGGCGATGACCTCGACAGGGCCAAGGGCTTCTTCGATCTTCCCCTACACTGGCTCCAAGGCAGCCCAGTGGCTGCGGGCGCTCAGAGTTCCGGGAAAGAGCCGACGCGCCGCAGGCTGAAGACCTGAGCGGACAAACAGGTGCCGACACAGAAACCGTCAAATGATGAGAGAGTAGGAGGGATGACCATTGACTGGCGGTCGATTAGGCCGCTGAACGGTGCTCGCGCCGAGGGTTTCGAAGAGCTGTGTGCACAGTTGGCAAGGAGCGAGGCCCCGGAGGGATCGGGGTTCGTACGAAAAGGGGCCCCGGACGCCGGCGTCGAGTGCTACGCCACTCTCGAGGACCGGACCGAGTGGGCTTGGCAGGCCAAATACTTCCATGCCTTGGGAACTTCCCAGTGGTCGCAGATCGACAACTCGGTGCGAACGGCGCTTGAGAAGCACCCGAGGATGACACGCTACATCGTCTGTTGCCCGCTGGACCTTGCAGACGCTCGGTCCGGAACGCGCGTATCGGCCCGTGACAGGTGGGACCGGTACGTTGCGAAATGGGAGGATCTCGCGGCCCGTTTGGGCATGGCCGTCGAGTTCACCTACTGGGGCAGCCACGAGCTCTTGGAACGTCTGACGAATAGTGAGCACAGTGGGCGCGTACGGTTCTGGTTTGGTGGGCCCGTGATGGACGCTGACTGGTTCGCGAGACGCGTCGATGAGGCCGTTGAGACGGCTGGTGCGCGATACACGCCGGAGCTCCACATCAATCTGCCCATCGCCGCGGAGTTTGAGGCCTTCGGGCGCACAGAGTCCCTGACTCAGCTCTCGCTCCGTGAGTTTCACTATGCGGATACCGATCTGTGCATTCCGACCGAGGCATCCTTCCGAGCATGGCTGGACGGCATTGCTTCCCGCAAGGGAACCGGTACGGGATGCTCGGCCCTCTCGGAGCGCGAGATCTTGCAGGCGTTATTCGAGGCGACCGGAGGCGCCGCCTGGCACAGAAGCGAAAACTGGGTTACCGACGCTCCGCTTGGGCGCTGGTACGGGGTCGAGGTCGATGGCCTCGGCCAAGTGAGCAGGTTGAGGCTTCGAGAGAACAACCTGACAGGGATCCTCCCGCCGGAAATCGGCGGCCTCTCCAACCTGCGCGGGCTGATCCTGGATGGTAACGAATTGGTGGGTCCGATCCCGCCTGAGCTGGGCGAACTGTCCGATCTGGTACACCTGGACCTCGGCAGTAACGAACTGGCCGGCCTGATCCCGCCTGAGTGGGGCGAACTTTCGACCCTGGTAGAGCTCCTGCTGGACAATAACGCTCTGGCGGGGCCGATCTCCGACGAATTCGCCGGGTTGACGAGGCTGCACGAGCTGAGTCTTACTGGCAACGCCGCCTTGGCGGGGACCCTACCGGCGAATCTCGTCGCCCTCCGCCATCTTGAAGTACTCATGGCTGGCGGCACCAGCCTCTGCGCGCCATCTGACCCCGGCTTCCAGGCATGGTTGCGGGGGATCGGCACAAGCTGGGTCGGTCCGTGTGGCGACAGCGACGAGTCGATGGCTTATCTGACCCAGGCGGTGCAGTCGCGGGAGTTCCCTGTCTCGCTGGTCGCCGGAGAGAACGCGCTGCTACGGGTGTTCTTGACGGCCCGGCACACGACCAATGTGGGCATTCCGGCGGTCCGGGCCCGTTTCTACCTCAACGGCCGGGAGGTTCACATGGTGGACATCCGCGGCAAGTCGACGTCCATCCCGACCAAGGTGGACGAGAGCAGTCTCACAGAGTCGGCCAACGCCGAGATTCCTGGCGATGTGGTGCAACCGGGGCTTGAGATGGTGATCGAAGTCAATCCCGACGGGACGCTGGACTCGGCGCTCGGGGTCCCCAAGCGGATTCCCGAGACAGGACGCCTTGCGGTGAATGTGCGGTCCATGCCCCTCTTTGACTTGACGCTGATCCCGTTTCTTTGGACGGAGAATCCAGACTCTGCGATTCTCTACCTCACGAACGGGATGTCCGCCGAGCCCACTGGGCATCGCCTGCTCTGGCCGACACACACGCTTCTGCCAGTCGGCGCTCTCAGGGTCACGGCGCATGAGGCCGTGTCAACCGATACCAACAATCGGCTTGAGTTGCTCCGCATCACCGGAGCCATCAGGGCAATGGAGGGTGGCACTGGTCACTACATGGGGATGCTGTCCCGGGACGGAGGTCGAGGAGGTGGTGGGTATGCCGCCCGGGGCGGACGCGTTGCCTTTGCGGGACCGGACGCCGCGGATATCGCACACGAGTTGGGTCACAACTTCGATCTTGGCCACGCACCATGCGGTCCGAATCTGACGGGTATCGACCGTTCTTTTCCATACACGGATGGATCTTCTGGTGCGTGGGGATACGATCCACGTTCAGGCGGAAGCCTGGTCTCGCCGGCCTGGGGAGACCTCATGTCGTATTGCGATCCCAAGTGGATCAGTGACTACTCGTTCACCAACGCGCTGCGCTTCCGCCTGAACGACGAGGCGGCCACGCAAGCCGATTCGGATTCCGTTCCCGCCAAGGCGCTGCTCCTGTGGGGCGGCGTAAACGCGGATGCGACACCGTTCCTTGAGCCCACGTTCGTGGTCGAGGCGCCAGCAGAGCTTCCGGACTCCGCAGGCGAGTACCGGATCACCGGGCGGTCTGACAATGGAGCAGAACTCTTCTCCCTCAGCTTCGCCATGCCGGAGACGGCACACAGCGGCGGGAGTTCGTCGTTCGCCTTCGTTCTGCCCGTACGGCCGGGATGGGAGGGCACCCTCGCCAGCATCACGCTCTCGGGGCCTGGTGGTTCGGCGAGGCTCGACGGGGACACCGACCTCCCGATGGCCATCCTACGCAACCCGCGCACCAGACAGATTCGCGGCATCATAAGCAACCCGCCGCTTGAGACCCAAGCGGCCGCAGACGCGGGCGCGGCGCTCGCCCCGGGTCTCGAGGTGCTGTTGAGCCGTGGGATCCCGGATACCGCGGCTTGGCGGCGATGAAGCAGTAACACGGCAGCGCAGACCGCCCGCGGCTTCCCGCCAATCGGTACGGGTTTTTCGCTGTTTCGGTACAGCCAAAGCAGATGTGAGCTAACGGTAGGAATGGCAGATCGTGCATCCCTGATTGAACTTACGTGGTTTCTTGCAGTGATTTCGGTCGTCCGCGATGTGCTGGTCGGACATCGACGTGGGAGCCGGTGTCATCCGGTGGCGGGGCGAGCATGAGAAGACCGGCTACGAGCACCGGACGCCGGTGACGGTGGAAGCGCTCTCGACCTTGGAAGAGGCCCATGGACACAACCCGGGGATCGGGGACGTTCCGCTGCTGCCCGCGCTGAACGATCCTTCGCGCTGCGTCCGCCCCTGGCAGGTTGGCGCTTGGTGGAGGCGGGCCGAGGCGCTTGCCCGGCTAGAGCCCAAGCGCGGGCGCGGCTGGCACTCGCTGAGGCGGAAATTCGCTTCAGACCTCATGGATCAGCCGCTCAAGGTGCTTTGCGAGCTGGGCGGCTGGACGACGGCCCAAACGGTGCTGCAATGCTACCAGCGACCCGACGAGGGCAAGCTCAGGAAGGCCCTTGCGGAACGGAGGGCCTGCTCCTGACTGGTTCGGCGGGAGTCAATCGGCGGGAATTTCGGCCCGCATTCGCGTAAGTTCAACGAGGGCTTCACAACCCGAAACCAAGACAGTCTGCCAAATTGGCAGACTGCCAAAATGGCAGACTCGCTTCCGCCTCACCGGATCACATACCACCCCGTCTGGTAGGGCCGGAAATACTCGTAGCCGTCAGCCGTGAGGTACCCGTCATCTTCCATCGGGATGGTTACCGTGCCGCCGCCATATTCCGAAATGGCGGTCGTCGCGCTGAACTCGATGGAGCGGTAGGACCCGTCCCTCAGGTAGGAATCCCGCTCCGGGGGCGAGGAGAGATCCATGTTGCGCGCGTTGATGCTCGGCCCCAGTGCGTGCCCGTGGTAGCCTATGGGGTGTGAGTAGAGGCTGGGGAGAAAGTCCACACCTTCGAGTTCGGCCGCGATGGCGAGCGTGGCTTCCCAGCCGGTCATCCCCGGGCGCGGCGCGGATGCGAACGCCTCGTGCACCTGGTTGGCGTTGCGCAGCGCGGTACTGAGCCCTTCGGGCACGTCCTCTTCGCCTTCCCGCAGGATGTACGCAACCTTCTGCCAGTCGCTGGCGAAGCCGAGGTAGTCGAAGCCGCAGTCGAGGTGTATGATGTCGCCCCGCTGGAAGACCAGGTCGTCCGGCGCGGGGTGCACGTAGGGGATCATCTCGCCGGGACCGGGATCGAAACGCTGCACCGCCACGTGGATCTCGAACCAGGGCACGCCGCCGACCCCGAGCTCGGCGATGGTCTCCTCGAAGAACCACTTGATGTCCGCCGCCCGGGTCTCGCCGGGGGTGATCACCACGTTCGAAAGTGCGGTCTGGGCGATGACGTCGGTGGCGAGCACGAGCTGTCGATAGTGCTCCAGCTCTTCCGGTAGCCGGGTGTCGAAGACGTCCTCGATGAGGCCGGCGGCGGAAACGAACCGCGACTCCGCACCTGGCCCCAGCGCTTCCGCCAGGAACAGGTAGCTGTCGTGGGTGAGGCCGCTGTCATGCCCGCGCGTGCCGCCGATGTTGAGTCCGATGGAAGCCGGATCGTATTGGTCCATGAGCGCCCCCAGCCCGGTCCGCGTGTCCTGGATACCCCGGGCGTTGCGGGCTGCCGGAAGCGGTTCGAAGAACCGGCGGTAGTCCTCGGTCGGACGCCAGTAGTCGGAGTAGGCAGCGAGTCCGTCGTCACCGGCGTCCACGAAGACCGTCACGTCCCGCCGGCGCGTGTAGTGCAGGGGAGGGGCGACGTACTGCGTGGCGGGGTCGGGGTGGAACTCCTCGCTCACCACGATCCACATCTCGATGCCGTGCTCGCGCATCTGCTCCAGCAGAAGAGGACGCTTGTGCGCCAGCCAGTCGAGCCGGAGCTCGTATTGCGCGCGCATGCCCAGCAGCCCGGGCATCGCCGGGATCACGCGACCGTCGAAGAGTTCGACGGGGTGCGCGGCGACGGAGGGCCGCTCGCGGGCGAGTCCGGCGTCGGCGGACCGTTCGGCCGGAGCACAGGAGGCGGTCAGTGCCGCGATGGCGGCCAGTGAGCCGAGTCTCAGGGAAGCAGGGAAGATGGCCATCGATGGTACCCTGTTTTGAGCATGGATGGTACCTGTTTGAACATGAATGGTACCGATGTGAGTCGGGCGGCGGTCGGTCTGCCGCGCAGCTAGTTGATCGCGAAGCGGATCCCGAACAGGACCGCGACGATCACCACCGCGGCGTTCAGTTCCGAGGCGCGCCCCGCGAACAGCTTGATCAGCGCGTAGGCGATGAATCCCATGCCGATCCCGGTGGCGATCGAGTAGGTGAACGGCATCGCCAACGCGGTCACGATGGCCGGGACGCATTCCGTGAGGTCGTCCCAGGGCACATTGCGCAGCGCCCTCGCCATGACGCAGCCGACGAACAGGATGGCCGGGGCGGTCGCGTAGGCCGGGATGGCGGTCGCCACCGGCGCCAGCACAAGAGCCACCAGGAAGAGGCCCGCCACCACCACCGCGGTGAGGCCGGTGCGCCCGCCGGCGCGCACCCCCGCCGCGCTCTCGATGTAGGAGGTCGTGGTCGAGGTGCCGAGGAGCGCGCCCACCATGGTGGCCGAGCTGTCGGCGACCATGGCGCGCTTCAGTCCCGGGACCCGCCCGTCCTTGTCGGTCAGCCCCGCCTCGTTCAGCACCGCGACCAGGGTGCCGCTGGTGTCGAACAGGTCGACCATCAGAAAGGAGAACACGATCGCCACCAGCCCCACCTCGAGCGCCCCGGCCACGTCCAGCTGGAACGCGGTCGGTGCCAGGGAGGGCGGGGAAGACACCACCGATTCGGGCGCCGGCGAAAGTCCGGAGACCCATCCCGCCACGGCCACGACCAGGATGCAAATCAGAACCGCCCCGGGCAGCCCGCGGTGCTCCAGCGCCACCATGGCGATGAAGCCCAGGACCGCCAGCGCCACGGTCCACTGGGCGAGGTTGCCCAGCGTGACCAGCGTTGCTTCGCTGTTCACCACCACCCCGGCGTTCTGCAGCGCGATGATCGCCAGAAAGAACCCGATGCCGGCCGCGATCGCGAGCTTCTGGGAGCGCGGGATGCTGTCCACCACCCACTTGCGCACCGGCAGCACGGAGAGGATCAACATGAGCAGGCCGGACAGGAACACGGCTCCGAGCGCGACCTGCCACGCCAGCCCCATCGCGCCCACCGCGATCGCCACGAAGTAGGCGTTCAGCCCCATCCCCGGCGCCAGCGCAATGGGATAGTTGGCCCACAGGCCCATGACCAGGCAACCGAACGCGGAGGCGAGGCAGGTGGCCACCAGGACGGCCCCGGTGTCCATCCCCGCGCCCCCCAGCACCATCGGGTTCACGAAGATGATGTACGCGAGCGTGAGGAACGTCGTGCATCCCGCCAGCACCTCGGTCCAGACCGACGATCCCCGCTCCTGAAGCTGGAAATGACTCAGCATGTGACCCGTTCCCGCAGCTTGGATTGCCCCGCCATGCGACCACTTCTGGCCGCTATGGACCCAGCGTTCCCACCGGGATGACCCCCACCTCCCCGGCGCGCACATGACCGTAGCCGTTCGGGATGATCACGGCCAGCGCGGAGGGCTCTCCGCGCCCGCCCAGCTTCATGCGGTCAGCCACCCTGCGGAGCGTCGTCGCGCCTTCCTCCACCCAGCGCTCCCCCAGCTTCACCTCGAATGCCGCCCAGCGCCCGTCTTCGGCTTCTACGATGACGTCCGCCTCAAGCCCCCCCTTCTCCCGATAGTGGAATACCTCGGCGTCTACCGCCTGGGCATAGACGCGCAGGTCGCGCACGACCATGGATTCGAACAACAACCCGAAGAACTCGAGATCGTCCATGAGCCGCTTCGGCGTGGCGCGCAACGCCGCAACCGCGAGGGACGGGTCCGCGAAGTGCCGCACGGGGGTCGTCCGTAGCGTGGTTCTGGAGCGCAGGTGCGGCTGCCATGCCGGTATGTCCTCCACGATCATGAGGCGTTCGAGGGCGTCGAGATATTCGGCGGCCGTCTCCCACTTCATGGTTGCGCCGCTTCCGCGAACGTCGGCGACCAGGGTCGAGATCGTGGCGGGAGTGGCCACGTTGCGCGCCAGGGAGCGCAGCAGGCGCCCGACCTTGACGGGGTCCCTTCTGGCCCCGCTGACTCGCGAGACATCGACGCGACGGATTTCGTTGAGGTAGTCTCGATTCATTCGAAGCCGCAACGCCCAAGGGCGGTCGAGGTGACCCGGCCATCCTCCCGCGCACACCAGTTCGGCCAGTTTCCCGATGGTCAAACGGGACGGTTCGGAGCGCTGCCGGACCCCATCGAGCAGCTGCCGCAACGAGATTTCTCCCGATGATTGCTTCGCTTCGAAGAGCGACATCGGACGCATTCGCAGCCGCGTGAGACGGCCGGCCCCTGTGTGACGGGTCACGTCATCCGCGGGCACGGCGGAACCGGTCAGGATGAACTGTCCGGGGGAGGCGCGGTCGTCCACCGCGCGGCGGATATGATTCCAGATGGCGGGCTCGGTCTGCCACTCGTCGATGAGACGCGGAGTCTCGCCCCGGAGTACCGAGGAGGGATCGACGCCGACCATGCGTCTGGCGTTTTCGTCGACATCCAGCAGCACCTCGCTGGCGGCCACGTTTCTGGCGGTGGCGGTCTTCCCGCAGGTCTTGGGGCCCTCTACGACGATTGCGCCCATGGCCAACAGCCGATCCGCCAGTTCTTCGTCGACGATGCGAGGCAGGTATCTCATCGGCTCCTGGGTTCTGTAATCTGAGATGAACCAACGCGATTCGCGAGGGCGAACCGCGCTCTGTGCCGAGGGCTCACCGGGTAAGTTGGCAGGAAGATAACGGGTAAAGCGGCAGGATGACAGAGGGTAAAACGGCAAACTGACAACGGGTAAAACGGCGAGAATACAACGGGCAATATGGCAACGATCCAACGGGCAATTCGGCGCAAGTTCAGCGGTTGATTCGGTGGCAGCCGGGTGCGCCATCCCGCTTCCCGCGGCCTTTTCCCACACGCGCGCTCGGTTAGATTTAGATGGATGCTCTGGATGAGCGCCCGCCTCAGGGAGGAGACGTCATGAAGGTTCTGGCCGCCGCGGTTGCGCTGGGAGGCATGGTGCTGGTCGCGGGGGGAGCGCGCGACAGCGGGCCCGCCGGATACCCCGCGGGCATGTACCCGGTCGCTTCGGGCGCGTATTCGGCCCTGGACGGTGTCCATCCGGCCCTTCCCGCCGACCTGGGTTCCGCCGAGCTGGAAGAGGTCGTCGAGCGCTACTGTACCCGCTGCCACAGCGAGCGCAGGATGCGTGGCAACCTGTCGCTCGCTGGCTTCGACATCAGACGCGCGGACGAGAGAGCCGACATTGCCGAGCGCATGATCCGCAAGCTGCGCGCGGGGATGATGCCGCCCCCGGGCGCCCGCCGTCCCGCCGAGGACACCCTCACGGCGCTCGCGCAGTTCCTGGAGGACGTGGTGGACGAAGCCGCCGCGGCCCGTCCGCACGCGGGCACCCGCCCCTTCCAGCGCCTCAACCGGGCCGAGTACGCTCGCGTCATCCACGACCTCTTCGGCCTCACAGTCGACCCGGAGGACTGGCTCCCGCCCGACCGCATCAGCGACAGCTTCGACAACATCGCCGAGGCCCAGACGCTCACCCCCACGCTCATGGACGCCTACCTGGCGGCCGCCAGCGACATTGCGCGGCGCGCCATCGGCGACCGCGACGCGGCCACCTCGTCGGTCACCTACGCCAACCCGGCTTCCGTCTCCCAGCACGAATGGGAGCGGGTCGAAGGGGCGCCCTTCGGCACCCGGGGCGGCGTGAGCGTCCTCCACTCGTTCCCCGCCGACGGCGAATACATCTTCTCGATGAGCTTCATGTCGGGGTGGGGCGAGCGCGACCATGACATCGACATCTCCGTCAACGGCGAGCGGGTCGTGCTGCTTCGCTACGGGGGCAACATCGACTTCCAGGGACGCAAGCGCTTTCCCGTTCGCACGGAGCCCATTCTCCTGCGCGCGGGCGAACACCGGCTCACGGCCGCCTTCATCCGCAAGATGGACGGTCCCTACGAGGATCTGATCCGCCCCCACGACTGGTCGCTGACGGGAACCGAGACCAGCTACGGCACTACGTCGCTCCCTCACATCATGAGCCTGACCGTGGAGGGGCCGCACAACACCACCGGCGTGTCGGAATTCGACGCCCGGCGGCGCGTCTTCTCCTGCCGGCCCACGATGGCCAGCGAGGAGCTGCCCTGCGCCCGCGAAATCGTATCCCGGCTGGCGGCGGAAGCCTATGGCCGCGATCTGGACGGCGGCGAGGCAGGCGATCTCCTCGTCTTCTACGAGATGGGTTCGGAGGACGGAGGCTTCGAAGCCGGGGTGCGCACGGCGCTGGAGGCGATCCTCGCGAGCCCGCACTTCCTCTTCCGCATGGAGCGCGAACCCCAGGATGTGGATCCGGGGGAGATCTACCCGCTCGCGGGTGAAGATCTCGCCGCGCGCCTCTCCTTCTTCCTCTGGGGCACCAGTCCCGACGCCGAGCTGGTGGCCGAGGCGCGCGAAGGGGCGCTATCGGATCCGGCCCGGCTGGAAGCCCAGGCCCGCCGCCTGCTGGCCGATCCGCGCTCGGAGGCGCTCGCCACCCGCTTCGCGTCGCTCTGGCTGCGCCTCCAGGACGTGGAGAAGTTGAGCCCGGATGCGTTCCGCTTCCCCAACTACAGCCGCCAGTTCGCCGAGGCGATGAGGCGCGAGACCGAACTCTTCTTCCACAACCTCATCCGCGAGGACCGGAGCCTGCTCGAGCTCTACGGCGCCGACTACACCTTCGTGAACGAGCGGCTGGCGCGTCACTACGACATCGACGGAGTGCAGGGCGAGGCTTTCCGGCGAGTCGCCTATCCCGACGATCGCCGGCGCGGGGTCCTGGGCCACGGCAGCGTGCTGGTCCAGACGTCCCTCGGGAACCGCACCTCCCCGGTGCTGCGCGGCTTGTGGGTGATGGAGGTGCTGCTGGGCACGCCGCCTCCCCCTCCGCCTCCCGGCATTCCCGACCTGGAGGAGACCGAGAGTTCGCGCGACGGCAAGGTGCTCACGACCCGCGAGCGGCTGGAGACCCACCGCGCCAACCCCGACTGTGCCTCCTGCCACGACCTGATCGACCCGATCGGACTGGCGCTCGACAACTTCGACGTGACCGGCAAGTGGCGCATCCGCGAGGCGGGCACCCCGCTCGACACCCGCAGCACCTACTACGACGGGACCGACATCGAGACGCCGAGCGACCTCTCGCGCGTCCTGCTCAAACGCCCCATCCCCCTGGTGCGGCAGTTCACCGAGAGCCTCATGGCCTACGCCCTGGGACGGGGAATCGACTACCGGGACCAGCCCTCGGTTCGCGCCATATCGAGGGAGGCCGAACGGAACGGCTACCGGATGTCGTCCTTCATCGTCGGGGTGGTGATGAGCGACGCATTCCGCATGAAGCAGGCCCTGGCAGTCGCTGATGGCGAAAACGCCGGGATTCGGGATACATTCGAGTGATATGCCCGCAAGCCGGGCCGTCGACCGTGGACGGCCCGGGCGCGCGGGTGTCCGTCATCCTTCATCGTGGATCGTGGCATGTATTTTCTGACTGGTAAGGCTCTTCCGCGCCGCACCTTCCTCCGGGGGGCGGGCGCCACCGTCGCGCTCCCGCTGCTCGACGCGATGATCCCCGCCGGTCGCCTGCGCGGGCGTGCGGCCGGGGAGCCGACGCGCCTGATCTGCATCGAGGAGGTGCACGGCGTCCCGGGGTGCAACGAATGGGGCGCGCAGCAGCATCTGTTCGCACCGGTCACCCAGGGGCGCGATTTCGAGTTCAGCGACGTGAATGTGCTGAAGGGGCTCGAGCCGTGGCGTGACTACATGACCATCATCAGCAACACCGACGTGAGGATGGCCGAGGCCTTCGCGCCGCCGGAGGTGGGCGGCGACCACTTCCGCTCCAGCGCGGTGTTTCTGACGCAGTCTCATCCGAAACAGACGCAGGGGTCCGACATCTACTGCGGAACCTCGCTCGATCAGGTGCACGCCCAGCGTTTCGGGCAGGATACGGTGCTGCCATCGCTCCAGCTCTGCATCGAGCCCACGGACTCGGGCGGCGGCTGCGACTACAACTACTCGTGCTCGTACACGGACTCGATCAGCTGGGCGTCGCCCACCGTGCCGCTGCCGATGATCCGAAGCCCCCGCACCGCCTTCGACATGCTCTTCGGCGCGGGCGGGAGCGCCGAGGAGAGGACGCGGCGCCGCCGGACCCACGGGAGCATCCTGGACTGGGTCGCCGGCGAGGTGGCCGACATGAGGCGCCAGCTGGGCGCGGTGGACCTCCAGAGGGTGGACCGCTATCTGGAGAGCGTGCGCGAGATCGAGCGCCGCATCGAGCGGGTGGAGGAGCGCAACACCAGCGGGGCTCCGCGCGAGCTGCCCGGCGCGCCGCCGGGAGTCCCCGACTCCTTCACGGAGCACATGCGGCTGCTCTTCGACCTGCAGGTGCTGGCCTTCGAGACCGACGCGACGCGCGTCGTGTCCCTGAAGATGGGACGGGACGCGTCCAATCGGACCTTCTCCGAGAGCGGTTCGGATCGGGCCTTCCATCCCGCCTCACACCACGGCGGCAACGAGGAAGCCATCCTCGAGTTCAACACGATCTGCCAGTTCCGCACCGGGCAGCTGGCTTATCTGCTGGAGCGGCTGCAGGAGACGATGGACGGCGAGGCGAGCCTGCTGGATCGCGCCATGATCATCTGGGGCTCCCCCATGGGAGACGCGAACCTGCACAACCACCGCCGCTGCCCGCTGGTGGTCATGGGCGGGGCGAACGGCCAACTGGACGGCAACCTGCACCTGAAGGCCATTGACGGCACCCCCATGGCCAACGTCTTCACCACGCTGCTCCACAAGCTCGGCCACGAGGACCTGGGCAGGTTCGGCGACGCAACCGGCGAATTCTCCCTCAACGCGGCGGTCACGTCATGATGACGGGAAGGGGGATGAAGGGGAGCCGGTCCTGGCGGGCGCGGTTCATGGGTGTGGCGGTGCTGCCGCTGCTGATGCTCGGCGGCAGCTGGTCGGATGCGCCCGTGGCCGACGCGGCGGCGCGGGGCGACCTGGATGCCGTGCGGCGTCTGCTGCGGGGAGGCGCGGACGTGAACTCGCCCCAGGGCGACGGCATGACCGCGCTGCACTGGGCCGCCGAGCGCGACGACCCCGAGCTGGCGGACGTGCTGCTGTACGCGGGCGCCCGGGTCGACGCCGGCACCCGCATCGGACACTACACGCCCCTCCACCTGGCCGCCCGGGGCGCGGGCGCGACCGTGGTGGAGTTGCTTCTCGACGCGGGCAGCGACCCCAACGCCGCCACGAGCAACTCAGGTGCGGGGCCCCTCCACCTGGCCGCCGCCTCGGGCGATCCCGAAGTGGTCGCCGTACTGGCCGACGCCGGGGCCGACGTGAACGGGCGCGAAGGGGCGTGGGGCCAGACCCCGCTGATCTTCGCCGCCGCCAACAACCGGGTCGCGGCCATCGACGTGCTGCTCAAGGCGGGCGCGGACCTGACGCTTGCGGCCTGGTCGGTGGACGTGGCGGAGCGCGAGAGGGCGGATGCCGCGGCCGAGCGCCGCCTGAACGAGTTCCTGGCCGACTTCAAGGAGAAGGAGGGCGGCGGGCCGGACTGGCAGCCGACCCCCAGCCAGGTACAGGCGGCCATCGAGGCCTCGCGCGAAATCCAGCGCAGGTGGCCCGACGTGCCCGATCCCGCGAGCGACGGACAGCGGGCGCTGGCCAACCAGGAAGGCGAGGTGGAGGTGGACGAGGCCGGGGAAGAGGAGGGCGAGGAACCAGGGGCCGAGGGATCCGCGGCCGAAACCGAAGCTGACGAGGCGTCGGAGACGGAGGACGATGCCTCCGAGTTGGCAGACGAGTCCGGCGGGATGGAAGAAGAAGCCGCCGAGTCGGACAACGAGGCCGGCGGGATGGAAGACACCGAGTCAGACGACGAATCGGAGGGAGCCGAGGCGGCAGAAGCCGAATCCGCCAGCGACGAGGACGAGGAACCCCGTCCGATGTCCTATGCCCAGATGGTGGGCGCCTGGGGCGGGCTGACCCCGCTTCTGCACGCGGTCCGGCAGGGCCATGTCGAGGCGACCGTGGCGCTGCTCGAGGCCGGCGCCGACATCAACCAGCCGTCGGCCGGCGACGAGACCGCCCCGCTCCTCATGGCGGCCGTGAACGGTCAGTTCGACCTGGCCATGACGCTGCTCGAACGCGGCGCCGACCCCAATATGACCAGCCAGGCGGGTACGACGCCCCTCTTCGCCGTGCTGGAGCGGCAATGGGCGCCCAGGGCGTCGTACGCCCATCCCACCGAGCACCTGCAGCAGAACACGACGCACCTGGAAATGCTGGAGGCCCTCCTGGAGGCCGGCGCCGATCCCAACGCGCGCCTGACAGCCCACCTCTGGTTCATGGAGTACACCTTCGGGGTGCTCCGCGGGAGCGGCATCAACCTGCAGGGTGCGACGCCTTTCTGGCGAGCCGCCTACGCCCTCGACGTGGATGCAATGCGGCTGCTCAAGGAGCACGGCGCCGACCCCAACATCCCCACCATGAAGCCGCCGGAGCGCCGCCGCCGCCGCCCGCCGCCGCCCGAGGAGCCGAAGCTGGCGGAGGAGGCTAAAGCCGAGGCTGCGGAAGGCGAGGAAGCCGTGGAGGGTGAAGAGGCCGCAGTCGTGGAGGGTGAAGCGACCGAGGCCTCAGCCGAGGAGGCAGCTGCGGCCGAAGCCCAGGAGCAGGCCCCGGACGAAGCCGAGGAGACTCCTGCGGACGAGCCTGAGGCCCCCGGGCCGGTCCTGACCAACGCCGAGGGCGAGACCGGGGAAGAGGAAGAGGAAGAAGAACCCCCCGCCCAGGAGGGATACGGACGCGGTGACGACGAGGACCTCTCCGGAGTGCCGCCCGTCCCCGTGGGCGGTCCCGCCATCTTCCCGATTCACGCCGCGTCCGGTGTCGGCTACGGCCAGTCCTTCGCGGGCAACGCGCACCGCTACGTGCCCGACAACTGGCTCGCGGCGGTGAAGTTCCTGGTCGAGGAGTCCAACGCGGACGTCAACGTGCGCGACGCGAACGCCTACACGGCGCTCCATCACGCCGCGTCGCGGGGCGACGACGAGCTCGTGCTCTATCTCGTGGAGCACGGCGCCGACGTCACGGTGCTGAGCCGCAAGGGCCAGACTACCGCCGACATGGCCAACGGTCCGGTGCAGCGCGTGCAGCCGTTCCCGTCCACCATCGCTCTGCTGGAGCAGCTGGGGTCGAAGAACAACGACAACTGCGTGTCCTGCTAGAGGCGGGGGCGCTCACCGCACGCAACCGACTGCACATCTGCGACGCCGCCCGAATGGGCGAATTCCCTGTGCTCGCGCGCCGCGGGGCGCGACCGTCCGATCGGCAGCGGTCCCGCGCCGCCCGGAGTAGCTCCCCGTTGGAGACTGCAGGGGTGGTGTGACGGCACGCGCACAGGACCGCAAGGCCGCCATGATCTTCATCCTCATCACCGTCTTCATCGACGTGCTGGGGATCGGGATCATCATCCCCATCCTCCCGGAGCTGATCAAGGACTTCGCGGGGGGAAGCACAACGCTGGCCGGGCGCTGGTTCGGCGTTCTCGCCGCCACGTACGCCGTAACTCAGTTCCTGTGCGCGCCTCTGCTGGGGGCGCTCTCGGACCGGGTGGGGCGGAGGCCCGTGATCCTGATCTCCCTCTTCGGGCTCGGGATCGACTACCTCATCATGGGCTTCGCTCCCTCGCTGGGCTGGCTCTTCGTCGGCCGCCTCATCGCGGGCGTGATGGGGGCCAGCATCACCACGGCCAACGCCTACATCGCCGATGTATCGAAGCCCGAGAATCGGGCCAGGAACTTCGGGCTCATCGGCGTGTCCTTCGGGCTCGGCTTCATCTTCGGCCCCGCGCTGGGCGGAATCCTCGGAGGTGTCGATCTGCGGCTGCCGTTCTTCGCCTCCGCCGGGCTTGCGCTCGTGAACTGGCTCTACGGCTTCTTCGTGCTGCCGGAATCGCTGCCCCCCGGGAAGCGCGACACGTTCAGCTGGCGGAAGGCCAACCCGGTCGGCACCCTGCATGTGCTCGGTTCCTATCCGCTGGTCGCGGGCCTGACCGCGGCCTTCGTCTTCGTCATCCTCGCGCAGCGCGGGCTGGAGACCGTCTGGGTTCTCTACACGGGCCACAAGTTCGGCTGGGACGCGCAGGCGAACGGCCTCTCGCTGGCCCTCGTGGGCGTGATGGCCGCCATCGTCCAGGGAGGACTGGTCCAGCCCGTGGTCAAGCGCATCGGCGAGCGCCGGGCGGTCCTGTACGGGCTGGTCGTCGCGGTCATCACCTACCTGGGATACGGCCTTGCCACCGCCGGGTGGATGCTGCTCGTGGCAATCGTGTTCGGGTCGATCGGCGGCATCGCGGGCCCCGCGATCCAGAGCCTGGTGGCCGGCGCCGTCCCGCCCGAGGACCAGGGCAAGGTGCAGGGCGGAATCCAGTCCCTCATGAGCCTGACCAGCATCCTGGCGCCCCTGGTCTTCACAGCGGGGCTCTTCAGCTACTTTACCTCGGAGAGCGCGCCGATCGAGTTGCCCGGAGCGCCTTTCCTGCTGGGCGCGGTGATGTATGCGCTGGCCTTCTGGTCGCTGATGAAGCTGTTCCGGAGGTTGCCGGGATAGGGGGTGGCACGGGATAGGGAGCCCACCGCCTGTGGGGTTCTCGAGGTCTCGGATTGGTGCCGACCTCGTGAAGTGATTGGACCGCGGGGGACCTCTCAGCGTCTCCGCTTGAAGAGAACGTGGGCAGCGAAGGCACGACGATCTTCCAAAGGGGTGTTCTCGAAGCCTTGGACAGCTTCCCTACCTTCCTCGATGCGATCTGCCACATGCGACTTGAATCGGGTCCAAGCGGGGTCATAGTCGGCTCTGTGGCGCTCGTCCTGAAGGTCCACAAAGACTTCGGCGAAGTGGCGAATCCTCTTCCCGAATGGAATCATGTCATCCAGTCGTGAGCACATGCGTCTCGCAGTGCCGTGATCAAGGGCTCGGTACGCCCGTCGCCATGCCGGGCTGCTCCGTACGTTGCGCGTACTTCCAATGAGACTATCGGCACAGCTCTTGGCCATGCTGTGGAAGAGCGCATAGTAGACGGTGCTCACCGCTCGTCTCAGGTCTGTCTCTCGAGGCCGTCCATGCCCCGAGAGCAGCGTCTCGGCCGACCGGAGGAAATCAGAGGCCTTCAGGTTTCCAGTCCCCCGCTTCGGATTTCATGACGAACCGAAGGCTCGGCGATGCGTCGAACCCGTGGCCGTGGATCACATTGCGGAGCCGGCTCCGCAGCTCGCGTCTCTCGGGCGTGTGGATCTGTTTCAGTTCACCGTCGTAGATTGACCAGATATCGATCATCAGGTCCCCGTAGAACGAATGCCGCGGGATGATCCAGATGTTGGTGAACGTCACGTGCGGGAACGTCTCGCGCACCATGCGTTCCACGGTCTTGTTGAGCTTTGCGAGCGTATCGTCGGCCATGGTGATGGTCATCCAACTAGTCCTTCCTGGCGGCTCCAGCGCGGGCTTCTGCACGGTTGGAGTGTAGCGTCACACCATCAGCGGGGCATCATCATACCGCCTACAAGG
Organism: Longimicrobiales bacterium; assembly: GCA_965225805.1. Lineage (GTDB taxonomy): Bacteria > Gemmatimonadota > Gemmatimonadetes > Longimicrobiales > Gaopeijiaceae > BD2-11. Next base: position 1,890,603 of record OZ245327.1, read on the forward strand.
CGACGACAGGCCAATCAAGCTTCGCGAGCGCGTGCCAACAGTTCCGCGCCCGTCTCGTATTCGATGATGCCACCGCCGGTCCACCCTACTCGCTCCAGGTCGGTGGTTTCCTCCAGCAGCCTGGAGGGCTCCGGGGTATTCCTCGAGGACCCTGCGACCACGCGCGAGATGTTTCGGCCGAGGAGTCGAGTTCCATGCTCGCGATCCAGGAGACCACGTTCGATCTTGGAAGAGGTTGGTGAGCCAGCGCCCGGAGGTCAAGCGCCTTGTGCCGAAGTCCAGGCTGGTACTCCGCCAGCCACCCTTGTACCGGCTCGACAAGGTCGAACACGTCGTCCGGGACGGTCCAGCGCTCCCGCCCGTTGTAGATCGTGTAGTGGTGCCGGTTTTCTGGACAAGGGGACTCAAGAGATTCCGCAGCTCGCCCCCGTACCCCCTTTTTTCGAGCAGCTCCGCCTGCAGCTCGACCCGCATGGTCATCTCTCCCAGCTTCGCCCGGGTTCGCATCAGCTCCCCTCTCGCCCGGTTCTTCCCCTTCAGGCCCTGCTGGCCCCCGTCCAGGAACACGCGCCGCCACCGCTCCAGCTCCGGCGGCGCGACCCGAACCTCCCGGCTCACCTCGCCGATGTCCTCCCCGCGCAGTAGCCGTAAAACCACCTCCGTCTTCCGCTGCGCGCTCCACCGCTTCGGCAGGCCTTCCGGCCTTCCGCGGCTGCTCACCAGGGCCTGCTCTTCCGATCTCCCAGACATTCGGTGTCTCCTCTCCCTTGGACCCCGGGACGTTGGCTAAACTACTGTCCAGAGAAATCGGGAGCACTATAATCGTTAGGGCGAGCGTGGGTGGCAGCAGCCCGCGAGGTGCCACCCTTCTGTGGTGCCCTCTCGTACTGATCAAGCCGTGGTAGGCAACCGCGGTGTAGTAGAGGATCCGCAGGGACATATAGCGGTCCCTTGTGGCTCGTGACTACGTCATCCATCCGCCCGTTTTCTGCTTGACAGATCGTGCCACAGCGCAGCGGATTCGACAACTCGTCGATAAAGCTGCCGAAAGCAATCCGGATTTTGCCAAGTGGCTGGAAGAAAAGAGTGAGGGTACAAATGAACGGCCAAAGAAAGTGAAAAAGATCCTCAGTATGGCTAAGGACTTGATCTTGCTGAGAAATATTTTGCCCGAGGATCTTCGGGAATACTTGAAACACCTTTTGTCTTAGTGGTTGGGATGTCCAGTATCTGTCTCTCGCGTCCGAAACCCAGACGGTACAGACAACCACGGTTCTATGCTGGCTCAAGTGTTCACCAGTCGCAGAGTAGCTGCGATCCGGCGCGCCGAGTCCGTGAAGTATTCAACCTCTTCCGTTCGCAGCGGTCTACCGAGGATTTCGCGCTCCCTGTACGATAGACACTTCTTGAGTACCTGGTAGCCGCCCAGCTTGTAGCTTCAGACGCCGGCTGGGACATTACGCCAATAGGCCTGAGGGTTCAGGTGGATGTCGAACGTGGTCTTCCCGAGCACTGACAGAGCGTCACCCATGGTGGTGCGTTCATGTGCGGTGAAGGGACGTTCAACCGCGCGGCCGGCGCCGGGCATGACCGCTTGGCCAACACCGAAATGTCCCCAGCCCGCCGTCACAGCGAAGTCGTCCCCGGTCATGTTTGCGCCATCGGTCGTGCAAGGGATAGCGATAGACTGAATGAGGGGGCTCAGCTTGCCGGCCGTTACGCCGGGGACGTCCGAATCCATGTCGAGAAGACGAGCGAGTTCACGCCCTGAATTCGCCGAGGCGAGTAGTGGCTCGCGAGCGTCCCGGAACGCGCCGTCGGACCATCCGGGAACAGGAATTCGGGGCCATCCGAGTCGCAAAGCGTCAGCATTCGCCTGCCGATATAGTGGGTCGTGCTGGGTTGCAAGAACGTGGTGGAACAGGTCCGCAACGGTTGCGCCGGTGGCCGTCAGATACTCTTGGGCGGCTTTCGTCAGGTTCTGTTGTCTTCCAGACAGCCCTCCTAACCCACCGAGTCCGTCGTCCTCGAGGTAGGCTGGAAACATATTTGCACCACGCTCGATCAGATGCAGTGAGCCAAGGTGAGGCGAAAAGATGGCTTGGGGTTCGTGGGCACCCTTCCGCAAGTGCTGGGCCGAGGAGATCCACATGTTGCCCTCAAAGACATGGGGATGGTAGTCGGCCCGTCTTTCGTCAAGCAGTTTCGTGTCCGCTTCCCAGTAGAGCCATCTGTTGTCGAACGGCCTGTAGGCGAAACGCACGAAACCATTCTCGGTCGGCCCTCCTCGTGCCAAGAGAAAGTCCCGTATCCGCGGCGCGTCATACCGTGCGGTTCTCCTCATCACTCTTGGGTACCGCCGGGCAACCTCCTCGTGACTCAGGCCGGGATCGAAGTAGTCCGCGATCCGGGCTTTCAGCCGATCCAGATCTGTGTCGACCAGGAAAGCGTCACGGCTGGTCTTAACCCCCGGAAATGACACCGGAAACAGTTCCGGCAACGAGGGCCAGTCAAACCAGTCCTTGCTCACCTTCGTTTGGGCGAACGGTAACCCAAGCGGCAAGATCGGCTGGACTTCCTCGTAGAGAGTGTCCGGTTCGGCATCGGCCGTGGCCGTCAATTCCTCCCGCTTCGCCCGTCCCCACAGATGACGGAAACCGACCTCTACTGCCGGTCGGTGATCTCCCTTGCGCACCAGCGTCGCGATGCCGGTGCCGACCTGTATGCCGACGGGAGCCTCCGGCGTCGAAAAGATGCTGGGATCTGGTGACCCGTCGGGGGCGACTTTGCCGGTCTTGTACTTGTCACCGTTAAGGCAGTCGATCCGCACCACATCGAACGCCTCCAGAAACCGTTCCCGCATCCCCGTGAACGACATCCCATCAAGCCACGAGTAGTTCGAGATGAAGCAGATGACGCCCCGGCCCGTCTTCTCCGCGATGCGTCGTTCGGCCATCCTGTAGAAGCGGACGTACAGGTCGTTGAGGCCCTGGCCCTCGGGCCTGCGCACGCGCTTCGTCGTCCGGTAAGCTGTTGAGAGCTCCCTTTCCTCGTCTATTGCCATCCCTGCGAAGCCGTTGTACGGGGGATTGCCGAGGATCACCAGGATCGGCGTGTCCTGCTTAACCCGCTCAGCGCGGTCGCGTTCTGCCTCCAACTCGGGGAAGGGGAGGGGCTTCATTACTCTAGGCTCCCACCCGGTGAGCGCGTTCGTGAGAAAAATCTGGGCCCGCTCGGTTCCTTCTTCGGATAGCGGCGCGTCCAGGTCCTGCATGGTCAGCCCAACCTGTAGATGGGCCACAACGAATGGGGCGGGCATGATTTCGAAGCCGAAGACCCGCTGTGTCGCCGCCTGCCGGACTCTCGCACCGACAAGCGCGCCGAGCCCTCGGCCCTCAAGGTTCTCGGCGATGCGCCGCAGTACTTCGGCGGGATAGGCACCTGTCCCGCAGCACGGGTCAAGCACGTAGACATTCTCTGCGGCAAGGCCATCGGGCACGCCGAGGTCGTCCTTCAAGGCCTTGTCCACGCGGGCGACCATATACTTGACGACTTCGGTCGGCGTGTACCAGACCCCCAACTGCTTGCGGAGCTGTGGGTCGAACTCCGCCAGGAAGGGCTCGTAGAAGTAAGGCACCGCCTCGCCCTCGCGGAAGCGGGCGAAGAAGGCGTCCCGGTCCACGCGGTCGAGGGCTGATGCGGTCCAGTCCAGCACCTCGACCAGACCAAGCGGTTTCAGCCGGCCGGGATCGGATATCTGCTGGAAGAGAGCCCGCAGCACGGGGGCTCTCAGGTGCCAGACTGCCGTGCGCCAGTCGAACCTCTCTATCGGAGCAAGCGTCTGACGCGACCAGAGCACCCAGGCCGAGAAGATCCCGTAGAACAGAGTCTGGACGAGAGTGCAGTGAAAAAAGCGTGCGCCCTTGTCGCCTTTGAAGCGCACGCCGAGGGCGTCTTCGAGTGCCGAGCGCACCATGCGCAGCGATGGAGTATCACCGGCCGCTTCTACCCGCGTAAGCCCGTCGCGGGCGTAGGATGCGAGCAGCCAAGCCAGATCCTTGGGCTCAGCCAGCGTCGCCCGGTGCGACAGTGCGCGGCACAGATACTCCACAAGGTCGACACCGACTCGGTTCGCGAAGGCACGCGGCTTCTGCAGCTCGCGGTCAAACGCTTGCCGGCTGTCTGCGAGGCTGAGAGACTCGAGTTCAGCGGCGCGACCCGCCGAGTCAGGGCCGAAGAGCTGGAACTCCCGCAGGTTGGTCACGAGCACCGAGCCGTAAGAGGCCTGGTACCTTCCGACCTGATCGCTTCCCACCGTGACCAGAGTGTCGTCCTCGGGCGGCTTGACCTCCACGACGCCCCGTTCCGGCCGTTGACCGGGCCGAGGCTTGCCGCGCATCACCTGGTTTGCCGCATAGAGCCCGAGGTCGGGGTGTCCCGCGCCCTGGTCCGCCAGCTCCAGAACGCTGAACACCTTGGGCTTGAGCGTGCCGCCAACCGCGTTCAGGAGATTCGTGAGCGGCACATATGTCGACCGTTCACCAGTCGATCCGCCGGAGGCGCGAATCATGCGAAGGTCGGTGAGGTACGACTCGACCACCGCGACAAGCCGTTTCGTCCTTGTGGTCATTCGCGATGTTCCGATGCGGTCATGTCGGGTGCAGTAGCCCGATAAGCTTGCTCGGGATGATTTGGGCTGTCTGGATGGCGGTATTCCAAACGCCCATCCCCAACCATCGGAGTCAGGTGGCGACGTCTCAAGTTGCGCTGGCCAAAGTGCAGAAAGCGCGAGAACTCGGCCGAGGTTGTCCAGTCCCGGGTCAGGCAGATCGCTTCGAGGATGTTGCGGACAACATCTCTCCGTGGACGACTTGCGAGACGTTGGATTCGGGCTTGCAGGTCGGCGGACAACAACTCCTCTTGATCGGTGCGGAGGTGGTGCCTATCCGGTGCGGGGGTGGTGTCAATCGATGCTGAGCTGGTATCAATCGGGTCACTGAGCTCCCCCCGATCCGCGTCCGAGCTCCCCCCGATCCGCGCCGAGCTGGTGTCAATCGCGTCCGAGCTGGTGTCAATCGGGCCCGAGCTGGTGTCAATCGGTGCGGAGCTGGTGTCAATCGGGTCGCTGAGCTCCCCTCGATCCGCGTCGAACTCCCCTCGATCCGCGCTGAACTCCCCTCGATCCGCCGGGGGTGACTTCTCCCCGATCTGCTCGCGCAAGGCCGGTGACAGGGTGTAGTAGCTGGCCGATCCGTGCGAGTGTAGTGTGAGCAGGTCCCGATCCCGCAGACCTCGCAGCAGCTGGCTGGCCCCCAGCGTGTCCAGTCCCATGGCGGCGCGCAGCCGGGCGTTGTCCACCCGGTCGCGCCTGTACGCCATCAACAGCGCGCGGAACTCGCCGCGGGTCAACTCCGCGTCCCCGAGACCCGCGACAAATCGGCGGTCGGAGGCGGTCAGCGTGGAGGTGTTGCGCAACGTCACCATCACTTGCTGTCCTTGGACCTCCACATCGGGGCGAGGCAGAAAGGCATCTGCCATCTCGGCGAACATGCGCGGGATGCCCTCCCCCTGGTCCTTGGCGTAGCCGAGATCGACCAGTGCACGGACGATACGCGGATTGCGGCTCCGGTGGATGCGCTCCAGCCGGAGCACCTGCTCCAGGGTCACGCCCTCCAGAAAAGCGCCTGCGCTCACCACCTCCATGCGGTCTTCGAACATCCAGATTTCGGTGCCCGCCCCCTGGACAGCGTAGTCGCGGTGGGCGACCGCGTTGTGCATCGCCTCGCGCCACGCGAAATCCGGATACTCGGGCATCTCCTGAAAGCGAGTGCCCATGAGACGGGACGGCCTTCGCAACAGACCACCGACCTCCGCCCGGGCCTTGTCGAGCACGGTCGGCAGATTGCCTTCGATACGGGGCCGCTCCTCCACGTTGTGCTCCACGCCGAAGCGCCGCCTGGTGCCGATCACGCGAAAGACACGGATTCCCGCGTTCGGGTGATCCGGCTCGTATTGGGCGAACAGAAGCTCGGCGGCCCGGCGAAGGAGGAGCTGAGATCCCCTGCGATCGGCGAGCTTGCGCCTGAGCAGATACTCTTCGTCGGTCCACGCCGAAAGGCCGGCGCCGGCCCGGGCCCGGGCCAGCAGCTGTGAATCGAGGTCATCCAGCGGACAGGGCGAACGGCGGCTCTCCCAGCTCTCGTGCATGCCCTGCTGCTTGGATACCGCGATCAGGGATTCCCTGGCTCTCACGGTCTTGTCGCCCACACGCAGCGGGAAACCGTTGCCGGTCATCTGAACCGGAACGTCGGCCGCGGGAACGTCGAACACGATCAGTTCGATTCCCTCGTGCGAGACCAGAAACCCCTTGGGCTGCGGCGGATCCAGAAGGGAGTCAGGAAGGGTGTGATGTCGAACCGGTGATCAGGCATTCAATGCGGGCCGAGGTGGTGTCTATCCGATGCCGAACTGGTGTCAATCAGGGCCCGAGCTGGCGTCGATCGGGCCTGAGGTGGTTCAATTCGGGTCGCGGACTCCCCTCGATCCGCGCGCCGACTCTCCTCGATCCACGTCTGAACTCCCCTCGATATCGGCATGCCGCCTCCAAGAATAGCCTGTTTGCGCTCCAGCGGTCCATGGCTCCTGCGTTTGGCCCTGCCTGCGGTAGATGCGGGTCGCTGCGGTTGGATCACTCAGGGGAATGCCGAGGAACCAGTGCGAGGCGCGATGAACTCGAGGCGCGGTTCCCGTTCATCAGGAGCCCCGGCAATGGATCCTGGCTGTAATCGCCTGCTCGTTCAGATCTCCGTCCCCGCCCGCGCCGTCAGTTCCCGGAACAGATCACTCAACCGCGCCGTCATCGGGCCCGGCTGGCCGTCCCCGATCTTCCGCCCGTCGATTTCGGTCACGCTCGCAAGCTCTCCCATGGTTCCGCTGCAGAATGCCTCGTCCGCGCGGTAGGCTTCCGTCAGGGAGAGGTCCTTCGTCGTCGCTGGAATGTCGTTCTCCGCGCACAGTTCCAGAACGGTCGCGCGCGTGATCCCTTCGGGGCAGGCCACGGCGTGGCTGGTCATCACGACCCCGCCCGTCGCGATGAAGAAGTTGGTGGCGTTGGTCTCGGCGATGAAGCCGCGCCGGTCGAGCATGAGGGCGTCGTCGGCCCCCGCCGCGTTGGCCTCGATCTTGGCCAGGATCGACTGGAGCAGGTTGGCGTGGTGGATCTTCGGGTCGAGCGCATCCGGGTCGAAGCGACGCAGCGAGCTGGTGACGAGCCGGAGCCCCGCGCGGTCGTAGACGGGCGCCTTGTGCTCCGCCAGCACAATCAGCGTCGGTCCGGACTGGTTGAGCCGGGGATCCATACCGCTCGTGTACTTCACCCCGCGCGTGAGGGTCAGCCGGATGTGCACCCCGTCGCGCATCCGGTTCGCGGCAAGCGTCCGGCGGATCTCGGCGATGATCTCCTCGTCGGAGGGAATCTCGGCGAAAGCCAGCGCGAGGGCTGACGAGCGCAGACGGGCCAGGTGCTCCTCCAGCTTGAAGATCCGCCCGCCGTAGAGCCTGAGCCCCTCCCACACCGCGTCGCCCCCCTGCACGACCGAGTCGAAGGGACTGACGCCCGCTTCGTCGCGGTGCAGCAGTCTGCCGTTGACGTTGACGATCAGGTCACGGTTGCGTTCGTCGAAGCGCTGGAGCATGGGAGGATCCTATGCCAGCGTCCGCGCTGACACACTGGCGTTACGCGGCGTCGTGTGAGATGAAGGGCGGCAGTGGCGCCGAGGCCCGCACCCCTTACCCGTTGAACATCCCCGCGAACGGATCGGGCGGGGCGGTCTTCCTCGGGAGGTCGGGCTTGGCCCGGATCAGCTTGGCCGGGATCCCCGCGTAGATCGAGCTCGGCTTCGTATGTCTGGACACGACTGCCCCGGCGCCGATCATGCTGTCGTCGCCGAGTTTCACCCCGGTCAGGATGGTGGCGTGGTATGCGATGCGGACGCCCGCCCCGACCACAGTGGGCGCGTTGGTGATCTCCGGGGCGTTCACGATGTCGTGGCTGTGGCTGTAGATGTTCGTGTAGTCGGAAACGGACGCGCCGTCGCCGAGCCGGATGCCGCCCCGGTCGTCGAGCAGGACGTGACGGTGCACGACCACGCCGTCGCCCACATCCATGTTGTACCCGAAGGAGAACTTGACTTGGTGGAAAGCCTTGAAGTCTCTGCCACAGCGTCGGAAGATGCGTCGGGCCAGGATGCGCCGGAAGAGCACGCCCAGGTAGAGATTCTCGCCCCATGGGCTCCTGTCAAACATCTCCCACAGCCATAGCAGGGGCTTGACCCGCGCGTATCGTGCCGGATCGACGTCGGCGTAGTGCTCCGGCTCGACGGAGACGTTGGCGGGGTCCGTGTGCAGGAGCGTGATGCGCTCTGCCTCCGTGAGGGACTCGGAAGACGCCCCGGAGGGGAAGTAGATGTCGGTCAGGACGCGCCGACACAGCTCGCGCCGGTCGCAATCGGGACGCGACAGTTCGTCGTCGATTCCCTGAAGCCAGCGATGATAGGCGGCTGTGGCCTCGGCGGAGATGGGGACGCTCCGGAGGGGCAGGTAGGCCATCTACGCGAACCCTGTGTTTGGGTGTATTATGAAACCGCAACATCGAAGGGCGTGCCGCGGATGGTTGCCCGGGGTCTCCAAGCCTGTCAAAAGGATACGCGGTTCGGGAACGGCAGCAAGGTTTGGGAAGAAAGTGTTCTCCCGTCTGCATCGGGAACTCGTCTCGGGGGACTTTCGTAGGATGCCCCGGGACTCGGAAAGGATGAAAGCAAATGCATGACGTCTTGCGCAACCGCCTGCTGAGAAAGATCGAGAGCCTCCCCGACCGGCAGATCTATCAGGTTCTGGACTACATCGAGTTCCTGGAGACCAAGTACGGCGAGGAGGCGGTCGAGCGCGAAACCACCGGGCTCCAGCGCTTCGCCGAGAAACTCGAGGACGGTCTGCGCAAGCGAACCGTCAGCCCGGCCATCATACGCGAGGCCTTTCAGTTGCTCGCGGCGGCGGATCGCGGCCTATCCAACGTGTCCGCGGCCGGACAGAAGTTCCTGCGGGACCTGAACGGCTCCGACGAGGGTCCGGAGGGCGGAAGCGAGGTGCGTCGAGAGAGCGCCGACCCCGCCGGCGCCCCCCCTCGCGAGGACAAAGACCTGTCGGGCTAGTCCCGGCATCGTCCTCATGCCGCGTCCGTCCTTGCGCCCGGGAAACGCGCCAACCCCACCATCGCCTCAAGCTCCCATATGTTTCGCACCCTCCATGGGCCGAGCCCATCGCTTGACACTCCGGCCCGCAATGCCGTAAACTCCGGCATGGAATGGACTTCTGGATTTGAGACGCGCTCATTTCCCTGGAGCGGCGTCGAACGATGTTCGCGCTGGGGATGTACCCGCCAGGCAGGCGCCACGCCGGCATGACCGCATTCGACGAGGGGCTGACCTTCGACGATGTCCTTCTTGTCCCCGGACATTCCACCGTTCACCCCCGGGACACCGTTGTAGGCACCCGGCTCACCCGCCGCATCGCCATGCCGATCCCGGTTCTTTCGGCGGCCATGGACACGGTCACCGAGTCGCGCATGGCGATCGCGGTGGCGCGCGAAGGCGGAATCGGCGTCATCCACAAGAACATGCCCGCGGAGCGCCAGGCGCAGGAAGTCGATCGCGTCAAGCGCTCAGAGAGCGGCATGATCCTGAACCCCATCACCCTGGGCCCGGCCGCGACCCTGCGCGAAGCCCGCGCGCTGATGGCCCGCTTTTCGATCAGCGGCGTGCCCATCGTAGAGGAAGAGGGGCGGCTGGTCGGGATCGTCACGAATCGCGATCTGCAATTCGAGACCGACCTGGACCGGGTCATCCAGGACGTCATGACCCGGGATCACATCATAACGGCGCCCGTGGGCACGACACTCAAGGAGGCCGAGCGCGTCCTGCACCGGCATCGCATCGAGAAGCTTCCGGTGGTGGATGACGACGGCAAGCTGCGCGGGCTCATCACGGTCAAGGACATCTTCAAGCGCCGCAGACACCCCAATGCCTGCAAGGACGGGCACGGGCGTTTGCGGGTGGCCGCGGCGGTTGGCGCCGCGCCGAGAGACATGGAAAGGGCTGGGCTGCTGGTCGATGCGGGGGTGGACGCGCTGGTGATCGACACGGCCCATGGTCACGCACAGGGGGTGCTCGACGCGCTCGCCCGCGTTCGAGAGGCCTTCCCGGACATAGACATCATCGCCGGCAACGTGGCGACCTCGAAGGGGGCGGAGGCGCTCGTCGAACGGGGGGCGGATGCCGTCAAGGTGGGCGTGGGGCCGGGTTCAATCTGCACCACCCGGGTGGTGACCGGCGTGGGCGTGCCCCAGCTGACGGCGATCATGGACGCCGTCGAGGGGGCCGCCGGGCGCGTGCCCATCATCGCCGACGGCGGTATTCGCTACTCCGGGGACATGGTGAAGGCGCTGGCGGTTGGAGCCAACTGCGTTATGATGGGCTCGATGTTTGCCGGGACCGAGGAGTCGCCGGGCGAGAGCTTCCTGTACGAGGGGAGGCGATTCAAGATCGTCCGGGGCATGGGTTCGCTGTCGGCGATGGAGGACGGCTCCGCCGACCGCTATTTCCAGGAATCGGATGCCGGCGCAAGCAAGCTGGTGCCGGAGGGAATCGAGGCGAGGCTGCCGTACAAGGGGCCCGTTGCGGATACGATCTTCCAGTTGGTGGGGGGGCTCAGAAGCGGCATGGGATACTGTGGCGCCGCGGATCTTGGCGAACTCCGGGAGAAGACCCGACTGCTGCGCGTCACCAGCGGCGGTCTCAGGGAATCCCACCCCCACGACGTGACCATTACGCGCGAAGCGCCCAACTACCACACATGATGAACACAGGCATCGGCGGGTACCACGAAGGGTTGGCGAGGGGAGGGTGGGCGGTTGCCCGGGATGGCGGGAGCGTCGGAGGATGGGCCAGGGCCAGGCGCCGCCTCGCCCTGTTCACCGCGGCAGCGGCGGCGTGGGCTTCGTCGTCCGGCTGCTTTGTCATGTCGGGCCCGGGCCCGACCGGCACACCCGCGGTGGCCCCCGGGGTCGTGGAGCCGGTGTCGGCGCCGGAGCAGGCGCCGGAACCGGTGGCGAGTCAGCCGGAGGTCGCCGAGGAGCCACCTGCTTCCGAGCCCATGTCCGAGCCGGCGCCGGAGCCCGACGTTGAGGTGGTCGCGGAACCCGCGGAGGAGACCGCGCCCGAGGACGCCGTCACGGGCTCGCTTGCTGCCGCGCACCCCGAACTCGCGGACCACCTCGACGACTGGTTCGACTACTGGCTGGGGGAATACGGTCCTCAAATGCGGCTCTCGCTCGAGCGCATGGGACGCTACGCGGGCATGGTGGATGCCGCGCTGGAGCAGCGGGGGATGCCGCGCAGCCTGCGCTATCTGCCGATCGCGGAGAGCTACTACAACCCGCGCGCCTACAGCCGGGTGGGGGCCGCCGGCATGTGGCAGTTCATGCCCGCCACCGCGCGCGAGCGCGGGCTCACGGTTAACTCGCTGGTGGACGAGCGGCGGGACCCGGTGGCGGCGACCGAGGCGGCGCTGGACATGCTGGCCGAATTGCGGGAGCGCTTCAACTCCTGGTTCCTGGCGCTGGCCGCCTACAACGGCGGTCCCAACCGTGTCGCCCGGGTGCTGCGGCAGCACTATTCGGGAACGCCCAGCGACGAATCTTTTCTGGAGATCCGCGAGCACCTGCCGCTGGAGACGCGCCACTTCGTCCCCAAGTTCCTGGCCGCCGCCGCGATCGCCGAGGATCCCGGCGCGTACGGCCTCACCGACCTCGCTATCGAGCCGGTTCTGGAGTACGACGAAGTGACCGTGCCGGACGCCACTTCGCTGGACGTGGTGGCGCGGGCCGCGGGGGTCTCCGAGGAGGAGATCCGGGCCCTGAACACGCACCTGCCGCTACGCATCGTTCCTGCCCACATCGAGACCGTGCTCCGGCTGCCTGCGGGAACCGCGGAGCGCTTTGAGCGCACGTATTCCGCGATCCCGACCGAGCAGCGCATGACCATCGTGGAGCACACCATCAGCGCGGGCGAGACGCTCGGCCACATCGCCGAGACCTACGGGGTGCGGCTGGCGGAGCTGATCGCCACCAACCCGGGGCTGCGCCCGCGGTACCTGCAGATCGGGCAGAAGGTGGTGGTGCCGCGGCTGCGCCGGGTGCTGGCCAGGAACTAGGACCGGGGGCGGCCGGTTCAGCCGGCGACCTGCCAGACCCCCGACCGGCCGCCTTCCTTGCGCAGCAGCCGTACGCCTTCGATGACCATCCTGCGGTCGACCGCCTTGGCCATGTCATAGACCGTGAGCAGCGCCACCGACACCGCGGTGAGCGCCTCCATCTCCACCCCGGTCTGACCTTCGATGCGGGCGACCGCGCGGGCGCGAACTCCGGGGAGGTCGGGATCGGCGGCGACTTCCACCCGGATCGACGCGCCCGGGAGCAGGTGGCAGAGGGGGATGAGCTCGCCGGTGCGCTTGCCGGCCATGACCCCGGCCACCTCGGCCACCCGGAGGACGTTGCCTTTGGCGACCGCGCCCTCCTGGATGGCCGCCAGGGTCGCGGGCGCCATGCGGATGCGGCCCTCGGCCACTGCGGTGCGGCGCGTGTCCGGCTTGGCGCTCACGTCCACCATGCGCGGGCGGCCGCGCGCGTCGAGATGCGTGAGTCTCGGCGATTCGCTCATGTGCGTGTCTCCAGGGCCGCGGACGTGTCGCGCACCATGCCGTAGACGAGCAGCTGGGGGTTGACGTTGCCGGCCGCGAGGTGCTTGGCCTGCTCCACCTCCTCCACCGCGCGCGCGACCCCCTCCGGATGGATGCCGCACCGCGCTACCGCCTGCTCGAGGAACGGTCGGGCGTCGTGGTTGAAGGCCGGGGCGCCGGTCGCGACCGCCGCCAGGTCGCGCAGCCAGTCCTCCAGCGCGGCGAACAGGCCGAGCAGGCCGCGCGCGCCCGCGACTCCCATCCGGCTCGCCGCTGCCGCGGCGGCCCCGATGCCGCCGTCCAGGGCGGCTTCCAGCAGGCGGCGGGCCTGGGCCCGCTCCCTTTCGAGCGGTCCCGGCTCGCCGCCTGCCGGAAGGAACGCCAGGGCGCGCCCGATCGACCCGCGCGACAGCGCCGCGGCCATGCGGGTGTCGGTGGCGGGCGCCCCGGCGACCTCCACCAGGAAGCGCTCCACGCGCTCGCGGGGGAGGGGGCCGAGGTGGAAGGGGACCGTGCGCGACCGGATGGTGGGGAGCAGCCGGCCCGGCTCGCTCGCAGTGAGGATGAAGGTCGTGCCGGCGGGCGGCTCCTCCAGCAGCTTGAGCAGGGCGTTGGCCGCCTGGTCGCTCGCTTCCTGGGGGATGAGTTCTTCCGCGTTGCCGATGACGAAGACCTGCCGCTCGCCCATGGACGGGCGCTTGAGTGCCATGCGGCGGATGGTGGTGACCGCCCCCAGGTAGATGCCGCGAGGCTCGTCGCTGTAGGTGGGGCGCAGGGGTTCGCGCCGGATGGCGGCCAGCGCGGCGGCGCGCGCCTCCTCGAGGGCGGCCACCATCCGCTCTGCTCCGCTGGCGCGCTTGGGGCGGGGCAGGGGGAAGAACCAGTGGAGGTCGGGGTGCTGCAGCCCGAGCGCCATCCGGCAGGGGCGGCAGTGGCCGCACGGGCCCTGGGCTGGCGGGGACCGGCAAAGCAGCAGCTGGCCCAGCCAGAGGGCCATCCGCTGCTTGCCGGTCCCCGCCAGCCCGTGGATCAGCACAGCCGCCGGGAGGGAGTCTCGCCCGTGCGCGGCGGCGAAGGTCGCGCGCGCCAGCTCGTGCCCCGCGACTGCCGGCAGCGTCACGGGGTCGCGGAAAGCTCTGCGGGTCGGTCCGCTTTCTCTCCGTCGCGGGGGGCGGCGGCCGCCCGGTTCGCGGCGACCCGGCTCGCAAGGCGCAACGCCTCCAGGGCGGAGGAGGCGTCCGCCACGCCCTGGCCGGCGATGTCGAAGGCGGTGCCGTGGTCGGGGGAGGTGCGCACGAAGGGCAGCCCCAGCGTGACGTTGACCCCGGTGCCGAAGGAGACCGTCTTGAAGGCCGCCATGGCCACATCGTGGTAGGGGGCGACGACCGCATCGAACTCGCCCCGCAGCGCGCGCACGAACACCGTGTCGGCGGGCAGGGGGCCGGCGACCGCCCCGCCCTCGTCCGCGAGCGCCTCGAGCGCGGGCGCGTACACCCTCACCTCCTCGTCCCCGAAGAGACCACCGTCGGAGGCGTGCGGGTTGAGGGCGCACAGCGCGACCCGCGGCTCGGCGACCGCCCAGTCCGTGCGCAGCCCCGCGATCAGCAGGCGGGTCTGTTGCACCAGCACGCGTGAGGTGACCCGCGCGGCGACCTGGGCCAGCGGGATGTGCCGGGTGGCAAGCAGGACCCGCAGCGGAGCCCCGAGCCGAGTCCGCTCGGCACACATGAGCATCCCCGAACTCCCGGCCCCGGCGAGCGCCTGCAGCAGTTCGGTCTGGCCGGGGTGGCAGCTCCCGGCGGCCTGCAGGGCAGGTTTGTGCACCGGCCCGGTCACCACCCCGGCCACGGCGCCCTCCATCGCCAGCTCCACCCCTGTTTCCAGCGCTGCGAGCGAGACCTCCCCCGCGCTGCGTTCGGTACCGTCCCACCGGCCCATCGAACGATACTCCCCCACGCCCGGGTTCGCTCCATCCGGCCCCAGCAGGACCAGCTCGATGTCCGGGTCTTCGTCCACGAATCGGCGGGCGGCCCGCGACATGACCTCGGGCCCGATGCCGCGCGGGTCGCCCAGGGTGACGGCCAGCCGCGCGCGCGGAACAGGGGAAGGAGGGGTCACGTCAGCCTTTCCATCGTGCCGAGCGGGATCAGGCGGAGCCGCTCACGGGCGTAGCTCGACATGCGCCCTCGCGCGCAGTTCATCGATGATCTCGTCGAGCACCTTGGTCTCCCGCAGCTGGTCCTCCACCCGAGTCCGCAGGTCGTCATAGGTGTAGTCGCCTTCGGGGCGGGTCTCGAGGACCTTGACGATCGCAAACGTTGTCCCCCGGTCCTGGAACTCTATGGGGCCGACAACGTCCCCGTCGGTCGCCGATCCCATCTCGGCCACGTATCCCGGGGGAAGCGATCCCAGCTGGGGCGTGAAGATCTGGAGCGAATCCAGGGGCGGCTGGGCCTTGTACCCGTACTCTTCGTGAAGCGCTTTCATGGACTCGCCGGCGCGCGCCCTCTCGAGGATATCGACGGCCAGAGCCTGGGCGCCCTCCTCGTCGGCTTCGTTGGTCTCGGCGGTGATGAGAATGTGCCGCGCCTTGCGCTCCCCGAGGCTGATCCGGTCCACGCGGATGATGTGTGCGCCGAAGTCGCTCTCGACCACGTCGCTCACCTGCCCTTCCTGGAACATCCCGAAAGCGGCGTCCTCGAACTCGCGCACCATGCGCCCCCGGGGGAACCATCCCAGGTCCCCCCCCTGCGCCCGGCTTGAGGGATCCTGGGAATATCGCCGCGCCAGCTCCTCGAAGTCCTCGCCTTCGATGACGAGCCCCAGCAGGCGCTCAGCCTCCAGCCGGGTTGCCTCGCGGGTGGAGTCGGATGGTTCCGCGCGCACGAGAACCTGTCGGAACGTGATGGAGGCGGGCCGTTTGGGCAGCTGGTCGCGCTGCGCGTCGATGAACTGGCGCACTTCTCCCTCGGTCACGACGACGGGACCCATGTCCGCGCGTCGCTTGCCCATGTAGAGCGACTGCAGGCGCTGTCGGCGCGCCTGTTCCTTCAGCATCTCCCGGTAGCTGATCAGGTTCAGTCCCTGCTCGCTCAACAGGGAGACAAGCTGACCCATGCCTCCGACGTTCCGAATCCTTTCGTCGAGGTCCTGCTGGACAATGGCTTCCAGCTCCTCGTCGGAGACCGCGATGGTGCTGTCGCTCTGCGCGGCTTGCAGAAGAAGCTGTTCGTTGACGAGCGACTCGACGATCTCATCCTGGAGCCGCATGATGCCCGCCGGATCTTCCGGCATTGGCGCTCCGCTGGCGCGCATTTGAAGCAGGCGTTCCTGCACCTCGGAGCGGAGAACGACCGAGTCGCCTGCGATCGCCACGATGCCATCGACGACTTCCGGAAGGGACCCCGGCTGCTGCGCGCGCGCCAAGGCAGGGGAGAGGAGCAGCGCGAGGACGAGGAAACACCGCGACAAGGGGCGGCCAGGGGTCGGAAAAGAGAGCTTTGCCATGCCGTATCGACCTTCGGATACCAGGAGATGGAGCGAGGGACACGAAGCACGCCGGTGCTTCGATCCCGTGTAAACCCCTCGCTTGCGCCGGGTTCCGGAACGCCGCGCCGCAGAACGCCGGCCTGCGCAACGCCGCGTTGCGAAACACCGAGTCTCGGACGGCCGGGGGCCGGGACATGGGGTTCGTCCGGACGCCGGCCTCGACATCGTCTCCCGCCTTCTCAATTGCCCGGCGGCGGCGCGTTGGGAGCCACAGCGGGCGAATCCGGGGGCTCGATCGGCTGGGAGCGGCCACGGATCACCCTGAACTCGCTGGTGCGCTCGAGCACGGGGGTGAATGTGTGCGTAAACACGTCTGCCCGATACTCCTCCCTCAGCGCGAACGAGAGATGTCCAAGCGGGGGAATGTTTTCGTCTCCGTCGAGGATGCGCTGCATCAGGTCGCGTACCGTCGTCTCGACTACGTCGCGCGTCGATGCCTCTTCTGCCGCCGCGGTGGTGGTCAGCTCCAGGTCGCGGGCCGCGCGCGAGAAGCCGCTGCGGGCGATGGCGAGGAGTGAGTCCTGTTCGGCGCCGCTGAGCGAGATGCCGGCCTGTTCCGCCTCGCTCACCAGGACCTTGCTCTGGGCGAGGCTTCCGAGAAGGTTGACGAGCTGGATGTCGGAGGCGTTCTGCACCTGCGCGCGGAACGGAGGTCCCTGTTCGTTAAGGAAGCGGTGGAAGTCCTCTGCCGTGTACGCTCCCTCCTCGAAGCGGAAGAGTTCGCGAGCCGCGGCCCGCCTGGTGAGCCGCTGGCTGGGACGGCTGGCCAGCTGACGCACGATCTCCGCGGCGCCTTCCACAGGTTCCATCTCGGCGCGGGCCATGACCCGCCCCAGGTAGGCCTCCTCGGCCTGGGTGACGATGCTGAGCTTGAGCTGCGGTTCGAACTGGGAGCGCGCCTCCTCGAAGGGGACCTGGGTCCGCTCGTCGACCCGCAGGATGTGAACCCCGAAGCCCGTGCGCACCGGGTCGCTGATTTCTCCTGGCTGCAGCGAGAAAGCCGCGGAGTCGAAGGCCGGAACCATCTGGCCGCGCCGGAAGGCCCCCAGGTCTCCGCCCTGGGTCGCCGAACCCGGGTCCTGGCTGAACTCGCGGGCGAGGGCCGCGAAGTCCTCTTCGGCCAGTACCCTTTCACGCAGCCCGCGGGCGAATTCGAAGACGCTGTCGGCGGTTGCGGCGTCCGCCTCCGGCTCGAGCGAGAGAAGGATGTGGCTCGCGCGCACCTCGACGCCCGCCGCCTGCTCCTCGTAAATCTGTCGCAGCTGTTCCTCGGTGAAGGCGGTGTCCACCTGGATCACCCGCTCGCGCAAGCGCGCCACGAGTACCTGGTCGATCTGCTGTCTCACCAGCGGGACCAGATCGATCTGCTGGAAGGTGGAGTCCTCAAGGGCGGCGACCGCGAACAGCGTATAGTCGATCCAAAGGTTGGCGATCGCCTCCACCACGTCGGCCTGGTCGGGGAGCTGCGACTGGCGGGCGAGCAGGTCGGCGGTTTCGTCCACGGACAGCTCGTAGCCGGCGGCGCGGGCCACGATTTCGGCGCCCGGGGCCGACTCGCCACACCCCCCGAGCACGGGCGGTATGCCGAGGCAAAGGGCGCCGAGAATCCGTGAGGCGCTGTTCATACGACACTTCATAGTGAACTCCTTATCATTATGTATGTGTTGATCTTATCAATTCCATCACACCTCGTTTCGGAGGATCGGCCCCGTGCTCGGCGCGCCCCGAGCAGGGTTCCGCTCAAGCGGCTCGCGCACGATTGGTCGACAACCGATCCAGGGCACGGATGAGCGTGCGCGTCAGCGGGTCCGCCCCTTCCTGGCGGAGCACCAGCGACAGGGGCGACATCCTGCGAACCTCCACCGCAATCAACCGGTCCCGCAAGGGGCCCTCCAGCACGGCCAGCCGGGGCACTACGTCATCCCGGAAGGTGAGGCGCGCGCTCCGTCCGCGCACGAGGATGCGCTGGATGCCGATCTCGCGCCCCAGCAGGCGCAGCACATGGCTGTCCAGCAGGCGATCGGCCTGGGGCGGCAGGGCGCCGAAACGATCGCGCAGTTCCGCGGCGAACTCCTCCAGTTCCGCCTTGGTCGCGATGCGCGACAGGCGCCGGTAGAGGTGGAGCTTCTGCCCTGAATCGGACACGTAGCTGTCGGGCAGATACGCCGATCCGGCGAGGGAGATCTCGGGATTCCTGGGCACGGGTTCCTCAGACTGTCCTCGCTTCATGCGCTCCACGGTGTTGCGCAGCAGGCGCATGTAGGTATCGACGCCGACGGCCTGGGCGTACCCCGACTGATCCGACCCCAGGAGGTTTCCGGCGCCGCGCATCTCCAGATCGTGCATCGCCACGGCGTAGCCGCTGCCCAGGTCGGTGTAGCGCTCCAGGACCCGCACGCGCCGCATGGCATCCCTGGAGATCCCGTCGGGGACGACCAGGTAGCAGTGCGCATGGCGGTCGGAGCGGCCGACTCGGCCCCGGATCTGGTAGAGCTGCGCGAGCCCGAAGCGGTCGGCCCGGTCGACGATCAGCGTGTTGGCGTTGGGGACGTCCAGGCCGTTCTCGATGATGGCGGTGCACACCAGCACGTCCACCTCTCCGTTCACGAAATCGCGCATCACCTCGTCGAGCTGCCTGCCGCCCATCTGGCCGTGGGCAACGGCCACGGCCGCGTCGGGCACCAGCGAGCGTACCCTGCGGGCCGTACTGTGGATGGTCTCCACGCGGTTGTGCAGGAAGAAGACCTGCCCGCCGCGGTCGAGCTCCCGCCAGAGGCCGTCGCACAGGATGTGGTCGTTCCAGGGGATGACGTGGGTGGTGATGGGGACCCGGTCGCGGGGCGGGGTTCGGATGAGCGAGAGGTTGCGCAGGCCGGCCAGGGAGAGCTGAAGGGTGCGCGGGATCGGAGTTGCCGTGAGGGTGAGCACGTCCACCGAGGCCCGCATCCGCTTGAGCCGCTCCTTGTGGCGGACCCCGAATCGCTGTTCTTCATCCACGATGAGGAGGCCGAGATTCTTGAACGCGACATCCTTCGACAGCAGGCGATGGGTGCCGATGGTGATGTCCAGAGTTCCGCTCCGGATCTCGTTCAGCAGGCGTCTCGTCTCCTTCGGGCTCCGGAAACGATTCAGCGCCCCGATGTTCACGGGATAGTCGGCCAGCCGCTCTCCGAAGGTGCGAGCGTGCTGCTCGACCAGCACGGTGGTGGGCGCGAGGATGGCGACCTGCCTGCTGTCCTGGACCGCCTTGAAGGCGGCGCGAATCGCCACCTCGGTCTTGCCGTATCCGACATCTCCGCAGACCAGCCGATCCATGGGGGTTGGGGCCTCCATGTCCCGCTTGATGTCGTTGACCACCCGTCGCTGATCCCGAGTGTCCTCGTAGAGGAAGGACGACTCCATTTCCTTCTGCCAGCGGGTGTCGGGCGCAAAGGCGTGGCCCTGGGCCATCTCGCGGCGGGCGTAGAGTTCGAGGAGTTCGGTGGCGACCTTGCGGATGGCCTGCTCGGTGCGGGCGCGCAGATTCCGCCAGCGCTTTCCTCCTATGCGGTGCACGGGCGGCGGCTCCGCCTCGTCGGTGCTGCCGACCCAACGTTCCAGCAGATCGAGCCGGTATACGGGCACGCGCAGGTATTCCGAGCTCGCGTATTCGATGAGGATGGACTCGATCTCCTCGCCGCCTATGGTCACCTGGCCGAGCCCGCGGAAGCGGCCGATGCCGTGGTCCATGTGCACCACCGCGTCTCCCGGGGTGAGCTGTGCCACGCTGTCGAGCGAGGCGGAGCCACGGAAACGTCGTCGCCGGCGAATGCGGCGCGAGCGCAGGAAGATCTCGTGATCCGTGAGGATCCGCAGATGCGGCGTCGAGTCGAGCAGGGTGAACCCCCGCTCCAGCGCCCCTACCGCCAGCTGGGTGCCTGCGGGCAGGCGGGCCTGCCCGCCCATGATCTCCTCGAGGCGCTGGACCTGCCCGTCGTTGTCGCAGAGGATCAGGGTCCGGTCCCCTCGGGCAGCGCCTTCGCGCAGAACCGCCCGCAGCCGCTTCATGTCCCGGGAGACGGATGCCGGCGGCTCCGAGTCGAAGACGAGAGGGCCGCCGGCGGAGGAGGAGAGGCTCAGTCGGGGGAAGGATGCCACTCGTTCGAGGAGGGCGCCGGGACGAAGGCACACGGTGTCCGGCGGAGGGGGATCGTCGCCGCCCGCGACGGCTTCGGCGTGCCGGCGGACGACCTCTCCCCAGGTGTGGTTGGCGGAGGCTTTCAGGTCGAGGTCCGTCCAGCGCGCCACCAGGATGTCCGCCGGAAGCAGATCGAGCAGGGAGCGAGGAGCGCCGGGAGCGCCCGCTCCTCCGCCGTCCTCCAGCTTGACCGGGAGCAGGCGTACTTCGGCGACCGACTCCTTCGACCGCTGGTCGAAGATGTCGAAGCGGCGCATCGAACCGATCTCGTCGCCCAGAAACTCGATCCGCACCGGGTCGGCGGAGCCGAAGGAGAAGACATCCACGATGCCGCCGCGCACCGCGAACTGGCCGACTTCCTCCACCAGCGGGACTTTTCGGAAGCTGCGCTCGCGGAGCTGCCCGGCCAGGGCGGTGAGGCCGGCCTGGTCGCCCACCCGCAGAGCAAGGCGCAGGTGGGTGAGCCGGGCGGGGAAGGAGGCCCGCTCCTGGAGGGCGCGCGGCGTAGTGACCAGGAGGCGGCAGTGGTTCCCGAATACGGCTTCCACCGCCTCGACGCGGCGTCCCTCGATCTCGATGTGGAAGTCGTCGCTCTCGTAGGGCAGGGACTCGCGCTGGGGGTAGGCCGCAACCGAATCCGCCCCGAGGAGGGATTCCAGATCCGCCTCGGCCGCGACTGCCTTGTCGGGGTCCCGGGCGAGGAGAACGAGTACCCGGTCGGGGAGCGCGCGGGACAGGGTGGCGACCGCGGCGTGTCCGAGCGATCCGGTCGCGCCTCCGAGGTGCAGCTCCTGGCCGGCCGCCGGGAGGCGCGCACGCAGGGCGCGGAAGGGGGCGGTCGCCTCGATCGAGTCGAGGATGACGTTGTCGGCCGCACTCATCCGGATCGCGGGAACGGGGCGTTGGAGGGCGGGCCGGGGCCGCCGAACACGGTGGGCACGTTGGCGTCCCTCAAGGACCGGGCCCGGCGGCCGGTGGCGGCGATGCGGGACTCCACCAGCAGGAGCACCAGGACAGCGAGCAGGAGCCAGCGCCATAGCTCGGTGCCCTGCTGGCTCGCGAAAACAGACCGCCGCCACGAGGAAGCGTCGGCCCGGTCGTAGTCGTCCCCCACCAGAGCGCCCAGGGCGGCCTCGCCCACGGGCTCCAGGAGCGACTCGGCCTCCGGAGGGTTCACGGCCACCTGCCGCACCAGCGAGTCGCCGGCGAGGAGGCGGTAGAGACCCGGAGCCCGCGCCACCACCTGGGCGCCCGGCCCGGCCGCCGCCACCTCGCCGCCGGCATCGGCGACCGCCGTGACCCCGTCGGGGATCGGCAGAACGTCCCCCACGGTGAACGATCTCCCCCCGCTCTGGAAGGGCCAGCGCGACACCATCCACTCGACCAGCGGCAGCATGTGGGCCGAAACGGCCAGGTTGGTCGCCTCTGCGTCCACCGGCGAACCGAGCAGCAGGTACGGCCCGTCCGGCACCGTGCCCGTCACGATCCAGGGCGAGCCGGAGTCGAGGGTGACCTGGACCTGGCCGGCGGCTTCCTCGCCGTTGGCGACCAGGCGATAGCGGCGCCGGATACGGACCTGGTCGAAGGCGACCGGCAGGCGGCTTTCGGCCACAGCCGTCTCTCCCGCACTTTCCACGCTCTCATAGCGCCACGGGATCTCGGCTACCAGCAGCAGCCGGTTGAGCGCGGGGAGCATGGCGCCGTCGGAGGGCGGGGCCACGATGGCGGCGGAGCCGGCGGGCCGGCTGTCGAGCCCCGCGCCCCCCACGCTCACGACCACCTCGGGCGGCCCGTCCGCCGTCACCCCCGCCCGCCCCGCCCTCGCCAGCACCTCGATCGCCTGCTCGAAGAAGAAGCTGCCCTCGCCCTGCAGGGAAACCCGCACCGGCGGCCGCACCGAGACCGAGAAGTAGCGGCGGTCGTCGCCGCGCAGCGCGTCCGGGTCGATTTCCGCGTAGCCGCTCACCGCACCCCCGGCAAACGGGCCCACGCCCAGCAGTGCCTCCGTTCCCGCCGTGATGGTCGTCGCCCCGACGGTGCGGCCTCCCGCCACCAGGCGCACCGCCAGGGTGTCGCTGCCGTCTCCGCTGCCCCCGACCGCGACCGACACCTGCGACCGCTCGTTCGCCATGGGTGCGAGACCGCCTCCCACGAGGACCTCGCGCAGGTACCGGTTGTGCGTCGCAAGCGATGGCGGCTCGTAGACCAGCAGATGGGTCTCGGCGGGCAGCGCAACCGGCGCCTCGCCCGCGAAGGCCGTGGCCTGGAGATCCGACAGGAGCTGTATCTCGGTCTCCTCCAGCGACGCCGCGGAGACGAGGGCGACGGCCCGCTCCAGGGCGGCGGCGAGATCTCCCCGGCCGCTGCTCACCTGCGTCTCCAGCACCCGCGCGCGAGCCTCGACCAGCGATCCCGGGATGGCCACGTCCCACGGCTCTCCCGCCCTCATCACCCAGATGCGATCCTCGGGCCCGGCCTCGTCCAGCGTCTCCAGAGCGAGGGCCTTAAGCCGGTCCAGCATGCGCTGTTCTCCCTGGACGACCCCGGAACTGAGCGAGTTGTCGAGGATGATGACCAGCGCGGTAGGCCGGTGCGTGCCGCCGGCGCCTCTCCAGTAGAGGCGGCTGCCCGCCAGTACCAGGAGCAGGCAGATGGACACCCGCAGGATCAGCAGGAGGAGCTGTCGCAAACGGATGGTGCGCGCGTGATCCCGGGTGGCGCGCAGCAGATAGCGCAGGGCGGGGAAGGGGATTCGGCGGAGTTCGTGGCGATGAAAGAGATGAAGAATCAGCGGGACCGCGACCACCGCCGCCGCGGCGAGGAAGAAGGGGTTCAGAAAGCCCACGCCGGCCGGCTCCTATCCCAGCCTTTGGCGCTTGCGCAGATAAGCCCTCAGGGCATGCGAGAAGGGCTGGTTGGTCTCGATCATGCTGTAGTCGATCCCGTAGGGCATGGTGGCGCGCTCCCACTCGGCGATCGCGCTCGCCACCGCCTCCCGGTATTCCAGGCGCATGTCCGGGACGCTGATCTGGATCTCGTCCCGGCTCTCGGGATCGAAGAAACGCACGTCGCCGGCGGGGGGCAGCTCCCTCTCGCCGGGGTCCAGAACGTGGAAGACGAGAACCTCGTGGCCGTAGTGCCTCAGGAAGCGAAGCGCGAGCCGGGTTTCATCCGGGTCGACCAGAAGGTCGGACAGGAGAACCACCAGGCCTCTGCGGCGCAGGCGTCCCGCGATATCGCGAAGCGCCGAGTGCGGAGAGGTGAGTCCGGTGGGCTCGAGGGGCGAGAGATGCCGGATGATCTCGTGCCACTGCTTGCGTCCTCCACTGGGTCCCAGCCGCGCCTGAATCTCGTGGTGGAAGGACGCGAATCCGACCAGGTCTCCCTGACCCAGAAGCACCAGAGCGATGCACGCCAACAGATGTTTCGCATACCACGACTTGGTCGCCAGCGTTTCCGGCTGCGAGGTCCAGCCCATGGAGAGGCTGTTGTCGAGCAGGAGATAGGCGCGCAGGTTGGTCTCCTCTTCGAACTGCTTTACGTAGAAGCGGTCCGACCGCCCGTACATGCGCCAGTCGATGTAGCGCAGGTCGTCGCCGGCCTGGTACGCGCGATGCTCCGCGAATTCCGCGGAAAACCCCCGATGCGGCGAGCGGTGCAGGCCCATGTAGAACCCCTCCACCACCTGCCGGGCGACGAACTCGAGGCCGCCGATCTTGGACAGGGCGACCGGATCCATCAGATCGGCGCGGCGGCGGCCGGGCGCGACGACGCGGCGAGTGCGGGACGCGGAAGCGTTGGGTTCATTCATGGTAGCGTAGTGTAGAGAACTGGCGGGAAGGATGCCATGCCCGCTGGCATTCGGGTATGTCTGGAACTTGCGAATTCGGCTCTTCAAGGACTTGCAGGCGAGAGTTCAGGCTCAGATAGGCTAAAGGAAGACAACGGGCGGACAGCGGAGGCAGGCAGGGGTTGGCGGTGATGCCGTCTCCTGAATCGGCGTGCGGCGTCTCCCGCAATGGACGGAGCCGTGACTCCGGAGTGACGTAACGGGTAGTCAGGCGTGGCGCGCGCGCGACCCGGCAGCGGCGCGGGACAGCCTGTTCCCGGAGCAGGATGGGCCGGTCGGCTGGCACACATAGTGCAGGCGTGAGGCTGCAGGGTTCGTTGCGCCGGTTGTCGGCGTTGGCTTGGGGGGAGAGATCAGGAAGATGCGCATCGGCAGGCTTTGGACTGTCTCTGTGCTCGGGACGGTGCTTCTGGGCGCGGCGGAGACGGTGGCGCAAGAGCAGCCCTCAGCCACGGACGAAGTGCTCGAGGCGCGCATCTGGTTGGACCGCGGGGTGGACCCGGTTCTGCGGCGAGGCGACTGGGCGCGCGTCTACTACCGTGCCTCCCGCGATGCCTACGTCAGCGTCTTCCATATCGACACCAACGGCTTCGCGCGCCTGCTCCATCCCGGCTCCCCCATTGACGACCACTACGCGCTGGGCGAGCGCGACTACCGGGTGCTGTTCCCGGAGTCGCGGTACTGGCATGTGGACGAGGACGAGGGCAAGGGCTACCTCTTCATCGTCGCTTCGCCGGTGCCCCTCGACTTCTCCGGTTTCCCTTATGCGCGTTACGCGGGCGGGTGGGACATCAGCGCGGTGGCGCAGGCCGGGTATCGCGATCCGTTTCTGATGATGGACGATATCGTCGAGTCGTTGATCCCCCAGTCATGGGCCGCGGAATACGCGCTCGACTTCGTCGCGTACGACATCGATCGTCCGCACGACTATCCGCGCTTTCTGTGCTACGACTGTCACGGGTTCATCCCGATGTTCGACTGGAACCCGTACGATCACTGGTGCACCGACTTCCGGGTCGTGATCCACGACGATCCCTACTACTACCCAGTCTATCGATACCGGGGTGATCGGGTGGTGTACACGCGCCCGGTTGCGCGTCTCGGTCCCATGTTCGAGTTGAAGGAGCGTGCCCGGGACGAGCCGGCCACGCCGCTGATCCGGACCCGGCAGGGACGTGAGCCCTGGGCGCAAGCGCGCGGCATGGGGGAGGGGGTGACGCCCCGAGCGGTGCCGGAGGCCGGGCGGGCGCCCGCCGCCCGGGTGCCTCGCCTGCGCGAGCCGTTCCGGCGGCCGACGGGGGAGCGGTCGGAGGCGTCGGCGCCACCGCGGGGCGCGGCTCCACCCGGACGGGCGGAACAACCCGTAAGGAGCGCGCGCCCGGGGGTGCGAGTTCCGGCCAGCCCGGTCGAGCCGCCCGGTGCGGATGCGTTACGGCCGGTCACGCCCGGTGCGGGTCCACCTTCCCGGGATGTCCCTGCTCGCGTCGCCGGCGACCGGTCCGGGGTGGCTGTCCCCGCGGGGGCTCGTAGTGCGGAGGGCCGGGAAGAGCGACCCGTGCTGCGGCGGCGAGGGGAGCCGCCCGGGGCCGGCTCGACCCGCACGCCGACGGCTCGGCCGCGCACTCCGCCCGACCGTCGGCCGCCTCCGTCGGGCGGGCGACCACCCTCTGCCGGTCCGCCGCCTTCGACCGGCGGGTTGCCCCCGCCCGCAGGCCGTCCGCCCCCGTCCGCGGGTCGTCGGCCACCCTCGCCCGCCGGCGCGCCACCCCCGTCCGCCGGTCGGCCGCCCTCACGGCCCTCCGAGTCGCCCGCCGCGGCGGCTCGGGGCCGCAGCCCCCCGGCCACCCGTCCGCCCCCGGCTGTCCGGTCGGGGCCACCACCCCGGTCGTCGGGATCCCCACCGGCTGCGCGGCGCGGGTCACGGCCACCGGGTCGGCCGCCGGTTCCGTGCCCGTGACGTAGCGGCTCCTCTGACGTAGAGAGACGTCGTCTCCCTCGAGCGCACTACCAGCTGTTCCGACCCGGCGCCTCCCCGTCCGCACGCAAAGACGCCGCCCGGCGGAACGCCTCCACCGGAGGCCTCCAGCCGGGCGGCGAGGGGCTACGGTCGAGCCGGTAACTCCCACCCTGTCCCGCCTGCGGTGGCTCCCTTTTACCGCCTCTCCCCCGGCGGCGGGTTTCCCCGCCCAGGGGGGGCGTCGGTCGCGAAGGGCTCCACCCCGGCGCCCGGGCAGAAGTCGCCGGTCCCCCGGAAGTGGGTGTTCAGGCATCTCAGCTCCGACCCGAGGCCCACCAGCAGTTCCACCGTCCCGGGATAGGACGGTCGCGAGAAGTAGCCCGCCCGGCCCCCGCGCGCCATGTCGCCGGTGGACTGTCCCAGCCGGCTGAGCGCCTGCACGTCCGCTCCCTTCGACACCAGATACTCGATGAGATCATTGCCGCCCCTCACCGAGGCGTAGTGGAGGGGGGTGTAGCCCCAGGAGTCCGGGAGATCGACGTCCACCCCGTGCTCCTCGACCAGGTACTTCACGGTGTTGACGAAGTTGTTGGGCACATGGTTCATCAGGAAGGCGCCGAGCCCCATGTATCCGCCGCCCGCCGCGGCGTGGATGGGATACATGTTGGGTGTGCCCTCGGGGATCATGGGCAACCCGGAATCCTCCTGCAGGCGCCCGTCGTTCTGGCGTCCCTCGCGCATTCCCGGTTCCGGCCAGGTGGTCGGGATGCCGGGGTCGGCGCCGTGCGCCACCAGCGCCTTCATGGCGGGCAGGTCCTGGGCCAGCGCCGCTCGCCAGAAGGGGGTGGCCCCGGTGAGGTTGAGGCCGAGCTTGCCGCGCAGGAAGTCCGAGTACCACAGGTGCGTCCCGATCGGCACGTCGGGGTCGGCCCCGGCCGCGAGCAGCGCGTTCAGGACATCCATGTGCGTGGTCGCCTGGTTGTCGTGAGCGCGCGGATGGGGATGGTCGGTGAACTTGAAGGCCCACTGGGTCTGCAGCACCGCGAACAGGGGGGAGATCGCCGTCGGTGTGGGTGGCCAGGTCGGGGTCGGCGCCCCGCTCGACCAGCAGCATCGCCATGTCGAACTGGCCGTTGAGCGCGGCCATGGTCAGCGGGCTGCTCCCGTCGCCGCCGGCCTGGTCGATGTCGGCCCCGCCGTCCAGAAGCACCCGCGCGACCTCCAGATGGCCCTCGCGCGCGGCGTGCAGCAGGGCGGTCAGGCCGCCGGTTCTGCCGACCAGGGTCTCGTACATGGGCCGCCGGTCGATCTCCGCCTCGCTGACGTAGCCCGCGGGCGTGTCCCAGGCGGGCACGGGGTTCGAGAGATCGTCAGGATGGAAGTCCGCCAGCTGCTCCTCGAGTTCCTCCGAGGCGAGGAACTCCCGCTGGACCGCGAGCGCGGCCTGAACCTCGGCCGCGGTGGGCGCCCTGGCGGTACCGCCTTCGGATTCCCGCTGGATCTCGGACAGCGCCTCGAGCAGCCGTCCCTGCGCCGCCCGGCTGACCGCCATCCGGCGCAGCACGTCCACGACCTCCGTAACGATCGACGGGTCCGCGCCGTGGCGCAGCATTTCGGCCGCGGCCGCCGCCCGTCCGGCTGCGGCCGCGAAGATCAGCGGCGTCTGCCCCGCCGACCTCTCTCTCGCGTTCACCGGCGCGCCGTGCTCCAGCAGCAGCCGAACCGCGTCCTCGCCGCCGCGCGCCTCCGCCGCGAGGTGAAGGGGGGTCACGCCGCTGGAGGTCGTCACCGCCCCCGGGTAGGCCCCCGCGCCCAGAAGCGCGCCCACTACGCCGGCGTGTCCCGCGCCGCCGGCCAGATGAAGCGGCGTGTAGTCACCGATGCGCGTCGCCGCGCCGGTCTCGGCCCCGGCGCCGATCAGGAGGTCCACGATCTCCGTATGTCCCTCGCGGGCCGCCAGGTGCAGCGCCGTCAGGCCGTCTCCCTGGGCGAGGTTGGGGTCGGCGCCCTCCACGAGCAGCGCCCGCACCGCGTCCGCGTCGCCTCGCCTGACCGCGTCCAGAAACCCGTCCTGAAGGGGCCCGGCGGCGATGGCCAGGACGACCGCCAGAACCGCGCCGGCCACCCCCATCCCGCGCCCGAGCTTCGTCCTGGACCCGAGCCTCATGGCTCGCTCCGCGTGCTCACGGACCGGCCCGCCGGGAAGCTGAGCGGGAACTCGCCGGTGCTGTCCCCGAACGCGTGCATGTCGTCGTGTCCGAGGCGCTGCATCAGGCTCACGAACACATTGGACATCGGGGTCCCCTTGGGTGCCCTCAGATGCAGGTTGCCCTCGAGCGCTCCGTTGGCGTGTCCCATGAGCAGGAGCGGGCAGCGGCGGTGGTTGTGCAGATTCGGGTCTCCCATGGGGGAGCCCCAGATGATGGCGGTCTTGTCGAGCAACGACGCCTCGCCCTCCATGGTGTTCTTCATCTTCTCCAGGAAGTACGCCATCTGCCCCAGGCGATGGGTGTTGATGACATTGAACTCCATGATGGCGGAGGGGACGTTGCCGTGGTGCGACGACGCGTGGAACGACTTGCTGGTGCCGCTGTCGGGGAAGGTGTCGTTCTGCAGATCGAAGCCCGTCTTGAAGGTGATGACCCGGGTAAGGTCCGCCTGCAGGGCGAGCACCTGCAGGTCGAACATCAGCCGCATGTGGTCTTCCCAGCGGTCCGGGATGCCCGATGGCGCCTCGGGCATCCGCCGCTCCTCGCCGCTCGAGTTCTGCGCCTCCACCAGCTCGATGCGCCGCTCCAGCTCGCGGATGTGGGTGGCGTACTGGTCCAGCGCCTGGCGGTCGAGCGCCCCCAGCTCCCGCTTCAGGTCGTTCAGTTCGACCAGCACCCAGTCGAGCAGGCTCTGGTTGTTGCGCAGCCGCTCGGCGCGGTCCGACGGAGAGTCGCCGGCGCCGAAGAGCTGCTCGAACACCCGCCTAGGCTCGCGGATTGCGGGCAGCGGCTGGGTGGGCGACGCCCAGGCAAGGGTGGTCGTGTACGCGCAGTGATAGTTGTAGGCGCACCCACCTCCCCGGTCCATCTGCTCGGTCGTGATCTCGAGCGATGGCAGGGCGGTGTCCTGTCCGAAGCGCTCCGCGTGCACCTGGTCCAGCGACTTGCCCAGGAAGACGTCGGCCTGGGTCTGCAGGGGATGGGCCTGAGTGAGGAAAACAGCGGTGGAGCGGTCGTGGTCTCCGCCGATCTCCTCGGCCCGATAGGGCTCGGCCATGCGCACGTCGGTGTTGCTGACGATGGTCAGGTACTCCCGGAACCGCTCGAGAGGCTTGAGCTGGCTCTCCGCCTTGAGCTCGAAGTCCCGTCCGGCCGCGGCTGGAGCGAACAGATTCTGCGCGTCCCCCCAGTCGTTGCCGCCCGCGCAACCCATCGATTCCTCGACGCACACCAGCCGCGTGAACTGCGACTGCGCCGCGTCGGTCCACGGCCTGCCAGCCGGAACCATGGCGTCGATGAAGGGCAGGGCCACGGAGGCTCCCGCACCCCGCAGGAAGGTGCGGCGCGAAAGGTGTCTTCCCGTAATGAAGTTCATGGACCGGCCTCCTGGACCGGAGTGTTCAGTTCGTATACAACCGCTGCGCGACTTCGTTGGTGAGGTTGGGGTTGGCGTTGACGTCCTCGGGAGAGGGCGGCCAGCGCAGATGGATCCCCATCGCCTTGTTCTGGTCGAACCACCGGTAGGGGAAGATTTCGTAGTAGCGCATGTCCTGCCAGCGCCGCATCTCCATCCAGAACTCGGCGCGGCGCTCGTGCTGGAGCTGGGCCATGATCTCGTCGGAATCCATGCTGGCGAAGTCCCGCAGGTCCGAGATCGCGTGGTCCATGGGCGGCCAGCCGCGCGACGCGTCTCCCCAGCCTCCCGACATCGTCCGTGTCCTCGCCGCCGCGCGCGTGTGGTTGATCCACTCGACGGCGCCCGCGAGGTCGCCGGCCAGCAGGCGGGACTCGGCGATGATGAGCATCGCCTCGGCGGCGCGGCTCAGCGGCAGGGGCGTTTCGCGCGCCGGATACTTCAGGTTGTAGGAGCTGATGCCGAGAGGCTCTTCGCGGGTCGTTTCCTCGTGGGGGATGCGCGGATCCCACTCTCCGGTCACGGGGTCCGGAAGGAAGAGATAGATCTCGTCTATCCGGTTGGTGCCGCCGTACGGGCCTCCCAGGGACGCTGCCGAGTTGGAGCCGCCGGGCGCGCCGAAGCGCAGCGACACGTTGTAGTCCGGGTTGGCCGAGAGCGCCTGGCGCGCCGCCGATTCCGCCTGGTCGAACAGGCTGCGGTCCATCTGGCCTTGCAAATGGGTGCGTTCGTAATAGAGCGAGCGATAGGCGCGCGCGACCTGCCCCATCGCGCCCGCGGCGAGGTTCGCGTCCCCGGCGGCCTGGGCCACCTGGGCGGCCTGCTGGAAGCGAGCGAGCGCGTCTTCGATCACGTCGATGGGGCCGCGCAGCTGATCCTCGGCCCCGTAGACGATCACATTGTAGTGATCCGCCATGGTGATGCGCGCGGTTCCCCCGAAGAAGTGCGCCCGCGCGACGCCCAGGTCATTGCCCCCGGCCGCGGTGAGGCGGTCCACCACCTCGTCGGCGAGCCAGCGCGCCTGGGCGAGCCCGCGCCAATGGCCCTCCACGGCCGAATTGGACGCCAGCCGGTTCCCGCGCATGGCGTCGATGTTCTCGAGCTGGGTTGTGGGGTGGAACAGCTCGTCGCTGAGCAGCCCGTGGCGCGTCAGCAGGCTGGAGTAAGTGCCGGCGATGTTGCCTTCCGGCGTGTTGGCCAGCGTGTTGAGAAGCTCCTTTCGCTCCAGGTCCTCGTCCAGAAGGCTCGCGGGGTTGTCGACTTCGAGGAAGTCGCTGCAGCCGATGGCCGCGGTCAGCAATGCTCCCGCGGCAAGGGCCAGGACGCCCCTGCCTCCTCCGGTTCCGGTGGCTCTTCCGATGCCATGATCTCCGTACTTGTTCATCCGTCGACTCCCTTGTGTCTGGTGCATCTTCATGGTTGCCTCCACAGGTTGCGGCCCGCTCAGAACTGGGCCCTGAGGGAGAAGACCAACCGTCTGGGAGTCGGCACCTTGAGGTAGTCGACGTTCTGGGTGAAGTAGCTGGCGCCGGAGGTGCCCGCTGCGATGCCGCGGGTGCCGGGATCGATCCAGCCGTTCTTCGGCGCCTTCAGGTAGTCGCTGAAGACCTTGAGGTTCTTGACGCCCAGGCTGACCTGTGCGCTGGTGGCGGCGAGACGCTCGGCGAACGCATCCGGCAACTGATATGAGACCGTGAGTTCGGCCCAGCGCAGGTAGTCGCCGGGGTAGACGGTATTCGTGATGACGCCGTTGTGCTTGCGGCCGTACTCGTCCACCAGCCGCTGTTTCTCCTCTGTGCTGGCATTGGGGTCGTTGAGGGTATACTCGAGCGTGGCCACCAGCGGGCCGTTGCCCAGCGCGTTGCGCAGGTGGTCGGTCTCGTTCGAGACGATGAAGCCGCCCGCCGCCTCGAAGATGTTGCGGAAGGTGAAGCTTCCGAACTGCATGGCGCTACGGACGTCGATGGTCCAGTTGGGCTGGGGCCTCCCGATTACCGCCAGCGAATCGGTGCCGTCGGCCGCCTTGAGGATGTTGGGCGCGATGTCCCGGCGGCTGCGGAGTTCGTCGATGGGGCCGGACAGGATGTAGGGCTGGTTGGGGTCGACGATGGGGGCGATCCAGATGCCGGGCCACATCCCCTCGTAGAGGGAGTGGAAGCGGCGCCGGCTGCCGAGGCGCCGGTCCGGCAGCCCGCCCAGGTCGTCCGCCCACTGCTTGAGATAGGTGGGGCTGAGGGTCAGGTCCCAGGTGAAGCTGGGGCTCTGCACCAGCCGCGCGTCGGCGGTGAGCTCAAGCCCCCATGACTTGAGCGTTCCCAGGTTGCGCAACTGGGAACGGGTGAACCCGTCGCCGGGCGAGGGCGGCACGGGAAGCAGGGCGTCGTTGGTGGTCTGGTTGAAGTAGACCAGCTCCATGCCGAAGCGGCCGTCGAGCAACCCGGCCTCGATCGCCATCTCCATCTCGGTTGAGCGCTCGGGCTTGAGTTCCGGGTTGCCCAGATTCTGGGGCGTCAGGTAGCCGCCGATGACGCTGCTGCTCGGGCTCCAGGTGCGCTGGGCGTCGAACGCGCCCGGCTGAAGGCCGGAGGCTCCCAGCGCCGCGCGCAGCCTCAGCTCGTTCATCCAGCCGACGTTCCAGAAGTCGTATTCCGAGACGACCCAGGACACGCCCGCCTTGGGGTACACCTGCAGGCCGAAGTCCTCGCCGAAGGCCGAGTTGCCGTCCGCGCGCACGCCGCCGGTCAGGAAGAGCCGGTCATCGAGCCCGATCTGGCCCTGGACGAAGAGGCCCGCGTTGATGACTTCCTCGAAGCCTTCGCTCACGCCCGTGATCTGGGCGCCGCCGCTAAGGGTTTTCAGGGTGGGGGACCCGAACTCGCGCACACGCGCCGACTCGTACGCCTGCACCTCGCGGAAGCTCTGGCCGCCTACGGTCACGTTCGCCAAAAGCCGGTCGCTGATCGGCGTCTCCCAGTGGGTGCTGAAGTCCAGGGTCGTGGTGGCGAACCGCGAGCTCCTCACGCTCTTGTTGCCCGTCACCGCTTCGGCGACCACGCCCTGGGGGAAGAAGCTGCTGAATCGGCTGTCGATGAAGTTGTGCCCCAACTGGAGGGTGGAGGTGAGTCCCTCCGCCCACTGGTAGACCAGCGAGCCGTTGAGCATGGTGTTCACGGATTCCTGGAAGTTCTCCGTGATGCGGCTGGCCAGGAGGGGCGTGTAGGCTCCGTGGGGATTGGTCTCGGTGGCCCGCAGCGGATTGCCGAGCATCAGGTTGCCGAAGAGGTCGCCCCAGCCGGGGGTCGCCGTCCTCAGGTTGCGCCGCACGACGTTCACCCCGATCTGGCTGGTCAGCTTCTCGGTGTGGGTGAAGTCGAAGGAGGCCCGCACCGACTGGTTCGCCAGCTCGTTGTTGGGCGAGGGATTCACCTCTTCCATCAGGCGCCCCGACAGGTAATAGCGCAGACCCGGTGTCCCGCCCCGAACGGACAGGTTGTAATTCTGATGGTACGCGAACGCCGTATTCTCACCGTAGGGATTCTCACAGAGGAGCCGGTGTTCGGACCTGTTGTATCCGCAGTTGTCCGGGAAGGCGCGCGGGAAGCTCAGGTGCTGGAGGTCGGTGGAGAAGGCGTACACCGGCGCGCCCGTCTGTCCCCGCTTGGTGAAGATCTGGATCACGCCGCTCGAGGCCTCGGTGCCGTAGAGGGTGGCGGCGGCGGCGCCGCGGATGACCTCGACCCGCTCGATGTCCTGCGGGTTGATGTCCTGCAGCCGGTCGGTGCGCGCGGACGACGCGCTCTCGGTCGCGTTGTCCATGCGGACGCCGTCCACGTAGATGAGGGGGCTCTGCCGCTGACTGATGCTCGACGTGCCCCGCAGCACGATCGCGCTGCCGGCGCCCGTCTGGCCTCCGGAAATCAGCCCGCGAGCGCCCGCGAGGCGTCCCACCAGCGCGTCGGAGAGGCTGGTGATGGGCGCGATTGCAAGCTCGTCGGCGGTCACCGACGTGATGGTCTGTCCCAGACGGCGCCTCTGCGTGGGAGCGCCGGTCCCGGTCACCACGATCTCGTCCAGGTTCAGGGCCACCTCCTGGAGCTCGAAGTTCACCTCGACGGTCTGGTCGACCGGGACGGTGACCTCCATGGAGGCCGCGGCAAAGCCGATCCGCTCCACGCGGACCGTGTGGGTGCCGGCGTTCACGCCCAGCATGAGGTAGCGGCCGTTCGACGCGGAAAGCGCCCCGATGCTCAGCTCGGGAAGGAACACCTGCGCCGAAGAGATGGGCTGGCCGGTGGCGGCGTTGGTGATGCGCCCCGTGATCTGCCCCTGCTGAGCGGCCAGGGGGGCGGCCCACAAGAGCGCGACGGCGGCGAGGGTGGCGTACTTCGGCGCCGCCCGGGCGCCGGTCGCCGTGGATCCGGTTTCGAACCAATGGTCTTTCATTGAACCTCCTGTGTTTGCCGCATGCGGAAGGGTGCACTCTTGACGATCCCTGTCACGATCGACGAAATGCTGTAGTTGCTGTCTGCCGCCGCCCGCGTGATGACGCGAATGGTGGGTTGATCGAGGTGGTCGGCCGGACGCCCGATCGCGTACGAGAACAAATGCTCGACGAAGTTACGCGCAAGGGGAATCGGGCGTTTCAGCAGGACGGTGGCCAGCTCTCCGGGCGTGCTGAGCGCCGTGCCATCGTAAAAGATACCGCGGGTGTCCAGTGGGGCCATGTTCTCCCGCACCCGCCAGCGGCCGGTCACGTCGAAGTTGTCGAGCGCCAGGCCGATGGGGTCGATGAAATTGTGGCAGGAGCTGCATACCGGGCTGCTGCGGTGCCGTTCCATGCGTTCGCGCGTGGTAAGCGTGCGGCCTCCGTCGGCGGCGGGGCTCCCCTCCAGCGTGGGGACGTTGGGAGGTGGAGGCGGAGGCGGCGTCCCCATGAGCACCTCCATGAC
Source organism: Longimicrobiales bacterium (assembly GCA_965225805.1). Taxonomy (GTDB): domain Bacteria; phylum Gemmatimonadota; class Gemmatimonadetes; order Longimicrobiales; family Gaopeijiaceae; genus BD2-11. The sequence continues at coordinate 1,925,501 of OZ245327.1, forward strand.
CCACTTTCCGCGCAGCACGGGCGAGGTTCGGCCCGACATCGAGGTCAGGTGCAGTACGCTCCCGTGGCCGAGCACGCCCCGGCGCCGGTCGTCCGGATACGGCACCCGCCGGAAATCGTCGTCCTGGAAGTCTCCTTCGATGCCGTAGTGCCGCGCAAGCCGCTGGTTGAGGAAAGTGTAGTCCGCGTCGAGCAGCTCGAGCAGGCTCCTGTCCTCCCGTACCAGGTGGTCGAAGAGGAGCTCGGTTTCCCGCACCATGGCGTCGGCGAGCTGCTGCGAAAAGTCGGGGTAGAGGTACGACTCCGGCCACACCTTGCCCACGTCCTGGAGCCGCAGCCACTGGTGGGCGAAGCGGGTGGCCAGGGTCTCGGAGCGCGGGTCGGCGAGCATGCGCTCGACCTGGGCTTCCAGCACATCCGGATCGGAGAGCCGGCCGCTGCCGGCGACCTCCAGCAGTTCCTCGTCGGGCACCGTCGCCCACAGGAAGAAGGAGAGTCGGCTGGCCAGGTCGATGTCGCTCAGCGGGTAGCCCTCGCCCGGCCGGGTGTCGGCCGGCTCGCGCTCCAGCCGGAACACGAACTCGGGCGAGACGAGGATCGCCTGCAACCCCATCTGCACTCCCGCCTCGAAGCCCGCTTCGGCGGCGGCCGCGTCGTAGAAGCTCATCAGGTCGGCGATGTCGTCGTCCGGCGGCGGCCGCCTGTAGGCGCGCGTGGCCAACCGCGTGAGAATCGACTCCGCGCAGGGGCGGGCCTCATCGGGCGAGGACGGGCGGCAGCTGAAGATCCGGCGCCGGCTCTCGGTCTCCGCCACGCCCGAGACGTTCCTCGGTCCGGTGATGAGCAGCTCCTTCAGATGGGTGAGGCCGGTCACGCCGTAGTTGGACCCCGCCGTGCCCGCCTTGGACCACGCGGTCGGGCTGAAGCGATCCTCATAGGGTCCTTCGACGAGGTTGACGAAGGCGGCGGAGACCCTGCGCTGTCCGGCGCGCGCGAAGATCGGCTCGGTCTCGATCGCGGGGACGGTCCTCGCCGCGTTGTACTCGAGCCTGAGGAGCGCGACGGGCTCGCCGTCGATGGAGATATCGATGTCCTCGGCGGCCACCTGATTGCCGCTGCCGAAGTCCGTTTCCACCCGGAAGACGTACTCTCCGTCGGCGGGAAAGTCGTGCCTCACCACCATCCCGCCCCGCGTGCCGAAGGGGGCGCCCTCGATCTGATCCCAGGCGTGCTGTGACACCTCCATGGGATTGCGGTGCTTGGTGGTGGAGGAGAGCGCCCGCGGGTTCCCGATCACGAGCCGGCTCACGTCGGTGGCGGCCTTGAGGTAGGAGTCCAGCAGGGTGGTCGAGAGCGCCTGGGCGGCGGACATGTTGTCGAAGCTTCCCACCAGCAGGTCCGCAGGGAGCCAGTTGTCCGCGTCCACCTCCAGCCCCAGGAGTTCGCGGATGACGCGCTCGTACTCGGGTCGGCTGAGCCGCTGGAACCGCCGCGTGCCCACATTGGGGGCCGCGCGGGCGGCCTCGTCGACCGTGGACTCGAGCGTCTCCGCCAGCGCCAGGAGGCTATCGGCCGGTGGACGCGGGAATCCGGGCGGCGGCATCATCCCGGCCCGCAGCTTGCGGATCACCTTCTCCGCGGTCTCCCTCTCCTCGGCGGCGTGCTCGACAGCGAAGCGCTGCAGCGAAAGGTTGCCGGTGAGGAGCGCGTCGTTGTGGCACACCACGCAGTACTGCTGGACGACTTCCGTGAGCGCGGGGGAGGGGACGGACGGAGCCGGTGCGGTTCGGGCGGAGCGGGTGGCGGCGAGGCCGACGGCTTCCGGCGAACCGTTCCCCAGGACGAGCCACAAGCCTGCCACGGGCCAGACGGCGAGGAGGGCCGAACCCGGGGAAACTCTCTTCATGCGCTGTCCTCGAGGGCTATCGGAGAAACCGATTCTCGTCTGCGGCCAAAACCTCCACCATCCCTAGCCTCTCACTATACGCCAGAGAGGGGGGCATAGCACGGGCGCGCGCGTTGCCTGGACTTCCCCGGGAGACGGTTGCTGGCTTGTCAAGCAAGGGTCCGGCCAAGCTCGAGGCGCGTTGACACGAGTGGTTATACCATGGTAGTAATACGGTATGAAAACCGCGATTTCACTCCCCGATGAGTTGTTCGCATCAGCCGACGCCCTCGCGAAGCGATTGAAGGTGTCGAGGAGCGAACTGTATCAGACCGCCTTGGCGGAATACGTGGCGAAGCACCGGAATGCCGATATCACCGCGAGGCTCAACGCCGTCTACCGCGACCTTCCCAGCGGGATCGATCCGGCCACGCGTACCGCCCAGGCCCGATCCGTGGCCTCCGATGCATGGTAGTTGCCCGGCAAGACGTGTGGTGGGCGGATCTGGGTGAGCCTCGGGAATCCGAGCCTGGTTTTCGACGCCCAATCCTCATTGTCCAGGCGGATGCCTTCAACCGGAGCCGGCTGCGGACGGTCATCGGCGTCGCGCTATCGTCGAACGCGCGGCTGCTCGATGCGCCGGGGAACGTGCTTCTTCCGGCGAAGAGGACCGGGCTTCCCTGGGACTCGGTGGCCAACGTCACGCAGATCCTGACTCTTGACAAGGACTACCTGATCGAGCGCACCGGGCACATTTCCCCTCGGCTCATGGCGCGGATCGCGGGCGGAATGAGGCTGGTGCTGGGTCTGTAGGGGACGAGATCGACGAGCGCGATCGGCCGCGGCACTCCGATTATCGGGACGAAGGGCCGCCGACCGGGGTCAGGCGAATCACCGCCATGCGCCGTCCCTCGCCATCGGCAAAATCGACCCGCAGCCGCGCGCCGGCGGCGTCGGTTCCATCGCTCCTGGGCTCGGGCGCAGTCACGCGAACGCCGTCATCGGTTGGTGCTGCCTGAACGGCAGTCCCGAAGAGGTCCAGCGGGTACTCGCTCCCCGCGCTTCCCTCGATCGCGAGCACCCAGCCATCCGCATCGGCGGTCAGCTCCAGAATGCGCAGCCCCGTGCTCCGCTGGCCCGGTTCGAGATCGATTCGGGGGGGTGCCACGGCCAGCCCGCCCTCCCAGGTCACCACGATCTCGGTAACGTCGTCCTGGTCGCCGGCGCTTCCCGCTGCGTCGCCCTCCGGCTCCGTCGCGTCGCGACCCACTTCGATCCGGACGGCCGTGCCGGAAAGCTCCACCGGGACGCCGTCCACCGTGACCTTCGGGGTGCGCGCGCCAGCGGGCACGTCAGGAACGAAGTCGACATCCAGCCGCCCGCCCAGCGAGTGGATCGTGGTACGCCGTTCCCCGCCCGACGACGACCACTGCTGCCGGATCTCCACCTGGAGGGCCGTGTTCCCCGCGCGCAGTCCCCGCAGTGTCGCCCGGGGCCAGTCCGGCGGCAGCTGGGGCGCCAGCCGGGCCCGGCCCAGCGGCGCGTCCGGCTGCCATCCGAAGACGCCTCGGAGCAGCGGCGTCACCAGCATCGAAGTGGCGAAGAACTGGTGTGGCACGGTCTGGTCGAGGGGCTGATAGAAGGTTCCCGAAAACAGCTCTCCGTGGCGCCCCAGGCTCCACTCGAAGGTCATCTGCTTGACGGCGTCCATCAGGTGGAAGCCCGCCCAGGGGCGGCGGTAGCGGTACTGGGCCCAGGAGGCGAACCCGGTTACGAAGGGCCAGATGGTGCCCATGTTGTACTGCAGCGGATCGTAGAGTTCGCTGTCCGTGGAGAGCATGTGGGCACCCCAGTCGGACGACACGCGATCGCCGGCGATGCGGGCCAGGGTAGAACGCGCTCGCTCGCCGTCGAGCAGACCGAAGGCGGCCGCGGTGGCGGGCCAGACCGTCAGGTTGTCGTTGGTGCCGCCCCCGGCGAGGATGGCGAAGGCGTGATGTCCCTCGGCTTCTCGCCAGTAGGCATCGTTGAGCGTTTTCCTCGCCACGGGGGCGATCCGGGCGGCCTCGTCCGCGACTTCCCGGTCGCCCATCCGCTCCGCCATCACGAGCGTGGCCTCCAGTGCCGCCACCCAGACCGCCGCGAGATAGATGTCCTGGTGGATCGCTTCGCCCAGTCCGCCCACCTCGACCGCGCCCAGCCCTCCCACCGTGTTCTCGATGATGCCGTCGCCATCGGTCTCGGCGCTGAGGCACCACTCCCACGCGCGCCCATAGGCCGTCCACAGTTCGCGCACCAGGTCGTCGTCCCCGCTGGCCCGCCAGTACTCGTAGAGCGCGAGCATCCAGTAGGGCGTGGTGTCGGCGTGGTAGTAGGCGTACGGGTAGGCGTCGAACCAGTCGATTTGCGCCGCGGCCTGGGAGATCTCGTGGGTGATCTTGCCGTCGGCGCGCTGGTAGCGGGCCAGGAAGGCGAGTTCCTCGGCCACCAGTTCCCACTGGCCGAGGGCGTCCATGGCGAAGGTGTTGATCGCCGCGTCGCCACCGAAGAACCAGCCGAAGCCCGGGCGCGTGCCGTTGCGTGACAGCCCCCAGCCAGCGACGAAGCCACACCCCAGATCCGGGTTGCAGACCCGCTGCTCCTCGAGGTTGATCTTCGCCCACTGGAGCGCCAGGTCGAGCTCCGGATCGGGGGTTTCGATCGAGACGGTGGAGGCCAGGACATCGCCCGCCCATGCCCGCTTGTCGTAGTAGAGCGACTCGGCATTCGCGATGAGTTGCCGGTAGCTGTCGAAGACGGCGTCGCGCGCGGCCGTCCCGGCCGCCACCGCGATCGGGATGAACTCGCGCCGCGCCCGCTCCGGGTCGACCGGTATGATCATCGTGCGCGGGGCTTCGCCCAGCTGATGCGCCGGATATTCCACCGAGTTCGTCGCCCACGGCGAGCCCACGACCGCGCTCCGGGTCTGCAGGCTCTCGGAGAGGACGAAGAGGCGCCGCTCGGCATCCCAGTACGCGTACTGGCCCCCGATGGAGCCGGGCCACATGTAGTTCAGCACCGGCTCGAACTCGGCCACGACCTCGAGCGGCTCGGGGCTGTCCACCTCCAGGAGGACGAGGAGGCCGGGTGCAGCCGTATCGGCGGGCGCCAGAATGTGCTGCCGCACCTGGAAGGCCGCGTGGCTGTAGGTGATGGTGGTGAGTTCGGGTCGCACCTGGACGGTGCGCGCCACCTGGCTGCCCGGTATGGGCGCCCCGTAGCTCGCGGTCGAGAAGCTCAGGCGAAAGGCGTTGCCGACCTTGAGCGGGTGCACCCACAGCTCGGCCTCGCCCGTCTCGAGCCCCAGCCAGGCCGCGCGCGGGCCGACCACGCCGAGATATTCCCCGGGCCGTACCGGGCCAGTGAGTTCAATGGGGGAGGGGGCGATGTCGAAGCGGGGGACGGACAGCGCGGCCAGGTCGCCGGGGGAGGGTGCCGGCTGGCGCTGGGCACGAGCGGAGGCTGGCCAGGCGTTGGCGAGCAGGATCGCCAACGTGAACGGCGCCACCGGACCTGCCCAGAGGGACTGCCTCATCTGACTTCCTCTCTCGCTAGCGAACATCCTACGCACCGCCGCGCCGTTACGCGGAGCCGGCGAAGACGCCTCATCGGGGCCCTCGTGTGCGGACTCAAGAGTACGTCAAGCAGCGCCTGCTCGGAAACCGAGCGCCTCTCCCGCGATGCTGAGATTGCGATCTTATCTCCGAGTACGTTGCAAACTTATCATCGCAACAATTGCATAAGTAGCATCGATGACATTGCAATCCTATCATTGGATGAGCTAGGTTGTTCGAGTCCAGATACTTCGAGGAGACTTCAAGCGAGCCCAATTCCGTGACGCGCTACCCCGACATTCCTTCGCGGCATGTGGTCCGCGAATCTGCGGTGACGGCGCCGGACGAGCCGCGTCCCCGGGCGTATTGGCCCCGCGTCGCGGATCGCGAGCTAAGGCAACGCCTCGCACGGTCGGGGGCCGTGCTCATCGAAGGGCCGCGCGCCTGCGGCAAGACGGCGACAGCCAGGCAGGTTGCGGCCAGTGCAGTGATGCTCGACGCGGACCTGTCTGCCCGCAGGGCCGTCACCGTGGATCCCGGATTCGTGCTCCAAGGCGCAAGACCTCGCCTGATCGACGAATGGCAGATCGAGCCCGAGATCTGGAACCATGTTCGGCACGCCGTCGACAAGCGCCCGGGCCGGGGGCATTTCATCCTGACCGGATCGGCGGTGCCGCCTGACGACATCACCCGGCACACCGGGGCGGGGCGCATCAGCCGGCTTCGTCTGCGTCCCATGTCTCTCTTCGAACTCAGACGTTCGACGGGCGAGATTTCCCTTGGGCGACTCCTCGCGGGCGCGCCGGTCCCCGCTTCACGCGCCGAGTTCACCGTTCACGAGCTCGCTGAACTCGTCTGTGTTGGAGGATGGCCGGGCCATCTCGGCTCGTCCGGAGAGGATCCACCCCTTTCGCCCAATGACGCGATGGCGGAGAACCGGGACTACCTGGGCGAAGTCTGCCGGACCGACATCCGGCGCGTCGACGGATCCGGCAGAGATCCCGCAAGGGTCGGGCGATTTCTTCAGTCGCTCGCCCGCAACGTCTCCACGCATGCGAGCATGGCGACGCTGGCGCGGGATGCGGGTGGGCCCGATCAACGCATCGACAACCGCACGGCCAACTCGTACATGACCGCCTTGGGGCGCCTGATGGTCGCGGAAGACCAGCCCCCATGGGCGCCGCATCTCCGGTCGCGCTCGCGCCTTCGGACTGCGCCGAGACGCCACTTCGTGTGCCCGTCGCTGGCCGTGGCGGCCCTGAGCGCCGGTGTCGAACACGTGCTGCACGACTTCGAGTGGTTCGGGTTTCTGTTCGAGTCCATGGTCATCCGGGACCTTCGCGTCCACGCGCAGGCGAATGGCGCCAGCGTGTACCACTACCGCGACAACACGGACCTGGAAGTGGACGCGGTCGTGGACGCTGGGCCCGGCCGCTGGGCGGCGTTCGAGGTCAAACTGGGCGCTGGCCGGGTCGACGAGGCTGCGCGCACGCTGCTGAAGTTTGCCGACCGAGTCGATACGGAGCGGTGCGGGGAGCCCGCAGCCCTGGGCGTGATCGTGGGGAGCGGGTATGGGTACAGACGGCCGGACGGCGTGGGGGTGATACCAGTGGGGGGATTGGGGGAGTAGGGCAGGGGATGGTTCGGCTGGGGTGGGCGCACCCTAGTCGCGGTCCGGCAGGTCGCGGTCGAGCAGGCGCTGAAGGCACCAGTCTGCGAGCTGTTTCGAAGAAATACGCTGACCAGGATCAGCGCTCTTGGAAGCCAACAATCTTCTGTGAATACACGACTGATCCGCCTTCTTGCGTTGTCGAGCATTGGCTTCCACACCGTCTGTGCCCGCCAGCTCTTTCTGTCGCTCGGTGTAAATGAACACGGTCCAGTGTTTCTTGAGTGCGGTCGCCAGCGACATCGCCACCCGCTCATCTTCCGCGAGAAACGATATCGCGACATCGTACCGCCGTACATGATTCGTTGTCATTTCCACTCCGAGTTCTTCGTGGACACCACTAAGCGGACGTTCACGACCCGCCATGGTTTGTGGCTAAGTCGCTCACTATCTATCTAGACGGTGCCAAGGTCACCTCACACCTTGATTGATTGACGGCACTGACTCCGGCCCCAACCGACGAATCTCGCGCGCCACAAAGGGAAATTCCCGCTCCACTTCATGAAGCCGCCCGTGCTCCTCGAACCACTCGAAGTGATCCCACCGCGTTGCGCACCAAGCTGGGCTATTGAGGCCCGGCGTCTTGATCGTGACCTCGATCCTTCTCCTGAAATCCGGGTCAAGCTCAGGATTGGGAAACAGCCGGAATTCGATGGTCTCCATGTGGAACCAGCAGGACGATGCCTTTGCAGGTGTCTCGCCCAAGGCGCTTGGCGGCCAACCGGTGCTCGCGCCACGTCAAAGCGAGCATGTATGCGATGCTTGCAACCCGCCGAACTCCCGCCGACGCGTGCAGGATGGGCACGGGGCCCGCATAGCTGGTGACGATGGTGGGGATGTCGCGCGAGTCGGAGAGCGATATCCGTGTCGGCTCGCCAACCTTGATCGGCCCCCCAAAGGCCGCGTGCGGGATCAGAATATCGCCACGGCGTTGCGCCACCGAGGCCTTCTCCTTGGACACATCACTGGACATTGTTAGGGACATTTCAGAGCTTATAATCTCGGCTACCCCTCGCGGATGAACGAAGCACGATGACTGGATGACGAAGGCGCGATGACCGAACGCGAGTACCAGCGGACCCACCCGTGGATCACCTTTCGGCTCGATCTTGGCCGCACCCCTCCGCGAATGTGGTCGCTGCTCGGGGAGGCCGCCGCCAGGTGTGAGCAGGTTGCGGCGGCGGTTCTACCACCTCCTGCGGCCAGGGAGATGCACAGGATCTACCTCGCGAAGGGTGTGCGCGCCACCACGGCCATCGAAGGCAACACGCTGAGCGAGGAACAGGTTCGGGCGCAGATCGAAGGACAGCTGGATCTCCCTTTGTCCCAGGATTACATGGGTCGTGAGGTCCAGAACGTTCTGGATGCCCTCAACGACATCTTCCGCGACATCGCCGCCGCCCGTCCGCTCCGTCTGTCACGGGAATGGATCGCCGAAGCCAACCGCCGTGTGCTCGCAGAGCTGGAGGCGCATCTGCAGGAGGGCGTGGTGCCGGGGGAAGTCCCATTGCACCCCGTCGCGGTTGGACGATACGTCGCCGCACCCAGGGAGGACTGCCATCTGCTGCTGGATCGTCTGTGCGCCTGGCTCGAGGACGAAGATACCTGGTCCGACCTCGACCGGCAGGTGGACAGCCGCTTCGCGAGTGCCATCCTCCGTGCCATCCTGGCTCATCTCTACATCGCTTGGATCCACCCCTTCGGGGACGGAAACGGCCGCACCGCCCGCCTTGCGGAGTTCATGATTGTGGCGCGCGCGGGCGTACCTTCCCCATGCGCACATCTCCTGAGCAACCACTACAACGCGACGCGCGCCGAATACTATCGTCAACTCGACCGCTCCAGCCGCGCCAACGCCGGACGGGGCGACGTCCTCGGATTCGCGCTCTATTCCCTGAGAGGCTTGGTCGATGGTCTCGCGGAGCAGTGCGGGTATATCGAAGGGATTCAACTATTGCTGGCCTGGGAGCATTTCGTGTACGCGACTTTCCGTCGCCGTCGGCGATCACCCGCACTTCACCGGCGACGCGAAGTTACGCTGGCGCTGGGGAGAGTAAGGAAACCGGTGTCGAAACGGGGGATCCCGGACCTCGCGCCAAACTTGGCGCGCCTCTATGCCACCAAAACGCTGAAGACCCTCACCCGGGACATGAATTGGCTGGTCGAGAACGACTTCGTCGAGAAGCGCGCCGATGGCTACCGCGCGAGGGTTGAGACGATGCAGGTGTTCCGGTCCGTGCAGGGATAGTTCTCAAGTGAATCGCGGGACGGCCCTCGCCTGGGACTCGCTGTGCGCCTGGAAGCGCTCCTCCTGGTCGGTCACCCACAGCGTATTCACCAGGCCCGGCAGGCATCCCGGCCGAGGCGAGTTCCTACGTGTCGCACCCCGCGACCACCACCCCCAGCGCCGCCACCGCCTCGTCCAGCTGCTCCCCGGTTACGTACGGAGCGGGCCCGAGACGCAATATCCGTCCGCGGAAGTCCGCATATACACCGTGCCCCCTCAACTCGCCGCAAATCCGCTCTGCGAAGGGCGTGGTCAGCGCCAGAAAGCCGCCCCTGCGCGACAAGGGCACGGTCCGATCCCTTGAGAGAACACGCGGATCCGCATCCAGCGCGTCTACCCCCCCCGCCAGCCGCCGGATCTGAGCCAGGCCGATCTCCCGCAGCCGTTCCGGGTCGAGCCCCTGTTTCCGGAAGAACTCGAACACCGCCGCCGCCCGATAGTGGCTGACCGGGTCGTAGGTCGACCCCGCAAAGCGCAGATGTCCTTCCCCGTAAGCGACCCCACGATGTGCGGGCACCGCTGCCAGCGTCCCGAACTCCGCGAACCACCCGGTGAGCACCGGTCGCAACCGGCAGTCCCGGCGAAATCTCAGAAAGCAGTTCCCTTCGCCCAGCTGGCAGTACTTGTAGCCGCCGCCCACCACGAACGCATTCTCCAGCCCCATCTCCACGACCGGGAACGGAACGGCGTTGAGCGAGTGATAGGCGTCCACGAGCAACTCGGCTCCGACCCGGGTGCACGCGGCCGCCACCTGGTCCAGTCCTTCCACGATCCGGGCGTCGCGGAAGAGCACCGACGACACCAGCACCGCCGCGGTCCGGTCGTCGACCACCGCGACGATCCCCTCCGCCACCGGCGCGCCTCCGCCGGTCGGCACCCTCACGATCTCCATCCCCTCGCTCTCGAGCCGGTCCAGCTGCCGCCGGATCGTGTGGAACTCGCCGTCCGTGGTGACCAGCCGCGGCCGCTCCCACAACGGCAGAGCCGACAGGAACCGGATCAGCAGCTCGTGGGTGTTCTGGCCGAGCGCGATATGTCCGTCCGGGTCGCCCAGCAGGCGCCGGTACCCGGCCCGCACCTCGTCGGCGACCTCGAAGGCACGGCCCCACTTGTCGTCCACGAGTTCGGAAGCGTCGAGCCAGGCCTGCTGCTGGGCGTCGAACGCCACGTCCGGCCAGGCCTGGTGCGAATGTCCGGTGAGCAGCACCCGCTCCGACACGCGGAAGCGAGAGTAGTGGCGCGCGAGGTGTTCAGCCATCTCCGACCCCATTGCCGAACAGCGGCGTGTGGTTGTTGAGAGTCTCGTTCTGAGACTGCTTCGGACATGTCACGGGACGTAACCAAGCGTATGTTGACACCCGCGAACACGTTCCAGTTCGATCGGCCTGAAGGGATGCACAACTCCACCAGACTTCTCCGCGGCGGGGACACCCGTACCCCGCCACTTCCCGCTGGGAGCGCAAGTCTCCGTCGAAGCGCTGGCCGACAACCCCTACCCCCTCTTTGACGAGCTAAGGGCTGCCGAGCCGGTCACCTGGGTGCCCGCACCGAGCATGTGGATGCTCACACTCGACGACGTCTTCGAGGAGTCGATGCGCTGGGATGCGGCTGGATCCGGGGCATCCCAGCCGGCCGTACGGCCACGAGTTCCGGGCTCCTCCGGGGGTGTGGGTGGTTTGGAGCTGAGGAACGAGCCAACCCTGATCGGAGACTGTTACCGCCGGCCTTCGTCCCGCATGGACAGCCCTCGGTCGTCTGGCCAGGGGCATGAGGCAGCGTGACCCAGCCAATGCGCGTCATATGTTTAGAGAATCATCACACATCATCCTCGACCCAGGACAACCTCGATGCCCCACGACATTTCGCACGGCCCGCTACTCGTCGCCATCCTGGTCGCGGCCCCGCTGTCCGCTCAGGACCTCCCCAGCGTCGCTCCCGAGGACTACGGGCGCTGGGAGAGCCTCGGACCGGGGCTCCTTTCGCCGGATGGCGACTGGATCGCGTACGAGGTCACCCGCGTGGACGAGACCTCCGAGTTGCGGGTGCGGCGGGTGAGCGAGGATTCGACGCGCGTCTTTCCCTGGGGTGAATCCCCGGCATTCTCGCCTGACGGACGCTGGCTGGCGTGGACCGTGGGCCTCCCGCCGGAAGAGAGGGAACGGCTCGAGGAGGAGGGCGAGATGCTTCGCGGAAAAGCCGCGCTGCTGGATCTGGCTTCAGGAGGGACCAGAGAGTTCGAGTCAGTGTCGGAATGGGATTTCGATGCTTCGGGGCGGTTTCTGGCGCTCCGCGGACATGCGCCTGAGGAGCCGGCGGGGAAGGGAGCCGACCTGCGGCTTGTGGCGTTGGCCACGGGCTCGGAAACGAGCTTCGGCAACGTTGGCGAGATGGCGTGGAGCGCCTCCGGGTCGCTGGTCGCAATGGCAATCGCGACCGGGACCGACCTGGGCAACGGCGTTCAGGTCTATGATCCCGTCTCGAGCACGCTGAGGTCGGCGGATGCGTCGGGGGCTCGCTACCGCGGCTTGGCGTGGCGGGACGACTCGGCCGATCTGGCGGTTCTGCGCTCGCGCGAGGACGCCACAGCGGCGGGCACCGCCTACGACGTGCTGGCGTGGCGTGGCCTGGACAGCGGCATGGAGATGCGGGTGTTGGGCGAGGGAGTGGCCGGCGTTGCCGACACCCTGGAAGTCGTCGACCGCGCGCCGCAGTGGTCCGACAATGGCGCCATGATCTCGATCGGGCTCCGGCCCGGGGAAGATGGCGCCGGGGACGATTCCGGTGCGGCTGGCGACCAGACTGGAGCGGACCCGTCCGAGTCCGATGACGAAGCCGGCACGCCGGCCACGGACCCGGACGCCGGATCGACCGAGGCATCCAACGACGAGGAGCCGGCTCTCCCCGGCCTCCAGATCTGGCACACTCGCGACGTGCGCATATTCCCTCAGCAGCAGGTCGCTGAGGGCCGCGACGCGAGCCGAACGCTGCTGGCGGTCTGGCACCTGGACGCGAACCGGGTCGTCACCGTCAGTTCGCATCTCATGGCGGACGCGGCTCTGCTGCACGGCTGGGGATTCGCCCTGGAGGACATCGCTGAGCCCTATCCTTTCGGGGCCATGTTCGGCCGTCCGTACCACGATGTCTGGTCCATCGATGTGGAGACCGGGGAGCGGCGCCAGCTCCTCACACGGGTCCGCTACGAGTGGCCCAGCGCGGGCGGCCGCTGGCTGGTTTCGTACGATGGCGCCAACTATTCGAGCGTCGAGATTGCGAGCGGAGAGCGGCGCGACCTGACCTCCGCCTTGCCGACAACCTTCGCCGACGAGGAGTACGACACCCCCACCGACGTGATTCCTCCCCATGGCTTCGGTCCCGGAGGGTGGCTGGAGGACGACGCGCATGTGCTCCTCTACGACAAACACGACATCTGGCGGGTTGCGCTGGACGGGCGCGGTGGCGCCCGGCTGACCGGCGGTGCCGAGACGGGGGTTACCCACCGGGTCGCCCGTCTGCCGGACGACGACACCCCCGGCATCGATCCCGCCGCCTCCCTCTACCTCACCCGATACGACGAGCAGACGGAACAGCGGGGGTATGCGCGCCTCCCGGCAGGCTGGGGCGGGCCGACCGAGACGCTGGTGTTCGAGGACCGCCTGGTGGAGGGCCTGACGCGCGCGGACAGCGCCGACGTTCTGCTCTACCGCGCCCAGGCCTTCGACGACCCGCCCGACTACTTCGTCGCCGGCCCCGACCTGGCCGACGCGGCCCAGGTCACCGACATCAACCCGTTCATCACGGAGGTGGCGTGGGGCCGGGCCGAGCTGGTGGACTTCCTGAGCGAGGGCGGGAGGGATCTGCAGGCCGTGTTGCTCCATCCGGCCGGCTACGAGGCCGGGGAGCCTGCGCCCACCATCGTCTACACATACGAAATGCTCTCGCCCCAGATGCACCGCTTCCGGGCCCCCAGCGAGCGAGACTACTACAACTTCACGGCGTGGACCCAGCACGGGTACGCCGTGCTTCTTCCCGACATCGTCTACCAGGCGCGCGAGCCCGGCGTGAGCGCGCTCGAGTCCGTGCGCGCCGCCGTGGCCAAAGCGGTCGACATGGGCGTCACCGACCCCGACGCCGTCGGGCTCATCGGGCACTCCTGGGGAGGCTACCAGGCCACCTACCTGCCCACGCGCACCGACATCTTCGCCGCTTCGGTGGCGGGCGCGCCGCTCACCGACTTCGTCAGCTTCATGGGCGCCATCCACTGGAATCCGGGGATGCCGGAGCTGGACCACTGGGAGACCGGCCAGGCGAGAATGGAAGTGCCCTTCTGGGAGGATCCCGAGGCCCATCGGCGCAACTCGCCCATCCACGAGGTCCACAATCTGGAAACGCCGCTGCTCATGGCCTTCGGCGACGAAGACGGCGTGGTGGACTGGGACCAGGGCACCGAGTTCTACAACTTCGCGCGCCGGGCCGGGAAGCAGATGGTCCTGCTGGTCTACGAGGGCGAGGACCACGGATTTCGCCAGGAGGCCAACCAGAAGGACTACCACCGCCGCATCCTGGAGTGGTTCGGCCACTACCTGAAGGGAGACCCGGCCCCCTCCTGGATCACCGAGGGGGTCACCCTCGAGCGGCTGGAGGAAGAGAAGAAGCGCCTCGCGAGGGGCGAGAAGAAAGTCGGTGGCTAGCAGCCCCACCGCCCTGTACGCGAACCGCGCCCGCCGCTTCGATCGGGAGGCGGCCGAGAGGGCCGGAGCGGTCCGGTTGCACGAGCGGCTCCGGCTTGTGGTCTTCGCGGCCACAGCGATTGGCGCCTGGTTCCTGATCTCCTCGGGACGTAGCCAGGCAGCCTGGCTGCTCATGGCGGGGGCGGTCGCCGCCTTCGTGATCCTGGTCGCGCGGCACCGGGCCTCTCGCCGCCGTCTGCGCCGCGCCGAATTCATGGCCGTCTTCAACCGTGAGGGGATCGCGCGCGTCGAGCGCCGGTGGTCCGGTCTGCCTCGGGCGTCCAGTCCGGCCGCGCTCGGGAACCACGATTACGCGGACGACCTCGACTTGCACGGTCACGCGTCGCTCCTTCACCTCGCGGGCGTTTGCGGCACTGCACCCGGCTGGACGACGCTCGAGTCCTGGCTGCTCACCCCCGCGGACCCCGACACAATCGCCCTGCGGCAGGAGGTGGTGCTCGAGATGGCCGGTGCCTTCGACTTCCGGGATCGTCTGGCGGCCGAGGCTCGGCTGATGGAGGGCGACTCGACGCGGGAGATGGAGGGATTCCTGCGCTGGTGTGAGAGCGGATGCTGGCTGTCCGGGCGCGCCTGGCTGCGCGCGGCGGCGATGGTGCTTCCGCCGGTGAATCTGGCCACCATCGTTCTCTACTCCCTTGGGACGGTGCCCGTCGCCGCCGTTGCCTGGCCACTTCTCATATCGGCGCTGGTGCTCGCGCCAGTGTGGAAGGGGATCAACCGAGCCTTCTCCGAGGTCGACGACGGCGAGTCGGGTGTGCGGCGCTACGGGCCGCTTCTCGGCCTTTTGGCCGACGCGCCCCTTGGCTCGCGCTACGCAACCGGCATCCGCCAGCGGCTCGGCGCCGGCACCAGACCGGCCCATCGGGAGATCGCGACGCTGCGCCGCCTCCTCGACATGGCGGAAGTCAGGAGATCGCCCCTCTTCCACATCCCCCTGGCTGTGGTCCTGCTCTGGGACGTACATGTCCTGGCGGTGCTCGAACGCTGGAAGGAGCGATCAGGCGCTCACGTCCGGGAATGGCTCGACGCGGTTGGCGAGGCCGAAGCGCTGGCCGCCCTGGCAGCCCTCGCCGCCGATCACCCCGATTGGACCATGCCCAAGCTGGACTCCGAGGCCAACACCCTTCATGCGAAGGCCTTGGGCCATCCCCTCCTGGCACCGGGGATCTGCGTGCGCAACGACGTGGAGGTGGGCCCGGCTGGCTCTTTTCTGCTGGTCACGGGCTCGAACATGTCCGGAAAGTCCACGCTCCTGAAGGCAGTCGGCCTGAACGTTGTGCTCGGCCAGGCGGGCGCGCCGGTGTGTGCCAGGGCCCTCCGAATCCCGCCGCTGCGCGTCGTCACCAGCGTGCATGTCGCGGACTCCCTCGCCGCCGGCGTGTCGTTCTTCATGGCCGGGCTCCACCGCCTCAAGCAGGTCGTGGATGCGGCCGAAATGTCCACTCCGCCGCCCGGACTCCGCGTCCTCTACCTCCTGGACGAGATCCTTCAGGGGACCAACAGCGCCGAGCGCCGGATCGCGGCGCGAACCGTCCTCCGGAAGCTGCTCGACTCCGGTGCGATCGGTGCCGTGACGACCCACGATCTGGCGCTGGCCGACGCGCAAGACCTGGTCGTGCGGGCCGTCCCCGTCCACTTCACCGAGTCCGTCGGCGACGGGAACGAGGGGCTCACCTTTGACTACCGCCTGTGGACCGGCATCGCCACCTCGACGAACGCCCTGCGGCTGCTGGAGCTCGTGGGACTCGGCGGCGACGAAAGCCGAAATCACCAGACTTGAAGTACGACTGCCCGGTCGCGCATGTACACGGCTCCTGAGCGCGCGCACCCGCACTCGCCTGGCGCGCACTCGCGCGTCTGTGCTTGACAGGAAGCGGGGCGGCTCAGGAGGAGCTGGCCGAGCAGCAGTCGGTGGCGGCGGTCCGGGGTGCTGGATCCGTACGGCTCGGCTCAGTCTCCGAAAGAGATGCCCAGCGCCCGGCCCGTGCGAACGATGTCCCCGTCCGTCGGCACCGTCTTGAGACGCTTGACGGCCTCGGCCAGGGGCACCGCCTTCACATCGGGCGGCTCGAGTGCGACCATGCAGCCGAACTTGCCTTGCGCCGCGAGCTCGACCGCCGCCGCACCGAAGCGCAGGGAGATCAGGCGGTCGTACGAGATCGGGGCGCCGCCCCGCTGCAGGTGGCCCAGCACCAGGCTGCGGGTCTCGTAACGGGTAAGCTCCCGGAGCTGGCGGCTCAGCATCCTCGCCACCCCGCCCAGCCGCCGCTTCAGCCCGGCTCCGCCATCCAGATAGGAGGCTTCTCCCCCCACCGGACGGGCGCCCTCGGCCACGACCACAATCGCGTACCTGTGACCGCTGGCCCACCGGACTTCGATCGCCTCGACGACTCGGGCGAGCTTGTAGGGGATCTCCGGAATCAGGATCACGTCCGCGGTCGCCGCGAGGCCGGCGAACAACGCGATCCAGCCGGCGTGCCGTCCCATCAGCTCCACCACCATGATGCGTTCGTGCGACTCTGCCGTGGAATGAAGCTTGTCGATGGCGTCGGTCGCGGTCTGGACTGCGGTGAGGAAGCCGAAGGTAACCACCGTGGCACCCAGATCGTTGTCGATTGTCTTGGGCACCCCGATGACGTTGAGGCCCTTCGCCGCCAGGTCCCGGGCGATCCTGAGCGAGCCGTCGCCCCCGATCGCGATCAGGCACTCGATGCCCATGTCCCGAAATCGATCGATCACCTCCTCGGAGCGGTCGAGGGTCTTGATCGAGCCATCCGGCTGCTCCACCTGGAACGAGAACGGGTTGCCCCGGCTGGTGGTCCCGAGGATAGTCCCGCCCTCGTGTGTGATCCCCCGGACCGCAGCTTCGTCGAGGACCACCACGCCGCCGTAGCTGGACTGGAAGAGGCCCGAGTAGCCTTTCCGGATTCCGAACACCTCCCATCCCCGCGCCCGCCCGGCGAGCACGGCCGCCCGGATAACGGCGTTGAGGCCGGGAGCGTCGCCGCCGCCGGTGTTGATCGCTATTCGCATTGTCACTTGCCGTAAACCCGGGGCTATCCGCCCTCTAGCGCCGCGATTGCCTCCAATACCAGCTCTTGGAGGAATCCGTCGTAGGCGTCGACGATCGGCAATTGAACCGCCTTCGCCAGCATCTCCCGGGCCCGTTCCTCGCCTCGCTCTTCGTCGAGATCGGGTAGCCGGATCGCGTATTCCAGGAGCGTAACCCTCGACTCTGGTTCCATGCTCAGAGCCTGCTCGAAGAGTACGATGGCGGCCTCTCGATTCCCCCCGTACATCCGTCGTGCGATGAACCCCTCCGCCGCGACGTCGGCGTGCCAGCCGCCGAGGGCCAATCTGGCTTCGGCCAGGTAGGGATCGAGGGCAATCGCTGCATCGAGCCGTTCGCGGATCCTGCCGGCGAGGCCCTGGCGAAGCGTCGTTATCGTACCGACGCCCTGAGCATATCGGCCGACGGCGTGGGCGAACTGGTAGTGCGCCTGGGCGTTGGTTGAATCGGCGCGAATGGCCTCTTCGCCCGTCTGCATCGCGCGCTCGACAAGTTCCTCCCACTCATCCTCGGGCGCCACATAGTGGACGTGTATTGCGAGGGATTGCGTCGCTAGCGTGTAGCCGCCAGAGGTCCCCAAAGCTTCGGCGAGCTTCGCCGCCTCGAGAAAACGGCCTTCCGCGAAAGCGGATCTCGCCTCATCGAGCGATTGCGCGCTGCCGTCGGTCGTCAGGAGCACGAGGCACGCCAACGCGGCAAGTCGGGCAAGGGTCATCTTGGTCTCCACGGGTTCGGCACGCCCGTACGAGCCGGGCGTACGGTTCCTTGAACGCCTGGTTGGACTGCTTGGTTCAGATCTCCCCGGATGTCGGGCGACCTCCGGGATCGCCCCAAGATTCGGACTGCAGCGACAAAGCCGCAAGGTCAATGTCCGGTCACGCCGCCCACCCGGCGGTGCCGAGGGTCGAAGCGGGAGACGGCAGGGCGGAGCCTTCGGGCACCTGGGGTCCCATCCGCCGGAAAACCTTGAGCGACCGGGGATCCGATCCACCTGGGAGCCTTGAGCAACCCGCCCGCGGGCTGTTAAACTTCGTTCAGGCGAGGAAGCGGGGCTCCTTGCTCGACAAGTTACGTTATCTGCATGTGATAACATGGGTTACGGTATCCCGGCACATGCCCGCGTCCATCACTTGCTGTTCGCGCCAGAAACCGACCGGAGGGGATCATCCATGGCCACGTCTTCCGTTGAATGGCGGTATCATCGCCCGGGCTGAACCAGCTGCAAGCGCACGCAAGAGTTTCTTGCGCAGAACGAGATCGCTACGGGGGAACTGCAGAGCGCCACGCGCAATCCCGTGGCGGCCGACGAAGTGCTGGCCTTGCTGGACGGCGTGAACGACCTCTACGTCGCCAGGGGCAGGAAGATGCTGCACGTCGACCTGAGCGCCGAACGGCCTGCCGACGAGGATCTGGTGGCACTCCTCTGCAGCCGCTTCGGGAAGCTGCGCGCCCCCACGATGCGCAGCGGAGATCGTCTTGTAGTGGGATACAACGCGGAGATGCTGGCGACGCTGCTCAGCCCGGAGGGATGAGCCGAACGGACTCGGCCGGACCTCTGGAGCCGTTTCTCGCGCGCGGGCAGCCGTTCGTCACCGATGGGGGTCTGGCGACGGCGCTCGAAGCAGCGGGACATCGGCTCGACACCCGGCTCTGGTCCGGCGAAATACTGTCCACGAACCCCGACGCGATCCGCTCCGTCCACACCGACTATCTCGCGGCGGGCGCCGACTGCATCGCCACCGCCAGCTACCAGGCCACCTTCGCCGGCTTCCGTGAGCGGGGCTTCGGTGACGCCGAGGCGGCGGGCTTCCTGGAACTCTCGGTCGTGCTGGCTGCAGAGGCGCGCGACGAGTTCTGGGAAGAGGAAGCCAGCCGGGGCGGACGCCTGCGTCCACTGGTGGCGGCCAGCGTCGGTCCATACGGCGCCTATCTCGCGGACGGATCGGAGTACGATGGCCGGTACGGAGTCGGCGCCAAGGACCTGGACGACTTCCATAGGCGCCGCTTTCAGCTCTTCGCACGCTCGGCCGCCGACCTGATCCTGTGCGAGACGATCCCGTCCGGCCTCGAAGTCGAAGTGCTGCTCGGTATTCTGGCCGAGACGCCGGAGGCAAGGGCGTGGATGAGCTTCTGCTGCCGGGACGGGGCCCGCTTGTGGGACGGCACGCCGGTGGAGGCGGCCGCGCGGCTGTGTGACCAGGCGAAACGGGTGGCGGCGGTGGGGGTGAACTGCGTCGCGCCCGCCCACGTCGGCGAGCTCGTGGGGCGAATCCGGAGCCAGACCGATCTTCCCGTGATCGTCTATCCGAACTCGGGGGAAGTGTACGACGCCGACACGGGGGAGTGGCACTGGCCCCTGGACGGCGCGGGCGAGGCCGGCGACCTGGGTCTCGCAGCGCGCGACTGGATCGACCGCGGGGCGGTGGGCGTCGGGGGGTGCTGCCGTGTCGGCCCGGCCGAGATTCGCGCCTTGCGACGCCGGGTCGGCGCCGAGACGTTACCGTCCTCCAGCGGATCACCGGAACGCAGGCGTGGCGGCCCCGTCCGCCGGCGGTGATGCGACACCACCCGCCCGACCCGGGGTATCGCGCGTCATGATCGATCTGCGCAGCGACACGGTCACCCTGCCCACCCCGGCCATGCGGGACGCGATGGCCGGCGCCCGGGTGGGCGACGACGTGTACGGCGACGACCCGACGGTCAACGCCCTGGAGGCGCGCACTGCCGAGCTGCTGGGCAAGGAGGCCGCGGTCTTCGTTCCCACGGGCACGATGTCCAACCAGATCGGGGTGCGCACCCACACCGAGCCCGGGGACCTGGTGCTGATCGACCGGAGCGCCCACATCGTGCGCGGCGAGTCGGGCGCGGGCGCGGCGCTGAGCGGGGTGAGCATGAAGATGCTTCCGGGCCGGGACGGGATCTTCACGGCCGCCGATGTGGACGCCGCCATCGAACCGGAGCACCCCTTCAACCCGATCCACCTGGAGTCTCCGCCGCGGCTGCTCTGCATGGAGAACACGCACAACCGGGGAGGGGGCACGGTGTGGCCGCTCGAGCAGGTCGAGGACGTATGCGCCGCGGCCCGCCGCCACGGCCTCGCCACCCACCTCGACGGAGCCCGCCTCTGGCACGCCACCGCCGCCTCCGGGGTTCCCGAGGCCCGCTTTGCCGCGCCCTTCGACACCGTGAACGTGTGTTTCAGCAAGGGACTGGGAGCTCCCGTGGGCTCCGCCCTGGCGGGTTCGGAGGAACTCGTGGCGCGGGCGCGGCGCTTCAAGCAGCAGTTCGGAGGCGGCTTCCGCCAGGCAGGGATCCTCGCCGCTGCCGCCCTGTATGCCCTGGAACACCATCGCGCCGGCTTGTCCGGTGACGTGGCGAATGCCCGCGCCCTCGCGTGCGGCATCGCCCGCATCGACGGGCTGGAGACCGACCTCGACCGCGTGCAGTCCAACCTCGTACGCTTCGAGGTGACGGCGATGCCGGCGGGCGCGTTCGCCATCCGCTGCCATGCGCGCGGGCTTTATCTTCTGCCCCAGGGCGAATCCGGAGTACGAGCCGTGACCCACCGTGACGTCTCGCGGCCCGACGTGGACCAGGCCCTCGAGATCATGGAAGACGTTCTGCGCGGCTCGCGCGAGGCCTGAGGAGGGAACGCCGTGCAGCTGGACCGCATCCGCAACTTCTGCATCGTCGCCCACATCGACCACGGCAAGTCGACCCTGGCGGATCGTCTTCTGGAGCTCACGGGCACCCTGGATGCCCGCCAGATGCGCTCGCAGGTGCTCGATTCCAACGAGCTGGAGCGTGAGCGGGGCATCACCATCAAACTTCACGCAGTGCGCATGGACTACACCGCGCGGAGCGGAATGCGCTACCAGCTCAACCTGATCGACACTCCGGGACACGTCGACTTCACCTACGAGGTGTCGCGCTCGCTGGCCGCCTGCGAAGGCGCCATCCTCATCGTCGACGCCAGCCAGGGCGTCCAGGCCCAGACCATCTCCAACCTGTTTCTGGCGCTGGACGCGGATCTGGAAGTGATCCCGGTGGTGAACAAGATCGATCTCCCGGGCGCGGAGCCGGAGCGCCGCCGCGACGAACTCGCGGACCTGCTGGGCGTCGACCCCTCCGACGTGCTGCTCACGAGCGCCAAGGAGGGCACCGGGACGGCGGAAATCCTGGAAGCCGTCATCGCGCAGGTGCCCCCGCCGGCGGGAGACGCGGACGCGCCGCTGCGCGCCCTCATCTTCGACTCCTACTACGACCAGTACCTGGGCGCGGTCCCGAGCGTGCGGGTCGTGGATGGGGTCCTTCGGCCGGGGATGAACATCGGCTTCGGCACGGTGAGCGCGACCTACGAGGTGACCGAAGTGGGCTACACCCGGCTGGCGCGCATTCGCCGCGACGCGCTCCACCCGGGGGAGGTGGGATACCTGGTGGCCGCCATCAAGTCCGTCTCCCACACCCGCGTTGGCGATACCGTCCTCGACGACGCTCGCAGGGCATCCGAACTCCTCCCGGGGTACAAGGAGGTCCGTCCCATGGTCTTCGCGGGGCTCTACCCGAGCAACGCGGACGACTACGAGTCGCTGCGGGACGCCCTCGATCGGCTCAGGCTGAACGACGGTAGCCTGCATTATCAGCCGGAGACCTCGGCGGCACTCGGATTCGGGTTCAGGTGCGGTTTCCTGGGCCTGCTGCACATGGAAATCGTCCAGGAGCGGCTGGAGCGCGAGTTCGGGGTCAGCCTGATCACCACCGTGCCCAACGTCGAGTATTACGTCACCCTCACCGACGGAAGCGAGCTGGCGATCGAGAACCCCACTCGCCTTCCCGGCCGCGGCAAGCTGAAATCGGTCGCCGAGCCCTGGGTCCACGCGAGGGTGGTGACTCCCGCCGAGTACATCGGCAACGTGCAGAAGCTCTGCCACGACCGGCGCGGGATGTTCAAGGCGATGCGCTATCTGGATCCCGGGCGCGTGGAGATGGACTTCGAGCTGCCGCTGGCCGAGATCGTGCTGGACTTCTACGACCGCCTCAAGGGGAGCACGCGCGGCTACGCGGCGCTCGACTACGAGTTCGCCGAGTACCGGCCCGAGAATCTGGTGAAGCTGGACGTGCTGGTGAACGGAGATGCCGTGGACGCCTTCAGCGTCATCATCCACCAGGACCGTGCCCAGATCTACGGACGGGATCTGGTGCGCCGGCTCAAGCAACTCATTCCGCGCCAGCAGTTCCAGGTCGCGCTGCAGGCGGCGATCGGGTCCAAGATCGTGGCCCGCACCAACGTGAAGGCGCTGCGCAAGCAGGTCACGGCCAAGTGCTACGGCGGGGACATCACGCGCAAGCGCAAGCTTTTGGAGAGGCAGAAGGAGGGGAAGCGACGGATGAAGCAGGTTGGGTCCGTGGAGATTCCGCAGGAGGCGTTTCTGGCCGTGCTTTCGATCGATCAGTGAGCCATCAGTGAGCGATCAGCGAGAAGTAACGGGGTCGCCACCAACCCCTGAAGCGGAGGCATGCCCGTCCTGATGGGGAAGTGGCTCTGATGGGGGAGTGGATCGCGGGCGTCGACATCGGCGGGACCACGCTCTCGGTGGGGATGGTCCCGGCCGCGGGGGGGCGCCCGCGCGCGCTCCGGGTGGCCGCCACGGCAGCTGAACGCGGCGGGAAGGAGGTGGTGGACAAGGTATGCGCGATGGTCCGCGCCGCCGCCGATGAGCTGGCCCGCCGGGAAGGCGCTGGTGGCGGGATCGCGGGAGTGGGGGTCGGGACACCGGGGTCGCTCGACCGCGCCCGCGGGGTGGTACTCGAGTCGCACAACCTGGGCTGGTTCGGGCTGCCCCTGCGTGACCGGATCGAGGTGGGTACGGGCCTGCCGACGGTGGTGGAGAACGATGCCAACTGCGCCGCCTACGGGGAGTGGTGGCAGGGGGCGGGGCGTGGATTCCGGTCGATGGTCGGGATTACCGTCGGCACCGGGATCGGCGGCGGGATCGTGATGGCCGGCCGGCCCTTCCTGGGGGCCACCGGCACCGCCGGGGAGATCGGGCACATGACGGTCGAGTTCGGCGGCCGCCGCTGCACGTGCGGGAACAAGGGGTGTCTGGAGGCCTACGCTTCCGGCCCGGCGATCGCGGGCAGCGCGGTGGAGGGGCTGGCCGGTGGCGCCCGGTCCTCGCTTCGCGAGCTGATGGACGGCGACCTTGAGCGCATCACGGCGGCCACCGTGCACGAGGCTGCGGTGGCGGGGGATGCCTTCGCGACCGGCGTGCTGGCGCGCGCGGCCCGCATGCTGGCGGTCGGCATCACCGGCGCGGTGAACCTGCTCAGCCCGGACGCGGTGGTGGTGATGGGTGGGGTCACCGCGGCCGGCGACCTGTTCTTCGGCCCGCTCGCCGCGGAACTCGGCAGCCCCCGCTTCCGCTCGGCGGTGGATGCCTGCACGGTCGTGCCGGGAGCACTCCCGGGCACCGCGGGGGTGGTGGGGGCGGCGGGGGTGTTCCGTCTGCGCGCACGACGAGGCGAGCCGGAACGCTTGGTGGGTCCAGGTGAGTAGACAACCTCTCCTCGGCGTGGTGGGCGCCCTCGTGTGGGACACGATCTACCTGCGTGACGGCCGCGCCCGTCCGGTCGAGGAGTGGGGCGGGATCAGCTATGCCCTCGAAGCGCTGGCCGCGGCGCTTCCCGCGCCCTGGGGGATCGTTCCCATCCTGAAGGTCGGCCAGGACCTGTCCGAACGCGCTCTCCCGTTTCTCTCGGCGATCCCGAAGGTCGATCCGCGCCGGGGCGTCCGCGTCGTTCCCGAGCCCAACAATCGCGTGGAGCTGCGCTACCAGGACGACGAGCGCCGCTGCGAGCGCCTTTCCGGAGGGGTTCCCGCCTGGAGCTGGGAGGAGTTCTGGCCTCTCGCCAGCCAGTGCGACGCCCTCTACGTCAACTTCATCTCGGGGTTCGAAATGGAACTCGTGACGGCGGAGAGATTGCGCGATGCCTTCCACGGCCCGATCTACGCCGACCTCCACTCGCTCTTCCTGGGCATGGGACGCTACGGCGAACGCGAGCCGCGTCCTCTCCCGCTGTGGGACTCCTGGCTGCGCTGCTTCGACGCGGTGCAGATGAACGTCGACGAATTCGCACTGCTGGGCCGCGAGGCGGGAGACCCTTGGGGGTTGGCCGCGCAGGTGGTGGGACCGGACCTGAAACTGATCACGGTCACCATGGGTCCGCGGGGAGCGGCCTACGTCGCTGCACCGGCCTTCTCGTCCGACACCTCGACGTGGCCGGGGATGCGGGGACAGGTGGCAACGGCGGCCCCCGCCACGACCCGGCAGGTCGACATCCCGGGCGGTCCTCGCCAAGGGGACGTGACTGGCTGCGGGGATGTGTGGGGCGCTACCTTCTTCGCTCGTTTGCTCGAGGGCGACCGGATCGAGGACGCGATCGTGACCGCCAACTCGATGGCCGCCCGCAACGTCGAACATCGCGGCGCGCGAGGCCTGCACCTTCACCTGAAGGGCAGGATAGCCCGCGGATAGGCCGCCCCGTGCAGGTCCGTCCCGACACCCCAGAATCCGGAGTTCGCCGGGTGCATGTAATCCGCGTGCCCTCATCCCTCGACTACGCCACCATCGACAGCGTCTTCGCGCAATGCGCCCGAGTCTCGGAAGGCAAGGCGCTCTTCGACGCCGGCTACCTTCGCTTCGTGGACCCGCAGGGCGTCGTGGGCCTCCTGAGCGCGGGCGCGTTGTTGAAGCGCAAGCTGGGAAAAACACCCTATCTCCGACTTCCCAGGCAGAACCGGGTCCTCGGATACCTGGGCCGCATCCACTTCTTCGAGCAGGCGCGGCCCTTCTTCTCCATGGAACCGAGGCGAGCACGCGAATTCCCCGCCAGTTCCGACGTGCTGCTGGAGATCACGCCGGTGACCACGAACAGCGACGTGCACGTCGTCGTCGATCGAGTGCAGACACGGGCGGGAACCATCCTCACCCGTACCCTGGGATACCCACTGGTGACCGTTGTCCAGTTCTCGGTGGTGCTCTCGGAGGTGTGCCAGAACATCATCGAGCACGCCGAGGCCCCGGGCTGGGTGGCCGCGCAGGCGTACTACTGGGCCAAGCGCCTGGAGCGCTGGGTGCTGGTGATCGCGGTCTCGGATCTGGGACGCGGATTCCGCGAATCGCTGGCCGGGGAGCACGCGCGGAGGCATGGGAGCCGCTGGTCGGACGGCACCGCGCTGGAAGCCGCCTTCCTGCACGGCTTGACCCGCTTCACCGACTCGGGAAGAGGCCAGGGGATCCAGCAGATCCGCAAACAGGTGCGGCGCTGGGACGGGCTCATCTCCATCCGCAGCGGGACCGCGCGCATCGCCGATGTGCCGGCGTGGGACGACACCCCCGCGCTTCAGGAAGGACTCTCCCATTTCCCGGGTGCCCAGATCAACATCGTTCTGCCCGCCCGCGAGCGGGGCACGTCACGGTGAACGGATACGGCATCGACCCGGTGGCGATCGACCTCGCTCGCCTGATCCAGCGGCAGGTGGCGTCGCTCTACGCGCACCTGGTGACCCGGCCCACCGGACGCGCGGTGCGGATGGCCATTCAAAGCCAGCTCGCGAGTGCCGGAGACATGGCGCTCTCCGTCATCGACTTCTCCGAAGTTCGTGTCCTGGATTTTTCGTGCGCGGACGAGGTCGTGGCCAAGCTCATCCTTGAATACCAGTTGCCCGAGGAAGCAACCCGGGCGTTCTTCGTATTCCGCGGTGTGAGCGATCCCCATCTCGAACCCATCCAGGCGGTTCTCGAGCGCCATCACCTCGCGGCCGTGGCCGAGACCGCGCCGGGGCGCTGTCGGCTGGTGGGCGTCCCGAGCGAACCCGAAGCCCGGGTATGGCATTCTCTGGAGGAGCGGGGTGCTCTTTCACACGCGGATCTTCCGTCACACCTTCCGGATGAAGTCGATCGCGCGACCCTGGAATCGCTGGTCCGGCGCGGACTGGTGTTTCAGCGGCCCGCTTCCGGGGACTATCTAGCGCTGAGCAGTCTGATGAGGAGTCTGTTGGGATGATGCGAAGTCTCGTGGAGATGAAGAGAAGTCTGATGGGATGGCGAGAAGGCTCGTGGGGATGAATCACCCGGTTTGGAGGAGAGGATGAGCGATTCGTCGGAGTCCCGGGAGGCATGGGGTCCAGGTACGCTGGGAGTGCATGTCGGCGGCCCCGAGCCGCGCCCCGGCGAGCCCGTCGTGCTCCCCGTGGTCCAGAGTTCCACCTTCTTCTGGCACGCGCCGGGCGACGCGCCCGAGCTGCGGTATTCCCGCTACGGGAACAACCCCAACCAAGTTGCGGTTGCCCGCAAGCTGGCGGCGCTCGAGGGCACCGAGGCGTCCCTTGCGGTCGCGAGCGGAATGGCGGCCACCGCTCTCGCCGTCCTCGCCGTCACCCGCGCCGGCGACCACATCGTGGCGTCGAAGCATCTGTACGGCGCCACGTCGGCCATCCTCGCCGAGGAGATGCCGCGCCGGGGCGTGACCACGACCTTCGTCGACCCGGATGAGGTCTGCGCCTGGGAATCGGCCATGCGGGACAATACGCGCATTCTCTTTTTGGAGACCCCCACCAATCCCGTGATGCGCATCTTCGATCCGCGCGTTCCGGTGCGCCTTGCGGGCGAAGCCGGGGCGGTCGCCATGATGGACGCCACCTTCGCCTCCCCCATCAACTTCCGGCCCGCCCGCCACGGGGTCGATGTGGTCATCCACAGCGCGACCAAGTACCTGGGAGGGCATTCGGACCTGATCGCGGGCGTGGTGTCGGGCAGCCGGGAACTGATCGAGCAGGTACAGCGAATGCTGGTGCTCTATGGTCCGGCGCTGGACCCCCACGCGGCCTGGCTTCTCGAGCGGGGGGTGAAGACCCTGTCGGTGCGGATGGCGCGCCACAACGAGAGCGGACTGAAGCTCGCCGGCTGGCTGGAAGGCCGCCCCGAGGTGGCCCGGGTCTCCTATCCCGGTCTTGCCAGCCATCCGGATCGGGAGCTTGCGGGCGAGTTGCTCGGCGGCTTCGGCGGCATGGTGGGATTCGTATTGGCTGGCGGGGGAGCAGGTGCGAACGCGTTCTGCCGAACCCTGGAGGTGGCCAAGGTCGCTCCCAGCCTGGGCGGCGTCGAGACCCTGGTGTCGCAGCCACGTTTCACCTCGCACATCGGGTTGACTGCCGAGGAGAGGACGCAGGCCGGCATCCCGGACGGCTTCGTGCGGGTCTCGGTGGGGCTAGAAGATGTTCCTGACCTGAAGCGTGACTTCGCCCGGGCACTGAAGGCGTCACGCTGAGGAAGCGCCGCCGGCTCCGGGGGATCCTGTTCGCGACGCTGGCCGGGGTTCTGCTCTCCTCGCTTGCGGGCGTGATCTGGCTCAGGCGACTGGCCGCCGGTCCCGCGCCCGCCTCGGGGGAACTCGTGCTGCCCGGACTGCAACGGCCGGTGGAGGTGCTGCGCGATTCCCTGGGCGTGCCCCATGTGTGGGCGAGTTCGCTGGCCGACGCCGTCGTCGCTCAGGGTTATCTGCACGCCACCGACCGGCTCTGGCAGATGGAGATGTTCCGGCGAGTCACCCAGGGGCGTCTGAGCGAACTCTTCGGCGAGCAGACCATCGAGGCCGACCGGTTTCTACGCACGCTGGGCCTCGCTCGGGCCGGCCGGGCGACGGCGACGGCCATCAGCGGAGAGACTCGAGCCCTCGCGGAAGCCTACGCCCGCGGGGTTAACGCGGCGCTGGCCGGGTGGCGCGGTCCCCTGCCGCCGGAGTTCGTCCTCCTTCGCGCCTCTTTCGAGACCTGGGAACTCGAGCACTCGTTCGCGATCGAGAAGATCATGGCCTGGGATCTCTCCGAATACGGAACCTCGATCTCGCTGGCCGGCGCGCGCGCGGCCGTTGGAGACGAGGCGGTGCTGGAACTGCTGCCGCACTATCCCGAATGGGGGGTCACGATCCTTCAGGATGCGCCAGGCGCGCCGGCTGGCGATGGGACCGCTGTCGCTGACGCCGTGCCCGTTGCGGCGGCGCCAGGCGATGCCCCGTTGCCCCCCGCCGTTTCCGCCGACCTGATCGCCTCGGCGCGCATCCCGGAGGCCGCTCGCGCGGCGCTCCAGGCGGCGAGCATCGTTCGGGCTTCCAACTCCTGGGTCGTCGGCGGAGCCCGCACCCGCAGCGGCAAGCCCATCCTTGCCAACGACATGCACCTGAGTCTCGACCAGCCCAACATCTGGTACCTGATCGGGTTGCACGCTCCCGGCCTGGATGTCGTCGGGGAGAGCCTGCCGGGCACCCCCGGCGTGATCGCGGGTCACACCGCCGGCGTCGCGTGGGGTTTCACCAACGCCATGGCCGACGATTCCGACCTCTTCATCGAACGGGTGGATCCGGCCGACACCACCCGCTACCTGACCCCGGAGGGGAGCGGGTCTTTCCGGGTGCGTGAGGAGTCCATCCAGGTTCGGGGCCGTGACGAGCCGGTGCGCCTGGTCGTGCGCGAAACCCGCCACGGACCCGTCATGACGCCGGTGGATGCGGAAACGGGGGGCGAATTGCTGTCGTACCGCTGGGGCGCGCACGACCCGTCAACGACCTTCGACGGGATCGTGGCGATGGACCGCGCCAATACCGCCGCGGAACTGATCGCCGCGCTGGCGCGCTTCACCAGCCCCTACCAGAACGTGGTCTTCGCCGATACCGCGGGCGACTTCGGCTACCTGCTCGCCGGCGCCATTCCCCTGCGCCGCTCGGGTCGGCCGCCCCTCCTCCCCGTGCCCGGCTGGACCGGAGAGCACGACTGGATCGGGACGCTGCCCTTCGAGAGCAACCCCCGCCTGCTCAACCCGGCATCGGGCTTCATCGCCACGGCCAACAACCGACAGAGCTGGGACTCGCTCTCGCTGGTGATCTCGTCGGACCGGTGGGAGGATCCCTACCGCGCGCAGCGCATCACCGAGCTGGTCGAGGCGCGCAACGATCACGATGCCGAGTCGATGAGGGCCATCCAGCAGGACGTCCAGAGCGGCTTCATCGCCCGGTACCGTGGCCACGCGAGCGCCGCCTTTCGCCGGGCAGGACTGGACAGCCTTGCCGGCGCGCTCGATGCGTGGGATGGACGGGCGACGGTGGAGAGCACCGAGACGACGCTCTTTCACGCCTGGGCGGAGTCGCTGCGGATCGGGATGCGCGCCCGCTTCTACGGGGCGGGCGGGGGCTTCGGATACTTTCCCCAATATGTGGTCGGGCGGGCGCTCGACGCCGGGGGGGCGAGCGTGGACTCCCTGGCCTCGCTGGCCGCGCTCGAGGTGGCCGACGCGGGCGGCCTGCCCTGGGGGCGCGTACACCTCCTTCGCATCTCCCATCCCTTCCAGGAAGTTCCGGTGATCGGCGGCCTGCTGGGCTTCGGCCGGCGCGATCTGCCCCGGCCCGGCGATGACTACACGGTCGATGCGGCCCCGTTCGAGGGCAATGCTCCCCTGTTCCAGGTCACCAGCGGGCCCAGCCAGCGCTCCGTCGCCGACCTGGCGGACCTGCGCTCCGGGGGCGGGTTCATCCTGCCGGGGGGGCAGTCCGGCCGACCTGCCAACCGCCACAGCTGGGACCAGTTTGAGCGCTGGCAGCGGGGCGAACTGTGGCGTCTCCCGCTCGACAGGGCCGGGGTGGAGGCGAGGGCGGTCTCCCGCCTGACGCTCCTCCCGCCATAGGCGCCGAAGCCAGGAAACTCCCCGGTCTCCGCGCTCCCGTGCCGCCGGGCTGCTCTACGGCTGCGTGCTCATCTTGCCCAGCGCCACACTGCGCTGGAACGCGGCCAGCACCGCCTTCGACATGATCGTCCGGAAGCTCCCCTTCTCGAGCTGGTAGAGGGCTTCGGCGGTGGTTCCACCGGGCGAGGTCACGCGGTTGCGCAACTCAGCCGGATGCACGGGCTGCCGCTGGGCGTAGATGGCCGCTCCGCGGATGGTCTGGACCACGAGCGCGCGCGCGTCCCGGCGCGAGAAGCCGAGATGGACGGCCGCGTCGATGAGAGCCTCCATCATGAGAAACACGTACGCCGGTCCGGTGCCGCTGATGGCTGTCGCGATATCGAGGAACCTCTCGTCATCGACGAACAGCTGTCGTCCCAGCGCCCCCACGATGGTACCGGCCTGCGCGCGCTGTTCTCCCGACACCTCCGGAGTGGCTGTCCACACCGTCATGCCTTCTCCAACCTGGGCCGGCGTGTTCGGCATTGTGCGCACGATGGCGCGGTGCTTCAGCAAACTGGAGATCGAGGCGATGGTGGCGCCGGCCACGATCGAGAGCGTCAGCGCGCCGTTCCGGATCCGGCCCTGAAGCTCCGCGAGCACGGTGGGGAGGACCTGTGGCTTGACCGCCAGGACGACGACATCCGCGTTCCGGGCCGCCTCGCGGTTGCACAGGGTGGTGCGGACGCCGAAGTGATCCCGCACGAAGGCGAGCCGGTCCTCGTTGCGGTCACTCGCAATCAGGCGCCCCGGGTCGATTTTGTTCCCGCCCGCCAAGCCGCCGATCATGGCGGTTCCCATGGGTTCCCATGGCCCCGGCGCCGATGAAGGCCACGTTCACATCGCTCGACAGCTTCGCCGTCATTCTCCGCCCGAAACCCGGCTACGAGTCCATGAAGGGATAGCGGTACCGGGTCGGTGGAACGAAGGTCTCCTTGACGCTGCGCGGCGAGACCCAGCGCAGCAGGTTGAGCTTCGATCCGGCCTTGTCGTTGGTGCCGCTCGCGCGCCCGCCGCCGAAGGGCTGCTGTCCTACGACCGCGCCTGTGGGCTTGTCGTTGACATAGAAATTGCCGGCCGCGAACCGGAGGGAGCGGAGCGCGTCCTCGACCGCCCGCCGGTCGCGCGCGAACACCGCGCCCGTGAGCCCGTAGGGAGAGGTCCCGTCGACCTGTTCGAGGGTCTCGCTCCACATGCGGTCGGGGTAGACGAAGACGCTCAGGACCGGCCCGAAGATCTCCTCGCACATGGTGCGGTAGTCGGGACGATTCGCCCGGATCACGGTTGGCCGGATGAAGTATCCGGTGCTGTCGTCCGCCTCGCCCCCGGCCAGAATCTCGGCATCGGCCGAGTTCCTGGCGGACTCGATGTATCCGGTGATCTTGTCGAACGCCTGCCGGTGGATCACGGCGCTCATGAAGTTTCCGAAGTCGGCGGGATCGCCCATGGCAATGCCCTCGGTCTCCTCCACCAGGCGATCGCCGATCTGGTCCCAGAGGCTCTCCGGGATGTAGGCGCGCGACAGGGCGCTGCACTTCTGGCCCTGATACTCGAAGGCCCCCCTCAGCATGGCGGTGACCAGCGCTTCGGGATCGGCGGATTCGTGCGCGACCAGGAAGTCCTTGCCCCCGGTTTCCCCGACGATACGCGGATACGACCGGTAGCGGGGCAGGTTGCCGGCGGCTGCCTGCCAAAGCGAGCGGAAGACGGCCGTGGAGCCGGTGAAGTGGATGCCTCCGAAACTTTCGTTCGCCAGCACCGCGCGGGTTACCATCTCCGGTTCACCCGGCACGAAGTTGACCACCCCGGGAGGGAGGCCCGCTTCCTCAAAGACCCGCATGACGAAGTAGTTGGAGTAGACGGCGCTGTGCGATGGCTTCCAAAGGACGGAATTGCCCATGAGGGCCGGCGAGCCCGTCAGGTTGCCGCCGATCGCGGTGAAGTTGAAGGGCGAGACCGCGTAGACGAAGCCGTCCAGGGGCCGGTAGTCGGACCAGTTCCAGATGCCTCCCGAAGAATGCGGCTGCTCGGAATAGATCTGCTGGGCGAAGTGGGCGTTGAAGCGAAAGAAGTCGATGGTCTCGCAGGCGGCGTCGATCTCGGCCTGATGACAGGTCTTGCTCTGGCCGAGCATGGTGGCCGCGTTGATCGTGAAGCGCCACCGGTCGGCCAGGAGGTCGGCTGCCGTGAGGAACACGGAGGCGCGCGCCTCCCACGGCCACGCCGCCCATTCCCGGCGCGCCTCCATGGCCGCCTTCATGGCCGCCTCCACCTCGGCCGGCCCCGCCAGGTGGTAGCGAGCCACCACGTGGCCGTGGGCGTGCGGGAGGATGCAGGTGGCGAGGTCGCCGGTGCGCACCTCCTTCCCGCCGATGATCAGGGGGATCTCGATCTCCTGGCCCGACATCTCGGCCAGCTTGGCCTTCAAGGCCGCGCGCGCCGGATCGCCGGGCGCAAAGTCGAACACGGGTTCGTTGACGGGCGGGGGGACTTGGACGGTTCCGGCCATGGACATGACAGCTCTCAGGTGCGGGATGGCGAAGTGGGGTAACGACGGCGCGACCTTCCCGAAGCCTGCCCCTCGGGGAGCCATGCAGGGAGGGCACGACCGCCGCTCGGCAGGGTCAAATCTCGCGATTCACGATTCGACCGCAAGGGTTGATCCGGGGACGGCCCCCGGCGGGTCCCGCGGAAGATGCCGGAACGGCGGCGCCAGTGACACCCGCGCCCTTCCGCTGTCCGGAACGAGGGCGGCGCGGGTGGCGTACCCTGTCTTGCAAGACCATCTTGACGCTCGCCCACCATGAAGTGTCCAAGCGACTCGCCGAGATCCGAAGGCGGTGCACGAACGGTGCCGCAACCCTCCAACGGGGGCAGAAATCTGAACCCGGAGACCCAGCAGGCCAGACGCGACTTCGCGATCGTCATCCCGGCCTACAACGAGGCCCCTGTGGTCCCCGACCTGGTGCGCGAAATGCGGGAGGCCTTCCGGGAGTTCGATCTGGACGGAGAAGTCATCCTCGTGGACGACGGTTCCACGGACGGCACGGCCGACCTCGCCAGGCGCGAGGGGGCGGACTGGGACGCCTTTCGTGTCGTCAGCCACCGCCGCAACCGCGGCAAGACCGAAGCCATTGTCACCGGGGTGGGTACCACGGACCGCCCCAACATCATCCTCTTCGACGCTGATCTGCAGCACTCGCCGCGGGATGTGCCGCGGTTTCTGGAAAAGCTGGACGAAGGATGGGACATCGTCTCCGGCCGGCGCGTGGGGAACTACGACAAGGCGGCCGTGTCCGGCATCTACAACCGCGTGTCGCGCCTCCTGTTCCGAGTGCCCGTCACCCACCTCAACTCCGCCATGAAGGGATTCCGTCGTGAAATCCTGGACGGGCTCACTCTGAGGCACGACTGGCATCGGTTCTTCGTGGTGCTGGCGCACGGACGGGGCGCCACCGTAACGGAGATCGACATCCAGCTCTTCGACCGGAGGGCCGGCGAATCCAAGTACCGAGGGCTGTGGCGCGTCGTGATCGGCCTCACCGACCTGGCTTCCGTCAGCTTTCTGGTTTTCTTTTCGCGCAAGCCGCTGCTTCTCTTCGGTGCCTCCGGACTGGTGCTCGCTGGCTTGGGGGTATTGGTTGGCGCAGTAGCCCTCTATCTGCGCTACCTGCACCCCGCGCTGGGGTTCGAACCCTATGTGCCGCCGTTCGGCTACCGTCTACTCATCCAGCTGGTGGTGTTGCTTGAGACGCTCGGGTTCCTGCTCGCAGGGTTTGGCCTGGTGAGCGAGCAGATCGCCCACGTTCGCCACGAGGTCGAGGCGCTGCGACGCCGGCTGGCGGAAGAAGAGGGCGATGGTGAACAATCCCGGCGACCCCGCACGACGCCGGGCTGAGCGACAGAGCCGGGCCGGACACGAGGCAGAGCCGCAATGGCGGGAGGAGATCGATGAGCGCAAGGCGGCGCGCCAGACGAAAGCGGCCGGGGAAGCCCCGAGCGGCATCCCCGGCAGAGAGGAGTACCCGCTCGCCAACCTCGAACCGGGGCCGGGCCGCGCCCGCCGACACGCCGGCAATTCCGCGCTGGCTTCCCTGGGCGCTCTTCCTCGGCCTGACTGTCCTCTTGTTCCGGGCGTTCATCTTCAGCGACGCCATGCTCTACGGAAGCGACACGCTGGCCGCCGGCTACGCGGGACGCTCCGTCTACGCGCGCGCTCTGGCGGAGCTGGGTCGCATCCCGGGATGGCTGCCGCACTTCCTCGGCGGCACGCCCTTCGTCGAGGCGCTGACGGGGGGCGATTCCTTCTATCCGCCGTCTCTCCTGCTGCTCATCCTCATGGAGCCCTACCGGGCGCTCGGGTGGAAGCTCATCATCCACGTGGCGGCGGCGGGCTTCTTCATGTTCCTGTGGGTCCGCGCGCTCGGGGCCTCCCGGGCCGCCGCCCTCGTGGCCGGAACCGGCTACATGCTCGCGCCCGTCTTCGTCGGGTTGGTGTTCGCGGGTCATGACGGCAAGATGTTTGTCACCGCGCTGGCCCCGCTCCTGTTCTGGGTGACGGAGCGCCACTTCCTGCGCCCCGGCCTCAAGTCGTTCACAGGGCTGGCCCTGGTCATCGCCCTCGTGATCCTGACGCCGCACTTCCAGATGGCGTACTTCCTGTTCGGCGCCACCGGGCTGTTCGCGATCTTCCGCAGCGTCCGGATCCTGCGCGGCGACGGAACCGGATCCGCGGTCTCGCCGAGCCGTGACGCCCCGGGCGCGAGCGTAGCGGCAGTGCACCCCGAGGCCCGCGCCCGTGCCGCCTCGCGATTCGGTCTGTTCCTCGCAGCGGCGATCACGGGCGCGGTCATCGCCGGGGGCCAGTTGCTGCCGGCCATCGACTACGTGACCGCCGATTCACGGCGGACCGCGACCTCCGAAGCGCTCGACGACCAGGCCTCACTCGATTGGTCCAGTTCGTGGTCTCTGCACCCGGAGGAAGCCTTCGCCCTGGTCATCCCCGAGTTTTCGGGCGCCAACATCAGCGGCTCGGGAACCTGGGCGGACAACACCTACTGGGGCCGGAACCCGTTCAAGCACAACCACGAGTACGCCGGCCTGATGTTGCTCCTGCTGGCGGTGGTTTCGTTCGTCGGCGGGCCCAGGCGCGGGCTGCGCTGGTTCCTTGCGGGACTGGCGGGCGTCTCGCTGCTCTTCGGCCTCGGCCCCCATACCCCGGTCTGGCGCATCTTCTACGAAGTCCTCCCCGGGGTCAGCCTCTTCCGGGCTCCCTCGCAGGCCGTCTACCTGATCGCTTTCAGCACGGCGACGCTGGCTGCTCTCGGCGTGGACCGGATCCTCGCCTGCAGGGGAGACGGAGAGCTGGGACGGAGGGTCCAGCGACTCCTTCTGTTCGCGACCGGCACCCTTGCCGTCATTGCGCTGCTCGCCGCCGCGGGTGTCCTGACTTCGTTGTGGACGGCCGTTATATATCCGGGAATCACCGAGGCCAAGCGCCAGGCGCTGGCGGCGGCGTTGCCCTACATCGGGGCCGGAGCCTGGATCGCGGCCTTTCTGGCGGGCGCCCTCTCGGCCCTGGTGTGGGCCCTGCGTGGGGCACGCATTGCGCCCGGGATCGCATTGAGCGCGCTCATCGCCCTGGTCGCGCTCGACGCCTACCGCATAGACCGCGTGTTCATTCAGACGCTGGATTTCCAGCGCTGGGCAGCCCCGGACGCGAACATCCAGGCGGTGCTGGACCGCGAAGCCGGCAGCACCGATCCCTACCGCATGCTGTCGTTTCGCAACGCCGGCCAGGACCTCATGCCCGTGCTACACGGCATCGAGCTCGCCGCAGGACATCATCCCAACGACCTGGCCCGCTACCGCCAGCTGATCGGTATGGTCGGCTCGGGCCAGCCGCTCAACCTCTACGGCAGCCGGAACATCCGCAGGCTGCTCAACGTGCGCTACCTGTTCTGGCCCGACCTGCAGATGGGGAGCTCGCCCCAGGGGACGGTGTTCAGCCGTACCCAGCTGCCCGATGGCCGCGCCTACGAAACTGTCTTCGTGGAGCCGGACCTTGCGCGTGCGCGTCTCGTGGGCAGCACCGTCGTCAAGTCCGACGACGAGGCCGTGGCGTACATGCTCTCCCCCGACTTCGACCCCGAGGCGGAAGTGGTCCTGGCAGCGCCCCCGCCCATCGACCTGCCCGGCGAGCCCGTGGAGGGGGAGGTGACCTGGCAGGAGCGGGGCCCCGACCACATGAGGCTCGCGGTCCGGTCCTCCGGCCCGGCGCTCCTTGCCATCGCCGACAACTGGTATCCCGCGTGGCAGGCACGGGTGAACGGACGCGGCGCCCCCGTGCTGCGCGCCTACCACACCCTGCGAGCGATCCCCGTGCCGGCGGGGGATTCCGAGGTCGAGCTGTGGTATCGGTCCGACGTGGTGCTGCGGAGCTTCTGGCTGGGTTTCATCGTGCTCGCGGGCCTGCTCGCCGCGAACGCGGTGCGGATGTGGTCGGCTCGCCGAGCGACCGGGAGCGCAAACCCCTGAAGAAGTGGCTCTCTCTGGCGGCGCGCGTCGCCCTCACGATCACGGTCACCTGGTTCATCCTCGATCGGGTGGGGCTGACCATGGCCGAGCTGCGGGCTTGGGACGATGTTCTCGCTCGTCCCCGCCCGCTGCCGTTCGCGGCGGCCACGCTTCTGTTGCTCGGCACCTATGCCGTCACCTGCCTGATCTGGGGCAGGATGGTATCGGAGTTCGGGGGACCGAGCCTGTCTCCGCGCGACTCGGTGAGCATCTTCATGATCGCCAACCTGGGCCGCTACCTGCCCGGAAAGATCTGGTCGATCGTCGGCATGGCCGCGCTCGCCAGAGGGAAGGGGGTCTCCGTGGCGATCTCGACCACCGCCGCCGTGGTGATGCAGGGAGTGGGCCTGCTGGCGGCGGGACTGATCGGTCTGGGGGCGTTCGCCCGTGGGCCCGATTCCCTGCCACGCTGGGGGATGGCGGGTACCGGGCTGGCGATCGCCGGGCTGCTCCTTCTCGTCGCCGTTCCCGGCCTGTTTCGTCGCGCGGTCAACCTCTGGTTTCGTGTGGCCCGGACCGAGCCCCCCCGGAACCTGACGGCGGTCGCGATTGTCCGCTGGCTGCTGCAGGTGACGGCGGCGTGGGTCGCGATCGGCGCTTCCTTCTGGCTGTTCGCCGTCAGCCTGGGCGTGGAGCTGTCACCCGTGCACGCGGGTTCCGCTTTCGCGGCGGCCTATGTGGCAGGCTACCTGATGCTCTTCGCGCCCGCGGGCGTAGGCGTTCGCGAGGGCTTTCTCGTGGTGCTACTGTCCCCTTCGCTGGGGGCGGGTGCGGCGACCGTGCTCGCCATCGCCGCCCGCCTGTGGATGACCGCGGCGGACGTGATTCCCGCCGGCATCCTGTGGATGTACTACCCGCACCCGCACCCGCAGTCGACAGCCGACCCCACGCAAGGTTGACCATGCCCTCGCGCGCTGCCTAAACTTCGAACAATTGGGAGTCCGCTCGCCTGCCATGCCGGAGGCTCGGACGGGCCCGGCGAGGAGAGCGACGAACATGCTGGCGACGGACATGATCCAGGAGGTCCTTGCGACCGTGAGACCCGCGATTCAGCAGGACGGGGGTGACGTCGAACTCATCGACTACGACGAGGCGGAAGGTGTCGTCATGCTTCGCCTCATGGGTGCGTGCGAATCCTGCCCCATCTCAATGCTGACCCTCAGGGAAGGAATCGAACGACGTTTGAAGGATCACGTTCCGGGGGTTACCAGGGTAGCCGCCGTCTGATTCCGACGCGCACTCCCCCCCAGCACTCCAACTTCCGACCGGCATTCCAACTTCGGACCGGCACTCCAAACTTTCGACCGGCACTCCAGCGACTTCAGGTCATGTCCCAACAAACTCTCATAGATGCGATAACGAATGCCCTGTCCGGGGTGCGACATCCTGCCAGCGGACGCGACATCGTCTCCAGCGGTCACGTTCAGCAGCTCGAGGTCGACGAGAAGGGCCAGGTGCGCTTCGCCTTTCACCTCAAACCGGACGATCCCGGGTCGCTGGTGAAATCCGCCCGCACCGCCGCCGGAGCCGTCCGGGGCGTCTCGGGCGTGCGCGTCAACGTCCAGCTTCCCCAGAGCTCACCCGCTCGCTCTGCCGCGCCCGCCGGCTCCCCCGCGCCGGCTCCCGCGCCCCCGGGGCGGTCCCCACTCGTTCCGGGTTCGGTGCCTGCTCCCACCCCCCGGCCCGGCATCCTGGCCGATACCCGCTATGTGGTGGCCGTAAGCTCCGGCAAGGGGGGCGTGGGCAAGTCCATGGTCGCGACCAACCTGGCCGCCGCCCTGGCGCGCCGCCGCCTGCGGGTTGGGCTTCTGGATGCGGACATCTACGGTCCGAACATCCCCCTCATGTTCGGCGAGCGCCGCCGACCGAGCGTATCCGGCAGCAAGGGCAAGGAGATGATCGAGCCGATTCGCGCACACGGAGTGAAGCTCATGAGCCTCGGCTTCCTTCTTGCGGACGAACAGCCAGCGATCATGCGCGGCCCGCTGATCGCGGGGGTCTTGAAGCAGTTCCTGGAGCAGGTTCGGTGGGGTACCCTGGACATCCTGCTGGTCGACATGCCCCCCGGTACCGGCGACGCCCAACTGTCGCTGGTGCAGTCCGTCAACCTGGACGGGGCCGTCATGGTCACCACCCCACAGGGCGTGGCCACCGCCGATGTCCGGCGTGGCATCAAGATGTTCGAGCGCGTGAACACCCGCGTGATGGGCGTGATCGAGAACATGAGCGGGATGGCCTGCCCGCACTGCGGCGAGCCCGTAGACGTATTCGGGACCGGTGGCGGAAAGGTCCTGGCAAAGGAACAGGGCGTGCCCTTCCTGGGCGCGGTCCCTCTGGATCCGGCGGTCAGGCGGGCCGGAGACGACGGTCTGCCCACCGTGGTCGGACGGCCCGACTCCCCGGTCGCGCAGGCGCTGAACCGCATCTGCGATCGCGTGATGGTGGCGCTGCGCGAAGGGCCCGGGTGAGGTCATCTCCCTTGCCGCGCGCCGACCGTAGCGGCATCCGGCAGATGACCGCGCATGTGATGGTGCGGGACTATCCCGAGACGCTCGCGCTGCTCGTGGAGCGGGATGTCAATCTCGACCGGCTGGGTACCTGCCGAGTGGGAGACTTCGCCGCCCCGGAACTCATCACAGAGATCAGAGCAGCCATCGCCTGGCGACCCGGAGCCCGCCCTGCGTCCCCCTGACCGGAACGCGCTCGAGCAGCTCGTCGGGGGTGCGGACGATTCGCGTGCGGAGCCGGGTGGACCCGCCGAATCGTTCGGGGTAGCTGCCTATTCTTCCAGCCATTTGCGGTCGGCCTCGCTCAATTCATCGCGTTTGCGAGGCGCCAGCAGCCTCAGCACCAAGTACCCCACGAGCGCAATCGGGGCCACCTTGAACAGCAGGAAACCGGCCAGGCCGAAGCCGATGGAGAAAACAGTGCCAGCCACTGCGAGGACGACTCCCACGACTAGAAGCGTAACGAGCCCGACCGCAAGCAGCGTCAAAAGGGTGCTGATCATCTCGCAAACCTCCCGTGGGCCATCGGCCGAAACCGGATCCTGATCGTGTAATTCACGGTACCCAGACCACGTCTATCGCTCCGATGCGGGCGTCGATCTCGACCGTAATTTGCGTTTCTGCGCTTTCCCAGTCCAGAGAGAAATAGTCCCTGCCACGTCTCAGCATTTCCTGGGCATCCACGGACGACAGAGAAGTGTCCGTGACCAGCCGCACGCCGATTCCTCTGGGGAAAACAAGATCGACGGCACCCAGGTCCAGATCGACGTGCACGTCGGCGTTGCGTTGCCATTCCCCGGTAAAGTCGAGGGTTGCCTTGCCCGCTTTCACCTCCACCTCGATGCGCTCCGCATTGAGGTTGCCGAGATGGTTCGCCACCAGATTCGCGGCCCCCGCCTGAATGGAAGCGACTTCCAGTTCCGCGGGATTGAGTTCCGATACCTCGATTCGAGTGTCGGACGCCCCCGTTTCAAGATCCAGGTCCCGAATCGCGAGGCCCCCCAGCTCCAGGTCCGCGCGCACCGCCCCGAACTCCAGGTCGAGAGAAAGAGGCACCTCCCGGGTGAGTTCCAGATCCAGTCGTCCCGTCCCGTCGCGCGAGCCGATCCGGATGCCCCTGCCGACGCGATCCACGCCGATTTCGAGGAGTCCGTCGACGTAGCGGGTCTCGGGCTCGACAACATCCTGATCGTATCGGAGTTCCATCCTGTACAGGGTGCCGGGCTCCCCCGGCCGAACCTCGAGAACACCTGCCCCGTACTCCACATGGACGCGGACCTCGTGTTCCCCCGCCAGCTGGCGGGACGCGGTCATGGTGCCCCAGTTCTGTGCCGAGACGCCGGTCACGCTGGAGACCAGGCCCCCCATCGCCGCGCAGATCAGCCCCGCTCCCCTAGTCACCGAGATCTCCTTCGGTTGTACGCTCCGGTTCTGCGGGACGGCTCGGATCCCCGGCGCCGTGACCGTGGTCCTTGTGCACGCCTCGCCGCGAGCGTCGCCTGGTCCACGCCCGGGTCGCGCGAATCCTGCCGCCATAAGTGGCCGCCATTGCATCCAGGTCAGAGGTGCGGCCTGCGCCCGTGAGCAACACGGCGCCGAAGCCGATGGTCAGGGCGACCATCGCGGTAGCGACCGCCACGAAGGTGAACAGCCCGCTCAGGAACGAGCCGAGCGACGGCCCGCCCATTTCCGCCACATGCGAAAACGCGGAGGGCAGGACGAGAGCCGCCAGGCCGACGCCCAGCACATGCAGCTGGTTCGAGGGCCGGAATCGATCAAGAGCCGGGATGCCCTTCCGCGTCAGCCACTCTCCGACGACGGAGGCGATGGCCAGATAGCCCAGTGCGTGAGCCACGAGGGCGACGAGGGGGAAGAGCGGCAACCAGGCGATCAACAGCGGTATCCCGATGATCGACACCGCGAGGGCCAGAGTCCCCAGCACCCAGACCGGCAGGAGGAGGAAGCCGCCCGCCAGGCCGACCAGCGCCGCCCGGCCCGGGGAAGCCCTCGCCGCGTCCGCCACGTTCTGCAGCCGGTCTCCGGCGAAGTGGACGACCGCAAAACCCACGGCCATGACGACTGCGAGCCAGAACACGTCCCCGAACAGGCCGCTCAGACCGGACATGATGTAGCGAAGAGGCCGGAAACCCACATCGGCCTGCCGGCCGGGCGGGCTGCGCGCCACTCCCGGCGCGGCCACATCCGCACGCACCCCCGCTTCCTCCGCATCGAGGGCGTCCAGGGTGCGAACGGCTCCCTCCACCGTCCCGCCCTCGCGCTGGAGTCGGCCGTCCACAACGCGCACCTCTCCCTGGATGTACGCGTCGCCATCAATGCGCAGCTCGCCGCTGACCACGACCACGTCGCCGAAGACCTCCCCCGATATGTTGGCGTCGCCCTCCACAACGACCAGGGCCCCCTCGACTTCGCTCCCGCGGTCGATGGTTATGTCCTCGCCCACGTAGAGCGACAACGCGGTCAAGTCCACTCCCTCGAGCGCCTCTTCCAGTTCACGGCTGCGCTGCAGGAGCAGGCGAAGCCGGGCCGGATCCATTCCTGCGGTGGCGCCTCCCTCCTGCGCGCCCAGTACGATCCGGATCGCGGCTCCGCCATCCGGCCCGGGAGTGGCGAGCGCCTCTTCCAGGGTTTGGTCCAGGCGCACGGCGACCGCCCGCGTCTCGCCGCCCAGCTGCCCGTCCGGTTCCCACGCGCGTAGCGCTGCCGCGAGAGGTCCGTCGTCGAGCGGGATGACCTCGGAGAGGAGCGAGCGCCATGAGGCCTCCAGTTCACCGTTCGCCGCGTAGCCCCCGATTTCCTCGCCGTTCACCCGGATTTCCCCGTCCCGGAAGGAGATCTCGATGGCCGCGCCGGAGTCGAACTCCAGAGAAAGGGTGGCATCCGAGTCGGACACGGTTACGCGGTTCGACACCACTTGCCGTTCCTGCGCGGCGGTCAGATCCGTCACTCCTGCCGCCCACAGCGCGAGCATCGCACCGAAGACCGGGACCGGGCTTGCCGGAGACATGGGCTCAGATGTGAACATGGCGGTGCGCGATTCGGGCCAGGCCGAGGTTGCGGTTCAACACCCAGACGGAGGCCAGGGTGAGAGTCGTGAAGGCCGCGGCCCCAGCAGCCGCAGTGCCGGGAGATGCAAGAAGGTAGTCGGCGAGGGTATAAGCCCGGAAAGCTGCCCCACTCTGCATCAGAGCGCCCAGCACCGAGCTTCCAAACGCCGACAGAGCGTCGCGAGCCTGCCACCACAGATAGGTCGTGAGGCCGCTGGCGGTAAGTTGCGGGAACGAGGAGACGAACACCGCCACGGTGACGAACGCGGCAGTCGGCACGCTGATCAGAGCCCCCGCCCACGCCCATCCGCGCGGCGAACGGGGCCAGGACCACCGTGCCCGCCGGGTCTGGCTCCGGCCGGCGCTCTCTTCGGCCATCCGGCGCCAGCGCGCCATCGCCCTTTCCGCGAAGCCTGCCGTGGGCGCCAGGGAGGGCAGGCCCTCGAGCGCGACCATCAGGCGGCGCCAGCCTGCAAGTCTGCTCTCGCACTGCGCGCAGGCGACCAGATGCGCCCTCGCCCGTGCTGCCCGCTGCCAGGAAAGGGTCCCGTCCGCGAGGTCCTGCAGGCGGCGGCCGGAGAGATGGGCGATCGCGACCGGCCGGGCAAGCCAGCGGCTGAGCCGCGACCGCGCTCCGTCCGGACGCGCGGCCTCCCGGGGGAGTTCGATCCCGGACATGACGCGTTCCGCGAGCCGTCCGGGAGGGGCGAAGCGTCGCAGCCGGCCCAGCTCGCCGAAGACCTCCCGCCAGGCACCGACCCGGGCTCGGCATCCGGCACAGTTCGCCAGATGCGCGCGGACGGAACCGGATGCGCCGCCATGCCCTTCTCCAACGTCGAGCAGAGACTGGATCGCATCACCGTCCAGGTGGGCGTCGTAGCTGGATTGTTTTGAATTCATGTGCGGCCTGCTCCCGCTCCCGCCCCTCGTCGCATCCCCATCCTCATGGAATTCCCACACTTTGTGGTCATCTTAGCCCGGACACAAATTCCGTGCATCGGCTCTCCCCGCATACGATACAGGGGTTTGGGGAGTTTCGCGTGCCCGTTCAAGCAATCACGCCTCCGCGAGACGGAGCTTGAGTTGGGCTCTGGCCCGGTGAAGGTAGGTCTTAACCGTCCCGAGGGGGATGTC
Source organism: Longimicrobiales bacterium (assembly GCA_965225805.1). Taxonomy (GTDB): domain Bacteria; phylum Gemmatimonadota; class Gemmatimonadetes; order Longimicrobiales; family Gaopeijiaceae; genus BD2-11. The sequence goes on from OZ245327.1 coordinate 1,968,807, forward strand.
CATGATGCGGGCGATCTCGTCGTACGTGTGCCCTTCGATGTGGCGAAGCAGGACCACGACCCGGTATTCCTCGCGCAGCTCCCCGATGGCCTCTTCGATCTGGCTGGCGAGTTCGCGGTTCTGGACGTACTGCTCGGGACTCTCCCCGGGCGACTTCACCACCAGCCGGGTGCGCGCCTGGGCATCCGGGGTGACCGCGTCCGGAGCGCCGTGCATCGACACCGTGGGCACGCGTCGCTTACGCAGGTGATCGATGGTAAGGTTGTTGGCGATCTTGAAGATCCAACTCGAGAACTTGTACTGGGGATTGTAGGTATCGATCGCGTTGAAGGTGCGGATGAAGGCTTCCTGCGCCAGGTCTTCGGCGAGGGCCCGGTTCCTCACCATCCTGTAGATGAGGGAAAAGACGGGGCGTTCGTATCTGGAAAGCAACTCGCGATAGGCACCCTCCCGACCCTGCGAGGCGAGGGCGACGAGTTCGGCGTCTTCGACGCTCTGGTAGTTCAAGGGTATCCACCGGATGAGGTTCGCGTCGCCCCGTACGAGAACTGACCATGAACGTTTCCAAGGCAAAGCCGTCGTCGGGCGAGGAGCGTGCGCGCCAGGTGCACGAGATCTTCTCGCGCATCGCTCCGCGATACGATTTCCTCAACCGCGTATTGAGCCTGAGCGTCGATCGGTGGTGGCGTCGCCGGGCCGTGAACGCGCTCGACCACCCCTCTCACGGCGCGGCCCGGTATCTGGACGCGTGCGCGGGCACCTGCGAGCTGGCCATCGAACTGGCGACCCGCAGAGGCTTTCGCGGCAGGGTCGTGGCGCTGGACTTCGCGGAGCCCATGCTGCGCAGGGGCGGGATGAAGAGTGGTCGGCTGCCCGTGCAACCGCTGTGCGGAGACGCGCAACAACTGCCCTTTGCGAGCGAGTCGTTCGACGGCGCCATGGTGGCGTTCGGCGTGCGCAACCTCTCCGACCTCGGTGCGGGACTCGCGGAGCTGCGCCGGGTTCTGCGCGACGGGAGCCCGCTGGTCGTTCTCGAATTCACGATTCCACCGAACCCGGTCGTCCGGGCCGCCTATCTCTGGTACTTCCGGCGAATTCTCCCCGCGATCGGCCGAATCGTGTCCGGTCACCGCTGGGCGTACAGCTATCTGCCGGCGTCGGTCGGTGAGTTTCCGGGTCCACAAGCCCTGGGCCAGCGTCTGCTGGACGCGGGATTCCGCACGGTTCGGTGGCAGCTGCTGACCTTCGGGATCGCGGCGATCCACATCGCCGTGAGGTAGCCGCGCGGGGCGGGCGCGGCGCCCAACGGGTTGCCTCACCCTGAGGGAGATCCGACCGGAGGTCCCGGCTCGGAGATTCCCTCCACTTCCCAGATCGTCACCTCCCCGAGCGTCTCGACCGGCAGGTCGAACCTGGATGGATCCCCGAGGATGAGGATGATCATCCGGTCCGGGTCCAGATGCCTGCGGAGGACGCTGTGCACGTCGTTGGGGGACACCCGCTGCACACCCGCCACGTACCGCTCGAGCCAGTCTTCCGGCAGTTCCTGGGCCTCGTGCACAACACGCCTGGATACGACTTGCATCGCGCCCTGGAAATTGAAGGAGAAACCGTTGCTGGCCGCCTCCACCGCGGATTCCACCTCGTCGCGCGCGGGAGGCGAGCTGCGCATCTCTTCCATGACGTCGAGTATGGTCTGCGTCGCGGCGATGGTCGACTCCCCCTTGGTTCGCGTGAGTGCGCCCACGATGCCGTCGTTGTCGTCTGGGGTGGTCCAGAACGAGCCCGCGCTGTACGAGAGGCCGAGTTCGGTGCGCACGCGGTTCAGGATCCGGCTCGAGAAACCCCCGGATCCGAGGATGGAGTTGGCGATTCGGGAGGCGAAGTAGTCCCGCGAGTCCTCCTGGTGGATCGAACTGCGGTGCGCCATGACGATGGTCGTCTGCTCGAGTTCCCGGGGGATGAGGTAGATGCCCGGCTGATCCAGGATCTCGGGAACCGGCGGTTCTGGCAGCGCCTCCTCGCAGGGGGGCCAGTCGGACAGGAAACCGCGCAGCTGCGGCTCGACGTCCTCCCATTCCAGGTTTCCCGAGACCCCCAGCGTGAGGTTGTCCCGGCACAGGATCCGGCCATGCGCCGCGAGCAGGGTCTCCCGCGACAGATCCTCCGGTTCGAGGTCCGCCGGAGCCATCTCCCAGCCGATGGGATGGTCGCCGAACATGAGCCGGTTGAACTCGGAGAAGGCGAGGCGGCCGGGGTCGTCGGGGCGGCGTCGGGCACTCTCCAGCTCCTGGCCCCGCCACACCTCGACCTGCATCGAGTCGAAGCGGGGATGGAGAAGCATGTCCTTCCAGAGGCCCAGTCCCGCCTCCAGGTTGGGGGTGAGGGTGTTCAGGGTGGCGGACGTACTCCCGCCCGAGGATCCGAACGCCAGTTGCAGCGCATGCTGGTCGACCTGTTCGTCGACGGAATCCGGGTGCAGCTCCACGGTTCCACCGAAGCGGAGCAGGGAGGGCAGCGCGGTGGTCGCCGCGTAGAGTTCGCGTTCGAAAAGCCCGAAACCGCCCGCGAAACGGGCGTAGATGTTCACCAGGGGAAGGGAATAGTCGGGCAGGAAGAAGACGTTCACGCCGTCGATCTGGTGCTCCGAAGGCGCGGGAGGGGTGAAGGAGAGCCGGGGGAATCGAAGTGCCTCGACGGCTTCCCGGTCCGCGCGCGGCCTCTGCGCGGTCGCCCGGTCCGGCGTTGCCGCCGCCGTGGCGCCCAGGACTACGATCGCTCCCAGTACGGGCGGACCCAACCTGATCACGGGTCCGAGCCCTCGGCCTGCTTCACCAGGGTGGCGACGGTTCGATTCTCGCGGGTGAAATAGGTGCGGACGACGCGTTGCACATCGGCGGGCTGAACGTCGTAGAGCTGCGCGGTTCGTTCGAAGGTGGCCTGCCAGTTGCCGAAGCGGGTGGCCGAGCTGGCCAGCTGGAGCGCGAGTCCCAGGTTGGACTGCAGTCGGCGCACGCCGGACGCCACCAGCTGGTTGCGCACTCGTTGCAGCTCCCTCTGTTCCGGAGGCTCCAGGGAAAGCCGCTCGATCTCCTCGTACAGCGCCGCTTCTATCTGGGCGGGGGTGCTCGGAGCGCGAGGCGTTACATGCACCACGAACTGTCTCGGAAAACGCGATCCAGGCAAGGTGGAGGCGGTGACGGTGGCGGCCAGGCGGTCCTGCGTAACCAGGCGCCGGTAGAGGCGGGACGTCCGCCGCCCCGCCAGCACGGACGCCAGCATGGTGAGTGCGGGGCTGTCCGGGTGGTGCTCGCTCACGGTGTGCCATCCCACGCGCAGCTGCGGTTCGGCATTCATCACCAGCTCGACCCGCCGCTCGCCTTGCTGAGCGGGCTCGACGGCGAGGACCGGCGGGGGCGGATCGCCGGGGCGGATGTCGCCCAGGTACTCCTGCGCCCACGCGGCGATCGAATCCGCCGCCACGTCGCCGACAATCGCCACCACTGCGTTGCGCGCGCCGTAGTACCGGCGGTGGTATTCTTCCACGTGGTGGCGCGACAGCCGCTCCAGGTCGGACATGTACCCGACCACCGGAACGCCGTAGGGGTGCATCAGGAACGCGGTGGCCAGGTGGACCTCGTGCAGCAAGCCTCCCGGATTGGTGTCCACCCTCGTTCGTCGCTCCTCCATGACGACGTCGCGCTCGGTATAGAACTCCCGGAACACGGGATTGTGCGCCCGGTCGCTCTCGAGCAGGAACCACAACTTGGCCCGGTTTGCGGGAAGCTCCACGAAGTAGGTGGTGGCTTCCGAGGTCGTGGTGGCGTTCAGGCTGCGGGCCCCGTGGCGGGTCAGTATGCGGCTGAACTCGTTGGATACCACGGGGGTCTGCGCCTGGTTCTCGTAGACCTCCACGCGGCTCTCGAGTGTCCTGAGTCGGGCCGTGTCCGGCGTGGTCGCCGAGGACTCGGCGAGCAGCGAGTCGTGGGTGGCGTCCATGCGTGCGAAGAGACGCACCTCGGACTCGACGTCGCGGGTACCCACCGTGGTGGTTCCCTTGAATAGCATGTGTTCCAGAAGATGGGCCGTGCCGGTGGATCCGAGCGTCTCGTTGACGCCCCCGACCGCGTATTCGACGACGAACGCCACCGTGGGAGCCGAGGGCCGCGGGAGGATGAGGAGGCGCAAGCCGTTGTCCAGCGTCAGCTCTCGCACGGGAAGGTCGGGAATGATGCCGTCCTGGCCCGAGGCCCGCCGGGGACCCAGGGCGAGTGAAGCCACCAGGGCGGCCGCGAGGAAGGACACCGCCCACTCGCGGGATCGCCGGGCGCGATCGAAACGGCCCCGTCTTGTCGGACGCTGCCTTGTCATGGCGGTGGTGGCTGGCAGCGGGGACAATGGAACGCCGATCGATTGCCGATCACGGTTCGCAATACGACCCCTGGACACTTCACACATGGCTGGCCTTCTCGACCGTATATCACCAGACGGGGACCGAACGATCCTTCGAGTCCGGCCGGGTCCCGGTAGTCCCGCAAGGTCGTCCCGCAGGCGGCGATGGCGGCTCGCAGCACCTTGCGTATGGATCGGTGCAGGGGCGCGACCTTCGCGGCCGGAATCGCGCGAGCCGGCACGGCCGGGTGGATACCAGCGAGAAACAGCGCCTCGTTGGCGTAGATGTTTCCGATTCCGGCGACGCGCCGCTGGTCGAGCAGCCACGAGCGGATCGGGGAACGGGAACGGGCCAGTTCCGCCGCCAGGCGACGCGCGGTGAAGGAGCGGCCTAACGGTTCGAGCCCCAGCGTGCGCGACCAGCGCCGCCACGCGCGCCCCGAAAAGCGCCGCAGCCGGCCGAATCTGCGGGCGTCGCTGTAGATGGCTGCGTCACCTCCCGCCAGGTCGAAGATGACGCCCGTGTGGACCGGGAGAGGGGTCGGGTCATCGACCGGCTGAAAAAGAAGGCGGCCGGTCATCCCCAGATTGATCACCAGGGTCGTGTCCCGGGAGCAGAACCACACGACGTTCTTGCCCCTCCGGCCCACCTGCCGAATCTTCACGCCGCGCATCCCTCGGCCGAAGTCGGTGGCTGGTTCGGACAGCAGATCGGGACGCCTTACGCTCACGCCGGCAATCATCCGGCCGGTGAGATGCGGTTCGAGGCCGCGCGCGATCGTCTCTGCTTCAGGCAGTTCGGGCAGTCTGACCCCGGCGTGTGGCGGCGAGCGAGGGCAAAGCGGAGGGCCTCACGTCTGCACTGCAGTGCCTGCGGCGGTCACCATGAGCATGTTGCCGATGACCTCGTAGTCCAGATCGACCGCGACGACCGCGTTAGCGCCCCGGTCGGCCGCCCGCTCGGCCATCTCGCGCAGTGCATGCTCGCGCGCGTCGCTGAGCGCGCGCTCATAGGCACCCGACCTTCCACCCACGACATCCCGCACCGCGGCGAACAGATCCTTGAAGATGTTGGCGCCGATGATCGCTTCCCCCGTGACGATGCCCAGGTAGTCGCGTACCGGATGTCCTTCCAGCGTCGGCGTGGTCGTGATGATCATGGGTTCCTGTTTGTCGAGTGGACTGGTGGTCGAGATCGCCCTGGACCGGGATTGGCGAAGTTCAGTTCCTCGCCAGCTCCCGCCAGCCGATGTCGGAGCGGAAGTACTTGCCTTCAAACCTTATCTCCCGGGCGGCTCGCCGGGAACGGTCGGCGGCCTCGGCCAGCGTGTCGCCGAGGCCTGTGGCGGCGAGAACCCGTCCTCCCGCGGTCAGCAGTGCACCCTGGTGGTCCCGGGTGCCGGCGTGAAAGAGCAGTACATCGGGATCTTCGCCGAGCGAGTCGGGGATCTCCATGGGAGCGCCCGTCCGGTAGGACCCGGGATATCCTTCGGCGGCCAGCACCGTGGTCACGGCGGCCCCCTCGGTAGTCTCGGCCCGGTACCCGGCCAGCCCGCTTCCGTCGGCGATCGCCATCATGGGTTCGAGCAGTGAACCCCCGAGCAGAGGAAGGACGACCTGGGTCTCCGGGTCGCCGAAGCGGCAGTTGAACTCGACCACCCGCGGTCCCTCGTCCGTGAGCATGAGACCCGCGTACAGCAGGCCGCGGAAGGGACAGCCGGCCGCGGCGAGGGCGTCCAGCACGGGGTCCAGGATTTCTTCGCCCACCCGCGCGAGCAGTTCGCTGGTGGCCAGGGAGACGGGCGCGTACGCCCCCATGCCGCCGGTATTGGGCCCGTTGTCGCCCTCCCCGATGCGCTTGTGGTCCTGGGAGGCCACCAAAGGGACTGCCCGCTTGCCGTCGCAGAGGGCGAAGACCGAGAGCTCCTCGCCCCTCATGCGTTCCTCCACCACGACTTCGCGGCCGGCATCACCCATGCTCCCCTCCACGAGCATCTGCCGGATCGCGACGCAGGCTTGTTCCGGGTCGTCGCACACGATCGCACCCTTTCCCGCCGCCAGCCCGGACGCCTTCACCACGCACGGCCCGCCTCCCTCGACCACGTGCGCCTCGGCCAGCGCCGCGTCGGTGAAGACGTGATAGGCGGCCGTGGGTACGCCTGCGGCGCTCATGAGATCCTTGGCGAACGCCTTGCTGGATTCGATGCGCGCTGCCGCGCGAGAGGGCCCGAAGGCGGGAATCCCGGCCTCCTCCAGGTGGTCCGCAAGACCGAGGGCGAGCGGGACCTCCGGGCCGATCACGACCAGATCCATCCCGTGGGTTGACGCCCACGAGGTCAGCGCCACCACGTCGGCCGGGGAAATGTCGACTTCCCGGGCCATCCGGGACATGGCGCCGTTGGGGCGGGTCGCGTAGAAGCTGGATTCGGGCGCGTCCCGGCCAAGTCTCCAGAGCAGAGCGTGCTCGCGCCCTCCGTTTCCGACGATCAGAATGCGCATGCGAGCGTGGTCCCGGACCTTACTTGCCGATGTTGTCCCTGATCGATTCGCTCATTCTGCGGGCCGCCCCGCGCATGGACCCGATGAAACTGCGGGCTTCCTCCGCGTAGGCCTGCGCGGCTGAGGAAACGTCTTCCCGGTAGGATGAATCGGGCTCGTCGCGCCGAGCGTACTCGCCCGCCACGATCCGGTCGTAGTCGCCGCTCTCGATCCAGCTCCGCATCTCCGACAGACGGAGAACCCAGAACGGATGCGTGACCCCCAGCAGGTTGAGCACCTTGAAGACGTGGTCCGCCACGTCCCCGCCTTCCCGGTAATCCTCTGCCTGGCGCACGAACTCGCCGAGGTTGAGGTTCGAAGAGGTGCCCCCGCCCGCCATCTTCATCATGGCGGTCATGGCGACATCCGCGTCCTGGATTGAGAGCAGACCCGCGCGGTCCGAGGACAACTCGCTTTTGCGGGACCATTCGAGCAGCCCCATGAGCACGGCGCGCGCGGCCAGTCCGACAATGGGAAACCCGAGGCTGGCGAGCTGTATCAGCAGCACCATCATCGTGCGGTAGAGCACGTGGCCGCTGACGATGTGGCCCACCTCGTGGCCCAGAATGAAGGACAGCTCGTCGTCGTTCAGAATCAGGACGGTCCCGGAGTTCAGGATGATGAACGGCTTGTCCATGCCGTATGCGCCGGCGTTGGCGATTGGCGTCTGGGACACGTAGAGCGGGTACTCCTCTGTATCCAGCGTCTCGACGATGTCCCGGTATCGCTCGTAGATGTGCCCGTACTGGCGCTCGCTCACCCGCAGCGCGTTCGCCTGAAACGCGAGCCGGATGGGCTTCTCGCCGAAGAAGCCGAAGAGCGTCTTCAGGACTTCGTCAAAGACCGGAAGCTTGCGCAGGGCCGCGAGGGCGGCGCGATCCGCGGGATGTTCCCACGAGCGGGACGAGATGCCAGTGAGGATACGGCGAGCCTGCGCGTGGGGCGCGCTCCCGTCCTGCCTGTTGGCCTCCGCGCCTGGGCCGTCCACACTGTCAGAACCGGCCATGGTTGTTCTCCTTCACCGGCCATCTTCCCGGCATCGTTTTATTCGTGAGGGGCCGCGCCGGGCTCCGCCCGCTGCGGTCCGGTGCTTTACGCCCTGCCCAGGACCGAGGTTTCAGTCTATGTGTCAAGATTTCAACAGGTTCCGGGTCCCCATCGCCTTCCCGAGCTGCACGCCAGAGCCTGGTCGAGATCTTCGAGGAGATCCTGCGCATCCTCGATCCCCACCGAGAGCCTCACCAGGCGGTTGCTCACGCCCATCTCCTCCCTGCGCTCGGCGGGTACCGACGCGTGAGTCATGAGCGCCGGTACCGAAATGAGCGATTCCACACCGCCCAGGCTCTCGGCCAGAGCAAAGATGCGCGTGTCCTCCACCAGCCGCCGTACGGCCTCTACGGCCGGCAGGGTGACAGACACCATTCCGCTGAAGCCGGTCATCCGGCGCACGGCCAGGTCATGCTGCGGGTGCGAGGAGAGGCCCGGATAGTGCACTTCCTCGATGGCGGGATGGGCTTCGAGAAAGCGGGCCACCGCCAGTCCGTTGGCGTTGTGCTCGCGCATGCGCACATGAAGCGTCTTGGTGCCGCGCAGGCAGAGCCAGCAGTCCATGGGGCCCGGCACGGCGCCGGTCGACTTGCGCAGGAAGTGCAGCCGGTCGGCCAGGTCCGAGTCGAGTGCGGTCAGCACGCCGCCGATGATGTCGCTGTGGCCGTTCAGGTACTTGGTGGTGGAGTGCATCACGATGTCCGCGCCCAGTTCGTGGGGGCGCTGGTTCACGGGCGTCGCGAAGGTGTTGTCCACACACAGCAGAACGCCGGCCTCGCGAGTCACTTCGGCGGCCTCGCGAATGTCGCACAGGCGCATCATGGGGTTGGTGGGGGTTTCGAGGAGAACCAGCCGGGTGTTGGGGCGGAGCGCGTCGCGGATGCGCTGCGGGTCTCGCGAGTCCACGAAGGAGAAGGCGAGGCCGACTCGGGCGAGGACCTGGGTCGCGAGCCGGGTCGTCCCTCCATAGGTGTTTTCCTCGCAGACGACGTGGTCGCCCGCTGAGAGCATGCGGGCTACGCAGTCGATGGCGGCCAGGCCGCTCGCGAAGGCGATGCCGTGGGAAGCCCCTTCCAGCGCGGCAACGTTGCGCTCCAGGGCTTCGCGGGTAGGGTTGGAGACACGCGCGTATTCGTAGGGCCACCCCTGGTCGAGCCCGGGCTGCACGTAGGTCGAGGTCTGGAAGATGGGAGGCATGATCGCCCCGGTGTGCGGCTCGGGCGCTTGTCCCCCGTGTATGGCGAGCGTTCCGAGTCGAGGTCCGGGCGATTGTGTCCTGAGAGAGGGCTGGGTCATGGATCCGGGGTGTGTCCGAAGGGGTTCTGGACAGCAGTCACAAGCTCGAATGTAGTCGGCGCGACGGTACGAATGCGAGTCCCGCCGCCCAACACGGAGGTTGCCAGCAATGCCGATCGTTCTGCCGCCCGGGCTCATGGTGAGCGTTTCGGGCTTCCGGGGCCGGGTCGGAGATCCCCTGACGCCCGAGCTGGTCACGGTTCTTGCGGCGGCCTACGGCGCCTTCATGCGCACCGAGGGCGGAGGGCGAGCCGTCATCCTGGGACGAGACTCGCGGACGTCGGGGCGAATGTTCGCGGCGGCCGCCGGCGCCGGACTGGCGTCGGTGGGATGCGACGTGGTGGACGTCGGCGTCGTGCCCACACCGACGCTCATGATGGCGGTGCGCGACGCGGGTGCGGCGGGCGGGATCGGGGTGACCGCGAGCCACAATCCGGCGGAGTGGAACGCCCTCAAGTTCGCGACCGCCGAGGGGATGTTCCTGGACGCGGCCGGAATGGCGCGCTTCCGGCGGGTGCTGGAGGAAGAGATTCCGCGCGTGCCCTGGGACGAACTCGGCGCTTTCAGCCGGGATGCGGACGCGGGCCGTCGGCACCTGCGCGCGGTCCTGGATCTTCCGTTCGTGGACGTCGCCGCGCTGCGTGCGCGTCGTTTTGCCGTGGCGCTCGACTGCGTTCACGGGGCGGGCGGCGCGGTCATGCCGGAGCTGCTGGAGCGCCTCGGGTGCCGCGTGCACGCGATGGGGGTGGAAATGGATGGGCGCTTCCCGCGCGACCCCGAGCCGACGGCCGCGAACCTGGGGACCCTGGGGGTGCTGGTTCGCGAGAGCGGGGCCGAGCTGGGGATGGCGGTGGACCCCGACGTGGACCGGTTGTCGCTGGTGGACGAGGCGGGCAACCCGGTCGGCGAGGACTTCACGCTGGCCTTGGCGTCCGTGGCGGTGGCGAGGCGGCGGCCAGGCGTGGTGGTGACCAACCTTTCGACCAGCCAGGTGGTAGAGGACGCGGCTGCGGCGGCCGGGGCGAAGACGTTGCGCGCGCCGGTGGGCGAGATCAACGTGGTGCGCCGCATGCAGGCGGAGGGAGCCGTGGTGGGCGGGGAGGGGAATGGCGGGGTCATCGTCCCGGCGCTGCACTACACCCGGGACGCGCTCGTGGGGGCGGCGCTCGTGCTGCAGCACCTGCTCGACGAGGGCCTCCCGCTGGGTGCCGCCGTCGCCCGCTATCCCGCGTACCGCATCGTCAAGGAGAAGGTGGCTTTCCCGAGGGAGCGGCTCGCGGCGGCGTACACTCGGCTGGTCGACCGTTGGCCCGGCGCCGGCCGGGATCGTTCCGATGGGCTGCGGCTCACCTGGCCCGACCGCCGCGAGTGGCTGCACGTGCGACCATCCGGCACCGAGCCGGTGGTGCGGCTGATCGCCGAAGCGCCGGCCGGTCCGCGGGCGGGGACGCTCGTGGAGGAGGCGCGCGCCGAGTTGTTCGAATTGGCGCGTTCCCACTAGGAGACGGACGCGGTAGCTTCCCCGTGGGGCGGTCGCGGGGGCTGCCGAACTACGGCCGGGGCGCCGAATGACACCACCACCGAAGACAACATGTGCGGCATAGTCGGATATGTGGGTCCCGGCGAGGCCACCCACGTGCTGATGGAGGGCCTCCGCCGACTGGAGTACCGGGGATACGATTCGGCCGGCCTGGCTGTGGTGAACGACGACGCCAGGCTGACGGTGGTGAAGCGGGCGGGCAAGCTGGCGCGGGTGGAGGCTGCCATCGGTCAGAACCCCCTGGGCGGGAGCTGCGGCATCGCTCACACGCGCTGGGCGACCCACGGAGCGCCAACCGAGCGCAACGCCCATCCCCATGTCAGCCGGGACGGCAGCGTCGCCCTGGTTCACAATGGAATCATCGAGAATGCAGCCCTCCTCCGGCAGCAGTTCGAGGCGCTCGGGTACCGTTTCCGAAGCGAAACGGATACCGAAGTCCTCGTGCATCTGATCGATTTCTTCCTGAAGGAAGGAGCCCCCCTGGAAGAGGCCCTCGCGCTCGCCCTGGAGCGCGTCGAAGGCACGTACGGCATCGCGGCAATCAGCGGACACGAGCCGGGCAAACTGGTCGCGGCGCGCCAGGGAAGCCCGCTTCTGCTCGGGGTGGGAGCCTCGGGGCAGTATCTGGTGGGCTCCGACGCGGCCGCGGTGGTGGCCGAGACACGCGACGTCGTGTACCTGGCGGATGGCGACTACGCGAAGCTGGAGCGCACCGGCTACCGGGTTTACCACATGGGGCGCGGCACGGTGCGCCGCTCCGTGCACCAGGTGACCTGGGATCTGGACGCGATCGAGCGAGGCGGTTTCGAGCACTTCATGCTCAAGGAGATCTCCGAGCAGCCGCGCAGTCTGCGCGACGTGCTGCGGGGGCGTTTGCTGGAAGCCGACGGGATGGCCCGCCTGGGCGGGATCGAGCGCCATCAGGAAGAGCTGCTCTCCGTGGATCGCGTGGTCATGACCGCGTGCGGTACCAGCTGGCACGCGGCGCTGATCGGCGAATACATGCTCGAGGATCTGGCGCGCATCCCGGTCGAGGTGGAGTACGCCTCCGAGTTCCGCTACAAGAACCCGGTGCTCGACGAGCGCACCCTGGTGATCGCGATCAGCCAGTCGGGAGAGACGGCGGATACCCTGGCCGCGCTGCGGGAGGCGCGCCGCAGGGGAGCGCGCACCATGGGCATCGTCAACGTGGTGGGCTCCTCCGTCGCCCGCGAGACCGGCTTCGGCTGCTACCTGCACGCCGGGCCGGAGATCGGGGTGGCGTCCACCAAGGCGTTCACCAGCCAGCTCATGGTGCTCGCCCTCTTTGCGCTGTGGATGGGCCGGCGGCGGCAGATCTCCCTGCTGGGCGGTCGGCGCATCGTCCAGGCCATGCAGGCCCTTCCCGGCCAGGTGGAGGAAGTTCTGCGCCTGAGCGACTCCATTCTGGAACTCGCGCGCGTCTACAAGGACGCCCCCAACTTCCTCTATCTGGGCCGCGGCTACCAGTTTCCGGTGGCGCTCGAGGGGGCGCTCAAGTTGAAGGAAGTGAGCTATATTCATGCCGAGGGCTACCCCGCGGCGGAAATGAAACACGGCCCGATCGCGCTGATCGACGAGGCCATGCCGGTCGTGATCCTCGCTCCCAGCGACCCCGTCTACCCCAAGGTCGTATCCAACATCGAAGAGGTGAAGGCGAGGCAGGCGCGCGTGATCGCGGTGGTGAGCGAAGGCAACTCGGAGCTTGAGAGCAAAGTGGATCACGTCATCCGCGTCCCGGACACCCTGCCTCTCCTGCGCCCCGTGCTGACCACGGTGCCTCTGCAGCTCCTCGCCTACCACATCGCCGTCCTGCGAGGCTGCGACGTGGATCAGCCCCGCAACCTGGCCAAGTCGGTTACGGTCGAGTGAGGGCCGGGGCGCGGGGGCGGGAGGCGGTCACGGCGCCGAAGCTGGCTGGGGGCGGGGACGCGACGTGAGGATCGTGCTGCAGCGCGTCACGCGCGCCTCGGTGACAGTGGACGGCTCGGTGGTGGGCCGCATCGGCCCGGGACTGCTGCTGCTGGTCGGCTTCACCGCGGGAGACGGCCGGGACACGCTCCGGTGGATGGCGAACAAGGTCCTGGGGCTGCGCGTCTTCAATGATCCGCAAGGCAAGATGAACCTTTCGATCGGGGAAGTCGCGGGAGACGTACTGGTCGTGAGTCAGTTCACGCTGTACGGGGATACCCGCAAGGGACGCCGGCCGAGCTTCGTGGGAGCCGCGGGGCCGGAGGTCGCGGTGCCTCTCTACGACGCCTTCGTCGCGCTGCTCCGGGAGCGGGCGCCGGGGCGGGTGGAAACCGGCGTGTTCGGCGCCATGATGGACGTCGAGCTCGTCAACGACGGTCCCGTGACGCTGGTGCTCGAACGGTGACGGTCCAGATGGCGGGCGCGCGGGAGCGCACGCTCGTGCTCGCGTCGCGGTCGCCACGGCGCGCGGATCTGCTTGCCATGCTGGGAATCCCGTTTGAGGTCGATCCCGCGGACATCCCCGAGGAGGTTCTGCCCGGAGAGAGCGCGACCGCGCATACGCGGCGGCTCGCCGAGGAGAAGGCGCGCGTGGTCGCCGCGCGCAGGCCGGACAGGCTGGTGCTCGCCGGGGACACGGTAGTGGTCCGCGACGGAGGTATTCTGGGCAAGCCGCGGGACGCCGATCACGCCGTCTCGATGCTGCTCGGCCTGGCAGGCCGCCCGCACGAAGTGGCGAGCGCGCTGGCGCTGGCCGAGCCCGGCGGACGGCTTCACGCCGGCGTGTCCCGCACGCGTGTGTGGCTTCGCTCCTTCGGCGCCGAGGAGGCGCGCGCCTACGTGGCCACCGGCGAGCCGATGGACAAGGCCGGCGCGTACGCGATCCAGGGAGTGGGCGCGGTGCTGGTGGAGGCGCTGGAAGGCGACTACTTCACCGTGGTGGGGCTTCCTCTTGCGCTGTTGGTGCGCCTGTTGGCCGATGCCGGCGCGCCCTTTGCGTTCGGCGGCTGGAGAGCGGGAGCGGAAGCTGAGGTCGAGTCGGCCGGAGGAGCGGCATGGCAAGGGGGAGCGGCATGATGAGCAGGGAGCCGGCGGTTCTGGCCCTCGACCAGGGGACGACGGGCTCGACGGCGCTGGTCGTGGCGAGCGACGGACGCATCCTGGGAAGAGGCTACTCCGAGTTCACCCAGCACTTCCCAAGACCTGGCTGGGTCGAGCACGACGCCGGGGAGATCTGGCGGGTGACGATGCGGGTCGCGCGCGCAGCGCTGGAGGCGGCGGGACGAGGGGTGCGCCTCGAGGCCGTCGGCATCGCCAACCAGCGCGAGACCGTGGTGCTCTGGGATCGCTCAACGCTCAAGCCCGTCTGCCGGGCGATCGTCTGGCAGGACCGCCGCACGGCTTCGATCTGCGCGCAGTTGCGGCGGGGCGGTCACGAGGCCGACGTGCGCCGCCGGACGGGGCTGGTTCTGGATCCCTATTTCTCGGGAACCAAGCTGACCTGGCTCTTTCGCGAACACCCGGAGTTTCGCTCGGCGGCTGAAGCCGGAGACCTCGCCGCCGGCACCATCGACGCCTGGCTCGTAGCGCGTCTGACCGGGGGCGGGGTGCACGCCACCGATCACACGAACGCGTCACGCACCCTCCTCTACAACCTGCGCCGGCAGGCCTGGGATGCGTCGCTCGCCGACCTGCTCGAGGTGCCCCCCGGCATCCTGCCCGAGGTGCGTTCCAGCGCCGGTGACTTCGGGATCGCGCGCGGCGAGCTCTTCGGGACCGAGGTCCCGGTCGCGGGGGTCGTCGGCGACCAGCAGGCCGCGCTTTTCGGCCAGGGCTGCTGCCGCCCCGGCCTGGCGAAAGTGACCTATGGAACCGGGGCGTTCCTCCTGCTGCACACGGGCCAGGAGGTGGTCCCCTCCGAGAACGGACTCCTGACCACGCTGGCGTGCGACGCTCGCGGCGGCCCGGCGTACGCCCTGGAGGGCTCGATTTTTTCGGCTGGTGCCGCCGTGCAATGGCTGCGCGACGGCCTCGGGGTCCTCGACCACGCCTCCGAATCCGAGAGCCGCGCTCGCGAGGTGGCGGACAACGCCGGTGTGTACTTCGTGCCCGCGTTCGTCGGGCTGGGAGCGCCGCACTGGATCCCCGAAGCACGCGGCACCGTCGTGGGCATCACGCGCGGCACGACGGCGTCCCACCTGGCCAGGGCGGCGCTCGAGTCGATGGCCTACGGCACAGTCGACGTCATCCGGGCGATGGAGGAGGACGCCGGGCTGACCACCGAGGAGCTGCGAGCCGACGGCGGGGCGGCGCGCAACCGCTGGCTGATGCAGTTCCAGGCGGATGTCCTGGGCGTACCGGTGCGCCGGGCGCCGCGGGTGGAGACCACGGCGCTGGGAGCCGCCGGCCTGGCGGGGATCGCGACCGGGATCTGGCCGGACGGAGACGCGTTTGCGGCGTCCGCGGGAGAGCCGGAGATCTTCGCGCCCGCAATGGAGTACGACCACCGGAAGGAACTCCTGGCGGGTTGGGACAGGGCGGTCGGTGCCGCGTGCACCTGGGCTCGCGAAGGGTAGGAAGCCGGCAAGGTTTCAGAAACCGGCGCCGCTTCATATATTTCCAAGGCTGAGCAGAGCCGAATGAGAGCAGGTCCGCGGCGGACGCGGACGGGACACAAGGGACAAGGTGCGTAAAGAATGAGAAACAACAGCCGCTTCTATATCGGTCTGGCTGGCGTCACCCTGGTTGTGACCTTCCTTATCTGGACCGGCTTCGACAAGGCGATGGTCTACTACCTCACTCCGGTTGAACTCATGGCGAAGGTGACCGAAGACGACACCTTCCACGACATCGGCGTCAAGGTCAGCGGTCGTGTGGTCAAGGGCAGCTACCAGAAGGGCGACGGCGCCTTCGAACACTACTTCTCCGTGGCGGACCTGGCGCGCGAGGACGCAAATTTCCGCGTGGAGTACCGCGACATCCTCCCGGACACGTTCAGCGACGAAACCGAGGTCGTCGTCGAAGGACGCTTCCGGCGCGACGGGGTCTTCGAGGCAACGACCGTGCTGACCAAGTGCGGTAGCCGCTACGAGGCGATACCGGACGAGATGGCCGGATGATTCTCCTCGGGGAGTTCGCCCTATGGGTGGCCCTGCCGGTTTCGATCTGGGGAATCGTGCTCGCCTTCGTCGGTGGGCACCGAAAGCGCGGCGACCTGGTTCTCTCGGCGGAACGGTCGGTCTACGCGGTCTTCTTCCTTCTCTGCCTTACCTCGCTTGGAATCATCCTGGCGTTCCTCGGAGACCACTACGAGTACCGGTACGTGTGGGGGTACTCCAGCCGGGAGTTGGAAACCTACTTCAAGGTGACGGGGCTCTGGGCCGGCCAGCGAGGATCGCTCGTCTTCTGGGTGCTGCTGCTCACCCTCTTCTCGAGCATCGCCGTCTTCCAGAACCGCCGGAAGAACCGGGAATTCATGCCCGCGGTGGCGGGCGTGCTCCTCACCATTACGGCGTTCTTCCTCGCCGTTCTCCTCTTCGCCGACGTGAACCCCTTCGAGAGGCTCGCGTTCACCCCGGCGAACGGGCAGGGGCTTAACCCGCAGCTCCAGAACTACTGGATGACCATCCATCCTCCCACCCTGTACCTGGGGTTCACCTCCTTCTCGGTGCCCTTCGCCTTCGGCGTAGCCGCGCTGGTCACCGGGAAGACCGACTCCCGCTGGCTGGTGGTCACCCGGCGATGGACCCTGACGAGCTGGTTCTTCCTGACCAACGGGATCATCTTCGGCATGCGCTGGGCGTACGAAGAGCTGGGTTGGGGCGGCTACTGGTTCTGGGATCCGGTCGAGAACGCATCCCTGCTTCCCTGGCTCACGGCGACCGCCTTCCTCCACTCCGTCATGATCCAGGAGCACCGGGGGATGCTGAAGATGTGGAATCTGTCGCTGGTGTCAGTGACCTTCCTGCTCACCATCTTCGCGACCTTTCTGACGCGCTCCGGGCTCATCGAGTCCGTCCACTCCTTCGCTCAGAACACCCGCATCGCGTACATCTTCCTGGCGTTCCTGGGGGGTGTCGCGGCGGTTTGCCTGATCCTCCTCCTGTGGCGCAAGGACGACCTGCGCGGGGAACGCACCATCGAGTCGTTCGTGTCCCGGGAGTCCGCTTTCCTGATGAACAACCTGATCCTGCTGGGATCGGCGTTCGCGGTGCTGTGGGGCACCCTGTTTCCGCTGATCTCCGAGGGCTTTGCGGGGCAGAAGATCGCCGTGGGGCCGGCGTTCTTCAACCGGGTCAACATCCCGATCGGTCTGGTGCTGCTGGCTTTGACCGGGATCGGACCGGTCATCGCCTGGCGCCGGGCCACCCGACGGAACCTGCGCCGTAACTTCCTGGCGCCGGTGATGATGGCCGTCGCGGTGTTGGCCGGGCTCCTGATCGCGGGCATGCGCGGCTTCTACGCACTGGCCACCTTCGCCATCTGCGGCTTTGTGCTCACCATCCTGGTGACCGAGTTCTGGAAGGGTACCAAGGCTCGGGCACGCATCGAGAGCGAGGGGCTGGGCAGGGCCTTCCTGCACCTGATCGCCCGCAACCGCCGTCGCTGGGGCGGCTACATCGTGCATGTGGGCATCGTCCTCATCTTCGCGGGCTTCGCGGGATCCTCGTTCCACACCGAGATCGACCAGAGCGTCGAGCCGGGCGACGAGATCCGGGCGGTCTCCCCCTACGGCCACGAGTACGTGCTGACCTACCAGGGCCTGTCTTCCGCGCGCACCCCGAACATGTGGCAATGGGTGGCGCTCATGGATGTCTCCCGGGAGGGACGACGCCTCGGCACCATAACCGCGGAGCAGCGCATCTACGCGACGGCCGACCAGCCGGTCCGGGAGGTCGGCATCCGCTCGACCCCGCTCGAGGACGTGTACGTGATCCTGGCCGGCGTGGAGGACTTCGAAGGCGCCAGACTGAACGACGCTTCCGCGCAGGGGGCCGTCTTCCAGGTGCTGGTCCGTCCCCTGGTGGGATGGATCTGGTACGGAGGGCTGGTCATTACCCTTGGTGCGCTGATCGCCCTCTGGCCCGGCGCGGGCGGACCGGCACGGCGCAAGGTCGAGGTGGCCCCCGCACGCGCCGGGCTCGCGAAGGTCTGACCCGGGCGCCATCGGGTCCTGTCCCTCGCTACGCCGCGACGCGCATGACGATCTTCCTGGGGGCTGTGTTGGTCGCCGCGGCGGTCGTCCTGTACGTCGTGCAACCCGTGTTCAGCGGAGAGAAGGCGCCGCTCGTCGGACTCGACGAGGAGTTCACCGAGGCGGAGGCCCGCAGACACTTGAGCCTGGTCGCACTTCGGGACGTCGAGTACGACTACGCCACCGGCAAGGTGGACGAACACGACTACCGCAGTCTGCGCGACGAGTTGGCGCGCGAGGCGCTGGAGGCGCTGCGGGAGGTGCGACGCCACCGGGAGGAGGTGGGCGGGTCCCCGCCGGAGCGGGACGCCATGGAGGGCGATCTGGAGCGGGAAATCGCCGCCTATCGGATCGCTCTGCGGGCGGGGACCCTGTGCGACCGTTGCGGGAGTGCCAACGTCGCGGAGGCGCTCTTCTGCGCGACCTGTGGCAAGCGCCTGGAGTCGGAGCGGGAGGAGGAGACCGCGTCCGCGGCGCGGGGCTGACGATCCGATGACCGTTCCCCCCCCCGCCGCCTCCAGAGCCGTTCCTCCGGTGCTGGAGGCGGTGTCGCTGGTTCGCGACTACGGGCCGGTGCGCGCCGTGGACCATGTTTCCTTTCGCCTTCACGCGGGCGAGTTCCTGTCCGTATTCGGCCCCAACGGCGCGGGCAAGACCTCTCTTCTGCGACTCCTCGCCGGAGGACTTCGCCCGACCGCCGGAGAGGTGCGCGTGTCCGGTGTTCCTCTCACCATCGGTGACCGCGCAGCGCGTGGCCGCATCGGCATCCTGTCCCACCTGAGCTTTCTCTACGGCCGCCTGACGGCGCGGGAGAATCTTCTCTTCTACGGCCGCCTCCACGACCTGAGGGACCTGGACCAGCGGGTATCCGCCCGCCTGAGCGCAGTCCGCCTGGAGCGATACGCCGACCGCCCGGTGGACACGCTCTCGCGGGGCACCGTGCAGCGGCTGGCCGTGGCGCGCGCATTGCTGCACGATCCCGACATCGTCCTGCTCGACGAGCCCTACACGGGGCTCGACACCTACGCCAGCGAGATGCTGCAGGAGGTTCTGTCAGCGCTGAAGGGTGGCGGGCGAACCGTCGTCATGGTCACGCACAATCTGGGGAGGGGGCTCGAGCTCGCCGACCGCGTGGCGATCCAGGTCCGGGGCCGGTTCGTCTTCGAAGCCGAGCGGGAAGGCTTGGACGGCGATGGCCTGGAGCAGTCCTATCGGCGCGCCGTGGAGGAGGCCGCGTGACCACCTACCTGCGGCAGGTCGGGGCCATCGTGCGCAAGGATCTTCTGCTGGAGCTGCGCACGCGGGAGCGGCTCGCGGCGATGGCGGGGCTGACCGTGCTGGTGGCCATCCTCTTTCATTTCGCGATCGACCAGGGGCTGGTCAGGATGCAGGATCTGGCCGCCGGGCTGATCTGGATCACGATCCTGTTCGGGGGCATGCTGGGCATGGGACGCACCTTTGAGATGGAGCGTGAGCAGGGGGCGATGCAGGGTCTTCTTACAAGCCCTATCCCATTGGATGGCATATATTTGGCAAAGGTCACCTCGAACTTCGTGCTGGTCTCGCTGATCCAGGTGGTCGCCCTGGCGGCGTACTGGCTGTTCTTCGGGTTCGACTACGGGCGCGAACCTCTTCTGCTGGCTGGAGTTCTGGGTGTGGCGACGCTCGGGTTCGTGGCCGTGGCCACCCTATTCAGCGCGATTTCGGCGCAGACGACGATGGGGCAGACACTTCTTCCCATCCTGATCTTTCCGCTATTGGTTCCTGTGGTCATCTTCGGAGTCACGGCCACGGGACGTATCTTCGCCTCGCGTCCCGCCCAGGAGGTCGAGGGGAGCCTCTATCTCCTGGCTGCCTTCACCGTAGTGGCGCTGACGGCGGGCACGGTTCTGTTTCGATACGTGGTGGAGGAATGATGTCACTTGCGCGCGTCCGATCGACGGCAATCGTACTGGCGGCTTCAGGAGTCGCCGCGGTGCTGGTTCTGCACTGGCAGGTGTTCTTCTGGGTGGGGACCGAACGCACCATGGGGATCGTGCAGCGGATCTTCTACGTGCACGTTCCCTCCGCCTGGGTGACCTTCCTTGCCTTCGGCATCACGGCCCTGTGCGGGGCGGCCTATCTCTGGCTGCGCGACGAGAGGCTGGATTGGGCGGCGCAGTCCGCGGCGGAGGGCGGGCTCGTCTTCGGTGCGGTCATGCTCACTTCGGGGCCGCTCTGGGCGGCCTACGCCTGGGGGACGCCCTGGACGT
The DNA here is from genome assembly GCA_965225805.1 of Longimicrobiales bacterium. Lineage (GTDB taxonomy): Bacteria > Gemmatimonadota > Gemmatimonadetes > Longimicrobiales > Gaopeijiaceae > BD2-11. Next base: position 1,989,055 of record OZ245327.1, read on the forward strand.
GGGAGCCGCGCCTCACCCTGACGCTGCTGATGTGGTTCATCTTCCTGGGTTACTCCTTTGTGCGCGCTTCGGCGGAAGATCCGCAGGCGGGCAAGCGCATGGCGGCGGTCATCGGCGTCCTGGGAGCGTTGCTGATTCCGCTGATCCACGTGAGCGTACTCTGGTTCCCGTCACTCCATCCTCAGCCCGTGGTGGTCAAGGACGAAGGGCCGACGCTGGACGCGGACATGCTGATCACCCTCTTCACCGGTCTGCTCGCGTTCACCCTCGTCTTCTTCTCTCTCTTCTTTTTCAGATACGGCCTCGAGCACTTGCGCTACCAGCGCGCGCTGGAGACCCGGGAACAGCCTCGAGCAGCCTAAGGAATACGGCCATGCATATTCTTCGTCCCCGAAAGGGAATAGCCCTTGCGGCCACCGTCGTAGCACTGCTCGCTTGCGCGGCTCCCGCGGTTGCCCAGGTGGGCACCGATGTGCTCGCGCGCCAGTCCCTCCGGCCGTACTGGTACGTGTTTATCGCCTATTCGCTGGCATGGGTTTTGCTCATGGGCTGGGTATTGTCGATCGGGCGACGGATCCAGAGACTGGAAGACGCGGGAACGCCGGAAGACCGCAGCGCATAGAACACAAGGATTTATCTGGCTTTCGGAACCGTTCCGATATAGTTTATCGCACACTTACATATCAGTGCCCAACGTGCGGACAGCTGATGAAACGGCACGCTGGCGTGCTTGAACAAATCCAAGGAGTCACAGGATGAAGAGACACGCGAATTCGGGTGGTTGGGTGCCCGCATTCATCGTGGCGGTTGTAGGGCTGGCTAACCTCCCGCCACTCCATGCGCAGGGCACCAAGATGCCCAGCACACTGCGATACGGTTCCGGATTCTTCAACGTCCCCGCCGCATCGACGCTCCCGCACATGGCGATCACGGGCACCTATTCGGGCTTCGGGATCGCCGTGGACGACCGGGTGCTCATTTCTCGCCGCGGCCTTGAGAAGGGTCGTCTCGCCCCCCGGTTCACGGAGTGGGCCCAGGACGCATCGGTCGCGATCGGGCTCTTCGACCGGGTTGAGCTCGGCGCGTCCTTCCAGAACTTCGCCGACGCCGACAACGGCGGAAACATGGTGGGCGGATTCGGCCGGGTCGCGCTGCTGAATCCTTCGTCGTCGGGACTCGGATTGGCGGTGGGCGCACGCTTCGTAACCGGGCCTTCCTTCGCCGGAGGGGCTCACGATTACATGCCTACCCGCCTCGGATTCCCCGACATCCGATTCTACGGGCAATACGAGGGAGGCCTGGTCGACGACGTGTCCACCACCTTTTCGCCGTATGTGATGGGGACTTTCCGGCTCGCCGGTCTGGACGCCGGTTTCCTTCCCGAACACGACCTCACCTTCGGACTGGGATACGGAGCGGGCATGTTCGGCGACAGCGGAAGGCAGCTCAGCTGGTACGGCAGGCGCTATTCGCGCGGCTGGCTCGCGGCCAGCGCCCTGCACGTCCAGCTCGCCGAGGGGCTGCTCCTGAACGTCATGGGGGAGTACGATGGATGGGACGTCAACACCGGGTTTCAACTGGATGTCGGAGGGATTCGGGCCGGCGCCTATCTGCTCGGGGCCCAGCACGTCCAGAACACGACCGTATACCGCAGCTCCCGCTACGGTGTCATGGTCTCGGTGGCGCTCTGTCCCGGAAGCGGCCTGCTGTGCAAGCCCGAGTTGATCGAGCGCCCGGAGCCGATCCAGCTCCCGGCTCCTCCGCCGGATACGGTCGTCATCGAACGCACCAACGAAGTCCTTGTCCAGCTCACCGAGGAGCGCACCCTCTGCCTGGCCACGGGTGAGGACGGCACGGTGCTGGCAACGCCCCAGGGCGCGGAAGTGATTTCCCTGGATGCGCTTGGCGGCGCCTACGCGGGCGAGGCCGAGTGGTTCAACGACGACAGCGAGATCGAACACGCGGGCAACCCGTACGAGAAGGCGGGCGACGAAGTGAGCCTGAACTGCGCCACCATCACCCGGGTGGGGGAGTGGATGGGGGTTCCGCTCTTCGCCGAGTCCGCCGCGACGGGAGAGGATCCGCTGCCCATGGTTTATGTGCCCGTGTCCCCGGGGCGATGGCAGCCGTATGAACTGCCGGCGCGGGTTCGCGGCTGAGTCCTGACGCATTCAGGAAGGTCGACGGAGCCCGTCCCGGCGCTGATGGCCGGGGCGGGCTTCGTCGCGCCGGACAACCCCTTCCTGAGGCTCCGCACGCGAACGCTTATCCCGTGGATGATCATCGGGACGATCCCCATCGCCGTGGTGTTTGCGATCGTAAGCGGAGTAGCAGCCGTGGATCCGGCGGACTCGGCAACTGCGGATCTCGCCGGAGAGATGGCGGTCTATGGTGTTCTCGCGGCGTGGCTCGTATGGGCGTGCCGCAACTCCGGCGCCGACCTGCCCCGGCTCATCGGGCGTGTCCCGGCGGGGTACAACTGGCTTCCCGCGGCGGGTCTTCTTGCGACCGCGCTGATGTTCTCGATCGGTTCGTGGTACGTCACCGCGTACGGCCTTTCTCACCTTGCGCCGGGAATGCTGGAGTCGCTGATGGCTATGGAGCAACCCGTCGGGGATTCCATCGCTTCCGACGTCCTGTCGGCCGTTGTTGTGGTGGTGATCGCCCCGGTCACGGAAGAGGTCTTGTTCCGAGGCGTCCTCATTAGCCGCTGGGGGGTGAAGTGGGGCGTCAGGACCGGGATCGTCACGGCCGCAGTGGTGTTCGGAGTTTGCCACTTGATCAACACGGCGGGTGCAACGGCTTTGGGCCTGATCACCGCCCTGCTGTACTTTCAGTCCAGAACTCTGATCGTCCCGATCGCCTTCCACGCCGCAAACAACCTGGTTGCCGCGCTCGCGGAGTTCGCCGTCGGATCGGAGGAGCCATCGACGCTCGTCGTCGAGCTTCAAGAGATCGAAGCCATGGTGCTCCCGGGCCTGGCCATGGTTGCGCTGACGCTCCCGGTGCTCGTCTGGTATATCCGGCGCAACTGGCCGGCCCGCGACGCCGTGCTCCCCTACATGGAGGTCTCCTGACGTCTTCAGTGTGTCGGGGCGTGCCAGGACAGCCTGCCGCACCCTTCCCTTGGCGTAGCGGGCATCACCGCAGGGGATAGCCGGCCCGCTCCAGGTCTTCGACGGTGTCGATGTCCGCGAGCGGCGGCAAGGTGGAAGTTCGGAGCTTCAGAGTTTGCGCGCGCGCCAGCGTGGCCGCGAGAACTTCGGCGGTGCTCCACGGCACGCCACGGAAAAGTGCCGGCCAGTACTTGGTCAGGCCGATGAGATAGTATCCGCCGTCCAGCGCGGGACCCAGCACGAGATCGCTCGCAGAAAGTTCGCTGAAGGCCCGATCGACCAGCCGGCTGTCGACGGCGGGGGCATCGGTGCCGATGGCGCATACGTAACGCGCCCTCCCGAGCTCCCTCTGGAAGGCCCGTGTCAGGCGTTCGCCCAGGCCGTCGCCTTCCTGTGGCCTGAAGTCGACGCCCACCTCTCCCAGCCAGTCGCGCGCCTCCGCCAGTTCGTTTGCGGGATCGATGTAGGCGACGATGCGATAGCTCCCGCCGCGCACGTCGTCCAGCACCTGGCGGCCAAGGACCCGGTACAGTGACGTGGCCGCCGTGTCGCCGATGGAGGCGGCCAGACGCGTCTTTACCCGGCCCGGCCGGGGCACCTTGGCGAACACGACCAGGGTGCGATCCACACCCTGCGCGTTACTTGTCGCGTCCATGGATCGCTGCGGTGATACGTTCAGGGTACCAGCGCACGAGGTGCCGCGGAGCGACTCCTGCCAGGAACAGGGAAATGGCCAGGCCGTTGCGAAACCACACCTTCCATCTTCCAAGGCGCTGGTAGGTCCTGGGACTGGTCACCAGAGGGCCGGGCAGACGTTCGATCCCGCCCGCCCGCCGCAGTCGGCGCACCATCTCCACGTCTTCCATGAGAGGCAGTTCGGGATAGCCGCCAACCGCGTCGAAAGCTTCTCGCCGCACCAGCAACCCCTGGTCTCCATATACGAGACCGGTGAGGCACTCACGCAGGCGCTGTCCCGTCTCCACCAGGCGCCAGAACCAGCCATGTCCCTGCAGGCGAAACAGGAAGTACGCTGCTGTCGGGCCGCTGTCGGAGCGCAGCGCGGCTGCGAGCGCCGAGCGGGACACGGGCGGAACCCGGCAATCGGCGTGGACGAAGAGGAGCCAGGGGGTGTCGAGGGCGCGCGCGCCCTCGTTCATCTGGGCTGCTCGCCCGCCGTGCCCGGAGACGCATTCCGCGCCGGCAGCGCGGGCCAGGTCGAGTGTTTCGTCGGTCGAACCGCCATCGGATACTACGACGCGCACGGGAAGCCGAATCTCTGCGAGGTCGGCCAGGAGTCCGGGCAGGTGACCCGCTTCGTTGATCGTCGGGATCACCACCCCCAGGGTGGCGCCGGTCACGGATCGAGGTCGTTCAGCGTCCAGTCGTATTCGAAGTAGCGAACTTCGACGCCCGAACCGGCGAGAAACTCGGCGTTCTCTTCCGTCACGTAGCGGGCGAAGAAGCCCGGCAGACTCTCCTTGCCCCCGAAGTCTTCGCCGAACCAGTCCAGAACTCTATTCAAGGTAAGCGACCCCGTACCCGAGCGGTCGATGACGAAGTGCTCGGGATTGGCGACAAAGCCGCGCACGGCCCGGTCGAGCTGCTCCTCAAGACGCTCGGCAACATACGCGTCGGCCGCCAATGGCGGGCAGCTGAGCGCCGCGCAGTTGATCGCGAAATGGATGCGCGGTTCGCCCATCGGCCGGATGATCTCATGCTCGATTTCGTCGAGGGAACGCGTAGAACCCGCAACCGGGCAGAAGGCCCCGGTGAACACGTCCCGGATCTGCCACACGGAGTTGTCCGGGCGGTCGGCAAACACGTTGCGGATCGAGCCCACCAGACCGGCGTTCTTCTGGATCGGATAGTGCGTCGACACCCTGTCCAGCATGCAGGCGTTGTACGCGTTGATCCAGAACGCGAGCTGGACCTCGCCAGGCGCCGATTCCAGCGCGGCCATGTCCGTGTTCGCAAGCTGATCGAGGTAGGCCTCCAGGTCCATGCGGTGGTTCTGGAGAGCGGCGTAGTCCACGAGGGGCATGCGGACGACGTCTGCCAGGATGCTGGTGAAATCCGCGTGGTCGGGGATTGCCTGTCCCGCAACCGGTGTTGTCGCGAGCAGGGATACGAGCAGGGAAAGGGGAAGGATCTTTCTTGTCATCATTTTGCGCGACTCCAGCGAGGGTGCTCGGGCGAGCCGGGTCGGCGCGGGCCAACCCTCGAAAAAAGAAAACAGGGGTTGCCGTACCTCCGCAACGGGGGCTCGCAAGTCGTCCCGAATAGACATTCCAGGTGTCATCGGCGAGACGTTATTATTGGGTCCCGCGCGGGAACCCTTTCGCTTTCTGTTCGGGTTTCGTATCTTGGACTACACTTCCTCGTACGGGAAACCACAAGGAGACGGACAGCGATGGCGCGCAAGATCCAGACCAGTTCGAAGAGCAAGGCGCTGGAGAACGCCCTCAAGCAGATCGAGAGAGCCCATGGAAGGGGTGCGATCATGAAAATGGGGTCGGACTCATCGCGGCTTCAAATCGAGTCCATCTCCACGGGGTCGCTGAACCTGGATGCGGCAACCGGCGTCGGCGGCGTGCCGCGGGGACGGATCAGCGAGGTCTACGGGCCGGAGTCCAGCGGGAAGACCACGCTCTGCCTGCATGTGATCGCGAACGCGCAGCGTGCGGGGGGCATCGCGGCGTTCATCGACGCGGAACATGCTCTGGATATCAGCTACGCGCGCAAGCTCGGAGTCGACATCGACGAATTGCTGGTGGCGCAGCCGGACAACGGCGAGCAGGCGCTGGAGATCGCCGAGGCGCTGATCCGTTCCAACGCCATCGATGTCATCGTCATCGACTCGGTGGCCGCCCTGGTTCCTCGCGCGGAGATCGAAGGGGAGATGGGTGACTCGCACGTAGGACTGCAGGCGCGCCTCATGAGCCAGGCGCTGCGCAAGTTGACGGGAGCGGTGAGTCGCTCGCACACGTCGGTGATCTTCACGAATCAGATCCGCGAGAAGGTTGGCGTCATGTTCGGAAGCCCGGAAACGACGTCCGGGGGCCGGGCCCTCAAGTTCTACGCCTCGCTGCGGCTCGACATCCGGCGCATCGGAGCCATCAAGGACGGCCAGGAATTCCTGGGCAACCGGATTCGCGTGAAGGTGGTGAAGAACAAGTGCGCGCCGCCCTTCCGCCAGGCGGAGTTTGACATTCTGTACGACTTGGGCATCAGCCACTCCTCGCTTCTGATCGACTTGGGGGTCGACAAGGGGGTCGTCTCCCGCTCGGGCTCGTGGTTCTCCTACGGGGATCTGCGTCTGGGTCAGGGCAAGGACAACTCGCGCAAGTTCCTCGAAGACAACGAGGACATCGCGCGGGAGATCGAAGCGAAGGTGCGGGTTGCGCTCGGACTGGATCGCCCCGACAAGAGTCCTGCGGCTAAAGCCGACAAGAAGGTCTCGCCTACAAAGACCCGGCCCCGAGCCGGAGCCGTGGCATCGCCTTCGGCGGCTCGGCGCAGAAGCCCGGCGCGGAAGGTCGGCGGAAAGCGGGTCGTGGCGTGACGTCGCGATGACACCCGGCCGGGCGCGTATTGAGCCCGGCTGCGGGGCGTGGTTATTGTAGAGCCGAGCGCCCCCTACAGGGCCCGTTGAATCTTCCCCCGAGGGCCCGGTCCCGATGGACACTGCTGAAATCCGCCAACGCTTTCTGAAATTCTTTGAAGAGCGTGGCCACGGCGTCCTTTCAAGCTCGTCGCTGGTGCCTCTGGACGATCCCACTCTTCTGTTCACGAATGCGGGCATGGTCCAGTTCAAGCGAGTGTTTCTGGGAGAGGAAGTTCCGCCGCACCGGACGGCCGTGACCTCCCAGAAGTGCCTGCGCGCGGGCGGAAAGCACAACGACCTGGAGGAGGTAGGCCGGACCGCGCGCCACCACACCTTCTTCGAGATGCTCGGCAACTTCTCCTTCGGGGACTACTTCAAGCGCGAGGCCATCCGCTACGCCTGGGATTTCCTCACGGGCGAGTTGGCGATGGATCCGGATCGGCTGTACGCGACGGTGCACTACACCGACGACGAGGCGGCGGAGCTGTGGCACGAGGTGGCGGGACTGGACCGGTCGCGAATTTACCGGCTGGGCGACAAGGACAATTTCTGGCAGATGGCCGACACGGGACCCTGTGGGCCGTGTTCCGAGGTTCACTACGACCTGCGGCCGGAGGAAGAGCGGGGCGTGATCCTCCCGGTGGCCGAGTTCGAGGAGAAGGGCGAACGCGGTGAGTTCCTCGAGCTGTGGAACCTGGTCTTCATGCAGTTCAACCGGGACGAGGCGGGTGTCCAGCACCCGCTGCCGGCGCCTTCCATCGACACCGGGGCGGGGCTGGAGCGTCTGGCCACGGTGCTTCAGGGCGTGGACTCCAACTACCACATCGACCTGTTCCGGCCGCTGCTCGAGCGCGCGGCCGGGGTGGTGGGGCGGCCGTACGTGGCGGACGAGCCTGCGGGGGTAAGTTACCGGGTGCTGGCCGACCACAGCCGCGCCGTGGCGTTCCTGCTGGCGGACGCGGTCTATCCGTCCAACGAGGGGCGGGGCTACGTGCTGCGCCGGATCCTGCGCCGGGGGGTGCGGCACGCCTGGTTGCTAGGGCGCCGGGAGCCAACGCTGGTGGAGGTTGTGGACGCGGTGATCTCGACCATGGGCGAGGCGTTTCCGGGGTTGGTCGAGCGGGCGGATCACATCCGCTCCGTCACGCGGGGGGAGGAGGAGCGTTTCCTCAACACCATCGAAGGAGGGATGGAGCGCTTCGAGGCGAGCGTTTCGGAAGGGGATGGGGCGCGGGGTGGTGTGATCGGGGGGGAGGACGCCTTCCGGCTGTACGACACCTTCGGATTTCCGCTCGACCTCACCGAGGTGATGGCTCGGGAGCGGGGGTACGAAGTGGATGTGGAGGGGTTTCGGGCGGCGCTGGAGAGGCAACGGGAGAGGAGTCGGGCGGCGTCCGACGCGGTGACAGTGAGGGCGAGCGCGGTCACGGCGCGAGAGCGCAGTCAGCGGGTGCCCGGTGGGAGTAGCCCGCATTCGGAGGCGTCGCTTGGCCCTCTGCCGTGGAGGCAGCTGGACGAGGACGCCGAGCAGACTTTCGTAGGATACGATCACCGGGGCGTTTCCACCGAGGTCATCGCCGTGCGTGAAGGCGACGCCGCATGGGGCGTGCAGCTGCGCGAGAATCCCTTCTATGCGGAGGCGGGCGGTCAGATCAGCGATGGAGGTACCGTTTCCGGCGACGGGTGGAAGCTCACGGTGGAGCGGGTCGAGCGGGTCCACGGGCGCACTGCGGTGCTGGGGCCGCTCGAGGGTGATCCTCCCCCCCTGGACACGGGACCGGTCCCCGTGCGGGCGCAGGTGCCGGTCGCCACCCGGCACGACACCGAGAGAAACCACACGGCGACCCATCTGCTTCATGCGGCGCTCCGGTCCGTGCTTGGGGAGCACGCCACTCAGCAGGGGTCGCTCGTGGCCCCGGACCGGCTGCGGTTCGACTTCGCCCACTCCGGGCCGATGACGCCGGACGAAGTCGAGCGGGTCGAGTCCTTCGTCAACGAGGCGGTCTGGCGCGACTACCCCGTCGAAGTGGGCCAGTCCACCTACGAGGACGCGATCGGCGCGGGCGCGATGGCGCTCTTCGGCGAGAAGTACGGCGACCGCGTGCGCACGATCACGATTCCCGGGATCAGCATGGAGCTTTGCGGTGGTACCCACCTGCGCCACACGGGCGAGGTGGGGCTCCTCAAGGTCGTGGGCGAGGCCGGGGTGGCGGCGGGCGTTCGCCGCATCGAAGCGGTGACGGGTCCCGGCGCGCTGGCATACTATCGGGGGATCGAGGCGGAGCTCAAGCAGGTGTCCGGCCTGCTCCGGACGCCGGTGCCGAACGCGGTCCGGCGCACGCAGCAGCTGATCGAGGAGAAGAACGAGCTTGAGCGGCTGCTGGACGAGATGAGCAAGGCGGGGAGCGCACGCGAAACCGTGGTCGTGGCCAGCGAGATGACCCTCGGTGACGGCGACCCCTTCCGGGCCGCCTACCGGGCGGTGCGGCTGCGAGCGCGCCGGGCGGCGGAGGTGCGCAGCTACGGGGACGACTTCCTGGCCGCCGAGCCCGGCGGGGTGGCGGTGGTCGCCGCCGAGCTGCCCGGGGGCAAGCAGACCCTGTTCAGCTTCGTCGGTGCCGCCCTCATCCGGCGCGGGATCAAGGCGGACGAGGTGGTGCGGGGGGTGGCGGCAGTGGTCGGGGGGCGGGGCGGCGGACGGCCTCACATGGCCCAGGCGGGCGTCGCGGATCCCAGCCGGCTGGACGAGGCGCTGGCCGCGGGGGAAGCGGTCGTGCGCGAACTCTCTGTCCGCGGCTGCGGCGATGCGCGGTGACGGCGCTTCGAAGCTGGCTGGAAGCTCGTCGCCCGGTCGTGCCGGGCGCGTTGAAGGACTGGCTCGCGGTCGACGACGACGTGCCCCTTTCAGTCGAAGGGCTGGTCGAACTCGGCATCGCGGAGCTTGAGCGCGCCGAGGTGACACAGCGACTCGACCGGAACGCGGCCTTCCACCTCCTGGCGGCGGATGCGTTTCTCACCTACGCCTGTGAGGCCGCCGCCGACGAACCCGACACCGCCGACATCGCTTCTCGCCTCAACTTGATTCTGGATCGCTGCGCGGCTGCCTGGCGGTGACGCAAAGGGGGGAGCTGCCGACCGCCCCCGGCTCGGTCCGCTGGGTGATTCGCAAGCTCGAACGGGCGGGGTTCGACACGTGGGCCGTGGGAGGCGTGGTGCGGGACGCACTGGTGGGACGGCCCGCCGATGCCGACGACTGGGATCTGGCCACGCGCGCCCGGCCCGAGCAGGTGCGGGCGGTCTTCGGGAGGGTTGTGCCGATCGGTGTCAAGCACGGGACGGTGGGGGTCCTTACGCGCGAGGGGATGCACGAGGTCACCACCTTCCGCCGCGATGTCGAGACTTTCGGTCGCAGGGCTACGGTCGAGTTTGCCGAAGACATCGACGAAGATCTGGCTCGCCGGGACTTCACCATCAACGCCATCGCCTGGCACCCCCTGCGCGGAGAGGTGCGCGATCTGTTCGGTGGCGCGGACGACCTTGCCGCCGGGATCTTGCGCACGGTCGGGGATGCCTCGACCCGCTTCGCCGAAGACTTCCTGCGCATCCTGCGTGCGCTACGCTTCGCCGGGCGCTTCGCGCTCACCATTCAGCCGGAGACCTGGTCCGCGCTGTGCGACCACAGGCAACACCTGGCGCACCTGTCGCCGGAGCGGGTGCGCGAGGAGTTGAGGAAGATCCTCGCCTCCTCGATCCCTTCTCGGGCGCTCTCCCTGTACGCCGCCGCCGGCATCCTCCCCGTGCTCTATCCAGAGCTGGAGCGGTGTCTGGGGCACCGGGAAAAGGGAGCGCTCTTCGACATCTGGAGCGCCAGCCTGCTCATGGCCGACAGCGTCTCGAGGAGGTATCGGCTCGCTCGCCTGGCGTGCCTTCTGCACGGAATCGGCGTACCCTCGGGTGTGGGCGGGAAACTTGCCGTGGAGGAGCGCGCCGGGCTGCGTGCGGCTGCGCTGATGGGGCGGCTGCGTTATTCGCGTTCCAACATCGAGGAGGTGAGCGCGCTTGTAAGTGCTGTCGCGACGCCTCCCGAGTCGGACGCCCGGCCAGCCGGATTGCGCCGCTGGCTTCGCCGAACCCGCCGGGTCCGCCGGCGCCATCATCTCTTCCGCGTCTGGATCGCGCGCGCTCGCCTCGAAGCCAGCTCGGGGACCCGGGGCGCGGGAACCGCCGTCCTTTCGCGCTGGAAGGCGGTCAGGGCCGAATTGGCGGCGGATCCGCCCCTCACCGTCGCGGAACTCGACTTCGGAGGCAGGGATCTGATCGACATGGGAATGCAGCCCGGTCCCGGCTTCGGCGACGTCCTCGCCCACCTGCTGGAGTTGGTACTGGACGAACCTGCCCTGAACCGTCGTTCCGTCCTGGCCGAGCGCGCCCGGCTGTACATTGCCGCTCGCGGGACGGGAGGCGATCACAGGACAAGGGCGGGCAATGATGAGCAGAGGTAAGCGGAGGTAGGCGGAGGTAGGCGAGGTGAGCGGAGGTAGGCGAGGTGAGCGGAGGTGGGCCAGGTGCGCAGGGGTACGCAAAATGAGCATGGGCAGGCCAGGTGAGCGCGGGTAGATCCGAACCGCTCGAGGAACCGACGCTGTTCGGGGATGCTCGATTTGGGGACGCTCGTTCCTTGCCGGGGGATGCAGGAGCAAGCGACCGCAGCGAACGCCCGAAACATGCGTCGGCCAAGCGCGCCGCTGCGCCGCTCGCCGCCCGCATGCGCCCGCGAACCCTGCGCGAATTCGTGGGACAGAGCCAGCTCCTGGGGGAGGGGGGGCCGCTCCGCGCGATGCTTGAGGGAGGCGCGCTCTCGAGCCTCATCCTTTGGGGTCCTCCGGGCAGCGGCAAGACCACGCTGGCGCGACTTCTGGCCCACCGCGGCGACGCCGCCTTCGTCGCGTTTTCCGCCGTGACCGGAGGGGTGGCGCGCGTCCGCAAGATCATCGCCGAAGCCCGGCAGCGAATCGTGGCGACGGGCCGCGGGACGATCCTCTTCTGCGACGAGATCCACCGCTTCAACAAGGCGCAGCAGGACGCGTTCCTCCCCTATGTCGAGGAAGGGGTCGTCTTTCTGGTTGGCGCGACCACCGAGAACCCGAGCTTCGAGGTCATCCGCCCCCTGCTTTCGCGCGCGCCGGTGTTCGTCCTGGAGCCCCTGTCGGCGGCGGAGCTGACCGGGATCCTGAGGCGCGCGCTGGAGGATGGTGAACGGGGGCTCGGGCGGTCGCCGGAGGGCGCGCAAGGCGATGTGCTCGACTGGATCGCCCAGCATGCGGACGGAGATGCGCGACGAGCTCTCGGTCTGCTGGAGAGGGCACGCGATCTGGCTGGACCGAGCCGGCCCATATCCCTCCGAGACGCGCGAGAGGCGGCACAGCACCGCTTCTCTCACTTCGACAAGGGCGGGGAGGAGCACTACAACACGATCTCCGCGCTGCACAAGGCGGTTCGTGGAAGCGATCCGGATGCCGCCCTCTACTGGCTGGCGCGGATGCTCGAGGGCGGGCAGGATCCGCTCTATATCGCGCGAAGGCTCGTGCGCATGGCCTCCGAGGACATCGGGCTCGCGGACCCACGGGCGCTGGCCGTCGCGCTGGCCGGACGCGACGCCTTCCACTTCCTGGGTTCGCCCGAGGGGGAGCTGGCGCTGGCGGAGGTGGCGGTGTACCTGGCGGCGGCGCCCAAGTCGAATCGTCTCTACCGGGCGTGGACCGACGCGGCCCGCGCCGCCCGGAAGACGCCCGGCGCGCGGGTGCCGATGCACCTGCGCAACGCGCCCACCGATCTGATGAAGCAGCTGGGATATGGCGCCGGCTACCAGTACGATCCGGATACCCCGGAAGGTGTGGGTGCCCAAAGCCATCTGCCCGACGAACTCGAAGGCCGGCAGTTCTATTTCCCCGGTGCCGCCGGGAAGGAGAACGATGTCGCGGCCAGGCTCGAACACTTCAGAGCCCTGCGCGCCCGCATCGGCTCGGATGGAACGGAGAGGAACCGGGATGAGGGGGAAGGAAACCGCGGTCTGCCCCTGGACTCGCGGACCTAGGCCCGGCGCACCCGGGACGACTCGCAGCACTTGGAGGTACGGAAAATACCTGAGCGATTCATAGACAACGCCCCCGCCACGGATCGCGCGATCCTGGTCGGCGCGCCCCGCGCGCGCATGCGTCGAACCACCGCGCGAGAGCACCTCGAGGAGCTGGCCCGACTGGCTGATACCGCCGGCGCTGATGTGGTGGGGACGGTCCGGCAGCGCATCCGCAGTCCCCATCCTCACTTCTACATCGGCAAGGGGAAGGCCCGGGAACTGCGCTCGGCCGCGCGCGCGGCCGAGGCCGACCTGGTCATCTTCGACGATGAACTGAAACCGGACCAGGCGCGACACCTGGAGGACTTTCTGGGGATCCGGGTAGTGGACCGCGCCGAACTCATCCTGGACATCTTCGCGACTCGTGCGCGCACCCGCGAAGCCAGGATGCAGGTGGAGCTGGCGCAGCTCGAGTACCTGCTGCCCCGCTTGAAGCGCATGTGGAGCCACTTGTCGCGTATCCGCGGAGGGATCGGGCTGAGAGGGCCGGGGGAGACCCAGCTTGAGACCGACCGGCGTCTCATCGGCAACCGGATCACGGACCTCAAGCACAAGCTGGAGGGGGTCAGCCGGTCACGCGCCACCCAGCGCAAGGGGCGCGCGAACTCGTTCCGCGCGGCGCTGGTCGGGTATACGAATGCGGGCAAGTCATCGCTGCTGAAGGCGCTGTCGGGCGCCGATCTGCTGGTCGAGGACCGGCTCTTTGCAACTCTCGATCCGACAACGCGGGTCGTCCCCGTGGGAGAGGGCCACCAGGCGCTGCTCACCGATACCGTGGGCTTCATCCGCAAGCTCCCGCACGACCTCATCGCCTCCTTCCGGTCGACTCTGGAGGAGGCCCGGGAAGCCGACCTGATCCTCAATGTCGTGGACGCTTCCTGCCCCGATTGGGAGGGCCGCCTCGCCGTCGTCCACGAGGTGCTGGAGGAGCTCGAACTGCTGGACGCGCCCCGCGTGCTCGTCTTCAACAAGACCGACCTCATCACCCATGCCGAGGAGGAAGTGCTGAAGGAACGGGTGCGAGGTCGCGAGCATACTCCCTCGGTCTTCCTGTCGGTCTTTCAGCCGGAGACGCTGAGTCGGCTGAGGAACGTGCTCCTGGCTCGGATCCGGGCGGCGCTGCGTAGCGTTCAGGTGGTTTTGAAGGTGACCGACGGGGGGGCGCTTGCAGCGCTGTATCGGGAGGGTGAGGTTGTGAAGACGACACGAGACGACTCGGCCCTCACGGTCACGGCCCGACTGCCCGCACCCGCGCTCGGCCGCCTCCAGGCCCGCGGGGATATCGAGATTCTGGAGGTCGCCGCTCCGGGACTGTCCGAAGACGTCGTTCCTTCATCAGATGTCGTTCCTTCATCCGGCGTCGTCCCTTCATCCGGCTGAGACACACCATGCGTTTCTACGTAAACATCGATCATGTCGCCACCGTCCGGCAGGCACGCCGGACGGACGAGCCGGATCCCGTGCGCGCGGCGGTGCTGGCCGAACTCGGGGGCGCCGACGGGATCACCGTGCACCTGCGCGAGGACCGCCGCCACATCCACGACCGCGATGTCCGCCTGCTCATGGAGACGACCCGCACCGGGATCAATCTCGAGCTGGCCACCGCCCCCGACATCCTCGCGCTGGCGTGCGAGCTCCGGCCCATGCAGGCCACGCTGGTGCCGGAGCGCCGCGAGGAGGTGACCACCGAGGGCGGACTGGCGCTCGGTTCGGCGGAGGTGCGCGCCTCCATGCGGGACGCGCTTGCCCGCCTTGGCGGCGCCGGCGTCAGGACTTCGCTCTTCATCGACCCCGACGAGGCGTCGATCGAAGCCAGCGCCGAGGTGGGCGCCGACGCCGTCGAGCTTCACACGGGCGAGTACGCGCTGGCGGGTCTGAACGGGCGCCCCGCCCAGCTGGAGCGCATCGTCGCGGCGGCGCGCGCCGGACGGGCTGCGGGGCTGGCGGTGCACGCCGGGCACGGGCTGACCTACGAGAACGTCATTCCGGTCGCTGCCGTGAGCGAGATCGAGGAGCTGAATATCGGCCACAGCATCATCTCGCGCGCGGTGCTGGTGGGCCTCGAGCGGGCGGTGGCGGAGATGAAGGAGATCATCCGGCGCGCCCCCCCAATGATGAGCGCGGACGGCTGGCTGCCTCCCATCGGCTACTGAGGTTCGCCGGTGCCGTCGGCGTGGAAGTCCGTCGCGGGGCTTTCCATCAGCCTCGTGCTGCTGTGGTGGGTGTTCCGCGGCGAAGATCTGGGCGCCATCGCGGCGGAAGTCGCGGCCGCCGACCCGTGGTGGCTCCTCGCTTCGGTGTTTGTCGCGACCTCCGGCTACCTGGTGCGCGCGATGCGATGGAAGGTGCTGCTCAGCCCGTTGCGCCCCCGGACCGGACTGCGGGCCCGCTTCGCCGCCACCTCCATCGGCTTCATGGCGAACAACCTGCTGCCCGCTCGCGCCGGCGAGTTCGCCCGGGCCTGGTCGCTTGCCCGCATGGAAGAGATGCGCGTCTCCGCATGCCTGGCCTCGCTGGCCGTGGAGCGCCTTTTCGACGGCGTCACGATCGTGGCGCTCCTGGTGGTTTCGTTGTCGCTACCGGGATTCCCGGCCGACACGGGGCTGGCGAGCGAACTGGTCGGGGGAGCGCTGGCAGGTTTTGTGATCGTGCTGGCGGTCGTGGTGCTGGTCATGGTGCTGGTGCTCGCGCGCCCGGATATGGTGCGGGGGATCGCACGCCACGCCGTCTCCCGACTGCCGGGCCGGGCAGCGGAGAAAGTGCTGTCCGTTCTCGATGGGCTCATCCAGGGGCTGGGCGCGCTTCGCAGTCCGCGGCTGATCGTGCGCGGGGCGGCGTGGAGCCTTGTCTTCTGGCTCTGGCATTCGGCTTCGTTCTGGCTGGGCTTCCGCGCGTTCGGCATTGATGCCGGTTACGCGGAGGCGCTCTTTCTGAACGGCATCACCGCCCTGGCCGTCGCGGTCCCTTCGGCGCCCGGCTTCTTCGGCCCGTTCGAGGCCGCGGTGCGGGTCGCGCTCGTAGGTGTCCTGGGAGTCGGCGAGAACCCGGCGCTGGCGTTCGCCGCGGGGTACCACATCGCGACCTTCATCCCGGTGACCGCGATCGGGCTCTGGTATCTCTGGCGCATGGGGTTCTCGTTCAGGGAGATCGGGCCCGGGAAGAACAACGGACGTTCGCGGGTCCAGCAGGGGCGCCGCGAGCTGTCCGGGGCGTGAGCAGGCTGACGCGCACGTGACCGGAGCGGTCCTGGTGGAGGCTCGGCGAGGGTGACGCGCGTCTTCCTGGTCGAGGCTTGTCGCACGTGACCGGAGCGGTCTTCGTGGAGGCTCCCGCCAAGGTCAACCTCGTTCTGCGGGTGGGGGCGCGGCGCGCGGACGGGTACCACAACGTCGACACGCTCTTCGCGGCGGTTGGGTTGTGCGACCGGCTGTGGGTGGAGCGTGCCGCGGGCGGGATCACCGTGGAGGTCGCCGGCGCCGACCTGGGCGAGCCGCGCGACAACCTGGTCTACAAGGCGGCTCGGGCGTACCTGCGCGCGCGTGGCGGACGGGGCGGGGTGGCCATCCGGCTGGAGAAGCGCATTCCGGTGGGAGGGGGGCTGGGGGGCGGGTCCTCCGACGCGGCGGCGACGCTCCGCTGTCTGGACGAGCTGTTCACGCCCTCCGCGGGCGTCGCCGCGCTGACCGGAATGGCGCGCGCACTCGGGGCCGACGTTCCCTTCTTCCTGTGCCGGTCACCGCTGGCACTGGGCAGCGGGCGGGGCGACCACCTCACGCCGCTGCCGCCGCTACCCTCACGCCCGGTGCTGCTGGTGGGGTCGCCGGAGGGGGTGGGGACCGCCTGGGCGTATAACCTGCTCGCCCGGGGCAGGGGAGAGGGGGGGGCGGCGGCCAGGGGCCCGGAGCAGACGGCCCCGCTCACCTCCGACTGTTGCGCCGATTGGGCCACGGTGGCGAGGATGGCCCACAACGACTTCGAAGCGCCGGTCTTCGCCGTCCGTCCCGACCTCCGGAAAACGGTGATCGCGCTGCGCGAGACCTCGCCCCTGCTGGCGCGCATGTCGGGCAGCGGCAGCACGGTCTTCGCCGTCTACCGGGACCAGGCGTCGGCGGAGCGAGCGCGCAGCCGCATTGACCGTATGCGCGTGGGCGAGCGAGCTCATCCAACGAGGACCCTTTCGAGCTTTCCGGCCATTCAGCCGGCATAGGATGTCCCACGCCGCTGCAAGCAAGCGGCTGGCGGCTATGGTGTCGGGGTGGCGGAGGCTCGGCCGTGGACGTCTTCTGGCCCCGAGGCGGAGTCCCCGGGGGCTCCCCTGGGGCTGCTACGATCTCGCCCGCGGAGAGTCGTAGCACTTCCCGCGAGGGCGCTGCGCTCTTGAGACCGCACCAGTGCGGTAGTAGGATTCCGAGAGCCGCCGTGAGTGGCCCGTCGTCTAATGGCAGGACACCGGTCTTTGGAACCGGCGGTGGTGGTTCGAATCCACCCGGGCCAATCCGCTCCCAGTCGTGAATCAGGAGACACCATCAGGATTCCGGTTCTCCCGCTCGCCCTGCTCGCGCTCGCCGCGGCCTTGCCGGGATCGTCCGCGGCAGCATCCGCGATCTTTCCCGGGCAGGATCGAGGTCTGCCTTCAGACCCGCTTCCGCAAGAGATGGTGCCGGAGGCGGATTCCTCCACGATCCTCGACCGGAGCCGCGAGGCACAGCGGCGTTTCGAGCGGCTGCGCGTCCGCCACCTTCCCATTGGCCTCGGCTCCGGTTCCTCGCCCTGCGACGAGCGCATCGGCCGCATGTGCTACTGGCACGGCGACAACCACTCCGAGCCGGACCCGGAGGCGGTGGAGATCACCGTGGCCCGAGAGGAGCTGCTCGACACCCTGGCCCACGCGGGACGCCAGCTTCCCGGCGACAGCTGGATCGCGGGGCAGCGCGTGCACTATCTGGTCGAAGCGGGACGGGCTCACGACGCTCTCGCCGTGGCTCGCACCTGCGCGGCGCCCGAACCCGGTTGGTGCGAAGCTCTGCGCGGCCTGGCCCTCCATCGCCTGGAGCGTTTCGAGGACGCGGAGCGCGCCTTTCACAGGGCCCTGGAAGCCATGGATGCCCGCGAGGCCGAGGAATGGCTGTCTGCGGAGCCTCTCCTGGGAAGGTCGGACGGTTCCCATCTTGACCGGCTTGAGGCCGAGGCGCGCGCGGCGGCCAGCCGGCTGCTCTGGTTTCTCGCAGATCCCTACTATCTCGTTCGCGGCAACGACCGCTGGACCGAACACGTGAGCCGCCACACCGGTGGCCGCATTATGAGCCGCGCTCACAACCCCCACGGTCTGCCGTGGACGTCCGGGCTGGACGAACTCGCCATCCGCTACGGGCACGAGACCAGCTGGACCCGATACATTCCCACCAGTGGATCGAGCAGGCGTCCGCAGGTGACCGGGCGCCACCCTCCCCACTCGGAGAGGTACATGCCCCCGGACGGCGTTCTGACCGGCGCTTTTCTTCCCCATGGCACCGTCTGGGGCGACCCGGTGGAGAGGCCCGGCAGCGCCTACGCGCCGTCCTACGCCCCCGAACTGGGGACGATGCATGCGGTATTGGCCCGCTTCCGGCGCGGCGACTCCCTGCTGGTGGTGGCCGCGTTCCGGTTCGAGCCCCGGGACAGTTCCAGCGAAGCATCGAGCCTGCCTGGCACCGAGGAGCTGAATAGCCATCGTAGCGACGTCCAGACGGGACTCTTCCTGGTGCCCTGGGGCGAGATGGACGGCGAGATCCTCCGCCCCAGCGCGAGGCGAACGCTGGCCGAGAGTGGCACGCTGTCGCTCATGGCGCCGCTGGGCAACTACGTCTACAGCGTGGAGGCCCTGGACCGTGGCGCCGGGCAGGGCGCGCGTTTGCGCGGAGACCTCGCCCTGGGTCCGCATCCGCCTGACATTCCCGATCTCTCCGATCTGCTGATCATCGATGCGGCGCCCCCGTCCCCCGAATCCCTGGATGACGTGGTCGGGCACATTCTGCCGTCCCTGCAGCTGGGCGCGCTCCAGGAGTTGGGTGTGGCCTGGGAGGCGTACGGGCTCGCTTCGGGCGAGGCGGAGGTAGCGTACCGCCTGGTGATCGAGCGGCTCGATCGCTCGCTTTTCAGCCGTCTGGGAGAGTTCCTGCGCCTGAGCCAGGGCGAGAACCCTCTGACCCTGGAGTGGAGCGAGCCCAACCCGGATCGTCCGGGAGCTCACTTTCGCTACGTCGATCTCGACCTGATAAACCTTGAAGCCGGAAACTACGAGCTTCGGCTGCAGCTCAGGGTCGGTGAATGGGCTCCGGTGATCCGAAGACGGCGCCTGGAGATCCGGTAGGATGCGTTGACGCTCCTCTGCGTGATGTCTACACTTCACGGCTATCGTGACGACGGCCACCATCCTCTCCACGCCAGCTTACGGTGACGGCTTCATGGACGATCAAGACCGCCGCGGTCCGCTACTGCTCCTGGCTGGCCGGGCCAATCGGCCCCTGGCTGCGGAGATCGGGGAACGACTGGGCGAATCGGCCTTCGGGGCCACGGTCCGGGACTTCGCCGACGGCGAGATCTTCGTTCGGCTGGATCGTAACGCGCGCGGGCGAGATGTCTTCATCATCCAGCCGACCACGACGCCGGGCGACAACATCATGGAGCTCCTGCTCCTCATCGACGCCGCCGTGCGCGCCTCCGCGGCCCGCGTCACCGCCGTGGTGTCCTACTTCGGCTACGGGCGCCAGGACCGCAAGGACCAGCCCAGAGTCTCGATCGGCGCCAAGCTGGTCGCCAACCTGATCGTGGCCGCCGGCGCCGACCGGCTGCTGGGCATGGACTTCCATCAGCATCAGATCCAGGGATTCTTCGACATTCCCGTGGATCACCTGTACGCCGCGCCGGTTCTGACCCGATACTTCAGCGACCTGAACCTGGAAGATCTGGTCGTGGTCGCTCCAGACGCGGGATCGGCAAAGATGGCGCGCGGCTTCTCCCGCCGGCTGAGGGCGTCCCTGGCGGTCATCGACAAGCGCCGGCGCACCGCCAACGTCGCCGAGGTCGTCAACGTGGTGGGCGATGTGGAGGGCAAGACCTGCCTCATCGCCGACGACATGGTCGACACGGCGGGCACCCTCACCAACGGCATCTACGCGCTGAAGGAACGAGGAGCGGCGGCGGTCTATGCCTGCGCCACCCACCCTCTCCTCTCCGGGAGGGCGTCCGACCGGCTGCAGGAGGCTCCCGTGGAGGAAGTCGTGGTCACCAACACCATCGACATCCCGCCGGATCGGCGCTTTCCGAAGCTGAAGGTGCTTTCGGTGGCCGGGCTGCTCTCCGACGCGATTCGCTACATTCACTCCAATGCTTCGGTGAGCCAGCTGTTCAAGATGCCGGCGCGCGAGGCGCCGATCGTGGTCCAGGCCGGCGATGCCGACCCCGCACCGGTGAGTGCGTGGCCGGTCAGAGCCGCCAATCCCGTCTGACAACTTCCCCGAAACCGACGAAGAGCGCGAAATGAGCGTAGCACAAGCTTCCCTTCAGGCCCGGCGCAGGGACAAGACCGGCAAGGGCGTCGCCCGCCGCCTGCGGCGAGCGGGACGCATCCCGGCGGTCGTCTACGGAAAGGACATGGAACCCATCCCGCTCTCGCTGGACGGGCGGGAGGCGGTGCAACTGTTCCAGTCGATCCCGGTGGCCAACACGGTCCTCCAGCTCAGCATCAGCGGCGGAGACACAATGCGCACGCTGGTGCGCGAGATTCAGACGCACCCGTTCCGCCCGGACATCCTCCACGTCGATCTCATGCGCCTGCGCCAGGGAGTCGCCGTCGAGGTGAACGTGCCGCTCGAGCTCACCGGAACACCGGTCGGCACCCTCACCGGCGGCCGCCTGGATGTCGTCCTGTACAATGCGCACGTGCGATGCACCCCGTCGAACATCCCGGAGTCGATCCAGGCGGACGTCTCGGGGCTGGAGTTCGGCGAATCGTTGCGCCTCGGCGACATACGCTTTGGTGACGGGATCGAGCTGTTCGCCAATCCGGACAGCGTCGTGTGTCACGTTGCGGGTGCCCCGGTCAGCCTCGAGGAGGAGGAGGAGGAGGAGGAGGAAGAGCGCGGCGAGGATCTAGGGGGATTCTAGTTGAAGCTGGTCGTGGGCCTCGGGAATCCGGGACCCCGCTACGATGCCACCCGCCACAACGTCGGCTGGTGGGCGATTGACCGGTTGGCATACGACTGGGACCTCGGGCCTTTCGAGAGGACAGCTGCCTCACTCCTGGCCGACGGGGCCGTCGATGGCCACACCGTGCACCTGGTGAAACCGGCTACGTACGTGAATCGGAGCGGAGTGGCGCTGGCACCCTATCTGGATGTCCACGACTTCCGCATTCGAGAGGATCTCCTGGTCGTGGCGGACGACGTCAACCTGGATGTCGGGCGCCTGCGTTTTCGGCCCGGGGGCGGCGCCGGCGGGCACAAGGGCTTCCGGTCGGTGATGAGCGTCCTCGGCACCCCGGACTATGCCCGATTGCGCATCGGCGTGGGCGCCCGGCCGAAAGGCGTCGATCTGTCGGACTGGGTGCTCTCCCCGATGGACGAAGACGACGAGGAAACCGTCGTGGCGCTGCTGGGTGACTTGGCCGAGGCGGTCCGACTCTGGATGGACGAGGGCATCGAGCCCGTGATGAATGCCTACAACCGATGACCCGCCGCGGGACGGCGGGAACTGAACCGCTACTTCCAGCAGAGCAGATCAGATGAGCGACTTGGTACCCCTTGCGAACTGGGCCTGGGCTTTCGGCATCCTCGGGCTCGCGGCGGCCGGCGCGGTCTTCGCCTACCTGAGACGACAGGACCCGGGCTCGGATGTGATGGTCGGCCTCGCCGACCAGATCCACGACGGAGCGATGGCGTTTCTGCGCCGCGAATACACGGTCCTTGCCGGCTTTGTCGTGCTGGTCGCCATCCTGCTGTTCTTTGCGATTCCGGGATGGACCTGGGTGGCCTACGTGGCGGGCGCCGCGTGTTCGGTGTTCGCCGGCTTCTTCGGCATGAAGGCCGCCACCCGGGCCAACGTGCGCACCTCGGCCGCGGCCAACACCGAGGGGCAGGGCAAGGCGCTCCGCATCGCCTTCGCGGGGGGCGCGGTCATGGGGCTCTCGGTGGCGGCGCTGGGGTTGCTCGGGGTGGGGATCTTCTACTGGATCTTCGCGGCGGGCGCGATCCCGGGCACAAACGACTTCCCGCGATTTTCCGAGATCATCTCCGGCTTCGCGATGGGAGCCAGCTCCATCGCCCTCTTCGCGCGCGTCGGCGGCGGGATCTTCACGAAGGCGGCGGACGTGGGGGCGGACCTGGTGGGGAAGGTGGAGGCGGGTATCCCGGAGGACGACCCGCGCAACCCCGCGACCATTGCCGACAACGTGGGAGACAACGTGGGGGACGTGGCCGGCATGGGCGCCGACATCTTCGAGTCCTACGTCGGGTCGATCATCGCCACCATCGCCATCGCGGCGACTTCCCAGCTCACCGCTGCCAGCGTGACGGAGGCGGTGGCCCTGCCCCTGCTTACGGTGATGGCGGGGCTGCTCGCCTCGCTGCTGGGGATCGCGGCCATGAAGGTTCTCGAGCGCAGCAGCCCGGCCGGGGCCCTGCGCAACGTCACCTTCGTCGCCGCGGGCCTCTTCCTGGTGGCGATGTACGTGATCGTCGGGTCGCTCGGGCTCCAGCTGTCCGACGGAGATACGGTCTACTCCCCGATGGGACCGTTCTGGGCGATCCTCGCAGGCACGCTGGTGGGGATCCTCATCGGGCTGGCCACCGAGTACTACACGGCCGGGAAGCCGGTGCAGCGGATCGCCAAGGCAAGCGACACCGGGTCCGCCACCAACCTGATCACCGGGCTGGCGGTGGGGATGGAGTCCACGGTGGTTCCGGTGCTGCTCATCTGCGTGGCGATCTTCGTCTCCTTCATGGCGGCGGGGCTCTACGGCATCGGCATCGCTGCGGTCGGCATGCTGGCGACGGTGGGGGTCACGATGTCCGTCGATGCCTATGGACCGGTCGCGGACAACGCGGGCGGCATCGCCGAGATGAGCGGTCTCGGGGAGGAAACCCGCAAGATCACCGACTCCCTGGACGCGATCGGCAACACCACCGCCGCGATCGGCAAGGGGTTCGCCATCGGCTCGGCCGCGCTCACCGCGCTCGCGCTGTTCTCGGCGTACACCACCAAGGTCGGCCTTCAGCAGACCGGGATCAACATCGTTGATCCGCTGGTGGTGATCGGGCTCTTCCTGGGCGGGGCGCTGCCCTTCCTGGTGGCGGCGCTCACCATGACCGCGGTCGGGCGCGCCGCCGCCGGGATGGTCGACGAGGTGCGCCGCCAGTTCCGGGAGATTCCAGGCATCATGGAGGGCCGCAGCAAACCCGATTCCGCCCGCTGCGTCGACATCTCCACGCGGGCAGCGCTCCGGGAGATGATCCTCCCGGGGGTCATCGCCGTGCTGTCGCCGGTGGTGGTCGGCCGTTTCCTGGGCATTGAGGCGCTCGGCGGACTGCTCGCGGGCGCGACCGTGACCGGCGTGCTGATGGCGCTCTTCATGGCCAACGCGGGCGGCGCCTGGGACAACGCCAAGAAGTACATCGAGGGCGGGGCAATGGGCGGAAAGGGCTCCGAACCGCACAAGGCGGCGGTCGTGGGCGACACCGTCGGGGATCCCTTCAAGGACACCTCCGGCCCCTCCCTCAACATCCTCATCAAGCTCATGAGCGTGGTCGCGCTGGTGCTCGCGCCCTGGTTCGTGCGTGTGCACGGGGAGGGTGGGGTCGCGATGTCCTGGATCCGGGACGTCCTGAATGCCTTCCTCGGATAGCCTTCCCGGCGACAACAGGAGCGTGAACCGATGACTCGCGTAGCGACCTTCGAGAACGCCCTGGCCTTCGCCGGGGATCTGATCCGCATTCCCTCGATGAGCGGGGAGGAAGGCGAGGTCGCCGCCCGCCTGCAGGAGGAGATGCGCGTGCTGGGCTTCGACCGGGTGGAGGTCGACGGGCTGGGCAGCGTGGCCGGAGTCGTGAGGGGAAGGGGAGACGCGCCCCCGGTGATGCTCTCCTGTCACCTGGACGTAGTGGCCGAAGGCGCCCACGAGGAGTGGGAACACCCCCCCTTCAGCGGTACGGTGGAGGACGGCTGCCTGCACGGTCGCGGGGCGATGGACATCAAGGGCCCCATGGCGCTCCAGGTCTACGCGGCCGCGGCGCTGGCGGGCCGCGCCCCCGGCGACGTGATCGTTGGCCAGGTGGTCTACGAGGAGCGGGGTGGCTGGGGCATGGAGAACCTGGTCCGGTCGGGTCTGGTGACTCCGGCGGCGGTCATCATCGGCGAGTCGACCCACGGTGACATCGCTCTGGGGCACCGCGGGCGCGCGCAACTCGAGGTCGTGATCCACGGCGAGGCCGGCCACGCCAGCGCCCCCGACCGCGCCCGCAACGCCCTGGCCCTCCTGCCCCAGGTGCTGACCGGGGTGGCTCGCCTGGCGGAGCGGCAGGAGTCCGATCCCGTCCTCGGGCCCGCGAGCCTCGCCGCCACCGACGTGACGGCGCGGCCCGAAAGCCCGAACGTCATCCCCGACGAAGTGACCGTGGTGCTCGATTGGCGGATCCTGCCGACGGACACGGAGGCGAGCCTGATCGCCCGGGTCGAGGACGCCATCGCGGAGGCGCTCCCGGATGTGCCCGCCGGCTACGCGCTCGAGTGCCGCCTCGCCTCGGCGCACCAGACCGCCTACACCGGTCGGTCCGCCGACCGCAGTCTGCTTACCCCGGGCTTCCTCATGGAACCGGGTCACCCGGTGGTGAAGGCGGCGGCGCGGGCGGTCGGGCGGCGCGACGACCCCGCTACATCCGCCCACTGCCGCCCGTGGACGTTCGCCACCGACGGCGGTTGGACCTGCGGCGTGTTCGGAATTCCCACCATCGGCTTCGCTCCCGGAGAGGAGCGCTACGCGCACACCAACCGCGAACGGCTCGACGTGGACGAGGCCCGCTGGGCCTTCAGCCGCTATCCGTCGCTGATCCTCGCGGTGCAGGAGGCGCTCGCGGGAAGCTGACGTTGCCGGGCGGGATCCGGAGGCACGTCGGTGGCCAACTCCGGACGCCGGTTGGCACCGGACCCCGGCACCCGTCGGGACCGGCCCACAACGCCCGCCGTGGCCGCCGGGTTGAAGCTCTCGTCCGGAAGGGTATATTCCGTTGCCGATCCCGCCCCGGCCCCGAAGGGCTTCTTCACGCGGATAGCCCTTCAGGGAGCGGGGCCCGTCAACACGCGGACCATGGGAGAGACCATGCGCGACTATGAACTCGTCCTGATTTTTCATCCCACCCTGGGCGAGGATGCCATCCATCAAAAGCTGGAGCGATTCCACGGCCTGGTATCCGGAGGAGACGCCGAGATCAAGGTCGTAGACCACTGGGGCGGCCGCCAGCTCGCCTATCCCATCCAGAAACAGACGTCCGGCTATTACGTCGTGACGCAGTTTCTCGGCGATCCCACCGCCCTCCCCGAGCTGGAGCGCATCATGAGGCTCGACGAGGAGGTGCTCCGGTACCTGCTCGTGCTGAACGAAGGGGAGCCCTCCTCCGGGATGTCGGTGCTGTCTGCGGCTGCTCCCGCCCTGCGCCCCTCCGAGGAGTCCGCCGGGGACGGCGACAAGGATGCCGGGAACGACGACGAGGAGACGGAAGCCGTCTCCCGATCCCGCATGAGCCCTCCCGAGTTTTCCGGCGGCCGCGGTCATCGCAGGCGCATCGATGGTCCTCCCATCGCCCTCCTCAACTACAAGGATGTCGCCACGCTGTCGCGCTTCATCACCGAGCAGGGCAAGCTCCTTCCCCGGCGCACGACCCGGGTGGCCGCCGGATTCCAGCGCAAGCTCGGGCGGGCGGTGAAGCGGGCGCGCTACCTCGCCCTGCTCCCCTACATGCGCAGCCACGGGGGCTAGCCGTCGCCGCGGGCCGACGGAAAGCCCCTTGAGGAACTGGGGACGAGCGGGAGCCCTCTACCTCGCTGCCCTCCTCCTTTCCGTCTTCGCTCCGGTTGTTCTGGTACTGATTCCGTTCGCCGGTCTCGTGTTCACGTTGCCCGGGAGGCGGCTTGTGCCGCTGATGGCCGGTGCCATGGGGCTGGTCGTGGCGCTGGCCGGCGTGACGCGATCCGGTCTGTGGTACGTCGAGCGCGGATGGACGATCATCCTGGGCGGTTGCTTTGCCGCGCTGACCCTGCGGCGGCCCGAGCAGCCGTTTCTGCCCCGGGCACTCTCGGCCGTGGCCATTTCGATCGGTGGCGCGTGGGCCGCTCTCGGGCTGAGCCCCCGGCGCTGGGAAGTCATCGACGAAATGGTGGCGTCCCGACTGCGCGACGGCGTGGGCACCTCCCTCGAGGCGCTGCGTGTCCTCAGGGACGGAGCTCCGCTCCCCGGGACGGTTGTCAGTACGGTTTTCCAGGTGGCGGAATGGCAGAGCAACCTGTTTCCGGCGATGCTCGCGCTGTCGTCGCTGGCCGCGCTGGGGGTCGCCTGGTGGCTCTACGTGCGCCTGGGGCGGGGGAGCCGGGAAGGGTTGGGGCCGCTCGGCGATTTCCGGTTCAGCGACCAGTGGGTGTGGGTGCTGGTCCTTGGCGCCGTGCTGTTCCTCCTTCAACCCGACGACCCGCTGGGCCGGGCGGGTCTGAACCTGCTCGTGTTCAGCGGCGCCCTCTACGCGGTGCGCGGGGCCGGAGTGGTAGTGGGCGTGACACGCGGCGTTTCGGCCTTCGGGTGGGTCATGCTTGCGCTCGCCTTCCTGTTGCTGGCACCCTTTCTGCTCGTAGCGGCATTGTTGATCGGGCTCGGTGACACCTGGCTGGACATACGAGCACGGGTCCTGAAGACTTAACAACGACTGGGATCTGCGTGGCGTCTGGCGGCCCAGTCCACAAGATTCAAGAAACCAGGAGTGGACGGTGAAATTGATCCTCAAGGAATCCGTAGAGCGCCTCGGTGAACCGGGCGACGTCGTGAAGGTCAAGCCGGGGTACGGCCGCAACTACCTGTTGCCGCGCGGCCTCGCGTACGAGGCGTCCTCGGCCAACATCCGCCGGCTGGAGGAGGAGCGGCGGCGGGCCGAGGAGCGGGCCCGGCGGGAGTACCTCGAAGCGCGCCGGCGTGCCGCGCGGCTGGAAGGGATGCATCTCGTGTTCCGGGCTCGCGCCGGCGCATCCGAGAAACTGTTCGGTTCGGTGACCGCCGCCGACATCGCCGATCGGGCCGTCAACTCGGGCCTGGACTTCGCTCTGGACAAGCGGCACATCGTCCTCCCGGAGCCGATCAAGACGCTGGGCTCCTTCGAAGTTCCGATCAGGCTTCACGCGGAAGTGGAGGTCAGTGTGACCGTCCATGTGGAAAGGACAGGCTGATTCGCGTGGCGCTGAGCGGATGATGGACGAGGCCTCCTCCAATGATTCCCGGCTTCCGGGCGAGGTCCGCCGGGCGGCGCAGTTGACGCTCCAGCGCAAGGCCGACGATGTCGTGGTCCTCGACCTGCGCGGCATCTCCTCGGCCACCGACTACTTTCTGCTCGCCACCGGCAGGTCCGATACCCAGGTGCGCGCGATCTCGGATCATGTGACCCGGGAGCTGCGCGAGGAGGGTTTCCGCCCTGCCCACACCGAAGGGGCGAGGGGAGCCCGCTGGGTTCTGATCGACTACATCGATTTCGTGGTCCACGTCTTCCACCCCGAGATGCGGTCCTTCTATCAGCTCGAGACGCTCTGGGGAGATGCCCCGCGCCACGAATTCGCGGCGGATACGGAGCTCGCGCCGCCGTGACCGCCCGCCCTGACGCACTAGCCCGAGCCCATAGCGGCTTTTCGGCGCTCGAATTGCAGCCTTTCGATTTCTCGCGGGAAATCCTCTCCGGCATCCTGGAACTCGACCTTCCTTCCGACCCGCAGGAAGGCCGCGTGGTCGCCGTGCGAGCCACCTCCCGGGCACGCGAGAAGGACTGGGCGGCCCACGCCGCAATCGCAATCTCCGGCCATTGGGCCTCACGGGGAGCGCGGGTGCTGCTTGTCGACCTGGGCTTCGAGCAGCCTCATCTGCACCGAGCGTTCAGCGTCTGGAATCTCGAGGGCATTGCCGACGCCATCGAATACGGGGCTTCCCTGAGGCGGATCGCCCGCCCCGTCAACGACGGAGCCTTCTGGCTGGCCACCGCGGGGACTCCCGTGGCGGACTCCCGCGCCTTGCTCGACCAGCCGAGTTGGGGCCGTCTGCTGAAAACCCTGATCGAGGGAGGCGTCACGGTCGTCACCTATCAGCTGGCCGACTCGACCGTTCATCCCCGTGGCGTCCCTTCGATTGTGCTGGCCTGCAAGGGCGAACCCATGTCCGCGCTCGGAAAGGTGGGCCTCAGGGACGCGATAGCTCTGCTGGGTCCGGCGCCGAGCGGGATTTCCGTCGCGATCGTGACCAGGAGGAGGGAGAACCGTCTCGGCGCGCAGAGCTACCAGCCTTCGCTATGGGACGGATTCGAGGACGATGTCGAAGCCGGAAAAGAGGCGTCGCAGGAAGATTTCCCCGACTCCGCTACCGCCGGGGAGCGAACCGCCTCAGCCCCGGCTCCCGTCGGTTCCGGGTCCCGCGCCAAGGGTCGGGGCCTCAGCGTCTCGGCATTCGCGGTCCTCATCCTGTTTGCGACCCTGATGATCCTGATGGGGATCGACAACGCCGGGATCGCCGAGGTGCCCGGAGCGAGCCGGCTTTGGGAACTCTTCGAGCGTCTTCTCGCCCGGATCAGCCAGTTCTTCGTCTGATGAGGCTCGCCTCGCTCAGCCTCCACGGGTTCAAGTCGTTTCCCGAGCGCACGGACATCGAGTTCCACGAAGGCATTACGGCGATCGTGGGACCGAACGGCTGCGGAAAATCCAACATCAGCGACGCGGTTCGCTGGGTGCTGGGCGAGCAACGGCCGACGGTGGTGCGTGGTTCCCGCATGGAAGAGGTGATTTTTCAGGGCACGGTCCATCGGCGGCCCATCAACCGCGGCTCCGTGGTTCTCCGGGTCACGAACGAGGACGGGGTGCTGCCGGTGCCCTTCGGCGAAGTCGAGATAGGCCGCACCGTCTTCCGGGACGGCGGCAGCGAATATTCGATCAACCGCGCCACCTGTCGTTTGCGCGATGTCCAGGAGCTTTGCCGGGATACCGGGCTCGGCGCCAACGCCTACGCGATCATCGAGAGCCGCATGATCGACGCGATTCTCTCGGAGCGCGCGGAGGAACGCCGGGGGTTGTTCGAGGAGGCCGCGGGTATCGGCAAGTACAAGGACCGAAGCCGGATCGCAGGGCAGCGGCTGGCCCGGGCCGAGCTGGATCTCGAGCGGCTGGAGGACGTGATCCTGGAGGTGGCCGCGAAGGTGCGTTCCCTCGCGCGCCAGAAGGGAAAGGCGCAGCGCCATCAGGAGCTGAGGAAGCGACGTCTTTCGGTCGAGGTCGCGGTGGTGTCGAGGGAGTTGGCCGAGTTCGAGGACCGGCGGGCGCACCTTCAGGAACTCCTCAGGGGAGGGTTGGAGGAGCAGGAGGCAAAGCTCGTCGAGCTTCGCACCGCGGAGACCGGACGCGAGACGTTGCGCGTCCGTAGTCTGGAGGCGGAGAAGTCACGCGCCGAGGCGGCACGGGTGCTGGACAGCATCCAGAAGGATCTGGTCCGCTGGGAACGGGATCTGGCCGTGGCACGCGAGCGAATCATCTATGCGGAGCGGCGGCTGGAGCAGATCGGCGAGGATCAGGGGACGGCCCGCCGGCGCTCGGGCGAGCTGGCGCGCGAGATCGCCGAGTTGCATAGGTCGCGCGCCCGGACCGCAGCCGAGCTTGCGGATGTACGCGCCAAGGCACGGGAGGCGCGGGAAGCGACTGCCCGCACCCGGGAACGACTCCGGCTGGCGCGTGGGACGTTGGCGGGGGTGCGTGGCGACGAACGAAGGTTGCTGCGCAGGCTGGCCCGGCTCGAGGGAACCGTCGCCGCCTCGCGCACCCGGCGGGATGAATTGCAGGGCCGCCTGGCCCGGCTGGAGGAGAGAGTCTCCGAGGCGGAGCGGGAGCTGGCCGGGCTGCGCAGGCAGGGAGGCGCCTCCGACGACCGCATGACCCGCCTGGGGTCATCCGCGGCCCGGGCGCGGGAACAGGTGGACGAGGCGCTGGGACGCTTCGAGCGGGCGCGCTCGGCACGGGCGGAGGCGCGCGCCGCCGAGGTCGAGGCGGCGGACCGGTCGTCCGGGCTGGCGACCCACCGCACCGCCCTTGAGACCATGGAGCGGGAGGGAGCGGGCTACGAGCCGGTGGTGAGGGCGGCCCGCGAGGCGTGCGAGGATCTCGTGCTGGGCACGCTGTCGCAGTGTATTTCGGGATCAGCGGCGGCGCTGGCCGCCGCCGAATCGTACCTGGGGCACCTGGCCCAGGCGCTGCTGGTGCAAAACGGCGAGGCCGCCGCGCGGCTGCGAAGGTGGTTCGCCGAGGAGTGGACGGAGGGCGGGGGCATTGTGCTGCTCCCGCTGGACGATGCCCCCGAGGCGGATGCACCGGGGTCGCTGCTGGGGGCGCTCCGCCCCGAAGGCCTGGGCGCCCCGTGGGTGCGGGTGCTGCTGGGCGGGGTGAACCAGGCGGAGGCGCTCGATCCCGCCGGAGGGGAAGGGGCGCCCGGGCAGGACCGCCCGCCCACCTCGGTGGACGCGCGCGGAGTGCTGGTCGTGGGCAACCCCGCGGGGACGGCCGGCCTGCTCGAGCGCCGCGGCAAACTCGCGGCGCTCGAGCAGGCCGGCGTCGCCGCTGCCCGGAAGGCGTCGCGCGCCCGTGAAGCGCGCGAGGCGGCGCAGGCGCGCGCCGAGCGGGCCGAGCAAGTGCTGGAGGGGTGCCGGACCGCCCTCACGCGCGCCGATGACGACCTGCGGGCCGCGCGGGCGCGCCACAGCGCACAGGCCGAGCGGCGCACCCGCCTGGAGCGCGAGAAGGACGAGCTGGTGGGGCGCGTCCGCGACACCCGGGAAGCCGAAGCCGCCGCCGCCGCGCAGTTGCGCGCGGAGCAGGAGGAGCATGAGAGCCTCGCCGGACGAGCCGCCGCACGCCGCCGCCGCGGGGAGCAGGCCGCCGAGGTGGTCGAGGTGGCGGAGGGGGATTGGGAACGGACGCGCATGGAGGAAGCCCGGCTGGCGATCCTGTCGAACCAGCACGAGGGGGAGCTGGGTCGCGCGGACGAACGCATCGACGATCTTCGCACGGCGGGCGAGCTGGCCGCCTCACAGCTCCGGCGGCTGGAGAAGGAGCAGAAACAGCTCGGGCGCGAACTGACCGGCGCCCGCGAACTCCTCGCCAGGGGCGCAAAGGCCATCGAGCGGCTCTTCCGGCGTCGCGACAAGGCGCGCGAGAGGCTCTCGGAGGACGACACGGCGCTCGAGGAGGCGAGGGAAGCCGTGAAACAAGCCGACCGAAGGGTGGAGGCCGCCCGCGCGGCGGAGCGGACCGCTTCCGACCGGCGCCATCGTCTGAACCTTGAAGAACAGGAACTGCGAGGGAAGATCGTTCGCATCCGGGAGCGCGTGGAGGCCGAATGGGCGCGTCCCTTCGAGCGGCTGGCGGAGATGGCCGAACCGGTCGAGGGAGACCCCGACGAGTTGAAGGAGGAGCTGGCGGGGCTCGTGCAGGCGATCCAGCGCCTCGGACCCGTGAACATGCTCGCCATCGAGGAACACGCGGAGCAGAACGAGCGGCTGTCGTTTCTGACCGGGCAACGGGACGACCTGGAACGGGCGCGCAACGACCTGCGCGCCGCCATCCGCGAGATCGACCAGACCGCCATCCGGCTCTTCCTCGATACCTTCGAGGCGGTGCGCGAGAACTTCCGCAAGATCCATCAGCGACTGTTCGAGGGCGGAGAGTGCGATTTGCGTCTGAGGGACCCCGAGAATCCCCTGGTAGGCCCGGTCGACATCCACGCCTCTCCCATGGGCAAGAAGACCCGCCGCATCGATCTGTTGTCGGGGGGAGAGAGGGCGCTGACCGCGCTCGCGCTCCTCTTCGGGATCTATCTTGTGAAGCCCAGCCCCTTCTGCGTGCTGGACGAAGTGGACGCCCCGCTTGACGAGAGCAACATTGACCGGTTCCTTCAGCTGCTGCGAGAGTTCAAGCAGCAGAGCCAGTTCGTGGTGATCACCCACAATCCGCGCACCATAGAAGCGGCAGACTGGATCTACGGGTTGACCATGGAGGAACCGGGGGTGAGCTCGGTGGTGGGCGTTCGCCTCGACACGGGCGCAACTGCGTAAGCCAGGCGTCTTCGCAGCCGCGCTTGTTCGCAGCCGGACCTCATCGCAGCTACCCTTCGTAGCCACACTTCATCCACGAGAGCGACATGCTGATCGTCATGAAGCACAACGCCACGGCCGAGGAAGTTCAGGGGGCCGTGGACACGATCCACACCCTGGGATACCAGGCTCGTCCCATGCCCGGCCGCCAGCGCACGGCCATCGGTTTGGTGGGCAACGACGGGCGGGTCGACACGGCCCGGCTGGTGGGGCTCCCCGGCGTCCTGGAGATCATTCCGGTCAGCCGTCCCTACAAGCAGGTGTCACGCGAGTGGCGCGAGGATGACACCGTGGTGACGCTCGGCAACGGCACTGCCATCGGCGGGCGCGAGATCGCGGTGATGGCCGGCCCGTGCTCGGTGGAGTCGGAGGGGCAGATCATGGGGGTGGCGGAGCTGGTGGCGGGCGCCGGCGCCACCATCCTGCGCGGGGGCGCCTACAAGCCGCGCACCTCGCCCTATTCGTTCCAGGGGCTGGGGGTCGAGGGCCTGAAGCTGCTGGCGCGCGCCCGCGAGGCGACCGGACTCGCGATCGTGACCGAAGCCCTCGACCTGGACAGCTTCGATGCCGTGGAGGAATACACCGACATCGTGCAGATCGGCGCCCGCAACATGCAGAACTACCCGCTGCTGCGGCGGGCGGGGCGCTCCCCGCGGCCCGTGCTGCTGAAGCGCGGGCTGGCGGCCACCATCAAGGAGTTGCTGCTGGCCGCGGAATACATCCTCTCCGAGGGCAACCCCAACATCATCCTGTGCGAGCGGGGCGTGCGCAGCTTCGACACCGAGACCCGCAACCTGCTGGACCTGACCGCGATCCCGGTGGTGCAGTCGCTCTCGCACCTGCCCATCATCGCGGATCCCAGCCACGGCACCGGCGTTCGCGACAAGGTGAAGCCGATGGCGCGCGCCGCCGTCGCCGCGGGGGCGGACGGCCTCATGGTGGAGGTGCATCCGGATCCGCCGGCGGCGCTCTCGGACGGGGCGCAGTCTCTCTACCCCGAGCAGTTCGTCGACCTGATGGCGCAGGTGCGGGGGATCACCGGCACCATCGGCCGCTCGCTGGTGTCTCCTCTCGCGGAGGCCTGCCAGACGGCCTGATGGGGAGGTGCGGGTGGCCATCGCCGGAGGAAGCGATGTTGTCGACAGCGGTTGACCGGGGCGGGGTTCCCGCGTGAGCGGGTCGATTGCCATCGGCCGGGTCATCGGCACCGATCCGGCCACGCCGCTCGAGTTCTGGGTCGCGGTGGGCGAGGGGTGCTTCCTGCAGCTCGACGATGTGGTCGTGGTCGAGCGCACGCTTCCCGGGCGCGCGGACCCGATCCGCATCTACGGCATGGTCGCCGACCTGCGCATGCGGCACGAGGGGGCGCGCTTCGACAGCGACGTCTTCCTGATCGAGGACGGCGTGCTTCCGGCGCAGGTGACCGAGGCCGCCAAGGTGCTCGCGACCCGCTTCGAGCCGGAGGTGTTCGTGCCGCCGGTGCCTGGCCAGATCGTCCACAAGGCCACCGGCAAGGCCCGCGAGGTGGCCCTCTTCTTCGACGGCATGGAGCGCAAGATGCCGGCGGGCCTGTCGCGCGACGGCGAGGTGGTGCACGCGAACGTGGAGTTCATGGACGGCACCCGGGGCGCCCACGTGAACATCAGCGGGGTCTCGGGGGTGGCGACCAAGACCAGCTACGCCGTCTTCCTCCTGCACAGTCTGTTCACGTCGGGCCAGCTGGGTGCCGGCGCCCACAACACCAAGGCGCTGATCTTCAACGTCAAGGGAGAGGATCTGCTCTTTCTGGACCGGCCCAATCGCCACCTCGACGGCGAGCAGATAGAGCGCTATGTGAGGCTGGGCCTTCCGGCCGAGCCTTTCCGGAGCGTGGAGCTGTGGGCGCCGCCGCGCCCGGGCGACCCCTCCGCCGCGCCCCGCACCGGGAGTCGCGCCGACGGCGTGACCTCCTTCTTCTGGACGCTGGCGGACTTCTGCCAGGACGAGCTGCTCCCGTTCCTGTTCGCGGACGCCGAGGACGAGCGCCAGCAGTACACGATCGTGGTGCACAACGTGACGGCGCGGCTGCGGCGCGACGCGAGGCCGCTCGACGACGGCGGAGTGCGGGTTGGCGGGACGACCTGCCGCACCTTCGGGGATCTGATCGAAGCCATCCGCGAGAGAGTGGAGGATCCGGCGGATCAGCCCGACTGGGCCGGCCGCTCCATCGGCGGGGGCACGATCAACGCCTTCGTGCGCCGGCTGTACGCGGCCCGCCGCGACGCCGAGCACCTGGTGCGGGGCGACGTGCCCAACCCGGACAAGCACCGCATCGGCATGCAGGAGCAGGTCACGGTGGTCGACATCGCCAAGCTGTCGCGCCGGGCCCAGCGCTTCGTGGTGGGGGTGGTGCTGCGCAAGACCTTCCGGGAGAAGGAGGAGACCGGCGCTCGCGAACCCCTCCTCTTCGTGGTGCTGGACGAGCTGAACAAATACGCGCCGCGGGACGGCCGGAGCCCCATCAAGGAGATCCTGCTGGACATGGCCGAGCGCGGCCGCTCGCTCGGCGTGATCCTCATCGGCGCCCAGCAGACCGCCAGCGAGGTGGAGCGCAGGGTAATCGCCAACTCGTCGCTCCGGGTGGCGGGGCGTCTGGACAGCGCCGAGGCCGGCCGGCCCGAATACGCCTTCCTGCCGACCGCCCACCGCCAGCGCGCCACCATCCTCAAGCCCGGCACGATGATCCTGTCGCAGCCCGAGCTGCCGGTCCCGCTGGTGCTCGAGTTTCCGTTCCCGGCGTGGGCCACGCGGCCGGACGAAGCGGCCAACCCGCCGGGCCGGGACGGGGATGTGGGCGACCCCTTCGAGGGGTTGGAGGGGTGGTGAGGGCGAGCCACATGTGCAGGGCCGGCGAGTCCCGCGCAATTATCGCTCCGTCCACGGGGGCTCCGTCCACGGGCCAGGCGCAATGAAGATTCTCCACACGGCGGACTGGCATGTCGGCAAGACCCTGCGCGGTCGCAGCCGGGCCGACGAGCACCGGGCGGTCCTCGACGAAATCGTGGGAATCGCCGAGAGCGAGGCGGTCGACCTGGTTCTGGTGGCTGGCGACCAGTTCGACCGGGCCGTCCCGAGCCCCGAGTCGGAACAGATCGTCTACGACGCGCTGCTGCGGCTGGCGCGGACCGGGGCGCACGTGGTCGTCATTGCCGGAAACCACGACAATCCGCGCCGGCTGACCGCGGTCCGTCCTCTGCTCGAGCTGGCCAACGTGACCTCGGCTTCATCCGTTGCGCCGCCCACCCGTGGAGGCGTCCTGCGCCACACCACCCGGTCCGGCGAGACCGCTTGCATCGCGCTCTTTCCCTTCCAGTCGAAGCGCGGGATCGTGAAGGCCGAGGCGCTCATGGGGGAGGACCCGGACGACCATCAGAAGGAATACAGCGACCGCTGCCGCAGCATCGCGCGCGCACTGTGCGCCGGGTTCGGGGCCGACACGGTCAACCTGGTCGTGGCGCACTTGACGGTGCTTGGTGCCGCGGAAGGAGGCGGAGAACGCCAAGCCCACGTTCTCGGCTACTACGTGCCCGCCGACATCTTCCCGGAGTCGGCCCACTACGTCGCCCTGGGACACATCCACAAGCCCCAGAAGATCGGCGGCAAGTGTCCCATACGGTATGCCGGCTCGCCCTTCGCCCTCGACTTCGGTGAGACGCACGGAGAGCACAGCGTCCTCATCATCGAGGCGGAAGCAGGGAGGCCGGCGCGGACCCGGGCTGTTCCGCTGACGAAGGGGCGGGCCCTTCGAACTATCCACGGCAGCAGTTTCGAGTTGGAGGGTATGATCGGCGAGACCGGCGACGACTTCTTGCGCGTGTTCGTCGAGGAGTCGCCGTCTCCCGCCCTCGCCGAGCGGGTTCGAGAGATGTTCCCGCATGCGGTGGATGTGATCGTGGCGCGCCCGGAGGGGACGAAGGAGGAGCGCGACGCCTTCGACCCGGACAAGCTGCGCGATCCCCGCAAGCAGTTCCGGCGCTATCTGAAAGAGAAGGACATCGCAGGCGAGGAGCTGGCGGAGCTCTTCGACGAGCTGCTGGAGGAGGAGTATGCGGCCGCTTCGGCTTGAGCTGGAGGGCTTCACGTCCTTCCGAGAGCGGACGGAGGTGAGCTTCGAGGACACCAGCCTCTTCGTGTTCACCGGCGCGACTGGATCCGGCAAATCCAGCCTGATCGACGCGATGATCTTCGCGCTCTACGGGTCCGTTCCCCGCTACGACGACCGCCGTCTCGTGGCGCCGGTCATCAGCCAGGGCAAGGTGCGCGCGCGGGTGCGGCTCGACTTCGAGACGCGGGGCAAGGTGTACACGGCGGTCCGGGTTGTCCAACGCACCAAGACCGGCGCGACTACCAGGGAAGCCCGCCTGGAGGAGTGGACGAACGGAGAGCCGGCCCGGACGCTCGCGGCCACGGAGGCGGAACTCTCCACAAGCGTCCAGAACGACGTGATCGGGCTGGGTCTCGACCACTTCACCAAGTGCGTCGTGCTTCCACAGGGAGAGTTCGCCGCCTTCCTGCGCGCGAAGCCGGGCGAGCGCAAGCGGCTGCTTGAGCGGTTGCTCGGGCTCGGGCTGTACGACAAGCTGCGCAAGGCCGCCAACCTGCGCTGGAAGCTGGAGGAGAGCCGGGAGGGTCAGCTTCAGTGGCAGCTGGAATCGGCGTTGGCGCATGCGACTTCCGAAGCCGTGCGCGAGGCCGAGGGCCGGGTGGCTGCGCTGGACGAGCTCAGGGAGCACATCGACGAAGTCTCCACCGATCTCAGCCGGCTTGCCTCCGCGATCCAGGCAGCCAAGGATGGGTGGACGAAGGCCTCCCGCCAGCTCGAACTTCTGGCCGAGGTTCGCGTTCCCGAGGGCGCGGCTGTCCTGGCGGCTCGGCACCGGGAGGCCGAACAGAAGCTCCGCGACACCACCGAGGTCAGGGATTCGGCGGCCGCGCGCCTGCGCGCTTCTGGCAAGGCTCGGGACGATCTTCCAGAGCGGGCCGCCGTCGAGAAGATCGTCGAAAAGCGGCAGCACTTCGCGCGCCTGGAAGTGGAAATCGGGCAAAGCCGGCGCGCGCTGGCCGAGGCGGCGGAGGCTGCCGCTCAGGCAACTCGGCATGAGAAGTCGGTCCGGCAACACCTCGCGGAGGCTGAGAAATCGTTTGATCGTCTTCCCGCGAGGGCGAAACTCGACGGCGTCCGCAAGGCGAGACGGCAGCTCCGGGAGCTGGAGCGAGAGACAGAAAGGACGCGCGAGAAGCTGGCGGAAGCGGAGCAAGCGCTCCAGGCCGCCAGTGACCGCGAGAAATCGCTCGGCGCAAATCTCGCGAGGGCGCAAGGCGTGCTTGCCGCCCTGCCGACGAAGGAGAAGCTGGAGGCTGTCCGCGAGCGGAGGGAGCGCCTGACACAGGTGGAGGGCGAGGCCGACAGAACGCGCCGCGAGCTGGCTTGGGCCGAGGAAGCGTACACGGCCGCCGAACTCGGCAAGCGGACCGCGGATCAGCGGCTCGCAGTGGCCACAGAGGCTCTGGAAGCGCTGAGGGTGGCGCACAGCGCCGCCGACATGGCCCGCCACCTGGAGCAGGGAGAACCGTGCCCGGTCTGCCTCCAGTCCGTGGTCCGGCTCCCCGAGCACGACGCTCCGGCGGATCTCGAAACGGCACGCGAAGCGAATAGCGCCGCG
Organism: Longimicrobiales bacterium; assembly: GCA_965225805.1. Classification (GTDB taxonomy): domain Bacteria; phylum Gemmatimonadota; class Gemmatimonadetes; order Longimicrobiales; family Gaopeijiaceae; genus BD2-11. The sequence continues at coordinate 2,027,010 of OZ245327.1, forward strand.
GCCGACGCCTGCGCCGGAACCCAGGCAGCGCTGCAGCGTTGCGCCTCGCGGAGGGCGTCGCGCGCCGCAACGCTGGAATTGCAGGAGAGGTCCGCCGCGTCGTTCCGGACGGCACTGCTGGAGGAGCCGACCCTGGACGCGATCGTCGTGCTGCTGGCCCGGATCGGCGAGACGGAGGCGCGAGTTCGGAAACTTGAGAGAGACTCCGAGCACGCTGTCCGGCGCCGGGCACAGTGTGAACTTGGGCGGGACACCACGGCCGAGACGCTGAGGCGGCGCGAGAAATTCGCCCGCTCGCTCCGGGAGGATCTCGCCGGGGAGCCGACGGACGACGAAATCGACGTTCTTCTGCGGGAGATCGGGGAAGCCGGGGGAAGGGTGCAGGTGCTGAACAAGCGCGTCGATGAGGCTTCGCGGGAGCGCGCGGAGTGCGGGGCGCGTTTGAACGCCGCCAGCGCGACCCTCGATCAGCAGAAGAAGTTCGCCGCGGGTCTGCGAGCCGACCTGGCGGACGCGCCGACCCCGGAGGAGACATCGGGCCTGCTGGAAGGGATCCGCGTGGCGGAGCAGTCGTTGCGGCAGGCACGGGTGGAAGAGGCGTCAGCGCGGCGGATCCATCAGGAGGCCAAACATGCGCTCAAGAGCTGGGAGGGACGGCTCGACGCTGCATGGTCGGAGTACCGGGCCACCCGGGATCGCATCGCGGAGATGAAGCCCCCCGGTGCTGTCGAGAAGAATTTGTCGCAATCGTGGACAGTTTTGTCGCATTGGGGAGAAAGGGCCTACGCCGAAACCCAGGACGTGATGGCTCGCCTCGATGCGGAGATGACGCGCGCGTCCAACGACCGGCGCCGCCTGGATTCCGAGCTCCGGGAACGCTGTCGGGGGGTCGGCCTCTCACTGGAGAGCGAAGAAGATCCCGCGACGAAATGCGCGGCGGCTCTCGGGGCCGCCCGCAAGGGGTTGGACGTTCTCCGCAAAGCCGCTGCCGAAAGACAGCGCATCGAGGAGGAGAGGAAGGAGGCGAGCGAGCGCGCGCGGATCGCCAGGGATCTGGGCAAACACCTGAACGCGCTCAATTTCGGCGCCTGGCTCCAGAACCAGATCCTCACCTGGCTCGTTCAGGGGGCGACGCTCCGGTTGCGGGAGCTCTCCAGCGGCCAGTACTCGCTGGATCTCTCCGACAAGAACGAGTTCCTGGTGATCGATCATCGGAACGCCGACGAGCCCCGCCTCGCGAAGACCCTGTCAGGGGGCGAGACGTTCCTGGCATCGCTGGCTCTCGCGCTGTCGCTGGCTGAGCAGGTCGCCAACCTGGCGGCGCACGGCAGCGCCAGACTCGAGGCGCTCTTCCTGGACGAAGGCTTCGGCACGCTCGATTCGGAGACGCTGGATGTCGTGGCGGCCACCATCGAGCAACTCGGCACCGAGCGCATGGTCGGGATCGTGACCCACGTCCCGGAGTTCGCCGACCGCATCCCGGTCCAGTATCGGGTGAAGAAGGTGGGGAATTCGTCCTCGGTGGAGCGGGTGGAGACGTGAGACCGGGGAGCGCGACAGACATCGGGCGGAAGGTCGGACGACGGGAAGGCTCCGCTTTTGTGCCCGGGCATTCCGCGCGTCCTCGCGACCCGAGGTAGAGCCACGGGACGGAACGGTCGTCAGCCTCTTGTTTCATGTATGGTTGCCATATACCATATACCTCATGAAGACGATCAAGACGACCGTGTACCTGAATGCAGCGGACTACCGCAAGCTCAAGTCTCTGGCGGCCGATCAAAGATGTTCGGCGGCGGAACTGGTGCGCGAGGCGGTGGCGGAGTACACGGCTCGCGCTACGCGGCGTCAATGGCCGCGGTCCATCGGCATGGGGGATAGCGGGCTCCGCCACCTCGCCGAGAGGTACGAGGACATGATGGACGGTTTCGGCGCGGAGGGGCTCGACGAAGCGGAGGCCGACAAGACCACTCGGCCCGCAAGGCGCCTCAGGCACGGTGACTCCGGAGATCCGGCCCCGTGATCGTGGCGGACACCAGCGCCGTTCTGGGACTTCTTGATCGCCGTAGTATTTCCCACACTACGCTGGCGGAGGCGTTCCGCGCCTATCGGGACCAATGGGTGTTGCCGTGGGCGATCCTCCCCGAACTGGACTACATGGTTCCGAGGGCGGTTGGCCCCGCCGTCCACCGTGCCTTCTGCGCCGACTTGGAGGAAGGCTGTTTCACCATCGAATGGGGTGGCTGGGCAGACGTGCGGAGGGCGCTGGAACTCGATCGCACCTATCGTGATCTCGCGCTGGGCCTGGTGGACGGGGTCGTCATGGCCGTGGCGGAGCGCTTGGAGGCGCGGGCGATCGCGACGCTGGATCTACGCGACTTCGGACCGATCAGCCTGAAGGGCCAGCCGGAAATCTGGCCGCGGGACCTGGCTTGAAGCGCTTCGAGGCTCTCGCCATCGAGGGTTGGTCGCCGGAGTATGGCTCCGCGGTCGAGAGCGAGCGGGAGGAGGTTCCGGCGGAGCAGGTGGACCCCGGAGTGGAACTTGCCGCGGACGAATGGCGCCCGCTGGGCCCGGAGGCCGCGACCGCCGTTCCCGCAAACGTCTACTTCGTCGACGGCGTGCGCCGGATCGAGGCGCGCGTCTGGATGAGCGAGCAGGACGAGTCTCGTCTGGGCATCTGCGCTTCCTTCGCCGCCGGTGTGGTTCGGTGCGGCCGCAGGGCCGAGATCGTGTCCGCCGAGGTGCGCCGCGGCTTCTTCGGCCGCGCCGGGGTCCCGGACCTGGTGACCCGCGTGGGGATCTTCCCGGCTTGTGTGGTGGCCGACGACGACATCGAGCAGCTTGTCAACGGCCTGCAGGAACGCATGGGTCAGCTGGAGGTCGAGGTTGCGGGGGCCTGGATCGAGGGCGGATCACGCGGCACTTCGACGCCCGTCGGCTCCGGTGCGGACTCGCGCAATGGCAACCGTCGCAATCCCGACGGCCTGATGGCGATGGACGGCCCCCTGCGCGGGCGCCAGCGCATGCCGGGCGTGATCGGCTACGTGAAGAGCCACCGGGTCCAGTACCTTCCCGCGGGCCCGCGCGCCGTCGTGGCCCGCCTTGCGCCGCGCCAGCGATCTCCCGTCTTCCTCATTCAGACCAAGTGGACGCGGTTCTCATGGTATCTGCGCCTGACCGCACCCCGGGGGCACCCTTGGGCGGGAATCGTGCGCTGTGAGGCCTGGCCGGACACGGGGCTGGAGCAGGTGACTGAGATCGCGGACGCGACCGCCGCTCTCCTCCCCCGGTTCGCTTCCGAGCCCCACAAGGATGACCGCGCCCCCCAGAACCTCTACCCGATCGCGGGTTTGGAGCGCGAACTCCAGCACCGGCTCGGGGATCGCGGGGTGGTGTTCCGGGCGCTACACCGGGCGGCGGCCGTGTACCGGCCACCGGAGTGACGCGGGGACGTTTTTTTTTGTCAACCATCTGCGTGGCCGGCCAAGCGTCGACTCTACCCCTCCAGTCGCGCCAGCGCCTCCTGCGCCTGCCGGTTGCCTGCGGCGGTGGCGCGACCATACCACTCCTCTGCCCGCTTCAGGTCACGAGGAACACCCCGCCCGGCCTCGTAGGCCTCGCCGAGCCGGAGCTGCGTGTGCGGCGATCGCGCGCGCACCTCTGGGCCGTCACGATCGAACCCCTGCGCAACTCGGGCGAGACGGCTGTGCCCCCGCACGTCAGGGCCGTGACGCCCCACCGCGGACGCCCCCTCTCTCGTCCGTCCACCTGCCTCATCCCCCCACCATCCCCAGCAGCCACGCGCACACGAGCGCCCCGTAGATCCCCAGGATGTAGCCGGCCACCGCCATCAGGAGCCCGATCGGGGCCATGGCCCGGTGGTACACCCCCGCGACCACCGGCGCGGACGCCGCCCCGCCGATGTTGGCCATGCTCCCGGTCGCCACGAAGAAGAAAGGCGCGCGCACGATGCGGGCGGCGATCAGCAGCACCACCAGGTGGATCGCAATCCAGACCGCCCCCGCGAGGAGGTACTGCGGGACTTCGAGCACCGCCCTGAGGTCGGCCTGGGCCCCGATCCCCGCCAGCAGCAGGTAGAGCGCGGTGTAGCCCAGATGCGAAGCCCCCGCGGACTCCAGTTCGCGGAGCCGGGTGAAGGACAGGATCAGCCCCCCGGTTACGACGATCAGGATCGCCCAGGTGGTGCCGCTGATGATGGTGGGATCGCCGATGGAGGGGAGCATGGCGCCGACCCGCTGCGCGCCCACCGCACACGCCATCCCCAGCCCGATCATCATGACCGCGTCGCGCGTGGACATCGGGCGGCGCTCCCGGTTGATGGCCTCCAGCCGGCGGTTGGTTTCCTCGACCGCGCCGGTGCGTGCCCTCGTGCGGCGGTCGAAGCGGCTCTGCAGCCCGACCATCGCGATCAGCACGCCCATCCAGCCGTACCCGACCACCGTGTCGACCACGATCGCCGGCCCCATCGCATCGGGCGAAGTGCCCACGCTCTCGGCGATGGCCACCATGTTCGCCGTGCCCCCGATCCAGCTCCCCGATAGGGCCGCGAAGCCGGTCCAGGCGTCGGGCGGCAGCATGTCCCTGAAGATCAGAAGCGAAATCGGCCCCCCGATGATGATCCCCACCGTGCCGGCCGCAACCATGAAGAGCGCGGTGCCCCCGAGCTTGAGGATGCTCCCCACATCCACCGAGACCATCAGCAGCAGGAGCGCGAAGAGGAGCAGATAGGGGACCGTCCATTCGTAGAGTGGGGAGGCGGAGGGCGTGATCCCGGCGGTCGTCGTCAGCATCGGCAGGAAGTAGACGTAGATGACCGGCGGAACGACCTCGAACACCTTGCGGAAGCGCGGCAGCTCGGAGACCCAGAAGACGAGGGCCACGATCGCGGCCAGGAATCCGAAAACGGCCATCGGCTCGGTGATGAGTGCCGTCGTCTCCTGACCCATGCGCGCGCCTCCTGTCTCAGCTCATGCAATCTTGCTTCAGCGCCCGATAACCGGGGCACAGTTAGGTTCGTATCGAGCGCGATAGCGGTACGCCTTGTGCAGCGTGCCGATCTCGCCCACACAACGTGCGGCCCAAGCTGCAAGCCAACAAGGATCGCCGTGTACACCTCCTGCATGTTCTGCCACAAGCCCCTGGGTGCCAACGACGTGGTGGAGTCGTTCCCGGTCGGGCGGCGCTTGGCCTTCGACGCAGCCCGAGGCCGCCTGTGGGTCGTATGCATGAAGTGCGAACGCTGGAACCTCACGCCGCTGGAAGAGCGCTGGGAGGCGGTCGAGGACTGCGAGCGCATCTTCCGCGACACCCGTATCCGCGTCTCCACCGACAACATCGGGCTCGCGCGCCATCCCGAAGGACTGACGCTGGTGCGCATCGGCGAGCCCCTGCGTCCCGAGTTTGCGGCCTGGCGCTACGGCGACCAGTTCGGGCGGCGCCGCCGGCGCACGATCCTGTACGGGGCAGCCGGGGCTGTCGTGGTCGGAGGCATCGTGGTCGGCGGAGCTGCCGCGGGCGTGGGCGTAGGCCTGATCAGCCAGGTCCCGAACTGGTTCAACATCTGGCACAGCAGGCGCACCCTCGTGAAACTTCGTCCCGAAGGCGAGCGCGTCATCAAGCTCAATCGCCAGGACCTGCTGGGCACCCGCGTCCGTCCGTCCGGTGACGAGCAGGGCTTCAAACTTCAGATCCGCAAGAAGAAGACGAAGACCTGGTACGAGGGGACCGAAGCGCGCCGATTCGCGGGGGCGATTCTTCCGAAGATGAACCACATGGGTGGAAACAAGGACACGGTCAGGAACGCCGTGGATCTGATCGAGACCACCGGGCACCCGGAGCGTTTTCTGGTCAGGATCGCGGAGGGAAAGCGCTTCGAAGACAAGAAAGGGATCCCCGGCTACGTCAACAAGATGCCGAAGCCACACAAGCTGGCCCTCGAGATGGCCCTCCACGAAGAGCAGGAACGGCGCGCGCTGGAAGGCGAACTCTGGCTGCTGGAGAAGGCCTGGGAAGAGGCGGAGGAGATCGCGGACATCTCCGACAAGCTGTTTCTGCCGGAGGGGGCGGAGGAGTTCCTGCGGGAGAATCGGGGAGAGGGCCGCGAGTTCTGACTTGATCGACATCACCGCACCCGTCCACGCCCTGCCTCTGGACATCGCCCGCATCCTCATCGGCGGCGTCCTCTTCTTCTACTTCCTGGGCGCCCTGCGCCAGGCGCGGGACTTCAGCGATCCGGACGGCCTGATCGACCATCGGCTCTCGATGCGGCTCCTGCCGCCCACCCGGATCAGCCTCTTTCAGCCGGGGATGCCCGGCGTGCTGTTTCGGATCGTCTTCCTGTTGGCGTGCGTGGCCTCGCTCTTCGTCGTGGCGGGCTATCATCCCAGGGCAGCCGCCTTCTTCCTCTTTCTGGCGGCCGTCTCCAACTACCGCTGGAACGTGCTGGTCGCGTACCTCGACGACGCCATCATCCACATCTTCTGTCTTTGGCTGGTGCTGCTTCCCGTCGGGCACACCCTGAACCTGCCGGATCTGCTGGCCGGCGGCCCTGCGGCCGGAGCGTGGGTCTCGGTGGCCGGAGAGTGGATCTCGGCGACGGTTCCCGGCCTCGCCCCGCGCGCCTTCCTCGCCAACATGACGCTCGTCTACCTGGTCGCCGGACTCTACAAGTTCACGAGCCCGATGTGGCGGGACGGCTCCGCCATGCACGCGGCGCTGAGGATGCCGATCGCCCGCGCGCCCGGGTTCTGGACCCTCGGGTGGCGCACGCCCCTGCGTCTGGTCACCTTCGGCGCGCTGATCCTGGAGCCCCTCTTCGCGCTCATCTTCGTGCTACCGACCGGCTCGATCGCCAAGTGGCCGCTGGTGGCCGGGGCCGTGTGCTTTCATCTCGGGATCGCGCTGACGCTCAAGATCCCGTACTCCAACACGGCCATGCTTGGGGCGCTGCCGGTCGCGCTCGGCCCGGAGATCATGCAGGGCGCGCTGGGACTTCCTCCTCTCAACGGAGCCCCCGCACTTGGGCTCGCTCCGTCGGGGGTGGTTGCGGTCACCCTGGTCGTGCTGCTGGTGATCATGCTGCTCTGGGACATCGTGGAAACCAGGAAGAGGCTGATGGAGCGGTATTCATCGAAGGGCTGGCACAACCCGGTGCACGCGCTGCTCTGGATGGGGGGCCTCTTTCAGAGCTATCGGCTCTTCGACTGGGTCGACGCGCGGAACTACCATGTGCGCTTCGAGGTGAGGAGGATCGGGGACGCCGTTGAAGGCCGTCACCTTGTCGATCCCGAGCCGCTCTTTCCGCAGAGCATGCGCCACCTGCTGCTGCAGTCCTACCTGATCGGCAACATCTGGCTGCAGCTCAGCCCTGAGAGGCTCGAGGCGGTGCGCAGGTCGCTGCTGGTCCGCCACGCCCGGCGCTATGCCCGCGCCCACCCGGAGGCGGGCACGATCGACGTGGTCGCGATCGTGCAGCGAGTCACCGCCGACAACCTCGAGCTGACCCGCGGCGAGCGGCAGCCGCTGATGCGCTTCACCTGCCGGGGCGGCGACGCCGTCATGCACTTCCCCCGCTGAGGCCTTTCTCCCATGTGCGGAATCGTCGCAATCCTGTCCCGCAACGGCCCGGTCCCCGAGCCGGCGTTGCGGCGCGCGACCGCGGCGCTCCGGCACCGGGGCCCGGACGGCGAGCGGACCTGGCTTTCCCCGACGCGCCGGGCGGGCCTCGGCCATACGCTTCTCGCGATCAACGACCCGGAGGGTTTTCAACCGATCGCAAGTGAGGACGGACGGCTGCGGATCATCGTCAACGGCCAGTTCTACGACTTCGCCCGAATTCGCGCGGCACTCGAGGAACGTGGACACCGCTTCCGAACCCGTTCCGACAGCGAGATCGCGCTGCACCTCTATGAAGACCTGGGCGCCGCGTGCCTGGAGCAGTTGCGCGGTCAGTTCGCCCTCGTCATCTGGGACGAAGAGACCGGGGAGCTCTTCGCCGCGCGCGACCGCTTCGGGCTGAAGCCGCTCTTCTTCGCCGAGCACGGCGGCGCGCTGTACCTGGCCTCGGAGGCGAAGGCCCTGTTCGCGGCGGGGATCCCGAGGGCGTGGGATGCGCGCGCGGTCTACCATTCGCTGCACGCCTGCCCGGACGAGAGGCGGTCGCTCTTCGCCGGGATCTCGCAGGTCCCGCCCGGGCACATCCTGCGGGCTGGCGAGGGCGGGGTGCGGCTGGAGCGCTACTGGGATCTGCCGCCGTCTCCGCGGACCTCTCGCGGCGGGCGAGGAGGACGGCGGGGGCCGCGGCGTGGCAGGCGGGCGCGGGCCCGGCCTGGGGGCCGGCGCAGTTCGACGGGCGATGGTCCGGGGCTCCAGGACGCCCCCGGGACACCCACCGTCCCCGACTTCACGCACGCCGTCGAACGCGTGCAGGCGCTCACGGAAGAGGCTGTCGGCCTGCGCATGGTCGCGGGCGTGCCGGTGGGTTGCCTGCTGAGCGGCGGCCTGGACTCCTCGTCGGTGCTGGGCCTGGCCGCGGCGTGCACCGACAAGCCGGTCGCGGCCTTCACGGTGGGGTTCGAGCGCCGTGAATACGACGAGACGGCGGGCGCGCGCGAGATGGCGGCCGCGGCGGGGGCGCATCACACCGTCGTAATGCTGGACGACTCGGCGCTGGCGGACCACTTCCCCGACGCGATCCGGCACGCCGAGACGCTCCAGTACAACACGCACGGCGTCGCGCGCTATCTGCTCGCCCGCGGCGTGCGCGAGGCCGGATACCGGTCGGTCATGGCCGGCGAGGGCGCCGACGAGGCCTTCTTCGGCTACGAGTTCCTGCGCGCGGCGGCAGGGGCGGGCGTGGGAGGGCTCGGCCCGCGGAAGCTACTGCGAATCCTGCGGGGGCTGCTGCGCTCTCCGTCGCGCGAACACCCCGAGTTGGCCGCCGTCTCCCCGTGGCTCGCCCGCATTGCGCTGCTGTTGCCCGCCGCCCCGTCGCTCTTCACGCGCCTCACCCGCGGGCTCGGGCTCATCCAGTCGGTGTGCTCGGAGGATTTCCTGCGCGGCTTCGCCGGATACGACCTGTACCGCGCGTACTACCGCCGCTGCCGCGAAACCGGTGGCCTCTCCCGGCGCGAACCCGCCCGGCAGCTCCTGTACCTCTGGCTGCACTCGATCTTCGTCAACTACCACCTCGCCGCGGACCGGCTGGACATGGCGCACGGCGTGGAGGTGCGCTTCCCCTTCCTCGACCACGAGCTCTTCGAGTACGCAAACCGCCTCCCGGTCGCGCTGCTCATGGCTCCTCCCCGGGAGAAGCACCTGCTCCGCGAGGCGATGCGGCCCTACATCCCGGATTCGGTGTACGGCAGAACCAAGCGCGCCTTCATGGCCCCCTCGGCGGTCGGCACCGACGGCCCGCTCCACGACTTCCTGCAGGACACGCTGCGGGGGCCGTCTGTGCGCGCGGTCCCGTTTCTGGACGCCGGCGCGGTGGCGGACATCCTCGACGGCCTGCCGCGCCTGGCGGACCAGGATCGTCCCTCCGTCGACTCCCTCCTGCTCATGCTGGCATCGGCGGCTGTGCTGCAGGAGAGATACGGGCTGTAGCCTCTGGCGACCGCGGGTTTGGCCCCACCAAGCAGCTATCCCCCGAGTCCGAACGCCAGCAGCGTCCCGCCCTCGCGCTCGCCCGCCGCTATCACCACCAGTTGCCGCCCGGCACGCGTGCGGAACGTCATGGGGTTGGCGTAGCCGAGCGCGGGTAGCCGGCCCTCCCACAGCAGCTCGCCGCTCGCGGCGTCGAAGGCGTACAGGATGTCCGAGCCGCCCGTCAGGAACACCAGGCCGCCGGCCGTCACGAACGGTCCGGGCGCCCCCACCACCCCCAGCCGCGCAGGCAGGTCGAGCCCCGCCAGCGCGGGATGTCCCGCGATCTCCGGGCGCTCGCCGACCGCCTCCTGCCAGAGGATCTCGCCGCCGTTCATGTCGATGGCGGTGACGGTGCCGTACGGCGGGCTGGAGATGGGCAGCCCGTCCACCGTCAGGGTCCGGGACGAGCTGCGGTCTATCGCGTAGTCGCCCACCGTGGTCTCCGGGTTCGCGGGGGCGATCCTGAGCAGGCTGGGCTCCTCGGACGACTTGACGAAGAGGACGGCGCTCGCCGGGTCCACGGCCACCCCGCCCCAGTTGCCGCCGCCCAGGATGCCCGGCATGGCGATGGTGCCCTCCATGGAAGGTGGCTCGTAGAGGGGGCCGAAGCGGTAGCCGGCGGTCAGTTCCTGCGCGCGCCGCCGCAGCTCGGGGGTGAAGTCGATGAGGTCGTCGCGGGTAAATCCCTGGCGGGCGAAGGGGGGTGGGGAGGTGGGGAAGGGCTGCGTCGCGGCGACGGCCTCCCCGGGTACGTCGCTCGCCGGAACCGGGCGCTCCTCGATGGGCCACACCGGCTCGCCCGTCTCGCGGTCGAAGGTGTAGACGAAGCCGGTCTTGCCCGCCACCGCCACCGCGTCGACCGTCCGCCCGCCAACCGTCACGGTGAGCAGCACCGGCGCCCCCGGCAGGTCGAAGTCCCACAGCCCGTGGTGCACCGTCTGGAAGTGCCACACCCGCTCCCCGGTGCGCGCGTCCAGGGCCACCAGCGACTCCGCGTACAGGTTGTCGCCCAGGCGGTGGCCGCCGTAGTAGTCGTTGGAAGGGGTGCCGATTCCCGCATACAGGAGCCCCCGCTGCTCATCCACGACCATCGGCGCCCAGGCGTTGGTGTGCCCGGTGTAGTCCCAGCTGCCGTCCTCCCAGGTCTCGTTTCCGGGTTCGCCGGGCTGCGGGATCAGGTTGAACGACCAAACGAGTTCGCCGGTGTGCACGTCGAAGGCCTGCACATTGCCCGGCGGATCGCGCGGATACACGAAGCCGTCCCATACCCCGTTGCCGATGATCACCAGGTCCTCGAACACCACCGGCGGCGAGGTCTGCGTGTAGTGCAGGCGGTTGGTGGGCCAGAGCAGCTGCTCGGTGAGGTCGATCTCGCCCCGGTGCCCGAACGACTGCACCGGCTCGCCGGTAGCGGCGTCGAGCGCGATCAGGCGCCAGCGCGTGTTGAGGAAGATGCGCCTCTCGCCGGGCCCGCTCCACACGGCCACTCCCCGGTGCACGAAGCCGGTCCCGTTGGGCGGCTGACCCCACTCCACCGTGCGCGGATCGTACTCCCAGTGAGGCTCTCCGGTGCTGCCGTCCAGCGCGATCACGCGATTGTACGCCGTTGTGAAGAAGAGGGTGTCGTTGAAGGCCAGCGGCGTGGTCTCGAAGTTGCCCGGCCGCACCTGCTGCCCGCGGATCGGCGCCTGAGGTCCGGAAATCACCCGCTCGCCGGTCTCCCAGCTCCACGCCAGCTCGAGCTCGCCCACGTTCCCGGTCGTGATCTGGTCGAGAGGCGAGAACTTCGTGCCTCCCGCGTCGCGACCGTACACGACCCAGTCCCCGTCGCCGGGCACCTCGGGTGGAGGGGCGGAGTCCGTGCAGGCGGAAAGCAGAACAAGAGCGGAGCAGGCGCCGATCAGGACGAATACGGAACAGGCGCAACGCAGGGTCCCGGTATTACGCAGGTGCCGGGGCGATAGGCCCCATGCGCGCAATGCGACACAGCAATGTCTCATGGCAGTGGTCGGTGAGAGTAGCGGAACTCGCTCCGGCGTATCCGGAGCCCGCCTCAATCTCCGCCGGGTCTCCTGGGAAGGAAAGGCACCGAGTCTCCCTGCGCCACCATCCACTGTTCGTACCTTTGATACCGCTGCCAGTAGCTCTCGGGCGGCGACTTGCGCCAGAAGACGCCCTCGATGGGAAGCAGATACGCTTCGCCGGGATTGTCGCCGACCGCGCCGAACACCGCGCGTCCGCCCGCGTGCTCGACGGGCTCGGGGGTGCGGAAGAGCCACTGCGCCACCGCGATGGTCGTGTCGGGGCTGATGCGCAGCGTGCCTTCCATCGACGGATCGTCGTCGTCCCTGGCGCAGAACACCAGCGTCACGCCCTCCGACCCATCGGGCTCGTCGGCGGTATCGAACCGGAAGCGATGCCGGTCGCCGAACAACTCTCCCGAGAAGTGGGTGGCGAAGTCCGCCTCCAGGGGAGGATAGACCCAGGACGTGTACGACTGCTCGGGGGTCGAGCGCCGGATCTGGTACGCGTATCCCTCTCGCCGGATGCGCCGCTGCCAGCTGAAACGGAGCAGGGAAGAAGAGCCGCGCTGGGCGATAGCCTCACCCGCGGCCTGCACCGTGCCCACCTCGCCCTCGGGCAGAATCGACTCGACGGACGCCAGATAGGTGGCCACCCCCAGCGTATCGAGGCTCTGGCTGTAGCGCGCGGCGGCACGCTCCCACAGGCGGCGCGCGTCGCGCTCCTCGCCTCCGGCGCAGCGGTCGCGACGCGCGTCCACGACGAGCTCCGGAAGCGGAATGGGCTCGCGCGTGAGGCGGATCTCGTAGGCATCGACGCCTTCCTCGATCTGGACGACCTCGGGGTGGTAGCCGAGCTGCCCCGCGTACAGGGCGCGGATCTTCCCCGCCATTGCGGCGGGGAAGAGGAACCAGCCGTCCTCGTCGGCCAGGCGTCCTCCGATCTTGCGGTCCGAGGCCCACGCCTCCACGGCGGCGCCTGCGACCGGATCGCCCTCTTCGTTCAGTACGTAGCCCGTGATCTGGGCTTCCGCGGGAGATCCGGCGAAGGCAGCAGACGTGAGAAGCAACACCGTGAGAGCGTGCATCGCTCCCGGTGACTTGCTCCGATGCGGTCGCTGCCGGAGAAATGTAAGGCGGTCTCTGGTCATCGGCGGTTCAGGCAGGGTCGAGATGCGTGATTTCCTTTGCTGTTCTAATGAGATGGACGCCCCCAGGTTCCGGTTGCTCCCGGGTCTGGACGCGGGCGCGCCGCCGGCAGGAGATTCCGGTAGTTGTTCGGTTGGCAGCCGGATGGGAGCGACAGCGAGTGCCATGCATCCGCCACTAACCTCGCGTCCGGGGCTCGGATGAGCCTCAGTCCTCCGTCAGGAGCCGGAGCTTCGCGATCCGCCAGGGCGGAGAGTGCATATTCAGGAGCAGGTACAGAAACCGTCCTCCGCCCAGAACCCTGGATCCATCCGGAAGTGGCACATCCTCATAGAGCCTGGTTCCGCTGTGCCGGTCGTAGACCTCGAGCGACGTGTGTAGAACTTCGCGGGGAGGCATTGGCCGCTCGGGATTGTACCGAGCGCGTGTCAGGACCAGGTGCGACCCGACCGCGTCGATGCGGTCGATGAAGTCGAAGCTCGCGAGAAGCTCCCTAAAGAGAGTGGGGTAGTTCCCGAGATCGGCCAGCGCGCCCAGTTCCAACACGGGAATCGGCCGGAAGGAGGCGGACGGAGCTCCAAGGGTGCCCACGGTCTCTCCCGCCCCGTCGATAATGGTGATCGGGTACCTGAGACCCGAGGTCACATATGTCGAGTCGCCGCCGGTCGCGACCGCAAAATCCGCGAACGAACTCCAATAGGGCCTCTCGAAGTCAGAGAACGGGAGTTCGTAACTGCTCCATACCAACGCCGGCGGCGTCACCCGGTGAAGGAGCAGTGGATGGCCGAAGACGCCTTCGTTGGGGTCTCCCGTAATCATCCGCACGAGCAGGTCAGGTCCGAGCGCCAGGACATCCCTGGGAGCCCCCGGCAACGCGACCATGGTATCAGGAGCCAGGGAACTGGTCAGATAGGTCAGATGGGATTGGCTGAAGTCCGCAACGACGACCCTCCCTGACGGCGTCTCCGCGAGTGCGGCGATCCGCCGAAACTCGAAGGGACCGTTTCCGAACCTCCCGAAGGCTGCCTCCAGCCGCCCCTCCTCGTCGTAGCTCCGCACCCGCGGCAGGAACCGGTCGCCAATCACATAGCCGCCGCTCCGCAGCTCGATGAAGTCTCCGATATCGGCAATCGAGTCGGCGGGGTCTTCACCCAGCTGCATGACACCCTCGACGACGAACACCTCTTCGAGGGTCGCGGCAACGGGACCCTCCGCCTCTCCGCAGGCAGAGAGAAGCAGGGCCCCCACGCATACGACGCGCATGGACACCAGACGCGATACCCCGGTGGCGTTAGCTATCTCGGTCACATGCCGCTCACCGTCAAATCGCGGAAGCACGGGCAGAGATCCTCTACGGCGCGCAGGTCCGATCGACGCGGTACCGGTGCAGGTACGGCACGTCATACTCGCCGCGCGTGGTTCCCCACACCTCTTCACGGCTCGCGATGGCAATGCCCAAACGAGGCATCCAGGGTTTCGCAGTGCTACGACCCTGTCCAACCTCTACGCGTCCCTCGAGCGTTCCGTTCGAATCGTAGATCTCCCACACATCGACGCGGTCCTCACGCATCTCTCGCAGCAACCAGATCGTTCCGTCCGTCCCGGCCACGACCTGCCTGACCGGAGGATGGTACTCGGGAACCCGGAAGGCGTTGCGGTAGACACGGCGCTGGCGCTCAAGTGTTGTCTCAAGCAGCTGAAGCGTGCGGGACGTGTAGTCTCCGGCCATCCATCCGGCGTATTCGTCCGCCAGCCGCCGTTCCATCTCGCGGGTGATTTCGCGCGGTTCGTACTCGACCGCTCGATTCAGGAGCGTGTCTCCACGGATCGAGATCACCAGGAGGTCGAAGGTCGGCGGAGTCGCGTCTTCATGCACTTTCGCGATCTGTACTACTGCGGAGCCGTCAGGCGTAATCGCCGTCAGAGGTTCCTTCAGTCCGATAAGGGGCAGGTCCTTGAGCGGGTGGACACGAGGCCAGTCGCTGGGATCGCTCTCATTCTCAATGGCGTTGCCCGGCCAATCCATGATCGCGATCGTGTCGAGGACTTCTCCGGATCGAGAGAAGCGGAGCAGTGCGAGCCCAGGGTGGGCTCCTCGGGACGACCAGGCCGTACCGTCAACGATGGCACGCGTGCCGATCAAGGTCCCGTCCGCGAGCATGCGTCCCGGGGTCAGGCTCGATCCTTCCTCGGGTACGCTCAGGTAGAACTGTATGACTTCGTCAGGCACGCGCTCGTCCGTGGTGAACAGCTGGACCCGGGTCTCGTCTGCGACCCAGAGAGTGTCTCCGATCCACCCCACGCCGAAAGCCGCAAACTGGATGTCACCCGGCCCCCGGCCCGCGCGGCCGATCCGGCGAAGCGGCCTGCCATCGAGAGAGAAGACCGTGACTGCGGGCACCATGGCCTGTGCGACATAGAGGGCGCTATCCGGCCCGATCGCAAGATCCCGGACGCCGGCAACGAGGTCCGTGCTCTCCACGGAGCCGATCCGCAGAACCTCATCCAGCCGCCATGGCGTCGGACACACGGTCTGCGCGCGTACCAACCCCGGGGCGCAAAGCAACAAAGCAATCAGGGAAGTCAGCAGACGCACGCGTGCCTCCAATGGTGCCTGATGGGGCTTTCGACAGCCGAACCGCCCCTGTGCGGCATCATACTATTGCTGCGAGGGCCACTCAACCTCGAACCTTGCTATGTAGCGGACGTCAAACTCTTCCTTGACCACAGCCCAGATCGTGTCGCCCTTGATGTACGGATCTTGAGTCCCGGGGTAGGGGTCTCCGTCCCAGCTTTCGGGCGTATTGACGTGACCGATCCATCGCCCTTCCGTGTCGAAGACATCGAAGCCGTCCGTCGGATTCCAGTACTCCCAGATCCGCCGCTCCAGCCCGGGTTGCTGGCGCCGTTGCTCTTCGGTCGTGGCGCGGCTCCAGCCCGGACCTCCCGGCCAGACCCACATTCGGCCGGCGTCCGTATGCCAGAGTCGAAGGAACGCGGGACGCTCACGGGGAAGGATCGGAATCGGTGGAATCGGCCTGACCTGATCTCCGCGTCCCAGGCTCAGAAGAGCCTGGTTGAGACTGCGCAGCTGTGGGATTGCACTACGGAACCCCTCGGACCAGTACTCATGCTCCTCGTCCGTCCTCAGCGGTGGATCCCATTCTCTCGAAACCCGCATCACTCCCCCGTCAGGCCGAGCGACATCCATCGTAAAGCTCACCGAGCACCCGAAAGCCAACGCGCCCATCCGATTCCGCGACCACTGTGCAAAGGGCATGTGGCGGAGGCGATTGTCCTCCATAACCCCTCCGGAGTATACCGGGAGCCGCCGCTCGCAGCCCTCCCAGGCTCGAGTCGGCAGGAACACGGTGTCCGTCACTTCCTCGTGGCCGGCCAGGCGGCCGAACAACGGTCTCTGCTGCTTCGCGCTGAGCGTGTCCGGGCCACTCCGGGGCGGGTTCAGTGCGATCCAGAGCCCACCCTCATCGTCCCATCGGACGGCATCCCGTCCGTTTCCGGGTCTTCCCGCCGACGGACTCAGTCTGATCTCTCGGATGAGGGTGCCGTTGGGCGAAAAGACACTGACGCGTCGATTGCCGAAGTCCAGGGTGGCCAGCAGTCCTTCAACGGAGATGTCCATGCCGACCACGTACCTCACCTCGCCGGGCCCCTGGCCCTGGCGCGCGATCGTCCTGACGTATGTGCCGTCCGCATCGTAGTATCGAAGGTCACTACCGGCATCGGCGACGAAGAGACTTCCGTCCGGGCCCACCGTGAACACCGGCCACCTGCTCAGCAAGTACTCCGGTGGACCATCGATCATGCCGATTCGCGATACCTCGCGAAGGGAGCCCGTCCCTCGCAGGGCCGACGTTGAGAACACAAACGTCGTGTCACCCAGTTGCCGCGACGAGGCCAGCCGTGACGAGTCGGGCGTTCCCTCGCCGCATCCGCCTGCCACAAGCGTCATCAGAACCACTACCAACGCGCGGTCCATATAGTCCTCCCTCTTCTTACGAGCGACCCTGGGGCGAAACGCTCTTTGACCCTGGGGGTGTCGTCGTTCGCACGCGCCTCGACGAAGAACGCCATTAGCACGATGCGGGGCGGAAGCCGGCCTGTCAACTAACTATTTAGTAACATATGAGTTCCGGTCTTGCGCCGACTATTCTTCGGACCCAGGGGACCCAGCTGCGGCTTCCTCGCCTGAAAGGCCGAATTCCAGCCCGCTGATGTCGTACCAGTCGATCGCGCGGTCGGGGAAGCCGTCGGGGTCGTTGGGTCCGACTGGACGGTCCACAAGCCCCGCGAGCGTCGAGCCCAGCACGTCGAAACCGACGGCGCGGTGCCGCACGCGAACGGTGCCCGAGTACTCGGCACCTCCAAAAACGTCCAGATAGGACAACTCCTCGCGGTCCCGGTTCGTGAGGACCCACAGCCGGCCCACGTCGTCAACCCGGTAGCGATCGGGGGCCGCATAGGCTTTTGGCGTACGACGAAATACGTCAAGCGCGCACGTTGGACGAAAGAACCCCGGAGACAGGCCGGGGCCACAACCGTCCAAATAGCGCTCAACCTCCCGCTCGTCGGGAAACTCCAGAACGTACGTCGGAGCCTGGACCAGAGTCCCACTATCGTCGTCCCGGTCCGCCAGGAACAGCATCTGTCCGCGGCACAACATCGTGAAGACCATGCCACCATCCGGAATCGTCTGGGCGCGACTCATCCCCTCCGGAGGTGGTGGGAGAGGCTCCGGGCTCACGACGCACCTTACTCTCTTCGTTCACCGGATCCTTCACGCCACTCCTTCCGAAGGTATCCCAGGCACCGTTTGAAGTTTCCCGAAAGGGGAAGAGTACGCGGCGGCGCGGGGGCCTGACGGACCCGGCCCGGCCGCCCGCGAAGCAGCATCACGCCCGAGTTCGAGGCCGAGCTCGTGCGCCGGGCAAGAATTCGGATTCGTCTGGAGCTGGCTCGATCTAGACAACCGCTTCACCACGGTCGGCTCCCGCGCGCCCTCCGCCAGCACCGCGATCATCACCGTGTCCTTGTGGACATCCATCCCGACGTACACCTTGGTCTTCTTCTGCATAGGGCCGGTCTCCTGTCCGGTGCGACCCGTTCGTGCGACCCGTTCGATTGGAGGACTTCGATGAGAACCGGCAGCGCGGTCGCGCTTCGATTCAGGGCCGGATGGGTGGCGGTTCTGACCCTGTTCCTCACCTCGTGTGGTAGAGCGGAACGAGAGAGGGAGGCGGCCGTAGAGGCGGCCAGGGTCGCCACGGTGAGGGAGATCGAGCAAGCCTTGTCACGGGCGCTCGGCCTAACGGATCGAGAAGCCGACAGGGCCAACGACATTCTTTCTCCCCTCCCCGTAATGACGACGGCCCAGGAGAACGCGCTCCGCCGATTCCTCAACGCGTCGCACGTGGCCCGCGCCCGCGCCCTGGGCGTGCGGGTAGCCGACCGTGTTGCCAGGGACTCCCTTGTTGCGGCGGGGCGGCTGGTTCAGCTCGAGGACAGCACCGCTCACTGGATCGTTCGCCCAGGCACTTCCCCCACTTACATGGTTCCCGAGGTGCCCGCCCTGCTCGAGCAGTTGGGCCGGCGGTTCCAGGAACGCCTCGCGGAGATGGGGCTTCCGCCGTACCGCATCGAGGTCACGAGTGCCCTGCGCACGTCCGAGCGGCAGGCACGGCTGCGGGGCCGGAACCCAAATGCAGCCGCCGGCGTGAGCTCACACGAGTTCGGCACCACCGTGGACCTTTCCTACGCCGCGTTCGCACCACCGGCCGAGCGACCGCCGGAGATTCTCGCCCGCGTGCCCGCGGAGCTCGCGCCGCACGTCGGGCGGATCGTGGACCTGGCGCTGGAGTCGGTCTCGGCCCGGAAGTCCCGCGAACTGGGAGCCATCTTCAGCCGGGTGCTCCTGGAGGCGCAGTCCGAGGGGCTGGCCCTCGTGATCTACGAGCGGCAGCAGACGGTCTATCACGTCACGGTGGGAAGGGCGTTGGTGGATTGAAGTGCCTCGGAATCAGAAGAACGACTCTGCCATGCGGACGACGGATGGCAGGCTCGCTTCTCGGACAGGGTCTTCGATCCCCTCCCGGGGGGATGCGAAGGAAGGGTGGACGCTGACTCATGGACCTTAGCGACTTGAGACAGGCAGTAGAGGGGTGGATCGCGGAATTTCGCGCGCTGGCTCGGCGCATTTCGTCGGCGTCGGCTTCCGACCGTGAGGCGACCCTGCTACCCCTTGTGTTTCTTGCTGTTGGGTTGCTTGGGGGCCTGCGGATTGGCGAATCCGAGATGTGGCGCGCGCCATCGCTGTTTTCGCTCGTGGTTGCTGTGTTGATGGTTGGCGCGCTCAACAGACACGGCGCTCTCGCCCTTGAGCGGCTCTTGAACTCGTCCCGCTCGACGCTCGATCTCAAGGGGCTGTTGACGCTTCTGGCAGTCGTGTTCGCGTCGGCCCAGGTGTTCGAGCTAACGACCCCCAATGGGGGTCTGCTTCGCATAGCGGTTTACGCTCTGTACTCGGTGGTGCTACTTGCATTCAACACGCGCGCCATCGCCGCTGACCGAATACAGCTCTTGCGGAGCTGCACCGCGCTCTTCGCATTGACGTTCGCGTTCAAGTTTGTATTGCTACCATCGAGTCCGGTTGGAGGATGGCGTGGGGCCTTATGCAGGCTCATCCCGACATGTGAACCGCGACATCCGGCCACCGGCTATCTCGCGTTCTTCACGCTGTTCGTATACGCGTTGGCTTTGGCCAGGCTCGCGCCGATGGTAAGCGACATCTCCGACCGTGCTCCTACCGGAGGTGCCAGGGGATTGGAGCAGATGCGTGAAGAGCCCTCCGCCGATGCTGCTCGAGGGCTGGGCGACCCCGCTGCCGAGGACCACTAACAGCCCGGGCAGGGCAATCAAGCTCGTGGCCCGCAGGCTCAACCCGGCCAGAGCCACTAAAGTGGCGTTAGGGACTTCTGGCAGGGCCGCCAAATCGGTAGTCGTCAAGCTTCACCCGCGTAGATTGGCGAGGGCCGCCCGGGAGTTCCGTAGAATTGGTGCAGGCCATCTGCCTCGGCTTGCACGCGGTGTCGGCCGGGGATCGAAGGGAGTGGCCGGTCGGCTTAGGGTCATCTCGCCCCGCAAGGCACGTAGCGTTCGAGTGGTTGCTACCGCCGTCCGAAAGTTGGTCGAGAACATTGATCCCGCCGCCGCCACGCGCATCGCCCGCGAGGCGACTCGGTTGGCTCGAAAGACCATCGTCAAGCTCGATCCGCATCGGGTCGAGGCGGCCGTCCGCCGAGTCGCTGAAACGATCGACGTGGACGGCAAAGGGAAGATGGACACGGTCGCCAAGGCTGCCGTCGCTAAGATCGGCCCGGAGCGAGCCACGCGGATCGCCGGCGCCGCAACAAGAGCCATCAAGCGCCTCGTAGACAGGCTAGACCCGGATCATGTGGGCCAGGTGATCGGCGATCTGGTAGCCCAGCCTGAGCTCCGATCTGCTCAGCACACGGGCGACCGCGTGAACCTGCACTGTTTTCCTGAATGCCGCGATGCCCTGGATGCAGCGACTTGGAGAAACCCACGAGACCTGCATGGGAAGAACTTCGCTTCGAGGCCGTCAACGTGGTGAGCGGATGGGTCCCATGTTGAACCCCCCGCATCCGGGCGAGCTGATCCGCGAGAGCATGGACGAGGTCGGCTGGAACGTGACCGAGACGGCGACCCGCCTGGGATGCGAACGAGGGATCCTGTCGCGACTACTGAATGGCAGGGTGGGCCGGGACGACGCCGGGGCCGGATCGCAGCCCAAGATACGTCGGATGCCGTGCCACCGCACACCCGGCCGAGGCCCGGAATGTAATCAGAACATCACACTATGTTATGGCTACATTATACTCGGGATGTGTGAACAAGGGATTCGACACGGATACCCCGCCAACGTACAACCGCAGCGGCGTCTGACTCCGAGGCCTCCTATCCTGCCGCGAAGATCGACTTCGGCATGAGGCATTGGGGCTCGACCCCAGGGTCTTTCCGGCGGCGAAGGGGTGCGCCAGCGAGGATTTCCGCACCGAGTTCCACCGGTCGCGAACGGATTGGAAAAATGGACCTCCGGTGGTTGGAAATCGTCAGCAAGCAGGAGGCCAAGGACCTCGAGAAATTCGCGGTCGTGGTCCTCCTCCAACCCATACAACCGATGACTTTAGCCCGGAGCTCTTCGCGCTGACTGGTACGCTGGCCGCCGATCATCCAGGCGGTTGTCGGGTCTGTCAACGGCGTTGTTGACAACAGAATCGTTGACGGGTAGCTTGGCGTGTCGGCGCGCGATCTCATGGGGTCGCGACCGTGGCAACATTTCCCCCACGGACGTAGAGAAAACACTCATGAAATCATCCACTGGTCGCTGGGTAAGCGGCGCCGATTTTTTCGATCGGGAAAAAGAGTTGGAACTCCTCGAGGCCCGTGTCCGCGACGGAAACCACATGGTCATGACCGGCCAACGCCGGATGGGGAAGACCAGCGTCTTGCGCGAGCTGGGGCGTCGGCTGGAGCAGAGCGGCTGGGTGTTTCTCTTCGCTGATGTGGAGGCGGATCGATCCGAAGAAGACTTGATCGCGAGCTTGGCCAAGGCCGTTCATCCGATCACGCCAATCCGGGCGCGCCTCCTGAGGGGCATGCGTCGCAGGCTGCGCAGACTGGTCGGCCGGGTCGACAAAGTCAGCGCCCATCAGTTTGCCGTCCGCCTCCGTGCCGGCTTGGACTCTGGAAACTGGCGGCGTCACGGAGAAGATCTGATCGCCCACTGCGCCGAACACGAACAACGGGTGCTGATCGTCATCGACGAGGTGCCGATCTTCCTCGCGAGACTGCTCCGTCAAGAAAATGGTGATCGGGCGGTCGACGAGTTTCTAAGCTGGTTGCGGGCCATTTTCCAGAAGGTCGATGGCCGTCAGCTGGCCCTGATCCTCTCGGGCAGCATCGACTTGCCCCGTTGGTCGAACGGCTGGGCATCTCTGATCGAATCAACTACCTGTATCCAGTCCGGCTGGGTCCGTGGAACCTTGAGGTCTCCGTCCGATGCTTCGAGACGCTGACGAGGAGCTATGGCTTATCCGCTGACGATGGAGTAGCGCGGGCGGTCTACGAGCACCTCGGCATTGGCATCCCGCAGCACGTGCAATCCTTCTTTGCCCGTCGAACCGCACCCGGATGGCCACCGATTCGCGCTGAACCTGCTGCGCGACTGGTGGAAGGCCCGCTTCCGGCACCACTACAGGCCCTTGGTCGAGAATCGCGTGACCGGCTTCCGGGAGAGTGACGCCCCATGAGCGGACCACCAAAGCGCACGATACGCAAGTTCAATCCGGGCGTCTTCCAGTCCGACCGGGACATCATCGACCAGTTCGTCGTCCGCGGGCGGGAGCTGAGTGTGGTCCTGGAGCTAGTCCGCGACAACATCGGCGCTCCTTCCTGCCAGCACACACTCGTCGTGGGTCCCCGGGGCCGCGGCAAGACCATGCTGCTGGCGCGTGTCGCTGCGGAAGTCCGTACCGATCCGCAACTCCGGCAAGCTCTGGTGCCGGTTCGCTTCATGGAGGAAAGCGTGGAGGTCTTCGACATCGGAGACTTCTGGCTGGAAGCCCTCCTCTACCTGGCGCAAGAGTGCGATGAGCATCACCCCGGCCTCAGCAGCGAGATCGAGGCGACACACGCAACTCTGGCCCGCCGGACGCGGGGAGAGGACATCGCCGGGCAGGCCAAGGCCACTCTCCTGGACGCGGCCGACCGGCTGGAGAGACGGCTGGTCCTCATGGTGGAGAACCTTCAGAGCCTGTGCGAAGAGTTGGACGAGGACTTCGGGTGGCAACTTCGCCAGTCGCTCCAATCGGATCCCGAAATCATTTTCCTGGGGACCGCCACAAGCCATTTCGAAGCGCTGGATGACGCAGGCGCGCCATTCTTCGAACTCTTTCGCATCCTCCGGCTGGAGCCCCTGAGCACTGCCGAGTGCCAGAAGCTTTGGCACGTGATCACCGGTGAGCAACGTGACGCCAGGCAGATGCGACCGCTGGAGATCTTCACGGGTGGAAGTCCACGCCTCCTGGTGATCGTCGCCGAATTTGCGCGCCACCGTACAATGCCGAAGCTGTTGGAGGAACTGGTGGGCCTCGTCGACGATCACAGCGAGTACTTTCGCGGCAATCTGAACTCCCTGCCCAAGACCGAGCGACGGGTCTTCGCAGCTTTGGCTGACCTGTGGCGACCCGCGACCACTCGTGAGGTGGCGATCAGAGCACGCTTGGGAGTACGGACGACGTCCGCCTTGCTGGGCCGACTGGTCGGGCGAGACGCCGTCAAGGTCGATGGGAATAGAAGGAGCCGGCTGTACTCCGTCGGGGAACCGCTCCACTGCATCTACTACAAGCTGAGGCGTTGGAGGGATGAAGCGGCTGTCGTCCACGGACTCATTCGCTTCATGGTGGCCTTCTACGGTCCGGACGAGACCGCAAGGATTCTGGGCTCCCTGCTGGCCGACAAGACACACCACACAGTCTTCCTTCGCGCACAGAAAGATCTCGATCCAAGCCTCGCCGAGATTCCCGCAGCCGGGGCTGCGGCGACCTACCGGGAACTCGTCGAGCGCCATCGGGATCTTTGTGACCCCGAATGGCGGATCCGGGTTGCGGGTGATCTGCTCGACATCGGCGCGAGGCTTGGGAAATCAGGAGAGGCCGAGCGCTCGGTCGAGTACAACGAGGAACTGATCCGGCGTTTCGACTCTATACCGATCTCAGAAGTGCAGACTTCCGTTGCCAGGGCACTCCTCAACAAAGCCGTGGCGACACAGCGCGTCAGCGACCACAAGGCTGCAGTGACCGCGTTCAACGCAGTGGTGAAGCGTTTCGGGGAGTCCGAAGAACCGGACATCCAGGAATGCGTCGGCGCGGCGCTCCTGAACGCGGGATTTCACCATGGTCGACTTGGCAAGCCGGAAGCGGCGATGGCGTCCTTCGACGACGCAATCGGGCGCTTTGGCGAAAGTCCCGCGCCTCGGCTTCGCTTGTGCGTCGCGATGTCGCTCCGAAACAAGGGCTCCACGCTCGCCGGACTCGAATCACCATCCGCGATGGACAGGGCGATCGCGACATGGGATGACCTCATCGACCGGTTTGGCGGCGACTATGAACCGGACATCCAGATGCAGGTGGCAAACGCTCTGACGAAGAAGGCGGCCGCGCAGATGAAGATGGGCAGGGACCAAGCAGCGGTCGCGGCCTGTGACGAGTCCGTTCGTCGTTACTCGGCAAGCGACCGGTTGGACTTGCGGCGCGAGGTGGCCACGGCGCTGGAGCTCAAGGCGATGATTCTGAACCAAATGGGGCGGGGTCGGGAAGCTCTCGTAACCTGCGGCGTCCTCGTCCGTGACTTCGGAGGCATCGCGGGGCAAGGCGGAATCCCCGTCGCGTGGCGCGCCATGGGGAGCCAGATACACGCATTGGTGCTCGAGGGTGACGAGTCGGCGGCTGCCCGGGGGTTCCAGAAGATGTGTGATGACCTCGATATCACGGACAACGGGATGGTCCGCAAGATCGTCTGGGACACGATCGATCTGATGGCGGCCGGTGCGAGACCGGGCGTCTTCGCGGACGCACTCGAGGCCAGCGCCGAAGATTGCGAGGAGCTCGTGCCGCTGCTTGCCGCGCTCCGACAGCTTGCGGGGCGGCCAGAGAGAGTGCCCGAAGAGTTCGAAAAGGTCGTCGGGGACATTGTCCGAACGATTGAGGAACGGCGGGGGTGAGGGCCGCGGACTTCAGAACGCTCGCCTCGTACCAGCGTCAACACGTTGACCAACGGGATCCAATTGATCCCGGCCGTCCCTGGCCAAGTACCCCCTCCGCCAAGACCTTGTTTGGCCGACTCCCCGCTCGTACTCTTCCTGTGAATATGATGGTTGTTTCTTGGGGATGCGGTGCCTGACGCGTCCATGGCTGGTAACCATTACGATTGGTATCCGGACGAGAAGGAGGTGATTCGATGGCCGATGGTCGTTTGCCCACAGTTGCGTTGGGTCGCAGATTTGAACTGATTCCGGAACACGTGCGGCAGGATCTTGAGACCCTTGAACGCGAGTGCGCGGTATATGCAGACTTTTGGATCGACGAACTTGGTGACTTCCGGCATGTGAGAATCGACTTCACCCCGAAGGAGCGTAGCGAGTTTGTACGCCGAAGCTGGGCATACGAGCTCTTTCTCGGGGCCGATGTCACGTGGGCTTCAGAAGTACCCGGGATAGACAAGGATGTCGCTGAGGACGCGGACACATACTCTGCTGTATTACGAGATGGTCGCGAGATCAATCCACCGTATCACTGCTCTGCGGCGTTCTTGGGCCCTCACTTGGAAGCCTTGCTCTGCTCCAGGAGCGAACGCGAAACCATCATAAGCCTCGAAGGTAAGGAAGCTGCGCTCTTTGAAGTACGGCGAGCAATTCAGTCCTTGACCGCCACCGTTCGCTCGTTCAACAACCGTGGGCAGAGCCTTGCTTCGTGGACAATTACCTGTGAGCACGATGTACGAGACCTCTTGTACGTGATGCTCCGGCCCAGGATCTTCGACATCACCAAGGAAGAACCCATACCCTCTAAGGCCAGCACGTATAGGAAAGTCGACTTGTGTAGTAATGCTGTTCCGTTTCTGCTGGAGGTCAAGTGGATCGGGCGTAGAGGTATGTGGAAGAAGAAGATAGAAGAGATATATGTGGACATTCAAACGTACGCTATGCATCCCGGTAGTCAAACGATCTTCTTTATCATCGTTGATAACGTCCGAGACATCCAAGATCCCCGACGCGTCGAACAAGATATGACGGCACGTCAGACGGTTGCCGCAAGAATGATCGACATTGAATTGTTTGTCTGCGACACGTAACCGTAACGGTACAGGATCGGAAGATGGCGACATAACGCTTAGCCATACCTAGTCTTTTCGTCTTAGTGTTGTCTGCTGCGATAACGTACGGTCGGACACCTCAAGCGGCAAAAAGGGCTGGAGGGGCCCGCCACGCCCGCACCCAGCGCCCGGTCCGAGAAGGCCTCGCTGGTGAACTGGGCGCCTTGGTCGGTATTCAGGATCTCCGGAGCCCTCCAGCCCAGCGCGTCGTCCAACGCTTCGACGCAGAAGGAGGCGTCCATCGTGTTCGACAGCCGCCAGGACAGCACGTGCCGGGTCGCCCAGTCCATCACGGCCACAAGGTAGAAAAAGCCTTGCGTCACAGGGATATAGGTGATGTCCGCGCACCACACATGGTCCGCCCGTGAGATCGTCAGGCCGCGCAGCAGGTACGGGAAGACCCGGTGCTCCGGACTCGCCACGCTCGTGCGCGGCCGCCGGTAGGTCGCCTCCATCCCCATCAGGCGCATGAGTCGCCGGATCCGGTGCCGGCCCGCGGTGACGCCCTCGCGGCGCAGATGCCGCATCAGCTGCCGGCTGCCGTAGAAGGGATACGCCATGTGCAGTTCGTCCAGGCGCCGCATGAGCGCCAGGTTGTCCGCGCGCTCTCCCTTCGGCCGGTAGTACTGCGACGACCGGCTCACCCCCAGCAGCGCACACTGCCTCGAAAGACTCAGCGGTCCGCCCCGCTCGATCATCCGCACACGATCCGCACGGCTCAGCGCCTGAGCCCGCGCCGAAAAAAATCCCGCTCGACCGTGAGCTCCCCGATCTTGGCGTGCAGATCCCGGATCTTCGCTTCGTGCTCCTTCGCGAGCTTCCGGCCCGCGCCCCCGGCGAACACATCCGGCAGCCCCTCGAGCAGCTGCCGCTTCCATGTACTCACCTGGTTCGGATGAAGCTCGTGTCGGGTGGCGATCGCCTGCACGCTGTCGCGCTCGCGCAGCGCCTCGAGCGCTACCCGTGCCTTGAACTCCGCCGTGAACCTCCGTCTCTTCCTGGCCATCTCGGTGCCTCCTGTTCCGTCCTGGAATCCACCTTAACGACCTGTCCAAAAAACCGGGACCACCTCAATCTTCAACATTGAGGGTCTCCTCTTCGATTCGCTGTGTCCTCACAACCCCGGCGAAGTCCATCAGTCGTCTACGAGGTGGCTACGGGATGTACCACGACCTGTAACTCCTCTGGATGGACCGCGCATCGACCGAGCCCGATCAAGGCTTTCCGGGGGCTTTACGGGACGCGACGGAAGGCGTCGTTGGCGGAGGCCTCCTCGAGGTCGTGGAGGAGGAGGAGGTCGGCGGTCGGGTCCTCGATGTGAACCCGGCGGCGGCGTGCTGCGAGCGGCAGGGTGCCGCAGTCGCGTTCTCGGGCAGGTTCCATCGCCTCAACGATCTTCAGCGACCTGCATCTGTCGCTGTGGGGGGTCTGCCGTCTGGCCGGGAGCTCGACGGCCGCGGGTTCCAAGGCGTAGGCGGTGGTCCAGCGGGCGATCTGGTTGAGGTTGGTGCCGATGCGCGCGACTTGCCGGGTGCGCTCGCGCTCCACCTTGGCGTGCCACTCGGCACGCTCCGCCTGGCTGGCGCGGATCTTCACCCACCCGTCGCGTCCAGCGCCTCTCATGTGCCGTTGCCGTTGGGGTTGGGTCAGAGGGGGCACAGCCCCCCGCCAGCCCCTGCCGGGGACCCACGAAGCGTGGCCCCAAGGGGTATGCGGAACACCCTAAGCCTGAATAGCGGCAAGAATCATGATGGATCTGATAAGTTGCTATGGGACAGAGTGATATACATACGCTATTCCTTTGGTTGTCCCCTCTTCATACCCATTCTTAGGAACTGGATTCCAATCGACCCTGGCGGACCTTGGCGGACAGGTCGGCCGCCCGATTGCCATCTTTGACGACTACGTACCCACCCGGTGGAGCTGAAGATCCTGCGTGTGTTGCGCGTGTAGCGCTCGCTCGCCGTCCAAGTCTCGATAGACGACGATGGACTGTTCGTACGCGGAGCCGGTCGCTGAATCGGACGCGCTGATCCAACGCTCAATGCGCTCTCGGATCGGCCTGAAGTCTTCCCGGATCGTCTCCACCCTCCGTATTCTGGCGGGCAGTCCCCCTCCGAACCACCGCTGTAATCGACTTCCAAGATCGTAGAAGGGGACCTTGGACAATTCTCGCTGCAGCTCGTTGTGGAAGCCCCTGATCGGATCTTCTTCGAGCAGCGTCTGGAGCCTGCGGTTGGTCTGCTCGAACTTCGCACGTAGCGCCGCTTGCCGCTGCCCCGTGTACCCTGGATCGTCTTGGAGCGTCAGAAACAGACGGAGCACGTCGGCGCGGATGTCCATGAGACTAGAAAGGAAGAACAGGTTGATGTCCGACGACGCCGTCTTGGCGTCGTTCTCCGAGCCAATCTTCCGGTAGGTTAGGTGCCCGGACTGGTGATGGAGCCGGTTTATGTCACGCCTCGCCTGCACGAGTTCCGCCTTCATGGCATCCGTGAATCGCTGGCTGTGCTCGAACTGCGACCAGGTTTCGTCAAGCTGCTTCGTTGCGCTTTGGAACTTGGCGTACGTCTCGGCCTCCATGACCTGCCGCACACGGGCCAAGACCTCGGAAAGTGTGCCGAGAGCCCTCTGCATCCGGTCCAGGCGTGCGCCGGTGATGAGTGACGAGACAGTCATGAAGAGCATTACAGGGGCCACGACAGGCAGGATAGCGCTGCCGGCGGCGATGAACGGAGCGTGCCCGATGATGCGGCCCCCACCCATGACAGCCGTCGAGACTCCCTCGCCAATGACCATCAGCGTCTTGGGATTGGCAGTCGCGAGAAAGACGTTGCCCGCAGCCAGGGATGAGGCGGCCGTGCTGCCGGCGGCGAAGAGCGGTTGCAGCCAAACGCTTTCGATCACGCCGCCGGACTCGAAGCGGCGACCGTCGTCCCACGAGGCGCGAAGGGCGTCGCTGATGTCCCGGCCCAGATCGACGACGGCGATCGGGGGGTGTCCGTCGGACGCAAGCACCTGCCCGACCGGTTGGCGGGGCGGCGCTTGTGGCAGAGCGACAATCTCGGTCTCTGCCTCCGCCGAGCACCGCAGGGGCTCTTCCCCCGGACCAATGGCCTCCACAGTCTCCTCGTCTGGAGAAAACCGCCGCCGCAACACTTGCCCGAGCCAATGTATGAGCCCGGCCAGAAGGGATCCGACCCTGTTCCTCTTGTCACTCATCGACGCTGCCGTTTCTCCTCGGCTTGTGGCTCGGCCTGACAACCATCCTCAAAGCTCAAGAGCCACGATGACCATGCTGATTACGACGAGGCTAAGGTAGACCACACGTACCCGGGAGAACGGCCGACCTGGGATTTCCTGCCCCCGCCATCGATGGTACAACATCCTCCCCAACTTGATGCTCGCGACGCCGCCTACAAGGGAAGCAAAAAACTGCAGGTCAATGGTCATTGCTCGTCTCCGAACTTATCGCGTACACACTTCTTTAGTCGGCCGGGTAGTCGCTGGAGGGGTCCAATGGGAACACCAGACATCGAAGGTCAGGTGCCGCCGAGAGACGCGCAACTGGTGGACGACGTCGCCGTGCGGGAGGGCAAACTTGACCCCGAGACGGTGGCGGCCAAGGGCTTGGCGCCTGCCAGTCGACCGGACCATCCTTGGGTGGAAGATACAATGTCGCCGCAGGCCGCGACGGGGGCAACAGTTGCCGCGCCGGGGGCAGGGGCCACCGACTGCCCGTGTTTCCTCCAGAAGGCGGGGCTGTCACCCCGCGTCGGGGGGGCGGACAAGCCGGGCGGTGTGTCGCCGGGCGTGCTGGCGGGTCTTTGGCTGTACATCGCACAGGGGAGCGCGAGAAGGCGCTCGGAGCCACGGTCGGCCCCAACCTTGCCCGGAAGCTGGCTCGTGACCTCTACCGGTCATGAGCCAGCCGACGCGACGTTAAACATCGCGGCCTGGCAAGGGGGACTTCGCCCCCCTTAGACCCCCCGAGTCTCCGCGCGGTGGGCGGCCCGGTGCCGCACCCGGAACCCCGTGGCCGCCCGGACCGTAAGGCGGCGACCGGGGCGCGAGGGCGGTTCGCGCGACCTGTGGCCTTGTCCCGCGCGGTCGGGAAGCTCGCGTCCGGCGATGTGCTCCGTGGTGGGCCGCGCCGCTTCCGGCGGTCAGCCACTGCGGCACACCGACGCAGGCTCGCGGCGATTCGGCCGCCGTCATCCGCGCGTCAGCGCGGAGGCTGTTGGGGATCGAAGGGGCGCGCCCCTCGCCGGAGCGCAATGTTTTACTTTACGTTGCGTATGCTGGCTTAGCCACATTAGAGTGGCTCAAGCCAGCCCGGCGGAGCCGCCCAAAACGCCTCTCCGGGCACCGCGGAACAACGCCCACCGAGCCGTCGCGGACAAGCTCCTCGGCCTCCCGGTCGTGAGCCTCTCGGTCCGAGAGGGCGACCGGCGACCCGTCGGCGCTGGCGCGCTCTGCCGCGCGGCCGCGTTCCGCCCTACCCATACCCCTCGGACACCGGCGGTCGTCGATCCCGGACGATCCTACGGCCCGTAGGTTACCCGAAATGCCTCCGGGATGCCCAGAAACGGCCGCTGAGCCTGTCGCGGGAGCCGGAGGCGCGTCAAGGCCAGGTCTCGGTGCCTGCTCTCCGTCCCGCCAGATACTCTGCCCATTCGTTCATGAGCCGCCGCCGCCGTTCAAACAGATCCGTGCGCCTGTACGCGGCCTCGACCTTGTTCCGAACTACATGCGCGAGCGCCGCCTCGATGACCTCCCGGGGATGGTCCGTCTTCTCGGCCGCCCAGTCCCGGAACGACGACCGGAACCCGTGCGGCACCGCCGCGATCCCGTGCCGCTTCAACAGCCGTCCCATCCGCTCGGGACGCAGCGCCTTGCCGCGCTCCGCGGCGAACACGATCGGACTCGTGCCCTCGCCCAGCTTTCGCGCGTCATCGAGAATCTCAAGCGCCCGCCCGCACAGCGGGACCCGGTGCTGGCGCCCCGTCTTCATCCGGCGTCCGGGAATCGTCCATACAGCCTGCCCCCGGTCGATCTCGCTCCACACCGCCCCGCGGACCTCTCCACCCCGCGCCGCCGTCAGGACGAGGAACTCGAACGCGAGCGTGTCCACTTTCCCCGGATCCGCCGCCCGCAGCTTCGCGACGGCCGCCGCGACTTCCCCGTGAGGCAGGGCCTGATGATGCCGGACGACATCGTGCTGGTGACCCAGCAGGTGCAGGAGCCGGTCGCAGGGGTTGTCCGTCCGCCATTCCATGGCGATGGCCCATTCCAGCACCGCGCGGACCCGCATGTGAACGAGCCGGGCCGTGGGACCCTTGGTGTGCCAGAGGGGGGTGAGGATCTCCAGCACGTCGGCGCTCGTCACCTCCGAGACGGGCACCCGCCCGATGCGCGGGAAGACGTGGAGTTCCAGACTGCGAGGCCAGCTCCTCACATGCTCCGCACTGCGCCAACCGGCGCGCTTCTGCTCCAACACCCGCTTGGCGGCTTCGGCGAAGGTGGGAATGCCCACGGAGCGGCGCTTCTCGGCCAGCGGGTCGCCGCCGTCGCGGGCGAGCTTCCGGTTGGCCAACGCCTTGTCGCGCGCCTCGGCGACCGGGACCAGGGCGACGCTCCCGAGCCCGAGTTCGCGCTTGCGGCCCCGGATCACGAGCCGCTGGATCCAACTCCGCGTTCCGGTCTTCTGGACGTAGAGGTAGAGTATCTAACTGACTGCTATTGCAGGTAGTTATGAATCTACCTGGACGACCTCGGATGCCACCGGATTCTATATGCATGTTTAGCCCGCACGGCAAGGGCTCGGCCCGGGCGGCGGTCGACTATCTCGTCGGCGAGCGGGACGCCCGTGGGCACAGGCGCGAGGGCGTCGAGGTGCTGCGCGGGAATCCGGACATGGTGGCCGCCGTGGCCGACTCGCTCGAGTTCGAGCGGAAGTACAGGTCGGTCGTGATCGCGTGGGCGCCGGACGACCAGCCGACCGAGGAGCAGATCGAAGCCGTCCTCGACGAGTTCGAGAAGACGGCGTGGGCGGGCCTAGAGCCGGACCGCTACGCGTGGACGGCGGTCCTGCACCGCGAGCGCGGCGGTGGCGCCCACGCGCACATCCTCGCCGCACAGTGCGAACTGGAGACGGGCCGCAGCCTGAATATCGCGCCGCCCGGCTGGCAGAGGACCTTCGATCCGCTGCGCGACGCCTTCAACCACGACCACGGCTGGAGCCGCCCGGACGACCCGGAGCGCGCAAGGGCGCAGCAGCCGGGCCATTGAGCCTACATCGAGGCGTCGAAGCTGCGGGCGGGACTCGAACATGAGGCCGACCCGCGCAAACTGATCCGCGACTACCTGGTGCAGCGCGTCGAGCACGGCGCGGTGCGGAGCCGCGCCGATGTGGTTTCCGTCCTGGAGGAAGTCGGCCTCGAAGTGCCGCGCCAGGGCAAGGACTATCTGACCGCCCGCGATCCCGACACCGGAAAAGCGGTGGCGGCTGAGAGGAGCGTTGTATGAGCGTGACTTCCACCCCGAACGACTTGACCTCCCGGCTGCATCGCTGGATGGAGGCCGACCGACGGCAGATCGAGGAGACGGCCGCGCGAGAGCTAGAGCGGCTTGGCGAGAACTTGAGCGCCGTCGCGAGCAGCGCGCTGCGTTCCATCGAGGCCGATACGGCGGCTGCGACCGAGCGGATGCGCGCATTGCTGCTGAAAGCCTGGATGCGGCCCCTGGTGGTCGGCCTGAGCCTTTCTCTGGGTATCAGCGGAGGCAGCTGGGCGACGATGCACTGGTTGTCGAGGAGCATCGAACTCCGGATCGAGGCACTGGCGACGCTGAACCGGCAGGTCGAGGAGGCCCGCTGGACGTTGGCCGAGATCGAGGAGACGACCTGGGGCGTGACGCTGCGGGAGATCGACGGGGAGCGGTTCGTCGTGCTGCCGTTCGGTACACTGGACAATCCGCCTTGGACCGTGCGCGATCAGTCTGCCGTGAAGCTATCGAGAGAGTGAGGGATTTGTATGACCGGGTTGGAACGGCGGTTGACGGCGGCCTTGGAGAGGTTGTCCGCACAGTACGAGATGGAACGGCGGCGGCAATCCGAACAGGTCGAAACCTTGCAGTAGCAGGTCGAAGCCTTGCGGCGGCGAGTCGAGCGGCAAGCCGAGCAGAGCGAAGCCCTTGCAGAGGCAAGTCGAGCGGCTGAGCGGGCAGGTGACGCGCTTGACCGAGCACTACGGCACGCCCGCCGCGAGCCGTCTCGGGCGGTGGGGGTGATGCGACAGCGGGGGCATGGCCGCGATCATGGTCCGAGCCGCTGAGGCATCCCAGCAGGGCATCGATTAGCTGGCAAAGAGCTTGACCGGCTCGTTCCGATTGGTGCGGCATGGCGACCGCGCGGTCGCTTATGCCAACTGGTGCGCACGCGATTCGCTCAGGTTGCCGGCATCGCTCGCGCGGGTCACGCGCTACGTTCCCTACGCGTCTTCGCTCCCCATTCTCGGTCGTAACAAGCACGCTACCGAACACCTGTGAGGACAGAACATGATCGCTCAATCAATCGAAGAAGCTGCGGGCAGCGTCTTAGCGGGTGTTGTCGCGGCCATTGCGGCAACCGCCATCTTGGGCGTTGCAAAGTGGATTCGCGGGAAACGGCTACAACGTCGTGACGTCCTACAAGTACGAGAGATACTGAGAGAAGGCCGACAGCGGGTCATGGAGTCCCAAGATGTATTCAATGAGGGCATGAACTCCACGTTGTCTGCGAGTGTGCTCCGGTGTGCGCAGTACAATCTGATGATCAAGCAACTCGCCGTCGCATTAGACCATAGGACGACGAAACTCCCGTATGCCAATCGAAAGCAAATCCTCGATGCCCTCGATTGGTACCACACGGACTCGCTTCTCGCGACCAAGGACGCGAAGGGCCGCCCGACTTTTGTCATCCCGCCGGAGGGGCTATGGCCAGCCACCGAAATGCATCTGAGCGCTGCAGTCGATTGTTTCAACAAGCTGGAAGCCATAGGGTGGTTGAGATTGAGATCCCGGAGGGGAAGCCGAAATCGTCGATTGACGGGATGGATCACTAGGTCGATCCGGTCCTCAGGATCTCGACGCTCGCCGACCAAGTAGCCGCCCGGCCCTCCATCACCCCGCGGAGCCGGTCGAACAGATCCGTGCGCGTGCACCCCGCCGACCCACTACTTCGCAACATGAGCCAAGCGGAGCGTCGACGAACTTTCGGGGAGGGTCCGGCTCCACGGCCCTCCACTCCAAAAGGACTCGACCGGAACCGTGCCGCCTACGCCGGATGGTCTTGTTCGCCCCGCACGTAGTCGGCCCAAGCCTGCATCACGACCCTGCGTCTTTCCAGCAGGTCACTACGCTGGTAGGCCCCCTCCACGCCCCTGACGGCATGGGCGAGCGCCATTTCCGCGTCCTGCCGATCCACACCCTCTTCCGCTGCCCAGCTCCTGAACGACGTTCGGAATCCGTGGACCGTGCCGCCGACACCGCAACGCCGGAGGACGTTCAGCAACACGGCGTTGGTCACCGCCTTCCCGCGAGCCGACCGGAACAGGAGGTCGGAATCGCCGAAACGTCTCCGGGCTTCCGCGAGGATTTCGAGCGCCCGACCCGACAACGGGACTCGGTGCGGCTTGCCGGCCTTCATCCGCTCTCCGGGAATCTCCCACGTCACAGTGCGGAGGTCGATCTCGCTCCAGCGTGCGCCCCGCACTTCGGCCGAGCGTGCCGCCGTGAGTACGAGAAACTCGATGGCGAGTCGGGGACCAATGGCCCCGGCGGACACACGCATCTTGGCGAGCGCCGATCCAACTTCGCTGTGCGGGAGCGCTCGGTAGTGCTTGGGCCCACCGTTCTTCGGAAGGGCCGCACTGATGGCGTCACCGGCCGGATTATCCGGTCGGAAGCCCTTCGCGATCGCCCACTTCATGACGGTGCCGATCCGTTGGCGGACGGCTTGTGCGAAACGTCGGATTGCCGCGCTCACGCGGGTCGCGGCCCTGGGCGATCGCGCGCCGAATATCGAGCGCCTTGGCGCGGGCCTCAGCGAGCGTGACGACAGGATAGCTCCCGAGCCCAAGGTTTGTCGCCCGACCGCCAATGCGTACTCTCTGACAAACGCTAAACCCTATGAGACTTCTTGAAACGTCCCCGGAACTCAAAAGATCGACTTCGGCATGTGCATGCTCACCAGCATGTGCGGCACGTCCACCGTCTCGGAGATCTTCATGTCTCCGGCGATCGAGCAGAGCACGTAGGCTTCCTCGCGCGTGAGCCCGTGCTCCGCGACCAGATAGTCGATCATGTAGCGGGCCGCCTTGCGGGCCGCTTCGTCGATGGTGGTGGCGAAGCCGGTCACGGCGTAGTAGTCGTCGGTCTCGTACTGGGGTTCGACCATCCCGCGCGCGTTCTCCATGACTTCGACCTCGAAGACGATGCGCATGGGCGTCTCGATGGCCGAACCGGACACCTCGCCGTCGCCCTGGGCCGCATGCGTGTCGCCGATGGAGAAGAGGGCGCCCTCGACCTGCACCGGGAAGTAGACGGTCGTTCCGGCGATCATGTGGCGGTTGTCCATGTTGCCGCCGTTGGTGCGGGGCGGGATGGTTACCAGCATGGAGTCGGTGGCCGGGGCGACCCCCATGACTCCCGCAAACGGCGCGAGCGGGATCGTGATGTCATCATTGAAGGGGACTTCCGTGGCCCCGGGCTCCATCAGGAAGCCCCGGATCCACGGATCGGTGAACTCGTCCGGCAGGAAGCCGAAGCCCGGGAAGATGCCGGCCCATCCCCAGCCCTGGACCTCGATCTCGTGGAGAGTCACGGCGAGAAGGTCTCCGGGGCTCGCTCCTTCCACGTGGATGGGTCCCGTAAGAGCATGGATGAGGCCGAAGTCGACATTGGCCAGGTCCTCAGCCGTCGTGGATTCGGTGATCTGGCCGTCAGATGCCTCCTTGGTGAACACTTCGACGACCGCTCCGGAAGGCACCGTCAGCTGCGGCGGGATGGTGGCGCTCCAGCGGTTGTGGCTGTTCTCTGAGCCGAGGGTGAAGTCGGGGGTCGGCGTTTCGGCGGCGGCGGACGGCGCCTGGCCGGATGGCTCCCCCGGGGCGGATTCGCTCTGGCAGGAGGCCAGGGCCAGCGGTACGGCAACAACGAAGGCAGCGGCGACGCGCGTGGACGAGCGAGGCATCGGGGTGGCAAGCATCGGGTCGGCTCCTCGGATGCGGTGAAACAGTTCCTGCGGATGGGTCTATTCTTGACGCGCAGCCGATCTCGCGCCATATGCACCCCAACACCCACTTCGCATGAGCATCGAACTTCTCGAACTGCGGGCCGGCGTCGTCTACATCTGGGAAGGCCGGCTGGATGTGCCGGAGCCGGTCAGCGCCGCCGCCCGCACGCTCCTCTCCGAGAGAGAACGCAAGCGGGCCGACCGCTTCGTGTACGACCGCCACCGCCGCCGCTACACCGTCGCACAGGCCCACCTGCGCCGGGTTCTTGGACAGCTGACTGGCACCAGCCCGGCAGCCGTGCGTTTCCAGTACGGGGAAAAAGGGAAGCCCCATCTGCTCGGCGGACCGTCCTTCAACCAGTCGCACTCGGAGGAGCGAATCATGATCGGCGTGGCGGCTTCCGGGCGGCTGGGCGTGGACATCGAGGAGATGCGGCGGGTGCGCCTGATGCTCCGCATCGCGGACAAGAACTTCGCCCGCGACGAGGCGGCGCGGCTACACGCCGTCCCCCCGGACCAGCGGCGGAGGCTGTTCTTCCGGATCTGGACCCGCAAGGAGGCGTTCCTGAAGGCGCTCGGCTTCGGGCTCACACACCCGCTAAGGTCGTTTTCGGTGGACCCGTCTCCCGGCGCGGTGCAGGGGCTCCTGCACGTCGGGGATCTGCCGGAGGATCCCGCCCGCTGGCACATCGGTGGTGTGGCTTGCGCGTCCGGCGCGGAGGCTGCGTTGGCTGTGGACAGGGCTGACATCGAGGTCGAGCCGCTGGGCTACGATCCCGCCGGCCTCTAGAGCCGCGTTCCAGGCATCGCCCCCGGACGTCAGATCCACACGAGTCTATTCCAGCCTAGCTGAAGAACGGATTCTCGCCGGCCTGGTGGTCGGTGATGTCGTGAATCGCGGTCACCTCGGGAATGGACTGGTGGATCATCTTCTCCACGCCCTGGCGCAGGGTGAGCCGCGACATGGCGCATCCCTGGCATCCGCCCAACATTTCCAGATAGATCTCGGTGTCCTGAACGCCCGCGAGACGGATCTCGCCGCCATGGGACGCGATGGACGGGTTCACCTGACGATTCAGCAAGTCGGTAACGCGCTCGGCGAGAGGCCCCGAAGGCGCCCCCCCGCTCCGGCCATCCGCGTCCGGCGACGTCTTCACCTCGAAGCCGCTCTGGCTCAGCTCGTCGACGAAGTCGACCGTGGCGCCCTTCAGCCGTGGAGCGCTGCCACGGTCGACGAACACCGTGAATCCGCCTCCGTCCAGGGAGACGTCGTCGTCGTCGCGGTCCGCGCTTCCGACCAGCGTCAGCTCGAAACTGGGGGCGAAGGGGCTCCCGTCCATCTTTACGCGCAGGGCCTGCTCTCCATCGGGTTCGCTTCCCATGAAGGAGAGCACCATTTCCCGGGCTTTGTCCGTGAAGGTCAACATCGATTCGCATCCTCGCGTGCAGGGCCTTGCGGCTCCGGTTTCCTTGCGTGACCGGCCGCGCATCCGGACGAACCCCGCGTGGGGGGAAATGGTCCGGCCTCGCGCGGCAACCCAGAAATATGGCCCGGACGCCGCCGGAAGCAACAGGCCCGTTGGTTGCTGGCTCGCCACGCCTTGCCGATATTCCGGCCCGGTCGCGTTCGGTTCTCCGGCCCATGTCGGACCCCGGCGCAGTGCAAGATTGTCGCCAAGCACGATTCAACAAGGTGCAACTTGATATGCCTCAACTGGATAGCATGGACAAGCTTGTTTCGCTCACCAAGCGCCGCGGGTACGTGTTCCAGTCATCGGAGATCTACGGCGGCACCGGCTCGGTGTGGGACTACGGGCCGCTGGGCATCGAACTCAAGCGCAACGTCCAGGAAGCCTGGTGGAGCGCCATGGTGCACCAGCGCGACGACGTCGAGGGGGTCGACGCGGCCATCCTCATGCATCCGCGCGTGTGGGAGGCCTCGGGGCACGTCGACGGCTTCACCGATCCGCTGGTCGAGTGCAAGACGTGCAAGAAGCGCTATCGGGCCGACGCCATGGAGGGCGTCCGCTGCGGCCGGAAGCCGAGCAAGGCGCCGGGCGAGTTCAAGGCCTGCGAGCTGGGCGAGCCGAGGCTCTTCAACCTCATGTTCAAGACCTTCATGGGGCCGGTGGAGGAGGCCGCGGCGACCGTCTATCTGCGTCCCGAGACGGCGCAGGGCTCATACGTCAACTTCCTGAACGTGCAGACCACCGCTCGCCAGAAGGTCCCGTTCGGCGTTGCCCAGATCGGCAAGGCGTTCCGCAACGAGATCACGCCCGGCAACTTCATCTTCCGCACGCGCGAATTCGAGCAGGCAGAGATGCAGTTCTTCGTCACGCCGGGGACCGACGAGGAGTGGTTCGAGCACTGGCGCGAGGCGCGCATGCGGTTTCATCAGGAGACGCTGGGGATCCGGGGCGACTCGCTCCGCTTCAGCGAGCACGGACCCGGCGAACTGGCGCACTACGCGAAGCGGGCGGTGGACATCGAGTACGAATTTCCCTTCGGGTGGAAGGAGCTCGAGGGCATCCACAACCGCACCGACTTCGACCTCGCGCGGCACCAGCAGTACTCGGGCAAGAAGATGCGCTATGTGGAGCCCGGGGGCGGAGGCCGCTACATCCCCTACGTCATCGAGACCGCGGCGGGGATCGACCGGATGCTGCTCATGGTCCTTTCCGACGCGTACTACGAGGAGCAGGTGGGGCGCCAGCGGCGTACGGTGCTCGGCATCCATCCCCGCCTGGCTCCCGTGAAGGCGGCGATCTTCCCGCTGGTGCGCAAGGACGGCCTGCCCGAGATCGCGACCCGGCTGCACGACGCCTTCAAGGCCGCGGCCGTGCCGAGCTTCTACGATGCCGCCGGATCCATCGGGCGCCGCTACCGCCGCCAGGACGAGGCTGGCACCCCCTGGTGCATCACCGTGGATGGCCAGACCGCCCAGGACGGGACCGTCACGGTGCGCGATCGCGACACCCTGGAGCAGGTGCGCGTGAACATGGACGGAGTGATAGACTACCTGCGGGAGCGACTCGCGCGCTGAGGCACCGGGAAATCAGACCCACCACGAATCCGGCAAACCCACCCACCAGGAATCCGCCGAAATCGCCAAACATGGGAGGAGGCTGATGGCATCCAGGTCGGAAGTATTCACCTCGCGCTGGGGCATGCTGCTTGCGATGCTGGGCATGGCTGTCGGGACGGGAAACATCTGGCGCTTCCCGCGCATCGCCGCCTCCAACGGCGGGGGCAACTTCCTGGTGGCCTGGGCGTGCTTCCTGATCCTGTGGTCGATCCCGCTCCTCATCCTCGAGTTCGGGATGGGGAAGGCCGTGCGCAGGGGCCCGGTGGGAGCCTTCGCCAAGACCCTGGGGCCGAAGTTCGCCTGGATGGGCGCGTGGGTCGCCTGGGTAGCGACCGCGATCACCTTCTACTACAGCGTCGTGATGGGATGGACGCTGCGCTTCCTGTGGGCGTCCATCACGCGCGAGATCCCGACGGAAGTGCCCGACGCCTTCTGGAACTCCTTCGCCGCCTCGCCCTCGGCGGTGATCACGCACGCCATCGCGCTGGCACTGGGGGTGTTCGTGGTGTCCAGGGGCGTGAAGGGCATCGAGACCGCCGCCCGCTTCCTGATACCCAGCCTGATCATCCTGGTGATCGTGCTCGCCATCCGGGCCCTCACGCTTCCCGGCGCCTCCGCCGGCCTGGCCTTCCTCTTCACCCCGAACTTCAGCGAGCTGGGCGACTATCGCATCTGGCTGGAGGCGCTGACCCAGAACGCGTGGGACACGGGAGCCGGATGGGGGCTGGTGCTCACATACGCCGTCTACATGCGAAAACGCGAGGACACGGCGCTCAACGCCTTCGTGATCGGCTTCGGCAACAACTCCATGTCGCTGCTGGCGGGCATAATGGTGCTGTGCACCGTCTTCTCCGTGATGCCGGATGCCGCAAGCCAAATCGTCGGGGCGGGGAACGAGGGCATCACCTTCATCTGGGTGCCGCAACTCTTCGCGCGCATGCCCGGCGGCCAGTTCTTCATGGTCCTCTTCTTCCTGGCGCTGGTCTTCGCGGCCTGGACGAGCCTCGTGGCCATGATCGAGCTGGCGAGCCGCGTCCTGCGCGACGCCGGCATCGCGCGCAGCCGCGCCATCGGCATCGTCGGGGTCGCGGCGCTGCTGTGCGGCGTTCCGAGTGCGCTCAACATGGACTTCTTCCACAACCAGGACTGGGTGTGGGGGGTGGGCCTGATGCTGTCGGGCTTCTTCTTCGCCTTCGCGGTCTTGCGCTACGGCGTGACCGAGTGGCGCCGGAAGTTCATCAACACGGGCGATTCCGACATCCGCATCGGGGCCTGGTGGGACTGGGCGATCCGCCTCGTGATGGTTGAGGCCGTGGTGCTCATGGTGTGGTTCCTGTGGGGGGCGCAGGGCGAGAGCTTCGCCGAGACCTGGACTCTGTTCAGCCCCTACAACGTGGGGAGCGTGATCATCCAGGCGGCGGTGGTGATCATCGTCCTGCTGGCGCTCAACCGCAGGCTGGCGCGTGCAACTCTCGGCGGGGGCGGCGATCCTCCCGGTTGAAGTCGTGTCCGGTGTCGCTGATCCGGATGCCGCCGTTCGTCGGCCGGAGCCCGATGTGGTTCGCTCCACCGTCGCTGCGGGAGGGGCGGGCCTTGGAGGTACGCGCCACACAATCGGGTCCGGCAAGCGCATGACCTACCGCGAGTTTGAACGAGCCGCCTTGCGCGCCTTCGACGAAATCCCGGAGGAGTACCACAGCGGGCTGGACGGGCTTTCGATTCGCCGGGAGGCGCTGCCGCACCCGGTCTTCCCGGACATCTACACACTGGGGATGTGCTCGACGGAGTCCTATCCGTCGGACTGGCAGGGGCCGGAGACGACGCGGTCGGTCGTGGCCCTCTACTACGGTTCGTTTCGCGAGTTGTCCCGGCTGGATCCCGGCTTCGACTGGGAGGGCGAGCTCTGGGAGACGCTCACCCACGAGCTGCGGCACCACCTCGAGTCGCTCGCGGACCAGGACGAGCTCGGCGGTGTCGACTACGCCATGGAGGAGTCGTTCAAGCGGAGCGAGGGGCTCGATTTCGACCCCTGCTACTATCAGTCCGGCGACGAGATCGCGCTCGGCGTCTACCGGGTGGAGACCGATTTCTTCATCGAGCAGGAATGGACGCCGGAGCGGCTGGCGAGAGCCGGAGAGGTACGCTTCCAGTGGCGCGGCGAGGATTTTCGCATCGACGTCCCCGAGCGCCTCGGGGACGCGCACTTCATCTGGATCGACGGGGTCGACGCCGGACCGGGCGAAGTGCAGCTCGTGCTCGTGCGCAAGCGCAGGTGGTGGGAGGCGTTCCTGAACCGGCCCGCGCGAGACCTCTGGGAGTCGGAGGCGGTCGCGCGGCGGGTGGGGGATGCCGAGGTCTCCGGCGGCCCCGGCGGGGATCGCCCACCCGCCCCCGGTCCACGGGAGCGGGCAAGAAAGGTTGAAGACGCCCGCGGACGCGGCGTGGATCGGGCGCGTTCGGAACCCGGCGAGTCAGGTGATCCGCGATGAGAATTCACGACCGTTACGCCCGCGTCACCCCGTACGAGGTCGCCCTCCCCGGGCGCGCGTTCGCGGAGGAGCGCTTCCAGCTGATTCGGGAGGAAGCGGCCCGGCGCGAGGCCGACATCTGGGATCCCGGCGCATTCACCATGCTCGAGCAGGCCGGGAGCGCGATAGGCGACATTCGCGAGGAAGACGACAACCCCGTCCTGTTCGTGCAGTTCGGGGTCATCCTGTTTCATGCATTCCATTTCTGGAGCGCCGGGGAGCAGCTGTACCTGCTCAGGGCCGAGGCCGCCCGCCAGGTGGTGCGCGCGGAGTTCGTATCCGGGCCGGCGGACTGGACCTTCGCGGCCCCCTCCCGCGCGGGCTACCTGCAATTGCCGCATCATCTCTTCTGGGCGAGGCCCGAGGCGGACGGCCCGGCGGAGCCCCTCGACGGCTTCTTCTGGGTGCTCACGCCCGGGCACCGCCTGCACCTCATGGTCGCGAGCGGGATGCGCACGGACCGCCCCGGGTTCGGGGTAATGTCCGTCCCGGAGATCCCCGGGGAGGATGCAAGCCGCTGGGCCGCGGGCACCGTGCGCGAGCAGGGAGACGACTTCGAGAGTACCTTGCCGGGCGGCGAGGAGCTGTGCTCGATCGAGACGCTCGGGGAGGTGGTCAAGCTCGCCGGGCGCGCGTTCTGGCAGCTGGAGCAGGGGATGCTGCAGGCCGGGGCGCCGGTGCGCGGAGGAAGGGCCGGCGGTCGGGCACCTGACGGGCAAAGGGAAGCGGGCACGCCGGGCCGCGAGCCCCTCGCGAGCACCTTGCCCTATCGGACGATCGCGACAGCGGGGGGCCGATGAGGCAACCCCGTGCGGGCACGAAGCGGGAACACTGGGAGGCTGCGATGAGGGAATCAGTGGAGGCGTCATGAGGGAGTCGGCGAAGGCGCGCAGGGAGCGGGCCGCGCGCATCTACCAGCTGCTCGTCGAGTGCTATCCGGCCGCCCACTGCGCCCTCCATCACCGCAACCCCTACGAGCTGGCGGTCGCCACCATCCTCTCCGCGCAATGTACCGACGAGCGCGTCAACAAGGTCACCCCGGCCCTCTTCGAACGATATCCCGAGGCCGAGGATCTGGCCGGTGCGCGCCGGAGCGACGTCGAGGAGCTCATCCACTCGACC
Organism: Longimicrobiales bacterium; assembly: GCA_965225805.1. Classification (GTDB taxonomy): domain Bacteria; phylum Gemmatimonadota; class Gemmatimonadetes; order Longimicrobiales; family Gaopeijiaceae; genus BD2-11. The sequence continues at coordinate 2,069,826 of OZ245327.1, forward strand.
GGCTTCTTCCGCAACAAGGCCAAGAACCTGATCGGCATGGCGACGGCCGTGACCGAGAAGCACGGCAACGAGCTACCGCGCACCATGAAGGAGCTGGTGGCGCTCCCCGGCATCGGCCGCAAGACGGCCAACGTCATCCTGGGCAACGCCTTCGGTCTCGACGAGGGTGTGGTCGTGGATACGCACGTCAAGCGCCTCGCGGGGCGCATGCGCTTCACCCGCTTCCCCGATCCGATCCGCGTCGAACGCGACCTGATGAAGCTTTTCCCGCGCGAAAACTGGACACTGTTGGCCCATCTCCTGATCTTCCACGGGCGCCAGGTGTGCGCGGCCCGCAAGCCCCGTTGCGGGGAGTGCGCGCTGTCGCGCCTGTGCCCGTCGTCGAGCGTCTGAACCCCCACTCAACCAAGGACGAAGCCCCCATGCCCAGCCGCCAGGACGCCGTAGCTCTGCTGCACGAATGGGTCGATGGCGAGGGGCTCAGGAAGCACATGTACGCGGTCGAGGCAGCCGTGCGCTTCTATGCCCGCAAGTACGGAGAGGACGAGGAGATCTGGGGCCTCGCCGGCCTGCTGCACGATCTGGACTGGGAGAAATACCCGGACGAGCACCCGCACCGGGGTGTCGCACGCCTGCGCGAGGACGGCTACCCGGAGGAGGTCATCCGAGCCGTGCTGGCGCATGGATACCCGGACCTCACCGACGTGCCGCCGGAAACCGACCTCGACAAGGTCCTGTGCGCCTGCGACGAGCTGAGCGGCCTCGTCCATGCCTGTTGCCTGGTTCGCCCCAACGGCATCGACGACCTCAAGCCCAAGTCGGTGGCCAAGAAGCTCAGGGACAAGTCCTTCGCCGCGGGCGTGCACCGGGGAGAAGTGGCGCGCGGGGTCGAGCTCATCGGCGTGCCCCGGCCCCAGCACATCCAGAACGTCATCGACGGCATGAGGGCGGTCGCGGACGTGCTGCAGGTGCGCGCCGAGGATCTGGCCGCGCGGCGGCGGGCAAACTAGCCACCCGCGGGTTGCTTCGGGCCGGGCGCGGTCACCGGGTTGCTGCCGGCTGGGCGCCCGGTCACCGGGTTGCTTCCGTTCGGGCGCGCGGTCAGTTTACGGGAACCCCATCTCACCCGAACCCCATCGATGGAGCCCACTCTTTGACGACGGCTACCTGGGTCACGATGATCGTGATCGCCGCGTTCGTTTGGGGCGGCTTCGCCTTGGCCCTCACCAAGGCCGCGCGCACGGAATCGGAGAAGTCAGAAACCGAACGTGCCTAAAAGGACCGACCTCGAAAACATCCTCATCCTGGGATCCGGGCCGATCGTCATCGGCCAGGCCTGCGAATTCGACTACTCCGGGACGCAGGCGGTCCGCGCCCTGAAGGAAGAGGGCTACCGGGTGGTGCTGGTCAACTCCAATCCGGCCACCATCATGACCGACCCGGAGCTGGCCGACCGCACCTACATCGAGCCGCTCACCGCCGAGTGGGTGGAGCGGGTCATCGAGCGCGAGCGACCCGACGCCCTGCTGCCCACCATGGGCGGCCAGACCGCGATCAACATCGCGGTGGAGCTGGAGCAGGCCGGGGTCCTCGACCGCTACGGCGTCGAGCTGATCGGCGCCAACGCCCGCTCCATCGCCATGTGCGAGGACCGCCGGGAGTTCACCCGGGCCATGCACCGGATCGGGCTGGACGTGCCCGCCGGCGGGGTGGCGAGTTCGCTGGCCCAGGCGCGCGCGCTGGTGGCCGAGACCGGCTATCCGGCCATCATCCGCCCCAGCTTCACCCTGGGCGGCACCGGGGGGGGCATCGCCTACAACGCGGAGGAGTTCAAGGATCTGGTGCGGCGCGGGCTGGACGCCTCGCCCATCACCCAGGTGCTCATCGACCGCAGCGTGATCGGGTGGAAGGAGTACGAGCTGGAGGTGGTGCGCGACGGCTCCGACAACGTGATCGTGGTCTGCTCGATCGAGAACTTCGATCCCATGGGCATCCACACCGGCGACTCGATCACGGTGGCGCCCGCCCAGACGCTCACCGACGTCGAATACCAGACGATGCGCGACGCCGCCATCGCCGTCATCCGCGAGATCGGGGTCGAAGCCGGGGGATGCAACATCCAGTTCGCGGTGAATCCCGAGGACGGCGAGCTGCTGGTGGTGGAGATGAATCCGCGCGTCTCGCGCTCCTCCGCGCTCGCCTCCAAGGCCACCGGCTTTCCCATCGCGCGCGTGGGTACCAAGCTCGCGGTGGGCTTCGTGCTTTCGGAGCTTCCCAACGATATCACCCGCACCACGCCCGCCTCGTTCGAGCCCGTGCTGGACTACGTGGTGGCCAAGTTTCCGCGCTTCGCCTTCGAGAAGTTCCCGGAGGCCGATGGCGTTCTGGGCGTCCAGATGCAGGCCGTGGGGGAGACCATGGCCATCGGGCGTACCTTCCGCGCCGCCTGGCAGAAGGGACTGCGGGGCCTCGAAGTGGGGCGTCCAGGATGGACCACGGGGAAGTCGCTGGCCGATGACGGGCTCCTGAGCGAGGACCGTGACAGCCTGCTGGCGGCGCTGCGCATTCCCACGGCCGAGCGCCCCTTCCAGCTGAGGCGGGCGCTCGAGGCGGCGCTGCGGGGCGGGGGAGAGGCGCCGCTGACGCTCGACGACATCTTCGGCGCCACCAGCATCGACCCCTGGTTCCTCGACCAGCTGATGCAGGTGATCGAAGACGAGCAGGAGTACGCGAGCGTCCCCGAAGTGACGCCGGTCCACCTGCGCGCGATGAAGCGAGACGGCTTCTCGGACCGGCAGCTGGCCGCGCTCCGATCCGAGAGGGAGGCGGAGGTGCGCGCCCGACGCCACGCCTGGGGTATCCGGCCTACGTACAACGTGGTCGACACCTGCGCGGGCGAGTTCCCGGCCGCCACGCCCTACTATTACTCGTCGTACGAGGACGAGGACGAGTCCAATCCCTCCAGTCGCGACAAGATCCTGATCCTGGGGAGCGGCCCGAACCGCATCGGGCAGGGCATCGAGTTCGACTACTGCTGCGTCCAGGCGGTGCTCGCCCTGCGCGAGGCCGGGTTCGAGACCCTCATGGTCAACTCCAACCCGGAAACCGTCTCCACCGACTTCGACGTCTCCGACAAGCTCTACTTCGAGCCGCTCACGCTGGAGGACGTGCTGGAGATCGTGGAGCGCGAGAAGCCGATCGGCGTCGTGGTGCAGCTGGGCGGACAGACGCCGCTCGCCCTGGCTCAGGGACTCGAGGACGCCGGAGCCCCCATCCTGGGCACGCCCGTGGACGCCATCGACCGGGCCGAGGACCGGGAGCGCTTCGAGCGCCTGTGCCGCCGGATCGGGGCCCGGGTACCGCCCAACGGGGTGGCCACCAGCGTCGAGCAAGCGGTGAAGGTCGGCCGCCGGGTCGGCTATCCGGTGCTGGTGCGGCCGAGCTACGTCCTCGGCGGGCGGGCCATGCAGATCGTCTACGACGAGACCTCGTTGCGCGGCTACTTCGCGCGGGCGGTGGAGGCGGCGCCCGAGCACCCGGTCCTGATCGACCGCTTCCTGGAGGACGCCTTCGAGGCGGATGTCGACGCCCTCTCGGACGGCACCGAGGTCGTGATCGGCGGCATCATGCAGCACATCGAGGAGGCGGGCATCCACTCGGGGGACTCCGCCTGCGTCCTGCCGCCCTACCTGCTGACGGGCGCCGAGCTGGACGAGATGCGCGAACTCACCCGCCGCTTCGCCCTCGAACTGGGTGTGGTCGGGGTCATGAACGTGCAGTACGCCATCCGCGACGGCCGGGTCTACGTGCTGGAGGTGAACCCGCGCGCCTCGCGCACGGTGCCGTTCGTGGGGAAGGCGACCGGAGTCCCGCTGGCGCGCCTGGCGGCCCGCGTGATGGCGGGCGAGCGGCTCGCGGACCTGAACGTGCCGGGGGAGCCCGCCGTCCCCGGCGTCGCGGTGAAGGAGGCGGTGTTCCCCTTCAACCGCTTCGACGTGGACATCCTGCTCGGTCCCGAGATGCGTTCGACGGGGGAGGTGATGGGGTTCGATGATTCCTTCGGCATGGCCTTCGCCAAGGCGCAAACCGCTGCGGGGAATCACCTGCCCGAGGGCGGGGGCACGCTCATCATCACCGTCAACGACTCCGACAAGCCGACCATGACGCCGATTGCGCGCCGTTTCCACGACCTGGGATTCCGCGTCCTGGCCACCGCGGGGACCTGCGCCTACCTGAATCGGCTGGGCGTGCCCGCGGAGCACATTTTCAAGGTGAACGAAGGCCGCCCCAACATCCGGGACCTGATCGTAAGCGGCGGCGCCGACCTGCTCGTCAACACGCCGCTGGGAAAGAAGTCCCAGTACGACGACTACACCATGCGGCGCGCGGCCATCACCTGCGGGGTTCCCTACCTGACCACCATGTCGGCGATGACCGCAGCCTGCGACGGCGTGATCGCGCTGCGCTCGCGCACTCCGGAGGTGAGAAGCCTGCAGGAGCGGCTGGCGAGGCCCGGGAACGGGGCTGCCGTCCCCGCGGCGGCCGCACCGGCCGACCTCGTCGTCGCCGTTCCGGACACCGCCGGCTGATGGCGGACCGGGCACCCACCGCCTTCTATCTGCATCCCGACGCTCCCCTGCACGACACGGGGTGGGGGCACCCGGAGCACCAGGGCCGCCTGCGCGCCCTGGCCTCCACGGTGGGCCGAAACCTGCTCACCCTGCACGACCGGGTGGAACAGCGCGACGCCCGCCCGGCCATCGAGGAGGAGCTGCTCCGGGTGCACACCGCCGACCACGTGGATCGCATCCAGCGGGCGGTGGCGCGCTCGCGCGAGGAGGGGCTGGTGCGGCTGGATCCGGACACGGTGGTCTCGCCCGCCTCGTGGGGGGCGGCGGCGGGGAGCGCGGGCGCGGTGATCGCAGCGGCGGAGGCGGTCGCCGACGGCACGGCCGCCAACGCCTTTGTGGCGAGCCGCCCGCCCGGTCACCACGCCACCCCCGACCGCGCCATGGGCTTCTGCCTGTTCAACCATGTGGCTGTCGGGGCTCGCCACCTGCAGGCCCTCGGGCTCGCCGAGCGGGTGCTGATCGTGGACTGGGACGTGCACCACGGCAACGGCACGCAGGACATCTTCTACGAAGACGGCTCGGTCTTCTACCTCTCTCTGCACCAGTCGCCCTACTATCCGGGCACCGGCGCCTTCGGAGAGCGGGGAGGCGGCCCTGGCCTGGGCACCACGCTGAACCTGCCTCTACGCGCAGCCACGCCTCGGGCGACGTATCTCGAGGTGTTCGACGAGGCGCTGGCGCAGGTGGTGGCCCGCTTCGAGCCCGACTTCGTCTTCATCTCCTCGGGATTCGACGCGATGGCGGGAGATCCGCTGGGCGGCATGCTGCTCGAGCCCGAAGATTTCCACCAGATGACCCGGCGGATCATGGATCTTGCCGCCGAGCACGCCCAGGGATGGGTGGTGGCGGCGCTCGAGGGAGGATACGATCCCGCGCGCACCGGTGACGGGGCGGTTGCGGTCATTCAGGCGCTGGCCGGGCTGGAGATGCCGTAGGACGGACGCCCTCGCTCGCCGACCTGTTCTGTTGAATCGCTCGCGCGCGTTTCCTACTATTTCGCGGCCCGGCCCGCCTGGCCGGCAACCACCCCCCGAGAGGAGGACCCCTTGGCCGATAGCCCGCTTCTGACCCGCGAGGGCGTCGAACAGGTCCAGGCGGCGCTGGCCGAGATGAGGCTGCACGGCTGGCTGCTCTTCGAGTTTCACGGCCAGAACCCGATCGCCGCCTCCATGGTCGGTCTCGGGTGGAACACGCGCCGCTCCTTCACCCTGGTCCCCGACCGTGGAGATCCGGTGGCGCTGATTCACGCCATCGAGGGGTCGTCCTGGCGGCACTGGCCGTGGCGCAAGCGCACCTACTCGTCCTGGCGCGAGATGGAGTCGGCGCTGGCGGACCTGGTGCGCGGCCGACCGCGTCTCGCCCTCGAGACCTCGCCGGGTTCGGCCATCCCCTACCTGGACCGGGTGCCCGCCGGGATGATGGAGCTGCTGCGCGCGGTGGGGGTGGATCCCGTGAGCTCCGGCGACCTGGTGTCGCTCTTCCACTCGCGCTGGTCGGCCGAGCAGCTGGCCACCCACCGGCGCTCGGCGACCGTGACGGCCCGGGTCGCGCGCGAAGCCTTCGAGCGGGCCGCCGCCGCCGTGGAGGCCGGAGCGCCCACGACCGAAGGCGCTCTCTCGGACTGGATCCGCGCCCGCCTGAACGACGGCGGCCTCACCGAGGAAGTCGACTGCATTGTCGCCATCGGACCGCGCGCCGCCGACCCCCACTACGCTCCCGTGGGCGCGGGCGAGCCGATCAAGCGCGGCGACCTCCTCCTCATCGACCTGTGGGGCAAGCCGGCGGCCACGGACATTCCCGCCGACCAGACCTGGATGGGCTTCCTGGGCCACAAGCTCCCGCGGCGCACCCGGAAGATCTGGCAGGCCGTGCGCGACGCCCGCGACGCCGCGGTCGAATTCCTTCGCGAACGCGCCGCCGCGGGCGACGACGTGTGCGGCTACGAGGTGGACGACGTCTGCCGCCAATTGATCCGCAAACGCGGCTACGGCGACCGCTTCGTGCACCGCACGGGCCACTCCATCGACGTGGACCTTCACGGCAGCGGCCCCAACATCGACAACCTGGAGACCCGCGACACCCGCCTGCTCCTGCCGGGCGTCGGCTTCTCCGTGGAGCCGGGCATCTACATTCCCGACGACATCGGCATTCGCAGCGAGGTCGACGTGTACCTGGGCGAGGACGGGCCCGAGGTGACCACGCCGGATCCCCAGGAGGAGGTCTTCCTCCTGCTCGGCCGCTGACGGCCCCCGACGGGCTCTCCCCGCGCTGCCCGCGTTGACGTCCCGCGTCGAAGTCGCCCTGCCGCTTCCGGTAGACCAGACTTTCACCTACGCGCTGGATCCGGCCGGGCCCCGGCCCGCGGCGGGGACCCGCGTGCTGGTTCCCTTCCAAAGGGCGAAACGGGTCGGATGGGTGGTGGGCCCGGGACGGCCCGGATCCGAGACGCTGCGCCTGCGCACAATCGCGAAGATCCTCGACGAGGAACCATCGCTCCCGCCGAAACTTCTGGAGCTCGCACGCTGGATCGCGGACTATTACGTGGCCCCGCTGGGGCTCGTCCTGCGCGCCGTGCTGCCCTCGGTACTGAGCGGGACGGCCGAGGGGGCGCAGCCGAAGGTGCGCACCCACAAGGTCGTGCACATCGCGCGATGGCTGGAATCCCTCGCCGAGCGGGACGCCGCCTTCACGCGCGCCCCGCGCCAACGAGCGGCGTACGAGTCACTTGAGCGAGCGGCGGGATCGATGCCGCTGGCGTCGCTCCTCGACCAGGGCTTCGGCCGGGGCGTGGTGAAGGCTCTGGAAGGGAAGGGAATCGTGGAGGTCCTGGACCAGGAGATGGTGCGCGATCCCTTCGCGTCGACCGGGACGGAGCCGCCTCCCGATCTGGTCCCCAATCCCGCGCAGGCCGCCGCGCTCAGGGGACTGGTCTCCGCGCTCGATGCGCCCGCACCGAGACCGTTCCTGCTCCACGGCGTCACCGCGTCCGGAAAGACCCTCGTCTACATCGAGCTGCTCAAGGAAGTCGTGGACGCGCGCGGCCGGTCCGGGATCGTGCTGGTCCCGGAGATCGCGCTCACGCCCCAGACCGTCACCCGCTTCCGCGCCCACTTCGGGGACCGCGTCGCCGTGGTACACTCGGGACTCTCGGACGGAGAACGCTACGACGCCTGGCGACAGCTGCGTTCGGGGGCCCGGCGCATCGCCATCGGCGCCCGCTCAGCCATCTTCGCGCCCCTCCCCGACCTCGGCGCCATCATCGTGGACGAGGAGCACGAGGCCAGCTACAAGCAGTCCGACGCGCCCCGCTATCACGCCCGCGACGCGGCCATCATGCGGGCGCGCCGCGAGGGCGCCGTGTGTCTGCTCGGAAGCGCGACCCCGTCGCTCGAGAGCTGGTCGAACCAGGCCGGCGGCAAGTTCGAGCTGCTGCGCCTCCCCGAGCGGGCCACCGGGGGCCGGCTGCCTCCCGTGCGCGTCGTGGATCTTCGCGAGCCCTCTTCCTCCGGAGCCGCTCCGCGCAATGGCGGCCCTCCGGCGCGCCCCTCGGTCAGGGGCCGCACCGTGCTCTCCCCCGAGTTGACGGGCGCCATCCGCGCCCGCCTGGAACGCGGTGAACAGTCGATTCTGCTGCTCAACCGCCGCGGATACTCCAGCTTCTTCCAGTGCCGGGAATGCGGCGAGGTGCCGGTGTGCGTGGCCTGCTCGGTATCGCTCACCTACCACCGGGCCACCGGGCGCCTGCTGTGCCATCATTGCCGGTACGAGGAACCCGTGCCCGATAGCTGCCACCGCTGCGAAGCACGGGCGCTCTCGCGGCGCGGCCTCGGCACCGAGCAGGTGGAGCGCGTCGTCACGGAGTCGTTCCCCCGGGCCCGGGTCGCGCGCATGGACGTGGATACGACCTCCCGCAAGTGGGCGCACAGCGAGATCCTCGGGCGCGTGGGCCGGGGGGAGGTCGACATTCTCCTGGGCACCCAGATGATCGCCAAGGGGCTCGACTTTCCGCGTGTCACCCTGGTCGGGGTGGTGGATGCGGACGTCGGTATCCACCTGCCCGACTTCCGTGCCAGCGAGCGCACCTTCCAGCTGCTCAGCCAGGTTGCGGGACGGGCGGGGCGGGGGACCCTGGGAGGGGAAGTCCTCATCCAGACCCGCATGCCCGCACACTACGCCATCCGGGCGGCTTGCGAACACGACTACGAGGGTTTCGCCGAGCGCGAGCTGACCGAGCGCTCGGGCCCCGGCTACCCGCCCCACGCCCGCATGGTCAACGTGGTCGTGACGAGCCCCGATCCCGATGCCGCCGCGACCGCCGCCGAGGAAGCGACCGCGTGGGTGGAGCGCCGCCTGCGCGGCACGGTCGAGCTGACCGGTCCAGCTCCAGCGCCCATCGAACGCCTGAAGGAGAGGTGGCGCTGGCATTTCCTCCTGCGCAGCCGCTCCCCGCGCGCCCTGGGAGCGCTGACCCGAGCTTTCGCGAAGAACTTCCGGCCACCCTCCGACACACGCGTGCTTATCGACAGGGATCCGATGGCGTTGCTGTAAGGGAAATTCATTGCGATAACTTGCGTATTCAGGCAAGATTGTCGTATGAGATTCTCAGAACTCCTCGAAATCGTTGAAGATGAACCCGTCTTCGAGACGGGATTCCTGATGGCCGGACGTTCACCCCAACCAGGACTCCCGGCGCAACTCAGCCGCTGGCGCCGCTCCGGCAAGCTGTTCCAGCTCCGGCGCGGCCTGTATTCGCTGGCGCCCCCCTACCGGAAGGTGATCCCGCATCCCTTTCTCGTCGCGAACCGCCTCGTGCCCGGAAGCTATGTGACCGGCCTGTCCGCCCTTGCGTTCGCGCACGCCATCCCGGAGTTCGTCCCGGAGGTCACCAGCTGCGGTCCCGGGCGCCCGCACGTCAGGCCCACGCCCCTGGGGCGCTACTCGTTCAGATATCTGAAGCACGGGATGCGGTGCGGGTATCGGCTGGTCGACCTCGGCTTGGGGCAGAGCGCCTTCGTGGCCCTTCCCGAAAAGGCCTTTCTGGATCTGGTTCACCTGCAACCGGGCGGCGACGATCCCGGGTGGATCGAAGAACTCCGCCTGAACTTCGAAACCCTTTCACCGACGGTGATGCAGGACTTGGCCGACTCCCTCGGGCAGCCCAAGCTGATGCGGGCCGCCGCCTGCGTGCGGTTGCGCGCGGACGACCCCGAGCTGGCCTTCGAGGAACTATGAAGGAGCATTTGCGCGCTCTGGTTCGCAACGTGGACCCGCTGCAGGGGCGCAACGTGCTGCGGGAGTATCTTCAGGCTCGCGTTCTGGAGGGCCTCCAGCGCGCCGGAGGGATGGGCGTGCTCGCCTTTCAGGGAGGCACCGCCCTCCGCTTTCTGTTTGAACTGCCCCGGTATTCGGAGGATCTCGACTTCGCTCTGGAGGGTGCTCGCGACGCCTATGACCTGCGGAAGTGGCTAACGGCGATCGCCCGCCAGTTCCGAAGGGAGGACTATGCCGTCAGGACTTCGCTCCGCGACCCAGGCAACGTCCACTCCGCCTGGATCCGGTTTTCCGGCCTTCTTTACGAGACCGGTCTGTCGCCGCATCCCGATGAAGTCCTGGCCGTCAAGGTGGATGTCGACACGCGCCCGCCTGCGGGAGCCGTTACCGAGACCCGACTTGTCCGCAGGCACGCATCTCTGCGGCTACATCACCACGATCAGGCGTCCCTGCTTGCCGGCAAGCTCCACGCGCTGCTCTGCCGCCCGTGGACCAAAGGCAGGGATGCATACGACCTCGTCTGGTACCTGAGTGACCCAACCTGGCCGCCGCCCAACCTCCGCCTGCTGAATTCGGCGCTTCTGCAGAGCGACACTCGAGCAGTTCCCCTGACAGCCGACAGCTGGCGTGAGGCGGTTGCCCGGCGCCTCGCGGGGCTGCCGTGGAGCGGGATCTCGACTGACGTGCGGCCGTTTCTGGAACGACAAGAGGAGATGCCGAGCCGGCAAGAGGTGATGGCGCTGCTGGCGCGTTCGTAACTCTTCGCCGGATATCCACCCGGGTCGACCCCTCAGGGACCGATCGGGGGGTGTGCGGGTTTTTGATGCGGATGAAGTTCTTCGTCCACCGGCCCGTTCCCACGGTTGCTCCATGCCCGCGCGCCCCGTAGTTTGCGGCGCCGAACGTCCCGACAACCGGATTCGCGATGAGCTGTCTCGCCCTGAACGCCTCTTACGAGCCGCTGACCATCGTCCCCGCCCGGCGCGCGGTGCGCCTGGTGCTGGACAGCAAGGCGGAGATTCTCGAAGCGGAGGAAGCGCGTGCGTTCCGCTCGGAGCACCGCAACATCCCGTTCCCGGCCGTCATCCGCCTCGTGCGCTTTGTGCACGTTCCGCGTCGCTTCCGCCGGCAGGTGACCAACACCTTCCTGTTCGCGCGCGACGACTACTCCTGCCAGTACTGCGGCTGCCATCGTGACCGCCTGCGGGGACGCGAGTTCCTGACCCGGGACCATGTCCTGCCGCTCTCCAGGGGGGGCAGCAACGGGTGGACGAACGTTGTGTCCGCGTGTTCGCCCTGCAACAACCGCAAGGGAAACCATACCCCCGCAGAGGTGGGCATGCGTCTTCGCTCCGCGCCCGCAGAGCCCAACTACGTTCATCTGGTGTGGGCGGTCCGCAGAGTTACCCCGGTCCAGGCGAAGTACGTGCGCATGTTCTACGGAGACGAAATCCTGAAGGCGCTCTCCCTGTCGAGCGCGCCGTCGGCCGGCGGCGGCGAGTGAAGCCAACATTGCCACCGGGGGGTGGAGGTCACAAACACCCCGACCACCGCTCCTCCGTGCCACCGTCAGCGCGGCCCGCATCGACACGGCCCGACCCGCCTTCCCCGACCCGACCCGATCCGCTGTCGTCCCCACCCCCACCCGCCCGCCTGAGCCCCGCCGCTCCCGCGCCGCAGCCTCCCGGCCCGCCCACCGCACCCGTCCCCGCGCGCCCACCCGGGGCGCGCCCGCCGCCCGCCGCCCCGTCCCCGCGTCCAACGGCGCCACCCACCCCCGCGCGACCGGACGCAATCTCCGGGCGGCAGCCACGAAAGGAGGAGGGCTGGCCGAGACCCGGTCCGCCGGGCAGACTCGAAACCCGTCGTGACGACACTCCGGACGAGACAACCCTTTCGTCCCCGGCGGCATCCACCGGGTGGGGTTTCTCCGATGCCGCGGGCGCAGCCTGGAGAGCGCGAGTCGCGGGTACCACCCGTAGCGGGGTCATTTCGGATTCCGGCGCCACCCTCATGCTGGTGCGGTTCTTCCATCAGACGGACGAGTCGGAGGAGCCGCGCGGCGAGATTCTGACGGCCGTCCGCGACCTGGGAGAACTCTACCCCGACGAGTGGCGGGCGCTGCTGGCGGAAGCGACCCGCGCGCGTTCCGAGCGCAGCAGGACGAGCCGGAAACGCCCTGGCCGTGGCCGTCGTCGGCGATAGCCGTTCAACAACGTTCGGTATCCACGTGTCATTCACGTTGAGGCAACGATCACTTGGATGACGCCACGCTGGTTGAACTGGCTCGGTCTGGAGACGGAGAAGCCTTCGGGCAACTCGTCACCCGATATCGCAGAGCGGCCTATCTGGTGGCCCTCTCGGTGATCGGAAGACCGGAGGACGCGGAGGACGCGGCCCAGGAAGCTTTCCTGGTCGCTCTCAAGCGCCTCGACGATTGTCGCCGCCCGAGCCGGTTCGGGGGCTGGCTGATGACGATCGTTCGAAACCGGTCGAACAACCTCGTGCGCCGGGAGGCGTTGCGGGCGATGGACCCGATTCCGTTCAGCGCCCGTTCGAACAGCCCGACGCCGGAGAGGGAGGCTGAGTTGTCGGAGTTGCGCGACGAGATCGCCGCGGCGCTCGGGGAGCTTCCCGAAGTGCAACGACAGATCGTGTTGCTCCACGACCTGGAGGGATGGAGACACAGAGAGATCGCACAGCGACTCGGGCTCCCCGCGGGGACGGTGCGCTCGCATCTGCACTACGCGCGCAAGTCTCTGCGCAAGCTGCTGAAGCGGGACGGATAGCTGGATGGCTCTCGGGTGATACAGGCAAAAGACACGAACCAGCAACGAGACAGACGAAGCAGTCAGATGAGCAATCAAGCGCAATCAAGCGGGGATCGGGACGTGGTGGACAACGACAGAATCCTTCTCGAGCTACTCGATCCCGGACACGAGGATCCTGGCCACTGGGCCCGGTTCCAGGCGTGCGTGATGGCTATGGCGGGTCCGGAACTGGCCAGGCGACGTGCCGCACGTCAGCCGACCGTGGGCGATGTGCTGGCGTCGTGGTGGAGGTTGCTGATCCCGGCGTCGGTGGTGGCGGCCGCGGCGATGGCCTCCCTCCTCATGCCTGCCGAGACAATGGCCGGGGCCGATATCGCCATCGAAGAGGCTCTCATTGCGGATTTCGACGATGAGCCCCTTCCGGCCGTGCTCGTCTCCGATCAAGTGGACGAGGTGGCCTTTCTGGTCGCAATCGAAGGAGCCTGAAGATGACCGCACGCAACACGCGCGCAGCAGCTGGCGGCGTGCTCTTTCTGACCCTGGCAGCCGGGTTTATCCTCGGTCTGGTGTGGTCCAGGAGGTCGCCGGAGCAGACCGGGCCCACAACTTCCACGGCCGTGGCGGCGGAGGAGGCGGATGAGGACCGCGGACGGGAGACTCGCCGTCGCGGCCTGATCGTTGAACGCGTGGGCCTGAGCGCGGAGCAGAAGGTTCAGGTGGACTCGGTCATGGGCCATGCACGCGGAATGATGCGGCAGATGCGGGCGGACTACCGGACGGGATACGGCGAGCTCATCGAGTCCACGCGCTCCTCCATCAAGGCCGTTCTCACCGCCGAGCAGGCCGCCGAATACGATGCGCTGCTGACCGATTTCGACCGACGGCGGTCAGGAGAGGGGGAGAGAGAGCCGGCAGAGACTCGCGAGCGCAACCGCGACCCGCGGGAGCGGGGCTCGAGGGAAGACCAGGAGCCGAACCGGCGGGAACGGTCGGACCGGATGGAGCGGGACAGGGGAGAATGGACATACAGTGTCTAAAGGCGGTCGGGCGCTTCGCCTCGTTGCCGATTGCGCTGCTCACGCTGACGGGCGCTCTATCGGCCCAGCAGGTGTTCACATTGGACGAGGCGATCGCAAGATCCCTGCGGGTACATCCGTCGATGGCCCAGTCCCGGGCCGGGCTCGACAACGCGGGCGTCTCCCACAGGGCTGCCTGGGGTAGCTTCCTTCCCAGCCTCAGCCTCAGCTCGGGGGCGTCGACCAACAGCAGCCAGCGTTTTGACGCAGCCACGCAGCGCACGGTCGTAGGCGCGAGCCAGAGCTACAACGCCGGCCTCTCGCTCTCCTACAGCCTCTTCAACGGCGGCCAGCGCTTCGCCAACATGGATGTGGCGAGGGCGGACATTTCCGCCGCCGAAGCCGATCTGGAGAACCAGCGTTTCGCTGTTGTTCTTCAGACGAAGGATCTGTACTTCGCGGCCCTGCGCCAAGCCGATCTGCTGGAGGTGGTGCGCGCGAGCGTGGAACGAGCCGAGGAGAGTCTGGCCAACACTCGCCGTCGCACGGAGCTGGGCTCCGGCACGCGCTCCGACACGTTGCGAGCCCGCCTGGAACTGACGAATGCCATGCAGGCCGTCCTCCAGGCGGAGGCGGCTACGCGGGCCGCCCGCTTCGCGCTCGGCCGGCAGGTCGGGCTGCCGGAGCCGGTCGCGCCCGAACTTCCGGACGGCCTCGACCCGAGCCCGGTACCGCTCACCGACCAGGAGATTCTGGCGATCGCCGAAGAACTCTCCCCAGCCGTGCGCAGCGCCCGCGCCGCCGCGAGGGCAGCCTCCGCGGCCGCCGGCTCGTCGAGGAGTTCCCGGTTTCCGTCGCTGCGTCTCTCGTCCGGCTACAGCTGGGCAAACAGCGCGGTCGCGTTCGATGGCGGCAGGACGTCCTGGAATGTACGCGTCTCCGGCAGCTACAACATCTTCGACGGCTTCAACCGCGACCAGAGTATTGCGCGCGCCGAGAATCAGGAACGCGTCGCCTTCGTACAGGAGGAGGATGCCAGACGCATGATCCGCGCCCAGGTGGACGGAGCGCTGTTCGCGCTGCGGACCTCCGAGCAAGCCATCGCCCTCGCCATCCAGGCGCGCAACGTGGCCGAGGAGGACCTCCGCGTCGTGCAGCAGCGCTTCGATCTCTCGGCGGCGACGATCCTCGACCTGATCACGAGTCAGATCGCGGTCGTGCAGGCGGAGTCCGGTCTGGTAACGGCGCGATACGACTACGCGGTCGCGCGTGCGCAACTGGAGGCGATTCTGGGGAGAGAACTGTGAACCAGCCTGTCATACAGACAAAAACATTGACCAAGCACTACGTCCTGGGAGCGGAGACTGTCCGCGCCCTGCGACGCGTCGACCTGGAGATCGCCCGGGGTGAGTTCGTTGCCATCATGGGGCCTTCCGGCAGCGGCAAGTCCACATTCATGAACCTGATCGGCTGTCTGGACACGCCCACCAGAGGTCGGTACTGGCTGAACGGACAGCTGGTGAGCGAGTTGAGCGACGACCAGCTCGCCCGGGTCCGCAACCGCGAGATCGGCTTCGTGTTCCAGACCTTCAACCTCCTGCCGCGAGCCACGGCGCTGCACAACGTGGAGTTGCCGCTGATCTACGCCGGCGTGCCCGCACGCGAACGCCGCCAGCGCGCCCGCGAGGCGCTCGAGACGGTGGGACTGGGCCTGCGCATGGCGCACCGGCCTCCCGAGCTGTCCGGTGGGCAGCGGCAGCGCGTGGCGGTCGCGCGCGCCTTGGTAAACGAGCCTGCCATCCTGCTCGCCGATGAGCCGACCGGAAACCTGGATTCGACCACCAGCGAGGAGATCATGTCCGTGTTCGTGGAGTTGAACCGGCGGGGACAGACCATCCTTGTGGTTACCCACGAGCGCGACATCGCCCGGTATGCGCAGCGGCAGATACACCTGCGCGACGGCCTTGTCGAACGCGACTTCCGGAGCGAACCGAGGGTGGCGGCGACTGTTTGAACGATAGACCCACTGCCCGCGTCTTCGCGGAGCGGGATTCCTTGGAGAGGGAATGAAAGCCAGCACGAACATATGGAAAGACGGAGGCGTCAGGCTCCTTGCGTTGCTCGCGGTCGTGGCCTGCGAGACCACCCAGACCGAAGAGGCACCCGGGATCTCGACGACACCGGCCATGCGCGACAACCTGCGCCTGGTGGCCGAGGCCACCGGTCTGGTGGAGCCCGTTCGCACCGTGGAGGTCAAGTCCAAGGCCTCGGGGGAGATCCTGCGTCTGTACGTGGACACGGGAGACGAGCTCGAGCCCGGCGCGCTCCTCGCCGAGATCGATCCGCGCGACGTGCGCAACTCCTACAACCAGGCTGAGGCCGATCTGAATGTGGCCGTGGCGCGGGTTGACATCTCCACCGCCCAGCTCGAGCGATCGCGTGCGCTTCTCGAAGCCGGGGTCATCACCGGGCAGGAGCACGAGTTGGCCAACCTGGACTTCGCCAACGCCCGGGCCACTCTGGTCAAGGCGAATACCAACAAGGACCTGGCCGAGCTTCGCCTGAGCGACGTGACCATCCGCGCCCCCATGGCGGGCACCATCATCCAGAAGAGCGTCGAGGAGGGACAGGTCATCCAGTCGGCGTCGCAGAACGTGTCCGGGGGGACCACGCTCTTCATGATGGCCGACCTGGCCCAGATGCAGGTGCGCACCCTCGTGGACGAGACCGACGTCGGGCAGATCTCCGACGACCTGACCGCCACGGTCACGGTCGAGGCATTCCCCGGGCGCACCTTCCGGGGGATCGTCGACAAGATCGAGCCGCAGGCCGAGGTCCAGCAGAACGTGACCATGTTCGCGGTGATCGTGACCATCAACAATCGCGGCGGGCTGCTCAAGCCGGGGATGAACGCGGAGGTGGAAGTTCTGGTCGCCGAGCGCCCCAATGCCCTGCTGATCCCCAACAACGCGCTGGTGCAGTTCCAGGAGATGGCGCCCGCGGCGATGGTGCTGGGGATGGACCCGGACGCGATCGAGATGGATCGATCGGTCTTCGCGGAGCTTCGGGCCTCGCTGCCGGGGGCCTCCGCTCCGCCGGGAAGGATGATGGGGGGCCAGGCACCGAGCATGGACGGAGGGGAAGGGAACGCGCGCCTGCAGGAGCTGCGCGAGCAGTTGGCGAGCGGAGAGATCTCGCGCGAGGAGATGCGTGGGCAGATGAGACAGGCCCGGGCGGCTAACGGCGGAGGGCCGGGCATGGGCGCCGGCGGAGGCGCCGGAATGATGGGGATGGGACTTGGAGGAGGCCAGGGCATGGGTGGCGAGTTCGCGGATGGCGGAGACCGTCTCGGGGACAACGCGGCGCCCCGTCCGGCGATCACGTTCGTCGTCTCGGCGGACGGAACCATCGAGCCGCGCCCCATCCTGATCGGTTTGAACGACTGGGACAACACCGAAGTGGTCGCAGGCCTGGAAGAGGGCGAGGAGGTTGCGCTGATCGGCGCGGCGCAGCTGCAGGCCCAGCAGCAGGAATTCATCGACCGCATGCGCGAGCGGATGGGCGGAGGAAGCCCGTTCGGGGGCGGTGCACCGCGCGGGGGACGGCGCTGACGCCATCCGGAGGCTCTAAATGCTGATCAAGGAAATCCTCGTAGTCGCGTTGCAAGCCATCAAGGTGAACGCGCTGCGTTCCTTCCTCACCACCCTCGGGATCATCATCGGCGTTGGTGCCGTGATCGCAATGGTGTCCCTGGGGGAGGGCGCACAGCGGCGCGTGGAAGAGCAGATTCAGTCCATGGGCACCAACGTGCTCACGATCCGGCCCGGGCAGAGCATGTTCGGCGGCATCCGCGACGGCGGCGCGCGGGCGCGGCTCTACGATGAAGACGCGGAGGCCCTGCACGACCAGACGCTCGGAACGCTCCTGGTCGCGCCCGAGATTCAGCAGCGCCAGCAGATCTCCTATCTGCGCTGGAACTCGAGCCACGAGGTGCTGGGCACCTGGCCCGAGTATCTGGAAGTCCAGAACATCGAGCTGGCGTTGGGAAGGATGTTCGACGAGGGCGAGGTGCAGGGCCGGCGGCGTGTAGCCGTCGTCGGATGGCAGGTCCCCAACGAGCTGGAAACCCCTGCGGGTCTTCTGCTTGGCCGCACGATCCAGGTCCGCGGGATCCCCTTCGAAGTGATCGGCATTCTCGAAGAGCAGGGCGAGTCCAGCCCGTGGTCCCAGCCCGACGAGCGTGTCTACATTCCCCTGAGCACGGCCCAGTACCGGGTCTTCGGGGGACGTGACCGGCTCAATTCCATCAGTGTCAAGGTCCTGAACGAAGGCGCGATGGACGGCGCGTACGCCGACATCGACCGCATACTGCGACGCGAGCACCGCATTCCGCCGGGCGAGGACGCCGATTTCTCCATCCGCAATTCGGCGCAGCTTCTGGAGTCGTTCAACGAGACGCAACAGACCTTCACCTATCTGCTCGGCGGCATCGCTGCGATCAGCTTGCTGGTGGGGGGCATCGGAATCATGAACATCATGCTCGTGAGCGTGACCGAGCGCACCCGCGAGATCGGCATCCGCAAGGCCATGGGGGCCACGCGGATGAACATCCTGCTCCAGTTCATCATCGAGTCGCTCGCGCTGTGCACGCTGGGCGGGATCCTGGGCGTGGGAGCGGGGATTGGAAGCGCGGAGCTGCTCTCGCAGACGGCTGGCTGGGAAACGGCGGTCGCCCCCGCGGCGGTGGCCGTCGCGCTCCTCTTCTCGGCGGGTATCGGACTCTTCTTCGGGATCTGGCCCGCGCGCCGGGCGGCGCTTCTCGATCCGATCGACTCTCTCAGGTACGAGTAGGGGCGGGAGAATCCCCTATCGCGGCAGGATGACCACCAGGGTCGTGTCGCCGCGTACCACCTCCATCTCCGGCCGACCCCGGAGGTGCAGCAGCCTGAGCCGGATGCGGAACGCCCTCAGATCGCCGACCGGTTCCCCGCCAATCCTCACGATCACATCCGAGGCGGCGAGACCGGCGCGGGCGGCCGGGCTGCCCTCCAGGATCCGGACGACCTGAAGCCACTTCCCGGTCTCCTGGGCGCCGGTGCGTGTGTCCGCCTCCATCTCCTCCAGCTCGGCTCCCGCCACGAACCGTTCGCCCGCGAGATACGGAGACCGGAAACGAACACCCGGCGGTGGCCGCCCCCCCGGGCCTGTGCGCTCGCCGAATTCGGTTCCGCCTCGTGTCCCCGGCGGTCCCCCCGGGCCTCTGCGCTCGTCGTCGGTGGGTCGTCCGCGTCCCGGGGGGGCATCGGGCGGCCGGGGCGGGCGACGGAAGCGGATGGTGCGCATCTCCTCACGGGTCCGCGCCATCACTTCGCGGATAGCCTGGCCCTCCTCGTCCAGGGCTCTTCGCGCGGCTTCCATTTCGCTGTGGGCGGAGATCCAGGTGCTATCGGCCAGGAGGGAATCCACCACTTGAAGGATGCGGCTACGCGCCGAGTCCACGCGAACTGCGAGCTCTTCCATCGCGGCGGGTCCCATGGGCGCGGGCCGCGTCCCGGCGATCACGCGCATGCGCTGCTCCTGGTCTTCGCGCAGCACCGTGACCTGAACCGGCGTTCCCGGGCGGATGCGGCCCATGAGGTCGCGCAAGACCTCCAGCGAGATGTCCACCCCGTCCAGACGGAGCAGGATGTCGTCGGGACGCAGCCCTGCCAGCTCGGCCGGACTGTCCCTGTCGACGCGCACGATCATCACCCGGGCCGAACCATCCGGAAACGCGGCGCCCTGGACCTCGACGCCGATCCAGCCGCGCGGCTGCTGGGCTCCGCTGGCCTCGGCAGCGGTACCCGCGGCCACGAGCGACAGAAGGAGAAGCGCGGCTCCGCGAACGCGAGAACGGGCCATGGCTAGTACCGGTCGTCCGAGGCGAAGAACGTGTTCAACGCGGCTTCCCGCTCGGCTACCGCGCTGACCAGGAACCCGTTGAGGAACGGATCGTCGGGTGCCTGCTGGACGGCTGCCTGACTCATGGCCACCAGCGCGTCCATGACGGCGAAGCGGCGCGGATCCATCTGTGTATCGGCTTCCGGACTGCGAGTCAGCGCCCGGTAACGCAGCATGGCGTCGCGGTACTGCTGTTCGGCGAACCGCAGGTGGTCCGCCGCTTCTTCGGGGGTTGCGGCTTGCGCGGCCGAGATCCCGCGCGCGGCCGTCTCGCCCGCCGCGATCTCCACACCCAGACCGGTTTCCGGTGCCGATCGCAGCGGCGCCAGCGCCGCCCCCGAGAGACCTCCCACGAGGAAGAGCACCACGGCGGCGGCGGCCTGCATCCAGCCGCGCCTCTGGTCGATCAGGCGAATTCCCGTTGACGCCGGGCTTGCCCTGTGCAGGAGACCTTCGCTCAGCAGGCGCGCCTCCAGCGCCGGCCAGCCTCCCGGCGCCGGGCGCAGATCCGGCAAAGACCCCAGCGCCTCGGTCTGCTCGCGCAGCAGCGCCAGCTCCCGGGAGCATTCCGGGCAGCGGACCAGATGCTGCCTCTCGCTCCTGAAGGGTGTTTCGTCCACCACGCGAGCCAGAGCTTCCAGACTTAGATGCTCCATGCTTCCCGCTCCTGTTCGTATTGAGGTTCGTGAACCGACCCCAGCCATTGCCTCATTTTCGCCCGCGCCTTGAAGAGCTGGGACTTGGATGTGCCCGGGGTCACGCCCATCAGCTCTCCGATGTCCTGATGTGTGTAGCCCTCCACGTCGTGAAGGATCAACACGCGCCGCATCCTTTCCGGAAGGCGATCAAGCGCCGCCTCCAGCCGCTGCGCCAGGAGCGGATCCCCTGTCGAGGACGGTCCCGGGACGGTATCCGGGATCGGCACTTCCCGGTCCTGCCGGGTGCTCTCCCTGCGCCTCGCCTGCAGCGCCGCGTTGACCGCGACGCGATGGAGCCAGGTCGAGAACTTCGATTCGCCCCGGAAGGTGGGAAGCGCCCGGATAACCCGTACCCAGGTCTCCTGGGCGTAGTCCTGCGCGGTCTGGTCGTCCCCGGCGATTCTGCGCACTACGGCGTACACGCGAGGGCTGTAGCGGTCATAGAGCGACCGCACCGCCCGGGCGTCTCCCTCTCTCGCCCTGCGGATCATCTGGGATTCGGTCATCCCTTCGTCCGTCGATATTCGCTCGGCAGGCGCGAAATACCCCTGGTGCGCGACTCATCCGGGTTGTGTCCAGACCTGTTTCGACATCCCGAATTACGTCTGTTGGATGTGTTGCGGCGCCGGATGGTTGCCTGTAACCTTGCGCGCGCATCCTCATCAAGCCTACAAGCATCATCTCAAGCCTGGAAGGCGACTCGAATGAACGCGATTCCGTGGAAGGCGCGAGGCGCCAGCCATCTGGAGTGTACATGGACGGGAGAGACCTTCGACAGCGAGCAGCTCATGGGGCTCTCGCCGGCCGGAAGGCCCCTCTTCGCCCGCTATGACCTGGACACCATCCGGCGCCACTTCCGCCCGGGCGACCTGGCGGGACGGCGGCCGGATCTGTGGCGCTACGAGGAGGTGCTGCCAGTGCGGGTGCGGGAATGCCAGCTTTCCCTGGGAGAGGGGTGGACGCCGCTCACGGACGCGCCGCGGCTGGCCAGGCGCTACGGGATGCGGCGCCTGTGGGTGAAGAACGAGGGCATGAATCCGACCGGCAGCTTCAAGGACCGGGGTCTGTCGCTGGCGGTGTCGCGCGCCAAGGAGTTGGGGGCCAGGGAGTTGGCGATCCCCTCGGCGGGCAATGCCGGAAGTGCGGCGGCCGCGTACGGGGCCGCTGGCGGGCTCCCGGTGCACGTCGTCGCTCCTCGGGACACGCCGGCGCCGATCGTGGAGGAGATCCGGGGGCTGGGTGCTGATCTGGTGCTGATGGAGGGCCTCATCACCGACTGCGGCCGCGTGGTGCGCGAGGGGGCGGACTTCATGGGCTGGTGGGATCTCTCCACCCTGAAGGAGCCCTACCGGGTGGAGGGCAAGAAGACGATGGGGTACGAACTCTTCGAACAGCTGGGGTTCCGGCTTCCCGACGCCGTCATCTATCCGACGGGCGGGGGCACGGGGCTGATCGGGATGTGGAAGGCGTTCGACGAGATGGAGCAGATGGGCTGGATCGGCGGCGAGCGCCCCAAGATGTTCTCGGTGCAGCCGACGGGGTGCGCGCCGGTGGTGCGGGCCTGGCAGGAGGGCACCGAGGCGGCCCACTTCTGGGAGGGTGCCGAGACCTACGCGGCGGGGCTGCGGGTGCCGGCCGCGGTCGGGGACTTCCTGATGCTGCGCGCGATCCGGGAGTCGGGGGGCGGGGCTGTGGCGATCGAGGACGCGGCGATGGCCGAGGCGGTGCGTGCCATGGGAGAGTGCACCGGGATCTTCGCGTGCCCGGAGGGAGGTGCGGTGCTGGCGGCCGTCCCCGAGCTGGTCGGCATGGGGTTGCTCTCCGAGGACGACGAGACGGTGCTATTCAACACCGGCAGCGGCCTCAAGTACGTGGGGATGACGCCGGTGGAGTGAGGAGAATCCGGTTTGGCCGCAGCGGGCCCCGACGCCCCTGACCGGAGGTCTCTGGCCATCGTGCCGGCCGAGCCCGCGTATTTCGGCGTCTTCAGCGGGGATCCGCGTAGCGGTAGTAGAACGCCGGCAGGGGGACGATGCGGGTGCGCGGCGGGCGCTCGTCGAGCGGGTCGGGGCGTCGCATCGCCAATGCCCGATTGAAGGCGAGCTCGACACCGGCGGCGTGACTTTCGAGCGCGTGCCAGTCCACGCCGATCGGCGCCCGCGCGATCAGCGCGAAGCCCCCGCGCTGGCCGGCGGGGAAGGCGGCCACCCCCCAGAACCCGACACCGGCCAGCGCGCGCACGCTGCCCCCGCCCACGTACTGCTTGCCGGTGACCGCCAGCGATACGTCTCGTCCCGAGAAAGTCCCGAGCGCGAATTCCAGCGCCCGGTTATTGGACTCGTACTCGAAGACCAGGGATACGAAGCTGGTGCCACCGAGGGTCAGGCCGTAGCGGTAGACGGGTGGATCGTCGCCCGTGGCGGGCGCTTCGGGGGTTGTGGGGACGGCGGGGGTGACCGCCAAGTCGACTGCGTTGGCCGGGGACAGGGCGTGCAGCGAGTTGCCGGAGCCGAGCCCGAGGCAGGTGAGCAGCACCAACCCGGCCAGGAGTTTGCTCACGGCACGCCCCAGCGGCTGCCAAAGTAGAAGCTTCGGCCGGGGCCGGGCTCATGGAAGCGGCCGCCGAACGCGTTCACGACCACCGAAGCGGTGTACAACGTGTCGAAGATGTTGGTCACGCCCATGAACCCGGATACGTCGAACACGCCAAAACGCCTCTCGGGATCGGATTCGTAGCGCGCATCCAGAAGCCGGTAGGCGTCGGTTTCGGCCGTGTTGCGGTCGTTGACGGGAATGGCCGACACATGAGCCGCACGCAGCTCCCAGAGCCCCTGCAACAACCCCTCCCGGACCCGCAACGAGGCGATTGCCTCGGCACGATGGGGGGCGAGCCCCGGGATCTGGTTGCCGCCATGGTCGTTCCCGTCCACCACGTAGTCGTCAAAGACGGCGTCGGTGTAGCTGTAGGTCGCGCGCAGGGAGGCTCCTCCTCCCCCAGCCAGGGTGAAGGCGGCCTCGACGCCCTGGTGCCTTGCCGACCCGGCGTTCGCGTAGAAGGTGCGGTCTATGTCGGGCACTTCGATGGGCACCAGTGCGTCGGTGATGCCGGCTCGGAAGACGCTGAGCTCGTAGGCGAAGCGGCTCCCGGAGACGCCTCGCGTGCCCACCTCGATGCTGACGCTACGCTGCGGGTTCAGCTCCGGGTTGAAGCCGCCGCGTCCGCTTGGGTCGTTGGCCAGCTCGGTGGTGGTGGGGCTCTCGAAGGAGGTGCCCACGGTTGCGAACAAGCCGACGGAGGGCGCCGCCGCGACGTGCAGCCCGAGCGACGGGCTGATGGCGTCCATCAGGCGCTCCCCGGAGTCGTCGGCGTTCGAGAGAAAGCGATCCTCCACGGAGAAGTTCAGCCGGTCGTAGCGCACGCCTCCGACCAGCCGCGCACGCTCACCCAGCCGCAGGTCGCCCTGGCCGAAGAATGCCAGCGTGCGGACGTTCTCCAGCTGGTCGAGCCTCAGATCTGCGCGCTCGCCTCCGTCGTTTCCGTGGTTCTGCCGGTCGTCGCGCTGGAGGGCGTACTCCGCGCCGAAGTTCCAGGTGAACTGCTCGGATTCCCCCGCCTGCCCCCGCAGCGCGCCGCGCACGCCGACCGCGTTCCGTTTCAGGTCGATGACCGCGGGCGGGATCGGGTTGTCGAGGTTGCGGAAGAGTCCCCAGGCGGACAGATCCGCCTCCCCCGCGGCGGCGGCGCCGGTCCAGCGCACGCCCAGCTGCCCCTGCGTGACCTGCTTGTTGGTCCCCTGAAAGATGTTGCCTCTGTGCGCCCGGCGGTCGCCCACCGCCAGCAGCGAATCGTTGATGGAGCCGGGATTGTCGCCGTCCAGGTTGGCCAGGTTCGCGGTCACCACGAACTCGCCATCGGCAAGCGGAGAGCGCAGCTGGCCGTTCAGATGCAGCTTGCGCGCGCTCCCGAACACGGAGCCGTCGTCCGCGACCGGATTCCTCCTGAAGCCCTTGTACTCGAAGCGGGAGGCGCTGAGGAGGTACTCCCGATCGCCCGAGACCCCGTTGGCGGTGGCCTGAAGCCGGCTCATGCCGTTGCTGCCGAAGATGGTCAAGAAGTCCTGGCGGAAGGGCTGGTCGGCCGCCCGCCGGGTCTCGAAGCGCAACACTCCGCCGGCGCCGTTCCCGTAGGCGGACGAGCCAGGTCCGCGCAGAGCCTCCACGCGTCCGAGGGTGCCCAGGTCGAGGTGGTCGAGGGTCGACTGCCCGTCGGGGAGGGTGGCGGGAATGCCGTCCACCAGCACCGTCACCCCGCGCACCCCGAACTGGGAGCGGGCGCCGAAGCCGCGGATGGAGATGCGCTCGCCGACCGCCGAGTTGTAGCGGTTCTGCACCTGGACGCCGGGGAGACCCTGGAGCGCCTCTTCGATGGAGAGGCCGGCCTTCCCCCGCGTAAGCGCGGACTCGCCGAGCACCGAGACCGCGAAGGGGACCTCGCCCAGCAGGATGGGCGTGCGCAGCACCGTGACCTCGATCTCGTCCAGCGGAATCACCGCGGACGAGTCGGGCTCCTGCGCCGAGAGTCGTGCGGGCACCGCCACAAGAGCAACCGCCATGCCGAGGCTTGCGAAGGGAAATACGTAAGGGAACATCCGTCGCCGGGACGAGCCGGACACACTCCGGGGCCGCGGCCGCGCAGGGTCGTGATGTAGAGGATGTGTCATCGTCGGGTGCTCGGTTGGGAAGGGAAGCCGGGGTGCACGCACAGTCCTGCCCCTGGTGCGGGACCTGTGGGTCGCCGGTAATGATACCACGCTAGTTGCGGATATACACGGTCATGAACTCGCCCTGGCCAGCTTCCTCCAGGACGAGAGTCTCGGGCTGGGCTGCACCCTGTGCTGCGGCGGCTTCCACGAGCACATCGGGTCCCACCGGCACCCGGCAGAAGAGGAAGCGCCCGTCGGCCGCGGTGACCTCCTCGTACTGGCCGACGCGCTCCTCGACGCCCACCAGGCCAGCGTTGGGGTCGCCGCCGCCGCGCGGGTTGCCCGAGGTTGACGGGCCGGAAGTGTAGATGTCCCATCCGGTCCAGGTGGCGGTGACGGTGGCGCGCTCCACGGGGACCCCCGAGGCGGCGTTCACCACCCGCCCGGCCAGGACGGCCGTGCCCTCCACCGCCGCCTCTTCCGCGCAGGCGGCGCGCAACACCTCCCGCCGGGAGGGGGTGAGCAGCCGCAGCACGGCGACCTCGCCGCGGCGCGCCTCCACCTCGACCGGCTCGGGCGAAAAGCCGACCTCCTCCAGCACCGGGTGATGATAGGCGATGCGGTACACGCCCTCGGTCAGGCCGGTCAGCCGGTAGCGGCCGTCCGACCCGGTCACCGCCGAGTGATCGGTCCCGTCGGCAAACACGCGCGCGCCCTCCAGCGGGCGGGTGTGCAGCGAGTCCAGGACGGTCCCCTCGATCACGCCGGTCTCGGATTCGACCAGCGTCTCCCCCTCCGGAGTGAGAATGCGCATGACCAGGGCGCCGGTCTCCCGGATCCCGGCCAGGAAGCGCTGCGGGATGTTGGTGAACGGATTGGGCCGGATGCCGGGCCGGGGCATCCGGATGTACCACTCCCGCACCACCCATGTCCCGTTGGGCAGCCCGGTGAACACTACCCTGCCTCCCAGGTGGCGAGAGCGGACATCGGCGTCCAGATCCGCGTAGCGGTACTCCAGCCACTGGAGCTCGGAGGACTCGGGCTCGAGCCACATGACCCCCTGGATGTCGATGTGGCCGCGGCTCCGCCGCCCCACGGGTTCGAAGGCGAGCCCGATCAGGCCCTCGGTTTCGTCGTCTCCCTCGCGCACCCGCAGGCAGTGGCTGTCGAGGAAGGCGTCCGAGAGCAGCACGTTGGCGTCGGGCGCGTAGTAGAAGATGGTGCCGGACTCCTCCTCCTCCACGAAGCCGTCCGACATGAGCTCCTCGACAGGCCGCGAGACGAAGGTCTGCCGCTGCATGAGGTCGCTGAAGTTGCGCTGCTCGTTCTGCACGGTGCGGGCTTCGGGGTCCATGTCCCGCTCGTACTTCATGATGTGGTACCGGTAGACGGATGATTCGTCGGTGAAGGCCGCCGCCGCGAGCGCCTTGCGCGCCTCTTCCCAGACCCGCGAAACGTCCAGCCCGCCTTCCGGCCGCAGAACGCAGCGGCGCTCACCCTCCACGGTGATGTTGGCGAGCGCGATCGCTTGCACCGGGACCACCATGTCGTGGAAGACCGCGGCCCCGGGGGCGAGCTCCAGAGGAGGGGAGGTCATGCTGGCGTAGCCGATGCGGTCGGCGCGCAGGGTGTAGGTGCCGGCCTGCGGGGCGCGCAGCACGAACCTGCCCAGGTCGTCGGTGAGGATCCGCCCCGCCTGTGTGCCCGCGGCATCCATCAGCACGATCATCGCTCCCGCGAGCGGCGCGCCGCTGCCCTCCTCGAGCACGCGGCCGCGGACGATCTGGGCGGAGGTGGCGGAGGCGGTGGCGCACGTCAGGGCGAGCCAGGCCGCAAGCGCGAGCCACGCCGGCCGCGCCCGGCTGTGCCCTGTGGATGACGGACCCGCTTCGGCCCTGGGTCGCGTCTCGTCGAACGCCGTGCCGCGACCCCCCCGTGCACGGCATTCCCTCGCACGTCCCAGAGCTGTTCCCGCTACGAGGTGCTTTTCATTTGTCGCCATCGCGCGACCCCTCCTGACTCCGCTGGACGGTGCTCGGGCACGATCCGCCTGGGTTCCTCCGCCGGACGGGGTCATGAAACGACCGTCCTTAAGATACCACGCTAATTGAGGAGATACACGGTCATGAACTCGATTTGGCCTGCTGCCTCCAGGACGATCCCCTGCTGGGCCGCGCTGCCGGGCGTCGTCGCCACGACGACCACGCCCGGTCCCACCGGCACCCGGCAGAAGAGAAAGCGCCCGTCCACGCCCGTGACGTCCTCGTACTGGCCGTGCCGCTCCTTGAGGGTCATCAGTCCGTCGGGGTCGCCTTCGCCGCGCGGGTCGACCGAAGTTCCCGGGCCGGAGGAGCCGACGTCCCAACCGGTCCAGTTGGCGATGACGTTCGCGCCCTCCACGGGGATCCCGGAGGCAGCATCCACCACCCGTCCGGCCAGGATGACGGTGCGTCGCACCAGGTGGGCAATGACGTGCCACAAGAGTACCTCCTCCTCCGCGCAGGCCGCCCGCAGCACTTCTCGTGGCGAAGGCGAAGGCAGCGGCAGCCAGGCGACCTCGCCGCGCCGTACCTCCACCTCGACGGGCTCGGGCGCGTACCCCACCTCCTCCAGCGCCCGGTGCTGGTAGGCGATGCGGTGGATTCCCTCGGTCAGGCCGATAAGGCGATAGCGGCCGTCGGAGCCGGTGACCGCGGAGTGATCGGTGCCGATGGCGAACACGCGCGCGCCCTCCAGCGGACGGGCATCCAGCGAATCCAGGACGATTCCCTCGACCACGCTGGTCTCGAATTCGACGAACGTCTCCCCCTCCGGGGTGAGGATGCGCATGACCTGCGCGCCGCTCTCGCGAATCCCGGCCAGGAAGCGCTGGGCAACATCGGCGGAGGGATTGGGCCGCACGCCGGTTGCGGGCATGCGGATGTACCACTCGCGCACCACCCAGGTCCCGTTGGGGAGTCCCGTGAACGCCACCTTGCCTCCCAGGCGGGGCGAGCGGACATCGGCGTCCAGATCCGCGTAGCGGAACTCCAGCCACTGGAGCTCGGAGGACGCGCGCTCCAGCCACATGACGCCGCGAATGTCGATGCGGCCGGGACGCCGTTCCACCGGTTCGAAGGCGAGCCCGATCAGGCCCTCGGTTTCATCCTCCCCCTCGCGCACGCTCATGCAGTAGCTGTCGAGGAAGGCGTCCGAGAGCAGCGCGTCGGCGTCGGGAGCGTAGTAGGAGGTGTCGGACTCCTCCTCCCGCACGAAGCCGTCCGCCATGAGTTCCTCGACGGGCCGCGAGACGAAGGTCTGCCGCTGTACGAGGTCGGCGAAGTTGTGCCGCTCGTTCTTCACGGCGCGGGCCTCAGGGTCCAGATCCCGCTCGTATTTCAGGACGTGGTAGCGGTAGACGGATGTTTCATTGGTGAACGCGGCTGCCGCAAGTGCCTTGCGCGCTTCCTCCCAGACCCGCGACACGTCCAGCCCGCCTTCCGGCCTGAGAACGCAGCGGCGCTCGCCCTCCACGATGATGTTGGCCAGCGTGATCGCCTGCACCGGGACCACCATGTCGTACATGACCGCGGCTTCGGGCGCCAGCTCGAGCGGCGGGGAGGTCATGCTGGCATAGCCGATGCGGTCCGCGCGCAGGGTGAAGGTGCCGGCCTGGGGGGCGCGTAGCGAGAACCCTCCCTGGTCGTTGGTGAGGGTGCGTCTCACCTGTGTGCCGGCGGTGTCGGCCAGTAGGATCATGGCCCCGGCGAGAGGCGCTCCGCTGCCCTCCTCCAGCAAGCGACCGCGGACGACCTGGGCGGCGATGGAAGAGGCGGTGGCGCCGGTCAGGGCGAGCCAGGCCGCGCACGCGAGCATCGCCTTGCGCCCGCGATTTCGTATTTCGTCTGTCGCCATCGCGCGACCTCTCCTGACTCCGCTGGACGGTGCTCGGGCACGATCCGCCCGGCTTCCTCCGCCGGGCGGGGTCATGACACGTCCACCGTTCCGGCGCCCCCGGTCTCCGCTTTCGCGTTACCCGTGACCTCGGCACCACACTATATTGAGTATAATCGCCGGTTGTTTCGTTGAGCGCAGGAGGTCCGGGATGTTCGGCCTGCCCCATGCATCGCTACACGATTGCTCCCCGCCTGTCCACTTTGTGAAGATAATGGCAGGGTGCCTGGCCGTGGTCGCCGCGGCCGCCTCCCCATTGGCTGGCCAGCAGCGCGGCTTCGAGCCCACCGACTACTACCGCATCGTGGATGTGTCGCAGCCGGCGATGTCGCCCACGGGGGCGTACGTCGCCTTCACGGTCACGCACGTGATCGAGGAAGAGAACCGGCGCCACCGCGAGGTATGGTTGCAGCCCCTCTCCGGAGGGAGGCCCGACGGCGAGGCGATCCGCTTTTCCGATCCCACCTCGGAGTCGAGCGATCCCGCATGGTCACCCGACGGCAGCCTGCTCTCGTTTCGCTCCATGCGCGGCGACGACCCCAACCGCATCTGGTTCCTGCGGGTGGACGGGCCGGGCGGGGAGGCCTTCCACATCGACGGCGTGGAGGGAGCGCCGGTGTGGTCGCCGAACGGCCAGAGCATCGCCTTCGCCCGGGGCGGGGAAGAGGATGGCGATGACGGGGACGAGGGCAACATGCACATCGCGCCCGACGCGGTGACCTCCACGCTCGACGACGAACGCTTCGACGGCCACGTGATCACGGCCATGGGCTACAAGCGCGATGGCGTGCACACCCTGCTCCCCCACTACTCGCTACGCGAGAAGACCCAGCTGTACGTGGTTTCCGCGGAGGGCGGCACCGCGCGCCGGCTCACCGATCTTGACTTCGACCTGGGCGGGGTGGAGTGGTCGCCCGACGGCCGGCGCATCTACTTCACCGGCGACGAACGCCAGGACGACGAATACGACCGCGACAACACCAACGACATCTGGTCGGTGGCGGTCACGGGCGGGTCGGTGCGCCGCCTCACCATCAATCCGGGCAGCGAGTCCGCGCCGGCGCTCTCACCCGATGGCGGCTCCATCGCCTTCCTGTCGAGCCCGGCACGCGGCGATCAGTCCGACATCCTGGTGCAGGAAGTGGGGTCGGACGGCAGCCTGCGCGGCGTGCCCGTGAACCTCACCGCGGACTGGGATCTGCAGCCGGGCGCGCCCTCCTGGTCTGGCGACGGCGGCCAGATCCGCTTCTCCGCGGGCACCGGGGGCAACTCCCACCTGTTCGCCGTGGCGGCCGCGGCGGGGGAGATCCGCCAGATCACCGCGGGCGACCGGCGGCTGTCCGGGTTCTCTTTCTCGGAGAACGACCGCGTGATGGCGTTCACCGCCACCGACCCGGTCACCCCGAGCGAGCTCTACGTGGCGGCTGGCGACGGCTCCACCGAGCAGAAGGCGACCGGCTTCAACGACGACTGGCTATCCGACATCACTCTCATGCCCGCG
The DNA here is from genome assembly GCA_965225805.1 of Longimicrobiales bacterium. Lineage (GTDB taxonomy): Bacteria > Gemmatimonadota > Gemmatimonadetes > Longimicrobiales > Gaopeijiaceae > BD2-11. The sequence continues at coordinate 2,100,290 of OZ245327.1, forward strand.
GAGCGCATAGCCTGGATGATGGAGGACAGCATCGAGGTCGAGGGCTGGGTGGTGCGGCCGGTTGGCGAGGTTCCGGGCCGGAGCTACCCCATGGTGCTGAAGATCCACGGGGGGCCGCACAGCGCCTACGGCAACACCTTCTTCCCGACCTTCCACGTGCTCTCGGCCGCGGGCTTCTACGTCCTGTACACCAACCCGCGCGGCTCCTCCGGCTACGGGCACGCGTTCCAGTACGCCACCCGCGAACAGTGGGGCATCGTCGACCGCGAAGACTACCTCGCCGGCGTGGACGCCACCCTGGCCGCCTATCCCGCCGTCGACCCGGAGCGCCTGGGCGTCTCCGGCGGGAGCTATGGCGGCTTCATGTCCAACTGGCTGACCGCCACCACGGACCGTTTCCGGGCCTCGGCCTCGAGCCGCTCCATCACCAACTGGGAGAGCTGGTGGGGCACCTCGGACGCTCAGGGCCTCACCGAGTACGAGTTCGCCGGGACGCCCTGGGAGGAGCGGGATCTGTACCGGCGCCTGTCGCCCATCTCCTACGTCGAGAACGTGACCGCGGCTACGCTGCTGATTCACTCGGAGCAGGACTGGCGCACCCCGATGCCCGACGCCGAGCAGTGGTTCATGTCGCTCAAGAAGCTGCGCGTCCCGGTCGAGTTGGTGCGCTATCCCCGGTCCAGCCACGGCCTCTCGCGCACGGGCGAGCCGTGGCTGCTGGTGGACCGGCTGGACCGCATCCGCAGCTGGATGGTGCACTGGCTGATCGACGAAAGCGAGACCGTAACCAGCCAACCCCGGTAGCGCGGGAGGGAATGCGCGAATTCGGGAGAGGCATGCGCGAGCCCGGGGGAGGCATGCGTGGGCCTGCGAGAGGCGGCATGCGCGCGGATCCGGCCCGCATACTCGAGGCGAGCCCCGCGAGCCCCGACGCCGCGTTGCGCATCGGCACGTCAAGAGAAGGTCGCCCCATCCACGCCTTCCGATTCGGCTCCGGGCCCCTGCGCGTGAGCCTGCTCGGGGGATGTCACGCCGACGAGCCGGTGGGACCGGCGCTGCTCTGGCGGCTGTGCGGATGGCTGGGCGAGCTGGCTCGGGAACATCCGATGCTCGAGCACATCGAGTGGTGGATCGTCCCGCATGTGAATCCCGACGGGGAAGCGCGCAATCGCCCCTGGCAGGCACGCGGGCTCACCTTCGAGTTGGGCGAGTACCTGGCGCACGTCGTGCGCGAGCTTCCCGGGGACGACATCGAGTTCGGGTTCCCCGCTGACGCGCTGGATGCGGGCGCGAGGCCCGAAAACCGGGCGGCCTTCGACTGGTGGGCGAGCGCGGGCGGCGCCTTCGATCTGCACGTCTCGCTGCACGGGATGGGGTTCTCGTCGGGGCCGTGGTTCCTCATCGATCCGCACTGGATTGATCGGACCGGGGCCCTGCGCGCCCGTTGCGCGGAGGTCGTGCGCGCCATGGGCTTCCGGTTGCACGACGTGGAGAGGGAAGGGGAGAAGGGGTTTGCGCGCATCGCCCCGGGGTTCTGCACGCGCCCCAACCACAACGCCATGCGCGAGCACTTTCTGGGGCTGGGAGACGAGGGGACGGCAGGGCGCTTTCGGCCCAGCTCGATGGAGGCGGTGCGCTCGCTGGGAGGCGACGCGCTCACGCTGGTGACGGAGATGCCGCTGTTCATCACCCCCGGGGTGGGGGAGGAGCTCGGTCCTCCGGATCCGGTGGCCGTCCGGTGGCGGGCTCGCATCGAGAGATGGAAAGCGGAGCTGGCGAGAGGCCGCGCCTCACCCGGGGACGTGACCCGGGAAGGTGCCAGGCTCGGCGTCCAGACCTTGCCCGCGGAGCATCAGATGAAGCTGCAGTGGACGCTGGTGGAGGCGGGGCTGGAGACCATCGCCGAACGACAGGGCACGTGATGAAGGAGGAAATCTTCGGGCCCGCGGTCGACATCTCCGACTCGACGGCGGATGCTTTCGAGCCCGCGGCCGACATCTTCCGCGAGCGCCGCGCACTTGTTCTAGACGAACTGGGAAGCGCCGCGATGGTGCTTCCGGCCGCGGCGGATGCCTGCCGGCGAGGCGAAGATCCCTCTCCTTATCGGCCGGACTCGGAGCTGTTCTATCTCACCGGATTCACCGAACCCGGGGCCGTGGCGGTTCTGCGCGGGTTCGCCGCAGAACGGCGCTTCGTGCAATTTGTCCGCCCTCGCGACGCGAACGCGGAGCTCTGGGGCGGGAGGCGGCTGGGCCCCGAAGCGGCGCGCGCGCGGCTGGGCGCGGATGCCTGCCATCCCCTCGGGGAACTTGAGGAACAGCTGGGCACGCTGCTCAAGGGCGCCAGCCACGTCTTCTTCCGGCTGGGGTCGGATCCCTGGGTGGACCGGCTGGTGCGAGGCGCATTGGCGCATGCCCGCGCCCGCGGCGCGAGGACCGGATCGGGGCCGCGCGGCATCGTCGATCCGGGCGAGATCCTGGACGAGATGCGGCTGCGCAAGGATGCAGGCGAGGTGGAGGCGATGCGGAGCGCGGCCGCTCTCACTGTCAGCGGACACCGGGCGCTGGCCAGCGAGCTGCGGCCCGGGGTCGGGGAGTGGGAACTCCAGGCGGCCATCGAGGCGGTGTTCCGCCGGCACGAAGGCTCCACCCCCGCCTACCCGTCCATCGTGGCGTCGGGCGCCAACGCGTGCGTGCTGCACTACGCCGACAACCACCGCAGGGCACGGGCGGGCGAGCTGGTGTTGGTGGACGCGGCCGCGGAGCTCGGCCGGTACTGTGCGGACGTGACCCGGACCTATCCGGTGGACGGGCGCTTCACCCCGGAGCAGCGGGCCGTCTACGACATCGTGGACGAGGCGCGCGCGGCCGCAATCGCCGCCGCCGGGCCCGGGGTGGCGGTGGCTTCGGTGCACCAGGCCGCTTGCGCCGTGCTGTCCGAAGGGCTCGCGTCGCTCGGCGTCCTGGCCGAGGGCGAAGGCGAGGTGGAGGAGAGCGGCGCGCTCCGCCGGTACTTCCCGCACCAGACCTCGCACTGGCTGGGGCTCGACACGCACGATGTAGGAGACTACGCGATCGACGGCGAGTCTCGGCAGCTCGAGGAAGGAATGGTATTCACGGTCGAGCCTGGCCTCTACTTCCGCGAGGACACCGACGGGCCCGTGGCCCGCTTCGCCGGAATCGGCATCCGCATCGAGGACGATGTTCTGGTAACCGCCTCGGGGGTGGAGAACTTCACCGCGGACCTGCCGACGGAGGCCCGGGCGGTGGAGGGGCTGGTGCGCGACCGATGAGCAGGAACCAGCCTGCCATGGACGGCCAGTTCGCATCCCGTCGCTGGCGAGCGCGGCACCGTGCCGCGCCGATGCGCCCGGGAGCCCGATGAGCGAAGGAGATCTGCTGGCGCGCCTGCGCGCTCCCGAACCGACCATCACCGTCGAGTTGCGCCCCCCCCGGAGCGGGCTCTCCTACGCCCTCGGGATGGACGCCTGGATCGACATGTACCACACCCTGGAGCGGCTGGCGCGCGACGACCGCTACGTCTTCCTCACCGACAACGCAGTCGACGCCTCGGAGGAGGAGAGCCTCGGCCACGTCGCCGCCAACCTGGCGCGGGGAGTGCCGGCCTCGCGCATCATCCCGTTCCTGACCGCCAAGCACTCGCTGGACTATTGCATGATGTTCGCCCGCCGGGCGGTCTCGAACGGGTGTGAAGCGCTCGCCGTGGTGGGGGGAGACGTGAGCGGGCCGCCGCCGCGCTGCGTCGAGCACGGGTATCAGTTGCGCGACCTCATCCGGTGTGAATTCCCGTCGCTCACGCTGGGGGGATGGGCGAATCCGCACGCGGACCCGGCCGTCCAGGCCGACTACATCGCACGCGGCGACTTCGAAGCCGACTTCTTCCTGACCCAGATCGTGTCGCACCATTCGCTGCCCGCGGTGGAGCGATTTCTGGAGGAACTGGACCGCCGAGGTGTCCGCGTCCCCGCCATCTTCGGCGTCTTCTTCTACCGCAGCGCGAACCCGGCGACCCTCTGCCGGCTGAGCCGGTTTCTGCCGATCCCAGCGGAGGAGATCACGCGCGAGTTTGCCGCCGGCGCGAGCGCCGCGGAGATCTGCGCGCGCAGCATCCGGGCGCTGCAGGGGACGGGGGTCCGCAACATCTACCTGGCGAATCTGGGGTTCCGGAGCGTGGACCGGCGCTACCGCGCGATCGTGCGGGCGCTGGAGGGGATGGGGGGATGAGGGGGGCGCGCAAACGAATTTGTAGCGCGAAAGTCAGGCCGCGTCATGGAGGCATCGATCGAATCCTGGATCCCGCCATGTAACCAGTTGATCCAGAAACGCTTCCGCGCTATCGCTCATGCCCCACCAACCGCTGCCGGGTGTGCGCGAGCCTTCGCGCCCCCGTCTTCCGTTGGGGGGGTGTGGCACGCGAGGGGAGAGCGCCGCCTACGATGCGGGAGCCTTCGGTTCCGCGCCGCCGGGCCCGCCCCGCCGCGGAGCCGCCAGCAGATCCTGTCCGGTGCGCACCAGAACCGACTTGGGCCGGCGGCCGATCAGGATCAGGGGGGTCTTCGATCCGACCGCGACCGCGTGCGCGATGCCGCGCAAGCTCCGCTTCCCGTTGGCCTCCGTGCGCATCCCCATGACCACGAGATCGGAGGTGGCCGCGTGCCGGAGGATGGTATCCTCGGGGAACGGTGCGGTATCAACGACCACGTCGTACGGGCCGGTGGCTTCGTCCCGGACCATCCGGTGGATCTCGCGCTCGAAGCGCCGCCGGGTCTCTGGCGAGGCTGCAGGCGACAGCGTCGAGAGGTAGCGGACCGATCGGCCCCGGGCGCGCGCCAGGCTGGCGAGCAGGCGAACCCTGGTACGGCTGTGGCCACGGTGTCCCCCCAACGGTACCAGAATCTTGTCGACGTCGTCCATGCACCAGCCCGACGGGGTGCGCGCGATGACGACGTCGCAGTCGATCCCGGCAATGCGCCGCTCCAGCGCGGATTCCACGAGCGGATCCGAAAGGTTGGGAAGACCGAGCAGCACGGTCTCACAGCGGTGGTCCTCGGCGACGCGCGCGATTTCGGCCCAGGGATCGGGGGCGATAGTGAAGAGGACTTCGGCGATCAGCGAGTGCTCCAGACTGTGCATCAGTGACTTGCCCAGGATGCTCTGTGCATCGATGACCGGTGATTCCGCCTCTGACGCCGAATCCGGCCGAGAGAGAACCGTGAGGAGCAGGACCCTTCCCGATCCCGGTGCCCTGAGGGTGCCGGCGATGTTCACCAGGCTGGCGGCGTTGGCCGGGTTGGCGATGGGGGCCAACACCAGGGGGCTTCGGCCCCGGAGAAGGGTAAGGTGAGGATGGGTGGCTTCTGCCGAGACGTCGGTCAGGCGCGCGGCAGGGGCCAGGAGGGTCAGGTAGAGCGCGGTGCCGATGGCGATCCAGGTCATTACGATGCTTCCCGCGAAGGGCACGGCGAAGATCTGGAAGGCCGCGAGTGATGCGCAGGCAACGCCTCCGATGACGGGCAGCACCGGGATGCTCCGCCGGCCTCCCGAGCGGTATTCGACCAGGATGGCGGCGAGGTGCACCATCGCGAAGGAGATCAGGAAGATCAGGCTGGATGCGGCGCCGGCGGCCGGCACCTCGCCCACGGCGAGCGCGATCACCGCCACCACCCCGCCCGTGACAACGACCGCCGTGGCGGGCGTGCCGCTCGACCCGCGCATGCGCGCCAGGCCGCCGGGCAGCGTGCGGTCGCGGGCCATGGCGAAGGCCACCCGCGAGGCGCCCAGCAGGTTGGCCTGGAGAGCCGAGAGCATCGACAGAATGCCCGCGCCGATCACCAGCCAGTACCCCGTCACCCCCATGTACTGCTCGACCGCGACCGCCACCAGCCCCTCCGGGTTGGCCGCCGCCACCGCCGCCACCCCGCCCGCCCCCGCCGGGGTGCCCACCGTGGCGAACAGGAAGAGCATGGGCAGGTAGAGGGCGAGCGCGATGCCGAGCGAGAGGTACATGGCGCGCGGGATGGTCCGCCGGGGGTCGCGCACCTCCCCCCCCACTGCGGCGATCAGGTCGAACCCCTGGAGCGCGATGAAGGTGTAGCCCATCGCCCGCACCACCCCGCCCGGTCCCTCCGTGAGGAACGGGTTGAGCCGCCCGGCCAACTCACCCGGCGACCCGGTGGCCCACGCCCACGCCCCGCCGGCGATCACCACGGCGAACACCACCACCTTGCCGATGGTCTCCGCGGTGCCGCCCCCGGCCGCCCGGCGCACCAGCGCCAGCATGTAGGCGCCGATGGCGATGGCGGCCGCGGCCAGGCGGGCGGCGTCCCCGCCCAGCCGGGTTGCGGCCAGCTGCGGCAGGGCGCGCAGCAGCCCCTCCATGAAGAACGCCGCGAACCCCAGCGCGTACAGCACCCCGGCCACGATCGAGGCGAACCACACCACCCATCCGACCACGAAGGCGAACTCGATGGAGAGCACGTTCTTGGCGTAGGTGTAGGTGCCGCCGGACTCGGGGAAGCGCCGAGCCAGGCGGGCGAAGCTGGCGGCGGTCAGCAGGGCGATGCCGCCGTTCACGGCAAAGGCCACCATCGCCCCCGGCCCCGCGACCGCGAAAGCGGTGCCCGCGAGCGCGAGGATCCCCCCGCCCACGATGGCGCCCACTCCCAGGACGGTGGCGCCGAACAACCCGATGTGGCGTTCTTGAACCTGCACCGCATCCTCCACTTCGCGCGGGCGGCCCGATGTGATTCCGGGCCCGTCAGAGCCCTCAACCTAGCCGGTCCGCGCCGGTGACACCTGACAGCGAACGGGCGCTCGATCTGGATCCCGTCCGTCCGATTCGCCCATTTGGCCGCCCCGGCCGTCGCACGTCAAGTGAGCGGGGCGACTCGATGTAGTTCCGGGCCTGTCAACGCCCTCAACCTAGCCGGTCCAGCCCCGCGGCACCTCCAGGGAACCGAGAAGCTCCGGCACGCGGCTCAGGTCGTCGTCGGGCAGGCGGATGCGGACGCCCCGCACCAGGTGCCGCACCCCGGCGAACACCTCGCGGGCGATCGCCAGCCCTTCGGCGCGCGCGTGTGACGGGCTTCTGTGTTCGGCTGCCCTCATCCGTTCCACAATCCTGTTCGGCACCTCGACGCCCGGCACCTCGTTGGCCATGAACTCGGCGTTGCGCAGGGAGGCGAGCGGGAGCAGGGTCGCGATCACGGGGATGTCCGTGTCGGCGCGCTCCAGGAAATCTTCCAGGCGTTCCGGGGCGAAGAGGGGCCGCGTGACCGCGAAGTCCGCGCCCGCATCCACCTTCCAGGCGAAGCGGTTGAGTTCCAGCGCCTCGTCGACCGCGGCATGGTCGAGCGCGACCCCCGCCACCAGCTCGGTGGGCGCGCCGAGGTCGTTGCCGCCCGCGTCCAGGCCGCGGTTCAGGCGGTGCACCACGTTGACCAGTCCGATGGAGTCGATGTCGGAGATCGCCGTGGAGTCGGCGTAGGGGCCCAGGCTGGTCGACTCGCCGCTGACAATCAGCAAGTTGCGGATGCCCGCCGCGGAGGCCCCCAGCAGGTCGCTGATCATGCCGTGCATGTCCCGGTCGCGGCAGACGTAGCGCACCAGCGGCTCGATCCCCGCCCGGGCGCCGAGCAGCATGGCGGTGGTGAGGGCGTCCATGTGCGCCTGGCCGCGGGTGCCGCCGACCACGAAGACCGCGTCCACCCCGTCGCGAGCGAGCGAGCGCGCTCGGCGGGTGGTCTCGTCCATCCGCCAGCCGCGTGGGGCGGCAACCTGCACGGTGGTCACGAACTGCCCAGCGGCCAGCTTGCGCCCCCACGCCGAGCGCTCGGCGAGCGGCGTCTCGTCCCGCCCCGGCAGCTCGACGGGCTCCGCGCGGGCGTCCGCCGGGACACGCGCCGGCTGCACGCTGGCCACGTGGTCGCGGATCTTGCGCACATGCGACGGGGTCGTCCCGCAACATCCCCCCACGAAGCGTGCCCCGGCCGCGATCAGGCGGCGGGCATACTGGCCCATGTACTCCGGGCTGGCCATGTAGATCTGGCGGTTCTCCACCACTCGCGGCAGGCCGGCGTTGGGCTGGGCGGAGACGGGTAGCCCGGAGCTGGCGGCCAGGCGCTCCACCGCGTCCAGCATGATGGCGGGGCCCACCGAGCAGTTGATCCCGGCCACCTCCACCCCCCACGCGGCCATGGCGGCGCCGGCGGCCTCCATGGTGGCGCCCCCCGGGGTGGCGCCGTTTTCGCCAATGGTGACCTGGGCCAGCACCGGAAAGTCGGTCAGCGAGCGCACCGCCCGGAAGGCGGCCTCGAGCTCGCTCAGGTCGCTGAAGGTCTCCAGGCAGAACCCGTCCACGCCGCCGTCCAGCAGCCCCCGTACTTGGGTCTGGAAGAAGTCCACCGCCTCCTCGAAGGCGGTCGCCCCCCAGGGCTCGATGCGGATGCCGAGCGGGCCCACCGCGCCCACCACGCTCGCCCGTCCCGCAGCAGCCTCGCGCGCCAGCTCGCCCCCGGCCCGGTTGATCGCCTCCGTCCGCCCCTCCAGCCCGAAGCCCGACAGCTTCACCGGGTTGGCGCCGAAGGTGTTGGTCTCGAGGATCTCGGCCCCGGCGTGCGCGTACTCCTCGTGCACCTCACGCACCATCTCGGGCTTCTGCAGGTTGAGCTCGTCGTAGCAGACGTTCACGAAGACGCCCCGCCCGTAGAGCATGGTGCCCATGGCGCCGTCCACCACATGGGCGCGCCCGTCCGCAATCAGGTCGCGCAGTGTGACGCTCACGGGAAGTCCTCCACCCAGGCATGTCCGGCGGCGGTCAGGCTGGGCACAGCGGCCATCACGGTTCGTATGCCACAAGCGCGCCCGTCGCTTATCGGGTTGCGGATGATGACGCTCACGGGTCGTACGCCAGGTTGGGGGCCAGCCAGCGCTCCGCCTCCCGTATCTCCATCCCGCGCCGGAGCGCGTAGTCCTCCACCTGATCCCGCCCGATCCTGCCCACCCCGAAGTAGTGGGCGCGCGGGTGCGCGAAGTACCAGCCGGACACGCTGGCCGCCGGCGTCATCGCGCAGCTCTCCGTCAGGCGGATGCCGGCGCGCGCGGTGGCGTCCAGCAGCTCGAAGATGGTGCGCTTGGCGGTGTGGTCGGGGCAGGCGGGGTACCCGGGCGCCGGACGGATGCCCGTGTACGACTCCGCGATCAACGCCTCGCCGTCCAGATCCTCCCCGGCCGAATATCCCCAGATCTCCGTGCGTACCCGCTCGTGCATGCGCTCCGCGAACGCCTCCGCCAGCCGGTCGGCGAGCGCCTTGGCCAGGATGCTCGAATAGTCGTCATGCTCGCGCTCGAAGCGGCGGCAGAGCTTCTCCAGCCCGGTACCCGCGGTCACCGCGAAAGCCCCGAGGTAGTCGGCGATCCCCGTCTCGCGCGGAGCCACGAAGTCGCTCAAGCACGAGTTGGCGCGCCCCGGCCCCTTCGCAAACTGCTGCCGCACGCCGTACGCGACCGCCAGCGTCTCGCCCCGGCTCTCGTCGGCGTAGATCTCCACGTCATCTCCCACAGCGTTCGCGGGGAAGATGCCCGCCACCCCGCTCGCCTCCAGCAGCCCGTAGCGCACGATCTGGTCCAGCAGCGCACGGGCGTCGGCGTATAGTGCGCGCGCCTGTTCTCCCACGACCTCATCATCAAGAATCCCGGGAAACTTGCCCGCGATCTCCCAGGCCTGAAAAAAGGGCGTCCAGTCGATGTAGGGCACCAACTCCGCGAGAGGGCAGGGCGCAAACACCTGAATCCCGGGCCGTCGCGGCTCCACCGGCGGCTGTGCGGCCCAGTCGATGGCGAGTCTTCTCTTCCGGGCCTCCTCCAGCGGCAGAATGCGGGCCCGGCTGCGCTTGCCGGCGTGGAGAGCCCGCAGCTCCGCATACCCTGCACGCGTTCGGCGCAGGAACGCGGGCGCATCCCGCTCGTTCAGCAGCTGGCTCATCACGCTCACCGCCCGCGAAGCGTCCAGCACGTGGACCGCCGGGCCCGAGTAGCGGGGCTCGATCTTGACCGCCGTGTGCATGCGCGAGGTGGTCGCGCCTCCGATCAGCAACGGCAGCCGCAAGTCCAGCCGCTCCATCTCCGAAGCCACATGCACCATTTCGTCCAGCGACGGCGTGATGAGCCCCGAGAGTCCGATGACGTCCGCCCCCTCGCGGAGTGCGGTCTCCAGGATGCGCTCCGCCGGCACCATCACTCCCAGGTCCACGACTTTGTAGTTGTTACACTGGAGCACCACCCCGACGATGTTCTTGCCGATGTCGTGCACGTCGCCCTTCACGGTGGCCAGCACGACCCGGCCGGCGTTGCGCGCCTCGCCGTTGCCGGCCTTCTCCGCCTCCAGGAAGGGCACCAGGTGCGCCACGGCCTTCTTCATCACCCGCGCGCTCTTCACCACCTGGGGGAGGAACATGCGCCCCGCGCCGAATAGGTCGCCCACCTCGTTCATGCCGTCCATGAGCGGGCCCTCGATGACATCCAGGGCTCGTTCCCGCGCCAGCCGCGCCTCCTCGGTGTCCTCGACGATGTGATCCGAGATGCCCTTCACCAGCGCGTACGCCAGCCGCTTCTCGACCGGGGTCTCGCGCCAGCCATCGTCCGCGGCGATCACCCGCTGCGCCGCGCCCCGGTACTTGCCGGCCAGCGCGATCAGCCGCTCGGTGGCCCCGGAATCCCGCGCCAGGATCACGTCCTCGACGGGCTCCAGCAGCTCGGCGGGGATCTGGTCGTAGACCGGCAGCGCGCCCGCATTCACGATCCCCATGTCCATCCCCGCCTGGATGGCGTGGTACAGGAAGACGGAGTGCATGGCGTCGCGCACCGCGTCAGAACCGCGGAAGGAGAAGGAGAGGTTGCTCACCCCCCCGCTCACCTTGCAGCCCGGCAGCTCGCGCTTGATGCTGCGGCACGCCTCGATGAAGGCGACGGCGTAGCGGTCGTGCTCTTCGATCCCCGTGGCCACGGGGAAGAGGTTGGGGTCGAAGATGATGTCCTCGGGCGGGAAGCCGACCTCCCCGGTGAGGATGCGATAGGCGCGCCGGCAGATCTCCACCTTGCGCTCCACGGTGTCGGCCTGCCCCTGCTCGTCGAAGGCCATCACGATCACCGCGGCCCCGTAGCGGCGCACCATGCGCGCCTGTTCGCGAAAGACCTCCTCCCCCTCCTTCAGCGAGATGGAGTTCACGATGCCTTTGCCCTGCACGCACTTGAGCCCGGCCTCCAGTATGCTCCACTTCGAGGAATCGACGACGATCGGCACCCGTGAGATGTCCGGCTCGGACGCGATCAGGGAGAGGAAGCGCACCATCACCGCCTCGGAATCCAGCAGCCCCTCGTCCATGTTCACGTCGATGAGCTGGGCCCCGTTCTCGACCTGCTGGCGCGCCACCTGGAGCGCGGCCTCGTAGTCGTCCTCCTTGATCAGCCTGCGGAAGCGGGCCGAGCCGGTGACGTTGGTGCGCTCGCCGATGTTGGCGAAGAGGGAGTCGGGGCCCAGGTTGAGTGGCTCGAGCCCGGAGAAGCGGGTGCGGCGCTCGATGCGCGGCGGGCGGCGCGGAGGGAGCCCGGCCACGGCCTCGGCGATGGCTTCGATGTGCGCCGGAGTGGTGCCGCAACATCCCCCGACGATGTTCAGGAAGCCCGCACGCGCGAACTCGCCCAGCTGGGCGGCCATCAACTCCGGGGTCTCGTCGTATTCGCCGAGCTCGTTGGGCAGGCCGGCGTTGGGATGGCAGCTGACCAGCAGGTCGCCGCGGGTGGCGAGCTCCTCCACGTGCGGGCGCAGGGCGGCGGCCCCGAGCGCACAGTTGAGGCCGATGGCGAGCAGGTCGGCGTGGCGCACCGAGTTCAGGAACGCCTCTACCGTCTGGCCAGAGAGGGTGCGGCCGCTCGCGTCCACCACGGTGCCCGACACCATGACCGGCACGTCCAGCCCGCGCCGGTCGAGGAGCGAGCGGATCGCGAACAGGGCGGCCTTGGCGTTCAGGGTGTCGAAGACGGTCTCGACCATGAGCACGTCGACGTCGCCGTCCAGGAGGCCGCGTGCCTGCTCCCCGTAGGCCTCCGCCAGCTGGTCGAAGGTGACGTTGCGGAACGCCGGGTCGTTCACGTCGGGCGAGAGCGAGGCGGTGCGGTTGGTGGGACCCAGGATGCCCGCCACGAAGCGCGGTTTGGACGGGTCGAGCGCGTTGAAGGCGTCGGCAGCGGCGCGGGCGATGCGCGCGGACGCCAGGTTCATGTCGTAGACGGCGGGCTCGAGGCCGTAGTCCGCCATCGAGATCGAAGTGGCGTTGAAGGTGTTGGTCTCGACGATGTCCGCCCCGGCGACCAGGAATCCCTCGTGGATCTCGCGGATGACGTCGGGGCGGGTCAGCGAGAGCAGGTCGTTGGCGCCCTTGAGCGGGCTGGGATAATCGGCAAAGCGCTCGCCGCGGAAGTCGTTCTCGCCCAGCCGGCAGGCCTGGATCATGGTGCCCATCGCCCCGTCGAGGACGAGGATGCGGTCCTTGAGGGCGTGCTCCAGCGTGGCCGCGCGCTGAGCGCGGGCGGAGGAGGTGATGGCCGGCAGAGGTACGCGAGCGGATGGACCGGCGACCGGGACAGGTGCGAGGGTGGTCATGGCGTCAGTATACTAACCAGAGGTGCGTCCGGTCCGTCAGGAACGGGCGCCGCCCTCAGGAACTTTCGGGCTCCGGGGCCGTTACTCCGGGAAGGCGCGCGTACTCCCGGACAGCTTGGCGCTACTCCGGGAGGGCTGGCCTCTTGCTCCAGGAAGGCTGGCCCTTACTCCGGGAAGGCTCATGGAAACCGTCCGCATCCCCAATCAGGCGACCTATTCGCCGATCTCGCTGACCGACCTGATGGTCGCGGCGCCCCTCGCGTCGCGCATCCTGCTCGGAGCGACTCCCCCCGGGCGCGCGCTCCAGGCGGTGGCGCTGGGTGCCTACGCCGGCAGCGTCGCGATCGACTGGATCTCCCGGCGTGGCGTGCGCGCGATCGACTTCCTCGACGCCTTCGGAGCGGACGTGCACCAGCTTACGCCGATGCCCGTGGCGGAGCGCGACCGCGAAGCTCGCTGGCTCGTCGAGCGCGTGAGCGACGAATACACCCCCGAGCGCATCCCGCGCCCGGAGCTCGCCCGCCAGATCAACCGGCACCTGACCGACTACATCGCGGACATCACCGGCCAACGGGTCGAGACCAGCTCCGAAGTGCGTCAATTCACCCTCGCGGGCCTCGTTTTTCCCTTCGCCCTCGGCACCTGCGACATCTTCTCCGGAGACGTGTCGATTCTCCGGGACGCGGGGGTCTTCGAGCCGCACATCATCGCGCATGAGTTCTCCCACAGAAAGGGATATCTGAAGGAGCTGCACGCGCAGGCACTGGGATACCTGGCGATGGTCGGCTCGGGCGAGCCGGTGCTGGTGCAATCCGCGCGCTGCGAGCGGCTCCACCGCAATCTCTGGGTGCTGGGGGATCGAGATCCGGGGCGGTACCGGACGATGGTCGAGGGCGCGGATCTGCGCGAGGAACTGCGGGCCGACTTCCTGGCTCTGCATCCCGAGACCGGCCCGAGCCAGGGGACGATGGCGAATCTGATGCGCCGCCTCTACGACGAGCGCATGAAACTCACCGGCCAGAACGGACTGTCGGACTATGACGAAGGCTTCACGAACTTCCTGTACACGAGCAGCATAGTTCCATAGAGTTCATAGCGGTTCAAGTAGCCTATTGACAATGCGGCAGTTACGCGTAAATCGCATATTCGATGGTTCCCTTGCTCTCGGGGCGTTCCCTGACGATCTGACGCTGGCGGAGTTCCGACTCCGACACCGACTCCGACCCTGCGGAGGAGGGTAGCGCGGGACGCGGTGCGGTGGCGTCCGCTGACGCGGCCACAGACCGGCGTCCCGCCTTCGGAAAACCACCACAACACGCCGCCACCCGGCGAGGCCGCGAGAACCGCCCAGGACGCGGCCCACGGCCTTGCTAGCTAGTTCCCGTCCGTTTTCTGTCGTCGGAGGGGCTCAATGCCGCAAAGGATTCGGTGTTTCTTGGGGTGGGAAGACGGTTTTGGGGAGTAAAGGGGCCGATGAGACGGGTTTCCGCCGTGGCGGGCCGTCAAAGTGGCCTTTTCTCCAGAGTCGGGGGATGCGAAGCCAGCCGGTTCGGCCGAACCGGGACAGGCGGGTGCCGCAGAAGCGGCCCGTTGCCAGTTCACACTGGCTTCAACTTCAACTTGCGACGCGCGATCACCCACAGATTGTGCGTGACGACGGCCGACCAGACATAGGCCCGGAAGTGTTCCAGCCCGCGCCAGTTGCAGCGGCCGAGGCCGAAGCAGCGCTTGAGGTACGAGACCACGGCCTCCATTCCGGCCCGGAAGTTCCTCAGCCGCCCGTAGACCCGCGGGGACGAGGCCATGTCCGTGGCCTTGAGGCCCCTCTTCTTGTGGAAGACCATGTCGTGCACTCCCAGCGCCTTCGCCTCCGCCAGATTGGCTTTGCTGGCGTAGCCCCCGTCACACGCCACCTGCTCCGGCACCGACCCGTAGATCGCGGCGTGCCGTTCGATCATCGGTAGACAGCGCGAGCTGTCCGCCGGATTGCCCGCCTCGACCACGGCATCGAACACCAGACCGCTCGCACCGCTGCCCAGGTTCACCTTGTGTCCGTACTGAACCCGGCGTCCGCCCTTGCGGATGATGTCGGTGTGGGGCTCGAACAGGCTCACCACCTTTTCCTCCGCGGGCACCTTCTCGCCCCGGAGCACCCGGCGTACGGTCTGGCGGACGACTGCCCCGGCCAGGTCCCGGTAGTGTGCGACCTGCGTGCGCCAGGCATCCAGCCACGGCTCTTCGCGGCCCTCGACCGCCGCCAGGGCACCATCGGCATACCGAAGCGTCCGCCGCACAACCGCCAGCAACTCGCGGTACAGCTTGACCTTACGCTTCATCCGCGCCTTGGGGATCTTCCACTTCTTCCGCTTCGCCGCCCGGCGGTGGTCGTGGAAGCGGAAGGCATCGGGTCCCAACTTCTCCCGGCCCCGGGCCAGCAGCCGGGAGAGCACGCGGACCGCGTCGTACAACAGCTAGCTGTCGCTCGGATCCAGGATGTGCGTCTCCGTCACGGTGCTGTCGATGCGCACTTTGCGGCCCGCCTCGATCTTGTCGTCGCGGGCCCTGCCCAGCAGGACACGGTTGATCCGCTCCCACACCTCGGCCCGCACGGCCCCGATGCAGCGCTGCAGCGCAGAGCGCTTCGGGGACCGCAGCGGATCGACGCGTGTGAAGCGCCTTGCCGAGACGGAGTCGACCAGGACGAACTCCAGTTCCCGGTAGTCCGACTGCCACAGATGCTTCAGGATCCCGCAGCGCAGGATCACCTCGCAGGGCAAGCCGCATCGGCCAACGGACGACGCGCCCCCCCGGTCCACGTCCGCCGCGATCCACTCCAGGAACTCCGGGTGTTCGTCCAGAAGCCTCGACATCAGAGCCAGCACCCGCCCCATGTCGTGATCAGGATATCCGGCATCGAAAAGACTCCGCTGCGGTGCCCGTCTTGCACGCATCGGCAACTCCCCTGGCGTCGGCACAACCCCTATCGTATGGCTAAAGATAACCGCTTGCCCGACCCCATTCCACCCGATCCACCGTCCTCCTGACCTCGTTACTACAATGTACTCAACGACTTAGGAGTTTACGGACGGGAACTAGCTAGCGCCCCTCCACCAGCCTTCCACCCTCCACCCAGACCTCGCCCCCCACCGTCACCGTCGCGTCCGGGAAGAAGTTCCAGCGGACGTAGCCGCCCCCGACCGACCCGCCCAGCTCGGAGTTGTCGCCCAGCGACAGCCTCACCACGGCGTCCCCGTAGCCGTAGTACGGGATCCACGCCTCGCCCTCGGGAATCGCGAGCAGCGGGTTGAGCCCCACCGCCAGCTCGCGGAAGGTCCGGCCCGCCTCCCCGGCTTCCTCCATCTCGCGCACGACCCCGTCACGCCCGGCATCGGCCTCCACCCCCACCACACGGCCTCCCTCGAAGCACAGCACCACCCCTTCCGCGCGTTTACCGCCCCACTGCGCGGGAGGGAAGGCGATCCGCCCCACGACCGTCTCCAGCACCGGCAAGATCCTCGCCGCTCCCGCCGGCAGCTCCACCTCGCGATCGATCAGGTTGCGCGCACGGTCCGCCCGCGCAGCCGACGCGTCCCCATCCTGGCGCGTCACCGGTCCGTCGTCCACAAGGAAGGTGATGTCGGTCCCGGCGGGCGTCGTCACCCGCACCGGCCCGCTCCTCAGCGCCGCCTCGAAGGTCGCGAGCGCGTCGGCGAGGGCCGCGTAGTCGGTGTCCAGCACCGCGGTCTGGTAGAGGCGATCCACCCGGTCGTCGACGGCAAGCTCCTCCATCTCGAACGAGGTGGCGCCGGCCCAGTGGAAGTGAACAGTCCGCCCCCGCCCGCCCCGCAGCACGTCCTGCAGCGCGCGGTACACGTCGCTGTCCAGCGTCGGGTCCGCCACGGCACCTGGGAGCTTGACCGCCACATTCACCGTGGCGAGCGGCTCCGCCCACCCCTCCGGCGCAGTCCCCAGGGAAGCCGCGAACTCCGCGGGCCGACTTGCGGCCGAGTCCGCCCTCGCAACCGGCTCACCCACCCCAAGCACCGCGCCACGTACATCCACCGCACCCAGATCCACCCCGCCAGCCGCCCTGACGCCTGCGCGCAACAACGGCACGATCGCGTCCCAGCGGCTACCGCTCTCCCCGACCAGCAGGACGCGTTCACCGGGCTGCAGGTCCATCCGCGCGAGGAGGCTCGCCGAGAGGGCTTCGAAGTCGAGGACTTCGCTGGTGGCGGCGTCCCTGCCGCCCTCCGGCGCGCACGCCGAGAGCGCGGGGATCAGGAAGATCGCCATTGCCGTGTCTGCTTTACCAAATGTCATTTGTTTACAGTCCTTGTCCTTGGGGCCGGATCTTCGTGGAATCTGGAATCCAGCTGCATCCCCGCCCAGGATTACGGGATGGATAATGTGACGATTCCCATGCGCCGAAAAGGGACGCCCGACGGCCCCCGTGTCCACAAGCGGCCGTCCACGTGACGAGCCGGAGCGATTGGGCGGTCGCGGACGTTCTGGCGGAAACGCCTTCGCGGCGCGAAGTTGCCAGCGCGCAGATCGTGCAGTCCATCGTCGCGAGCAGAATCGAATGATGGCACGCACGAGTGAGAGAAGGACCGCGGAGGCGTAGGCAAGTGATCTACAATCGCAGGATGTACGGGATGGTGTTCGCCCTGGCGTTGGTGCTGGGCGGCTGCGCGACGGTTCCCCCGGTCGAAGAACCGGCGGGCCGGCTGGTCGAGAAGGTGGTGGAGGTGAAGCCGCTGGATGCGGTTCGGATCCGGAGCCAGAGCGGGCCGTTCCTCGCGAAGCTGCGCGCGCAGGCGGCCGCCGAGGACATGACCATCGCATACCAGTATCGGGGAATCACGCTCGTCAGGGTTCATCCCGATGGGCGCTACATCCTGGGCCGAGGCGCAAACGACGCGCTGTACGCCCGGGAGCCGGCCACCGTCACCCTACCCGCCCCGTGGGATACGGTCGGGACCTTCTCCATCGTCGGCTACGATCCCGACACCGAAGAGGTCGGGGTGGCGGTCCAGTCGCGGGTGTTCAGCGTGGGCAACGGCGTCATCTGGGGCGAGGCCGGGGTGGGGGTGGTGTCCACCCAGGCGGTGGTGGACGTGAGCTACGGCCCGCAGGCCCTCGCCCTCCTGCGTGCGGGATTCACTCCCGCCGAAGTGGTGGAGCGGGTACTCGCCGGCGACCCGAATCCCGACCCGGAGCGATGGTCCGTCGAGGGGCGTCAGTTCTCGGTCATGGACGCGCAGGGCGAAGTGGCGACCCACACCGGCCCGAGCGCCAGCGACTGGGCGGGGCACCGGATCGGCCGCTACGCCTCCGCGCAGGGCAACGTCCTGGCCGGCCCCGCCGTGGTGGACGACATGGTCACCGCCTTCGAGAACACCCCCGGGCACCTGTCCCTCCGGCTGGTGGCCGCCCTGGAGGCAGGCCAGGCGGCGGGCGGGGACACGCGTGGCATGCAGTCCGCCGCCATGCTGATCGTCAAGGAGGACGGCGGCGTCTGGCTCAACCCTGCCGCGTCACGGATTCCGACAGCGAGCCGAGATGCAGACAGCAACGGCATCCTAAGCGCAATGCGTGACGCGGCAATAAGTTAGCATACCGGCAAAGGCAAGATGTCGGGCACGTTTGTTATCTCGTTGGCGTGCAAAGCGGTACGTGCGATCTGTGCAAAGTGGTAAAGGAACGAGTCAACGTCTCGCCCAAAGCGTACCTACTTCGGCGGCTGCGGCGCGCGTTTGGCCGTGTATGCCTTTGTACTACTCAGATGGAGACGGACCGCTGGTGCCAGCGCTTCAGGGCAACCCAGTCGCTAGTGAGCAGTTCGTGCTTCGCCCTCGTTTCCTCCAGCACGCGGGAGAGCGCGGCTTCCCTCCGCTTCGAGCGGATCAATTCGACGGCCATCTCGTCGCGCTGCCGGAGCGCGTCTGTGCGCTCCCGCTGGTAAGTCTTCTCGTTGAGGATGGCGCGCACCATCTCTCTGCGGTGCTCATCCCGTTCGGCTTCGGCGGCTGCGACTCTATTCCTGAGCTTCTTGTTCCTAGTCTTCAGCTTGGCGAGTGCCGAGAGCAGCCCCGCGGTGCCTCTCCCGCACGTCTCGCACGTCACCGGATGCCGCGCACGACGCGTTCTGCGATGTCGTTTGCAGCTTCCCGCAGCACGTCTCCGACGGCAACGCCCTTTCGCTCCGCAGCCATGCGCCAGAGCGTGATTTCGACGGTGCGTGCTACCAGACGGATGCTCCGGTATTCGGAGCGCGGCCAGCGTCGGCGGCAGACGTTGGAGATGGTGTCTGGGTGGAGGTTCGTATGCTTCGCGATCCCCACAATCGTTTGACCGTCGGCGCGCATCGCGAGTATCTGCCTGTCTCGTTCGGCTCGGCGTTCCCGGACGCTCGGCTCTCCGTCACGCTGGCGCTGTCTGTGGAGCGCTTGCCGGTCTCTGGACGGCTGGCGCTGGCACTCGGAGGAGCAGTATTTGACTCTCGGATGGCGCGCTCTGCGTGGCGGGATCGTCTCTCCGCATCGCGCGCAATCCTTCTCTGGTTCGCGCTCGCGCCAGAGCCCGAGCCGCTTTAGCGATTCTACTCGCTCCTTCGCGAGTTCGATCATTTTACCGCTTTTTTCTCGCGCCGATATCGTGCGGCGCTCCGCTGCCCGGCTGCGCGGTTGGCGCATGTAATGGAGCAGTAGCGAGCATTTCCCCCTATTGTAGGCCGAACGGGGCGAGCGCAGCCCCCGAGGGCGCACGTGATCGCTTCCGGGGTCAGAAACGCGCGATACAGCGGATGTCGCCTCAGGAACGCGGCTCGCTCCGCTGCAACATCTACGGATACCATGCGCTCGTCGTCCACAGGAACGGCGGACGCGGGAACGGTAGCCATTGCCAGCCGTGGTCGTGGAGAACATGCCTAAACATCGGCGAGCCCGGATGCCTGCATAGCTTCGGCGAGCGGTATCCCGGCTTCGATCATGCCTTTCAATGCCGTGACACGTCCGACGAGGTCATGGGCCCATGCGCTGCGGAACGAGAACGATACAGGCGTCTCCAGCTTCTCGCTCAACTCGTCGGCGAGCAGGTTTGCGCGGGGCTGGACAGCCGTCATGTAGAAGCGTCTGACGGCTTCCCGCGATGCCGTGCCGTCTCTGTCGAGCACGAGGCCAGCGGGCACGCCACAAGCCGCCAGAACCGATGTTTCCGCCTCCCGCCTCAGATCAATCATCGACGCCGTGTTACCGGCCATGTAAAATTGCACAGAAGTGGCCGTCGAAAATGTCACATGTGGGCAGGGTGACGGAGCGATGGCTGCGACGCGGGGTCCGGGTGTCCATGAGGGTTCCCGGCGGGTTCTATACGATGGCGTCTCCACCGAACGGAGGAGACGCGATGATCGGGAGAGAGACGCGGGTGCTGCTGCGGCACTATCTGGAGCAAGGGATGAGTAAGGCCGCGATCGCTCGGCAGGTCGGGATCAATCCGCGGACGGTGTACCGCTGGATCGCGGCGGGACAACTGGACCGGGAGCTGGACGACGGGGCGGTCAGGTACGGACCGAGGCCTTCGCGGCCCTCGAAGCTGGATCCGTACAGGGGGATCATCGACACCCGTTTGGCCGAGTATCCGGAGCTCAGCGCCGTTCGCCTGTTCAACGAAGTCCAGGCGGCGGGCTATCCGGGCGGCTACGGCCAGGTGAAGCGCTACGTGCGCGAGGTCCGGCCCCGGCCCCCGGAGGAGCCGGTGCAGCGGTTCGAAACCCCTCCGGGCCACCAGGCCCAGGTGGACTTTGCGGAGTTCCGGCTGCCGTGGGGCAAGCGGTACGCGCTGATCGTGGTGCTGGGCTACTCGCGGCGGATGTGGGTTCAGTACTACGAGCGCCAGACGATGGCGGTGGTGATGCGGGGGCTGGAGTCGGCGTTCCGCTACTTCCGCGGCGTGCCCTCGGAACTCCTGTTCGACCAGATGAAGGCGGTCATCATCGAGGATGGCCGCGGGAAGGGCGGTCGGCTGGTCGAGAACCGGGAGTTCCTGCGCTTCAGCGTCCACTGGGGCTTCCGCATCCGGGCGTGCCGCCCCTACCGGGCCCAGACGAAGGGCAAGGTCGAGCGGCTGGTCAGTTACATCCGGAAGAACTTCTTCTACGGCCGGGTCTTCGGGTCGGACGATGACCTCAACGCGCAGGTGCTGCTGTGGCTCGACACCGAAGCCAACGTCCGGATCCACGGGACGCTGAAGGAGCGTCCGGCCGACCGGTTCGAGGCGGAGCGGTCCCACCTGATGCCTTTGCCCCCTTGGCCTTACCGGTCGGTGGCTCCCCGGCCCGTGGAGCCAGCGCCAGAGCGGGCTGAGGGGGCGGCGTTCCCTCCGCTCGTCGAGGTCGAGCGCCGCCCGCTGGCCGAGTACGCCCGGATCGCAGGAGGAGCACCGTGAGGCCGCCATCGCGCAGGGAGCGCATCGCGGCCCAGCTCGCCGACCTCAAGATGCCCGGCGCGCTGGAAGCTCTGGACGAAGTGCTCGCCGGGGTCGACGGCGGCGGGACGACCGGCGGCGAGGCGATCGAGCGCCTGCTGGCCGCCCAGATCGCGCTTCGCAACAGCCGGCGCCTCGAGGCGGCCATGCGCTCCAGCCGACTGCCGTACGTCAGGACGCTGACAGACTTCGACTTCGCCTTCCAGCCCTCGATCAAGCGCGAGCAGATCGACGCGCTCCACGAACTCGGCTTCCTGGAGCGCAAGGAGAACGTGGTCTTCCTCGGTCCGCCCGGCGTCGGCAAGACGCATCTGGCGATCAGCCTCGCGATCACGGCTGCCGAAAGCGGGCGCAAGATCTACTTCGGGTCCCTGACCGACCTGGTCGACTCCCTGGAGGAGGCCAAGGCCGCCGGCCGGCTCGACCGCCGCCTCAAGACCCTCACCTACCCGGCACTCCTGGTCGTTGACGAGATCGGCTACCTGCCCGTGACCCAGAGCGGCGCGATCCTCTTCTTCCAGCTCGTCAACCGCCGCTACGGACGGGCCTCGACGGTGCTGACCTCGAACAAAGGCTTCGAGGAGTGGGGCCGCATCCTTGGCGACGAGGTCATGGCCGCCGCGCTGCTGGACAGGGTGCTGCACCGCTGCCACATCGTCAACATCCGGGGCAACAGCTACCGGATGCGCCGCCACGCCGAGCTCTCAAGGGCGATCCATCCGAGCGCAAACCGAAGACATACTGAACACCCTGCTTCCCGAGAGCCGGCCTCATGAGGGTCACCAGGCTCTTCGCGGGCTCCCCCGCTCCGGTCGCTCCGCTCCCTCCGCAGGTCAGCCCGCGAAGTGTGACATTTTCAATGGCCCAAAGTGCGACATTTTCAATGGCCATTGACACGCCGGGGGGTTCGCGCCCAGGCGGGAAGGAATCCAATCGCGCTGGGGGGAGCCGCTCGGGCCCTGGCCATACCCGTCTTGCGTTGTTTCCATCAAATACGCTTCACCCTGAGCGCTGCCGATGGCGGTTTTTAGCGCGGCAAATTCCGTGTCGTCATCGTCGCCGGGATCGCTCGGTACGGTGAGCAAGTTGGCAAGCGGCGTGTCGGCCTCCTCACCCAACCGTCTTTCCAGAGTCGCGAGCAGGGATGCCGAAAGGTTGGCGTTTCGCCACGGGGCGACGCCACGCCACGGCTCTTCCGCGTTCGTGGCCCAGTGCGAATGCACGACGGATGCGCCGGACACGATCGGCGTCTGCACGCTTGACGGCGCAAACAAATCGCAGCGGTAGTACCACGTGGACGGATGCGCGGAACCGGAGACATCCCATGCGGCTGCCGGGAGCAAGTCGATCTTTCCACGCTCCGTGGAAAGCAGGTGGACATCTTCGCCGCGTCGGATCCAATTGCGTCCAGCCAGCGCGAGAAAGCGCGGCGTGATCGCGCGCGTCCTGTCGTTGTCAGGCTCGATGCGCGCGCCAGCAAGAGCGGTGGCCCAAATTGACGCCGCGACCTCTACGGCAGCCGTGGAGGTTGCATCGTTGGTCTTGTCGCCGGCAGCCCTGGCGAGCAGCCCGGCAATGACAAGATCGGTAAATCCCGTACTCGCGCTTCGCGTCTCCGTGCCGGAAAAAGAATTGTCCCTAGCGACAATTCTTTTTCTGCGCCATGGCCATCTCATGGCGAGCACTTCCCGGCGTGCCGAACCTTCCACGGCGCTAGCAGCGCAGCGGCTCCCGAGTTGCGTTTCGCCAACCCGTGATTGGTCGGGTATTCGATGGCGATCGCGCCGAAGTCTTGCTTGAGATGCGCGCCAAACGTCTCGCTCGTGCCATGGAGGTAACCCGAGAACCTTAGCGCGGCTTCGTTCTGGACGGCGTCGGGAGCATCTGGAGCGTACTTGAGGATGATGGCGGATGCGACGGACAGAAGCCGTGTCGCCTCGGCCAGTTCGTCGGCTTCCGTGGCGTCCAGCCCGAGCGCTTCCGCGAGAGCGGCAGCCGTGATCGTTACAGCCATATGCGGTTCCTCCGCTCCCGGATCGCCTCGACCACGACCTCCTCCAGTCCCTCCATCGGTCCGGTAAGAGCGGCGATTTCGATCGCGCGCAAATCGGCGTCCGTGAATGTCGCGAGCCCGTCCGGTGCGTCTCCAGAAACTGAGAACTTGCTTTGATCGTCCGGGAAATATGGACGCATCACGAATCGCCCCGAAGTCAGCGAAGCCAGAAAATCCCGCACCGGCCCGGAGTCGGGAAGCCCATCAATGGCGAACCGCAGCACGTCGCCGACTCGCTCCAGATTGAGCGTGTCTTTTGAGACGCTCGCAATGGGCTTGTCGAACGATCCCGAGAAAAACGCCGTAATGTCTCTCGAACCCGCTTCCGCTTCCTTGAGCGCGACATCGAAGGCGTCCGGCTCGATCTGGATGCGGTTACAACCCTTCCTGCATCGGCAGGCGAGTTCCTTCCCGAGATTCGTCTTGCCGGAGACGCGGGTGCGCGATGGATTCCTTGCTCGTACTTCCGTGATTTGAGCGCCACGATAAGCGCCCGTCCGAACGATCCCGATTCCCTCCAGCAACGCGCGCGAAATCACGCGCTCGCCGGATTCCTGCCGTTCCTCAAGGCTCTTGAACTCGACGGACAAACTGCGTCTCGTGCCGTCTCTGACGCTCGCCAGCGCTAGGTCGGCCAAAGGGATGGCGGGCAGTTCCGCGCGCATCCTGAGCGCGTCTGTGGCGTCTGTGAGCGTCAGGTTCGCGCCGACCCATGCGAGCACGCGGGAGGGGTCGTGGTCGATGTCCAGCCATGTGTTTGCGTCGCGGATTAGCGAGCCCGCTTCGAAGCGCTCAGGCCGGTCAAACGCTCGCACGCCATACGGCATCACGATACCGGAAAGCGTTCGACCTTCGGCTCGAACTTCCCCCGCTAGAAGCCGCTCCACGGCATCTTAGCCAGTAAAGATGCTGATTTGCTGATACGAAGCGGTGCGGAAGGCAACGGACGCATCCCATAGCGTGCTCCACGTGAGCGAGACTTGCCCGGATGCCGCTCCGCTGTACGGATCGCGGATCATGCGCACGGAGCCGCCCCACATTGCGGCAACGCTGTCTCCGCGTATCATCGGTCCGCCAGCGTTCGGCCCCGCTCCGTGGACGATCCCGTGCTGCACGTCTGACGTCGGTACCGGGATGTACGGCGAGGCCATCAGGCCACCGGAGCGCGTGCGGAGCGCTTCGGTGACTGCCATGTCTGAGCCGGAGCCGATCACGCCAGCGAGCACGCGATACGATGCGGGACCGATCACGATCTTGACTTCGGCCTCTGTCGAGGCGTGCAAGCCGTCGATGACTGTGGACGCTCCAGCCAGCGCAGCGCCGGAAGCAAACGTCGGAGCCTGCGTCGGCGATGTCGGAGCCGTCAACTTCGTCAGAAAGCCCTCGATACGCTCCGGGTTGGTGTCGTCGGGAGCCGTGCCGTTGACGATGGAGGTGCACATGGACGACTCGACGGCTGCCGCCAAATCGCGCCGGAGCGCTGCTTCCAGCCCGGAGCCGATCTGTGCGGATTGCTCGATCGTGTAGCGGTATCTGCCTGTCAATCTCTTCGGCTTCAGGGTCGTGGTCGCGAACGTTGCGGCTGCCGCATCATGAGCGGCATCCTCCGCCGTCTGTGCGGGAGCCGTGCCGCTCGTCAGCAATGGCCACTCGGTGCGACCGCGCGGAACGTCGTCGAAACGCACGCCCAGCGCAGCGAGCAGGTTCTTCGAGCCGAAAAGCCGCTGGAGGATCGGTCGCTGCATCTCGGGCCCGTCAAGCGCGGCAGTCGTCGTGCTGGCATCGGCTCGCGTCTCCGTGCGCGTCTCCAGGACGCTCCACGGCACACAGACGGCACCGTCTGACTCGATGGTCTTGACGTCCAGCGCATCGTTCAATTCGGCAGCGGCACCTTGCGGAGCAATGCCGCCATGCGCAGCCCCCAGGTAGTCGCGGATGCTGACGCGAGCCCGGAGCGAGCGCACTTCAGCGGGCTCGCCATCCTGCCTTGTCGCGAACTCTCCCGCAGCGGTTACGGCGGCTTCCTGCTCGGCGATGATCGCAGCACGGCTCCTGCGCTCACAGTCCGCGTACTCGCGCGAGAGCGCGTCCATCTCGGAGCGCTCTTTGTCGTCTAGATCGGCGACGGCGTTCAGTTCGGCGAGCCGCTGCCGAATCTCGGATTGTCTTAGTTCCAGCTTCTGCTTATCGGTCATTTTCAAACTGCCTCCGCAAAAGTGAGTCGCGCGCGCGCCATTCCTTGCGGCGTCCAGACCCAGACGGGATCGGCGTCTTGCCGGATGCCGAGAAACTGGAGCGGCGCGATCCGGTAAGCCGGTGACGTTCTTTGCGCCGTCTGGCCCTCCGAGACGTTTATTTCGAAGCGCGTGCTGACGTTCTGGAGGAGATACTTCGTGCCCGGAACAAGCGGCAGCATATCGGGCGTTTCGATCGCCGTGAAAGTGACGGTTGCCATGCGACAATATGCGAGTATGCGGCATAAACAGCAACATATGTAGTGCTGCGGCAACGAGATGCTTACAAAGCACTCGGGGGATCATGGTCTGCATATCCGGGAGAGTTATGCAGTCCCGGAATGCACTTTGACAATTTTTAGGACGTTGGAAAACGCGGGAAAACACCAGCCCGTCTGGGAGGTGTCAAAGGGTTGCGCGAACCGTGACGAAGGCGCGATGCTTAGAGCAGCAATCGGAGTCGCGGTTGGACAGGCACCGGGGCACGTAGCCCCACCAAAGGCTACGGAAAGCACCGCTGAGCAAGGCAAGGCAGCGGGAGCACGCTAGAGCATCGAAACCCGGATTTATCTTTTTCGATGCGGGGGGAGTGAAGGGGCAGATGATATGCCCCTCCTTCCCCCACTTTTTTTCTAACGCAGCCGGTCCCGGAACGCGATCCAAGCTTGCCGCTCGGGTGTCTCTGGCCTGCGATGATGCGAGATATGACACGTGCGGCAGACGGTCACGCAGTTGTCCGGGTCCATGTACTCGCCACCCCGCTCTAGCGGGATGCGATGATGGACTTCCAGCCGCCCCACTCCCGGCTTGCCTTGGCCTTGTTTCCGGCACCAGACGCAGCGCCAGCCATCCCGCTCCAGAATCACGCGCCGGAAGCTGGACCAGCGGGACCAAGGTACGCGCCGGTGCAGCTTGCTCAACCTGGGGCAGCCTTAGCCCATCTCCTGCGTCTGGGGGCTCGCTGGCGAGCCCTACGACATCCCTCAGCAACGGCAGCGATGGAGGCGGCTGCCGCATCGTCTCGCGCTTTCGCCCGCCGGCCACCCTGTGCCGATTTCGCCAGCTTCGCGTTCCCGGCGGGATCGCTGATCGTCCGGGCTTCCGCCATCGCGGAACGGAGCACGAGCGAGACGATGGGGACCACCTTCTGTTCCGCGATGGCGCGACGGAAAAGCCGCACGTCTTCGGCACCATCCTTGAAGCCCTGGCCACGGAACGAGAGCGCGGCAGCCGGCACGCCTGACGCGTGCAACGCATCCCTTAACTCTCCCTCCCTCCACCTGTCCGAAGCCACGGCAGACGGCCGCCCGAACCGCTCCAGCGCCTCCCTGAGCAGCGTCGCGGGATCGCATGCGTGACCGTCCGTCAAAATCAATTCGCCGCGCGCGTACTGCTCGCGGTAGAGAGAGCCTACCCCATCCCGCAAACCGCGTTCGGCAAGCGTCATCCCTTCGCGCGGAAAGGCTGCCACGACCTCCAGACGGCCGCTCGGCCAGTAAGACGCCACGGCGGACGATGCTGCGGTTGTGCCAAGATCGACTCCCCACACGGGCACGCCAGCGGGATCGACATCGCCTTCAGCGCGCTTCCATTGGTCCAGCGGCACCAACATTGCCTCTACCGTGTCGGAGACGCCCAGATTCAACCTGAGCGCGCGGAACGATGCAAGCAGGCTCTCATCCTTCCGGGCTTTCTTGGCTTCCTTCCTGATCTTTTTCTCGAGGTCGGGAAAGTACCGGACAGACGGACACGCACGGATCCAAGTTCGCTTGTGGAACGGTGGATCGTCCTGCCTGGCCGCGTGCCGCTGCACGTAATCTGCCGTTCGCAAAGCCGTCTCGAACGGATGCGCGGAAGATGCCGCGCGCGTGCCGATCTTCCAGAAGCGCCCCCCGGGGATCTTGCCTAGAGACGTGTCGAGCGCGGCAAGCATCGCGTCAATCTTGTTGGGCTCCCATTGGGCGATTTCGTCGCATATGACATGCGAGGGCGCGAGCCCGTGTATCGTGCGCGGATTCGCGCCTTTTAGCTCCAGCAAGACGCCGGTATCCCTCGACATGATGGCGCTCCGGTTCACCGTGTCCCAGACGCGGAACCGCTTTTCGTCGATGCCGGGAGACAGGAACCGCAGGACGTGCCGGAAGATCACGCGCGCCTGTCCGAGCGATGCCGCGCACACGATCACTTCCGCGTTCGGCTGTGCCAGCGGACCGTCCACGGCTGCGCATGCGAGCCCCGCGATGAAGGTAGACTTCCCTCCCCCCCTCGCCATCGTCAGAACCGACTCGTAGACATCGGGAGCGAGCGCGCCACGCAGGAACCGGCGCTGCCACGGGAGCACCGTGAACATCTCGCCAGCCCTCGCGCCCTGAGCGATCCGCAGCCCTTCGAGATACCCTTCCGTCTGCCGGACTATGTGCCGAGCCGTGCCTTCGACCCCGACCCCTGCGCGCTCGCGAGAGCCCGGCGGTGCCATCTAATGCGTTGGGGCACAATGGGTTACGCTCATCTGTGCCCCCGGCGGATTGATTGCGCGACGATTTCACGAAAAGCGGCTGGCGCTTCGGCTGCTGCAAGACGGACCATGCCGACGGGCTTGTGGTCGTCATCGCCGAACTCAACGGCTCGCGCGTAAGGTTGGCGAGTGGTGATGTAGATCACGTCGCCCGCTTTCGCCTTCGTGGCGCGAGCGATATTGCGCTTGCTGGCGCGCTGGACATCGCCTTCCCGCGCGTAGACGACGTGCTCCCCTTTCGGCGAGCCGATTGATACGGTCCACGAGCTGGCCAGCCTGCCAGTCTGCTCAGGAGTACGGCGGGCGATCCTGCGGTAGAGGTCGGCGCTCGCAAGCTGCACGATAGCATCCGCACGCTTTCGGAGCCGCTGTATGAACCGTTTCCGTCCCTTGAGCGGCACTAATTCGCCGACGGGTCGCCGGGTGCGACGATGACGTTGTACCGCTCCCGATGGATGTCTAGAAGCGCGCTCGCGCTGTAGTAAGCGCGAGCAGCCATCCCCACATTAGCAGCCGCCATGCGCTGTCTGTCGGGTAGCGAGTCGTCCATTGCTTCAGCTTCCATGGCGTGCGCGAAATCGATCAATTCGCGCATCAATGCCTCTGCTCCAGTCATGCCGATGGCCTCCCGCAGTGAGATGTACATGGATGGAAAATAGCGGGAGAAAGACGATAACGCAGCATCACGGAATACGAATATCCTTCGCGCGCGCGCGCGAAGCGGACTTTCCTGTTGCTCCCCCTCTGCCCGGATATCCCCTCTACTACTGACTGAGGTAGATACTGCTAATGAAATTGCGCAAATTGCGCAATTTCACTCCGCGATTGTCCCGGATTCCGGTATAGAGTCGTCGCTTGCCATCGGTTCGGTCTGGCTGTGTGGATTGTCCGCCGATGGTGGCGCGCTTGTGATCGGCCCCACTGCCGCCGTCCGGGTGCTCCCGCGCCTCAGTCCCTGCACTTGATCCGTTCATTTGATGCGGACACAATGACGAAAACCCCCCCGAAATGCAAGATCCGGGAGGGCTTCGCCATCAATGACGGACTGTGCAGAAGCGCGACACTTCGCACAGATGGAGTATGGCACCTAGTCACGTTTCGCGCAATAGTCGCTCCATTCCTGCATCAGCTCGACACGCTCGTTGAGGAGCGTGGTCCGGTTGTAAGCGCCCTCGACTCCCGGCACGACATGAGCAAGCGCGCGCTCGGCAACGGCTCGCCTGGCTCCTGTCTCTTCCGCCCACCCCCGGAAGGCAGACCGGAAACCGTGCATCGTGCCATTGATCTGGAGCCGCTTGAGGATCGGCGCGAAGGTGCGACGGTTGAGGGGTTTCCCGGACGTGGACGGGAAAACGAAGCCGTTGTCGCCATAGGCTCGGCGCGCGTTCTCCAACGTCCTCATCATGCCGTCACTGATCGGCACGCGATGTTCGTTCCCGGTCTTCATGCGATGCGCGGGAATGGTGAGCAAGCGCGCTTCTAGATCGACATCTTTCCAACGGAGCCCCAGAATCTCGCCGACTCGACACGCGGTTAGCACGATCATTCTGAGCGCCAGCTTTGTGGCGAGCCGGGAGCCGGAGCCGTCCACCTTGGCGAGCACGTTTGGGACTTCGGAGTGGTGGACGGCGTCGTGATGCTTGCGCCTGCCGTTCTGCTTCGGGAGCACGGCGACCACGGGAGCGCCAGCGGGATTCTCGGTTCGGTAATTTTTGCCGATGGACCAGTCCATGATTTTGGCGATGCGCGGGCGGAGGGCTCCGGCAACGGCTGGCTTGCTCGTCCAGATCGGCGAGAGCACGCCCAGGACATCGGCGCTGGTGATCTTGTCCACGCGCTTATTGCCGATCATCGGGAAGGCGTAGGTTTCGAGTTGTGCGCGCCATTGCTTTTCGGTGCCGCTATTCCGCTTCCATGTCTTGCGATGGAGCCGGATGCATGATTCGGCGGCTCGGCGGAATGTCGGGATGCCGCCGTGTCTCGGGTCGATCCCGTTGGCGATGGCTACGGAGTTCTCGATGCATCTTGCGCGCGCCTGGGCAAGCGTCATCTCGGGATACTTGCCGAGCGTCATCGTGGTGAGCTTGCCGTTGATGCGGATGCGTTGCCTCCATGTCTTCGAGACGCGCCCCGTGCTCTGCATCTTGAAGATGCGGACCGACAGGCCACGCGAGCCCCTTCCGTCTCCGTAAACGCCAGGCGTGCGGGATCGCTCTACAAACATCGCGGTTAGCATCCGGTTCGGTCGCTTCATCCTGCCCCCTCGTTTGATGGTGAATCCAACGTCAAGACAAGATGGTACCACAAAGTGATAAACGCAAGTAGTCGGATTAGCGTATTACGTGACAAGACAAGCGGTTACTGGAACGGTTCCGCATTTGGCTCAACAACGACGTGGTGCTGCGCCTCCATGTGGACGACCACGACGAGCCCATCGCCGAGCTGCGCCGCCTGGTGCAGATGGCCGCCGAGAGGCGGGCGCGGAGAAGTCGGCGGTGATCAATCAGGGCTTGGCGGCACCTGCGGTGCGAGCTCTCTTGTGGCTTGATGCCCACAGGATGAAAGTCATCCTCGGATTCATGATCTTGGTATTCATTGCCTACTGGTTCGAAACCGACTGGATAGTGATGAAGTTGTGCATACCTGTTGCAATTGGCTCCTTGTCGTGGGAGGCGTACAAGCGTTGGAAGGGAGGCGGCGACCGGGATTGATCCTCATCCCCCGGCAACCTAGCTTGTCCGCGACTCCCCTTGCGGTTTCGACCGCAGGGCGCGGGGCCTCTTCGGAGGCCCTTGCTTATTCTTGGTGACGCTCGTCGACCGTGGGTCGGCTTGCCAGTCCTACCCCCGTACCAGCGTGATCCGCGACACGAACTCGGTCAACCTCACGCCGATGGGTCTGCCGGTTTCGTCGGTGCCGGCCGGCGCGTCGCCGCCCTCGAAGGAGATCTCGCCGGTAATGCGGTCGCCCACCAGCGTTCCGGAGAAGGCGGCGCCGGAGTTCATCTGCACGTCCACATCGACCAGCACGAGCACCATCCGGGCGTTTAGCCGGACCCGCGCTCCGCTGCGGTTTCCTGCGACCTGTCCGCTGCCTTCGAGCACATCGGGCAAGACCATCTCGAAGTTACCGGTCACGGCCCCGTTCTGGTCGCGCAGGTCGTAGCGTACCGTGATCGCGCCCAGAGTGCCGGACCAGGTGCCGTTAAGGGTGGGATCGGGCTCCGACGGAGCGACCTCGGTCTGGCCGCCACAGGCCAGGATGAGTAGCAGGAATGCGAGCAAGTTTCTCATGGCACATCTCTCATCTCTCCGTGGGCATGTCCCCATCGCGACTGACGTTCACGATGGTAGCCCTTGCAGAGCCCATGCCGACTTCCCCTCCACCCCCTTTCTCGCCACCGCCTTCGGCACTTCCGTCGGACTGGTGCCACCCAGCTGCTGCTGCGCGCCCTGATCGTAGGCCTAGGCCCGGATGCTTTCAATCGCGGTGCAGGCGAAGCACCCACGGATGCTCGACGTCCAGCTCGTCCTGGTAGACGCCGAGCACCACGTCCATCCCGATCTCCATGACCGAGAAGTTGACCGGAATCTCAACGCTCCCCAGCCACGCACCCCCTGGGCTCAGCACCTGCCAGTCTTCCGGACGGCCGCCTTCGCTGCTCCCAAGGAAAGGTCTCAACCAGACCGCCCCCGTCGGGTCCACCTTCACGCCCCCGTAGGCCGGCCGCCGGTCCGGGACGGGCACATCCCGAATGAACTCCTGGATCATTGGACGACGCTCGCGGCCCGGAGGAAAAAGCGCCTCCCGTTCCCGTTCCCCTGCGCCGTCGGCCAGGTCCAGCGGATATCCCGGAATGCGGAGAATGCGAGCGATGCCGCCGTCGGCCGTCAATTCTTCGATCTGCATATCATTGGCGGCCCCTCGCAGGATCCTCCCCGCATGCGCTGCCACGAAGGCATCGCGACCAAAGAGAGGGGGGGCGGAGAAGAGGCCGCCACCGCTGCCGATGTGCAGGTACTCCTCGTTGCCGGCCGTGACGCCGATGCTGTCGATCGACTGACCGGTTGCGTCGAAGCGAAACAGCCCACCCGGCCGCCTGAGCAGAGCGCTTCCGCCCTCATATCCGAACATGGCTCGAGTACGAGTCTCAACGACGATTTCGCTATTCCCGAGATAGACGACCGCGTTGGGTTCGCGAAAGGCGACCGCGTCCGATTGCAGGGGCAAACCAAAGGTCCGAAGCAAAGCAAGATCGGGTCCGAAGAGGGTCACGCGGCCGCTGCCATCCAGAACGATCAACGAATCACCGGCGTTGTCGAGCCCGACAATAAAGCGGAACTCACCGGGACCATCTCCCTCGCCCCCCGTGGAAGCAATGTAGCCGCCCTCCGCCGAATACAGGTGGATTTCGTTCGAGGCCCCATTGGCCACAACGAATGATCCGTTGCTCAACCGCCTCATTCCCCGGACCCGATAGAATTCGTGACCGGGTCCCAGGCCGGACGTGGCGAGATCCAACAGCGGCTCGGAGTCCACGCGCCATGCGTCCGAGTCCGACCATTGCGGTCGCGTGGATTCGACGATCTCAATGCCCGCGCTGTCTCGAACGGTGGTCGGCGGGGCTTCGCTCTGCGGGCCGCCTTCGCCGCATGCCGCACCCGAGATCAGGAGAAGAGCGGGGAGGATTCGATGAACGACGCCTCTGGCGTGCTCAACCCCATGCTTCATGATTGTTCCCTCATCTCATCGATTGCGGTGCAAGCGAAGCACCCATGGATGTTCCACATTCAACATATGTCGATGCACGCCGGGCAGCACATCGGACCCAACGTCCATTACGAAGAAGTTGCGTTGGGAGACTGGCCGGGAAGGCGAAGTTCAATAGGAGGGTGACCGGCTGGACCGAAGGGAATTCCTCACGTCATTTCGTCACGCGGGCGAGCGGCTTCTCCTTGTGCGCTCCCGCGCTCGTCTCTCCCTTCCTCGCCACCGCCTTCGGCACCTCCGTCGGACTGGCGCCGCCCAGCAGCTGCTCGGTGAAGTCGAGCCGCTCCTCCATCGAGCCGAGGTGGTAGGCGATCTCGGTCACGTCCCGGCGAATGCCCTCGAGCTCGGTGCGGGTCGGAGCGCCGGTGGCGCTTACCCCGGGAATCCGGCGCATGAAGAACTGGGCGAGGAGGATGCCGGCCGCGCCGATCATCCCCCCGCTGACGAAGACGGATACCAGCGCAATCCAGTACTCCACATCCATTCCAGCCGCCCTTCCCTGAGAAAATCCGGCGCCGGCACCGCGGTTCGAAGCACCCGCGCGAGAATCGTTTATCGCATGAACGCGCGGGATGGTTCCCCTTCCGGTGTGCGACGGAAACGCAAAATGAGCCTGAAGACCACTTGCCCGGTATCGGGCGACGGATTCACTTGTGCACGACCCCCATAGGGGAGTCCGCCCGCTTCGTCCCTCCATCGAACGAGCCCTACCATGAACGCCATCGCCAGGTTTCTCTCCCGCGCGTTTTCGCCGGTCCTGATCCTCATCCTGCTCGCGCCTGCTTCCGCTGACGCCGCGATCGCCCCGGTTCCGCAGGAGTCGGATGCCCAGGCCGGGCCGGCCAACTACGAACTGGCCGCCCGCTTCGCGCCCTACCGCATTCAGGATATGGTGCACTCTACGTCCGTCGACCCGCGCTGGATCGAAGGCAGCGACAAGTTCTGGTACGAGTGGGAGAACGCCGACGGCAAGTTCTTCTACATCGTTGATCCCGGGGCCGGCTCCCGCACGCTCCTATTCGACAACGACCGCATCGCCGCCGAACTTACGCGCATCACCCGCGATCCCTGGGACGGGCAGCATCTGCCGATCCGCAACATCCGCTTCATCAGCGACGACGTGCTGCACTTCGAGGTGGAGTCCTCGCAGGACGAGGAGGTGGAGGACGAGGAGGTGGAGGATGAGGACGAGGAAGTCGAGGAGGATCAGGACGAGGAGGAAGACGACGCCGGGAGTTCGAGCCGCAAGCGTGTCCACCACTTCGAGTACACGGTCTCGACCCGGACCCTGCGGGAGCTCGAGGACTACGAGGCGCCCGACAATCACCCGGACTGGGCGAGCGTGTCCCCAGACGGGGAGACGGTGGTGTTCGCCCGCCAGCACAACCTGTACATGATGATCGGCGCCGACTACCAGCGGATTCTGGATGCCCGCCGGGGTGAGTCCGGGGACGATGCCGACGAGGCCGAGGAAGACGTCGAGGTGGAGGAAACCCAGCTCACCACCGACGGCGAGAAGTATTACACCTACGAGGGCAACTACACCGGCCGCGGCGAGACCAACGTCACCCTCGAGGAGAAGGAGGACGACCGCAAGGCGGCGTCGATTTCCTGGGCCAAGGACTCGCGCCGGTTCGCCCTGGTGCGGCGGGACAACCGCGAGGTGGGCGAGCTCTGGGTCGTGCACGTGGTGGGGAAGGGCAACGCCCGCCCGGAGCTGGAAGCCTACTCCTACGAGATGGCCGGCGAGGAATCGGTGACGCAGGAAGAGATCGTCGTCTACGACCTGGCTTCGCGGAGCCAGGTGACGGTCGCCCACGAGCCCTGGAAGGATGAAGACCTGCGAGTCACCTCGCAGCGGCAGTTCGACTACCCGGATTCCGAGGAGCCGGATCGCTCGCTCTGGATTTCGGACGACTCCGAGGAGCTCTACTTCGAGCGCCTGAGCCGGGACCGCCACCGCGCCGCGGTGATGGTCGCCGACGCCGGCACCGGCGAGGCGCGCATGCTCTTCGTGGACAGCCTGAACACCTACATCGAGACCCGCCCTCTCGAGAAGCTCGCGAACGGCGACATGCTCTGGTGGTCGGAGCGGGACGGCTGGGCGCACCTCTACCTCTACGGGCCCGACGGGCAGGTCCGGCGACGGCTCACCGAGGGACCCTGGCACGTGGACGGCATCGTCGGTGTCGACGAGGCGCGCGGGTTCGTCTTCTTCACCGGCCAGGGCCGCGAAGAGGGGGAGGATCCCTACTACGCCCACCTCTACCGGGTCGGGCTGGACGGCACCGGGCTCACGCTTCTGAACCCGGGGGGCTACAACCACCAGTTCGAGATGGGCGAGTCCAACCGGTTCTTCGTCAACAACTACTCGCGGGTGAACACCCTGCCGGCGTCCGCCCTCTACGACGCCGCGGGCCGGCGCATCCTGGACCTGGGCGAGGCCGACTTCGGCGCCCTGGAGGCGGCCGGATACCAGTATCCGGAGCCCTACCAGGTCGAGGCCGCGGACGGCGTGACCGACATCTACGGGGTGATGTACAAACCTTACGACTTTGATCCGTCAAAGACGTATCCGATTGTGGCCTATGTATATCCGGGTCCGCAGACCGAATCGGTCTCGAAGTCGTGGTCGGCCAACCCGTACGAGCAGGGTCTTGCGCAGTTCGGCATGATCGTGGTGACCATGGGGAACCGGGGCGGCCATCCCGACCGCTCCAAGTGGTACCATAACTATGGATACGGCGATCTGCGCGACTATGGACTGGCGGACAAAAAAGCCGTCATAGAGCAGCTCGGCGACCGCCATGACTATATAGATATAGATAAAGTCGGAATATACGGCCATTCCGGAGGCGGCTTCATGTCCACCGCCGCCATGCTCGTCTATCCGGACTTCTTCAAGGTCGCGGTGTCTTCGTCGGGGAACCACAACAACGACGTGTACAACCGGTCCTGGTCGGAGACCCACCACGGGGTGAAGGAGGTCGTGGACGACGAGGGCAATGTGAGCTTCGAGTACGACATCGAACGCAACTCGGACCTCGCCGCCAACCTGAAGGGCCATCTCCTGCTAACCACGGGGGACCTCGACAACAACGTGCATCACGCCGGCACCTTCCGCATGGCGGAGGCGCTCGTCCGCGCCAACAAACGCTTCGACTTCTTCATGTTTCCGGGCCAGCGCCACGGCTACGGCGATATGAGCGACTACTGGTTCTGGCTGCGGGCGGAGTATTTCGTGAAGCATCTCCTCGGCGACGACCACTGGAACCCGGACATCATCCCGCTGCAGGTGAACTCGCCGCAGACGCGGTGAGACGGGGCGTCTACTGGCGCCGTGGCGATGCCCAGCTCGAAATTGCGCCGGGCTCTCGTACGCTCCGCAGCGAAGGCGGGGTGATGATCTCGCAGGTCGGGCCGGCAGCGCGGGCCAGTCGGCGGTCGAGCGTTCTTGATGAGTCCTGTCAATTCGGGGTCCGTTGGAGTAGCTTCAACGAACCTGGGCAAATCAGCCCCGGAGTTGGCCTGCGGATAACGCAACCACAACGCTGACGTTGCGGACGGCCAAACCTTGACTCCTCTCTGCAGGAATGGAAGACCGGGGATGGACAAGCATCGACCGATGCAGGACCCGCCTGCCGCGCCCGAGAGTTCGTTTTCGCTCATCGGGTTCGGAACGAGTGTGGTGGGTCACTGCAAGAGCGAAGGCAGTGTACAGATCGAAGGCAGGGTGGAAGGAAGCATGGAGGCCGAGAGGACGATCTCCATTGGGAAGGACGGGGTGGTCATCGGCGACATCACCACTAAGGATGCCGTTGTTGGCGGCCGGATTCAGGGCAGGTTGGTGATCGCTTCGCTGGTGCAGCTCCAGGCTTCCTGCGATGTGGACGGCGAGATCGACACCGGGCGCATCCTGATCGAAGAGGGCGCTACGGTCAACGCGACCGTCAAGATGGGGAGCGGGCGCGGCCAGCCCTCCTCCGCGTCGCCCTGACACGGTAGGGCTCACCGCACCGGCGGGGTGACGAAAGCCCGCTGGCCTTCAGGTCGAGACGGCGCGCTCTCGGACTACCCGTGGCGAGGGCGGGGTGATGATCTCGCAGGTCGGGCCGGGGGCTCGGGCCAGTCGCCGGTCGAGCGTCACCAGAGGGCAGGAGAGCGCCTCCGCGAGCGCCACATGCCATCCATCGTAGATGGTGAGGTTATGGCGCAGCTGCCAGGCTCGCTCAGCGAGAGGGTCGAACGGGAAGAGATCGATCTTGAGCGTGAGCAGGTCACGCTGGGCGAGGTTGGCCTCAAGACTCGAGAGACGCTCGGAAAGCTCCAGCCGGCGAAGAACGTTGCTGGCCTCGGCCAGGACGATCTGCGGACCGGCCATTGAGTAGCTGTGCCGAGCTTCCGCAATGGCGGCTTCGGACCAGCTCCCATCCGGTCCCAAGTGCGCGACGGCAGCCGCAAGGACCGAGCCATCAACGACGACCGTCATTTCCGATCGGCGTCCAGCGCGCGCAGAATGCTCTCGGTGGTAACGCGATTATTCATCGCCTGCTTGCGCACAATACTGCAGCAACCGACTCTCCGCTTTGGGATAGGCCGGTCGCCGTCACCTTCGCCAGGCCTCCGCGCCGGGGATGCCGCGGCTGAAGAGCACCTCGATTCCCGGAGCCCTCGACACCCAGGCTTCCGCGGCGACCCGGGTCACGACGGTCGGCGGAAGGTCTCGCAGGATGCCCTGAATCTGCCCGGTACGCGGGTTGCGCAGGATGGCCATCGGCAGATTGCTCTCCTCGTCCAGCGTGACCGATCCGCCGGGTCCGGACAGCGTGACGCTGGCCAGGGTACCCTCCCACCCGGGTTGCACCGGGAGCATGAAGACGAAGCTGGAACTGCCGTCGCCGTCGGCCACTACCGGCATGTCGAAGGCGAGGGAGAAGAGGACGCCGCCGCCGCCGGTCCGGCCTGCGAGCCGGTACTCGCCGGCCGAGTGCGGAAGCGCGGGCGGGGCGTCGATCACGAAGACCGGCTCCAGGAACGGTACGCTGTCCGCGTCAATTCCGCCCCAGAGGAGCAGGGCTTGGAAGGAAACTGCATCCGACGCCGCCCGGGCGCCTTCCGTGTCACCCAGGTGGAAGGGGGTATGGACGCGGTCGCCCACGTCCTCGGCCACGAGCGAGAGGCGGGTGACCAGGAGTAGTGCCGTCGCGATTGCAGTGCGGGTTCTGATACCTACCCCCCGAAGCTCCTCCGGGGAGGCCGGCACTGCGGCCACGTGCCCTGCGCGCCCGTGTTTTCGTTGCGAGGCAGCACCCGCTGGGTCACGTCCATCCGCTCGGGATCCTCGGACGCCATGTAGGTGAGCATGGCGGCCAGGGTCGCGTTGTTGCGCAGGTCGTCAAAAACGACTTTGTCGAAGGTGTCGCGGTTGGTGTGCCAGGTGTACCGGCGATAGTCGGGATAGTTGGACTGGAGCCGGAAGCCGGGCGCGGGCTTGCAGATGAAGGACATGTGGTCCGAGCCGCCGGTCTCGGGCACGCCGGGGACATCCAGCGTGATGTGGCCGGTGATCTCGGGGGGGATGCGCTCGAACCAGCGGGCGAAGTGATGTCCCGCGCCCAGGAAGCCCTGCATGCGGATGAAGTCGATGCGCCAGGTGCCGTTGTCCTGGTTGAAGGAGGCCTGCAGCCCGTCCACCACCTCGGGGTTGTCGGCCGCGAAGGCGGTGGAGCCGATCAGCCCCTGCTCCTCGCCGCCCCAGTGCCCCACCATGATGGTCCGGCGGGGATTCGGGTAGGTCTCCCTCAGGATGCGCATGGCCTCGTGCATCATG
Source organism: Longimicrobiales bacterium (assembly GCA_965225805.1). Taxonomy (GTDB): domain Bacteria; phylum Gemmatimonadota; class Gemmatimonadetes; order Longimicrobiales; family Gaopeijiaceae; genus BD2-11. The sequence continues at coordinate 2,138,857 of OZ245327.1, forward strand.
ATGGTGCCGGTGCCATTGTCGGTCGCCCCCGACGCGCCGTCCCACGAGTCCAGATGCGCGCTCAGCAGCACGTATTCGTCGGGCAGCTCTGTGCCGGGGATCGTGGCCACTACGTTGAAGGCGGCGACGTCGCCCAGGAATTCGGCGTCGGCTTCCAGGCGGATGCGCGGCCCCTGGTCCCGCGAAGCCAGCCTGTGGATGAGCGAGTAGTCCTCGCACGCCAGATGCATGGACGGGATCTCGCGGGTCGAGGAAGAGAAGATCTTGTCGACGCCCCAGCCCGCGGACCAGCGTCCGGTGATGAGCCCGAGTGCGCCGGCTTCCTCCAGCCGCTGGGGACCGGTGGGCATGAATGTCCGCTGATAGCTGATCGCCCACTCCGCGCTGGCCGCTTCGCGCGCTTCGTTCATGCGCTGGAAGGACTCGGGCGTGGCGTGGTCCATCCAGGACTGGTCCTCGCGGCAGGTGGGCTCGGCGAAGGAGATGGCCACGAACTTGCCTTCGGCGGACGGCAGCCACGCATCCATTTCGGCCGCGCTGGCGAAGTTGGGCAGCGCGATCACTTCACCCTCCACGGGGCCGCCGGTGCCGGGGCTCCAGGCGAGCAGCGTTCCCTCCAGCGTGCGCCTGCGGGGCTCCAGCATGTCGATGTGGGTAAAGCCGCGGTCCCATCCGAGCCAGGTGCCGTACTCCTGGCGCTCCGCCTCGATGCCCCAGCTCTCGTAGTTGGCGATCAGCCAGTCCGCGGAGCGGGAGAAGCCCGGCGAGCCCATCAGCCGGGGACCGATGGAGTCGAGCAGGGCCTGCGCGAGGTCGAAGGCCTGGCTCCCCGAGCCCATGCCCTCTTCCCACATGGCCTGGATGACCGGGTCGTCGGAGGGGAAGGTCTGAGCGGTGAGGGGCGCCGCGATGGAGAGGGCGGTTGCGGCGAGGGCGATGCGTCTGATGGTCATGGGATGGTTTCCTTCGTCTGCGGAAGTGGCCCGAGGGGCTGGCTGGCGCGGTACGGGGACAGTTCGCTCATGCGTTTCGGGAGCCGCGCGCGGCTTCCCACGCGAGGGCTCCAAGCGGTCAGGATGGGCCAAGGGGTGGGAAAGCGCCAGCCGCCTACGGGGGCCACAAGCTCATGGAGAGCACCAGCCCGTGCACGAAAGCGCGTATGACGCATCAGAGTGCTCGGTGGGCATTGCGCGTCGGGCACTGGCCAAGCCGCGCCGGTCCGTCGGGCGCAGCGCAGCAGGTTTTGGACGTTGCCGGGTGGCCCACGCCGTGTCATCCTGACATTCCCCCTTCCTTCGTCCCTCTCCGGTGGAGGCGAATCATGACGCGCGCTCTTTTGCTGTGGCCGGCCCTCGGCTTCCATTCCCTCCGATTCCTTTCCGTTCTGGCCCTCGCCCCGCTCACCGCCGCGCCTGCCCAGGCGCAGCGCTTCTCGATCGAGGATGTGCTCAGCCCCGGCTATCCGGTGCAGCTGGTAGCGGCCCGGGCGGCCGACCGCATCGCGTGGATCGAGTACGAGGAGGGGAAGCGCAACGTCTACACGGCGGCGGCGCCGGACTTCACGCCCGTGCGGCTGACGCGCTTCGAGGACGATGACGGACGCGACCTGTCGACGCTGCGCATCTCGGGCGACGGCTCCACGCTGGTCTTCCTGCGCGGGCACACCCCCAACCGGCAGGGATGGGTCGCCAACCCGGCCAGCGATCCCCGGGGCGCCGAGCGGGCCGCGTGGGCCGTGAGCACCTCCGGGGGCGAGCCCTGGCGGGTGGCGGAGGCCTGGAACCTCGCGCTCTCCCCCGACGGGGCGTGGGTGGCCTGGGACAGGGACGGCGATATCTACCGGGCGCCGTTGAACCCCGGGGTCGCGACCGGCGACCCGGAGCGGCCGCTGTTCAGCGTGTTCGGCAGCCAGGGCGACCCGGTATGGTCGCCGGACTCGCGCCGACTCGCCTTCGTGAGCGACCGGGAGGACCACAGCTTCATCGGCGTCTACGACACCGAAGCTCCCGCAGTCACATACCTGGGCCCGGCGGTCGACCGCGACACCAGCCCGACCTGGTCGCCGGACGGAACCCGGGTCGCGTTCATCCGCAGGCCGGGGCTGCCCTTCGGCGAGCGGGCCGAGCGGGGGGGCGCCACCGGGGACAGTGCCACCCAGGACATCTGGCCCGCGGGGATGACCGAGGCCCGCTTCGCCGGGGGGTACGACTTCTCCATCTGGGTCGGGGACGCGCGCACGGGCGAGGCGGCCGAGATGTGGCACAGCCCGCCGGGCGACAGCATCTACCGGGAGGTGCGCGAGGTCATCTGGGCCGGCGATCACATCATCTTCCAGGCCGAGCCCGACGGGTGGCGCCGGTACTATGCGGTCGCGGCGGAGGGGGGCACGCGCGACCCGGTCGAGCTGACGCCGGGCGACGGAATCGCCGAGTACATCTCGCTGTCGGCGGACGGCAGCACCCTGTTCCATGCCACCAACGCGGGGGACATCGACCGGCGCCACCTGTGGAGCGTGCCCACCGGAGGTGGAAGGGCGCGTCAGCTCACCCGCGGCGACGGCGTCGAGACCTGGCCGGCGGCGCTGGCGAGCGGCGACCAGGTGGCGCTGCTGAGCGCGAGCGCGAGCCATCCGCTTACCGTGGCGGTGGTGCCGGCCGACGGTGGCCAGGCGAGGACCATCCGCGAGCTGCCCGCCCGCTTTCCCCTCAGCCAGCACGTCGTCCCCGAGGCGGTCACCCTCAACGCCGAGGACGGCTTCGAGTTCTACAACCAGCTCTTCCTCCCTCCGGATCTCGAGCCCGGCGAACAGCGCCCGGCGCTCATCTTCATTCACGGGGGATCCCGGCGGCAGATGCTGCTCGGCTACCACTACATGCACTTCTACCACATGGCCTACGCCATCAACCAATACTTCGCGAACAAGGGCTACGTGGTGCTCTCGGTGAACTACCGGAGCGGCATCGGCTACGGCCGCGACTTCCGTAACGCGCCCGGGCGGGGACGCGATGGGAACACCGAGTATCAGGACATCCGGGCCGCCGGGGAGTACCTGCGGGACCGCTCCGACGTGGATCCCGCGCGTATCGGGCTCTGGGGGCTCTCCTACGGGGGCATCCTGACGGCGCAGGGGCTGGCGCGTGACTCTGATCTCTTCGCGGCAGGGGTGGACATCGCGGGTGTGCACCTGTGGGGGAACTCCATCGACCTGGAGTCGGTGTCGTACCAGTCGTCCGCGATCTCGGAGATCGAGAACTGGACATCGCCGGTCCTGCTCATCCACGGGGACGACGACCGCAACGTGGCCTTCTCGCAGACCGTCGGGCTGGTGCAGCTGCTGCGGGCGCAGGGCGTGCCCCATGAGCTGATCGTCTTCCCGGACGACGTGCACGATTTCCTGCTGCACGAGCGCTGGCTGACCACCTTCGGCGCCACGGACCGGTTCTTCGACCGCTATCTGATGGACGGCGCGGCGGTGGCTACGGAGGGACGGCGGTAGGGTAGCTGGACGCGCCGCCTGGGCGGCTGCAGCGGGGAGTTGAGCGACGGCGCTGGCCGCCATACGCGGAACTCGGACCGGCGACTGGTTCCCTGGACTTTGTCGCGAGGCGACTCTGCTAATCAGTCCGGAGCGGGATGGACGCGACGGACGGGACATCGAGTTCGTCTCGGTATGCGCCCCAGATCCGGGAATTCGAGAAGCGAAGTGCGTCGAATCGGTCAGGGAGACGCACCTCTCGCGCGACTCCATCGGGCGAGATTCGCAGCCACCACGGACCGCCGTTCAGTCCGCCCGCGTCGGGATCGAAGGGGTGCAGCCACATCGTCCCGTCTTCACTGCAACGCAGGTCCACGTAGCGCGGCAGGTAGCTCGCCAGCTCCTGTGGGCTCCCGCTGACCATCCGGACCATCTGATTCAGGGCCCGAAGCCTGTCCGCTTCGCCTAGCCTCCCCCTGACATCTCCCGTCAACTCGGCCTGCCTCAGCTCGAACACCGCTCCGGCGAACTGTCGGGGACTGACCTCGGTGAAGGGAATGGGCGGAAGGTCGATGGGACTCACCTCGGCTCCGGATCCGTCGAAGCCACGAAGCTGATTTCTCACCCGATCGTAGACGCGCACGAGATTCTCGCCGCACGAAGCCCACAGCCGATACCACTGCGGAAAACCGCCCTCGCTCGGCATGAAGTCTCCGGATGGATCGTCCAGCACCTCCCCGAGCGCCACGAGGGTTCGTGTCCCGGCTGTCTCCGGATCAACCGCGATCAGATCGGCTCCGAGGAGCGAGAGACGGACCTGCAGCAGGCCCCCCTCCCTCGGCGGGCTCGCGCGGGGCACGACGATCTCGCCGCCGAGTCTGGCAGTTCGTACCGCGGGGCTCAGCATGTTCATGCCGCCCCGTACGCTGCCGGGAGGGAGGGACGGCGACCGCAAGGGGATCTCCGCCCGCTCCGCGTCCGGTCGGGAAATCCGGATCATCGCGTGACGCCTGAGGTCGAAAACCCATGCCTCCCCCGCCCATCCTCCCGTGAGGAGGGCCGAGGGCAACGGGAATTCCTCGGGCCCTCCTCCGGCCCGTCCGTGAGCGCCGAGGGACGCGCCATCCGGGCCGAATCCGACGAAATACGGCTCAGTCGAATTGAAGACCCAGACGGAGCCGTTGCTCAACACCTCCAGATCCTGTACCAAAGCGAGCGATTCGGAGCTGCCGAGCACTTCGATGTCCGATGCGCTCAATTCGATGGGCGCGCCCGGATCGCTGCCGACCGACGAAGCGTCGCAGCCTGCGAGGAAGGCGGCTCCGGAAATGGCCGCGGCGAGGCGTAACACCGCTATGCCGTCACGATGGGCCACGGCTCCCACGACTGCCACTTGCCGCGGGTGAAGTCGGGGAAGGGGACGGGGGCGCTGCCCTGTGCCACGCTCATCTCCGAGAGCTCGCAGACCGCGCTCAAGGCCGCTGCGTCGTAGACGTTCATGTCGGTGGGCTCGCCCCGGCGCAGGCACTCGACCAGCCGGTAGTCCTCCATGAAGTCCATGCCGCCGTGGCCGGCGCCGATGGACGCCTCGCGCAGCGCGCTCCAGAGCGGGTGCTCGAACTCGTCGTACCAGGCTTCGGCCTCTTCCCATCGATGGGACGGGCTCCGGCCCTCGACATAGACCCGGTCCGGATAGCCCTGGAAGATGCCGCGCGTGCCCTGGACCTTGTTGATGCGGTCGTAGGGGCGGGGCAGGTTGGTGTCGTGGGCGACGTGGATGGTGCGTCCGAGCGCGGTCTTGATGAGGCTTCCGTTGACGTCGCCCAGGGCGAAGGTCTCGGCGCGCTTGGGATGGCCCTCCGGGTAGTGGGACGCCGCCCACTCCTGCAGGCCCCGTGACGGGCTGCTCATCGACACCAGATGGTCGAAGCGGTCGCCCCGGTTGATGTCCATGCAGTTGGCGACCGGGCCCAGGCCGTGGGTCGGGTAGAGGTTGCCGTCGCGCGTCCAGGCGTGGGCGCGCCGCCACAGCCCCTCGCCTTCGTCGGCGAACTTGATCTCCCTCAGATCATGCAGGTAGCCGCACTCGGCGTGCAGGATCTCCCCGAGCAGCCCCTGGCGCACCAGGTTGAGGCAGAGGAGTTCCGGCCGCCCGTAGTTCACGTTCTCCATCATCATACAGTGGCGGCGGGTGCGCTCGGCGGTTTCGACCAGTCGCCAGCAGTCCTCCATCGTGTAGGCGGCGGGGACCTCGGTGGCCGCGTGCTTCCCGTTTTCCATGGCGGCCACGCACACCGGCACGTGCCAGCGCCAGGGGGTGGCGGTGTAGACCAGGTCGAGGTCCTCCTCGGCGCACAGGCGCTCGAAGTCGCGCTCCCCGCGGGTGTAGAGGGCGGGGCGGGGGTGTCCCGCCTCCTCGACGATGGCGGCGGCCCGCTCGGCGTGGGCTTCCACGACATCGCAGACGGCGGTGATGGCACATCCGTCGATGCGCACCAGGTTGCGCACGTGGGCCGTCCCCATCCCGCCCACGCCGACGAAACCGATGCGCACGAGGTCGATGGGCGGGGCGGCGAGGGGCTGCTCCGGAGGGGCGGGGAGTCCCTGGGGGGTGGCGGCGGTGGGGGCGGTCGCCGCTAGCGAGGCTTCGGTCGCGGCGGCTTGGGCTCCGGGCTCGGTGCATCCGGCAGCGCCGGCCGCCACGCCCAGCGCGCCGGCTTTCAGGAAGTCGCGGCGGTTGAGGCCGGCGTGTCTTCTGGTTTCGCGGCTTTCGAGCCCGGGATCACGTCCGGTTCCATGGCGGTCGGCGAGGTCGTCGTTCATGGCAGTTGTGGTGACAGGGGGTCGGGGCAGGATTCCGGCGGAGCCGCGGCGCCTTGTCGGGCGTGGCGTCGGCTCAGGCGAAACACCATGATTCCAGCAGCACACTGATTCTAGCAGCAAAGTCCGGTTTCCATCCAGCGGAGTCTCCATGCGCATGCGCGGCCACATTCTTTTTCTCGCTCTCTCCGCCCTCGTCCTCGCCGCCTGCGATGGCGCCGGGACCGCGGATTCCGAATTCGAAGTCGCAGAAGCCTCCATCCTCGATCTGCAGCAGGCGCTGGAGGAGGGACGGGTCACATCGCGGCAGTTGGTCGACCTCTACCTTGAACGCATCGCCGCCTATGACGGCGCCGGGCCGGAGCTGAACGCCATCACGCGGCTGAATCCGCGGGCGGGGGAGGAAGCCGAGGCGCTCGATGCGGAGCGGGCGGACGGGACGGTGCGCGGGCCGCTGCACGGCATCCCGGTGCTCATGAAGGACAACTACGACGTGGCCGGGATGCCCACCACCGGGTCGAGCCTGGCGCTCTCCGGGCTGCGCCCGCCCGACGACGCCTTCCAGGTGGCGAGGCTGAGGGGGGCGGGCGCCATCGTGCTCGGGAAGACCAACCTGCACGAACTGGCGGCCGGGATCACCACCATCAGCTCGCTTGGCGGGCAGAGCCGCAACGCCTACGAGCCCGCGCGCAACCCGGGCGGAAGCTCGGGGGGGACCGGAGCGGGCGTGGCCGCGAGCTTTGCGGCGGTGGGGTGGGGGAGCGACACCTGCGGCTCCATCCGCATCCCGGCGGCGGTGCACAACCTGTTCGGGCTGCGTCCCTCGAAGGGCCTGTCGAGCATCGACGGCATCCTGCCGCTCTCGCATTCGCAGGACACCGGGGGACCGCTCGCGCGCACCGTGACCGACCTGGCGATCGCGCTGGACGCGACCGTCGGCCCGGACGCCGCCGACCCGGCCACGGCCGTGCTGGAAGGCCGTCCGACCCCTGCGTTCCAGGCCGCCCTCGACCCGGCCGCGCTGGAGGGCGCCCGCATCGGCGTGCTGAGCGACTGGCTGGAGGAGGATGGGGGAGGGGGCCGCATCACGGAGGTGCTGCGCGCCGCCCTGGCCGAGATGGACGCGCTGGGCGCGCAAGTGGTGGACGTGACCATCCCGGATCTGGACAGCCTGCTCCAGAACACCGGTCTCATCGACCTGGAGTTCAAGTTCGACCTGATGGACTATCTGGCCGGGGTTCCGGACGCGCCCGTCGCGTCGCTCGAGGAGATTGTGGAGGCCGGCCTGCACCATGAAGCCCTCGACGGCACGTTCCGGCGGCGCATCGCCCGCACCGAGCAACCCACCGACGAGTACGAGGGCACGTTCGAGCGCCGCCGCGTCCTGCGGGACGCCGTGATCGGCTTCATGGCCGAGACGGAACTGGACGCGCTCGCGTATCCCACCATGCGCCAGGAGGCCGCGCTCATCGGGGCCGCGCCGGTGGGTTCCACATGCTCGCTGAGCGCGAACACGGGGCTGCCGGCGCTGACGGTGCCGGCCGGGTTCACCGAGACGGAGGTGCCGGCGGGGCTGGAGCTGCTCGGACGCCCGCTCGACGACGCCCGGCTGGTCGCCTACGCCTACGCCTTCGAGACGGCCAGCCCGAAGCGGCGGGCGCCGCTCCGCACGCCGCCCCTCGCGGGTGGACGCCCGCCGGATCCCGTGCTGGTCGCGCTCGACCCGCCACAGGGGGACGTGGAGGGGGCCTTCCTGCTCGATCTGCCGACCGGGACGCTGTCCTACCGCATCGTGCTCGCGGGGGTCGAGCCCGCGGACGCGCTGGGGGTGGCCCTGCGGCGGCTCCCGGCGGCCGGGGGGGAGGGGGGAGGGGTGGTGGTGCTGCGCCTCGCCGGCCCGGACGTGACCGAGATCATCCGTGTGACTCCTCTCTCAACCCGGCTCATGCACGATCTGCTGGACGGAAGACTCGAGCTGGTCGCCCATACGAGCGCCGGGTTCGAGTATCGGAGGCTGGTGGCGCAGCGCTGAAGTAGTCCCGCCGTCGCTCCCGGGCACGAGGGGCGCGCAACTCGGCCGCGAAACGGGTTTCGTCTTCCAACTGCGTGAGCCGGGTCTCGGTCCGGCGGTGCTGGGGAGTGGGGCTGCAAGCGCCGGCTTCCAGAGAAGGCTGGCCGTGAGCCAGCAATTCCCCTAGAGTAGGCGCCGCCACCGAACATGGACTCGAGAACAGAAAGACGCACGATGGCCATTGACTACGACATCATCGTCAAGGGTAACAACCTGGGCCTGCGCGAAGGCTTTCTCGGGCTGGCCAATGCGACGCTGATTTCCGCGCCGAGCGGCCCGATTCTATTCGATACGGGCCACTACTGCAATCGACTGCAGTTGCTGGCCGGTTTGAAGCGCCACGGGATGACCCCGGCCGACATCGGGACCGTATTCCTGTCACATCTGCACTTCGACCACTCCAACAACATCGACCTGTTTCCGGACGCTCGAGTCCATGTCAGCCGGCGCGAATGGGATTACGCACGCAAGCCCCACGAGCAGGACATGTTTGTGCCCTGGCTGATCCACGAGCAGCTCCAGAAGCACGATGTCAAGTTCGTAGAAGGCGAAGGACAGTTGACGCGCGGCGTGCGCTATTTTCCGGCGCCCGGCCACACCCCTGGCTCGTACGCGCTCGAACTGGACAGCGACGCCAAGGGTCGGGTGGTCATCGCCGGCGATGCGATCAAGTATGTAAAGGAAGTCATCCTGCGCCGAAGCGATCTGGTATTCGACACCGCCGAGAACAGCGCGCGCACCATCGGCCGGATCCTCGACAGCGCTGACCGCATCGTCCCCGGGCACTATCCGGAACTGATCAAATGCGATGGCGGATTCATATCGGACGATGGTGCGGAATTCACGCTGGTGGTTCGATGACACCGGCTGATGGCGTCATCTTGTCGGAGGCGACCGTTCGCGCCCTGATCGACGATATCTTCGGAGCACTCGGCTTTGCCGCGGGCGAGCGAGCGTTGCTGGCCGAGGCCCTGATAGACGGGAGCCGCGCAGGCCATCCCGCCCACGGTGTGAAGCGCATTCCGGTCTACGTGGACGACTTCCGCGACGGTATGATCGAGCCCGCGGCCGTGCCTGTGGTCACGCACGAGATGGTGGCGGCCGTGGTCATCGATGCGCACTGTTGCCTCGGCCAGGTTTCGACCGTTTTCGTCATCGAGGAAGCAGCGGCCAAGGCCCGCCAGGCGGGCATCGGCTGTGCCACGGTGCATAACGGCAACGACATGGCATGCCTCGGGTACTACGTTGTGGACCCGGCGCGTGAAGGGCGGATCACGCTTCTCATGAGCAACGGCGCCGGCGGTGCCGCCAGCGCGCCGCCCTTCGGTTCCGCCGCCCCTTTTCTCAGCACCAACCCGATTACCTGCGGCCTCCCGCGCGCACCTGGGAAACCACCGCTGGTGATCGACCTTTCGACCAGCGTAGTGTCGCAGGGCAAGGTGAGAACGGCCGCGAATCGGGGTGAAGCCGTGCCGGAAGGCTGGCTGGTTGACCGCGATGGTCGCCCGGTTACCGATCCGGCCAGGTTCTTCTCGACACCCCGCGAGGCCGCACTCCTGCCTCTGGGCGGCGTATCGAGCGGATACAAGGGGTTTCTGCTGAGCTTGATGGTCGAGGCGTTTGCCGGGGCGTTGGCCGGCGTCGCCATGAGTTCGGGTGCCGAGCCCCGGCGAGCGCGGCGCGGTCTCTTCGTCCTGGTGGTCGATCCGGATGGCTTTCGGGGAGGCCCGGACTTCGCCAGCGAGATGGAGGCTCTCGTCACCGCCCTCGAGGCGCTGCCTGCGGTCGGCGAAGGTGGCGGAGTTCGCATGCCTGGCGCACGGCGTGGCGACCCGCCTGCCGGAGGGATTCCGGTAGACGGGCTCACCTGGGCCCGCATCGCCACTGTCCTTGAGGAGCTTTCGCTTACCGGAGATTATCCGAAGATGGACACGGTCGCATGAGCTGCGGGGGTGGAGGACTACGACCTCCGGAGCGCTTTCCCCCTCTCGATCCTTACCGTCACGATGTCGGTGTCGTGGTATTGCTGGTGGCTGACTGACGAAGAAAGGTGTCGCAGCAGTCGGAGCGACACCTCATGCTCCATCGCCATTTCGGCCCGCACTTCCTGCAGAACGGCGATGCGGTCTTCGATGTTCGTCTCGCCGGCCGCGGCAACGAACTCCAAGTCGATGGCATCCCGGTGGACGCGGACGACTACGCGGAGGCGCCGCGCTTCATCGCGAGTTTCGTCCTGCCGGACCAGGGTCAGAAGAGTTTCTTCGGCAGCCAGGCACAGACGGTTGTTGGTCCCCGGGCCCCAGCCCTTGCTCGCGCACAGGCGTCCCAGGAATCCTCTGATCTCGGGCAGCGCCGTCACTTCGAGGTCCGTCTCCATGTGCAAGGAGCGGGAGGCCCCCATGACCATCGTCAGGAGGATCGCAGTGAGGCCTCCGGTCGTAATGCCATTTCCCAGCAGTCCGTTCCACCTCCCCAGAGTGTCGGCCAGGATCCAGCCGTTCTGAAACCCCATGCCGATCCAAAAGGACACCCCCGCCACGGTCGCCTTGCGGTAGTCGACGCCGCTTTGCGTGACGATGATCCTCACTCCCGCCGAAAAGAGTATTCCCATGAACACGATGGTGTAGGCCGCGATCACCGGGTTGGGAATCGCCTGAAGGAGGGCTGAGATCTTTGGCAGGAACGCCGCGACCAGAAAGATGATGCCGCCGTACACCCCGACGCGGCGGGCGGTTACGCCTGTGATCTCGGCGATGCCAACGCTCAGAACGTGCACCTTGTTGGGCACGGTGCCGGCCAGGCCGGACAGCAGGGTGCTCAACCCGGTGGCGGTGACCGCACCCTGCACCGCGCGATAATCCGTCGCCCGCGGCTGCCGCCACGAAACCCTCTGGATGGCGATGGCATCGCCGCATGTCGCCATCCCGTCGACCAGGGCGACGAAAACGAACGCCGGGAGCAGTGACCAGAAGGCAACGCCGAAGTCGAAACCCCAACCCGGCCAGCCGACTTCCGGCAAACCGAACCAGGAAGCCCCGATGACCCTTTCCACCTCGTACAGGCCGAAGCCCGCGGAGGCGATGCAGCCCGCGAAGATCGCGATGACGGGTGCCCAGAGCCGCCAGGAGTGCGGGGCCCTCAGCAGGAGAGCCAGGACAGTCACGAAGGTTGTGGCGGCGATTACGGGAGCGGCTGTCCCGTCCGTGCCTTCGGGAACGTCCGTCAGCAAGTCGAAGATGATCGGCATCACCGTGACCGTAACCAACATGACCGTGGTGCCGACCACGGTCGGCGTAAGGACCCGCCGGAGCAGCGCCAGCCGTGCGCCGAGCGCGAACTGAAAGAGCGACGAGATGAGAACGAGGACCGCGAACATGCCTGGCCCGCCCGTGGCGATGGCGGTTACCGAGATCGCGATGAAGGACTGGGAGGCGGCCATGGTGAGAACGTATCCAGACCCGACCCGTCCCACAGGGACGGACTGCAGCACCGTCACCAAACCGCAGATAACCAGGGCCGCGAAGGTGGCCCAGGAGAGATAGGCGTCGCTGCCGCCCGCTGTCCGGATGACGATGGCGGAGATGACCACCACGTTGATGATCGCCAGGAGCGTCGACTGCATTCCCACTCCCAGGGCCAGGCCGCGGGGAGGCGATTCGTCGACTTGATAGCGCATGCGCACTCCGGCTGCGGAACCGTTCCGTTTTGAGCGCCGGCACCGAGGTGGCTTTCCGGGTCCGGGGCCGGCGCGGACGGACCGCGAGAATGCGCATCTTCCGTCGGGGGGCGCAAGGAGCGGTGTGCGGTGTTTGTAAAGGGGTAATCGGATGCCGGGTCGGGGGCGGCGAGCCCCGGTTGCTTGCCTGGCCGCGCGCCCGCCGACACCTTGCAAGCCCCGCATCCCGGCGAACTTAACGTCCGAAAACGGAGTCCCTCCGACATGAAGAATCCCCTCATCCTCGCCGCGTCCCGGGCGCTGCTGACCGTCGGAGCAATGCTTCCGGCTTCGGCTCCGCTCGCTGGCCAGAACACCTCGCCGCCCGAGTACATGGAGCTGGCCCGCTCCCTCCTCGAGGAGTTGGTGGAGATCAACACCACCAACACCGAGCGCGGCAACAACACCCTTGCGGCCCAGGCAGCGGCGCGGGTCCTGCTGGATGCGGGCTTCCCGGAGGAAGACGTGCACGTCCTCGTGCCGGATGACGCTCCCACGAAGGGCAATCTCGTCGCGCGCCTGCGGGGCCGGAACACGGGGCTTGAGCCCATCCTCCTGCTGGCGCACATCGATGTCGTCGAGGCCCTCCCCGAGGACTGGAGCCCGGACCTGCCTCCGTTCGAGTTCCTTGAGCGCGACGGCTATTTCTACGGCCGCGGCGTGACTGACGACAAGGACGAGGCGGCCATCTACGCGGCGAACCTCATCCGCATGAAGCAGGAGGGATTCGTCCCCGACCGCGACATCATTGTCGCGCTCACCGCGGACGAGGAGGGCGGACCGCGCAACGGGGTCGCCTATCTTCTGGAGGAGCATCGCGAGCTGATCGATGCGGCCTACGCCCTGAACGAGGGCGGCGGCGGGATGTCGCAGAACGGCCAGAGGCTCTCCAACAACGTGCAGGCGGCCGAGAAGCTCTATCTCTCCTTCTTCTTCACCGCCACCAACCCGGGCGGGCACTCCTCGCTGCCGGTGCCCAGGAACGCCATCTACGACCTGTCGAACGCGTTGCTGGCGGTCCAGAACCACGACTTCCCGGTCATGCTCAACGAGACCACCGAAGAGTTCTTCGGACGTTCCGCGGATCTTGTCGGGGGCGAGATGGGCGAGGCCATGCGCGGCATCGTGGCGAACCCCGAGGACGCGGGGGCGGCGCGCGTCCTGTCGGTCGAAGCCGGGTACAACTCGCGCCTGCGCACCACCTGCGTCGCGACTCTGCTGGAAGGCGGCCACGCCCAGAACGCGCTGCCCCAGCTGGCCCGCGCGAACGTCAACTGCCGCATCTTCCCGGGGCACGATCCCGCGGACGTGCAGGCGGCGCTCGCGGAACTCGCCGCCCCCTTCGACGTGACCGTTGAGCCGCGCGGAACCGTCACTCCGAGCCCGCCCTCGCCCCTGACCGACGAGGTGCTGGGCCCCATCGAGCGCATCACGGCGGAGATGTGGCCTGGCGTGCGCGTGCTTCCGGTGATGTCCACCGGCGCCACCGACGGGCTCTACCTGCGCAACGCCGGCATCCCGGTGTACGGTGTAAGCGGCCTGTTCGGGGACATGGACGACGTGCGCGCGCACGGCCGCGACGAGCGCATCGGCGTGGAGAGCTTCTTCGAGGGCCAGGAGTTCCTCTACCGGCTTGTGAAGGCGCTGTCGGGGGGCGGTGTGGCGTAGCGACGAGGAAGGCCGCGCAGGGTTTCGCCTTGTGACGCGGGACCGGTCTCCCATGGGGCCCGGTTGAATTCTGAGGAAACAGAGCGCAGGAGAAGAAATGATGAACCCGTCATCCCCATATCGTCTGTTCGTTCTCCTGTCTGCCGCGGCGATGCTGGCGGGCGATGCCTCAGCCCAGCAGAAGCCCACGCTCACGTCCGACGACTACGGCCAGTGGGAGACCCTCGGCCAGGCCGTGCTCTCTCCCGATGGCCGCTGGCTGGCCGCGGGCATCAGCCGGGTCTACGACCAGGACGAGCTGCGCGTGCACCGCACCGACTCCGACTCGGTGGTGGTGGTTCCCTTCGGGCGCAATCCGCAGTTCAGCGAGGACGGTGCCTGGCTCGCATACGCGATCGGAATCTCTCCCGACGAACGGGAGGCGCTCACGGAAAGGCGCGAACCGGTCCGCAACGACATGGGACTGCTCGATCTACGGAGCGGCGAGCAGGAGACGATCGAGAAAATCTCGTCGTTTTCCTTCTCGGGAGACGGGCGCTACCTGGCGCTGCGGCGGTATGAGCCCGAGGAGCAGGAGAGCGCGGGAGCGGACGCCATCGTGCGCGATCTGGCTGCGGGCGCGTCGATCAGCTTCGGCAACGTCGGCGCGCTTGCGTGGCAGGATGAGGGACATCTGCTGGCGATGACGGTGGATGCCGACGACCGGGTGGGGAACGGCGTGCGCCTCTACGACCCGGACTCGGGCCGCATCCGGTCGCTGGACGCGGACGAGGCCGAGTACCGCGAACTCTCCTGGCGCGAAGAGTCGGCGGACCTCGCCGTGCTCAAGACCTACACCGACGACGCCCACGAGGACACGGCCCACGTAGTCCTGGCCTGGCGTGAGCTCGATGACGGTGACGGCGCGGAGTTCGTCCTCGATCCGCGCTCCTCGCCGGGGCTCCTCCCGGGGCAGCGCGTGGTCGAGCACCGAGCTCCGGCATGGGCCGAAGACGGATCCATCCTCTTCCTCGGCATCCAGGAACGGATTCCGGTGGCGGAAGATGAAGAGGAGGCCCAAGGCGAGACGGAAGGCGATGAGGCGGCGGAAGCTGTGGAGGAAGGCGGCGAGGAGTCCGAAGGCGAGAGCGACGAGGGCGAGGCGGAGGACGAGGAAGAGCGCGCGGGCGTGGAGATCTGGCACTCTCTCGATGTCGATCCGATTCCGCAGCAGCGTGTGCGGGAGCGTCAGCTGCGCCAGCAGAACCAGATCGGCGCGTGGCACCTGGAAGGTGGCCGCTTCCTGATGCTCGGCGGCGAACACGCCGACCAGACGGAGTTGCTCGAGGGAGGCCGCCACGTCCTGAACCGCGACGAGACCCCCTACGACGTGGCAGCCATGTTCAACCAGCAGTTCTACGACCTGTACGCCGCGGACACGGGCACGGGTCGCGAGTCGCTGGTTCGCGAGCGCATTACCCTGCCGGCAAGGGGCAGCCCGACGGGCCGCTACGTGGTCTGGTTCGAAGGCGAGGACTACTGGACCCACGACCCTTCCGCCGGGGAGACGCGCAACATCACCGAGGGGCTAGACGGCGTGTTCGTGAACCTCGACCTGACCCCGACCCGCGAGCAGATGCCCCCGTTCGGCATCAGGGGCTGGACCGAGGACGACCAGACCGTCCTCATCAACGACCGCTGGGACGTCTGGGAGGTGCGCGCCGACGGCTCCGGCGGCCGCCGCCTTACCCGGGGCGCCGAGGAGGAAGTGCGCTACCGCGCGTTCCAGATCGATTCCGAGGCCGATGCATTCGATCCCGGGCAGCCGATCTACTACACGACCTACGCCGAGTGGACCAAGCAGGCGGGCTTCTCGCGGGCGCGCCCCGGCCGCGAACCGGAGGCGCTCATACGGGACGACGCCTCCTTCTCCCGCGTGATGAAGGCCGAGGACGCCGATGTGTTCGTTTTCCGCCGCGAGCGCTTCGACGACTCCCCCGACTACTTCGCGGCCGGTCCGGACCTCGACGATGCCCGGCAGGTGACGCGCACAAATCCCTTCCAGGACGACTTCGCCTGGGGCCGCACCGAGCTGGTGGAGTACGAGAACGAATGGGGGCGGCGCCTGCAGGGAGCTCTCACGTATCCGGCGGCCTATGAGCCGGGCCGACAATACCCGATGATCGTCTATCACTATGAACTGCTGTCGCAGACCCTGCACCAATACCAGGTTCCGGATCCGACCCGCTACTACAACATCCAGATCTGGAGCCAGGAAGGATACTTCGTCTTCCGGCCGGATATCGTCTACCGGGATCGCAGGCCGGGGCAGTCGAACGTGGAGACACTGCGGCCGGCGGTCGCGGCGGTGCTGGAGACCGGGTTGGTGGACCCGGAGCAGGTCGGCCTGATCGGGCACTCCTGGGGCGGCTACCAGACGACGTTCTTCGTGACCCAGGACGACCTGTTCGCCAGCGCGGTGGCGGGCGCGCCGCTCACCAACCTCATGAGCATGTATCTGTCGTTCTACTGGAACAGCGGAGGCACCGACGCACGCATCTTCGAGATCAGCCAGGGGCGCATGCAGGTGCCGTGGTGGGAGGACTGGGATTCCTACTTCAACAACTCGCCCATCCATCACATCGAGAACCTGAACACGCCGCTGCTGATGGAGTTCGGCACGGAGGACGGCGCCGTCGAGTTCAACCAGGGAGTGGAGTTCTACAACGCCGCGCGCCGCGCCGGGAAGCACATGGTGCTGCTGGTCTACGACGGCGAGAACCACGGGCTGGCCGAGGAGGTCAACCAGCGGGACTACCAAACCCGAATTCTCGAGTGGTTCGGTCACTACCTGAAGGGCGAACCCGCGCCGGACTGGATCACGAAGGGGGTGCCGTACCTGCAGCAGAAGGACGGACCCAGGGCGAAGAAGAGGGTAGTGAGCTAGGAGTTCGGCCCGGTGGGCGGAGGGACCCGGTCCGGAAGCGGCACCGCCAGGCAGGCGGCGGTCGCACTCGTGCTGCGCCAGGAGCCCGAGCCCGCCTTTCTGCTCGTCCGGCGGGCGCGGTCAGCGCGTGACCCGTGGTCCGGCCAGATGGCGCTTCCCGGAGGGCGGCGCGATCCGGAAGACGTCAACCTGCGCGAAACGGCGGTTCGGGAGACACAGGAAGAGGCGGGCATCGATCTGGATCGGTCGGCCGTGCTGCTCGGGCGGCTGCCGGATCTGAAGCCGACCTCGCGGGCGATTCCCAGGCTGGTGATCGCGCCCTTCGTCTTCCGCCTGTCGGACGCGGCCGACGCCCGGGTGGCGAGTGCGGAGATCGCGGCAGTATACTGGGTGCCCATCGCCGATCTCACGGCCACCGCGGCGCGGTCGACGGTGACGATAGATACGCCCGCGGGGAGGCGCGAGTTCCCCTGCTACTGGGTTGCGGGCCAGCCGGTTTGGGGGCTCACATACCGCATCCTGCAGCGCTTTCTGAGAAGCCGGCCGGATCCGGGCGTATGAATGAGCCGCGGCGAGTTCGCGCGATCCAGCCGAAGCAGGGCCGCGCCCCCCGACCCGAGAGCCGGAACATCGGCCATTCCCGAGGATTCCCGCGGGGTGAGCGATAACCGAGGAGCGGTGGTAGTATGACTGTGGAAAGCAGCGTTCCCCATCACCCGATGCCTACGGGAACTCAAGTGACGACCGAAGAACAGACCCGTTATCGCGAGCGCACGCCCTGGGCGCTATGGGTGGACATCATCTACTGTTCCGCCATCCTGTCGTGCTGCTATCCCGTGCTCGTGGGCTGGGGCACCAACATTCTCGTTCGGCTGCTCATCGCAGCGGCGATCCTGGCCGCCGGCTGGGGCCTGCGCCTGGTGCTGAGCGGGCTGACGGTGCTGGTGCAGGAGACGCGCATCTTGATCCACCTGGGATCGGTGGCACTGGTCCGCAAAGTCGTGCCCTTCGACAGCATCGTGTCGCTGGGAAGCGTGCGCTACCGTCCGCTGGTCGAGTTCGGCGGCTGGGGCGTGCGGGGCGCGCGCAAGAAGCAGGCATGGACCGCCCGCGGGGACCGTGCGGTCGTGATCGGACTCCCCGAGGGCCGGCGGCTATACGTGGGGAGCGACCACCCCAAGCGACTCGAGGAATCCATCCGCAGCGCGGTGGCGGGGCAGGCGAGACAGCGCGACTAGGAAGCTCGCGTTGGGGCTGCCGCCGACGCTGCTCCAGCCAATCCCAGGAACGTCCCATCCCGACATTCTCGCGCCCGCCCAACCGGGCTATCCTTATGGCGTGCGCCGCGCGCAACGCTGGCGGAAAACGGACTTGAACGCAGGAGCATGCGATGAGCTGGGAAAGCGTATTGCCTCTGTTGACAGTGGCCGCGACGGTCGCCGGCATGCTGTGGGTTCTGATGAGGTTGTTCCGGCCAATGGCAGTTCAGGTGGCGAACGAAACCAGTCAGCGATTGCAGGAGCACCTGGAGCACCAAACCTTCCGCGGCATCGAACAGCGCTTCGATCGCATGGACAAGCGCATCGAAAAGGGGTTCGATCAAGTGGACGCGCGGTTGAACCGGATGGGAGAGCGGTTTCAACAGGTGGACGCGCGGCTCAGCGGCATTGACGAGCGGCTCACCGAGATGAAAGAAGAGATGCGCGAGCGCGACGTCCGAATACTGGAGGAGATGCGCCGGCGGGATGCCCGCATGAAGGAAGAGATGCGCGAGCGCGACATCCGGATGCTGGAGGAGATGAACAAGCGGGATGCCCGCATGAAGGAGGCGACGCGCGAGCGCGACGTCCGGATGCTGGAGGAGATGAACAAGCGGGAAGCCCGTATTCTCGACGCGATCATCGCACGGAACACGTCAGCCGCCGCATAGCCCTCCCCCCGCTTACCCGCCCACCTCCCCCGGAGCCGCCTCAGTCGCCCAATCCGGCATCACCGCCCGGTCGAAGCCAAAGACCGTCTCTCCCAGCGTGATCACCAGCGTGGCGACCACGATCACCCCGATCAGGTTCAGTATGATGCCCGCGCGCGCCATTTCCCCGACCGAGATGCGGTCGCTCCCGAAGACGATGGCGTTGGCCGGCGTCGCGACCGGCATCATGAAGGCGCAAGACGCGGAGAGTGTCGCGGGGAGCATCAGCGTGAGCGGATTCATCTCCGTCAGCACCGCCACCGAAGCGAGGATGGGGAGAATCATCTCCGTGGTGGCCAGGTTGCTGGTCAGCTCGGTCAGGAAGGTGAGAGCGAGGCACACCAGGAGGATGACGACGATGTCCGGCAGCCCGCCGAGTCCCAGGAACTGATTTCCGACGATGTTCGCGAGCCCGGTCTCGGTGAAACCGGCCGCAAGGGCGAAGCCCCCTCCGAAGAGGAGCACGATGTTCCACGGCAGACGCGGGATCACCTCCGCGCCCATTACCCGGTTCGCAGTTGCGAAACGGGCTGCCCCGCGAAGCGGCTCCAGCCACTTCGGGATCGGGCCGACCGCCGCCTCGCTCCTGCCCCGCGGCGCCTGGTTTCGGGTCGGGATGAAGAAGAGGACCGCAGCCATGGTGATCGCCACGGTGCCGTCGTCAATCATCCCGGGGTAGGGCAGGAGGTTCGACCAGCCCGGAATCGTTCCAAAACCGAGCTCCAGATCGCGCCGGAAGATCCACAGCACCGCGGTCATGGCGAAGACGACCAGCACGGAGCGTTCCTCGAACGAGATCGGACCGAGCGCGGCGCGCTCGCGCTTGAGGACATCCCGGTCGATCTGCACTTCCGGAGACGGACGATAGAGGACTTGAGTAAGGAGAAACCAGCACACCGCGACCATCGTGATCCCGATCGGCGTGGCCAGCACCATCCAGGTGCCGAACTCGATCGGGGGCGCTTCGGGGAAGATGATCTGGAAGATGCGCTGGAAGGACAGGTTGGGAGTGGTTCCGACCAGCGTCGTCACTCCGCCCATCGAACAGGCGTAGGCGATGCCGAGCATGAGGGCGACGGTGAACGTGCGGGAGTGTTTGACGCCGGCGGTTTCCTCGACCTGAAGCACCATCGCGAGCCCGATCGGCACCATCATCACGGCGGTGGCGGTGTTGGCGATCCACATGGAGAGGAAGGCGGCCGCCACCATGTAGCCCAGGATGATGCGCGAGGGTCCGCCTCCCACGGCGTGGATGATGCTCAGGGCTATGCGCTTGTGCAGGTTCCACCTCTCCATGGTGAGCGCGATCATGAAGCCTCCCAGGAAGAGGACGATCGTGCCGTTGAAGTAGACAGGCGCGACCTCCCCGCTGGACATGATGCCGAGCAGGGGGAAGAGCACCAGCGGAAGAATGGCGGTCACGAAGAGCGGAAGCGCGTTGCTCACCCACCAGATCGCCATCAGGCTCACGACGGCGGCGAGGCCGCTTGCGGGTACGTTGGCCGGATCCACCGGAAAGGCCAGCAGCAGGAGGAAACAGCCCAGGCCGAGCCAGAAGCCGATCGCTTGCGCCCTGCGGCTTGTCGGTGGTCGATGGTCCGTCATGATATCGTCCCTTGGCGAGCTGGCTCTCCGCCGGTTCCAGGCGGGCGGCGACGCCGCGCTGGGCCAGCTGTTGGCCCGCCCGCCAGCCCACGAAGACGAACTATTGACGCCGTACCCCACGACGGGCCAGCCCTGGTTGCGTGAGGGATACGGGGTTTGGGACGGGAATCGGTCGGCGGTCGTCTGCGGGTAGCGCCCTGATGGGCGGCAGTTAGCCGCCGACCTCGCCCGCGGCGGCCTCCGTTGCCCACTCCGGCATCACGCCGGATTCGATGCCGAAGACCGTCTCTCCCAGCGTGAGCACCAGCGTAGCGATCACGACCGCCCCGATCAGGTTCAGGAAGATGCCCGCGCGCGCCATCTCCCCGACCGAGATGCGGTCGCTGCCGAAGACGATGGCGTTGGGCGGCGTCGCCACCGGCATCATGAAGGCGCACGACGCGGAGAGCGTCGCGGGGACCATCAGCATGAGCGGGTTCATCTCGGTCAGCACCGCCACGGAAGCCAGGATGGGGAGAATCATCTCCGTGGTGGCCAGGTTGCTGGTCAGCTCGGTCAGGAAGGTGAGGGTGAGGCACACGAGCAGGATGACGGCGAAGTCGGGCAGTCCCCCGAGTCCCGCGAACTGATTGCCGATGATGTGCGCGAGCCCGGTCTCCTGGAAGCCGGCCGCGAGCGCGAAGCCTCCTCCGAACAGGAGCACGATGTTCCAGGGGAGACGCGGGATCACCTCCAGGCCCATCAGGCGGTTGGCGGCTCCGAACCGCGCCAGCTTGCGTAGCGGTGCCAGGAGCGTGGGGGCCACGCCGGCACCCGCCGCAGCCGGTGTGCGCGGCGTCCCATCGCGGGTAGGTATGAAGAACAGAACCGATGCCATGGCCATGGCCACGGTGCCGTCGTCGATCATCCCGGGGTAGGGAAGGAGGTTCGACCAGCCGGGGACGGTTGCGAAGCCGAGCTCCAGATCCCGCCGGAAGACCCACAGCAGGGCGGTCGTGGCGAAGACGACCAGCACGGAGCGCTCCTCGAAGGAGATCGGTCCCAGCCGGTCGCGCTCGCGCTCGAGAACATCCTTCTCGATCCGGACTTCCGGCGATGGCCGATACAGGACGTGGGTGAGAAGCAGCCAGGCCAGCGCGATCATCGTGATCCCGATCGGCAGACCCAGCACGATCCAGCTGCCGAAGTCGATGGGAGGCGCTTCCGGAAAGATGATCTGGAAGATGCGCTGGAAGGACAGGTTGGGAGGCGTGCCGACCAGCGTCGTCAGTCCGCCCATCGAACAGCCGTAGGCGATGCCGAGCATGAGGGCGATGGTGAAGGTGCGCGAATGGGTAGCTCCGGCGCTCTCCTCCACCTGAAGCACCATCGCGAGCCCGATGGGCACCATCATCACCGCAGTGGCCGTATTCGAGATCCACATGGAGAGGAAGGCGGCCGCCACCATGAAGCCCAGGATGATGCGCGCAGGACCCCCTCCCACCGTGTGGATGATGCCGAGGGCGATGCGCTTGTGCAGGTTCCAGCGCTCCATGGTCAGCGCGATCATGAAGCCGCCGATGAAGAGGACGACTGTGCTGTTGAAGTAGACCGGCGCGACGTCTCCGCCGGACATGATGCCGAGCAGCGGGAAGAGCACCAGCGGGAGAAGCGCGGTTGCGAAGAGCGGAAGCGCCGTGCTAACCCACCAGATCGCCATCAGGCTCGCGACGGCGGCGAGGCGGCTTGCGGGGAGATTCGCCGCGTCCACGGGGAACGCCAGCAGCAGGAGGAAGCAGCCCGCACCGAGCCAGAAGCCGATCGCCCTGGCCCGGGGGCTGTTGTGCGCGTGGTGGTCCGCCATGTGTTGTCCGGCCGGCGACGGGGCTAGCCGCCCTCTGGCTCCAGACGGGCGACCATGCCGGGCTGGTCGAAGACGACGTAGATGAGATCGTCCGGGCCTTGGCGCACGTCGCGGATGCGGCCCATGCGCCGGACCAGGGTCTCCTCGCTCACGACGGTGCGCCCGTCCAGCGTAAGACGCGCCAGCTGCTGGCCGGCCAGTCCGCCCACGAAGAGGGAGCCGCGCCACTCCGGGAAGCGGTCGCCGGTGTAGACGAGCATTCCCGAGGTGGCGATGGAGGGCACCCAGTAGTGGACGGGCGGCTCCATCCCCTCCCGGTGGGTACCGACGTGGATCCTGGACCCGCTGCCGTAGTTGACGCCGTGCCCCACGACGGGCCAGCCGTAGTTGCGGCCCGGGAGAACGACGTTGACCTCGTCGCCGCCCTGCGGACCGTGCTCGTTCAGCCAGAGGTCCCCGGTTTCCGGATGGAAAGCGAGGCCCTGCGGGTTGCGGTGCCCGTAGCTGTAGATGTCCTCCAGCACCCCCTCTCTCCCGACGAACGGGTTGTCCGCCGGGATGCGACCGTCGTCGTGCAGGCGCACAACCACGCCGTTGTGGTTGGAGAGGTCCTGTGCCGGATGTGCCGACAGTTCGGCCAGCCCGCCCCGGGCCGACGCCTGCCGGTCGCCCGCGGTGATGTAGAGGAAGTTGTCGGCGTCGAAGGCCAGGCGCGATCCGTAGTGGTCGCGGCCCTGGGACTGCGCGACCCAGATCTGCTCCACGCCGGTCAGAGCGTCGTTCTCGAAACGCCCGCGCACCACCCCGGTGCTGGCGCCGCCCGCCTCGCGCGGTCTCGCGTAGCTCAGGTAGAGCAGGCGGTTGGTCGAGAAGTCCGGATGCGGCACGACGTCGAGCAGGCCGCCCTGTCCGCGCGCCACGACCCCGGGCACCCCTTCCACGGGGTCGCGCAAGAGCGCGCCGTCGCGCACGATCCGCAGTCTCCCCGGCCTCTCGGTGACCAGCATGTCGCCGTTCGGGAGCCACGTCACCGACCACGGGTTGGACAGGTCGTCGACCACCGTCACGACCCGGTGCGCGACCTGCTCCCGGCCTCCCGCCACGGGTCCCGCCGCAGGCCCCTGCCCGTCGGGTGTCGAGGCGGCGGAGGGGCTGCAAGCCCACAACAGGACGATCGCCGACAGTCGGGCGATTCCCCTTGTCGTGGCGCTAGCGGCCGCGGGTTCAGGCGGTCGGCTGGAGTCACGCATCGCCGCCACCTCAGCGCACCTCGACGTGCTGCGCCAAGCGCTCGAGCTCTTCGTCGTCCACGTACTTGCCGATTTCGCGCCGGAACTGCGCCATCGAGGTGTAGGGGCGGTATTCCTCGAACTCGTGCAGCATGCGGTCGCCGACTCCGGGAATCAGGAGGATTTCTTCGGCCGAAGCGGCGTTCAGGTCGATCGGCACCCAGAGCTCGCCGTATACCGCATCGAGGCCATCCTCCGCCACGTGCATCGAGACGACCGCGTGCAAGTCGGCCACGCGCGCAAAGGGCCGGGCCGCCATGATGGCGCCGGCGGCAGCCTGTCCCAGCCCCGCGACCGAGGAGAGCTGCTCGGCCGTGGCGTCGTTGGCGTTCAGAAGGCCGGGATCCTCGGAAGGCATCTCGGCCGACGCGTCCATCTCCATCTCCATGGGTTCATCAGCGGCTTGCTCCGAACCGCATGCCGTCCCGGCAAAGGCCGAGACCCCGAGCCCCGCAACCATCCAGATTCCAATCCAGTTTCGCATCCTTCATCACTCCTGCCGGGGAAGTTGCACCAAGCAACGGCGGCCCCCGAATCCCGCCGGACATCAACGGCGGGCCGGCTCGTTTCCCGAACTTCGAGCTGGATGCCGCCAGCATACTAACATACCCAGTAGTCCCAGCTGAAACATGGCCCCGGGAGCGAGCGCGGGGATGGCCCCGGTCAGGGTCTCCTGTATCAGTGGCCAGCCGGCGTTGTCCGGATGGAGCTCCATCTCGAACTCGACGTTGGCCTTGAGGTGAAGGAAAAGCCCTCCGGCGCCCGCGGCGACATGCGCCGCCATCAGCCACTCGAAGGTGCGCAGGGAAACCGGGCCGGGGCGCCGGGCGATCCACGCGCACGCGATCAGCCCGGCCGACAGCAGCGCCAGCGGCGTCCACTGCCAGACGTCCTCGTAGTGTCCCAACAGCCAGAGCTCCAGAAGGATGACCGCTTCCCCGAAGATCAACAGCCAGAGCGCCAATCGGCGCCAGCCGAGGTTGGGCAGGCGATCGCCGGATGAGCTCCGGGCGTTCTTCATGGTCAAGCTCCGTCCCAGTCGCGATAAAGCTGAAATTGAGAATCATTTTCATCTATGAGACGCTGCAATGTGCCTTGAGGCCGGCCGGGGGTCAAGAGCGTGTGAGTGCCGACCCCCGCGCCCGAACGAGAAGAACGGCTCGAGCGCACTGCCCGGCGCTCCCAGCCCGGTGCCGGGCTCGCGGGCGGCGAAATCGCAGTCGGTGAAGTCCGGCAGCTCTTCCTCGAAGGCGACCAGAGACCGGTCCAGCCCGGTTCCGTCGAGGCCGTGGCAGTTGGCACACGAGGCCGCGTAGATGGCTCGCCCGGGGGCGTCGGCCAGTTCAGCGCCGAGCCCGGGGGTCGCGAGCTGCGCCCCGGTGGGAGCCGCGATCATGCAGGTGAGCAGGAGCGTCAGTGCGGCGGCCGCGTCCGTACCGGCCAGACGATACGATAGGTGCATGTCCATCCTCTGGTGAGGCTCGCACAAGACGGAACAGCATTCACGTGACAAAGGTACGGCGAGCAAGCGAACCGCGCCCCCCCGCCAGAATGCTTCCAGCCCCGACAACCACAGCCCCCACCGGAGCCGCCATGCCCACTTCCCGCCTCGTGGTCGTCGGAGGCGGTCTGATCGGGCTATGCGCTGCCTATTCGCTGGCTCGACGCGGAATTCAAATCACCGTCCTCGAACGCGCACAGCTCGGCGCGGGCGCCTCCCGGGGCAATGCCGGCATCGTCGCCGCCGGACATCCTCCGCTCAACCGTCCAGGCAAGGTTCGGCAGTCGCTGCCCCACTTGTTCGACCCTCGGAGCCCACTGTACGTCTCCGCCCGGCTTGACATCGGCGTCTGGCGATGGCTGGCCGAGTTCGCACTGCACTGCACGCACCGTCACGAGAGGCACTGCTTGCAGACGCTGGCGCCGCTGGGACTGGATACGCTTGCGTGCTTCGACGCCATGGTGGGCGAGGAAGGCATCGCTTGCGACTACCGGCGTGGCAGTTATCTGGAGGTCTGCGTCGGGGAAAAGGCTCTGGCGAAGGCGCGTGAGGAGGCTCGGTTGATGCGGGCCCAGGGCTATCATCCCGAAGTCGTGGACGGGGACCAGGCGCGCGAAATGGAGCCGTCTCTCGGTCCGCGGGTGTCCGGCGGAGTCCTCTTTCCCGAAACCCGGATCCTCGACCCCTACCTGTTCCTGCTCGGTCTGGCCGAGGCTTCGCGTCGCAGAGGCGTGCGCATCCGGGAGGGTGTGGCGGTGCGGCGGGTGACGGTGGAGGGAGGGGCGGCTCGGAGCGTGGTCACCGGCGACGGCGAGACGATCGCGGCCGACGCGGTCGTTCTGGCAACCGGTCCCTTCAGCCTCGCGCTCGCCGAGCAGGCCGGCTGCCCGCTCCCGATCCAGCCCGGCAAGGGATACCACCGGGAGGTGGCGGTCGGTGCAGGCGGCGCGCCCGCCATGCGGATCGCGTGCACCAACCGGGACACAGGCATCATCTGCACGCCGCTGGAGGGTCGGGTGCGCTTCGTGGGGACGATGGAGTTCGCCGGCTACAATCTGGACCTGAACCGGGTCCGGCTCGAACAGCTTACACGGAAGGCCCGGGCCTGGCTGCCGGCGCTCGGCGACGCTCCACCGGTGTCGGAGTGGTGCGGGCTGCGGCCCATGTCGCCCGATGGTCTGCCCTTCGTCGGCTCGCTCGGCGACATCGACGGACTAAGCGTGGCGGTGGGTCACGGCAACCTCGGCCTCACCCTGTCGGCGGTCACCGGCGAGATGGTCGCCAACCATGTCGCGGGCACGGATGATCCCCGGCTGGCACCCTTTTCGCCCGTGCGACTCCAGCGGTAGCATGTTCTCACGAATGCAGCGTCTGGTCCCGCGCACGGTGCGCCACTAGGCAGCACGCCCGTGCCGGGCGATCTTGGTGCGGCCGTTCGGGCTCCGCTGGCCGCGACGAGTCTTCCATCACCCGCGATTCCCAGATCATCCAGCCATCCATCGAATTCATGTCACTTCGATCCAACCTGCGCCTCGTCTTCTCGCTGGGACGCGGCCTGACGCGCGGGCTCCCGGATGCGGATCCGGATCTCGATCCGATCCAGCTCTTCGGCCAGTGGTTCGAGGCCGCGCGCAAGGCCGGGATCCTGCTTCCCGAGGCGATGACGCTGGCGACCGCCTCCGCCGAGGGGGCTCCCAGCGCCCGCATGGTGCTGCTCAAGAGCTTCGACGAGCGCGGGTTCGAGTTCTACACCAATCTGGGCAGCCGCAAGGCGGAGGAACTGAAGGCCAACCCCCAGGCCGCCCTGTGCTTCCACTGGGGTGTCCTGCAGCGCCAGGTGCGCATCGAGGGGGGGGTCACCCAGCTCAGCCACGAGACCTCGGGTGCCTACTTCCGCACGCGGCCCCGGGGCAGCCGGATCGGGGCCTGGGCTTCACGCCAGAGCCGGCCCCTGGCGGAGCGGGAGGAGCTGAAGCGGCGGGTACGCGAGATGGAGGAGAGGTTCGAGGGCGGGGAAGTGCCGGTTCCGGATTTCTGGGGCGGCTACCGGCTTGACCCGAAGCACATCGAGTTCTGGCAGGCACGCGCGGACCGCCTGCACGACCGCCTCCGCTTCCAGCGCGACGGAGAAGGGTGGAGTTGCGTGCGGCTGTATCCCTAGGACGCGTCGCATCGGGATGAAGTGCACGAGAAGAGTCCATGGGCGATGGATCGCGCGGATTCGTCGCCCTGAGGCGAGGCCGTGTCGGTTGGGCCGTGGGCGATGGGCGGTGCCGTGATACCCGCGGGCCCTCCCGGGGCGGATGTCCGTTTCTTCAAGGGTCACGGACTCGGCAACGACTACCTCGTCTTCCCGTTCGGAGACGACTGGCTGGCCACGCCCGAGGCGGTGCAGGCGGTGTGCGACCGCTGGCGTGGCGTGGGCGCCGACGGCATCGTGCTGCACTCTTCCCCCGGCGAACTCCCGTGGCGGCTGCGCATGTTCAACCCGGACGGCTCCGAGTTCGAACGCAGCGGCAACGGGCTCCGGGTCTTCGCGGCTTGCGCCGCGTCGCGCGGCTGGGTCGGCACCGAGTCCTTCGCCGTGGAGGTCGGCGGCGACCGCGTCCGCATGCGCATGGAGGAGCGCTTGGCCGGGGGCGTCTACGACGTCTCGGTGGAGATGGGGCCGGCGTCGCTGGATCCGGCCGACGTCGGCCTGGCAGGGAACTGGACTGGCAGGCCGCTGGTGCACCCGGCCGAGGGGCCGCTCGACGTCACCCTGGTGAGGGTCGGGAACCCGCACTGTGTCGTCTTCACAGACGACCTGTCCGACGCGGCCCTCTCCCGGCTAGGTCCCTTCCTGACGGCGCATGAGGCCTTTCCCGCGGGGGTCAACGTGCAGCTGGCCAGGCGCGTCTCGTCCAGCTGCATCGAGATCGCGATCTGGGAGCGAGGCGTCGGCAGGACCCAGGCCTCGGGTACCAGCTCGTGCGCCGCGGCAGTCGCGGCCGCGAGCCGGGGCGAGGTGGACCACGGGGAGGTAGAGGTGCGCATGGAAGGCGGCACGCTGCGGGTGGGCGTCACCCGGGAGCTGGACGTGGTCCTCCGGGGGCCGGTACAGGAGGTGGCGAGTGGTCGGTTGACGGAGGGATTCGTGGAGGCGTTGCTGTTGGCATGACGGTGGTTACATTTTCGGCGTCACCGACTCCAAGGGAGAAGCCGCCGTGCTGAGATTTGCGGAAGAAGTCCTGCTGTTGCTGCTCGACGACGAGAACGGCACGTTCGCGCATGTCCCCAGCTGGTCGCTCAACTACGCCCTCGGCGGCGGGGTGCTGATGGACCTGGCGCTCGAGAACCGCATCGACACCGACCTGGAGAAGCTCTTTCTGGTCGATCCGACGCCGCTCGGAGACAGCCTGCTGGACCCGATGCTCGCAGAGATCGCAGCGGCCGAGGAAACCCACGATGCCCGCTACTGGGTGGAGCACGCCGCGGGCCGCGCCGGCGAGATGCGCGAGACCGCGCTGGAGCGGCTGGTCTCGGCGGGCATCCTGGCGCGGCACGACGAGCGCTTCCTGTGGGTGTTCCGCTCGCGACGCTACCCGGTGGTCGACGGCGAGGCCGAGCGCGAGGTGAAGCTGCGCATCATGGAGGTACTCTTCAGCGACATCATCCCCGATCCCCGGGACATCGTCATCATCGCGCTGGCCGACGCGTGCGGCATCTTCAGGTGGCTGCTGTCCAAACGGGAGCTGAAGAACGTCCAGTCACGGATCAGCGAGGTGCGCAGGATGGAGCTGATCGGGCGCGCGGTCGCCGAGGCCATCTGGGACATCGAGCTGATCGTGCGCACGCAGAGCGTGCCGATGCAGGGCTAGCGGGTCCGGCCTGGCTCCGGCGCCGACCCACCCGCCCGAGCCTCCGCGGCTGCCGTGCCTACGATGGCTCCTGCGCCAGCCAGCCCAGCTTGGCTCCCGCCCTGGCGAGCCCGGCCGAGTTTGCGCGCCACCGCCCGATACGCGTTCGCGATTCCCACCTGCGCCCGGTGGCGACCGTCTTCGACGACCCAGTTCCCGCCGACCATCACGTCGCGCACCGGGGTGTCCTCCCCACTGAAGATCCAGGCGTCGAGCAGCTCGTCCTCATCCCGGCCCACGAGCGCCGGGTGGTCGGTGTCGAGGACTACGACGTCGGCCCGGGAGCCCCCCCGGATCGCCCCCAGCGCGCGCCCGCTGGCCTGCGCCCCGCCCGCCCATGCGCCCTCCAGCAGCGCCCGCCCGGTGGAGTGCGCCTCACGGCCGCCGGCGATGTTGCGCTCGTGCATCGTGAGCCGCTGCGAGTACTCGAGCATGCGCAGGTCCGCGGCCGGGCTCACGCTCACGTGGGAATCGCTCCCCACCCCCCAGCGCCCGCCCGCGGCCAGGTAGCTCGCGAGCGGGAAGACCCCGTCGCCCAGGTTGGCCTCCGTGGTCGGGCAGAGCCCCGCCGCCGCCCCCGACGCGGCCAGGGCGCGGGTCTCCTCCCCGGTCATGTGGGTTGCATGGACCGCGCACCAGCGGCCGTCCACCGGGGCGTGGTCGAGCAGCCACTCCACCGGGGAAGCCCCACTCCACGCCAGGCAGGCCCGTACCTCGCGCACCTGCTCGGCCACGTGGATGTGGACTGGCGCGCCCGGGTCGGCCGCGTGCAGGGCGGCGACGGCAACGGCCAGGTCGCCGGGCGGAACTGCGCGCAGGGAGTGTAGCGCCAGGCCAACGCGGCTGTTGCCGTCGCCCGAGGTGGCCTGCCTGAGCGCGTCGAAGTCGGCCAGGATCTCTTCCACGCCCGCGACGAACCTGCATTGTTCCGGGAGCGGTGCGTGGGCTCCGAAGTCCGCCACCCGGTAGACGGTCGGCAGCAGGGTCAGCCCGATCCCCGCGGTGGAGGCCGCGTCATGGAGCCGCAGGGCCATCTCGTGCGGCTCGGCGTAGGGCCGTCCGTCCGGATCGTTACGCAGGTAGTGGAACTCGGCGACGGCCGTGTACCCGTGGCGCAGCAGCTCCGCGTACAGCTGTGCTGCGATGGCCTGCACGTCCTCCGGCGTGAGGGGCGCGAGAAAGGCGTACATGTGCTCGCGCCAGCTCCAGAAACCGTATTCCGCGGTGCTCCCTCGCTCGGTTAGCCCCGCCATCCCTCGCTGGAAGGCGTGGGAGTGCAGATTGGGGATGCCGGGCACGGCGGCTCCGGCGACGCGCCGCGCTCCGTCGGGATCTCCGTCGGGGACGATCTCGCCGAAATCGCCATCGGGGGTTACCTGCGCGCGGACATCGCGGGCCCAGCCGCCGGGAAGGAGGGCTAGTTCGAAGAAGAGGTCGGGCATGGTCGAGACAGGCACGAGTTCCTGGGGATTCCTCACCGATTTTCGATCCTGTGGCGTCATGTTGTCATATCGCTCCCGCAACGATCGCAAAACCTAACCGCGAAGGCATCACCGTCAGAGGCTTCCGGCCAGAGGGATTTGTGGTTTGCTTCGAAACGAATCGGCGGGCGGCGGGCGAATGAGCAGGCGCCAAGCGCGTGAAGTGTCCTCATACGGCTCGCGCAGGTCCGGTCTCGATTAGCTGTTTCAGATGACGCCGCCCTCACAGTTGCAGGTGACGCGCCCTCAGACTAGTTTGTAGAAAATGCTACTATGTGGAGCATCTTTTGCAACAATCTCTCCCGCGTCCCACTCTCGCAGCCCAAGTCACACGCGGCCTTGCGGAGGCGCCTGCGGTGGCTCTGCTGGGTGCTCGCCAAGTCGGGAAAACGACGCTGGCGCGCCAGATCGCGGCTTCCTGGCCCGGTCCGGCCACCATCTTCGATCTGGAAGTCGCCACCGACCGGGAGGCGCTCTCCCGGACGCCCGCGCGGCTGTTGGGACGAAGCGAGGGGTTGGTCGTGGTCGACGAAGTGCAGCGGCTTCCCCAGCTCTTCGAGGTGCTTCGTCCCGTGTGCGACGATCCGGACCGGAAGGCGGTCTTCCTGCTCCTTGGAAGCGCCTCCTGGGATCTGGTGAAGGGCGTGTCGGAGTCGCTGGCCGGAAGAATCCTGTTCGTGGACGCGAGCGGCTTTTCTCTGGAAGAGACAGGCCCTCAAGCCCTTGATAGCCTGTGGATGCGGGGCGGTTTTCCCCGGGCCTGGCTGGCCCCGTCGGCCGCCGCCTGGACGCGGTGGATGCAGTCGTTCTCGCGCACGTTCCTCGAGCGGGATGTCGGAGGGATGGGATCGAACGTTGCTCCGCCGGCGCTCGGTCGCTTCTGGAGGATGCTGGCGCACTATCATGGCCAGACGTGGAACGCCGCGGAGGTGGCGCGTTCCATGGACGCGGATGCGAGAACCGTGAACCGATACCGCGATCTCCTGGAGGGCGCGTTCATGATCCGCGTTCTGCGTCCGTGGTTCGTGAACCTGGGCAAGCGGCTGGTGAAGTCACCCAAGGTGTATCTGCGCGACAGCGGGATTCTGCACTTTCTGCTCGGTCTGGAAGAAGGCCACGAGCTCGCGGTGCACCCCGCGTACGGGGCCAGCTGGGAGGGATTCGCCCTTGAGTAGACGCTGATCGCGCACGGCGAGCACGACGCGTACTTCTACGGCACGCAGCGAGGGGCCGAACTGGACCTCCTGCTTCTGCGCCGCGGGCGACGATGGGGCTTCGAGTTCAAGTGCACCGAAACGCCTCGCACTACGAAGTCGATGCGCGTTGTGATAAAGGATCTCGAACTCGAACATCTCTGGGTTGTCTATCCCGGCAGCCGCGAGTATTCGTTGGCCGACAGGATTACGGCGTTGCCCTTGACGCGGATTCGGGATGTCGCGTTGCGACCGGGCGGCCCGTAATGGCGCAGAGCCCGAAGGGTGACCGGGATCCTGCTTGTGCTGGAGTGTCCTGCCGCCCCGCACTCGGGCCGCGGAGCGTAATCTGCCAAAATGTCACCTGACAAAATCGCAGTAAGAACGAATTGTCCTGGAAAGGAGTGGGTGGTGGACGCGCCTCAGCGAGCGGATTCCTCCGCTCCGGTATCCCAAACCGCACGCACGGCTACGCTCCACAACGAGCGCTTTTCGCCGAGTTCCGCCCGCCGAACGAGCGGCGCCAGGCGCTCGAAGCGCCCTCTGACGACCAGCGCGGGCTCGCCCTCCAACCGGAAGCGGACAGCCGCCATCGCCGCATGCGCCCGTGCGCGAGCGGAATGGAACGCCAACTCCGGGGCGGCGAAGAGAGGGTCGATTCCGCCGAACTTTCCGGCATCGGGGATCGTGGCGACGGGTTCGTACATCGAAATCCCACCGCCCGCGGAAATGGCGGCCCTCTCGGACAGATCCGAAGCCGCGGCAATCAGGAAGTCTGCTCGTGAGCGGCTCTCACGCTCCGCTGACACCCTGACGGGCGGGCAAGAGCGGCCGATCCGGGCTACCTATCCGATCCCCTGCTGTTCGCGAAGCCGCGCGAGATCGCGCCGGATGTCCTCGGCCACCTCCCGAACCTCAAGCGCCACTCTCGGCTGCAACCCCGTTTCCATTTCCAGAGCAGTCGTAAGCGGCAGCAGCGTGTCGGCTGACGGCGACTCGCGGAGCAGGGCGGCCATGCGGTCGATCCCGAGTGCGAGGCCACCGAGCATCAAGCACTTGATCGTTCGGGGCGGAACGGCATCAAGCCGGGGGAGGATTCCGAGAACGGCGCGGACATCCCGCGCGACCGCGGAATCGTCACTTTGCTTGACGTAGGAGAGCATACGAATTTCATGGCTCTGCAAGCGAAGCGACAGTGTATTCATGTGGCGAGGGTCCGACGCAAGGCTTGAAGCAAGCTCGTCACACTGGTCCAGCCGCCGCAATGCCTCATCGCATACCGAGCGCTGTTCGTGAATGCGATCTAACATAGCCAGCAAAGCACTCTTAACGGTCAGTCCTTTTACGACGCTATGGAGTAATTCGATAGACGTGCTTCCTCCGAAACGTCTCGTGAGTTCATCGCACGCGGAAATCGCTTCCTCATTCCGGCCCAAACCAACCAGCCTGATGGTTGTGTTGACAAGCGCTTTTGCAACATAGTCCCGAACGGATGGAGGCTCGCTGGACGCCAATTGGTGCTTAAGTTCATCATATGCCTCCAGTTCCTGCTGGTACTTTTCAAGCTTCCCGAGTATCACGCCCCGGTTGAAGCGTGCCATCGCCATCGTCTCGGCGATCCCGGGCGACTGACGGGTATTGAGACTGCGGATCACGTCGTCGTATACTGCAATTGCATCGTGCATCCGTCCCAGCGCTTCAAGACAAACGGCCTTGGTGACGGCAGCCGTGGCCAGCACGCTGCGAAGATCGGGCGACTTCGCCGACCCCAACCTGTCGACTGCGTCATCAATGGCGCTGAGTCCATCGTCGTGTCGTCCCAGATGACTCAAAATAACGCCCTTGTTGACCAGAGCCTTCCCAATGGTGCCCTTGAGTAGCGGAATTTCTCTGGCAGCAAACCTGCTCAGCAGGTCGGTAACGGCCACCAACGCCCCCATGAGATCCCCGTGCGCGAACCTCTCGCCACCACGATCCAATAACTCTTCAGCCTCTTCGGTGATCTTCTTCACATCGTCGGAGACATAATCGGGATGGTTCTCGAAGAAATGCCAGGCCAGCACCGGCAGTCCGCTCAGTTGCTCCAACGCCGCTTCGTAGATCAATCGCTTCTGCGGATCCGCTGTGGCAACCTGTGCCACCTCGTCCACCATCTCCTTCAGCTCCGTCCGTGTATAGAGCGCATCCATAAACTCAACCAGCGCCCTAACGACGCTGTCCGTTCCCCGGCTTCGACGAAGTAGATAGTAGATGTTGTAGAGGCGTTCGCTGACGTAGTAGTGTTTGCGATGACTCGTTCCGCCGGCATCCGACACCATACCGCGCCCGATCAGACGGCGTAGTTGGGAGCTACACTTGCTCGTGCCCATTCGGGCGCGGTCCGCAACTTCTCGCGCCGTTGAGGGCCTCCATAGCTCAACCAGCGCGAGATAGACCCGCCGTTCCTGAGGGGGCAGCGACTCCAGGTGGCTCTTGAAGTATGCCGTGTGTTCGTCAACAAGATCCAGCAGATTCGATATGAGGGTGCGGAACGAGCGTGCGGCCCCGAACCGGGCCATGATGGCAAGCAAGCGGGGGCTTCCACCCGTCAGAATCTGAAGTCGCCGCGCGGCCCCGGACTCCACCGATTGCCCGGAGACCCTTTCGCACAGCAAGGCACTTTCCTTCCGGTCCAGTGGGTCCAGCGAAAGGATGCGGAAGAGGTCGTATAAGGGCCGGTCAGGTCTGTCAATCTCTTCGAACCTGCCGGCCGCGTCTCCGAAAGCGCGAGCCGTGCTCCCGATCATCATGATCCGCGGCTCGGTCTGAAGAGTCTTCCTCAGGCACCAACCGGTCGCATCGGGGTCCGTCATGTCGGAGAACATCTGGTTGAGGTTCTCTACTTCCAGCACCAGACGCTTTCCTTCCTGATCGGCGAAGTCGAGCAGTGTGCCCAGGCACCGCTCCGCGAGGAACCGGTCGTGGCGCTCCCTGCGCACATCTTCCAGCGTGCGTCGGAGATCGGCATCTCCGTTACGGCGGGGCTCCTGCTGAGCCAGTCGGGACAGACATTCCAGCCAGAACTCGCCGCAGGTGTTGACGCAGTAACTTTCTTCCGCGAAAACGATCGGGTACAAGCGCGATGAGAGTTCGGGGTCTGATCGAATCTCCAACGCGATCCTCAGTAGCAGCGTCGTCTTTCCACTACCCCTCGGACCGACCACGATGACGTGCTGGTTCGAGCTTCCAATATTCTCGCGGAGGGTTTCGACGAGCGACTCGAACTCGGCCGTTCTAACGCAGAACGACTCCCTAAGCTCGTCGTCCGTGAGGAATCCCGGGTTGTAGCCCTTGGTCGGGATGGCCATCGCCGATACTCCCTGTTTGTGTCAACCGCCTGCGAAAGGGAACGAAGCGTTGCGCATGGCGAGCGCGCCACCAGTCTTCGACCAGCCCCGACACGAAGCGGTAGCCATCGCCGTGCTGGGTCAGATAGCCATCGTGCTCGAGAACGTGAAGCAAGTCCCCGATTCGCACGGCGACTTCATGACCAAGATCGGGAGTTCGTCGATCGCAAGAGGGGCTTCTCACTCGTGGCCAGCGA
Source organism: Longimicrobiales bacterium (assembly GCA_965225805.1). Taxonomy (GTDB): domain Bacteria; phylum Gemmatimonadota; class Gemmatimonadetes; order Longimicrobiales; family Gaopeijiaceae; genus BD2-11. The sequence continues at coordinate 2,173,895 of OZ245327.1, forward strand.
CGCGAACACCGAGGGGCGTCACCCTTTGCTCGCCAGCTTCCGGCGTCAATCCCGGCTCGCAGCTTGACTCGGAGGTCGCTGACCCCGAGTTCGTCGATTCGACCGGTCACCGTGTTCGTGGACTTCTCGATCCAGTCCTTGAGGCGTGTCCAAAGACCCCTGACCTTCCTTGACGCGGCGGCAATCTCGACGACGGCATCCGCGGCCAACGCGGCATCCTCCAGATCGACGAACACGGTCGCGAAGTTCCCGTCTTCCTTGAGTCGCCGCAGCAATTCCCGAACGAGGCTCGTTTTTCCCATCCGGCGCTGAGCGGTTACGAGGGTGTGCGTACCATCTTCGACGCGCTCCAGAAGCGCTTCGATCTCGGCTTCCCGGTCGAAGAAACGGTCGCCTTCGACCCAGTTTCCTCCCGCTTTTCTGAGGCTCATCCGATGTTCCCATCAAAAATGTTGGCAACATATTTGTTGGCAACAATCTCGTTGGTACATCGGCGCGCCGTCAAGGCCCGTCCCGATGACCTTGGCGGCCTTTGGCCGTACATTGGACTCGGATCGCGCGCTGGCGAGTCGACGCTCGGGCGCGCACCAGGTCAACCGGTCCGGCCCCAAGCCCCTCCGGTGACCGCACGTGCTAGCGGGAGTCGCGACCTGACAAAATGTCACCTGCCAAAATGGCAGAGAGGAGGAACATCTGGAGAGCGAGCCAACAGCCCGGCCGGGCCTGCTGATCCACAACGTTCACGTCGCCACCATGGCGGACACGGACGAGCCGTACGGGGCCGTCCGCGATGGCCTGGTGGCGGTCGCGGGCGGGCGCATCGTGTGGGTGGGGCCTGAAGCCGCGGTACCAACGGAAGTGCTCGCCCGTGCCCGGCTCACGCTGGACGGGGGAGGGGGCTGGGTCACCCCGGGCCTCATCGACTGCCACACGCACCTCATCTTCGCGGGCACACGCGCAAGCGAGTTCGAGATGCGGCTTCGAGGCATGACCTACGAGGAGATCGCTCGCGACGGTGGCGGGATTCTCTCCACCGTCGCAGCGACCCGGGCCGCGTCGGACAAGCAGCTGTACGCCGCATCTGTGTACCGACTACATGCTATTATGTCGCATGGCGTTACCACGGTTGAGTTAAAGTCTGGTTACGGGCTCGATGTCGAGACCGAACTGCGCATGCTGCGGGTTGCCCGAACCCTCGACGAGTGCTTCCCGGTGCGCGTCTCGCCAACCCTCCTGGCAGCGCATGCGCTGCCGTCCGAATACGAAGACCGGCGCGACGACTACCTGGATCTGGTGTGCCGGGAGATGATTCCGCGCGCCGCCGGAGCCGGTCTCGCGGACGCCGTCGACGCCTTCTGCGAGGGCATCGCGTTCACGCCTGTCGAGTGCGCGCGAGTCTTTGACGTGGCCGCGGACCACGGGCTTTCGGTGCGCCTGCACGCCGACCAGCTCTCCTCCCTCGGCGGGGCCGAACTCGCGGCCCGCTACGGCGCCCGCTCCGCCGACCACCTGGAGTACGCGACCGACGCGGGCTGCCGCGCACTGGCCGCGGCCGGATCGACGGCGGTTCTCCTGCCGGGCGCGTTCTACTTCCTGGGCGAGTCACAGCGGCCGCCGGTGGAGGCCCTGCGACGCCACGGCGTCCCCATCGCGGTCGCGACCGATCTCAACCCGGGCTCCTCCCCCGTGGCGTCTCCGCTGCTTGCGATGAACCTGGCCTGCGTCCTCTTCGGCCTTACGCCTGAGGAGACGCTGGCGGGGATGACGCGTCACGCCGCGCCGGTGCTGGGGCTCCAGGCGGAGGTGGGCGTGATCGCGCCGGGCATGGGCGCGGACCTGGCGCTTTGGGACGTGGACCATCCGGCGGAGTTAAGCTATTGGATCGGCGCCAACCCGTGCCGGGCCGTGGTTCGGGGCGGGGAAGTGTACGACCGCAAGCCGTTCCTTGAAACGCGATGAACGCCGTGACACCGAGCCGGGAATCGTCCTTGACCCTCTCGGACGAGGAACGCGCGCTCCTGCGCGGGGAGTCTGGTCCCGCACCACAGCTGGCGATGCGCATCGTGGTGAGGATGGCGAGCATTCTCGGGGCGAGGGAGCTGGTGCCCGTGGCCACCGCCCACATCGACGGATGCCTCTACCACGGCGACGGAGGCGTGGAGTTCGCCGAGCGGCTGGTTTCGCTGGGCGGCAAGGTGTCCGTGCCGACCACGCTGAACGTCGGCGCGCTCGACCTCCTCAACCCGCGCAACGTGCGCGCATCGGGTCATCGGCGGGAGATGGCGCTCCGGCTCATGCGGGCCTACGAGGCGCTGGGCTGCCGTCCGACCTGGACCTGCGCGCCCTATCAGGCGGGCCACCGGCCGGAGCGCGGCCAGGACGTCGCCTGGGGCGAGAGCAACGCGGTCGTCTTCGCCAACACGGTGCTGGGAGCCCGCACCAACCGCTATGGCGACTTCATGGACATCTGCTGCGCGCTGGCGGGCCGAGCGCCCCGCACCGGCCTGCACCTGGAAGAGAACCGGCGGGCCACCGTTGTGGTGGACACCGCCGCGATCAACCCGTCGCTCAAGGAGCGCGACGTCTTCTACCCGGTGCTGGGGACCTGGCTCGGGGCCGCGGTCGGAGAGCGGGTCGCGGTCGTCACCGGCCTCCCCGAAACCGTGACCGAAGACCAGCTCAAGGCGATGGGGGCGGCGTCGGCGTCGTCCGGCGCGGTCGGCCTCTTCCACGTCGAGGGCGTCACCCCCGAGGCCCCGGATCTCGAGGCCGCCCTGGGCGGCCGGGCGCCCAAGGCCGTGCTGATTCCCGGCGCACGCGAACTCCGGCGGGTGCGAGACGCGCTCAGCACCACCGGCGCGCACGAAATCGACGCGGTGGCGCTGGGCAGCCCGCACTTCTCTCAGCAGGAATTCGCGCTGCTGGAGGCGCTCCTGCCACGGGATCGCTTCACCGTGCCGTTCTACGTCTGCACGGGCAGGGCGGAGGTCAAGCGGCTAGAGGAAGGCGGAAGCCTGCGTCGATTTCAGGAGGCCGGGGTCGAGATCGTGGCCGACACCTGCGTCGTGGTCACGCCCATCCTGCCCGCGCACGGGAGCGTTCTGATGACCAACTCGGGGAAGTTCGCGCACTACACCCCGGCCACCACCGGCTACGATGTCGTCTACGGGAGCCTGGAGGACTGCGTGCGCTCAGCCGTGACCGGACACGTCACCCGCGACGAGGGCCTGTGGAGCTGACCGGCCTCCCCGTGCACGAGGGCCGAGGCCAAGGCCCGCTGCTCGTGCTCGAGCGTCCCCTCAGCTTCTGGGGAGGCGTGGACCCGGAAACCGGACGCGTCTCCGATCCCCGGCACCCGCAGCACGGGGAATCCCTGCGCGGCAGGATTCTGGTCATGGAACGAGGCATCGGCTCCAGTTCTTCCAGCGCGATCATGCTGGAGTTGCTGCGCAACGGCGTTGCCCCTGCCGCCATCGTCATCGGCTCCAGCGACGCGATCCTGGTGCTGGGGATCCTGGTCGCCGAGGAGCTGGGGTACCCGAGCATCCCGCTGATCGATGTGGGAGAGGAGAACTTCGAGCGGCTGCGGGTTAGAACGGGGGCGTTTGGCGAGGTGAGAGCGAGGGCGCCACGGGCGGCGCTCCGCGTGGAAGCCCGGTAACCTGCCGGCACTCCGGCCCTCGGCCGGCGACGGCGATCGTCTGCGGCCGACCGCAGCATCTGGAACGCTGGCGGAAACTTGTAGTGAAGCGGCAGTGGGCCCCATCCCCTGTCCGCGGGTCGCCGGGTGTCGGCGGCTACGGCAACCCGTACCTCTCCAGGTACTGCAAGTCGAACTCGTCCATCCTTACCGCGTACAGAACCCCGTCGCCAAATGCCACCACTCGCCGTCCCATCGGCAGTTCCACCGTCGTCTCGCGGGTGCCGGAGCCCGCGAACACATCGTATAGAGGCGCATCGCCCGCCGCTGTGTGCCGCCGCACCCAGGCGCGGCCCATGGGATCGACCGGGATGCGTCCCTGGAAGAACGCGGGTTTTCTGTCCGGCCACTCGTAGCTGTCCAGTTCGTTGTTGCCCGGAGGGCCGCCGCGTCCCGCGCGCATGTTCCTGACGCCGTTGGTGGCCTCGACCTGGATGGTCATGCCGCCGCCCGTCTCGGCGCGCGAGTCCCGCCACTCCTCCATCTCGGCCCGCCCGATGCCTACCGGCGAGTACTCGTAGGCCGGCCCGCGGGTCACCTCTCCATCCGGCCCGAACCACTCGACCCGGAACTCTCCGGATCCCGCCACGGAACGGGCCACCACCACGCGGCCGTCGCCGGCCACCCCCCACGAGTCGGCGGACGAGAGCGGGACGGGCGAGATCGACACGTTCTGGTTGTTCGGCCCGCCCGAGGCGCGGCGGGTGCGGTCGGCCAGTTTGACGGTGACCACCGTGTCCACCGCCTCCCTACCCAGGTCGTAGCGCAGGACCTCCGCGGAATCGGATACATTGCCTCCGGCGCTCATCCCAAAGCCCTGGAAGAAGATGCCCCCGCGGTCGTCCACCCCCTGCGGGATGGCAAGCATGATGGGCGATCCCAGCTCGAACGAGCCCAGCATGTAGGGGCGCGTGTCGCCAAAGCTCAGGTCGGCGCCCATTTCCGTCAGGCGCCCGTTGCCTAGGTCCACCAGGAGGGACCCTCCGCCCGGGAGCGGCCACACCGCGTCGGGCTGGCGGTACTCCTCCGGCCCCTCGCCCACGCGGCCGATTGTGTCCGCCGTCCCGGCCTCCATGTCCAGCACCACCAGGGCCTGTCCCAGCGGATCCGCCAGCAGAACCCGACCGTCCGGCAGCTCGCGCACCGTCTGGATGACGGCGAACTCCTGTTCGAGCGCCGCTTGCGCCGGGCCCAGGGCGACGCGGCTCCCCTCCTCGGTGTCGGTGCCGCAGGCCATCGCGGCCAGCAGCCCCAGACTCACGCAGGCTGCACGCGTCGTCGGCCTGGTCAGGCTGCGGAACCGGGTTCGCTCGAATTTCTCGTTCATGGTCTCGAAATACTCCAGGAGCAGGTATTGGGCGAGGGATGGTCGTGGGGATGACGTGGTTGTTGGCTGGATCGGGCACTCGCCGAGCATGGGCGCGCAACAGGTCGGATCATGAGACGGCGCCCGCGCCCGCACGGTTGCACGGGGTCCGGGAACCAAGATGCGCAGCAGCCCCCGGGCTCGTCCACCCGATGCGGGCGATCGGCGATGCCACATACCCTGGACCATATGTGGCGCGCGAGGCTTTGAGCATGCGCATCTCGCGATGCCGCGTGGTGTGGGAGCGAACGGCGACCGCTCCGCCGGAGGGCGCCTCGTGATCCCGCCGGGGGTTTAGGGGTAGACGATGCCGGCACGGGCTCCCAGCTTTGGGCATCCCATCTTCTCACGGCGAAGAACGACGAGGTCATGACTCCATCATGAGGCGCATCGCACGTTTCGCGTGGGTCTTCCTTCGTCTTCAGCCGTTCCTGATCGCCTTCACCCGCGACCGCAGGCGTTGGATCGTGGTCGGCCGTCCGGCGCTCCGTAAACCCGGCCATCACGAGCGGCGGGCCGCCCGCCTCGTCAAGACAGTCGCCGCGCTGGGGCCGGCCTTCATCAAGCTGGCGCAGATGTTCGCCGCACGTGCCGATATCCTCCCAGAGCCCTATCTGAGCGCCGTGGGCACGCTCCGGGACCAGGTGCCGCCCGATCCGCCGGATGAGATCGTGGGCGTGATCGAGCGAGAGCTGGAGGGAAAGCTCGCCGATCTCTTCGAGAGCTTCGACCGGGAACCCATCGCGGCAGCCAGCCTGGGACAGGTGCACCGGGCCCGGCTCGACGGAAGCGATATCGCAGTCAAGGTGCTGCGTCCGGGCGTCGAGCAGCGGGTCGCTCTCGACGTGGACACGGCATTCCGGATTGTCTTCTGGCTGAACGTCCTCTTCCCCAACCATCGCATGCGGGCCCTGGCCAACGTGATCCGGGAGTTCTCGGTGAAGGTGCGCGAGGAAATGGACTTCCGCATCGAGGCCGACAACATGCGGCGCTTCCAGCGCGCCTTCGCCGGCGATCGCGCGGTGAGGGCGCCCCGGGTCTTCGACGACTTCACCACCCGGCGCGTGCTGGTGATGCAGTACATGCAGGGGACCCGCATCGACCGCCTGGGAGACCGCGTCCGGCGGGGACGTCCCTCGGTGAGCCTGCTGATGGAGAGACTCTCCTCGGTGTACCTGCGCATGATGATGATGGACGGGTTCCTGCACGCCGATCCTCATCCCGGCAACCTGCTGGTCGCCGAAGACGGCTCCCTGGTGGTGCTCGACTGGGGAGCGGTCATCGAGGTTCCGCGCTGGACCCGGCAGACTCTGCTCAATCTGTCCGTGGCCGTCGTTCGCCAGGACATCGACGCCGCCATCGGCGCCATGTACCGCCTGGGGATGATCGGCCCCGAGGTATCGCGCGGGGAGATCCGCGAGGCCGCCGCCGAGATCGTGCGCGTGGTGGAGACCGCGCGCAAGGACGGTCGCGGGCGGGTGCAGGAGAACGTACGCGAGGTGCTGGACACCTTCTACACCTGGCCCCTCATGCTGCCGCGCGAGCTGGTCTACCTGTTTCGCACGCTCGCGCTGCTCGAGGGCATCGGCGCCGCCTACGATGCCCGCTTCGACGCCTTCGCGGTCTTCCAGAGGGTGGTGAAGACGCACCGGAGCGAGATCCTGCGCACGGCGGGCCGGGAACCGGTCGCCATCGCTCGCGACGTATGGTCCGAGACCAGCGGCCTGGTGCGCTCCGCGCGCGAGCTGCTGCTGCGGGCCGAGCGCGAGAATCTGCGGGTGCGCGTGCATCCGCGCGACATTCAGGGCATCGAGCGCTCGCTCACCCTGCTGGGGCGGCGGCTGCTGCTGTCGATCTTTGCCGCGTCCACCGCGGTCATCTCGGCGATCATCTACATTTCGCTTGAAAACGTGTGGGTTCTGGCCGCGGGGCTGCTTGCTGCCCTGGTGCTGTTCCTGGTTGTGCTGGTCATACCCGCCCACCTGCTCGACAACCCGCTGCGCCATGCCCGCGGGCTGGGATCGCGTCGATGGCGGCCGTAGGGAGGCGGGGGGCGGCCCCGGAGCGGAAGGCGGCCGGAGGGCGCCAGGCGGCCCGCTCGCTGGCAGAGAGGTGTGCCGCGGGCGAACGGGCGGCGCTGGCGCGGGCCATTTCGGTGGTGGAGGACCGCCGCCCGGGCTTCCGGGAGCTGTTGGCACGAGTGACCGTGCCGGGACGCCGGGCCCACCGGATAGGGGTCACCGGGCCGCCCGGGGCGGGGAAGTCCACCCTGGTGGCGGGGCTGGCGCGGCGCTACCGGGAGGCGGGCGAGGAGGTGGCGATCATCGCGGTGGATCCCACCTCGCCCTACTCCGGGGGCGCGCTGCTGGGGGACCGGGTGCGCATGGCGCCGCTCCAGCTCGACCGGGGCGTCTTCATCCGCTCGATGGCGACGCGCGGGACGGGGGGCGGCCTCGCGGAGGCGGTGCACGACGTGGCCGACCTGATGGAGGGGAGCGGCTTCGACCACATCCTCCTCGAGACGGTGGGGGTCGGTCAGACCGAGCTGGGGGTCGCGGCGGCGGCCGACACGGTGGTGGTCGTCCTGACGCCCGAGTCGGGGGACGAGGTGCAGGCCATGAAGGCGGGGCTGCCCGAGGTGGCCGACGTCTTCGTGGTGAACAAGGCGGACCGCCCGGGTGCCCGTGCCCTGGTGCGGCAGCTGCGCGACGCGGTCGGGCTGCGTCGCCGGAGGGGCGGCGGCCACGGGGGCGCGGGCCATCCGGGCGGCCCGGTCGCCGGGGACGGTTCCGTCTCGGGGTCGGAGCCGCCGGCGCTCGCCATTGCGGCCGCGGGCGAGGGGGTCGACGCGGTCGCGGGTGCGGGTGCCGGACGGGAGTGGAGGCCCCCCGTGCTGGCCGCGGTGGCCACCACGGGCGAGGGAGTCGAGGCGGTCGTGGGCGCCCTCGACGACCACCGTCGCAGTGTGGTAGGGTCGGGGAGTCTGGCAGCGCGGCGCGTCGCCCGAGCGGAGGCACGGATCCGGGCGGGTCTCGGGGTCGCTTTCGAGCACCACCTGACCAGCCTCGCTGACGATGGCGGCTTCGTAGACGTTGCGCGCGCGGTGGCCGGCGGGGAAGAAACGGTGTACGACGCGGTAGAACGTTTGCTGGCCCGGGGAGGTATTTTGCCCGGGACTCCGGCGCGGCCCGCGAAGTCTCCCGGGGACGAACAGCCATGACCACATCCGACCGCAGGATCCGCGTCCTGGTCGCGAAGCCGGGACTCGATGGCCACGACCGCGGCGCGCGTGTGATCGTGAGCGCCTTCCGCGACGCGGGCTTCGAGGTCATCTACACCGGCCTTCATCAGACCCCGGATGCGATCGTCGACGCCGCTCTCCAGGAAGACGTCGACGTGGTGGCGGTGTCGATTCTGTCGGGCGCGCATATGACCCTCCTGCCGCGGGTGAAGGCTCTTCTGGACGATGCGGGGCTGGGCGACGTACTCGTCACCGGAGGCGGCATCATCCCGCAGGAGGACGCGGCGGCGCTCCGGTCCGCCGGGATCGGGCGGCTCTTCGGGCCCGGCACGCGGACGGTCGACGCGGTCGCCTACATCCGCGACTGGTTCTCGTCGTCGGGGCGGGCGGGATGAGCGCGCGCGCCACCGGTTCGGCCCGCGCGGGGAAGAGCGGGCGCGCAGAGAGGAGCCGGCGCGCTTCCGCCGGGGAACCCCCCGCCCCCCGCATCCGCCGGCTCGCCAGGGAGCTGGAGGAGCTGCGCACACGCCTCCGGCAGGGGGGCGGGGCGAAGCGCATCGAGCGAGAGCACGCGCGCGGCAAGTGGACCGCCCGCGAGCGGGTGACGGCGCTTCTCGACGCGGGCGAGACGTTCGTGGAGGTCGGCCTGCTGGTCGCGCACGACCTCTACGACGGGCGCGCGCCCGCCGCGGGGGTGGTCACCGGGGTGGGCCGGGTGCGCGGGCGGGAGGTGGTCGTGGTGGCCAACGACGCGACCGTGAAGGCGGGGGCGTGGTGGCCCGAGACCATCGGCAAGATCCTGCGGGCGCAGGAGATCGCCATGCGCTGCCGCATCCCCATCGTCTATCTGGTGGATTCGGCGGGGGTCAACCTGCCCTACCAGGGGGGCGTTTTTCCCGGCAAGTACGGCGCCGCGCGCATCTTCTACTACAACTCTCTGATGCGCCGCTATCTGGGCATCCCCCAGATCGCGGCGGTCATGGGCCCCTGCATCGCGGGGGGCGCCTACCTGCCCGCTCTCTCGGACGTGATCGTGATGGTCGAGGGGACCAGCTTCATGGGGCTCGGAGGCCCGAACCTGGTCAAGGGGGCCACGGGGCAGACGGTGGAGGCGGAGGCGCTGGGGGGCGCGCGCATGCACACTTCGGTCAGCGGAGTCGCCCACTATCTGGTGAAGGACGATCCCGCCTGCATCGAGAAGATTCGCGCGCTGATCGGAGCGTTGCCAAAAGAGGATGGCCGCCGGGCTGAGTTCGCGGTCGGCCCGGCCCGGCCCGCGGAAGACCTCTACGAACTCCTTCCCGACGATCACCGGCATCCCTATGACATGCCGGAGGTGCTGCGCTGCATCCTGGACGAGCCGGGACTTGTGGAGTATCAGCCCGACTACGCACGGGAGATGATGTGCGGAACCGGCTCCATCCGAGGGATGCGAGTCGCGGTCATCGCCAACGCGCGCGGCATGATCCGCGATGCGGCGGGCGGGCGTCCCCGATTCGGAGGCATCGTCTATACAAAGAGTGCGGAGAAGGTGGCCGGCTTCATCGAAACCATGAATCGCCGGCGCACCCCGCTGCTCTTCGTGCAGGATGTTTCCGGCTTCATGGTGGGGCTCAAGGCAGAGCGCTCCGGGATCATCCGGGCAGGGGCGCACTTCGTCGAGGCGATGGCGACCGCAACCGTGCCCAAACTGGTTCTGACCCTGAACCACGCCTCCGGGGCGGGCTACTACGCGATGGCCGGCCAGGGCTTCGATCCCGACTTCATCCTTTCCCTGCCGACGGGGCGGATGGGGGTAATGGAAGGAGAGAGCGCGGTCATGGCGCTGTTCAGCCGGCAGCTGGAGGAACTGCGCGAGCGCGGCGAGGTGCCGGACGAAGATCTGCGCACGCGCATGGACGAGGTGCGGGAGGAGTACGACCGGCAGCTGGATGCCCGGTTCGCCGGCGCCCGCGGCTTCGTGGACGAGGTGGTGCTGCCGGAGGAGTTGCCCGGGGCGCTGGCGCTGCTGCTGCGGGCCGCCCTCAACAACCCCGGACCGCACCTGGGGGCATTCCACCTGCCGCCGGGCGTGGCGTGAGGGTGGGGGGGTCCGCGACCGGGGAAGCCGCGCCGGCCCGCGCGAGCGGCACGACCGCGCCCCGGGAGGAGCCGGGTGCATCGGGACGGCGCGGCGTGCGCCCGGTGCGGGTCGCGGGGGCGGGCGGCTTCTGGGGCGACGACCTGGAGGCGCCGGTGCGCCAGGTCGAGGAGGGGCCGATCGACTACCTGGTCATGGACTACCTGGCCGAGGTGACCATGTCGATCCTGCACAAGCAGCGCGCCCGCAACCCGGGGGCCGGGTACGCGCGCGACTTTGTCGCGCTGATGGAGCGCATCCTGCCGGTCTGCCTGGAGCGCGGGGTCCGCGTGGTCGCCAACGCCGGCGGGGTGAATCCCGGAGGATGTGCCGACCAGGTGGCGCGGGCGGCCCGGCGGGCGGGGGTGCGCGGTCACCTGCGGCTAGGGGTGGTGACGGGCGACGACCTGATGCCCCGCCTGGACGAGCTGCTCGCCCGCGGCCACGAGCTGCGCAACATGGAGACCGGAGAGCCGCTGGCGAACATCCGCGAGCGGGTGACCGGGGCCAACGTGTACCTGGGCGCATTCCCGATCGCCGAGGCGCTGGGGCGGGGCGCCGACGTGGTGGTGACCGGGCGCTGCGTGGACGCGGCGCTCACGCTGGCTCCCCTGCTGCATGAGTTCGGGTGGGCGGAGGACGACCACGACCGCCTGGCCGCCGGGGTGGTGGCGGGCCACATCAACGAGTGCGGCGCGCAGGCCACGGGCGGGAACTGCATGGCCGAGTGGTGGACCCTCCCCGACCTCGACCGGGTCGGCTTCCCCATCATCGAGGCCGAGTCTTCCGGGGAGTTCGTGGTGACCAAGCACGAGGGGTCGGGGGGGCGCGTGACCCCCGCCACGGTCACCGAGCAGATCGTCTACGAGATCGGCGACCCGGCGGCCTATCCCACGCCGGACGTGGTCGCGGACTTCACGAACGTGCGCCTGAGCGGGGCGGGGAAGGACCGGGTGCGGGTCGAGGGTGCACGGGGCCGCCCGCCGACCGGGTGGCTGAAGGCGTCCATCGTGTACTCGGGGGGGTGGCGGGCGGTCGGCACGCTCGTGTACGCCTGGCCAGACGCGGCCGCCAAGGCGCGCGCCGCCGACCGCGTCCTGCGGGCCCGCCTCGACCGGCTGGGGCTCCGCTTCGACGAGGTGCGCAGCGACCTGGTGGGCTGGGACTCGACGCAAGGGGCGCTGGCGGGCCCGCCGCCGCCGGATCTGCCCGAGGTGCAGCTGCGGGTCGCCGTGCGCAGCGCCGATCGCGCCCCGGTCGAGCGCTTCACCCGCGAGGTCGCGCCGCTGGTGCTGACCGGGCCGCCCTCCGTGACCGGGTTCGGGGAGGGGCGCCCCCGCGTGCGTGAGGTCGCGGCATTCTGGCCCGCGCTGGTGCCGCGCGAGGACGTGGATCCGTTCGTGCGTGTGAAGGTGCGCGACGCATGAGCGTGAGGAGAGGCTGACCATGGCGACCGTCCAGCTGGTCGAACTCGCGCACGCCCGCTCGGGCGACAAGGGCGATGTCGTCAACATCGGCGTCATCGCCTACGAGCCTGAACACTATCCGCTGCTCTTGGACGCCCTTACGGCACGACGGGTGCAGGCGCACTTCGGTGACATGGTGAAGGGGGAGGTGGTGCGCTACTCGCTCCCCCACCTGCACGCCCTTAACTTCGTGCTGCCCGGGGCGCTGGGCGGGGGGGGGACAGTGTCGCTGATGATGGACGCCCAGGGCAAGGTGTTCTCGAACGCTCTCCTGCGCATGGAGGTGGACGTGCCCGACGACGTGGCTCGACGCGTGCGCGGGCGGGGCAGGGCGACCCGCGGTTTCGCCGGCACCGGGGAGCCCTGGCCTTGATTGCATCGCATGTGAATGGCCCGGTCCGGCTTCTCCGTGGCGCCGAAGGAGCGGGTCCGTGAGCTCCGCCGCCCGCGTCCTGTATCGCGTCGAATACGGCGTGGCGACGCTCACCCTCAACCGCCCGGGCAAGCGGAACGCGCTCGACTCCCGTACGGTGGAGGGGCTGGACGACGCGCTCGTCCGCGCCGAGGAGGACCGCAACGTGCGGGTGGTGCTCCTGCGCGGCGCCGGTACCGACTTCTGCGCGGGTGCGGATTTGGCCGAGCTGGAGAAAATCACCCGCATGGGACCCGTGGCGAGCCACGACGACGCGCGGCGCTTGGGGTCTCTCTTCGTCCGGATTCGGAAACTGCCGAAGCCCGTGGTGGCCGCGGTCCACGGCCGGGCTCTCGGCGGCGGATGTGGTCTGGCCACGGCCTGCGATGTGGTTCTGGTGCACGAAGATGCGGAACTGGGCTACCCGGAGGTGCATCTTGGCTTCGTGCCCGCCCTGGTCATGACGATCCTGCGGCGGAAGATTTCCGAAGGGCGCGCCTTCGAGCTGGCGACCCTCGGCGAGCGCTTCTCCGCAGGTGAGGCCCTGGCGTGGGGGATCGCGACACGGGTCCTGCCCGCCCAGGATTTCAAGTCGGCGGTAGTCGACTACGTCACTGCCCTCGCGAGCCGTCCACCCTCCTCGGTTGTGCTCTCAAAGCGGCTGCTCTACGATCTCGATGGCCGCGACTTCGAGGACGGGATGGAGTACGCTGCCAAAGTAAACGTCGCTGCCCGCCTCACCGAGGCCTGCCGGGAAGGTGTGCGCCGGTTCCTCGCGCGCCGCAAAAGCTGACCGTGCTGATCATCTTCCTGAACCGCTCGCGCACCGCGGAAGACCGGTATCTGAGGGCCCGCACCGCGCTCATGTGCGTAGGCGCCGGACTGGGACTGGGGGGCATGCTGCTCGACATCGCCTGGCTCATCTGGCTGGCGCTGGCCATCCTCCTGGCGGGCGTGGCGTTGCGACTTGTGCGGCCACCCGGGGAAGGCGAGGACCAGGGCGAGAAAGAGGCGTTGTAGCTGGCCCGGCGGGATCCGATCCTTCGGGACCGGATCCGCGGGCCGCGTCAGGCCTCCGCGCCATACAGCTGCATCGACGGGGCCGCCAGCAGCATCGCCACCAGGGCGGCCCGCTCCGGCATCCGCTCGAGCGCCACATGCTCGTGGCTGGCGTGCGCCCCGGCTCCGACCGCACCCAGCCCATCGAGTGTCGGCGTGTAGAGGCTGGTAGTGTTGCCGTCCGACCCCCCGCCCGAGGCCGACTCCTCCATTTCCAGGCCCAGCTGCGCCCCGGCTTCCCGGGCCAGCTCCCACAGCCGGCGGTTGCCCGGGGTCTTCTCCATGGGAGGACGGTCCATGACGCCCCGTATCTCGACCGATGCCCCGGGCACCGTCGCCTCTATGGCGCGAATCGCCTGCTCCACCCTGCGCGCGTCCCCGAGCGTGGGCACGCGGACATCCACTTCGGCGCTTGCCCGCGGGGCGATCACGTTGGGCCGAATGCCCCCGTTGACGGTTCCGACGTTGACCGTCACCCCCCTGGCGGGATCGTTGAGCGCATGCAGCTTGCGGATGACATGGGCGAGCTCCAGGATCGCGCTTACCCCCTTCTCCGGCTCGAGCCCCGCGTGCGCCGCCCGGCCGGTGGCGTGGACGGTGAAATCCCCGCCCCCCTTCCGGGTCGTCTTGAGCTTGCCGTTCGCGCCCATGGCCGGCTCCAGCACCAAGGCCCGGTCGGCGCGCATCGCCATCCGCACGATATGGTTCCGGGAATCGTGGCTGCCGATTTCCTCGTCGGAGTTGTACAGAAAAACCGGAGTGACTTCGGGTTCTCCGATACAGCGCCTGAGGGCTTCCACCGCGAAGATGCCCTGAACCAGTCCCGCCTTCATGTCGAAGGTGCCCGGCCCGTACAGCCGCCCCCCGTCCATCCGAATCGGCATCGTCTCCAGCGTCCCGTGGGGCCAGACGGTGTCGGTGTGCCCGAGGATGAGCTGGTAGGGAGATGGGCGCCCGCGCTGGCGCGGGGAGGCGTGCAGAGTCCCTCCCGTCGTCTGCCCGGGTAGTATACGCGAGCGATATCCGATGTCCCTCAAGGCTTCCTGCAGGAGGGCCTGCACCGGCCGCTGTGAGGCGGGAACCATGGAGGGCGACTCCAGCTCGGCCAGCCGCTCAAGCAGATCGCGCATGCCGCCGCGACGGGCGCGCAGATAGTCCAGGACACGTGCGCCCACGTCCTTTTCCCAAGGCGATTCGCGCCCGTCTTCGGTTGCCCCCATCCGTCTCCCCGGTTTCCCGTAAGCTCTCGTCAACGTTGCTTCGCTGGCGCGACAACGACCCGTACGCGATGCGCATCGACAGCGGATTTCAAAGCCCCAATGCTAGCGTCCCTGATTGGTGCAAGGTAGGGGTCGAGCGTGCTTGGTTTGAACACCGCGCCGTATCGCTGTCCCATATTGCCATGGTTCCCCGCGCGCTCGGGGGTTAGCCTTCGACAGCCGGGCCGCAGAGGCCATATCACCAAGCTGCGGTTCCCCTGGCACTCTCGGCGATACATGGTGCGTCCAAGGTTATGAGGGGGCTCGACCGCGTGGACACGCGATTCAACGGGGTCGACTCGCGCCTTGATGGTGTGGAAAAGCGGCTCGACCGAGTAGACCAGCGGTTCAAGGAAGTCGACGCACGATTCGATGCGGTCGACGCACGCTACAACAGCCCGCCGCGCGCCTTCCGAACAGGGGCGCGTATCGCACGTGCGGCTTCGACCGTATGTTGACGAACACCGCCGGGCGCGAGTTTCAGGAAGAGCTTCGCGCGTTGGAATACCTGGACAGTCCCGGAGCTCGGATGGCGGCGCGGGAACAGGAGGAGGTGGACGCTTGATGAGAGGGAAAAACGTCCTCTTCGCCTTGGCGCTCCTGCTGCCGGCCTGCGGCGACGGCGCCCAGGCACCCGCCCCCGACGGCGGGGATTCATTCCTGATCCGCGGCGCCACCATCGTGGACGGTACCGGCCGTCCCGGATTCACCGGATCGCTCCGCGTCGTCGGCGGTACGATCGCCGAGCTGGCGGCCGAGGGCGCCGACGGGACGGCTCCGTCGCCCTTGGACGGCGAACGCATCTACGACGCCTCGGGGCTCGTGCTGGCGCCGGGGTTCATCGACACGCACAGCCACCACGACCGGGGCCTTCTCGACGAACCCACCGCGCTGGCCGCGGTGAGCCAGGGAATCACGACCATCGTGGGCGGGCAGGACGGAGGATCGCCTCTTCCTGTCGCCGACTTCTTCGCCGCGCTGGACGCTACCCCGGCAGCGGTGAACGTGGCGTCCTATGCCGGACACGGTACGCTGCGCCGACACGTCATGGGCGACGACTTCCGCCGCGAGGCGACTCCCGAAGAGGTTGCAGCCATGCGCGCGCTCCTCGAGACGGAACTCGCGAGCGGTGTGCTGGGGCTCTCGACCGGACTCGAGTACGACCCCGGGATCTACTCTGCGACGGACGAGGTAGTCGCGCTGGCCGAGACGGTGGCGGCGAGCGGCGGCCGCTACATCTCGCACATGCGAAGCGAGGACCGCGCATGCGCGACGCGATCGAGGAGAGCATCGAGATCGCCGAACGCGCCCGCCTTCCCGTCCAGATCTCACACTTCAAGCTGGCCGCGCGGGGCCTTTGGGGGCAGGCGCCGGAGATCCTCGCGCGGCTCGAAGCGGCGCGCGCCACGGGCCTCGACATCACGGCGGATGTCTACCCGTACGAGTACTGGCAGTCCACAATGACCGTCCTCTTCCCTGAGCGCGACTTCACCGACCGGCAAGCCGCGCGCTACGCCCTGGAGGAGCTCGTTGCGCCGGAGGGGATGCTGATCGGACGCTTCGGGCCCGACCCCGGCATGGAAGGCAAGACGCTGGCCGAGATCGCGGAGGAGCGCGGCACGGATCCCGTCACCACCTACCTGGATCTGATCGCCGAGTCGCGGGCCGCGCGGGCAGAGGGAAGGGACGGAGGCGAGAGCATCGTCGCGACCAGCATGACCGTCGACGACATCGCCGCGCTGCTGGCCTGGCCGCACACCAACGTCTCGTCGGACGGCGGTTTGCGCGGCGCCCATCCGCGCGGCTTCGGCACCTACCCGAGGGTGCTCGGGCAATATGTGCGCGAGGAGGGACGGCTCACCCTGGAGGAGGCTGTCCACAAGATGACGGGACTGGCTGCGGCGCACATGGGGCTGACGGGCCGGGGCACGCTGGAAGCGGGCGTGGTGGCCGACCTGGTCCTGTTCGACCCCGCAACGGTCATCGATCGGGCGACGACGGCGGAACCCCACCTCACGGCGTCCGGGATCGAGCGCGTGTGGGTTGGAGGAACGGCCGTCTACGAAGGCGGGGCAGTGACGGGAGCGCGGCCGGGCCGGGTGCTGCGCCGCCGAGAGCTCTGACCGAACCGCGGCGTCCCGGCGTCCTACCTGTAACGCGCCGCCCTCTTCCTATCGCCTCACCCGCACCACCTCCTGCATCCGCTGGCGCACCTCGTCCGCCAGCCCGGCCTCCTCCAGCCGGCCCCACAGCCGGGCGATGGTGTTGTCGTCCACCCAGCCGGGCACGGAGGTCTGCCACGCCTGGTCCGCGCGGAAGGCGTCCACGGCTGCCACCGCCGCCGCATCGTAGACGAGCGCGTCGGGCGACTCGAGGGAAGGGGGAGACGAATCTGCGCGATAGTATCCGAGCGCGTGCAGCATCACCTTGAGCTGGAGCACGTCGCGGCCCATGAACTGCTGGAGGCTACGGAAGCCGAGCGTCTCCGAGATCGTGTTGTAGATGCGCCGCACCTCCTCTATCGGTTCCGGGTGCTCGCACACGTTGATGTCGGTTGTGACCCCGTCCTGACGGCGCGACATTCCCGGGCGTGGGTCCGCCACCAGCACCGCCGCCGACTGGGTGCGTCCGTGCCGGCCGTCGCCGCCGAGCACCTGCCCGGCGTAGAGGGCCTCGATCAGCCGGTCCGCGAGATGGCGCCCGGACCCCTCGGTCCTCTCGTACGCGACCGCGACCGAGTCCACCACGGAAGTGCTCACCAGCGAGTTGCCCTGCACGGCGTAGTTGAGGCCCGTGCGCTCCCAGACCCAGTCGCCCCGGTCCTCGGCGCCGTACTGGCCGGAGCCCGTCCACTGCGCCGACCGGCCCTGCATGTCGATGACGCCGACCTGCCGGCGCTCCCGCCCTTCGTCCGCCGCGACCACGCGGTCCATCGCCTCCTGGGGAGCTACGCCCTGTTCGAGCAGGTCGAGCAGGTCGTGGCCGTACTCGAGCCGGGTACCGCCCTGGGTGGCGACCGCGCCCACGCCCGGCCGTACCCAGGGTACGGCGTTGCCGACGCAGGCCACCCGCGTCGTGACCGACACTCCCGACTCGCCGGTCGAAGGATCGATGGCGACAATCGAGAAGGTGTGAAACTCCAGATCGCTTCCCCACGCGACGGGCTCCTGGGCGAGCGCGGGCGTGTTGAGCCCGAGTATCGGGGCGAGCCAAAGCAGGGCGAGGACGCTGCGGAGCAACGAAGATCTGGTCATGGCTACCTCCCAGGCGGCATGGGGACCCGGACCGAAGTGCGGCCGGACAAGAATCGGAAAGTCGGGGACCCGAAACATGGCACGGACGCCCCGCAATTGGCCAACCGCCATCGGCCCGGCGAGTTCCCGGGACCCGGCGCGACAGCTGGGCAGCTACCTGGCACGCAGAGGCGACCGCTCGGTTACCGGGCGGGCAAGTGCCGCAGGGTCCCTCCGAACGGGTTCACGCCCACGGGATAACGTGCCTCCACCTGGCCGGTCCCGTCCCCGATCAGGTCGATGATCGCAACGTCGCCCCCGCGAGAGTTCATGACATAGAGTTTCCGGCCATCGGGAGCGAAGAGCGGAAACCCTGGCCCCGGTCCGAGCGCGACGTGTCCCGTTACCTGGCGTTTCCCGATGTCGATGAGGGCGACGTTCTCGGTGTCGTTGCGCGTGGAGGCCGCGAAGCGCCCGTCGGATGAAACCGCGATCCGGCCGGCCCCCTGGCCCCCCGTGTCGATCGTTGCGACCACCTCGTCGGTCGAGGTGTCGATCACCGTGACGGTGCCGTCGTAGTCGGAGTGCACCCAGGCTTCGCCGCCGGGTGTGAAGTCCACCCCGACCGGCCCGCCCGGTACGTCGATGATCTTCACGATCTCATCGGTGCGCGTGTCGATCACCACCACCCGATCGTCATCCCGGTGCGGGTAGTACAGCTTGTCGGTGCGGGCGTCGATCGCCAGAAAGTGTCCCCCCTCGAGGAGGAGATCGATCTTCTTGCTCACAACGCCGCCGGTGACATCGTACACGACGATCCCCGGCACCTGGGAACCCTCCACGCCCACGTAGAGCTTGGTTCCCGCCCGGTTCAGGGCGACGCCGTGCGGAAGCGCCGACGTGTTCGGGGTCGCTTCCGACCCGGGTTGCCCTGGCTCCGGAGGACGGTGGAAGTACTCCGACTCGATCCTGCCTTTCTCCTCGAAGCTGGCCGCGTCGAGAATGGTGATGTACGGAGGGTCCCGCGGAATCACCACGAAGATGGTGCGCCCATCGGGTGAAACGACCCCCTCGTGCGGCTGGTTCTCGGCGGTGAACTGGTTTACGATCCGACCTGTCGCCGGATCGAGTTCGTAGGCCGTAAAATCGGCGTGGCTGAGCGCGATGATGGTGTGATCCTGGGCCTCGGCCGACCCGAAACAGCCGAGCGAGACCAACGCGATCGGCACCCAGGCGAGCCCGTTCAGCATATTCCGAGACATATCCGCCTCCGTTTGGTGAGAAACTACATCATCCTGCCTCCGCCCCTCACAATCAAGGTCGGGATCGGATTCCTGAGCCGGGTTCGGCTCGCACCCCGACACGGTTGAGTCCGCGATCGGCTCTTGTCCGCTACGTTCGCGGCGCCCACCGGGCATTGGCTGGCGCGCCCAACTCGCCGAAGTTTGGGAAACACTCTTCCTCGCCCGGAGGGAGATCCCGCTACGCAACAGGCCCGCCGAACTGGGGCCCTCTACCGTTGCGTTGAAGCGGGAGTCTCTCGCACGACGGAGCCATCCCGATGCGCCGACCCGCTTTGTTCGCCGCCGCCATACTCTCCCTGCCGGCCGCCGCGCTCGCCTGCCAGGATCGCAGGCCGACCCTTCCGCCGCCGAGCATCGTCGAATACCAGCCGCGCTCCACGCTCGTGGTTCCCGAGAACCCGGTGCCGCGGGCCAAGTTTCCGGTGGTCGACCTGCACGGGCATCCACCGTCGCTCGACAACCCGGCCACCATCGAGCGAGTGGTGGCGGCGATGGACGATCTGAACCTCCAGGTCATCGTCCAGGCGCGCGGCAGCTCGGGCAGTCGCCTCACCCGCCAGATCGAGGCCGTGCGCGCAGCCGGTCACGCCGATCGCTTCGTCTTCTTCACCACCCTGAACCTGCGGGGCGTCGGTCCCGGCTCCGGCGCCCGCATCGCCGCCCAACTGGAGGAGGATGTACGCGCCGGGGCCGTGGGGATCGGTGAGATCGGCAAGCAGTTCGGGCTCACGACCCGCAAGGCCGACCGCACCCGCCTCCAGCTCGACGATCCCGAGCTCGACATCGTCTGGGAGACGGCCGCCCGTCTGGGCATCCCGGTCTTCGTCCACACCGCGGATCCCGCGGAGTTCTTCGAGCCCCTCGACTACGAGAACGAGCGCTGGCTGGAGATGGCCATCTTCCCGAACCGCCGCTTCTTCGACCGCGCGCGTTTCCCGTCCTTCGAGGAGCTCATGGCCGAGCGGGACCGGATGCTGGCCAGGCATCCCAACACGACCTGGGTGCTGGCGCACATGGGCTGGCACACCCAGGACCTCGCCCGCCTGGGCGAGCTCTTCGACCGCTTTCCCAACGTCCATGGGGAGGTCGGGGCCGTGCTCTACGACCTGGGACGGCAGCCCCGCTTCGCGCGCGCCTTCTTCGTGAAGTACCAGGACCGCATCCTCTTCGGAAAGGACTCTTTCCGGCCCGAGGAGTATCCCTACTACTGGCGCGTTTTCGAGACGGAGGACGAGTACTTCGACTACTATCGAAACTACCACGCCTTCTGGAAGCTCTACGGCATGGGGCTGCCGGATGAAGTTCTGCGCAAGGTCTATTTCGAGAACGCCCTCAGAATCATCCCGGGCATGCCCGGGCATGGATTTCCCGGATGACTGAACGCCCGCCGCCGGGATCGCAGCCTCCGTCCGGCATGGGGATCACACAGCGGGAGGTTGTCCGGCATCGTCGGGGCGCCGGCATGTTGTCGCGAGAACGCCGGCACCAACCCGTCGCGCGCTTCAAGCCGGCGGCATCACGTCGCTCGCCACGGGCTCGAGCCGCACCACCGCTGTGAGTTCCTCGGCGTGCTCGAGGGCGAGGTAGATGAGCCCGTCGGGACCCTCGCGCACATCGCGGATGCGTCCCAGCTCGCCCTCCAGGAGCGTCTCCACGCCGAGGGCGTCCGTGCCGTCCAGGGTGACCCGTCCGAGTTGCTCGCCCACCATGCCGCCCACGAATGCGCTGCCCTTCCACCAGGGAAACTCGTCCCCCCGATAGATCATCATGCCGGCAATACCGATGGAAGGCGTCCAGACAAAACGGGGAGACTCGACTCCGGCTCGAGAAGCTTCGGTCGTGTAGACCGTGCCGTCGTAGTTGATGCCGTGGGACACCACCGGCCAGCCGTAGTTGCCGCCCGCCGCGATCAGGTTCAGTTCATCGCCGCCCCGGGGGCCGTGCTCGTTCGACCACAGATGCCCCGTTAGCGGATCGACCGCGAGGCCCTGCAGGTTGCGGTGGCCGAAGCTCCAGATCTCCGGCAGAGTGTCGGCCCGCTCGACAAACGGATTGTCGGCGGGGACGCGGCCGTCGTCGTGCAGGCGCACGATGGTGCCCATGTGGTTGGTCACGTCGAGCGCCGGATGGTCGGCCATCATGTTGGGCGGGAGCATCCGGTCGCCCACCGTCAGATAGAGATAGCCGTCCCGGTCGAAGGCCATCCGTCCCGAGAAGTGGTTGTTGTTTCCATACCAGGCGTTGGACTCGAAGATCTCCTCGACGTCGGTGACGCGGCC
This sequence comes from Longimicrobiales bacterium, assembly GCA_965225805.1. GTDB lineage: Bacteria > Gemmatimonadota > Gemmatimonadetes > Longimicrobiales > Gaopeijiaceae > BD2-11. The sequence continues at coordinate 2,195,333 of OZ245327.1, forward strand.
ATCGTCCCAGCGTCCCCTCACCACCGCCGTGGTGCCTTCGGACCCATCCTCGTTGGGCTTGCCGTAGCTCAGGTACAACCAGAGATTCTCGGCGAAGTCGGGGTGGGGAAGGATGTCCATGAAGCCCCCTTGGCCCTCGTCCCGATAGACCGCGGGCCAGCCGGCCACCGGCTCCGGCTGGAGCACGCCGTCGCGCACCACGCGCAGGCGGCCCGGGCGCTCCACGATCAGCATCTCCCCGCTGGGCAGCCAGGCCATGCACCAGGGATGGTCAAGTCCGCCGGCGACCGTGACCACCCGGAAATCGTGGCGGGCGGTGGAATACACCTCGCCGTCGGCTTCGGCGCCGTCCACGCCCGGGTCCTGCTCACAGGCCAGGGCCCCCGCCAGAGCGGTCAACACTCCTGCCAGGAAGATGCGGGTTTGGATGATTCGATATCGCATGGCCTCCTCCTCGGTCGATGGCCATCGTCCGTTTCCGGTTCGCACAAGCAGCGCATCCAGTATAGAGAGGAGCCGGGAGCCAGGCACCGCACCCGGATCCCGGTTGCCGGCAGGGCTGCTCGGGAGATCGTCCCTCCGCGCCATGGAAGCGCCCCGCCCTGGCCCCCAGCTTTCCAGCCATGAAAGCCCCGGCGGCAACCTCGACCAGACAGCGTCCCGTCCCGGGAAAGGAGTCGGCTACACAGCGTCCCGTTCTGGAAGAGGACGAAGCGGACCGCATCGCCCTCGACGCCCTCAAGCGCCACTTCGGCTACCCGGGCTTTCGGCCTGGGCAGGACGTGCTGGTGCGAGCGGTGCTGCAGGGGCACGATGCGCTCGGCATCCTCCCCACCGGCGGAGGCAAGAGCGTCTGCTACCAGGTGCCCGCCGCCGTGCTCCCCCACGCCACCATCGTTGTGAGCCCGCTGGTGTCGCTCATGGCCGACCAGGCCATGCGTTGCCGCGAAGCGCACATTCCCGCCGCCTTCCTCAACTCCACCCTGTCGCGCGCGGAGCGGGATCAAGTGGAGGCGCAGTTGGTCGAGGGCGGGTTGCGCGTAGTCTTCGTCGCCCCGGAACGCTTTGAGAGCCGGTCGTTCCGGGAGCTGCTGCCGCGGCTGCGAGTCAGCCTGCTCGCGGTCGACGAAGCCCACTGCATCTCGGAGTGGGGCCACGACTTCCGTCCCGCGTACCTGCGGCTTGGCCGCCTGCGCGGGATGTTCGATGCCCCCATGATCGCACTCACCGCCACCGCCACTTCGCGCACCCGGCGGGAGATCGTCACCCGGCTGCGGCTGGCCGACCCGGTCACCGTGGTAGGCGGCTTCGACCGTCCCAACCTGGTATGGCAGGTGCGGCGGGTCCGGTCGTGGAAGGAGAAGCGGAAGCGGCTGCGCGCCCTGGTGCGCAACCGCCCCGGCGTGACCCTCATCTACGCCAGCAGCCGCAAGGGGGTGGAAAGCGTGCGCGACGACCTGGCCGGCCTCGGCTACCTCACCGAGGCCTACCACGCGGGGCTTCCGGCGGCCGAGCGTGGCCGCGTGCAGGACGCGTTCATGGCGGGGGACGCCCCGCTGGTGGTCGCCACCAACGCCTTCGGCATGGGAGTCGACAAGAGCGATGTGCGGCTGGTCATCCACCACGAACTGCCGCGCACCATCGAGGCCTACTACCAGGAAGCCGGCCGGGCCGGACGCGACGGCGACACCGCACACTGCCTGGCGCTGTGGTCCAAGGGAGATCGATCCGGCCAGATGGCGTTCATCGACCACAGCTACCCGCCCCCGCGCGCGGTGCGCCGCTTCTGGCGCAATCTGCGCAAGCGGGCCGCCGGCCGGGAGCGTCTGAAGGTGCCGGTCGACGATATGCGGACCCGCGACGGCACCCCTCTGACCCCCGGCAACGTGGGCGCCCTGGCCCGCGCGCTCGCCGCATGCCGGGTGGTGCACCTGCGCGAAGATCCGCCCGAAGAGGCCGGCGGAACCCTCCACATCAACCTGCGCCCCCACGTCCGCCGGCTGCCGCTGGGCCCGCTGCGCAAACGGCGCAAGGCCGAGTTGGGCAAGCTCGCCGCGGTGGAGCGCTATGCCCGCACCCGAGGATGCCGCCGCGCCCGCATCCTCGGTTACTTCGGGGACATCACCGGCCCGGCCAACTGCGGCACCTGCGACAATTGCCAGAGGGCCTGAAACGAGACAACGGGCCTGCTGGCGAACCCGAGCGGCGGTCCCGTACCTTGGTACGGTTGAAGCCGCACCTCCGATTCCAGCGGGCCAGCAAGAGGAGATCCCCATCGCATGACTGCTTCACGGTCCCTCGCCGCTCTGGCGAGCCTGCTCACTCCTGGTCTCTTCCTCGCCTGCGCCCAACCGGGCGAACCATCCCGCGCCCACTGGACGGACGTGACCGACAGCACGGAAGTCAGGCTGATCCGCGAACCCGAACCGCCCTGCGAGGACTGCATCACCCTCGAGCGCGTCCTGGTCATGGGGGACACAATCGGGGAGGGATACCTGCGCGAGGCGTTCCACATGGTCCGCGACAGCATGGGCAACTACTGGTTCGGACAGTATGAGGCGGTGAAGGTTTTCGACGCGGCGGGCAACTTCGTGGGTGAAGTCGGTCGCGCGGGCGAGGGTCCGCTGGAGTGGGACAACGCGATGCCCGTTCACACGGACGGGGAAGGGCGCGTACACATCTTCGACATCGGCAACCATCGCCATAACGTGGTGAGCCCGGACTTCACGCTCCTCGAAGAGGGAAGGCTGCCCGGCGGCAGAGATGTCCGTGCCCTCGGCGATGGAGAACGGTGGGTGGTCAACGACTGGTCCGCCGTTCCTGGAGAGCGTTATCGGCCGCTTCACATTCTGGAGGGCGAGGAGATCGTTCGGTCCCTGGGGGGCATCGTCGACTTCGCGGATGATCGCGTGGCGGAGGTGGAGTCTTCGCGGATTTTCACCGCCGATCCCGCCGATCGCATCTTCTCGTCGCCGTGGTACGGCTACGAGATCGAGGTCTGGACCGAAGGCGGCCGGCGCATCACGGGTTTCAGCGACCCCACCTTCAACGATCCACCGTTCGACAGGTTGCAGGCAGCGCCGGACGATCCTCCGCCGAACAGCATGCGGGCGCTTCGCGTCGATCCCGAAGACCGGTTGTGGGTCCTGAGCTGGAGGCGCAGAGGCGACTGGCGGGGCATGATGGAGGAGCGCCGCGCACCGGACGGACGCGTCACGCTCGAGATGAAGCCCGGCCTCGCAACCATGGACAGGTACGATGGTCAGATCGACATCGTCGATCTCGCCAGCGCGACTGTGATCGCCCGCACCAGGATCGAAGGGGTCGTGGTCGTCGATTTCCTGGGAGACGACGCCTTCTGGGCGGGCGACTATGTGGGCGCGGGTCACCTGCGAGCCGGCATCTGGAAGATCGGGTTCAGGCCATCCCCTTCCGCCCCCGCTGGAGGGTAGTACCCGCCGCCGCAGCAGGGGAGTCACGAGCGACTCCGGGCAACGAAGACCTGCGAGCGACTCCTGGAGACGAAGTCATCGGGGCCCCTACGCGCACTTCCCGACGGGTCGTGGTGTACAATCCCGCATGCTGAACGACCCTCGCAGGCCGGACTACACGCCTTCGATCTTCTCTTGTTAGATGGCATGTTATCTGAATAAATAAAATGACTTACAGTATTTCATATCATGTGACTTCTGAAGCAGGGACCGAGTGATGGCGCTCTACCTCGGTCCCGAGCACAACCGTTTGCGCGAGCGGGTTCGAGCGTTCGCGCTGGAACACATCGCGCCGATTGCCGGGGAAATCGACCGGACCCAGACTTTCCCTTGGGAGAACGTGCGCGCGATGGGCGGGATTGGCCTCCTGGGTATCCCGATTCCCGAGCAGTACGGGGGAATGGGGCGCGACTACCTGAGCTACATCCTGGTCGTCGAGGAGCTGGCGCGGCACGACGCCAGCCACGCCATCACGGTGTCGGCGCACACGACCCTGGGCGCGAGCCCGATCCTGAACTTCGGATCGGAGGCGCAAAAGCGCAGGTATCTGCCCCTGCTCGCCAGCGGCCGGGTGCTGGGTGGTTTCGGACTCACCGAGCCGGCCGCGGGCTCGGACTCGGCCGGCACCCGCACGCGGGCGGTCCGTGAAGCGGACGGCTACCGGATCAACGGCTCCAAGATCTTCATCACCCACGCCGGGGTCGGGGAGATCTTCACGATCACCGCGCTCACCAACCCGGCACGGGGAACCCGGGGCATTACCAGCTTCATCGTCACCAAGCCGACCTGTGACCTGGAGACGGCGCGGCGCCTGGGCGTGGGGCATTGCGCGGAACTCGCGTTCACCGGGGGCGTCAGGGCCGGCAGGAAAGAGGACAAGATGGGGTGGCGGGCGTCGGATACCCGGGAACTGGTGCTGGAGAACGCCTTCGTCCCCGTTGAAGACCGGCTCGGGGCCGAGGGCGAGGGCTTCGTGAACTTCATGCGCACCCTCGATGCGGGGCGCATCGGAATCGCTGCGCTCGCCCTGGGGATCGCCGAGGGAGCTTTTGACGCCGCGCTTGAGTATACGTTGGAACGGAAGCGGTACGGACACAGAATCTACGACTATCAGGCGGTACAATTCCGCTTATCCGACATGGCCACGGGGATCCAGGCCGCGAAGCACCTGACCTACCACGCGGCCTGGCTCAAGGACCAGGGACGACCCTACTCCAAGGAAGCCTCCATGGCGAAGCTGTTCGCTTCGGAGCTGTCGATGCGCTCGACCACGGAAGCCATCGAGCTCATGGGCGCCGCCGGGTACACCAACGACTACCCGGTGGAGAGAATGTTTCGCGACGCTAAGGTCTGCGAGATCGGAGAGGGCACGAGCGAGATTCAGCGCTTGCTGATTGCTCGTCATCTGGTGCGGGAGGCTGGCGGAGGCGGAAGGGCCGCAGAGCAGAAAGCCGGGTAGGGAGACCGTTCGACGGTCTCCAGCCCCGCGACTCGCGGAGAAACCAGGGTCTTGAGGAGAGAAATCATCATCGGTGCGTCCTCGCGCGAGACGCGAGTGGCGCTTCTGGAAGACAAGAAGCTCGTGGAATTGATGCTGGACCGTCCGGACCAGGGACGGCTGGTGGGTGATGTGTTCCTGGGACGGGTTGAGGCGGTGCTCCCCGGCATTCAGGCGGCCTTCGTAGATATCGGGGTCGAAAAGGCGGGCTTCCTCCACGTCTCGGATGTGGTCCAGGAGGGCGGTGAGCCGTCCGAGAACGGCCGCGGGGGCAACCGCAAACACCCGCCGATCCAGCAGCTGCTCAGCAAGGGCGACAGGGTCACCGTGCAGGTCACCAAGGAGCCCATCGGCTCCAAGGGGCCGCGCCTGACGGGTCAGGTGTCGCTGGCTGGCCGCTTTCTCGTCTACATGCCGTTTTCGGCGCGCGTCGGCGTGAGCCGCAAGATCGAGGACCGCAAGCAGCGTGCGCGGCTCCGCAATCTCGCCCGCAAGGTGATTCCTGCGGATTCCGGAGGGGTCATCGTCCGCACGGTGGGGGAGGAGGCCACCGAGCAGCGATTCGCGCGCGACTTCAAGACCCTGCGGGGGAGCTGGCTGGAGATCCAGCGGACGGCGGAGGCGGCTCCGGCCCCCGGCGTCGTGCGTCGCGAGGCGCGGCTGATCAGCGGGGTCATCCGGGACCTGTTCAGCGACAAGTTCGACTCGCTGACGGTGGACTCACCCGGCATCTTCCACGAAATCGAAGGTTACGTGAAGGGCGTGGCTCCCGATCTGCTCGATCGGCTGAAGCTCTACCAGGGCCAGGAGCCGCTGTTCGATGCCCACGGCATCGAGGAGGAGATCCACCGTTCCTTCCGCCGCAAGGTGGGGCTCAAGTCCGGCGGCCATGTCGTGATCGAGCCCACGGAGGCGCTGGTGTCGATCGACGTGAACACCGGGCGCTTCGCGGGGAAGAAGAAGAACGACCCCGCGCACATGATCCTGAAGACCAACCTGGAGGCGGCGCGGGAGATCGCCCGGCAGATCAGGCTCCGCGACGTCGGCGGAATCGTGGTCGTGGACTTCATCGACATGGACACGCAGAAGGACCGCGACCGGGTGCTCCACGAACTGCGCACCCACCTGGGGCGCGACCGGGCCCGCACTCGCGCGTTCGCGGTCTCTGAACTCGGGTTGATCGAGATGACGCGCCAGCGGGTGCGGCCGTCCATCTTCACCTCGATTACGGAGCCGTGCACCCACTGTGGCGGGCTGGGCCGCGTCTTCGCGCCGGATACCGTGATGCGCCGGGTGGAGCGCAGCCTGAGGCGAGCCGCCGCCGCCAAGACCGAGCACAGTCTGACGGTGCGCATCCATCCCGAGGTGGCCCTGCATGTGCTCGACTCGGAGCCGGAGTTCCGCAAGCGCGTGTCGAGCGCGACCGGTCTTCGGATCAGCCTGCGGGACGATCCTCTTCTGGGCGAAGACGAATTCCGTCTGCTCTCCGGTCGCGCCCAGTTGGATGTGACGGCGAAATACGCGACGGTGTAGGGACGGACTGCCCTTGACCTCTCCCGGCGACTCCTTAGGTTTTTCGGGCTAAGGCGCTTCGTGGCGCGCCCATTTCGCCCCGGATCTTCTTCTTCACGACGAGGCAGGCATGTACGCGGTGTTCGAGACCGGCGGAAAGCAGTTCAGGGCTGAGCCCGGCGTCCGGGTGCGAATTCCGGCGCTCGCCGCCGAAGAGGGTTCCACGGTGACCTTCGACCGTGTGCTGTTGACCGGTGGAGGCGAGGGGGAGCTGGCGGTGGGGACCCCCACTGTCGAAGGCGCGGCGGTGCGGGCCGAAGTCCTGGCGCACGGAAAGGACAGCAAGCTCATCATCTTCAAGCGCAAGCGCCGCAAGGGCTATCGTAAGAAGCAGGGACACCGCCAGAAGTTCACCGAAGTGCGGATCGACGAAATCGTCATCTAAGCGCTGACCCGGAAAGGAATCGAGATGGCACACAAGAAAGGGGTCGGTTCAAGCCGCAACGGACGCGATTCGAACCCGAAGTTCCTGGGCATCAAGCGCTACGGTGGACAGCCCGTGACCGCGGGCAGCATCCTCGTTCGTCAGCGGGGGACCCGCTTCCACCCTGGCACCAACGTGGGGAAGGGAGGCGATGACACGCTGTTCGCGCTGGTCGACGGCGTGGTGAGGTTCGAGCGGCGCAGAAACCGCCAGTTCGTCTCGGTAAGCCCCAACTAGCGGTCTCCACCTGCAATAGCTACTAGCGGTCTCCACCAGCGCACCAAGGCCGTCCGGGCGCGCCCTCCTGACGTTCCACCCCCGCTTCAGGTCGGGCTAGCTGTCGGCCCGCTTGGGTGGCGGCGGGTCCGGCCATCCCGGCCGGCGTCCTCCCTGGGCCTCCCTGGCCGAGGCGATGATGCGCCAGAGAATGTCGCGCGCCATCTCCGCGTCGACCCCCAGGTTGCGCGCCCGCGCTGCTGCCTGACGCACAACCCGGGCTTCGCGCGCCGGGTCGAGGACCGGGAGGCCGAGTTCCTCCTTCACCTTGCCGATCTCGATGGCGAGCCTTCGGCGGTCCCCCATCAGCGCGATGAGCCGGTCGGTCACCCCGCTCATTTCGGCCCGTAATTCGGCCAGGCGCTCCTCCGGCGTGGGCGTCCGGGACGTGGCTGCATCCATGGGAGGCATCCGTTCATCCATGGGGAGCGTCCCGTGCGATTCGGGCACTGCCGGAGTCGGCTCCGTCCGGGCTCGTGCTCGTTCCCGAGCCTCGTGGGTTCACGAAGGCCTCCGTGTGGTCCGGATCCTGCGGCTGGGTGGCCAGGCTCACGCCCACCAGCACCGGAATGTGAACCAGCAGGCCCAGCACACCCTCGTGCAGGCCGAAGGGCCGCAGTTCCATCCCCAGATAGCCGGTGGTGAAGAAGAAGACCGCGGTCGCCGAGCCCGCGACCAGGCCGGCGACGATCCCCGGGGTGGTGGCCCGGCGCCAGAAGAGGGCCGCGCAGACGGGGGGCGCGAACTGACAGATGATGCCGTAGGCGGTGAGTAGCAGCACAACCAGCGAGGAGTCCTCGTCCAACGCGAACCCGTACGCGACCATCCCCACGACCACGACAAGCGCCTGCATGAGGCGGCGCTGGGCGGCGTCGCTCAGCCGGAAAAAGGGGCGCACGCCGTCTTCCACGGTCACCGATGCCGCCGCGTGCATGAGCGCGTCCCCGGTCGACATCGACGCCGAGAGCGCGCCCGCGCAGAAAAGCCCCACCACCAGCGCGGGCAGTTCGGAGCGCAGAATCAGGAAGGGGAGGATGAAGTCGGGGTCCGGAGGGGATTCGGGCAGCAGCACTCCCGCGAAGCCGATCAGGAAGACGGGCACGAGAAAGAGCTGAAAGGTGGGAAACAGCACCACTGTGCGGCGGAGCGTCCGGTCGTCGCGCGCGGTAAAGGCCTTCATGAAGAGGTGGGGCCACATCATGAGGCCGATCGCACTCACCAGGATGGCGCTCGAGTACCCTCCCCAGCTCCAGGGATCGCCCCCGGCGGTGAGCCCCGGGACCGAGAGCATCTCGGGGCGCTCGGCCAGGATACGCCCGAACATCTCCCCCACCCCCCCATACAGCCGGAAGGGCAGGTAGATGCCGAGCGACCAGGCGATCGCGACCATGAAGATGCCCTGGAAGGTGTTGGTCCACCCGACCGCGGCCACACCGCTCATGAGCACGTAGAGCACCACCACGCCGTACGCGATCGCAGCCCCCGCGGCCAGCGGGACGTTGCCGTCCGTGACCGCCTCGATCACGATGCCCGCCCCGCGCATCTGCAGGGTGATGTACGGCACGAACGCGGCCAGGGAGAGCGCCGCCACGAGGGCGGACAGGAAGCGGGATGGAAAGCGTCCCACCAGCAGCTGCGCCTGGGTCACGTAGCCGCGCCGCCGCCCGAGCTCGGCCGCGCGCGGGCCGATGAAGTACCAGGGGGCGATCCCGAGTGCGCCGTAGGAGAGGATGTAGAAGGCCGCGGCCCCCCGCGAGTAGGCCCAACCCGGCCCTCCGAGGAAGGCGAAGGCGGAAAAGACGGTGGCGCCCGTGACGAAGTACATCACCAGGAGCCCGAAGCGGCGGTCTCCGGCCACGTAGCCGGTCACGCTCTTGGAGGCGCGCCGCCCCGCCATCAACCCGATCCCCAGCGTAACCGCCAGATAGATCAGGATCAGGCCTGCAATCAGCTGCCAGCGCTCCATCTACCCGGCCTCCCCGTCGGCTGAGGCGCCGCCGTCCCCGGATTCGACTCGAGCGCGGCCCTCCGTAGCGCGGCCCTCCGCAGCGTCCCCATGCTCCGACCAATCCAGCACAAACAGCACCGCCGCGCCCACCGCCACCCACAGCGCGATCATGGCCATGTTGAAGGGGAGGCCCAGGACCAGCGGCAGGGGGCGGTTGAAGGGGATGAAACCCGGCCAGGTGACGAAGACCAGAAAGAGCACGAAGTAGATCGCGGCTCCGGCGCGCACCAGCTTCACCCGACTCATCTTCCGCGAAACTCCGGACGGCGTTTCTCCACAAAGGCGCGTACGCCCTCGCGGCCGTCGTTGCTGGCGAAGGCGGCGAGGAAGAGCTCCTTCTCCAGTTCCAGTCCGGCGGCCAGCGAGGTCTCGGCGGCGGCGCGCAGCGACTCCTTGACCAGCCCGAGCGCCACCGGGCTCCAGCGCGCCATGCGGCCGGCGAGCTCCCGAGCCCGCTCGAGGTGTTCGCCCTCGTCGGCGAGAATCTCCACCAGGCCGATGCGGTGTGCCTCGGTCGCGTCGATCACGTCGCCGCTCAAGGCGATGCGCGCAGCCTGCCCCGGCCCCACCAATCGCGCCAGGCGCTGCGTCCCTCCGGCGCCCGGAATCAGCCCCAGGCGGATCTCGAACTGGCCGAAACGGGCGCTCGGGTCGGCCACGCGCACGTCGCAGGCGAGCGCCAACTCGACCCCTCCCCCCAGGCAGAAGCCGTGGATGGCGGCGATCAGGGGCTTTGGGAAGGTGGCCACGGCGTCGTACACCCGTCGTCGCTGGTAGACTTCCCGCTGTTCGCCGGGGGTGCGCGCCGCGAACTCGGAGACATCGGCGCCCGCCACGAACGCCTTCTCACCGGTCCCGCACAGGATGGCGACCCGAATCGCGGGGTCCGCGCCCAACTCGTCCATCGCCCGAGTGATCTCGCGCCGCACCCCGGCGTTGAGCGCATTCAGCTTGTCGGGCCGGTTGATGCGGACGGTCGCGACCGGGCCCTCGAGGTCCACCAGAAGGGTCTCGTAATCCGGCCCGGCCGCCGAAGCCGTCACCGTTCCCCCTTTGCCGTCAGGATCCGCTTCGCCGTCACCGTCCCCCCATTGCCGACACGATCCGCCTCGTCGTTACCGGTCGCCTGGCTGTCACCGTCCCCCCTGGTTCCAGCGGTAGAATCCCTCTCCCGTCTTCCTTCCGAGCTTCCCCTCTTCGACCATGCGTCGCAAGATGGCCGGGGGACGGTAGTGCTCGCCGCCCAGCTTCTCGTGCAGGTATTCGGCAATCGCCAGGCGCACGTCCAGCCCCACCAGGTCGGTGAGCCGGAGCGGACCCATCGGGTGCCGGTAGCCGAGCTCCATGGCCTTGTCGATGGCGGTGGGGTCGGCGACGCCCTCTTCGACCATGCGCATGGCCTCGAGCCCGAGCGCCACGCCGAGCCGCGAAGAAGCGAAGCCGGGCGCATCGCGCACCACGATGGGCTCCTTTCCCAGACCGCGCGCGAACTCGACACCCGCTTCCAGGGTGGCTTCGTCGGTCCGGCTGCCGCGCACGACTTCCACGAGCGCCATCAGGTGCACCGGGTTGAAGAAATGGAGCCCGAGGAAGCGGTGTGGTTCCGCGAGGACTTCGGCGATGCCGTCGATGCTGAGCGAGGAGGTGTTGGTGGCCAGCAGCGCCGATGGCGGCGCGGCGTTCTCCACGTCCTCGAAGAGGCTTCGTTTGAGTTGCATGCGCTCGGGCGCGGCCTCCACGACCAGCTCCGCCTTCTCGCAGGCGGCGGCCAGCGAAGGTGCGAGGGAGATGCGGGCGAGGGCTTGCGCGCGGTCGTCCTCGGTCACTTTGCCGAGGGAGAGGCCCTTGTCCAGGTTGGCGCGGATGCGGGCCAGGCCGTGCTCGACCGCGGCCGGGTCCGGATCGTGGAGGATGACACGATGCCCGGCCATGGCCGACACCTGGGCGATGCCGTGCCCCATGACGCCGGCGCCGAGGACCGTGATGCGTTCGAGGCGGGTCGCCATGCGTCTAGTCCGCGGTGACCACGGTGGCGATCCCCTGACCGACCCCGATGCACATGGTGGCGAGCCCGACCCCGCTCCCACGCTTGACCATCTCGTGCACCAGTGTGCAGAGGATGCGCGCGCCCGAGCACCCCACCGGGTGGCCGAGCGCGATCGCGCCGCCGTTCACGTTGACCCGCTGCGGGTCGAGGTCGAGGAGCCGCAGGCAGGGGATGGCCTGGGCGGCGAAGGCTTCGTTGACTTCAGCGAGGTCGACGTCCGCGGGGCCGATGCCGGCGCGCCGGAAGGCCTTCCGGGCCGCAGGCACCGGCCCGATGCCCATGCGCTGAGGCTCGACTCCGGCGACCGCGCTCGCACGAATGCGCGCCATCGGCGAGAGCCCCAGGCTGCGGGCCCGTTCCTCCTCCATCACCAGCAGCGCGGCGGCGCCGTCGTTTATTCCCGACGAATTACCGGCAGTGACCGTTCCCCCTTTCTCGAAGACGGGGGAGAGGCGGGCCAGCGACTCGGGGGTCACTCCGGAGCGGGGATGCTCGTCGGTGTCCACCCACGCGCGTCCACCCTTGCGTGTCGGGACTTCGACCCGCACCAGCTCCTCTCGGAAGCGGTCCCGGGCGAGGGCGCGTCCGGCGCGCGCCTGGCTCTTGGCCGCAAAGGCGTCCTGCTCCTCGCGCGTCACCCCGAACTCTCTCGCGACCACCTCGGCGGTCTGTCCCAGCCCGATGGTCCACTCGGGGGTGAAGGCGGGGTTGGGGAAACGCCAGCCCAGCACGGTGTCGGCGACGGTCGGCGTGTCGCGCGCGTACGCCACGGAGGGCTTGAGCATGACGTAGGGGGCCCGGCTCATGCTCTCCACGCCGCCTGCGATGAACACGTCGCCCTCTCCGGCGGCGATCGCGTGAAAGGCGCTGTCGACTGCCTGGAGCCCCGAGCCGCACAACCGGTTGACGGTCTGGCCGGGCACGGTGACCGGCAGCCCCGCCCGCAGCAAAGCCATGCGCGCGACGTTGCGGTTGTCCTCGCCGGCCTGGTTGGTGCACCCGAAGACGACGTCGTCGATCGCCTCTTCGTCCAGGCCGTTGCGGGATACCAGTTGGCGGATGACCGTGGCCGCCAGGTCGTCCGGGCGTACCGCCGCGAGCGCGCCGCCGTGCCGCCCGATGGGCGTGCGGACGGCGTCGACGATGACCGCTCGTCTCATCCGTCCAGCGCCACCCAGACGCTCTTCACCTGGGTGTACTTGTCGAGCGCCGCCTGGTAGCCGAGGTCGCGCCCGAACCCGCTCTGCTTGTATCCGCCGAAGGGCGACCCCGAATCGTACTGGTTGTACGTGTTGATCCAGACGGTGCCGGCGCGCACCTCGGCGGCGATGCGGTGCGCCCGGCCGACGTCGCGGGTCCAGATCCCGGCCGCGAGCCCGTAGATGGTCCGGTTGGCCTTGTCGATGGCGTCGGCCGAGTCGGTGAACGGGATCACCGCCGCCACGGGCCCGAATATCTCCTCCCGCGCGATGCGCATCTCCGGCGTCACGTCGGCGAAGATGGTCGCCTGCACGAAGTTGCCCTTGCCGTTGACCGTGGCCGCCTCGCCACCCGCCACCAGGCGGGCGCCGTCGGCCTTGCCCGACTCGATGTACCCGAGTACGACATCGCGCTGCTTGCGGCTGACGATCGCCCCCATGCGCGTGGTCGGCGCCATGGGGTCGCCCACGGCCATCTTGCCCGCGCGGGCGGCGAGCCCCTCCAGGAACTCCTCGTATAGCGATTCCTGCACCAGGATGCGCGAGCCCGCGGCGCACACCTCTCCCTTGCCGTAGAAGATCCCGGTGTTCGCCCCGCGCACCGCGCCCTTCAGGTCGGCGTCCGCGAAGACGATGTTGGGCGACTTTCCGCCCAGCTCGAGGGAGACCTTCTTCAGAGTATCCGCCGCCTCCCGCATGATGGTCTTGCCGACCTCGGTCGAGCCGGTGAAGGCGATGGCGTCCACGCCGGGGTGGCGCACCATGGCCGCGCCGGCCCGCGTGCCGCGGCCGGGCACGACGTTGAGGATGCCGGGCGGGAAGCCCGCCTCCGCCGCCAGCTCGCCGAGCAGGAGGGCGGTCAGGGGCGTCTCCATCGCGGGTTTGAGCACCACCGCGTTCCCGCACGCCAGCGCCGGGGCGACCTTCCAGGTGGCGAGCGAGAGCGGGAAGTTCCAGGGCACGATGCACCCGACGACGCCCACCGGCTCGCGCACCGTGTAGTTCAGGAAGGGCCCCTTCACGGGGATGGTCTCGCCCTGGATCTTGTCGGCCAGCCCGGCGAAGTAGCGGAAGTTTTCCACCACGCTGGGCACGTCGACATAGCGCGACTCGAAGATGGGCTTGCCGTTGTCGCGGGTTTCCGTCTCCGCGATGAGCCGGGCGTCGCGCTCGATCAGGTCGGCCAGCCGCCACAGCAGCCGGGACCGCTTGTGCGCGTCGGTTCGCCGCCAGGGCTTCGCCGCGAGCGCGGCGTGCGCCGAGTCCACTGCGCGCGCCACGTCCTCCTCGGTCGCCTCCGCGACTCGGGCGATCACTTCGCCGGTCGCCGGGTTGGTGGTGGCGAAGGTCGCCCCCGACGCGGAAGCCACGCTCTCGTTGTCGATCCAGAGACCGCGCATGGGCACGTCGCTCATCCTTCTCCTCCGGTGCGGGCGGGGTTTGCTGGTTCCGGCCCGATCGTCCGGCTGAACACGCACCTGTGAACCATCGACTACCTGCCCTGGAAGGCGGCGCGGCGCTTCTCGACGTAGGCGGCGATTCCTTCGCTCGCGTCCTGGCTCTGGAAGAGCTGCTGCTGGAGTTCGCGCTCAAGGGCGAGAGCGGTCTCGAAGGGGATCTCGGCGCCGGTCTGGACCGACCTCTTGATCAGCCCGACCGCCTTGGAGGCCTTGCGCGGCGGAGTGAACCCGCCCGCGAATTCCAGCACCCTGGCCATGAAGTCGTCTCCGGAGTCGGCCTCGATCACGCGATTGAGGATGCCGTGTTCGAGCGCGGCGTCGAAGCCGAAGAGTTCACCCGTGGTCATCATCTCGATGGAGCGCGACTTGCCGACGAGGCGCGAGAGCCGCTGGGTGCCGCCGGTGCCGGGCAGCACGCCCAGGTTGATCTCGGGCAACCCGATCCGCGAGCCGCCCGCCCGCGCGATACGCAGATCGCAGGCCATGGCGATCTCGAGTCCGCCGCCCACCGTGTGGCCGTTGAGCGCGGCGATGGTGAGTTTGGGGGTCTGCTCGAGGCGGTTGAGGGTCTCGTTGGCGTGCAGGCAGAAGAAGTACTTGAAGGTCGGCGTGACCTCGTTGAGCATCGGGATGCTCGCGCCCGCGCTGAAGAACTTCTCGCCCTTGCCGGTGAGCACGATGACGTGCGCGTCCTCGTCCATCCGGGCCCTGAGGATGCAGGCGTCCAGTTGCCGCATCATGGCGTAGGTGTAGGTGTTGGCCGGGGGGTCGTCGAGGGTCAGGATGCAGACGCCGTCCTGGACGTCGTATAGGACCAGAGTCTGGTCGCTCATGCCGGTTTCTCCCTGGGTTGATGGTGCGGGGGGATCTTGAATCGGGCGGCACAATTATAGTGCTCCGGCTCCGGCTCGGGGACCCGTGGACCGTGACAGCCCGGCCGTTGCCGGAACCCTGGGCGCGATCGGAACGAGTGCCCGGCCGCGGCTCGACTCGCGCACGGACCCTGGTCGCGACGCGGGCTCTTCAGCGCGACGGCCCGATCGGCCTGCCCGGTGTCCAGGGCGCTCCAGCGGCAGCCAGCGCCGCCTCCAGCTCGGCCAGCGCCCCGTCGATGATGCCGGCGAGGTCCCGCTCGATGCCCGCCAGGTCGCCCTCGGCGATCTGGACGTTGCGCCGCTGGGTCGCGGTCGGGTTCTGGCGCGTCTGCCAGTGGCCGCCGACGACATTACCCACCCGGTTGGCGACCGAGGGGACGCTGGGCTCGTTGAGGGAGCCGCGCAGGCCGTCGCCCTGCAGCCGGAGGCGGATGCCGTCGAACGCCTGGTCGACCTCGTCGATGCGACCGAAGAGTTCGGCCCCCGCGGAGGGCGTCCGCAGCAGGGCGGCGCGCATGTAGCCGAGCCGCTCCGCCTGGCGGCCGAGCTCGGAGCTGGCCACGCCGATCCGTCGCTGCAAGTCGCTGACGCGCTGCTGAAAGGCCGCCACCGCGACGAAATCGGTGCCCGGAGGCGCGCTCGGAACCGCCTTCACCTGGAAGCTGCGCGCCTCGCCGACGTCCTCCGCGCCGGCGGCGGTGACGAGCACCAACTGCGCCGAATACTCGCCGGGAGGGGCCAGCGGCCCGACCGGATCGGTCGCCCACGGGGGGATGAAGCCCGGGGTGGAGAGGTCGATGGGATCGGGCGCGGGCCGCCTGAGATCCCAGGTGATCCGGTGGAGGCCTGCGCGTGCCGGACCCTCAACCCAACGCACCGGCTCGCCGCTCGCGTCCGACACCCTCACCAGCGCCTTCGGGCCGCTCTCGGCGGCCTCCGCGCGCAGTGTTTCGTACCCGGGGAAGGGCACGTCGGCCCCCTGGGCGCGCATCTCCTCTTCCTGCTCCTGGCGCCGGGCCTCGGCGGTCGAGGGCACTGCGGGGAGGAAGTAGGTGAGCGTGGCTCCGAAGGGCGGGTTGGGCGCGGAGTACGCATCGGTCCCGAGCGTCGGGCGCCCGGGTGCCTGGTTGGGAACGCTGGGGATGTACCACCAGGCGTCCCGCACCGGCCACACCCCCGCGCTCGCCGTGGCCCCGGCGTCCAGCGCGCCGCCCGCGATCTCGCGCAGCGGGGTGTAGTCGTCCAGCACGTAGAAGCCCCGTCCGAAGGTGGCGCCCACGACGTCCTGGTCGCGCCGGTGCAGCTTCAGGTCGCGGAAGGCGATGGTGGGCGCGCCCGGCAGCCGGTGCCAGCCTCCGCCTCCGTTGGGCGAGAAGTAGAGGCCCCACTCCGCCGCGATGAAGAGCAGATTCTCATTCTCATGGTCCTGCTGAATCGCCCACACGATGGTTCCGTCCTCCAGGTCCCCGGAGATGGACGACCAGCTTTGCCCGTTGTCGTCGCTCCTGAAGACGTAGGGGGCGTAGTCGCCGGTCTTGTGCCCGTCCGCGACCGCGAACACCGTCGCCGCGTCGTGCTGGCCTGCCTCGACATCGTTGATGAAGGAACGCTCGGGCACCCCCGGAAGCGGCGCCGCCCGGGTCCAGCTGGCACCCGCGTCGGGGGTGAAATGGATCAGCCCGTCGTCAGTGCCGGTGTACAGGGCATCCTCCTGCAGCGGGCTCTCGCTGACCGCGGTGATGGTCGCGTACATGGACATGGCCCCGTTGTCGTGGAGCGCGTCCAGTTCCCACACCCGTCCCATGAAGGGCAGCTCGTAGCGATTGACGTTGGTGGTCAGGTCCCCGCTTACCGCGGTCCAGGAATCGCCCCGATCCTCGCTGCGCCAAAGGCGCTGGGATGCGAAATAGAGACGGCTCGTGGAGTGAGGGCTCACCAGGATGGGGGAATCCCAGTTCCAGCGCTCCGGCGGATCCCCGGCCTCCGGCTGGGGCTGGATCTGAATGGCTTCGTTGCTCCGGCGGTCGACCCGGTACAGGTTCCCCTGCTGGGTCATCAGATAGAGGATGTCCGGGTCCGATGGGTCGATCTGCACGCCGTATCCGTCGGCGCCCATCGGAAAATACCAGTCGGAGTTGCGCACGCCCTCGACGTGGGTGGTTCGCGATGGTCCCCACAGCGTTCCCAGGTCCTGCGCGCCCCCCAGGATGTCGAAGAAGGGCTCGCGGCTGGAGAGGGCGACCTTGTAGAACTGCGAGATGGGCATGTTGGGGAAGTGGCGCCAGGTCTCCCCCTCGTCGAAGGTCTCGTAGAGTCCGGCATCGGTGCCGCCCAGCATGTGCCGGGTGTCTTCGGGATCGAACCAGAGGGCGTGGTTGTCCGAGTGCTTCTCGCGGCCCGTGCCCAGGTTGGCGAACGTGGCCCCGCCGTCGCGCGTGATCTGGTAGAAGACGTCCATCTGAATCACCAGATCGGCGTCCGTCGGGGAGGCTTCGATCTCCTGATAGTAGTGCGGGCCGGTACCCCCGGAGATGTAGGCGTTGCGCCGCTCCCAGCTCTCGCCCTGGTCGGTGGAGCGGTAGAAGCCGCGCTCGTCGGGGCTCGCTTCGATGGTGGCGTAGACGATGTCCGGGTCGGCCGGCGTGACCGCGAGCCCGATCTTGCCCATGTCGCCCGCGGGAAGGCCGTGCGTCACCTCGCGCCAGCTGTCTCCGCCGTCGGTGGACTTGTAGATGCCGGAGGAAGCGCCTCCCGCCATGTACCCCCAGATGTGCCGGCGGCGCTGGAAGGCCGCGGCGTACACGACATCCGGGTTGCCGGGGGCGAACTCGAGGTCGGTGGCGCCGGTGTGCTCGTCGAAGGCCAGGACCTGCTGCCAGCTCTCGCCCCCGTCGCTGGTCCGGTAGACGCCGCGCTCGCCGCCGGCCGACCAGAGCGGCCCCTCGGCCGCGACCAGCACTGTGTTCCCGTCCCCGGGGTGGATGAGGATCTTGCCGATGTGCTCGCTGCCGGAAAGCCCCACCTGCTCCCAGCTGCCGCCCCCGTCGCGGCTCCGGTAGAGCCCCGAACCCCACCCCACGTGCCGGCCGCTCACGTTCTCGCCGGTGCCCGCCCACACCACCTCCGGGTTGCCGGGGTCGAGGGCGAGGTCGCCGATGGAGTAGGAGGGCTGGTCGTCGAACACGGGCGTCCAGGTGACGCCGGCGTTGGTGGTCTTCCACACCCCTCCGGAGCCCACGGCCACGTACCAAACGGACCGGTCGGCGGGGTTCACCTCGATGTCGGCGATGCGGCCTCCCGCAACCGCCGGGCCGACCTCCCGTAGATGCAGACCGGAGAGGGCGTCGGCGACGGAGACCTGGGCGACGGCGGGGAAGGGGAGCGCGCAGGCGAGAAACGCGAGCGCGGCGAACAAACGTCTTTGTGAGCGGGCGATGATGCGCATGGCTGATATCGGGAAGAAGAGAATCGGGACGGCGACGACGCGGGCGACGGAATCAGTGACCAGCGGTGCCAGCTGCTGCTGGCGAGGTCGGGGGATTCGGAATACCCGGCACCATGCCGGAGCGCGCCCCGGCGGGCAAGTGGCGTTTCCAACGCACAGCTTCCGGGGCCATGACGGCGAAATGCGCTATCCATGGAGAAATGCGCTGTCCGTTACATTTACTATCGTCTTCCGGAACTTCGTGCCCGCTCCGCGTTGCGCACGGGAAGAGGCGCGCTCTAGCTTGCCGGAACGGCGCGCCCGCACCGGGGGATTACAGGAAGCCGCGAAGGACCGGAGTACTCGCAGGAGCCCAGGAAGCGGAGGAGGGCCGATACTGGTGAAGACGTCAATGCGTGGCATGGCCGGCGGGATCGTGGTCGCCGCCGGGGCGAGTCTGGGACTCGCGCTCGGCGGAGCCCCACAGGACCGCGCGCCGGTCGTGGTGGTGCCCGTCACCGGCGTGATCGAACTCGGCCTGGCGCCGTCGATCGAGCGGGCGATCGGGGAAGCCGAGGCGGAGGGCGCCCGAGCTCTGGTGCTTGACATCGACACGCCGGGTGGGCGCATCGACGCGGCCGAACGCATCGGCGACGCGATCGCGGACGCGGGCATCCCCGTCTACGCGTACGTCAACCGGCGCGCCCTCTCGGCCGGCGCCCTGATCTCCCTCGCCACCGACGGGATTCTCATGCGCCCCGGCTCGGTGATCGGCGCCGCGACCCCTGTGGACGGGTCCGGGCAGAGGGCCAGCGAGAAGATCGTCTCGGCGATGCGGAGCGAGATGCGCGCGCTGGCGGAGGCCGCCGGGCTCGATCCGACCGTGGCCGAGGCCATGGTCGACGAGCGCATCGCCATCCCCGACGTGGTCGAGGAGGGGCAGCTCCTCACGCTCACAACCGAAGAGGCGGTGGCCCTCGGCTACGCGCGCGAGGTCGCGGATCTGGATGCGGTGCTGGAGGTGGCCGGCGCGCGCGAGGCTCCCATCCGCAGGCACGAGATCAACTGGTCCGAGCGCCTGGTGCGCTTCCTGTCCCACCCCACGGTCGCCCCGTTTCTGCTCTCGCTGGGGTTCCTCGGACTCCTGATCGAAATCCGCACCCCCGGCCTCGGCGTGCCCGGACTGGTGGGCGTCCTCTGCCTGTCGGGCTATTTCGGCTCGCACCTGATCGTGGGGCTGGCCGGCTGGAACGACCTCCTTCTCGTGGGAGGCGGTGTCGGGCTGTTGGCCATCGAAGCCCTCGTGATCCCCGGCTTCGGGATCTTCGGCATTCTGGGCATCGCGGCCATCGTTGGAGGCGTGTTCATGAGCATGATCGGAGGCCTGCCGACCACCGCCGACCTCTCCCAGGCCAGCACAGTGGTCTCGCTGACTCTGGGGATCGTCCTGGTCACGTCCTGGGTCCTGCTGCGGCGCCTTCCGCGCAGCCGCCACATCGCCCGCTCCGGCCTCCTGCTCAAGGATGCCACCGACCGCGAACACGGCTTCGAGTCCGCCCGCCGGCGGGTGGATCTGGTCGGGCTGGAAGGCGTGGCGCTCACCGATCTGCGGCCCGCCGGTACCGGCCTGTTCGGTGACGAGCGGGTGGATGTGGTGGCCGACTCCGAGTTCATCTCCGAAGGCGAGGCCATCCGCGTTCTGAGCGCCGAAGGCTATCGGTGCGTGGTCCGACCGGCGAAGAAGAGATCCGCGGCCTCCGAATCCGCCGCCGAAGGCTAGTCCTGGACACGCGCACGACGAGTTCCGCAAACACCTGCACGATCCTGAAACACAAGCCATCCACTCGACACGGATAACCCCTCATGGAAGCCATCGCCTCTCTGATTCTGCCCGTATTGATCATCATGTTCATCCTGATGGTGCTGTGGGCGGTTCCCGTGCGCCTGTGGATCGAGGCCATCTCGGCCGGCGTGCGCATCGGCATCACCTACCTCATCGGCATGCGCCTGCGCAAAGTGCCTCCGCCCCAGGTGGTGCGGCCCCTCATCTGGGCCACCAAGGCCGGGCTCTTCATCCGCATCGCCGACCTGGAGGCCCACTACCTCGCCGGGGGCCGGGTGGACCGCGTGGTCACCGCGCTCATCAGCGCCGACAAGGCCAACATCGATCTCTCCTTCAACCAGGCCGCGGCCATCGACCTGGCGGGCCGTGACGTCTTCGAGGCGGTGCAGGTCTCCGTCAACCCGAAGGTGATCACCACGCCCCGGGTGGCGGCGATGGCGCGCGACGGCATCCAGCTGATCGCGGTGGCGCGCGTGACCGTACGGGCGAACATCAACCGCCTGGTCGGCGGCGCCGGCGAGGAGACCATCGTCGCCCGCGTCGGTGAGGGGATCGTCTCCAGCATCGGTTCGTCGGACACCCACCAGGCCGTGCTCGAAAACCCGGACAGCATCTCCAAGGCGGTGCTCGCCAAGGGGCTCGATTCCGGGACGGCGTTCGAGATCCTCTCCATCGACATCGCCGATGTGGATGTGGGCAAGAACATCGGCGCCGAGCTGCAGACCGACCAGGCCGAGGCGGACAAGCGCGTCGCCCAGGCGCGGGCCGAGGAGCGGCGCGCGATGGCGGTCGCCCAGGAGCAGGAGATGGTCGCGAGGGTGCAGGAAATGCGTGCCGATCTGGTGGCGGCCGAGGCGCAGGTGCCGATGGCCATGGCAGACGCCTTCCGGAGCGGAAACCTGGGGGTGATGGACTACATCCGGTACCGCAACGTCCAGGCCGACACGGCGATGAGAAACTCCATCGCGGGCGAGGACGATACCTCGTCGGGCGAACCTCTGGCGTGAGGCGGGGAGACTTCGCGTGAACACCGGGCTCATCCTTTTCCTGATCTTCCTGGCGCTGTCGATCATCGACAGCGTTGCCCGGACTCGCCGCAGCAAGCAGGTGGCGCCGCCCCCGGAGGAGGACGAGGAGTGGCCCGCCGAAGGACCTTCGGTTGAAGCAGGGCAGGAGGTTCGAGAGAAGAAGGCGCGCGCGAGCGCGGACGAGTTTCTGGATCTCGAGAAGCTCATGGGCTCAGGGTATCTCGACAGGCTCATGGGTCCGGGCTTTGCGGGCGTCATGGAGGAAGAGGAAGAGGACGTCCCGGCGCGAACGGCGCCGCCCGCCCGCCCGGCAGCGACCCCGGAGACGGAGTCGGCTTCGTCCCGGGGCCGCGATGGCCGGAGGGTTGCGCGCGAGGGCCGGACGCCCGACCAGGCGCGCCGGCGGGCCGAGGCGACGGGGCGGCGGTCAGGGATCGACCAACCGCCGAAGGCCGAAGGCCGGCGGCTGCGAGCCGAACGGCGACTGCCGGAGGCCTACGACCATCGCTTGCGAGAGGCCGACCGTCGATTGCCGGACCGGGAGGACGCCGGATCCCGGCCGGCTCGCGTCGCCCGCGAAACGGCGCGGCTGCAAGATTCAGCCGTGGACCGGGATCGGGATCGCCTGGTACCCATGCCTGTCGGTCCGCCCGGGTCCGAGCCCCGCGCCCCAAGGCGCAGCCAGCTCTTTAGAGACCTGTTCGGCGGCGGAGACCGGAATTCCCTCCGGCGGGCGTTCGTGCTCAAGGAGATTCTGGACGCGCCCGCCTCGGAGAGGTCAGATCGGCGAGAGGTGCGCTAGATCTCCTAGACACCGCATCTCACACCCGCCGCGCGCCCTTGGACCCGCGCGCACGTCTGCGCCCCTGCAGCCCCTGCAGATCGGGGAGTGATATGTCTGCGCCCCTGGCCCCACGAGGGCCGATGCTGCTCGCCTCTCCTACATCTCCCCCCGCGCCATGCGCCGCAGGACTGTGTGCAGGATCCCCGCGTTCCGGTAGTACTCGACGTCCACCGAGGAGTCCAGGCGCGCGATCGCCTCGAAGGCCACCGTCGAGCCGTCCTCGCGTTGCGCCGTGACCGCGAGCGACTCGTGCACGTCGATGCCACCGGCGATTCCCGAAATGCGGAAGGTCTCGCGGCCCGTCAACCCGAGCGCCTTCACGTCCTCTCCCTCCTTGAACTGGAGTGGAAGCACGCCCATCCCCACGAGGTTCGAGCGGTGGATGCGCTCGTAGCTCTCCGCGATCACCGCGTGCACGCCCAGCAGGCTCGTCCCCTTCGCGGCCCAGTCGCGTGAGCTGCCGGTCCCGTATTCCTTCCCGGCCAGCACCATCAGGGGCGTGCCTTCGTCCCGATACCGCATTGCGGCGTCGTAGATGGACATCACCTCGCCGGTGGGGTGGTGGACCGTGTACCCGCCTTCCGTGTCGTCCAGCAGCAGGTTGCGGATGCGCACGTTGGCGAAGGTACCGCGCATCATCACTTCGTGGTTGCCGCGCCGGGCGCCGAAGGTGTTGAACTCCCAGGGTATTACCCCGACGCCCTGCAGGAACTGGCCCGCGGAGCCGTCTCTCGGGATGGCCCCTGCCGGAGAGATGTGGTCGGTTGTAGTCGTGTCGCCGAGCACCGCCAGCACCCGGGCACCCTCGACGTCCGCGAACGGCTCCGCCTCCGCGCTCATCCCCTGGAAGAAGGGAGGCTCGCGGATGTAGGTCGATGCCGGGTTCCAGTTGTAGAGCCCGGCCGAGTCCGCTTGCGCCAGCGATTTCCACATGTCGTCGCCCTCGAAGACCTCCGCGTAGCGGTTCTCGTACATCTCGGGTCTGAGCGCGCTCTGAATCGTGTCGCGGATCTCCTCCTCCGCCGGCCAGATGTCGGCGAGGAAGACGGGCTCGCCATCGGAGCCGGTTCCCAGCGGTTCTTCCCCGAAGTCGATGTCGATGCGGCCCGCGAGCGCGAAGGCGACGACCAGGATCGGCGAGGCCAGGTAGTTGCCGCGAATCTGCTGGTGGATGCGGGCCTCGTAGTTGCGGTTGCCGCTCAGGGCCGAGGTCACGACCAGTCCCTGGTTCTCCACGGCTGAAATGATGGGGTCCGGAAGCGGGCCGCTGTTGCCGATGCAGGTGGTGCAGCCGTATCCCACCACGTTGAAGCCCAGCGCGTCCAGGTGCCGGGTGAGGTCGGCCGCGTCCAGGTAGTCGCTCACCACCTTCGAGCCCGGTGCCATGCTGGTCTTGACCCAGTGCGGCACGGCGAGGCCGCGCTCCACCGCGTTGCGGGCGAGGAGCCCGGCTCCGACCATCACCGACGGGTTGGAGGTGTTGGTGCAGCTGGTGATGGCCGCGATCACCAGGGTGCCGTCCCTGATCTCTGCGGATCCGGAGTCGAGCTCTATCTCGACGGCACGGCGAACCCCCGCCGGGGCGACCGAGCCGTTGCCGGCCCCCGAGCCGCCGTTGACCTGCGGGAGCGGGATTCCGGGGCGAAGGCCGGGCAGGTCCCGCCGGAAGCTGGAGCGGAGCCCGGTGAGGGCGATGCGGTCCTGCGGCCGCTTCGGCCCCGCCACCGAGGGCTCCACGGTGGCGAGGTCGATCTCAAGACGCGCCGTGTATTCGGGATCGGGCGTCTCATCGGTCCGGAAGAGCCCCTGCGCCTTGGCGTAGCGCTCCACCCGCTCCACCAGCGAGGCGGGTCGCCCGGTGCCTCGCAGATAGTCGAGCGTCCCGTCGTCGACGGGGAAGAAGCCGATGGTGGCCCCGTACTCCGGCGACATGTTTGCGATGGTGGCGCGATCGGCCAGGGAAAGGCTCGAGAGCCCCGACCCGAAGTACTCGACGAAGCGGGCCACCACGCCGTAGGCGCGCAGCTTTTCCGTCACCGCCAGCACCAGGTCGGTGGCCGTCGCGCCCTCTCGTAGCGCGCCCGTGAACTTCACCCCCACGACCTCGGGCAGGAGCATGTAGTAGGGCTGGCCCAGGAGGACCGCCTCGGCTTCGATGCCGCCGACCCCCCATCCCACGACCCCCAGACCGTTGATCATGGTCGTGTGCGAGTCGGTTCCCACCAGCGTGTCGGGGCACGCGACCCAGGCGTCGCCATCCTTCCGGCGCTGCACCACCGAAGCGAGATACTCCAGGTTGACCTGGTGCACGATGCCCGTTCCGGGGGGCACCACGCGGAAGTTGCGGAAGGCGTCCTGAGCCCAGCGCAGGAGGGCGTAGCGCTCCCAGTTGCGCTCCATCTCGCGCTCGACATTCTTGCGGTACGCCGTGTCCGAACCGAAGTAGTCCACCTGGACCGAGTGGTCGATGACGAGGTCGGCGGGCACCACCGGGTTGATGCGCTCGGGGTCGCCTCCCATGGCCGCGATCCCCGAACGCATGGCGGCCAGGTCCACCACGGCGGGCACCCCCGTGAAGTCCTGCAGCACCACCCGCGTGGGCAGGAAAGGCACGTTCGCACCGGCGTTGGTCGGGCTCCATGCCGCCACCGCGCATACGTCCTCTTCGCTCACGTACCCCCCTCCGGCGTGCCGGAGCGCGTTCTCGAGCAGGATGCGGATGGAGAACGGAAGGCGGTCGAGGGACGCGAGCCCCTGTTCCTCCAGGGCTCCGAGCCGGTAGAAGGAGGTTGAGCCCTCGCTCAGGTTCAGGTTGGCGAGGGAGCCAAAGGCGTTGCGGATCGATGATTTCACGGGTCTTGTCCCTGGGTCCTGTAGCCGGCGCATCGTCGCGCAGGGCGACGCGTTCGTCGACCTCTAACGTAACATCCTACCTCCTGATGATACGTACGATTCTGCCGTCCTTGTCGGCGACCGCAAGGGGGCCCAGGTGGACGGAGCCCGCTGCCGTGTTGCCTGAACCTGCCAATATGGCAGTCTGCCAAAATGGCATGTGGTCGCGGATTAGGATCCTATTGCGGGCATTGAGGTTGGGAGTCTGGTTGGCTGGATTCCCGCTGTTCTGTTCCCGCCGAATGGACCCCGCCGGTTCTCGACGGAAACACCAGCGACGAATCGGGAACGCTCCGGTGCTGCCCGCGCCGGCAGACCCTCTGGAGCCTTCCACCGCGACCTCGAGGACACCCTCCTGAAGGCCGGACTCCCCGTCTACGCGATCAACCCCTTCCAGGTCCGGTCCTTCGCCCGGTCCCTCGGCCAGCGCGCCAAGACCGACGCGGTGGACGCCCGGATGCTGGCCACCATGGCGGCCGCCGTCGAGGACCTGCGCCCGACCGAAGCGAGATCGGAGGGGCAGCGCGACCTCGCCGAGCTCCAGCAGATCCGCGACGCGTTGCGCAAGGACCGGGTCGCCACCATCAACCGTCGCCCGAGCGCCCGCAGGGACGCGCTGATACAAGCCGCCCACGTTGTCGAGCCGCCCGCGTTCGGCTAGGCGCGGCCCGCGCGGGAAGGCTCCGAACGCGTCGCAAGTGCCCATAGGCCACACCGGAGCCGCGGCCGCAAGGTTTGCCGCGGCCACACCAACAGCGACTATCGGAGTGTCGTCATGTGGAGCTATGCGCGCCTCCGCTTCCTGCCACGTCCCGGCGCGATCAACAGGTTCTCGTGTGCGCCGGAGCCGCCTTGGTTGAGACGGAGCGCCCGGAAGCTCTCCCCTATCGCCCGGTCCGCATCAGTTCGGGCTTGTAAGCGAAGCCAAGGTTCGCCTCGTACCACGTCCGGCGGTGCCACGGGTTGTCCGTCTCCGGCGCGCGATAGACGACCGCGATGGTCGGTACGGTGGACCCGGGAAGCGGCGTGGAATGCCAGAATCCAGGAGCATCGTAGAAGAAGCTGGGCTCAAGGTTACTCGTGCGGCGATGCAGGGTGTTCACACCGGCCATCTTAACTTGCGGGGACCTGACGAGGCCAAGTCCTGTGGCTCGCAGATGGCGCGCTACGGCCTCCTCGCTCATCGACTGGCGGCGGCGACACTCCGATATCGGCGGGAATCCGTCGTCCGTGGCGGCCCAGACCTGCACAAGCGCCGCAGCAAGAAACACAGGCAAGGCCCCATCGTCCTCGGAATCTTGGCCCGCAAGCGCTGCGCCCGTCCAGAGGCCTGCCATCGCCAAATCAACGGCCGGTATGAGGTAGCTGTACGTACAGGATCCCTCGGGTAACGGTCCGTCACCCGGCGGTGGATTGGTCACGAAGAAGGCAGAACAACCGCTGAAAAGCAGCGCCGAAAGAAGCAGGAGCGTCCCGCGCCTCATGTTCACCTTCCTCACGCGCGGGAGGTCCGGGTCACGTGAAAGGTTCATCCGCTTCTGGCTCTGTGGCAGGTATTTGCTTCCACGATCCACGATTTCCTCCGTGCTGCATTGTCGCTGGCTTCAACTGTACCAACAAATGGAAACGCAGGCGGGCTTACTGGCAATACCGCAGTTATTCTCTGCCTATGCCATATTCATGTTGACCCTAAGAGGCCGCTCGGGGGCGCCCGATGGCAGACCGGTCGGACACGCCCCCCGCCGACGCCTACGCAGTGTTAAACACTGCGGCCTGGCAAGGGGACGC
The DNA here is from genome assembly GCA_965225805.1 of Longimicrobiales bacterium. GTDB lineage: Bacteria > Gemmatimonadota > Gemmatimonadetes > Longimicrobiales > Gaopeijiaceae > BD2-11. The sequence continues at coordinate 2,222,002 of OZ245327.1, forward strand.
CGCGCCCCCCTTCGACCCCCAGCATTCCGCGCCGCTGCCGGGCCAGCGGGCGGGCCGCCTTTGAACGGTGGTCCCCAGCGGGAGCCGCTCGCCGCCTTTTCACGAACGGCCGGGACGAAGCCCGGCTCGAGGAGCGGACAAGGCGTAGCTGACCCGCGACTGATTCCCAGCGGATCCATCGGGATCGAATCAGGACGGCGGGGTGTCCGGTTCCGCCAGCGGAGCCTTCGAGCGGCTCTCTGAGGCAAACACAAATACGGCATAGACATAATAGAAATGAGTCATTGCCCTAACCTACCCCCTGAGGTTCAAATAGTCGGTTTCGAAGTGGCCATTGACAATTTCGCTTGTGAAGCGTAGGTGAAAGGCGCGGGATGAGCTTCGTGAAGCGGAGAGCCCGACGGCGTGAGCCGGGCGTGCAGCAACAATGAGGTCACCAAGGGCGGCGTTCGCGTATCTATCGGATGCTACGATCATCGGTTCGGTCACGTCGGTCAGTGGCGAAGAGTTCGAGTTCCCGCAAGGGTGAAGCGCGTCGATCCGTCGCCCACCGAGACGTGGAGCGCCTGGGATGGAGTGTCGGTACCGAGCGTTCGCGCGGACGGAAGGGCTTGTGTTTGGAGCGACCGCAGGGTTCCGGGCCGGCTGGCCTCCGGATCGTTCGAGGAGATCCCTGATGAGGCGGCGATCCGGATATATCCCACGGCATTATCGCGCTTGTGCCCTGACTGCTGTGGGTGCCGACGGAACCCGGGAGGGACACCCCTGAGCCATGGAGTGCGGCAAGCAACATACGCAGCTCAGGCGGCGCAGTCGCGACTCGCGACCAGTTGTGGTCTTCGCCAGTATCATGCTGGCTGCGCTTTGGGTCACCACCTGTGGCGACGGGGGCGGAGGCGAGCCGGGGCCGGTCGAGCCGCCGCCCGTGCCCAACCAGCCTCCCGCGACGGCGGGCACGATTCCGGCCCGGACTCTTGTGGCGGGCGAGACGGCTTCAGTTAATGTCGTGTCTTTCTTCAGCGACCCGCACGGGGATGCCTTGAGCTACACGGCGGCGAGTTCGAACACCGCTATCGTCACCGTGTCGGTGTCGAGCGGAACCGCCACCATCCAGGCGTGGCGCGCGGCATCGCGACGGTAACCGTGACCGCCCGCGATCCGGACGGCCTGGAGGCCACTCATCAGATCAGCGTTTCGGTCCAGCGGACCAACCGGCCGCCCACGTCCGCCAACACCATCCCCTCCCAGGTCCTGGCGGTGAGCGAGGCGGTGACGGTGGACCTGGCGACCTACTTCGACGACCCCGACGACGACCCGCTCGACTACGCCGCCTCGACTTCGGACGCGGATGTCGCCACGGCATCCACGTCGGCCAGCGCGGTAACGATCACGGCCGTGGCGCGGGGAACCGCGACCCTCACGGTGACCGCCCGCGATTCCGGCGGCCTGGAGGCGTCCCAGCAATTCGGCGTGACGGTGCAGAGCAATCGGGCGCCGGAGGCCGTGGGACGGATTGAGCCGGCCCGCTCCACCATCGACGAGGGCGACGCGATACGGGTGGATGTCTCCTCCAACTTCAGCGACCCGGACGGAGACCCGCTGACATACGGCGCGACGACCTCCGACCAGAACATCCTCTCCGTCTCGGCGGCCGGGAGCGATGTGGAGGTCGCGGGTGTCGGTCCGGGGACCGCTACGGTGACCGTGGTGGCCCGGGATCCCGGCGGCCTCGAGGCCACGCAGACATTCCGTATGACGGTCGACAGGGTGGAGCGGGCCCCGGAGGCCACGGGCGAAATGTTCGCGCAAGCCGTCGTCCGCGGCCAGACGGTCACGCTGGACCTGGCGTCCCACTTCAGCGACCCGGACGGCGGCGAGCTGGAATACCGCGCGATCACCTCGGACGCGGCCGTGGCCACGGCTTCGGTGTCGAGCGACGAAGTCACGATTTCGGGTGTAGGGTCGGGGACGGCGACGATCACGGTCACCGCTCGCGATCCGGACCGGCTGGAGGCCACGCAGCGCAGTGCCGTCGCGGTTCTGAATGTTGCCGGGCGGTTCACCCTGGAGCTGGACTTCGGAAGCCCGCTCACGGAGTCGAACGCCGAGGTGTTCCGAAACGCGGCGGAGCACTGGATGTCGATTCTGGCCGACAATGAGTTCCCGGACATGACCGTGCCGGCGGCCGAGGAGATCTGTATCCCGGGGTTCTGTATTCCGCTCGCTCCGAACTGCCCGGCTGGCGCGCCAGGCGACGCCGTGGACGATCTGATCATCGGCGCGTCGGTTGTGGAAATCGACGGGCCCGGCGGAATTCTTGGCCAGGCCGGGCCGTGCGCTTATCGCGAATCGCTGATTCCGTTCCAGGGATTCATGGAGTTCGACGTGGACGACCTCGCTTCCCTGGAGGAGGAAGGCGTGCTGGAGGAGGTGATCCTTCACGAGATGGGCCATGTGCTGGGGATCGGCCTGACCTGGGACGACCTGGACCTGCTCCAGAGCCCGTCCATGGGCACGGATGAGGAGGTGGACACGCACTTCTCAGGTGCGTTGACCATCGAAGCCTTCGACCGTGCGGGCGGCGATGGCTACGAGGGGGAGAAGGTACCGGTGGAGAATTGCGCCAACAGACATCGCGGCGCCGAGAATTGTGGTGACAGGCGGGGCTCCGACGATGGTCACTGGCGCGAGTCCGTACTCGACACGGAACTGATGACGCCCTTCCTGGATTCGGACGCCGGCGCCAATCCGCTGAGCGCCATCACGATCCAGTCCCTGGCCGACATCGGCTACAGGGTTGATGCGGGCGAAGCCGAAGCCTATCAGCTGCCTGATCCGGCGGCGGCGGCCCGTGACCGCGGCCGCGAGATCTTTCTCGGCAACGACATCCTGCGGAAGCCGATCGTTGTCACCGACGTGAACGGCCGCGTGGTCGACGTGATCCCGCCGAGATGATCGCCAGGGCGCCATCAAGCCTGCGACGACCAGCGTTAGAGGAGAACATTTCATGAGACTGCGCACGCCAATCCCTGCAATCCGAGCCCGCCCGTTCATCTGGATGGCCACCGCGCTCGCCGCCGGTTGGTCGGCCTCGTGCGGCGACAAGGAACCGCCAACCGAACCGGAAGCGCCCAACCAGGCTCCGACGGCCGTGGGCGCCATCCCGGCGGTGACTCTGGCCGCCGGCGAGTCGGCGACCGTGAACGCCCAGTCCTATTTCACCGACCCGGACGGGGACGCGCTGGAGTACACGGCCACGACATCGAGCGCTGCGGTGGCCGCGGTTTCGGTGGTCCGGGAGCACCATCACCGTCGGCGCGGTGGCGGAGGGAAGCGCGGCGATCACCATTACGGCGCGCGACCCGGGCGGTCTTGCAGCCTCGCAGAACGTGGCGGTGACGGTGCAACGCCCGAACAGCGTCCCGCAGGCCATGGGCACGATCCCCGCCCAGACCCTCCGGGCGGGCGAATCCGCCGTCGTGAACCTGTCGTCCTACTTCACCGACCCGGACGGCGACGCGCTCACCTACGACGCGGCGTCGAGCAACACGAGCGTGGTGACGGCAGCCGTGTCCGGCGGCACCCTGACGTTCTCCGGCGTGGCCGAAGGGAGTGCGACGGTGACCGTTACGGCGCGCGACCCGGGCGGTCTTGCGGCCTCACAGAACGTGGCGGTGACGGTGCAACGCTCCAACCGCGCCCCACAGGCCGTGGGCACGGTCTGTGCGCTGGTCACCGACGATCATCTTGCGGCCATCGACGGCCGGCTCGACCTCACCAACGACGGAATCACCTCGCTCAAGCCGGACGACTTCGCCGGGCTCTCTTCGCTGGAAGCGCTAACGGTCTCCGACAACAGCCTGGTTGTGCTCCCGGACGCTTTGTTCGCCGGACTTCCGTCGCTCGAGACGCTCCGGCTGTCCAACAATCGCCTGACCAGCCTGCCGAGGGCGGCGTTCTTCGAGCTTGCCGAACTGAGGGAACTCAATCTGACGAACAATCTGCTGACCAGCCTTGAGGAGGGGATGTTCGCCGGGTTGTCGAGGCTTGAGAGCCTTCATCTGAACGGGAATCGCTTGACCGGCCTCCCGGACCGCGTGTTTTCCGGGATGCCCCTGCTGAGAGCCTTGCAACTGTCCCGCAATCAACTCCGCAGCCTTACCCGGGAGGCCTTTGCCGGGCTGCCCTTGCTGAGGCAACTATGGCTCTACGAGAACGAGCTGGGCGTCGGCACTCTGCCGGACGGAGTCTTTTCCCAACTGACCTCACTGTGGGTTCTCGATCTGAACGACAATCGAATGCCCGACCTCTCGAGCGCGGCATTCTCCGGCCTCACTTCGCTGGGAAGCCTCGAGCTCGCCGACAACCTGTTGACCAGCCTGCCGGACGGCCTGTTTGCGGGGATGTCCCGGCTCTTTTCGGTGCACCTGCACGATAATCCCACGGACCCCTTGCCGATAACCATATCCCTCGAACCGGCCGGAGAGGGACAGTTCAAGGCCAGGGCCCACGCCGGTGCGCCGTTCGACATCACCCTGCCCATAGGCGTCACGAACGGCGTGATGGACGGAGGGTCGACGGTTACGATTCCCATTGGAAGCGTGGAAAGCCGGGTTGTGACGGTGACGCGCGCGGCCGGCACGACGGGTCCCGTGACCGTGGACCTGGGAGAGCTTCCCGGGCTGCCCCGGGAACGCAGCTCCAGTGGTCGTCTCTATCATCAAGGGTACGAGCTCTCCCGATCTGCCGACCTGCCGCTGCAGGTTTTGTCGGCTGCGGCGGGTTGGAGATACAGACGACCGGGCGACGTGACACCCCGGGAGTAGCCGCGCTTGGCGAGGGGGCACTTCGCGCCCTCGAAGTAGACCGAGGTCATGTCGCAGAGCACGAGCGAGCCATCCTCGATGTGCTTCGCCGCCAGGGTCCGCTCGATGTGCTTCTGGCGCCGGAACAGCCAGTCCATCGACTCGTAGAACTCCCCGGCCGTCACATCCCCGGCGTCTCGCAGGCGTCCGAGAGCGGTCCTGCGGGAGCTCCCCGGAGATCCGCGACCATTCCCGGAACTCGATGATGACAGGGTCAACCGGGTCGATCCGGCGCAAGCAGCGAAGGTCCGTCCTCAGCGCGCCGGCGAGGACGCCGACATCGCGGCTGTCGTCCTTGGCGCCGGCGGGCGAGAAGGTTGCGGGACCGGTAGAGCTGCTGCGGGTTGATCGCCGAGACCGCGCTACAAGAGGCTCCAGCACCGAGCGGCAGCCGAAGGTCGCGGTGATGTGGAAGCTGGTGTCTTCCGGGTTGTTCGGGCCCCTTCGCCTCACGCCGCTGTGCGGCCGTCCCCCCCGAGAAGTAGTATGGATACGGCATAGGCCTGATATTTTTTGTCTATGGCGACAAAGACTGCATGGCTATATTTTGCTTGGGCCAACCGAACGGTTGCCCGTCGTCTTGCGGGTTTCCCCGGGAACGCGTTCTTGCTTCTGACGCTACCTCACCACAAAGGAAGAAACCACTATGGTCAAGCATATCCTTCTCACGACAACATGCCTTCTGTCGCTCTCCGGCTGCTCACTCGCCTTTGTGCAAGGGCCGCCGGAGCCGGCTGTGGGTCAGCAGGCGACCGGATCGGTCCCGTGTACGGATAGCATAATCCTGCCCGCCCTTGATTTCGTTGGTGCCGCGGGCCTCCTTGCCTACGGGGTCAGCGTCCTCTGGCTCGGAGACGTCGCCGAGGGCGTCGAAGATGCGTTCGGCGCGACCGGCGAGGAAAAGGTTAGTGACGAGATCAACCTGCTCGGTTATGGATTTCTGGCTGGCAGCGGGACTCTGACGTATTCGGGCAACCGAGGAAGGAACAAGGTGAGCAGCTGCAAGGACGCGAGGGCAGCAGCGTCCGATGCCGCCTCCGTGTTTGCGGCGTCGTCACGCCTCGATCGTGGGCGCACCTTCATGAAGAAGTCGGTCTGGCATGACGTGCTGGATCAGTACCGCAGTCAGCAAGACGACCCCCTGCTGCCGAACCCACGCTAGTAGATCGGACCGTCAACCGTCGGTCGCCGGACTTACCCCCAGGTCGTTCGCTGGAAGTGAAGGCCTTGGCACGCGAACTGTCCGCCCAGCTGGGATTCCTGTCGCGCTTCAGTCGCTCGTAGCTGCGCCGTCATCCGCGTTGGCCAGCCAGGAGAGCCGCCGGTGACTGCGCACCCGGGGCACCGCCCGGAGGCCCGCCGCAGTTGGATGGCCCAAGCACGGCCGAGCCGCCGTGCCAGGTTCACGTACGAAAAGCCCGGAAACGAGGAGAGGTGGTTGAAATGTTCTTGAAGCCCAATATGATGTTGATCACGGCCATGGCCTTGTTCACTTTTCTCGATCAGTTATCGGCCCAGAGCGGGCTCTATCTTACGGGGGACATAGACTTCGCACTGTCTTCACGAGTAAAGAATGAATGGGGGCCAGATCCGCAAAGTGCGTCCGAGGAGAACAGCGGGATCGCTGCGGGTGTTGGATATGACTTGGGTCAGTGGAGAGTCTCTACGGAATATCTCGACCGACAAGCAGAATACGCGGGTCCTTTTGCGCCCGATGTTGATCAGGTGATTCTGCATGGGGCCGGCCTCGACAACGTATACAGCGAATTTGGTGATGCGAGGACGCGTCACATATTTGCCAATCTCTCCTACAGCTTCTCCAACTCTTCCCGCTTCAAGCCCTATGTTGGTCTCGGCGTCGGCGTTGTGAGAGCGTCACTTGACTACAAAGTTGAACTGTTCGATGCCGACGCCACCAACCTTGGAGATGTTGGTCTTTGCTTTCTCACGCTACTTATCTTCAACCCCCACTGCGAGGCAACCGGCGAGACATCCGCTAGCTCATCAGCGTTCTCCAAGACACTCGCAGGCTACCAGGCGTTTGTCGGCGTGGATCATCAGGGATGGGAGCATGTATCGGCCTCGGTGAAGGTGCGACGAACGGGCTTCAGCGGATTCGCGGACGAGCATGAGTGGCCGTTCGATGGGTTCACCGCCCGGTACCGCGTCAAAGTCGATCACTGGTCATCCTGGCTGGTTGGAGTCGGCATCGTGATCCGCCGCTCTCTGTTTGATGATATTCTTGGATGAAATCCGGAGGTGCTCCCGGTGTTTACAGAAGAGGTTCGATCTCTCCACGGCAGGAGAAAGACATGCGATTTGCCTTGGTTGTGACCGTATTGATGTCGGCGGCCGCAAGGCCCTCGGGCTCTTCTTGCCCAGTCCGTGGGAGACCGTGTTCGCGTGACCGTGGCCGGCGAGAGGACGATCGGCGAGGTTGCTCGGATGGGCGCGGATGGGTTCGAGATCGACATCGAGGGCTTCGGGCTCGCGTCGGTCACGCACAGCGAAGTGGAGCAGCTGCAGCGTAAGCATCGGAGTACGGTCTCGATGGAGGCGCGGACTTGTGATCGGCGGAATCGTCGGGTTGGCACCAGGGTTTGCCATAAGGGATGCCCGCGAACACGACCGCAGAGACCGCGACATCGAAATGATTCAGGGGTTACCAACCCGGTTGCCGGAGAGGGAGGCGGACGTAGACAGCGGTCTTCCGATAGAGGGCATCTGGGCCGCCACAGGGGCTGTCGCTGGGCTTGGCGTCGGCACGTTGCTCAAGGAAGAACTATGGGAGACCATAGTATGGGATACCACTCTGGATCGTGGGACGGACATGACGTTCAACCCCTTGATCGATGTCGGACTTGGCCGGGAGGGACACACCCTGCTGCGGTTCGGGGGGACCGCATCCGGTTCTGACCGCGGAAAGCGTCACGACCAACCAAGTGATCCCACCCATGCCGTCGAGCGCGTCGGCCGCACCAAGAGGAACAGTCGCGATGAGGTTCACGATCCATTGGGGACCGTCCTGGTTCAGGGCGATGGCCATGATGGCCGTTGCTGGCAGTCTGCTCGCTGTTCCAATCTTCGCCCAGAGCGTGGGCGACCGCGTTCGCGTGACCGCGGCGGGCGAAACGATGATCGGCAAGGTTACTGCAGTGAGCTTGGGAGCGTTTGATATCGACATCGAGGGCACCGGGTCCGCATCGGTCGTCCGAAGCGAAATAGAGCGGTTGGAGCGTAGCGCCGGAATCTTGTCTCACTGGAAGCACGGGCTTCTGTTCGGCGGCCTTGGCGGGCTGACAGCAGGGCTACTCGCCGGCTCTGACTTCGGTCCCCGCCGACGTGAACGTACCCTCGAAGATGTGCTCCTGGGTCGACCGGGGGACTGCTGCGTCCAAACGGCGGAAGAGATCGCTTGGACATGGGGATTCGTCGGGGCCGGCATAGGGGGTATCCTCGGTCTCGGCGTAGGCACATTGATCAAGAAGCCGGAATCATGGCGAACCATTCCGAATCGTACCACGGGTTGGACGTTCAGGCCCGCGATCGATGTGCGACTCGGTCGCGAGCGACGGCCCGCCGCAGTTCTGGGAGGCCGTATCCGGTTCTGACCTAATTCTCAATGCATTCAAGAAGGGAACCTACGATCAACGTCGTAGCTGCGGGTGCGCTAGAAAATATGGAAGGGCCGGCCCCTGCCGGCTTACCGTGGGTTAGCGCCTGCGGTGAGCGGAGGTGCCAGAGCCACATGCGACGCTTGAGGTCGCAACCGGAACAGGAGACCGGCCCTATGAAGAACAAGACCAAGGTGTACGTCGGGATGGATGTCCACAAGGACAGCGTGATGGCCGTGACCTCGGGAAGCCGATCGCAGATTCCAAGCCATGCCGATCACTTTGGAGGAGCGGAGGTCCATAGTGGCGCTGGGGTGTGGGGGTTGTGGACCTGCCCCGCTTTCACGGACGGTTAGTTTTTGGGGTTGATGGTGTCTGATGTGGTTTGCCTCTCCCTTGCGGAGAGGGGTGGCGGAATCGGACCCTCGTTCGGATGGCGGGTCTCCCGACGTCCGAACGAGGGTGGACAAGCGAAGCGCGGCAGCCCGCCGGCAGGCCGGCACGGCCGCGCGGCCGGCGCAGTTCGATCCCGTCGCCCGGCCGAGGGTTCCCGCGGCAGCGCCACCGGTCCGGCGCACCATGTTCGCCTCAGGCCGCATGGTTGAGTTTCTCGAAGTTGGCCGGCGAGCGATAGCCGAGCGCCGAGTGGAGCCGGCGGGTGTTGTAGAAGCCCTCGATGAAGCTGAAGACTGCACTCCGGGCCTCGACCGCTGTCTGGAACCGTCGGCGGTCGAGGAGTTCACACTCAAGCGTGGCGAAGAAGCTCTCGCACATAGCGTTGTCGTACGCGTCGCCCACCGAGCCCATCGACTGCACGACGCCCGCCTCTCGGCACCGCTGGCCGAACGCCAGCGACGTGTACTGCGAGCCCTGGACGCTCTCATGTTTGTCAAGTGGGTGATGGGGCGGTGAGGACGCGGTAGATCTCGCGGGCCACGTAGCGCTTCAGGCAGCGCATCACCTCGCGTTTGGACAGCCCCTCCCCGGTGCGCCGCTCGACGTAGGTTCGGGTTCGTGAGTCGGTGCGCATCCGGCACAGGACGATCATGTGGAGGGCGGAGTTGGCCTGGCGGTTCCCGCCGCGATTGAGACGGTGGCGTCGCGTCTTACCGCTCGAGGCGGGCAGTGGGCAGGCACCGCACAGCATCGCGAAGCTCGCTTCGGAGCGCAGCCGGTCGGGATTCTCGCCCGCGGTGACCAGGAGCTCGCCCGCACTGGCGGTTCCCACGCCTTCGAGCTTGAGCAGATCGGGTGCAAGTTCCTCGACGAGCGGAGCGATGAAGCGGTCGAGTTCGGCGATCTCGTCGTCGAGGTCCAGGATCCGGCGGGCGAGGGACTTCAGCGAGAGCCTGGTCGCGACCGTCGGATCCCGGTATCCCGCACCCGCAGCGTCCGGCCTCCAAGCCGCGCAGATGCGCAAGCGCCGCATGCGGGTGAGGTTGCGGACCTGGTCGCGCACCTCGTCCGGCGCGGCGACGATCGTGTTGTGGAGCTGCTGCAGGGCCGCCCGGCGGCACTTGACCGCGGTCTTGCGAGTCGTGCGCAGCACCCGCAGGGCCTCCACCGCGCCGCCGCGGTCCTTGGCCACTTGGACTCGACATCCCGTGCGAGCCGCCTCGGCCGCCGCGACCGCATCGAGTGCGTCGTCTTTTCCCCTGGCTCTTCGCGCGGCCCGGTCGGGACCGGTCACCTCGAGCACGGGCACTCCGGACAGCGCCAAGTGCCGGGCGATGCCGGCGCCGTAGCTGCCGGTGGATTCGACCCCCACGCGCAGCAGCTCGCCGTGAGACCGGAACCAGGCAAGCATCGCCCGGTATCCGGCTCGTGTCGTGGAGAACGATTCGGTGCCGAGCACCGCGCCTTCGAGCGTCACAATGGCGGCGGTGTGCAGATCCTGGTGGGTGTCGACGCCCCCGATGATCCCGGTGTCCTCAGCTGGCGTACTCGCCATGTCGGCCCCCTCTGTCCATGATGGGTGAACGGGTTGGCACCGAACTCGGCCGATGTCGGACACGACAGTGAAGGGACGCCTTGGGCCAGGCTCTCATAAGGTCACGATGTCGGTCGAGGTCGGAGCCTCGACCGGTTGCCCCTGGGTGGCCGACGAGTCCAAGGCATGACAGCTCGGTCGGTCAGAATGCGGGTCAAGCCACCCAGGGGCGGCCGCGGCCGCCCCTGCATCGACCTCCAGAAGCGTCTATCAGTGTTTGAGTCAGACCACCCGAAGGGAACCGGCTCTTAAACACTCACTGTCGGAATGATGGACGACCGGACCCTTCGGCTGGCGACAGGTGATCGCCATCGTCAGCGCGTTGCCCACCAGTTCGGCCGGCATCCGGGTCTCCATCGCCCATCCGACGATCCGCCGGCTCCACGCATCCAGCACCACGGCGAGGTACAGCCAGCCTGTTCCGGCGCGCACCTGCGTGATGTCGGCCACCCACAGCTGGTCGGGTCCCCTGGCGGAAAAGTCGCGGTTCACCAAGTCCGGCGCGGGCCTGGCCTTGGCGTCCCTCTTCGTCGTGCCCGTCTTGAAGCGCCGGCGCGTCACGCCTTCGATGCCCAGCTCCCTCATCAGCCGCGCTACCCGCTTGCGGCCCACCCGCTCGCCCCCGGCCCGCAGCGCCGCGTGGATCCGCGGGCTGCCGTAGATCCCGTCGCTCTCGATCCAGATCGCCAGGATCCGGGCCTTGAGCTCAATGTCGCGCCGCGCCCGCGCCGAGGGCCGACGGTGCAGCCAGTCATGGTACCCGCTGGGGGAGAGACCCAGTACCCGGCACATGGCTGCCAGCGGAAAGCTGGCCCGGTTCACCTGCATGAACGCATACCCCCGCCGGGGATCGATCCGCTCTCCCTCGCAAACCAGACCGCTGCTTTTTTTAGGATGTCCCGCTCCATCCGCAGACGCTTGACGTCCCGCTTCAGCTCCCTCATCTCCTTGCGCGCCTCGGTCGTCAGTCCGTCGCTCCGGAGACCCTCGTCCAGGTCCGCCTGCTTGACCCAGTTGCGGATCGTCTGTTCAGACGGCTCGAACTCCCGGGCCAAAGACCCCGGACTACGACCGGCTCTCACAAGCTCGACGATCCGCTCCTTGTACTCGGGCAGATACCGCCCTCGTCTTCTTCCCTCCATGACTCACCTCCTTGGTTGGACCCAATGGAAAGGTGTCCGTCATAGCGGGGCAACTCCATTGAGGGTTGAAGTTAGGGGGTGGAATCGCTCTTCGTCGAGTCGTACAGCCTTCTCATGGAGCCGCCCTTGAGGGTGATTCGGTGCGCGTTGTTGAGCAGCCTGTCGAGGATGGCGTCGCCGAGGGTGGGGTCGCCGACGACATCGTGCCAGTGTTCGACGGGGACCTGGCTGGCGAGCAGGATGCCCCCGGCGGGCGTAGCGGTCGTCAAGGACCTCGAGCAGGTCGTGTCGTCCCTGTCCTGAGAGCGAAGCGAGGCCACAGTCATCGAGGACGAGGAGCCACGTCTTGGCGAGCCGCTGGACGAGCTTGGGATACGAACCGTCCCCGCCGGGCGAGGGTGAGTTCGTCGAGCAGGCGGGAGACGCGGTAGTAGCGTGTGGAGATGCCGAGGCGGCAGGCCTGGTGACCGAGCGCACAAAGCAGATACGACTTGCCCGATCCGGTTGCGCCGCTGACGAGCACGGTCTGGCCGTCCTTGATCCACTGCCCGGAGGCGAGGCGGACCGGCCTCGTCTGATGCCTTTGGCCGCTTGGACTTACCGTCCTGTGGCCCCCCGACGCATGGAGTCGGCGCCGGGCCAGACCGCCGAGGCGGCGGTCCTTCCGCTCGTGGAACGTCGAGCACCGTCCATTCGCCGAGTAAGCCCGCATCGCGGGAGGCGGCCCGTGAGACCTCCGCCGCGCCGGGAACGCATCAGTTCCCCAACCGCAAGATGCCGGGCGCGCTGGAGGCGCGGGACGACGTACCGCATCGTGTAGCGGCGTGCGGCGCTCATGCAGGGCATGGCGGCGCACGCTGCGCGGCGGAGCATTCCCGCGCTGGGTCACACAAGGCGCGGGACGCGCTTCGCGGCCTTGCGGCTTGCGTTTTGGGCCTCCCGCAGCACCCATCTCCGGAACGCCTGGACTTCCGCTCGTTGCCGGGAGGCCTCCGTGGTTATGAGGCAGCAGCGTTCGGGCGCCCCGGCCTGTCGGCCGAGAACAGGCACGAGCTCGCCACGTTCCAACTCGCGCGCGATGAGCATGGGGCGTCCGATGGCGGCCCCGAGCCCGGTCACTGCGGCCTGGACGAGCATGCTGTAGAGGCGAAAGCCCGACGCTCGCGACAGGTCCGGCGCGGGACAGCCCTGACGGGCGAACCAGTATGACCAGTCCGCGTCCCAGCCCAGATCGTAGAGAAGGGGCCAGCGGTGAAGGCTGGCCGGGCCGCGGGCCTTACCGCACGCGGCGAGCAAGGCCGGGCTGCAGACGGGGAACAACTGCTCCTCGTAGAGCGTCTCCTCGTGCACCGTGTTCTCACGCCGCGTCATCGGGCGCGGGGCCGCGGTGCTGCCGGTGTACGCGAACCAGGCGTCGAAGTCGCGGTGTTCGGGATCGACGCCGCGATGGTTGGTCTCGAGCTCGATGGCGATGCCACGATGAGCCGCGCTGAACGAAGCGAGTCTCGGCACCAGCCACTTCTCGGCAACCGCCTCGACCGAGACGATCCGCACCGGCCGCGGCGAGCGGCGGTGTCGTTCCGAGACGCCGTGGACCTCGGCGAGGATGCGCTGCACCTCCCTGAGGTAGGTCTGGCCGCGGCGGGTGAGGCGCACACCGCGCTTGGCGCGGTCGAACAGCGGGACATCGAGATAGTCCTCCAGCACGCGGACCCGGTGGGCGACGGCAGCCGGGGTGATGCGGAGTTCGACCGCGGCCCGCGCGAAACCCTCGTGGCGGGCCGCGGCCTCGAAGAAGCGCAGGTTTTCGAGCGGCGGAAGATGCAGCACGATGCCAACCCTCCAGACGGGGCATGAGCGAAATCACGACAGTTATGTGATCGCACACTTTTGCAATGGCGGCAAGCCCGTTCCCGACCGACCGACCGACGAGACGAGTTTCGGTCCGCCGGGTCGAACAGCCACTGACATAATACGCCTATGCTATGGCGATAATATCGTTAGGCTTATTGCGAACACGGCCTCTATCGGGTACGGTTTCTCGGATGCCATAGTCTCCTGCCCCCCGGAAGGCTGGGAGATCAGATATGGCAGCAAGACATGGTCATCATCCCAAGCCGGCAAAACGGCGAGATCGATTGACTCCACACCTGCAACTTCGAAATCCTGAGGGAACCGCGAGGCTGTAGATCCGTTGACCCTTCTCTCAGCAACCGTGACGTTGAGGGCCGCCAGGGCTCCTCTCAAGGAAGAGGAAGACCGGGGATGAGGAAGCAGCAACTGATACAGAAGTCTCCTGCCGCGCCTGCGGATGACCGGTCGATCGTCGGGCCTGGGATGACAATGGTGGGAAACTGCAAGACGGAGGGCAGTGTCCGGATCGAAGGCAGGGTGGAAGGCAGCGTGGAGTCCCAGAACTCGATCGTCCTCGCGAGAGACGGGGTGATCATCGGTGACATTACCGCGGAGGATGCCGTCATCTTCGGTCGGACTCAGGGCAGGTTGGTGGTCGCTTCGAGGGTGGAACTCCAGGCTTCCTGCGAGGTTAACGGCGAGATCGAAACGCGTCGCATCGGGATTGAGGAAGGCGCTACCGTCAACGCAGCCGTGAAGATGAGCCGGGGCGGCCAGCCCGCCTCGTCGCAGCCCTGAATCGAGTGTGCCCGGAACGGGCTCCGCCCACCCTTCTGGGGGAGGTGGAGCATCGCCAGCTTGCCGACCGTCCGACCGGTGTGGCGGCGCTATCGCCCACGGGACCGGGCGCGAAACGCCGCGGGCAGTGTCGGCCGTGCCCGACGTGTCTTCAGCTACAAGGAACGTCGAGTTGGGAGTACCGTGTTCGGGATCCCTTCCGAGGGCGGGGGACACAGCGTCCTTACGGCTTCTGGGGAGGCTGTAGTGGAGAGGGCCGTGAGGGAAAGCGATTCCCGCGAATTGAGGGGATTTCCCCGCTGTTTCTGGACGACGGGAGCAGATGCGGTCCAAGGGCAGATAGCGCAGATCGTGCAGCCCTGTAAGTAGTTAGACGATTCCCTGCCGTGATTCGTGCCGTCCGCAGTCTGCCATCCCGGCGAGATGGAGCGGTATAAGCTACCCTGTAGCGCGTTGCCCGCAAATGGGGTTGGTGGGCGGGAGGTCCGGGTAACCAGTTCTCCCAGCTGGCTTGCGCGCGGGGGCGGGAGACGCGGAAGTGGCCTGTTCGTGGACACCGACGGGCATCTGCCATTTTGGCAGAATCACGGAGGCGCGAATCACGGCGAGGAATTGTCTAAGTTGAACAAGGACTGCACGATCTGCCATTCCTGCCGTCGAACCATTCCAGATCCTGCCGCACCGAAATAGCGGGGAAACAGCAGCAAATGGCAGGAATCTGGGTCGGCTCAAATCCTGGATCGGACTCCCCCTCTTCTTGCATTGTCCTGCAACATCCCCGCCTGTCAATGGCCATTGAAAATGTCGCACTTTGGGCCATTGAAAATGTCACACTTCGCGGGCTGACCTGCGGAGGGAGCGGAGCGACCGGAGCGGGGGAGCCCGCGAAGAGCCTGGTGACCCTCATGAGGCCGGCTCTCGGGAAGCAGGGTGTTCAGTATGTCTTCGGTTTGCGCTCGGATGGATCGCCCTTGAGAGCTCGGCGTGGCGGCGCATCCGGTAGCTGTTGCCCCGGATGTTGACGATGTGGCAGCGGTGCAGCACCCTGTCCAGCAGCGCGGCGGCCATGACCTCGTCGCCAAGGATGCGGCCCCACTCCTCGAAGCCTTTGTTCGAGGTCAGCACCGTCGAGGCCCGTCCGTAGCGGCGGTTGACGAGCTGGAAGAAGAGGATCGCGCCGCTCTGGGTCACGGGCAGGTAGCCGATCTCGTCAACGACCAGGAGTGCCGGGTAGGTGAGGGTCTTGAGGCGGCGGTCGAGCCGGCCGGCGGCCTTGGCCTCCTCCAGGGAGTCGACCAGGTCGGTCAGGGACCCGAAGTAGATCTTGCGCCCGCTTTCGGCAGCCGTGATCGCGAGGCTGATCGCCAGATGCGTCTTGCCGACGCCGGGCGGACCGAGGAAGACCACGTTCTCCTTGCGCTCCAGGAAGCCGAGTTCGTGGAGCGCGTCGATCTGCTCGCGCTTGATCGAGGGCTGGAAGGCGAAGTCGAAGTCTGTCAGCGTCCTGACGTACGGCAGTCGGCTGGAGCGCATGGCCGCCTCGAGGCGCCGGCTGTTGCGAAGCGCGATCTGGGCGGCCAGCAGGCGCTCGATCGCCTCGCCGCCGGTCGTCCCGCCGCCGTCGACCCCGGCGAGCACTTCGTCCAGAGCTTCCAGCGCGCCGGGCATCTTGAGGTCGGCGAGCTGGGCCGCGATGCGCTCCCTGCGCGATGGCGGCCTCACGGTGCTCCTCCTGCGATCCGGGCGTACTCGGCCAGCGGGCGGCGCTCGACCTCGACGAGCGGAGGGAACGCCGCCCCCTCAGCCCGCTCTGGCGCTGGCTCCACGGGCCGGGGAGCCACCGACCGGTAAGGCCAAGGGGGCAAAGGCATCAGGTGGGACCGCTCCGCCTCGAACCGGTCGGCCGGACGCTCCTTCAGCGTCCCGTGGATCCGGACGTTGGCTTCGGTGTCGAGCCACAGCAGCACCTGCGCGTTGAGGTCATCGTCCGACCCGAAGACCCGGCCGTAGAAGAAGTTCTTCCGGATGTAACTGACCAGCCGCTCGACCTTGCCCTTCGTCTGGGCCCGGTAGGGGCGGCACGCCCGGATGCGGAAGCCCCAGTGGACGCTGAAGCGCAGGAACTCCCGGTTCTCGACCAGCCGACCGCCCTTCCCGCGGCCATCCTCGATGATGACCGCCTTCATCTGGTCGAACAGGAGTTCCGAGGGCACGCCGCGGAAGTAGCGGAACGCCGACTCCAGCCCCCGCATCACCACCGCCATCGTCTGGCGCTCGTAGTACTGAACCCACATCCGCCGCGAGTAGCCCAGCACCACGATCAGCGCGTACCGCTTGCCCCACGGCAGCCGGAACTCCGCAAAGTCCACCTGGGCCTGGTGGCCCGGAGGGGTTTCGAACCGCTGCACCGGCTCCTCCGGGGGCCGGGGCCGGACCTCGCGCACGTAGCGCTTCACCTGGCCGTAGCCGCCCGGATAGCCCGCCGCCTGGACTTCGTTGAACAGGCGAACGGCGCTGAGCTCCGGATACTCGGCCAAACGGGTGTCGATGATCCCCCTGTACGGATCCAGCTTCGAGGGCCGCGAAGGCCTCGGTCCGTACCTGACCGCCCCGTCGTCCAGCTCCCGGTCCAGTTGTCCCGCCGCGATCCAGCGGTACACCGTCCGCGGATTGATCCCGACCTGCCGAGCGATCGCGGCCTTACTCATCCCTTGCTCCAGATAGTGCCGCAGCAGCACCCGCGTCTCTCTCCCGATCATCGCGTCTCCTCCGTTCGGTGGAGACGCCATCGTATAGAACCCGCCGGGAACCCTCATGGACACCCGGACCCCGCGTCGCAGCCATCGCTCCGTCACCCTGCCCACATGTGACATTTTCGACGGCCACTTCTGTGCAATTTTACATGGCCGGTAACACCGCCCCGCAACGAGAGACGGCTCATGCGAATGACCAACGGGGATTCACTCGTCCTCGTCCTCAGTTACGTCCACAATCACCGCCTCGATGGTGTCCTCACCATTACGCTGTGCTATAGCAAAGCGGTGGTGCCCGTCCGCCACGACAAGCCGTCCGTCCGGAAACCGATCCACTACGATCGGAGTGGCATCCCCGATGGTCTGCACTAGCGGCCCACTAACCTCTTCCCGCAAGCCAAGGCGATTCAGGGGCACGGTCTCGGACCTGCACGTCTTGCCCATCGCACACATCAGGCCCCTTCTGACGCCGTGCGCCGTCAACCAAGCGGTACTGCCCCGAGGATTCTCGCTCACGATGCAGTTGAGTTCATGGTACCAATTCCGAAGCCTCTCACCGTCGTATTCGCTAGCCCTTAGCCTTAGCAGCCTTGCCACACCGTCCACGTCGGTTGCTCCGTGCACTGGACTCTCCTTTGTCAAACCACGGGAAGCCGCGCTCCGGCCCGTCCGAGGCGACCGGATCCTATCTCGCGGAAGCCAGTGGCGACCGCAAGGATGATCGCCGCCGCAACGTCGTCCGGGCCGCCGCGAGGCAGGCTCGGATCGCGAGCGACGGGGCCACCCGGACTGGGCCCCGGAGGACCGCAGCCTAAAGGTCGGCTGATGTCCTCACCGACGTCGCGGAACCCGGCGCCCCGACCCTCGTATGACACCGTGCTTCCGTCCACGACAGCCGTGGCGGCAGCGAGGGCTCCGCCTCCGGAACCGATGAGGCGGCGCACTCGCAGGGCCTTCAGAACCCGGACGTCCGGGATCCCACCACGCATCCCTACCCGCTTTCTCCCGCCGGAAGGGAACCAGCACCCGGGTTCCCCGAACGGGCATGCGGGCGCCTGGGGCCAGGGCGTAGGTGAAGGCGTGGTCGACGGGGAGCGGCAGCGCGATTTCGAGGCAGAAGGTCAAGACGGACGTCGGCAGCAGGAGCCCTGCGGGAGCCTCCAGCGTTCGGGCAGGAAGAAGGCCTCCTGCTGGGGATAGGGCGTGGTTACCTCGAGCCCGTCCTCGCCCAGATACACGTCGACCTCGCTGCGAATGCGGATGTCGTGCACGAAGTGGCCTCCGTAGCCGCGCTCGCGGATGAGCTGGCGGCAGACCGGGGCCGGTTGCGATTCACAACCGAATGCGCGCCTGGGCAACAGCTGAGTCACAGGTGACGAGGCAAAGGCTTGCAAGGACCGTAGCAATCGGTGCAGCCGCGTTCCTGAGTATCATGGTGTGCCTCTTGGCTTACGGCGCTCACCGAATCGAGAAAGCTCCGCACGCCGCGGTACGCGACCCGAATCGCAAGAGGGAACGGGTCAGAACCGAACCCGCATTCCCAGAATCATGGTGGTGCCTGCGTAATCGGGTCGGATGCCCACCAACGGAGTAAGCGACGGACTACCCGGATCTCTGTGCGGGATGACCTCCCACCTGTCCCTCAAGCCGGCCAGTCCCACGACTAGGCCGACCGCTGCGCCGATAAGGCCTCCCCACACCTCGTTGTTCGTCCTGGTGCAGCCACCGACCCCAACGCCGACCCCCAACTCAGCGATTCCCAGGTCAACGTTGACGTGAGAACACGTCTCCTCATTGGTCGCCTCACCCACCAATGCCCCCAGCAACCCACCGCCCCCGGCGGCCAACAGCCATGCGTAGTCCATGCAGCAGGTTCTCACTTCGAGCTTCTCGACCTGTGCGAACTCGATATCCCGCTGCACATCGGTGTCGGACATTATCCCGAGATGCAGAGCCATCGTGAAGCCCGTCTCTCTTCTTTCGATGACGTCCCCCGTCAGTGTGTCACCGGCAATGACCACGCGCACACGAGCACCCGTGCGCTGTGCGGCGACGGAATGGAAGGTGACGAACAGCAGAAGAATCACCGAAAACGCCGCCGCGCGAGCATGTACAGAACCCATTGTTTCCTCCCCGTACCTCAAGGTGTTGGCCGTTTGGTGGCGGCCATGCCGTCCCGATCAGAACTCGATGCGCATTCCCAGCAACAGGCCGTACCGTCCCCCCGGACCTCGGTGTGGCGTGACACTATGGGACTGAGCCCGACCACGTCGTCCCGAAGCTGGATGGATTCCCATGATTCGCGTCGCATCAGAAAGCTCGCGCCGAGACCCAGAAGGCCTCCCCTTCCCATCCAGGCCAGCATCCCGCTTCCCTTCTCTTTGCAGGACGGACTCTGCCAATCCTCAGCCACACATCCCCACGCATCGTTGAAGGTCGGAAAGGCGACAAAGCCGCCAAGCAGGCCGAGATCCAATCCCGTCTTCCAGCGAATTCGCATTCCCACACTCCGCTTCAGGCTATCGATGTCCCGGTAGGCGAAGGACCGCCGCATCTCGCCTCGAGTGAACTCCAACCCTTCGTCGGTTACAGCGGCAAGCTGGCCGATCAGTTGGCGGCCAACAACGGAAACGCGCAGGCGATCTCTTCCGACGAAGATCGGTTCGTGAGCGAAACCGACGGTGACTGTGTCCTGGGGGAGCAAAACGGATCGCCAGGCCTCATGCTTCAGCCGGAAACCCAGGACGCCCCCCAGAACGCCCGCTACCACACCTCCGACAAGGCCAGGAACTTCGTCCTTCCTCGTCCGGGTAATCGTGGATTCCCTCCGCTCCCAGCACGACCCAGGGGCGAGAAAGAATCCCCCCAGGACGCAGGGCAAGAACGTCCCGTCGGAAGGACGGTAGGAAGGCCTCCAGCCGGTGTCTGTCGCGACCTGCTCGACCTTACCGGCAAATCGGCCCCCGACGAAGGTTGCGGCTAACAGGCCGATGACGCCCCCCCAGAGCCACCCGGACTCGACGCCGCCACTGACACCTCCAGGCGGTCCAGGTCCCGAGCACGAGTGATTACTGTGTAGTTCTGCCTGGAATTTATTTTCCTGACGCCTCCTGCCCTGCACCTCGACTCGTTGCGTGTTCAAGCGGGTCGTCATCCGGATCACGGAAACAGGGGAACAAGTTTGCGCAGCCTCGTCGCTTGGAATGGCCGGCGGGCCCGTCGACGGGCCCGCCGGTGTCGGCGCTGGGTCATCTGTATCTCCAACCCGCCGCAGCCGACAAAACCTGCAGCGGCAGGTCGGCAGATCGGGAGAGCTCGTACCCTTGATGATAGAGACGACCACTGGAGCTGCGTTCCCGGGGCAGCCCGGGAAGCTCTCCCAGGTCCACGGTCACGGGACCCGTCGTGCCGGCCGCGCGCGTCACCGTCACAACCCGGCTTTCCACGCTTCCAATGGGAATCGTAACCGTCGACCCTCCGTCCATCACGCCGTTCGTGACGCCTATGGGCAGGGTGATGTCGAACGGCGCACCGGCGTGGGCCCTGGCCTTGAACTGTCCCTCTCCGGCCGGTTCGAGGGATATGGTTATCGGCAAGGGGTCCGTGGGATTATCGTGCAGGTGCACCGAAAAGAGCCGGGACATCCCCGCAAACAGGCCGTCCGGCAGGCTGGTCAACAGGTTGTCGGCGAGCTCGAGGCTTCCCAGCGAAGTGAGGCCGGAGAATGCCGCGCTCGAGAGGTCGGGCATTCGATTGTCGTTCAGATCGAGAACCCACAGTGAGGTCAGTTGGGAAAAGACTCCGTCCGGCAGAGTGCCGACGCCCAGCTCGTTCTCGTAGAGCCATAGTTGCCTCAGCAAGGGCAGCCCGGCAAAGGCCTCCCGGGTAAGGCTGCGGAGTTGATTGCGGGACAGTTGCAAGGCTCTCAGCAGGGGCATCCCGGAAAACACGCGGTCCGGGAGGCCGGTCAAGCGATTCCCGTTCAGATGAAGGCTCTCAAGCCTCGACAACCCGGCGAACATCCCCTCCTCAAGGCTGGTCAGCAGATTGTTCGTCAGATTGAGTTCCCTCAGTTCGGCAAGCTCGAAGAACGCCGCCCTCGGCAGGCTGGTCAGGCGATTGTTGGACAGCCGGAGCGTCTCGAGCGACGGAAGTCCGGCGAACAAAGCGTCCGGGAGCACAACCAGGCTGTTGTCGGAGACCGTTAGCGCTTCCAGCGAAGAGAGCCCGGCGAAGTCGTCCGGCTTGAGCGAGGTGATTCCGTCGTTGGTGAGGTCGAGCCGGCCGTCGATGGCCGCAAGATGATCGTCGGTGACCAGCGCACAGTCGGAAACGCCACGGAGCTCGTAGAGGATGGCGGCCACGACCTGTTCGGTCCGGCCGCAGATGCCGGCGGCGGCGGCTTCGACCGAGACGAGGACGAGCTGCTGGGCCGACAGCGTACCGTCCGTGGCGGTGGCCGTCACCCTCGCCCTTCCCTCGGCCACGCCGGAGAGCGTCAGTGCGCCGCCGGAGACGCTCGTGGTCACCACGCTGGTGTCGTTCGACGCCGCGTCGTAGGTGAGCGCGTCGCCGTCCGGGTCGCTGAAGTAGCGCGACAGGTTCACCATGGTGGATTCACCCGCCGTCACCTTTTGCTCGGGGATGGTGCCCACGGCCTCCGGGGCGCGGTTGCGGCCCCGCACGGTCACGCTCACGCTGTGCATCGCCGACAGGCCCCCGGGGTCCCGCGCCGCGACGGTCACCGTCGCACTCCCCTCGGCCACGCCGGAGAACGTCACGGCGCTGCCGGAAGCGTCCGCGGTCACCACGCTCGTGTTGCTCGACGCCGCGTCGTAGGTGAGCGCGTCGCCGTCCGGGTCGGTGAAGTAGGACGACAGGTTCACGATGGCGGATTCGCCCGCCCGGAGGGTCTGGGCGGGGACCGTGCCCACGGCCTGTGGGGCGCGGTTGGAGCGTTGCACCGTCACCGCCACGTTCTGTGAGGCCGCAAGACCGCCCGGGTCGCGCGCCGTAACGGTCACCGTCGCACTCCCTTCGGCCACGCCGGAGAACGTCAGGGTGCCGCCGGACACGGCTGCCGTCACCACGCTCGTGTTGCTCGACGCCGCGTCGTAGGTGAGCGCGTCGCCGTCCGGGTCGGTGAAGTAGGACGACAGGTTCACGACGGCGGATTCGCCCGCCCGGAGGGTCTGGGCGGGGATCGTGCCCATGGCCTGCGGGACGCTGTTCGGGCGTTGCACCGTCACCGCCACGTTCTGCGAGGCTGCAAGACCGCCCGGGTCGCGCGCCGTAATGGTGATCGCCGCGCTTCCCTCCGCCACCGCGCCGACGGTGATGGTGCTCCCGGACACCGAAACCGCGGCCACCGCAGCGCTCGATGTCGTGGCCGTGTACTCCAGCGCGTCCCCGTCCGGGTCGGTGAAATAGGACTGGGCGTTCACGGTCGCCGACTCGCCGGCGGCCAGAGTCACCGCCGGGATGGCGCCCACGGCCGTCGGAGCCTGGTTGGGCGCTTCCGGTTCGGTTGGCGGTTCCTTGTCGCCGCACGAGGCCGACCAACCGGCGGCGAGCGCGGTGGCCATCCAGATGAACGGGCGGGCTCGGATTGCAGGGATTGGCGTGCGCAGTCTCATGAAATGTTCTCCTCTAACGCTGGTCGTCGCAGGCTTGATGGCGCCCTGGCGATCATCTCGGCGGGATCACGTCGACCACGCGGCCGTTCACGTCGGTGACAACGATCGGCTTCCGCAGGATGTCGTTGCCGAGAAAGATCTCGCGGCCGCGGTCACGGGCCGCCGCCGCCGGATCAGGCAGCTGATAGGCTTCGGCTTCGCCCGCATCAACCCTGTAGCCGATGTCGGCCAGGGACTGGATCGTGATGGCGCTCAGCGGATTGGCGCCGGCGTCCGAATCCAGGAAGGGCGTCATCAGTTCCGTGTCGAGTACGGACTCGCGCCAGTGACCATCGTCGGAGCCCCGCCTGTCACCACAATTCTCGGCGCCGCGATGTCTGTTGGCGCAATTCTCCACCGGTACCTTCTCCCCCTCGTAGCCATCGCCGCCCGCACGGTCGAAGGCTTCGATGGTCAACGCACCTGAGAAGTGCGTGTCCACCTCCTCATCCGTGCCCATGGACGGGCTCTGGAGCAGGTCCAGGTCGTCCCAGGTCAGGCCGATCCCCAGCACATGGCCCATCTCGTGAAGGATCACCTCCTCCAGCACGCCTTCCTCCTCCAGGGAAGCGAGGTCGTCCACGTCGAACTCCATGAATCCCTGGAACGGAATCAGCGATTCGCGATAAGCGCACGGCCCGGCCTGGCCAAGAATTCCGCCGGGCCCGTCGATTTCCACAACCGACGCGCCGATGATCAGATCGTCCACGGCGTCGCCTGGCGCGCCAGCCGGGCAGTTCGGAGCGAGCGGAATACAGAACCCCGGGATACAGATCTCCTCGGCCGCCGGCACGGTCATGTCCGGGAACTCATTGTCGGCCAGAATCGACATCCAGTGCTCCGCCGCGTTTCGGAACACCTCGGCGTTCGACTCCGTGAGCGGGCTTCCGAAGTCCAGCTCCAGGGTGAACCGCCCGGCAACATTCAGAACCGCGACGGCACTGCGCTGCGTGGCCTCCAGCCGGTCCGGATCGCGAGCGGTGACCGTGATCGTCGCCGTCCCCGACCCTACACCCGAAATCGTGACTTCGTCGCTCGACACCGAAGCCGTGGCCACGGCCGCGTCCGAGGTGATCGCGCGGTATTCCAGCTCGCCGCCGTCCGGGTCGCTGAAGTGGGACGCCAGGTCCAGCGTGACCGTCTGGCCGCGGACGACGGCTTGCGCGAACATTTCGCCCGTGGCCTCCGGGGCCCGCTCCACCCTGTCGACCGTCATACGGAATGTCTGCGTGGCCTCGAGGCCGCCGGGATCCCGGGCCACCACGGTCACCGTAGCGGTCCCCGGACCGACACCCGCGACCTCCACATCGCTCCCGGCCGCCGAGACGGAGAGGATGTTCTGGTCGGAGGTCGTCGCGCCGTATGTCAGCGGGTCTCCGTCCGGGTCGCTGAAGTTGGAGGAGACATCCACCCGTATCGCGTCGCCCTCGTCGATGGTGGAGCGGGCCGGCTCAATCCGTCCCACGGCCTCCGGCGCCCGATTGCTCTGCACCGTCACGCCGAATTGCTGGGACGCCTCCAGGCCGCCGGAATCGCGGGCGGT
The DNA here is from genome assembly GCA_965225805.1 of Longimicrobiales bacterium. GTDB lineage: Bacteria > Gemmatimonadota > Gemmatimonadetes > Longimicrobiales > Gaopeijiaceae > BD2-11. The sequence continues at coordinate 2,246,236 of OZ245327.1, forward strand.
CACCGTGAGGGTCGCGGTTCCCCGCGCCACGGCCGTGATCGTTACCGCGCTGGCCGACGTGGATGCCGTGGCGACATCCGCGTCCGAAGTCGAGGCGGCGTAGTCGAGCGGGTCGTCGTCGGGGTCGTCGAAGTAGGTCGCCAGGTCCACCGTCACCGCCTCGCTCACCGCCAGGACCTGGGAGGGGATGGTGTTGGCGGACGTGGGCGGCCGGTTGGTCCGCTGGACTGAAACGCTGATCTGATGAGTGGCCTCCAGGCCGTCCGGATCGCGGGCGGTCACGGTTACCGTCGCGATGCCGCGCGCCGCGCCCGTGATCGTCACCTCGGCCCCCGACGCCGCGGCCGTGGCCACGTTCGCGTCCGAACTGATGGCGGTGTGGTCCAGCGCATCTCCGTCCGGATCGCTGAAGTGGGACGACACGTTCAGCGTGACCGACTCGCCCGCGGTGAGGTCGCGGGCGGAGATCGTCCCCAACGGCTCGGGCGGCCGGTTGGGAACCGTCACGCTGATGGTCTGCCGGGCTTCCAGGCCGCGGGGATCGCCGGCCGTGACCGTCACCATCGCGGCGCCCTTGGCGACGCCGGAGATCGTGACCACCGCGCCCGAGGTGGAGACCGTGGCCACGCCGCCGTCGGAGGTCGTGGAGGAGTAGTCGAGCGTGTTGCCGTCGGGGTCGCTGAAATAGGTGGACACGTTCACGGTCGCCATCGCGCCGACCTCGACGGTCTGGGCGGGAATGGCGCCTCGCGTTTCCGGAGCCCGGTTGACGGGCTCGACGGTCACCCAGAGCTCCTGCGTGGCCTCGAGCCCGCGCGGATCGCGCGCCGTCACCGTGATGGTCCCCGTCCCGGCGCCAACGCCCGTGATTGTCACCGTGCTGCCCGACACGGATGCCGTGACCACGTTCGCGTCCGAGGTCGCGACCCGGTAGACGAGCGGGTCCCTGTCCGGGTCGCTGAAGTGGGAGGACACATCCACGGCGCCCCTCGCGCCCTCGGTGACGGTCGCGGCGGGGATCGTGCCCACGGCCTCGGGCGCGAGGTTGTCGGGCTCGACCGTGACCCGCGTCCGCTGCGTGGCGTCCAGGCCGTCCGGATCGCGCGCCGTCACCGTGATCTGGGTGTTGCCCGCGGCCACGCCCGTGATGGTCATCGTGGCGCCCGACAACGAGACGGTGGCCACGGCTTCGGAGAACGAGTCGGCCGCGTAGTCCAGGTCGTCCCCGTCCGGGTCGTTGAAGTAGGAGGACAGGTCCACCTGCACGGCCGCGCCCGCCTTTACCGTCTGGTCCGGAATCGTACCGACGGCCGACGGCCACTGGTTGACCGCCCCGACCGACACGTTGGCCTGCTGGGTCGCTGTCAGCCCGTCCGGATCGCGCGCCGTCACCGTGATCGTCGCGCTCCCCTCGGCCACCCCGGTAATCGTGACCGTGCCGCCCGCGGTCGAAGCCGTGGCCACGGTCTCGCTCGATGTCGCGGCCTCGTACTCCAGGGCGTCCGCGTCTGGATCATTGAAGTAGGAGGCCATCCGCAGCGAGACCTGTCTGCCGACGCTGATGCTCTGGGCGGGGATGGAGCCCACGGCCGCGGGCGCCTCGTTGACGGACGAGACCGACACCATGGCGCTCTGCGTGGCCTCCAGTCCGCCGGGGTCGCGCGCGGTCACCGTGATCGTCGCTGTGCCTCCGGCCATGCCCGTGATCGTGACCGCGCCGCCCGACACGGTGGCCCTCGCCACGCCGGTGTTGGACGATGCGGCCCGGTAGCTCAGTGCGTCGCCGTCCGGGTCGTGGAAGTAGGAGGAGACGTCCACCTCGTACGTGTCGCCCACATCCACCGCCCGGTCGGACATCATGCCCGACGCCGCGGGCGCCTGGTTGACCGCCCGGACCGTCACGCCGGCCTGCTGCCTGGCTCGCAGGCCGTCCGGATCGCTCGCCGTCACCGTGATGGTTGTCGTTCCGCGCGCCACGCCTTCGATGGTGACCGTTCCGCCCGACACGAAGACGGTCGCCGTGCTCCCGTCCGCACTCGCCGCCGAGAAGCGCAGCTGGTCGCCGTCCGGGTCGCGGAAGTGCGAAGCCGCGTCGACCGTGGTGGCTTCGCCCTCGTTGAGATTCTGATTCGGGATGGAGCCCACCGTCTCCGGGGCACTGTTGGTGCCCTCCACCCCGACGTAGATCGTCTGCGTGGCCTCGAGGCCGCCCGGATCGCGCGCGGCTACCGTGATCGTCGCCGTGCCGCTCGCCACCCCCGTGATCGTCACCGTGCTGCCCGACACGGAGGCGGTGGCCACGCCGGTGCTCGACGAGGTGGCTGTGTAGCGCAGAGGGTCATCGTCGGGATCGCGGAAGTAGGACGACACATCCACGGTGGCGGTCGCGCCGGCGTCCAGGGTCTGGCCGGGAATGGCGCCCCGCCTCTGCGGCCGCGCGTTCGACGACGTGACGGTCACGCCGATGGTCTGCCGGGCCTCGAGCCCATCCGGATCGCTCGCGGTCACCGTAATGGTCGCGCTGCCCGCTGCCTCACCGGCGATCGTGACCACGCCGGAACTCGTCACCGAGGCGGTGGCCGCGCCTCCATTCGACGTCGAGACCCGGTAGCTCAGCCGGTCGCCGTCGGGATCGCGGAAGTAGGAATGCGTCTGAACCGTGGCCGTCCGGCCCTCGGCGATGGTCTGATTCGGGATGGAGCCCACCGCTTGCGGAGCCCCGTTGACCGCCTGGACCGTCACCCGCGTTCGCTGCCTGGCTTCCAGCCCGTCCGGATCGCTCGCCGTCACCGTCAGCGACGTGCTGCCCGCGCCCACGCCCCGGATCGTCATGACGCTGCCGGACATCGAGACCGTGGCCCGGTCCGTGAAGAACGTCTCTGCCTCGTATTCCAGATCGTCCCCGTCCGGATCCCGGAAAAAGCGGGCCACGTCCACGGTGACACTGCTACCCACGTTGACGGTCTGCTCGGGAATCGTGCCCACCGCCTCCGGATGCTGGTTGACCGCCCCGACCGACACGCCGATCGCCTGGATGGCCGTCAGCCCGTCCGGATCGCTCGCCGTCACGGTCACGGTCGCCGTTCCCGCCGCCACGCCCGTGATCCTCACCGTGCTCCCCGACACCGTCGCCGTCGCCACCGCGGTGTTCGAGCTCGCAACCGAATACTCCAGCCGGTCGCCGTCCGGGTCGTCGAAATAGGAACGCACGGATACCCGCGCCGTCTCGCCCACCGTGATGGACTCGGCGGGGATGGACCCCACCACCACCGGCGGCCGGTTGACGGCCTCGACCGTCACCCGCGTCCGCTGTCGCGCCTCCTCTCCGTCCGGATCGCGCGCCGTCACGGTGATCGATGTCCCCCCGTCGTCCAGCCCCGTGATCGTCATCAGGCTGCCGGACATCGAAATGTCCGCCCTGTCCTCGAAGAACGCCTCCGCCTCGTACGTCAGCGGGTCGCCGTCCGGATCAGTGAAGTAGGGAGCCACGTCCACCGTGACGCTCTCGCCGACGTTGACGGTTTGCTCGGGAATCGATCCGACGGCCCCGGGCCGCCGGTTTACCCGGTTGACCGTGACGCGGACGTCCTGTGACGCGTCCAAGCCGCCCGGGTCCGTCGCCGTCACCGTCACCGTCGCCGTGCCGGGCGCCACGCCGTGGATCGTCAACCGGCTGCCGGAGACCTCCGCGGTCGCAACGCTCTCATTCGAGCTGACGGCGCTGTACTCCAGGCGGTCCCGGTCCGGATCCTCGAAGAGGCTGAAGAGCAGGAACCATGCCGAGTCCCGCTCGTCGATCGTCTGATCGGGAATCTGCCCCCTCACCTCCGGCGGCCGGTTCGGCTGGATCACGTTCACCCGGGTCCGCTGCCGCGCCTCCTCGCCGTCGGCGTCGCGCGCCGTCACCGTTATCGACGTGCCCCCGGCGAAGTCGCTCAGCGCGGTGACCGTCATCACGCTGCCGGACATCGAAACGGCGGCCACGTTGTCGAACAACGCGTCGGCCTCGTACTCGAGCGGGTCTCCGTCCGGGTCGCTGAAGTAGGGAGCCACATCCACCGTGAACGACTCGCCCACGTCGAGGCTTCGCTCGGGGATCGAGCCCACCGCCTCGGGCCGCCGGTTGACCCGGTTTACCGTGACCCCGACCTCCTGGGACGCCTCCAGTCCGTCCGGATCGGTCGCCGTCACCGTCACCGTCGCCGTCCCCGGCTCCACCCCCGTGATCCGTACCGTGCTGCCCGAGACCTCGACGGTCGCGACGCGCTCGTCCGAGCTGACGGCCGCGTACTCCAAGCGGTCGAAGTCCGGGTCCTCGAAATAGGCGAAGGCAAGGAACCATGCCGTCCGCCGTTCGTCGACGGTCTGGTCCGGGATTGCGTCCCTCACCTCCGGCGGCCGGTTCGGCTGGATAACCTCCACCCGGGTCCGCTGCCGCGCCTCCTCGCCGTCCGGGTCGCGCGCCGTCACCGCGATGAACGAACTTCCCCGCCCCACCCCGGTGATCGTGAGCACGCTCCCGGACACCGACGCGGTGGCCACATGGTCGAAGAACGTCTCGGCTTCGTACGCCAGCCGGTCGCCCTCCGGGTCGGTGAAGTACGCGGAGAGGTCGACCGTGTAGCTCTCGTGCACGTTGATGGTGCGGCCGGCAATCGAGCCCACCGCCTCCGGTGCCCCGTTGGCGACCTCGACGGCGAACCGCTGCGTCGCCGCCAGCCCGCCGGGATCGCTCGCGGTAACCGTCACGGTTGCCGTACCGCGCGCCACCCCCTCCAACCATGCCGTGCTCCCCGACACCGAGACGGTAACGACCGCCTGGTCCGAGGTCGCCGCCTCGTAGGACAGGGCGTCGAAGTCCGGATCGCTGAAGTACGCGAACAGGTTCACGAACGCTCGTCTGCCCGGATCGAGGGTGCGGTCGTCGATCGTGCCCGACGCGACGGGTGCCTGGTTGCCCTGGGCGACCGTCACCCACGCCCGCTGCGTGGCTTCCAGGCCGTCCGGGTCGCGGGCGGACACCGTCACCGACGCGAGGCCGCGCGCCACCGCCGTAACCGTCAGAGCGGAGCCGGACAGCGAGGCCGTCACCACGTTCTCGTTGCCGGAAGCTACCGAGTACGACAGCGCGTCCCCGTCCGGATCGGCGAAGTAGGAAGCCACGTCAACCGTGGCCGTCTCGCCCGCGGCGAGAGTCTGCTCGGGAATCGTACCTTCCGCCCGCGGAGACCCGTTCGGCACCGTCACCCCGAACGCCTGGGTGGTCTCCAGCCCTCCCCGGTCGTGGCCCGCTACCGTGATCGTCGCCGTCCCCCGCGCTACCCCGGTCACCGTGACGACGCTGCCCGACGCCGTGGCCGTCGCCACGCTCGCGTCGGAACTCGCGGCCGTGTACTCCAGCGGGTCTCCGTCCGGGTCGCTGAAATAGGAATGCACGCTCACCCGGGCGGTCCGCCCCGAACCCACGGTCTGCGCGGGGATCGTACCCACCGCCACGGGAGGCTGGTTCACCGCATCCACCGTCACCCAGGCTTGCTGCCTGACCTCCAGACCGTCCGGGTCGCGCGCCGTCACCGTCACCCGCGCGGTGCCCCGAGCAACGCCCGCGATCCGCACGGTGCTGCCCGCCACCGAGACCGAGGCGACGAGCGAGTTCGAACTCGCGACGGCGTAGCTCAGCTGCTCCCCGTCGGGCTCGCTGAAGTACGAGGCCGCGTCCACGGTGACCGCGCCGCCCTCCGAGACGGTCTGGGCCGGAATCATCCCTTCCGCCTCGGGAGCGCGATTCGGCGTGCGAACCGTCACCTCGAACCTCTGCGCAGCTTCCAGACCGCCGGGATCGCGCGCCGTCACCGTCACCCGCGCAGTCCCCTCGGCCACCCCGAACATCGTCACCAGGCCGCCCGAGACGGACACCCTCGCCACACCGGCGTCCGAGGCCACGACCGAATAAGTCAGCGCGTCCCCGTCCGGATCGATCAGATACGAGCGCACGTTCAGCGAGCTCGTCTCGCCCACGACGAGGCGCTGGTCCGGGATTGTGCTTGCCGTCTCGGGGGCCCGGTTGACGACATCGACCGCGACCCGAAACTCCTGCGTGGCCTCCAGGCCACCGGGATCGCGCGCCGTCACCGTCACCCGCGTGATTCCCGGCGCAACCCCGCTGACCGTCACCATGCTGCCCGACACCGCGGCCGTGGCCACGCTCGGCGTCCCCGTCGCGGCGGCGTAGCTCAAGGTGTCTCCGTCCGGATCCCGGAAGTAGGAGGACACGTCCAGCGCGGTGGTCTCGCCCGCCCGCACGGCGCGGGGCGCGATCACGCCCACCGGCTCGGGCCGGCGCTCGATCCGCTCAACCAGCACCTCGAAGCTCTGTACAGCCTCCAGTCCGCGCGGATCGCGGGCCACGACCATGACCATCGCCGCCCCCGCCCCGACGCCGACGACCGCCGCCGTTCCATCCTGCACCGCGACCGCCACCACGCGCTCGTCGGAAGTGGCCGCCGAGTAGGTCAGAGGGTCTCCGTCCGGGTCGCTGAAGTACGGAAACAGTGTGACCCAGGCGGCATCGCCCGCATAGATGAACTGGCGGTTGATCGCGCGCACCACTTCTGGCGCCTGATTGGCCGGCTCCACCACTACGCTCATGCTCTGTGAAGCCGTCAGTCCGCCCGGATCGCGGGCAGTAACGGTTACGGTGGCAGTCCCCTCGGCCACGGCCTGGATGGTGGCGGTTCCGCTCGACACCGACACGGTGACGATAGCGGTGTTCGAACTCGCCGCCGTGTAGCTCAAGGCATCCCCGTTCGGATCGCTGAAGAAAGACACGACATCAACTGAAGCCGTCTCGCCCGCCACAAGAGTCCGGGCCGGAATCGTGCCCGCCGTCGCGGGAGGCTGGTTGGGCACGGGCGGCGGCTCGACCGGCCCCGGCTCGCCTCCGCCCCCGTCGCCACAGGTGGTGACCCAAAGCGTAGCCAGCATGACACTGGCGAAGACCACAACTGGTCGCGAGTCGCGACTGCGCCGCCTGAGCTGCGTATGTTGCTTGCCGCACTCCATGGCTCAGGGGTGTCCCTCCCGGGTTCCGTCGGCACCCACAGCAGTCAGGGCACAAGCGCGATAATGCCGTGGGATATAGCCGGATCGCCGCCTCATCAGGGATCTCCTCGAACGATCCGAAGGCCAGCCGGCCAGGCACCCTGCGGTCGCTCCAAACACAAGCCCCTCCGTCCGCGCGAACGCTCGGTACCCACACTCCATCCCAGGCGCTCCACGTCTCGGTGGGCGACGGATCGACGCGCTTCACCCTTGCGGGAGCTCGAACTCTTCGCCACTGACCGACGTAACCAAACCGATGATCGTAGCATCCGACAGAGATACGCGAACGCGGTCAACGACTTCTTGGGCGCTCAACGGCGCAGGGGGCGCACGCGACGGCCAAGGCCGACAGAACCGAACACCAGTGTCGGCTCGGCAATGAAGTATCAGGGCATCGAGTCAATGCGCCAGTCCAGCGTGTCGTCAACGTTGCTGGCCAAAAAACCGCCCTTGGTGACCTCATTGTTGCTGCACGCCCGGCTCACGCCGTCGGGTTCGATGAGACACGCGAAGCCGTCCGGCATGACTTCGAAGGTGTCTGCCCCCACGGAGCATTCCTGTCCGGGACCAAGCACCTGCCCTACGGCGCATGCATCGCCCGGCCCCATCATGTCGTCGCCGCCACAGGCGGCAAGGTACGCCACGGCAACCAACGCGAGGACGCCACGCGCCAAGCCCCCGAATAGTAAACTCGCTTGGGATCGATTGCTCGACATCACTGACTCATTCTTCGTTCGGGAATCCTACTGTGTTGAACACATGGTCTTGCGAGGGACGGGTCGACACCCCGGAAACGGGACGGCACGCAGGACGGAGGCATCAGCCCGGACTCAGCCGGCCGAAAAGACAACTCCAGCCTGCGGGGTCAACACCGGCTCTTGATCGTCTCGCTGCCGTCGCCGTCGTCCATGTTCAAAAGCCCAGGGTTGTATAACGCACCTACAGAACGCACATTTTCTCGGACGGTCCGATCACGAGGCGGGCCCCGCCAGCGCAGGGCCGGCCAGCAACACCCCGAATCCGCGCCCCACCCCATACCGGCTGTCCGGCCCGGCCCTTCCATATCAGTACGGTTAGCCTCCGATCGGAATCACAACCCCGGCCTGGATCCCCAAGCTCCGATCCTTGACCGTCGCAGGGTCATTCTCGTCGTCATTGATGTTCGTGAGTCCGATCGAGTACACCAGATCGAGGCCCAGCCGGAAGCCTTCGGAAACCGCAAGTTCCGCACTGGCGCCAGCCGCTATCCCGAAGTCCGTCGCGGCAACAACGCCGTCCGGACACGATGCGGATACGCTACCAGGCGAGCCGAATTCCCCCAGATCAAGATTGGCACTGGAGCTACAGGAGAGGTTGAAGGCTGCCGACGGGCCCAGAAGCACGCCAACCGATAGTCCCTCCTCTCGCGGTGTTCCCATTCTCGCCAGGGCCGACAACTGGAAATAGTCCAAATGGAGACTGAACGACCCGAAGCCTTCCTCGGATGCGCCGGAACCCTTCTGCGCATACGCGCCCCCGACACGAAGCTCGACCGCGCTGGCAAGGGGCAGCGTCGCATCAACCCCGATGATCATGCCCATCCGGGGGTCCTGGTCCGAAGCCCCTTCGGTGGAAACCGTGGACCGGTTCATCCCGGCGCGGACTCCGACCATCGTTTGGCCCATCAGTGGAGCCGCGACGAGGAGCGGGAGGAGTGACGTGATGACTCCGCGCATGGCTGAGGATGACCCATGGCGAGCGTAAACGCCCAACCTGTAGTTTTTCGTTGCAGTAAGTGCTCTATCTCTGTCTCCAGCGAAGCTGGCCACCGGTCGGCCTCCGTTGCGTTACGCCGCGCCGGACGGGGATGGCTGCACCCCGGCGCACCTGGTCAACACTCGCTCGGCATCGGCCAGCGCTTCATCCGATGGTGCGTTCTCGTGGAGAGTGCTAAAGCCGAGATCGTCTGTGCCCTCCGTCCCCCTGCGCCAGAACGCCTTCACTTCCAACGTCGATGTCCCATCCGGGGTGCTTGTGTGGCTGACAACCAACACGTCCCACCCAACCCACAGTCCCTTTCTGTCTCGGCCACCTGTGATGGGGCTTTTCGCGCCGTCCCGCTCCGCCAGCGCATAACCTAACTCGACAAGTGTGGCGCTGACGCAATCGAAACCTCCCGCGTCCGGAATCGTGACGGGTCGACTCATGGTTAATGGTTCACCGAAGATGATGCTGCTGCACCCAGCCACCACCAAGATGCCAAGATGCAAGATGACTACGGCAAGCTGTTTCATGCCTCACATTTTCCTTTCAGTTCGCGCCGGTTCATCCGGCTCATCCGCTTCAGGAAGCTCATCCCACGCCTTTCATCTACACTTCACAAGCGAAAATTGTCAATGGGCCACTTCGAAACCGACAGTTTGAACCTCAGGGGGAGGTTAGGGCGATGACTTATTCTTATTATGTCTATGCCATATTTGTTTTTGCTCAGGGAGCCGCTCGAAGGCTCCGCTGGCGGAACCGGACGCCCCGCCGTCCTGATTCGATCCCGATGGATCCGCAGGGAATCAGCCGCGGGTCAGCTACGCCTTGTCCGCTCCTCGAGCCGGGGCTTCGTCCCGGCCGTTCGTGAAAAGGCGGCGAGCAACTCCCGCTGGGGACCACCGTTCAAACCGGGCCGCCCGGCTCCGGGATTCCGTCCTCAGGGGGAGAGACAAGGGAGGCCCGCCCGCTGGCCCGGCAGCGGCGCGGCGGAGGGCGGTGGCTGCCTCCGGACCCTCGTCTCCCTTCGTGCCGACGGCCGTCCCGCGGCGGTCTTGCTTGCTTGACCACCTAACAGTGGCTCAAGCCAGCCCCGCGGACGCCCGCGAAACGCTCTGGCGCGTCGCCCGAGACGGCGGTCACCCGGTCGTCGTGGGGCAAGCTCCGCAGCCTTTTGGCCAACGGCCTCACGGACGACGAGGCAGAAAGCGACCACGTCACCCTTGGCGACGGCGGCGCTCCCTCCCGCGAGCCCGTGTTCCGCCCTACCCGTAACCCCTCGGAGACCGGCGATCGTCGATCCTGGGCGATTCTGCGGGCCCGTAGTTTCCCCGAAATGCCCCCGGATCGGCCGGAAAAGGCCGCTTAACCCGTCGCGGATGCGGCGGCGACCTCAGTTCAGGTCTCGGTGTACGCTTTCCGGCCCGCCAAATACTCTGCCCACTCATCCATCAGCCGACGCCGACGCTCGAACAGGTCGGTGCGCCGGTACGCGGCCTCGACCCTGTTCTGGACCACGTGCGCCAGCGCCGCCTCGACAACCTCCCGAGGGTGATCCGTCTCGTCGGCCGCCCAATCCCGGAACGACGACCGGAACCCGTGCGGCACGGCCGCGACCCCATTCTGTTGGAGCAACTGGCGCAGCTGCGGGTCGGCGACGGGCTTCCCGCCCTCGCGGGCGAAGACCAGCCGAGCGTCGGAGGTCCGCACCTCGCCGAGAATCTCCATGGCGCGTGGGGACATGGGGACGCGGTGCTCCTTCTTCGCCTTCATGTGTCGCGGGCACCGTCCACGCGCCGTCCTCCTTGGGTCAACAACAAATATGGCATAGACATAATAGGATTACGGTCAGGGACATGGCCTACACCTGAGAGGTTAGAATTGTCGGTGGAGACAGAATTGGGCGGCAATCCAGCAGCGGCGAACTCATGGTACGTTTGGCTTGGAGTACACCTGTCGAGCGCTGCCTCCTCGTGGCAGTGTCGCTGTCGGCGACTCTTTGGGCGTACGCCTGCGGCGACGGGGCCACGGAACCCCCGACCCCGCCCCCCGATCCTCCGCGGCCGACGACCGTGGCGGTGACGCCCGCGACCGCCCAGCTCGGTGCCTTGGGCGCCACCGTGCAGCTCACCGCCGAGGTGCGCGACCAAAACGGCAACGCGATGGCTGGAGCCGCGGTGAACTGGGCGAGCAGCGCCGCCACGGTGGCGACGGTGGACGGCTCGGGCCTGGTGGCGGCGGCGGGCAACGGGACGGCGACGATCACGGCGACTGCGGGCTCGGCATCGGGGACCGCGGCGGTGACGGTGATGCAGGCGCCCGAATCGGTTGCCGTAACGCCGGCGGAAGCGACCCTTTCCGCTCTGGGCGCCACCCTGCGGCTGGCGGCCGAAGCGTTCGACTCGAACGGGCGCGCGGTGGCGGGTCTGGATTTCTCTTCGACTCGAACGGGCGCGCGGTGGCGGGTCTGGATTTCTCTTGGGAGTCCAGCGACGAGGCGGTGGCGACGGTGGACGGCTCGGGCCTGGTGGCGGCGGCGGGCAACGGGACGGCGACGATCACGGCGACTGCGGGCGGGGCTTCGGGGACCGCGGCGGTGACGGTCGCGCAACCGAACCGCGCGCCACAGGCGGTGGGATCAATTCCCGACCAGACCGTCAACGTGGGCGAGACGGTCACGGTGGACATCGCTCCCTACTTCACCGATCCCGATCGGGATTTGCTGGACTATAACGCGGAGGTTACCTCCGCCGAGAAAGCCACCGTCACGATGACGGGCAGCGTTGTAACGATCCTCGGAGTGAGCGGCGGGCTGACACTAGTGGTGGTAAGGGCGCGCGACCCCAGCGGCCGCGTGGCCATCCAGCATATACGAGTGAGGGTCAACCAGCTCAACCGGGCGCCCGAGCCCGTAGGCACGATCCCCACTCAAGCCGTTACCGCGCGCAAGAACGCAGCAACGGTGGACATGTCTTCCTACTTCCACGATCCGGACGACGACCCGCTGAGCTACACCGGTGGCACCTCGGACTCCGGCGTCGCAACTGTCTCGGTGCGGGCAGACGACGTGACGATCGAGGGGGGGTCAGCCGGGAGTGCGACGGTAACGGTAACGGCTCAGGACCCCGATGGTCTGAAAGCTGAACAGTCTTTTTCTGTAACTGTCTATGGCGAAGACGGGGTGACGGGAAGCATTGAGGACTGTTATGTAGTCAATCTCCTCTTTGCGCGCGTAATCCACATCGTGGGAAAGGTGAGTACCCGTCGGTCGGTGCTCGACGTGAAGGTTCACGGTACCGCAAATGGAGCTTCAGCCGGAGTGGCGCAAGTCGGGGATATGGCAGCCGGTGAGGAGAAGGATTTCCACCTCCGTCATACAACGGTCTATCTGGTCGGTCAACCTCGTTGTTCAATACAGGTAAGGTGGCGGGATGTCCCGTAATGGCCGAGTCGAGACCGAGCACCCACCAGAGTGCCCACGAGGCCTGGGCTTCAACAAGGAGTTCCACAATGCAAACCTTGGCCGGATCGGTGGTCGCGATAGGCATGATGGCCGGTGTTTTCGGTTACTTCCCTCGTCGCCCAGGAGGTGGGAGGGCGCGTCGGAATGGCTCTGACACGACCATAGTCGGAGAAGTTTCCGCGATTGACCCTCAAACCCTGAAAGTCGTCCTGGATGACGGCAGAACGCTCTCGTTGGATCGGAGCGAGTTATTCCGGCTTGAGCAGGGCTATCGAAACGAAATGGGCATGGGCGGCAGGTGCCTGGCGTCGGACGGAATGGAATGGCCGCGGACGAAGTTCTGGGCGAGGAAGGATGAAGCCGAACACCTCCCACCGCGCCTTCGGCCGCGGTGCAGAACGAGCGCCGCCAGATCAGCTCGCGCTCCAGCGTCAAAGAGTTGCTCCAGATCAGGGGCCGCACGACTTGGTACGAGACCGTCGAGGAGATGTAGAAGGACCTGGACGCGTATCTTGAGACCAACGACACCCCCGCCAGGCTCTCTGGCGGCCGCGGAATGAAACGGACGAACGCCCTGCAAGGTGCTAAAGGCCGGGATCCATAGGCAGCCCCGTAGCCGGAAGCCCTCAGCCAAGAAGGATGTCAAGAACGCGCGTAGGCCTTGTAGTGGTCCCGGTTTTCTGGACTGGAGTTGCCCCGCTATGACGGACACCTTTTCCTTTGGGCCAACCGGGGAGGTGAACCATGGCGGAGAGCAGAGTGCGGTATCCGCCCGAGTACAGGAAGCAGATGGTCGAGCTGGTGCGGAGCGGACGCAGCGCAGCGCCGCTCTCCCGCTCTTCCAGAGGCGTTACAATGAACGACGCCATCACACACCGCATCAGCGGCGCCCGCCGCCGGGCCTCGGACCCGTCTGCCCGCGGAGAGAGCGGAGCGACCGGAGCGGGGCGGCTGGCCGGGGAGCAGGGGGCCTTCATGACGCTGCTTCCCGGGTGGAGGATGCGGGGTTTGTTCGGGTCGCCAGCGGATGGATCGCCTTGGAGAGCTCGGCGTGGCGCCGCATCCGGTAGCTGTTTCCCCGGATGTTGACGATGTGGCAGCGATGGAGCAGGCGGTCCAGGAGCGCGGCGGCCATCACCTCGTCCCCGAGGATCCGGCCCCACTCCTCGAAGCCCTTGTTCGAGGTCAGGACCGTGGAAGCACGCTCATAGCGCCGGTTGATGAGCTGGAAGAACAGGACCGCGCCGCTCTGGGTCACCGGCAGGTAGCCGATCTCGTCGACGACCAGTAGGGCCGGGTGGGTCAGCGTCTTGAGGCGGCGTTCGAGCCGGCCCGCCGCCTTGGCCTCCTCCAGGGAGTTCACCAGGTCGGTCAGGGTCCCGAAGTAGATTTTGCGCCCGCTCTCCGCCGCGGCGATCGCCAGGCTGATGGCCAAGTGCGTCTTGCCGACCCCGGCGTTCGACGAAGCCGAGTTCGTGCAGCGCGTCGATCTGCTCGCGCTTGATCGAGGGCTGGAAGGCGAAGTCGAAGGCCGCCAGCGTCTTCACGTACGGCAGGCGGCTGGAGCGCATGGCGGCTTCGAGGCGCCGCCCGTTGCGGAGCTCGATCTGGGCGGCCAGGAGCCGCTCGATCGCCTCGGCCGGGGTCGTGCCTCCCCCGTCCACCCCGGCGAGCACGCCGTCCAGCGCCTCCAGCGCGCCGGGTATCTTGAGGTCGGCGAGCTGGGCCGCGATCCGCTCCCTGCGCGACGGCGGCCTCACCGCACACCTCCTGCGATCCTGGCATACTCGGCCAGCGGACGGCGCTCGACCTCGACGAGAGGGAGTCTGCCGCCGCCTCGTCCCGCTCCTTCGAGGGCTCGGGGCGAAGGGGCGTAACGGGCCGGTAAGGCCAGCGGGCCAAGGGCTTTAGGTGCGGCCTCTCGACCTCGCACCGGTCCACGGGGCGCTCCTTCAGCGTGCCGTGGGCGCGGACGTTGGCCACCTTGTCGAGCCACCCAGCACCTGGGCGTTCAGATCGTCGTCCGACACGAAGTCCCGTCCGTAGAAGAAGCTCCGCCGGATGTAGCTGACCGGCCGTTCCACCTTCCCCTTCGTTTGCGCCCGGTACGGCCGACACGCCCGGATCCGGAAGCCCCAGTGGTAGGCGTAGCGCAGGAACTCCGTGTTCTCCATCAGCCGCCCGCCGGCCTCGCGGTTGTCCTCCACGATGACGGCCTTCATCTGGTCGAACAGCAACTCCGAGGGCACGCCCCCGAAGTACCGGAACGCCGACTCCAGCCCCTCCATCACCACCGCAATCGTCTGCCGCTCGTAGTACCGGACCCCACATCAGACGCGAGTAGCCCAGCACCACGACCAGCGCGTGCCGCTTCCCCCACGGCGTCTTGAACTCCGCGAAGTCCACCTGCCCTTGGTGCCCCGGAGGGGTCTCGAAGCGCCTGACTGGCTCCGGCAGCGGCTGCGGCCGGACCTCGCGGACATGCCGCCTCACCTGGTCGTAGCCGCCCGTGTAGCCCGCTTCCCGGATCTCCTCGAACAGGCGCACCGCGCTGAGGTCCGGATACCCGGCCAGGCGGGTCTCGATGATCTCCTTGTAGGGATCGAGCCGGGAAGGCCGGGGCCGCCTCGGTCCGTACCTGACCCGCTCCTCGTCCAGATCCCGGTCCAGCTGTCCCGCCGCGATCCAGCGATGCACCGTCCGCCGGCTGACCCCGGCCAGCCGCGCCACCGCAGCCTTGCTGAGCCCCTGTTCCAGATAGTGCCGCAAAAGCACCCGCGTCTCTCTTCCGATCATGGCGTCTCCTCCGTTCGGTGGAGACGCCACGGCAAACAAACCGTTCGCGATCCCTCTGAGTCCCAACCACCGACGGCGCAGCCACTCCACGGCCGCAGCTCCAATGTGGGACATTTTACCTGCCGACTTCAGGGAAACTTTACATACCGGGTAACAGCCACGCCGCCCGGCTCGTTTCCCTCCTCGACCCCACCCGGCCCCGACTCCCTCGGCTGGGCCTCGCAACCCGCCACACCGGCCTCGCCCGCCCTTCCCCGCGGGGGTGCTCCGCCACCGCATTGGCGGCGGCGTCCCGGACAGGAGGGACACTTGGGACAACATCGGACAGAAGAGACACTTGGGCGATCTCCCAGGAGTTGACATCGCGGGAAAGGTGCTTTCACCGTTACGGGGCCTGATGCGGCTGGAGCGGCAGTCACAATGGCAACGCTGGAGGAGCAATTCAACACACGGCTAAGCGCGTTCCCGAGCTGTCCGGGCATGGGTCCGACGACGCTCGGCACGAAGGCGGTGGTCGACCCGAGCCCGCTGCGCCAGATCACGCGCGGACGTTCGCCGTCGCTCAGGACAGCGGACCGGGTTCTGGCGTTCATCGCCGCCTGCGAGCTGGACTCGGGCGGCGCCAGGGCTCCGCCCGCCCGGCCCGGACGGGCTTGTCGCGGAGCACGATCTACCGGTGGTCGGCGGAGGGACGCTTCCCCCCGCCGATCCGGCTGGGCGGGCGCGTGGTGCGCTGGGTCGAGGCCGAGGAGTGGATCCGCGAGCGGCTGGAGAAGAGCCGGGGCGGCGGCGCCCCGGCGGCATCGTCCAGCGGACGGCGCGGCTTCGGGGGGCGACGCCAGCGATGAGCGTCCCCCGGGCCTTACGACCGTACCTGAGCGCGCAAACGACGTGAGGGTCCGATGCGCACTTCGGCGCTTCGGCGGTGCGCACCGGGATCGGCGCACAACCGCTGGCGCGGCCTGGGCTTGCGTTCACGCGGCCTGTGCGGCCCGTGCCGCGCGGGCGGCACAGGCCGTGACTGGAGCGACCCGCCAGTCCGAGGGCCTGGTACGGGTTCGGGGCCGGGTGTGCTTGCGCACCACCTGCCCCCGACCCCTTCGGGTCGCTCCAGCACCAGCAATCCGTCCCGGAAGGGTGTCAAGCGCCGCTCCGAGGCGGCGGAGGACCCGTTGGCCGACCGGCCGGCCGTCGGGCTGTCCGGCATCCGCCGAGCCGGACCGGGACGCGTCCCGGTCCGGGTCGCCTTTCGCCTTCCCGCACGGGATTGTTGGCCCGGAGCGACCCCTGGCAGGCAGGGGCGAGGGTGTGAAGACACACTCGGCGCTATCCCGCACCAAGCCCTCGGAGAGGGGGGTCGCTCCGGCCACGGCCAAAGCGGCCCGTTCGGCAGCGGTCGACCGAGCCGCCTGGCCGCAAGAAGTTGGAAGCGCAGCGGATAGCGGATTGCCGCCGTGTGAGTCGCCGGGGAGCCGAAACGTGAATCGCCCCCCCACGTCGTTTTCACATCGCGGTGCGGCTTAAACCGGCCACTTAGCCGAACAGATGGAGAGAATCGCGCGCGTGCATCCGCCCGGCGAACGTACGGTCCGACCCGCGACTGGCGGAAAACCCCCGCCCGCGCGAGGTTTCAAGCGTGCAGATCGTGCAGTCCATCATCGGAGGAATCGAATGATGGCACGCACGAAACGAAGTCGGCGCTCTTACAGCGCCGGCGAATGGACTCCCCACCGTTTGTCAAGGGGCTGACGGGGGTATTTCTCAGGGCGGAACGGCGGATCGGACTTTGGCGGCCGGGTCCGAGCATCGGCACAACGACAGATGCGCAGGTGTGCTCGGTCGGACCGTGTGGCTGCACCGGCCGGGCACGGTCCCGGTGGCCGGCCCGCCGAGTGCATAGGCGAGAGGCGAACGGGAGTCAGGCTGCACGAGACTGAGTCGGGTGATCGGGTTCGTAGAGAGTCTGCGTCCTGAGCATCGCGCACGCCACGGCGAGGAGCCGGTCAGCGACGGAGCGCAGGGCGCGGCCGTGAGTGTGACCGCGTGCGCGAAGGACGGCGTACTTCTTCTTGCTCGTGGCGTCATGTTGGACGGCGACACGAGCCCAGTGGTAAACCGCGTCACGGAGGCGCGGGTGCGCGGCAAGCCGACGGACGACGATCATTGACTTGCCGGATCGTCTGGTCACCGGCGCGACTCCACACAGGCACCGCAGGGCCATGTAGTCGCGTTTGGCCACCAGTTGCGGTGCCTCGGCGAGCAGCGCGGCGAGGACGGTCTGACCGACTCCGGGCAGGGAGGAGAGGATCGTCGCGTCGCGCTGCTCGCCGGGCTCTTCGGAGGTGGTCTCTTCGGGGGTGGACAGAGACTCGAGGAGGCGGCCGATTTCGCGCTTGGCCTCGGCGAGTTGCCGGTGCACCAGGCCGAGGCGCTCGGTGGCGCTCCTGATGTGGGCGACGGCGGCTTCGGTGGTTCCCGGTGCGACGGCAATCGCCGGCGCACGCAGGAGATCGAGCAACTCGCAGGCCGTGATCCGGCGGATCCTGTGCCGTTTGAGAAGGGCCTCCAGGGTGCGGCGCTGGATCCGGCGGGCCTTGGCCGGCGTGGGTGCCCGTGCCCAGAGCTCGAGGACCCAGGGCTGGGCCACATTCTCGGTGGCCTCGAGGATCTGCGGGTAGTAGCGCCAGAGCTGGTCACGCACGCGGTTGGAGAGGCGTGTGCGCTCCCGGGTCAGCTCTTCGGTGATGCGCGACCACTCCCGCAGTTCGACGACGACCGGGGCGAGGCGCTCGATGCGTCGGAAGCAGTGGCTGTCGGTGCGAAGCGCGTCGGCGAGCACGCGCGCGTCGCGGCTGTCGTCCTTGGCACCGGCCGGGGAGAAGCGGTCGCGGAAGCGATCGAGCTGCTTCGGGTTGATCGAGTAGACCGCGAAACCCCGGTCCATCAGGCTCTCGACCACAGGTCCGTGCGGGACCTCGATGGCGATGGGGATCCCGGAGGCATCGCCACCGCACCTGGCGGCGATCCAATCGGCCATCCTGGCCAGCTCCTTCCCGCTGTGCCGGAAGGTACGCTCTTCCCGCTTCGATCCGTCATCGCCGACCACGCAGACGTGATGCGTCTCCGTGGCCCAGTCGACTCCGGCGAAGCAGGCGGAATCTCTTACCATAAGCTCTCCTCGCGAAGATGAACGGGATGGAATCGAGCGGACGGACGGTGCCGCGATGCCAGCCGGTCCCTGTACTGGCGCTCGAAGGCGCATACTCCCCACTGGGCATCCACCGCGGCTCCCGGCCGGGGCACTGCTCCATTCAAGGTGCTCGCAGGCACAGGGGCCTTTTGGTTACTCCCGGACCGGTCGCCATCGCTACGAACGAACTTGGTACACACCCCGACGACAAGGGTACAGGGGCCGGAACCGGGTGAGGGTGTTCCCCGACGCCAAGACCGGCCTGTACCAGATTGAGTGGCGCGAGAACGGTCGAAGGCTCACCCGGTCGCTGAAACAGCGGACTGTCGGTGGTCTGAATCCAGGCAGGAAACCGTCTAAAGTATTACAGGACTGCACGATCTGCCATTCCCTGCCGTTAGCGCGCGTCTGATTGTGCGGTACCGAAACAGCCGGAAACACGTACCGAATGGCGGGAAGCCGCCGGCGGTCTGCGCAGTTGCCGTGTACTCCGTCATCGTCGCCAGGCCTCCGCGTCCGGGAGGCCGCGACTGAACAGCACCTCGAGGCCAGTTCCGACGCCTTGCCCCACAGCATCCGCAGCGGCCCGGGTGAGCGGTGGCAGATCACGTAGGATCCCTCGCACTTGGCCGTTGCGCGGGTTGCGCAGGATGGCCATCGAGAGATCGCTCTCGCCGTCTAGGCTGAACGATCCACCGGGACCGGAGAGGGTGAGGCTAGCCATATCCTCGTCCCAACCCGGCTGCACCGGGAGCACGAAGGCGAAGGACGAGCTTCCGTCGCCGTCTGCCACCTCGGGCATGGTGAAGCTGAGGGAGAAGAGTGGACCGCCGTTCGCGGTCGCCCCGGTAACCACGTATTCGCCAGGGGAATCAGGCAGTGCGGCCGGAGCGTCGATCACGAAGGCAGGTTCCAGAAACGGGACGCTGTCCGCGTTCACTCCGCCCCACACCAGAAGCGACCTGGTGGAGGCAGCGATGGCCGCAGACGCCCCCGGACCCTCGTCGAACAGCCGATACCGCAGCGCCTTGGCGAAGTTGTAAGCGCTGATCCAATCCGGATCGCAGTAGGACATCACATCTGGTGTGCCCGGGGGCACCAACCCGCCTCCGTCGCGGAAGTCGTACCCCGAGGCGCCCGTGGATCCGTCCGGATAGGGGTACGACGGGTCCGTGCCGCCGGCATTCCCGCACGGTGCATGAGAGAGGCTCATGTTGTGGCCAAGTTCGTGTGCGATTACGACGGGGTCTGTTATCGAAAAGCTCGCTCGGCCGGGTCTTTGGGCGAGTCCCTGGGGGGCGGCACGTCCCGAAATCATGCCCATATGGTGGCCGAGACCGCCTTCGATGACCCGGATTGCCTCTGTCTCTGCCAAGAGGTCATGGGGATCGTTGCTCGCACTTAGCACAGGCGCGTGGGCCGTCATGTCGAGAGCACCGATCGGCAGCAGCGTTCGGGTGGCCCAAAGAAGTTCATGGTCCTCCGGGTCTGCTGCCATCCCCTCGGCCGCCTCCACGACAGCCCTGACTGGGTCGGCACTCCAAAGAAAGGGAACGATCGTAAGGTCGAACACGGGTAACTCGCGTACGTGGACCGCCATGCGACCGGTTTCCGGGATCCGGGTCGCGACCCCAAGACCGGAATCCAGCGTCCCCTCCGGATCGATCTCGATCACGATCTCGAGGCCCGGTTCAATCACTTCAGCGGGAATCTCCGCGTTAGCGGACTTCGAGAGATCTCCCTCGTCCACATCCGTGGGGATAGGCGTCGTTTTCGCCGGAATGTTCGCTACATGCTTCTGCGTCCCGTTCACGAAAAAACGTGCCCGGACCGGAGGGATCCCGGCTGTCGTCGTACGCGCGGTCGTGACGAACACCCGCAGCAGAGCCTGCTCGCCCGCGACCAGCGAAACCGGATACTCCCGTGACTGCACGGCTTGGGTCAAGTAGGCGATTGACTGGCCTTCGTCGACGCATGAGGCTACCCATCGCGTCCGGATGGCGGCCAGCCATGTCATGAAGCCGTCGTTGGCAGGCGCGCAGAGGCTGGTTCCACCGGTGACGAATACTTCCAGTCGGCGCAGAGCCGTGAGGCTTGCCGGAAGGGTCCCCGACAACCCGGCGTTGCGCGCCACCCGGAGTTCTCTCAGGTTCGCGAGGTGTCCGAGTTCCGGCGGGATAGAGCCCGTCAGATGGTTTTGGTCGAGCGACAGCAGTTCGAGGTGGACGAGCTTGCCGAGTTCCGGCGGAAGGGGTCCGCTGAGCGCGCTCTCACCGAGAGCGAGGTTCCTTAGATTGGCGAGCATTCCGAATTCGGCAGGGACTCGACCGGATACCCCAGTACGCCGCAATCGTAGTGCCTCTAACTGGGATAGCCTGCCGATGTCAGGTGGGATTGGTCCTGACAGATT
Organism: Longimicrobiales bacterium; assembly: GCA_965225805.1. Lineage (GTDB taxonomy): Bacteria > Gemmatimonadota > Gemmatimonadetes > Longimicrobiales > Gaopeijiaceae > BD2-11. Next base: position 2,266,936 of record OZ245327.1, read on the forward strand.
TTTGTTGAATGAGAGCTCCAGCGACTTCAGGTTGGTGAGGTTGCCAAGTTCTGTCGGGATCGTGCCCGTCAGGTTGTTCTCGTAGAGCGACAGGGAGACGACTCGACCGGAAGCATCCGTCTCCACCCCGTGCCAATCCCCGAGCGGCGCGTCGGTCAGCCAACTGAAGGCGTTGATCCAGTTCGGTCCCTGCGTCGTTTCGTACAAGGTCACCAGGATCTCACGGTCGGACAGCGAAGCGGTCGTGCACTCCACTGACGTGCCCTCATGCGACGCAATACCGTTCAGCCAAGACCCGAACGATGACTCTGCCGGGACACAGAGGTCTGTGTCTGCGTAGTGGAGTTCGACAAGTGGAAGCTGGGCCAGGGAAACAGGCAAGCGGCCGGAGAGCGCGTTGTCCCCAACCCGCAGTTTGGTCATGTCAGCCAAACCCCCAAGGCCGGCCGGTAGCCGACCCACCAGGCCATTTGCAGTCAGATCGAGTGCGACGACGCGACCCAAGGGATTGGCCTCTACTCCGTGCCAATCCTTGAGGACCGGAGTGTCGAGCCAGCCGCCGGAATTCGTCCAGTCCGTACCCTCAGAGGCGTTGTACAGGAGTTCCAGAACCGCCGCATCCGACTCGTTGCAGTATGGCCCGGAGGCCCCCTCGATGTGCGCCAGCCAGGTGAAGAAGTCCGTGGTGCCCGGGGCGCATAGGCCGGCGTTGTCCTCAAACTCGAACCGCTCCAACGCATCGAGCGCTCGAAGGCTCTCAGGGATCGGGTCCGTCAAGTTGTTGCCACCGAGAAACAGATTGGTGAGGCTGGTGAGATCGCCGAGTTCGGACGGGACCGGGCCCGTCAGGTTGTTCTGGGCGAGCCCCAGCGACTCCAGGCTGGTGAGGTTGCCGAGTTCGGGTGGGATCGGCCCGGTCAGGTTGCTGTTCCAGAGCGACAGCGACGTCAAGTTGGTGAGGTTGCCCAACTCGGATGGGATGGGCCCGGCGAAGTTGTTCCAACGGAGGGAAAGACTCGTCAGGTTGGCGAGGTCGCCAAGTTCGGGCGGGATCGGGCCCGAAAGCCCATTGGTGCCGAGATCCAACCACGCCAAGCTTGGGAGGTCGCCGAGTTCGGAGGGGATCCGGCCCGAGAGGCCGTTGCCGTTCAAGTCCAGGCTTCTCAGGTTCGCCAGGTTGCCGAGTTCACGCGGGATCGGACCCGTCAGTTCGTTGTTCCAGAGTTCCATGTCGCTCAGACGGGCGAGGTCACCAACCTCGGGTGGGATCGGGCCCGTCAGCCGGTTGTTGGACAGAATCAGCCGATTCAGGCTGGCGAGCTTGCCCAACTCTGCCGGGATTCGGCCGTCCAGTTGGTTGCTGTTCAGAGCCAGCGAATTCAGACGAACGAGGTCACCGAGTTCGGACGGGATCGGGCCTGTCAGATGGTTGTGGCTCAGACGCAGCGAATTCAAGCTGAGGAGGTCACCGAGCTCCCGGGGGATCGATCCCGAAAGGCCATGCCTCATATAGCGCCTCGCCTCGCTATCCCACCTGCCGGAGAGATCAAGACGGACCACCCGCCCAGAAGCGTCGGTATCCACCCCGTACCAGTCCCCCAACGGCGCGTCCGTCAGCCAGTTGTCGTTGTTCACCCAGTTCGGCCCGTCCGTCGCGTTGTAGAGCGCCACCAGCGCCGCCCGGTCGGGGTTCTCGACGGTGACCTGGGCCGTTCCCTGAGCGTCTCCGGCCATCGCCCCGATCATGGCCGTCCCTTCGGCGACGCCCGTCACCAGTCCCGATCCGTCCACCCGAGCCACTGAAGCATCGCTCGACGACCAGGCGAACTGAGCGCCTTCGACCCGGTGCCCGTTATCGTCGAAGGCTTCCGCAGCCAGCCGGAGCGTGTCGCCCGGCGCGACCGTGTCCGCCGGTGGCGACACGACGACCGAACCTGCCGGCTGCATCACCGTCACCACCGCTTCGCCCGATGCTGAGTCCGCCGTCGCTGTGATTGTCGTCGTGCCGCTGCCCGCTGCCGAGACCAATCCGGCCGAATCGACCGCCGCGACGGTCGTGTCGGCGCTCGACCAGGACACCGGAACGCCGGCCATCGCACGCCCGGCCTGGTCGCGCACCTCGGCGGTGAGCCGCGCGGTCTGTCCGATGGCCGTCAGTGCCAGCGTGTCGGGGGTCACCGCTACGGTTGTGGGCGCCGGAGCCACCACCGTGACCCCCGCGCGGCCCGTGACCCCCGCCGCGGTGGCCGTGACCTCCACCTCGCCCGCACCGACCCCGGTCACGAGGCCCGCATCGTCCACCACGGCGACCAGCGTGTCGCTGGATGCCCACGAGAAATCCGCCTCCGGCACTGCATGGCCGTTGGCGTCGGCCGCTTCGGCCACCAGACGCAGCGTGTCGCCAGCCAATAGCGTGTCGGCTGCGGGGGAGACCGTAACCGCGCTTACCTCCTGCGCCACGGTCACCGTCGCGGTGCCCGAAGCCGAGCCCGCCGTCGCCGTGATCGTCGCCGTCCCGTTGCCCGCCGCCGTCACCAGCCCGGATCCGCTGACCGTGGCCACGGCGGCGCTGCCGCTCGCCCAGGTCACCGCAGCACCCGCCATCGCCTGGCCGTTCTGGTCGCGCACTTCGGCGGTGAGCTGCACGGTGGCGCCCAAGGCGCCGAGCTGGGCGGTCGCGGGTGTCACCATCACGGATGTCGGCCGCGGAGGGTCGGGGGGCGGGGCCGAAGGTTCCGTGGCCCCGTCGCCGCAGGCGTACGCCCAAAGAGTCGCCGACAGCGCCGCTGCCACGAGGAGGCCGCGCTCGACAGGTGTACCCCAAGCCAAACGTTCCATGAGTCAGTCCCTGCCGGATTGCCGCCCACTTCGTCTCTACCAACGATTCTAACCTTTCGGGTGTAGGCTATGGCAATGACTGTATCTCATTATGTCTATGCCGTATTTGTGTTTGGCCAACGAGGCCGCCATGACGGGCCCCCAAACCTGCGGATGACCTGTCGAGGGGCATCCTTGACGAGTACGGCGGTCTCCAAGCCGCCATGAAGCGCGGCGTGGCTCTGGAGAAGCAGGCTCGGCGGGCCGTGCCTCGCGACACCGGCTGAACGGCCTTCCCCGGAGCGTCCGCGGCTGCTGCGGCGGACGGGGTTGTCGGACGCCGCTAATGGCCGGGAGCCAGCATACCCTGTACCCTTTGCAAATGCTTCGCGTTAGATCGAAAGATTCTAACAACAGCGGCAGGCTACCAGGCCGGGAGTAACCACAGCATACCTGTGCCACCGAGCACCTACGGGGGAGTTGTACCCCGGCCCGGAAGCCGCGATGGATGCCCAGTGGGGAGTTTGCGCCATCGAGCGCCAGTACAGGGATTGGCGGGCATCGCGGCAGAGCCTTCGCTGTCAAGTGACACCTTCACACGGGAGGAAGCATGGTAGAACCCAAGGCTTGGTTCGCCGGCGTGGACTGGGCGTCGGAAGCGCATCACGTCTGCGTAGTCGGCGGCGACGGCTCGAAGCGGGCGGAACGCATCTTCCGCCACGGAGGCGCGGGGCTGGCGGAGATGGCCGAGTGGATCGCCGCCAAGTCCGGAGGGTCCGCCCCGGACATTCCGGTGGCGATCGAAGTCCCGCACGGGCCGGTCGTCGAGAGCCTCATGGACCGGGGGTTCGCGGTCTACGCGATAAACCCGAAGCAGCTCGACCGGTTCCGCGACCGCTTCTCGCCGGCCGGCGCCAAGGACGACAGCCTCGATGCCCGCGTCCTCGCCGACGCGCTGAGGACCGATCTTCGCCACTTCCGGAGGATCGACCCGGTCGACCCGACCGTCATCGAACTCAGGGCATGGTCGCGGATCGCCGAGGAGCTCACCCGGGACCGCGTTCGCCTGTCGAACCGCGTGCGAGAGCAGCTGTGGCGCTACTACCCGCAGATCCTCGAAGCGGTCGGAAGCGTGGTCGAGCCCTGGTTCCTCGACCTCTGGGCCAAGGTTCCGACGCCCGCGAAGGCCCGGCGGGTCCAGCGCCGGACCCTCGAGAGCCTGCTCAAGCGCCACAGGATCCGGCGGATCACGGCCGACCAACTCGTCGAGATCCTCCGCGCCCCGGCCATCGCCGTCGCACCCGGTACCACCGAGGCCGCGGTGGCCCACATCCGGAGCGCTTCCGAACGCCTCCGCCTCGTACAGCGCCAACTCGCCGACGCCAAGCGGAAGATCGCCCGCCTGATCGACGTCTTGGCCGGCAGCGAGGACTCCGGCTCCGGCCAACCCGGCGGGCAGCGCGACGTGACGGTCCTCTCCTCCATGCCCGGAGTCGGTCAGGCCGTCCTCGCCACGCTGCTCGCCGAGGCCCCCCAAGCGTTGGCGCGCCGGGACTACAAGGCGTTGCGGTGTCTCACGGGCGTCGCGCCCGTCACACGGCGATCCGGCAAGTACAAGCTCGTCGTGCGCCGCATGGCCGCCCACGCCCGCCTTCGCGATGCAGTCTACCACTGGGCGCGGGTCGCGGTCCAGCGCGATCCCGTCAGCAAGGCCAAGTACGCGGCCCTTCGCGGGCGCGGCCACGGCCATGCCCGCGCCCTGCGTTCGGTCGCGGACCGCCTGCTCGCGGTCGCCTGCGCCATGCTCAGAACCCAGACCTGCTACCGGCCTCCATGCCCGGTGGAGGATCATGCGGCCTGATATCCCCCCTGGACGCGGGGTTACAGCCCCGCTTCAAGAAGCGTTGACAAATGGTGGGGAGTCCCCCGTGGCCACACTCCGTGCGTCCCCTGCGGAGGCTGGCGGGGGGCCGTGCCCCCTCTGACCCCCGGAGATCGCCGCCGCCGCGGCGGCGCGAAGAACACCCTGCGGCCGGTCCCCGGAGGCGGGGTCCCGGAAGGGTGTCGAGCGCCGCTTCCGGGGACGGACCATGTCGGGCGGCCTTCTTGGGGTCGCGCGGATGTCGTGCGGGGGTCCGGGGGAAGCCCCCGGCCAGAGGTTTTTGTAATTCAAAAACACATCTCGCTCCACGGAGACCCGCGAACTGAGGGCCTGTGGAGCGGCGACCGGCCGCTCACCTTCCCGGACGGCGACCGCAGCTGTCCCGCAAGCCTGATCGCGCCATCAGCACGGGAGCGGTTCGCGTGCGTACGCCCCGCCCCCGGAAAGCTAACGCTTTCGGTCGGGCCACGACTGGCGGAAAACCCCCGGCCACGCGAGCTTTCTTCTGCGCAGATCGTGCGGTCCATCACGAGAGGAATCGAATGATGGCACGCACGAAACGAAGTCGGCGCAGCTATAGCGCTGGCGAATGGGGCCGGAACCGGGTCCGGGTGTTCCCGGATCCGAAAACCGGCATCCTCCAGATCGAGTGGCGCGATAACGGGCGCAGGCTCACGCGGTCGCTAAAGCACCGCGACTGGGCTCGCGCGAAGAGGCAGGCGGACGAATTCGCCGCAGGCTTCGCGGGGCCGGAACTGAACGGCCGGAAGAAGGCCGAGCCCGAGCCGCTCACCCTGGAGAGGCTTTTTGACATCTACGGCGAAGAGGTGACGCCCACCAAGGCCAAGCGGACGCAGGAGCGCGACAGGGTCGCGATGCGGATGTTCCTCGGGTTCCTCGGACCGAACCGAAGGCCGGAAACACTCTCACAGCGGGACTGGGATCGGTTCATCCGGGAACGGCGGGCGGGCAGGGTGGGCCCGAGCGGAAAGCCCGTGTCGAACCGAATGATCGAGTGCGACCTGAGGTTTCTGGTCGCCATCCTGAATTGGGCCGCGCGGTCCAGGGACGAGCAGGGCCGCTTGCTCCTGGAATCGAATCCGTTGAGGGGCCTGAAGACGCCCGTCGAGAAGAATCCGACCCGGGTCGTGCTTTCCGACGTGGAATACCGGGCGCTTCTGAGGGTGTCCCGCCGGGTCGACTGGCGGTTCCACATCGCGCTCGTGCTCGCGCACGAAACGGGACACCGCATCGGAGCGATCCGCAAGCTTCGGTGGTTCGATATCGACTTCGAAGGCAGGACCATCCGGTGGCGTGCGGAGCACGAGAAGACCGGATACGAGCACCGGACGCCGCTGACCGACGAGGCCATCGCTGCCCTTGAGCGGGCGCGAGCGAGAAACCCCGCGAGAGGCAACGCTCCGGTGCTGCCCTCCACGCAGGATCCCTCGATATGCGCGAGGCCCTGGATGCTCGGCGACAGGTGGCGGAAGGCCGAAAGGCTCGCCGGACTCGATCCGAAGCGCGGCCGGGGCTGGCACTCGCTGAGGCGCAAGTTTGCCTCCGACCTCATGGACCTTCCCCTCAAGGTCTTGTGCCAACTTGGCGGCTGGAAGAACGCGCAGACGGTCCTCCGCTGCTATCAGCAGGCCGACGATGGACAACTCAGGGAGGCTTTGGAAAGCCGCCGGGGGGTTCAGGCCTGAGAATCCCCATTTGGCGGGAATCAAACAGCGGGAGTCCGGCCTACTGAACTTCTAAGACCAACGCGTACAACAAGATACGAACCTGATGGCATCCGCTGAAACACCGCGACTGGAGGCGCGCGAAGCGGCAGGCGGACGAGTTCGCAGCAGGGTTCGCAAAACAGGAGCCGAACGGCCACGAGGAGCCCGAACCGCTCACGCTGGAGACGCTGTTTGACATTTACGGTGAGGAGGTAACGCCCGCCAAGGGCTGGCAGTCGCGGCTCCACGACAGAGCCGCGATGGAGATGTTTCTCGGTTTCCTCGGACGGAATCGAGATCCGGCTACCCTGTCCCGGAGGGACTGGGACCGCTTCATCCGGGCGCGGCGGTCGGGCAAGGTCGGACCGAGCGGCAAGCCGGTGTCCGATCGAACGATCGAACACGACCTCAAATTCCTGATTGCGGTCCTAAACTGGGCTGCGAAATCGAGGGACGAGCAGGGGAAACTCCTCCTCGATTCGAATCCCCTCAGAGGCCTCAGGACGCCGAAGGAGAAGAATCCAACCCGGGTGCTTCTTACACAGGCAGAATACGAGGCCCTGCTCGGCGTGTCGGCGGAGATGGACTGGCGCTTCCGCATCGCCCTCGTCCTCGCGCACGAGACGGGACATCGTATTGGGGCCATTCGGCAACTTCGATGGCCTGATATCGACATGGAGATCAGGACCATCCGGTGGCGGGGCGAGCATGACAAGTCCGGCTACGAGCACCGGACGCCGTTGACCGTCGAGGCGCTCGCGGTTCTCGAAGAGGCGCGGCAAAGGAACTCCGGCCGGGGAGACCCGCCTGTGCTACCCACTGCCAGGGATCCCTCCACATGCATCAGCCGCTGGCTGGTCCGCGACTGGTGGCAAGAGGCCGAAACACGCGCGGGGTTGGAGCCGAAGCGTGGCAGGGGCTGGCATTCGCTTCGGCGGAAGTTCGCTTCGGATTTGATGCACCAGCCCCTCAAGGTGCTCTGCGAGCTCGGCGGCTGGAAGACGGCCCGAACGGTGCTGCAATGTTACCAGCGGGCCGACGAAGAGCAGCTCAGGAGAGCCCTTGAGGACCGCCGGGGCGTTTGCTCTCCGCCCAATTAGCGGGACTCAATTGGCTGGAACCCGACCACGCATTCGCGTAAGTTCAATGGTTTCAGACAGATTTGCACTGCGGACATCCTGCCGGGATGGCGGAACAGGTAGACGCGAAGGTCTCAAAAACCTTTGCCCGTTGGGGCGTGTGGGTTCGAGTCCCACTCCCGGCATTGAATTACGGACAGGGGAAAGGCCGTATGCGTGCTGACATCGCGACGCGGCTCAAGCGCGCTCGCATCGCCCTCGTCACCACGCTGTTGGGCTGGTTCATGCGCGCGCTCGGCGCGACGTGGCGTATCCACGTCGTAGAGGGCCGCGGACACCTGGACGCGCTCCACGCCGGCGGCTCGCCCGCCATTCTCGCGTTCTGGCACGACCAGGTCCTCCTCGGGGCGTACTACACGGGCATGAGGATGGCCCGGAAGGGAGGCGTGGACGTCACCGCCCTGACCAGCCGATCGGGCGATGGCGAGCTGGTGGCGCGCGTCATGCGTAACTGGGGAGCGCGCATCGTCCGAGGTTCGTCGAGCGCGGGCGGGCGGGAGGCGATGTGGGAGCTGCGCACGGTCGTGCGGCGCCATCGGTCCTCTCCCATCATGGTTCCGGACGGCCCTCGAGGCCCCGCGCGTCACCTGAAACGCGGAATTCTCGTACTCGCCCGCGTGTCCGGCGCGCCCGTCCTGGCCATGGGCTTCGCAGCCGACCGGCGCTGGCGACTGAATTCCTGGGACCGGCTTATCATCCCGCGCCCGTTCGCGCGGGTGCGCGTCTGCGTGCGCCGCTTCGAAATCGACCGTCGTGACGACAGAGACGCGGACCGTGACGACCAGCACCGGCTGCAGTCAATGTTGAACGAGGTCACCCACCGCGCCGAGGCGGCCGAGGCGCGCGACGCAGGACGCTGAAGGCGATGCGGGCCCTTGACCGTTTGCCCAGTGAACCCCAATCCCTTGCTTTCGACCCCGTAATCCGAGATGCTACGCGCGCGGAACGGCATATCGCGTCGCCTAGTTGGAGAACCCTTGCACGGCATCAGGTTTCGCGCGCGGGACATGACAGGCATGAGAAGCGGCCCATCGCTTCCTGAGCCCATCCCGGGAAGTACATCGCCCTCCGGACTCCGGCCGTGACCACGCATTCCGCGTCCGGCGCCTCCCGGGTCGAGCGCTGGCTGGGGGGAGTGGCGCGAGCCGGGCGCACGGTGCTTCAGCACTCCGGCGAGATCGCGCTCCTGCTGCGCGACATCGTCATCGCCCTCGTCCGCCTGCGGGTCTCGATGAGGTCCATCGTGCGCCAGATGTACGTGATGGGGGTGCAGAGCCTTCCCATCGTGATCCTGACCGCCGTGCTCGCCGGCATCGTCACCAGCCAGCAGGGCGGCTACCAGTTCACCGGGGCCATCCCGCTGTATGTTCTGGGCAGCATCGTCACCGAATCGGTGGTTCTGGAGATGGGACCGGTGCTGACCGCGATCGTCCTGGTGGGCCGGGTGGGCGCCCGCATCACGGCGGAACTCGGGACCATGAAGGTCTCCGAGCAGATCGACGCCTTCTACAGCGTCGGGCGCGATCCGGTCTCCATCCTGGCCGCTCCCAGGGTAGTCGCGGGCATCGTCGTCGTGCCTGTCCTGGTGGCGATCGCAAATCTGGTGGGAATCCTCGCGGGCATGATCTCGGCCCAGCTCACCGTGGGGCTCGGCCCCAACAGCTTCCTGTACGGGGCTCGCCTGTACTGGCAGTCCTGGGATCTTTTCTACTCGCTCACAAAGGCGCTCGTGTTCGGCTTCACCATCCCCGTGGTTGCCATCCACATGGGACTACGGACGGAGGGAGGAGCCGAGGGAGTCGGCAGGACGACAACTCAGGCGGTCATGTTCATGACGCTGGCGGTTCTGATCATGGACGCACTCTTCCCGCCCCTCATGCTGGACTAGAGCGATGCAGACCCATCCCGTCATCCGGTACCGCGGGGTCTACAAGGCGTTCGACCTCCCCGTGCTGGAGGGCATCGACCTGGACATCTTCTCAGGGGAGATGTTCGGCCTCTTCGGCGCCTCGGGCGTTGGCAAGAGCGTTCTGCTCAAGACCACCATCGGGCTCATCGTCCCCGATCGGGGCGACGTGGAGGTGGACGGTAAGTCGGTGTTCTTCGGGAATCGCAGGGCGTTGCGACAGATCCGCGATAAAGTCGGGTATGTGTTTCAGCACGCGGCTCTCTTCGACTCCCTCAACGTCTTCGAGAACGTGGAGACCGGACTGCCTCTGCGGCGGCTCCGTTCGATGACCCCCGTGCGCATCGCGCGCCTGGTGTGGCAGGCGCTGGAACGGGTTCTCCTGGACCCGCGCGAGGTCATGACCAAACTTCCCGCCGAGCTTTCCGGAGGCATGAAGAAGCGGGTGGGGATCGCCCGCGCCATCGTGGGAGGACCGGACATCCTCCTCTGGGACGAACCGACCACTGGACTGGATCCGGTCAACACGGCGGGCGTTCAGCGTCAGATCCGTCGGCTCTCCCGCGAACTTGACGTAACTTCGGTTATCGTTACGCACGACATCGAGGGGGGACTGGAGATGTGCAACCGGGTGGCGATGCTCGGGGGAGGACGGCTGCGGTTCCTCGGCAGCCCCGCGGCCTTCCGCATGAGCACGGACCCGATCGTGAGAGCCTTCGTGGACAGAGCCGCCGCCGAGGCGGCCGTAGACCTGATGGCAACGACATGAACGAAGCGGAAATGGACTACCAGACGAGTTCCGGGCCTTCCGACGCGGAACTCCATCGAGCCGTCCCGCCGCGGGCGCTCATGAGCGAGGCACGCGTCGGCATCTTCGTCGTAGCCGGGGTCCTGGCGTTCCTGCTCGCCCTGTTCATGATGACCGATCCGTCGATGTTCCGCGGGCGCTACTCGGTCATGGCCGTAGTAGAGAACGCCGGCGGGCTGCGACGCTCCGATCCCGTGCAGATGCGCGGCGTCAACATCGGACGGGTGATGAGCTTTGTCATGGTGCCGGAGGGCGTGAGCATCGAGCTGGAGATCGAAGGGGAATACGGGATTCCCGGCGATTCCCAGGTGCGTCTGGTGGGCATCGGATTGCTCGGAGGACGCACCGTGGAGGTGCTCCCCGGGAATTCGCCCGTCATGGCCGCGGGCGGTGATGTCCTGGCGGGCATCGTGACTTCGGATGTCTTCGGGATCGTGTCGGACGTCGGCGACGATGCGACAGAGATGATTCAGCGGATCAGCGATCTGCTGACCGAACCGACCGTGGCGTCGTTTCAGGCGAGCGCCCGGGAGCTGGAGTCCCTGCTCACGGATCTGGCGGTCATCGGTCGCGAGCAGCGGGGCGAACTCACTGAGCTCGTGGAGTCTCTCAACGAAGCCGCGCGCTCCGTGAGCAGCACGACATCCTCAACCGGGCCCGCGTTGGAGAGCGCGGCCATGCGGGCGGATTCGGCGCTCGCGGTGGCAACCCGGAACCTCGAGGCCTTCGAGTCGGCCACCACGGACCTGCGCGCCATCCTGGCTCGCATCGAACGTGGAGAGGGAACTCTGGGGCGCCTTGCCCACGACGACTCGCTCTACATCAACCTGAACGCGGCCGCCTCGAGTCTTCAGCTCCTTCTGGACGACGTGCGCGAGAACCCGGGCAGGTACATCAGCCTCTCGATCTTCTGACGAACCCGTCATCCCCGCGGGCCAAACGGCCTGCGCGCACTTCCGGCTAGCCTTTCAGCCGCTGTTCATCCCGCAGCCGCAGCCACCGCCCTGCGTCCGTCCGTCTACCAGCCCGGCGCCAGGGTGAAGCCCCAGTGCCAGCCCTTGTCGGGCCGCTGGAAGGGATAGGCGTAGTAGCTCTCCAGGATCAGGAACCCGAGCAGGTTGGCCCGCGCCGAGATCCCTGTGCTGAAGACGGGCACGCGGTCCAACGTGGTTCTGTCGAAGCGCAGATCCACGTCCGCGAAGTTGTCCCACGCCAGACCCATGTCGGCGAAAGTCACCAGCTCGATGGGCAGGAAGGGCAGGTTGATCAGGCCGTACTGGCTGACGCCGGTGATCGGAATCCGAAACTCGAAGTTGAAGACCTGCAGGCGCTGGCCGAACAGCTGCTGCTGTCTTATGGATTCGATGCAGATCTCCCCTCTTATGCAGTCGGAGGCGATGTTGAAGCTCTCTCGTGCGTAACCGCGCATGAGGGTCTCGTATCCCAGAAACAACGGGAACAACGCGGGATGCCTCTCGTCGGCGGTGATCCCGTAGCGCCCTAAATGCCGTGCTCGGAACGCGATGGTCAGCTCACGCATCGGATTGAAGTACCGCCGGTAATCCGCGATCAGCGTCTGATAATCGGCGGTGCCCACCGTGTGCTCGACCTCGAAGCGGTACCGCGAACCGCGTACCGGGGAGGTGAAGGCGGAGAAGGAGTTGTCGCCGACCAGCGCGATTGAGACATGCCCGAGGTTGAGCGGTGGCTGGGGGTCCTCGAGTTGCCGGACCGTCCGGTCCATCAGGCGCCCGAGGGGGTCGAGGATGAGGAACTCCTCTTCAAGGTCGAAGGAAAGCCGGGTGATGCCCAGGCTACCCTCGACCCGCTGCGTGGTGGAGAAGGGATACGCGAGCAACCCGGTCGCAGAGTCGATGAAGATCCGTTCCCTCAGAGCCCGATACGCCGGCAGGCCGTTCGGCATACGTTCGATGCTCGCGTACAGCAACTGGTACGGAATTCGCCCTCCGGAGACACCCCAGTTCCAGCGCCGCTTCATGTTCTGGTAGAAGAACTGTCCCCCCACATCCTTGAAGGTGCCCTGCGCCTGCACGGAGACCCCGAGCATGCGGTCCCCGAGCATGTCGCTGAAGAACGCCGCCGCCCCACCTTGCAGGTTGTTGCCGTAGCGGTCGCCGACGCCGGCTCCGATCATGGGCTGGCCCACGTAGTCGAGCATCAGTCCGGGGTCGTAGGTGGAGGCCTCTTCGGAAGTGTAGATGCCGATCGGGGGCAATCCCGTCAGAGGGTCGGCCAGGTACGATGTCACTCGGCTGCGGACCGGCGGCACGGCGGGTGGAATCAGCCGGCCGGGAGCCACCTCCGCCTCGCTCGCCAGCTCCTGGTTGGCCCCTGCCTCCTGCGACGAGAGCGAGTAGATGTGAAACTCGAATTCATCGAAGACAGAGAATATCAGGGTGCCGGTCTCGGAGGCCACGCTCATGGCCGGCGAACCGCTTGTGATCCCGCTCACCGCGGTAGCGATGTTGGTCACACGGAAGATGTCGCCGGTCGGCAGATTGACGCGGTAGATGTCGCTGAACCCGTCCTGGTCGGAGAGGAAGTAGAGGCCCTGCCCGTCCGGCGTGAACTGGGGGTTGAGGTGCTTGACATTCTCGAACAGGTCCAGGGTCCTGACTTCACGGGTCTCCATGTCCATCAGGGCGATCCGCGGGCGGCTGAAGACGAGGTTTGTGAAGTCCGTTTCCGGTCCGCGGTCCGAGACGAAGGCCAGCATCGATCCGTCCGGCGAGAACGCGGGCTGCATGTCCCCGTGCTTGTCGTTGGTGAGCCGGGTCACGCGCTCGGTCTCGATGTCGACCATGAAGAGGTCCGAGATGCCCCCGGACTGTCCCGCGAACACGATCGACCGGCCGTCCGGCGACCAGGCGGGGTTGGAGATGGCGCCGATGTTGGAGTTCTCCACCTCGATGCGCCGTTCCACGCCCGAGTTGTTGACGTCCACGATCACCAGCTGGTTGTCGCCCTCCGCGATCGCCACGAACGCGAACAGTTCCGCGTCCGGCGACCACGAACCCGACGAATCGAGGAAGCGGAGCGCGTCCATGTGGGCGTCGGAGGCGGCGCTCGATAGCCTGCGGATGATTCTCCCGGTGCGCGCGTCGGCCATGAAGAGGTCGACGGAAAAGAGATCCTTCTCGGAGATGAAGGCGACGTACTGGCCGTCGGGGCTGACGGAGGGTGCCACATTCTGGCTCCCTGCCCCCGTGGAAGGCGCGAGCAGCAGCGCGCCCACTTCGCCCGGAGCCGAGCGGCCGGCTATGAGCGGGCGGTACTCGCTCTCGATGGTGCCGTGCCACTCGACCGAGACGGTGTCGTGGGTTTTGCCCAGGACGCTCACCAGGGCGTTCTCCCAACCCACCCGCAGCGACCGGCGGTACAGTTCCGTCACGGCTTCGTCCCCGTAGGTGGCGCCGATGTAGGTCCAGAAGGCCTGGCCGAAGCGGTATGGAAAGAAGCGCCGCTCGCGCGTCATCTGTTCGAGCGTGGGCACGTCGTCGCGCAACAGAGCGTCGCGCAGCCACATGGCCGTCAGAGGGTCTTCGCGCCCGACCGAAAGGTATTCGGCCATCCCTTCGACCGCCCAGAGCGGCAACTGGGCCATCCCGCGCAGGCCGCCTCCGCTCCGCGACTGGGCGATGTTGTACTGGAAGGCGTGCACAAGCTCGTGGCCGAGCACATGGTCGGTGTCGTGATAGGTGCCCGCAAGCGGCATGATGACGCGGTTCTTCAGCGACTCGGTCACACCCCCGGTGCCCTCGCTGATGAACCCCCCGAGGGTGTTGGTCTGCTGGAAGTCGGGGTGGTCGGCGTACAGGATGACCGGCTTGGGACGCTCGAACTCGTGCTGGAAAGTGCGCGCGAGCCGCTCGTACCAGCGCTCGGACATGCGGGCCGCGTCTTCGATGGCGACGGCGGCCTCATCGTAGTAGTGGATGTCGAAGTGGGGGGTCTTCATGACCCGGAAGTCGAAGCTGTCGTACTGCACCTTGTTGCGCCCGAAGTACTGCGCGTCGGCTCCCTCGGGCAGAAGCAGGGCCGCCAGGGCGAGGACCGGCACGATTCCCGGGATCAGGCTCCGGTTGGCGACGAACGAGAGGGAAGCTGTCATGGTCTGGCCTTGGCGCATGTCGTCGCGCAACCGGAGGAGGCTGGAGGCGTGATCGATCGTAGCAGACGATGGGCGTCAGTACACGGCCCTCAACGGTTAAGGTCCGCGCGCCCGTCAGGGTCCGCGCGCCCTCGCGCGGGCCACCTCCCGGCATCGTTGCGGTTACGGGAGCGGAAGTTGAAGTTACGGCGAAACCTCGCCATTCCGCCACATCACTTCCACGGTTCGGGAGCACGGTCATCGATCCTTCCACCTGTCGCCCAGCCCCGGCGCGCCCGGGAGTCGCCGTCCCCCGTACCGTTCTGATGGTGCTCTGGATGGGGGTCGCGTGCGTGCCAGTCGATGGACCCCCCGTTGTCGGAGACCCGGTGCCGGATGTTCAGGCAGCCACCCTGGACGGTGACGCGATGGCGCTCTCCGACCTGCGTGGCCAGGTGGTGCTGGTCAACCTGTGGGCCACATGGTGCGCGCCCTGCCGCTTCGAGACGCCCTTCCTCCAGTCGCTCTACGAAGACTATCGGGAGCGGGGCTTCGAGATCGTGGGCATCTCCGTCGACGACGCCGGATTCGAGGAAGGGGTGCGCGAGTTCACCGGGGAGCACGGCGTGACCTACACGATCCTGCACGATCCGGCGATGGGCGCGATGGATGCCTTCCACGCCGTCGGGCTGCCCGCCACCTACCTGATCGGCCGGGACGGGACCATCCGCTTCGTGCGCATTGGCCCGGTCTCGGAGGAGGACCGGGCTTTCTTCGATGCGCTGGAGGTGGCGCTGGGGTGACCGAGCTGCCCGCCGGTCTCGCGGAAGCCGAGACCCCCGTCGCCCTGGTCGACCTGGAGCGCGCGCGCGCGAATGCGGCGAAGGTGGCCGCCTACACGGGCCGTCACGGAATCGCGTGGCGCCCTCATGTGAAGACCCACAAGAGCCTCGCCCTGGCCCGCATTCAACTGCAGGCCGGCGCGCGCGGCCTCACCGTGGCCACGCCCCACGAGGCCGAGGTCATGGCTCGGGTGTGCGACGATCTGCTGCTCGCGTATCCTCCGCTGGGAAGGAGGAAGCTCGAGCGCCTCATGGCCCTGCCGGAGCAGGTCGCGCTCTCGGTGGCACTGGATTCGGATGTGGCGCTGCGGGGCCTGGCGCGGGCGGCGCGCTTGGCCGGGAGGACGGTCGGAGTCCTCGTGGAGGTGGATGTGGGGCTGGGGAGGGTAGGGGTGCAGACCGCGCACGAGGCGGCCCGGCTGGCGGCGCTCGCGCGCGATGCGGAGGGCCTGGAGTACCGCGGCATCATGTTCTACCCGGGGCACATCCGCGCGCATGTGTCCGAACAGGAGCGGGGAATCGAAGCCCTGGCGGATCGTCTCGAGGCCTGCTGCTCGACGCTTGCGGAGGCCGGCCTGGCGCCCGCTGTCATGAGCGGGGGATCAAGCCCGACACTCTGGCACAGCCACCTTCTCCCCCGCCTGACCGAAGTGCGCGCCGGCACCGTCATCTACAATGATCGGGACATGACCGGCATGGGCGTGGCTCGCGAGGACGAGTGCGCCTACTCCATCCTCGCGACCGTGGTGAGCACCGCGGTCCCCGGAAGGGCCGTCGTGGACGCCGGCTCGAAGGCGCTCTCGAAGGAGCTGCACGACACCGCCGGCATCGGATACGCCGCCCTGGCTGCCCGGCCGGAAGTGCGCGTGGTCGCCCTCTCGGAAGAGCACGGCGTGCTGGACATTACCGGTTCGGACTGGCGCCCGCGGGTGGGGGAACTGGTGCGGCTGCTGCCAAACCACGTCTGCGTCTCGGTCAATCTGCAGGACCGCGTGATCGCGCGCGACGGAGACCACTGGGAAACCTGGTCTATCGAGGGCAGGGGGCGCGTCGCTTCCTGAACCACAACGGAATCGAATCACGGAGTTGACACGAATGCCTGAAACAACGGTGGTGCACACCGACGAAGCCCCCCCGGCCATCGGTCCGTATTCCCAGGCGATCGCGGCCGGAGGACTGCTCTTCGCCTCCGGCCAGATCCCCTTGGTGCCGTCTACCGGCGAGCTGCTCCGGGGCGATATCCGGGAGCAAACGCACCAGGTGCTGAGAAACCTCGCGGCCGTCATGGAAGCCTCGGGAGCTTCACTTTCCGCCGTCGTCAAGACGACCGTCTTCCTGGCGGACATGGGCGAGTTCGCCGCCATGAACGAAGTCTACGCGGAGCACTTCGGCGACCACCGGCCTGCGCGATCCACCGTGCAGGCGGCAGCTTTGCCCAGGAACGTCAGCGTCGAGATAGACGCCATCGCCCTGGTTCCTTGATCGGCATTCCTCCTGAGCCCCGGAGCGGGCGTTGGTTCGGGCGCGCGCGCCTGCGCTCGTACACTGGCGGAGCGTTCTCGAATCCGGCACGATCAAGGGATGTGGCGCCCATGCGGCTCCGGCCGTGCTCGCGCGCCCCGGTTCCCGTGCAGTGAGGTGATTTCATGAATTCATGCGCCGCGCAGCGGACGCGGATGGGATGGTTCGCGGTGGTCGCGAGCCTGTCGGCATTGACGGCCTGCTCGATCCTGGACGGGCCCACCCAGGCCCCCACGAGCGCCAGTATCACCGTCGGTGGCCGGGGCCCGGGACCTCTGACGCTGGTGACGTCCAACCAGTTCGTCTTCATCTTCGACAACTTCGGCAATCGCCGGGAAGAGCTGGTTCAGGCCGATACATCATCCATCAATCCCGGCTACGTAGCAGATCTCGCTCTCGGCAACGGAGCCCGCATTTTCGTCAGCGTCAGCAGGTCTCTCGAGACGGAGGAAACTCCGCACGCGACTCTGCAGTTGTTTGTGCGCGACGAAGCGATCTGCGAGGTGGAGGCCGTTCTGACGGACGAGAATCCGAACGTGGTTTGCACCTACACCTTCAACTAGGACCAGCCCGAGGCGGCGCGACAACGGGAGGCCACGGCAACGGGAAGCGTGCTTCGCGTGGGCCAGTTGCGTCGGGCGTGGGGGCTCACTCTCCGTAGGGGATCCAGATGTTCTTCACCTGTGTCGCGCGGCGCAGGAATTCATCGCCTTCGCCCTGCTCGTGCGTGCGCCATCGCCGGGCGCGGCCGGTCTCCGTCCAGGTCTGCTTCATGTTACCTGTTGAGAGTCGCTCGACATCGGCCGCCCCCGAGTCGGCCCCGAAGTACCAGATCGCATCCACGTCGTCGTGGGCGGCCAGCACGGGCGCGAGTTCGGCGTGCTCCCCCGTGACGACGTTCACCACGCCGCCGGGCAGGTCGGAGGTGTCCAGGACCTGGCAGAAGTCGGTGGCGGCGAGCGGCCAGCGATCCGACGGAACCGCGACCACGGTGTTCCCGGTCGCGATCGCTGGCGCGACGAGGGAGATGAACCCCAGCAGGGGATTCCGGTCCGGACACGCGATGCCGACCACGCCCAGGCTCTCCGGCATGGCCAGGGTGACGTTGCGGTAGGGCGTGTGGTGGACGTGTCCGTCCCACTTGTCCGCATGCGCCGCGTAGGTGAAGAGGCGCCGGATCGCGAGGTCGACCTCCTCGGCGGCGCTGGCGACGCTTTCCCCCGTCAGTGAGCGGATGCGGGCGGCAAATTCGCGAGCGCGCACGGACAGGTTCTCCGCGATGAAATAGAGGATCTGCGCGCGGTTGTGGGCCGTGCGGTTCGCCCAGCCGGTGGCGCGCCGCGCCTCCTCGACCGCGTTGCGGATGTCCTTGCGATTGCCGCGTCCCGCTTCGCCCGCGATCTCCCCCGCAGCGCCTCGCACGAGCCTCGTGTAGCCGCCGTCGGGCCGCAGCTGCCTCCCGCCGATGTACATGCGGGTGGTACGGTCGAGCGCCGGCATTCCGTCGGCAGGTGGGGGGGCGTGCGGCGCATCGGCCGGGCCGTCGGTCGCGAAGCGGAAGGCCTCGTCGAGACCCTTGACACGCGCCTGCCAGGCGGGCCGCAGGTACTCGTAGAGCCCCTCGCGCCCGCCCTCACGCCCGTATCCGCTCTCCCGGTAGCCGCCAAAGCCGGAGGCCGCGTCGAACACGTTGGTGCAGTTGATCCAGACGGTCCCGGCCTTGACCTGGGGCGCGATGTCGAGGGCGAGGTTGATGTTCTCCGTCCAGATGCTGGCGGCGAGTCCGTAGCGGGTATCGTTCGCGAGCCGGACCGATTCCCCCGGCGTGCGGAAGGTCATCATCACCACCACCGGCCCGAAGATCTCGACCTGCGCGATGGAAGAGGCGGGCGCCACCCCGGTGCACAGCGTCGGCGGGTAGAAGTATCCCTCCGCCGGCGTGCTCCACGACGGCTGCCAGATGTGTGCCCCCTCGCGCCGGCCCTGCTCCACCAACCGCCGGATCTTGTCCAGCTGCACAGGCGCGATGATCGCCCCCATGTCGACGGCCTTGTCCAGCGGATCGCCCATGCGCAGCGCGTCCATGCGGGCCTTGAGCTTCCTCTCCAGCGTCTCCGCGATGCCCTCCTGCACCAGGATGCGCGATCCCGCGCAGCAGACCTGGCCCTGGTTGAACCAGATGGCGTCCACCACCCCTTCGACCACCCCGTCCAGGTCCGCGTCCTCATAGACGATGAAGGGGGACTTTCCCCCCAGCTCCAGCGAGAGACGCTTGCCGCTCCCGGCCGTTTGGCTGCGGATGAGGCGACCCACCTCGGTGGATCCGGTGAAGGCGATCTTGTCGATGCCGGGGTGTGCCACCAGCGCGGCTCCGGTGCGGCCGTCCCCGGTCAACACGTTGACCACCCCGGGGGGCAGTCCGGCTTCACGGCACAGCTGGCCGAAGAGCAGGGCGGTGAGCGGGGTGAACTCGGCGGGCTTGAGCACCACCGTGTTCCCGGCGGCCAGGGCGGGGGCGATCTTCCACGCCAGCATGAGGAGCGGGAAGTTCCAGGGGATGATCTGCCCGGCGACGCCCACGGGGACGTGGTCCGGCAGCTCGGAATCCATCAGCTGTGCCCATCCCGCGTGGTGGTAGAAGTGTCGCACCACCAGAGGGATGTCGATGTCGCGCGACTCGCGCACGGGCTTCCCCGTGTCCAGCGTCTCCAGAACAGAGAAGAGACGAGCATGCTTGTGGATGCGCCGGGCCAGCGCGTAGAGGAAGCGAGCCCGAGCGTGGCCGCCCAGGTGCGCCCATGGTCCCTGCGCCGAGCGGGCGGCTCGCACCGCCCGGTCGACATCCTCCGGCCCTGCCTGGGTGATCCGCGCCAGGCTCGTGCCGTTGGCGGGGTTTACGGTATCGAACATCTCCCCACCCGCACCTTCGACCCAGTCCCCGCCGATGAACAGCCCGAAGTTGCGCTCATGCTCCTCGAGCCAGGCCTGGGCACGCTCCGCACTCTCCGGCGCGGGCCCGTATTCGAGCGTCTCGAAGATCTCGGAAAGTATAGGCATCTGCGGGTCCGCTCAGGCCATGGGATGTCGATGGGTGGCCGAATAGCGGCCCGTGACGTAGTGCTCGATCTGGCGTTCGATGTCGCCCAGCAGGGAGCTCGCGCCGAAGCGGAAAAGCCCGGCCTGCATCCACTGGGGACCCAGTTCCTCGCGCATCAGCACCAGCCAGACCAGGGCCTGCTTGGCCTTGCCGACGCCGCCCGCGGGCTTGAAACCCACCCGGTAGCCCGTGCGCTCCCGGTAGGCTCGAATCTGCCGCACCATGGTCAGTCCCACGGGCAGGGTGGCGTTCAGGCGCTCCTTGCCCGTGGAGGTCTTGATGAAGTCGGCTCCGGCCATCATGCAGACCAGGCTCGCACGGGCGACGTTGGTCAGGGTCGCGAGTTCGCCGGTGGCGAGGATGGTCTTCAGGTGGGCGCCCCGGGCCGCCTCGCGGAAGGCGTCGACTTCGTCGTAGAGGTCGCCCCAGCGACCACGCAGGACATGCTCGCGGGTGATGACGATGTCGATCTCGGAGGCGCCCCCGGCCACGGCCGTCCGTATCTCCTCCAGCCGCTGCGGGAAGGGCGTCTGCCCGGCGGGGAAGCCCGCGGCCACCGCCGCCACCGGAATCCCGGATCCGGCGAGCGCCTCGACCGCGGTGGCGACCATGCTGGGGTACACGCATACGGACGCGACCCGGATGGAAAGCCCGGAGGCGCCCGCGGCCTCCAGCAGGTCGGCCCGCACCGGGTTTCGGGCCTTGCCGCACAGCCTGCGCACCCGGCCGGGGGTGTCGTCTCCGGCGAGCGTGGTCAGGTCGATGCAGGTGACCGCGCGCAGCAGCCAGGCCGCCTGCCACTCCCGCTTCACGCTCCTGCGGCCAGGGAGGGTCCGGGCTCGCCTCTCCGTGGCGCTCCGGTTAACCCGCACGTGGCGCAGCCAGTCGAGCTCGAGCGGCGTTCCCGGATTCCAAGGCTGGAGGTCGGAGCGCGCGCTCCGCTCCCCGTCATCGGCGGCGGATGTCGCGGGTGAGCGCCGCCCCCTGCGGGAGAATGCGGACGCCCCGGCGGAGATGATGTCGTCAGTCATGTCCTCAAGTTATTCCCGGCGTGACGTGAACGGGACCCCATGGGAAGCTGTCAGCAATACGGCACCGAAGTTAGCTTCGGATACCTGTGCGCGCCGGAGTAGCAAGGGGGCGGGGGGGGTCTGGTGACTCCAGCGGTCTTCAAAACCGTCTAGCCCGGCTAGAACCCGGGCTGGTGAGTTCGATTCTCACACGCTCCCGCCACTCCGATTCCTTGGTTGCGCCATCCGCCCGCACCGCTCAGTAAGTTGGATCCCATCGAGCCGGCGGACGAACAAAGGCCCGACCGTCCCTGACGACGACGGGCGTATCATACGCGTTCGAGAGTTCCCGGAATCGACCCAGGATCGAATCCGCCATGACGGCGGTGGCAACCTCCGACATCCCGCGTCTACGAAGGAATTCGGTTCGGTCATTCGCCTCAAACAACTCGGCGCCTTCGTTCAGGACCAGGGGCACGAACTCCATCCCCGTCACCTGGTCGCCCGCAACGGTCAGCAGACCGATGAGGCCCCAAAACGCGAATTCTCCGGGGTAGCCTCCCACGTCGCCCATCGCGTGATACGCGAGGCCGCCGAATTGACGGACGATCGGGCGCCCCCGGTACCACTCGACTCCATCGAACCCACGGTGGCCACCGCCCAGATAGAGCGACGCACCGGCATCGATGGTCGCCTGGGCGAATCCCTCCTGCCATGCCTCGAGATCGGGCACGGGATAGTGACCATCCTCGTTCTGCTCCCCCGGACCAACTCCGTCGAAATCGCCACCGTCCAACTGCAAGTGCTGGTAGTAGATGACGAAGTCCGCATTTGCGGCTGCCTCCCTGACCGCCTCCAGGTTCCGGTCCCAATCTGCCTGGTGGCCCAGCCAGACCCCGTTCACGTTGTCCAGCAGCAACTCGCGTTCGTCCCGACTCGTGGTCGATGCCACCAGTGCAAACGTCATCCCGCCAGCCTCGAGATAGGCCGGAGCGAGGGCCGCTTGCATCGTGGTCCCGGTGCCGGCAATCGTCACCCCGTTCTCCCGTGCGGCCGCAATCGTTTCGCGGATGCCGCATTCGCCCAGGTCCCAGGCATGGTTGTTTGCAAGCGACATCAGGTCGAACCCCATCCCCGCCAGGTATTGCATCACGACCGGAGACACGGCGTGGGGCGCATCCGTATTGCCTGGACGTAGCGAACGGGGGATTTCGGGACTGCCCGTGATGGTCACGTAGTCGGCCGGAACGTTACATGGGTTGGCCTCCCCATTCACCGCCATCTCGAAGTTGGTGAAGGCGACGTCGGCGGATGCAACGATCGGTTGGACCGTCGCGAATGGTGTCTCGGCGACAAGGCGCGGGTCCAGCTTGATCAACGCCTGTCCGGTGACCGCAAGCGTCACCTCCGGTGGGCCTGTTTCTGCTCCACAGGAGAGACAGGTAGCCATGGCGCCGGTCATACAGAGTGCTCGAAGGGTCATGTCCACTTCCATTTCCGTACAAAGCCCAAAGGGCTCAAATGGACTACCATCCACAATTGACCCCATAATTGTGTGGGATGCAACGGGACAACGCAAAGATTTGGCGCGACGAGACAAGACGCGGGGTCAGGCGCGCAACCGACTGTCAGACAACAGACTATGGATCTACGTACGGGAGGGAGGCGCCCGTGGTCCCGGGCTGTTGGGAAACGTCGGCAGTTCAGCTGTAGGCGGCTTCGTCGCCGCCGTTATCGCATTCAGTGGAGGTGAGCCGGTTCAGATGCGGCACGACGGGATATACTTGCGACAAAACCGGGAAACGCCGTACCGTGATGAAGATTCCCATCAATGGAGGAAAAGGAATCATGAAAAAGTTCGCCGCAGTTCCCCTCGCGCTTCTCGTCTCCCTGAGCTCGGCAGCCTGCGATCAGGGCATGGACGACAGCATGGACAGCCCCGATCAGTATCTTCAGGCTTCCTCGACGATCACCCAGTGCCCGGGGATGGCACCCGAGGTGGTCCAGATGGACATCACGGACGCCGCCAGCGGAGTCGCCATGGCGGCCAACCAGATCACCGTTGAGGAGTCCGGAGCATATCTGATCGTCGCCGCGCCCCAGGTCGGGCGGGAAGGTGCGGGTCCCTACGGCTGCTTCGACCTCTGGCTGCGCGTGAACGGGACGGATGTGGCCAACTCCAACGTCCAACTCTGCCAGGACGAGGGGAGCATGGCCAAGGATGTCATCATCTCGCAGGGAATCGTTCCGCTCGAGGCGGGTGACGTGGTAGAAGTCATGATGTCGGCCGGCAACCCCGAGGCGAACATGTGCATCGAGGCAATTCAGCCGGAAGGCGAGCCGCTCGTGCCGTCGATCATCTTCTCCATGATCAAATACTAGTGTAGTGTCCTAAACACATATCGTGTAGTGTCCTAACACATATCGTGGGTTAGGCGGAGGCGGCGGCCAACGCCAGCTTGGCCTGCTCCACCTTCTTGAGGATCTTGCGCGGCCGGCTTCGTCCAGGCCAGGGGCTTCGGGTTGAGGATCCCGGCCGGCCTTGGCGACCTTGCGGTACCGGAAAGCGGTGTCCCGGGCTTCGGCCAGCGTGACGTAGGGATAGGCCCCGACGCGCAGGTCCATCCGTTTCCCCTTCACGGTACCGCGCCGGAACCAGTACTTGCTGCCTGACGGGCGCATCTGTAGGATCAGCCCGTGCAGTTGGCGCGATGTCGTGAGACGCGGGGGCAGGCACGGAAACAGCTGTCAGACAACGGATTATGGATCGTACAAGCCCATACGAGACTGTTTGAGATTATTTTCCACATCATGAAATCCTTCTTCCCGTTGGGACGCGGGGAGGGCGCGACGCTCGTCTTCCTCATCGCCTTCGCCGCGTTCGCGTTCATCCCCGCGTGGCGCACGATCGAGCTGGGCGGCATGGCCGTATTCGGCTGGCTCATCGCCGCGCTGATGCTGATCTCGCCGGCGGTTGCCCTCATGACAATCCTCCGGCGCGACGGCACCCGAGGCGTAGCGCCCGAGGGAAGCGGGAGTGAATCTGCCGGCGGCGTGGAGAGAGACGGAGGAGAGACCTGATGCTCCTCGAGCGGATCCTCGTCGGGGTCTACCTGGCCGCCTGCATCGGGATCGGGATCTGGGCGTCGAAAAGGGTGCTGGGATCTCGCGACGAGTATTGGGTCGCGGGACGGCGCATCGGCACCGTCGTAAACTCGATGGCGATCATGGCGGCGCTGGCTAGCGGGGGCTCGATCATCGGCGTCATGGGTCTCGCCTACGCCCAGGGCATCCCCGCGACGCTGGCGCTCTTCGGGGGGGCGGTGGTCGGCTTTCCGCTGGCGTCCATCCTCGTCGCCAGGCCGCTCCGAAACTTCGGCAAGTTCACGATCACCGACTTCATGAGCTTCCGGTACCCTCACGCGGTGGTCCGGTATCTGGTCCCGATTCTCATTGTCGCGGCCTTCACGATCTACATCGTGGCGCAGCTCAAGGCGGCGGGCATCACCGCCGAGGCGTTGCTGGGGATCCCATACAACACGGCCCTGGCCCTGGCTACGGTAGTGTTCATCATCTACGTATCGTTCGGAGGCATGGTCGCGATCACATGGACGGATGTGGTCCAGGGATTCCTCATGGTCTTCGTCATCGCGGGCACGGCTCTCGTGCTCGTCTGGCGCGTGGGATCGCCCTTCGAGATCATCAGCCAGGCCACGGCCGTGGCGCCCGAGCTCGGACAGGTCGCGAACCGGCCCGTGTCCGGCTACCTCGGCTACTTCATCATCTGGGCTACGGCCATCCCGGTAATCCCTCACATCGTCATGAGGGTCTTCACCGCCAAGGACGCCGAGAGCGCGCGCCTGTCGCTGAATCTGTCGATGCTCGTGTACAGCGTGATGATCCTCGCGGCGGTCCTCGCGATCGTGCCGATCGGCAGGATCGACTTTCCGGGGCTCCAGGATGCGGATCAGCTCTTTCTTCGAGTGATGGAGACCCAGTTTCCACCCCTGATCCGGGGGATCGCCGTTGCGGCCGTACTCGCTGCCGTCATGTCCACCACGGATGCGCTTCTCCTCGCCTGCAGCTCGGCCATCGCACACGACATCCTCGGCGGCTTTCTGCGCGGTCGGGCCAGCGAACGGACGATGAGCCTCGTGCGCATCGGCTCGACCTGGGTGGTCGGGATCGCGGCCCTCCTCTGGGCGTTCTCGCCGCCCGAGCTGATCACGGAGTTTTACACGGCGGGGGTCGGGGTGCTGAGCGCGAGCCTGTTCGTGCCCACCATCGCCGGACTCTGGTGGAAGAAGGCCAACCTGGCGGGCGGCGTCGGGGCCGTCGTGTCAGGCGCGGCCGTTTACATTCTCGCGCAGTTTGGCATCATCGACATCGGCCTGGCGCCGGTGGTCGTCGCCCTCTTCGCCAGTGCCGCGGCCATGATCCTGGGGGGGCTGCTCGGGCCGCAGGAATCCACGGAGATGGTCGAGCGGATCGAGGCGCTGCACAGGTAGCTCTTTTCCCGGCATACTTCGGACGTCACCGCGGACCGGGGTGAGCCTCACGACGAACAGCTTCCGGTCGAAGTGAGGGAGTTCGCCCGGAAGGGGCTCTGACCGGACTCACGGCACCGGGCGAAGATAGTCTCCCGGCGGCGGTACGGTACTCGTGGGGAGCGACCCGCCGGCGACTTTGAATCGCCAGACGACGAAAGCGCCTATCGCGATTCCTCCAGCCGCCATGAGGACCGCTGTCCTGCGCGTATCCAGCTCCTTCTGCTGCAGTTCGGCGATGTGGGCCAAGGGGATGCCCACGGTGTCGATTCCGGTTCCGAAGGCCTGGCCCGCACGGGCCAGCACCGCGGAACCCACAACCACGTAGAGGCTGTCGGAGTCCGACCCCACGACTAGACCCTCGGGATTCGGACTCCGTCGGCCCGTCCGCGCCTCAAAGCTCTGCTGGCCCAAAGGGGTGAGCATGGCCCGGGCCCGGGATCCCGGAGCAATGCTCTGGACTCCCTCCACGCCGCGATACGAGTAGCAGCCCGCCATCGCCAGAACGATGCAGCCGGCCAGCAGGGAAACCGCCGTTCCCCCTGCGGTCATCGGTCCCATCACCGATCCTCCCGTGAGATTTTCCACGCGCTACCGAGCCGGGGGCAGAATCTCGTCGAGCCGCCTCTCGATCCGCCGTTTCAGGGCCCGGTGTCCCTCAGTGGCTGGGTAGAGGGAGCCGGGTCGGACGGCCTCCCCGTTCAGCGCAACATAGAGGCTCTGTGCCTGCTGCCCGAGCTCGGCCAGGTCTTCGTTCTCCTCGCCCGGGGCTCCCTCCTGAGCCTCCTCGATCCGCTGCAGAGCCGCGAGCGTCTCCAGGAGGAAGGCCTCCCGATCGCGCTGTTGGGTCAGGGTGATCAGGTCGGCCATCGCCGGATCCAGGCCAACGCGGACTCGACGGGTCCGCTCCTCGCCCCCGGCTGCGATGGTGACCGCGTAGGTGCCCGAGGAGACGAACGGCCCACGTCGCTCGATGGTCCGGGGCAGCTCGGCGGAGCCCTGGCGCTCCCAGGTCTCCATCGGGTCGGACCAGATTCCGTGGCGAAGATCCCAGTTGACCCTGTGTACGCCCGCTTCTCCTGGAACCCCCATCTCCCGGACCACTCCGCCACCGGGGGCCCGGACTGTCAGGGTGGCTTGGCCGGCGCTCCCGGGTCCGATGCGGTAGGTGATGAGGACTCCGTCGTCCGGGTTGCTCCCGTGGAATTCCGCGTTGCCCCGGTACGAGGTGTCCTTCCGGTAGCTGAAGACCGTCCCGTCCCGGATGGAGAAGAGGTGGAGCGGAGCCGAGGCGACGTCCGCGTCCCATGCCGCGAGATAGCGCGCGTCGTCCAGGATCAGGATGCTCCGTCCGTGGGTGCCCAACACCAGGTCCTTCTCCCGCGGGTGGACCAGAAGGTCGTCGTAGGGGGCGGTCGGGAGGTTCGGCATCCTGGCCCAGCCGGCTCCCGCGTCGGTACTGGCGAAGACGGCGTGCTCGGTGCCGACGAAAAGGACGTTCGGGTTGTCCGGGTGCTCTGCCAACACGTTCACCGAGCCCGACGGCAGGCCGGCGGCCAGCGACTCCCATGTGCGGCCAAGGTCCGTGGTCCGGGCCACGTAGGCGTCGAAGTCCCCGTCCCGGTGAGCGTCGAAGGTAACGTAGGCCGTGCCGGGCGCCGAGGCCGAACCCGCCACGCGGCTCACATAGGTACCGTCCGGGACGCCGTCCACGTTCCGGCCCACCTCCGTCCAGGTATCGCCACCGTCCCGGGAAACCTGGACGTTGCCGTCGTCGGTGCCGACCCAGAGGACGTCGGGGTCCAGGGGGGACTCGGCGATGGTGACGATCTCGCCGTAGTTCGACTCCCCATCGTGCTTCGAAATCCGGATGTCCGCCCCGGGCACGCCCATGAGCTCCAGGGCTTCCCGGTCGGCGGCGCGCGTCAGGTCCTCGGTCCGCTGCCAGCTCTCGCCCCGGTTCCGGGAGATGAAGAGTCGGTTTCCGGCCACGTAGACCGTCTGCGGATCGTGCTGCGACACCAGGCTGGGCGAGACCCAATCGAAGCGATACGCCTCGCCCTCGGGCGGGCGGGGACGGATGTCGAGGATGTCGCCGGTCTCGGTGTCAACCCGGGTAAAGGCTCCGTTCTGGGAGTTCCCGTAGACGTAGCGGGGGCTGGTCGGGTCGGGCTGCCAGTACATCCCGTCGCTGAAGCCTATCTGCTTCCAGTCGTCGTCAATGATCCCGATCCAGTGACGGGTGCGGGAAGGACCCATCCACGAGTGGTTGTCCTGCAGTCCCCCGTAGACCCAGTAGGGGTCCTGCATGTCCACGCCGATGGCGTAGAACTGCGCGATGGGGAGGTTGTAGGACGCCCGGAAAGTCTGCCCCCGGTCGTAGGTCTCGTAGAACCCCCCGTCTCCCGCCAGGTACAGGTGGTCCGGGTCGTTCGGATCAATCCAGAGCGCGTGGTGGTCCCCGTGGACGCCCACGTCGTAGGTAGGGGTCTCCGCGATGAGCTCGAAGCTTCGGCCACCGTCCTCGCTCTTGAAGGCACTACCGCCCAGGATGTAGACCCGGTTCTCTTCGCTCGGGTCGATGAAGATCTTGGAGTAGTACATGGGCCGGGGATTCAGGTCGTTCACCTTGTTCCAGCTGTTCCCGCCGTCCTCCGAGCGGTACGTCCCGGTCCCTTCGTCCGTGTCGTGCTGGATGGTCGCCATCACCACGGAGGGATCGGCCGCGGTCACCGCCAGGCCGATTCGCCCCTTGTCACCCGCCGGGATCCCCCGGGTGAGTTCAGTCCAGCTCTCACCTCCGTCGCTGCTCCTGAAGATCCCGCTCCCCGGTCCTCCCCCATTGAAGCCCCAGGTCCGGCGCAGCCGCTGGTACATGGCTGCGTAGAGGACGTCGGGGTCCGACGGGTCCAGGGCCAGGTCCACGGCGCCCGTCCACTGGTTCGCTCCGGCGAGCACCTTCCGCCAGCTCCGGCCGCCGTCGGTTGTCTTGTAGACGCCCCGCTCATCGGACCCCCTCCAGAGGTTGCCCGACGCCGCCACCCAGGCGACGTCCGGATCGTCGGGGTGCACTCGGACCCGCCCGATGTGGCGGGTCTCTTCCAGCCCCAGGTGCCGCCAGCTGTCACCCCCGTCGTCGGAGCGGTAGACCCCGTTGCCCCAGGACGTGCTTTGTCGGTTGTTCTGCTCTCCCGTTCCGGCGTAGACGATCCGGGGATCCGACTGGGCAATAGCCACATCGCCGAAGGTGCTCACGGCCATGGTGTCGAAGACGTTCGTCCAGGTGTGGCCCCGGTTCGTGGTCTTCCAGAGGCCACCCGAGGCGGAGGCCGCGAAGATCGTGGACGGATTGTCCGGCAAGGCTTCAACGACGTGGACGCGACCGCCCGCGACCGCGGGCCCGATGGAACGGGGCTGGAAGGCCCGGAGATCCTCGGTTCGGATGGTGGCCGGGGACTGGCCTGGAAGAGGCCGTGCGGAAACCGATGGCACCAGGGCCAGCAACACGAACCCGAGAAACGAAGCGGCGTACGAGGAAGGGGTGATTCGGAAGGTCGACATCGGGGCACTCCTTGCCAGCAGGGAGGGGGAGGGCTGGACCGCCTCGCTGATCCTCATAACGGCGGAAACTCCCCCTATGATCCAACCTCCCATGGAATCCTTGGAGACGCAAGCAACGTGGCCGGCCATGTCGACTCGGCGCAAAGCGTCCCGAGGCATCCAAACCGTTGTGAGAAAACCGGTAACGCTGTTTGTTACGCGGAATCGGAGCGTCGTCCGCTGGCCAATCCGTTTTCCCTGGCCGCATGAGGACGACGACGCCACGGAGCTTCACGACGAATCAGAGATTGGCCCCGTCAAGTTTCGACACCTACTCTGTATGTTGGTCATCTCGACGCGGAACAGATGGAAGCGGAGACGCCAAGCTGGGGTCGGAAGGCGGGCGACACCCAGCTTGGTCTTGTTCTGCCCGGCTGTAGTGCCCTGCTGGACACCTCCCCGCCCTCTGTGGTCGCCCGGGGTGCCGGGGCCCGTCGCGTGTCTCGGCATCCTCCAGACGGTGCATCGCAGCATGGAGGTCGAAGATGCGCCTCACCGTGATCCGTCCCGTAGCAGCCTCGATCATCCCCCTGCTCCTCGGACTGGCCTGCACCGGGGAGCCTTACGGTGCGGCGCCCGGCACAGCGGAGCCTGCCGCGCTCACGCCCGAACTCCTGGAAGGGGTGCGCTTCCGTTCCATCGGCCCCGCGGTCACAGGCGGCCGTATCCACGACATCGAGGGGGTGCCCGACGATCCCTCGACCCTGTACGTGGCCAGCGCGTCCGGCGGGCTGTGGAAGACCACCAACAAGGGAACGACCTGGACCCCGATTTTCGACGACCAGCCGGTCAGTACGTTTGGCGACGTCGCCGTCGCTCCGTCGAACCCGGAAGTCGTCTGGGCGGGAACCGGCGAGCAGAACAACCGGCAGAGCTCCTCGTGGGGGAGCGGCGTCTACCGCTCGACGGACGCCGGGACCACCTGGTCGCACCTCGGACTCGAGAACACTCGACACATCGGGAAGATCGAGGTCCATCCGGAAGATCCGGATATTGCGTATGTGGCGGCCCTCGGCAACCTCTGGGCGGCGAGCGCCGATCGCGGCGTGTTCAAAACCACGGATGGCGGGCGGACGTGGGAAAAGGTGCTGTTTGTGGACACGCTGACCGGCGTCGTGGACCTGGCCATGGACCCCTCGAACCCGAACACGCTCTACGCCGCCGCCTACCAGCGGCAACGCCGCGTCTGGGGCTTCAACGGCGGCGGACCGGGGAGCGGAATCCACAAGACGACCGACGGCGGCGTCACCTGGCGCCGTCTCGCGAACGGCCTCCCCCAGGGTGACCAGGGGCGTATCGGGGTGGCAGTCTCCCGCTCGAACCCCCGGGTCCTCAACGCCATCATCCAAGCGGACAGCGCCGACCAGGGCGTCTACCGCAGCGAGGACGGCGGCGAGAACTGGACGAAGATGCACAGCCGCAACGAGCGGCCCATGTACTACAGCGAGATCTTCATCGACCCCGGGAACGACCAGCGCGTCTACACCCTGGCCAGGTACTCCTGGCGCAGCGAGGACGGCGGCCGCGCCTGGACCCAGATCGGGAGGCCACCCACCTACGACGTGGGCGTCAAACCGGATCAGCATGCCCTGTGGATCGATCCCACCGATACGCGCCACCTGTACGTGGGAACGGACGGCGGCCTGTTCGAGAGCTGGGACCGGGGCGAGCTGTACATGAAGATCGACAACCTGCCGATCGCGCAGTACTACGCCGTCGGCGTCGACATGCGCGACCCGTATTTCATTTATGGCGGCCTGCAGGACAACCACTCCTGGATGGTCCCCAGCGCGACCCGCCACTGGTCCGGGATCCTGCGCGACGATTGGGCGCAGATCGAGTTCGGCGACGGCATGTACCACCAGCCCGATCCCGCGAGCCACCGCTACATCTACTCCAACGCGAACGACGGCAGACTGACCCGCGTGGATGCAGAGACGGGAGATATCCTGGCCATAGAGCCGCATCCGCCCGCGGGCGAGGAGGAGTATCGGTTCGACTGGGAGACGCCGACCTTCCTCTCCCGGCACGACCCCAATGTCATCTACCTGGGAGGCAACCGCCTCTTCACCTCCCGGGACAGGGGCGTCTCCTGGGAGCGCACAGACGATCTGAGCCGGCAGATCGACCGTGACACCCTGCGCATCATGGACGTTCCCGGCGCGGACATCACACTCTCGAAGAACGACGGCACCGGCTCGTTCGGGGAAATCGTCACGATCGCCGAGTCGCCTCTCGACCGGAACGTGCTCTGGGTCGGTACCGACGACGGCAACCTTCAGGTTTCCCGGGACGGCGGCGCGACGTGGACGGAGGTGGGCCAGAACGTGGGGGGCGTCCCGGACGGTACCTACGTCAGCAGGGTCATCGCATCGGTCACGGGGCGGGGCGTCGCCTACGCGACGTTCGACGCACACCGCGAAGGTGACTTCGCTCCCTACGTCTTCCGCACCGGCAATTTCGGCGGAACCTGGGAGTCCCTCGCGAGAGGGCTGCCCTCCGGGTCCGTCAACGTCATCCGCGAGCACCCCGGTAACCCGAATCTCCTCTTCCTGGGCACTGAGCATGCTCTGTTCGCCTCCGGCGATGCGGCCGCGAACTGGGTGAGGTTCGAGTCGAACCTTCCCACCACGCTTTACGACGACCTGGTCATTCACCCCCGGGACGACGACCTGGTCGTAGCCACCCACGGCCGCGGCATCTGGATCCTGGACGACCTGACCCCGCTTGTGGAGTGGTCGGCCGAAGTCGCGGACGCAGCAGCGCACCTCTTCACCATCCAGGCGGCCACGATCTTCCAGTTTCGCAAGGACGACATGTACCGGGGTAACCACGAGTTCGTGGGCGAGAACCCGCCGTTCGGCGCGGTCATCAGTTACTTCCTGGGCAACACGGCGCCTTCCGTCCGCGTCACGGTGGCGAACGGCCAGGGTGCGCCGGTGCGCACGCTGGAGGGGCCGTCGTCCCCCGGCATTCACCGGGTCGTCTGGGACCTGCGTCATGA
Source organism: Longimicrobiales bacterium (assembly GCA_965225805.1). Classification (GTDB taxonomy): domain Bacteria; phylum Gemmatimonadota; class Gemmatimonadetes; order Longimicrobiales; family Gaopeijiaceae; genus BD2-11. Next base: position 2,298,947 of record OZ245327.1, read on the forward strand.
ACCGCCGCCATACGAAGCGGCCCTCGCGCTGGTCGAAGTGGGGGACCCGCCGCTGCCCGGACCACCGGGCGTGCTTCCTCACCCGGTAACGCCGAGGGGACCCTTCGTCGCACCTGGCTCCTACCGTGTGACGCTCGAGGCCGGGAGCGCCCGGATCACCCACGACGTCGTCGTGAGGCCCGACCCGCGCATGCCCACGCTCGCGCAAGGAGACTATGAGGAGCGGGAGCGCTTTCTTGTGGAGCTCCTGGCGCTCCAGCAGCGCGCCTTCGATGCACTCGGGCGCGCCGAGGCCCTTGACGAGCAGGTTGAGGGGGTCGGCCTCGACCATCTCGAAACGTTGCTCCGCGACATCTACGGGCTCGCAGCGGAGTTCAACGGGAACGGCGTGAGGCCCGGTAGCCTCTATCCGCCCACCCAAACCCACCGGCAGCGGTACACGGCATTGGAGAGCGTGCTGGCCGAGGCGGTGGAGAGCCTGTCACAGGAGGAGTTGCCGGCAGGAGGTGCAGGTTAGCAAGCCCGTGCCGGCGCCGCGGTCAATTCACGGCGCCGAGAAGGACCCAAGAAAAGGAGGGACTCATGAGTTGGTCAGACGTTTACGGCAGAATATTCTCTGCGCAGGCTCGGAGAACGTTGCTCACGGTGTGCGCCACGGTGCTGGTCCTTCTGGTGCTGCCTGCGCGCAGCGCCGCCCAAGGGACCGGGACCGTGACAGGGCTGGTGTCCGACGCCACCACCGGACGGGGCCTGGGCGCGGCACAGGTCTTCCTGGTGGGCACCCAGATCGGAAGCCTCGCCCGTGGCGACGGCCGCTACCTGATCCTCAGCGTGCCCGCTGGCACCCACCAGGTTCAGGTGATGCTGGTGGGTTACCCGACGGAGACGCAGGAGGTCACGGTCCAGGCTGACCAGTCCGCAGTGGCTGATTTCGCCCTGACGCCCCGGGCCATCGACATGGACGAGATCGTTGTGACCGGGACGGCGGGGGCCGTCGGCCGGCGGGAGGTCGGAAACAGCATCTCGGCCATCAATGCCGAGGATGTACGGGGGCGCGCCATCAAGACGATGGACGACGTCCTGGCGGCCAGTGCCACCGGCCTGGACATCCTCTACACCGGAGGAGACGCCGGCTCCGGCGCCACCATCCGCATCCGCGGGGTGAACTCCATCACGCAGGAAAACGAGCCCCTCATCTACGTGGACGGCATCCGGGTCTACAGCGGGCACTACATACCCCCCAAGTCAGGGCCTCTCCCGGGCCTCACTACCGCGAGCACCCCGGGTCAGAGGAGTTCGCCCCTGAACGACATCAACCCGGAGGACGTTGCCCGTGTCGAGATCATCAGGGGGGCGGCCGCCACCACGCTGTACGGCACCGAAGCCGCCGGGGGCGTGATCCAGATCTTCACCAAGTCCGGGGCCGGTCTCCAACAGGGCGTTACGGTCTGGGACGCGAAGATCACGCAGGGCATGTCCCGGCTTCCGAGCCAGTGGGGACCGAATGGACGACCTTCGCAGGCCTGGTTCGACACCCACGGCCCGGAGTCCGAGGGGATCTTCCTCGACCAGTGGCTGGACCGGGGCCATTTCCAGGAGTACAGCCTGTCGGCCCGGGGGCGGCGTGATGAGCTGACCTACTTCCTGTCGGGCCGCTGGCTCGGTGACGAGGGCGTTCTTCCCTCGGACCAGCAGTCCAGGGAATGGTCGGTGCGGGCGAACAGTTCCTTCGCCCCCACTCCCGCCATCACCATCGGCTTCAACAACCACCTGAGTCGGCGGAGGGTGGACTGGATCGCCAACGGGGGCGAGGCCGAGGGCTTCATGCTGAACGTCCTGCGGGGCGGCAGAGACTACACGGAGGACCAGGACGAACTGGTCCTGGAGCTGGACTTCGACGACTACCAGACGCACTGGATTTCCGGCATCGACTTCGGCTACCAGCCGACGACGGCCCTGGAGATGAGGGTGGCCCTGGGCTTCGACTACGTCGAGCAGGAGCACATCGCGGATACCCCGTTCGGCTCCTGGTTCGTCCCGCGGGGGGAGCGGGGGCTTGCCGGGTTCCGAACCGAGACCAAGACCATCGACTTCCGCACCACCTACCGGGCCGACGTGGCCGGGATCGGGACGAACACGTCGGTCGGCTTCGCGGTCTTCGACAACCTGGTCAGGCATACGCACGGCCTCGCGACGACGTTCGCCGGTCCCCAGGAGCCAACCCTCACGTCCGGAGCGGTTCGCCAGGTGGTCGAGAACCGGCTCCGGGAGGTCAACGCGGGCTTCTTCGTCCAGGAGGTGCTCGGCTTCGCGGACAAGCTGTACCTGACCGCGGGCCTCCGCGTGGATGGGAACAGTGCTTTCGGCAACGACTTCGGCCTCCAGACGTATCCCAAGCTCTCAGCCTCCTACGTTGTCTCCGATGAGGACTTCTGGCCCGCCGCTTTGGAGGTGACAAAGCTGCGCGTGGCCTTCGGGGAGTCCGGAAAGGCGCCGGGCTTCTTCGACGCCGAGAGGGTGTGGTCGCCGATCCAGACCAAGACCGGGCAGCCCGGCGTGAGCCCGCAGAACCTGGGTAACGCCGCGCTCGGACCGGAGCGCACCCGGGAGTTGGAGGCCGGCTTCGAGATGAGCGCGTGGGACGGGCGTGTGGGCCTGGACGTCAGCTACTACTACCAGCGGACTCTGGACGCCCTGGTACCCGTTGCACTGGATCCGACTCTGGGTTTCCAGGGATCACAGCTCCTGAACATCGGCACGATCGACAACAAGGGAGTCGAGGTAGCGCTCGATACAGAGCCCGTGCGCACCCGCAACCTGTCGTGGCAGCTGAGCCTGGGGTTTTCCACGAACAAGTCCGAGGTGATCGATCTGGGCGAAGACGACGCGGTTCAGATCGGGGGCCGAATCTGGGCCCGCGAGGGCTACCCGCTGGCGTCCTACTTCGACTTCCAGGTGACGAACCCGGACGAAATCGCCGAGCCCATATTCGCGGAGGATGCGGATCCGCGTTTCGGCCGGAGAGTCTTCATCGGGCCGGTCTTCCCGGAACTCAACTGGACCGTCTCCAGCGCGCTCAGGATCGGAGACAACCTCCAGATCTCCGCCCGGGGCGAGTTCAAGGGGGGACAGGTCATGTTCAGCCGCACCGCCGAAGCCAACACCCAGCGCGGCACCTGGCCCGCCTGCTTCGACATACAGCAGAAGATGGCCGCCGGTAACCTGAGCGATGTAACCGCCCTCCAGCGGTCCCGGTGCAAGGGACGGCCCGACCGCGGCTCGCTCACCACCAAGGCCGACTTCTTCCGCCTCCGGAGCCTCGCGCTCAGCTATGACCTGCCGGAGTCCCTTGTGCCGGCGTCGTTGAGTTCCCTCTCCGTGCACGTCGCGGCAACCAACCTCTTCAAGATCACGGATTACTGGGGCCTGGACCCCGAGACCTGGAACACCGCCGGGGAACCGCAGCTGACTCGGAACGAGAACTACCTGCTGCCACCGGTTCAGCGGTTCGACTTCTCGCTTCGGATGTCGTTCTGAGGCCGATGACACGGATTACCAGGACCGATGAAGGGGATTACCGATGATTGCCGAGGAGCTGACAATGAAGACAGGCATAGCGGAAGGAACGAGTGGCCCGAGAAGGCGGAGCACCCCCCGGTGGTCGCGAGGGGGCGGCGGTCTTCTCCTGCTTGCGGCCATCGTGGTCGCGACCGGATGTGAAGTTACGAACCCGGGGAACATCCTCGACGAGAACCTGGACCGCGACGACGCGTTCCAGGCCGTGGTGAACGGAATGGCGGGGGACTTCGCCCTGGGGCTGAATGGAGCGAACAGCGGGGCGGTCCGGTTCTCCGTCCTCTTCGGGGAAATCTGGGCCGGCACCTCGGGCGAGGCTGACCTCTTCGCGGGCAGGGGGATACTTCCCTCGGACCGGCCGGACTACAACAACTGGACGAACAATGCCCACGCTGCCCGATGGGTGGCCGAGGATGGCATCCGCCGCATGAGGGCGGTGGGCGGGGAAATCGAGAATAGTGCGCTCCTGGCCGAGGCGCTGGTCTGGGCCGGATTCTCGAACCGGCTACTGGGCGACATTCACTGCGAGGCCGTGTTCGACAACGGCCCACCCATGCCTCGCAGCGCGTTTTACGAGAGGGCGGAGGCGCACTTCACCGAGGCCCTCGGGGTGGGCATGGCCGCCGGGGCCAGCGACCTGATGCACGCCGCGTACGGCGGACGGGCCTCGGTTCGCCTGATCCTGGGGGACCTGAGCGGGGCCGTTTCGGACGCCGGACAGGTCCCGACCGACTACGCCTGGTATGCGGAATACAACGACGTCGCCCAGGGTGGCCGGCAGACCAACGCCGTCTGGCATGAGACGCATCCGCGCCGAAACGTTACGGTGGGATTGACTTGGTTCCGGGACTATTTCGTCGAGACCGGCGATCCGCGGGTTCCCTCGCAGGACGCGGCCCGCGCCGGTGGCGACGGCATCTCGCCTCTGGTCTCCGTGGAGAAATATCCCGACGGCACGTCGGACGTGCCGTTGACAAAGGGATCGGAGATGCGGCTCATCGAGGCAGAGGCCCGGATCCGAGGCGGACAGTGGCAGGAAGGATTGGCCATGATGAACGACGACCGGGCCGAGATCGGCGTGCCGGCCTGGGAGGCCACCAATGTCGAGGAAGCATTCGAGGCGCTGATCCTTGAGCGGGCGATTGTCATGTGGCTCGAGGCCCGGCGCGGTGGAGAGTTCTACAGGCTGAACGAGCTCACACAGATCTTCCCTGGGGGTTACACACCCGCCGACGACGCCATAGTCCAGCGGATGGTAGACAACGTCAAGGCGACTCTCCCTGCGACCATGGCCGACGCAGTGCTCCGTGAGAACCGGGCCACCTGCTGGGGCTTCAGCGAGGTCATGCGGAACACGAACCAGAACCTGGCCGGGTAGGACGGAGCTGGCAGCGGGTCCGGCCGGCAGGCCGCGGCCAGGCCCCTCGGGCGGAGCGGGCCGACGGGTAGTCCCGAACACCCGGCGGCCCGCTGCTGGGAGGGCTTCGACGCCATCGTGCGCGCGCGCACGCCCCCCGCGCGCTCATCGCCCACGCCAACCTGGTCGGCAACCGGGCGGCATGGGAGGTGCGCAGCCCCTCGCCGCCACCACGAGCGAGGGTGCCATTCTTTGCGTCGAAGTGGATGCCAAGCGCATCCGGCGGCGCATCGCGACGCGTTATTGTGACCGCATGGCCACCAACCTGGACGAGGCCCTCGCTTGCGTGCGGGACGCGTCGCGGGCGGGGGAAACGCTCTCGGGCGGGCTGGTGAGCAACTGCGCCGAAGTCCTGCCGGAGCTGGTCGCGCGCGGGGTCATCCCGGATGTCGTCACCGACCAGACTTCCGCGCACGATCCGCTGGGAGGCTAATTCCGGCCGGAATGTCGCTCGCGCGGGCCGAATGGGCTGCGCGACCATGATCCCGACGAATACGTGCGCCGTTCGCTGTCATCAATGCGCGCCCATTGCGAGGCTATTGTCGCGATGCAGGAGGCCGGGGCGGTCGCTCCGTCATCCGGCGCCGCAGCGTGTCCGGGCTCGCGAAGACTCCGAAGCGCCTCTCTACTGCGCCAAGAGGGGACATTTCTACTGAGGTACGACACCCGATCCCCGCCAACAAATTTGACATGCTCGTGGTTTCACTTTAGCTTGGCGCGTCCCGCACGCTGGAGGTAGTTTATGTATTGTTTCCGTTTGAAACACGGTCACTTCCGCAGTTCGAAACACGGTCACTCCCGCATGTCAACATCTCGCATCCCAGCCTCAAGACCGGGGATTCGAGACCACCCTACCTCTCCTCGGCTGAGCGCCGGTCAGCAGGTCGATGTGTGCCTGCGTTTCTTGCTCGGCTTTGGCTCCGTGCTCCTGGTCACGTTGGCCGGGGCGGCTCCTCTCGTTGCGCAGGAACAGGAAGCAACGATCACGGGACGGATCCTCGACGGGCGCAGTCTGACCCCCATTTCCCAGGTCCAGGTCTCCATCCCCGATAGCGATTTGGGCACGCTGACCGCGGCGAACGGCCGGTATCTACTGTTGGGCGTCCCTGCAGGAGAGGTGACCGTCCGCGTCGAGCGGATCGGCTACGCTCCGGTCGAGAGGACGGTGACCGTCGTGGCCGACGAGTCGCTCATCGCCGACTTTGAACTCACTCTTCGCCCGGTAGCTCTGGACGCAGTAGTCGTCACGGGAACGGCCGGGGAGCGGCCCCGTCGAGAGCAGGCGGCTGTGGTCGCGGTCGTGGACGTCGCACAGGTGGTGGCGGTGGGGCCGATCAGCCAGGTTACGGACATCCTTCAGTCACGTGTTCCCGGTGTGGACGTCAGGGCGGGAAACGGCAATCCCGGGGTCGCCCCGCGGATTCGAATTCGTGGCGAATCTTCGATCAACCTTTCGAACGAGCCCCTGATATTCCTCGATGGGATTCGCGTCGATTCGCGACAGGTTCGCCTCGCCCCTCCTGGGACGGCGAACAGCAGTTGCTGTGAATTCGGAGGCCAGGTCGCCAGCCGCCTCAACGACATCGCCCAAGAGGATATTGAGAGCATCGAGGTCGTGAAGGGACCGGCGGCCGCAACGCTCTATGGCGCCGACGCATCGGCTGGGGTGATCCAGATCATCACCAAGCGGGGGACGCCCGGTGCCTTCAGACAGACCGTCGATCTCGAATACAATGGGGTGCAATCGACATACGATCCCCCGGCCAACTGGGGCTTATGCTCTCAATCGGATATCGCCGAAGGGAGACCGATCTGTTCGGGCCTATCGCCGGGATCTGTCGTCTCGGACAACCCGCTCGTTCGAGAGAACGTGCAGAAAACCGGGCGTCTGTTCGGTCTGGGTTGGACGGGCGCCGGAGGTGCGGAGCAGTTCACCTACTACCTCTCCGCGCGGGGCATGAATGAAACAGGGTTTTTCCCCAACCAGGAGTACGGCCGCTACACCGGTCGGCTCAACTTGAACTGGACACCCACCTCGACGCTACGAATCGACGCTGGCTACAGCCTGGCCCGCATAGACAATGAGATGGTGGACGGCAACAGCAGTGCGTACGGGATGACGACGAACGCCGGCCTCGGAAATCCCCTCACCCTCGGCTTGGCCAACAACGGCTGGTGGTCGACGCGGGACTCCGAGGCGATCGACGCTCTCGACAGCACAATCAAGACGACGAAGAACACGGTGACATTGGGAGCCACCTACACCCCCTTGAGCTGGTTCACGCACCGGCTCAGCCTCGGCACGGATATGTCGAACTCGAAGAACCGCCGAGTGATCCCGAAGAACGACAACGGGTGGTTTCCCGGTCGGGACGAGGGCGTGATCAGGCAGATGTCTACCGACTACCGACAGAGTACCTTCGACTATCTTGGCATCCTCAGCAATACGATGGGGTCCGAGGGCCAGTGGGCGAACAGCCTTGCCTTGGGACTTCAGGTGATCACCATCGATAACGACCAACTCTGGGGAGTCGGTATCGGCCTCGCCACGAACGCGGCGAATGCAGTCTCGGCGGCCGCGCAGAAGGAGGGAGGGCAGTTCTTCGAGCAGGAACGATCGATCGGGTACATGGGCCAATGGCAAATCGGGTACCGCGATCGGATGTTCCTCCAGTTCGGACTCCGGGTCGACCGGAACTCCTCCTTCGGCGAGGAGATCAACAGCGTCGCCCTCCCGAAGGCCGGGTTTTCCTGGGTTATTTCCGATGAGCCCTTCTGGAGCGAGGGGGTTTCCTGGATCAACCTCCTTCGGCTCAGAACCGCGTATGGAGTCACGGGTCGGGCCCCTCGGCCGGGCGCCTCGATCAGAACTTATCGCCCATCGCCCTACGTGAAGCAGGCCGGGGGCCTCGGAGTAGGAATGGTGCTCCAGAACCCCGGAAACCCGGGCCTGAAGCCGGAAACGGGAAGCGAGTTCGAGGCGGGGATCGATGCGGCGTTCTTCGATGATGTCGTCGGCCTGGAGTTCACCTATTTCGACAAGGTGACCAAGGATCTCCTGATTTCACGAGAACTCCCGGTTTCGGTCGGCTTTTTTGGCGACCCGTGGGCGAATTTGGGCAAGGTGATCAACCGGGGGATCGAACTCGCTGTGTCCGCCCGGCTGATCACCCGGCCGGACTTGCTGTGGGATGTGCAGATACAAGGGAGCACGCTCCATAACGAGCTTACGGATCTGGGGGACCTCCCACCCGGCGGCTTGAAGGTGGGCGACCCTCTCTTCTCGTACTACACTCGTCGAATTCGAGAGGTGGACGTCGCCAATGGCGTGGCGATTCTATCCGATACCTTGGAGTTCCTCGGACGCCGACAGCCAAGCCACTTGGGGAACGTTTCGACCAATGTGACGCTGTGGCGCAACCTCCGTCTCTACGCCCTGTTCGACTGGAAATCGAATTTTGTGACCCCTAACTCCACAGCGAATTCCAGGGAGAGGTCAGTCGGGAACGCCCGGGAGCGCGTGGATCCCGGTTTTCTGTCCCCGGAGGAGCGACTGAGACGGTTCGGCCCCTACATGAGCGAGTCCGGAGAACAGCTTTCCAGCCGGGCCACGAGCGAGCCGTACTTGCAGGACGCCAGCTTCGTCCGCTTCCGCGAGTTCTCCCTCACCTACACCGTGCCTGACAGCTGGGCGGCCCAGATCGGCGCCGACCGAGCTTTCATAACGCTAGCGGGCCGCAATCTTTACGTCTGGACGGGCTGGGAGGGCCCGGACCCCGAGGCGATTTCGGCGGGCACCTGGTATGACCCCTTCCAACAGAACGAATGGTTCAACATACCGCCGGCGCGGCGCTGGGAAGTGAAGTCGAACATCGCCTTCTAAAATTTAAATTGAGGATCCTCCAATGGAACAGAATCTGCGAGTCAAGCTGAGCGCTGCGTTGCTGGCGATGACCTGCGTCGCGGCGGTGGGGTGCGACGACTTCCTCACCGTGGAAAACCGCAATGTCGTCGATGCGGGGGCGATCGATCCCGTGGCGGATGCCACATCCCTGGCGAACTCTGCGCTACAAGACTACCGGTACGCCTACGTACGCTACGCCAGTTGGGGCGGCTGGTTTACGGGTGAAACGCTTTGCGCCAACGTCAACTGGAATTCGGGCAATATGTTCGGGATTCGCCAAGTCTCCCCCAGCGCAGGCTACGTCGATTATCCCCACGCTTTTTCCAACCCGGCCCCGAGCTCGTACTTCGAGCAGGTGGCCCGGGCCTGGGCCTCGTCGGCCCGGGTGATCCAAGCGCTTGCGGGTACGGAGGGAGAGAGTTCCAACATCAACCTGGCTATGGCTGAAATGGTGTCGGGGTACTCTTTCCTCACCATGGCTGAGTACTTCTGCGTGGGAGTCGTGGACGGCGGCCCGGCGTTGAACACCGGGATGATGCTGGATTCGGCTGTGACCCACTTCACAACAGCGATGTCCGTCGCCAGCGCGGCCGGAACAGACCAGGCGACACAGTTCTGGAACGCGTCCGTGCTCGGACGCTCCCGCGCCCATCTCCAAGCCGGCGACAACGGTCAGGCTCGAGCGGACGCGGAGATGGTCGAGGAAGGGTTCGAATATTCCCTTACATTCGTCGATGACCCCGCGAACCTCGGCCGGGTATCCAACTTCATCTGGGACCACTCCCGCATCAGCACGATCTCCGTAGCCCCTCACTTACGGAACCTTGATGACCCGCGCGTAGTCGCGATCCCCCCTGGGGAGCACTCCTTCAATCCGAACGATGGCGTGACCGAAATCTGGAGCCAGGGAAAATACACGAGCTACTCGTCGCCGATGAGGCTCGCCTCCAAGCTGGAGGCCGAGTACATCGTTGCCGAGGCGACGGGGTCAGACGCCATGATGGCCCTCATTCAGCGGGAGAGGACGGCGAACGGGCAGTCTCCCTACGCGGGCCCCACGGACGACGCCAGCGTTCTCGAAGAGCTGTTCGAGCAGCGGGGCCGGGAGTTCTGGTTGGAGGCGAGGCGGATGGGGGATTTCCGACGCCACCCGGAGGCGGTCAACTATATTCCGGAGACGGGGACCCCCTATCACAAGCCCGCTCTCGGCTTGATCGGGAGCCAGATGTGCTGGCCGCTCCCGGATAAAGAGGTGTTGAACAACGAGAATCTAAGGCCCAGCGGGTAGGGCTCGGGTAGGGGTCCCGGTCTCCGGACCTTCCCGGTCCAGCCAATGCGGCTGTATTCCGGCTTGTGGGGAGTACAGTCGTATTGTCGATGGCCCGGAGTAGTCGGTTTTGCGTGCTCTGCCGGGACTACCTCCCTCCCGCGTTCGATCTTCCTGGGCTGAGCGGGGAGCCCGCGGTCGCAGGTTGGAAGCGCTTTCGCAACTGCCGCTTCGAGGAGATTGCCGATGTCGACGAAGTCGATTGACCACACGGTCCTTGTGGGCCTCTTCTGGGTCGCTCTGATCCCACCGGTCGGTGTGAACTCGGGTTGGGAACCGGGCGAAGAGATCCGCGCGCCCACGTTCACTGGCGACACGGTCCAGGGGCAGGAGAGCCGGAGTGCTGGCGGTCTCGAGGCCGCGATGCTGTCTGGTCTGGAGTGGCGGGGAGTGGGTCCCGCGCTGATGAGCGGCCGGGTGAGCGATGTGGCGGTAGCCACGACGGCGGGCGCTCCCGACGCCATCTACGTGGGAGCCGCCAGCGGTGGGGTCTTCAGGAGCACCAACCAGGGGATCTCGTGGGAACCGCTCTTCGACGGTATAGAAGGGCTGATCTCCGTCGGCGATGTGGCGGTAGCGCCCTCGAACCGCAACCTGGTCTGGGTCGGAACGGGCGAGCCGAACAACCGTCAGAGCTCCGCCTGGGGCGAGGGTGTCTACAGGTCCCTCGACGGCGGCCGGAGCTGGGAGCACATGGGACTGAGGGACACGCGCCACATCGGCCGTATCGTGATTCACCCCACGGACCCCGACATCGTGTACGTGGCGGCAGCCGGTCATCTGTGGGGGCCGAATGAGGAGAGAGGGGTCTTCCAGACCACTGATGGCGGGCAGACCTGGGAGAAGGTGCTGTACGTCGACGAGAACACGGGCGCCATCGACCTGGCGATGGATCCCCGAGACCCGCGGACGCTCTTCGCCGCCATGTATCAGCGACAGCGCAGAGTGTGGGGCTTCAGCGGCGGCGGCCCCGGGAGCGGACTCTATCGAAGCGTCGACGGAGGGGCTACCTGGCGCGAGCTCACTGACGGGCTGCCACAGGACGAGATGGGCCGCATCGGTATCGACATCTTCCAGGGGGACAGCAGAATCGTCTACGCGATCGTGGAGGCCGACCCGGGACCCACGCCCAGGGGCGCGACGTACTCTGTTCCTCCACCGACCTTGCGAACGGAGAAGGGGGGCGTATTCCGCAGCCTGGATCGGGGCGAAACCTGGGAGCAGATGAGCAGCTTCAATCCGCGCCCGCCGTATTTCAGCCAGATCCGCGTAGACCCGAACGACCCGGATCGGGTCTACGTCCTTGGAGTGAGCCTCGTCCACATCTCCGATGACGGGGGCCGGACCTTTCGGGATGGCAGCTCCGGAGATGCAAGCATCCACCCCGACCATCACGCTCTGTGGATCGACCCGCGGGATCCGAGGCACTTGATCGATGGCAACGATGGCGGGGTGGCCGTCTCGTGGGACCGGGGCGAGACCTGGCGCTTTATCGACAACCTGCCGCTCGGCCAATTCTACGGGATCGCCGTAGACATGCAAGATCCCTATCACATCTGCGGTGGGCTTCAGGACAACGGCTCCTGGTGTGTCCCCAGCGCCACCCGGTATGCAGACGGGATCACCAACTTCGACGTGTACAATGTCGGAGGAAGCGACGGCTATCAGACCCTGATCGATCCCCTGGACCCTACGAAGATGTTCCTCGTCTCGTGGGAGGGCTGGTTGACGTGGCTCGATCCCGTCTCGGGTGCCAGCCAGTATGTTACCCCGGCGCCGAGGGACAGGGCCCATGCCGAGCGAGGGGGATATCGCTGGGATTGGAGCACGCCGATCCGCCTGTCGAGACACGACCCGACGACCTTGTACATGGGCTACGACGTGCTCCTCAAGTCCACCGACCGAGGACGCACCTGGGCCGAGATCAGTCCCGATCTGACGACAGGCACCGACCGGGACACGCTGGAGCTGATGGGCCGGAGGGTAGCCGCTGAGACTCTCGGGCAAATAGACGGGGTCATCTTCTACAGCAGCCTGACCGCGATCAGCGAGTCACCGCTGGATCCAAACGTGCTCTATACGGGGAGCGACGACGGGGAAGTACGCCTCACGCGCGACGGGGGCGCAAATTGGGCGAGTCTGAGGAACGGGATCTCCGGCCTGCCGCCCTTTACGCCGGTGAGCCACCTCGCCGCGTCCCATCACCTCGAGGGCCGTGTCTATGCTACGTTCGACGGCCACGAATTGGACGACTACCGGCCCTACGTCTTCGCCAGCGACGATTTCGGCGAGACCTGGCGATCGCTGTCCGCCACTCTCCCCGAGACGTCGGTCAACGTAATCCGTGAACACCCCAGGCAGCCGGGGCTGCTGTTTCTCGGTCACGAAACGGGCGTGCACACTTCCATTGACGGCGGCGAGACCTGGCTGTCACTCAAGCTCAACATGCCATCGGTCCCGGTCGACGATCTGATCATACATCCACGGGACAACGATCTGGTCGCCGGGACTCACGGCCGCAGCATCTGGATTCTCGACGACATCGGCCCATTGGAAGCTCTCACGCCCGGGGTCCTTGCCTCCGAGGCATACATGTTTCCCCTCAAGCCGTCGCGACTGCACGTCCCCAGAGCGCGAGAAGGCCAGTTCGGCGACGACCATTTCGTGGCTTCCAACCCCGCGTTCGGGGCGCGGATCACATACCATCTCGGGAGAGCGTACCAGGAAGACGTGGAGATCACGATCAGTGACGCAGCGGGGAACGTGGTTCGGACGTTGAGTGGCCCCGCTCGAAGGGGCTTGAACCGACTGATGTGGGACCTGCGCATCGAACCTCCGTACATGCCGACGGAGGCCGACGACGCGGAGCCGCGGGGTCCGGTCGTTTTGCCGGGCGAATACTCGGTCGATCTTGCTCCCCCGCAAGACGGCGATGGGGATGACGACGGACAGCGCCCGAACCTGACGGAACTGCTCATCGTGGAAGGGGACCCGCTCGTCCCCGTGTCAGCGGGCGAGCGGCAGGAGCGACAAGACGCTCTCCTCGACGTTTACGAACTTCAGAAGGCCCTTGCTACCTCCCGTACGGCCGTAAACGCTCTTTCGGAGCAAATCGGGCAGCTCGAGGACCATCTGGACGCTCGGGCCGAGGCTCGGGGAGTCGGACAGCCACAGGACGCCCGTGAACTGGTAGAGCAGCTGGCGGACAAGGTCTCGCGCGTACAGAGGGAAGTGGAGCATCAAACTCGCGCGGTTCAGGATTGGCGAGGGCTGGTGGATTCGATCGAGCGTTACGCGGGCGCCCCCACGGCGGGCCAGGTGCGCCGGCTTGACTGGACGTTCGAAGGCGTCACCCGGATCGTGGAAGAGTTGAACCGCATTCTGGAAGCCGAGCTGCCGGCTCTCTACGGAGAGCTGGGAACCCGCGGCCTGTGGCCGGCGCCGGCGCCCCGGATCTCGCCTCCGGCCCGGCGGCGGCAGAGCACCCCTTAGAGGCCGGGGAGGATCCCCGCCGCCATGAACCCTGTCGTTATCGCCATTCTCCTGATGCTCGGCCTGAGCCTGATCCGGGTGAACGTGGTGCTCGCTCTGGTCTTTGGCGCGCTGGTCGGTGGAATGCTGGCTGGTCTGTCATTGCCCGAAGCCGTCAGTGTTTTCAGTAGCGGGTTGGGTGGCGGCGCAGCCATTGCCCTGAACTATGCCATGTTAGGAGCCTTTGCCGTAGCTATCTCCAATTCCGGCATCACCGATTTGCTGGCACTAAAGATCATCGCCAACATTAAACGTGATGGAAAGGAAATGGCATTTGTCTGGGTCAAGTCGATTCTAATCGGCGTCATCTTGCTGGTAGCCATCGCTTCTCAGAACCTGGTGCCGGTCCATATCGCCTTTATTCCGATTCTGATCCCGCCGTTGCTACATGTCATGGCACAGCTGCGACTGGACCGCCGTCTCGTCGCCTGCGTGCTGACCTTCGGCCTGGTGGCCACCTATATGCTACTCCCCGTCGGCTTTGGCGGCATATTCTTGAATGAGCTCTTGCTCAGGAACTTGGTGGCCAATGGCTCCACCGTGACCGCCGATCAACTGCCGCTGGCGATGGCGATCCCTGTCGGTGGCATGTTCATCGGCTTGCTGGTGGCGATATTCTTCACCTATCGCAAACCTCGTGACTATTCTCTTGACAAGGTTCTTGCCTTCGGGCCCGAAGCTCATTCATTGAATTGGCGGGATATTGCCGTAGCAGTAGTGGCGATCGCCTTGGCTCTATCGGTGCAACTCTATGCCGATTCTATCATTGCGGGTTCGCTCGCCGGCCTCGTGACTTTCATTCTCGGCGGCGTGATTCGTTTTGGTGATACCGAGGACGTCTTTACCCGCGGCGTACATATGATGGCGATGATTGGGTTGATCATGATTGCCGCAGCCGGTTTCGCCGAGGTCATGAAGGCGACACAGGGCATCGATTCTCTGGTGAACTCCGTGACCAATGTTATCGGTGGCAATAAGACCCTGGCAGCCGTCTTGATGCTGCTGACCGGGCTATTGATCACAATGGCAATCGGCTCTTCGTTTTCGACCATTCCTATCATCGCGTCAATTTATGTCCCCATGGCCATGGCCTTTGGGTTTTCTCCCCTGGCAACTGCATCACTGGTCGGAACCGCGGCTGCACTGGGCGATGCTGGCTCTCCTGCGTCCGACTCTACCCTGGGGCCGACCTCCGGCCTCGACGCGGACGGGCAGCACGGTCACATCTGGGACAGCGTGGTGCCGACCTTTATTCACTACAATATTCCGTTGATCATTTTTGGTACGATTGCCGCGCTGATCTTGTAGGTCGCTATTGTATCACAGGTACGTCCGTCGCCTTCATCACCGCAGCTCCTCAGAAGTCGACCCATGTACCCAAACCGGCTTGGCGCGCGCGGGCGTAGAGGTGGTGGGCGGACGCCAGGTCCTCCGCCGGAATTCCGAGCGACTTGTACATGGTGATCTCGCTGGCGGACCGCCGTCCCGGTTTCGCCCCGATCAACACCTGGCCGATCTCGCCGAGGATGTGGCTCTCGTCGATTGCGCCCTCGGCGACGGCCGTCAGGTATTCGCCGCCTTGGGCCAGCGTCATCGACTTCAGGTCCACGTAGAGGCGGGACCGGGCTACCGCCTCGGTATCGACTTCCCGGAACCGGGCCACGCTCGACCCCACGACGTTCAAGTGGCAACCCTCGGGCAGCCATGCGCCCTTCAGGATCGGATCCGGAGCGGCCGTGACGGTGCAGATGAGATCAGCGCCGCGCACCGCCTCTCTCACGGATGGCGAGACCTCGATATCGACCGCGTTCCGTCGGACCTCGGCCTCCGCGAAGCGTTCGGCGCGCTGCCTGGATCGGCCCCATACCTTAACGCGCCGGACATCCCGTACCTCTTGCATCGCCCGCAGATGAGTCGCGGCCTGCTCGCCGTAGCCGAGCAGCGCCAGGACGGACGAGTCGTCACGGCTAAGGATGCGAGTGGCGAGGCCGCTCGCGGCGGCGGTCCTGATCGCGGTGATCTCGCCCGCGTGCATGATCGCGATGAGGCTGCCATGCTCGCGCTCGAAGAGCAGAACCGCACCCTGATGCGACTGATACCTGGTGCCGAAGTTCTCCGGAAAGACCGACACCACCTTGATGCCGAAGCGATCCAGGTTCCCCATGTATCCCGGCATGGTGCCCATGGCGGCCCCATCGTCGCCGGGGAGCGCCATGATCCAGCGGAGAGGCTGGAGCGTCTCTCCTCGAGCGGTGGCCTCCATGGCTTCCGCCATCACGTCGATGCATTCGCTCATGGGGAGGAGTTCCCGCACCTCCGCCCGACCTAGAACCAGGATCTCCATGGCAAACCTCGCGCCAGGGCTGCGATGCCCTGCCTACGGTGCACATCGGGCCCGACAACCCCGTCGGTGGTCTACGCCTACCCCTTCGTCACGTCCAGCAGCAGGTCGATCTCTTCGGCCGTGTTGAAAAGCGCCATCGACGCCCGGAGTTGCGCACCGCCTTCCTTGAAGGTCAGCTTGATCCGGGCTTCCTCGAGGGAGCCCCGAACCATGTCGATGTCCCGGCCGTGCTCGAAGGTTACGATGGCAGAGCGGTTGCCCGACGGGGTCCACACGGCGTGTCCCTGGGCGGTGAGCCCTTCGTGAAGACGGTGGGCCAACCCCACCGTGTGCTGCTCGATGTTCCCCACGCCGATCCGGAGCAGATAATCGAGGGTCGCGCTTAGCTGGTAGAGCGATTCGAAGGCCATCTTCCCGTACGCATACTTTCGCCCGTCGTCGTATAGTCGGTAACGGTGCCCGCCAAGCTCCTCTGATACGTGGAGGTGCCCGTAGCGATCGAGGACCACGAGATCCAGGAGCTCCTCCCGGACATAGAACGGCGCCACGCCATGCCCAGCCAGCAGCCATTTGTAGGTCCCCGTGGTGAGGAAGTCGATGCCGACCTCTTTCACGTCCAGATCCAGCATCCCGATTCCCTGGATCGCGTCGGCGTAGAGGTACGACCCATGCGCGTGCGCGAGCTGGGCGAGGGCAGCGAGGTCGTGGTGGTAACCGTTTTGGTGAGAGACCCAAGCCACCGAGACGAGCCGGGTGCGTCCGTCGATGTGATCCGCGAAGGCCTCGGCCGACGCCGCGCCACCACGGCTGGGCACGATGCGGATCTCGACGCCCCGGGCTTCGGCGAGGTGCTGGTAGAGGACGTAGGTGGTGCTGAAATGGAGATCGTCGATCACGACGTTGTCGCCAGGGCCGAGGTCGAGGGCCCGGGCCACGATGTTCTCCCCCTCGCTGGTGGCATACAGCACTCCGATCTCCGGCTCGGTCGCTCCGATGAGCCGGGCGAACTTGCGCCGCACGGCGTCAGCCTCCTCCACCAGGACTCCCAGGCTCAGCGGATTCCGGGCCTTCCTCTCGGCGAACGCTCGGATGGCCTCCACCGCTTGTCTCGGTGAGGGTCCAATGTATGCGGAGTTGAGGTAGACGCCCTCCTCGACCACCGGGAAGTCGCTCCGAACGCCAAGGGGATCGTCATCGACGCCAACCGGGCTCTCCGGCCCTAGCCGGCTCAAAACGGCAGCAGCAGAAACGCTGCCGATGAACTCGCGGCGTGTAACCTCCACTTTGCCACCTCCAGGTTGCGAGCCGGTTTCCGCCATCATAGGCGGGCTCGGCACGAGGAGCAACCCCGGCCTCTGGTCATCGAGCGCCTCTCCATGTAGCGGTCGGAGCCCGGCCGAATCGATTGACGCCGGGCAAATGCGTCATTCAGCGCCTCTTCCGGACGGGTACGCGTGCACTTTGCCGCCAGCGAACAGCTGTGATAACTTGTGACTCTGGAAAGGATAGGTTGCAACCGCCCTCCCAACTACCGAAAATGGCCATGGGAACACACAAACTCGGCATCTTGACGGGAATCTCCTACGTCTCGGGCCTGGACTACTACAAAGGCATCAATGAGAAGGTTCTCGCAGACACTCCCAGGTGCCATCTCATGTCCCCCAACCCGCCCATCGTCATGGCTTCCGTCGATTGCGACGAGTACGTCCATTACCTTACTCATTCGTTTGCCAAAGTTGCGGACCATCTCCTCGTCGGTGTCCGTTCACTTGTGGCGGCAGGCTGTGACATGTTGGTGATCGCCTCGAACACCGGTCACATCGCTGTACCGGCAATCGTGAACGAATTCCCGGACCTTGGAGTGTTGCACATTGCTGACTGTTGTGCTGCCGAGTTGAAGGGGCAGGGGCTCTCGAGAGTGGGCCTGATCGGCACGAAGCCCACGATGGTAGAGGACTACTTGAAGTCACGTATGCTGCTCCATGGTATCACAACTTTGGTGCCGGAAGATGAGCAGACACAAGACGAGATCTATGATATCATTTGTCAAGAACTGTCGTACAACGTGTTTCGCGACGAGTCGAGAACGAAGATGGTGGACGTGATCCGTGGCCTTGAGGTGCGGGGTGCAGAGGCGTGTATTCTGGGTTGCACGGAAATCGAGTTGTTGGTGAAGGAGGAACACGTGCCGGGTTTCCCGGTGCTTCCTTCAGCAGAAATCCACATTCAGACCGCTGCGAACGTGCTCTTGGGAACAGTAGAGCTGGAAGATGTGCTGCCGGCCGAGGAGCAGTGAGGATCACTTCTTTCGTCCGCGCCGGCTCACGCCCGCCCCGCTCGTCACGCCGGGCCATGCGGTTCCGGCTCCCCCTCTTCCCGACGTGCCGCGATGAGGGCGGATTCAGGCGACCGGCTCAGAGCGGGAAGTGCTCGTTCGGGGGCCCACGATGAGCTTGTTTGACAGGGTTCACCGGCACGAGTACTGTTTCAACAGTCTGCTACGCGCGAGAATTCTGCGGCGAGCGGAGGGGCGGCGCTGCCTGATCCTTCTTGCCTACGGAGGCTCACATGCAAGAAGACATTCTTTTTGGCTCGCTGGCCGATTTGGGCCAGATGATACGCAGCCGGGAGATCTCTCCGCTCGAGTTGACAACTGCCTACATCGATCAAGCGAGTAGACTCGACCCACAACTTCTTGCGGTCGTCACGCTGACCGAGGAGTTGGCCATCCGGCAAGCTCGCGCCGCGGAAGCGGAGATCATGAATGGCCGCTACCGCGGACCGTTGCACGGGATCCCGTGGGGTGTAAAGGATCTGTTTGCCACCGATGGGATACCGACGCAGTGGGGATCGCCGGCGTTCAGAGGGCAAACGTTTGACTACGACGCCACGGTGGTACGGAAACTTCATGATGCCGGGGCCGTGCTCATCGGCAAGCTTGCGACCGGCGAGCTGGCCTATGGCGCCAAATGGTTCCGCGGTACCACCCGGTGTCCCTGGGATACGAGTCGCTCCAGCAGTGGTTCCTCGGCGGGACCCGGTGCTGCCACGGCGGCCGGGATGGTCGGGTTCTCAGTCGGGACGGAGACCGAAGGGTCGATCATTTCACCTGCCAGCGTCAACGGGATCGTAGGACTGCGCCCGACGTACGGGCGCGTGAGCCGCTATGGGGTAATGGTGGCGGGTTGGACGCTGGACAAGCCCGGCCCGATGTGTCGGTACGTTGACGATTGTGCCACCGTGCTCCGGCACGTCATGGGGGCGGATCCTCTCGACCCGACAGCGGTGGATGCTCCATTCGAAATCCCGCAGCAGGCGGGGATCCAAGGGAAAATGGTCGGGGTCCTGCGCGACGAGTTCGACATGCCGGCGGACCCTGAGTTGAGACAGATACTCGATGCCTCACTGGAGGTTCTGGAAAGCCTCGGGCTCACCCTCGAAGAGATAGAGCTCAGGGATCTTCCGTACGGGGCGGTCTCGCGCTTGGTCAACGTCGAAGAGGCCAGCTTCTTCGAGCCCTTGATCGAGTCGCCGAGAGTCCACGAATTGCTCAGGAAGGACCACGTCAACAGATGGGCGGCGGCCCGCATGATTCCTGCAACCGACTATATGAAGATGCAGAGGATTCGGGTCGAGATGATGCAGTATGCCAGCGAGTTGTTCGACCGTTACGCGGCGCTCGTGACGCCGGCCCAGATGGGGACGGCATGGCAAGCCGATGTATCGGAGACCTCCGGCGTCATCCACCCTACCCGGCGTACCGACCCCGAGGACCCGGACAGCGCTCGGCGACCGAGGATCAGCCTGTTCTCCAACCTGGTCGGGATTCCTTCGGTTTCCGTCCCCTGCGGGTTTACGGAAGGAGGGCTGCCGATGGCCATCCAGTTTGTCGGTGCTGCCTTCGACGAAGGCGGGATTCTTCAACTGGCGCGTGCCTATGAACAGGCCACGACCTGGCACGAACGACATCCAGCCTTGGCTTGATCCTTCGAGGAGGGCATCACATGGCCCAATTGTTCAGTCGCAGACGGTTCACCAGGATCATCGGCGGTGCCGGCGCGACCGGGACGGCGCTGTTGACCGCGATGTGCGTCGAGGTCGAAGAGGAGGGAGAGCTTTCCGAAGAGACCGTAAAGGCCTTCCTTGCATTCACCGATCAGGAAGCAGAAGGCGAAGAGCAGATCGTCGAGATCCAGGAGGCTCTCGCAAGCTTTCTCGAGACCCTGCGGACGATCAGGGAACATGAGGTACCGCAGGCGGTGGAGCCCGCGACGATGTTTCGGGCCAGGCCCTGATGCGCTCAGGTGAGTGAGGACCCGGCGGATGGGGCCGGGTCGGTGACCAGCCTTCCTCTTACACCCACCCCTTGGTCACGTCCAGCAGCAGGTCGATCTCTTCGGCCGTGTTGAAGAGCGCCATCGATGCCCGGAGCTGCGCACCGCCGTCCTTGAAGCTCAGCTTGATCCGCGCCTCATCGAGGGAGCGTTGAACCGTGTCGACGTCCTGGCCGTGCTCAAAGGTGACGATGGCGGACTGGTTGCCGGATGGGGTCCAGATGGCGTGTCCCTGGGCAGCGAGCCCTTCTTGCAGGCGGTGGGCCAACCCCACCGTGTGCCGCTCGATGTCCTTCACGCCAATCCGGAGCAGATAGTCGAGGGCCGCGCTGAACTGATAGACCGATTCAAAAGCCATCGACGCATACCCATACTTTCGCGCGTCGTCATATAGCCGGTAGCGGTACTCGCCAAGGTACTCTGATACGTGGAGGTGCCCATAGCGATCGGGGACCACGAGATCCAGGAGCTCTTCCCGGACATAGAGCGGAGCCACGCCATGCCCGGCCAGCAACCACTTGTAGGTCCCCGCAGTCAGGAAGTCGATGCCGACCTCTTTGACGTCCAGATCCAACATCCCGATCCCCTGGATTGCGTCGGCGTAAAGGTACGCGTCGTGGGCGTGGACAAGTTGGGCGAGGGCCGCGAGGTCGTGGCGGTAGCCGTTTTGGTTGGAGACCCACGCGACCGAGACGAGCCGGGTGCGTCCGTCGATGTGATCCGCGAAGGCGTCCACCGGCACGGCACCACCGCTGGAGGGCACAATGCGAATCTCGACCCCCCTGGCTTCGGCGAGACGCTGGTAGAGGACGTAGGTGGTGTCAAAGTGAAGATCGTCGATCACGACGTTGTCCTCGGCCCCAAGATCGAGGGCCTGGGCCACGATGTTCTCCCCCTCGCTGGTGGCGTAGAGCACGCCGATCTCCGGCTCGGTGGCTCCGATGAGGCGGGCGAACTTCCGCCGCACGGCGTCAGCCTCCTCCACCATGGGTCCAAGCCTCACCGGATCCCTGGTCTTCGCTTCGAGAAAGGCCCGGACGGCATCCACCGTCGGTGTCGGTGAGGGCGCGATGTACGCGGAATCGAGGTAGACACCCTCGTTCACAACCGGAAAGTCGCCCCGAACACCAAGGGGATCGTCATCGACCACGACCGGGCTCTCCGGCCTCAGTTGGGTCACAACGGCAGCAGCAGAAACGCTGCCAATAAACTCGCGGCGTGTATATTCCACTTTGTACCTCCAAGTTGCGAGCCAGTTTCCGCCATCATAGGCGGGCTCGGCACGGGGAGCAACTCCGGCGACGTGGGTCATGCCAGAGACGCCGGACGGTTGCACGGTCACGATCGAGGAGATGGCCACCTCCCCACGATGGACCCGAAGGGGAGGACATCCCGATCGAGATGACGAATGATCCTCAGCGCGACGCTGGCGGGCCCGACGACCTGTTGCGTACAATATTTCTGGACGGACCTCCGCAGGGCTCCCCCTTGCGCCATGATAACCGGGGCCCCGGATGGCTGGGACGGCCCCGGCGGGCGCGCTTACGTCAACATCGTACAAAGGCAGGACCTCATGGGACGCTTCTCGATCCCGATGCTCACGCTTTTCGCCACGGCTCTCCTTCTTCTGCCGCAGGGTGCCACAGCTCAACAGAGGGGCTCCGAGCGGGATGCCGATCGGGCGGCGCACCGGCCCGCGGTGCCCGGTCCGAACGGGCTGGTGACGGCGGGCCACCCCCTGGCGTCCATGTCGGGTCTCCGCATGCTCATGGCCGGGGGCAACGCCGCCGATGCCGCCGTCGCGACCCTCGCCACCTTGAACGTGGTGCGGCCGCAGATGTCCGGGATGGCCGGGAACGGGTTCGTGACCCTCTACGACCGCATCTCCGACCGCGTGTACTCGCTGGGAGCCACCGGCGCCGCTCCCCTTGCCCTCGATCCCTCGAGCGTCACGGCCGAAGAGCTGAACAAGGGGATCCACGCGGGTGTCGTCCCCGGCCTCTTCGGGGGGTGGATCGCCCTTCTGGACCGCTTCGGCACCATGAGCCTGGCCCAGGTGCTGGCCCCGGCCATCGACTACGCCGAGAACGGCCATCCCATCGAGGAATCGGTGGTGGCGGCGATCGAGGGTCACAAGGCCCTCTTCGAGAGCTTCCCATCGAGTCGGAGGATGTTCCTTCCTCTGGGGAGGGTGCCGGAGCCCGGCGAGACGTTCCGGATGCCCGATCTGGCGAACACGCTCCGGAGAGTGGTCGAAGCTGAACGGGTGGCGCTGGCGGCCGGAAAGACGCGCTCGGACGCGCTCCAGGCCGCCTTCGACCGGTTCTACCGGGGCGACATCGGCGAGGAGATGGCTCGCTTCTACGAGGAGAACGGCGGAGACTTCACCACGGAGGACTTCGCGCGCTACGAGCCCATCTGGGCGGAACCGCTCCACACCACCTACAGAGGATACGACGTGTACACCAGTCCGCCCACGTCCCGCGGCGGACTGGAGGTGACGATGCAGTTGAATCTCGTAGAGGGCTTCGACCTCCGGGCCCTCGGCCCCGGAAGCGCCGAAACCATCCATCTGCTGGCGGAGGCGATCAAGGTCGCCAAGGCCGATGTCTACGCCTACGTGGCCGATCCCGCTCTGGTCGACGTGCCCGTCGGTGAGTTGTTGTCGAAGGACTACGCGTCGGCTCGGCGATCCCTCATCGACCCGTCCCGGGTGATGGTGTACCCGGGGGCCGGGGATCCGGTGCGGGTCGACGCACTCGAGCCGGGTGCGCGCGCGGCGGGAGAGGCGGCGTCCGACAGGCTGCGAGGCCATCTTGCCGAGCAGTCGTACGCGGGAAGCACGACCAGTTTTTCCATCGCCGATCGGTTCGGCAACGTCATCGCGGCCACTCCCACGCACGGCGGTGGCTTCGGCACGGGGGTGGTGGTCGGCAACACCGGCCTGACCTTCAACAACGGGACCCGCATCGGCTCGACATCGCCATACCCCGACGACGTGAACTACGTCAGAGGGGGGCAGATTGCGATCCTCAACAACTCCCCCATCATCGTGCTCAGGGAGGGGAAGTTCCACGCGGCCCTGGGAACGCCGGGGGGTGAGACGATCGGCCAGACTCAGTTTCAGGTGCTCGTGAACCTGCTTGACTTCGGAATGTCGATCCAGGAGGCCATCGAGGCACCCCGCTTCACGCTCAGCGGGGAGCCGAACTTCTACCAGCCTGGAGCCGAGGTCCATTTCAGCCTGGAGGACCGATTGCCCGGTGACGTGTTCCAGACGCTCGAGCGGTTGGGGTACGCCGTAGGCCGTGCGCCCGGATACGCATTCGGCAGCATGCAAGGGATCACCCTGGATGCCAGGACGGGGGCGCTCATGGCCGGAGCGGATCCGCGGCGCGTCGCCTACGCGGTCGGCTGGTGAGGAGGTCCGGTCCGAGCCGGGGAACGCCCGGCGACGACCAGACGCCCGCAACGGGCGCAGTCCCAGCGCCTGAAAGAGCATTTCGCCGCGTAAGTGGATGGCAGGCTTCGATGAGACGAGCACCCTGGATGGCCCTCGTGCCGCTCGCCTTCGCGACCTGTGCGGAAACCAGCGGCACGCCGGCGTCCACTCGCGCCCCCGGCGAATTTTCCCTGGAGGAGTTCGTGTCAACGAGCTCCCTCGTGGACGGAGCCGTGCCCGACTGGTCGCCGGACGGATCGCGGGTCCTGTTCCTCGGGCGCAACACGCTATGGACGATCGAGGCGGATGGGGGCGAGCCCGAGGCGATCCCTGCCGAGGGCGTGACCAGCCCGGCGTACTCGCCGGACGGCGAGTGGATCGGCTACGTGTCGAACGTCTCGGGTGACGGGCAGGAACTGTGGCTGTGGTCCCTGTCCGAGCAGCGCGCCGTCCAGCTGACGGATCTGGGCGCCCGCACGCTCTCCTGGAGTTGGTCCCCGGACGGGCAACACATCGCCTTCTCCAACTCGCTGCGGGGCGACTACGACATCTACACGGTTTCGGTCCCCGAAGGACACGTAAAGCGGCTCACCACCAACACCCGCTACGACGTGCAGCCCACCTGGACGCCGGACGGCTCCACGATCGTGTTCGTTCGCATGGACCAGTGGTGGATCCACCACGACGTGATCGCCATCGACGCGACAACCGGCGCCGGCGAGCGTCTGATCGTGAGTGACCGGGACTGGATGGACTATCGTACCGGCCAGGAGTTCGGGCCGGGCCAGGTCTCGCCGAGGGGCGACCTGGTGCTCTTCCGCTCCTACCGCAGCGGCTGGATCAACTGGTGGCTCGCACCGATGGAGGGTGGAGAGCCCCGGCCGCTGGCGGCCGAAGCAGCCGATCAGAGCTCGCAGAAGCCGTTCCGGGGCTATGCCCGCTGGTCTCCCGACGGGGAGATGGTCGCCTACACCTCGAACCTCAGGGGGCGCCAGATTCTCCGGGTTGCGTCGGTGGACGACGGTACGGTCCAGACCCTTTTCGCTCCCGAGATGGGCCTGGTCGCGAACCCCGCATGGTCTCCTGACGGGCGCCGCATCGCCTTCACCTTCGACACTCCGGCGCGCGTCCCCGAGCTCTTTGTCATGGACCTGGACGGTGCGGACACGACCCGCCTGACGCTCTCGCTGCCGGATCCGTCGCTTGCCGAGGCCTTCTTCATGCCCGAGAGGGTGAGCTACGAGAACGACGGGCTCACCATCCACTCCTACCTCTTCCGGCCGGCCGAGCCCCCGCCGCCCGGAGGGTATCCGGCCATCGTGTGGGTCCACGGGGGACCCTCGTCGCAGTTCGAGGACGGTTGGAGACGACACTCGGATGCCCACTACTTCATCAAGCATGGATACGCGGTGCTGGCGCCCAACATCCGGGGGAGCTCCGGCTTCGGCTGGGAGCACGAGGAGGCGAACAACGGCTGCTGGGCACGGTGTGATCTGGACGATGTCGTGGCGGGCGCGCGGTACCTCGGCACATTGCCGGACATCAACGGAGACCGCGTCGCGGTCACGGGCGTGAGCTACGGAGCCTACCTGAGCTTCGCGGCCAGCACCTTCGCCCCGGGCGTGTTCCGGGCAGCCGTTCCTCTGCGGGAGGGATACGCCAACCGCATTCAGCTGGTCGAGAGAGAGTCGGCTCTGGCCAACATCAACATGTATCAGTACGAACTCGGCCTGCTGGAGGAGAACCGCGAGACATTCCGGCGGGCGTCGCCCACGCTGTTCGCGCAGGACGTCGGCGTGCCGATGCTGATTATCGCTGGGGAAGGCGATGCGCAGATGCGGGCGTTCGCCACGGAGGCCGCCCGCTACTACAAGCCGGTCACATACGAGTCATACGAGGACGTCGCGGGTCGGGCCGCGCGGCTCGAGTGGATGCCGGGGATGTTGGCCTTCCTCGATCGCCATCTGAAGGGCGACGTGGATCTCTGGCCGTAGCCACGGCAGGGTCGACTCACCGAATCGCCGGGGCTAAAATCACCTCACTGCCACGAGGTCCGCCTCCACCTCGTCCAGGGCCACGGGCCAGCGCGGGTGGCGCGCGGCCCTGATCCTCGCGAGCGGCCCTGTCACGACGGTCACGAAGGTTGCCGGGTCGAGATACTCCCGCGCGATCGCCTTGACGTCCTCGGCCGTGACCGAGCGTACGGCCTCGGGCCATCCCATCAGGTGGTCCGTGCTTCCGCGACGCACGTGCTCCACGGCAAAGGTCTCGCTGGCACTCGTCGCAAGTTCGAGCGACCGCCGCCAGACCGCCTCCACCAGCCACCCTCTGGCGCGCGTGACCTCGGCCTCCGATACCGGCTCCTGCGGGTCGTGCATGCGCTCCAGCTCGTCCAGGCTATAGCGGACGAGGGGCGCCACCGCCTCCGGACGCCCACCCGTACGCACGAGGAGGAGGCCCGTTCCGGACGCCGTCACGGGGATCTCGAAGTCGTCGCGGTTGGCGAGACCCCGCATCTCTCGCGCGGCGATGTTGAGGCGCTCGGCGAGGATGAAGCGGAGCACCGACAGTGCGGCTCGGTCCGATTCCGGAACGGCGCCGACCGCGCGACCGATGGCGATCCAGCCCTCCAGGCTCGGAACATCCACGGCGTGGAAGCGCCTCGAGCTCTCGCCCGGCTCGACCACGGCGGGTTCCGGCGCCGTCTCGCCGCTCGGCGCCCAACCACGGGTTGCCGACTCCAGAACCTCTGCCACCTCCTCGCGGTCAACGGCCCCCCCGACCCCGAAAACCACGCGGTCGGCTCCCAGGCATCTGAAGGCCAGCGCCCTCACCGTGGCCAGCGAGATCGTCGTCCCCGGGTCCGGAGGCGCCAGGGGATACCCGTGCATGCGACGCTCGAGCTCGACCTTGGGGCGGAAGCCGTCACCGTCGATCCCGGCCATCGGCATGTCGTAGCCGGGACCCGTCCGGTACTCACGAATCGTTGCGGCGTCCAGGTCGGGATCCCGCACGAGCTCCACCAGCAACTCCAGCCCCTCGCGCCAGTCCTCCGGAAGCACCTGGAGGGAGAGATGGGTGGCGTCGAGGGTCTCCACGGCGCCGAGCGACGTACCCAGTTCGGCGAGGCGAAGAGAAAGCGGACGGCTCGCTCCCGCGGCCCCTCGCGTCGTGAGGAGCCGGGTCAGGAGGGCAGACGCCCCGGCCTCGCCTCCAGCCTCGTGGAGCCGGCCCAGGGGCAGGGCGGCCGTGAGGCGCACCAGCGGGTCGGAGGCTGCGGGCACGACGTACGCCCGCGCACCGCTCGACGCCTCCAGGAGAGCCTGACCCGGATCGGGCGGCGTGAACGCGGCGGGCCCGAGAGCGAGCTCGCCCGGGTCCGGCCAGTCGTGCTCGAAGATCGGCCGCGAGCGGCCGGGGAGGGTATCGTCGGCACCGCTTCCGCATCCGCCGAGTGCGAGCGCCGCCAGGGCAGCACAGTGCGTAGCGATCCAGCGCGGATACATCGCCGTCCCGGCCCTCATCGTCCGTCTCCCGGGAGGTCCGCCCACAGGAAGTCGAGCCAGCTCGGCCCGCTTCCCTCGGGGGGCCGGGCGCGAGCCACGGCGATCACCCGGTTGGAAGGCACGAAATAGGTCGATGCGACACGTTGCACGTCCGCCGCCGTCGACGCGTTCCTCGCCTCGATGAGGTCGGGGAGCACGCTCCAGTGGTTCATCGTGTGATGGTGCCCGATCAGGAATGCGAGTTCCTGAGGATTGTCGAGGAACTCCGCCCATTCGACGCGCAGTCGCTTGTGTGCACGCGCCAGGGCCGCGGAGCCGATCCGTCCCTCCCGCAGATCGTCCACGGCCTCCAGCAGCGCTCGCTCGACGGCCGCGAGGTCGCCGTCCGTCTCTGCTTGCGCCACCAGGTTGATCGCACCGGGTGATCCGAAGCGGTAGGTGTGGATGACCCGGAAGTCGGCGGACACCGAGGCCGGCGTGCCACTCGCCGCCAACCTCTGGCCGGCGATGCCGTGAGGCCCGCTCAAGAGGGCGGCGACAAGGTCGAACACGGGCCGGTCGGGGTGGCCCATGCCCGGGATGCGGTAGCGCACGTGGACCTGCGGCGAGAGCGGCTCCGTCCAGTCGAGCCGGATCGATCCGCCGGGCACGGGCTCGGCCTCGACGTCCAGATCGGCCGGGGGTTCGGGCCCCCGGGGCAGCTCCCCGAAGTAGCGTTCGGCGAGGGGTACGACTTCGTCGAGGGTCGCGTCGCCCACCAGCACCAGCGCCGCGTTGTTGGGCACGAAGTAGTCGTCGTAGATGCGGTGCATCGCGGCCCGCGTGAAGTTCGCGAAGTCGCGGAGGTGCCCGCCGTCGGGAATGTAGACAGGGTGGGCCTGGCCGGTAACGCCGTCGATCGCCTCGTTGAAGCGCGTCTGCGGCCGGCTCTTTCCCCCGAGGATCTGCTCCAGCACGGTGAAGCGCTGCGCCTCCCAGCCCCTGAGGATCGCGTTGACCATCCGGTCCGCCTCGAGCCGGAAGAAGAGCTCCAGGTGCTCCCTGGGGAGCGCCATGTTCATCTCCATGTAGTCCTGCTCGGTGCTGGCCGGCACCGGGTCCGGATGGCGCACGTATCCACCATGCTGGAGGTACCACTTGTAGGATGTCCAGAAGTCCCGGTACTCGTTGTCCAGGTTCTCGAGCTCGTAGAGCCTCTCCCTGAGGGCCTGCATCCCGTGCGTGCCCGGCCAACCCATTTCGTCGAAGAAGACGTCACGCTCCCGGAGTTGGTTGCGCTCGCGATTTCGCGTCGCGACGAGCTCCTGCTCCGTGTCGTGGATCTCCTGCAGGATGGGCAGCTCGGCGGCCAGATCGCGGGTGCCGACGGTGGCGGTCCCCTGGTGGATGACGTGCTCGAGGAAGTGCGTGATGCCGTGGAGTCCCACAGGCTCCTGCATGGACCCGACCCGAATCCACAGGTTGGCGGCCACCCGCGGCATCCGGTGGTCTTCAACGACGAGGATGGTGAAGCCGTTGCCGAGCACGTGCTCGTGGACCTGGAGCGGTCGGGAAGCGGCCTGGGGGGCGAGCACGGGAGCGGGTGCCCGCTCGGACGGTGATGCCGCCGACCCGCGTACCATGGGCGATGCCAGGGCACCGACCGCGCTGACGAGGACGCCGACAAGCGGGGCTCTCTTGGCCATGGCCCTTCTTCCTGGATGACGGGGCATGCTCCGCGAGGGGAGCCGAGAACCGGCGCGACAATCAAAGTCGCGGCCGCTACCCCCTGTACCGCTGGGAGCCCCTCAGAATGCAGAAAGGCTCGGCCTCGGGCCAGCCGCGCGAGACGCATCAGGTCCCGTCGCGCTGAACCGGGGAACCCCGCCGAAAAGCTCTCGGCGGGGTACCGTGCCCGGCTCGGACCGTCCGGAGTTGTCGACTAACGCGCTCGGAAGGTGATCGGAATCGCAATCCACACCGGCACCACCTTATCCATGTTGAGCGCCGGGGTGAACTCGAACACGTTGGCGACGCGCAGCGCGGCCTCGTCGAGGGATGTGTGTCCCGAACTCGTCTGCACCAGGGTCCGCAGCACGGTCCCTTCCTCATCAATGAAGAACTGCACAATCACGGTCCCGCCGATGCCCGCGTCGCGGAGGATTACGGGGTATTCCCGCTCGAGTGCCCGCTGGACCTCACGCTCATTGGTGAGGCTCGGGCGCACGGTCATCGGCGTGAAGGCGACCGCGTCAATGAGGCTGCGGGCCTCCTCTTCCGGCGGAGGACGAAGCGTCTCGACCGGATTGTCCTCGAAGGTAGTGGGCGCGATGGTGATGTCCTCGCTGATGTCGGCCGTCGTGACTACAGGGCTCGCGGGCCGGCTGATCGGCTCGGGCTCCGGCGGAATCGGGATCTCGGGCGGGGGCATCAGCGGGGTAGCCGGGGTGTCGACGGAGTAGTTCGCCGCGGTCATGTCGGGCCAGAACATGAACATCGCGAAGTGAAGCACGGTCGCGGTGAGAACCGATCCCCAGAGCCACGTGTTGAAAGACTTCTTGAAGCGATCGTTCGCGGCTTCGCGGGGCGGGGCTTCGTGATAGAGGTCGCTGTCGTTCATCGTTCTCCTCCATGCGGCGTCTGGACCGGGGACCCTCCAACGGTCGAACTTTCGTAGGAGCACGCAGGATCCATGCCGGTGGCGGCCCAGATCGGGCTCTCATACCGGAAGAGCGGTCCACCGGGGCTCCAGTTCAATCCAGGATGCGTCTACAGAACGTCTTCGTCCCTTCCGGGTATCAGCGCCGTCTCCAGAACGCCACATCCTGCCAACGAAAATGACTGCTTCACCGAATTCCCGGTCACGCCTTCCGGCGGCCGACTTCAGGTACGTGCCGAAGCGCCTTCCCGATTGATGTCTCTCCAGCCGGTCACGCGTCACCTGTCCACGGCACCCCTTTCGGGGATGCTGCTGGCGTTGACAGTCCTCGTCACGCCCTCGAACGCGCGTGCCCAGGCGGAACCGCAAGTGAATGTCGGCCCTGAAGCCGCGGACTCCGTCGAAGCGGATCCTTCGACCGGCCGCCCCTCCCCGGGCGGCGCCTTCCTGCGCAGCATTCTGGTCCCTGGCTGGGGACAGGCGTCGTCGGGAGCCTACGGCGAAGCCGCCTTCTACCTGCTCGCGCAGGCTGGCAGCGTGTGGATGGCCTACAAGACCAACGCGCTGCTCGACACAGCCAGGAGACGCCAGCAACTGCTGGAGGAAGCCATGACCGCCGAGCTCCGGCGAAACGGGGTCGAGGAGGAGGCTTTGGAGGAGCAGCTTGCCGAAAACGAGCGCATCGAGGACATCCGCCTGCTGACCACCGCGCGTAGCGACCAGATGGAGGACTGGGTCGCGTTGATGGTCTTCTTCACGTTCTTCGGGGGTGCCCACGCCTTCGTCGCCGCTCATCTGGCCGACTTCCCGGTGCCGCTCACGGTGGAGCCGGTCGCCGGCCCCTCCGGCACGGCGTTCGAGGTGGGCGTGTCGCTGCCGTGGACGCCGGGGTCGTAGCGCGCGTTCTACGCTACCGGCGGCGGCCCCCTCCAGTACTCGATCCGTGGGGGTCCCGAAGCCTCGATGACCGCGTAGGAACGCTCACGCATCCACTTGCCGGAGTTTATGTAGTAGCGACCCCCAACCTCCACTACCACAGGGACATGGGTGTGTCCGAACACTACGATGTCGAGGGTCGCATCACGCTCCAGTTGCCGCGCCGCAAGCGCCTCGAGAGCCTGGGCCCGCCTGCGACTTCCTTCATCGGGAGGTCCCTCGTGGCTCTCGCTTCTGGAAAGCAAGGCCGCCAGCCGGCCGCCCAGGTCGGGGTGGAGTAACCGGAAAACCCGGCGGAAGAGCCGCGCCCTGAGGATCCCGCTCGCGATGCGATAGCCGTAGTCGCCCCGGCCCAGGCCGTCGCCGTGCGCGATGTAGGCGGTCCGCCCGGCGAGAGACGTGCGGACCGGCGCCCGGTGGAACGAGACCCCGATCTCGTCGGCCAGACACAAGCCACCCCACCAATCGTGGTTGCCCCCCAGAAAAGTGACCGGCACACCCGCGTCCACCGTCTCCGCGATCGCGCCGAGCACGCGCACGTGGCCGCGCGGAATCGCCCGCCGGTACTCGAACCAGAAGTCGAAGATGTCGCCGTTCAGAACCACGTGCGAGGCACGCCCGCGAACGAAGCGCAACCAGTCCACTAGATCGGCGGCGCGCACCCCCGGTACCGCCCCGAGGTGCGCATCGCTCACCACATAGGCAGGCTTGGGAGTCGGTCTCGGATTGCAGTGTGACATCGGTTATCGTTGTAGGGAATGGTCCTCACCTTGGCAAGCGCATCGGCCTTGAAACCGCGATTCCGAATGAGCTTTCTCCGCTTCCGGCGCGCGTTCGTGCTCGCTGGCGCCATGCTGACCGCGAGTTGCTGGCTCCCGAAGTCCCCCCCGCCCCCGTCCTCCGGCTTGCCGGCCATGGACGCGGGCCGCCGTGCGCTATTGATCGAGGCGCGCACACAGCTGAAGACCCCCATCCGGCTCATCTTCGACTGGAGCGTGCGCGAGCCGGGGCTGCGCTCGAGCGGCCGCGGGGTCGCCCGTCTGGAGCCCCCCTACCGCGCACGGCTGGACCTCTTCACGGGACGCGGAGAGACCGTCCTGCGCGCTGCTCTGGTGGGCGACGAACTCCGGCTCCCCGAAGGGGCGTCCAGCGAACTGGTTCCGCCCCCCGCGCTCTTCTGGTCGTCCCTCGGGATCTTTCGTCCCGGAGGCGACTACCGTCTGGTGGACGGATGGGAGGCGGACGACAGCACGCTTCGTCTGAGCTATGAATCGGATACCCGGCCCAACCTGCTGTACGCGCTGGACGGCAATGGCGATGTGGCCGCCCTCGCTCTCCTGCGTGACGGCGAAACGGTGGATCAGCTCTCCCTGTCGCTACCCTTGCGCGATGGCTTTCCGATCGAAGCGACCTACCGGAATCTCATCGACTTCCGCGAGCTGACCTTAACGCTTGATACGGTCGAAGCCGTCGAGTCGTATCCGTCCGACATCTGGTTCCCACGCAACTAGGAGTTGAGCGTGAATTCCCGAACCCAGTCCAGATCCGCAAGGCGTCCGGCCCGTCGGGGCGCCGCTCTCGGTCCAACCCTCTCGCATGTGGCTTGGCGCGCCGCGCTTCTGTCCGTGGCGCTGCTGTCGAGCTGCAACTACAGCTTCCGCGGGGGAAGCTTCCCGGATCATATCCGGACGCTGGCGATTCTGCCCTTCGAAAACGAGACCGGGCTCTTCGAGATCACTCAGGAAATCCATCAATTCCTGCTCCGAGAGGTTCCCAGAGGCCTGGGCGTCAATCAGGGCGCGGAGGACAACGCGGACGCGATTCTACGCGGCACGATCAGCCGCTACAACCTCAACACGCCGCTCTATCGCGCGGGAGAGTCGGGCGGCGGTCCGGAAGTGCTTCAGCGCCAGGTTTCGATCAGCCTCCAGGTTGAGCTGATCGACGTGGTCAACAACGAAATCCTGTGGGAGGATGGCGCACTGACCGGCCAGGGACAGTTTCTGGAGGCGTCCGAGACCGAGGAAGTGGGCCGCGAAGAAGCGATCGAGCGCATCGCCCAGATGATTGTTGACGGGGCCCAGTCCACTTGGTAGGTTGCCCGTCGCCGAACCTCCGACCGCCCTCAGACGCCCGCAGCCGCTCTTGCCCCCACGTCCCGTCGCGCGCGTAGTTGGCCTGTGCCTCTTCTGGTACATCATGTGGCTTCTCATGTCCGGCCACTACACGCCTCTGCTTCTCAGCCTGGGCGCGGTCTCGGTCGCAGGGGTGGCTCTGCTGGTGCTGAGGATGCGGTTGCCCGACAGGGAAGGGGCCCCGTTTCACATCGTGCTCGGGCTCCTCGGCTATCTTCCATGGCTCGTGCTCGAGGTTTTCCGCTCCAACGTGGCGGTGGCCCGGGTGATCCTGTCGCCGAGCCTCCCCATCCGGCCCCGGCTGGTGGACTTTCAGGGACACCAGAAGACGGATCTGGGGCGTTTCATCTACGCCAATTCCATCACCCTCACGCCAGGAACCATCACCGTACGCCTCGACGCCGAGGGATTCCGCATCCACGCCCTCACCAGGGAGGCCCTGGACGGAACCGAGGAGGGCGAGATGGACCGTCGGGTGTGCCGTCTGGAGGGCGCGTCATGATGGTGATCGGCGCCACGGTCGCGGTCCTCGTCACCATGGGGCTCGCGATGGTCCGGGCGCTCCTGGGCCCCACCGTCTACGACCGCGTCCTGGCCGTCAACATGTTCGGCACCAAGACCGTCCTCACGATCGCGCTCATCGGATTCTTCACCGGACGGCCCGAGTTCCTGGACCTGGCGCTCGCCTACGGGCTTCTCAACTTCATCGGCACGATCGCCGTGCTGAAGTTCTTCCAGTTCGGAAGTCTGGGGGCTTCCGGGCCGCCCCCCGGCGAGACGGAGTCCGGCTGATGGAGGTGTTGCTCGACTATCTCAGCGGGGCGCTCCTCCTCCTGGGCAGCTTCTTCGTGGTCGTCGGGGGCATCGGTGTCCTGCGGCTGCCGGATGTCTTTTCGCGCATGCACGCGGCAGGGCTCACCGACACCATGGGCAGCTTTTTCATCCTGACCGGGCTCATGCTGCAGGCCGGCTTCAGCGGCGTGACGCTGAGGCTGGTTCTGGTGCTGGCCTTCCTCTGGTTCACCAGTCCGGTAGCGACCCACGCGCTCGCCAAGGCCGCCCTGCACGGCAATGTGAAGCCCGTCGTGCACGAGGACGAAGGAGGAGACTGAATGGAATCCGTCGTCGACCTCGCGCTCCTGGGGCTGCTGGCCGTGACAGCCTTCGCCGTCCTGCGCGTCCGCAACCTCGTCGCCGTCGTGATGCTGATGGGGATCTACAGCTTCCTGTCGGCCGCCCTGTTCGTAGTGCTCGACGCGGTGGACGTGGCCTTCACCGAGGCCGCCGTGGGCGCCGGCGTCTCGACCATCCTGGCGCTCGGGACCCTCGCGCTGGTTGGAACCAGACAGAAACGGCAGGCGCACTCGCCCCTCATCCCGCTGGTGATCGTGCTGGTCACCGGCGGCATGCTGGTGTACGGCACCTACGATCTGCCCCGCTGGGGCCAGCCCGACAACCCCATCCACGGCCACGTGTCCCCGGAGTACCTGGAGCAGCATGTGCCCCTCGCGGGTGAGACGGGCGAAGTGCTCGAAGTGCACATCCCCAACATCGTGACCACCGTCCTCGCCAGCTACCGCGGCTACGACACGCTGGGCGAGACGACCGTGGTCTTCGCTGCGATGGTGGGCGTTCTGCTCCTCTTCGTCGGAACCGGCGGTTGGCGTGAAGCGGGCGGGCGCGATTCGCCGGGAGCGGGCGAGGACGCGGGCGAGGCGTCATGAGAGACCAGATCATCCTCCGCATCGCAGCCAAGCTGCTCACCGGGCCGATCCTGCTCTTCGCCCTGTACGTCCAGTTCCACGGGGACTACGGGCCGGGCGGAGGCTTCCAGGCGGGCGTCATCTTCGCGGCCGGGGTGATCCTCTACGCCCTGGTCTTCGGGCTCGACCAGGCCAAGGCGGCCGTGCCGACCAGGGTCGTGATCTGGTGCGGCACCCTGGGCGTGCTGATCTTCGGCGGCGTCGGGGTGGCGGCGATGCTGATGGGCGGGAACTACCTGGACTACGGCGTCTTCCTGCACGACCCCGAGAACGCCCAGCACATCGGCATCCTCCTGGTCGAGTTCGGGGTCCTCGTGACCGTCTTCGGGGTCATGGTCACCCTCTTCTACTCCTTCGCCGGAAGACGGAGGACCGGGTAGAGATGGAGTTTCTCGGCCTCTTCAACTACTGGGTCGTCATCTTCCTGATGATGGTCGGCTTCTACGCCCTGATTTCCCGCAGCAACCTGGTGAAGAAGGTGGTCGGGCTGAACATCTTTCAGACTTCGGTCATCATCTTCTATGTCAGCACCGGGAAGATCATCGGCGGAACCGCGCCCATCCTGGTCGAGGACGATCACGGCGTAGCGGAGACGGCCGGCGCGGGCGCGGAAGTGCTCTACTCCAACCCCCTCCCGCACGTGCTCATGCTCACCGCGATCGTGGTGGGGGTGGCCACCATGGCGATGGCTCTGGCGCTCGTGGTGCGCATCAGGGAGACCTACGGGACCATCGAGGACGACGAGATTCAGGAGCAGGTCCTCGCCGACGAGGCGGCCGAGGGAGCGCGGGCATGATCGCGACGCACCTTCCCGCGATTCAGGTGGTCGTGCCGCTGCTGGCCGCCGCGCTGTGTGTGCTCGTTCCCTGGAAGCGAGTCTCGTGGGGGATCGCATTCGCCGGGTCGGTAACGGCCTTCTTCGCGGCCATCGGCCTCCTGTCCCGCGTGATGGAAGGCGAGGACATCCGCTACGCGCTCGGAGGCTGGGCGGCGCCGTGGGGGATCGAGTACCGGGTCGACGCGGTCAACGCCCTGGTGCTGCTCATCGTCGCCGGCATCGGCGTGATCGTGACCCCGTTCGCGCTCAAGAGCGTCGAGCGCGAGCTGGACGCGCGCCGCATCCCCCTGTTCTACGGGGCCTGGATGCTCTGCCTGTGCGGGCTGCTGGGCATCGCCATCACCGGGGACGCCTTCAACATCTTCGTCTTTCTGGAGATCTCCTCACTCTCCGCCTACGCCCTGATCGCGATGGGCGCCGACCGGCGGGCGCTGGTTGCGGCCTTCCGGTATCTGATCATGGGGAGCGTCGGGGCGACCTTCATCGTGATCGGCATCGGACTCCTCTACGTCGAGACCGGCACCCTCAACCTGGCCGATCTGGCGGAGCGCCTGCCGGCGCTGCACGGCGAACGGACCGTTCTGGTCGCCTTCGCCTTCCTTACGGTCGGCACGAGCCTCAAGCTGGCCCTCTTCCCGCTGCACCTCTGGCTGCCCAACGCCTATACGTTCGCCCCTTCGGCGGTCACGGCGTTCCTCGCCGCCACCGCCACCAAGGTGGCCGTCTACGTCCTGCTGCGCTTCTTCTTCACCGTCTTCGGCGCCGCGTATTCGTTCGAGGAACTCAGGCTCGGGATGTGGCTGCTGCCGCTCGCCCTTGTCGCGATTTTCACCATGTCGCTGGTGGCGATCTTCCAGGGCAACGTAAAGCGCATGCTGGCCTACTCGAGCGTGGCGCAGATCGGCTACATCATTCTGGGAATCAGCTTCGCCTCCGTGACCGGCTTGACCGCGGCCACGCTGCACCTCTTCAACCACGCCCTGATGAAGGGGGCGCTCTTTCTCGCGCTCGGGTGCGTCATGTATCGGGTGGGCTCGGTGCACATCGACGCCCTGCGCGGCCTGGGCCGGCGCATGCCCTGGACGATGGCCGCATTCACCGCCGGCGGCCTCAGCCTCATCGGCGTGCCCCTGACGGTGGGCTTCGTGAGCAAGTGGTTTCTGGTGCTGGCCGCGCTGGAGCAGGGGATGTGGCCGGTCGCGGCGCTGGTGCTGGTGACGTCGACCATGGCAGTGGTCTACATCTGGCGCGTGGTGGAAGCCATCTACTTCGGTGATCCGTCCGCGCGCGCCGAGTCCGTTTCCGAGGCGCCGCTGTCGCTGCTCCTGCCGACATGGACGCTCATCCTCGCCAACCTCTACTTCGGAATCGACGCCACCCTGACCACCTCGGTCGCCGGCCAGGCGGCGCGCGCCCTGCTGGGAGGCGCTCCATGAACCCCGGCGACTGGGCCCTGCTCGCCCTCCTCATTCCCGCAGCAGGGGCGGGGCTGGTCGGCCTGCTGCGCGCGCACCCCAACCTGCGCGAGGCGGCGTCGCTGGTCACCGGCGGGGTCCTGCTGGGCGTGGTGATGCACATCCACCGCGCGGTGAGCGCGGGCGAGATCCCCCGCCTGGTGCTGGCGGAACCTCTCCCGGGCATCCCCCTCCTGCTCGAAGTGGAGCCGCTGGGGATGATCTTCGCCCTGGTGGCGGGCAGCCTCTGGATCGTGACCACGCTCTACTCCATCGGCTACATGCGCGGGCACCACGAGAAGAACCAGACCCGCTTCTACATCTTCTTTGCCCTGGCCATCTCCTGCACCATGGGGGTCGCCTTCGCAGGGAACCTGTTCACGCTCTTCATCTTCTATGAAGCGCTCACGCTCTCCACCTTCCCGCTGGTCACGCACGCGGGCACGGAGGCGGCGAAGCGCGCTGGCCGGGTCTATCTGGGCATCCTGCTCAGCACCTCGATCGGCTTCCAGCTGCTCGCCATCATCTGGACCTACCTGCTGACCGGGACCGTCGACTTCGAGATGGGCGGGATCCTGCAAGGCAGGGCGGGGGAGGGCGTGGTGGCGGTGCTCCTGGGGCTGTATGTCTTCGGCATCGGCAAGGCGGCGGTGATGCCCTTCCACCGCTGGCTGCCCGCGGCCATGGTCGCCCCGACCCCGGTAAGCGCCCTCCTGCACGCGGTGGCGGTGGTGAAGGCGGGGGTCTTCAGCATCCTCAAGATCACCGTCTACGTCTTCGGCATCGACTTCCTCACCCAGGTGGGTGCCAGCGTCTGGCTCATGTGGGTGGCCGCCGCGACCATCATCCTCGCTTCGCTGGTCGCCTTCCGGAAGGACAACCTGAAAGCACGGTTGGCCTACTCGACCATCAGCCAGCTCTCCTATGTGGTGCTGGGCGCCATGCTGGCCAACGCCATGGGGATCATCGGCGGGGGCATGCACATCGTGATGCACGCCTTCGGCAAGATCACCCTCTTCTTCTGCGCGGGAGCGATCATGGTCGCCGCGCACAAGACCGAGATCAGTGACATGCGCGGCCTGGGGCGCACAATGCCCGTTACCTTCGCCGCCTTCTTCGTGGGCACGCTGTCCATCGTCGGGCTCCCGCCCGCCGGGGGCACCTGGAGCAAGTGGTTCCTGGGATTGGGAGCCCTGGATGCGGGCCAGGTCGGATTGGTCGCGGTGCTCATGGTGAGTTCGCTGCTCTCCATCGGGTATCTGATGATCGTCCCGGTGCGAGCGTTCTTCAGCCCGGCGCCCAACCCGGACGGCCACGGGGACGGGCACGGACACGGGGGGATACGCGAAGCCCCCCTCCCTTCGCTGATCGCGATCGTGATCACGTCGCTGTGCTGCTTCGCGCTCTTCGTGTACCCGGATCCCTTCTTCCGGCTGATCTCGATGGTGGTGGGACCATGAACGCGGGGGCGCAGCAATGAACCAGCGCGACACCGGACACCACGGCGGTCACGGGAGCGGGCACGGCGATGCGCACGGTGGCGGGCATCCGCCCTCCAGCGTCGGTCCCAGGTGGACCCGTCGAATCCTCACCGGGTTCTTCGTGCTGTGCGCCGTGGTCGTGATCGCGGACTTTCTGTATCACCGGCACATGGAGCACCCCTGGGAACACGTTCCGGCGTTCTACGCCCTGTACGGACTCCTGGGAGTGGGTGGACTGATCATGGCGGCGAAGGGGCTGAGGCGCATCGTGATGCGGCCGGAGGACTATTACGATGCCGATTAGCCTGCCCCCGTTCGCGATCTTCCTGGCCGGCGCCCTTCTGGTGCCGTTCGTACGAGGATGGCCGCGCTATGTCCTGCTGTTGGCGATCCCGGTGCTGGGGGCGCTCAACGTCGCGGGCATCCAGGAGGGGTTCGAGCTCTCCGTGGGGATCCTCGGCTATGAGCTTTCGCTCGTGCGAGCCGACCGGCTGAGCCTGCTCTTCGGCTATCTGTTCCACCTCGGGGCGTTCATCGCCATCCTCTATTCGCTGCACTTGAAGAAGGAGGACTCAGCCACCCTGCAGCACACGGCGGCGCTGGTGTACGCCGGGAGCGGGCTCGGCGCCGTGTTCGCGGGCGACCTGGTGACGCTCTTCCTCTTCTGGGAGCTGCTCGCGGTCAGCTCGGTGTTCCTCATCTTCGCGCGCGGCACCGAGCGGGCGCGCAAGGCCGGCATGCGCTACCTGGTGATCCAGGTCGTGTCCGGCGTGGCGCTCCTCGCGGGGGCCATGGCGCGGGCCTCCGCGACCGGGGACATCTCCTTCGACTACATCGGTTTGGAAGGCCTCTCGGGATGGCTCATCTTCCTCGCCATCGCGGTGAAGGGGGCGTTCCCGCTGGTCCACAACTGGCTGACGGATGCCTACCCGGAGGGCACCCCGACAGGGACTGTCTTCCTCAGCGCCTTCACCACCAAGGTCGCGGTATACGCCCTGGCGCGCGCCTTCCCGGGGACCGACCTGCTCATCTACATCGGCGCCGTGATGGCCTGCTACCCCATCTTCTTCGCCGTCATCGAGAACGACCTCCGGCGCGTCCTCTCCTACAGCATGATCAACCAGATCGGCTTCATGGTGTGCGGCGTGGGCGTGGGCACGGCGCTGGCCCTGAACGGGGCCGTCGCGCACGCCTTCAACGACGTGTTCTTCAAGGGCCTGCTCTTCATGTCGATGGGCGCAGTGCTGTACCGGACGGGAACCACCAAGGCTTCCGAGCTGGGCGGGCTGTGGAGGACGATGCCGTTCACAACCATTCTGTGCATCGTGGGGGCGGCCTCCATCTCCGCGCTGCCGCTGTTCAACGGCTTCGTAAGCAAGGCGCTCATCATGAGCGCGCTGCTCGAAGAGGGCCACAACTGGATCTGGCCGGTGATGCTGTTCGCCTCCGCGGGCGTGGTCGAGCATGCGGGCATCAAGATCCCGTTTTTCGCCTTCTTCGCCCACGACTCCGGCATCCGCACGCGCGAGCCGCCCTGGAACATGCTTGCCGCGATGACGCTGGGCGCCTTCGCGTGCGTGCTGATCGGGTCAGTGCCATCGTTGCTCTACGATCGCTTGCCGTTTGCGATGGACTACAACCCCTACGATGCGACCCACATCCTGACCCAGGTGCAGCTGCTGGCCTTCGCGGTGGCCGCGGTGGTGCTGTTCCGGCTGGCGCGCATCTATCCCGACGAGATTCGCGCGGTCAACCTGGACGTGGAGTGGGTCTACCGGAAGCTGGCCCCGGCGGTGGTGCGCCGGGTTGGATCGGCGATTCGCGGGGCGGACTCGACCGTGAGGGGTGCCGCACTCGGTGGGGTGAACTGGGCGCTCGGCGGCGCCTTCCGCCATACCGGCCCGCACGGTGCCCTGGCTCGCTCCTCGCCAACCGGCAGCATGGTGTT
Source organism: Longimicrobiales bacterium (assembly GCA_965225805.1). GTDB lineage: Bacteria > Gemmatimonadota > Gemmatimonadetes > Longimicrobiales > Gaopeijiaceae > BD2-11. Next base: position 2,339,521 of record OZ245327.1, read on the forward strand.
ATGGGTCGCCGTGCTGCTGGCCGCCTTCCTGATCCTGCGCGTTCTGAACCTCTAGTCCGGTGTCGGCAGGTCCGCCACAGGCCAAGCCGGATGTTCCCCGCCTGCGGCTGGGAACCCGGGGATCCGCGCTCGCCCTGATTCAGAGCCGGCAGGTCGCATCCGCGCTGGAGGCGGGAGCCGGAGCGAGCGTCTCGCTGCACACCATCCGCACCCACGGCGATGAGCAGGCGGAGGCATCTCTCGCCCGCATCGGCGGAGAGGGCGTCTTCACCAGCGCCCTGGACCGCGCCCTTCTGGACGGCGCCGTCGATCTGGCCGTGCATTCCCTGAAGGACCTTCCGACCCGCATGACGCCGGGCATGTGTATCGCGGCCACTCCCCCCCGCGAAGACCCCCGGGACGTGTTGGTGCTTCCGTCGGGCGCGCCGCATACCCTGGCCACCTTGCCAGCAAAGTCGCGCATCGGCACCGGCTCCCAGCGCCGTGCCGCGCTCGCTCGCGCCTTCCGCCCGGACTGTGAGGTGGTACCCATGCGCGGCAACGTGGATACCCGGCTGACCAAGCTCGACCGGGGCGAGTGCGACGCGCTCGTGCTGGCCGCCGCGGGGCTCCGGCGCATGGGTCTCGACCACCGCGCGAGCGAGCTTTTCGAGCGGACCGCCTGGCTGCCGGCCGCAGGCCAGGGCGCGCTCGCCGTGGTGGTGCGTTCCGACGACCGGAGGGCCTGGCGCCCGGCGGCGTCGCTGGACCACCCGCCGACCCGCCATGCGGTCCGGGCCGAGCGGAAGTTGTTGCGTCTGCTGGGCGCCGGATGCCACCTGCCTGTCGGCGTGCTGGGGTTGCCCTACCCGGGCGGCCTGCGGCTCTGGACGATGGTGCTCAGCCCGGACGGCCGCCAGGTCGTGCGCGCCGACCGCACGGGTTCACTGGCCGAGCCCGAACGGCTCGCGGCCGAGGTGGCCGAGGTCCTCCTCGGCCGGGGCGCGGGCGACATCCTGGCGAAACTCCCGCGCACTCCCATCGCGCCGCCGCAGTCGTGATGGCCGCCCCGACGCCTCCCCGCAGCAAGCTGCTCGCCCTTGATGAGCTTCTCGCCCGCCACGGCCGGCCTCGACCCGGCCGGCTCGTCTTCACCAACGGGTGCTTCGATCTGCTTCACCGGGGCCATGTGGAGTACCTGGCCTCCGCCCGCGCCCTGGGAGACGTGCTCGTGGTGGGACTCAACACCGACGCCTCGGTCGCCCGCCTGAAAGGCCCGCACCGTCCCTATGTGCCCCTCGGCGACCGGGCCGCCGTACTCGCGGGACTTGCCAGCGTAGACGCAATCACCGCCTTCGATTCGGACACCCCCCGGGCGCTCATCGCGGCGCTGCTCCCGGACGTCCTGGTAAAGGGCGGGGACTACGCCATGGAGGAGATGGTCGGCCGCGACGAAGTGCGGGCCGCGGGCGGGGAAGTCGTGGTAGTGCCCTATCTGCCCGGACGATCCACCACCGAGTTGGTGCATCGCATCCGCCGGGCGGGAGCCCGACCACGCGGCGGATCCGCCCCCGGGTAGCCGTCCTGCCGGGAGCGACCGTGCCGCTCCACCCGGACCCGCTCCACCCGGCCGGCTCCACCCGGACCCAACTCCACGCGGACCCGCCTCCCTTGCGCCGGCGCTCGTTCCGGTAGAGAGTTGCACCGCGAACAGCCACCGCCTGTTTCCACTCGGGAGCGGATCCGCAACCACCCCGGCAAGGAATCAACTCACACAGGAGCGCGCGAATGAGCCCGTCGCACGCACTCACACTGGTCGCCGCCACCCGGAGCCCGCACAAGCTGGACGAAATCCGGCGTATTCTCGGCAAGGACCCCGGACTGCGGATTCTGAGCCTCGACGAAGCAGGGATTCCTTACTCCCCTGAGGAGGACAGGATCGAGATCTTCGACACCTTCGAGGAAAACGCCAAAGCCAAGGCCGCCTACTTCAACAGCCTCTGCGGAGCCGCGACCATCGCCGACGATTCGGGTCTGGAGGTCGTTGTGCTCGACGGAGCGCCGGGGGTTCGTTCCAAGCGCTTCGCGCCGGCGCCGCACCTCACCGGCGAGGAGCGCGACCAGGCCAACAACCAGCACCTTGTCCAGCTGCTCGCGAGCCACAAGCCCCAGCGTCGCAGAGCACGTTTCGTGTGCGTCGCAGTGCTGCATTTCGGCCTGGGCGAGCCCATGGTGTTCCGGGGCGAAGCGCCCGGGACCATCGTTCTGGAACCCAGAGGAGAGGGGGGTTTCGGATACGATCCTCACTTTGAGGGTGCGGAGACGGGCAAGACCTTCGCCGAACTCGAGCCGGAGGAGAAAGATGCCCGCAGCCACCGCGGCAACGCCTTTCGAGCACTGGGCGCACAGCTGCGGGAAACCCTTCACTACTAGGTTTCGTAAGCCCGCGAGCGAGCTTTCGAGACCGCCCACTGCTTCAGAATCCCTGCGCTCCTGACATGACCGCCTGGGCGGGGAGGGATTGAAGCGACCGGCGAAATCACCGATCCTTCCGGATCGATGAACGGACGGGGCGTGGCGCAGCCCGGTAGCGCGCCTGCTTTGGGAGCAGGAGGTCGCCGGTTCGAATCCGGCCGCCCCGACTGTTCCGTCGACTCTCCCCATTACCTCGATCGGTTTGTGCTCGCTGAGGACCCACCATGAAGATCGCCGTGATCGGTTCCGGCTATGTCGGACTGGTCGTTGCCGCGTGCATGGCCGAATCGGGCAATGACGTCATCGGCGCGGATATCGACGAGGCCAAAGTCGATGGCCTCAACCAGGGACGCGTGCCCATCGTGGAACCCGGGCTCGCTCCCATGCTGGAGAGAAACATCGCCGCCCGCCAGCTGCGATTCACCACCGACATCCGCGAAGCGTTGCGCGCGTCGGACCTGATCTTCCTGGCCGTGGGCACGCCTCCCGGCAAGGATCACGCGGCGGACCTGAGCGCAGTCCTTTCGACCGCTCGCCTCATTGGCGACACCATGAACGGCGCGAAGATCGTCGTGACCAAGAGCACGGTTCCCGTGGGCACGGCGCGACTGATCCGCGAGGAAATCGAAGCGCGCACGTCGCATCCGGTGCGTGTGTGCGCCAACCCCGAGTTCCTGAAGGAAGGCGCCGCGGTCTCCGACTTCATGGCGCCGGACCGGGTCGTGATCGGGTCGGACTTGGGATACGCGGCGGCGATCCTGCGCGACCTCTACGCCCCCTTCGTGCGTACCGGACGAGCGCTGCTGGTCATGGATGTGCGCTCCGCGGAGATCACAAAGTATGCGTGCAACGCCATGCTGGCGGTCCGCATCAGCCTCATGAATTCGATCGCCCATCTGTGCGATCTTTCGGGCGCCGACGTGCGCTCCGTGCGGCGCGCGGTCGGTTCCGATTCGTGCATCGGACGGCGCTTCCTCTATCCGGGCGTGATACGGTGGCTCGTGCCTTCCGAAGGACATGCGAGCACTGGCCCGCACGATGGACGATTGGGGGGTCGACCCCTCGATCCTCGAGGCTGCGGAGTCGGTCAACCAGCGTCAGAAGCGACTGCTGCTGACCCGGGTGGTCGAAAGGTTCGGCGAGGACCTGACCGGCCGCACTGTCGCGGTTTGGGGCCTCGCTTTCAAGCCCAACACCGACGACATGCGGGAAGCCCCCAGCATCGTCACCATCGAAGGATTGCTGGAGCGTGGCGCGCGCGTCGTGGCCCACGATCCGGAGGCTCTGAATACAGCCCGCGCCGTCTTCGGAGACCGCATCGAGTACGCCACCGACAACTACCGGGCGCTTGAGGGGGCCGACGCGCTCCTCATCCGCACCGAGTGGTATCCGTATCGGCACCCCGATTTCGCGCGCTTGCGAGCGGCGATGCGCACGCCCTTGATCCTCGATGGCCGAAATCTGTACGATCCGCGCACGATGATGGAACAGGGATTCGAGTACCGCTGTGTCGGGCGTACGGTCCAAAGGGTCCCTTCGCCGTAGACGCCCACACCTGCCTCCGCCGGGCTGGTCAGAGGTTCTCACCTCGCGCCGCAGACCGTGTTTCCGGCGGCCCCCGGCCTGCGCACCGGGCTTCTCCATCCCGGCGACAGGCGTGCGGGAACCCTCCGCGGAGCCTTGGCCGCTATCGTGGGCGCGGCGTTGACATCGAGCGGGATGGGCCGGTAACATTGGGACGATTTTGAGCAGTTGGCCATCGCGGGGCCGGAACCTCCGGGCCGCGAAGGACACCAAACGGGCCGCGGGAGAGCGCGGGCAAGGAGCGCGGGATGCGTACCACCGGCACGGTGAAGTGGTTCAATGATGCGAAAGGCTTCGGGTTCATTACGCCCGAGGGCAGTGACCGGGACTGCTTCGTGCACCACTCGGCCATCCAAGTCGATGGGTATCGTTCGTTGACCGAGGGGGAGAAGGTCGAGTTCGACATCGTCCAGGGCCGCAAGGGGCCTGCGGCGGAGAACGTCACCAAGATCTAACGGGGCTCCGCTCCGTCCCATGAGGCGCCCGTAGCTCAGATGGATAGAGCAACGGACTTCTAATCCGTAGGTCCCAGGTTCGAGTCCTGGCGGGCGCGCCTCGCAAGCTGTTTCCCGGCCGCCGGCGAGCTGCCGGGGAACACCCTTGCCCGTTGGGCTCCAGTTCGCCCCGGACCGGACGCGCGAGGTTCCAGGTCGCGGGTCATCCGGTGGTTTACGCGTGTCCGGCGCCGGATTACTTTTTGTGGCTTGCTCGGAGGCACCTCCGAAGCGGCATGAGTGAGGCCGGCGATCTTCGATCCCGCCGAACTCCCACGTGGTGGGCGTAGCTCAGGTGGTTAGAGCGCCAGGTTGTGGCCCTGGAGGTCGCCGGTTCAAGTCCGGTCGCTCACCCTTTGGTTCCATCTTCCGGACGAGGCTTGCGAGCAGGCTTCTCGCCCTCGCAGGCGTCTCGGCACCCGGGAGAACCGGGCTTACAATGCCTTAGGCATCCTTGAGACTCCCCATGCCCCGAACCGGCTTGGCACGGCGCGAGCGAATCCCTGTTCGCGTCATGCGGGATCACGACAGCCTCGCTGCTGAAGTGGCCGGGCGGATTGCCGCTCTCATTCGGGAGCGCAACCGCGAGGGCCGGCATGCCGTTCTCGGCCTGGCCACCGGTTCCACTCCCGTCGGCGTCTATCGGGAGCTCATCCGTCTCCACCGCGAGGAGGATCTGGACTTCTCCCACGTCGTGGCCTTCAACCTCGACGAGTACTTCCCCATGCGGCCCGGCAGCGTGCACAGCTACCACAACTACATGCGGGAGAACCTCTTCGACTTCGTCAACATCCGCCCCGGGAACCGGCACATCCCCCGAGGCGATCTCTCTGAGATCGAGGTGGAGGCCCACTGTCTCGACTACGAGCGTCGCATCCGCGATGCGGGGGGGATCGACCTGCAGCTCCTCGGAATCGGCCGCAGCGGGCACATCGGCTTCAACGAGCC